>NZ_CM146338.1:0-630000 GCF_055693625.1 Polaribacter sp. HA6-7
TCGATTTTCAGCAAAATAAAGGTTTTGAATTATGTAATAACAGCAGTTTTTTTGAAGAATGTATTTCTAAAAAAGATGAAATAAATCAGCTTTTAAAACCTATTTTTAAAGAGGATGTTTTTACAACATCACACAATACTTTTAGTTTTCAAAATATACATCAAGATTATATCGTTAATAATTTTGAAGGGCAAGTAGATACAGGTAAAATGATGTATCAATTGCTCTTAGAAGTTCAAAAATTAGGAGTTAAAATTTTAAATAATATATATGTTGATGCTTTTACTGAAACAGAAAGTTTGGTTGAAGTAAAAACAGATAAAATCAATTTTAAAACCAATAACTTGCTTATTGCTACAAATGGTTTTGCAAATAATTTAATAGAAGAAAAAGTGCAACCTGCAAGAGCGCAAGTTTTAATAACAAAACCTATTAAAAACTTACACATTAAAGGTACATTTCATTTAGATAAAGGTTATTATTATTTTAGAAATATACATGATAGAATTTTGTTTGGTGGCGGTAGAAATCTAGATTTTACAACCGAAGAAACAACTCTATTTGGTCAAACAGATATTATTCAGAATACATTAGAAAGTATTTTAAAAGAAACGATTTTACCAAATACAAATTTTGAAATCGACCATCGTTGGAGCGGAATTATGGGAGTTGGTAATCAGAAAAAAGCAATTGTAAAACAAATTTCTAATCATGTTTTTTGTGGTGTTCGCTTGGGCGGAATGGGCGTTGCAATTGGTAGTTTAATTGGTAAAGAATTGGCAGATTTATTAGATGAATAAGAATTATGAAATTGTAGTAATTGGCGGAGGTTTGGCAGGTTTGTGCAATGCAATTCACTTGTCTAAGTTTGGCAAAAAAGTTTTACTGATAGAAAAAAATGAATACCCAAAACACAAAGTTTGTGGTGAGTATATTTCTAATGAAGTTTTGCCTTATTTACAGTTTTTAAATATCAATCCGTTTGATTATGGAGCTGTAAAAATCGATAATTTTAAATTATCAACCACAGAAAGTAAGATGATTACCGCAAAGTTACCTTTAGGCGGATTTGGTATTTCTCGTTACAAATTAGATTTTATTTTATCAGAAAAAGCCAAAGAAAATGGTGTGGTTATTTTACAAGACAATGTTGTAGATGTTAAATATAAAGATGATGTTTTTACCGTTAAAACTAAAGAAAATAAGTGTTTACAATCTAAAATTTGTATTGGTGCTTATGGAAAAAGATCTTTAATAGATGTAAAGCTAAATAGAGATTTTATCAAAAAGAAATCTCCTTATTTAGGTGTAAAAATACATGTAAAAGGTAATTTTCAAGAAAATTTAGTTGCGTTGCATAATTTTAAAGGCGGTTATTGTGGGGTTTCTAAAGTAGAAAATAATGCAATTAACTTGTGTTATATCACGAGTTTTTCAGCATTTAAAAAGTATAAAAATATTGACGATTTTCAAGAAAATGTAGTTTTTAAAAATAAGTTTTTAAAAGAGATTTTTAAAAATTCTAAACCTGTTTGGAACAAGCCACTTTCTATTAGTCAGATTTCGTTTGAAACCAAAAAGCCAATAGAAAATCATTTAATAATGTGTGGTGATGCTGCCGGAATGATTCATCCACTTTGTGGTAACGGAATGAGTATGGCAATACAATCTGCACAAATAGCATCTAAATTGATTCTAAATTATCTAGACGGTGTTGTCTTGTCTAGAAACGAGCTAGAAAAAGAGTATATTAGACAATGGAACAAAGAATTTAAATGGCGATTAAAAACAGGTCATTTTATAGCGATGTTGTTTAGAAAAGATAAAATTGCAGCATTTTTATTAAGAGTTTTAAGAAAATTTCCTTTTTTATTATCCATAATAATTAAACAAACTCACGGTAAATTAATTAAAATATAATGGCTTTATTAGTAGATACATCAAAAAGATCTGATCAAGAAGAATTGATGGATGATTTTTCTATTGGTGGCGATTATTTAAGAGATGTTTTAGATAAATTAGAAAATATTAATAGATGGTTAGGTGGCAATTTGGTTACCGTAAATTCCTTAAAAAAGGTATTAAAAAATCACGATAAATCTAAAGAATTAGTAATTGCAGATATTGGTTGTGGGCACGGAGATATTTTACGTGATGTAGTCAAATTCGGAAGAAAAAATGGATATAGATTTAAGTTACTAGGTATAGATGCAAACCCAACAGCTATAGAGTACGCAAAAGAACTATCTACAGAATTTACAGAGTTAACTTTTATTGTTGAAGATATTTTTTCTGATGCTTTTAAAAATAGAGAGTTTGATATTGTTTTAGCCACCTTGTTTTTTCATCATTTTAAAGAAAAACCTTTGGTTTCTTTCTTAAAAGATACATTACAACATACTAAAAAAGCAATTATTGTAAACGATTTACACAGACATAAATTAGCCTATTACTTGTTTAAATTATTGTCTGTTTTTATAAAAAATAAAATGATTATTCATGATGGTTTGATTTCTGTTTTAAGAAGTTTTAAAAGAGAAGATTTAATTAGAATGTCTAATAAATTAAATAGAAAACCACAAATTTCTTGGAAATGGGCGTTTCGTTTTCAATGGATAATTACAAAATAAATGGCAGTTAAAATAACTTCGGTAGCAAAGCAATTACCAAAATATTATAAAGAAACAAAAGATATTATTCCGTTTGTAAAATTATGGATGCAAGATCAAGAAACTCGTTTTCAAAGAAAAGTTATCAAGCTTTTTGAAGGTGCAGGCGTAGATAAACGCTATTCTATTATGGATCCGGAAGAGGTTTTTACAGCAACTTCTTTTGAAGAAAAGAATGATATTTACACAAGAGAAGTTGTGCAATTGGCAGAAAAATCTCTTAAAAAATCTTTAGATAAAGCCAATTTAAAACCTACAGATATCGATTATATAATTACGGTAAGTTGTACCGGAATCATGATTCCGTCTGTAGATGCGTATTTAATAAATTCGCTAGAAATGAAACAAGATATTGTGCGTTTGCCAGTTACAGAAATGGGTTGTGCTGCAGGTGTTTCCGGTATTATTTATGCTAAAAATTTTTTAAAAGCGAATCCGAATAAAAGAGCAGCTGTTATTGCCGTAGAGGCGCCAACGGCAACGTTTCAGTTAGAAGATTATTCGATGACAAATATTGTTTCTGCAGCTATTTTTGGCGACGGAGCTTCTGCTGTTATTTTGTCTTCGTTTGATGAAGATAAAGGCCCTAAAATTATAGACGAAGCCATGTATCATTTTTATAACGCTACTAAAATGATGGGTTTTAAATTGGTAAATACTGGTTTACAAATGATTTTAGACAAAGAAGTGCCACAGACAATATCAGATCATTTTCCGGCAATAATTCATCCTTTTTTAGAAAAAAATAATTTAAAGATTGATGATATCGACCATTTAATTTTTCATCCCGGAGGAAAGAAAATTGTACAAACTGTAGAAGCTTTATTTGGTGTTTTAGGTAAAAATATAGACGATACAAAAGAAGTTTTACGTTTGTACGGTAATATGTCTAGCGCCACAGTTTTATACGTTTTAGAACGTTTTATGGATAGAAATCCTGCAAAAGGAGAAAGAGGAATTATGTTAAGTTTTGGTCCTGGTTTTTCTGCACAAAGAATTTTGTTAGAGTGGTAAAAACAATAAGATGAATTCAACTAAAATCATAAAAAGTTTACCTTACAAAAGACCCTTTTTGTTTGTTGATGAACTTACAGAAATTTCAGAAAAAGGCGTTAAAGGAAAATATACTTATAGAGAAGATGAGTTTTTTTACGAAGGACATTTTAAAAACAACCCAATTACGCCTGGTGTTATTTTAACGGAAACAATGGCGCAAATTGGTGTTGTTTGTTTAGGAGTTTTTCTTTTGGAAGATCAAATTTCATCCGAAGAAAAAAAACCACAAATTGCATTAACTTCTAATGAAGTAGACTTCTTTTTACCGGTTTTACCTAACGAGAAAGTAACTGTAATATCAGAAAAAGAATATTTTAGATTTAATAAACTAAAATGTAAAGTAAAGATGCTAAACGCTAATGATGAGTTGGTTTGTAGAGGTACTATTGCTGGAATGATAATCGCAAAATAAAAAATGAAAAATAGAGTTGTAGTTACTGGTTTAGGAGTTGTTGCCCCAAACGGAGTTGGTTTGCAAGAGTTTACAAATGCAATAAAAACAGGAAAATCCGGTATTACTTTTCATCAGAATTTAAAAGACAAAGGTTTTTCTTGTTGTATTGGCGGTATTCCAGTGGTTTCCGAAGAAAAAAACAAACATATTTATCGCCTTTACAATTACGTGGTTTTAATTCTACTTCTATTTTATATGGTTGTATGGCTGGTATTGATGCTTGGAAAAATGCAGGTTTTTCTGTTGATGATAACTCAGGTTTAGACTACGACTCGGGTTTAATTTTTGGAACAGGAACTTCGGAATCGAAAAATTTAGAGAAGCAATTTATAAAATTGATGATCAAAACGTAAGACGTTTAGGAAGTACTTCTGTAGTACAAACCATGGCAAGCGGCATTTCTGCTTATTTAGGCGGAATTCTTGGTTTAGGAAATCAGGTTACTACAAATTCATCTGCTTGTACAACGGGTACAGAAGCGCTTTTAATGGGTTTTGATAGAATACAAAGCGGCAAAGCAAAACGAATGTTAGTTGGTAGTTCTAGCGATAGTAGTTTATACACTTGGGGTGGTTTTGATGCGATGCGCGTAATGTCTTACAAGCATAACGAAACACCAGAAAAAGGTTCTAGACCAATGAGTGCAACGGCGTCTGGTTTTGTTCCGGGAAGTGGTGCTGGTGCTTTAGTTTTAGAATCTTTAGACAGTGCTTTAGCAAGAAACGCAACTATTTATGCAGAGGTTTTAGGCGGAAATATAAATTCGGTGGACAAAGAAATGGCGGAACGTTAACGGCACCAAATGCAGAGGCGGTGCAAAAATGTATTACTGCCGCAATTTCTGATGCTAGAATTTCTGCGGATGAAATAGATGTAATTAATGGTCATTTAACAGCAACCTCTAAAGATAGTTTAGAAATAGAAAATTGGGCAAAGGCTTTAAATCGAAAAGGAGTTAATTTTCCGTATATAAACTCTTTAAAATCTATGGTTGGGCATTGTTTGGCAGCTTCGGCGCAATCGAATCTGTGGCAGCAGTTTTGCAAATTAAAGAACAATTTGTGTTTCCAAATATCAATTGCGAAGATGTACAATCAGAAATTGCAACACTAATTTCTACGGATAAAATTCCTACAAAAATAATAGAGAAAGATATTACTATTTTAGCAAAAGCAAGCTTTGGTTTTGGTGATGTAAATGCTTGTGTTATCTTTAAAAAATATTCAGAATAAAAAATGACAAAAGAAGAAATTATAAGCAAGTTAACAGTTATTGTAAAACCTTATGTTCAAAATGAAGATGGTTTTAAAAATATCTCTGAAAACACCGATTTTATAAACGATTTAGAAATAAATTCTGCAAATTTAGTAGATATTATTTTGGATGTTGAAGATGAATTTAACATAGAGATAGATAACGATTCTATGGAGAAAATGCTTTCTGTAAAAGCAACCGTAGCAATTATTCAAGAAAAATCAATGCATAGTATTGGGAATGATATTGTTGATTTAAACCTTGCTAAAACTCAAAGCAATTGGCAAAGAAATGGTTTTTTAGACAAACAATTTTCCCAAAAAGAACAGCAAGAAATTTACAATTCTAAAAATCCGTTTTTACAAGTTTGGCAATTTTGGTCTATGAAAGAAGCTGCCTATAAATGTTATACACAACAAGTAGAAAAGCGCTTTTTTGCACCTTTAAAATTTGAATGTACTTTAATCTCTAAAGACCAAGGAACTGTTTTTTTTGAAGACAAAATTTTTTATACAACTACAACTTTTAATCCTTTTTATGTTTCTACTATTGCAAAACAAAACGCAACTACAACTTCTATTTTTTCGAAAATAGGAAAATCAGATAATGTAGATAAAGATTTAAAAACGGAGCTAGCATCAATAGTTAGTTTGAAATTAGAAGAAATTACAAAAAGAAAATCTTCTGTTGGTGCGCCTTTATATTATTATCGAGAGAAAAAAATAACACAATCTTGTTCTATTTCTCATCATGGAAATTACGGAGCATTTGCATTTACACTAAACAATGAATTTGAAAGAAGCACTTTATAATAATTGTAAAGAATTTGTAGAGAAACGTTTGCAAAATGTAGAAGAAGTTATTTCTTCTAACCAAAAAGCACTACAAACAGAAACTAAAAGTTCTGCAGGCGATAAGCACGAAACCGGTAGAGCAATGTTGCAATTGGAAATGGAGAAAGCTGGCCAACAATTGGCGGGAATTACACAAATGAAAGAAATTTTAGCAAAAATTGATATTTCTAAAACTTCTAAAAATGCACATTTAGGCAGTATTGTTTATACGGATAAGGCAAATTATTTCTTGAGTATTTCTGCGGGTCATTTAACTATAGAAAACGCAAATTATTTTGCAGTTTCAGTCTCATCTCCAATAGGAAAATTGCTTTTAGGAAAGCAAAAAGACGAAACAATTTCTTTTAACGGAAATGTGTTTAAAATTCTAGAGATAGCTTAATTTTAGTATTGGTTTCTATAAAATCTTTATGATTTAAAAACACAATTTGATTTTCAAAATCAGCTTCTATTAACCAAAAAGAGCCTTTAAAGTATGCGTTTTTTACGATAGCAATGCTATTAGAATTATCGATAATTCTTATTTGATGCGGATATAATAATACATGTTTACCGTTTATTATAATTTCATTTACATCATCAAATAAAGCAGCTACATACTTGCTTTTTGGGTTGTTGTAAATTTCTTTTGGTGCATTGTGAACTACTATTTTATGATTGCGAATAATTAGCAAAGTGTCTGCAAAAGAAAGTGCATCATTTTTATCGTGTGTAGCAACAATACACGCAATATTTTTTTCTTTTAAATAGGCAAAAAGTTTTCTTCTTAAAGAGTTTTTTTAAAGTTATCTATTTGGCCAAAAGGTTCGTCTAATAAGAGTAATTCGGTTCTTTTGCCAAGGCTCTAGCAATTGCTACACGTTGTTTTTGTCCGCCACTTAAATTTTTAACTTTTGTGTTTGCAAAAGCGGTCATTTCTATAACTTCTAATAATTCTTGTGTTCTTTTTTCGCTTTCTTCTGGATAAAAACGAGATAGAAATTTTTTAATATTTTCTGATACAGAAATGTAAGGCATTAAATCGAAATCTTGTGCGACATATTTAAAGAAATCCATACCAGGAACTAGATGAAATTCTGGACCTAGAACTTGATGATCTTTCCAGAAAATTGTTCCTTTATTTATATCTAATAAGCCGTAAATTGCTTTTAAAAGTGTAGATTTTCCGCAGCCACTTTCTCCCATAACGCACAAATGTTCTCCTTCTTTTATATTGAAGTTAAAGTTGTCTAAAACCATTTTGTTTTTAGTGTACCCGAAAGAGATATTTTGGACTTTTAGCATCTTACAAAAATAAGGTTTCTATTTGATTTGTTGTTGTAATTTAGATAGCAAGTACGCCTGCGTTAGCGATTGTAGCATTTGTTTGAGCTCTTTTATGAGGAACGAATAAAAAGCGAGTGCGAAAAGCGCGACCTTTAGGTAACGCCCAAAAAAACATAAAAAAAACCGACACTTTCGTATCGGTTTTGAATTTTAATGTATAAATTTTAAAAAGAAAATTATACGAAAAAGATCAGCTATTTTACCAGATTCTTACTCTTTCTTCTGGTTTTAGATACATTTTATCACCTTCTTTAACATCGAAAGCTTCGTAAAAAGCGTCTACGTTTTTAAGTGGCATGTATGCTCTGTACATTCCTGGTGCATGTGTATTTGTCATGATTAAGTTTTTAAGAGCTTCATCACGCATTTTAGTTCTCCGAGATGGTTCCCCAAGAAAGGAAAAAACGTTGTTCTGGTGTATAACCATCAATTTTTTCTGGTCTACCGCTTTTTTCTAAGAAGATTTGTAAACCTTCGTAAGCTGCTTGTACACCACCTAAATCGCCAATGTTTTCACCTAAAGTATATTCGCCATTTAAGTGCATAGAATCAATAGCAATAATATCTGAGTATTGTTTTACCAATTGCTTACCAATTACTGCAAATTTTTCTGAATCTGATTCTGTCCACCAGTTTTTAAGGTTTCCATCACCGTCAAAACGTGATCCGTAATCGTCGAAACTGTGAGAAATTTCATGACCAATAACTGCTCCGATTCCACCATAATTTACAGCTTCATCTGCTTTGTAATCGTAAAACGGAGGCTGTAGAATTGCTGCCGGAAATACAATTTCGTTATTTGTAGGATTAAAATAAGCATTTACAGTTTGCGGAGACATACCCCATTCTGTTCTGTCTACTTCTTTACCTAATTTAGCCATATTTTTATTGTAGTTCCATTTTGTAACATTAATACTGTTTTCAAAATAAGAACCGCCTTCGTCTAAACCTTTAACTTGTAATTCTGAGTAGTCTTTCCAAACATCTGGATACGCAATTTTTACAGTTAATTTATGTAATTTTTCTAAAGCTTTTTCTTTAGTTTCTGCACTCATCCACTCTAAACCAGCAATTCTTTTTTCGAAACCTAACATTACATTGTCTATCATTTCTTTTGCTTTTGCTTTTGCTTCGGCGGAAACATTTTTTCTACGTATAATTTACCTAAAGCTTCACCAACGGCACCGTTTAAGTTACCTAAAGCACGCTCATTTCTTGCACGTTGTTTTTTAGCACCACGCATTTCTTTGCTATAAAACTCCCAATTTGCAGTTTCTAAGTCTGTAGATAAAGAGCTTAAAGAACTGTTTATAGTGTTCCAACGGAATAATAATTTCATGTCTTCTACAGATCTTTGTGTAAAAATTTTACTCATAGCTTTAAAATAAGCAGGATCTGTAACTATAATTGTTTCTAAGTCTGTAACACCAATTCCTTCTAAATGAGCTTGCCAATCTATAGCTGGTGCTAATTTTGTTAACTCTGCAACAGACATTGGATTGTAGATTTTACGTGTATCTCTACGTTCTTCCTTTGTCATCATTGGTGTTGCTAAACTAGTTTCAAAAGCAACAATTGTAGCTGCATTCTTCTTAGCAGTAGCTTCATCATCACCAAATTCTTGAAGCATTTTAGCAACAAATATTTCGTATTTAGCCAATTTATCTGCAACTTTTGCATCTACGTAGTAATCTCTAGATAAACCTAAAGAACCACCACCCATGTAACCTGCATATTGGCTGCTGTTTTTTAAATCGTTATAAACGCCAAAACCATAAAAACCAGCACCACCATAAGGCGCCATATTGGTAATGTAGTTTTGTACATCTTTCTTTGTTTTTATTTCTTCTATTTTAGCTAAAAAAGGCATAACAGGTGCTTTACCTTGTTTGTTTCTAGCAACAGTATCCATTATTGTTTGGTAATAGTTTACTGCTTTTTCTTGATCTGAATCTATTTCATTTCCTTGTGCATCTTTTATCTTCGGAAAATCTTTTTGCGCTATGGCATCATTTAAAATAGTTAAAACATCTTCATCTGTTTTTTTACGTAGCTCACCAAAACCACCCCAAGATGTTCGGTCTTCTGGAATTTCTGTTTTATCTATCCAAGTACCGTTTACGTGTCTAAAAAAATCGTCAGATGCTTTTACAGAAGTATCCATGTTTTCAATAATAATACCGGCAGATCTTTCTTCTGGCTTTTCTTCTTTACAAGCAACAAAAGCAAAAGATGCAATTGCAGTTGTAAAAAGAACCTTGTTAAATGTTTTCATTATTTGTGTAATTTGAGTGTTATGATAATTAGTGTCTTAAAAAATATAATGTTACATCTTTTTAACTTTTGTAATTACCTTATTGATTATTACCAAAGGTAATTAAATAATTAAAAAAGTTTTATTTTAAATTTATCAGCTGTTTTGTAGGTTTTTAGGCAGTTTTTTAAAGCCCATATTAAATAAAGTAAAACCAAAAATATCTGCAAATTGTTCTATTGTCTTTGCAATAGGTGTACCAGCTCCGTGGCCCGCATTGGTTTCTATTCTTATTAATGTAGGATTTTTACCCGTATGTTTTTCTTGTAATTCTGCCGCAAATTTAAAACTATGCGCTGGTACAACTCTATCATCATGATCTCCGGTAGTAATTAATGTTGCAGGATATGCAGTTCCTTTTTTTACATTATGTACAGGCGAATATCCTTTTAAATAGTCGAACATTTCTTTGTTGTCATTTGCAGTACCGTAATCGTATGCCCAACCTGCGCCTGCAGTAAATGTATGATAACGCAACATGTCTAAAACCCCAACAGCAGGTAATGCAACTTTTGCCAAAGTTGGTTTTTGTGTAAGAATTGCGCCAACTAAAAGTCCGCCATTAGAGCCACCACGAATTGCTAAAAATTCTGATGAAGTATATTTATTATCAATTAAAAATTCTGCCGCCGCAATAAAATCATCAAAAACATTTTGCTTTTTAAGTTTTATACCCGCGTTGTGCCATTTTTTACCATATTCTCCGCCACCTCTCAAGTTCGCAACAGCATACACACCACCTTGCTCCATCCAAACTAAATTTGCAACACTAAAACTAGGCGTTAAACTTACATTAAAGCCGCCATAACCATACAAAATAGTAGGATTTTTGCCATTTAACTCAATTCCTTTTTTGTGTGTAATAATCATCGGAATTTTAGTGCCATCTTTAGACGGATAAAAAACTTGTCTGCTTATATAATCATCAGTATTAAAAGCCACTTTTGGTTTCCAATATGTTTGGTAAGAGCCATCTTCTGGATTGAATTTATAAGACGAATTCGGAGTGTTGTAATTCGTAAAAGAAAAATACAATTCTTTAGCTCTTATTTTTCCACCGAAACCCGTAACAGAACCAATACCTGGTAGAGAAATTTCTCTTATAAATTCGCCATTAAAATTGTATTGAAAAACTTTAGAAACCGCATCTACCATATAATTTGCAAACAAATAATTTGCACCTTTAGAAATAGCTAAAACATGTTCTGTTTCTGGTATAAAATCTTGCCAATTTTTTGGTGTAGGGTTCGAAAAATCTACAGTAACAACTTTTTTATTGGGTGCATTTAAATTGGTCGCTAAAAAAAGTGTAGAAGCTTTGTTAGTAATTACATAAGTATCACTTTCTAGCGTTTCTATAATTGGTTTTAGCGTGCTTTTTTCTTCGGATAAATCTTTGATAAATAATTTGTTACCGAAGTAGAAATTTGTGCAGTAATTACTAAAAAACGGTTATCTTCTGTAACATAGCCACCAATATATCTGTGTTTTTCTGATTTTTTTCGCCAAAAATAACAACATCATCTTCTTGCGAAGTTCCTAGCTTATGATAATATAATTTATGCTGATCTGTTTTAGCAGACAATTCACTTCCGGTTGGTTTATCGTAACTAGAGTAGTAAAACCTTCGTTTTTGTACCAAGAAATTCCAGAGAATTTTACATCAACAATAACTGGTTCTTTTTGCTTTTTAGAAACAACATCAATAATAATTATTTTTCGCCAATCAGAACCACCTTCAGAAATAGAATATACGGCGGTTTTACCATCTTTAGAAAAACTTAATGCGCCTAAAGAAGTTGTACCGTCTTTAGAAAAAGTATTTGGATCTAAAAATATTTCTCGGTTCAGAATTATCTATGGTTCTATAAATTACGCTCTGATTTTGTAAACCATTATTTTGAGAAAAATATGTGTAATCGCCTTCTATAAAAGGCGTACCTATTTTTTCATAGTTCCATAAATTAGCCAATCGATTTTTTAATTGATCTCTGTAAGAAATTTGATTTAGATAGTTAAAAGTAACCTTGTTTTGTGCTTTTACCCAAGCTTCTGTTTCTGCGCTTCTATCATCTTCTAACCATCTGTAATTATCGATAACGGTTGTATTAAAAAAGGTGTCTACAACTGGTTTTTTTCTGTTTTTGGGTAAATCAATGTAAGTGTGTTTATGATGTTTAGTATACCAAACAAAGTTAATTGTTTTATCAAAATTAAATTATAATCGCTTTATTAAAGAATGATTTAACTGTTTTTAACTTTACGATGTTTGTTATCGATAGCTAATTGTAATACTTTAGAGGTTTTTACGACTAATTTTGTAGTAAAATAATTATAAAATAAAAATTCAACAAAGTTGAATTAAAAACATTCATATGACAGAAAATTTAACAAAAGCAACATTTTTAGAAAAAGTATTTAATTTTGAAAAAAATAAAGAGTGGAAATTTGAAGGTAAAAGACCAGCATTAATAGATTTTTATGCAGATTGGTGTGGCCCTTGTAAAATGATTGCGCCAATTTTAGAAGAATTGTCTAAAGAATACGAAGGTAAAATAGATATTTATAAAATTGATACCGAAGCAGAACAAGAATTATCTGCCGCTTTTGGTATTAGAAGCATACCATCTATGTTATTTTGTCCTGCAGAAGGAGAACCACAAATGGCAAACGGAGCTTTACCAAAAGCAGATTTAGAACGTATAATTAAAGAGGTTTTAAAAGTAGAAAAGTAATAACGATTCTTAAAAGAAGTTTCTAAATTAAATCCTGAGTTTTAAAAAACTCAGGATTTTTTTGTCAAAAAAACAATACATAAGAATTCTATGTATAAGAAAATTATGTATATTTGACCATCGATATTCAAAAGTTGTCAATTTAGATGATTTTTAAATTGAAGTGACAAAAACACATTATAAAAATGGGAAATCAGAAATTATACAAAGGCTCTTTGCAAACCATTATTTTAAAATTATTAGAAAGTAATGATAAAATGTACGGTTATGAAATTACACAAAAAGTAAAAGAATTAACCAAAGGCGAACTTAAAATTACCGAAGGTGCCTTGTACCCAGCTTTACATAAATTAGAAGCTGATGGTTTGCTAGATGTAGAGGTTGCAAAAGTGGGTAATAGATTGCGTAAATATTACAAGTTAACAGAATCTGGTACCAAAGAAACTGCCAACAAGTTGGATGAAATGCAAGAGTTTTTAAGAACAATGCAGCAATTGGTGAATCCTAAATTAAGTTTGGAGTAGGATGGAAAAGCACTATGAAATAACAGAAAAACAGTTGGTTTTTTTAGAGGGTTTTTTACTCAGAAAATACCCAACAATTTCCGAAGAAACAAGAATTGAGTTGGTAGATCATCTAATTCTTGATTTTGAAGCAACTACAGAAAATGGTAACTTATCTCAGTATTTATCCAATGAATTAGAGTTTATAAAAAAGTTTGTTTTTAACGGAGTGAGTGCTCTTAAAATTTCTTACAGAAAAGAAACTTGGAAGCAGTTTTTTAGATTTTTTATTGATTTTAAATTGATTCCTTATTCGTTATTAGTTGTTATTGTTTTTTATTTTTTTGCTGAAATTTTAAACGATAAATGGTTATGGTTTTCACTAGTTATTTCACAATCCATAGTTATGTCTGCATCTTTATTATTTGGAATGATAAATAAAAAGAAATTAAAAAAGTTAGAAGAAGTTAAGCTTTTAGGTTCAGAAATTTGGTTGCCATTCTTAATGGTTCAACTTCCGTTAAGTTTCGATTTTCAACATTATATAACTTCTAATAATTATCTATTTATAGTTTATACTTTATTTACTATTAATTATGGTGTTGCAGCTTTTATTGTTTTGAGAAAACATAGAAAAATCATCTTAGAAAAATACAAACACTTGTTAGACTAATGCTATGGAATTAACAAAAGAGCAAATACAAAGAGTAGAACATTATTTAGATGTAAAACAGATTGATTATATCGATATTCGATTAGAAATTTTTGATCATATTATTTCTGATATTGAAGAAAAAATGGAAGAAGAAAAAGTAACTTTTCACAATGCTTTTGCAACTTCTAAACAAAAATGGAATCCTCAATTTAAAGAAACTTCCAGTATGTTTTTTGGACTTGGTTTTACTGCACCAAAAATTGTGATTCAGAAAGCTAAAAAAGTTTATTGGAAACAATATGTGTTTTTATTAACCTCTTATTTTTTGCCTTTTTTATTATTAACTCATTTTAATTTTAAAATAGAAAACCCACAAGAATACGGTTTATTCAATACTTTAAAAGGAGTTATAGTTTTAACTTTAATATCATTTGTATACATGTTATTTAGTAATAATCATAAAATCGAAACTACTTATGGTTTTATTTTGAAATCTAAAAGTTTAGGAGCTTTTACAGGTTTAATTGTTTTAGCAATTTTTTTCACACGTGTGAATGAATTGAATGGAATTAATATTGGAATGCTCTGTTCTTTCCTTTGGATGACTTTCAGTTATTTCCACTTTTATAAAAAACACAAAGAAGCAATTCAACAATATAAAATTTCATAAGCTATGGAATTAACTAAAGAGCAACTTTTGCAAATAGACAATTACGTGTTTTCTTGCGGAATAAAATACTACGATGTTAGAACAGAAATTGTAGATCATTTTGCCAATATTTTAGAGCAAAAGTTAGCTGAAAATCCTGATATAAATTTCAAAAAGGAAATACAAAATATCCACAGAAATTTTTCTGATAGAGGTTTTAGTAATCTTTTAAAGGATAAAACAAAAGCAGTTCAAAAGAAATTCTATAAAGCAACTTTAAAGCACTTAATTACATTTTTTAAACTTCCTAGAATTTTAATTTCAGCGGGTATATTTTATGCTTTGTTTTTGTTGATGAACCTTTTTGAAGATAAAAAGCAATTTTTTGAAACCTTTTCTTTAGTTGCTCTTTTTAGTTGTTTCATTTTTTTAATATTATTTTTCTACAGAAATAAGAAGAAAACTAAGTTTTTAGCATTAGAAAGATCTAACAATTTCAATCTTTTTATAATGCAATTGTTTCAATTTTTTTATTATTCTGTAGGTTTTAGAACCAATGAAAGTTTTTTAAATCCAATACATAACAATATTCAATTAACAGTATTTGTGTTGATTTTACTCTTTTATTGTTCGGTGAATTTGTGTATAAGAAGAATAGGCAATTTGTAAAAACATATTACCCTAATGTAATTGTATAAGCTATGAAACTGACCCAAAACCACATACAAGAACTTTACAAATTCACTAGAAAACATTATGTAGAATATTACGATGTACAAAGCGAATTGGTAGACCATTTGGCAAACGATATTGAAGAAATTTGGATTGAAAATCCGAATTTATCATTTGAAGATGCACGAGATAAATCATTTAAAAAATTTGGTGTTTTTGGCTTTATGAATGTTGTAGAGCAAAAACAAACTCAAATGACAAAAAGGTATTTTAAAATTATTCTAAAATTTATAAAAGAATGGTTTCGATTGCCTAAAATAGTGCTTACAGCATTGCTTTTTTTAGGTTTTTATCAATTACAAAAATTACCAAATGCATACAATATGTATATCGCCGTTTTTATTGTTGTAATTCTTTTAGAGTGCTATACAATAATTAAAAATAGTAGAAAATTAAAAAAGAAAACCGATAAAACAGGTAAAAAATGGATGTTCGAAAACATTATAGCTATTAATGGTATTGGTAATTCTGCTTTAATTTTATTGTACGCTTTCGATTTTTTATTTCCGAGATAATGCTAAAGATTTTTTGTTGATGGGCGATTTTAGAAAAGCCTTGTCTGCTGCTATAATTACTTTACTAATTCTTTTTGGTTATGTATCTCTAATTGTTATTCCTAAAAAAGCAGAAGAATTATTACAAGAAACGTATCCGAATATAAATTTTCATAATTTATTTTGATAATGAAACTTACTCAAAACCATATAGCGCAACTTTTTAAATTTACACGAAAACATTACGTTTATCATTACGATGTACAAAGCGAATTGGTAGACCATTTGGCAAACGATATTGAAGAAATTTGGATTGAAAATCCGAATTTATCATTTGAAGACGCTCGAGATAAATCTTTTAAAAAATTTGGCATTTTTGGTTTTATGGATGTTGTAGAAGAAAAGCAAAAACAAATGAATAAACGCTACTGGAACATTATTCTAAACTTTGCCAAAGAGTGGTTTACGTTTCCAAAAATTGTAATTACAATTACTGTTTTTTTAGCATTTTTTACTGTTTTACAAGTAAAGTTTTCAGAATATATTTTTTTAGGAACCTTATTGATTTTAATAACTTTAGAAGGAATCAGCGCTTATAAAATTAGAAAAAAGCATAAAGAAAAAGAAATTAAAAAAGAGAAAGTTTTTTTGTTAGAAGCAATGCTTGGTACAACCAAAAACACATACACTGGCTTTACTTTTGTAAACTTATTTAACATTGCTAACTTAACAAGGTTTGATTTTAGTCACTTAAATATCTATTGGCTTTTTGCAATTTCTGTAGTCTTAACGTTGTTGTGCATTTTGTTTTATATTTCTAATTATGTGTTGCCAGAAAAAGCAGAACAATTGTTAATAGAAACATATCCCGAGTATAAAATTGTAAATAATTTGTAACAAATTGTAATACTTAACTACTTATTATCAATCTAACTAATTACTAAACTTATGATGTTACGCTTTTTAAAACTAGAATGGAAGCAATTTCTTCGATCAGCTTCCTTCGGAAAAAGTATTGCCATTAAAATAATTATGGGCTTTTTTGTCCTGTATTTTTTAGCTACTTTTTTAATAATAGGTATTGGAGGTTATTATATTTTAAAGAAACAATTTCTGAATCCGACCCATTACAATTGGTAAATTCTTATTTGTTATATGCAATTTTAGGAGATTTAATATTTAGATATCTAATGCAAAAATTGCCGGTTATGAATATAAAACCGATGTTAATTTTACCAATTAAAAAAAGTAAATTGGTACATTATGTTTTAGGTAAATCTTCTGTTTCGTTTTTTAACATCTTAGGTTTATTTTTCTACATCCCTTTTTCTGTAGTTTTAATAAAAGAGGGTTACAATATTTCGGGTGTTTTAGGTTGGTTATTTGCGCTGATATTAATTATTCAATCTGCCAATTTTTTAAATTTTTTAATTAATAAAAATAAAGTTGCTTTAGGTGTAATAGCTGTTACTTTATTAACCTTAATTGGTTTACAAAAGTTTAATATTTTTGATGTTACAGCATACGGTGGCTCTGTTTTTGATGGCATTTATCAAAACCCAATTTACGCATTAATTTTTTAGTGGTGTTGGCTTTTTTGTATCAATTAAACTACAAACAATTAAGAAACCTTGTGTATTTAGACGAAGCAGTTTCTCAAAAAGTAGAAGAAGCAAAGTCTTTAGATTTATCTTTTACTGATAAATTAGGAGATGTTGCGCCATTTATTAAAAACGATATGCGTTTAATTTGGCGAAATAAAAGAACAAAAACGGTCTTTTTAATGTCGTTTTTATTTTTGTTCTATGGATTGATATTTTTCACCCAAAAAACATACAGAGAAATGCCAGCAATGTTAATGTTTGCCTCTTTATTTGTAACAGGTGGTTTTGCCCTAAATTACGGTCAGTTTATTCCTGCTTGGGATAGTGCACATTACAAAATGTTAATGAGTCAGAGTTTTAAATACCGTAAGTTTTTAGAATCTAAATGGATTTTAATGGTATTTATGACCTCTTTTTTATACATATTAAGTTTTCCGTATTTGTATTTCGGAATCGATATTTTTTTAATGATTACCGCCGGTGCAATCTTTAATATCGGTTTTAATTCACTCTTTTTATTATTTGCAGGATCTTTTAATAGAAAAAGAATCGATTTAAATAAAAGCGGATTTGGTAACACACAAGGTACAAGTGCAACTCAGTTTTTAATTATACTGCCATTAATGGTTTTTCCTATGTTGGTTTTTTGGTTGTTCGACAAATTTGTGGGCGGTAATTCGGTTACATCGTAGTAGCATCTATAGGAATAATAAGTTTATTATGTAAAAAACTTGCTTTAAACCTGATAGAAAAACAGTACATAAAAAATAAATATGTGATGATTAATGCTTTCGGAAAAGAAGCATAATTAAACCTAAAAAGAAAAAACAATGATTACAATAAATACAGTTTCAAAAAATACGGAAAAACAGAAGTTTTAAACGTAGAAAAAATAGACATTCCAACAGGTCAAAGTTTTGGTTTGGTTGGTAATAACGGTGCAGGTAAAACAACTTTATTTAATATTTTATTAGATTTAATTAGACCAACAACAGGTTCTGTTAAAAATAATAATATAGTTGTTAGTGAAAGCGAAGATTGGAAAAATTTTACAGGATCTTTTATAGACGAATCATTTTTAATATCTTATTTAACACCAGAAGAATATTTCGATTTTATTGGTGATTTAAGAGGAATGAATAAAGAAGATGTTGCTAAATTTATAGCACAATTCGAAGATTTTTTTAATGGGGAAATTGTTGGGAAAAAGAAATATTTAAGAGATTTAAGTAAAGGAAATCAGAAAAAAGCGGGCATTGTTGCTGCAATGATGGGAAACCCTAAAGTGGTTATTTTAGATGAGCCTTTTGCAAACTTAGATCCCACAACACAAATTAGATTAAAGCAAATTATTAAAAAACTAACAGAAGATAGAGATATTACCGTTTTAGTTTCTAGTCATGATTTAACACACGTAACAGAAGTTTGCGAACGTATTGTGGTTTTAGATAAAGGAACCGTGGTAAACGACATAAAAACATCCGAAGAAACCTTAAAAGAATTAGAAAGTTATTTTGCTTTGTAACAAATTAAAAACAAAACAAATAACCACAATAGCATAAATGTTTTCTTACATTTTAGTCTATTCTTAATTTATTACTATTTTTACACTCTTATTTATACTATTTTCACTAGAAATTAGTTTTAGATAAGAGTTTTTTAATTTTATGAAACAACTAAACAAAATACTTCTATTTACCGTTCTTTTAGGAACAATCTACGCATGTAGTACAAAAAAAGATACTGTTATTAGTAGAAACTACCACGCTTTAACGTCTCATTTTAATATTTTATTTAATGGTGAAGAAGCATTTAAAAAAGGAATAGAAGGTATTAACCAAGGTTATAAAGATGATTGGTTTCAGCAATTACCAATAGAACCAATTGTTTTTGATGATCGTAAAATTGTTGCGCCAACTTTTAAAAATAATAGTCTCGGAGCTGGTTTTGGCAGCAAAAAAGAAAAAACAACAACTACACAACCTGCTGGTCCTTTTGAAAAGGCAGAAGAAAAAGCGGTAAAAGCAATACAAAAACATGGCATGAATATTAACGGTTTAGAAAGAAACCGAAAAATAGACGATGCTTATTTATTACTTGGTAAAGCCCGTTATTATTCGCAACGTTTTGTACCTGCTGTAGAAGCATTTAATTATGTAATTGCAAATTATCCGAATGCAAATTTAATTGCAGAAACTAAAATTTGGCGTGCAAAAGCAAATATTAGAATGGATAATGAAGAGTTTGCCATAGAAACCATGAAACTTTTGTTGGTGGTTACAGATACTTTAGAAGCAGATTTGCCAAACGATATCAAAGAGCAAGCAAATACTGCTTTGGCAATGGCTTATGTAAAATCTGATAGTTTACAAAAAGCAAAAAAACATTTAATTTTAGCTACACGAACACAAGAAAATAAAGCACAAGCAGCCGGAAATATGTTTGTTTTAGGGCAAATGTATGCCAATGAAAACAAAAAAGATTCTGTTGCAGCCGTTTTTAACAAACTTGCAAACTTTAAAAAAGCACCATACAAATATAAAATTCATGCAAATATAGAATTGGCAAAGAACGTTGTTAACGATTCTATTTCATCGAGTGTTTTGTCTAGGTTAGAGAAATTGATAAAAGATAGAGATAATAGACCATATTTAGATCAGTTGTATTATCAAGTTGCCTCTTTACACGAAAAAAACGATAGTATTGCTTTGGCTGTAGATTATTACAATAGATCTTTAAGAGCCAAAAATGGTGGCGATAAGCAGAAAAGTTTTACATACGAGAATTTAGGAAATTTATACTTTAAAAACTCTGAGTATCAATTTGCAAGTAGTTATTACGATAGTGTTTTAAATGTTTCTACAGATTCTTTAGCACTTCGAATTAGAAGAGTAAAAAGAAAGTATAAAAACTTAGCGTCGTTAATTAATTTCGAAAATGTAGTTGCTACAAACGATAGTATAATCAGAATTGCATCTTTACCAAAAAATGAACAAGAATCTTATTTTAAAAATTATATAGAAAATTTAAAAAAGCAAGACGAAGAAGCTGCGCAATTAAGATTAAATCAAATAGCATTTGGTGCAAATTCAAGTTCGTTACAAACCAATAGTAAAGGCGAATGGTATTTTTATAATAGCCAAGTAGTTAGTTTTGGTAAAACAGAATTCCGTAAAATTTGGGGAAACAGAAAGCTAGAAGACAATTGGCGTTGGTCTGCAAATGCAAGCATCAATACTAGAAATACCGATTCTGTAAATGTTTCAAAAATAAATACTAGGTACGATTTAGCTAGTTATTTAGAAACAATTCCGACAGATAAACAAAAAATAGACACTTTAAAAATAGATAGAAATCAAGCTTTATACGAATTAGGATTAATTTATAAAGAACAATTTAAAAACGAAAACTTAGCAATAAGAAGATTAGAAAGAGTGCTTAGTTTAAACCCGAAAGCCGAGTTAGTATTACCAATAAATTGGCATTTGTATCAAATTTATAATAAAAACGGAAATTTAGAAAAATCGAATACACATAAAAATGTTATTCTATCAGAATATCCCAACACGGTTTTTGCTCAGATTATAAAAAATCCAGAAAATAAAATAGAAAATAAAGAAGTTGTAAACGAGGTAGAAAAAACTTACAAAAAACTATATTATCTTTACAAAAAAGGAGAGTTTAAAAATGTTCTTGTTAATGTAAATGATGTTTTACCTACAATTAATAATTCTAAATTAAAACCAAAATTCGAGCTTTTAAAAGCATATGCAATTGGTAAGTACCTAGATAAAGAAACTTATAAAAGAGCATTAGAATTTGTTGCTATTAATTACGGAAGTACAGAAGAAGGAAAAAAGCGAAAGAAATTTTAAAACAATTAACAAAAGAGTAATGTTTAGCAGCAAAGAACCTAAAAAAGAGAAGAAAAAAGCAAACCCAAGAACTATGGAAAGAAATGTAATTGCCAAAAACTCTACATTTAAAGGAGATATTGTCTCTGAAGGAGATTTTAGAATAGACGGTATATTAGAAGGTACTTTAATAACTAAAGGAAGAGTAATTATTGGTTCTGAAGGTGTAATAAAAGGTACAGTAGAATCTACTAATGCTGATATAGAAGGTAAATTCTCTGGCGATTTATCTGTGGCAAATACGTTAACAATAAAAAGTACAGCAAATATTTCTGGAGATGTGGTTATAGGTAAACTATCTATAGAACCAGGTGCCACTTTTAATGCTACTTGTGCAATGAAGGGTGCATTAAAAGAACTTAATAAAAGTGGTAATGAAACAAAAAAACGCTCAGAAAAAACCGCTTAATAAAGCAATACAGTTATCTCGGTGCGGGCTTACAAATGGGGTTAACAATATATTTAGGCTTTCTTTTAGGAGAATGGTTAGATAAAAAGTTAGACACTTCATTTTTAACAACAACAATTACTTTAGTTGCTATTTTTTTAGCAACATATGCTCTTATTAAACAAGCAAATAAAATAAATGATTAAAAAAATAGTAATTGTACTCGTAGTTTTTCTTGGTTTACATTTTTCAGGCTTTTTTTTACATCAAATTATTATAGAGAGTTATAAAGAAATACTACCTTTTAACCTGCAAAAACTATATCTTTTTCATAGCGGTTTTTCTATACTAATTTGTGTAAATTTATTATTACTTCAAAGTGTTAATAAAAAACCGGAAGACTTAGGTTATATATATTTAGGAGCTTTATTTTTAAAATTACTGTTTTTTTGCGTAGCCTTTTATTCATCAATAATAGAAAGAGATTCTTTGTCTGTTATAGCAAAATTATCATTCTTATTACCCACTTTCGTTTTTTTATCAACAGAAGGAATTATCGTATCAAAAATTAGAAATAAAAAACTATAAATTTAAATTTGAAAAAAAGGTTTGTACTTTTGAATTATTGCGTACCTTTGCGCCGAATTTAGAAAGCGTATTTTTACAATGAAGATTGCACAAAAAATAATTAAGTTTTTTACAATAGCAGTAATAGCGGTTATTACAAGTACAACTTTTGCCTTAGAAACAGGTAAGAAAAGCCATTCGGAAAACGATGGTGGTCAGGTAAATACACAAGAAGAAGTTACTGATTATATTAAACATCACTTAAAAGATTCTCACGACTTTACTTTTTTCTCTTATTCTACAGATCAAGGAGAAAGAAAACATTTTGGTTTTCCTTTACCTGTAATTTTATGGTCTAGCGAAGGTTTAGTAACTTTTATGTCTTCAGAATTTCATCATAATGATGATGGACATGTAATTGTAGAAAAAAACGGATTAAAATTCACAAAAATTCATAGTAAGATTTATGAATTAGAAAAAGGAGCAACAGCTGTTTCTTTTGATGAAACACACCACGCAACAAACGCACACAAAACATTAGATTTTTCGATCACAAAAAGTGTAGTAGGTATTTTATTTGCTTCTCTTTTAATGTTTTTAGGTTTCTCTGCATTAGCAAAACAATACAAATCTAGAAAAGTGCCAAAAGGATTTGGTAGAGTTTTAGAGCCTTTGGTAATTTATGTTAGAGACGAAATAGCAAGACCAAATATTGGAGAGAAAAAGTATAAAAAGTTTATGGGCTTTTTATTAACGGTATTTTTCTTTATTTGGATTTTGAACTTATTAGGTTTAACTCCGTTAGGTTTTAACGTTACAGGTCAAATTGCAGTTACAGTTGCTTTAGCTTTATTTACAATGGTAATTTACATTACAAACGGTAGTAAAGATTTTTGGGCACACACATTATGGATGCCAGGTGTACCGGTAATTTTAAGACCAATATTAGCAGTAATAGAATTGGCAGGTTTTATTTTAATTAAGCCTTTCTCTTTATTAGTGCGTTTATTTGCAAACATTACAGCAGGTCACTTTGTGGTAATGAGTTTAATTGCTTTAATGGTAACAATGAAAGAAGCTTTTGGGCCAGTAGCGTCTACAGGTATGTCTTTAGTGTTGGCATTATTTATTATGGTTATTGAAATTTTAGTAGCCTTTTTACAAGCGTTTATTTTTACGATGTTATCATCGTTATTTATTGGGATGGCTGTTGAAGAACACGATCATCATTAGAAATCTTGATGCATAATCAAGTACAAAAGAAGAATTAGAATTTGTTTAATTAATATATTTAAAAATCAATTAGTATGTACAATTTAATTGGAGCAGGATTAATCGTAATCGGTGGTGGAATTGGATTAGGTCAAATCGGTGGAAAAGCAATGGAAGGTATTGCTCGTCAACCTGAGGCAGCTGGTAAAATTCAAACTGCAATGATCATCATTGGAGCCTTATTAGAAGGTTTAGCATTTGGTGCATTAATCTTAGGGAAAGCATAATTTCCTAAAAAAGAAACAAAAACACTCTTCTGTAACGGTTGGTTACAGAAAGTGTTTTTAAATTAAACAAAAAACAATATAATTAGTTTATAGCATGGAAACTTTATTAAACGATTTTTCACCAGGGTTGTTCGTTATGCAAATCGTCATCTTAATAATTTTATTATTTTTGATGAAAAAATTTGCTTGGAAACCAATTTTAAACTCTTTAGAAGATAGAGAGAATGGTATCGAAGATGCTTTACAAGCTGCAGAAAATGCACGTAGAGAAATGCAAAATTTACAAGCAGATAACGAAAAGCTTGTAAAAGAAGCAAGAGCAGAAAGAGATGCAATGATGAAAGAGGCAAGAGAAATAAAAGACAAAATTATTTCTGATGCTAAAGAAGATGCAAAAGAAGTTACAGCAAATTTAATAGAAAAGGCAAACGCTTCTATTCAGCAAGAAAAGCAAGCAGCTTTAGCAGAAATTAAAAAGAATGTTGCAGAATTATCTATTGGTATAGCAGAATCTGTAATTAAAAAAGAATTATCTAACAAAAAAGACCAACTAGATTTAGTAGAAGGTATTTTAAAAGAGGTTACTTTAAACTAAGTATAAATGAAAGACGCAAGAGCAGCATTACGTTACGCTAAAGCAATCTTAAATCTAGCATTAGACAACAAGTCTGAAGCTGCGGTTAATGACGACATGTCGTTAGTAGCTGCTACCATTGCAGAGAACAAAGATTTAGAGGTAATGTTAAACAGCCCTATTGTTAAAGCATCAGACAAAATGAATGTTCTAACGGCATTGTTTCAGGGTAAAGTAAACAATATTACACTAGGTTTATTTCATTTGTTAAAAGATAACAAAAGAATTGCAATGTTGCGCCCAGTTGCTCAAAAATATGCAATTGTTTTTGATCACTTAAAGCGTACGCAGGTTGCCAAGGTAACAACAGCAGTACCTTTAACAGAAGAAGTAGAAAAGCAAGTTTTAGATAAAATTGTAGCGTTAACAGGTAACAAAGCAAATCTAGAAAATGTTATAAATCCAGATATTTTAGGAGGATTTATTCTACGCGTTGGAGATGTGCAGTATGATGCAAGTATCTCTAATTATTTAAACGAATTAAGAAAGGAATTTGACAACAGTCATTTCATTCCAAAAATTTAATTATACATCAAATCATAAAAGATGGCAAGTATTAAACCAGCTGAAGTATCAGCAATTTTAAAAGAACAGTTAACAAATTTTGAAGCTAAAGCTACTTTAAACGAAGTAGGAACTGTTTTACAAGTAGGTGATGGTATCGCACGTGTTTACGGTCTATCTAATGTTCAATATGGTGAATTAGTAGAGTTCGAAGGAGGTCTAGAAGGAATCGTATTAAACTTAGAAGAAGATAACGCGGGTGTTGTATTGTTAGGTACTGCTACATCAGTAAAAGAAGGTTCTACTGTTAAACGTACAGAAAGAATTGCTTCATTAAATGCAGGTGAAGGAGTTGTAGGACGTGTTTTAGATACTTTAGGAAACCCAATTGATGGTAAAGGACCAATAGAAGGTACTACTTATCAGATGCCTTTAGAGCGTAGAGCTCCTGGTGTAATCTATAGAGAACCAGTAACAGAACCGTTACAAACAGGTATCAAATCTATTGATGCAATGATTCCTGTTGGTAGAGGTCAACGTGAGTTAATTATTGGAGACCGTCAAACAGGTAAATCTACAGTTGCGTTAGATACTATTTTAAATCAGAAAGAATTTTACGATGCTGGTGAACCAGTTTATTGTATTTATGTTGCTATCGGTCAAAAAGCTTCTACAGTTGCTGCAATTGCAAATATGTTAGAAGAAAAAGGAGCTTTAGCTTATACTACGATTGTAGCAGCAAATGCATCAGACCCTGCAGCAATGCAAGTTTATGCACCATTTGCCGGAGCTGCAATTGGAGAGTATTTTAGAGATTCTGGAAGACCAGCTTTAATTATTTATGATGATTTATCTAAACAAGCTGTTGCTTACCGTGAGATTTCTTTATTATTAAGAAGACCTCCAGGACGTGAAGCTTATCCAGGTGATGTATTTTACTTACACTCTAGATTATTAGAACGTGCTGCAAAAGTTATTAATGATGATAAAATTGCAAGTGAAATGAACGATTTACCAGATTCTTTAAAAGGAATCGTAAAAGGTGGAGGTTCTTTAACTGCATTACCAATTATCGAAACACAAGCGGGTGACGTTTCTGCATATATTCCAACAAACGTAATTTCGATTACTGATGGACAGATTTTCTTAGACGGAGATTTATTTAACTCCTGGTGTTCGTCCAGCAATTAACGTAGGTATTTCTGTATCTCGTGTTGGTGGTAACGCTCAGATTAAAGCCATGAAAAAAGTATCTCGGTACTTTAAAATTAGATCAAGCTCAGTTTAGAGAGTTAGAAGCTTTTGCTAAGTTTGGTTCAGATTTAGATGCTGCAACAATGAGTGTAATTTCTAAAGGACAACGTAATGTTGAAATTTTAAAGCAAGCTCAAAACGATCCTTTTTCTGTAGAAGATCAAATTGCAATTATTTATGCAGGTTCTAAGAACTTACTAAAAGATGTTCCTGTAGAAAAAGTAAAGAAATTCGAAAAAGATTATATCGATTATTTAAACGCAAAGCATAGAGATACTTTAGATGTTTTAAAGTCTGGTAAATTAACAGGCGAAGCTACTGATGTTTTAGAGGCAGCAGCTAAAGAAATTTCTAAGCAATTTGCATAACATATAGTTATTATTCCCGCGAAAGCGGGAATAATAAAATACTCATAAGTATGGCTAACTTAAAAGAAATACGTAATAGAATTACTTCTATTAAATCTACAATGCAGATTACATCTGCCATGAAAATGGTATCTGCTGCAAAGTTGAAAAAAGCGCAAGATGCTATTACGGCTATGCGCCCATATTCTTCTAAACTTACAGAATTGTTGCAAAACTTAAGCGCAACATTAGAAAGTGATGCTAGTGGAGAATATTCTAAACAAAGAGATGTTTCTAAAGTTTTATTAGTTGTTATTACTTCTAATAGAGGTTTATGTGGTGGTTTTAACTCTTCTATTACAAAAGAAGTAGTAAAAACTATAAACGAAAAATATAGCAATACTTCTGTAGATTTATTTACAATAGGTAAAAAAGGAAATGATGTTTTATCTAAAGGATATAATGTTACAGCTAATAGAAGTGATATATATGATGATTTAACTTTTAGTAATGTAGCTTCTCTTGCAGAAAACTTAATGGAGTTATTTGTTGATGGTACGTATGATAAAATTGAAATTGTTTACAATCAATTTAAAAATGCCGCTACACAAATTACTCAGGTAGAGCAATTTTTACCAATTAAACCAATTGAAGGTGGTGATGCAAGTGCTGTAAATTCTGATTATATTTTTGAGCCTTCTAAAGAAGAAATTATAGAGGCTTTAATACCAAAATCTTTAAAAACGCAATTGTATAAAGCATTAAGAGATAGTTTTGCATCTGAACACGGAGCAAGAATGACTGCAATGCATAAAGCAACAGACAATGCTAAAGATTTAAGAGACGAATTGTTATTAACTTATAACAAAGCACGTCAGGCAGCAATTACAAATGAAATTCTTGAAATTGTTGGTGGTGCAGAAGCGTTAAACAACTAATCTTAGTTTTATAAAATAAAAAAGAGCTTATCATTTATGATAAGCTCTTTTTTTATTTATCTAGTTTTCATCAGGCTTAATCCAATCTGCATTTCTAACAAACAAAATATATTGTGCATAGTCTGTTGTAGGTGTGCCATCTATAATATCGTAAGCATCCCAAATGGTTATAAGCTTTTTAACTTTAGTACCTCTAGACGAGTTTAGATAAGGAGAATCTGTAGCATCTAATTTAAGTAAGCTTATCGAGTTTGGTTCTGTAACTTTTTTATAATCCGCTATACCTTCAATATACATAAATAACCTATTATCTTGAGAATACTTAAATCGAGTAAATGCTTTGCCTTTATCTTGCATAAACTTTGGTAACGCTTTACTATCAACAGTTAACCTAGAATCTACATACAACGTATTTAAGCTAACCATTTTATTATAATAAGGTAATTGCATATCTTTTTTAATTCGACCAGCAAAAGTATATCTATAAGCTTGTAATGTGTGTGAAAAACCCAATCCACTATATAGATTTTTGTTTTCCCAGTTCTTTTGTGTGTATAATCTTTTAAAGTTATGAAACATGAATTTGTCTCTACTTCTTGTAACCTTATAATTATTTAAATTGTACGCTATATTTTTTAATAAATTGATCGTATTCATACTCAAATAAGATTTTTCTTTTTCTATAATCATATCTAGTTTATTCTTAGACCAAGAAATTAAATACTCATTTTCACTATCAATATCTTTATGATATGCTACAGGTAGTTTTTCTTTTAATAGTTTTCTAATCAAATCGAAATCTGCAATTCTATCAATTCCTACTAGATTAAACTTTTTGTCTTGAGGAAGTTGAGCATAATAAGCTCTCATTTTTACCCATTTATTTCTATGTTGTTCAGATATTCTACCTATGTAAACTGGCCATTTTTTTAATATCTCTTTCAATGTAATTTCATTTGACCCTTTTATATATTCTTGAAGATAATAACCTTGAGCAATATCCATTTCGGCTAAATAAGTATCAATATGTATTTTCTCGGTTAAGTTGTGTAAACATTGCAAAATCTATTCTTGGGGATGTTTCAACTTCATGAACTTCGCCTACTAAAAATAGTTTGTTATTATAGAAGCTATCATCAAGTGAATTAAATTGAAGAGAATCTGTCATTTTAACAACTTCTGTATGATCTTCTAAATAGTTAACATATTTACTAGAAGAACAACTTGTTAGAATTAGTAATAAAATTACTGCGATAAAAAAATTAAGAGTTTTCATTTGTTAGTTTTTTAAGTTCACAGCAAATAGAACACATTAAAACAAATGAAAAAAAGAGTGTGATTAACCTGAGGTTTTTGGGTTAAAATTGAAATACACGGGCTATTTTT
This sequence comes from Polaribacter sp. HA6-7, assembly GCF_055693625.1. Classification (NCBI taxonomy): domain Bacteria; kingdom Pseudomonadati; phylum Bacteroidota; class Flavobacteriia; order Flavobacteriales; family Flavobacteriaceae; genus Polaribacter; species Polaribacter sp. HA6-7. The sequence goes on from NZ_CM146338.1 coordinate 28,731, forward strand.
GAAGCTCTTGGGACGAATTTGAAAGTCTTTTATTAAGTGCCTTATAGTAAATCTGAGAAATTGGTATAGTCTCTTCGGTTGTTGTAATTCTTATAAAACGTTTTCTAGCATTGCCTTCTACAGTTTTAAGATAATCTAAATTTACCAAGTAAGAGCGATGCACTTGCCAAGCTTTAGGTAGTTGTTTTATAATATTAGATAGCGTGCTTCTTAAAGTTTTTTGTTGCATGCCTTTATCTGTATTAAAATAAATATCTACATAATTCTGTTGGGCTTTTGCAAAAATAAAATCCGATTCAAAAATGGTTAAGGTTTCAGATTTATTGGTTCCATTAATAGTAATTTTTTTAACCTTTTTAGTGCTCGATTTATCATAATTAGGAACTTCTATTTGACCGTATTTAGAGCGTAAATAAAGCCACAATGGCACTACAATAGGGGTAAAAGGTACTCCAAAAGATTTTATAAAACTCCAGATTAATTCATAGGTAAAAGAAGTTAAACCGCTAATTACAAAGAAGTGATAAAAGAAAGAAAAAATAAAGATTACAAATAATGTGCTAATAATATAAATACACTCGTTTACTATAAACCATCGTTTTGTTTGAATTTTGTAAACGTAATTTTCTATAGGATGAAATATTAAAATCGGTATTATTATACAAACGGAATAACCTGAAAGAATTAAATATTTATATGAAAAACTATTACTATTATCAAAAGGCTCTAAGGTAATTAACAAAACGGGAATTACTGTACCTAACAATAAAGCAATCAAAAAAGTAGGTTTCCAATTTTGGGTGTACGCTATCGTCTTATTAAGTGAGATCATTGTTCTTTACAATAATATTTATGCCTTAAAAATATATTTTATAATAGCTTGTTAATTATACAATTACAAGACGAACGAATTTAGCAGATTATTTTTAGAATATCAAGTTTTATATAAATCCTAATTTAGAAAACGATTTGTTTAAAATAGCAGTATCATCTACTTTTAACCATTTGTCTAAAATAGTAGCGTAAATTTCTCTAAAATCTATTTCGTATTTTAAATTTCCGTTTTTATCTAAGTTCGCTAAATTTGGCAAACTATTATACAAACCTTGTTTTTTAAGGTTTTTACCCATCAGAAAAACATTATTTGCTGTTCCGTGATCTGTTCCTTTAGATTCGTTTTGTTTTACACGTCTACCAAATTCTGAAAAAGTAAGAATAAGCACATCATCAAAAGTGTTATTTTTTTGTAAATCATTTATAAAAACTTCCATAGTTTCTGCATACAAATTCAATAATCTTGCTTGTGTATTTGTTTGGTTAGCATGTGTGTCAAAACCACTTAAACCTGCGTAATATACTTGCGTTTCTAATCCGGAATTAATAAACTGAGAAATATTTTTTAATTGTTTACCAAATAAATTTTTAGGATATTCTGCAGAAGAGTTTTTTGTTTTCGTTTTTTCGTAAATATGTTTTGCAGACGATTTTGCATCAATCATGGTGTTATACAAATACCCTAAATTATGTTCACTTAGATGCGCATCATTATAATTAGAAACAACGTTGTTAAAAAACGGTGCTTTCATAGAATTGTAAAACATTTTAGAATCTGTAATTGCTAATCCGTTTTGTGTTTTTCCTTTCATCATTAAAGACAAACTTTCATCAACTTCAATAGCAGCGTATGGGTTTCCTTTAATAAAATCTAAATAACGCCCAACCCAACCGTTTTGCAAAAATTCATTACTATCGCTAGCAGTTTGCCAAATATCTGTAGCTCTAAAATGAGATAAGTTGGGGTTAGGATATCCAACATTATTTATAATACTTAAAAAACCTTTGTCATACAATTTTTGTAAAGGTTGTAAGCTTTTATGAAGCCCGACTTCATCAGAAATTTTAAATAAATCTGCTTGTTTTAAGGCGATATTATTTCTTTGTTGATAATAAATATCGTTGTTAAAAGGTACAACTGTGTTTAAACCATCATTACCTCCTTTTAACTGAATAATTACTACTTTTTTATTGCTAAATATCGAGTTGGTGTTGTGCTCAAAAGCTTTTAAAAATTGAGGCACAAAAAACATTCCGAAGCAAAAGTTGATTGTTTTAAAAAATCTCTACGTTTCATTTGTTTTTAATTTAGCAAAGTTGATATTCGGCAAACTCATTAATTGTACAACAAAATCATGTTTAGACAGTTTTTCATTTCTATCTAACATTTCTTCAGTTCCTTTATTAATTTTTGATGTAATTATTAGATGTACCAAATCTTTATTTGATTTATTTTTAAAATTTTCTTCAAAAGAATTCCAATCTGTACTTACTTTTATAAAAGCTTTTTTCTTAATTTTCTTTTCTTAAAATTAGTAATCATTGTTTCTTCATCTCCTTTTTCTGAATAAGCAATTTCTGCATTGTTTAACAAAATAGAAGGCAAACGTAAGCGCGTTACAATGGTGTTGCTGTCAATCCAATTTCGTCCAGTTTTCCAACCTGCAACATTAGGCGGACTCAATAATATTTGTCCTAACAATTTTTGAACCAACAGTATTTGGTTCTTTTTTCAATTTTATAAGGTACAATGGTATTTATACCAACTAAGAGTTCTATAGGCGATTTTATTTTAGTTCCAATATTTTCTTCCGCATAAAACCATTTAGAAAGTAATACAAAACGCATTAAATTTTCGATATTATAATCTTTGTAAAACACATCAACCATCTCATCAATATGCTTTGTTTTGATGTTTTCATTAACAAAATATCGGTAAATTTTTTCTGAAATAAATCTAGCACATTGTTTTTGTTCTAAAATAATATCTATAATATCATCACCATTAAAATTACCTTTTTTACCAAAAAAGAATTTTTCATTATTATCATGGTGTTTTTCTCTAAAGATAAACTCACCTTTAAACTTGTGATTATAACCCGTAAAAGAACGTGCAGATTCTTTAATATCTTGTTCGGTATAATTATCTTGACCAAGCGTAAAAAGTTCCATTAATTCACGTGCAAAGTTTTCATTCGGACTTTTTTCTTGTTTTGTTTATTGTTTAAGTAACCAAGCATTGCAGCTTCTTTAGAAACCAGTTTTATAAAATCTCTAAAATTGCCTAAGGCATTTTTACGAAGTACATTGTTGTAACTCTCTGCAAACAAAATGTTTTTACTTTCGCAAACAAAATGATTTGCCCAAAATAAGGTCATTTTTTCACGTAAAATTTCTGTAGGATTATTTAATCTTGTAAACCAAGCAATAGAAAATTCTTTTACTTTTTTTCTACTTATTTTTTGAAGTTTTTTTCGCTCTTTTTTAAAATCTTGATAGCTTTTACCATTTAAAAAAGAAGTATCACCTTGCAAAATAGTTGTGTTTTCTGAAGCTTTAAAAAGTTCATTAATAATATTTTTTTACTTTTTTTGATAAACGAGCCAATTCTTTTGGTGAAATACCAAAACCAATTCTGTTATATAAATGTTGGATATGTGCTGATTTCATGAACTTTAGACTAAAAGAATTAAAGATAGTTTAATTTTTAGAAATAAAAATTAAGAAAAATGAAACCTTTAACTATCTTTTTCGTTTTTAATAATAGAACCAACTAATTAATGTCTAAAGAATTATATCTTTTAATTTCAAAAAGCAAAAAAGGGAATCAGAAAGCTCAAATAAAGCTCTATGATTTATTTTGTGAAGCGATGTTTTTTATAGCATGTAGGTATCTTAAAAATGAAGAAGAAGCAAAAGATGCAATGCAAGATGCTTTTTTAAAAGCTTTTTTAAATCTAGAATCTTATAAGAAGGACAACAGTTTTGGTGCATGGTTAAAGAAAATAGTTATTAATACTTGTATTGATATATTAAAAAAGAAAAATTAGAAACTATTTCTTTAGATAATTATCCATTAGAAATTTTAGATGATACGAATTGGAATTTTAATGCAAACATTGATAAAAAAGAAATTCTGTATGCTATAGATTCTTTAAATTTTAAATATCAAATAGTTATAAAGTTGTATTTAATAGAAGGTTATGATCATGAAGAAATATCCGAAATATTAAAAATACCGGTAAAAACGTCTAGAACCCAATTAAGAAGAGGAAAATTAGCGTTAAGAAACCTTTTAAAAAATGAAGAATATGGAACGTGATATTAGAGATTTATTTAAGGTGAAAAATGATTTTAAAAAAGATTTACCAAAAAATCATCGTGAAGATTTTATCAAAAAATTAGGTGAACATCAAACTAAAAAAGAACCTAAAAAGAGTTATAAACTTTTAAAAATAGCTGCTTCTTTATTGTTGATAATTTCTAGTGTGTTGCTTTATAAAAATACGATTGCTTTGCCTCAAAAATCAGCAATCGAATTGCAAATGCAAGCTATTGAAAAAGACTATTTAAACTCTATAAACAAAGAATGGAATAGTTTTAAAGAAATTGCAACAGACACGATTTTAGTACATAAATATGAAGAAAAATTAGAGAAATCAAAATTAGAATATCAAAAAATTACAAAACAATTAAAAGATTTTCCAAACGATATTAATTTATTAGAATCTTTAATAACGAACCTGCAAAGACGTTTGCAATTAATTAAAGAAATTAATGAGCACATTAAAGAGTTGAACACAAAAAACACCAGTAATGAAACCATATATATTTAGTATTTTATTTCTTTTAATAACAAGTATAACCCTTGCGCAAAAAAAGAATTAGTATTAAAAGAAAGTTATAATGTTGATAATTATACAACTTTAGATATTGATATTGACAACGTATCCATTGTCTTTGAAGAGTCTAATGATAATAAAATTCACTTAGATTATTTTATTCTATTTGATGAAGATTCAAAAAAGACTCAATTTAAAGTTTTTAACGGATTAAACGCAAGTTCGGTTAAAGCAGATAATACAGTAAAACTTAATGTAAAAAACTCAATGTATTTAGGTGAATTGTATAGTTTAGATATAGGTTTAGAAGCTTACAAAAAACATATTAGAGATATTTTTTCTACGATAAAGAAAAATCAGTATCAATATAAATCTAAAGATTCTCTTTTAAAAGAAATTGGTTTTAGTAAAGGCTCTTACGTAGATGATTATTTTAAAAAACTTAAAATGGAGAGTCCAAACAAAGATTGGGGTAAATCGGTAAGAAAGTTTAAGCAGTATTTTGCAATAAAAGTACCTAAATATGTAAAAATTAAGATAAAAACCCTTCATTCTAAAATTGAATTTAAATATGATATTGAAAAATCTTTCATATTAAATTCTTTTAAAACACATTTCAAATTCAAAAAAATTCTTGGTAAAGAAAATAGAATTATTGCTTCGAATGGAATTTTTCAAGCTGAAGAAATTAATAATGGAAGAATAGAGTTTTTAGATATGAATAAAGTGGTTATTGGAGAAATGTCTAATATTAGTTTTGCTACAGAAACATCAAGAATTCAAATTGGTGAAATTGGTAAAAATGTAGATTTTAACGATTTTAATAGCAAACTTTACCTGTATAATTTTAGTAAAAACTTCACAAAATTCAATTTAAAAGGAGATTATTCTGAACTAAATTTATATAACATAACAAAGTCAAACTTTTCTATGGATGTGTTTGGGCATAATACCACTTTAAATATGAACGAAACCAAAACCTCTTTTGGCCTTTCGAAGGATAAAAAACTTGATAAAATTTTAGAGAAAAAAGTAAAAGAAAACAAAGTAAGCCAGGGAAATATTGCAATTGAATTAAAAAACGGAATTTTAAATATCAAGTAAAATTAAAGCCTCAACTATATTACGTTGAGGCTTTATTATTTTATAAAATTGAATTTCTTTTACAAGTCAAACTTAATTCCTTGTGCTAAAGGCAATTCATCAGAATAATTTATAGTATTTGTTTGCCTTCTCATATACACTTTCCAAGCATCAGAACCAGATTCTCTACCGCCACCAGTTTCTTTTTCGCCACCAAAAGCACCACCAATTTCTGCACCGAAGTACCAATATTAACGTTTGCAATTCCGCAATCTGAACCTGCATAAGATAAAAATTTCTCTGCTTCTTTCATTTCGTTGGTCATAATTGCAGATGATAAACCTTGAGCAACACCATTTTGTTTTTCAATTGCATTTTCAACTTCACCAGAATACTTCATTAAGTATAAAATTGGTGCAAAAGTTTCGTGCTGTACAATTTCAAAATGATTTTCTGCTTCTATAATTGCGGGTTTAACGTAGCAACCAGATTCGTAACCTTTTCCTTCTAAAACACCACCTTCTACTAAAACATTTCCGCCTTCATTTTTCGCTTTTTCAATAGCTTCTAAATATGTATTTACAGAATCTTTATCGATTAATGGGCCAATATGATTTTTTTCATCTAAAGGATTTCCAATAGTTAATTGTTTATAAGCGCCAACAATTGCATCTCTTACTTTATCATAAACAGATTCGTGAATAATTAACCTTCTTGTTGATGTACAACGTTGTCCGCAAGTACCAACAGCCCCAAAAACAGCTCCTGGAACTACAACTTTTAAATCTGCAGTTGGTGTAATGATAATAGCATTGTTACCACCTAATTCTAATAAAGATTTTCCAAAACGTTCGGCAACTTTTGCGCCAACAATTCTTCCCATTCTTGTAGAACCTGTTGCAGAAACTAACGGAATTCTAGTATCAGCAGTCATCATTTCACCTACTTTATAATCTCCATTTATAATACAAGAAATTCCTTCGGCAAATTATTTTCTTTTAAAATGTCTGCAATTATATTTTGACAAGCAATAGAACAAAGAGGTGCTTTTTCAGAAGCTTTCCAAACACAAACATCACCACAAATCCACGCCAAAGCAGTGTTCCATGCCCAAACTGCAACCGGAAAATTAAATGCAGAAATAATACCAACAACACCAATTGGATGCCATTGTTCTCTCATAACATGTCCTGGTCTTTCAGACGGAATTGTTTGTCCGTTTAATTGTCTAGATAAACCTACAGCAAAATCACAAATGTCTATCATTTCCTGAACTTCTCCGTAGCCCTCTTGCAAAGATTTTCCCATTTCATAAGAAACTAATTTTCCTAAAGGTTCTTTTAAATCTCTTAATTTATTACCAAACTGGCGTACAATTTCTCCTCTTTGCGGTGCAGGCATATTTCTCCATGATAAAAATGCTTTTGTTGCAGTTTCCATCACTTTCTCATAATCTTCTTTGGTAGTCGTTTTTACTTTACCAATTAACTTACCATCTACTGGCGAGTAAGATTCTATAACATCTCCGTTAGAAAAGTTATTAGAACCGGTAGATGTACCATTATTTATATCTTTTAAACCTAATTCTTGTAAGGCGTTTTTTATTCCAAAATCCGTCATTTTGTTATTACGTTTTAGTTGTTTAATTTAGAAGTTCGAAATTACGAATTATTTTAGACATATATAAATTAAACAAAAATGATATAATCTGTTTAATTTTAAACAAACTGTAAAAATGAAAAACTTCTTTATTGCCATTGTAACTTTTGCTTTTTTGTTAAGCTGTACATCAGAATCAACTAAAAAAGAAGCCTTAAACACAAAAAAAGTAAATGATTTTGCAATTATAATTCATGGTGGTGCGGGTACAATTTTAAAGAAAAATTTGTCTGATGAAAAAGAAGCAGCCTATAAAGCAAAACTAGAAGAAGCAATTATTGTTGGGCATACAATACTTAAAAATGGTGGTACAAGTCAAGAAGCCGTTGTAAAAACGATACAAGTAATGGAAGAATCTCCATTATTTAATGCAGGTAAAGGAGCCGTTTTTACGCATGAAGAAACCAATGAGTTGGATGCATCTTTTATGGATGGTAAAACACTAAATGCTGGTGCAGTTGCAGGTGTTACCAATGTAAAAAGTCCGATTGAATTAGCAGTTAAAATTATGACAGATTCAGATCATGTAATGTTATCTCGGTAAAGGAGCTTCAATTTTTGCAAAAGAAAAAGGATTGGAAATTGTAGACCCAAGTTATTTTTTTACTGATAGAAGGTTTGAATCTTTAAAGAGAATCAAAAATAAAAATAAGACAGAATTAGACCACGATGATAAAAAAGCTGCTTTTTATGATGCAGATATTAAAAATGCAAAATTTGGTACAGTTGGTTGCGTTGCTCCGGATAAAAACGGAAATATTGCAGCAGGAACTTCTACTGGCGGAATGACAAATAAACGTTGGGGAAGAATTGGTGATGCACCAATAATTGGTTCTGGTACGTATGCAAATAACTTAACTTGTGGTGTTTCTTCTACCGGTTGGGGAGAATACTTTATTAGATCTCAAGTTGCTTATGATATTTCTGCTCAAATGGAATATCAGCAGAAATCTTTAAAAGAGGCAACTTCAAATGTTATACAAGATAAATTAACCAAACTTGGTGGAACTGGCGGAGTTGTAGCTCTAGATAAAAACGGTAATATGTCTTTTGAATTTAATACCGCTGGTATGTATAGAGCATCTATGGATGAAAAAGGAAATTTAGTTGTAAAAATCTATAAAGAATAAGCCAACCATTTTTTAGGAATTGGTTTTAAATCTAATTCTGCTTGTTCTGATTTTATCTTTTTTTCAAACCAATTCTAGAAATTTTAGGAATAGATAAATTTATATTATTGCGTTTATTAATAAGTTCTAAAACCTCGCTTATAGTATTGTCTGTGCACAAAACCAAACTATTCATCATTGCGTTAGATTCTTCTTTTAAATCGTAAAAATCTACAAAATAAGCAGGTTTATTATCTTGATACACTAACCATTGGTGGTACTTTCTTTTTGTTAGTTCTACAACTTCTTTAACACCTGTAATAGTTCTATATGTATTTTTAGATAAATTCATTTATATTAATTTTGGAAGATAAAAATAATATGAAACGAAAATCTTTTGTCTATTTTTTGGATGAACGGTTCGCTTTTTACTTTAAAGATGTAATATTCTTCTTTAAAATAGAAGTAATAATTCATAAACGTATTCTTTAAATCTTATTTTTGCAATAAGTTATGACAGACAAGATTTTTAACATACATACAGCAGAAGAGTTTAACCAAGTTGCTTTAGAGGTTTTTAAACATCAATTTAAAAATAATAGAGTTTACAGATCTTTTTGCGATTTATTATACATTCACCCATCAGATATTTCTAAAGTAGAAGAGATTCCTTTTTTACCAATTCAGTTTTTTAAAAGTAAAAAGGTAATTGCAAGTTTAGATGAAGTTGATACTGTTTTTACAAGTTCTGTACAACAGGTAGCATTACAAGTAAGCACTATGTTACAGATGTGAATCTTTATAAAGAAAGTTATTTAAAAGGATTTGATTATTTCTACGGAAATATTGAAGATTATACAGTACTCGCATTATTGCCAAACTATTTAGAAAGAACAGGTTCTTCTTTGGTTTTAATGGTTGATGATTTAATTAAAAAATCGAAAAAACCAGAAAGTGGTTTTTACCTAAATAATTTAGAAGAATTGGCAAAAAAGCTTAAAGAATTAGATGCTAAAGGCGAAAAAGTACTTTTAATTGGGGTTTCTTTTGCTTTGTTAGATTTGATTGATTTACATCAATTCGAATTAAATAATACCATTGTTATGGAAACCGGAGGAATGAAAGGAAGGAGAAAAGAATTGGTTAGAGAAGAATTGCATAAAATTTTAAAATCTGGTTTTGGTGTTGATGAAATTCATTCAGAATACGGAATGACAGAATTACTAAGTCAGGGATATTCTAAAGGAAACGGAATTTTTAATACACCACCATGGATGCAAATTTTAACAAGAGATACAGAAGACGCTTTAAGTATTAATTCGCATGGTAAAAATGGCGGAATTAATGTTATTGATTTAGCCAATTATAACTCTTGTTCTTTTATTGCTACGCAAGACCTTGGTAAAGTCTATACAGATAATTCTTTCGAAATTATAGGACGTTTCGACAATTCGGATATTAGAGGTTGTAATTTAATGGTATTGTAGTAATGAGGTTGAATAAAACCTAACTAATTTTCTTATAATTTTCTACAGCATAATTTCCCCAATCTGCTATAGATTGCACAACCGGAATTAAACTTTTACCAAAATCTGTTAAAGAATATTCTACTTTTAAAGGCGGTTTAGAAGTGTAAACTTTACGTTTAACTAAGCCATCTTCTTCTAAAGTTTTTAATTGTAAGCTTAATGTACGTTCTGTAACCGATGGCATTTCTTTTCGTAATTCGTTATAACGAAGTGTCTTTTCTCTTAAATGAAATAGAATAACTGTTTTCCATTTTCCACCAATAAACCCCATTGTTAAACTCGCACAACAAGGATATTCTTTACCATTTAATTTATACATATTAGCTTTTATTAAATTTTTATGCAAAGGTAGTATACTATCATTAATTATACAACTATACTTTTTATAGTAAATTTAACATTCGTCTAAATGTATTGATATTTTTGTGTTTAGGTTGTTTTTTGTTGAAATAATTTGTACTATCATTTTCGACCGTTATTGTGAGTTTTAGATTCTCTAATTACTTTTGCACTATACTTTTTATAGTATAATTGAAAAATCAACTTAATAAAAATATATACAAATGAATTTAACTGAAACATTAAACTGGAGATACACAACTAAAGAATTTGACTCAACAAAAAAAATATCGGAAGCAGATATGGCAGAAGTCAAAAATTTATTAAGAATGAGCCCATCGAGTGTAAACTTGCAACCTTGGCATTTTATAGTTGCAGAAACTACAGAAGGTAAAGCGCGTATAGCAAAAGGAACTCAAGGTTTCTTTCATTTTAATGAGCCTAAAGTTACCAATGCTTCAGCAGTCGTTTTATTCTGTTCAAAAATTGATGCAGATGATGCGTATTACCAACATATTGCTGATACTGAAGATAAGAATGGTAGATTTCCAAATGAAGATATAAAAAATGGATTTTTAGGAGCTGTTAAAGCGTTTGCTGGGATTCACAAATACGATTTAAAAGACCAGCAACACTGGATGGAAAAACAAGTCTACTTAAACATAGGAAGCTTTTTATTAGGAGTGGCTAGTTTAGGTATTGATGCAACTCCAATGGAAGGTATTGATGTAAAAGCATTAGATGAAGAATTTGGTTTAAGAGAAAAAGGTTTTACTGCTTTAGTTGCTGTTTCTATAGGTTACAGAGCAGATTCTGATTTTAATTCAACAGATAAAACACCAAAATCAAGATTGCCGGAAAGTGAGTTATTCACTGAAATATGATTCGTATTTCTCCTGAAATTTAATGTCATGAAAAAAATATCTTATTCGCATTAGCACTAATAGCAAGTATTTTTACCAATGCACAAACACCAACAACAGACAATATTAAGTCTATAAACGAAGTAGTAACTGCAGATACTGTAGAATGGGGTTGGTTAAATCCGTTACGAGGCGATAAAAGTCCAGCAGCAGGAAAACTTTGGGGAGACAGAACTAAAAACGAACCAGCAGGTTTTTTAGTGAAATTCAATAAAGGGTTTTCTTCGCCACCACACATTCATAATATCACATATCGCGGAGTGGTCATTAAAGGTTTATTGCATAATGATGATGAAAATGCAGAAAAACAATGGCTACCTGCAGGATCTTATTGGCAACAACCAGCAGGAGAAGCACATATTACTGCAGCAGATGGTGAGGAAAATATGGCTTTTTTAGATATACAAGAAGGACCATATTTGGTAAAGCCAACATCAGAAGCTTTTGATAATGGAGAAAGACCTGTTAATGTTGATAAAACGAATTTAGTTTGGTTAAATACCAATGATATTGAATGGATTTCAGAAAAAAGTAATGTAGAAACTGCCTTTTTATGGGGAAGCCATGAAAAAAATCAATTACGTGCTTCTTTAATAAAATTACCAGCTGGTTTTAAAGGAAAAATTAAAAATTTAAGTCCAAATTTTAGAGCGGTAGTTATTTCTGGTGGAATTTCACATCAGTTTTCTAAAAAAGAAGTTAAAAAGGAATTAAACGCACCATCTTATTTTGGAGCAGAAGAAAATGCTACTTCCATCATTTCAGCAGAAAAAGAAACAGTGCTTTACATTAGAAGTAATGGTAATTATAAAGTGATATCAAAATAACTTTTAATTTTAAAATATAATTAAACCCAAGTATCGATTATTATTAGACGAAGCCACCAAATATTTAATATTATGTGTGGCTTTTTCAATTTCATCATGTAATTTGATTATAAAAGCTAAATGCAGAAACTAGTAGTTATCGATATTCAAAAAGAATCTAAAAAATTAGTTATGAAAACAATAACAAATAAAAATGCACTAGAACAAGCACGTGCACTTACGCAACCAACTCGCGAAGCTTCATTAAAACGTGAACCTTCTGTATCTCATTTTTGGAATAGCAACAGAAAATTACTAGAAGAAGCATGGGCAACATGGGAAATGGAAAACAAAGACAATTTACTAATTCCTGATGAAACATTACTTGATCCAAAATTGCGAAAAGCAATAAATGACGCTTGGGAAAACCTAGAAAAAGAAAATGCTGTTGCCGATTTATGGGAAGAAATTATTCCTGGTGTTTATGTAGCACAATTTTTTGATGTGGAACGCTTAGCAGAATTCCGTAAGTATTTAGAAGATGCAGTAAATTCTGAAATCCCAAAACGTGCACCTTATGGTATTCAATTAAATCGTTATGGAATGATGTTAGATGAGCGTTCTGAAGGTCATTTAGCTGCACCAAGCTTCCAGGCCTTTTATAACGACATGATGGATCGTTTTATGCGTCCAATTGCCCGTTTATTGCTTGGTACTTATGGTTACGATAACCAAACGTTTGGTTTTTCAATTCAATATAATCCAGATAAGGATAAAGATTTACATGCACACACAGATGCTTCAGCAGCTACTTTAAATATTAATATTAACTTACCTAATGAAGTATTTACAGGATCTGAAGTTGATTTCTATGATAAAGCTTCCGGAAAAACAGTGCAAACCATTTTTGAACCAGGAAAAGCAATCCTTCACAGAGGTAATGTGCCACATGCTACACATCCAATTACTAGCGGACAACGTAGTAACTTGGTAGTTTGGTTATACGGAGATCAAATGCAAGTGCCAAGAGGAAGTACAAGTAGTTATGGTAATATAAATAGCTTAACGTCAGAGAATGTAACATCAGAAAATATTTCAGCTGGTGAACGTTGGAGCGTGCCAAAAGGAACTAAAGATACGTTTGCGCCATTTTAAAAATTTTAAAAAAAGAATAAAATATGAATATATTAATCACAGGAAGTACAGACGGTATAGGAAAACTTACTGCTTTAAAACTAGCCAAAGAAGGCCATGAAGTATATGTTCACGGAAGAAACAAAGCTAAAGTAGACAGTGTTATTGCCGAAATTAAAAATGCTTCAAACAATGAAAATATAAAAGGATTTGTTGCCGATTTTTCAGATTTAAATGCTGTAAAACAACTTGCGAAACAAATTAAAAATGAAGTATCGAGTTTAGATGTTTTAATTAATAATGCAGGTATTTTTAAAGCACCTTTACAAAAAACAAAAGACGGATTAGATATTAGAATGTCTGTTAATTATGTAGCGCCTTATATTTTAACGGAATCTATTGTATCTATTTTAGAAAAAGGATCAGAAACAAGAATTGTCAATTTAAGTTCTGCTGCACAATCAACTGTTAAAAAAGGGATTCTTACAGGAGCTGTTTCTATTAATGCAAGCGATGCTTACGCACAAAGCAAATTAGCTTTAACCATGTGGAGTTTTCATTTTGCAAAACAACATCCAAATACCACTACAATTGCTGTTAATCCGGGGTCGTTACTAAATACTAAAATGGCGAAAGAAGCTTATGGGCAACATTGGTCGCCAGCAGAAAAAGGTGTAGATATTTTATATGATTTAGCAACTTCTGATGCTTATAAAGACGCTACAGGAAAATATTTTGATAACGATAAAGGCGAAACAATTGGGCGTTTTTCACCTGCACATCCGGATGCTTATGATGAAGTTAAAATATCAGAATTATTAGAAATAACTAATCGCATTATATAATCGTGTTTTAAAAAATCTTATTGTACATTTATCTAAAGATAATTTTTGTGATTCTGCAAATTATCAATAAAAGATTCAAGGGTAATCAAGATCCTTTAAAAAAATTAAATTTATATTAAATGGATAACTTAATTACGTTTGCAATTACAGTATTTACCGGCTTTTTTGCGATTACAAATCCTATTTCTAACATGACGGTATTTTTGTCTTTAACAGAAGGTGCAGATAAAAAAACAAAAAGAGATATTAATAAACGAGCAAATATTATTGCGTTTATTATTGTTACTGTTTTTATCCTTTTAGGAAAATATATTTTCGAATTATTTAATATCAGTATTCCGGCTTTTAAAATTACTGGCGGAATTCTAATATTCTTTATTGGTTTTGAGATGTTGCAGTCTAAAAAATCGAATGTTAAGAGTATAAAAAATGTAAATATTGATGAAAATATTGCGGTTTCTCCTTTAGCAATTCCTATTCTTGCTGGTCCTGGAACAATTGTAACCGCTATGAATTTTGTTTCTAATGCAGCACCTTTACAGTTATTTATGGTAATTGCTATCTTTGGTTCTATGAGTTTATTAACTTATTTTACATTTAGAATTAGCGATTTAATTGTAAAAATTGTTGGTAATAATATCATTTCTGTAATTGGTAAAATTATGGGATTAATCATTGCAATTATTGGTACCGGAATGATTATACAAGGAATTAAAATATCTTTCGATTTAATTTCTAATTAGGCTTTAAACGTTACAAAAACGTATCAAAAATGAAAAAAGTTTTAGTACTATTTTCTCATCCAAACTACGAGAAATCTAGAGTAAACAAGGTTTTAATAAATCATATTAAAGATATAGAAAACGTAACAGTACATGATTTGTATGAAGAATATCCAGATTTTCATATTGATGTAAAATTTGAAAAAGAACTTTTAAATACGCACGATGTTATAATTTGGCATCATCCTTTTTATTGGTATAGTTGCCCGCCATTAATGAAACAATGGATTGATATGGTTCTTGAGTTTAATTGGGCTTATGGGCCGAAGGAAAAGCGTTGCACAATAAAATTTGTTTAAACGCTATTACAACTGGTGGTTCTAAAGAAGTCTACTGTTCTGCAGGATACAATAGTTTTACCGTAGCACAATTTTTAAGACCTTTTGAGCAAACTGCAAATTTATGCGGAATGAATTATTTACCGCCGTTTGCAGTTATGGGAACTCACAATCTTTCTGATGAAAAATTAGAAAACTATAAATTAAATTACGGAAAACTGATAGATTTATTAAAGTCTGATGTTTTATTAAATAACTTAGAACAAACGTCATTTATAAATGATTATCCGCAACTTAAAAACGAGTAAAAAATGACAGGAAGTTTACTTTTTGAAGCTATAATGTTTTTGCTTGGAGCCATTATTTGTGTCTCTATCGCAAAGCGATTAGGACTAAGCTCTGTGATTGGTTACTTATTAGCAGGTGTTTTAATAGGACCATATGTTTTAGGTTTTATTGGAGAGGAAGGCGAGGATATACTTCATTTTGCAGAATTTGGTGTTGTAATGATGCTGTTTTTAATTGGTTTAGAAATAGAACCCAAAAACTTCGGAAAATGCGTAAAACCATTTTAGGAATGGGCGGAATACAAGTTGCTGCTACAATGTTACTTTCTTACTTGTTATTTACTTTTCTTGGTTTCGATTGGAAAGTTTCTTTAGTAATTTCTATGGCAGTAGCACTTTCTTCTACAGCAATTGCTATGCAAACAATTAAAGAAAAAGGTTTAATGGATACCAATTTTGGCACTGCTGCATTTTCTATATTGTTATTTCAAGATATTATTGTAATATTTATGTTGGGTTTTATACCGCTACTTTCTACTTCAGCATCAACAAAAACTACAAATACGCATTCAGAATCTTCTAGTTTACTAGAAAGTTTACCAATAGGTTTTCAAACTTTGGCAATCATTTTATCTGTTGTTTTAATTATAGTAGTTGGTAATTATTTGGTGGTGCCAATGTTAAGAAAAGTTGCAAAAACTGGCGTAAGAGAGTTGTTAATTGCTGCGGCTTTGTTAATTGTATTCGGAATCTCTTTTTTAATGGAATTTGTTGGTATAAGTCCGGCCTTAGGTGCTTTTTTAGGTGGTGTTGTTCTTTCTAACAGTGAGTTTAAACACGAGCTAGAAAGTACATTAGAACCCTTTAAAAACTTACTTTTAGGGCTGTTTTTTATGGCTGTAGGTGCATCAATTAATTTTATTGTTATTGCTAAAAGCCCTTTTACTATTGGCGGAGTTCTAATTGCAATTATTGTAATGAAAGGGTTGATTTTATATATTACTGGTTCTATTTTTAAGTTAAAATTAGATCAGAAATTATTATTAACGTTTAGTTTGTCGCAAGTTGGTGAATTTGCATTTGTGTTACTGTCTTTTGCGTTTGGTCTAAATATTTTAGAGCAAGAACAAATGGATATGCTACTTGTAATTACAGCATTAAGTATGGCAATAACGCCAATAATTAGCATTGTAAATGAACGCTTTATTTTACCAAAAGTAGGTACAAAAGAATCTGTAAAAAGACCTATGGATCATATTGCGAAATCTCAAAAAATAATTTTAGTTGGTTTTGGGCATTTTGGAAGTACAATTGGAAGGTTTTTAAGATCTCATGGTGTAGAAGCTACTATTTTAGATCACGATTCTAGTCGTGTAGATTTTCTAAGGAAAATGGGTTTCGAAGTGTATTATGGCGATGCTACAAGAGAAGATTTATTAGAATCTGCAGGTATTGCAGAAGCAAAAATTATTATTTGTGCTACTAATAAAATTAGTGTTTCGAAAGCAATTAGTAAAATTGTAAAAGAGAAATATCCGCAAGTAGAATTAATGATTCGTACTAAAAACAGGTACGATGCGTACGAGCTTTTAAACAACGGAGAACAAAATATTTATAGAGAATCTTTAGAAACATCTTTAGTTTTGGCAAAAGATGTTTTAAGTAAAATGGGTTTTAGAAAATATACATTAAATAGGCAGGTTCAAAACTTTATTAAATACGATGTAGAAAGTCTTAGACGGTTAGCTACAGAAACGAAACGAGAAGATGATTATATTTTTAAAGCTAGAAAGGAATTAGAACAGCAAGAAAAATTTTTAAATGAAGATTTTAAAAGAGGAATTGTAGAGTTTGATAATCATTGGGATAGTGAGCATATTAGAGAAATTTTAAACAAATCTAAAAAATAATAAAACCGCATAGATTTTTATCTATGCGGTTTCTGTTTTAATTTAAATAGTTACCGTTTTCTGTTTTTTTAAACATTTTTAAATCAAATGCTTTTTCAGATAGTTTTACATCTTTAAATACGTTGGTTCCTTTTGGTTTAATTGGTTTATCATTTTTAAAAGTATAGCCAATAATAGATTTTGGTAGTATTAAGCCATTTACATTTTGCCAATCTTTATATCTTCTAAAATGTAATTCTTTGTTGTCGATTCCTTCAACAAAATTAACAGTATAACCAAGCCACTCCATATTAAAAGTTGTTGCATTATAATATAAAACATATCTGTCTTCCGGTGTTTCACCAACACCATTATTATATGTTATTTCAATTCCTGGGTAAGTTTTTCCTTCAAAAATTAAAGGTTCTGCATCTTTATAATTAATACCATCATCAGCTAAAATAAAAGGCATCGCATAAAAATAAAACATCAAATTATAGCCATAAATAGGATCATATCCTTTGTATTTTTCTTTTGATTTATTTTCTAACCATACTTTAGATCCGTCAAAACCAATTGTACTATTTTTGTTAGTTAATAAAGCTTCTCTGCTTTTTAAATTGGTTGCTATTATTTCATCTCCATTTTTAGTTTCCATTGTAAAAACAAGAGACTTCATTTTTTGCCAGTTTTCTATACCTCCATGAGCATCAAAAATATCTAATAAATTCTTCGGATATTTTAAAGCTGTGTTTTTTTCAATTTTAATTGTTTTTGTCTTAGGCTCTGTCGCTTTTTTTCTTCTTTACAGGAAATAAAAATTAGTGTTATAAGACATAAATAGATAATGTTTTTCATAATAAAAAGGTATTAAAGGTGTTGCAAAAGTATGAAAGATTTTTTTATATCAAAGCATTTGCTTAGTTTTGTGGTCTATTATTTAAAATGGCAAGAAAAAAACAATATAACGAGCAAGTAGTTATAGAAAAAGCAATGGCTTTATTCTCGCGAAATGGCTATGAAAACACCTCTGTTAGAATGTTAGAAAAAGAAATGGGAATTAATCAATTTTCTATTTATGCTAGTTTTGGTAATAAACAAGGTGTTTTTTTAGAGAGTATAAAATGTTATCGAAAACAAATTAGACAGATTACAGACATTTTAGAAAATGGTAAAAACGGAATTAAAGATATTAAAGACTATTTTTTTAATTTTTTAGAATTCTCTAAAGAAAACGCATGCTACAAGGGTTGTTTGGTAACAAATACTGTTAGTGAATTAAAAAGTGAAGAAAACCCTTTAATAATGAAAGAGTTATTGTTTTTTTCGAATGAAATAAAACAATTGTTTGTAAGAAGTTTAAAACAAAACGACTACGAAGAGGTGTTAATTGATAAGAAAGCAAATTTTCTTATGAATAGTCTTTTAGGTTTATCGATAGCATCTAAAGTATACAGCACAAAAGAATTAGAAGAAATTATAGAAATGACTTTTTTAAATAATTAGTTTTTTTTGAATATAAACTAAGCGTTTGCTTAGAAATATAAATAGTAAATAAAAGTAAAATTATGACAACATTAAAAATACACAACATCGAATCTGCACCTGCAGATGCAAAGCCTTTATTAGAAAACTCTCAAAAAGCATACGGAATGATACCTGGTTTACATGGCGTTTTAGCAGGTTCTCCTCAAATATTACAGGCTTACCAAACGTTACACGAGTTATTTACACAATCATCTTTTAACCAAGAAGAACTTACAGTGGTTTGGCAAGCAATTAATGTAGAGCATTCATGTCATTATTGTGTACCAGCACATACAGGAATCGCAAATATGATGAAAGTTGATGAAAACATTACAGAGGCATTGCGTAACGAAACTCCTTTAGAAAGTTCTAAATTAGAAGCATTACGTACAATGACTTTAACAATTGTAAAGAACAGAGGTAATGTTACTCAAGCAGATTTAGATGCTTTTTATGCAGCAGGTTACCAAGAGAAACATGTTTTAGATATTATTTTAGGTTTATCTCAAAAGACAATTAGTAACTATACAAACCATATTGCAAATACACCTGTAGATGCAGCTTTCGAAAAATTTGCTTGGTCAAAAAAGTAAACTCTAATTTTTTAGTGTAAAATTATAACTGTAAACCTTCTGTATCTTTGCAGAAGGTTTCTTTTTAAAAAATAGTAAAAATGATTAAAGTATCAGTAATGTATCCAAATGTAAATGATGTTCGTTTTGATGCAAAATATTATAAAAACTCGCATTTACCAATGGTAATTAAAGCTTTAGGAAACGCTTTAAAAGGTATAGAATTAGACTTAGGGTTAGCAGGAAGAAATCCTGATGAAAAGGCGCCTTATGTAGCAATTGCACATTTAAAATTTGATAGTATTGCAAGCTTTAAAGAATCTTTTGGTCCGCATGCAAAAATGTTTGCAGAAGATGTAAAAAATTACAGTAATGTACAGGGAGAACTTCAAATAAGTGAATTAATAACATTTTAGAAAATGACAAATAAATTAAAAATAGATATTGTATCAGATGTAGTTTGCCCTTGGTGCACAATTGGTTATAAACGATTAGAAAAAGCAATTGAAGAATTAGGTGTTAAAGATCAAATAGAAATAGAATGGCAACCATTTGAGTTAAATCCGAATATGCCAAAAGAAGGTCAGAATGTAGTAGAACATATTACAGAAAAATATGGTTCTACAATAGAGCAACAAAACGAATCTAAACGCAACATGACAGAAATAGGCGCAGATTTAGGGTTTAAGTTTGATTATTTTGATGATATGAGAATGGTAAACACTTTTGATGCTCATGTTTTATTAGAATATGCCAAAGATTTTGATAAACAAACCGAGTTAAAAATGACTTTAACGAAAGCCTTTTTTAGTGATAGAAAAGATGTTTCAGCAAAAGAAATTTTAAAAGAAATGCTTTTAGAGGTTGGTTTAAATGCTGATGAAGGATTGGCTAAATTAGATGATGAAAAAGCTAGGTTAGAAGTTAGAAATAAACAAAATTATTGGAAAAACTTAGGTGTAAATTCTGTACCAACAATTGTTTTTGATAGAAAAAGTGCAGTTACAGGTGCGCAACCTATTGCTACTTTTAAGCAAGTTTTAACCGAACTGATTAAAGAAAAATAAGTTTTAGATAATTTATTTAACAAATCTTTAATGTAATTAAAAACACTCTATCTCGACTTAGTATAGAAACCAATTCGATGAGAAATTTAATAACATTTTTAGTACTTGCTTTTTCTGCAACTATTTTTGCACAAGATTATAATTTAAAAAAAGGATATGTTGCAGAAGGTTATGATGTTGTAGCTTATTTTAGTAATAAAGCAGAAAAAGGAGATAAAAAATATACAGCAAATTACGACGGAGTAAAGTTTAAGTTTTCATCTCAAGAAAATTTAGATGCGTTTAAAAATGCGCGAGAAAAGTACGTACCGCAATATGGTGGTTATTGTGCATATGCAATTGGTGTTAAAGCCGAAAAAGTCTCTATAGACCCAGAAACTTTTGAAATTAGAGATAAAAAACTATACTTATTTTATAATTCTTGGGGAACAAATACGTTAAAATTATGGAAGAAGGAAGGTGCTGATGAACTTAAAATAAAAGCCGATAAAAACTGGAAAAAAATAACTAAAAAATAAGTGATAGTCGAAAGCAGTCTTGGGGGAGATTGTGAATGTTGTTGAAAAAAGAAGAGCTGAATCATAAATTCAGCTCTTCTTTGTTTTTTAAGTAATAACTAATCTACTTTTAGTAGATAGTACGTTTTTTACCTCTTTGTAATAAAACATATTTATTTGCAATTAAGTCTTCTTTAGAAATTGTAAAGTCTTCTTTAACCTTTTCTTTATTTACAGAAATTGCATTTTCTTTTAAAGCTCTTCTTGCGTCTCCGTTAGATTTTAAGAAGTTTGTTTTTGCAGATAAAGCAGCAATCATATCTAATCCTTCTGAAACATCTTCTGTAGAAACAGTTGCTTGTGGTACACCATCAAAAACATCTAAAAACGTTTGTTCGTCTAAAGATTTTAAATCATCTGCATTCGATTTTCCGAATAAGATATTAGAAGCAGCAATTGCTTTTTCGTAATTTTCTTTTCCGTGAACTAAGGTGGTAACTTCTTCTCCTAAACGTTTTTGTAAAACACGTACATGAGGCGCTTCTTTATGTTCTTCAATTAAAGAATTAATAGTTTCTTCATCTAAAAAAGTAAAGATTTTAATATACTTTTCTGCATCTTCATCAGAAGTATTTAACCAATATTGGTAAAATTTATAAGCAGAAGTTCTTTTAGCATCTAACCAAACATTTCCACCTTCAGATTTTCCGAATTTAG
Organism: Polaribacter sp. HA6-7; assembly: GCF_055693625.1. Lineage (NCBI taxonomy): Bacteria > Pseudomonadati > Bacteroidota > Flavobacteriia > Flavobacteriales > Flavobacteriaceae > Polaribacter > Polaribacter sp. HA6-7. The sequence continues at coordinate 50,450 of NZ_CM146338.1, forward strand.
AACCATCAGATTTTGTAATTAACGGACATGTAATTGCATATCCTTTTCCGTTACCAATTCTTCTAATTAATTCTGTTCCTGTAGTAATATTTCCCCACTGATCAGAACCACCCATTTGAATAGTAGTTGCGTTTTCTCTAAATAAATGCAAGAAATCATAACCTTGTACCATTTGATAAGTAAACTCTGTAAAAGACATTCCGTCTTTAGACTCAGAACTAATTCTGTTTTTCACAGAATCTTTAGCCATCATGTAGTTAACAGTAATATGCTTACCAATATCTCTAATAAAATCTAAGAAAGATATATCTTTCATCCAATCGTAGTTATTCACCAAGATTGCAGCATTTTTTGCATCAGATTCAAAATCTAAAAAATGGCCTAATTGTCCTTTTACACATTCTTGATTATGACGCAATGTTTTTTCATCTAACAAATTACGTTCTGCAGATTTTCCTGAAGGATCTCCAATCATACCAGTTGCACCACCAACCAAAGCAATAGGTCTGTGTCCACATCTTTGATAATGAGCAAGCAACATAATTGGTACTAAATTACCAATATGTAAAGAATCTGCAGTTGGATCAAAACCAACATAAGCACTTCTCATTTCTTCTAGTAAATGTTCTTCAGTTCCTGGCATGCTGTCGTGCAACATTCCTCTCCATTTTAATTCTTCAATAAAATTCTTCATTGTATTCTGTTTATCAGATGGCAAATATAACTTTATCGAACAAAATATACTAAATTAGCAGTATGATTTTAGTAACCGGAGGAACAGGTTTAGTTGGTGCACATTTGTTATATCATTTAATTAAAAATGATGAAAAAATACGTGCAATTTATAGATCTGAAGAAAAAATTAAAGCTGTAGAAAAAGTTTTTTCTTATTACACAGATGACACTTCTTTAATTACTAAAATAGATTGGTTTAAGGCAGATATTACAGAGGTTCCGGCAATGATACCTGCATTTAAAAACATCGAAAAAGTTTATCATTGTGCTGCATTTATTTCTTTTAATCCGAAAGATTATAGAGAAATGAGAAAGGTTAATATACATGGTACTGCTATAATTGTAAACCTTGCAATAGATGCTAAGGTTAAAAAAATGTGTTTTGTGGGTTCTATTGCTTCTGTAGGTGATGCGTTAAACGGACAATTAATTACAGAAGAAAACGAATGGAATAAAGAAGAAGACAATAGCGGTTATTCGATTACTAAGTTTGGCGCAGAAATGGAAGTTTGGCGAGCAAGCCAAGAAGGTGTAGAGGTTGTTATTGTAAATCCGGGAGTAATTTTAGGGAGCGGATTTTGGTTTGCTGGTTCCGGTAAATTATTTAGCCAAGTTTATAACGGATTTAAATATTATACAGAAGGTATAACAGGGTTTATTGGTGTAAAAGATGTTGTAAAAACAATGATGTTTTTAATGGATTCTAATATTAAAAATGAACGCTTTATATTGGTGTCAGAAAACAAAACTTACAAAGAAGTTTTCTTTTTAATTGCCGATGCTTTTGGTAAAAAAAGACCATCAATTAAAATAAAAAGATGGCAAACAAGTTTACTTTGGCGATTTGCATCTTTCTTATCGTTTTTCACAAAAAAAGAACCTTTATTAAGTAAATACTCGGCAAAATCTGCACACGAAGTTTCTAAATATTCATCAGAAAAAATAAATAAAGTACTAAATTTTAACTTTGCTAAAGTAGATGAGGTAATTGACAATGTTGTAAAAAACTATACGAAGTAAAATTTATTCGCGCGTAATAATTTCGTCTAAAACTTTACCGGTTGCTAAAGTGTCTAATTTACCTACTAATTTTAAGCTATCTAATCTTTTTTGCTTGTCTCTAATTCTGTCTAAAGAATCTTTTCTTATAGAGTCTAGTTTTGTTTTAAGGTCTTTATAAACAGTATTTCTAGCTTCGATATTTTCTACTGCATCTTCTAATATTTTTTGATACAAATCGATTTTAGACATGTAATAATAATTGCTTTTATCAAAACGTGTACTATCAATTTTAAACTTGTTGTAAACAAGCGGCATATAATTGATGTTTTTTTCTGAATTTTTATTTTTAATGAATTTTGCACTTGTGGCAATCATCATTTCTTGTAATAAAAGACTCATAGTATCTTTAGGAATAAGATCTTTAGGTTTCTCGAAAATAGTATTACTATTACAAGAAACTAAAACTAAAAATATAAGAATATAGCTAGCGTTTTTCATACTTATCTATTAAAAGTAATTCGTTTTCCTTTAATAGTATCATTAAAAGCACCTTCATTATACATTAAATTACCATTTACAAACGTATGTGTAATTGTAGATGAAAAAGTTGTACCTTCAAAAGGAGACCAACCACATTTGTATAAAATGTTTTCTTTAGAAACAGTTTGCGGTTTATTTGCATCAATTAAAACTAAATCGGCATAAAAACCTTCTTTTATAAACCCTCTTTTTTCAATTTGAAATAACTTAGCAGGATTGTGGCTCATTTTTTCTACTGCTTTTTCAATAGAAATTACACCTTCTTTTACTTTTTCTAGAATTGCAGTAACAGCATGTTGCACTAAAGGGCCGCCACTTGGTGCTTTTGTATAAACATTATCTTTTTCTTCTAATGTATGTGGTGCATGGTCGGTTGCTAGAACATCAATTCTGTCGTCTAACAAAGCTTTCCATAAACCTTGTCTGTCGTTTTCTGTTTTTACAGCCGGATTCCATTTTATGTGTGTTCCTTTTTCTTCGTAATCTTTATCAGAAAACCATAAATGATGAATACAAACTTCTGCTGTAATTTGCTTTTCTTCTAAAGGAATGTCGTTTCTAAAAAGTTCGGTTTCTTTAGCAGTAGAAAGATGAAAAATATGCAATCTAGCACCTGTTTTCTTTGCTAATTCTATGGCTTTAGATGAAGATAAATAGCAAGCTTCTTCACTTCTAATAATTGGATGATATTTTACAGGAATATCATCGCCATATTTATCTTTATATTCTTGTGTGTTTTTTCTGATAGTTGCCTCGTCTTCACAATGTACAGAAATAATCATTTTTGTTGATGAAAAAATCTTTTCTAAAACAGCCTCGTTATCTACCAACATATTTCCGGTAGAAGAACCTAAAAACAATTTAATTCCGGCAACTTGTTTAGGATCGGTTTTTAACAATTCATCTAAATTATCGTTTGTACCACCAAACATAAAAGAGTAATTTGCATAAGAATCGTTGGCGGCAATTTTAAATTTATCTTCTAATAATTCTTGTGTTGTTGCCTGCGGTACGGTGTTTGGCATTTCTATAAAAGTTGTGATTCCGCCAGCAACTGCAGCCCTACTTTCTGTGGCAATATTTGCTTTGTGTGTTAAACCGGGTTCTCTAAAATGTACCTGATCATCAATAAAACCAGGAATTAAATATTTGCCATCAGCATTAATAACGGTAACATTTTCAGGAGCTTTAATTTCTGTAGAAATTTCTTTTATAATTTCATTTTCAATTAAAACATCACCTTTAAAAGTTTTGTTTTCGTTAACTATTGTTGCGTTTTTTATTAATGTTGATTTTGCCATTTTTACTTAAATTTCTGTTCTCATATTAACCAAACTTTTGGTAAAACCAAAACGTTCGTATGCTTTTATTGCTGCTGTATTATTAGTGTAAACATCTAACCTTAATTCGTTAGTGTTATTTTCTTTTGCCCATTTTTTTAAATCTGCCAAAATTAGGCTACTTATTTTTTTACCTCTATATTTTTCTTTCACAAATATAAAACCAATATAGCCATGTGTAGAATTTTTATGATATACTTTTGATTTTTCTAATCTTACATAACCAGATGCTACAGGAATATTATTTATTGTAGCTACCAATAATTGTGTGTTTTCATCAGAAATTAATTCGGAATATTGTAGTAAAATAATTTACCTTCTGCTAAAAAAGGATCTAAAGGTCTTTCTGCTTTAATAACGCCTTGTTCAAATTCTAATAAGATTTGTAAGTCGTTTAAATTTGCAGGCCTTATAGAAACTTGATTCATTGTAATTTATTTTGGTAAACCTTTAAGTCTCATTTTTATAACACCAAAAAGAGCTTCCGAAATTATGTTTCCGCTCATTTTAGAAGCGCCTAAATCTCTATCAGTAAAAATTACAGAAACTTCTTTAATTTTAAACTTGTGTTTCCATGCTTTAAATTTCATTTCTATTTGAAAAGCGTAGCCAACAAATTTAATTTTATCTAGATTTATAGTTTCTAATACTTTACGTTGCCAACATACAAAACCTGCAGTTGTGTCAAAAACCGGAATTCTTGTGATAAAACGAACGTATTTAGAGGCAAAGTAAGAAAGTAGAAGCCTTTTCATATCCCAATTTACTACGTTTACTTGGTTGTTTACATACCTAGAGCCTACAGAAACATTACCTTGGTTGGTAAAACATGCATTGTATAAACGAACTAAATCTTTTGGATTGTGAGAAAAATCGGCATCCATTTCGATGATAAAATTATACTTTTTAGCCAATGCCCATTTAAAACCATGAATATAAGCTGTACCTAAACCATTTTTACCTTTTCTGTTTTCTATAAAAAGTTGATTAGGAAATTCTTTAATTAAATTTGTTACAATTGTAGAAGTACCATCCGGAGAGTTGTCATCTACAACTAAAACATGAAACTTTTTTTCTTGATTAAATACCGCTCTAATAATGGCTTCTATGTTCTCTTTTTCGTTGTAAGTTGGTATGATAACAAGACAATCTGACATATATGAAATTTCATGTGGTAAGAATGCAAATATACATTTTTTAATTACTAATTTTGTGTTAATATCTTATAAGAAAGAAAGTGCAAGCAGTCGAAAAAATATCAGAAAATACAAGTTGGATTCCCATAGTTTTGGTGTTTCTATTTTCGTTGATAGCGGCATTAAAAATTATAGACTCTGTAAAGCTTAGAGGCTATGTGTTTGCAATGTTTAACAAAGGTTTTGTAGAGGACGAAGCCGAAGAAGATACTTCTATATTTAGTTCTTTTTACACTCTTATTTTTCTTTTTTTATTACAGTTTTATCTTTGGCTTTACATTTTATTGTCTCGAAAAATCACGCAACAATTGCAAACAATTTTGGTTCTTTTCTAAAGTTTTTCTTGATTGTTTTATGTTATTTTTCTGCTAAGAGAGTGCTAGAAAATGCCATTGCTAGTTTGTTTTTAATGAAAAAACATGTGCGTTATTACATAGTTTCAAAATTTAGTTACCAATATTCTTTAAGTTTTATACTATTAATTGGTTATATAGTATTTCAATTCAGCCCCTTAAATCCTACGAATTTTATATATTTCTCTTTAATCTTATATGTTTTTAGATTTATATTTCTTGTTAGAAATAACAAAAACCTGATTTTTAGCGAGTTGTTTTATTTTATTTTGTACATTTGCGCCTTCGAAATAGCACCGTTATTAACACTGTTTAAATTGATGCTTTAATTTAAAAAACGAAAGCGTATGAAAGTGAAAACGATATTAGTATCGCAACCTGCACCTAAGACAGAAACTTCCCCATATTTTGACTTGTCTGATAAACAAAAAGTAAAGATTGATTTTAGATCATTTATTCATGTTGAAGGAATACCTGTTAAAGAAGTTAGAAATCAAAAAATAGACTTTAAAGATTTTTCTGCAATAATTTTAACGAGTAGAAATGCCGTAGATTATTTCTTTAAAATTGCTGAAGAAATGCGTTTTAAAGTGCCGGATGATATGAAATATTTCTGTCAATCTGAAGCAGTTGCTTATTATTTACAAAAGTATGTAGTTTACAGAAAACGTAAAATTTATGTTGGTAACAGAACTTTTCCTGATTTAATTAAGTTAATTAAGAAACATAAAACAGAAAACTTTTTATTACCATCTTCTGATAAATTAAAGCCATTAGTGCCGCAAGAATTAGATAAAATAGGTGTAAAATGGAAACGTTTAGATTTATATAGAACAGTTGTAAGTGATTTATCTGATTTAGAGAATGTATTTTACGATGTTTTAGTGTTTTTTAGTCCTTCGGTATAGAATCTTTATTACAAAATTTTCCAGATTTTAAACAAAACAACACAAGAATTGCAGCTTTTGGTAACTCTACAGTAAGAGCAGTAACAGAAGCTGGTTTTAAATGTGATATAGAAGCACCGTCTCCAGAAACACCTTCTATGACAATGGCTTTAGATAAATATATTAAAAGTGTTAACAAAAAGTAAAATACTATATTTTATAAATTAATAAAAAAACCAAGCAAATTTGCTTGGTTTTTTTGTGTTTATTATTATTATTTCTAATTAAGCAAATAAAGTAGCAAACGCTTCTTCTATTTTACCAACTAAAACAAGTCTTATAGAATGGTTTTTAGAAGAAATTTTATTGTACTTAGAGGCAACTAGTGTTTTATAACCCAATTTTTCTGCTTCGGTAATTCTTTGATCTATTTTAGAAACCGGTCTTATTTCTCCTGCCAAACCAACTTCTGCAGCAAAACAAACATTTGGATTAATGGCTATATCTTGATTGCTCGACAAAACTGCCGCTACAACAGCCAAATCTATTGCGGGATCGTCTACATTTATTCCGCCAGTAATATTTAAAAAAACATCTTTCGCACCTAATTTAAAACCTGCTCTTTTTTCTAAAACAGCTAAAATCATGTGTAATCTTTTTAAATTATAACCGGTGGTAGATCTTTGCGGAGTTCCATAAACTGCTGTAGAAACTAAAGCCTGAATTTCTATCATTAACGGTCTAATTCCTTCTAAGGTTGATGCAATTGCGGTTCCGCTTAAATCTGCATCTTTTTTTGAAATTAGAATTTCAGACGGATTTGAGATTTCTCTTAAACCGTTAGAAAGCATTTCGTAAATACCTAATTCTGATGTTGAACCAAATCTATTTTTCTGACTTCTTAATATTCTATAAGTATGATTTCTGTCTCCTTCAAATTGTAAAACAACATCTACCATGTGTTCTAAAATTTTTGGTCCTGCAATGTTTCCTTCTTTGTTAATATGACCAATTAATAAAACAGGAGTAGCGGTTTCTTTTGCAAACTTTATCAATTCTGCAGAGGTTTCTCTTATTTGAGAAATTGTACCTGGAGATGCTTCTATAGAGTTTGTATGTAATGTTTGTATAGAATCTATAACCAAAACATCTGGCATAGTTTCTTCTATATTTTTAAAAATTTGTTGTGTGCTTGTTTCTGTTAGAATTAGACAATTAGAATTTTTTGCATCTAATCTTTCTGCTCTCATTTTTATTTGAGATTGACTTTCTTCACCTGAAACATACAATACTTTTTGACTAATATTTAAAGCAACCTGTAGTAATAATGTAGATTTACCAATACCAGGTTCTCCGCCTAAAAGTGTTACAGATCCTTTTACCAATCCGCCACCTAAAACAGTATCTAATTCGTTGTTATTGGTAACTACTCTTTCTTCTGGATTTAGAACAATATCTGCAATTTTTAAAGGTTTGTTAACTGTTTGTTTTGCAGTTGTAGATTGTTTCCAAACGTGTTTTTCTTCTTTTTGAATAACTTCTTCTACAATGGTGTTCCATTCTTTACAAGCGCCACATTGGCCAACCCATTTTGCGTGTTGTGTGCCACAGTTTTGACAGAAAAAAGTTGTTTTGGTTTTAGCCATTTAATTATTTTTGATAAAAGTATTAAACAAGTAAAGTTACAAAGTAAAATTAATTTATAACAGCTATTTTAGTTGTGTAATTAGTAACCAAATAGTTGCGTTAGCGATTGAAACGGCATCCTTTTTGCTTTTCGCAAAAAGATATAGTGTAAAGCGCGACCTTTAGGTAACGCCCAAAAAATTATTTACTTTTATTATATATTGGTAAAAAAAGAAATGCTAATCCACCAAAAATAATAATCATTGCTGTTTGCGCGGTCCACATAATCCAACCGAAAGCTGTTGCCGGTTCTGTGGCAACATTAAATAAAGCTAACGCGCTAGCAACAGCAATTGGATATAAACCAATACCGCCATTTGTTGCTGCAATTGAAAAACCACCAGCAATAAAACCGATTAGAATTCCGCCAAAAGGTACTTCTAGGCCATCTATAGCAGGTATTGTTGCCCAAAACATAGCAACATACATTACCCGGATAAATATAGTATGAAAAATAAAAGCCCATTTATTTTTCATTTTAAAAATACTTGTAACGCCTTCTATTAAACCGGTAACAAAAGTTTTAATTTTTAATAAAAAACCAGATTCTGCTTTTTTTACAAATGATGTAAAGATGTAAAAACCAATAATTAAAACTGCTAAGCCAATAATAATTTTTGTTGGGTTAAAGTTTTTTGTAAGTAGATTGTAAATAAAATCGAATTGAACAAATAGTGTAATTGCAACAATAGAAAGCATCATAATTAAATCTGCAATTCTTTCTGCGACAATGGTACCGAAGCCTTTTTCGAACGGAATTTTCTCGTAGTTTGCCATTACAGTTGCTCTAGAGATTTCACCGGCTCTTGGTAATGCTAAATTTACCAAATAGCCAACCAAAACAGCTAAAACACTGTTAGTAAATTTAGGTTTAAAGCCTAATGGTTCTAACATAAATTTCCAGCGATATGCTCTAGATAAGTGGCTTAAAATACCAAAAAATAAACCTAGAAAAATAAAACTATAATTTGCTTCTTTAAAGTAGGTAGCTAAGGTTTCTATTGATATTTCTGAGATAGAATACCAAACTAAAAAACCTCCCAAAGCGAGAGGTAATATAGTTTTTAAAATTTTCTTTATGTTCAAAACTAAGTAAGTGTATTGTCTTTTTCGTTAGGAAAAACTAAAGATGGCTTAAATGTTTTTGCTTGTTCTAGTTCCATAAAACCATAAACAATTAAAATTAATACATCTCCTTTGGCAACTTTTCTTGCAGCTGCACCGTTTAGTGTAATTTCTCCGCTTCCTCTTGGTCCTGGTATTGCATACGTTTCTAAACGTTCTCCGTTATTATTATTAACAATTTGAACGCGTTCTCCTTCGATAATATTTGCAGCATCCATTAAATCTTCATCTATGGTAATGCTTCCTATATAATTTAAATCTGCACCTGTAACTTTTACACGGTGGATTTTAGATTTTACTACTTGTACTAACATATGGCAAAAATACTATTTTTTAGTTAATTATTTTTTAGTCGAATGTTATCTATCAATCTTATTTCTCCTGCAAATACCGCAATAAAGGCTCTGTATTTTTTATTATCTATTTTAGTTTCTGCAGTTTCTAAAGTTTTTTCTTCTGCAATTGTAAAATACTCTAACTCTAATAAAGGTTGATTTTTAAATTGATTTTCTACCCATTCGTTTAATTCTATTACACTTTTTGTGCCAAAATTTTTCTTAACTTTTTTAAGCGTTTTGTAAATAAACGGTGCAATTTCTCGATGTTCTTTTGTTAGTCTAGTATTTCTAGAACTCATTGCTAAACCATCATCTTCTCTAAAAATAGGGCAGCCTTTTATTTTTACATCAAGCTGATGCTTTTGCACCATCTTTTTTATAATTTGTAATTGCTGAAAATCTTTTTCGCCAAAGTAGGCTTTGTTAGGTGTTACAATTTCAAATAAAGTTTTTACAATTGTACCAACACCATCAAAATGACCATCTCTAAATTTTCCTTCCATTTGGTGTTCTAATCCGTCGAAACTAAATTTTTCTGAGATAATTTTATCGGCATAAATTTCATCAACAGAAGGCGTAAATAAAACATCACAAGCAACAGACTCTAAAAGTTTACAATCGTTTTCTAATGTTTTTGGATATTTCTCTAAATCTTCTGCATTGTCAAACTGCGTAGGATTTACAAAAATACTTACTACAACAATGTCATTTTTTTCTTTGCTTTTTGTATTAAAGACAAATGACCTTGGTGTAAAGCGCCCATAGTTGGTACAAAACCTATTGTTTTTTTATTGAGTTTATACTCTAAAATACAGTCTTTTAGGTCTTTTTTGTTATTGAATATTTTCATTGTTATCTTGTTGCTAAAGTGTGCAAACTTACCATTTTAACACGATATTAGCATAAAAATTTGTATTTTTGCAAATCTCATAAAAGAGTTTGATTTAATGAAGGACAAGAGAATATTATTCGTTTCATCTGAAGTAGTACCTTACTTACCGGAAACAGAACTATCGTCAACTGCATTTAATGCAGCTAAAAATGCACATTCTAAAGGAGTACAAACTAGAATTTTTATGCCAAGATATGGTGTAATAAACGAAAGAAGACATCAATTACATGAAGTAATTCGTCTTTCTGGAATGAATCTAGTTGTAAATGATATGGATATGCCATTAATTATAAAAGTTGCATCGATACCGAAAGAAAGAATGCAGGTTTATTTTATAGATAATGAAGAATATTTTAAAAGAAAAGCCGTTTTTACTGATGAAGACGATACGCTTTTTGAAGATAATGACGAACGTGCAATTTTCTTTGCAAAAGGTGTTGTAGAAACTGTTAAGAAATTAAACTGGGCTCGAGATATTATTCATGTGCATGGTTGGATGGCTTCTTTATTACCACTTTATTTAAGAGAGTTTTATAATGAAGAACCATTGTTTACAGAAAGTAAAATTGTTACTTCTATTTATAACAATCCATTTGAAGGAAATTTAGATGAAGAATTAGCAGATAAAGTTAAGTTCGATTTAAATGATAATAGTAAAATAGCAACAATTAGTACACCTAACCATACTAATATATTAAAAAGTGCCATAGAAAATTCTGACGCAATTATACATGGTAGTGAAGACATTTCAGAGGAATTAACTTCTTTTATAGAAGAAAAAGAAATTCCTGTTTTAGGTTTTCAAGAAGAGAATTTTAAAGAAAGTTATTTAAATTTTTATGCTGATTTAGTTTCAGCAACTTAATTATTTTAGTGTGAAAAATATTTTTAGAAAGAATGCCTATTTTGGTGTTTTATTACTAGTACTTGCAGGTGTTATTTCTTGCGAAAAAGATTTTACAGATATAAATAGTGGTGTTGTAAGTAATACAAAGTTTACTACAAACGATACAATATTAGAAGTTTTGGTTTCTAATGCACCAATAGATAATGTTAAAGCAGATGGTTTAGAGTTACTATCATCACCTTATTTTGGTTTACAAGGGCAATATCTTTTAGGAACTTATATTAATGACGAGTATGAAAAAATAGAAGCATCTATTGTCTCTCAAATTAGCATAGATCCAGAATTAGAAATTGTGTCTTATGAAAACCCTGATAATTTAGCATATGAAACTACAATTGATACAGCTTTTTTAAGACTACCATATCACTCAACGTTAGTTTCTAATACAGATAGACCAGTTTATACTTTAGACTCTATTGTAGGAAATCAAGAATTACCATTCACTTTAAATATTTATGAATTAGATACATATTTAAATACTCTTAATCCAGAGGATCCTACAAAAACAAATTCATTTTTTCTGATGCAACTTATCAGACAAAATCTACACCATTGACTATTGAAGAAGATATGGATTTTAAACCAAATCCTAGCGATACTTTAGTGATTGTTAAAAGAAGGAATAGTTTAGGTGCAATTCATCAAACAGATACTATTAGATATACTTCTAGTGCTGCTTCAGAAATTGGGTTGCCAATGGCTATTATACCTTTAGACGAAACATTTGTAAAAGAAACGTTTTTAGATAATTATGGTACATCTAATTTCGATTCTCAGAATACTTTTAATAACTTTTTTAGAGGAATTGTAATTGAGGCAAAAGAAAAAGTACATGATTCACGGAGAAGAAGGAGGTTCTTTGATTGCTTTTAATTTAAGAAGTTCTGCAACTGCTGCGTTAAATCCATTAATCGAAGTGTACTATACAAACACGTTTTTTAAAGCAAACAGTACAGAAATTGATACTGTGATTACAAAAACACATACGTTTCAATTAGGCGGTATTATCAACAGTAAATATGCCGTTAATAACAAGGTTTACCCAGCAAATAATGAAGTGAAAATACAAGGAGCTGCTGGTTCTGAAGCTAATGTTGAGATCTTACAAGGAAATCAAATTTCTGTTCTCAAAAACAAAGAATGGTTAATAAATGATGCTACCTTAACTTTTTACATAAATCAATCTTCTGATACAGTTACTGCACCAAATAGACTTCATTTATATAAAAGAGGCGTTTCTGCGACAGGAACACCTATCTTAAGTCATGTAAAAGATAGTTATTCTGAATCTGCTACTTTTGGTGGAAACTTGGTTAGAGAAAATAGTAAGAAAGATAATTATGTATTTAAAATTACTGATTATGTTTCAGATTTATTGAGTGGTGAGACGAATTATAATCCTACGTTAAGGCTGAAGGTGTTTAATAATACAGATGCTCAAATTGCAGATACTACGTATACTAGATATAACTGGAATCCTAAATCTGTATCTATTTTAAACGGAGATGAAAGTTTAAACGGAACAAGAAGAGCTCAGTTAAAAATATCTTATACAAAGAAAAAGAACTAAAATTTTAGATTAAAATAGAATTGTTATGTGTGGAATTACGGGTTATATCGGTTTTAGAGATGCTTATCCTATTGTAATTAACGGATTAAAGAGATTAGAGTACAGAGGTTACGATAGTGCTGGTCTTATGATGTATGACGGAGAGAAAATACACTTATCTAAAACTAAAGGAAAAGTTTCTGAATTAGAATCTATTACAAACAATGAAGAAATAAGAAAGGTTGGTAAAATAGGAATAGGTCATACACGTTGGGCAACTCACGGAATTCCTAATGATACAAACTCTCATCCTCATTCTTCTCAATCTGGAAATCTAGTTATCGTTCATAACGGAATCATAGAAAATTACGATACTTTAAAGAAAGAATTAGTATCAAGAGGTTATACTTTTAAAAGTGATACAGATACAGAGGTATTAATAAACTTAATTGAAGAAGTTAAAAAACAAGAAAATTGTAAATTAGGTAAGGCAGTTCAATTAGCTTTAAATAATGTTATTGGTGCTTATGCCATTGCGGTTTTTGATAAAACAAAACCTAACGAAATTATTGTAGCTCGTTTAGGAAGTCCGATTGCAATTGGTATTGGTGAAGATAATTCAGAGTTTTTTATAGCTTCTGATGCTTCTCCTTTTATTGAGTATACGAAAGATGCTATTTATTTAGAAGATGAAGAAATGGCAATCATCAAGTTAGATAAAGGAATTAAAATACGTAAGATAAAAGACGATTCTTTAGTTGATGCAAATATTCAAAAGTTAAAGATTAGTTTAGATCAAATTGAAAAAGGTGGTTACGACCATTTTATGTTGAAAGAAATTCATGAGCAACCTAAAGCAATTATAGATACTTATCGCGGTAGAATGTTACCGAGATGAAGGGATTATTAGAATGTCCGGAATAGACAATCACATGAATAAATTCTTAAATGCAGAGAGAATTATCATTGTTGCTTGTGGTACTTCTTGGCATGCAGGTTTGGTTGGAGAATACCTAATTGAAGATAAGGCTCGTATTCCTGTAGAAGTAGAATACGCATCAGAATTTAGATATAGAAACCCAATAATTACATCTAAAGACGTAGTTATTGCAATTTCGCAATCTGGTGAAACTGCAGATACTTTAGCGGCAATTAAATTAGCAAAATCTAAAGGTGCTTTTGTGTTTGGTATTTGTAATGTAGTTGGCTCTTCTATTGCTAGAGAAACAGATGCTGGTGCTTACACGCACGCAGGACCAGAAATAGGTGTAGCGTCAACAAAAGCTTTTACTACTCAAATTACTGTTTTAACATTAATTGCGTTAAAATTAGCCTCTAAAAAAGGAGAAATTTCTAAGTCTGAATTAAGAACATTTTTACAAAAAATGCAACTGATACCAAAAAAGGTAGAAGACTTATTAAAAATTGATGAAAAAGTAAAAGAAATAGCAGCAGTTTATAAAGATGCACCAAATTGTTTATATTTAGGTAGAGGCTTTAATTTTCCTGTTGCTTTAGAAGGTGCTTTAAAACTTAAAGAAATTTCTTACATTCATGCAGAAGGGTATCCTGCTGCAGAAATGAAGCATGGTCCAATTGCCTTAATTGACGAGAACATGCCAATTTTTGTAATTGCAACAAACAAAGGACACTACGAAAAAGTTGTAAGTAATATTCAAGAAATTAAATCTAGAGCAGGAAAAATTATTGCAATTGTAACTGAAGGTGATACTCAAGTTAAAGAAATTGCAGATCATGTTATAGAAATACCAGAAACAGAAGAGGCTTTAACACCGTTATTAACAACAATACCTTTTCAGTTATTATCTTACCACATTGCTGTAATGCTAAATAAAAATGTAGATCAGCCAAGAAACCTTGCAAAATCGGTTACGGTAGAGTAAATAATAATACATATAAAATAAAAAAGCCAGCTAATTAGCTGGCTTTTTTATTGTTAAATTTTATGATGAATTTTAACGTGTTTGTTATTGTTCCAAAGAGTTAAAATATCGGTTGCAACTGCTGCTCCACTTCCCGCGGCAATGGCGTATTGACTTCTATGTCCTGCAATTGTTCCGCAGCAATAAAGACCTTTTTTTATAAAGTGATCGTTGTTTAAAAGTTGAATTCTGTCTTTCTCAGGATTTGCTTTTTTATGAGGTATAATGTATTCTTCGAATCCATCAATAGTAAATGGTTTAGAATAATTTAAAGCTAAAACTACTATTTTAGAAAGATAAGTGTCTTTATTTGTTTTAATTTGATAAGTATCTGCTAATTCTTTGACTGCAATTACCTTTTCATTTTCAATTTGCTGAATTTCACTATAAAGTTCTTCTAAATGTTCTTTTCCTTCTATAAGAATCTCTCTTCCTAGTTTTGCCGGAGCTAAACCTAAAACATTATTAAATAAAGCATTTTGAAGGTGAGAATTTTTTTGATGCATGATAATTCCAACTTTTTTTGATCAAAAAAAGGCTTGTCTTTTGCAGAACCAAGAACTAATGCGCACTGTAAACCTGAAACACCACCACCAAGAATTAAAGCATCAAAAACCATATTAAATAAATAAAGCTTTAATATTTTGAGCGAATAATTTTACAGCAATAGCTAATAATATAACACCAAATACTTTTCTAATTATCTGAATTCCGTTAGGACCAATTAGTTTTTCAATTTTAGAAGATGTTTTTAAAACTACGTAAATTAAAATAACGTTTAATAAAACAGCTGTTATAATGTTTTCTATATGAAACTCTGCTCTTAAAGATAATAAGGTTGTTAAACTACCAGGACCAGCAATTAAAGGAAATGCTAAAGGGAAAACAGAAGCTGTTATAGCATTTACACCATCTTCGCTATCTTTATAAAGAGTGATTCCTAAGATCATTTCTAATGCAATAAAAAATAGAATAAAAGAACCAGCAACAGCAAAAGAATTTACATCAATACCAATTAAACTTAATAAACTTTGCCCTAAAAACAGAAAAATAATCATAATTACACCAGCAATTAATGACGCTTTTTCAGATTGAATGTGGCCTGCTTTCTTTCTTAAATCGATAATAATAGGAATGTTACCAATAATATCAATTACAGCAAAAAGCACCATAAAGGCAGTAAATATCTCTTTAAAATTAAAATTCATAATCGTTTATTTTATTTTGCAAAATTAGTCAACTTACTTTACTGAAGTGTAAAATTAAAGAAAATAATTATCTTATTTTTGCAGCATGTTTCAACTAGGAAAAACTATAGTATCAGAAGATATAATCGAAAAAGATTTTGTGTGTAATATTTCTGCTTGTAAAGGTGCTTGTTGCATAGACGGCGAAGCAGGAGCGCCTTTAGATAAAGAAGAGACCAAGATTTTAGAAGATATATATCCTAAAGTAAAACCTTTTTTAAGAAAAGAAGGAATTGAGGTAATAGAAAAAGAAGGTACTTGGGTTACTAGCGAATGGGGTGAGTTAGAAACCCCTTTAATTAATGGTGCAGATTGTGCTTACGTAATTTTTGATGAAAAAAATACGGCACTTTGTGCAATTGAAGAAGCTTATAATCAAGGTGAGATTGATTGGAAAAAACCTGTTTCTTGTCATTTATATCCAGTTAGAGTGAAAGATTACAGCGAATTTTCTGCTGTAAACTATCATAAATGGGAAATTTGTGACGATGCGTGTACTCTAGGTAAAGAGTTGCAGGTACCGGTTTACAAATTTGTAAAGCAAGCTTTAATTAGAAAGTTTGGCGAAAATTGGTACGCAGAATTAGAAAAAGTCGCAGAAAAACATCTAAAATAGAGGAAACATTAAAATAACTTTTGTTCCGCAGGTTTTGTTGTTTTCGTTAACAACATCTTTGTACGTTAATTCAAAATTATTTTTAAGAGGTTTTGCAAAAGTTTCTAATCTATCTTTGGTTAATTCGATGCCAATAGATTTTCTTTGAATCGATTTTTTTGCTTTAATTTTAGCAGCAGCTTTTCTACCGATTCCGTTATCTTCAATTTCAATTTTAATATACTCGTTAGATACTTTTTCTAACGTAATACTCATTTTTTTATTCTCTTTTTTAGTTGATAAACCATGCCACAAAGAGTTTTCTAGAAAAGGTTGTAAAACTAAAGGAGGTATTTTAATTGCGTTTAAATTAACTGCATCATCATTTTTAATATTAAAGTCAATTTCATTAGAAAAACGAATATTCTCTATACTCATATAAAGTTTCATTGTTTCTAATTCTTCGGCTAAACTAGTTTCTTGAATAGAAGAGGCTTCTAAAATTTTTCGCATCAATTTAGAAAATTTATTTAGGTAAGAAGTAGCCTTTTTTTGATTGTTTTCTATAATGTAAAGCTTTATAGAGTTTAACGCGTTAAACATAAAATGAGGATTCATTTGCATTCTTAATGCATCTTGTTTTAAAGAAAGAATCTTTTTTTCAGTTTTAAGTTCCTTTTGCTGACCTCTATAAAACAAGGTAACAACAATAAATAAAAGAATACTAATAGAAAAAATTAGTAAATTTCTATTTCGAGTTACTTTTAAATGTGCAATCTGATTTTTTTTAGCTAAATCTTTAATTTGGTTTTCTGCTCTTTCTTTATTGTACTCGGTAATTAGGTCTCTAACATAAATTAAATTTCTTGCGTTAAATGTTTTAAAATCTTCTTCTTTTGCAACTTTATAATGGCTGTAAGCTTCTTTATAATTGCCTGTTTTGTTGTATAAAAAAGCCAGGTTTTCGTTTGCTTTTACAACAATTGTTTGAATTTTATGCTTTTTGGCAATTTCTAAAGCAGTGAGTAAATATTTTTTTGCTTCATCATAATTGCCCAAATATCCGTAGGATAAGCCCAAGGTATTATATGTATTCGATAAATAAAACTTGTCGTTTTCTTCTATTGCTAGCGGTAAAACTGCACTCACAGTTTCTAATGCTTTTTGATGATTGCCTTTTTTTGTAAGAACATTTGCAATACTATAACCACAAATAATTTTACCAATTTTAGAGTCTATTTGATTGTTATAATCTAACGATTTTTTAAAACTTTTTAGAGCTTCATCTAAATTACCCAAAGCTTCGTGAGCAGTACCAATTGTTTTATGATTGATAGCTAAACCTAATTTGTAATTTAATTTCTGATGAATTACGATAGATTTTTCAAACTCTTTTAGAGCCAAGTTATATTGTTTTAGTGAATTGTAAATGTTACCAATTCCGTTTTCTGAAATACTAATTAATTTCTGAATTTCGATACTTGGGTTTTCTACACTTAAACCTTTGTCTAATGCTTCTTTATGGTAATTTAAACCATTAATTATTTCGTCTTGCCTTCTGTAAACAGAGCCAATATTATTTAAGGTAGTAATTTCATTTTCTATACTATTTAATTCTTTGCTAATTTTTAAGGCTTCGTTATATTGAATTAAAGCTTCATTAAATAAAGAAATATCTCTATAATATTTTCCTAAAGTACTTTTACCGTAAAATAATCCTTCCAAATAATTGTTTTCTTTACTTGTTGCAATTATTTCTTCTAAAATTTTTTTGTTTTTCTCGTTACCTTTAAAAATAGAATCAATAGCACTAATGCTAGTGGGTTTGTTAAAAATAAGATAAGTTAATTTACTTTTTAAATCATTTTTTTGACTAAAAAGAACATTCGATAAAAGGTAAAACAGAATTAAAAGTATTTTAGACTTCATAAGTTAAAATTTTTCTAAGAATTCTGTTTTTTTACTTCTAGAAACCGGTATTTTATGATTGTTTTCTAACACAACATAACCATCGGTTTTTAAGTATTCTTTTACTTTATTTAAATTGATAACATAAGAATTATGGATTCTAAAGAAAACGTTTTGTGGTAATAAGGAATGAATTTCTTTTATCTTCTTAGTTACCACTATTTTTTTGTTGTCATCGGTAAAAATTGTTGAGTAATTTCCGTCAGAAGCAATAAATGTAATTTCAGACGGTTCTAAAAATAAGTTTACCGTCTGTGCTAAGCGTAATTTTTTTGTAGTCTGTTTGTCATTAAAATTCAATAACACTTTTTCTATATCGTTAGAATTTATAGATCGTAAATTATGCTTTTTTACTTTAGCGATAGTTTCTTCTAAATCATCTGTATCAATAGGTTTTAAAAGATAATCAATAGCTTCGTTTTTAAGCGCCTTTATTGCGTATTCGTTATAAGCAGTCGTAATTACAACTGCAAAATTTTTAGTTGTTAATTTACTTAAAAACTGAAATCCATCCATTGTAGGCATTTCAATATCTAAAAATAGACAATCGATTTCGTTAACAGCTAAATATTTTAAAGCCTCTTCGGGCTCATTAAAGGTAGCGACAATACTAATTTCATTTTCAAAATTAGACAATTCCCAAGATAAGCCTTGTATGGCTTTCGGTTCATCATCTATAATAACAGCTTTTAACATGATTGTAATTTATTCAGAATTGCTATATTATATAAATTTAGTAACACTTTTGCTTAATTAACGTACTTTTTGTCTTATAATTTTTACTTTTTGATAAAAAACAGACCAATTATACATTTTTAAGAACCATTTATACAAGTCTAAAATTTAAAGCTCTTGTTTTTATTTAGATTTGTATAGCATTTTAGGGGAATGCAACAATTTTTTTGAAATTTGAAACTGGTTAACTGTAGGGGGCTAATCAGTTTTATTAAAGCATCACATAAGTGATGCTTTTTTTATGGCACGTTCTTTGTTTTAACAAAGTCTTAACATAAAAAATTTCTTAATTATGAAAAACCTTAAAAAACTACCTTCAAAGCAATTAGAGAAATTCTCTAACATTTTTACACAATTAGGTCTTGTACTCGTTCTTTTTATTGTTTATATAACTCTAGAGCACGAAACTTCTAAGAAAACTGTTGCAGAAATTAAAGAGTATTCGTCCGAAAAAATATATTTAGAACCCACACAGGTTTTCGAATTTGTAAAAGAAGTCAAAACAAATCCGAAACCTAAGGCTATAAAACCACAAATTTTTATACGAGAAGAGGTTCAGAAAGTTAAAAACGATGTTGTAGAAACTGTAATAGATACATCAGAAGACGAACCTGTTATTATAAATGCTGATGATATTGTAGAGGTTGATATTCCTGATGAAGATCCAGTAATTAACGATGTACCGTTTATTAATATAGAAGATGCACCTGTTTTTAAGGGTTGTGAAGGTTTGTCTAAGAAAGAAAATAAAATATGTTTTGATAAAAAAATGAAACAGTTTGTGTTACGTAACTTTGATGCAGGTTTAGGTAATGAATTAGGTTTACACTCGGGATTCATAAAATTCAGACACAATTTTTAATTGATGACAAAGGAAACGTTGTCGATGTAAAAATTAGAGCACCACACAAAAGGTTAGAAAAAGAAGCAAGTAGACTGATAAAAAAACTGCCTAAATTTACTCCAGGAAAACAAAGAAATAGACCTGTAAGAGTTAGATATAATTTACCCATCGCATTTAGTGTAGAGTAATATTTTAAGCCCAACCAATTGGTTGGGCTTTTTACTATTGTATAGTTTAGATTTTGTTATTTTTGTAGTATGAAAATAAATCAATTTTTAGATGCTACCTATTTAAAGACTGCAGAACAAGCTGGTATAACCGAAGAAGAAAACCTTCAAAATGTTATAAGTTTGGTGGAAGAAGCAATTTTATATGAGTATAAATTGATTATGATTCGTGCCAATTACATAAAAGTTGCAAGAAGACTTTTAAACGATGCAAAATCAAATGTAGTTATAGGGACTGTTATCGATTTTCCTGCCGGAAACTCATCCTTAGAAAACAAAATTTCAGAAGCAAAAGAAGCTATTAATTTAACTGCAGATGAATTAGATTTTGTTGTAGATTATAGTGTGTTTAAAAACGGCAAAATTTCATCAATTAAAAAAGAAATAGAAGAATGCACTGCGCTTTGCCTAAAACATAATAAGAAAGCAAAATTTATTATAGAAGTTGCCGCATTATCTAGTGAAGAAATAATTGTAATTTCACAGCTTATAAAAGAAGTTGTAATTGAAAAGTTTGGATTAGAAAATGCAAAAAATGTATTTGTTAAATCCTCTACAGGTTTTTTTAAAACTGATGATAATTCTGCAAACGGCGCAACTTTAGAAACTATAAAGTTAATTCTAGAAAATGCAAAACCGTTAAAGGTTAAAGCAGCTGGTGGAGTTAAAAATTATGAAATGGCAGCTAAAATGATAGATTTAGGAGTTGACCGAATAGGAACTTCTTCTTCTAAACAAATTATAAATAAAATACAGAACGTAAACCAAGGTTATTAATTTTGAAAGATTTTTTTGCACACGAAACAGCTGTTATAGATACAGATTGCACAATTGGCAAAGACACTAAGATTTGGCATTTTAGCCACATAATGTCTAATTGTGTTATCGGTAAAGGTTGTAATATTGGTCAGAATGTTGTGGTTTCGCCTAAAGTTGTTTTAGGTAGTAATGTAAAAGTGCAAAATAACGTTTCTATTTATACTGGTGTTATTTGCGAAGATGATGTTTTTCTTGGGCCTTCTATGGTTTTTACAAACGTAATAAATCCAAGAAGTGCAATTAAAAGAAAAAGACGAATATAAAACTACAGTTGTAAAAAAAGGTGCTAGTATTGGTGCTAATGCAACCATTGTTTGTGGTAATAATATAGGTAAATATGCTTTTGTTGGCGCAGGAGCCGTTGTTACTAAAGAGGTTTTACCATATGCTTTAGTAGTTGGCAACCCTTCTAAACAAATTGGTTGGGTAAGCGAATATGGGCATAGATTAATTTTCGATGATAACGGTTTTGCCGTTTGTAAAGAGAGTAATCAGAAATATCAATTAAAAAATAATATAGTTATACAGTTAAAAAATGATTAAAAAATTTTTCCTTTTAGTTTTAATATTACCTTCTTTATTTTATGCTCAGTCAGAGAGGTATCCTGTTTTTGATGGTTGTAAAGGATCAGAAATAACATCCATAGAAAACTGTTTTTACGAAACTACAAAAAAACATTTTTTTGCAGAGTTTAAAACACCTGCAATTGTAGAAAATGAACAATATAAAGGTACAGCAAATGTTTTATTTATAGTAACTAAAGAAGGTGATTTTGAGGTTATCTATGTAAACACACCGTATCAAGAAATAAAGAAAGAAGTTTTAAGAGCTTTTAAGGTTTTTACAAGAATTACTCCTGCAAAATATAATAATAGAAGTGTAGAAATGCAATTTGAATTGCCAATTCAGTTTCCGATTGTAAAAAATAATAAAGAAACCAAGGCACCAATAAAAAAGAGTTTTTTGACTTCGAAAGAAGATTTATCTATAACTGTAGAAAAAAGTAGATTGGCAGATTCTGTTTTTTTAGAACACAATAGCTTGTTAAATATTCCTTTTACACATCAAAATTATGTAGATTATGAATTTGCATTGCACAAGGCTAGTGGTACGCATACAGCTTCTAAACCTTATGTTTATAATGAGATAAATAAATACTTAGATTTAAGTAAAGAGAAAACAAAGTTTTTAAAACCGAATAAAGAGTCTTGGTTGGGTAGAAAACTATGGAATGAACATTTACTGCAAGTAAAAAAGAAAGATTTTTGGTTGACTTTGGATTTTTTAGTTGATGTACAATTGGGAAAAGACAATTCTGATGTTTCTTATACATATAACAACTCTAGAATATTAACTGTTAATGGAGGTTTGGGTGATAAGTTTTCTTATTCTGCAACGGTTTATGAAAGTCAGGCAAGATTTGCAGATTATGTAAATAGCTTTATTAGTAGCAGATCTTTATTAACTAGACCAAAAAATTCTGACGGTTTAGTTCCTGGTAGAGGAAAAGCGAAGGCTTTTAAAGATGATGCATTCGATTATCCTGTTGCAGAAGGTTATTTAGCTTTTCAACCAAATAAATTTATGCAATTTCAATTTGGTAATGGTAGAAATTTTATTGGTGACGGTTACAGATCTTTTATTTTATCGGATGTTTCTGCACCAACCACTTACTTAAAGATGAAAGTAGATTTTTGGAAATTGCAATACACAAATGTTTGGATGTGGAATACAGAGCCATCAATTTCATCTGCTTCCAATCCTAACGAGCATGCTAGAAAATATATTGCAGCACATTATTTAAGTTTAAATTTAACAGAGAAATTAAATATCGGATTCTTTGAAACAGCAATATCTACAGGAGAAAATGGTTTTGATGCAGCGTTTTTTAATCCGGTAATATTTTATAGATCTGTAGAATTTAATAGAGGAGAAGATTCGGTAATGCTATTATTGGTTTAACAGGTAAATACAAGTTAAATAACAATGTTTCTTTATACTCTCAATTAATTGTTGATGAATTTTCTGTAGGAAATTTAAATGATTTAGGGAAATGGCAAAACAAATTTGCGTATCAATTAGGTGCAAAATACTT
Source organism: Polaribacter sp. HA6-7 (assembly GCF_055693625.1). NCBI lineage: Bacteria > Pseudomonadati > Bacteroidota > Flavobacteriia > Flavobacteriales > Flavobacteriaceae > Polaribacter > Polaribacter sp. HA6-7. Next base: position 73,474 of record NZ_CM146338.1, read on the forward strand.
TGATGCATTTAACGTTGATGATTTATTTCTACAGTTAGAATACAATTATGCTAGACCTTATACTTTTGCTCACAAAACACCTATTTTAAATTATGGTAACTATAGCCAACCAATGGGGCATTTGTGGGGAGCAAACTTTTATGAAGCAATTGCAATTGCAAGATATAAGAAAGATAGATGGTCTTTTAGTGGTAAGTTAACCTTAGGTAAAAAAGGATTTGACTTTGAAGATGAAGCAATTAGTTATGGTGGTAACATTTATCAATCTTATGAAGATAGATTTAGCGATGTTGGTAATGAATTGGCACAAGGTAATACTGCAAATATTTTTATTGCAGATTTACAAGGTAATTATTTAATCAACCCGTCTAATCGACTAAGTTTATTTGCAGGCTTTACATACAGAAAGTTTTCGCCAAAAGTTTCTACTCAAACATATCCTGAAGGAAATACAGTATGGTTTTCTGCAGGAATACGAGCAGATTTATTTAATTGGTATTTAGATTTTTAATTTTATATAATTTTTTGGTTTTTATAATCGAATAATGATTATATTTGCAGTGTGATTCTTCTATAGAATCACACTTTTTCTTTTTCATAGCAATTTTCCCACTCAATTTATTGAGTGGGTTTTTTATTTATTATCAAAACTCTTAAAAGCTATGGTAGATTCATTTTTATCAAATATCTTTGCAGAATAATGGTAGTAATATGAATTCAACAGTTATTTCCGATAAGAAAACATCTATGCAAAGTATTATTTCAGACCTAAAACAATTAGCAAAAGTTGGTTTGTCTTTAAGTGTTGTGTTTTCTTCTATTGCAGGATATTTGTTAGCAGTAGAAACTGTGAGCTATTTTACACTCTTTCTTTTAGGTTTAGGTGGTTTTTTTATGGTTGGTGCATCTAATGCATTTAATCAAATTATAGAAAAAGATACAGATGCTATAATGAAACGTACACAAAATAGACCTTTACCAACAGGTAGAATGTCTGTAAACGTTGCGTTAACAATTGCAGTTTTATTCACAATTTTTGGTTTGGCAATTTTGTACAGTATAAACCCTAAATCTGCATTGTTTGGCGCAATATCTATATTCTTATACACTTGTGTTTATACGCCTTTAAAATCTGTAACACCATTAACTGTTTTTGTGGGTGCAATACCAGGTGCAATACCATTTATGTTAGGTTGGGTTGCTGCAACAAACAATTTTGGTATAGAAGCAGGGTTTTTATTTATGATTCAGTTTTTTTGGCAATTCCCGCATTTTTGGGCGATTGGATGGTTGCAGTTTGAAGAATATAAAAAAGCAGGATTTAATATGTTGCCAATGGGTTCTAAAGACAAAGGCGCAATTAAACAAATTATTTTCTACACGGTAATAATGATCTTGGTATCAATAGCACCTGTGTTAAAAGTTTCGGTTCATTTTATATTCACCCAATAACAGCTATAATAGTTGCTTTATTTGGTGTGATGATGCTTTTTTACGGAGTAAAATTATATAAAAGTGAAGATAATATTGATGCAAGAAAGTTAATGTTATCTAGTGTTTTGTACATAACAGTAGTACAAATTATATATGTGGTAGATAAATTTTTACATTAAAAGAAGACAGATGGAAGAACAAACATTACAACAAGAACTAACTGTTGCTAGAAAAAAATCTGCAAAACCTATGTTGTGGGTTTCGATGATTAGTATGGTTATGTTTTTTGCAGGTTTAACAAGTGCTTATGTAATAAGCATGAAAAGAGATGATTGGGTTACTTTTGATTTGCCAATTGCATTTTATACAAGTACAGCACTAATTATATTAAGTAGCATTACATTAATTTTATCTCAAAGATTTTTAAAACAAGATAAAAGACAATTATCGCTTATATTTGTAGTAGTAACACTTATTTTAGGTATTGCTTTTATTTGGCAACAATATGAAGGTTTTAACGAACTAAAAAGTCTTGGTTTGTATTTTACAGGACCAGGTAGCACAGTGTCTACATCGTTTATAATTGGTATTACATTAATGCACGTTTTTCACCTGATAGCTGGTGTTATTGTGCTTTTTGTTGTTATTTATAATCATTTTAAATATAAATATAAACCAAATGATTTGCTGGGGTTTGAACTTGGCGCTATCTTTTGGCATTTTGTAGATATACTATGGATTTATCTATTTTTCTTTTTCTATTTTATTAGGTGATGAAAAATGATTAATTTTGCGAAACTATTTCTAACATTTAATTAATAGATTACATTTATGGAAGCAAATATTGCTGTACCAACTGACAAAAAAGAAACCTGGAGCGGTGGTGGTGTAAAACCATTTGGCGCTAGTTATGGTAAAATGATGATGTGGTTTTTCATCTTATCAGATGCATTAACATTTTCAGGATTTTTAGCTGCTTATGGTTTAACTCGTTTTAAATTTATCGACTCTTGGCCAATAGCAGATGAGGTTTTTACTCACGTACCTTTTGTACACGGAGAATTTCCAATGATTTACGTTGCTATTATGACGTTTATCTTAATATTTTCATCTGTAACAATGGTATTAGCAGTAGACGCTGGTCATCAAATGAAAAAAATAAAGTAGCATGGTATATGTTTGCTACAATTATTGGAGGTATTATTTTTGTTGGTTCGCAAGCTTGGGAATGGAATACTTTTATTAAAGGTTCTTATGGTGCTGTTAAAACTACAGATGGTAAAGTTTTACAATTTGTAAAAGACGGTAAACAAATTGCTTTAGCAGATTTTGTTACCGGAGAAAGAACAGATGATAGGGTAGAGCACACTAGAAAAAATGGTTTATGGTTTCAAAGTGAAGAAACAATTGCTACTTATTCTGTAGCACAAGTTTTGGCTGCTTACAACGCTAACCCAGATATTCAAGTAAGAACAGAATTAATAGACAACAAGAAAAAAACAATATTATCTAGAGAAGAAGGTTCTTTACAACTTGCTAAAACTAAAATGGTAGTTGAAGGTGCAAACTTAAAAGCAAATGAGTATGGTAATACAATTTTTGCAGATTTCTTCTTCTTTATTACTGGTTTTCATGGTTTTCACGTATTATCTCGGTATAATAATTAATATCATCATCTTTTTTAATGTAATTTTAGGTACATATGAAAAAAGAGGACATTATGAAATGGTAGAAAAAGTTGGTTTATATTGGCACTTTGTAGATTTAGTTTGGGTATTTGTATTTACCTTTTTCTACTTAGTTTAATAAATAAAATAGATACAAATGGCACACGCACACGAATCAAACACAAAGAGAATATGGATCGTTTTTGGTATTCTTTCTGTAATAACTTTAGTAGAGGTTTATTTAGGTATTATTAAACCAGATGCTTTACACTTACATGGTCCAGGAACTAGTTGGTTAAATTGGATTTTTATAATCTTAACTTTAGCAAAGGCTTATGGTATTGCTTGGGTTTTTATGCATTTAGAAGGAGAAAAGAAATGGTTTAGAAGATCAATAGTTTGGTCCGAGTTTTTCTAATTTGCTATTTAGTAACCTTACTCTTAATAGAAGGAGGCTATTTATTCGATACATTATCACCACTTGTAAAATGGTAATATAATAAAGGTGGTTTTTAACCACCTTTTTTTATACCCAAAACTTAAGAAGTAACATTTTTTAAAAGGATTAATTATGAAGTTGTTTACAAAAAAAGAGTCGTATTATTTTTATTATTTATATTTCCTTTAATCTGTTTCTTATTGCTGTCTACAGGGCAAAATAATTTCACAAAACTTCCAATTGTTACCGAGCGTGTTTTAGATGTTTCTACGATTGATGAAACTAATACTGTAAAATTATACGATAAAGTTTCTATAATCTGCTTTTTGGGTAACGATATCGACAAAAATAAATCGCGTCTTTTTAATTTGAATCAGAAAATTTATAAAGAATTTATAGACAACAAAAAATTTCAAATAATAGGTATATATCCTTTAGGTAAAGAAGTAGAAGCAAATAATGTGAAAAAGCAATTAGGCGCTTTTACAGACATGAAGAAATGGAATTTTATTGCAGCATCCGATGAAAATATTTTGAAGCTTTATAACAGTTTCGAAACTAATGAAGAATTAATTAACTTAGGAAGTGCAAAAGCTTTTTTAGTAGACAAAGGCGTAAACCTTCGTGGTAGATTAGATGAAAAAGAAGTCTTATTTGGTTATGATATGAATTCTGTGGCAGAGTTAAAAGATAAGTTAAAAGATGATGTTAACGTATTATATTACGAATACTACGCAGCTTTTAAAGAGAGAAATAAAAACAAGGCAGAAAGAAAAATTTAAGTAATATGAACAAAAAATATTCTTTTATCGGTATTGCATTTATCATTTTGCTATTTGGTATTTACACTGTGCCTAAAGTTGTAGACAGATTTAAAGATTCTGATTTGGTAAAATTTAATAAAGTACCAAGTTTTGAATTTACAAACCAAGAAGGTAAAACAATTACTAATAAAAATTTTGAAGGTAAAGTGCATGTAGTAGAGTTTTTCTTTTCTACTTGTCCTACTATTTGTCCCATAATGAACCGAAAATGTTAACCATTCAAGATGAATTTTTTGGGAATCCTAACTTCGGAATAGCTTCTATATCTATTACTCCAGAAATCGATACACCGAAGTTTTAAAAGAATATGCAAAATCAAACGGAATTACACATAAAAATTGGCATCTGCTAACAGGTAAAAATGATGATGTAGTTTATGCACTTTCTAATAAAGGATTTAAATTATATGCCGGAAAAGGAGACGAAGAACATGGTGGTTTTGAGCATTCGGGTTTATTTGCGCTTGTAGATAAAGACGGTTACATTCGCTCTAGAAAAGATGAGTATGGTAATCCTATTATGTATTACAGGGCTATAGAAGAACAAACTTTTCCTGATCAGATTAAAGAATTGAAAGAAGACATTAAAACTTTATTAAATGAATAATTTAGCACAAGAAAAAAATATAAAAAAATTATTACAGTTTTATCTATAGTAATTCCTATTGCTGTAGCCGCATTATTTGGTATCAACTTAAGAGAATTAGGTTTTGATGTAGCTCCTTTAAAGTTTTTGCCACCTATTTATGCAACTATAAATGGTATTACAGCAATACTTTTAATTGCAGCAGTAATTGTAATTAAAAAAGGAAACAGAAAATTACATGAACAACTTAATAGCCTTGCAATTGCATGTTCTCTTTTATTTTTACTAATGTATATAGCTTATCACATGACAACAGATTCTACTACTTTTGGTGGAGAAGGTGTTATTAAATATATATATTATTTTATTTTGATTACTCATATTGTGTTATCTGTTATCGTGATTCCTTTTGTGTTAATAACATACATGAAAGCAAAATTGGGTAAATTTCGAACATAAAAAAGTAGCAAAAAAAACATTCCCTATTTGGCTTTATGTTGCAGTTACAGGGGTTATAGTCTATCTAATGATATCTCCTTATTATGTATAAAAACAAAATAGTTTTATTTATAGTAATTTTTTTACTTACTGTTTTTAATGGTTATTCTCAGTGCGCTATGTGTAAAGCTGTTGTAGAGAACGGAGATATTTCTATGGCAGAAGGTGTAAATAACGGTATAACATATTTAATGATTTTTCCTTACTTATTAATTGGAGTTTTATTTTACACACTTTACAGGTATAAAAAGAAAGCTAAAAATTAACAAATAAATAAGAGAGATTTACTGTAACATATTTTAATTTTAGTCGTCTTATTAAAACAAACAAAAAATAAGTTCTATTTATTATTTAAATTCTAGTCTGTTCATCATTCTGGTTTTTAGTAGATTAAGCTATTTTTGTTTTAATTATTGAAATAATAAATCAATTAACGCAGAATTAAAATTAAAGATTTTGAAAACCAAACTTATTTTATTTGTAGCCCTTTGTACCTCAATAGCTACTTTTTCACAAAAAAATGGACATTAAGAGAAGCTGTAAATCAAGCTTTAGCCAAAAACATATCTATACAACAGAATAAGTTAAGTGTAGAATTGGCAAAAAAGGATGTAGAAATTGCAAAAGGTAATTTTTTACCAAACTTAAATGGTAGTTCTTCTGGTAGATTTGGTTTCGGTTCTTTTATTGATAATATTAGTAATGCAAGAATTTCTACGGATAACTTTAATGCTTCTTTTGATTTAAGTTCTAGTGCAACCTTATTTAACGGCTTCAGAAATACAAATACATATAAACAAGCTCAACTTGGTGTAGAGTCTAGTTTATTAGATTTAAAACAAATAGAAAATGATATTTCTTTAAGAGTTGTAAATACTTTTTTAAATGTATTATTTGCTAAAGAGAACCTAGAAGTCGCAAAAGTACAAGCAGAAATTAGTAAAAAACAAATTGATGCTGCAAAAGCTAGATTTGATGCAGGTGTAATTGCCAAAGGAGAACTTTTAAATTTTCAGTCTACAGCAGCTAACGATGTTCAAAATGTAATTTTACAAGAAAATGCATTAGACTTGGCATTATTAAACTTAGCACAATTGTTACAAGAACCTGCAGAGAATTTTGACGTTGCACCGATAGAAGTTGCATCACCGTCATCAGATTTGTTGTATGCGAATTCTTCATCAGTATTTCAAAAATCTTTAAATTATATGCCGGAAATAGCAAGAGCTAAATTGGCAATTGACAATGCAAATTTTAATATAGAACTTACCAAAGGTGCTTTTTTACCTACTGTAACTGCTTTTGCAGGTATGGGAACAGGTTACAGTCATAGATTTAATGAGATTTTTACAAATGATTATTTTTTCAAACAACTAAATGACAATTTAGGTTATAATGTAGGTGTTTCTTTAAACATCCCTATTTTTAATAGATTCCAAACTAAAAATAGATTAGCACAATCTAAAATTAATAAAGAAATCTCAGAAACTAGATTAGAGAGTCAAAAGTTAGCTTTAAAACAAACTATAGAACAAGCCTTTTTAGACGTAAAATCAAGTTTAAAAGCATATGAAGCAGCAAAAATTTCTTTAGAAGCACAAAAAGAAGCTTTTAAAAACGCTCAAGAAAGATACAACTACGGTGCAATGACTTTATTTGATTTTGATTTGGTAAGAACAAGGTTGGTAAATGCAGAAGGGGCAATGATTCGTTCTAAATACGATTACGTGTTCAAAACAAAAGTATTACAATTCTATTCAGGAGAATTAGTTTTTAAAAACCCTCAATATTATATTTTAAGCCTCACTCGTTTTATTACTTGTGAGGTTTTCTTTTTTTGAAATACTATCTTTGTGAAAAAAAGAACATTGGCAATTATATTAAACATAGAGACATCAACTAAAAACTGCTCTGTAAACATAGCAGAAAACGGAGTTGTTTTAGCTATAAAAGAATTAAATAATGGTAATTATTCTCATGCAGAAGTATTACATCCATTTATAGAAGAAGTATTACAAAAAGCAGCTATAACAAAATCGCAAATAAGTGCAATTGCCGTTAGTAAAGGTCCAGGGTCTTATACAGGAATTAGAATTGGTGTCTCTGCTGCTAAAGGGCTTTGTTTTGCTTTAAATTGTCCTTTAATATCTATTGATACCTTAACAGCATTATCTTACGCCATATCTATCGAAAAAGGCTTTATAGTACCAATGTTAGATGCAAGGAGAATGGAAGTATATGCAGCGATTTTTAATTCTGAAAATGTTAATGTACGTGATACAAAAGCTGAAATAATAGATGAAGGTTCTTTTGCAAAAGAATTAGAACAATCTAAAGTATATTTTTTAGGTGATGGATCTGAGAAATGTAAACAAATTATAACTCATAAAAATGCAGTTTTTATAGATGAGAAGTTTCCTTCTTCTAAAGAAATGGCATCATTGTCTTATTTAAAATACAAAAAAAACGACATCGAAGATGTCGCTTATTTTGAACCTTTTTATTTGAAAGATTTTATTGTTATTCCGAAAAAAAGAAAAAACCTACTTTTTAATTTCCACTTGATGCGGATAAGGTATCTCAATTCCGGCGTTATCTAATGCTATTTTTGTGTTTTCAGTAACATCAAAATATACTTTCCAATAATCTTCTGTATTACACCATGGCCTTACTGCAAAATTAACAGAACTATCTGCAAGTTCTAATACTGTAACACTAGGTGCTGGATCTTTTAAAACTTTTGGATGAGAAGTTAAAACATTCAATAAAACATCTTTTGTTTGTTTAATATCAGCATCATAAGAAACTCCAAACACTAAATCTACTCTTCTTGTTCCTTCTGTAGTAAAATTAATAATGTTTCCGTTAGAAAGTGCACCATTAGGTATAATTATCTCTCTATTTGAAAGACCTGTTAATTTCGTTGTAAAAATTTCAATTTCTTTTACAACTCCGGTTTCTCCTTGAGCCTGTATCAAATCTCCAACTTTCATTGGTTTAAAAATCATTATTAAAACTCCTCCTGCAAAATTAGCTAAAGATCCTTGTAAAGCAAGACCTACTGCTAAACCTGCAGCGGCTATAATTGCAGCAAAAGAAGCTGTTTCTACACCTAACTTTGCTATAACAGTTATGAATAATAATATTTTTAAAACCCAATTAAGTAAATTTCCTAAAAATTTTTGAAGTGTAACATCTACATTTCTTTTCTTAAGAATTTTTGTAGTTGTGTTAATAATTATTTTAATTACAACTAAACCAATAATTAACATGGCTAACGCCATTAAAACTTTTGGTGTGTATTCTACCAATACCTCCTTTATATTTTCGATATGTTCTTCCATTAAATTTATTTAAATTGAATTATAGTAATTAAATACTTTTGTTACATCGTCAATTTTTTTCTATTTAGTTTTTCTTGTTTCATGAAGTTTTTAATCTTTGAAGATTTATTTCCAAATAAATTGTAAAAATCTTTCTTACCTTTAGGAAGTTTTACTAATTCGTTATTTAAAGCTACAAAATGTTCATCTTTTTTTGATATAAATTTTGCTTTTTTTGATGATTCAAATTGTGTTTTAGCTACTTTTCCTTCTATAAATGCAACATTTTTTTGGAGTATAAAGAAGCTTTTCCTTTTGCGTTTATTTCGAAATATTTTAATTCTCCGTTTAAATTAAGTACAGTAAACTTCTTACCTAAATTTACAAAATGGATTATTTGATTTTCTGTTTTAGACAAGAAATATACTGTCCCATCTTTAATAAACTCCATCTCATCTGCAAAAATATTGTAACGAAAATAAAATTTATCTTTCAAGTCATCTACTTTTGCCTCTTGATATTCTTCAGTTAAAAACCTTAAGTGTTGTGTTTGTGCTGAAGCATCTTTAGCGGTTACACCATCAATTTTAGTGTTTGGACCTTTAATTGTTATTGAAAGTCCATTTTGTCTTTCTAATTGTCCAAAAACAACTATTGATTGAGTAAAAAACAATACTGTTGCTAAAATTTTAATTTTTCTCATAATTTTTAATAAAACAAAGTTAGTTATAATGTTAATAAAGCCGGTATGGTTTGTGTATAAAAGATATTAATATTTTTAGTTGTATAACTTCACTAAAGTTCAGTTACTATTACACAATTTATAAAAAATAAGACACAATCTTCTATATTTAATGTTAAAGCATGCAATAATCTTGCCGAAATAAATAATTTATATAACTTTTGATTAGTTGCTATAACTTTTGTTTGAAATACAAATTATTTGTTTTTTTAGATTAAAAATATTCTAAAGATCATATGTACCCATGAATACAAACTACTATAGAAGAAATATCATTTTTATATACATACATAATTATGAACTAAAAAAGGCGATTTATTAAAATCGCCTTTTGTATTAGTTTACTTCAAATGTTATTTTTAAGTTGACTCTAAATTCGGTTACTTCATCGTCTTTTACTACTGCACTTTGCGATTGTACAAAAACGGATTTAATGTTTTTTACAGATTTAGAAGCTTGCTTTACTGCTTTTTTTGTTGCGTCTTCCCAACTTTTATCTGAGTTAGCTAAAACTTCTATTACTTTCATTACGGCCATGTTATTTGATTTTTTAAGATTAATGTTATGTAAATATAAGAAAATCAAGAGATTATTATCGTAATATTTTCCAATGTTAACTTAATGTTATGTAAATGTTTGCAAATTGTTATAAAAGTGTTATATTTGTAAACCAAGTGTTAACCCTCAAAACAGAAAAATCATGAAAAAAATTTTAACAATAGCATTTTTATGCATCGCAGCAATAGGATATTCTCAAGATATTAAGCCAACTTATGAAGCAGAAGGAGATTTAGTAAAGGCTACTTATTACCATGAGGATGGATCTATTAGTACAGAAGGTTATTTTAAAGATAAAAAATTAACAGGAATTTGGACTCGTTTTGATAAAGAAGGAAATAAAGTTCAAATGGCTTTTTATAAAGAAGGTAAAAAAACTGGAAAGTGGTTTTTCGGAATAATGCTGGTTCTTTACAAGAAGTAACTTACAATAACAATACTATAGAAAGTGTTAATTTGTGGAAAGCTGAAACTAAAGTAGCTACAAATAAATAATATTTTTCTACTATAAACACAAAAAAGCCTAAAGTTTTACTTTAGGCTTTTTGTGTTTATTGACATTCTAACCAAAGTCTTTTATGGAATATAAATCTATTTATAAGCTAAACGTATTTAAAAGAAGACTAAGATCATGTTGTAGTTGCGTTGAAATCTTCTGATAGAACCAAAACAAAACGTTTATATTCTTATTTATTAATAAGTTAAAGCTAATGAACGTAATTTGTAATCTTAAAATTCACTTTGTGTTTGTTGTTTTATTATTTATAAAGAATTTCTATTTTAAGAATACAACAAACGTTAATTATTAAATTAACTATTCGTATCATTTATTACTTCAAATAGAAGTAAAAAAAACGCTTAGAACATTGTTCTAAGCGTTTTGATATATTATAATTCTTATTGATTACTCTACTAATAAAGAGAAAGGAATGTTGTAACTAACACCAACTGGCTTACCTCTTTGCTTACCTGGTTTCATTTTAGGTAATAATTTCATTACTTTAATAACCTCCGCTTTAATTTTTGGGTGCGGTGCTCTTGCTTGTACATTAACAATGTTACCTTGTCTATCAATTTTGAAACCAATAAATACTCTTTTCTTACCTGGAGAAAGACCTAATTCATTTGGTAAATCTGCATCAAATTTTCTAGAAAAGTGTTTTTGTACCATTTTACTAAAACAATCTTTTAACTCTTTTTTACTTCCTCTACACCCAGGAAATACTGGTGCATCTTCAATAATCATAAAGTTTACATCTTCTACAACTTCTTCTGCTTCTTCGATTTCTACAATTTCCTCAACTTCTACAGCTTCAGTTTCATCTGTTTCAGTAGATTCTATTACAGTTTCTTCAACTTCCTTTTCATCTTCTACAACTTCAATTTTTTCTCGAGTTGGTGGTGGCGGAGTTTTAGGTTTTACAGGCTCTACTCTTTCAGTAATTGGAATGTCTTCTTCCATGTCTGCGTTCATATTAACTACACCTAAAGAACTTGTAGTTTTGTCGTATGTTTTCTTTTCGATTGCAGCATAAGTAACAAATAAGGCTAATACTAAACCTATTTGCATAAATATTTTACTGTAATTTTCTAAGTTCGATTTCGGGTTTTTCTTTATTTCCATTGAATAAGAGTTTTATATAGTTCGCTAATTTAACTAAATTATTGTGTTAAATACAAGTCTTTTTATTTTTTAACCTCTTTTTTTAAAAAAAATGCTAAATATTAATAAACCTAATAGTACACCAACAGAATTCGCAATAATATCTAAAAAATCGCCTGTTCTATATGAGGTAACAGTTTCTTGTAAAATTTCAATAATTATGCCAAAAGAGATACAACTAATTATAATTAAATAATTTTTATTGAACTTTTGTAATGCAAAAAGCCAAGACAATGATAAGACAGTATAAGCAAAACTATGTTGCCATTTGTCTATATTGCTAATAGATATATTGTACTTAGGCATTTTCATTAAGCTTAAGTACAAAATTAGTATTGCTATGGCTACAGCAAAAAGTAATTTTTTATCCCTTAATAAGTTTTTCGTAAGCTTCAGCATCTAATAAATTATCTATTTGCGAGCTGTCTGATATTTCAATTTTTATCATCCAACCTTTATTATATGGGTCTGAGTTTACTAATTCGGCTCGTCTTCTAACTCTTCGTTAAATTCTGTTACTTCTCCTTTTAAAGGCATAAATAAATCTGAAACAGTTTTTACTGCTTCTACAGAACCAAAAACTTCTCCTTCTTCTACAGTATCGTCTAAAGTATCTACATCAACATAAACGATATCTCCTAATTCACTTTGTGCGAAATCTGTAATTCCTATAGTTGCTACATTTCCTTCAATTCTTAGCCACTCGTGATCTTTTGTGTATTTTAATTCTGCTGGAATATTCATCTTAATATTATTATTGGTTGTTTATTGTTTTTAATTTCCTCCTAAATTATAGATAATGTTAAAGCCACCATTTATTGCTTGACGCGGGAAAGTGGTTGATATAGCATATCTAGATGTTTGATGATTGTAATAAAACGATGCCGTTAAATTTGCGCTCAATCTGTAATCGGCTGCAAATTTAATAGAAAATAATCTTTGTCCGCCACTTATTTGATTATTATCTTCATCTACAGATCTAATTTGTGTTAAATTATCTCTTAAAGAAACATCTGCTCTTAAATTAACGTCTCCTTTAAGAGTTGTCTTTTTACCTGTAAAACGAGTATTTACCTTTACATCTTTAAAAACATAACCCAAACCAAAGATATATTCTGTTCCTTTTATATCTGTTAAGGTGCTGTTGTTAAAATTCATTGTTAATGTTCTGTCTCTTTTTACTTCTCCTCTTAAAGAAAAAGAGTTTCTCATTTTCATGTCAACTTTAATTAGCGGAGAAAATTCGTCAACTAGAGTTGCAGCAGAAATTAATAATTCGCGCTCGTAATTTCGGAAGAATTTGTTGTGCTAAACGGATTATTAGAATCGTATTGTAAATTATTTGTAAAACTAGAAACCGTGTAAGAAGATTTGTAACCATGAGAAACTACAAAGTTGCTAAAGTTCTTCTTAAAGAAATCTAATTTCATAAGTCCAGTATATCTTAGAGTCCAATTTGGTATCGGAATATTTCTAAACAAACTAGTATTCACTTTATCCGGGCTAGAACCCGAATATGCAGCCATAAATGCAGGTAATAAAACTTGCTGACTATTGCTACCGTAACCAGTTGAGTTTCCTCCGTTTTCTGCTGCTAATCTTTCTGAAATTGCAGATCTATATGTTCTCATAGTTTCAAAAAGCGCATCACCGTCTTTAAAAGCAGTTGCAATCATAGAATGACTCGTGCTAAAGTTTCCTGTTTCAAAAGCTGGGGCACTAAAATCTAATGCTCCGTTTGTTGTGCCGTTTTCGATGACATCTAATTGCTGAGATAAATCTCTTGTTTTAATTTTATTACCTCTCACATCAATATTTAAATCTTTAAAAGGCTTAACTGTAAAAGTGTAATCTAATTTATTGTAATGAGTTCTGCTGTAGGTTTTATTATAATACTCGCTATTATCTGGATCTCTTGGACCAACTAACCAACCGTTTTGTAATGCTTTATTTCTAATATCTACTTGGCTACCAAAAGCAAAAGAAGTTGGTGCGCCACCTAAAAAGCCAATGTCTTCTGTGTAACCTGGTAAAAACTGACCATTATTTTCTGAATAACTTATTTTACCTTGTTTTACAGAGGTAACTACATCATAAACACCTTTTAAAATTTGCTTACCTACCGATAATTTTTTCTTAGAATTAACTCGTCCAGGAGCAGGAGGTAAACCACTTCTGAAATTCCTTTTGCATTTTTTCTTTGATTTTTAGATAATAGTAATTTTTCGAAACCTAAACTTTTATAGAACTTATCGAAAGTTAAAGTTGTATTTAAATTGTGCGTGTTTGCATTTTGTACAACATTACCAACCAAATCTACATAAGCAACATCGGTACCATTTACATCTATTGTACTTTGTGCTGCAGCTTGCCAATCAAAATCTGCTGTGTACGCATAATCTGCTTTTACCCAACTTAAAAATGGGACTTTATTTATGGGTAACTGGTAGGTTCCGTTTAACTTCTGATGATAATGGTTTGCTCTACCTGTGTTAAAGAAATCATCAAAAATCTGAATATCTTCATTCGTATCAAAAGTATCGTAAATGTAACTGTTGGTTGCATTAAAGTTAAACTGAAGTGACTTTGTTAAATCGAAACCAACGGTATAATCCCAATCAAATAAAAATCTACGTTGTTTTAATGCTGGTTGATCAGATAAACCTGCAACTAAATTTCTAGATTGTTGTTCTGTAAAATTTCTATTAATTCTAGAATTTACTGAAACTGTAGATGGTATCGGATTGAAATTAATATCTTTAATTAGTTTTAAATATTTGCTTTGTAAAAAACCTATGTTTTTAAAAGGCTCTATAGATTTTGACTGAAAATTGTAGTTGTAAGTAGCACCTGCAACTACGTTTTCGTTTACATATTTTTGAATATTGTAATCTCTATGAAACTCTTTGTTATGAGCATAAGAAACAGAAATATTTTCAACATCATAAAACTTTGGTTTTTTGGTTGAATTCGGATTTCTGTTTTTCTTTACATTGATAAAACTAATACTTGTTCTTTTAGTATAATCTCTAGAAAACTCGCTATTAGGGTTTTGTTCTAAAGCATCTTCTAAAGTTACATCTTGGTACTGCGGATCGTATTTTGGATCAATAAACTTTTCTCCGATACTATAACTCATAGGTAATTGAATTCCCCATTTTTTAGGCGTTAAAACCTTGCCTAAATTAACAGTTGTAGCAACATCGTATTGTTTTGTCTCGTCTAAACTACGTTGGTTTACTCTATCTTCTACATTACCAAAACCTATTGTAGACATGCTTCCGGCTAAAGAAACGTTTGCAACATCAGCAAAATTAGCATCTGCATTAATAACAGCAGCCCAACCACCTTTATTGTCAAAACCAGCAGATCGAAGTTCGTTAAACCAAACTTCTGCACTTCTAGGAGATAAAGAAATGTTTTTTAAACCTAACATTATTGTTCTTAATTGTGCTAAAGTTGGGTTTCCTTTTACACTAATTGTATATGGTAAATCTGGGTCTTGCTCTTGAGATTGATAAATTTCGTTTACCGGAAAGTTAACATTGTTTCTTTCTAATTTTATCTTACCAAAAGTTTCTAAAAAGGCATCTAAATTATTTGCTTCGGCCAAATGTCTAAAGCAGATGTTCCGGCTTTTGTAACTTTTAAAGGCAATTCTATTTGATAAAAATTCTCATTTAAATCGGTTCCTAATCTTATTACAGCAGCTAATTCATTATCGTTAACAACAGCTTCTCTTTCTATTTCTTGTAAGTGCATAAACATTTTTAATTGCTTAAAACGTCTTAAATCTACACTAATGTTTTTGTAAATAGCTCTTGTTTCTTCTGGTTCTAATCTAGTAACTTTTAGAGTAACCGATTGTTCGTTTTGCAATTGTACTGTTGTACTACCTTGTAAACGCTCTCTTTCGATACCTGGTGGTTGTATATAACTTCCTTCATTTTGCTCTATACTTACAACACCAACTTCAAAATCATTTAGTTCGTCTTGGGTTAATTCTCTATCTGGGTTTGTAGTTGGATCTAAAGTTCTCACATACCTTCTCCAGTCACCTCTAACCAAATCTAATTCACCAAAACGTACTACCACTGGCATTCTAAAATTGGTTAAAAACATTCTTACAAAACGAATACTATTAAAATCAGAAATACCATTTACAGGTGTTCCGCTTCTTACGGGAACTCTAAATTGATACCATTTTGTTTGTTGTGTATTTCCGTTTTCTAAAGTAACCGTTGTTGTTTTTTCATCTACAATATAACCAACTCCTTTTCTTAAATCATTCTGATTCATAGAAATTCTATATTCATAATAGCTTTCTACAGTATTCATTGTTTGATCTTTGTTGATGTCTTCTGTATCTGGATACGTTGTAGAAGATGTCGGGTAAGGTTCTGTAGATTGATTTAAGGTTGGCGAATTACCTTGAGTATTATTGTAATCTTTATATCTAGTTATTAATGATGCGTTTATTGCGTCTAAATTTGATCCTCTAAAAAACTGAAAGTTATCTGCCGCAGGATCTGTTAAATTTGCATATTGTCCAATGCCTGGTAAATTACGTTCTTCATCATCATTTAAACCATCAAAACCAATATCTTGGTTTGTTCTTGCATCATCTAATTCATTAAAAGCATAAATTATCGATGGATTTCTAGGAACATCTCCCCAAGTAGTTCTATTAACATTATTACCATTAACTTTTAAACCATCTTCTGGTAAACCGTTTTCGTACATTTTACGGTTGTCTTTCAAAATATCTTCAGAAATATTACCAAGATTTATATACAAATCTCCAACTTGATTTGCTGGATTGTTTGGGTCTATACCAGCAGGTAAACCTTCTTCGTTTGTGATAGAGTAATTTTGATAAGGATCCATAATCCGAATTGCATATACTCTACATTTGCTTGATCAAAATTATTTGTTGTTAAAGGTCGCATAATTCCTCCCCATCTTGTTTCGGGTTTGGTAATGTTACTTTATCGTTTTGTATTGTTGCTGCAGGATCATAATTATAAGAACCTCTTTCTGCCGGAAAATAAGCTAAATCTAAAGTTCTAACTAAAGAGTTTTGCGTAATATCTAATTGTACATTAGGAAACAATTCTCTGTAATTAATTTGTCTTGTTTCTGCTCTAGAAAGTTCGTCAGCATCAATACTTGCAGGCGTATCACCAACACCGTAAAATATTTGATCTACGCTGTACCAAGCTAATTTTGCTCTTTTATAGTTGTAAGATAACCCATCACTTTCTCCGTTAAAGTTAGGAAAGTATTTAGGTGTACTCGCTTCATACCAATCTAGTGAAGAAAGTAAACTAATTGGCACTTGCGACGCTTCAAAATCATCGATATAAGAAGTTGCTGCACCTGTTACGTCAATTCCGCTTGGTGTTCCAGGAATCAAATAAGCCATATCACCACGAACAGATAAATTAGAAGGCGCATCTGTATCTACAAACGGTAATTTGTTTGCCAGTTTTGTAAAATAAGGCACTTCTGTAGCATAATTAAAGTTAAACCCTAACATGGTGTTGTTAATAGGTTCTGCACCAAAATTAACTTTAGGTGTTAAAGGTCTTTCTTCGATATTTAAATAAGTTGCACCAACCACAAAATCTTCAGAAAATTTGTGTTCTACATCAATACCAAAAAGTTTTTCTTTGCTGATTAAAAACAGCGTTATTTTCTGTAGATACGCTAATAGGAACGCCGAAGCTTGTAAACCCGGATCGATAATTTGTACTCTTCCTAAAGAATAATCTACAACATAATCTACACCTTCTACCAACTGTCTTCCGCCAGCGGAAACTCTAACAGAACCTCTAGGAACATTGAAAGCGCCAATTGGTATTCCGCCGTAATTTTCTGATTTAAAATATCC
Organism: Polaribacter sp. HA6-7; assembly: GCF_055693625.1. Lineage (NCBI taxonomy): Bacteria > Pseudomonadati > Bacteroidota > Flavobacteriia > Flavobacteriales > Flavobacteriaceae > Polaribacter > Polaribacter sp. HA6-7. The sequence continues at coordinate 91,100 of NZ_CM146338.1, forward strand.
CTTTAAAAAGTATTTGTCTTTATTCTGAAAGTTATTTTTAATGTTGATTTTAGTATTTAAATACAATTCTTTAAATATAAAATCTTCATCTGCAGGGTTTGTTAATTCGTCTGCTAAATCGTTACCAAAAGGTTCTGGTTCAGGAAAAAGATAAATCCGTTTTCAGAATTTACGGTAATTCCTTCTACATAATCGAAAAAACCATCCGGCGATCTAAACTGACTTTGATCTAATTGATCTAATTTTAAAACTTGTAATAAAGGTAAGTTAGAAATACCTACGGTTGCAGCATTTTGTAAAACATTAGAAGGTATACCTGTTTGATCGTCTCTGTATTGAATTTCGAAACGGAAACCATCTTGAGTTAACGGAAAAGCGCCTAAAGCATATACGTTCTTCATCATTAAACGCCAAGTAGGAAAAGCTTCATCTTCTCCGGTAGTTACATTTGTTCTTTTTGTTTGTAAGATTTCTGATCGCAATAATTTTACCGCTAAATTGTTAGGTGCTTGTATACCATCATTAGAAAACTCACCAACTTTAAAAGAGTTTTTTGTACTTCCTGTAACGTTACCCGCTACTGTATATTCATAAGCAACAGCTAAAACTTCACCATCGTTTAATCTTCTATTTAAAGAAATAAAACCTAATTGCGGATTTAGTCGATATTCATTTGCATCTAATTTTCTAGCATTTTCTAAAACCGAATAATTAGTTCCGTTTTGCATGTTGTATGGTTGCAAAGAGCTATCAACAGTAGAAATATCTCTTATACCGCCTGCAGGAATAATTTCTGTACCAATTCTATTTGCACCATTAAAAGGTAAATTATTACCAGCAACTTGTGGTTGTGTAATTGCAGGGTTTAATACAACACCATTTTCATCAACCAAAACTTGGTTTTCCGATTCGCCAATATCAGCAAAAGCAACAATACTTCTGTAATCTTCTGTACTTGCGTTTCTATTCGTTATCCAAACTTCTACTCTTGTTATATTAATTGGGCTATTAATTAACGGGTAATTTTTAAGCGAATTTGCATAATTATCTATAAAATATTGCGATAAGAAAAAGTGTCTGTCATTATCGTAATCTGTAGTTCTTAATTCGAAAGGTTGTATTGATGCACCGCCTTCTGCAACAACGGTTTTGCTTTCTGAGTTTTGCTGAGAAAACACTGCAGTAATATTGGTGTTACCAAACTTTAAATCGGTTTTTACACCAAATAAACTTTGGGCTCCGTTTATTAAAGAGTTTTTAATTGGCATAGATACATTACCAGCTTCTAAACCTTGTATGATGTCGTCTTCGTTTGGTTCGAAACCAACTTTAACTAAATTCTGAAAATCGAAAGAGGCTTGTGTATCGTAATTTGCTGTAAACTCTAATCTACTACCAACTTTAGCTCTTATACTTGCGTTAATTTGCTGATCAAAATCAAAAGTAAAATTACTTCTATTTTCTTCGGATATTTGCGGATTATCTGTGTTTTGATAGATAAAACCTAACTTTAAATTTAAGCTACCAGTTGGTGTTACTTTTACTTCTGTACCGCCAAAAATGGTTTCGAAAAACTTGTTGTTCACATAATAAGTTGGCAATAAATCTTTTTGTGCTTCTTTAGAACCTTTTTTCTTACCGTTTGTTGCACTCACTTTATCTTTAAAGTAAAGCAACATATCTCTTTTTAATCGATATTGTTGGTACTCTCTAGGTGATAAATAAATAGGAGTTCTTGTGTAGTAATTCCCAATTTTTTCTACAATTACATATTTATTTAAAACTTTATCAAAAATGATTTCTTTTTTAGATAAATCATCTAAATATAAACCACCTTTTTGGGTGCTTTTAAAATCGTAACGTAAATCTACTTTGTCTTTGTTAACTTTTGTTGAGTCTTTTTCTGTAGTGTCTTGAGCATAAGTAGATAAACTTACCGTTAAGATAATTGCTATTAATAAAAACGTATTTTTAAAAATTGTACCCAATTGATTATAAACTTTTTAAGGCTAATTTTATAATTTTTTCTACAGAAGCATCTGTATGTTCTTTTAAAATTGCTGTTATTATTTTGTCTGATTGTTTTCTTTGAAAGCCTAAAACTTCTAAAGCAGATAACGCTTCTTCTTTGTTTGTATTGCTTACTGTTACAGAAACTTCGTCGATATCGAAAGTCTTTAAGATTTTATCTTTTAAATCTACAATAACTCTTTGGGCTGTTTTTGCCCCAATACCTTTTACAGATTGTATTAATTTTACGTTTTCTGATGCTATTGCTTGTTGTATTTCTTCCGAAGTCATAGAAGACAACATTGTTCTAGCAATGCTTGGGCCTACACCAGATACAGAAATTAAGAATTTAAATACGGCTCTTTCTGTTTTATTGATAAATCCAAAAAGTGTATGCGCATCTTCCCTTATAGAAAGATGCGTATACAGAACTATATTTTCATCTGCAGGCAATGCAGAAAATGTATTTAGAGAAATATGAAGCAAATAACCAACACCGTTACAATCTACTACAACTTCGGTTGGGCTTTTTTCTACGAGTCTTCCTCTAACTTGTGTAATCATAAAATTATCTTTTTCAGGCTTCTAAAATACTACTTTTTATTTGTTGTTTCTTTTTCTTTTTGTTGTGCATCTACAACAGCTAATGCTGCCATATTTACCATCTCATCTACACTAGAACCTAATTGTAAAATATGTACTGGTTTGTTAAAACCTAAAATTACGGGTCCAATAGATTCTGCGCCTTCTACTTGCTTTAATAATTTGTAAGTAATATTTGCAGATTCTAAGTTAGGAAAAATTAAAACATTTACTTTTTTACCATTTAATTTAGAAAACGGAAATTCTTTAGCAAGCATTTCAGAATTTAAAGCAAAATCTGCTTGTACTTCTCCGTCGATAACCGTTTCTCGAAAGTGACGATGCACATAAGATACCGCTTCTCTAATTTTTTTAGAAGTTTCTGAAGTTGAAGATCCAAAGTTAGAGTAAGATAACATAGCAATATTTGGTTTCATACCAAACATGTTTACAAACTTACCTGTCATTTGAGCAATTTTAGCCAATTCTTTAGCCGAAGGATTTTGGTTAATGGTTGTATCTGCTAAAAACAAAGGTCCTTGTTTTGTTAACATTAAATTACAAGCTGCAATTTTAGTAACATCTTTGTCTCTTTCTATTAACTCTAACATTGGTTTTACAACCGTTGGGTAAGGTCTAGAATATCCGGTAATTAAAGCATCTGCTTCACCTTCATTTACCATCATTGCTGCAAAATAATTACGTTCTCGCATTAATTTTTTAGCTTCAGAAAAAGTTCTACCTTTTCTTTGACGTGTTTTCCAGTAAGCTTCTCCAAAACGGATTCTTCTTTCTTTTTCTTCGTCTGTTTTAGGATCTATAATTTGCACATCTGCAGTAAAACCGATTTCTTCTTTCAGTTCTAGAATTACTTCTTTTCGTCCTAATAAAATTACTTTTCCTAATTTTTCTTCATGAACTCTTTGTGCTGCTTTTAAAACATCTAAATGATCTGCCTCTGCAAAAACTACACGCTTAGGATTGCTTTTTGCTCTGTTATGCAAAAGTCTAATTTCTTTACTTCCGTAACCCGAACGTTCCATTAATTCTTCTCTATATCTATCCCAATCTGAAATTGGTTCTAGAGCAACTCTGAATCCATTGCTGCTTTTGCAATTGCTGGTGGAATTTCATAAATTAATCTTGGATCAAAAGGTTTTGGAATGATGTATTCTTTCCCATAAGTTAAGCTTACTTCATCATACACAATATTTACCTGTTCTGGTACAGATTTTTTTGCCAAGTCTGCTAATGCATGCACTGCGGCAAGCTTCATTTCTTCGTTAATTTTTGTAGCTCTTACATCTAAAGCTCCTCTAAAAATAAAAGGAAAACCAAGTACATTGTTAACTTGATTAGGATGGTCTGATCTACCTGTTGCCATAATTATATCTTTTCTTGTGGCTATGGCAACATCATATTCTATTTCTGGTACAGGGTTTGCCATTGCAAACACAATTGGGTTTTTTGCCATTGATAAAAGCATTTCCGGCGAAACGATATTCCCTTTTGATAAACCAATAAATACATCAGAATCTTGCATTGCTTCTTCTAAAGTATTAAGGTCTCTGTCGGTTGCAAATTCTTCTTTTTGAGAAGTTAAGTTGCCTCTATCTTTTCTAATAACCCCTTTACTGTCGCACATTACAACATTTTCTCTTTTTACACCTAATTTTAAGTATAAACGAGTACAAGAAATTGCAGCGGCACCGGCACCATTTACTACAATTTTAACTTTACTAATGTCTTTTTCTGTAATATCGATGGCATTTTTTAAAGCAGCTGCAGAAATTATTGCAGTACCATGTTGGTCATCGTGCATTACCGGAATGTCTAACTCTTCTTTTAACCTTCTTTCGATTTCAAAAGCTTCTGGAGCTTTAATATCTTCCAAATTAATTCCTCCAAAAGTAGGAGCAATTGCCTTAACCGTTTGTATAAATTGATCTACGTCTGTAGCGTCTACTTCAATATCAAAAACATCAATATCTGCAAAAATTTTAAAAAGTAATCCTTTACCTTCCATTACAGGTTTAGAGGCGTCTCGGGCCAATATCACCCAAACCTAAAACTGCTGTACCATTAGATATTACAGCTACTAGGTTTCCTTTTGCAGTATATTTATAAACGTTATTTTTATCTTTTGCAATTTCTAAACAAGGTTCTGCTACACCAGGAGAATACGCTAAAGCTAAATCGTGCTGTGTTGCGTATTTTTTTGTAGGAACAACCGCAATTTTTCCTGGTTTTGGTTTTGCATGATATACTAAGGCTTCGTGTCTTTTTCTAGAATCACTCATATAATATTTGTTTGCTTGTTTAAGCATACAAAGATAGGGTTTTCAATGAAAGACCATATTAAATAACAAAGAATAATCGATTCTAGAGTTGTTTAAAAAACCAGTTTTGTAATCTTATTGTTTTCTGAATAATTTATAGAAAAATTTAAAGAACTTAAATTTGCAGATAATCTTGCAAACTCATTCTTGTTTGTCCATGTAATTTCTAATTCATTTTCTTTGGAAGCACTACAAGATATTTTACCTAAAAAAGCGCTAGAAGTATTTCTTAAACGCATAAGTTTAAGTTGGTTTTTAACAATATCTTTTTTTAAGCCTTCTTCGATGTCTTTATTTGAAAGCGTTGTTCTGTTTATTTCTTTATGACCACCGCTTCCGCCTTTATCTGCTGCAGCATAATTATTTTTACCAGCAAAAATATCTAAATACCAGACCTGAGGAATACCAGGCATAAATAATTGAATTGCTCGAGCTAATAATAATTTTTCTTCACTTTCGCCTAGAGCGCTAAAGAATGTTGCATTTATTTGGTAGTAAGATATTTTTTTCCTGACGGATCATATAAATTTTTCACTCTTCCGCCTCTGTCCATAATTGTATTCATTATAGTTTCGATTTCGGCGTCTTTTAGTAAACCTTTATTGTAATTACCGTTAACTTCTTTTCCTTTTAAATCTAAAACAGGTATACCGTCATGACAACCTAACATGTTAACGGTTTTATAATTTTTAGTTATAATTTCGTCTATCCAAGTTAAAAGCGCTTTGTTGTTTGCTTTTTCTAGGGTGTGAATCATTAAACCAGGTAAGAAAAAATCATAAATTTGGTAGGATTCTTTTGCAACTTCATCATGTAAATTTAAACCATATTCTGCATGAATTTCTGGTAATAAAATAAGGTCGTTTTTTTTAGCAATTTCATTAATTCTGTCTAAATATGTCCAAGTGCCAGGTTTGTTAAAAAAATTTGTTTGTCCTATTTCTTTATGTAAATAAGCAAAAGCATCTAATCTTAAAATTTTACAACCAAAACTTTTAACTTTGGCTAAAGTTTCTTCGTAAAACTGCCAAACAAGTTCAGATTTTGCATTCACATCCATTTGACCTAAATAGGTTGCTTTTTGATTAACAAAGTTTAAAACATCATTTTTAAACTCATTAAAATCATCAAAATTAATAGTTGATAAATCTTGATTAGCTTCTAATGCTGTGTTTATTTTTTCTGAAATTATTGCAGCCTTGTTTAAGGGTAAACTAGTGATTTTACATATTTCTTCAGAAGAAATTTTATGATATGTTATGTCTTGATAAAAAGTGTTCCAATAAGGTTTTTTAGTGCCGTCTGGAAAAGGAACCTTTAATATTGGAAGTCCAGATTTTCTCATGAACAATTTATCTAAAAATTCTTTTTTAGGAATTATTATATCATCTTCATTTTTTGTTCCGTTACCTTCCCAAAAAGAATTCCAATTGATAAAAAGTCTTTGTATTTAGATTTTTCTCCGTTTTTTAATAAATCTTTAAATTGAGGTGAAGCTACAGATAAATGATTTAAAACGATATCGAATTTTAGCATTATGTTTAGTTCTTCTAAAGCTTTTAAATCATCTTTAGAAACCAAATTAGTATTTAAATTGTAATCGATTATAGAGAAACCTCTATCTAAATCGCTATTAAAAAATGTGGGTAAAATGTAGAATAAAGAGAAAACATCTTTAAATTCTGGCATTTTAAGCATATTAATAGTGTCTGTTAATTTCTCTCCAATACTATCCGGGTATGCGTTTAACATAACTCCGTTAAAAGTTTTATTTTCTTCTAGCTTCATTTGTTTATTATTCTAAAAGTTTAGATAAAATATTAATGTTGTCTCGGTAATCTACCTACGTTTTGTAATTTTAATGCCGCAAGTTGTAATGCTACTTTTAAACACTCTTCTATTGGTTTTTCTTTTATGTAAGCAAATAAAAAGCCCGACCAAAAAGCATCTCCTGCACCCGTTGTATCCATTACTTTGTCAACTTTAATGGCAGGTAAAGCAATTACCTTTTTGTTTTTTTTAGATAATTTTACACCGTCTTGACCTAAAGTTAAACAAACTGTATCTACATTTAAATCATGAAAAAACTTAAATATTTGATCATGAGGAAGTTCTTTTTCAAAAAGTCGTAGCATATCATCTTCGCTAATTTTTATTAACGGATTTAATTTACAGTAAGCTTCAATCACTTTAAAAGCTTGATCTCTACTTTCCCAAAGTTTCTTTGCGTAATTTAAATCGATGCTTAATTTACAACCTAATTTATACGCTTCTTCTGCTTTTTTTAGAATTGTACTTTGTGCAGGTTCTTTACTTAAAGCAAAACAAGTAGTATGAAATATTTTTGAATCTGATAATGTTTCTTTGGATATTTGATCTTTAGTGATATATCTGTCGGCATCTCTAAAAGGTATAAAATCCGGCGTTCCTTCAGATTTTGAAACAAATATTACACTTGTAGGTTTGTTTTCTAAAACCTTTATATTTTCTATATTAACACCAACTTCTTTTAATCTTTTAAAAATGTATTCGCCAAAACCGTCGTTACCAACGGTAGAAACCATTACTGGTTTAAGCCCTAATCTTGCTGCATTCATTGCTACATTTGTAGGCGAACCACCAAGATATCTATGGTAGTCTCTTGTATTGTTAATTAAAACACCTGTTTGATGACCAATAAAATCTACTAGTACTTCACCAACACATAAAATGTCTATATTTCTATTATTGTTCAAAATTTTATTTTTTAAATTGCTTTTACTTTTAATAAAAAGCGTAAAAATTGCACTGATGATTAGTAAAACGCCTGCAAAGGTTATTGCGTTTCGAGGATCGTTATCTAAAAAGTTTTTTAAGATATAACCAAACGATAATGTTTGAATTATCATTGGAATTACAATCATCATGTTTATAATGCCCATGTAAACGCCATACCTTTCTTTAGGAATATCGGCAACAACCATTAAATAAGGAATACCCATCATGCTTGCCCAACCAATACCAAAGCCTGTTATTGCAAAGAATAATAAATTTTTATTTTCGATATACGGGAATGCTAAGAAACCAATTGCGGCAATTATTAAACAGAAAGCGTGTACTTTTTTAGGACTGAATTTTTTAGCAAAACCAACCAATGCAAATGCTACTAAAAATGTAACAACGTTATACCAACCATTAACTAAACCTGTCCAGCTTACAGCTTCGCTATAGGCTTCTTTGTTTTCTCGAGTCGCATTCCAAACAGAAAGGGCAACACTTTTAGAAGAATTTTGCCAATAACAAAATAAAGCATACCATTGAAATAAATAAACCAATGCTAACTGCCACATAACTTTTGGCATGTGCTTTATTGCAGAAAATATTTCTATTAGCGGTTCTAAAATACTTTTCTTTTCTCTTAGTTTTTTTAGCTCTTCTTCTGTTGGCGGAATTTCTTTAGTTTTTTTAATACTCCAAAGAATAGTTGCTATAGAGCAAACAGCACCTAAGAAAAATGATGCGTAAACCCAAGTTGGTAATGCGCCAGTTGTTCCTATAAATATTAATGGAAAAATAAATAGAGATAAATTGGCCAAAACTTGTCCTAAACCTGTAAAAAAGCTTTGCATTTGAAAGCCTAAAGGTTGTTGTTCTGTGTTTAATTTATCGGCGATTAGTGCTCGATAAGGTTCCATTGCGGTGTTGTTACCAGCATCTAAAATCCATAAAAGGCCGGCTGCCATCCAAAGAGAACTACTAAAAGGGAAAGCAAATAATGTTAGACTACACAAAATTGCGCCAATTAAAAAATAAGGTTTTCTTCGTCCGAATCTTGGGCTCCAGGTTTTATCACTTAATGCTCCTATAATTGGTTGTACTAATAAACCTGTTACAGGACCAGCAAGATGTAAAATTGGAATTTGATCTGGACTTGCACCTAAAAAATCGTAAATTGGTGTAACTGCACTTTGTTGTAAGCCAAAACTATACTGAATTCCGAAGAATCCAACATTCATGTTTAATATTTGCCAAAAACTTAGGCTAGGTTTTTTTAACATTATGGTATAATTTTTAAATGATTTTTTAAAATAAGAAGAGGACCAACAGAATGTACGTTGGCCCTTTTCTTAATAACCAAACTTACTATTAACTCAAACTTTAAAAACTATATTGTAATGTCATTGTTGTAGAACGACCAGAAATTGTTCTTGCTGCAGCTAAACCACCAGCAATGTTACCGTTTCCTTCTACTTCTGTAACACCTATTGTATCAAATAAATTGTTAGCGTTTACACTTAAAGATAATCCTTTAGTTAAACTTACTTTTGCTACAGCGTTTATATATGCGTAACCTGGCATAACTAAATCGTTATCATCTTGTGCGTAAGATTCTGATGTGCCTAAAATTGTAATTCCTAATAAGTGTTGCTTACTGGTACCAAAAGAATATGTTGGCGCTAGATTATAAACAAAATCTGCTTGTCTTCTTGGTGTGTTTCCTTGATTTGCACCACCATCAATTTCTGCTTTTGTATAAGTAACAGAACCATTTATACCGAAGTTACCAAAACTTAATGCAGATTCAACTTCTAAACCTAATGCTTTAAATGGATTACCAACTGTTCTGTTTAATTCGTTACTAATACCTTCGTCTGTATTACTTACAAAACCAGTAACATTTAAAACTCCGTTGTTTAATCTCTTTTTTAAACCAACTTCGAATTGAGAAATTTCATCAAATTGAACATCTCCCAAACCATCTGTTCCGTAATTATTTCTATCTGCAGCTCTACCGAAGCACCTTTACTATATCTACCAAAAACAGCAGTACCGTTGTTGATTTTATAATTTAAACCAGCAGAGTAAGAAATAAAATTATAATTGTCGCTAATTGCTTGTCCTGGGTTACCAGCTATAGTTGGTATTGTAGATTCAAAGTCACTAATTTCACCATCACTATCATAATCAAAACCGATTAAGTCTCCGTTTGCATCTAAATTACTTAATTGTCCGTAATTGATAGAACCATTAACATTAACGTTTTCGAAACGGATACTACCATCAAAATTTAATTTTTCATTAATTTCTGCATCTACACCTACATAAGGAGAATTTACATTGTGTACTGTATTGTATTTTCTTTGACAACAGTTACCCCAAACTGGCTGACCATATGAATAAGCACCACCTTCAGAAAATCCTTCGAAAATACCAAGTCTAGCTTTACCGTCTCCTGCTACTTCAGAAATAGCAGAACTCCATTGCCAACCAATCTTTGTGTTTTGTGTTGCAGAGAACATACCAACTGTTACTCCTATATTATCATTAATTGCTTTGGTAACTTTTACATCGCTAAAAAAGTTGCTTAAATCTTCGATAGTAACATCAAAATATCTAATATCTTGTGCTAATCCGTTTGCAGGATTAAATGGTGTTCCGTCTTTATAAGTTAAAGCACCAGTTGCACCGAAGCACCTCTAACTAAAGCTTCTATTTCTGCTACAGTACCAACGTTAGCAGTAAAAGGAGCATTCCATTGACCGAATTGTTAGAATATCTTGCTTTACCGTTTACTTTCCAATCATCACCTAGATCAAAAGAGAATTCTGCACCAATTGCCGAACTTACTGGGTTGTTACCGCTTCTCATATCGTTTTGAGTAGGATTTCCATCGTATACACTATATGTATTCTGGATATTTACAGAATGAGGAGAATCTGAAGTAATATCAAAACCAGGTAAGTTTCCAAAAGTTGGGTTTGCATTTGTACCCGTTAAACTTACTGGCATTGGCATATACATAACTGTTTTATCGTTTAAGTATTTAAAATAAGTACGTACATAACCGTTTTTAAACTCTTTTGTTATATTGGCTTTAATTTGACCACCTTTATTACCTTGGTAACCAATGTTTCTTGGTCCTTCGCCAACTCGCATAAAACCACCAACATGATAATACAATCCTTCGCTAATAGGTGTACCATATTCAAAATCTAATCTACTAGATTGAAAGTCTAAACCATAAGTTGCACCGATTGTACCACCTTCTGTTCTACCAGTTTTACTAATCATGTTTATAATACCAGCAGGACCATTAGAAGTTTGTGTAGAAGCAGAACCACCTCTAATTGCTTCAACTCTACCTACATTAGAATCTATACGTAAAAAGTTATCTGCATTACCAAAAGAAGTGTCTCCAAATAGCATTAGTGGAAGACCGTCTTCTTGTAACTGTAAATATCTAGATCCACCGAAGAAACTGGTACACCACGTACATTAAAGTTTGCATTACCTTCTCCACCAGAAGATTCTGCACGAATACCAGGTATGTTTCTAAAAAGTTCACCAGCAGATCTTGGCGAAGCTTGTTCTATTTGTTTAATACCAACTGTAGAAACAGAAATACTAGATTCTATTTTAGATTTTGGGTTAACAACACCAGTAACTATAATTTCATCTAATGATTGTGCATTTTCTACGATAACGATGTTTAAAACAATTTTAGGAGAATTAAAATTAACTTCTTTTGTAAAATTGTCGAAACCTAAAGAAGAAGCAACTAATGTATAAACACCTTCTTTAATGTTTTTAATTTCATAATTTCCATCAAAATCCGAACTTGTTCCTATAGTGGTTCCTTTTAAAATGATGTTTACACCAGGAATTAATTCTCCGTTTTGGTCTTTTACTGTTCCGTAAATACTAGATTGTGCTAATAATGTAGATGTCCCTGCTAGGAATAACATTAAAAGTAAACCTTTAAGATTTGTTAGTTTTTTCATTTTTTTGATTGTGAATTTAATAATTAGTTAATCATTTCTTAAGTAAAGTTAAATTTTAACCCAATTTTTTTATCAAATTAATAAATCGAAAACGTTTTCGATTTACCGAAAACGTTTTCGATTTATTTAATTGCTTATATTTGAGTACTAATTTAATTTAAATCAACAGATTAAGATTTGGTAACATTAAAAAATATTGCAGAAGAGTTAGGTATTTCTATCACAACGGTGTCAAAAGCATTAAAAGAATACCCAGATGTTAGTGAAAAAACAAGAAAGCTAGTTAGAGAAACCGCCGCGTTGTTAAATTATCAGCCAAATTCTTTTGCGGTGAACTTAAGAACTAAAGAATCTAAAACTATAGGTTTAATTATTCCGGTGGTTGTGCATCACTTTTTTTCATCTGTAATTAAAGGTATTATAGCGCAAGCAGAAAAAAGGTTATTTGGTTATTATTCTTCAATCAAACGAATCGTATGAATTAGAACAAAAACAAATCGATTTACTACTTAGAAAAAGAGTTGACGGAATTTTAATTTCATTAGCGAATGAAACATCAGACTTTTCACATTTAAATAAAGTTATAAATCAGCAAACACCTATTGTGATGTTTGATAAAATAGCTAAAGTTGTAAAATGTTCTAAAGTTATTATTGATGATCGAAAAGCCGCTTATACTGCAACACAGTATTTGATAGATATAGGTTGTAAGAAAATTGCTCACTTTAGAGGCCCTTTGCTTCCTCAAAATTCTATTGATCGATTTTTAGGATATAAAAAAGCGTTGTTAGATAACGATTTAGAGTTTGATGTTTCTTTGGTTTACACCTGTGAATGTGGTGATATGAGTTTTGAAGAAGGAAAAGCCAATGCAAAACAACTTTTAAAAGATCATGATGATGTTGACGGAATCTTTATAAACACAGATTTAGTTGCAATTGGTGCTATGAAAGAATTTAACGATCGAGGCGTAAAAGTGCCAGAAGATATAAATATTGTGGGGTTTAGTAATTGGTTTATGGCTTCGGTGATATCACCAAGCCTAACAACTATAAATCAACCAGGATTAGAAATGGGTAAAAAAGCGTTTAAATTACTTTTTAAAGAAATTAAAAGTAGAAAGGCAAATAAGTTGATAACTCATAAACAAGTAGTTTTAGATACAGATTTAGTAGTTAGAGATTCCACTAAAAATAAATAATAGGCAACCATTTACATAAAATAGTAGTCTTACTTTTTTGTGAACATTTTATATTTCGTTTAACAAATATTAAACATTTGCTAAGCATTTAAAAATTAAGTTTGCAGCAATCAACCTCAATTATTTATGAAAAAAATTACTTTAATTTTCTTTTTATGCATTGCATTTTCTTTAAAAGCACAAGTAAAAGGAACTGTTACAGACCAAAAAGGAGATCCGTTATCTTTTGTAAGTGTTTATTTAAACAATACAATAACAGGAACTACAACTAATGAAGAAGGAAACTATCTTTTAAACCTAAAAAAACCTGGAAAGTATACTGTAATTTTTCAGTTTATAGGTTTTACAACTTTAAAAAAGGAAATAACAATTACAAGCTTTCCTTTTCAATTAAATGCCGTTTTAAAAGAAGAAAATGTGCAATTAAACGAAATAGTTATTTCTACAAAAGACAATCCTGCAAATAGAATAATTAGAAACGCTATAAAAAGTAAAGATAAGAATACAGAAAAGTATGCAAATTATACTGCTAAGTTTTACTCTAGAGGTTTGACAAGAATTAAAGATGCGCCAGAAAAATTTTTCGGACAAAGTATGGGCGATTTTGGTGGAGGTTTAGATTCTACAAGAAGCGGAATTATTTATTTATCTGAAACATTTTCTAAGATCTCATTTCAAAAAAGCCGAAAAAATTTAAAGAAAAAATTGTTGCGTCTAAAGTGTCTGGTCAAGATAATGGTGTAAGTTTTAATAGAGCAGAAGAGTCTAATTTAGATTTATACGAAAATAGTATCGAAATTTTTAACGGTTTAGTTTCTCCTATTTCTACAAACGCTTTTACGTATTATAACTATAAATTGGTAGGAACCTTTTATGATAAAAATCAAAAATTAATAAATAAAATACAACTTTTACCAAAACGTAAAAACGACCGAGTTTTTGAAGGTTTTATTTATATTGTTGAAGACGATTGGGCGTTGTACGGTATAGATGTTACCACAACCGGCGCGCAAACTAACATTCCAATTGTAAATACTTTAAAAGTAACTCAAGGGTTTAATTATTCCGAAGAAATAAAAGGTTGGGTTTTAATAAATCAAACATTAGATTTCGATTTAAATTTTCTCGGGTTTTAAACCTAGCGGAAAATTCTCTTATACCTATTCTGAATATAATTTTAACCCAAACTTTACAGAAACAACTTTTACAAATGAGGTTTTGTCTTTTGAAGAAAGCGCCACAAAAAAAGATACTTTATTCTGGAATAAGTTAAGACCAATTCCTTTAACATTAGAAGAAGTAACAGATTATAAAGTTAAAGATAGTATTAAGGTGCTAAGAAAATCTAAAAAATATTTAGATTCTATTGATGCAAAAGGCAATAAATTTGGTTGGTTAGATCCTATAACTGGTTACAGTTTTAATAATACTTTCGAAGATAAATCTTTTTCTTACAACGGCCCTTTGTTAAGAACAGGATTTAATACAGTGCAAGGTTTTTATACAGGTGTTGGGTTTAATTATTTTAAATCTTTAAATGATACCGGTAAGTGGTGGAGTGCAGGTGTAAATGCTAATTATAGTTTTTCTGAGAAAAAAATAAGGCCATCTGTGTATTTTTCTAAAAAATGGAACAATATTTCTAGACCAAGATTATTTGCAAAAATTGGTATTACAACACCACAGTTTAACGAAAGAAATCCTATAGCTAGGTTAAACAATTCTTTAAGTTCGTTATTGAGTAATCTTAATTATTTGAAAATTTACGAGAAACAAGCTGCAGAAATTACGTATTCTCAAGAAATTAAAAACGGAATTTACTTTTCCGAACTTTAGAATATGCAAATAGAAAACCGCTATTTAATACCACAGATTTTTCTTGGACCTCAAAAGAAGAAAACGGCGGTTATACATCTAACAATCCTTTAAATCGCTCAGGTTTTAATACGGCCCCTTTTGTAGAGCATAAAATTGCAACTATAGATTTAAGAACACGTTTTGTTTTTGGTCAAAAATTCTTATCGTACCCGGATAGCAAGCAAAATATAGGAAATAATAAATATCCGACTGTAAGTATTCGATATCGAAAAAGATTTGGAGCTTCTAATTCCGAATTAAATTCTGATTTATTTACAACAAATATTAATCATTTTGTAAATGCAGGCAATTATGGTAATTTTAGATACAATTTAAGGGCAGGAATTTTCTTAAAAAAGAAAAACATTGCTTTTATGGATTATTTACAACCCAACGGAAACGAATTAACATATCCTTTAAAAACCGCAGGAATTAGTAGTTTTGGTTTGTTAGATTATTATAAACTGTACTCTAATGATAAATATGCAGAAGCTCATTTAGAACATAATTTTAGAGGAGCAATTTTAGGTAAAATTCCGTTACTAAATAAGCTTAATTTTTATTTGGTAGCAGGTTCTAAAGCAATGGTAATGGCAGATGCAAAACCTTACACAGAATATTCTGTTGGTTTAGATAATTTAGGTTTTGGTAAATGGCGCTTTTTAAGATTAGATTATGTAATGTCTAACTATAATGGCGTATCAGAAAATGGCTTTTTGTTTAGATTTAGCCTTTTTAATTAAATAATATACATGAAAATAAAAACACTCTTTTTTGGTATTACTTCTGATTTGATAGGAGAAAATCAATTAGACTTTGTCATAGAAAACAATCTTTCAATCAAAGATTTTAAGCAATTTTTGATTGAGAAACATCCGTCAATAGAAAATATAAATTCTTATGCAATTGCCGTAAATGAAGAATATGCAGAAGACGATTTAATTTTAAAAGAAAATGATGTTGTTGCTATTATTCCGCCAGTTAGCGGAGGTTAGCAATTATCTTAAATATTTTTTATCCACATAAAAAGTTCCAAAAGGAATTACAGAAGCAATTAAAACAATAGCCAATGTTTTATTGTTCCAGTTCATTTCTTTTTTAATAACAATTGCTAAAACAATGTACAACATAAATAAAATTCCGTGTGGCATACCTAACATTTTTACATAAGAAGCATCGCCTTGTAAATACTTAATAGGTGTTGCTATAAAAAGTAAAAGTAAATAAGAAACCCCTTCTAACAAGCTAACAATTCTAAAGACACTTTTCATTTTTTTTGAAGTATAAAATATTAGTTTGCAAAGATACATCATGAATTATTATTTTTGCTAAAAGCGTTTAACTTGTTTTAGATTTAAAAAATTATGCAGAGAACTTCAATAAAAATTACATCAGAAAAATTAGATCTAAATGCTTGTTATACTTTTGTTGAAGACGATTCTTGCGGCGGTATATCTGTTTTTGTAGGTACTGTTAGAAACGATACAGAAGGCAAAGAAGTAAAAAAGTTAGATTTTTCTACATATAAACCGATGGCGCTAAAAGAAATGCAGAAAATTGCAGATTTAGCACTCGAAAAATTTGATGTAAAAAAAGTAGCTGTTCATCATGCAGAAGGCGAATTACAAATAAGAGATATTCCGGTAATTATTGCGGTATCGTCAAAGCATAGAAAAGCAGCTTTTTTAGCGTGCGAATTTATTATTGATACTTTAAAAGAAACCGTGCCAATCTGGAAAAAGAACACTTTTCTGATGGCGAAGTTTGGGTGAACGCGCATCCTTAAATCAATAAAAATTATTAGCTATTAATTATTTATGGTTTTTCTACTTTGAAGCCATAAATAAAATTGTAAACCAAATAAAATTGCTCCTGCCAATAAATGCACTGCTTGTGTACCAAAAGGAATTTCTGCATAATACATTAAAATACCGTAAATTACTTCGATAAAAATTAAGGCAACAATCCAATTTACTAATTTATAACCAAGGTTTTTAATTTGGTTTAAGTACAACATACCGAAGTTTACCAATACAATTGCAATAGTAAAAGATCTATGAAAGTAAAATTTAAAACTAGGATTCATTAAACTATAATTCTTGTTTTCGAAGCCATATAATTTTACTTGCTCATCAATAAATTGTCTTACTTGGGTTCCCATTGCAATTTGAATCAAAGAAAAAATTACAGAAACTATTAGTAGTTTGTTAAAAACGGAATTGTATTTAAAAGTTGTTTTTTTATTAGTAACAATAAAATTTAATTTTAATAAAAGAGCAATAATTATCAAGCCAACCACCATATGAATGGTAATAATTGTAGGTGTTAAATTTGTGTCTACTACCGTTTTACCTAACCAAGCTTCAAAAAGCATTAGAAAAAATGCGCCAAAAGCTAACCAAGTAATTCGTTTGTCTTTTTTTCTATTTTTAAAAGCACTGTATATTAAAAATAGAAAAACAAAACCAGATAAAACAGAGGCAAGTCTATTTATGTATTCTGTCCAAGTATGGTATTTGTTAAATTTTGCGTAATCGTGTTTTGTATAGTTTACCCAATTATTAATGTTGAAGTCTGTTGCAGTTTGTATGTCTTTTTCTGCAACAAATAAAACTTCGTCTTTTATAATTATAATTCCTTTTTTATAATTGGTGTTTGGTTGCCAAGTAATTTGTTCTTCGGATGTTGGTGGTATGTAATAACCAAAACATTTTGGCCAATCAGGACATCCCATTCCAGAACCTGTCATTCTAACAACAGAACCCGCTAAAAATATTAAATAAACAGAAATTATAGCAATTTGTACAATTTTTGGAAACCTATTTTTCATTAGAAAAGTCTTTTTGCAAAGATACTTCAAAAATGGGGTAGCAAAAAGAATTTAAATAGTCTTCTGTTATCTTTAAAAATTCTAAATAACCTTTTTTAATGAAAATTTAATTAAGAGAAAACAGTTAATTTTAAAAACCAAATCTGAAATAAAATTGATAAAAAAAACTTTTTAAATTACGTTTTAAGAATGTCAATAGTAGCAATGGTTTAGCTAATTTTACTGTTTTAATGGGTTGATTTTTAGTAAAATAAAATAGTGTTAAAATTTAACGAAAATCATAATTTTTGTCTTTTTGTTAAAAACTTCAAGGGATTTGTGAATAAGTATGACTTTCATTTTGGAACAAAAAACCCAATCTTTGTAGAACTCGTTTTAACAAATAATAATTCTCAAAAATCTCAATAAAAAATGTCTGTATTAGAGCCTATTTTACAACCAAATGACAACCGTTTTGTAATTTTTCCTATCCAACACGATGATTTGTGGGAATGGTATAAGAAACAACAAGCTTGTTTTTGGACGGCAGAAGAAATTGATCTTACAGCAGATCTTGTAGATTGGACATCTAAGTTAACAGACGATGAGCGTTATTTTATAAAGCATATTTTAGCATTTTTTGCTGCATCAGACGGTATTGTAAACGAAAACTTAGCAGAAAACTTTGTAAACGAAGTACAATATTCTGAAGCTAAATTTTTCTATGGTTTTCAAATAATGATGGAAAACATTCATTCTGAAACATATTCTTTATTAATAGATACTTATGTTAAAGATGAAGTAGAAAAAGACAATTTATTTAGAGCTATCGAAGTTTTTCCGGCAATTAAGAAAAAAGCAGATTGGGCATTAAAATGGATAGAATCTGATTCTTTTGCAGAGCGTTTAATTGCTTTTGCAGCAGTAGAGGGTATTTTCTTCTCTGGTGCATTTTGTTCAATTTTTGGTTAAAGAAAAGAGGTTTATTACCAGGTTTAACTTTTTCTAACGAATTAATTTCTAGAGACGAAGGTATGCACTGTGATTTTGCTGTACACTTACACAATAATCACATGGTAAATAGAGTGCCAAAAGAGCGTATTTCAGAAATTATTGTAGACGCATTAAATATAGAACGTGAGTTTATTACAGAATCTTTACCAGTTAGTTTAATTGGTATGAATGCAAAATTAATGACTCAGTACTTAGAGTTTGTTACAGACAGATTGTTATTAGAATTTGGATGTGACAAAGTTTACGATGTAACAAATCCTTTCGATTTTATGGAAATGATTTCTTTAGAAGGAAAAACTAATTTCTTCGAAAAAAGAGTATCAGAATACCAAAAAGCCGGTGTAAAATCCGGTGGAACAGGAAGTATTAGTTTCGATTCTGATTTTTAATTATCAGAATACATAAAATTAACGCCGATTATTCTTAGGCGTTAATTCATACAAAATAAGAAGTAGTAA
Organism: Polaribacter sp. HA6-7; assembly: GCF_055693625.1. Classification (NCBI taxonomy): domain Bacteria; kingdom Pseudomonadati; phylum Bacteroidota; class Flavobacteriia; order Flavobacteriales; family Flavobacteriaceae; genus Polaribacter; species Polaribacter sp. HA6-7. The sequence continues at coordinate 110,131 of NZ_CM146338.1, forward strand.
AAAGAGTATCCTAAAAAATTGGACGTTTTTGTGGGCTCTAATAATTAATAAAAAAAACCAAATAGAAAAATGTTTGTACTAAAAAGAGACGGTAAAAAAGAGCCGGTGATGTTCGATAAAATCACGGCAAGAGTAAAAAAATGTGCTACGGTTTAAATAAAATTGTAGATCCGGTAAAAGTTGCAATGCGTGTAATTGAAGGTTTATATGATGGTGTTACAACATCAGAATTAGATAATTTAGCCGCAGAAACTGCCGCTACAATGACAACTGCACACCCAGATTATGCAAAATTAGCTGCAAGAATTGCTGTTTCTAACTTACATAAAAACACTAAAAAATCATTCTCTGAAACAATGGATGATTTGTATACTTATGTAAATCCTCGTACAAACAAAAAAGCGCCATTATTGGCAGATGAGGTATATAATATCATTAAAGAAAATGCAGAAAAATTAGATTCTACTATTATTTACAATAGAGATTTTAATTACGATTATTTTGGTTTTAAAACATTAGAACGTTCATATTTATTAAAATTGAACGGTCAAATAGCAGAACGTCCACAACACATGTTAATGCGTGTTTCTATTGGTATTCATAAAAATGATATTGATGAAGCAATTGCTACTTATGAGTTAATGAGTAAAAAATATTTTACACACGCTACACCAACTCTTTTTAATGCAGGTACACCAAAACCACAAATGTCTTCTTGTTTCTTATTACAAATGCAAGATGACAGTATCGAAGGTATTTATGATACATTAAAACAAACTGCAAAAATATCGCAATCTGCTGGTGGTATTGGTTTGTCTTTACATAATATTAGAGCTACAGGTTCTTATATTGCTGGTACAAACGGTACATCAAACGGTATTGTACCAATGTTAAAGGTTTTTAATGATACTGCTCGTTATGTAGATCAAGGTGGTGGTAAGCGTAAAGGATCTTTTGCAATGTATTTAGAGCCTTGGCATGCAGATATTTTCGACTTTTTAGATTTAAAGAAAAACCATGGTAAAGAAGAAATGCGTGCTAGAGATTTATTCTATGCAATGTGGATTTCTGATTTATTTATGAAACGTGTAGAACAAGATGCAGATTGGACGTTAATGTGTCCTCATGAATGTCCGCACTTATACGATACTTATGATGAAGAATTCGAGCGTTTATACACAAGTTACGAGGCAGCTGGTAAAGGTAGAAAAACGATAAAGGCACGTGAGCTTTGGGAGAAGATATTAGAATCTCAAATCGAAACAGGTACACCATATATGTTGTACAAAGATGCAGCAAACAGAAAATCGAATCAGAAAAATTTAGGTACAATTCGTTCTTCGAACTTATGTACAGAAATTATGGAGTACACAGCAGAAGATGAGGTTGCGGTTTGTAACTTAGCTTCTATTGCTTTGCCAATGTTTATTTCTGAAAGAGAAGGCGGAGAAAAATACTTTAATCATAAAAAATTATACGACGTAACTAAAAAAGTAACACGTAATTTAGATACAGTAATAGATGCTAATTTCTATCCAGTTATAGAGGCAGAAAACTCTAACTTTAGACATAGACCAGTTGGTTTAGGTATACAAGGTTTAGCAGATGCATTTATACAATTGCGTTTACCTTTTACAAGTGATGAAGCTAAAAAACTGAATCAAGAAATTTTTGAAACGATGTATTTTGCAGCTGTAACTTCTTCTATGGAAATTGCAAAAGCAAAAGAACCTTACTCTACTTTCGAAGGTTCTCCAATGTCTAAAGGAGAATTTCAGTTTAACATGTGGGGAATTAAAGATGATGAGTTAAGCGGAAACTGGGATTGGGCTAAGTTGCGTAAACAAGTAATGAAACACGGTGTAAGAAACTCGTTATTAGTTGCGCCAATGCCAACAGCATCTACTTCTCAGATATTAGGAAACAATGAAGCTTTTGAGCCTTATACATCTAATATTTATACAAGAAGAGTATTATCTCGGTGAGTTTATTGTTGTAAACAAACATTTATTAGAAGACTTAGTAGAATTAGGTTTATGGGATAATGATATGAAAGAAAGTATAATGCGTGCAAACGGTTCTATACAACATATCGAAGAAATTCCTGCAGAATTAAGAGAGTTATATAAAACTGTTTGGGAAATGAGTATGAAAGATATTATCGATATGGCACGCCATAGAGGATACTTTATCGATCAATCTCAATCGCTAAACTTATTCTTAAAAGATCCAGACTATGGTAAATTAACTTCTATGCATTTTTATGCTTGGAAATCTGGCTTAAAAACAGGAATGTATTACTTAAGAACAAAATCTGCTGTAAATGCAATTCAGTTTACAGTTTCTAAAGAAAAGAAATCGCAAGTTATAGAAGAAGAAAAACCAATGAGTGCTGCAGAATTTAAAGCAATGGTAGATGCTTCTAAAAACGGAGCACTGAGACGACGATTGCTTAATGTGTGGTTCTTAATTTTGTCTACAACAATAGAATTTTAAACTTGTTTTAGAATCTTAATAATTTAATATTGATAAAAAGAGAAGTAGAAATGCTTCTCTTTTTTATTTTCTAATCTATGGAATTAAAATATTACATCATCTTAGGGATATTTTCAGCTTTAGTTATCATATTAAAAAATCAAAATGAAGATGATTCTGTAAAAATTGAAAGGAAAAAAGTTGTTAGAGAAAAGTCGAGGATAATGTTACAAAAATTTAAAAATTCTGAAGATATAAATCATCCTATTTCTGATAGCATTATAAAACTTTTAGAGAATTATCATGTTCACGAGAATCCTGGCAAAGTGCTTACAAATAAAGAAATAGCTAGCATAGAAGATAAATTGAATTTAAGACTTCCAAAATCCTATAAAATTTTTCTCAAATATTTTGGAGATGGAGGAGATTGGATTTTTACGCAATATATAGATAGTATACAAAAAGGAGGTTTTTATAAAACATATGATTATCACAATCAACTCAAGAATTTTGTTTATTTAGAAGCCGAAAAAATTAAAACAAGTACTTTACTCAGGCTAATGGTTGAAGATTCTAATGGCGGTGCATGGTGTTGGTTAACTCATGAAGATAAAAAAGATAATGAATGGGCAATTGCTTATTTTATGGAAGGTAAACTCTATTATAAAGTTGAAAATTTTATAGAATGGCTCAATGTTGTTGCATCTAACAATGAGGTTATAAGATTTTATGATAAGGAGGAAAAGTTAGGTTTAGGTTAAAGATTTTGTATTTTCGAAGAAATTTTAAAATGAAAAAAGCTTTTTTATTATTGGCTATAGTTTTGATCTCTTTTTCTTGTAAAAAAGATAAAGAGGTAAATACGCAGAAACTTAGTAAAGAAACTTCAGAAACATTTATCAATTTTGATAAATACACTTTTAATACAGCAGATAATACTAGAGAAAAAATAACCTTATCTAAAGAAACTTCTTATATTTTAGATTTTTGGTATTTAGAATGTGAGCCGTGTGTAAAACAACATAAAGAAATCAAAGAATATCAAGATATACTTGCTGAAAATAACATAAAAATTATAGGTATTTCTATTGATAGAAGCCGAAAAATTGGAGAAATTATTTAAAAAAACATCAATATAACTGGCAAAATTACAATCAGTTTCAAGAAGAAAATGATTTAAAATACGACTTAAATATTAAATTTTTTCCAAGATATTATTATGTCAATGATAAAGGATTTATTTTGCGAAAATTTAATTCTTTCAAGCAAGTAATCAATTATTTAAAAATAACAAAATAGCCCTAAAATAATAGTAAAATGAACTGGGAACAACTCCTTTCTTTAAAACGCTTTGGCGATACTCAAAAAAGACCAAGAATTGCACAAGATGAAACACGATTAGGTTTTGATGTAGATTTTGACAGAATTATTTTTTCATCTGCATTTAGAAGTTTACAAGACAAAACACAAGTAATTCCGTTATCAGAAACAGACTTTGTACACACGCGTTTAACGCATAGTTTAGAGGTTTCTGTGGTTGGTAGAACACTTGGTAGAAGAGTTGGTAAAGCGTTGTTAGAACGTCACCCTAACTTGGTAGATTTAGGTTATACGTTTAATGATTTTGGCGCAATAACTGCCGCAGCGTCTGTTATGCACGATATCGGGAATCCGCCATTTGGTCATTCAGGAGAAAAAGCAATTGGCGAGTATTTTAAAACGGGTAAAGGTGTAAAATATAAAAATGAACTAACCGATAAAGAATATCAAGATTTAATTGATTTTGAAGGAAATGCAAACGGATTTAAAATTTTAACCGAATCTAGAAAAGGAATTTCGGTGGTTTAAGATTAAGTTATGCAACCTTGGGCGCGTTTTTAAAATATCCTAAAGAAAGTCTCCCTAAAAAGCCAACTAATCATATTGTAGATAAAAAATATGGCTTTTTTCAATCAGAAAAAGAAGCATTTTTAGATGTAGTAAAAGATTTAGGAATGCTCGAAAAAAATCTGAAGGTATTTCTTTTTATAGACATCCTTTAGCTTATTTAGTTGAAGCTGCAGATGATATTTGCTATACAATTATAGATTTTGAAGACGGAATAAATCTTGGTTTAATAGACGAAGAATTTGCTTTAGAATACATGATTAAATTGGTAAAAGATACAATCGATATCAAAAAGTATCATTCTTTACAACATAAAACTGATAGAGTTAGTTATTTAAGAGCTTTAGCAATTGGTGTTTTAATTAACGAAGCAGTAACAATCTTTTTAGACAACGAAGAAGCAATTTTAAACGGAACTTTCGAAAAATCTTTACTAGACAAGTGTAAGTTTGAAGCTCAAATTAACGACATAATTAAAATAAGTGTTTCTAAAATTTACAAAAGCACAGAAGTTGTAGAAAAAGAAGTTGCTGGTTATAGAATTATTGCAGATTTATTAGATGTTTTCGTAACAGCATTAAATAATAAGTTTGAAGGTTGTTCATCAAATTTTGACAACTTGGTTTTAAATTTATTACCGAGAAGAATACAAAACAGAAACATCAAACTTATATGATAGGATAATGCAGGTTTGTAGTTATGTTTCTAGAATATCAGATAGTTACGCTATACGAATGCATAAAAAATTAACTGGTAATATTATATAAAGTTACTAATAATCATTAGATTAGATGCCTTTTTTAAAACAAGTTTATGTATGAATAAAAAATCAACTTTTTCTATCATTACAATAATTGGTTTACTAATTTTTGTGTTTTACACAAGTGACTCAGAAATAACTTTTGAAAAAAATAAGAAGGAGTATGCTGAATACTTAGCAAATCATCCTTACACTAAAAGATCTCCTTTAACAAAAGAAGAGATTAAGGCAATGCCAAAAAAAGACCGACCAGATTTAGCGTTTGAGCAAGACTTTTTAAGAACTATGGATCCTAATACTAAAAAGTTACATCAAGATAGATTGGTAAAAGCTTTAAAATATGGTAAAAAGGTAAAACAAGATGCTAGTTCTAAATCTGCAACAACTTTTAATTGGGAGTCTAGAGGGCCAAAAACAGTAGCAGGAAGAGTTAGAGCAATGATGTTTGACCCCAATGATACCGAAAGTAAACGTGTATTTGCTGGTGGAGTAAGTGGTGGAATATGGAAAAACGAAGATATTACAAATGAAAACTCATCATGGGCAATGGTGAATTCTGATATGACGAATTTTGCTATTTCAGTAATGGTTTATGATCCTGTTCAGAATAATACATTCTATGTTGGTACCGGAGAAGGTTGGGGAAATGCAGATGCTGTAAATGGTGCAGGAATCGGAAAACTTTAGATGGTGGTTTAACTTGGAGTAATTTATCATCAACTACTAATTTTGAATATGTTTATGACATAATTGTTAGAAATGAGAATGGAATAGGTGTTGTTTATGCAGCAATGAAAGATCAAGAAAATATTTTATCTGAGGGTACAGATTTATTTAGATCTGTTGATGGAGGAAATACTTGGTCTGTAGTTTCTACAGAACCAATTAGAGATTTAGAATTAGCATCAGATAATAAGATTTGGGCAGGTTCTGCATCAGGATCTATATTTTCATCATCAAACGGAGTTGTATTTTCATCTAATTATAACTCTTCTTTACCTTCTGCAGGTAGGGTTGAGTTAGCTACAGCAAAATCAAATTCTAATGTAATATATGCCCTAATTGCATCAAGAATAGAAAATTCAAATAGTCCCGATACTTTTGTAACAGGTTTAGGGGAAATTGTAAAAAGTATAGATGCAGGAGTAACTTTTACAAACTTAGATGAACCATCAGATACTAGAGATTCTTCGGTACCAAATGATGATTTTACAAGAGGACAAGCTTGGTATGACTTAATTATTGAAGTAAACCCAACAAATCAAAATGAAGTTTATGTTGGTGGAATTAATACATTTAAAAGTACAAATGGCGGAGTTTTATGGTCTAAAACCTCTAGTTGGGACAGTCGTTTTGACAACTCTGTAAGTTATGTGCATGCAGACATTCATAATATTGTTTTTAGACCAAGTAATAATCAATTACTAATAGCTACAGATGGAGGCGTTTTTTATTCTCCTGATAACTCCAAGAATGTTAATCAAAATTCAATATTTCCAAGAAATCTTAATTTAAATATAACTCAATTTTATTCTGCTGCTATAGACCCTGTTAACTTAAATGGTTTTATGGGAGGAGCGCAAGATAATGGTACAGTTTATTTATATGAACCGGGTATTAGTAATACTATAGAGGTATTAGGAGGAGATGGAGGTTTTAGTTTTATAGATCAAACGGCAACAAATGCAACAGAAAGTATTTATTATATAGCTTCTACACAATTTAATGTAAGTTATCTCTATGATTCTTCATTTCCTGCCACAGACTATATAACTTTAGTTAATAATAGAGATTCTCGGTAATTTTATAAATGCATCAGACTATGATGATGAAAATAATATCTTTTATTCTTTTAATGATAAGAATGAAATTACAAGAGTTATTTTAAAAGATGATTTCGAAAACCAAGGTTTTAGAGATAATTTTAATGGTGTTCAAGATATAATTTCAACACCTCTTTTTGGGAATTCTGATGTAACACATATTAGGGTTTCTCCTTACAATGTAGCTGCTAGAAAAGTATTTTTTGGTATAGTTACTGGTAGGCTTTTAATTTTTGATAGTACAGACGAAAGTTTTCAGATAATTAATGAACCATTTAATGTGTTTGGAGCAATTTCTTGTATTGAACTTGGTGCTTCAGATGATGAAATCCTACTAACATATTCTAATTACGGTGTAAAAAGTGTTTGGTACACTACTGATGGTGGAGATAACTGGACAGATGTTGAAGGTAATCTGCCAGATATTCCTGTAAGATGGTCTTTATTTAATCCTTTAGATAGAAAAGAGGTTTTATTAGCTACTGAAGCAGGAATATGGAAAACAAGCGATGTAACCGCAGAAACAGTTGTTTGGGAACCTGCATCTTCCGGAATGGGAAATGTTAGAGTAGATATGCTACAGTATAGAGCATCAGATAACTTAATCTTAGCAGCTACTCATGGTAGAGGAATGTTTACTTCAAATTTTGTAGACAGTACTGCTTTTGTTACGAGTGTGGTATCTAGTGAAAAATTATTTACGGTTTACCCTACAGTTTCAAAAGGAGATATTACAGTATTTGGTAAAAATACTTTAGGTAAAGTGAAAATAAATATTTTTGATACTGCCGGAAGACAAGTTTATGGTTCTAGTTTAGATTTTAGTGTCAATGAAAAACAACCAATTTCATTAAATATTGATTCAGGAATTTATATTGTAAATTTAGTAGATAAGAACAATAACAAATCTTCGAGAAAAATTATAATAGAATAATTTTATAAAGTTTATAATTCAAAAAACGGCACTAATTTTAGTGCCGTTTTTTATGCTCTATTAAATCTAGAAATTAAACTATCAACATCTAAATTAAGTGTTTGTTGTAGCTTTGTTACACTACCATGTTCAATAAAATCATCTGGTATACCAAGTATTTCTACTTTATTTTGATATCCATTTTCTGCCATAAATTCTAAAATAGCAGTTCCAAAACCTCCTTTTACTGTTCCGTCTTCGATAGTATAAATATTCTGATGCGTTTTGGCTATTTTATGCAAACTATTTTCATCTAATGGTTTAACAAATCGCATATCAAAATGAGAAAAATCAGAAGGAGAATCTACCGATTTTAAAGCTTCAGAAACATTCTTAGCAATTGTGCCAACAGACAAAATAGCCGTTTTATTTCCTTTTTGTAAACAAATACTTTTAGCAATTTCAATTTTTTCGAAAGGTTGTTTCCAGTCGATAATATTACCAGTTCCTCTAGGGTAACGAATCGCAATTGGTTTTTGTAATCCTAACTGAGCGGTATATAAAATATTTCTTAATTCAATTTCATTTCTTGGTGCAAAAATAATTAAATTCGGAATTAAACGAAGATAAGCTAAATCGAAAACACCGTGATGCGTTGCGCCATCTTCACCAACTAAACCAGCTCTATCTAAGCAAAAAATAACCGGTAAATTTTGCAAAGCTACGTCATGTATTACTTGGTCGTAAGCACGTTGTAAAAACGTAGAATAGATATTACAATATGGTATTAAATTTTGAGTTGCCATACCTGCAGCCAATGTTACCGCGTGTTGTTCTGCAATACCAACATCAAAAGTTCTGTTAGGGTGTTTTTCTAACATTAACTTTAAAGAACTACCCGTTAACATGGCAGGTGTAATACCAACAATTCGTGAATTTTTATCTGCTAGTTCTACAATCGTTTGTCCAAATACATCTTGATATTTGGTATACAAGCTTTTTTCCTTTTTAATTCTTTCTCCGTAAATTTTATCAAATTTTCCTGGCGCATGGTAGGTTACCTGGTCTTCTTCGGCTTTTTTTAAACCTTTTCCTTTTGTGGTAATAACATGTAAAAATTTTGGGCCTTTAACAGATTTTAAGCGCTCTAATTCCTTTAAAACCTTAGGTAAATCGTGTCCATCAATCGGTCCAGTAATAATCGAAGTTTAAAGCTTTGATGATATTATTTTGAGCCGCTAATTTTTTATCACTTTTTACTTTTGTTAAGTATTCTTTTAAAGCCCCAACAGCAGGATCAATACCAATTGCATTGTCGTTTAATATGATTAATAAATTTGCATTAGAAACACCAGCGTGGTTTAAAGCTTCAAAAGCCATTCCGCTAGCAATAGAAGCATCACCAATTACGGCAATATGATGTCTTTCTGTTTCATTTTTTAAGTTGGATGCTATTGCCATTCCCAAAGCAGCAGAAATTGATGTTGAAGAATGCCCAACACCAAAAGTATCAAATTCACTTTCTTTTCTAGCAGGAAAACCAGCAATTCCGCCAAATTGTCTATTCGTGTGAAATACTTCTTTTCTTCCGGTTAAAATTTTATGCCCATATGCTTGATGCCCAACATCCCAAACTAATAAATCGTCTCGAGTTTCAAATAAATAATGCAGAGCAATAGTTAATTCTACAACGCCTAAACTAGCACCAAGATGCCCTTCTTTTGTAGCAACAATATCAATAATAAACGTTCTTAATTCTTTTGCAAGTTGCGGTAACTGATTTGGATTTAATTTGCGTAAATCTTTTGGGTTTGATATGTTGTCTAACAAATTTGTCATGAGAATGCAAAAATACAATTTAACTTTTTGTAATATTGATTTTTATATTTCAAAAAATGATACAACCTTTCGACGATGTTTATTTTATGAAGAAAGCCTTACAAGAAGCAGAATTTGCTTTTGATAAAGGTGAAGTTCCTGTTGGTGCGATTGTTGTTTTTAAAAATCAAATAATTGCAAGAGCGCATAATTTAACAGAAACGTTAAACGATGTAACAGCACACGCAGAAATGCAAGTATTTACAGCTGCCGCAGATTTTATAGGAGGAAAATACTTAAAAGATTGTGTATTATATGTTACGCTAGAACCTTGCCAAATGTGTGCAGGAGCAAGTTATTGGGCACAATTAGGAAAGATTGTTTATGGTGCATCAGAACCCGAAAGAGGTTTTAGAAATTTAGGAACAAAATTGCATCCAAAGACAGAAATTGTAGCAGGAATTTTAGAGAATGATTGTGCACAGATTTTAAAACGATTTTTTATTCAGAAACGTAATTTGAATTAATTTTATGATGCAGAAATACGATGTAGTTGTAATCGGTGGTGGTCCAGCAGGAGGGCAAGTTGCAAGAAATTTAGCCAAAAAAGAACATAAAATTTTATTAGTAGAACGCTTTCCTTCTTTTTTGGACAATAATTTTTCTAGCGCTGGCATGACATTAGCGCCTTTAAAAGAATTTGATTTACCAAACAAAGTTATTGGTGCTTACTGGAAAAATATTACCATTCAGTGTACAAAAAACAGTTATTTCGAAAGGAAATACGAACAAAGGAGTTGTTTTAGATTACGGAAAATTAAAACAATTTTTAGCTGATGATGCAAAGAGTTTTGGCGGAGAAGTTTTAACAGGCTATAAATACATCAGTAAAAAAGTAAATGAAAAATCTGTAATTGTTTCTTTACAAAAAGCGAAGTCTACAGAAATTATAGAGGTAGAAAGTAAATTAGTTGTAGATGCTACAGGGCCACTTAGAAAGGTAATGTATGATGATAAAGAAGTACAGCCAACAATGAATTTAGGTAGCGGTACAGAATATTTAATAGAAGTTGCGCCAGAGATTTATGAGAAATACAAAGATCAATTGGTCTTTTTTTAGGGCATAAATGGGCAATTAAAGGGTATTCTTGGATTTTTCCGATGGAGCAAAATATCTTAAAAGTTGGTGCAGGAAAAACACATTTAAAATCTCTTAATCAAGAAAATACAGATAAAACTACTAAGAAAATTACCGAACAAATTATTAAAGAATATTTAAAGTGTGATACTTATAAATTATTAGATGTTCATGGTGGTATTTTAAGATATTCTGAAGGTTTAAAAGATAAATTCTACAATAATAAAGTAATTGCGGTGGGCGATTCTGTTTCTGCAATAAATCCAAGAGGTGGTGAAGGAATTAGATATGCAATGCAAAGTGCAAATTTAGCATGTGTTTATATTGATGAATATTTGGTAAAAGGCACAACAAACTTTGATAATTATCGAAAAAAATGGCGTAGAAGAAAACTCTTTAAATGGCGTTTAAGTGAAGTTTCTAGTCAAAGAATGTACAGTAAGTATACTGATATTCAGATAGAAAATAGGGTGCAATTTTTTTATGAAAACTTTAGTACAGACGTTTTAATAGACAGTTTATTTAACTTTAAATACAACCAAGTTGTTTTACGATTTTTTCAATTAATTCGATTAAAAATAGAATTCGCTTTTAAAAAAGATCGTTTTTAATATATTTTTGTTAAATATTTTATAAAAAAATCTTAAAAATTTGCGAGATAGTTTGTTTTAGAGAACTTTACAAGAACTAATTAAATTCTCTTACAGATGAAAAACATTCTACTCTTATTCTTGTCATTATTTGCTACAATAGCAATAACTGCACAAGAAACCCCTGAACCAAATTATAGAGCAGCAGCAAAATATTCGCCCAAAAACTTAGCGAAAATGGTGCATTCTACAAATGTTAGTCCGCATTGGTTAAAAAAAGGAAACCGTTTTTGGTATTCTTACAAAACATCAGAAGGCTCTAATTATTACTTAGTAGATGCAGATAGAAAATCGAAGCAACTACTTTTCGATAATGTTAAAATGGCAAAATGGTTAACAGAAATTACCAAAGACCCATACGATGCAAAACATTTACCTCGTTTTAGATTTAAATTTAACAAAGCAGAAAATGCAATTCGTTTTAGAGTAAAATCTACAGAAGAAGTTGCCGTTGTCGAAGATAAAAAAGAAGAAAAGAAAGATTCTACATCGAGTAAAAAGGCCAAAAAGAAAAAGCCTAAAATGGAGAAGAAAACTTATTATTTAGAATATAAGTTAGGCGGAAACGGTTTGACAATAATCAATACTAAAAAGGAAGAAAAAAGCCTTGGTTAAGATGGGCAAATGTAGCACCAGATAGTTCTATCGTTTTATATTCTAAAAATTACAATTTGTACTGGATGGATAAAGTAAACTTTAAAAAGTTTATTAAAGATGAAAAAGATAGTACGGTTGTAGAAAATCAATGGACTAAAGACGGAGAAGAAAACTATGGATACGGCGGCGGTTCTAGAGAAGATAATGTAGATAAAGAAAAAAACAAAGACAAGCGTAAAGGTGTTTGGGGAACTTGGTCTCACGATTCTAAAAAGTTTGTATTTCAAAAATCGGACTCTAGACATATTAAAGATTTATGGGTAATTAATTCTACAGGTAAAAAAAGACCAACTTTAGAAACTTATAAATACCACATGCCAGGAGAACAAGAATATTATAAGTCTGAATTATTAATTTTTGATATTCCTTCAAAATCACACATAAAAGTTCCTTTAGACACAGTACGTCAACAAAGTATTTCTGTGTTTAGAGCACCTAGAAAACAATCTAGTAGAGATGATGATTTTAGACCTTCTTTGCTTTTATCAAAAAAAGGAAAAATATATTTTAGTGTAATTTCTAGAGATCGTAAAAAGTATGATATTAATGTTGCAGATCTTAATACAGGAGAATATAAAACGTTAATAGAAGAACGTTTTAATACATACATCGAGTCTCGTCCGTTAATTTTGTTAAACAACGAAAAAGAAATGTTACATTGGGCAGAACGAGATGGTTGGGCACATTTTTACTTATATGATTCTGACGGAAACATAAAAAATCAAGTTACAGAAGGAGATTACCATGTAGATGGTTTTGCAGGTTTAGATGAAAAAACAAGAACACTTTATTTTACTGCAAACGGTGTTAATAAAAAACAAGATCCTTATTATTTACATACTTATAAAATTAATTTAAACGGGTCTCGGAATGAAAACATTAGATGCTGGAGATTTTACAGCAACTACTTCTATGGCAGATTCTAATAAATATTTTGTGAGTAATTATTCGAGGGTAAATACTGTGCCAAAATCTGAACTTAGAGACGCAAACGGGCGTAAAGTTATGGATTTAGAAACGGCAGATTTATCGCAATTATTTGCATCCAGGTACAAATTTCCAGAACCGTTTAAAGTAAAAGCAGATGACGGAATTACAGATATTTACGGAGTAATGTACAAGCCTTTTGATATGGATTCTACAAAAGTATATCCGTTGTTAGAATATGTGTATCCTGGGCCGCAAACAGAAGCTGTAAACAAATCTTTTTCTTACAGAATGGATCGTTTAGATAGAATGGCGCAAGTTGGTTTTGTTGTAATTACTTTAGGAAACAGAGGTGGTCATCCAGATAGATCTAAATGGTATCATAATTATGGTTACGGTAATTTACGTGATTATGGTTTGGCTGATAAAAAATATGTTGCGCAGCAATTGGCTAACAAACACAAGTTTATCGATATCGAAAAAGTAGGAATTTATGGTCATTCCGGTGGTGGATTTATGTCTACTGCAGCAATGTTGGTATATCCAGATTTCTTTAAAGCGGCAGTTTCATCAGCCGGAAATCACGATAATAATGTGTACAATTCTTGGTGGAGTGAAACACATCATGGTGTAAAAGAAGAAATAGATGCAAAAGGAAAAATTTCTCATAAATATAAAATTGATGACAATCAATCTTTAGCAAAAAACTTAAAAGGACATTTAATGTTGATTCATGGTGATATGGATAATAACGTAAATCCGGCAGGAACTATAAGAATGGCAAACGAATTAATTAAGGCAAACAAACGTTTTAAATTTATGATTATGCCAGGACAAAGACATGGTTTTGGTAGTATGACAGAATACTCTTTCTCGCTAAGAGCAGATCATTTTAGTAAGTATTTGTTAGGCAAAGAAGCTACTGATACAGATATTTTATTTATGAATTTAAATAAACCAATGAATAGGTAATTCTATTTTGATATTGATGTTTTAAAAAGCTCCGAATGAAAATTCGGAGCTTTTTTACTTCAATTTATAAGTTTTCGAAACAATTTTTCTTCCTTCGTTAGAAAAATCAATCGAACTGACAATTAGATTTTTAAAACTTGTAACCTGTCACATCGAGTGATTTTGTTTTTTTGCAAAATTGTATCGAGATGTTTTTTTAATCTTTTTTATATTCTAAAATATCTGCAGGTTGGCAATCTAAAGCTTTACAGATTGCTTCTAAAGTAGAAAAACGTACAGCTTTAGCTTTACCAGACTTTAAGATGGATAAGTTTGCTGTGGTAATACCAATAATTTCTGCCAATTCTTTACTTCGCATTTTGCGTTTGGCAAGCATTACATCTAAGTTTACAATAATTGCCATGTTTATATTGTTAGGTCGTTTTCTTGTTGAATTTGATTTGCTTTAGAAAGTAAACCACTAAAGACAAATAAGCCCAAGGCAATAATAATTAATGTAAGGTCAAATTCATATTGAGGTGATATGCTTAAAAAAACATCACTTTGTACTGTGTTTTTAAAACTTGCATGATCATAATATAAACTAAATAAGAAACTAAAAATCAAATTAAGGACTTGCCAAATAATGATTAAACTTGCAATTTTGTTTATAATTTTCACCAATCCTAAGCTAAATTTGAGTGATGTTTTCAATAGTTGAAAAAGCGTTTTTAAATAGTAAAGTATTAGAATTATTATTATAAATGATAAATAGAATTTTAGATTAAAAAGAGTAGATAATTGCCAGTTTTTTGTCTCAATTTTTAAATTTGTTTTTCCTGAAATCGTGGAAACTTTTGTTGATACATTTTCATTATAACCTCCGTCAAATTGTATTTTTTTGCCAAAAAATTCTACATCTTTAGAGTTTTCAAAAATACTGTCTAATTTTTCTTTTGTAAACTTACTTTTTCCAAGAAAATCAGGATTTACAAAATTTAACCTATCATCAGAATATCTGCTAAAAACTTGAGTATCTATAGTGTTACCTATACTGTCTTTTGTGTAATCTGTAAACCTTTTACCTTGATTAAAAGATAAGCTAAAATTTACAGGAATTTGCTTATTTGAAATATTGATAGTGGAATTTTTTGAAGTTTGTAAAATTCCGTTTCCTGTATAAAGAGTAAACGCTAAGGCTACAAAGGAGATTACAATCATCAGCCAAAAACTCATTGTAAAAAGAAGATGTAAAAATGTAGTAATTCTTTTTTTCTGAAAAATACTGTAGATTAAGAACCCTACAATAGAAAATATTATTATTAATACAGTTGTTTGAAATATAGTTAACATAATTATATTGTTAAATCGTTTTCTAGTTTTACTTCTCTTGCTTTTTCTAATATTTTGCTAAAAATATAGAAAAAGAAACCCATAATCATAGAAAAATATAAGATGAATATAAAGTCTGTACTCATCTTTAAGCTGGCAAATTTACCATCAAAAATATCTACAAAAATTGTTAAACTGCCGACTGCTGCGGCGCGTAAAAAGTAAAAACCTGTTTTTTTAAACAGCAATATTTTTTCGATTGAAAAGATATTTTCAATGTCTTTAAAATTTAGAGTTTTTATCAAATTGTAAAAACCTATAAAAAACACAATACTGGCTATAAATTTGACACCAAATTTTATCCAAATAATACTAGAACTTGCGTTATTAATTACCATACCTAAATAACTGAAATCGTTTTCCATATAAGCAAATAATGCTTTAATTGGATATAGAAAAAGAATAAACGTAAAAACGAAAGAAAATGTTTTAATTCCTTTTTTTAAGTCTTGTGTGTCTTTCATAAACTATATTGTTAGGTCGTTTTCTTGTTTTGTGTTTTTGGCAATTTTAAAAATTTCACTTAGTGTTAAAAAGAACAATCCTAAACAAATAATTACCAAGTGTTGATTTAAACCAAATTCTAAAGATATTTTTTGCTGAAAGTAAATCTTGTTTATAAATGAAATTATACCAGAAATAGCTAACAAGTTTCCAATTTTTTTGAATGATGCTATAACTGTTTCTTCAAATATTTTTACTCTTATAAAAAAGTGTAATACTTTTCTAAAAAAATACAAAGCAGCTATTATCAATAAATAATTTAAAGCAGCAATTGAAAGTAATATTTTTGATAATGGCGTATTGTTATCAAAATCTATTGAGTTTATTTTGATGTTTAAATCGTTTAAATCAACAAAGAAAACCGCAATTGATATGCCGATTATAATTAACACAATGGGCATAGAAAAAATCCAAAGAAAATCTACAATTGCTTTTAGAATATTAAGTTTTTTCATTATTTCATGTATTTTTGATAATCCAAAGATATAAAAATTATTGAAAAACAATAATAAAATATTAAAAAAGAGTAATTTTGTTATTTCAGGATAAAAAAATCAGAAGTTTAAACTTCTGATTTTTCTAAATATTTTTAAATGAACTGGTTCTTAATCTCTAGACATAAATATTTGTAAAACGTACCGGAAAAGTAGCATTAAAGAAGCAAATAAACCTAAAGAAGCTGGTATGTAATCTTCTGTACCAAATTTGTGTATTAAGTTAGATGTTTGGTATAGGATAGAGCCGCCAGCTAAAACACACATTCCAACAGAAAACCATAACCCTAAATTAAAACCGAATAACGAACCTGCAACAATTAAACCTAAAGCTATAAAAAAGCCAATTGTTAAACCTGTTCTAAGAAAAGAAAAGTCTTTTTTAGTTAGAAAAACAACTGCAGAAATACCTGCAAATAAAGCTAAAGTAACTAATGCAGCTTGTTGTATTAAATCTTCACTTTCTGTGTAATAAATGGCAATTGCCAATAATGGCACAAAAATAATTGCTTGTGCAAATACATACAAAGCATAGGCCATGTATTGTATGTTTTTATCTGCAGTTTTTAAAACTGTGCTTTCTGCATAATTTGTAATCAGCATAAAACCACCCAACATAATTAACCAGCGCCAACCTTGTGTCATAGACATCATAAAGGTTACAATAGCATCGCTTTGTAATAGTAAATATTCAAATAAAACAAATAAGAGTACGCCACCAGCAACGTGTGCATATGTTTTTTTGTAGAATTCTACTCGATCTAAATCGGTAGCATTAATTAACATCGTTTTGTTTTCAAACGTATTTTCCATAGTAATATAATTTTTTAAAAAATAAAGATATTCTTTTTTAAGCTGAAGTAAAAAAGAGAGAGAAGAAATTTATACTTTCTTTATAACATTGGTTACAATTCCCGCGATAACAAAATCGTTATCTTCTGTAATGTTTATAATTGGGTAATTAGGGTTTTCTCGGTTGTAACCAAACTTCGTTTTTTTCTACACGTAAACGTTTTACGGTAAATTCGCCATCTAAAAAGCAAACCGCAATTTTGTTATTGGCAGGTTCTAAACTTCTATCGATTACTAATAAATCGTTGTCGTCTAAACCAGCATCAATCATAGATTGTCCTTTTACTTTAGCAAAAAAAGTAGCGTCTTTGTTTTGTATCAGTTCATCATCTAAAGAAATTCTAGTTTCTCTAAAATCGTCTGCAGGTGAAGGAAAACCAGCAGAAATGCCAACATCAACCAAAACAGCGCCATCTCCGGAAGAAGCCTTTGGTGTAAAAAAAGTAAGATTTTTAGATGTTGTCATAATACTTTGCAAATTAAAACATTTCTTTAAATTTTAAAGAGTTTATTTTACAATTAAAACTTCGTTAATATTTGTGGTAAATTTTTTAGACAATCGGTTTTGTTTCATTTTCCAGGTTCGGTTTAAATCTTGATTGCCAAGTTTAATTTTATCGCCTTTAAATTTCTTGTTTAAATTGTCTATTGCAGACATTAGTGGTTTGTGTTTCGGGTTTTCATGACTAAATAAATTTAGCTGAAAATTATCGTTAGGTACCAAGCCAGTAAATAATTACGCCAGCTTTTTTATAGTTAACATCCTTCTTAAAAATAGTTTTTACCGCGGCTATTGCTGCAGATGAAATTGTTAGCGTAGAATCTGTTGGGTAGGATAAAAAAACTGTTTTATTTTCTTTTAAATACGCTTGATTTTTATCAAAACGATTGCTTCTAAGAAATACTGTTATTACATGACAATTCGAATTTTGTTCACGTAATTTTTTAGCGCAACTCGATGCAAAAGTAGAAATACGTTCGGTAATATTTTCTAGATCTGCATATGTGTTTTCGAAACTTCTTGTGGTAGCAATCATCTTTTTAGAAGTAACAGCATCTTCTAAAGGTATTTTAGAAATGCCTTGTAAATCTTTTTGCAAACGCCATTCTACAATAGAAAAATTTTTTAAAACCCAATCGCTTGGTAGTTGTGTAAAATCGTAAGCAGTTTCACAACCTTTTGCCTGTAAACGCTTTTTTAAGCGACTTCCAATTCCCCAAACATTGCCAATTTTAGTCCATTTTAACGCTTTAATTCTGTTTTCTTCAGAATCGATAATACAAATGCCTTTAGATTGTTTTAAGTTAGAACGCGCAATTTTATTGGCAACTTTGCTAAGGGCTTTTGTTGGCGCAATACCTACACAAGTAGGTATTCCTGTCCATTTTAAAATTTTACTTCGCATTTTGGTTGCGTAGTTAGACAAATCGTAATTTTCAAAACCTTTTAACTCTAAAAAAGACTCATCAATAGAATACACTTCTATATCCGGAGAAAAACCCGCCAAAATATTCATAACACGCGTACTCATGTCTCCGTATAACGGATAATTAGAAGACAAAACAGTAATATTATTGCTTTTACAAAATTGTTCCCATTTAAAAATTGGCGCACCAAAAGGTAGTTGCAATTTCTTGGCTTCGTCGCTCATAGAAATAACACAACCATCATTATTGCTTAAAATAGCAACTGGTTTTCCTTGTAAATTTGGGTTAAAAACGCGTTCACAAGAAGCATAAAAATTATTACAATCTATTAGCGCAAACATGTTACAAAATTATAAAAAAATAGGCTGAAATTAAGATTGTTAATATCTTAATCTGTTAAAAAACGATTGTATCTTTTTTAAGAAATGGATGCCAATTTTGCGTAAGCATTCTTTAATTTTTTGATAACAATTACCATTTCTTCTTTTTCTAAATGCCCAAAACCAAACCGAATTGCACACGTGTTTTTATCTTGATATAAGATGGTTTTAGGCAGAAATAAATCATTTTTTTGTGTTTCTTCTGCTAATTTTATTAAAGAAATATGTTTTTTAAATTGCAACCAAATAGCCAAACCACCAGCAGGAATTTGCCATGTTGCAATTTTAGAAAAGTTTTGGGTGAGTAGATTAGACAAAGAATCTCGCCTTTGCTTATAGATTACAATGTTTTTTTCATTAGACGATGAATTTCGCCTTCGTGAATTAATTCTGATAGCATTTGCTGCTGAATTAAATCGCCTTGTTCGTCTAATAATTGCAAGTAGTTTTTGGCTTCTGAAATGACATTTTTTGGCGCAACTATAAATCCGGTTTGAAAACTCGGAAATAAAGATTGACCTAGTTTACCCAAATAAATGACCAATCCGTTTGTGTCTGCACTTGCAATTGGTAACATTGCAGCGCCATCGTACTGAAAATCGTACTCGTAATCATCTTCTATAATAGCAAAACCAAACTCTTTTGCTAAAGTAAGTAATGCCAAACGACGTTCTGCACTTAAAGTTACTGTTGTTGGGTAATCTCTATGCGCACAAACATATACACATCTTATGCTGTTTTTTATAAAATGTTTTCTAATATAATCTACATCCAATCCGTTTTTATCAACAGGAATCGTTTTAATAGCAGCACCAGCTTGATGAAATATCATGTTTGCAGCATAATTACTAAGATTTCCTACTAAAACAACATCGTTTTGTTTTATCAGAAGTTGAGAAACAATGTACAAACTCATCTCTGTACTTCTAGTACTTATTAAATTTTCTGGTTTGATAAAAAATCTCTAGTTGCATTTAAATAATTACACAATTCGGTTTGAAACAGAGAGTATGAAATTTCGTTTGATCTGTTCCATTTTTTAATCAACGTTTTACGTTTCATGGCTGCGCTATACCATCTAGAAAATTGATGTACAGGATGCAAACGTAAATCCGGTTTGCCATCGTTAATAGTATACTTTGCTTTTGTAGTTTGTGTAGTAGAGGCTAAATGAAAAGAATTTTGAAAAGGAAAACCAGCATTTGTAGCATAATTAGATGTTTCATTTCCGTTTTGTACAGGCGCTTTTATTTTTTCTTTTGTACTGCGGATGCAGATATAAAAGTACCTTTATTAGGAATAATTTCTACCCAACCTTGTGATGCCAATTCGTCATAAATAGCAACTGCGGTATTTCTATGGATTTTTAAAAGTTTACTTAAAACTCTAGTACCAGGTAAAGTTGTGCCTTCATTTAAATGCTTTCTTTGAATTGCATTTATAATTTGTTGCGCAACTTGTATGTAAACAGGTTGTGCTGCAGACTTATCAAAATTAATTGTTTCTTTAAAAAGAGTATTAACCGGACTATCTTTCATTTTAAAACTGGACTAGTTTAATCGTCGTGAAAGTTACGAGTTTTGCATCATAATAAAATCATTATTCATGAAAATTAAATTTACCTTATTATTTGCTTTAGTTTTAAGTGCAATATCTTTAAAAGCACAAGAAAATACGGCACAAAGAGATACTTTAAAAGAAGTTGTAATTACAACAAATAGAATCGATTTACCTTTTAAAGAAAATTCTAGAACTATAAATATCATAACATCAGAAATTATAAAAAATAGTGCAGCTACAAACGTTGCAGATTTATTACAACAAGTAGCTGGTGTAGATATTAGAAGAAGAGGAACTGCAGGAAGTCAAGCAGATTTATACATTAGAGGTGGTGGTTTTGATCAAACTTTACTTTTAATTGATGGAATTAAAATGGACGATGCGCAAACAGGTCACCATACATTAAATGCTGCTTTGCCTATTGAAGTTATCGAAAGAATAGAGATTATTAAAGGACCAGCTGCAAGGGTTTTTGGTCAAAATGCGTTTACCGGCGCTATAAATATTGTAACTAAAAAAGGTTAAAAAACACGGCTTCTTTAAATGTTGAAGCGGGTTCTTTTGGGCAATTAAACGGTTCTTTAACCGTTGGTAAAGAGTTTGAAAATACATCGATTATTGCGCATGTTGGTGCTTTAACATCAGATGGTTATAGAGAAAATTCTGATTACAATAATTTTAATTATTTCTTAAAAGGAGTTTTTAATAAGAACAATCAACCAATCGAGGTTTTAGCTACTTTTTTCGACAAAAAATTTGGTGCGCAAAACTTTTACACGCCGAAGCTTTTGGTTTAAATGAATATGAGGAAACTCAGAATAGTTTATTAGGAGTTTCTACAACTTTTAAATCAGAAAATCTTAAAATTACACCAAGAATTTATTGGAGAAGAGGTCAGGATATTTTTCTATTAAAAAGAGATGATCCAGATTTTTATAGAAACCTGCATATTACAAATAAAGTTGGTGTAGAGACAAATGCATCTTATACGTCTAATTTAGGGGTTACCGGTTTTGGTGTAGATGTTTCTAGAGTTTTTATAAGTAGTAATAACTTGGGTAAAAGAAACAGAACAATGGCAAATGTGTTTTTAGAACATCGTTTTAAATTTGGTGCTGTAGATATTACTCCGGGTGTAGCAGCAACTTATTTTTCAGACTTTAAATTTCATGCATTTCCTGGTTTAGATATTGGGTTAAAATTGTCTGATAAGTTTAAATATTATTGGAATATTGGTTATACGTATAGAATACCAACGTATACAGATTTATATTACAATGACTCTAGTACAACCGGAAACCCTAACTTAAAACCAGGAAGAAGCAATTGCGCAAGAGTTTGGTTTAAAATATACTGATAATAACTTTTTTGCAACATTATCTTTATTTACCAGAGCTTCTGATAATATTATTGATTTTATTAGACAAAATGATGCTCAAAACAAATTTACGGCAACAAATATTGCTAAAGTAAATACGCAAGGTTTAGAGTTTAATGCTAATTATACATTTAAAATTAAAGATTTTGATCAGAATTTATCATTTGGGTACACATTTATAGAAGATGATATAAATGATCAAAACAGAAGTTTGTCTCGTTATAGATTAAATACTTTAAAGCATCAATTTATAACACGTTTTTCTACAAGGTTATTTAAAAATGTAAGTCAGAATATTATTTACAAGCATGCAGATAGAACCGTAGGACCAAGTTATAATGTTTGGGATGCTTCTGTAATTGTTGCAGTAAATAAATTTAACTTTACAGTTACAGCAAATAATTTTTTTGATGCAGAATATATAGAGTCCGGTTTTTTACCAATGCCACCAAGTAACATTTTATTTGGGTTGCGTTACAATTTTTAAAAATTGTAGAACTTTATAGTTAATGAAATTAAAAAACCTGTTGAAAAACAGGTTTTTTTATAAATTGAAGTTAACGGTAAATAACAGATGCTAATTAATAAAATTTTATACAAATTAAATTAAGTCATTCATTCGAATTCAATAGAAATTACCAATACCATCATTTTTCGAAACGATCGTTTTTTTCCTTTAAATAAAGCGATTAATTTACAATTTCTTAACTTTGTCGCTTAATTTTTAATAGCATGAGTTTAAACTTATCTCAAATAGATACGGTAAAAACAATAACCAAAGAAGACTTTATAAAAAATTACTTTAAGCCACAAAGACCTGTAGTAATAGAGAATTTTGTAAATGATTGGCCTGCATATTCTAAATGGAATTTAGACTATATGAAGCAAGTTGCCGGAGACAAAGTAGTGCCTTTATATGATGATAGACCTGTAGATTTTAAAGATGGCTTTAACGAGCCGCATGCTAAAATGAAAATGTCTGAATATGTAGATTTGCTAAAAGAGAACCAACCAAATTCAGAATTTTTCTTTGGAATATTTTGAAGGAAGTACCCGTTTTACAAAAAGATTTTAAGTTTCCAGATTTTGGTTTACGTTTGATGAAAGGTTTACCAATGTTATTTTTTGGTGGTAGAAATTCGCATACATTTATGCATTATGACATCGATTTGGCTAATATTTTTCATTTTCATTTTGAAGGAAAAAAAGAAGTAATTCTATTCGATCAAAAGCAAAATGATTTTTTGTATAAAATTCCGCATTCTTTAATTGTAAGAGAAGATATCGATTTTTCGAATCCAGATTTCGATAAATGGCCAGCTTTAAAGAAAGCGAAAGGTTATACTACACATTTAGAGCATGGGCAAGTGCTATATATGCCAGAAGGATATTGGCATTATATGAAATACATAACGCCAGGTTTTTCTATGAGTTTAAGAGCTATTGCTAGAAAGCCTAAAAACCTGTCTAAGGCAATTTACAATGTGTTTGTTATGCGAACAATAGACAATGTAATGAGGCGAATTAAAGGGCAAAAATGGATAGATTGGAAGAATGAAAAAGCAATTACAAGAACTAATAAGTTAAATGGCTTTTAAATAAGGTGATTTTACCTGTTGTTATATGTTTAGGTTTTTACTAAATTGCGAAAACTAACTAAACTTTTTATTTATGAAGGCATGTCCAAAATGTAAATCTGAATCTAGACATAGAATGAAGAGAAAAGGCATTTCTAGACTTTTTCCGGGTACAAAGGGCTATGCGTGCGATAAGTGTAACACGAGTTATACTTGGTTTCCTTTGATAAATAGATCTTTCAGATTATAAAAAAAGCTTCACAATTATAACAATTGTGAAGCTTTTTTTATGAGTTAACTCTTTAAAGTTGCTACTTAAAGAGTCTAAATATATCATTTCCGTTTGCAAAAAGTAATAATGCAATTAGTAGAATAAAACCAACTACTTGTGCATATTCTAAGAATTTATCTCCTGGTTTTCTACCTGTAATCATTTCCCAAAGTGTAAAAACTACATGTCCACCATCTAAGGCAGGTATTGGTAAAAGGTTCATAAAACCTAGCATAATAGATAAGAAAGCAGTTATTTCCCGGAAAGATTGTGCACTCCAAGTGTCCGGAAAAATACTTCCTATAGAAATAAAACCACCTAAACCTTTATAAGCACCAGTACTTGGGTTAAAAATCTTTTTTAATTGTTTTATATAATCTGTTAGAGTTTTCCAAGATTTGTTTAAACCAGCAGGTATTGCTTCAGAAAAAGAATATTCTATTTCTTCTAAATCGTAATAACCTAAACGTTCTAAATCTTTAAAAGAGGTTCCGCCAAAAACTACACCTAGGTTTCCGTAGTTAGAAACTTTTACGGGTATTTCTTTTGTTTCGTTGTTTCTTTTAACTGTTAAAGAAATGTCTTGTCCTTTATACTTTGCAAGTTCTTTTTTAGCTTCATCATAATAAGTAATTGATGTGCCATTAATTGCTGTAACAATATCTTTTGGTAAAATATTTGCATTTGCATTTAAAGAATCTTTTTGAACTTTTGCAATTACAAAAGGATATCTAACATTTAAAAAATTACCAGCATCTTTACCTCGATCCATTAATTGAGAAATAAAATCTTCTGGTATTTCCTTGTCTAAAACTTGTCTGTTTCTTTCTATTTGATAAGTGTTACCGTTGATGAATTCTAAAGATAATCCGGAGAATTTTTTTACTTTTTGACCATCAACAGTTAAAATTTTATCACCGGTTTGTAAGCCTAAGTTTTCTGCTAATTTATTTTCTACCCAAACACCATCTTTTACGTTTTCGTTTGGTAAATATTTTTCACCATAGGCCCACATTAGCATTATGTAAATAAAAATACCTAAAACAAAGTTTACAAAAACACCACCAAGCATAATAATTAAACGTTGCCATGCAGGTTTAGATCTAAATTCCCAAGGTTGTGGTGGCAAAGCCATTTGTTCGGTATCCATACTTTCGTCTATCATACCAGAGATTTTTACATAACCTCCTAACGGAATCCAGCCAATACCGTAAACGGTTTCTCCTATTTTTTTCTTGAAAATAGAGAATTTATAATCGAAGAATAAGTAGAATTTTTCTACTCTAGTTTTAAACAATTTTGCAGGGATAAAATGCCCTAATTCATGCAAAACAATTAA
Organism: Polaribacter sp. HA6-7; assembly: GCF_055693625.1. Classification (NCBI taxonomy): domain Bacteria; kingdom Pseudomonadati; phylum Bacteroidota; class Flavobacteriia; order Flavobacteriales; family Flavobacteriaceae; genus Polaribacter; species Polaribacter sp. HA6-7. Next base: position 135,305 of record NZ_CM146338.1, read on the forward strand.
TAAAGATAAACTTAGTATAAATTGCGATGCTTTTATTAATATTTCCATTCAGCGTTAAATCATAATTAAATAAGAAACAAATGTAAGGTTTTCGAGAGAGTTGTAAAAGAACAATTACTACTAGCTTTTTTTATTTAACATAGATTTTAGATAGCTTTTGATTTTGTTTCCTTTTTTTGACTGTTTTTAAGTCGTATTTTTGCAATATAAACGTTGTATTATGGAAGTTAAATTCTTTAAAAAATCGATTCCGACACTTATTTTTTTAGCAGTTTTTTCTGCGGTTGCGATACCTGTTTTTTATCATTTGTTAAAAGTAGATACTAAGCTAAAAGTTTACAGTCCTGCAGATGTAAATCCGCGATTGGTAGATTTTTCTATGAAACATATTACAAAAGATCATACAATTGCAGATTTTGAACTAACAAATCAAAACGGAGAAATAATTACGAATAATACTTACAAAAATAAAATTTACGTAGCAGATTTCTTTTTTACACGTTGTCAAACTATTTGCATTGCAATGGCTTATAATATGAGCGAGTTGCAAGATTTTTACAAAAATGATAAAGATATTATGTTTCTTTCACACTCTGTAACACCTGTTATAGATAGTGTTTCTGTGTTGAAAGAATATGCAGAAAGAAAAGGAGTTGTAGATGGTAAGTGGAATGTAACCACAGGATCTAAACAGCATATTTACGAGCTTGCTAGAAAAAGTTATTTTGCTGTTTTAGATGAAGGAAGCGGAGATGAAAACGATTTTATTCATACAGAGCAATTTGTATTAGTTGATAAAGATAGGCGTATTCGTGGTTACTATGATGGTACAGAAAAAGAAGATATGGAGAAGTTAAAAAACGATATTGTTTTGTTAAAGGATGAATATGCATCAGAATAACTTGTTTAGAATCATTCTAAATGATTATCTTTGCTAATCCAAAAACAAAATATTGAGCACAATTGCATCTTTACATATTGGCGAAATGGGATATATATCTGAAGAATCTTTAGATTTTATTCCGTTAAAATTACTAGAAATGGGTTGTTTGCCAGGAGCCGAAGTAGAATTGGTGCAAATAGCGCCTTTAAAAGACCCTTTATATATCTGTGTAAACGGTAGTCACTTGGCCATTAGAAAAGAAACAGCTTCAAAAATAAGAATCTTAAAAGCAAATTTATAATGCCTAAAAACGATATAAAAGTTGCTTTAATAGGAAATCCTAATACCGGAAAAACTTCTTTATTTAATCAACTAACAGGTTTAAATCAAAAAGTTGGTAATTATCCAGGAGTTACAGTAGATAAAAAGCAAGGTACAAGTAAATTATCTGCAACCCAAAATGCCTTAATTACAGATTTACCAGGAACATATAGTATAAATCCTACTTCTTTAGATGAAAGTATTGTATTAAAAACATTACTTAAAAAAGATATAAAAGAATCACCAGACGTAATTTTAGTGGTTGCAGATGTAGAGAACTTAAAAAGAAATCTTTTATTGTTTTCTCAAATTAAAGATTTAGAAATTCCGACAGTTTTGGCTATTAATATGGTAGATCAAATGACTAAGAAAGGAATTTCTATAGATTTATCTGCCTTAGAAAAAGAGCTAAATACTGAAGTAGTTTTAATTAGTGCCGTAAAAAATCAAGGAATCGAAGATGTTAAAGCGGCAATTATTCGTTGCCATGTTGCGGCAAAAGCAGCACCTTTATGCGGAATTAATTCTAAAATAGATCCAGATTATTTTTCTAAACTAAAAGAAATTAGCCCTAACTATTCTTTATATGAACTGTGGTTAATGGTAACGCAGAACAATTACCCGGATACCATAAGTAAAGAAGAAAAAGAAAAGTTACTTGCCTTTAAGCAAGACGTATCTAAGTTAAAAAAATATCAGCATAAAGAAACAATTTATCGTTATCAAGAGATAAATAAAATTTTAAAGAAAACGTATTTAGTAGATAAAAGTAAAGCTACAGATATAAGAAGTAAATTAGATAAAATTTTTACACACAAAATTTTTGGTTACGTAATTTTCTTTTTAATCCTTTTGGTAATTTTTCAATCTGTTTTTGATTGGGCAACAGTACCAATGGATTTTATTGATGCCACATTTGCTGATTTATCAAATTTTGTAAAAAGTAAATTAGCACCAGGTGTTTTAACAGATTTATTGGTAGAAGGTATAATTCCTGGAATTGGAGGAGTTATCATATTTATACCTCAAATTGCAATACTATTTTTATTTATTGCTGTTTTAGAAGAAACAGGTTATATGAGTCGTGTTGTTTTTCTAATGGATAAAATTATGCGTCGTTTTGGTATGAATGGTAAAAGCGTAATTCCGTTAATTTACGGTACCGCTTGTGCAATACCAGCTATAATGGCAACAAGAACTATTTCTAGTTGGAAAGAGCGTTTAATTACAATTTTAGTAACACCATTTACAACCTGTTCTGCGCGTTTACCAGTTTATGCAATTTTAATTGCGTTAATAATACCGAATAAAAGAATCTTCGGTTTTCTAAATTTACAAGGTTTAGTTTTACTATCTCTGTATGGTTTAGGGTTTGCAACAGCAATTTTAGCAGCTTATATTTTGCATAAAACTTTAAAAGTAAAATCAAAATCGTTTTTTATAATAGAAATGCCAAACTATAAGGTTCCTTCTGTTAAAAATATCTTTTTTGAAGTAGTAGAAAAAACAAAAGCGTTTGTATTTGGTGCAGGAAAAATAATATTAGCCCTGTCTATTATATTATGGTTTTTGGCTTCTAACGGGCCGAATCTTTTAAAAATGCAGAGAAAAACATTATCGAAAATGTAGCAAACAATAATTTAAATGAAGACGAGTTAAATCAAAAAATAGCTTCCTCTAAATTAGAAAACTCATATATTGGTATAATGGGTAAAACTATAGAACCAGTTATAAAACCTTTGGGTTATGATTGGAAGATAGGAATCGCTTTAATAACATCTTTTGCAGCCGGAGAAGTTTTTGTAGGAACTTTGGCAACAATTTATAGTGTAGAGTCTGATGATGAAGATACAACCACAATTAAAGAAAAAATGCGTTCTGAAGTAAATTTAGAAACAGGTAAAAGCCGTTTCAATTTTCCGGTTGGTATGTCTTTAATGGTGTTTTATGCGTTTGCAATGCAGTGTATGGCAACGTTAGCAATTGTAAAAAGAGAAACCAAAACCTGGAGGTGGCCTTTAATACAGTTGTTTGGTATGGCTTTATTGGCTTATGTTTCATCGTTTATAGTATATCAATTATTAAGCTAATGCAAGAGATAATCGTGTACATATTAGTAGTTTTAGCTGTTTTCTTTTTAGGTAAAAAGTATGTTTTTCCTGCAAAGAAAAAAGGAAATTGTAATACAGGTTGCGATTGCCATTAAAACTTAACAGAATATTAATTGTCTTTTCTTGTAATGATTTCTACTTTTGAAAGACTTGAAACAAATACATTAACAAAACATATTTTAAAAACATGAAAAAATCAATTTTAGCAATTGCAGTATTTGCAATTACATTATTTAGCGGTACAGATTCTTTTGCGCAAAAATGGAAAAAATTAGATGTAAGTCCTATGGATGCTTCTACGTTTCCTGACAATTGGAGAGAATCAAATAAAGTAGTAAAAGTTGTTTATGGTCGTCCGCAGTTAAAAGGTAGAGATTTAGCAAAACTAGCACCAGCAGGTAAAGTTTGGAGAACCGGAGCAAACGAAGCTGCAGAAATTACATTTTTTAAAGACGTATTTTTTGGTGGTAAAGCAGTAAAAGCAGGAACGTATTCTTTGTTTACAATTCCTTCTGCAGAAGGAGATTGGACAGTTATTTTAAATAATGCTAGAAACGTTTGGGGGCATTATACCTACAAAGAAATAGAAGATGTAATTAGAGTAAAAGGTACTGTTTCTAAATCCGAAGAAAATATAGAAGCTTTTTCTATGATTTTTGAAGACGATATGACATTAAAAATAGGTTGGGCAAATACAGTAGTATCTGTGCCGATTAAAACAGAAATTATTGAAAAATAATTACAATTTAAAACTTGTAAAAAAGCCTTTTAATTTTTATTAAAAGGCTTTTTTATTTTCAAAATATCTTAACTGTTTAAGCAACTACTTTTTTACTTTAATCTTCTAAAGATTAAATGTAAATTTGCACCCTATAATAAAAGAATCAAATGCAATATAATCATCAAGAAATAGAAGAAAATTGGCAAAAGTTTTGGGCAGAAAACGAAACTTTTAAAGCCGAAAATAATTCTGAAAAACCAAAATATTACGTGTTAGATATGTTTCCTTATCCGTCTGGTGCAGGTTTACATGTTGGGCATCCTTTAGGCTATATTGCAAGTGATATTTATGCACGTTACAAACGTCATAAAGGTTTTAATGTATTACATCCGCAAGGGTATGATTCTTTTGGTTTGCCTGCAGAACAATATGCAATACAAACAGGGCAACACCCTGCAAAAACTACAGAAGCAAATATTGCAACGTATAGAAAACAATTAGATAAGATTGGTTTTTCTTTCGATTGGAGCAGAGAAGTAAGAACTTCTAGTCCAGAATACTATAAATGGACGCAATCTATTTTTATTGAGTTATTTAATTCTTGGTATAACAAAGATGCTGACAAAGCAGAAGATATTTCTAGCTTAGAAAAAATCTTTAATAAAGAAGGAAACGCAAATGTAAATGCAGTTTCAGATGAAGATATAGCTATTTTTTCTGCAGATGAATGGAAAGCTTATTCAACGAAAGAACAAGAAGAAATTTTATTACAATATCGTTTAACTTTTTTATCTGATACAGAAGTAAATTGGTGTCCGGCATTAGGAACCGTTTTGGCAAATGATGAAATTGTAAACGGAGTATCAGAAAGAGGAAGTCATCCGGTAATTCGTAAAAAAATGACGCAATGGTCTATGCGAATTTCTGCTTATGCACAACGTTTGTTAGACGGTTTAGAAAAAATAGATTGGCCACAACCATTAAAAGATTCTCAAACCAATTGGATTGGGCGTTCGCAAGGTGCTATGGTGACTTTTAAAGTAGAAGAAACTGCTGTAAATACATCATCAGAAGTAAAACTATCTTATAAAGAATTAGAAGATTTAAAAGAAGTTCGATTAAATTTAACCAAAGCAGAAACTACACTTTGGAATGAGTTAAAGAACAAAAAAGGAGCATCAAAATTTAGAAAAAAGTATACAATTGGTACTTTTATGGTAGATTTTGTATGTATAGCTAAAAATTTAATAGTAGAGTTTTCCGGTAAAGAAGATGAAGCTGAAAGAACAACTTATTTTAAAAACGAAGGTTTTCATGTAATACGTTTTACAAATGAAGAGGTTTTAGATAATGTTGTAAAAGTAGTATCAGAAATAAATACAGCAATTCAGTTTCCGAAAGAAATTGAAAAAACAACTGTAAAAGAAGTTGTTAAAAAGAAAAACGAATATAAAATTGATGTTTTTACCACAAGACCGGATACCATTTATGGTGTAAGTTTTATGACGTTGGCGCCAGAGCACGAACTAGTTTCTAAAATTACAACAGACGCTCAAAAAGCAGAAGTAGAGGCTTATATTGCTGCAACAGCTAAAAGATCTGAACGTGATAGAATGGCAGATGTAAAAACAATTTCTGGTGCATTTACAGGTGCATATGCTATACATCCTTTTTCCGGTGAAAAGGTACAAATCCGGATTGGAGATTATGTTTTAGCAAGTTATGGTACAGGTGCAGTAATGGCGGTTCCTTGTGGCGATCAACGTGATTATGATTTTGCAAAACATTTTGGTATCCCAATTCCTAATATTTTCGAAGGCGTAGATATTTCTAAAGAAGCACACACAGATAAAGAAGGAACTGTAATTGCGAATTCAGACTTTTTATCAGGATTAAAATATAAAAAAGCACTAAAACTTGCCATTTACGAAATGGAAAAAAGAGGTTTTGGTTACGGTAAAATAAACTACAGATTAAGAGACGCTGTTTTTAGTAGACAACGTTATTGGGGAGAACCTTTTCCGGTTTATTATAAAGACGGAATGCCACAAATGATAGATGAAAAACATTTACCAATTGTGTTGCCGAAGTAGAAAAATATTTACCAACAGAAGATGGTAAACCACCATTAGGAAATGCAACAGAATGGGCATGGGATTCTCGTGCTAAAAAAGTAGTTTCTAATGATAAATTAAAGAATAAAACAGTTTATCCTTTAGAATTAAATACAATGCCTGGGTGGGCAGGAAGTTCTTGGTACTTTAATCGCTATATGGATGCTTCTAATACAGAAGAATTTGCAAGCAAAGAAGCTTTAAATTACTGGAAAGAAGTAGATTTATACATTGGTGGTTCCGAACACGCAACAGGGCATTTACTATATGCTCGTTTTTGGCAAAAATTCTTGTTTGATAAAGGAATTGTGCCTGTAGATGAGTTTGCTAAAAAGCTTATAAACCAAGGTATGATTTTAGGAACTTCTGCATTTGTTTACAAAGCGACTCCGTTTGTTAAAAACGGTTGCGCAATAGACAAATCTAACGACGATGTTATCGAGAAAATACCGGCTATTTTTGTTTCTAAAAACTTATTTAGTTCTGATGACGAATTTGAAACTGTTGTTAAAAATTATTTATTAGATAAAGGTTTACTAAATCCTAATTACGCAGATTTAGTAATGATTGTTAAAACACCTTTGCACGCAGATGTATCTTTGGTAAATGCTTCGGATGATTTAGATATCGAAGGATTTAAAGAACATCCTTTAAATGCAGAGTATAAAGATGCCGCATTTATTTTAGAAGAAGGAGTTTATAAAGTTGGGCGAGAAGTAGAAAAAATGTCTAAATCTAAGTACAATGTTGTTAATCCTGATGATATTGTAAAAGAGTACGGTGCAGATTCATTGCGTTTGTTCGAAATGTTTTTAGGGCCGTTAGAGCAAGCAAAACCATGGAAAACTTCAGGTATTTCTGGTGTTTCTTCATTTTTAAAGAAGCTTTGGAAACTTTATTTTAACGGAGAAGAATTTTCTGTTTCTGATGATAAAGCAACCAAAGAAGAATTAAAAACATTACACAAAACAATTAAAAAGGTAGAAGAAGATATAGAGAATTTCTCTTTTAACACATCTGTTTCTACATTTATGATTGCTGTAAATGAGTTAACTGCTTTAAAATGTAACAAGCGTGAAATCTTAGAACCTTTATTGGTATTATTATCGCCTTATGCACCACATATTACAGAAGAATTGTATAGTAGATTAGGAAATAAAGAATCTATATCTACGGCAGCTTTTCCTGTTTTTGATGCAAAACATTTAGTAGAAAGTGCCAAAGTATATCCTATTTCTTTTAACGGTAAAATGCGTTTTACATTAGAACTTCCTTTAGATTTATCTAAAGAAGAAATCGAGAAAACAGTAATGGGGCACGAAAAAACAATAGCACAATTAGATGGTAGAACACCCAAAAAAGTTATTATTGTACCAGGAAAAATTGTAAATATTGTAGGTTAATAAAACCATATAAAATTTTAATAAGTAAGGAATTTGATATTTTTAAATATTGAATTCCTTCTTTTTTTGAAATCTGATTAAAGAATAATTATGAACGCTTTTTTGAAATTATTGGTTTATTAGCAGCGCTACTAACTACCATATCTTTTTTACCGCAAGTATATAAAACATGGCAAACCAAAGATACTTCGGGTTGTCTTTAACAATGTTTATTGTGTTTTTTTTAGGTATTGTTTTATGGCTTATTTACGGTATTTATTTAAATAGTTTACCCATGATTTTAGCCAATACAATTACAGCAGTATCTTCTATGTATTTAATAATTATGAAGTTGAAACATAAATAGAAAACATATTTTTAATGTGAAATTGATAAAGCCATTACAGTATTTGTAATGGCTTTTTATTTAACTATCTTGTCCTTTCTAAAATAAACTTCAAATGAAAACAAATTATTTCTTCTTTATATTGATTTTTGGAATGCTTTTTGGTGCCTGTAAACAAGAAGAATCCTTAGAAAAGTATATGGCAAAAAGTTGGGAAACAAATTATTTAAAAATAGAAATGCCAACTTTTGAAAATACAGATTCTTTAAATGTTTTTGAAGATAAATTTGATAATAATCCTATACAAGTAGCCCAATCTAAATACAATTTAGATGGTACTTTTACAGCTTGGTTTTTAACCAATTCTAATCAGAAAATATTAGAAACCGATGGTACATGGAATGTGGTTGGAGATTCTTTACAGGTTTCTTTTTTTATAATAATAAAGAGATGAAGGTAAGTTACAAAATCACAAAAACAGAAGAAGGGTTTATGGGAGAAAGCAAATACGATTGGGATAACGATGGTGTTGCAGATGATTTTTTAACAATGAAAACGAAAGAAATTAAAACTGAATAATTTGAGTTTATTTAAAAACATATCTTTAAGAATACGTATTTTCTTATCGATGATTTTGTTGGTACTGCTGGCATCAGTATTAATTACGGTGGTTACTGTTTATCAATACGACGAGCAAACAAAAGACTATAATATACAAAGGTTTGAGCGTAAAGAAGCCATTGCCAAAAAAACCATAGAATTAGAGCTTACAAATAAAACTACGTATGCTGTAAAAACAGAAAATCTTCCAAAAATTTTTCAGAATAGAATTTACGAAATTTCATCTATAAATAAATTAAACATTACTATTTATGACTTAGAAGGTAAGATGCTAAAAACCTCTTTTGGTAACGCTTTCGAAAAGATAGATAATACGCCTTTAACAGATTTTATTGTAACTGAATTGGCTCAAAATTCGAATCATAGAATTTTTAAAAACAAACAAATTGATGGTACAGGATATCAAACATCATATTCTTATATCACAGATCCAAAATTTAAAAGAATTGGTATTTTAGAATTACAATTTACTCAAGACAATTCAGAAATAGAACACGAATTAAAAGAATTTATTTACAGGCTAAGTTTGGTGTACGCACTAATGTTTTTAGTAGCAATATCTTTAGCTTATTTTTTATCTAGTTATATAACACGTTCTATTAAAACAATTTCAGACAAAATGCAGCAAACACGTTTGAATGAAAGAAACGAGAAAATTATATTAAACAAAGCAAGCTCAGAAATTGAAGTTTTGGTTGCTGCGTATAATAATATGATTGATCAACTAGAAGAAAGTGCAGCCAAATTAGCTAGAAGCGAGAGGGAACAGGCCTGGAGAGAAATGGCAAAACAAGTGGCTCACGAAATAAAAAACCCGTTAACACCAATGCGTTTATCGGTACAAAGTTTCGAGAGAAAATTTAATCCAGAAGACGAAAATATTAAAGAAAAATTAGCAGAATATAGTCAAACTTTAATTCAGCAAATAGATGTTATGAGTTCTATTGCATCTGCATTTTCTGACTTTGCAAAAATGCCAACTCAGAAAAAAGAAGAAATAGAAGTAATTAGTGTTGTTAAGTTGGCTTTAGATATATTTAATGAAAAATCGATAAAATATCTTCCGAGAAAACAAAGAATTATTTGCTTTTTTAGATAAAACCCAGTTAATTAGAATTGTAACTAATTTGGTTAAAAATGCTATACAAGCTACAGAGAATGAAGAAAATCCGTTAATACAAGTCGAGGTTTTAGAGCATCAGAATAAAATAAAAATTGTTGTTTCTGATAACGGAAAAGGAATTTCTAATGATGTAAAAGATTTAATTTTCGAACCAAAATTTACCACAAAATCTAGCGGAATGGGATTAGGTTTAGCAATGATTAAAAATATTATAGAAGCATACGATGGTAAAATATCTTTTACTTCTACTGAAGGTGAAGGAACTGTATTTACCGTAACCTTGCCAAAAAATAAAGACGAATTACAATTTAATAATAAATATACATTACATGAATTTTGATAATATATTAGTTGAAAAATCAGCGGCTTTAGCCAAAGTAATTATTAATAGACCAAAAAAATTAAATGCCTTAAACAAAGCAACTATAGAAGAGTTGCATCTTGCTTTTAAAAGTTTAGATAACGATACAAATGTAAAAACAATTCTAGTAACTGGTAGCGGAGATAAAGCATTTGTTGCCGGAGCAGATATTTCTGAATTTTCTGACTTTTCTATTGAAGAAGGTGGTAGTTTGGCAAAAGCAGGACAAGAAATGTTATTCGATTTTGTAGAAAATTTGGCAACACCTGTAATTGCTGTTGTAAATGGTTTTGCGCTTGGTGGTGGTTTAGAATTGGCAATGGCGTGTCATTTTAGAATTGCTTCTGATAATGCTAAAATGGGATTACCGAAGTTTCTTTAGGTGTAATACCAGGTTATGGTGGTACACAACGTTTACCGCAATTGGTTGGTAAAGGTAAAGCTATGGAAATGATTATGACAGCCGGTATGATATCTGCAGAAGAAGCAAAGCAAAATGGTTTGGTTAATTATGTAACTACCCAAGAAGAATTAATGCCTTTAGCAGAAAAATTGGCATCTAAAATTTTAAGAAATTCATCTGTTGCAATAAGTGCAGCAATAAGTGCTGTAAATGCTAATTATAAAGATGGTGTAAATGGTTTTAATACAGAAATAGAAGCTTTTGGTAACTGTTTTGGCACAGAAGATTTTAAAGAAGGTACTACTGCATTTTTAGAAAAAGAAAAGCAAATTTTCCAGGAAAATAATTTTAAAAAACAGCATAAAAAAAGCGAACCAATCAAGGTTCGCTTTTTGCATCAAATTATAGCAGTAATCTGATGAAACAATTAACTAAATTTTTATAGATTAAAATCTTGTTCGTAAGATCTATTATCACTTTTTATAACCACTTTGTAGTCTCCTTTTATTTCTTTTGATACTTTATAAACTCTACTTAATACATCTTCTGTATTTGTAACAGTTTCAGAAAAAATAATTTCGTTTTCGTAGTATAACTCTACTTTTACTGGCTCTTTTTCGAATGTAATTTTAGATACATAAACTGTGTCGTCTTCTGCTCTAATTACTGGTTTAAAGATTGTTTTTTCGTCGTTAAAAGAAATTTCACCATCGTTTACAGTAAAGTATTTTACTATTATTTCGAAATCTTTTTCTAATTCTGTAGTGTAATTTCCTTTTTCTAATTTAGATAAATCAAATATCTGAGAAAATGAACCTGTATTTTTAATTACCTGAGTATAAATTACTGTTCCGTTTTCGTTCTTTATAGATAAAGTATGTCCCTTTTTTACAGTTCTATACTCTAATCTTACTCTCTTTCCTTTTACAACGTCTATAGAGTTACTATTTACGTTTGCGTAGTTCATTAATGTTCCTAACATCATAACTACTACTACTAAGTACTTTTTAATTGTTGTTTTCATTGTTTTTCATTTAATGATTATTAACACTACAAATGTATGGCGGTTTTACAACCCCAAAAACATCAAAATTGATTAATATATATGCTAAATTATCATCAAAAATACCGACTATTTCGTTGTAGGTTAATTTAGTATACAATAAAGTTAATTTTATATATTTTATTACATTTAAGTGTTGTAATTTTGTAGCTTAAATTATTTAAATGAAAACAAAACCTACTTTAGAAAAAATTACGCCAAGTTTTGGTAGTTCTTTGTTGGTTAAAAAACACGTACAGTTTTTAAAGGAGAATAAAGCATTTTGGCATTTTCATCCGGAAATAGAAATTGTATACGTTAATAAAGGAAAAGGTAAAAGACATATTGGTAACCATATAAGTTATTTTAATAATAGTCAATTAGTACTTATTGGTTCTAATTTGCCACATTTAGGTTTTACAGATCGATTAACTACAAATGGTTCTGAAACCTTAATACAGTTTAAGCCGATTTTTTAGGAGCAGAATTTTTTAAGATTCCGGAAATGATTGCCATTGATCAATTATTTGAGCGTGCAAAAAAAGGAATCCGTTTTAATATTGAAATTAAAAAGAGAATTGGTGCTAAAATAGAAGAGTTAGCAGATTTAGAAGGAGCAAGTAGAATTATTTCTTTTTTGCATATTTTAAAAGAATTGGCTTTAACAGATGATTACACCATTTTAAATGCAGATGGTTTTGCTTTTGAAACACAGCCGCAAGACAGCAGTAAGATTGATATTATATTTAAACATATTAACGAGAACTTTAATCAACATATAAGTTTAGATGAAATTGCGGGCTTAGTAAGTATGACGGTTCCGGCGTTTTGTAGATTCTTTAAAAAAACAACCTCTAAAACTTTTACCAAGTTGGTAAATGAATATAGAGTTGTGCATGCAACAAAATTATTATCAGAAAGTAATATGAGTATTACAGATATTTGTTATGAGTGTGGTTTTAACAATTTTTCTCACTTTAATAAATTGTTTAAAGAATTTACGGGGAAATCTGCTTCAAAGTATAGAAGTGAAATGTTGAATTTAGTTCAGTAGAGAAAAAATTAGTTTAGAACTTTAGATTTTATCCAATTTCATCAGAAAAATTAAAATAAAGGATTCTAATAGCTTTATTTAAGTTAGGTTTTGTAATTGGGTTTGATAAAATAAAAACTACTTTAAAAACCGTTTTAAGGTGTTAAAAATTATAAATTCTGATTATTGATTTTGTCTAAATTATAATTTTTAGTTATTTAACACCATTCCACTCTTCATAAAATTGTTTTAAAAAAGTTTCCATAAAAAGATGTCTTTCTGCAACAATCTTTTTTCCGGACGTAGTATTCATTTTATCTTTTAGAAGTAAAAGTTTTTCATAAAAATGATTGATGGTTGGTGCGCTAGAGTTTTTATATTTCTCTTTTGTCATATTTAAATTAGGAATAATTTCCGGGTCGTAAAGCGCTCTATTTTTAAAACCACCATAATTAAAACATCTTGCAATACCAATGGCACCAATTGCGTCTAATCTATCTGCATCTTGAACAACTTCTAATTCTTTAGAATTAAAATTGGCTTTAGTATTTTCGAAAGAGTTTTTAAAAGAAATGTTATTTATAATGTCTACAACGTGTTTAATGATTGTAGGTTCAACGTTTTGATTTTTAAGAAAATCGTTTGCAATTTTGGGCCCTATTGTTTCGTCTCCGTTATGAAATTTTGGATCTGCAATATCGTGTAATAAAGCAGCCAAAGAAACAACAAAAACATCTACATTTTCTTCTTTAGAAATTAATATTGCATTTTTAAAAACACGTTCTATATGAAACCAATCGTGCCCACCTTCAGCATTTTTTAATTCTTCTTTTACAAATGCAATTGTTGCTGTAATAATTTTTTCTTGATTCATTTTTTACTTTCTAGAAACTAATTCTGTTTTTATTTTTTTCATTTCTATAAACATATAGATGCTCATCGGTATAAAAAATAATGGTAAAAATGTATGAAAAGACATACCGTTTTCTATAGTAGAAAATATTGAAAAGAAAATCATTAAAACAATTACAACACACTTTATTGCAAACATTTTTTTGAGTCTTTAGCTTTTTTGTAAGCTCTTGTTTAGTATATGTTGTAAATGCCATTTTAATAATTTTAGTAAAAATAAAAAATCCATTCTTAATTAGAATGGATTTTTGAATTCTTTAATATAAGTTGCTTAACAAAATTCTTCGTATGCTTGCGCTAAATTTTGAGCAATCATTTGTGCAGATCTACCTTCTATATGGTGTCTTTCTAACATATGCACTAAATTACCATCTTTAAATAAGGCAATTGCTGGTGAAGAAGGAGGAAAAGGAACCATAAACTCACGTGCTTTTTGTGTAGATTCTTTCTCTACACCTGCAAAAACAGTTGTTAAGTTTGTTGGTGTTTTATCTGCTCCTAAAGAGGCAATTGCACCTGGTCTTGCAGTACCAGCAGCACAACCACAAACAGAGTTAACCATTACTAAAGTTGTACCTTCTTTAGACATTGCGTTTTCAACGTCTTCACTTGTATATAATGCTTCAAAACCAGCGTTAATTAACTCATCACGCATTGGTTTTACTAATTCTTCTGGATACATAATTGTTTATTTTAAAGTACAAAGATAAGTATTAGTTCAGTAAAATTCAACTTTATAGATATTGATGTTTCAATGCATATATCAATAAAATTGATGCACTAATTTTTGTCTTAAAAAATGTAGTTTTCATATCTTTGAAAACATACAAAAAAAGAATATGGGAAATTTTACAAAATGGTTAGGTGCAGGTTTAGGATTTACTTTTGGAGGGCCAATAGGTGCTGCAATTGGTTTTGCAATAGGTAGTTTTGTAGATGGTTTTTCTGAAGATGATTTAAAGCAAGAAAGAATAGATTACGAAAGGCAAAGAAATTCGGTAAATCAAGAGGCGGTAATAATACACAGTCTCGGAGATTTTGAAATGAGTTTACTTGTTTTAGCGTCTATTGTAATAAAATCTGATGGTAAAATAGACGAGAAAGAACTTTCTTTTGTAAGAAATCAGTTTGTAAACATGTATGGTAAACAAAGAGCAAATAGTGCTTTTAAGTTGTTTAACGGTATTGTTAAAAAAGATATTTCTGCACGCCAAGTCTGTATTCAAATTAGGCAACACATGCCTCATGCATCTAGATTGCAATTAATACATTTCTTATTTGGTATTGCGAAAGCAGATGGTTTTGTTACTGAGAGCGAAGTAGAAGAAATTAGAAAAATTGCAGGTTATTTATATATTAATGATAAAGATTATATTTCTATAAAAGCAATGTTTTATGATGAGTCTGATAATGCATACAAGATTTTAGAAATTTCGAAATCTGTAACAGACGCCGAGGTTAAAAAGGCATACAGAAAAATGGTTAAAAAATACCATCCAGATAAATTACAAGACTTGGGCGAAGAGCATTTAAAAGGTGCAAATGAAAAATTTCAAAGGATACAAGAAGCTTACGACCGAATAAAGAAAGAGCGAGGAATGTAAAAGCTACCTATCTATGTAAATAAAAATGCATAAATTTGAACTTTATGTAATTAGAATCATCATTTAAAAAACTAGTTTGAGTTTAAAAGTGCCTTTGTTAAAATTTACTTCAATAAAATTATTTTTTACATTTATAATTGCATTGTTTTGTGTGTCAAATAATTATGCTCAATTAGATAGTGAGCATTATTTACCGCCCTTAAAACAAGTTTTTAATAACGCAGGTATACAGCAGCAAGCGGTATATTTTTCAACTCAGAAACGACACCTTTTCCCATAGAGATTTATAGAGGTAATAGTACAACTCCATTGTTAACTCTTACAGGTTTAGTTAAAGGTTCCGGTAAAATATTTGATAATTCTAACGGTTTAGGTAACGGAGATAATAATATAACTTTAGTTTCAAATGCAAATACCGGAGAAGTTTTATCAACTGCAGGTTTAAGAATTATTGCTCCTGGCGGGCAAAAATTTTATGTAAATTATAGAGGAAGATCTGGTGCACAAGCCGGTTCTTTAACTTCAAAAGGTTCAAAAGCTAAAGGAACAGAGTTTAGATGGGGAGGAATACCAAACAGAGCAGAAGATAATAATAATAGAAAATTGTCTACAACCCTTGGTATGATGGCTACAGAAGACGGAACAGTTGTAACGGTTTCGGGATATGATAGTGGTGTTAGATTTAGAAAAGGAACAAATGCAGGAGGTATTACAGGTACTTCTCAAACGATAAGTCTTAATAAAGGGCAATCTTTTGTATTAGAAGCTGTAAAGAATCAAAGTGCTTCTAATGTAGACGGTTGGTTAGGTGCTAAGATTGAAGCAACAAAACCAATAGTTATAAGTAATGGTGGACTAAACGTAGGTGTAAGAACCGGAAGCCAAAGTAGAGATGTTGGTATAGATCAACCTGTAGCAGTAGAAAATCTTGGTAGAGAATATGTTTTTGTTAGAGGAAATGGTGCAAATGAAACAGAGTTTCCTATAATTGTTGCAACACAAAATAATACACAAGTTTTTGCTGGCGGAAATTTAATAGGAACAATAAATGACGGCGAATATTTAGAGATTCCGGGTAGTAATTACTCTTCTACAAGTGCTGGGGCAAGTATGTTTGTTACAACATCTAGAGAGGCTTATGCATATCAATGTTTGCAAGGTGCACCAGGAAATAAAATTCAAACAATTGGTATGAATTTTATTGCACCAGTTAATTGTTTACTTCCAAATTTAATGGATGAAATATCAGATATAGATAGAGTTGCTGGTTTTCTAACAAACGAGTCTGCAATTACAATTATAGCATCTGCATTAACGCCAAATACAAATATAAAAGTTAGAGAAAATGGTGTTTTAGTACCTTTACCAACACCTGTTTTTCCTGCAGGAACCTCAGATTGGAAAACTTTTTATGTAAACGGTTTGTCTGGTGAAATAGATGTTAATTCTTCCGGGCCAATAGCTGTTGGTACTTTTATGAGTTTAGGTGCTAACGCTGGTTTGGCGGGTTATTTTTCTGGTTTTGATACTGTGCCAGTTGTTGGTGTAGAAATTACTGGTGGTGGTTGTTTTCCGGCAGGAAATTTAGAAGAAAGCACTAAAAATTTTGATGCTTACCAATGGTATAAAAACGGAAATATAATTGCGGGTGCAACATCTGCAGTCTATACACCAGATAGTATTGGAGAATATTATTTAGTTGTTACAGAAGGTACCTGTTCTTATTCTTCTAGAACTGTAGACGTTTTTAATTGTGATCCGGATATTGTAGTGAAAAAAACTTCCGATATTTCAGGTGATTTAACAGACGGAGACGAGGTAAATTTTACGGTTACGGTTCAAAGTTTTGGTTTGTTTCCTGTAACTAATTTAGTGATTCGAGATATTTTTCCAACACAGTTAGATTTAATTAGTGTTACTCCAAGTCAAGGTACTTGGGTAAGTCCAGATTGGACAATTGGTACTATGGAAGCTGGAGAATTGTTTACTTTAAAATTTGTATCTAAAGTACCTAATAAGCTTGAAGAAGGTGTTTTTTCTAATGTAGTTTCTAATACACAAGATCAAGTAGATAGTAACGACTCTGCGGATGATTTAATAGAAAGTTTTACGTTAGTTTCTAAAAAAATAGATTTGTCTTTAAATAAAACAGTTGACAAATCAGTTGTAAAATTAAATGATATTGTAACTTTTACGCTTACTTTAAGTAACAAAGGTCCAGATACAGCTACAGGTATTCAAGTTAAGGATTTATTACCATCTCGGTTTAGAATATGTAGCCTTAGGTTCAGAAATACCTGTAAATACAACTTATAATTCCACTACCGGAATTTGGGATGTTTCTGCTCTAGATTTATTACAAAACAATTCAATTGTTTTAAAAATCAGAGCAAAAGTTACAGATTTAAATGTTTTAATAGTAAATAAAACAGAAATTTTTAAGACAGAACAAAAGGATTTAGACTCTTTTCCAAATTCAGAAAACTAAGCAATACTGCACTTCATCGGTCTTAAAATGAATCTTATCGATAGATTTATTTTAATATACTCTTATATTTTAATTTTGCTTTTAAGAAAAACATTAACATTTGTTAATAAATATTATAAATTTTTATTAAATTTGTTATGATTGTACTTTTTAACCCCCGAAAAGCGTATGAAATCAAAATTACTTCTAACATCACTTCCCTTTTTAAAGAAGAGTAATTTTATCTGTGCTTTGGTTTTAAGGTTTTCAGAAAATTTTTTTCTTACACAAGAATACATTTCTTTTTACAAATACAAATCTGTAATTGCTATGGGCGATAACAGGTTAAAGGTTATATACAATTATATATGATTATGAAAAATTACATATCACATAGCATATCTAAGTTGAAGAATAATTTTTCTTTAACAAGAAAGAATGCGACTTTACTACCAGTTTTTCTAATGCTGTTGTTTGCTTTTGCAAGTACAAATACATCTTTGGCTCAAGATACTTTTGAAACATCTTTTGATAGCTGGGTAAACATTGCAGGAGACCAAAGTGATTGGGTAAGAACTACTGGTTCTACGCCAAGTCCAAATACTGGGCCAACAACAGGCTCCGGAAGCGCAACATATATTTATTATGAGGCAACAGGTGGTACCACTGGAGATGTGGCTTGGATAGAGAAGGAGTATGATTTTAGAGGTAAAGAAAATGTACAATTAGTTTTCGATTTTCACATGTGGGCCAATTCAATAGATGCAAACGCTATGGGGTCTTTAGATGTTTTTGTAGATTATGAAGGTACTTTAACCAACGTTTTTACAATAACGGGTAATCAAGGTAATAATTGGTTAAGAACAAACCCGATAAATTTGAGTTATTTTGATAAGAAACTTGTTAAATTAAGATTTCAAGCAACTAGAGGTACTCAGTTTACTAGTGATATTGCAGTTGACAATATAAATGTAACATTTCAACTACCTGGTCCCCTAGATTCAGACGGAGACGGAGTGTTAGATATAAATGATTTAGATGATGATAATGATGGTGTTTTAGATATTGATGAATGTCAATCAATTTCAGGTGCAGCTTTACCTGAAGCAGATGCAATATCATATAGTAGAGATATTTATGATTTTTATGTTGCCGGTAACAATACTAATGCATTAGGGTATAAAGAGTCTGGTTTTGAAAAAGCAGCTTTTGAAAAAGGTGTTTCTTTAACAGTATTAAGCGGTCCAGATGAATTTAGTGTAACAGGAGCAACTGGTGCAGGTTCGGCATCTAATTCTACGGTTTCTTTTGCCAATGGTACAATAACTTATGAGGTAAATTATAGTTCGCCTACCAACAATGATCAATTTAGAACTACAACAGCTTCAAATTTCTTTTCAGGAAATGTTGGTGAAGGTGTTTATGTTTTACCATATCAAGGAGGGCAAGCAGGTGATACATATACAGCAACAATTAACTTTACAACACCAGTTACTGCATTTAGTTTTGATTTGGTCGATATTTTTGACACTATAACAACAGGTAATCCAGTAAGTACTTATTCCTTGGTTATTAACGGTGTAGAGTATGTAGGTTTTACAGGAGGATTTTTGGGTGATGATGGTACAGGTAATTTAAATGTCATCGATGGTAGTGGTACTAATGTTGGTTCTGTAGTTGCTGGTCAAAATATAGAGAATACAATTGGTTTTATCTCACAAACACCAATTACTCAGATACAAGTTATACATAGAGTAGAATCAGGTAGTATATCCTCATCAGCAAGAGATCCGCACGGTATAGATAATTTTGTCTATGGAACGGGTTCATGTGATACTGATGGAGATGGTATTTTAAATTATTTAGATACAGATTCTGATAACGATGGTTGTTCAGATGCAAACGAAGCATATTTTGGAACAACTTTAAGAGTAGATGGTGACAATGATGGATTTTATGGTAATGGCGCCGTAACGGTAGATGGACAAGGTAGGGTTGTAGGTGCGTCTTACAATACTCCTAATGCTGTTTATTTAGATGAAACAGTATCTGCTTGTTATGACACAGATAATGACGGTGTGCCAGATAGTGTAGATTTAGATGATGATAATGATGGTATTTTAGATTCTATAGAATGCCCCGTGACTCCTTTAAGTGCAGCCGCAGATGCATCTTATTATCAGAGTTCTCACGGGCGATATTTTTCAGTTTCAAATAACATAAATGCAAATGGATATATAGAATCTGGTTGGTCCGGTGCAATATCAGAGGCAGGAAGTGTTGTAGTATCTGAAAGTGACTTTACAAGTACAACATTTTCTAACGGATCACTTACTATAAGTTCAGATGTTAGTGCTGCTGCGAATACAAGTGCAGTTGGCATAAGTGTAACAAATGCAGATTCATTTATATCCGGGGCTTCAGTTCACGGTTATTCAATTGTTCCTGGAGACGCTAGATCAGAAACGGATCAAAATTTAACAACAAGTGTATTTATTAATTTTACAAATCCGGTTTACAGCTTCGGTTTTGATTTGGTAGATTATTTTGATCATGGTTCGGCTGGTAGTTTTGAAGATGAATGGGGAATTTATGCAGACGGAATACTTATATTTAAAATTGGTCCAGATAAATCGGTTGGTTCTGCAATTTCGGCTTGGTTACCTTAAAAGACGGTGCAGGTAATTTTTTATCTAACATTACTGTAGGTCAAAATTTAGAAACTTTTATTGGTTTTATTCAACCAAGACCAGTTTCTACTATAGAAATTAGGCATAGTTCAACTTATATTACAGATAGTTTTGGTGCAGATAATTTTGGTATTGACGAGTTTAGATATAGTGAAGAAGCACCATGTGATTTTGATAAAGACGGAATACCAAACTATTTAGATTCAGATAGTGATAATGATGGATGTTCAGATGCAGATGAGGCTTATTATAATGGTTTAGCAGATGCAGATTCAGATAATAATGGATTTTATGGCTCGGCGCTCCTGCGGTTAATGCAGAAGGGAAAGTAACAACAGCTTCTTATGCAACACCAAACGCTTATTATTTAAATACAGCAGTTATTACTTGTGATGATAATGATAAAGACGGCATACCAGATGCGGTAGATGTAGATGATGATAATGATGGGATTTTAGATCTATCAGAAGAGCGTTGCGATCAGCCTAGTTATGCAAACTCAACATCAGGTACTGGAGCTTTTCAAGATCAATTATATATTTTTAATTGGTCAGACATCGGAGGCTCCTTAAATAATGGGGATACACAAACTTTTACCATTAATAATCTTATTATTACTGCTACTTTTTCTAATGTTGTTGCAACAGGGGGAGGGGTAAATACTAGCGATTTAAAAACTTGGCCTCAAGCTTTAATTGGAGACTTATATAATACTTCGGTACACAAGAAAGTTTGTATGGAGATGCTGCAACTACTTCTTTTTCGTTTACTGTTGATTTTACTGCTACCAAAAATGGGATGCCATATCCTTTAGATATTATAGCAATAGACTCTGAAAGTACAACAGCAGCTGGAGGCGAATCTATAATTTTTGATTCTAATGGAGGAAACTGGACATTTCTAGAAGGGAATATTGGTCTTGGAGGAACAACATTTGGAGACTTTACGACCAGTAATCAAAGATTAACAGTAGTAGATACTTTTGATGATGATGATCGAGGGAATAGTTTATATTTTTCTAAAAATTCAACATCAATTAACGTTTCTGTAAATAGTCCGGGTACTGCTCAACAAGCTGTAGCTTTTGGTATTTATCTTTATTGTGATACAGACAATGACGGTATTATAGATTCTTTTGACACAGATTCAGACAATGACGGATGTCCGAGATGCAATTGAAGGTGCAGCAACATTAACTTTAGATAAATTATCAACTTTAACAGGTGGTAGTGTTGGTGGAAGTTCACAAAATTTAGGGGCTAATGTAGATGCAAGCGGAAGTCCTATTGTTAGTGGCCAAGGAGCAACTGGTTTTACTCAAGCTTCTACAAACGATGTTAAAGATGCAAATGTAAGTTTAGCTTGTGCTATAGATTTAAACATAACAAAAAAGGTTGATAAACCAATTTTAAAGATTGGTGAAACAGTAATATTTACATTGGTGTTAACTAACTCGGGGCCTCAACCTGCAACAAATGTTCAGGTAAGAGATTTACTTCCAGCAGGTTTAACATACAATGCAGCAAGTTCTGTAATTGCAACAAATACAACTTACAACCCAACAACTGGTATTTGGGATTTAAGTTCTCTTACAATAGGAATTAATGACTCTGTAGAACTTAAAATAGCAGCAACAATAAATACTTTAGGTGTAATTATTACAAACAATACAGAAATCTTTTCTACATCAGAAACAGATAAAGATTCTACACCTAACAGTAATAATTAAAAAATAAATTTAAAAAGATGGAAAAAATGTACACACTTTTCAACTTGAAAAATAAATTTAGTAAAAAGACAAGGCAGTTATTTCTGCTTGTCGCATTCTTATTTATTTCAATTAGCGCAAGTTTCGCTCAAACGATTACAATTGTGCCAAATGCAACTACTCCAGACGGAAGTAAAAATGCCGGCGATATAATTAATTATAGCGTTGCGGTATATAATTCGGTGCAATTCCTTTAAATAATGTAGCGATTTCAAGCTCTAAAGGAACTGCTATGACATTAAATAGCGGAGACTTAAATAACAATAGTATTTTAGATGCAGATGAGAGCTGGGTGTACACAGGTTCTTACACAATTACTGCAGCAGATATTACAGCTACAAAAGTAGATAATGTATTTAGTGTTACAAGTACAGAAATTACTACGGCAGAAACTGCAGCTCATACAGAAAATGTTCATGAAGATGATATTTCATTTGCATCAGTATTTGCAATATCAAATATTGTTGCAACAAATGATGATTTTTCAGCAACAGCTGTAAATGGTATTAATGGCGGAACTGCTGGTAATGTTTTTATAAATGATACAATAGATGGTGTAACAGCAACTTCTACCAATGTTACAGTCTCATTAATAGATTTAGACGGCTTAACCGGTGCTACAATTAATGCAGATGGTTTAGTATCTGTACCAGCAAATTCTGCAACAGGAAGTTATACATTAGTTTATAAAATTTGTGATAGTTCAAATGCAAATAATTGCGAAACTGCACAAATTATTGTAGTTGTAGATGGAGATACAGATGGTGACGGAGTTTTAGATTCTGTGGATGAATGTAATGGTTTTGATGATAATTTAGATAACGATAATGATGGTGTTGCAGATGGTTGTGATTTAGATGATGATAATGATGGTATTTTAGATTCGGCAGAAAATGCGTCAAGCGGAGACCCGATTGTTGATACTAATGATAACGGAGTTTTAGATTACCAAGATCCTGCAATTTCCGGTTTTGTAGATTCAAATTCTGATAACATAGACGATAGATATGATATAGATTTAGACGGAACTATAGATCAATTTGATACAGATGCAGATGGTGATGGTTGTAACGATGTATTAGAAGCTGGTCATACAGAAAGCTCAACAATGCCCGGAGAAGTTCAGGGTTCAGGTTATAACGCAACAAACGGTAGAGTTACAGGTTTTACAACGGCATATACAGGTACAAATACAAATGTTTCAACGGCAGGTACAGCAGCTTCTATAACTGCTCAGCCACCAAACAGAAATATTTTAGTTGGAGAAAACACTACTTTTACGGTAACTACAGATGGTACAATTTTTCAATGGGAGATTAGTACAGATGGTGGTACAGTTTACAATACTGTTTTGGACGGTGGTGTTTATTCCGGTACAGCTACAAATACATTAACTATTACAGGTGTAACAAGTGCGCAGAATAATTACAAATATAGAGTTGTTGTTTCTAAATCTACTTATGCTTGTCCTACAATTTCAGATGCAGGTACATTAACTGTTTTTACAAATGATCCGCCAGTAGCAAGTAGCAACGCAATTACTGTTGCAGAAGAAAGTACGGGTACATCATTAGGTTTAACGGCGCCTTCAGATCCAGATGCAAATGCAATTACAATAACAGTTACAGGTTTGCCAAATTTAGGAATTGTTAAAAAAGCAAACGGAGACGTTGTTGCAAACAATTCTAATTTAACTCCAGCAGAGGTAGATGGTCTAATTTATGATGCACCAACAGCTTACGACGGAGTAGCAGATCCGGGAGAATTTACGTACACAGTTTCAGACGGAATAGCAGCACCAGTAACAGGCACAGCAGATATAACAATAACAGCTGTAAACGATTTACCAGTTGCAAATTCAGACGCAGGAACTGCATTAGAAGATAACCCTGTTAATATTGCAACAATTGGTAATAATGATACAGATGAAGATGGCAATGTTGTGCCATCAACAATAATTTTAATAGATCCTACAGATGCAGGAAATACAGGAGAAACAGGAAATCCTTTAGTAATTGCAGGTAAAGGAACTTACACTGTAGATGCTGCAGGTAATGTAACTTTTACTCCTGAAGATAATTTTAATGGCGATGCAGACATCAACTATACAATAAATGATGATAGTGGTTTTGCATCTAATGAAGCTTTACTAGATATTTCAATAACATCTGTAAATGACGTTCCTGAAGCAAATGCAGATGTAAATTCAACTACAGAAAACACAACATTAACAGTTAATGCTGCAAACGGAGTTTTAAATAATGACTCTGACGTTGATGCAGGAACCACTTTAAATGTAACCACTTTTACTATTGCAGGAGACGCAACAAATTATAACGCAGGACAAACTGCAACTATTGCAGGAGTTGGTACTTTGCAAATTAATTCTGATGGTAGTTATGAGTTTGTTCCGACAGCAAATTATTCGGGCCAGTACCAGTAACAACATATAACATTACAGATAATAACCCCGGAACACCAGGAACAGCTTCATCAACATTAACAATTACAATAAATGTAGATTCAGATAATGATGGTGTAGCAGATATAGCAGATTTAGATTCTGATAATGATGGAATTTTAGATACTGTTGAAGGATTAGGTACAGATCCAACTGCTGATGCAGATAATGATGGAACTCCAAATTACTTAGATGCAGATTCTGGAACATTAGACGGAAACGGTATCGTTGCAGGTTTTGATTTTGATGGTGACGGAATTCCAAATCACTTAGATTTAGATTCAGATAACGATGCTATTCCAGATGTTTTAGAAGCGGGTTATGCAGACACAAATAATGACGGTATTGCAGATGCAGCAGCAGTTAGTGTTGGTGCAAACGGTTTTGCAGATGGTTTAGAAACTGCCGCAGAAAGTGGTGTTGCAGCAAATAATCCAATAAATACAGATGCTGCATCAGATATAAATACAAACTTATTTAACTTTTTAGATAGAGATTCAGATAACGACGGTATTTCAGATACAGAAGAAGCTTTTTCTAATAATATAACTTATAATGATACCGCTAACGATGGTATTGTAGATGGTTTTGTTGATGCAAACAATAATGGTTGGCATGACACTATAGATAATGAAGGAACTTTTCCAACATTTTTAAATTCAGATACAGATACAATTCCTAATTATTTAGATTTAGATTCAGATGGCGATGGATTACCGAGATACTTTTGAAGGGAATTTTCAAGTAACAGATGGAGATAATAATGGTATTGTTGGTACAGGAATACCAGCAGATGCAGATGCAGATGGTTTAGCAGATACTAATGACCCAGATTCTGCTGGTAATATTTTAGGAGGTTTTGGATTTAATCAAGATAGAGACGGTGATGGTGTAAAAAATTATTTAGATATAGATATTGATAATGACGGAATTATTGATAATATAGAAGGACAATCAACTACAGGTTATATTGCTCCTTCAGGAGTAGATACAGACGGCGATGGTTTAGATAATAATTATGATGTAGATAACGGAGGAACAGGAATTGGTTATACAAACACAGATGGTGGTTCTGCACCAGATTACGCAGATACAGATTCTGAAAATGATGGGATATTTGATATTTCTGAGAACAATATAGACAATTCTATAGATGCTGTTTTAGATGCAGATGCAAATGGAATTATAGATCCAGCTAATTTTACAGATTCAGATAATGATGGTTTAGCAGATATTTTTGATAATGTTTCAGGAATATCAACAGCAAATAATGCAACAAACGGAGATCAATCTGGCGTAAATGGTGGTGCAAAAACACAGCCAGATACAGATCCTATTGGAGGAGATAGAGACTGGAGAGAGTCTTCTACTCAAGATAATGATGGTGACGGAATTAATGACATCGTAGATTTAGATGATGATAACGATGGTATTTTAGATGTTGATGAAGATTTTAATGAAGATGGTGATAATAATCCAAGAACAAATCCGTCTGATAAAGATGGAGATGGGATACCTAATTATTTTGATTTAGATTCAGATAATGACGGTATTACAGATTACATTGAAGCAGGAGGAACAGATGACCCGAAGGAAATGGACAACCAGGAACAGGTGTTTTAGATAGTACAGAAGTAAATTCTAAAGGAATTCCTTTAGCAGTTTCACCGAGACACAGCAACAACAGGAACTAGCGAGACTTCAAGTTTAACAATACCAAATACTGCAGGAGCAGACAATCCTAACTTTGTAGATTTAGATTCTGATAATGACGGAATAACAGATGTAATTGAAGCCGGAGGAATAGATCCAGATGG
The DNA here is from genome assembly GCF_055693625.1 of Polaribacter sp. HA6-7. Lineage (NCBI taxonomy): Bacteria > Pseudomonadati > Bacteroidota > Flavobacteriia > Flavobacteriales > Flavobacteriaceae > Polaribacter > Polaribacter sp. HA6-7. The sequence goes on from NZ_CM146338.1 coordinate 161,485, forward strand.
AGATGGAAGATATGGTGCAGGGTCGTTAAATGATGTAGATTCTGATGGGTTGATAGATGCAATTGACCCTTATGATGATAGAAATGGTAACGCAGATACTGCTTTAAACCCAGGTGAAAAATTAACAATACCTAATACAGACGGAGATAGTTTACCAAATTATCTAGATTTAGATTCAGATGATGATTCTATTCCGAGATAATGTAGAGGCACAAAGTACTTTGGGTTACATTCTACCAGCAGCAAATGATACAGATGAAGATGGTTTAAATGATGCTTATGATTCTACAAACGGAGTTGGAACTGCTGTTGTTCCTGTTGATACAGATAATGACGGAACACCAGATTATTTAGATTTAGACTCAGATAACGATACTTTAAAAGATATTGTAGAGGTAGGAAATGCTGCATTAGATACTAATGGAGATGGAAAAACTAACGGAACTACAGGTGTAAATGGATTAGAAAACACTTCTGAAAGTATAGACGGATATGATGACACTAATGGAATATATAATGACCCAAAAACAGATTTTGCAGATGAAGATGGAGATTTAAATACTGGTGGAGATGTAGATTACAGAGACATTTTAGACAATGATAATGATGGCGTTGCTGATGCTTTAGATTTAGATGATGATAATGATGGTATTTTAGATACAGCTGAAACGCCAGGTAATGTAGATCCAGACGCAGATTCAGATAATGATGGAACTCCAGATTATAAAGATCCAGATTATTTAGGTTTTGTTGATACAAATTCAGACGGAATTAACGATAATTTCGATACAGATTTAGATGGTACACCTGATCATCAAGATACAGATTCAGACAACGATTCTTGTCCGGATGTAAGAGAAGCAGGTCATATAGAAAGTACTACAAAATCAGGAGAAGTAGCAGGTACAGGTTATGCCACAAATGGTACGGTTACAGGTGCTACTACTTCATATTCAGGTAGTAATACAAATGTTACTACAGCTGGTACACCAGTAGTAATTAGTCAGCAACCTCAAGATCAATCTGGTTTTATTCAAGGTAGTGTAACTTTTGAAGTAACATCAACAGGTAATGTTTTTCAATGGCAAGAAAGTACAGATGGTGGTTCTACTTTTACAAATATTACCAACGGAGGTAAATATGCAGGAGCAACTACAAATTCTTTAACTATTTCTAACTTATCTACAACAGAAAATAATTACCAATATCAGGTAATTGTTTCTAAAACAGATTATAGTTGTGAAACCCCATCAACACCACCAGCAACATTAACGGTAAACAATAATCCACCAGTTGCTGTAGATGATTTAAACAATACAACAAATGAAGATACAGTTATAACAGTTGCAACAATTGTAGCGAATGATACAGATGTAGAAGATACAAATCCAGATCCATCAACAGTAATTTTAATAGATCCAAACAATACTTCAAATACAGGTTCAACAGGTACACCATTAGTTATAGCTAATATTGGTTCTTATGAGGTTGATCCTTTAGGAAATGTAAAATTCACACCAGTTTTAAATTACAATGGTGCGGCAAACATTAATTATACTGTAAAAGATAGTAATAATAATGTTTCTAATGAGGCTGTAATAGGAATTACAGTTACTGATGTAAATGATGCGCCAATTGCTAATAATGATACTTCTTCTGGTTTAGAAGGAGCAACACAAACTTTAACAACAATAGGAGCAAATGATACAGATGTAGACGGTACAATAGACGCTTCAACTGTTACTTTAATTGATCCAAATAATGCAGCGAATACAGGTTCTAATGGAGATCCTTTAGTAATTGCAAATGTTGGTACCTATTCGGTAAATGCTTTAGGAACAGTAACTTTTGTTCCTTTAGAAAACTTTAACGGATCTGCAGATATTTTATATACAGTTAAAGATGATGATGATTTAGTTTCTAATCAAGCTACTTTAGATATTTCGGTAACACCGGTAAATGACGCACCAGTTGCAAATCCAGATTCTGCAACAGAAGAAGAAGAGGTTACTATAAATGTAAATACTGTAAATGGTTTATTAAATAATGACTCAGATGTAGATGCCAATCCATTATCAATAACTCAATATGTAGTCGACGGAATAACAGTTCCTGTTGCAGCAGGTTCACCAGGAGTAAGAGCTATACCAAATGTAGGAACGTTAACAGTAAACTCAGATGGTAGTTATAGTTTTGTGCCCTTAGCTGATTATAACGGATCGGTGCCACAAGTAACATACACAGTAACTGATGGAGAAAACACAGCAAACAGCACATTAAATATAACAGTAACACCAGTAAATGATGCGCCAGTAGCTGTTGATGATACATATACAACAAATGAAGATACAGCTGTAACCTTATTACCATTAACAGGAGATGATGATGTAGACGGAGACACAATCTCAATTACAAGTATCAACGGAACAGCATTAACACCAGGAACAGCACAAAGCATTACAGTTCCAGATGGAACCGTAACAGTTTCAGCCGCAGGAGCGATTAGTTTTAAAGGAGATGCGAATTACAACGGAACCTCAACATTTGCTTATGTAATAAGTGATGGTAACGGAGAAACAGCCACTGCAAATGAGATTATTACAATTCAAGCAGTAAATGATGCGCCAGTAGCAAATCCAGATGTTGCCACAGTAAATGAAGATGTAACATTAACAGTAGCAAAAGCAGACGGATTAATAGATGATAATGATACAGATATTGATGCAGATACGTTAACTGTTACTCAATATGTAGTTGGCGGAATAACAGTTCCGGTTGCAGCAGGCTCACCAGGAGTAAGAGCAATACCAAATGTAGGAACGTTAACAGTAAACTCAGATGGTAGTTATAGTTTTGTACCCTTAGCTGATTATAACGGATCAGTACCACAAGTAACATACACAGTAAGTGATGGAGAAAACACAGCAAACAGTACATTAAATATAACAGTAACACCAGTAAATGATGCGCCAGTAGCTGTTGATGATACATATACAACAAATGAAGATACAGCTGTAACCTTATTACCATTAACAGGAGATGATGATGTAGACGGAGATACGATTTCAATTACAAGTATCAACGGAACAGCATTAACACCAGGAACAGCACAAAGCATTACAGTTCCAGATGGAACCGTAACAGTTTCAGCAGCAGGAGCAATTAGTTTTAAAGCAGATGCGAATTACAACGGAACCTCAACATTTGCTTATGTAATAAGTGATGGTAACGGACAAACAGCCACTGCGAATGAGATTATTACAATTGATGCAGTAAATGATGCGCCACTAGCAAATCCAGATGTTGCCACAGTAAATGAAGATGTAACTTTAACAGTAGCAAAAGCAGACGGATTAATAGATGATAATGATACAGATATTGATGCAGACACGTTAACTGTTACTCAATATGTAGTTGGCGGAATAACAGTTCCGGTTGCAGCAGGCTCACCAGGAGTAAGAGTAATACCAAATGTAGGAACGTTGACAGTAAACTCAGATGGTAGCTATACATTTGTACCAGAGGAAGATTATAACGGATCGGTACCACAAGTAACATACACAGTAAGTGATGGAGAAAACACAGCAAACAGCACATTAAATATAACAGTAACACCAGTAAATGATGCGCCAGTAGCTGTTGATGATACATATACAACAAATGAAGATACAGCTGTAACCTTATTACCATTAACAGGAGATGATGATGTAGACGGAGATACGATTTCAATTACAAGTATCAACGGAACAGCATTAACACCAGGAACAGCACAAAGCATTACAGTTCCGAGATGGAACCGTAACAGTTTCAGCAGCAGGAGCAATTAGTTTTAAAGCAGATGCGAATTACAACGGAACCTCAACATTTGCTTATGTAATAAGTGATGGTAACGGACAAACAGCCACTGCGAATGAGATTATTACAATTGATGCAGTAAATGATGCGCCACTAGCAAATCCAGATGTTGCCACAGTAAATGAAGATGTAACTTTAACAGTAGCAAAAGCAGACGGATTAATAGATGATAATGATACAGATATTGATGCAGACACGTTAACTGTTACTCAATATGTAGTTGGCGGAATAACAGTTCCGGTTGCAGCAGGCTCACCAGGAGTAAGAGTAATACCAAATGTAGGAACGTTGACAGTAAACTCAGATGGTAGCTATACATTTGTACCAGAGGAAGATTATAACGGATCGGTACCACAAGTAACATACACAGTAAGTGATGGAGAAAACACAGCAAACAGCACATTAAATATAACAGTAACACCAGTAAATGATGCGCCAGTAGCTGTTGATGATACATATACAACAAATGAAGATACAGCTGTAACCTTATTACCATTAACAGGAGATGATGATGTAGACGGAGATACGATTTCAATTACAAGTATCAACGGAACAGCATTAACACCAGGAACAGCACAAAGCATTACAGTTCCGAGATGGAACCGTAACAGTTTCAGCAGCAGGAGCAATTAGTTTTAAAGCAGATGCGAATTACAACGGAACCTCAACATTTGCTTATGTAATAAATGATGGTAACGGACAAACAGCCACTGCGAATGAGATTATTACAATTAAAGCAGTAAATGATGCGCCAGTAGCAAATCCAGATGTTGCCACAGTAAATGAAGATGTAACATTAACAGTCTTAAAAGCAGACGGATTAATAGATGATAATGATACAGATATTGATGGAGATACGTTAACTGTTACTCAATATGTAGTTGGCGGAATAACAGTTCCGGTTACAGCAGGCTCACCAGGAGTAAGAGCAATACCAAATGTAGGAACGTTAACAGTAAATTCAGATGGTAGCTATACATTTGTACCAGAGGAAGATTATAACGGATCGGTACCACAAGTAACATATACTGTAAGTGACGGAACAAACACAGCAAACAGCACATTAAATATAACAGTAACACCAGTAAATGATGCGCCAGTTGCTAATAATGATTCAGCAGGTACAGATCCAGGAGTTGCAATAGATATTCCGGTATTATCAAATGATGATGATTTAGACGGAGACACGATTTCTGTAAGTAGTATTACAGTTCAGCCAGCGAACGGTACTGCAAGTATAAATCCTAATGGTACAGTTAAATATACACCAAATACTGGATTTAATAACGGGTCTGATAGTTTTACGTATGAAATATCAGACGGAAATGGAGGCACAGATACAGCAGTTGTAAATGTAACAGTTCCTATTTCACCATTTCCACCTGTTGCAAATCCAGATTCAAATTCTACTTTAGAAGATATTACATTAACGGTTTCAGCTGCAAACGGAGTTTTAAAGAATGATACCGACGGTAACTTAGATACTTTATCTGTTGTAAGTTTTTCTGTAGATGGTATTCCTGGTTCTAAATTAGCAGGCGAAACATCAGTTATTCCAGCGGTAGGTTCTTTAAAAATTAATGCAGACGGAAGTTATGAATTTATACCAGCATTAAATTATAATGGAGATATACCTCAAGTAACATATGTTGTAACAGATAATTCGGTTTAACAACAGATGCATCTCGTACACTAGATATAGAAGTAACACCAGTAAACGATACACCAGTTGCAGAAAACGACACTAATACAACAAATGAAGATACAGTTTTAAATGTAACTGCTGCAAATGGAGTTTTAGATAATGATGATGATTTAGACGGAGATGCAATTTCTGTAAAAGAATTTGAAATTAACGGTACAGTTAGTACTGCAGGAACAACTGTAACGGTTACAGAAGGTACACTAACACTTTTAAGTGATGGTAGTTACACTTTTTCACCAGCTACAGATTTTAATGGAAGCTTTCCGAAGTTACTTATACATTAACAGACGGTACTGTTGATGTAGATGCAACATTAAATATTTCTGTAACACCGGTAAATGATCCGCCAGTAGCAGTAGATAATTTAGGGAATTCAGGAAATGAAGATAACCCAATTACTGTAACAGCAATTGGTGCCAATGATACAGATGATGGTTCTGTAGATCCATCAACAATAAGACTTATAGATCCAAGCAACGCTTCTAATTTTGGAGACTCTTCGAATCCATTAATAATTGCAAATGTGGGTACTTATACGGTTAATAACAACGGAGACGTCTTGTTTTCTCCAGTAGCCAATTTTAATGGAAATGCAAATATTAAATATACAATTAGAGATAATGAAGGTTTAGTTTCTGCAAATCAAGCTACAATTGGAATTACTATTAACGGAACAAATGATGTTCCTGTTGCAACAGCCGATGTAAATTCTGTTGATGAAGGAAACACACTAAATGTAAATGCAACAAACGGTGTTCTAAGTAATGATTCTGATGTTGACGGAAATCCTTTAATGGTAACACAGATTTCTATTGATGGAACTACATACTTAGCAGGTAATACAGCTTCTATTACAGAAGGAGATTTAGTAGTTAATTCTGATGGTAGTTATACTTTAACTCCTGCAACAAACTTTAATGGAGTTATTCCGAAAGTTACTTATACTGTTTCAGACGGTATAACAACTACAACATCTACATTAGATATTACAGTAAACCCTATTAATGATAGGCCGGATGCAAATCCGAGATGTAAACAGTACTTTAGAAGATACATTATTATCTGTAGCAGCAGCAAACGGAGTTTTAAATAATGATTCTGATGTTGATGGTGATGCAATTTCAGTGACAGCAATTTCTATTGGAGGCACACCTAAAAACGTAGGAGAAGATATTGCTTTAACAGAAGGAACTTTAAAATTAAATGCAAACGGTAGTTATACATTTTTACCAGCATTAAATTTTAACGGGAATGTACCGAAATAACTTACACGGTTTCTGATGGTTCATTAACAGAAACAAGTACATTAAATATTAGTGTAACTCCTGTAAATGATGCGCCAACGGCAGTGTTAGATACAGATACTACATCAGAAGATACAGTATTAACCGTAAATGCAGCAAACGGAGTTTTAAATAATGATTCTGATATTGATGCAGATCCATTAACTGTGTCACAATTTTCTGTTGCTGGTATAACTTACAATGCAGGTGAAACAGCAAACTTTGCAGAAGGTTCAATCAAATTAAATTCTGATGGTAGTTATGAATATACACCTACAACAGATTTCAACGGACCAGTTTCTACAGTTACTTATACTGTTTCTGATGGTACAAATACTTCTAATACAACTTTAAAAATAGAAGTAACACCAATTAATGATGCACCAGATTTAGTAGTAGATACAAATAGTACACAAGAAGATATTCAATTAAATGTATCTGCAATAAACGGAGTTTTAAGTAACGATACAGATAAAGAAAATAATAGCTTAACGGTAACTCAATTTACAGTTAGTGGTACAAATTATACACCAGGAAATACAGCTAACTTAACAGAAGGAACTTTAAGGTTAAATACAGACGGTAGTTATGTTTATACACCAGCAACTAACTTTAATGGTGCGGTGCCAACTGTAACTTATACGGCTACAGATGGTAATGATACTTCAACATCAACTTTAGATATTAATGTTACTCCAATAAACGATTCGCCATTTGCAAACGTAGACACAAATGCAACTAACGAAGATGTTACATTAAATGTTACAGCAGCAAACGGATTATTAAATAATGATTCAGATCCAGAAAATGACCCAATAACTGTAACTAAATTTACAATTGGAGGAACAGAATATACTGCTGGAACTTTAGCAAGTATAACAGAAGGAGATATACAAATAAATGCAGATGGTAGTTATAGTTTTACACCAGCATTAAATTATAATGGCGCTGTTCCTGTAGTTAATTATACTATTACAGATGGTACAAACACAGCTAATAGTACATTAACGTTAACAATAAATGCAACAAATGATGCACCAACAGCAATTTTAGATACAAATTCAACTACAGAAGATGTCGCTTTAAATGTTGTACCAGCAGACGGAGTACTTAAAAATGATTCTGATTTAGATGGAGATGTAATTAATGTAACTGGTTTTGTAGTAGAAACTACATCTTATTTAGCAGGAGAAACTGCAACTACATCAGCAGGAACAATCAAATTAAATTCTGATGGTAGTTATACTTATGTGCCAGCTAGTAACTTTAACGGAGCTGTGCCTCAAGTAACTTATACAATTACAGATGGTGTTTTAACAGCATCTACAACATTAGATATTAACGTAACTGCTGTTAATGATTCGCCAATTGCAAATACAGATACTAATTCAACAGACGAAGATGTTGCAATTAATGTAAATGCTGCAAACGGATTATTGAATAACGATTCTGATCCGAAGGTGATGCTATAACAGTTACTCAATTTACCGTAAACGGTACAGTTTATACAGCGGGTGCAACTGCAACAATAACAGAAGGAGTTTTAAAAATTAATGGAGACGGAAGTTATGACTTTACGCCAGCATTAAATTATAATGGAGCTGTTCCTCTTATTAATTACACAATTTCAGATGGAGCCAATACAGCAAATAGCACTTTAACATTGTCTATTAATCCTGTAAATGATGCGCCAACTGCAATTGCAGATACAGATGAAACAAATGAAGATGTAACCTTAAATGTAGCATCAACAAATGGTGTTCTTACAAATGATTCTGATATTGATACAAATTCAATTACCGTAACGCAATTTGAAATTGGAGGAACAACTGTTCTAGCAGGAAATTCAGTTTCTGTTGCAGAAGGAGATTTAACAATTAATACAGATGGTAGTTATACATTTGTGCCAACACCAAACTTTAACGGGGTTGTACAAACAGCAACTTATACAGTTTCAGACGGAACAGATTCAGCAACATCAACATTAATTATTACAGTAAATCCAACAAATGATACACCAACATTAATTGCAGATACAGATACAACATCAGAAGATGTTACGCTAAGTGTAAACGCAGCTAATGGAGTATTAAACAACGATTCTGATATTGATGGAGATGCATTAACTGTAAGTAAATTTACAGTATCTGGAACATCATACACAGCAGGACAAACTGCTACAATTCCATCAGGAACAATTACTTTAAATACAGATGGTAGTTACGATTATGTGCCAGCTTTAAACTTTAACGGAGCTGTACCATCTGTAACTTACACAGCTACTGATGGTGTAAATACAGCAAACAGTACATTAAAAATTACTGTAACGCCTGTAAATGATAATCCGGTGGCGCTAGATGATACATCATCTACAGATCCAAATATTTCAGTAAATATTCCGGTATTAACAAATGATTCTGATTTAGATGGAGATATTTTATCAATAAGTAATATTACTGTTGCACCAACAAAAGGTACCGCTGTAATTTTTGATAACGGAACTCCTGCAGATACATCAGACGATGTAGTTACATATACACCTCAACCAGGGTTTAACAACGGAACAGACACATTTACTTATGAAATTTCTGATGGAAATGGAGGAACAGATACAGCTGTTGTAACAATTGCAGTGCCACAATCTGCATTCTCTCCGGTTGCAAATCCAGATACTAATCAAACAGATGAAGAAGTTAACTTAGTAGTAGCAGATGCTGATGCAAAAAGTTTAATTAAGAATGATACGGATGCAAATTTAGATGCTATTACAGTAACACAGTTTACTGCAGGAGGTGTAAATTATGCAGCAGGAAGTACAGCTAATTTACCACAAGGTAATTTAACAATTAATGCAGGTGGTGGTTATACTTTTGAACCAGCAACTAATTTTAATGGCGCAGTACCACAAGTAACTTATACAATTACAGATGGTACAGGAACGCCAAACGCAACTAGTACTTTAGATATAACTGTTAATCCTATTAATGATGCTCCGATAGCAAATCAAGATAATGAAACTACTTTAGAAGATACTACGTTAACAGTAAATGCTGCAAACGGAATATTAGATAATGATACAGATATCGATGGAGATGTACTTTCTGTAAAAGAATTTGAAATTGGAGGAACTACTTTTACAGCAGGAACTACTGCAAATGTTACAGAAGGTTCTATAACTATTAATGCAGATGGTAGTTATGTGTTTGTACCAGCATCAGATTCTACTGCAAATTTACCACAAGTAACTTATACAATTACAGACGGTACAATAGATACTGTAACAAGCACATTAGATATAACAGTTACATCTGTTAATGATGCACCAATAGCAGTAAATGATTTAGGAACAACAACATTAGAAGATACTGATGTTACCGTTGTTACAATTGGTAATAATGATACAGATGATGATGCTGTAGATCCATCAACAGTTACTTTAATAGATCCAAACGATCCAACAAATACAGGAAACACTGCAATACCATTATTAATTGCAGGAGTTGGAACTTATTCTGTTGATAATTTAGGAAATGTAACATTTGATCCGGCAGATAATTTTAACGGACCAGCAAATATTAATTATACAATTCAGGATAACGACGGAACGCCATTGACATCAAATGTTGCAACAATCGGAATTACTGTAACATCAGTAAATGATAATCCGTTGGTTGTAGACGAAGTGAATTCGACAACAGAAGATACGCAGTTAATTGTAACCGCAGCAAACGGATTGTTAACCAATGATTCAGATTTAGACGGAGATCCATTAAGTATAGCAACTTTTGAAGTTAGAGGAAACGTTTACACAGCAGGTGAAACGGTAAGTTTAACAGAAGGTTCTATAGAAATTTCATCAGATGGTAGTTATATTTTTACACCAGCAACTAACTTTAACGGAGTAGTACCGCAAATAACATATAATGTTACAGATGGTTCTGCAACAGTTCCTGGAACTTTAGATATAACAGTTACACCTGTTAATGATGCACCAATAGCAGTAAATGATTTAGGAACAACAACATTAGAAGATACCGATGTTACCGTTGCTACAATTGGTAATAATGATACAGATGATGTTGCTGTAGATCCATCAACAGTTACTTTAATAGATCCAAACGATCCAACAAATACAGGAAACACTGCCATACCATTATTAATTGCAGGAGTTGGAACTTATTCTGTTGATAATTTAGGAAATGTAACATTTGATCCGGCAGATAATTTTAACGGACCAGCAAATATTAATTATACAATTCAGGATAACGACGGAACTCCATTGACATCAAATGTTGCAACAATCGGAATTACTGTAACATCAGTAAATGATAATCCGGTGGTTGTAGACGAAGTAAATTCGACAACAGAAGATACGCAGTTAATTGTAACCGCAGCAAACGGATTGTTAACAAATGATTCAGATTTAGACGGAGATCCATTAAGTATAGCAACTTTTGAAGTTAGAGGAAACGTTTACACAGCAGGTGAAACGGTAAGTTTAACAGAAGGTTCTATAGAAATTTCATCAGATGGTAGTTATATTTTTACACCAGCAACTAACTTTAACGGAGTAGTACCGCAAATAACATATAATGTTACAGATGGTTCTGCAACAGTTCCTGGAACTTTAGATATAACAGTTACACCTGTTAATGATGCACCAATAGCAGTAAATGATTTAGGAACAACAACATTAGAAGATACCGATGTTACCGTTGCTACAATTGGTAATAATGATACAGATGATGTTGCTGTAGATCCATCAACAGTTACTTTAATAGATCCAAACGATCCAACAAATACAGGAAACACTGCAATACCATTATTAATTGCAGGAGTTGGAACTTATTCTGTTGATAATTTAGGAAATGTAACATTTGATCCGGCAGATAATTTTAACGGACCAGCAAATATTAATTATACAATTCAGGATAACGACGGAACGCCATTGACATCAAATGTTGCAACAATCGGAATTACAGTAACATCAGTAAATGATAATCCGGTAGTTGTAGACGAAGTAAATTCGACAACAGAAGATGCGCAGTTAATTGTAACTGCAGCAAACGGATTGTTAACAAATGATTCAGATTTAGACGGAGATCCATTAAGTATAGCAGCTTTTGTTGTAGATGGTACAACTTATGGCGCTGGTGAAACCGCAACTTTTACAGAAGGAGTTTTAAAAATTACTTCTGATGGAGGTTACACATTTACGCCAGCATCTAATTTTAACGGTACGGTACCGAAATTACATACAATGTAACAGATGGTTCAGCAACGGTACCAGGAACTTTAGATATTACTGTAACTGCAGTAAATGATGCTCCAGTTGCTATCGCAGATTCAAATGATACGAATGAGGATACTCCATTAACAGTATCAGCAGTAAACGGTATTCGGCTAATGATACAGATTTAGAAAATGATACTTTAACTGTTACAGCGTTAACTATCAATGGTAATTCAGAAACTGTAGGAGCTCCAATTAGCTTAACAGAAGGTGTTTTACAAATAGAATCAGACGGTAGTTATACATTTACGCCTACCGCTAATTTTAATGGTGATGTACCACAAGTAACTTATACAGCAAATGATGGGTTAAATTCTGTGATGAGTACGCTAGATATAGTTGTAAATCCAATTAACGATGCACCTATTGCAGTTTTAGATACAAATACTACAAATGAAGACACGCCGTTAACGGTTACTGCTGCAAACGGATTATTAACAAATGATTCTGATACAGAAAACAGTTCTCTAAGTGTTACAACATTTACAGTAAACGGTACAACTTATATTGCCGGAAACACAGTTTCTTTAGCAGAAGGAAGTTTATTAATAAATTCTGATGGTAGTTACACATTTACACCAATTGCTAATTTTAATGGTTCTTTACCACAAATTGCCTATACAATTACAGATGGTGCAAATACAGCAAACTCAACATTAGATATTTCAGTTTCTCCTATAAATGATGCGCCTGTAGCAACAAATGACGTAACATCAACAGACCCTGGAGTTGCAGTAGTAATAGCTGTTTTACCAAATGATACAGATATAGATGGAGACGTGTTAAATGTTTCATCAATTGTTACTCAGCCAGCAAATGGTACTGTGGTAATTAACGGAGATAATACAATAACTTATACTCCAAACCCTGGTTTTAACAAAGGGTCAGATTCTTTCGAATATCAAGTTTGTGATACTAATGGCTTGTGTGACACTGCAACTGTAAATATTACAGTGCCAAAATCATTCTTGCCACCAGTTGCAAATCCAGATTCAGAATCTACATCAGAAGATGTAACTTTAACAGTAGATGCAGTAAATGGTTTATTAAATAATGATACCGATTCGAATCCAGGAGAAACATTAACTGTAGTTACTTTTCAGATTGATGGTACAAACTATACTGCCGGAGAAACAGCAACAATTACAGAAGGTCAAATAACAATTAATGCAGATGGTAGTTATACTTTTGTACCAACAGCAAATTATAATGGTTCGGTTCCGGTAATTAATTACACAATTTCAGACGGAACACCAACAGACAATTCTAGTAGTACATTAACATTAAATATTACTCCTGTTAATGATGTGCCTGTTGCTATTGCAGATACTAACACAACACCAGAAGATGTACAATTAAATGTTGACGCTTCTGCAGGATTGTTAATTAATGATTCTGATACAGACGGTACGCCTTTAACATTAACACAGTTTACTATAAACGGAACAGATTATGCTGCAGGTACAACAGTAAACTTAGTAGAAGGTGCAATAACTGTAAACGGAGATGGTAGTTATATCTATAACCCAGCAACAGATTTCTTAGGTGCTGTGCCTCAAGTTACTTATACAGTTACAGACGGGGCATTATCAACAACAAGTACTCTAGACATATCTGTAACAGGTGTTAATGATGCACCAGTTGCTGTAGATGATTTAGGAAATACTAGTAATGAAGATGCACCAGTAAATGTATCATTAATAACAATTAACGATACCGATGATAGTGCAGCTATCGATGCAACTACTATTATATTGATAGATCCTAACAACGCAGCAAATACAGGTAACTCTTCTAACCCATTAGTTATATCTGGTGTTGGTAGTTATTCTGTAGATACTTTAGGTAATGTAGTTTTTACACCGTTGCCAAACTTTAATGGTGTTGCAGATATTAAGTACACAGTAGAAGATAATGAAGGTTTAGTTTCTAACGAAGCAGTAATAGGAATAACAATTACAGCTGTAAATGATGCACCAAATGCCGTTGCAGATGTTAATACAACTGCAGAAGATACTGTATTAGCAGTAAACGCTTCAAACGGATTATTAATTAATGATAATGACGTTGAAGGAACTCCGTTAACAATATTAGAATTTACTGTAGGAGGTGTAGATACACCAGCAGGAAATACAATTTCTTTCACAGAAGGAGATTTAATTATAAATTCTGATGGTAGTTACACTTTTACACCTGCATTAGACTTTACAGGTAATGTTCCTCAGATTACTTATACAGTTTCAGATGGAAATGAAAATAGTGATGCAACATTAGATATTACTGTTACAGGAGAAAACGATGCACCAGTTGCAGGTAATGATACTGAAACAACAATTCAAAATACACCAGTAACAATAGCAACTGTAACTGCAAATGATACAGATACTGATGGTACTATAGATGCATCTACAATAACATTAATAGATCCTAATAATGCTAGCAATACAGGTAATTCTACTACACCATTAATTATTGCAGGTGAAGGAACTTATACTGTTGATAATCTTGGTAATATAGTATTTACACCGAATTAGAATTTACAGGTGAGGCTAATGTAATTTATACGGTAGAGGATAATAATGGTCTTTTATCTAATGAAGCACAAGTAACTGTTACAGTTCTTCCGGATACAGACGGAGACGGAATTATTGATAGTGTTGATTTAGATGATGATAATGACGGAATCTCAGATGTTGTTGAAAATGGAGGAAATGATCCATTAGCAGATACCGATAATGATGGAATTCCAGATTATAAAGATCCAGATAATATTACTTTAGATGAAAATAATGACGGAATTGACGATAACTTTGATAAAGATAAAGACGGAATTATAGATCAGTTTGATAATGATTCAGATAATGACGGTATTTCTGACTTAGTTGAAGCAGGCGGAGTTGATGCAGATGGAGACGGTAAAGTAGATAACTTTACAGACACTAATAATGATGGTTTAGATGATGCAATTGCTAACAATCCATTACCAGTATTAGATTCAGACGGCGACGGAGTTCCAAATTACAAAGATTTAGACTCAGATGCAGACGGAATTATAGATAACATCGAAGCGCAAAATCCATTAACGTATGTGGCTCCTTCAGGTGTAGATACAGATAAAGATGGTATCGATGATGCTTACGATTTAGACTGTGCGCCTTGTGGTTCTATAACAGGATCTCCAGTAAATAATCCAGAAAATGCAGATTCAGATGCATTGCCAAATTATTTAGATTTAGATTCAGATAATGACGGAATTGTAGATAACATCGAATGGCAAACTACAGTGGGTTACATTGCACCAGGAGCAGATTCTGATGGCAATGGTTTAGCAGATGTTTATGAAACTGCACCAGGATCTGGTAACCCAATTAGATTCCCATTAAATACAGATGGTATAGATCCGCCAGATTATACAGATGTAGATTCAGATGGCGACGGTGTTCTAGATACGGTTGAAGCTTATGATACAGATGGAGATAATGTTGCAGACAATGGAAATGTATTTTCAGGAGTAGATTCAGATGGAGATGGTTTAGATGACGCTTTTGATTTAAACACAGGCGGCTTAACAGATCCAGATGCAGCATCAAATAATAATCAAGATGTTACATTATTCCCTAACGATCAAGATCCAGGTACAGCAGAAGTAGATTTTAGAGATAAAATTACTTTCGGAGTGCAAATAGATACAGATGGTGATGGTATAACAGATGATATAGATATAGATGATGATAATGATGGAATTGTAGATGTAGTTGAATCGTTAGGATATATTCCTTCGTCATCAGCAAACGACCCTAGATGTATATTACCTAATGTAAGTTTCCAAAATCCAACTTATGTGGCAGGAACAGGTGTTTCTGGTTCGGGTTCTATAGGAGCTAAATATCGTTTTGAAAATGTTGTAGATGTTACAGGTTTCGGTGGAACGGGTGGAATTTTAGATGCAATTGTAGAAATTACAGACATTAAAGGAGGAGCATCATTAATATCTATTGATAATTCTACCACAGGTAATCCGGATGCTTGGCAACCAGAATACACTGTGCCAACACCAACAGGTAATAAAGCAGAAATGGCTTTTAGAGTTATTCTAGTAAATGATAACACAAATACACTTTATAATATCAGTAGATTTAGTGGTGTTATTTATGACATAGATGGTGCTAATGCTAGAGAATCTGTTATTTTATCTAGACCTGGTTTATACGCAGTAGATAACGAAACATTATTAAACGTAATAGAGAACCCTGCAACAGGTTTAGTAACTTTTGAAGGACCTGATGATACCTATGCTGGTGTAGATGTTTCACCAAGGTTAGCAACTTTCTTTGGATATTATAATACTTCTGCTTTTGATGTTAGATTCTCTGCAGAATTATTATCAGCATCATCAAATACAAACTTAGGTTCTGTGTTGTTCTCTGGTTGTGCTATAAACGGATTGTTTGAAGGAAATACAGCATCAAGCTCTCCATCACAAACCAACGGAACTTCAGAAAACTCAGGTCCTGGAACATTCCCATTATTTACAGTAAATGATGGTATTGATAGCGATGGAGACGGAATATCAGATGATAAGGATATTGATTCAGATAACGACGGAATTCCTGATAACGTAGAAGCACAAACTACAGCAGGTTATATCAAGCCAATTTCTGCAACAGCAGATGCAGATATGGATGGCTTAATAGATGCTTACGATAATAATGCTGTAATAAGCGGTTTAATACCTGTAGATACAGAAGGTGATTTTAATCCAGATTATTTAGATTTAGATTCAGATAATGATGGTTTAAATGATACAGAAGAAGCCGGTTTTGTTAAGGCAACTGTTAATAATGATTCTGATGCAGATGGTTTATTAGATAGTTATGATGACAATAACACAGCAGGTGCATTATTTGATGTAAATGATGATCAAGATAACGGTGCAATAGATTTACCAGACCTTGATAATACATCTACACCGAAGTAGATTACAGAGAAATTAAAGATAATGATAACGATGGTGTGCCAGATAGCGTAGATTTAGATGATGATAATGACGGAATTCCAGATTCAGTAGAACAAAACGGAGATCCATTAAGAGATACAGATAAAGATGGCATTCCAGATTCTCTTGATTTAGATTCAGACGGTGACGGTATAAGCGATTTAATAGAGTCAGGGTTTGGACAAGTAGATTTAGACAACGATGGAAGAATTGATGGTGCAGAAACAAATTCGGTGCAAACGGATTATTTGATGCAATAGAAGATGGCGTAGAAAGCGGTACAACAATCAATAACCCGCAAGATTCAGATAAAGATGGAGTTTTAGATTTCCAAGATATAGATGATGATAATGATGGTATTAATACTCTAGAAGAAGATGTTGTTAGTATTAACGGAGATCCAACGGATGACGATTCTGACAATGATGGGATACCAAATTATTTAGACGAAGATGACGATAATGATGGAGTTTTAACTAAGGATGAAGACAACAATAACAATGGTAACTTTAATGATGATGATGATAATAATGATGGAACACCAGATTATTTAGATTCATTGGATACAGATAATGACGGAATACCAGATAGTGAAGATTTAGATGACGATAACGATGGTAATCCAGATTCATCAGATCCAAATCCACTAGTTCCAGCTGTAAGTCCAGATGTGTTAACGGTTGTAGAAGGTTTATCAGGCGTTGTAAATGTATTAGCAAATGATGATTATTTACCAGGAACTAACACAACAATAACAGATGCAGGAACAGGAACTGCTGCAGGTGTTGTAAGTTTTGATCCATTAACCGGAGAGATGACTTATACACCAGCCATAGGAGAAGAAGGAACAACTGTAACAGTAGATTATACAGTTTGTAATACAGCTGTAAATCCATCAGTATGTAAAACGACAGCAGTTACAATTACAGTTCAACCAGATAATGATAATGATGGTGATCCAGATATTACAGATTTAGATGATGATAATGATGGTAATCCAGATTCATCAGATCCAAATCCATTGGTTCCAACCGTAAGTTCAGATGTGTTAACGGTTGTAGAAGGTTTATCAGGTGTTGTAAATGTATTAGCAAATGATGATTATTTACCAGGAACTAACACGACATTAACAGATGCTGGAACAGGAACTGCTGCAGGCGTTGTAAGTTTTGATCCATTAACCGGAGAGATGACTTATACACCAGCGGTAGGAGAAGAAGGAACAACACTAACAGTAGATTATACAGTTTGTAATACAGCTGTAAGTCCATCAGTATGTAGAACAGAAACGGTAACAATTACAGTTCAATCGGATAATGATAATGATGGTGATCCAGATGTTACAGATTTAGATGATGATAACGATGGTAATCCAGATTCATCAGATCCAAATCCATTAGTTCCAACCGTAAGTTCAGATGTGTTAACGGTTGTAGAAGGTTTATCAGGTGTTGTAAATGTATTAGCAAATGATGATTATTTACCAGGAACTAACACGACATTAACAGATGCTGGAACAGGAACTGCTGCAGGCGTTGTAAGTTTTGATCCATTAACCGGAGAGATGACTTATACACCAGCGGTAGGAGAAGAAGGAACAACACTAACAGTAGATTATACAGTTTGTAATACAGCTGTAAGTCCATCAGTATGTAGAACAGAAACGGTAACAATTACAGTTCAATCGGATAATGATAATGATGGTGATCCAGATGTTACAGATTTAGATGATGATAACGATGGTAATCCAGATTCATCAGATCCAAATCCATTAGTTCCAACCGTAAGTTCAGATGTGTTAACGGTTGTAGAAGGTTTATCAGGCGTTGTAAATGTATTGGCAAACGATGATTATTTACCAGGAACTAATACAACATTAACAGATGCTGGAACAGGAACTGCTACAGGCGTTGTAAGTTTTAATCCATTAACCGGAGAGATGACTTATACACCAGCGGTAGGAGAAGAAGGAACAACAGTAACAGTAGATTATACAGTTTGTAATACAGCTGTAAGTCCATCAGTATGTAGAACAGAAACGGTAACAATTACAGTTCAATCAGATAATGATAATGATGGCGATCCAGATTTTACAGATTTAGATGATGATAATGATGGTAATCCAGATTCATCAGATCCAAATCCATTGGTTCCAACCGTAAGTTCAGATGTGCTAGTAGTAACTATTAATACACCAGGTGTTGTAAATGTATTAGCAAATGATGATTACTTACCAGGAACTAATACGACACTAACAGATGCCGGAACAGGAACTGCTGCAGGTGTTGTAAGTTTTGATCCATTAACCGGAGAGATGACCTATATACCAGCCGTAGGAGAAGAAGGAACAACAGTAACAATAGATTATACAGTTTGTAATACAGCTGTAAGTCCATCAGTATGTAAAACTGAAACGGTAACAATTACGGTAGAAGGTGATACAGATGGAGATGGAATTCCTAATAATATTGATTTAGACGATGATAATGATGGGATACCAGATTCAGTTGAGCAAAATGGTGATCCATTAAGAGATACAGATAATGATGGCATTCCAGATCATTTAGACCTAGATTCAGACGGTGATGGTGTAAACGATGTTGTAGAAGCTGGTAATGGAGCTTTAGATGCTGATAATGATGGTGTAATAGACGGTGCAGATACTGGTTCTGGTTCTAATGGATTATTCGACGGAGTTGAGGTAACGCCGAAAGCGGAACTATAGATTATACACCTATTGATACAGATAAGGATGGTAAACCGGACTTTCAAGATACAGATGATGATGGTGATGGAGTTGATACAATAGATGAAGATGTTGTTTCTGTTAACGGAGATCCAACAGATGATGATACTGATAAAGACGGTATACCAAATTACTTAGATACAGATGACGATGGAGATGGTATTGATACTTCGGATGAAGATGTAGCTTTAATCAATGGAGATCCAACAGATGATGATACCGATAAAGATGGTATACCAAATTATCTAGATACCGATGATGATGGCGATGGTATTGAAACTATAGATGAAGATAATAACGGAGATTCTAACTTAAACAATGATGATGATGATTTAGACGGAATTCCAGATTATTTAGATGCTGATGACACCGACGGAGACGGCGTACCTGATAGTGTAGATTTAGATGATGATAATGATGGTATTCCAGATTTTATCGAAAACGGAGGTGACAATAGTTTAGATACTGATAGTGACGGTATTCCAGATCATTTAGATTTAGATTCAGACGGAGATAGTTTAACAGATTTAGAAGAATCTGGTTCCGGTGCAACAGATGCCAATAATGACGGAGTTATAGATGGTTCTGACACAGGTTCTGGATTGAACGGATTATTTAACGATTTAGAAACGTTTGATGATAGCGGTATTTTAAGTTATATTGTTAGAAATACGGATTCCGATGATAAAAAAGATTTCCAAGATATTGATGATGATAATGATGGAATATTAACTATCGATGAATACATGTTCGATTGTGACAATGATCAAATTCAAGATCATATGGATGTTACAAATTGTGACTTGGTTCCGAATGCATTCTCTCCAAACGGAGACGGTAACAACGATACGTTTGTAATACCTGCACTAGCTAATTATCCTAATTTTAAATTAGAAATATCTAATAGATGGGGTAATAAAGTGTACGAGTATAGTAATAATGGTAAAACGAGTCCAGATTGGTGGGACGGTTACTCTACGGGTAGATTAACTCTAAACGATAGTAAACCAGTACCAACAGGAACTTATTTCTACATTATTTACTTTAATGACGGCGTTAGAAAACCAATTACAGGTTGGGTATATTTAAATAGATAACAGATAAAAAATAAAGGCAATAAAAATGAAAAAATTAATTGTAATAATTACAGTGCTATTATTTACTGTTTCTGTAAAAGCACAACAAGACCCTCAGTATACACAATATATGTATAACATGAATATCATAAACCCAGCTTATGCTGGGTCATATGATGTTCTAAGTGTAAATCTTTTAGGTAGATCACAATGGGTTGGTATAGACGGAGCACCAAGAACATTAACATTAGGGATAAATTCTCCAGTAGGTAAAAATGTTGGTTTAGGCTTTTCTGTTATTGTAGACGAAATAGGTCCGGTAGAAGAACAAAATGTATACGGAGATTTTTCTTACACATTAAAAGTGGGTGAAAATGCAAATTTAGCTTTAGGTATTAAAGCAGGCTTTACATTTTTTAATGTTTGTTTGCCGTGTTTAAACACTGTAAATGATAATGATCAAGCATTTATAAATCAGAATGCAAATAAAATTTTACCAAACTTAGGTGCAGGTGCATTTTATTATACCGATAAGTTTTATGCAGGTTTATCAATACCAAATCTTTTACAAACATTTCATTTCGAAAAAGAAGGTGGTCAAGTAACAAGAGCATCAGAAAGAAAACACTTTTTTTAACAACGGGTTATGTTTTCGATTTATCTGATGATGTTAAATTAAAACCATCTACAATGGTAAAAGCAGCAGAAGGTGCACCATTATCAATAGATTTTTCTCGGAAATGTACTTTTATATGACAAATTAGAATTTGGGCTTTCTTACAGATTAGATGAATCTGTTTCTGCATTAATAAATGTAAGAGCATCAAAAAGTTTAAGAATAGGTTATGCTTATGATTATACATTAACAAACTTGGGTAATTTTAACTCTGGTTCGCATGAAGTTTTTGTGCTATTTAATTTCGATTTTGAAAGAAATAAAATTAAATCTCCAAGATTCTTTTAGTTTTAATACAACAATTATGAAAAAAACAATACAAATTACAATCGTACTTTTATTTAGTTCTTTAACCATACTTGGGCAGACTAAAGAAACTAAAAAAGCAGATACTTACTTTGAAAACTTATCTTATGTTTTTGCTGCAGAAGCTTATGAGAAATTAGCATCAGAAAATGCAACAGAGCATGTTTTGCAAAGACTTGCAGATAGTTATTATTTTAATGTGAATATGCAAAATGCCTCGAGTGCTTATGAGCGTTTATTTAATAAGTACCCTAATCAATCCCCAGAGCACATTTTTAGATATGCGCAAACCTTAAGAAGTGTTGGTAAATTTGATGCATCTAATTTATGGATGAAAAAATTTCATGAACAAAAGCAAAATGATTCTAGAGGAGAAAACTTTACAAACAAAGAAGTAACCTTAGATGAATTAAAAAACGGAAAACCAAATTTTACAGTAGTTAACCAAAGAAGTATCAATACAAAATATTCAGATTTTGGAGTGACTGACTACGGTAATACAATTTTATTTTCTTCACCAAGAGAAAGAAATTTATTTGTAAAAAGAAGCCATACAAGAAACGATAAATATTTTCTAGATATTTTTAAAGTTGTTAAAGAAAAAATTACAACTGTAGAAGGAGATGATTCTGAAGTGAGACCAATGTTTTCTGATGAGGTAAACTCTAAGTATCACGAATCTTCAGTTAGTTTTTCTCCGGATAAAAAAACAATGTATTTTACAAGAAACAACTACGTTTCGGAGAATATAAAGTAGATAAAGAAGGATATAATAATTTAAAGATATTAAAAGCAGAATGGAATTATAATAAATGGGACAATATTGTAGAATTACCATTTAATAGTAGCGAATATTCTGTGGGTCATCCATCTGTTAGTAAAGATGGTAAAAAATTATATTTTGTTTCTGATATGCCTGGTGGAATTGGAGGAACAGATATTTATGTAGTAGAAATTAAGGAAGATGGTGGTTTTGGTGAAGTTCAAAATTTAGGAACTATGGTAAATACAGAAGGTAGAGAAATGTTTCCTTTTATTTCTGATGACGAGGTTTTATATTTTTCTTCGGATGGTCATTTTGGTATTGGAGCTTTAGATATTTTTTCAACAAAAAAAGAAAACGGAGCGTATACGAAGCCTGAAAATTTAAAAGCACCAGTAAATTCTAAATTAGACGATTTTGCTTTTTCTATCAGCTCAATAACAAAAAAAGGATATTTATCTTCTAATAGAGAAGGTGGTTTAGGCGACGATGATATTTATGCAGTAGAATCTCTTGTTAAGCCGGAAGTTGCACCTTGTATGCAAATAGTATCTCGGTTATGTAAAAGACAAAAAATTTCATAATATTTTACCTGGTGCAAAACTAGTGTTAAAAGATGATAAAGGCGAAGTTATAGAAGAAATTTATGCAGATGCCAACGCAAAATTTACATTTAGCTTGCCTTGTAATAAAAATTACACTTTAAAAGCTACAAAAGAATATTACCAACCAGATACTGTGTCTTTTGAAACTACATCAGATAAAACAGTAGATTTAAAACTAGACTTTGATTTAAAAGTAATATCAGACTTTACTTATAACGAAAGAGGAGAGCTAGTTATAAAGATTAGACCAATTTATTTTGATTACAATAAATCTAATATCAGAAAAGATGCTGCAATAGAGTTAGATAAAATTGTTAAAATCATGAAAAAATATGAAAAACTAGTAATTAGATCTAGTTCTCATACAGATGCTAGAGGTAATGAAGCATACAATGAAGCGTTATCAGATAGAAGAGCAAAATCTTCTGTAGCTTATATAATTAATAAAGGAATTTCTAATTATAGAATTTCCGGAAAAGGCTTCGGAGAAACAAGATTGGTTAACAATTGTGTAGATAATAATAGCCATACAAATACTGTTAAATGCTCAGAAGAACAACATCAAGCAAATAGAAGAACAGAGTTTGTTATCATAAAAATGTAGCAAAAAATACAAACAAATTAGAAGAGCCTTTAATTAGGCTCTTTTTTTGCCATAAATCTAAGAATTACAAGAAAATGATTAATTTCGCATTCTTATAAGAAAAGAAAGAAAATGAGCGCGAAATTTCCTGAATATAAAGGTCTTGACTTACCAAAAGTTGCAGAAGAAATTCTTAACTACTGGGAAGAAAATAACATATTTGAAAAAAGTGTAACAACAAGAGAAGGTGCAGAACCTTTTGTATTCTTCGAGGGACCACCATCTGCAAATGGTCTTCCGGGAGTTCACCATGTTTTAGCACGTGCTATTAAAGATATTTTTCCACGTTACAAAACCATGAAAGGTTACCAAGTAAAGCGAAAAGCTGGTTGGGATACGCATGGTTTACCAATAGAATTAGGTGTAGAAAAAGAGTTAGGAATAACAAAAGAAGATATTGGTAAAAAGATTTCTGTAGAAGATTACAACGCAGCGTGTAGAAAAGCAGTAATGCGTTATACAGATATTTGGAATGATTTAACGCAGAAAATGGGTTATTGGGTAGATATGGAAGATCCGTATATTACTTACGAACCTAAATACATGGAATCTGTTTGGTGGTTGTTAAAAGAAATCTACAGTAAAAAATTAATTTACAAAGGATATACAATTCAGCCATATTCGCCAAAAGCTGGTACAGGATTAAGTTCTCACGAGTTAAATCAACCCGGAACTTACCAAGATGTAACAGATACAACTATTGTTGCACAATTTAAAGCAATAGAAAGTACATTGCCGAATTTTTACAAAATGAAGGTGCAATTAACTTTATTGCTTGGACAACAACACCATGGACATTGCCAAGTAATACAGCATTAACTGTTGGGCCAAAAATAGAATACGTTTTAGTAGATACTTATAATCAGTATACATTTGAACCAACAAAAGTTGTGTTGGCTAAGAAATTAGTTGGTAAACAATTTGGTGGTAAAAACAATGTTGAAGTTGAAACGTTAGAAGAGTTAAAAGCATACAATGCTGGTGATAAAAAGATTCCTTTTTACATTGTTAAAGAATTTGTTGGTAAAGATTTAGTTGGTATTAAATACGAGCAATTGTTAGATTACGGTTGTAAGTTTGAAAACAAACAAGACGCTTTTAGAATAATTTCGGAGATTTTGTAACTACAGAAGATGGTACAGGTATTGTACATACAGCACCTACTTTTGGTGCCGATGATGCTTTAGTAGCAAAACAAGCTTCACCGAGAGATTCCGCCTTTATTAATAAAAGACGAGAACGATAATTTGGTTCCTCTAGTAGATTTACAAGGTAGGTTTAGAAAAGAAATTAAAGATGATATTTATGGTTTTGCAGGAGAATATGTAAAAGCAGAGTATTTAAATGAAAAAGATTTAGAAGAAGAATTAAAAATTCAGAAAGAGAATTTAACAGAAGTTCTAAAAAATCAAGATAAATATTTATCTGTAGATGAACGTTTAGGGCTAAAGTTAAAGAATGAAAATAAAGCTTTTAAAGTAGAAAAATACAAGCATAGTTATCCGAATTGCTGGCGTACAGATAAACCAATTTTATATTATCCATTAGATTCTTGGTTTATTAAAGTAACAGATGTAAAAGATAAAATGCACTCGTTAAACAAAACCATTAACTGGAAACCGGAATCTACAGGTACTGGTCGTTTTGGTAATTGGTTGGCAAATGCAAACGATTGGAATTTATCTAGATCTCGTTATTGGGGAATTCCGTTACCAATCCGGAGAACAGAAGATGGTAAAGAAGAAATTTGTATTGGATCTGTAAAAGAATTAAAACAAGAAATGGCAAAAGCTCTAGAAGCTGGCGTTTTGGCAAAAGATATTTTCGAAGATTTTGAAGTTGATAACAATTCTGATGAAAACTACGCGAAATTAGATTTACATAAAAACATTGTAGATCAAATTACTTTAGTTTCTGCTTACGGGCAACCAATGAAAAGAGAAAGCGATTTAATAGATGTTTGGTTCGATTCACGGTTCTATGCCTTATGCACAATGGCATTATCCGTTCGAGAATAAACAGAAAATTGATGGAAACGAATCTTTTCCGGCAGACTTTATTGCAGAAGGAGTAGACCAAACAAGAGGTTGGTTTTATACCTTACATGCAATTGCAACAATGGTTTTTGATTCTGTAGCTTATAAAAATGTTGTTTCTAACGGATTAGTTTTAGACAAAAACGGACATAAAATGTCTAAACGTTTAGGTAATGCAACAGATCCTTTTACAACATTATCAACATACGGTGCAGATGCAACACGTTGGTACATGATTTCTAATGCAAATCCTTGGGACAATTTAAAATTTGATTTAGACGGTATAGAAGAGGTGAAACGTAAATTCTTCGGTACACTTTACAACACCTATTCATTCTTTACTTTATATACAAATATTGATGGTTTTGCATACAAAGAAGACGATATCGCTTTAGATAATAGACCAGAATTAGATAGATGGATTTTATCTGAATTACATACATTAATTGCAAAAGTAGATAAGTTTTATTCAGAATACGAGCCAACAAGAGCTGCAAGAGCAATATCAGACTTTACACAAGATTATTTAAGTAACTGGTATGTGCGTTTAAGTAGAAGAAGGTTTTGGAAAGGAACTTACGAAACAGATAAAATTTCTGCATATCAAACATTGTATACTTGTATGAATACAATTGCTAAGTTAAGTGCGCCAATTGCTCCGTTTTTTATGGATCGATTGTATCAAGATTTAAACTCTGTAACAGGTAAAGAATCATCAGAAAGTATTCATTTATCAGATTTCCCAAAATACGACGAAAGCTTCGTAGATAAGAGTTTAGAACGTAAGATGGAAAATGCACAAACAATATCTTCTTTAGTTTTATCATTAAGAGCAAAAGAAAAGATAAAAGTGCGTCAACCATTACAAAAAATTATGATTCCGGTTGATACTGCGCAACAAAAAGAAGAAATCTTAGCAGTAGCCAACTTAATTAAAAACGAAGTAAACGTAAAGGAGATTACTATTTTAGACGATGCTTCAGATATTTTAATAAAACAAATTAAGCCAAACTTTAAAGCTTTAGGGCCAAAATTTGGTAAAGATATGCGTTTTATTGCGGCAGAAGTGCAAAAATTTAACCAAGAAGATATTAACAAAATAGAAAAAGATAAAAACATTTCTCTTGACGTTAATGGAAAAAATATTACTTTAGAACTTTCAGATGTAGAGATATCATCTAAAGATATAGAAGGTTGGTTGGTTGCAAATGAAGGGTCGTTAACAGTTGCTTTAGATGTTACAATAACGGAAGAGTTACGTAAAGAAGGAGTTGCCGGAGAGTTGGTAAATAGAATTCAGAATGCACGTAAAGACACAGGTTTAGAAGTAACAGATAAAATAAAATTAACGGTTTTAAATTTCGAAAACTTACAAAAATCTATTTTAGATAATAAAGACTACATTATGAGTGAAACATTAACCAAAGAATTGGTTTTTGTAGACGAGTTAACTAATGGAACAGAAATTGAATTTGATACCATTAAAAGTAGAATATTAATAGAAAAAATGTAAAAATATGTCAGATGTTAAGTTAAAGTACTCAGATGCTGATTTACAAGAATTTAAGGAGATTATAGAGAAGAAAATTGCCGGAGCAAAGGCAGATTTAGCTTTGTTAGAAAGCTCTTATAAAAATGATGCTAGTAATGGTACAGATGATACTTCGCATTCTTTTAAATCTTTTGATGAAGGCTCTGAAGTAATGAGCAAAGAAGCAAATGTGCAATTAGCAATTAGGCAAGAAAAGTTTATTAGAGATCTTAAAAATGCTTTAATTCGAATAGAAAATAAAACGTATGGTATTTGCAGAGTAACGCGTAAATTAATACAAAAAGAACGTTTAAAGTTAGTGCCACATGCTACACTAAGTATCGAGGCAAAACGCAAACAATAATTTAAAAAAGCTTTCAAATAACTTGAAAGCTTTTTTTAATTAACAAACTAAATAATATGCGCGCAATTTTTTTGCTTTTATTAAGTTTTATTTCTTCGGTTACTGTTTGTCAAAAAAAGGTTTTAAAAAAATTACAAGTACATCGACAGCAGTAGCAATTTCTACGGAAGGCTTAGATAGCTTTACTTTAGAAAACTCAGACTCTAAGTTTTTAGAAATCTTATTATATGCAGAAAACCCAAACAAACAACATATTATTGTTGATGAGAAAAATAAAGAATTAGAAATTAAATTTAAAATTCCTGATTTAAAAACACCGGAAGCGGTTTTTAGAAAATACATTACAGAAAGGTTAAAAAGAGCATCAGCAACCATAAAAATACCAAAAAATAGAAATGTTGCCATTTTTGGTGAATATGTTAATATACAAAGCAAAAGTTTTAAAGGAAACCTTAGAGTATTTTTAGAAAACGGTATTGTAAAATTAGATACCATACAAAAAGATTTAGAATTAAAAATTTATGCTGGTAACGTTTTTGGAAAGATAAAAAACGCAACTATAAACGTAGTTTCTAAAAACGGAAAGATAAAAATTGATAGTGCTTTTTATCAAAAAGAATATCAGGAAATAAATAGTAAAAACTTTAAAAAACTTACTATTACATCAAATAAAGGGAATATTTACTTAACGCACTTATAAAGACAATAATATTGTTATTTTTGTGAGCACAAATTAAAAAAAATGTCAAAAAAGAAACTGGCAATATTTACAATAGTAATCGCTATTTTATTAGATCAAATTATTAAAATTTATGTAAAAACCAACTTTGCTTTAGGTGAAGAGGTATTGGTTTTCGATTGGTTTCGAATTCATTTTACAGAAAATAATGGTATGGCAATGGGCTTCGAGTTTGGCGGTAAAGCCGGTAAACTATTTTTAACTTTATTTAGATTGGTGGCGGTTTCTGCAATAATTTATTGGTTAATTGGTAATATCAAAAGAAAAGTGCATAACGGTGTAATTATTGCGATTTCATTAATTTTTTCGGCGCAGTAGGTAATATTATAGATTCTGTTTTTTATGGTGTTATTTTCGATCATTCTAACCATCAAGTAGCAACATTATTTGCAGATAAACCTTACGGAAACTTGTTTTACGGTAAAGTTGTAGATATGTTTTATTTTCCTATTTGGCAAGGAACTTTACCGAATGGATTCCTGTAATTGGTGGAGATTTTTTTACGTTTTTTCAATACATATTTAATCCTGCAGATGCTTT
Organism: Polaribacter sp. HA6-7; assembly: GCF_055693625.1. Lineage (NCBI taxonomy): Bacteria > Pseudomonadati > Bacteroidota > Flavobacteriia > Flavobacteriales > Flavobacteriaceae > Polaribacter > Polaribacter sp. HA6-7. The sequence continues at coordinate 190,641 of NZ_CM146338.1, forward strand.
TATTAGCGTTGGTGTAGCACTTTTATTTATCTTTAGTAAACAAGCGTTTCCAAAAGAAGAGCAAACAGTAAAAGACTAAACTTTTAGTATCTTTAGAAAAAGATTTAAAAATGCGTTTTCTAAAATATGCTTTGGTGTTTCTCTTGGGTTTTATTCTTGCAAAATTGTGGTATAAAAAAGAGAACAGTACCGTTAAGAAAGAAGAAATTCAGGTTGTAGTAAATTCTATCAAAAACCTAAGTAAACTTGTTGTTTCTAAAGGTATTTTTTCTGAAGTTTATAATTATTCTGACTCAAAAAAATATTTTTACAATTACCTTTCATTTGATAAAAAAGCTATTGTAACTGTTACTGCTTCGGTAGAAGTTGGTTATGATTTATCTAAATTAGAACTTCAAATAGATTCTATTGGTAAAACTATTTACATCAATAAAATACCGAAAGAAGAAGTAAATATTTCTCCGGACATTAAATATTTCGATTTACAGCAAAGTAGTTTCAATTCCTTTTCAAATTCTGATTTAAATAAAATCAATAAAAATAGTATTCTTAAAATAGAAGAAACTATAGAATTAACTGCTTTAAAACAAAAAGCAAAAGAAAGACTCTTAGAAGAATTGTCTAAGATATATCAACTAACTGCAACTTATAATTGGCAAGTTGTAGATAATACAAAAGAAAATTTGTTGGATGGTTTTACAAAATAAAGGCAATAAAAAAACCGATACAATTAGTATCGGTTTTTTCTGAAAAAAGTATTGTTTAAAAACCAACACCTGGATCTTCTGGACTTTGTGCCTGAGATTTTTGTGGGTTTAAAATCATATATGTTCCTAATGCTGTTAAAGCAGCATATTTACCATAATTACCTATTTTTTTTATTGCTTCTTTTCTAGTAATTTCTTGAGCAATATCTTGATTTTTCTTTGTGTCTTTCATGATTTCTTGTCTTTAAAATTACTGTTATTATTCTAAAATTATTTTCTTGTTAACCTTGCTGTTGTTTGCTTTTATATTTACTAAGTATACACCGGAGGCTAATTTAGGTAAAGAAATATTTTTAACACCAGTAGAGTTAAAAGATACTTGTTTAACTTTTTTCCCAACATGTTAAATATAGTTAGTTTTGTATTTCCTTCGGTAAACCTGTAACTCTTAAATTAGAATTATCTGTTTTAAAAACACTAATATTATCTGGATTTAAATTAGTTTCTACACTTAAAGATTTAGCAGATTTGGTATGAATGTAAAATTTACCTACACCATTTACTTCTTCTGCAAGTGTAATTTTGTAATTTTCATTTGATAGATCGATAAAACGATTGTTTATTTTATCTTCTAAGAAAACATTGATGCTTTCTCGGTATATTTAAACTTTCTACAGAAAAAGTTAATGTTTTATTAGCTTTAGAAATTACACCTACAGGAATTACCATGTTTTCAAAATCATTGTTTGGTAAGGTTTGTATAGCTAATTTTTCGCCATTGTTATCACTTATTAATTCAGTAAATACTGCAAAATCATAAGTAGTACCACCAAACATTTTAGAGTCATAACCATTATCGTGTCCTGTTGTTTTTCCATCTATATAAAATACTTGTGTAGATGAGGTATTTTCTTCACTTTGTAATAATAATTTAAAAGAAGGTTTTGGTGCTTCTTTCATAAATGTTTCTGTACCTTGATGACTCTGCTTATTTGTGAAAAAGATAACATTATCATTTGCATTTGCCTCTATAAAAAATCCTTGAGCAGGAGCAATTTCAATAGGGTTAGCATTATTATGAGTTACGTATTGTGTGCCATTCCAGAACCAAAATGTTGAATTACTAATAACCGAATTATCACTAGCTAAACCAGCAGAATTAAAATAACAAGTATATGGATTTCCTAATAAGTTAAAATTATTTCTAGAACCAGTACTTACAGGAAGACCATAATTAGTAGTAATTAAATTTCCTGTAATAGATACATCTCCAGGTGCAGCTAATTTTACAGAAAATCCATAACCAGGAACTACACTTCCGGTAGAAGATAAATTAGCATATGTCCAAGGATCGACTGCATTGTTTGTATATAAGCCAATACCTAAATTAGCACTAGAACCTGTAGCAAATGTATGATTTGCAATAATATCTTGTTGCGTTTCTCCTGAAACAGGTGCGCCAACTAAATACCAATTGGTGGTAGGTAAATTTCTACTATAAGTTACTTTATTATTTGTTGTTACTGCTGCATTTGCAATTAAAGTAGCACCGAAGCAATGTTTATAGAGTTTACTATAACTGCTGAAGAAATTGTTGGGTAATTTGTGATTCCGGTATTAGGAATTACAACACTAGCAGCACTGGTTGGTATAGTATTCGTATCCCAGTTTCCTGCAGTTGCCCAATCGTTACTTAAAGTACCTGTCCAAGTTATTGTAGGGTTTCCAACATAGATATTTGCAGTACTACCAATACTATTCAAAGTTAAGTTCGCATTATTTCCAGCATTATCTTGTAATGTTCCGCTATTAGCATTTAAGGCTCCAACTGCAATTCCATCAGTATCTAAGTCGCCTGCTTGAACAGTATATCTAAAAAGTAAGGCACTAGTTCCTGAACCGCTTTGATAAACAGCTTGCTGAGTAGTTGAACCAATTGTAATTGCAATTTGTGGAGAACCACCAGTAGTATTTACTGTTATATTTTCACTTAAATTAACTGTAAAATCTAAGTTTTGACCTGAAGTGTAAGTTGCATTTGCAGGAACAGAAACACTATTTACAGTAGGATTAACACCATCAATAACAATTGCTTTATTATTACCTAAGGAATTTGCAGCACCAGGAGTTGGTAATGTTAAAGTAGCATTATTTCCTGCAGTATCTCTAATTGTTCCGCTATTTAAAACTAAAGAATTATTAGCGACATAATCTAAGTCAGCACTTACATCACCTGCTTGTACAGTATAATTAAAAGTTAATGTATTTGAACCACTACCGAAGTGTAATTTACGGTTCTGTCTGTAGTACCAGTTTCTAAAGTAATTTGTGGTGTACCTGTAACAGCTACGCTTTCAGAAAATGAAACTGTAATTGCAATATTATCTCCAGCTTTATAGCTTCCATTTACTGTAGAAGAACTTATACTAGTTACTGTAGGTGCAAGTCCATCAATAACAATTGCTTTATTATTACCTAAGGAATTTGCAGCACCAGGAGTTGGTAATGTTAAAGTAGCATTATTTCCTGCAGCATCTCTAATTGTTCCGCTGTTTAAAGCTAAAGAATTAGTAGCGACATAATCTAAGTCAGCACTTAAATCACCTGCTTGTACAGTATAATTAAAAGTTAATGTATTTGAACCACTACCGAAGTGTAATTTACAGTTCTGTCTGTAGTACCAGTTTCTAAAGTAATTTGAGGAGTTCCTGTAACAGCTACGCTTTCAGAAAATGAAACTGTAATTGCAATATTATCTCCAGCTTTATAGCTTCCATTAGTAGTTGAAGAACTTATACTAGTTACTGTAGGAGCAAGACCATCAATAACAATTGCTTTAATAGCACCTAAAGAATTGGCTGCACCAGGAGCTGGTAAAGTTAATATAGCGCTTTTACCACCTGCATCTAGAATACTTGTGCCAGCAGTTAAAGAATTTGTAGCCAAATAATCTAAATCTGTACTTGTGTCACCAGATTGAACAGTATAAGTAAACAAAAGAGTATTACTTCCACTACCAGTTCCATTATAATTTATAGTTCTATCTATACCACCAGTTTCTAAAGTTAATTGAGGTGTACCTGTTACAGTAACATTTTCAGAGAATGCAACACTAATTATTATATCACTACCAACACTATATGTGCCGTTAGCAGTAAAAGAGTTTACTTGATTTACAACAGGTGCTACTGCATTTGAAATAACTGTAGTTGTATTATTAGTATCAGTAGCAGTTCCATCATCAATAACAACAGTAAAAGTTGTAGTTTCTGAGGTACTAGACCTGTTATCTGTAGGGTTAAAAGATAAAGCTCTTAATGCGGTTTGCATTGCTGTAAACCCTCTATTATTCATTATGTACGATGCGCCGTTAAAAGAATCTGCACCGTTTATTACACCTTTAGCATTATTATCTAAAGTAATAGTAGCTGTTAAATTATCCCCATCAGCATCTGTAGTTGTTATTGAAGAAAAAGGAGTTATTGTGTTATTATCATTTACTGTTTGATTTGCTGATGTGCCAGCAATTATTGGTGCGGTATTAGGTGAACCAAGTGTTACACTATCTAAAACAAATTGTTCTGATGTTGTGTAATTAGATGTAATTGTAATTTCAGTTACTGAAGTCCAATTTAATGTTATGTTAAATGCATTTCCACTAAAGTTAGAATTTGCTGTAGTAACAACTGTATTACTTCCACCAGTTGGAGTGAATGTCCAAATTCGGATTCTGTATTAGCAGTACTAGCCATCTTTAAATCAGTTACATTAACTGCTTGATTAAATGTAATAGTCATAGCACCAGTTTCTGCAGATACACTATGAAATACAGCTCCATTTGTAGTTCCTAATGCTCCACCTAAGCCAGCAGAATTAAGATAGGAAGTTTGATCTGGGTTAGAACTGTTCGAGTTTTGTATTCTAACAGTCATTGTGGTACCGAGATAAAGTTTCTACTACTGTTTTAGGATTAGCCCCACTTGTGTTATCCGTAGTAGTAGCATCCGAAATATCAAAAGTTTGTGAGTTGGTTATATTGGAAAAAAAGACTAGAAATATAGTTAAGGAGAATATTTTACGATACTGTATGTTTTTACTATTCAAAAATAAATAATTGTAAAGTTGTTGCATAGGATTCTTTTTAATTATGGTTTTTATGTTGATATAGAGGTGGTTAAGAAAAAAATAGTAAAACTTTCGTATAAATTTTACTTTACACAAAAGTTTTAGATTATTGTAATTTAATACTCTTAGCTTCTAGAAGGAAAAACACCTTGTAAAGCAATAATATAATTAATGGTTAAATAAGGTTGCATGTTATTGTGTGGTTGGCTACCTCCATTGTTTAAAACGGTTAGTCCAGCATTACTGCTTAATGTTTGTCCATTTACAACGTTTCCATTCGTTGGTGGGCCAAAAGCTTTTACTTTAGTAGTGTTTAAGCCACTACCAAATTGTGGGGCAGCAGGTATATCTCCAGCTGCTGGAGTTTCATTTACGGCAGGTGCAGTACTTAAAAGAACATGTTGATCCGCAGCAGTATTACTAGTTAAATGATTATGAGAAGGCATTTCAAGAGTTGTTAATGTATGAACTTCTTGTCCGCTTCTAGATCCTAGTCTTCTGTCAGACAGTCCTGGTCCTCTACCAGAACTAACAGGTGCTCTACCACGTAAATCCGGTAATGCAAAACTTGTTCTACCGTCTCCACCATAAGTGGTTCCTAAAATTGAGAATAAAGCTGAGTTTTGTGCAATTGATAATAATTGTCCTTGGCATAGTGCCCAACCTCTTGGGGCGAAGTTACCTGCGAACATACTAATTGATCCTAATAATGGGTCTATTGCTGCCATAATAATAAAGTTTTAGTTTGGTTAAAATATTGATAACAAACATACTAATTAATGTGGCTCTAATTAAGGGCGAAAGCACTCTTGTAAAAAAACAGGTATTTATACTTGTTTTTATATTATAAATTAAAATCTGGAGTAATTTCTATCAGTTTTTTCTGAATACCATAAATTACCAAACCAGCCACGTTTTTAGATTGTGTTTTTAGTAATAAGTTATTTCTGTGGCCTTCTACAGTTCTTGGACTTATAAAAAGTTTTTCTGCAATTTCTGCAGTTGTAAATTGCTCGCAAATAAGTTCTAAAACTTCTAATTCTCGTTTAGATAGTAAGTTTTTATCTAAATCGCTTTTAATACGTTTACCACTCGAAGAAATTATGTTTTCGTGTATTATTTTAAGTACTTTTTCATCATAGAAAAATCCTTTACTAAAAACTTCGTTTATGGTATGTATTACAGTTTTTGGATTGGTGTTTTTTAGCAAGTAAGAAGATGCGCCAACATCAATCATGTTTGTTATAAAAGATTTACCATCGTAACTTGTTAAAGCTATAATTTTAATGTTTGGATGCGATTTATGTATGGCTTTGGTAGCTTCGATACCATTCATCTCTGGCATTTTTAAATCCATTAAAATCACATCAGGAAACTCTTCTGTTGTATGAATAAAATTAAGTAATTCTTCACCATTACCGGCTTCAGAAACAACATTAAAATTAGGTTCTCTTTCTAATAGAAAACGCATGCCTTTTCTAAAAAGTTCTTCGTCATCTGCTATTACTATGTTAATTTTACTCATAACTTTAGGGTATTATATTGTAATTAAAATCTTAAAACCTTCGTTTTGTTTACTTTTTAATTGAAATTGACCATTTAATAAAGACACTCTACTTTCTATATTTTTAATGCCGAGACCTTTTTTATTTTCTATGTTTTCAGAATTAAAACCGATACCGTCATCTGCATAATCAAAATATAATTTGTTACTGTTATAATTAATTTTGATGGTACAATTTCTAGCTTTTCCATGTCTAACAGAGTTGTTAATTAGCTCTTGGGTAATTCTAAATAAATGCAATTCATTTTGTGGTGATAAATGTTTCTTTGGATATAAAATTTTATAATCAATATTAATTTTTCTACTATTATTAAAACTGTCTGCCAGTTCTTCTATGGCGTCTTTTAAACCAAACTGAGACAAAATTGGAGGCAAAAGATTGTGTGCAATTTTTCTAGCGCTTTCTAGAGTTTTATCTGTTACATCTAAAATACCTTCGTTAACAAATAAGTATTCTTCGGGCTTAATTCTCCGTCTTTTAAAAGATTTGCGTTTAAATTGATAACATTTAGCTTAGAACTAATATCGTCATGTAAATCTTGTGCAATTCTTTTGCGTTCTTCTTCTTGCGTTACTATTATAGATTGTATTATTTCTTTTTGATGGTTTATTTGCAAAGTTTTTTCTCTAACTCTTTTGCTACTATTTTTTTCTTGAGAAAAAGAAAAATAAAAGTAGGGCAGCTCCCATTAAGAGGAGTAATAAAACACCTATTAGTACAATAACAATCACTTGATCTTCTTTAGCAAAGAATTCTTCCATAAGGGGTTTTTGAAAAGTAAAAACGAAATTAAGGAAAAATTTTTATTTAAAAATAGTTGAAAATTAGCGATATAAAAAACCTAAGATAAAAAACAGGTATTTATACTTGTTGCTCTAGTTTTTTGTTTTTTCTAAAAATTTTATTCCATTCTACTACAATCAAAACTTGATAACATAAGTAAATAAAAGAGTTTAATAACCACAATAAACGTGTGGTTGTCGTTTGAATATTACCTGCAGAAAACAATAAGGTACTACAAATTAGGTATAAGAAAAAACCTGAATTAAAGTAGATGTACTTTTTGTTTTTAGAATCAATTTTTTCGATAAAAAAAACAAAACTAGAAATGATTAAAGGAATTGAAAATACAAGAATTTCTATACTATTAAAACGAAATAGCAAATCAGGTTTAAAGCAAAAAACTACAATAAGTGTTATTGGTAAAATTATACAGCTATATTTTAAGATGGTTTTTATTACTTGATTGGTTAAAACTGTACTAAAAAACAAACTCATTAAAATATATTGACCAATGGTAAATACATGAAAGAAAAATAAATTATTAATTTTTTTAAAAGCTAAATAAGAACTAATAATTTGAATGATTAAACTTAACAGTAAAAAGAAATACAAATATTTATAGGCAATAGATTTTTGCTTATACGTTATACTATACAGAATAACATTTATAAATAAAACAACGTAACCTAAGTAAATGAGGCTTTTTCTTACTATAAAAATTGAATCCATATAAATTGTTAAGATTGTAAAATGCTGCGATTAGATTTTATTCTTATTGAAACGAAATAAAAATTGTTTTCTAAAGTTTTTAATCCATTCTATTAAAACTGCCATTTGAAAAAATAAATACAGCAGTTGATTAATATCCCAAACATATGATTTAATGTGTTTAGTACCAAGGTTACCTAACAAAAAAATAAGTGTACTACAAAGTGTATAAACAAAGAAGCCGAATTAAAATAGATAAACCTTTTACTTGTACTTACTTCTATCTTTTTTAAAAAATACAGAAAACTATATACTAGAAGAGGCGTTGAGGTTAAAACAATTTCGAATTCACTCCATTTTCGATAGGCTTCTTCGTGTAAATAAAAATATGTTATAATAATAACCGTAAGAGCAATAGTAAAGCCTAAAATAAATTTAGCTACTTTTTTAAACTCAAGTATTTTTGAAAAAAAGACTTAGAAAAATAAATTGCCCAGTAAAAAAATAATGGCTTAAGTATAAATTATTATCACCTTTTGCGCTAATATCACTTGATATTTTTTGAATAACGCAACAAAGCACCAAATACATAATAAAGTATTTTAGTGCTTTGTAATTCTTGTTATAACTAGTTACAAATAATACAGTATTAAGTAATAAAATATAAATACCTAGCTCTGTAATAAATTTATCAACCTCCATTTAAAGGACTTTCTTCATCACAAACATTTGGGCAAGGTTCAGAGAAGTCATAAATATCTCCACCTTCATCATCTAAAGTAAGTCCGTCTTTAGAAGAAATCATATCTTTTCCATTTTTGTCTACACCAACCATCATTAATTTTTCGATGTATACTTTTTCTCCATCAACCATTGTTTTTTCTACGCCAATGTATGCTCTAACGCTTGCTGCGCCTTCATCTATAACTTCTTGTAAATCTTTTAAAGGAATGTTAAATGCTCTACAATCATTATAATTGTTGTAGCTGCTTTCTAGTTTACGCCATCTTTTAGCCCAGTCTTTTGCAATTTTTAAACTAATAGTGTTTCTTGGGTTTGGTTTTGGTATGTCGTTTGGTTTCGTTGACATTTGTAGTTAATTTAAGTGTTAATATTAAGTTTGGTTAGGCAATAAAAATATGTAAAATAATGTAAACTTGTGTGTTAACTATTAACTAATTACTAAAAATTAGGTGTTTATACTTGTTAAGTGTTAAAAAATAATCTAGTAATACATTCTTAAATATGTACTAAAAATTGGTATTTTCGTGCTATGTCTATACCTTCTTTAGAGCTTCAAATAAAAACCTTACCAAAAGAACCTGGTGTTTATCAATATTTTGATAAAAATGATGTAATTATTTATGTTGGTAAAGCTAAAAACCTAAAAAAAGAGTTGCTTCTTACTTTAATAAAAACCACGATAGTGGTAAAACAAGAGTTCTAGTAAAAAAGATTGTTCGTATAAAACACATTGTTGTAAATACAGAAACAGATGCTTTATTATTAGAAAACAATCTGATAAAAAAATACAAACCTCGCTATAATGTCTTACTAAAGGATGATAAAAGTTACCCTTGGTTGTGTATAAAAAAAGAGCGTTTTCCTAGAGTTTTTATGACACGTAGAGTTATAAAAGACGGGTCTGAATATTACGGACCATACACTTCTATAAGAACAGTAAGAGTTTTATTAGATTTAATAAAAGAATTATATCCTTTAAGAACATGTAATTACGACTTAAGTCATCAGAATATAAATGAAGGCAAATATAAAGTTTGTTTAGAGTATCATTTAAAAAACTGTAAAGGCCCTTGTGAAGCTTTGCAAACCGAAACAAATTATAACGAGTCTATAAAAGAAATTCGAAACATAATAAAAGGTAATTTTAAAGAAAGCCTAGAGAAATTTAATAGAATGATGTTAAATTTTGCTGAAAACATGGAGTTTGAAGAGGCGCAAAAAATTAAAGAAAAATTAGACTTACTTAGCAATTATCAATCTAAGAGTACTATTATAAATCCGTCGATAAATAATGTAGATGTATTTTCTATTATTTCTGATGAAACCCATGGTTATGCTAATTTTCTAAAAATTTCTAATGGATCGATTATACAGTCACATACCACTGAAATTAAAAAGAAGTTAGACGAAACAGATAAAGAATTATTAGAATTATTTATTGTAGAAATTAGACAACGTTTCGAATCGCAATCACCAGAAATTTATGTGCCTTTTAAAGTAGATTTAGGCGAAAATTTGAAAGTTACAATTCCTAAATTAGGCGATAAAAAACGTATTGTAGAGCTGTCTCAAAGAAATGCAAAATATTATAGACAAGAGCAATTTAAACAGGTTCAGATTGTAGATCCAGAAAGGCATACAAAAAGAATAATGGCGCAAATGAAAAAAGATTTACGCCTTTCTGTAGAGCCTCGTCATATAGAATGTTTCGATAATTCGAATATACAAGGTACAAACCCAGTTGCTGCGTGTGTTGTTTTTAGAGATGGTAAACCAAGTAAAAAAGAATACAGACATTACAATATAAAAACTGTTGTTGGGCCAGACGATTTTGGTTCTATGGAAGAAGTTGTTTTTAGAAGGTACAAACGTTTGCTAGAAGAAGACAAACCGTTACCACAATTAATTATTGTAGATGGTGGTAAAGGACAACTTTCATCAGCATTAAAAAGTTTAGAGGTTTTAGGTTTGCGTGGTAAAATTGCCATAATAGGTATCGCTAAAAGATTAGAAGAAATTTATTATCCAGATGATCCAATACCATTATATTTAGATAAAAAATCTGAAACCTTAAAGATTACGCAGTATTTAAGAAATGAGGCGCACAGATTCGGAATAACATTTCACAGAAATAAACGAAGTAAAAGTGCTATAAAATCTGAGTTAGAACAAATTCCGGATATTGGTAAACAAACAATTACTACATTATTGCGTAAATTTAAATCGGCAAAACGTGTAAAAGATGCTTCTCTAGAAGATTTAAAAGCTACAATTGGTAATTCTAGAGCTTTAAAAGTCTACAATTATTATCACAAACAATAATCATGAAAATAAAACTACTTTTTTTGTTTCTCTTATCACCTTAAGTATTTATACGCAAAGTAAACAACCAAAAGTAGGATTGGTTTTAAGCGGAGGAGGTGCCAAAGGTTTTGCTCATATTGGCGTTTTAAAAGCAATTGATAAAGCTGGCATACAAATAGATTATGTTGGCGGTACAAGTATGGGCGCAATTGTTGGTGGTTTGTATGCCGCTGGTTATTCTGCAAATCAAATAGAAGAAATTATTCTAAAAACAGATTTCTTAACGCTGTTAAGAGACCGATTACCTAGAAGTTCAGAAACCTTTTTCGAGAAAGAATATGGTGAAAAATCTGTAGTTACGCTGCCGGTTAACAAAGGTAAAATAGGTTTGCCAAGAGCAATTTCTAAAGGACAAAATGTATTAAACTTATTGTTAGAACTTTTCGATTCTGTAGATGGCAATCAAGATTTCTCTAAACTTTCAATTCCGTTTTTTTGTATTGCAACAGATGTAGAAAACGGATCGCCAGTAATTTTAGAAAAAGGCTCTTTACCATTAGCTTTAAGAGCAAGTGGTTCTTTTCCTTCACTTTTAAATCCTGTAGAGATTGATGATAAGCTGTTAATTGATGGTGGTATTGCAAATAATTTTCCTGTGAGTATTTTAAAGCAAAAAGGAATGGATATTGTGATTGGCGTAGATGTAGAAGGCAAACTATTTCAGAAAGATAAAATAAACTCTGTTGTTGCTTTATTAAACCGGATTATGAGCTATAAAATGTATAGTAAATCTGATGAAGAGGTAAAAAAGTTAGATGTTTATATTCATCCAGAAATTTATAATTATACAGTTGTAGATTTTGATAAAAAAGAAGAAATTTTAAAAAAAGGTGTTATCGAAGCATCTAAATATGCAAAGGTTTTTGATGAAATTGCGGCCAAACAACAAACAAAAAAGAAAAGAAAAAACTTAGAATTTAGCACAGAAAAGTTATTAATTTCTGATATTGGAATTGATGGAGCTTCTTATTATACGCAGCATTTGTTTTGGGAAAACTAAATATAAAAAATGGAGATAGTTTATCTAGAAACGACATTACAAAGAAGATTTATTTGCTTTCTGCAACAAGAAATTATAACCGAATAGAATATAATTTAATTAAAAAAGTAGACGGAAGTTATTTGTTAGACTTTAAGTTAAAAGAATCTAACGAAAATGCAAACTTAAAGTTAGGTGTACATTACGACTTGCTGTATAAGTCGAGTGTTTTGGCTAGTTATAACCAGAAACATTTACTTAAAAAAAACGATTTGTTTTCTTTAGACATGATTTTAGGTGATAATTTAAGATACAATTTAAATTATTTTGTAGATAATGGTTTTTATATAAGTTATGGGTTTAGATCTCGTTACAATCACTTTAGAAGTAATTCGAAATATAATCAAGTATCAGATTTGCCCAACGTAAGTAGTATCAATTTAAGTTATACAGATATTACCAATCAAGCCTTTTTTCAGACTACATTTAATAGAAAATTTGCTTTAGGTGTAGGTGCAGAACATAAATGGTTAAAAGCATCAACAGAAACATTATCTACTAATGATGTGCCGAGAAACAATAATCGATAGAAGTAATTATTTTAATGCCTTCGGATATATAAAGTTAGATACTTACGATAAAAAATACTTTGCTACCAAAGGTTATTTTGCCGATTTAAATTTTAAATGGTATATCGCATCAACAGATTATAATGATAATTTTACAATGTTTTCGCAAGCAAAAGGAACGTTAGGTTTTGCTAAAACTATTTTTGATAGATTTACATTTCTAAATACTAATGAAGCTGGTTTTACTTTTGGGCAACCAACTTCTAATGTTTTCGATTTTTATCTAGGTGGTTACAATCAAAATTACATAAATACTTTTGTGTCTTTATACGGATATGAATTGGCAGATTTGTCTAACAATTCTTTTATAAAATCTCAATTTGATTTTAGATATCGAGTAGGCGATTCTCATTATTTTTCATTTATAGCAAATTATGCACGATTAGAAGATAATGTATTTAAAGATTTAGATTTATTCGAAAATGTAAAATCTCGGTTATGCCTTAGGTTATAGTTATGATTCTTTTTTGGGACCTATAGAAATAAAATATAGCTGGACGCCAGATCATACAGATGGGCAATGGTTATTTAATTTAGGGTTTTGGTTTTAAAAAACTAAAACTATAAATAAAAAAAGCCATGAATTAATTCATGGCTTTTTTTAATGTATAAATAGTAATCTTATTTTTTAGATTTCGTAGTTAAATAAAACTCTTCGTATGTATTTAAAAGGTTCATTAATGCAGAAATTAAATCTTTTGTTTCTAGTAATAAACTAAAATAAAGAGTTGTATTCTTTGGGCTTGTTTCATCTGTTCTAATTCTAGCAACTTGCTTTTCTACAGAATCAGAAACATGGTTTAAGAGTTGTCTTTTTTCAAAAATAATCTGACTTAAATCATCGAAACTTCTATTTTTAAAAGTAGCATTTACTTTCATTAAAAGAGAAGCCAATTCAATATCAATTTCCTTAAGATCTTTTAATTGCCCTTTCTTTAAGTTTTTATGATTGTTGTTTACGTGCTTGTAACTTGCTCTAGAAATATAACTAATAGACTGAGCAACATCTTGTAAATAACCTAAAACCATAATGTAGAATCTACTAGCTTGTACAGATGTTTCATCTAGAGATTTTATAAAATAGAACACTCCATCTTTTAAGCTATCAATTTCATTATTAAGCTTTTCTACGTGTTTATCTGTTTTACGAAGTTTATTTAAATCGTGGTTTGCTAAATCGTTAACAACGTTTGTATACAATTTGTTTACTCTTTCTGCAACACCAGAAATATGGTCTGCACTTTCTTCAATTACACCATTAATAGTAATTAATTCAGCTCTTTCTATGTAATCTTTCTTTTTTACTTCTTTTGTTTTATTACGATGTTTTATGGTGTTTCTACCAATTAAAACAGCTAAAAGAATTAATAATAAAGGAATAGATGCAATGTGTAAACTAATTAAATAAGCAATAACACCTGCTGCAATAAATGCAATAATTGCAGTTAAAAACCAACCACCAATTACATTTAAAACACCAGCAACTCTATAAACTGCACTTTCTCTACCCCAAGCTCTATCTGCTAAAGAAGTACCCATTGCAACCATAAATGTTACATAAGTTGTAGAAAGTGGCAACTTCATAGAAGTAGCTATAGAAATTAAAACACTTGCCATAATTAAGTTTACCGAAGCTCTAACTAAATCAAAAGCAGGCATTTCGTAAGTTTTATCTTTGGTAAGTTGTAAAACAGGTTTTTCGAATTTAGAATTGATAAATGTTTGTGTTTTCTTTGGAATGATATAATTAATACCAACATTTAAAAACATTGCAGCTCTAACAACAACTCTAGAAACATTATTAGGTTGAAATTTTTCATGACCTTCACCTTGTCTAGATAAATTAATACCAGTTTCTATTACAGATTTAGCTTTAGAAGAGGTCCATAAAGTAACAACCATAATTGCACCAGCTAATAGCAGTAACCAAATATTAGAAGGTACTTTTTTAGCCAAACTTCCCATAGAAAATAACTGAGGATCTACACCGGAAACACTCCAAGCTTCATAAGAGTTTAATGCAGCAATTGGCACACCAATAAAGTTTACTAAATCGTTACCAGCAAAAGCCATTGCTAAAGAAAAAGTACCAACACCTATAATTAAAACAAGAATGTTAATCTTTAAAAAACGAATTAACAATCCAGAAATTAATGTCCAAATTAAAAAACTAGCAGCTATAATTTGTATTGTATTTCCTTCTAATAAGCCAGCAATACTGCCGTAGAAATCTGTACCTTTTAAACCTTTAATTATTATAAAATATGTAATTGCTGTAATTGCAAAACCGCCAAATAAAGCATTTATATAATTAGGTCTAGTTTCAAAGTTAAAAGAATAAATAAGTCTCGAGAAGTATTGCACAATTGCACCAACAGAAAAAGCAACAACTACAGAGAGTAAAATACCTAAAACAATATCTGTAGCGGTATTGTAATTGATATAATTCCGAGATAGCGCTAATGTTTTCGGCATCGTTATTTGCAATTTTAATAAGCGCAATAACTACAGCAGATCCTAGAAGTTCAAAAACAATAGAAACGGTTGTAGAAGTTGGCATTCCTAAAGAGTTAAAGATATCTAGCAATAGAATATCAGTAATCATTACTGCCATAAAGATGTACATAACATCTTGAAAAACAAACATACCAGGATTAAAAATACCTTTTCTTGCAACCTCCATCATTCCGCTAGAAGTTACAGCGCCAAAAAAGACACCAACACTAGCAATAATCATTATTTTCTTTACAGAAATGGCTTTAGAACCTATGGCAGAATTTAAAAAATTTACTGCATCATTACTTACACCAACAACTAAATCTACAATAGCTAAAACAGCTAAAGCGACAAGCATCAAAATATATGGATCACCCATTTTTCTTCAAAAATTTTAAGCAGCAAAGTTAAATACTCAATCTGTTGACTACGTTATCTTAATGTTATGAAATTCATTTAAGAACGCGTCAAAAATAACAATTTTATTATTAAACCATAAAATTATTAAGAAATGTTAAATTAACATATAAACACGCTTGGTTAACATTGTCTTAACGCGCTAATAACGCAACGATAATTTACAACTAACATAGACTTTACAAACCTAACGGATTTTTGCCAAAGTAAATAACATACAAAATGAAGAAAATTTTATTTATTGCTTTTATAGCATTAAGTCAAGTGTTAATCGCGCAAGACAAAGGAACTTTAAAGGGTTTATTAACCGATAAAGAAACAAATAACGAGCCTTTGCCTTTTGCGAATGTTCTAATTAAAGGTACAAATGTTGGAGCAACAACTGATTTTGATGGAAATTACTCTATTAAAGTACCTGTAGGAACACATGTTGTTTCTTTTAGTTTTTTAGGTTACAAAACTGTTGAAAAAACATTTACAATTAAAGCAGGAGAAACTGTAGTTTTAAACCAAGTTATGTCTGCAGAAGAAGGTGTAGGTTTAGACGAGGTTGTTATTAAAACATCTACAAGTAAAGAATCTGCAAATGCATTATTATTAGAACAAAAGAAAGCAACTGTAATTAAAGAAAGTATTGGTGCGCAAACATTAGCTAAGGTTGGTGTATCTAACGCAGCAAATGCAACAACTAAAATTTCTGGTGTTACAAAAAGTGAAGGAACTGGAAATATATTTATTAGAGGTTTAGGAGATAGATACTTGTCTACAACTATGAATGGTTTAGCTATTCCTTCGGATAATGTATCAAACAAAAACATCAACTTAAACTTATTTTCTACAAGTGTTATTAAAAATATAGGTGTAAGTAAAACATATGCTACTTCTAGTTATGCAGACCAAGGTTACTGTAATGTAGATATAGGTTCTAAAGAGTATACTAAAAAAGGTTTTTCTATATCTGTTTCTGGTGGTACTAACACAAACGTAACAAGTTTAAACGGTGATTTTAGAACACCAATTATTAATAATGATGTTACTTTAGGTTTTCATAAAAAAACATTTGCATTACAAGATTTAATTACAAACCAAGGTTGGGGTACAGAAGCAATGTCTACACCGGTTAATTTTAGTGGTTCTTTTACTGCAGCAAATAAATTTACGGTTTTAGGTAAAGATGTAGCTGTTTTCTTAACGGGTTCTCACTCAAAATCTTTTACACACCAACAAGGTGTTTTTAATTCTTACAGATCTAATGTTTTAGATAATAGTTTTTCTGATGCAGAGCAATACAGTTCTGTAGCCAATACAACAGGTTATGTAAACTTCAAAATAAAATTAAACGATAATAATAAACTTAAATACAACACTCTTTTTGTAAATACAGGTAGAACAAACTTGTACGAGCAAGGTAGAAATGGTTTAGGATATGTTTTTGATCAAGATCCGCAAGAAGAAGGCGCTTTTGTAAGAGATCAAAACTTTTTACAAACAACAATGTTTGTAAACCAATTAATGGGAGAACATAAATGGAACGAGAATAATACAATAAATTGGGCTGGAGGTTACAATTTTGTATTAGCAGAAGAGCCAAACAGAATTAGAAACGAAGTTAATATTTTAGATATTACAAATTCGCCATTAATT
Source organism: Polaribacter sp. HA6-7 (assembly GCF_055693625.1). Classification (NCBI taxonomy): domain Bacteria; kingdom Pseudomonadati; phylum Bacteroidota; class Flavobacteriia; order Flavobacteriales; family Flavobacteriaceae; genus Polaribacter; species Polaribacter sp. HA6-7. The sequence goes on from NZ_CM146338.1 coordinate 207,802, forward strand.
CAGTATTCTCACGTTGGTGATTATCAGCAAAGAAAATCTACTCAGAAAATTCAAGATAAAGAATATACTGCTTTTATAGAAAATAAATGGGCTTTAGGTGCTAAAAACGAAGATGACGATAAGCCATATTCTTTAAATTATGGTGTAAACTTTAGACACAAAGAAAGAACTTTTAGATCTTTATTTGTTGGTGTTAGAGCAAAAGATTTTACGGCACCTTCTATAGATGATTTATCAGAAACTTTTACACCAACTAATTTTAATAATGGTTTAAGATTAAGAGTAGGTGAGGTAGATAGATACAATGCAGATTTAGATATTATGGCAGGTTATGTAAACTTCGATTTTCAATTAAACGAAAAACTTTCTGGTAATTTAGGTTTACGTTACGAAAGAAATGAATTAGATGTTACTTGGGATGTAACAAACTATGTAGGTAGACTAGGTACAATTAATAGAGTATATGAAAGTTTATACCCAAGTGTAAATTTAAAATACGAAATTAAAGAAAATCAATACTTACGTTTCGCATCAAGTATTACACAAACTTTACCGAATTTAAAGAATTAGCACCTTTCGAGTATGTTTCTCCTACAGGTCGTGTAATTAAAGGAAACCCTGAGTTAGAAAAATCTGACATTTATAACTTAGATTTAAAATACGAAATGTTTCCTCAAAGAGGGCAATTGTTTTCTGCAACGGCATTTTATAAGCAAATTATAAATCCAATTAACTTAGCGCAAGCAAGAGGTTCTTCTGGTAACTTTGTGTATTCTAATACAGGTGATGAAGCAGAAGTTTATGGTGTAGAGCTTGAAGCTAAAACAGATTTAATAAAAAATGATGACGATGAAGGTGTTTTAAACATTACTGGTAACATTACTAAAATGTGGTTAAAACAAGATTTGTTAAAAGACTTTCAATATAAAGATATTACAGAATCTAGTTTACAAGGAGCTTCAGACTTTATTATAAATAGCTCTTTAAGTTACAGTGATAAAAAAGAAAAAGAATTTATTGCAACTTTAACTGGTAACTATTCTTCGGATAAAATATTTGCCTTAGGATCACCAGAAGATTTTGCAAATAGTGCATCTCTTTATAATGACGAAATTTTAGAAAAAGGGTTTGTTGCTTTAGATTTAGTTGTAAGTAAAAAACTTACAGATAATTTAGTTGTAAAGTTTGTAGGTAGAAACTTATTAAACCCAGAAATTAAACAAACTCAAAAAGTTAGAGACTTAATCACAGAGATAGAAACAAATCAAACTGTTTTATCTTATAAGAAAGGAAGTCAGCTTACATTAAGTGTAAAATATACTTTCTAAGACTAGGTTAACGATTATTTAACAAAAGGGTAGTTTTTGTAATAAATGCTAACATAGGATTAATATTTACATAAAGAAAAGAAAAGGATTAGTTGATTTCTTTGTGGAAAATTAAAATCAAACAAAATACAATGAAAAAATCAGTTTTTAAAATTCTTAATATCGTAGCTTTTTCGCTTGCTACTTTAACATTAACCAATTGTGGTAGTGATGAGCCAGATATTATTTTACCAGGTAACGAATCTGAAGTTATAGAAAACTTAAAGGTTGGGATAATGAATGGTAATTTAGATGAAGATTACACATTAGATCCTGGTGTGGCATACAATCTTAATGCAGCTTTTACTATTGACTCTGGTGCTAAATTAACAATACCAGCAGGAACTAAAATTCAAGCATTAAACAACGGAACAAGCGTTTTTATCGCAGTTTTACAAGGTGGTCAAATAGATATTCAAGGTACAGCATCATCTCCAGTAATTATGTCTTCAGCTTCAGGAAATCCTGGTGATTGGGGTGGTTTAACTCTTTGTGGTGAAGCTACAACAACTGCAGGGGTAGATGCAGAAGCAGAAGTTGGTGGTTTTATTTATGGTGGTACTAACGATCAAGACAGTTCGGTTCTATTAACTATTTAGTTATTAAAGGTACAGGTGCTCAAATTAGCTTAAACTCTCAATATAATGGTGTTTCTTTTTACGCTGTAGGTTCTGGTACAACTGTTAGCAATGTTGCTGTTATAGATGGTTCTGATGACGGTGTAGAGTTTTTTGGAGGTACAGTTTCTGTTTCTAACTTATACTTAGAAAACAACGAAGATGATTCTATCGATTGGACAGAAGGATGGAATGGAACAGTAAATACTGCTTATATTTCTCATACTAAATCCGGTTTTTCTACTGCATTCGAAGGAGATAAAGATAACGGAAATCCTAAATTTAACGATATTACAGCTATTTCTACTGTTGGAGGTAAAGCTTTACAATTTAAAAAGAATTCGGAGGAACAATCACTGGATTATCTTTAAGTGGTTATGATGTAGATTTAGATATGGCAGATGGTGGTGCTACTTCTAACGTAGTTTTTTCTGATGGATACACGCCAGTTGCTTTAGCTACAGAAGAAGAAATGACTGCTTCAGGTGAGTACTTCTATACATTAAACACTACTGTTGTACCAACTGTTGCAGCTTCTGCATTCGATTGGGTACCAACAGATTTATCTTTTGAAACTAGTGCTTTACAAGGTGCTGTAACTACAGATGTAACTTTAGACGCTTCTGTTAACTATACATTAAACTCTTCTTACATTGTACAATCTGGTGCAACTTTAACAATTCCTGCAGGAACAAAAATTACTGCAAGAAATGGTGGAACTGGTGTTTACATTGCAGTTTTACAAGGTGGTAAAATAGATATTCAAGGTACTGCAACTAACCCAGTAGTTATTGCATCTGCTTCCGTGAGCCAGGAGATTGGGGTGGATTAACAATTTGTGGTAAAGCAACAACGTCTGCGGGTGTTAATGCAGAAGCAGAAGTTGGTGGTTTTATTTACGGTGGAACAGAAGATGCGGATGACTCCGGATCTATTAAGTACTTAGTAATTAAAGGAACAGGTGCTCAGATTAATTCTGAATCTCAATACAACGGAGTTTCTTTTTACGCTGTAGGTTCCGGTACAACTGTAGAAAACATTTCTGTAGTTGATGGAGCAGATGATGGTGTAGAGTTTTTCGGTGGAACAGTTTCTGCTTCAAACTTATACTTAGAAAATAACGAAGATGATTCTGTAGACTGGACAGAAGGATGGAATGGTACTGTAACTAATACTTACATTTCTCATACAAAATCTGGTTTTTCTACTGCTTTTGAAGGTGATAAAGCTAATGGAAACCCTAAGTTTGTAAACTTAACTGCTATTTCTACTGTAGATGGTACTGCTTTACAATTTAAAAAGACTTCGGTGCAACTATTACTAACATTTGGTTAGAAGGTTATGCTAAGAACATCGATATGAAAGACAATGGTCCTTTAGCAAATGTTATTATAGATGGTGCTGCAGCAACAACTACAGCAGACTATAAAACAGGAACTAAAGTAGATGTTTCTACTTGGACTTGGAAAAGTGCAGGTTTATAATCTAAAACTTTTATAAAAATTAAAAAGCAGGCTTTAAGCCTGCTTTTTTTAATTTATAGAATTACTGTTGTTTTAGACAGTTTCTTTTTTGTCGCAACAAGCCATTTTACAATCTTCTGCACAAATCATTTTACCATCGATTGTTTTACCGAACAACAGCCTTTTTTTCTGCTTTTAATTCACACTTTTCTTTACAATCATCAGAACAAGTATGTGATTTTTTAGTTTTAGTTACTTCTGTTGAAGTTTCTGAGGCCGTATATAAATCTCCGCCAGCAATTCCGTTAACATAAGCAATCAATTCGCTTTTAGATGTTGTGTTTGCATCGTAAGCAATATTAGCAATACTATCAGTAAAAACAACTTTAGCATCTATTACACCTTCTTTTTTAGATAATTTAGATTGAATTGTTTTTGCACAACCAATTTCGCAAGTCATACCGTGAAATAGCTAGAGATACATTCTCTTTTTTTACATCTTTAGCACATCCTATAAAAACGAAACAAGTAATAGCTAGAGAAAATAATATTCTTTTAGTGTTCATAATATTTAATTATTAAATTATGTTACAAATTTATCAATAATCGTGTTTATATTTTAATATTTGTTACACTTTTGTACTCAGAAATATACGAAGCATGAATAATCAGCAACAAAAATGGTTGTATTTAACCTTACTTTCTTTGGTTTGGGGTAGTTCTTTTATTCTGATGAAAAAAGCCTTATTGGGTGTTACACCAATACAGTTGGGTGCATTAAGAATGATTTTTACTTCGATATTTTTATTGTTAGTCGCTTTTCCGTCACTTAAAAAAATTAAGAAAAAGCATTATAAATACATCATTTTTACATCTATTGCCGGCACTTTTGTACCTGGTTTTTTATTTGCTTTTGCAATTACAACAATAGACAGCTCTATTGTTTCAATTTTAAATTCTTTAACGCCATTTAATACGCTTATTTTTGGTGCAATTGTATTTGGTTTCGGATTTAAAAGAACACAACTATATGGTATTTTAATTGGTTTAATTGGTACATTAATTTTGATTTTAAAAGGAGCAGCTTTAAATCCTGATCAAAATTATTGGTATGCGTTTCTAATTATTATAGCTTCGATAGGTTATGCTTTTAATGCTAATATGGTAAAAAAGTATTTAAATGATTTAAATGCTTTGTCTATTGTTACTGGTAATTTTTTATTATTGATTGTACCTGCTTTTATTGTTTTAAACTTTACAGATTTTTTTAAAAATTTTGATTTTAATAATAAGATTTTGATGCAGTCTTTAGGGTATTTAGCTATCTTATCAATTGTAGGAACAGGAATCGCAAAAACGATATACAATAAATTGGTTCATATTTCAGATCCAGTTTTTTCATCATCTGTAACATATTTAATCCCGTTAGTAGCCATTTTTTGGGGAGTTTTAGACGGAGAAAAGTTAAGTCCTCTTCAAATATTTGCTGGTGTAATTATACTTTTTGGAGTTTATCTAGTAAATAAGAAAAAATAAAAAGAGCCAAGAAATTAATCTTGGCTCTTTGTAAAATGTATGATTCTAAAGTTGATTAGTTAAAATCTGCATCAGAAACACCTTCATTTATTTTAATTTCTTTTACAACAAAATCTAAGTTCATTGGTCCGCATTTAATTCCGATTGCATGCGGAAACTTAACTCCGTTAACTTCTTTGTAATCAGAATAAACAGTTGGTGTTTTTACTTCTTTTCCGTCTCGAGTTTTAGTAGTCGTAATTTCTTTAACTTTTAATCCGGTAGTTGCATCATAAAATACTTCTTTGTCATTAAACCCTAAAACATAAGCATTCTTACCATCTAAAGGCTCTATTCTTAAAAGTTTACCAGCGCTGTAAGCTAAATCACTAAAAAGTGCGTTACCGCTTTTAGCTTTTGTAATTTGTTCTGCAGTCATATCTTTTTTCTGACCTCTTGCAGAAGAATATCCTGTGGCACCATTAAAAACAGTTTTTTGCATTACATTACCCATAACCGCAATTTCTTGAGAAGATTTATTAGGTGCAGCAGCTTTCATTGTCATAACCAAAGGCGTGCCTTGTATAGTCGCATTAGAAACAATCATGGTAGTTTTTACAGCCATAACTTTGTCTTTACCACCAATAGCATCTAAATACTTATTAACTACAGTTTCTGCAGTCATTCCTTCAGGAATTGGCATTGTCATTTCTGGTTTTTCTGTAGGATTTCCTTCTTTATCAAAATAACTAATTACGTAATCAGTTTTTTCTAAGTTTTTAAGAACGTCAATTCCTCTACCAGTTACCATAATTCTAGCTTTATCTCCTCTAAAATATTTGATAGCAGCATTTTGAACATCATCTACAGTTACAGAGTTGATGTTTTTAATATAGTTAGCATAAAAGTCTTCCGGTAAATCATACAAAGCAATGTTTAAAGCATAACTTGCTGCAGTAGCAGGTTTTTGAACATCCATTACAAAACCACCAATGTATTCTTCTTTAGCATCTTGTAATTCTTTTTCTGTAACTTTTTGGTAACGAATTTTGTTAATTTCTTTTTTGATTTCTACAATAGCGCTATCGGTTACCATGTTTCTAACACTTGCAGTTGCTCTAAAAGTTGCTGTGTTGTTTTCTCTACTTTGGCTAATACCAGAGTAAGAACCATAAGTATAGGCTTTGTCTTCTCTTAAGTTGTTAAAAAGTCTTGCAGAACCACCGCCACCAAGAATCTTATTGGCTAATAAAGCAGCGTAATAATCTTTGTCTCCTAAAGTTAAATCTGTAGTATTAATTACAGAAATTTCAGATTGTTTTGCGTTTGGCATGTTTACAAAACTAATTGCTGATGTTGGTAAATTTTTTGGAGCAGGATAAGTTGATGTTGGGATTTCTCCTTTTTGCCAACCTTCAAATAAATCTTTTACTAACTTTTTAGTTTCTTTTGGATTGATATCACCAACAATAATTAAATAAGCATTGTTAGGTTTGTAATATGTATTGTAATTGTTTTTTACATCTTCTAACGTAATCGCATTTACAGTTTCTTTACTTGTAAATTCTCCGTAAGGATGATTTTTACCATACACTAAAATATTTTGAACTCTACCTGCAATTGCTGGCACATTTTTTTCTGTAGATTTTAAATTCTCTAAAGTAACTTCTTTTTCTTTGTCGAATTCTTCTTGAGAAAATGTAGAGTTTTTAACACCGTCTGCCATTAAACCCAAAACCTCTGGAAAATATTTTTTTAATGATCTAGCAGAAGCGCCAGTACTGTAATAACTTACACTTGCACCTAAAAAATCTACTTTTTCATTAAAATCATCCTTAGAAATATTAGTAGTTCCTCTACCTAATAAGCTTCCCATCATACCGAAACACCGAAATATTTCCTTCTAAATAAGGTTTATTGTCTATTCTTAAAGTAGCAGAAACTCTAGGTAATTTATGGTTTTCTACCATAATTACTGTTAATCCGTTGTTTAAAGAGAATTTTTCTGCACTTCCTAATTTTACAACAGGATCTGGTCCTGGTGTAGGCATTTTACTTCTGTCTATTTGCGCATTTGTGGCAAAAGACATGGTTATAACTGCTATAATTGATAAAATTTTTGTCTTCATCTTTCTTAATTATTTTTTCTTAGGTAAGTACTCTAAGATTAATCTTTGATTCTTGTTTAAATATTTTTTTGCAACTTCTCTAATTTCTTCACGAGTAATAGATCTATAAATATCTATTTCAGAATTTATTAAATTAGTATCACCGTACATTACGTGGTATCTAGCCAAAGAATTTGCAATACCTACCACACTAGAATTTGAGTTTACGTAATTGTTTTCAAATTGATTTTGAATTTTTTGGTAATCTTTTTCAGAAATTAAATCTGTTTGAATTTTTAAAATTTCTTCATCAATTTCTTTGATTAAATCCATTAAAGGAGTTTTTCCTAAAGGAATACCAAAAAGTGCGTACACACCATAATCTTGCTGAGAAACATTTGCAGCTTGTACTGCTAAAGCCATTTTCTTTTTATCTACAATTTTCTTGTATAAGACAGAACTTTTTCCACCGCTTAAATATGTAGAAATCATATCTAAAACCTTAGAATCTCTTGTTTTAAAAGAAGGAGTTCTATAAGCTGCTACAATTGCAGGAATTTGAATATTCTCGTCATAAGCTTTAGCTTTAAACTCTTTTGTAATAGGTTCTTCTTTTGGGAAAGTTCTTACTACTTCTTCACCTCTTGGAATTGGCCCAAAATAATCTTCAATCATTTTTTTAGTAGCAGCAATATCCATATCACCAGCAACTACTAAAGTTGCATTGTTTGGTACATAGTATTTTTTGTTAAAAGCTAAAAACTCTTCTAAGGTAGCAGCATCTAAATGATCCATATACCCAACATTTGGATCTTTATAAGGATGCACTTTAAAGATGTTTTTAGATATTTTCGGTAAAAGATTAGAATAAGGTCTTGTACGTTGTCTTTTTTCTTCTTTTACAACTTCATTCTGAATATCTACACCTTCTTGTTTGATAATTGGATGCAATAAACGTTCAGATTCCATCCATAAACCTAATTCTAATTTATTAGAAGGAAAAATTTCATAATAGTAAGTTCTATCTTGAGACGTATTTGCATTATTTCTTCCTCCGTTAGAAGAAACAATTTTAAACCATTCTCCTTTTTTTATGTTTTTAGTTCCTTCAAATAATAAGTGTTCAAAGAAATGTGCAAAACCTGTTCTTTTTCTGTCACCATCTTTACCACCAACACCATACATTACAGAAGTAATAATTACTGGGGCAGATTTGTCTTGATGCAGTATTACATGTAGTCCGTTGTCTAACTTGTACTCTTCAAACTCAACCTTTTGTGCGTTTGCAGAAAATGCAATCAACAATGCTGAAGCAAGAGATAAAATACTTTTTTTCATTTATTTTTTATTTAATTAATAGTTGATGCTTTGTATGACGCAGATAAATTATCTTTGTTACAACAAATTAACTTTTTTTGTAAGTTATTTTCAAAAATAGTGAGAATCTTATAAAATATAAAGAGCAAACTGTGTTTATTTGCTTGATTATTAAATAGTTTATTTTTTTAAAGCAATGTTGTAGAGTTGCAAAAAATATGTATATTTGCATCCGCATTTTCTATAGAGAAAGTGTATAATAAGTATAAATACGCAAAACAAATAGTATGTACGCAATCGTAGAGATAGCAGGGCAGCAGTTTAAAGTAGCAAAAGACCAAAAAGTATACGTTCACCGTTTACAAGGAGAAGAAGGATCAGAAGTAAGTTTTGATAACGTTCTTTTACTTGATGACAATGGAAGTGTATCGATTGGCGCCCCAGCTATAGAAGGAGCCGCAGTAACGGCCAAAATTTTAAGTCACTTAAAAGGTGATAAAGTAATCGTTTTCAAGAAGAAAAGAAGAAAAGGTTACCAAAAGAAAAATGGACATAGACAAGCTTTAACAGAGATTCAAATTGAATCTATTGCTGCTTCAGTGCTAAAAAAGCAACTAAGAAAGCTGCAACTAAAAAAGCGGCTACTCCAAAGTCAGAAGCTAAAAAAGCTGCTCCAAAGAAATCTTCTAAAGGAGATGACTTAAAGAAAATTGAAGGTGCAGGACCTAAAGCTGCTGAAGCTTTAGTAAACGCAGGTTTAGATACTTTTGCAAAAGTAGCTAAAACTGAAGCATCTAAATTAAGTGAAATTTTATCTGAAGCAAGTTCAAGATTATCTCACATTGTGACTGATACTTGGCCAAAACAAGCTGGTTTAGCTGCAGAAGGTAAATGGGATGAATTAAAAGAATTACAAGATAGATTAGACGGAGGTATTGAAAAATAAATCCTTATAGTTTAACTTTAACCTATAAAAACTCAATAACATGGCACATAAAAAAGGTGTAGGTAGTTCGAAGAATGGTAGAGAATCAGAATCGAAACGACTAGGAGTAAAAATATTTGGAGGACAAGCTGCAATTGCAGGTAACATTATTGTTCGTCAAAGAGGTACTACGCACAATCCAGGAGAAAACGTTTACATGGGTAAAGATCATACTTTACATGCAAAGGTTGATGGAATTGTAGAATTTCAAAAGAAAAGAGATAACAGATCTTACGTATCTGTAACTCCATTTGAAGCTTAAGATTTAAGTTTTCAAAAAGTATAAAAGCTCAAACATTAATTTGTTTGAGCTTTTTTTGTGCTTACGGTTGTTAATGAACTTGTTTGTATTTTGTACTTTTACGCTCATGAAATTTCTATACAATTTAGCACTTTTTAAAGCAACTATTTTACTGCCAATAATTGGTCTTTTTAATAAAAAAATTAAGCTTTTTATAAATGGAAGAAAAGAAACCTTTTCTAAAATTGAAGTTCTAAAGAATAAACAAACAATTTGGTTTCATGCAGCTTCATTAGGCGAGTTTGAACAAGCTAGACCTATTATAGAAGAGTTAAAAAAAGGTAATAATAATTACAAAATATTAGTCACTTTTTTTCACCGTCGGGTTATGAAATAAGAAAAAATTATAAGCTGGCAGATGTTGTTTGTTACCTTCCTTTAGATACAAAGTCTAATGCTAAAAAGTTTATAGAAATTGTAAACCCAAAAATGGCAATTTTTATAAAGTATGAATTTTGGCCAAATATTCTAAATGAGTTAAAATCAAAAGAAATTTCTACAATTTTAGTTTCTGGTATTTTAAGAGAAAAACAATTATTTTTTAAAAGTTACGGAGGTTTTATGAGAGAGTCTTTAAAGGCTTTTCATCATTTTTTTGTGCAAAATCAAGAATCTAAAAAATTACTAAATTCAATTGACTTTAACAATGTAACCGTTGCTGGTGATACACGTTTTGATAGAGTTTCAAAAATTTTAGAACAAGATAATTCCTTAGATTTTATAACTGAATTTAAAAATGGAAAATATACAATTGTTGCAGGAAGTACTTGGCAAGAAGATGAAAACTTATTGGTAAATTATATTAACAATAATGCAGAAGAAGATGAGAATTTTATCATTGCACCACACAATATTAAAGCAGATGCAGTTTTAGAATTGCAAAAATCAATCAATAAAAAAACAGTATTATTTTCTAATAGATCAGATAAAAATCTTTCAGAATATCAAGTTTTTATTATCGATACAATTGGTATTTTAACTAAAATTTACGCTAATGCAAACGTTGCTTATGTTGGCGGAGGTTTAAAAACTGGCTTGCATAATATTTTAGAACCTGCAACTTTTGGAATTCCTGTAGTTATTGGAAATAAATACGACAAATTTAAAGAAGCAGTAGACTTGGTCAAAATAGGTGGTTGTTTGTCAATAAATAATCAGAAAGAATTCACAGAATCTTTGTTAAAATTAAAAGAAGATCAAAGCTTTAGAAATTTAACTGGTGTTATCAATAAGAGGTATATAAAAGACAACCTTGGTGCAACAGAACAAATTATAAATTATTTAAACAATAAAATTTAATAAGAGTTTATTTGTTTTTATCTCTTTGGATAAAATATAGAATAAATAAAAATAGATTAATTATGGATATTATTTTACAACCTTGGGCTTGGTATGTTGGCGGGCCGTTAATTGCAATTTCGTTGCTTTTGTATTTTTATTTCGGTCAAAACTTTGGGGCTTCTACTAATTTTGAAACCTTATGTACAATGGTTGGTGCAGATAAATTTTCTGATTATTTTAAAAAAGATTGGAAAGATAGAGATTTTGCATTGCTATTTGTAGTTGGTTTAATTATTGGTGGTTTTATTTCAGCATATTTTTTAACACCAAATCAAACAATAGATTTAAACCCGAAAACTGTAAACGAGTTAAGTGAGCTTGGTTTTTCTAATATTGGCAATCAATATTTTCCTGATGAAATTTTTGGTGATGCTGCTGTTTTTTCTCTAAAAGGTTTTTTAATATTATTAATTTCTCGGTGTATTTGTAGGTTTTGGTACGCGATATGCTGGCGGATGTACTTCGGCCACGCAATTACAGGTTTAAGTAGCCTACAATTGCCTTCTTTATTAGCGGTTATTGGCTTTTTTATTGGCGGAATAATAGCAACTTGGGTTATAATACCTTTATTGTTTTAGTAGATACATCACCAATAAATAAAATTCAATTTGTCTTTTTGTGTTCAGTCAAGAAGCAAATCAAAAGTTATAAAAATATAATTAAATGAAAAACATCAAATTTTTAATATTAGGAATCTTTTTTGCAATTGTTTTAAGTAAGACTCAAGCAATCTCTTGGTTTCGTTTTTATGAAATGTTTAAGTTTCAATCTTTTCATATGTATGGTATTATTGGCGGTGCTGTATTAATTTCTGCAATTTTTATGCAGTTATTTAAAAGCGGAAAAATTAAAGATATAAACGGTAATAAAATAGTGCCAAAACCAAAGAAAAAAGGTTTTGTAAGAACAATTTTAGGAGGAACATTTTTTGGTTTAGGTTGGGGTATTTCGGTGCTTGTGCAGCCCCAATTTTTGTTATTCTTGGGTTTAAATTGATGCCTGCATTAATCTTATTAGTTGGCGCTTTATTAGGTACCTTAATTTATGGTATGCTAAGTAAAAAACTACCAAATTAATGGAACGTCATTGGAAAATTTCTGACACAGAATTTGAAACAAAGTTTACCAATAATACTTTTAAACCTTTATGGTTTACGCACGAGGCACATTTGCGATTAGCTTGGATTTATATTACAAAATATGGTAAAGAAATTGCTTTTAAAAAATACAGTGAACAATTAAAAGCTTTTGCAGATAAATATAATGCAGACGGAAAATACAATGCAACAGTTACTTATGCTTCTATAGAAATTATGCACAAGTACATTCAGAATTCTAATGCCTACGATTTTCAAGATTTTATAAAGGAATTCTCAAAATTAAAAACTAATTTTAAAGAAATTATTACTTCGTTTTATTCTGGTAATATTTTTACATCAAAAGAAGCAAAACAACAAATTTTACAACCAGATTTAAAATCTTTTAATGAGTAAACTTGTAGACAATTTTGGGCGACAAATGGAATATGTTCGGTTAGCAGTAACCGACCGTTGTAATTTACGTTGTCAATATTGTATGCCTGCTCATGGTATAGACATTGTGCCAAGACAAGAGCTATTAACTTTTAAAGAAATGTATCGTTTAATTCGCGTTTTAACAGAATTAGGCGTTAACAAAGTGCGTTTAACTGGTGGCGAACCTTTTGTGCGTAAAGATTTTGTTGGGTTTTTAGAAATGTTGTCTTATAACGATCTGCTAGATGCCATAAATATTACAACAAATGGTGCATTAATTTCACAACATATTGATAAAATTGAAAAACTTAAAAAAGTAAAGAATATCAATTTAAGTATCGATAGTCTGCAAAGAGATAAGTTTGCCAAAATTACTAGAAGAGACGTTTTTCCTGAAGTTTATAAAACTTTTGATTTACTAGAAAAAAGCAGTTTAAATTTAAAACTAAATGTGGTTGTACAATCTGGTTTTAATACTGATGAAATTGTAGATTTTGTAAGATTAACCAAAGACAAAAATGTTGCAGTTCGTTTTATAGAAGAAATGCCTTTTAACGGAAAAGGGCAAAGAGATATGCAAGAAAACTGGACGTTTACTAAAATTTTAAATGAAGTTAAAACCGAGTTTTCTGTGGATGAAATTCAGTCCGAGAAATCATCAACCTCTAGAAATTATAAAGTAGAAAACCACTTAGGAACTTTCGGAATTATACCTGCATTTACAAGAACTATTTGTAACGATTGTAATAGAATTAGAATTACAAGTACCGGAACTTTTAAAAACTGCTTGTTTGATGATGGCGTTTTTAATTTAAGAGATTTTATTAGAAAAGGAGCATCGAATGAAGATTTAAAAGAACTTTTCTTAAGATTAGTAAAAGACAAACCAGAAAATGGTTTTATTGCAGAAGCAAATAGAAAAAACGGTGGTGCTTCTGAAAGTATGAGCACAATTGGTGGGTAATGGTTAATTTTTTAACTCATTATATATAATTGCATATCCTAATTTATTAAGATAAAAAAATAATTATGGAAAATAATATTAGTCACAAAAAACAATATTCTAAAAAAGAATTTAAGCTAGATTTGACCTGGAAACAGAAGGTTTTCGGGATATTTTTAACTTCTCTTGCATATGGTACATCAATTTATTTCTTAAACGATAGCCTAAGTATAACTAGTGCAATTATTCAAGGTCTGTTATTTGGAATTTTGTTTGTTCTCTTGTTTCCTTGGGTAATGAATAAAATGTTTGGAAATAAAATTAACAATATTATCCCTGATTTGCTTGATAATGAAAATATTGAAGATGAAATTTTTGCAAACTTATTTAGAGGATTTGAAGGAGTTGGAGGTAAAATATTTTTAACGAATCAAAGATTGATTTTTAAAAGCCATTCTTTAAATATCCAAAAAGGACAGACAAATATTGATTATAATGACATAGTTTCTGTTACAAAAAGAAAAACCTTCAAGTTAAGAGATAATGGAATCAAAATAACTACCAAAAAGGGTGATGAATATTGTTTTGTTGTGAATAACAGAAATGTTGAATTAAAAAATATTCTAGATAAATTAAACGTATGATTTCAGTTAAAGATGCAAAGGATATAATTTTAAATTCAGCCTATAACTTCGGAGTAGAAGAAGTTCCGTTTCTAAAATCTGTGGGTAGAATTTTAAAAGAAAATATTCTTGCAGATAGAGACTTTCCGCCATTTAATAGAGTTTCTATGGATGGAATTTGTATCGATTATAACGCATTTAAAAACGGACAAAGAGATTTTAAAGTAGAAGGAATACAAGCTGCGGGAATTGAACAAATGACGCTTCAAAACGAAGAAAATTGTATTGAAGTTATGACTGGCGCTATTTTGCCAAACAATGCAAATACAGTAATTCGTTATGAAGATGTTACGCTTAAAAACGGAATTGCAACAATCAATATTAATAAAATAAATGATTGTCAGAATGTGCATGCAAAAGGAAAAGATAGAAAGGTTGATGATGTTTTAATATCAGAAAATAAAATAATTTCAGCGGCAGAAATTGGTGTTTTAGCAACGGTTGGTAAATCAACAGTAAAAGTTGCAAAACAACCTAAAGTTATGATTGTTTCTACGGGAGATGAATTGGTTGGCGTAAATGAAATTCCGTTAAAACATCAAATTAGAAGAAGTAATGTTTTTACGTTGGTTTCTTTGTTAGAAAAATTAAAAATTTCTTCCGATACGGCTCATATTACAGATGATAAACCCATTTTAAAGCAAAAAATAAAAGGTTTTTTAAAAGATTATGATGTATTACTTTTTAGTGGTGCAGTTAGCAAAGGTAAATACGATTTTTTGCCGAAGTTTTTGAGGAATTGGGTGTTGAAAAATTGTTTCATAAAGTAGCGCAAAGACCGGGAAAACCTTTTTTCTATGGAAAAACTAATGAATGTAATATCTTTGGGTTTCCTGGAAATCCCATCTCAACATTTGTAAATTGTTTGGCGTATTTTTATCCTTGGTATTATAAATCTACAGGATTAGAAATAGAAGAAGAAACTGCAATTTTAGGTGAAAATGTATCATTTAAACCCAATTTAGAGTTTTTTTACAAGTAAAATTAAAAAGTAAATTTGGACACTTAGTAGCTTTTCCGGTAAAAGGAAATGGCTCCGGAGATTTAGCAAGTTTGGTTAATGCAGATGCTTTTATTCAATTACCACACGATAAAACTGAATTCAAAACCGGAGAAAATTATCCAATTATAAGATATCGCTAATTATAGTTTTTAATGTTTAGTTTTGAGTGATCAGTTAAATTAAGGCTATGAAAGAAAGTATTGTTCAGAAAAAGAGTTTTCAGTTTTCATTAAAAATAATATCACTCTATAAAATGCTGCAAAAAGAGAAGGAATTTGTAATTTAAAATCAAATTTTAAGAAGTGGAACTTCAATTGGTGCAAATATAGAAGAAGCACTTGCAGGTCAAAGTAAAAGAGATTTTACAGCTAAAATGTCAATTTCATCAAAAGAAGCAAGAGAAACTAAATACTGGTTACGATTATTAAATGAAAGTGAATTAACAAAACTAAATGTGAATTCATTAATTTTGGATATTGATGAATTGATTAGAATTTTAACTTCTATAGTTAAAACATCTCAACAGAATCTAACTAAAAACTAAGCACTCAACATTTAAAACTATTATATTGAGCAATTTTACCCACATCAACAAAAAAGGAAATCCTAAAATGGTAAATGTTTCTGATAAGAAAATTACCAAAAGAACAGCTATTGCTAAAGCAACTATGTTTTTAGGAAAAGAAGTAATTGCGAATTTTACAAATGATGAGTTAGTTACTAAAAAAGGACCCGTTTTTCAAACTGCAATTATTGCAGGAATTCAGGGTGTAAAGAAGACTTCTGATTTAATTCCAATGTGTCACCCTTTGCTAATTAACGGAGTCGATGTAGATATTGAAATTGTAGATTCAGAAAATATAGAAGTGTTGTGTAAGGTGACAATTACAGGTAAAACAGGTGTCGAAATGGAGGCTTTGACCGGCGCAAATATTACGTGTTTAACTATTTATGATATGTGTAAAAGCATCAGTCAGAAAATGGTAATTAAAGAAGTGAAATTGTTAGAAAAAACAGGCGGAAAATCTGATATTAAAAATGAAAAAGCATAGCAAACATACAAATTTAGAAAGAAGAGATAACGATAACCATGCGCCTAATGAAATTTCTATTTTAGGTGCAAATTGTAGCGTAATTTCAGATTTAGTGCATCAAGTATCAAGAAAGCTACCAAGTTATAAATTGGCCTATTTTGATGCTTCTCACGCGAAGAATGTAGAAGGAAATAAATTGTCAGAATATGTCTTTCATCATCAAGGAAACCTGCAAATTACAACTACCGGAAACTTAAATAAATATCAACAAAGATTAGATTTTGCCCAATTTGATTATGTTTTTATCAACGGAAATCATTACCAAGGAGCCAAACAAATTTTAATTTTAGACGAAGCTAAAGAAGCTTCTGTATTAAAAAGGTTGTCGCAATTAGATAATATACAGTTTATTATAAAACTGAATTCTGAGACCGAATTTTTTGACTTTTTAGTTGAAAAATACCCAAATATTAAAAATAAAATATGTTATTTGATTGATGAAATCGATGCAATTTCTAATCACATAAACAATTTAATTCAAGAGAAAATTGCACCAATAAAAGGGTTGGTTTTAGTTGGCGGTAAAAGTACAAGAATGGGTAAAGATAAATCTGAACTCAATTATTTTGGAAAACCTCAAAAAGAAGTGGCAAAAACACTTTTAGAAATTAATAATTTAGAGACTTTTTATTCTGTACAAAAAGCAGAAAATGAAAGTGAGATAGCAGATAAATTTATCGATTTAGGTCCTTTTGGCGGAATTTGTTCTGCTTTTCAGAAAGATCCAAATTCTGCTTGGTTTGTTTTAGCAACAGATCTTCCTTTTGTAGATGAAAGTATTATAAAATTAGTTTTAGAACGTAGAAATCCGTCTAAAGTTGCCACGGCAATTAAAGGGAAAAATAAAGATTTTCCGAGCCATTAATTACTATTTACGAGCCAAAAGCATATCCATTATTATTACAATATTTGGCGCAAGGATATTCTTGTCCTAGAAAAATGTTAATTAATTCTGATGTTGAAATTGTAGAAATTGATGATGATTTCATTAGAAATGTAAATACACCAGAAGAATATAGAGCAGCTAAAGAAGAGATTAGTTCATAAATGAAAATAGAGAAAAATCAACTTTTTAAACGTCAAATTACTTTAGCAGAAATTGGTGAAATTGGGCAAGAAAAATTGCAAAAAGCTTCTGTTTTAGTAGTTGGTTGCGGTGGTTTAGGAAGTCCGATTGCGGTGTATTTAGCATCAAGCGGAATTGGAAAAATGCATTTAATTGATTTTGACACCGTTGATGTTACAAATTTACATCGTCAAGTTTTTTATAGTTTAGAAGATTTAGGAAAATCAAAAGCAGCAGTTTTATCAGAATTTATAAAAAAAGAGCGCCATTTACAGAGGTAAGTTTTACAAACAAACCAATTACAAAAAATAACGTTTTAGAACTGATAGAAAACGTAGATGTTGTTATTGATGGTACAGATTCTTTACCTACCAAATATTTAATAAACGATGCTTGTGTAATTAAAAGTAAGCCTTTGGTTTATGGTTCTTTATATAAGTTTGATGGTTATGTGGCTACGTTTAATGTACAGCAAAAAGACGGTAGTTGTTCTGCCAATTTAAGAGATGCTTTTCCTAAAATGGCAACAGATATACCTAATTGTGAAGAAGCAGGTACCTTAAATGCTATTGTTGGTATTATTGCGATTGCACAAGTTAATGAGGTTTTAAAATTGATAACTGGCATAGGAAATCCGTTAATAAATGAATTGTTAATTTACAATTCGTTGCAAAACACACAATTAAAAATGAAGCTAAAAACATCAGTTTTAAAAGATAAAATCACGAAACTATTTAAGGTTCAAACGTATGTTGATGCCGCTTGTTACGGCGTAATTTAGATTGGCAAATAACATCAGAACAATTAAAAAATAGATTGGGCGATGAGAATTTAGAAATTATTGCAGTTTTAAATAATCTAAAATTACCGTTTAAAGTGCAGCAAACGATTCATATTAATAAATTTAAAGCATCAGAAATTAAGGTTGATAAAAATAAAACGTATGTTATGGTTTGTCAGCGTGGTTTAAACAGTTATAGAGCTACTAAAAGATTAAAAAAAGAGTATCCAGATTTAGAAGTTTTAAGTTTAACTGGCGGAATTTCTTCTTACAAATAAATATTTTTAATGAGTAAAGTACTAGATTTTTATACAAATACAAAAAAGGAATTAGAAAACGAAGCAGCTAGTTTAAAAAGAAAATCTATCAACTTAAGTGTTTTTAGATTTACTGTTTTTATAGGAACTTGCCTTTTAATATATCTAACTTTGGGCGCTTATCCGAGATGTTTTTATTGTTGGGTTTTTAGGTGCAGTTTTATTTAGCTTTTTAGTAGTTAAACACATAGACTTACAACGAAAAAGAGCAATTATAAATGCTAAAATAGCTATAAATAAAGATGAAATTAGTGTAGCGAATGGGGAGTTTTTTCATTTAGAAACAGGTGAGGAATTTATAAATCCTACACATTTTTATAGTAACGACATCGATTTGTTTGGTAAAGGTTCTTTTTTCAGAATATAAACAGAACCAAAACAATAGATGGTAAACGTTTTTTAGCAAAGTTATTATCAGAAAATGTAACAACTTTTATAGAAAGTAAACAGAAAGCAATTAAAGAATTGTCTGAAAAAGCTATTTGGAGACAGAATTTTGCTGCTTTGGCAAGTTTAGTTTCTGTTAAAACAAATTCAAATTTTATAGTATCGTGGTTTTCTAATTATAAAAGTGTATTTCCTAAGGTTTTATCGAAAGTTCAGGTAGTATTTTCTTTGATTTCTATAGCACTTATTGGTTTAATTTCATTCGGATTTTTACCCTTTTCTTATTTAATATTTTGGTTTTTTATAGGTCTTTTTATAACAGGTAGGTTTTTAAAAAAACTAGTAATTTATATTCTGAAACCGATAAAGTTAGAGAAACCTTTAAGCAATATCATGTTTTATTAAATGAGATAGAAAATGAAAAATTTGATTCAGAAATATTAGTAGAAAAACAAACGATTATTAATTCTGAATCAAA
This sequence comes from Polaribacter sp. HA6-7, assembly GCF_055693625.1. Classification (NCBI taxonomy): domain Bacteria; kingdom Pseudomonadati; phylum Bacteroidota; class Flavobacteriia; order Flavobacteriales; family Flavobacteriaceae; genus Polaribacter; species Polaribacter sp. HA6-7. The sequence goes on from NZ_CM146338.1 coordinate 227,081, forward strand.
AAAAGCATCAAAAATATTTAAAGAATTTGCAAGAATTTTAGATACGTTCGATCAAAGAAATAATATTTTAATTGCTGTTGTAGGTAACGGTTTGTTTTTAACTGAAATTTACAATGCATGCAAAGTAGAAAAATGGATTTCTAACTATAAACATGTTGTTGAAAAATGGTTTGAAGTGGTTGCTTTTTTTGATGCTAAAAATTCTTTAGCCAATTTTACTTTTAACAAACCTAACTTTGTTTTTCCAAAAATAGTTTCTCATCAGAATGTAATCGATGGTGAAAATTTAGGGCATCCTTTGTTAAATGCTTCAAAAAGGGTTGACAATGATTTTTCAATAAAAAAAGAAGCATTTTTTATTGTTACTGGTGCAAATATGGCTGGTAAAAGTACTTTTTTAAGAACTGTTTCTTTAAGTATTGTTATGGCAAATTGTGGTTTACCTGTTTGTGCTAAAAGTTATAAATATGCACCAATTAAGCTTATTACTAGTATGCGTACCACAGATTCTTTAACAGAAGATGAGTCTTATTTTTATTCTGAATTAAAGCGATTAAAATTTATAGTAGATCAAATTGAAAACGAAGATTATTTTATCATTTTAGACGAAATTTTAAAAGGAACGAATAGTAAAGACAAGGCAATTGGATCTAAAAAGTTTGTAGAAAAATTATCGAAATCTAAATCTACAGGAATAATTGCAACGCATGATGTAAGTTTATGCGCATTAGAAAATGAATTTAAAGATATAAAAAACTATTACTTTGATGCAGAAATAGTAAATAATGAGTTGCATTTTGATTATACTTTAAAAGACGGAATATGTAAAAATATGAATGCCTCTTTCTTGTTGCAAAAAATGGAAGTAATTTAAAAAAAGGTAGCTTAATTAAGCTACCTTTTTTTCGTTTTTAAATACTGTTTTTTGTGATTTCTACTTTCCAGATTTTGTTAGATGCTTGCGATTTATTTGCACCATAAGTTCCTGGATTCGATTCAAAAGCTTCTATTCCGCCAAATATATAGCCAACTTTAATTGTTTTTTTATCCGAAGAAAAACTCTTTGCAACGTCTATAATTTCATCAGAATATTTACTGTAAGTTATTTCTCTATTAGGAAACATAATTGCTTCTGCGCCATAAAATGGAGCCGAATTTTCATCTTGGTCTGTAAAAACATTATAGTCAAGCGTTTTTGGAGTGCTTTTTAAGGGTAAACTGCTAATATCCATAGAAATCTGAACACTAGAATTTGTAAATCCGGATAAATGATGTTTCGGAGCGCGTTTGCCATCACCAATTCCGCCAATTAAAAAAGACTGTAAATAATTGTTATTGGTATCAAATAAAACTACACTCGGACAAGAATAAACATTAAAGTTTTTTTGATTGTAAGTAGTATCGTATGTGTATAATTTACTGTTATTATTTGCCCAATTAGGATGCACATAAATTGCATCATTCCATGCTTCTAAAGTTTCTCCTGGTTTAAAAACTCCGGCATAAATAGCAATGCTTTTTTCTATTGAATTACTATCAGGATTTTTATATAGTGATGGTAAAATTGGTCCGTCTCTTCTTCTAAAAACTGAAATATTATCTGAAGCATTACTTGTTGGATCACTAATATCTGATATTGGTTCTTTTACCTTAACGTCTAAAGTAGCTACGTTTTCACTATTATTAGTTAAAGTGAAAGGATAAACTGCATCTACATATTTTTGACCTTCAGAAAATTTTGGTGCACTATTTCCAAAACTATGACCTAAAGAAAGGTATAGAACATCATCGAGAATATACAATTCGCCACCTGTACTAACTAATGTATCATTTTTACCAACTCTTAGTAAATCTGCCCACTCATTTTCGCTTAATGTTTTTTCTTTTACTAGTTTTATTAGATTACTAACATTTATTTTGGCAACATGATTGTAGGTTGTAAAACCTTTTTTAAGATCAGAAAAATCTGCAGGTCCATAACCGCCAAGTGTGTATAAGTAATTTCCATCTTGTTTAACCAAGGCATTTGAGTTTTTAAAGATGGTTGAGTTTTCTTTTACTGTTTGTAATAATTGATAAAGTGGATTTGATTGTGCAGGAACACCATCTCTAATTGTGTTGTATTTGTTTTCAATTACAGAAATGAAATCTGTAAGTGTTAAACTACCAGAAACTTCATCTTTTGCTGGATTATAAACATAAATAACATCGTTGTAAGAAGATTTTGTAAAAGAAGAACCAGCATAGTTTCCGTTTAAATTATGAATTCCGCCGTTTAAAGAATCTAAAGAATTTGTTCTACCTGCAAACAAAAGCCACTCTTTACGATCTAAAGATTCGGCATGTGTAAAAGATTGCAATGCAGGTGCATTTGTGTTTTTTGCTTGCGTAATTTTTAAAACATATTACGGAAAAACAGTATTAGAAACTTTTTCTTTGCAAGAATTGAATAAGAAAATCAGTAATAAAGCACCAAAAATTTTTGATAAATTAATTTTCATGATAGATAAGTTTGGTTAGTTTGTCAAATAACCGAAAAAATCTATTAGAAAATTAGCGTTGTTATAGCTGTTTTATAAATTAGGTAAATTTACTTGAAATTTAATTTTGCCACTCTAAAGTTTCTATTAAGTGTAAAATATCTTCTTTTACATAATCTACTGCAGGCAAAATAGAATCATAGTTTGGTTTTGCGTAAAAATATAAAGAACCTTTTAAGAAGTTTTTTGTACTATCTGTAACATGAAACTGTATGTTAGAAGCAGCATTACCAGTAATTTCGTACATGCTACCGTATACTTTTTTTGTGTCGTTTAAAAAGTCTTTAGGTATAATTTGTTCTGCTTTTGTAGTGTGCTTAAAGACTAGTTTTTCTGCTTCTGTTAATAGTTCTTGTATGTTATTATTAACAGGTCTATATGTGATGTCTATTGATGCTTTTAACTTCGGATATTTAATAGTTATCCAATTGTTTTTTTCGTTAATTATTTTAGCGTGTTTTAAAACGTTAAAGGTATATGGTCTTTTAAGATCTAAAGTTTTATACTCTTTTTTTGGGTATTTTAGACTAAGATAAGCTTTAGGTTTTGGCAACACATCTTCTTTACAAGAAAGAAAAGTTGTTATAAAAAGTAATAATAAAATATTACGCATTTCTTGTAGCTTTTACTTGTTTAATTCTTTTTTTATCGAGCGCTTCTATGGTAAACGTATAATTTTTAAAAATTATTTTTTCTCCTTTTTTAGGAAACTTGCGCGAAATCTCTAAAATAAAACCAGCCAAGGTTTCACTTTCTCCTTTCTCTTCTTCAAAAATTTCTTCGTCTTCATCATCTAAAACTTTGCAAAAATCTTTTATAGAAGTTTTGCCTTCGAAAATGTAATTATTATCGTCTATTTTAGAATATGATAAATCATCATCATCAAATTCATCATTAATATCGCCAACAATTTCTTCTATAACATCTTCTAAAGTTACTAAACCACTTGTGCCACCGTACTCATCTACAACAATGGCTAAATGATTTTTCTTTGCTCTAAAATCGCTAAGTAAATCGTCTAACTTTTTATTTTCCGGCACAAAAAAAGGTTCTCTTAGTAGATTTTGCCATTTAAATGATTTCTTATTTAAATGTGCTAGCAAGTCTTTAGCGTATAAAACACCAATAATATTGTCTATACTTTCTTTATAAACAGGGTTTCTAGAATAACCATTTACCAAAATCTTATTTAAAACTTCTTCGTAAGACTCATCATCAGAAATTGCAAAAATATCGATTCTTGGTTTCATTATCTGAACCGTTTCTGTATTACCAAAGTTTACAATTCCTTCTAAAATCTTTTGTTCGTCTTTACTAGTTGCACCTTGTGATGTTAATTCTAAAGCCTGCGAAAGTGTTTCTACAGAAAAATTACTTGCTTTGCTACCAAATTTTTTCTCTACCCATTTTGTAATAGCAATTAAAGGCATACTAAAAGGTGTAAGTAAAAAGCTAACAGACTTAATAAATTTAGACATTTTCCTAGAAAAGCCTAAAGCATTTCTAGATGCATAAACTTTTGGTAAAACTTCACCAAAAAGTAAAATTAAAAAGGTTACTAAAATAATTTCTAGTAAAAAACGAATAGAAACTGTAAATAAGTAAAGGTTTAAAGTAAAGTTAAAACTGCCAAAAAGTGTTTCTGCTAAAGAAGCAAACAATAAAACAATTAAAATATTTATAAAATTATTGGTTATTAAAATTGTTGCTAATAACTTTCTTGGTTTTTCTAATAATGTAACTACTATGTTTTCTTCTTTACCATTATTAGAAAGTTCGTTTAAATCTGTTTGAGAAAGTGAAAAAAATGCAATTTCAGAGCCCGAAATTAAAGCAGAACTAATAAGTAATGCAATTAAAGCAATGCTATTTAAAGTTGTAAAAAGGTCTATTGATGCTAAAAATATAAATATATGATTGGGATCTGGATCCAAAATTATGTGTTATTAATTAGTAATTAAAATGGTAAATCGTCATTTTCTTCTTCTTGAGCAATTGGCTTAGGTGTATTTTGTTGTGCAGCCATTGTGTTGCTTTCTGAATTTTTCTTAGATGATAACATCGTCATTTCAGAAACAAGAACCTCTGTAGAGTAGCGTTTTACGCCATCTTGTTCCCATTGCCTGTTTTTAAGTTTTCCTTCTACATAAACCTTATCTCCTTTAGATAAGTATTTTTCGCAAATTTCTGCTAACTTATTTCTTACAACAATATTATGCCAATCTGTATTGGTTACTTTTTCTCCGGTTTGTTTATTTGTATAACTTTCTGATGTTGCAATAGGAAAGCGACCAACACTATTTTTGTCATCAAAATAATGCATTTTAACATCGTCACCTAAATTACCAATAAGTATAACTTTATTTATTGTACCTGCTGCCATAATAATATTGTTTAACTAATCAAATGTACTAAAAATATCAATTACTTTTTAACGTCGAATACCTCTAAAAAATTAGCAATTAATATAGGTACAGGAAAATCTTGAATATTTTGCCAAAGTGTGGTTGCGTTTTTATGTTTGTTGGTTTCTACAATCCGAATTGTGTATATAAATGCTGATGAGAAAGTTTATGTACAATTTCTTTTTGATTAAATAATGATATCGTGGTTTCGTCAGGAAAAAGATTTTTAAAATCATCAGTAGCTATTAAATCTTCTTTATTTAGGTTTTTATTACTTTCAATTAAAGGAAATTGATACAAACCTTGCCAAATACCTTTGCCTTTTCTTTCTTCGATAATTGTTTTGTTGTCTTGGGTTTTAATAACTATAAAGTTAAAAAACCTTTTTTAATTTTAATTTTCTTCTCTTTAACAGGTAGTTCTTTAGTAAGTTTTTTTCTAAAGCGATACAACTGTCTGCTAAAGGGCAAGAATCACATAACGGATTTTGAGGTTTGCAGTGCAACGCACCAAAATCCATTATTGCTTGGTTAAAAGTACCTGGTTGCTTTGTGTCTATTAAAGATTGTGCTAAAATTTTAAATTCTTTAATTCCTTTTGTTGAATTTATTGGTGTATTAATGCCGTAATATCTAGAAAGTACTCTATAAACATTACCATCTACAACCGCTGCGGGTTCATTAAAGCAAATAGAAGCAATTGCAGATGCTGTATAATCTCCAATTCCTTTTAGTTTTATGATCTCTTTATAAGTAGAAGGAAATTCGCCGTTTAATTCATTTGCAATAACTTTTGCAGAATAATGTAAATTTCTTGCTCTAGAGTAATAACCCAAACCTTGCCACATTTTTAAAACGGTACTTTCGTCTGCATTTGCAAGATCAAAAACTGTTGGAAAACTGCTTGTAAATTTCATATAATAAGACAAACCTTGCGCAACTCTTGTTTGCTGTAGCATGATTTCGCTTAGCCAAATAAAATATGGATTCTTAGTTTTGCGCCAAGGCAATTCTCTGTTGTTTTGTAAGTACCAGTATATTAATGTGTTATAAAATTTCATGAATAAAAAATAGATTTGCAATATTACATTTTAAAATTCACATAAATTTAAGTCTTTATCTTTTTGGAATTGATTAATTATCATATATTTGCATCCGCATTTTTGAAAGTAAATTAATAAAAATATAGTAAAAATAGAGACATGACGAAAGCAGATATCGTATCGAAAATTTCAGATAAATCAGGAATTGAAAAAACAGATGTTTTGGCAACTGTGGAAGCATTTATGACTGAAGTTAAAGGTGCATTAGAAAATGGCGATAACGTTTATTTAAGAGGTTTTGGTAGCTTTATTATCAAAACAAGAGCAGAAAAGACTGGTAGAAATATTTCTAAGAATACAACTATTAAGATTCCTGCACATAATATACCAGCTTTTAAACCAGCTAAAACTTTTACAGAAGGAGTTAAAAGTAAAGTAGTAGTAAAATAACAAAATACTAATCTAAACCTAAATAAAAAAAGGTTTATAAAACAACAGACATTATGCCAAGTGGTAAAAAAAGAAAGAGAGCTAAGATCTCTACGCACAAAAGAAAGAAAAGAGCTAGAGCAAATAGACACAAGAAAAAGTAAGCGAATGCTTACTTTTTCGTTTATTATTTAGACGAAAAAAACAATCAACCAAACAAACAAAAAGTTCATTGACATTAGAAAATTTATTAGCTGTGTAAGGCTGTAAATTTTCTCACGGTATTAAAAATACCTTACAATATTAATCCATCTGCACAATTAAGTGCAGTGTTAAAACCAAATTCAGCATGAAAACAGAATTAATAATTCGTTCGAATTCATCTGATATTGATTTTGCCTTATTAAGAGATGGAAAACTTATTGAATTAAATAATGAAACAACTGGGAATAAATTTTCTGTTGGCGATATTTTTTTAGCCAAAATAGGAAAAGTATTAACAGGTTTAAATGCCTCTTTTGTAAATGTAGGTTACCCAAAAGATGGGTTTTTACATTATCATGATTTAGGAGCGCAAGTAAACTCATTAAATGCATTCATTAAGAAAGTAAGCACAGGTAAGTATAAAGAGTTCACTCTAAAAAACTTCCGATTTGAGGAAGACATTAACAAAGACGGTAGTATTAATGATGTACTTAAAACAGGGCAAAACCTGTTAGTACAAATTGTAAAAGAACCAATTTCTACAAAAGGACCAAGATTAAGTTCTGAGTTGTCTATAGCAGGTAGGTTTTTGGTGTTAGTTCCTTTTTCTAACAGAGTTTCTGTATCACAAAAAATAGCAGACCCAAAAGAAAAAGAACGATTAAAAAGATTAGCAAAAAGCATTAAACCAAAAGGGTTTGGTGTTATTTTAAGAACTGTTGCCGAAGGTAAAAAAGTAGCAGAACTAGACAAAGATTTGCAAAACTCATTAGATCGCTGGAAAAGAATGTGTAAAAGTATAGCAAATACAAACACACCAACTAAAATCTTAAGCGAGTTAAACAGAGCATCTTCTATATTAAGAGATGTTATGAATGAAACTTTTACAAGTATTGTTACAAATGATGAAACTCTAAAAGTAGAAATTAAAGAATATCTACAAGAAATTTATCGAGAAAAAGAAAAAATAGTGAAGTTACACAGATCGGAAACTCCTATTTTCGAAAAATATGGAATAGAAAGACAAATAAAAACATCGTTTGGTAAAACAGTTTCTATGAGTAAAGGTGCCTATTTAGTTATAGAGCACACAGAAGCATTACATGTTATTGATGTAAATAGCGGAAACCGTTCTAATAAAGCTGGCTCTCAAGAAGATACTGCATTAGAAGTAAATTTAATTTCTGCAACAGAAATTGCCCGTCAATTGCAATTGCGAGATATGGGCGGAATTATAGTTGTTGATTTTATAGATATGCATAAAGCTGAAAACAGAAACAAACTGTACCAGCACTTGAAAGAGCAAATGGCTTTAGATAGAACAAAACACAAAATATTACCTCCAAGTAAATTTGGATTGGTACAAATTACTAGACAAAGGGTAAGACCAGAGTTAAGTATAAAAACTACCGAAGCCAACCCAAACAAAAACGGAGATGTAGAAGCGCCAATTGTCTTATTAGACAAGATAGAAGCAGATTTAGAAAAGTTTATTTCTAATCCAAAGAATAAAAAGATTCAATTACACTTGCATCCTTTTATTGCTGCCTATTTATTAAAAGGCGTAAATTCTATACGTTTTAAATGGTATTTAAAACATAAAAAGTGGATTACTATTATACCTAGAGATGCTTACACATACTTACACTATAAATTTAAATCTCCTAGAGATTAATTAATAGCTGTAAAAGGCAATAATTTATTATCAAAAAAAACCCGAAACTTCTTTAGTTTCGGGTTTTTCTGTTTTAAAACAATAAATTTTAGTTTTTTTCTTTTATCAAATACATGTAAACAGGATAATGGTCAGAATATCCGCCAGTATAAGATCCGTTAGAAAAACTTCGAAACGGATATCCTTTAAACTTTCCTTTTTTATGACTTAAAAATTGCTTGTTAAAAATCATAGCTTTAAACATTTTATAACTAGAAAAATCTTTTTTGCCCTTGTTTAAAAGAGTAGATGAAATTAGAATCATATCAAAAAGATTTAACTTATCTCTATAAGCCAAAGTATTAAAGCCTCTTCGATATAAATCTTCATACGGATTATAAATGTCTTTTTCTAGCACATTCTTTTTTCTACTTTTAGTTTTAAGAACGTTTTTGAAACTAGAATTTATTGGGTCATCATTAAAATCGCCCATAGTTAAAATCTTAGCATTTTCATTTTCAGATCTTATTTTTTCGATAATTTTTAAATTCTGATACGCTGCTTTTTCTCTTAAAGGTCTGCTTTTAGATTCTCCGCCTCTTCTAGATGGCCAATGATTTACAATAACATGTATTAGCTCGTCATCTAAATAACCCGAAACTAGTAACTGATCTCTAGTAAAATCTTCTTGTTTTCTTTGTAAATATTTGGGTTGAATGATTCATGATAAATGGGTTTAAAATATCTTTTTTGATATAATAACGCTACATCAATACCTCTTTTATCTGGAGAATCGTAATGCACAATACCATAGTTTTTATCTTTTAAATGTTTCGAATTAATTAAATCTTCTAAAACATTTAAATTTTCTATTTCAGAAACACCAATTATTGCCGGACTTGTATTTGATTTTTCGAAACCAATTTTTGAAATTGTGCTCGAAAGTTTGTCTATTTTATCCCAATAAACCTTAGATCGATTAAATTTTAATTCCATTATGGGGCTAGCTTCATCATTTAAAGAAACATCATTAATCGTGTCAAATAAATTTTCTAAGTTGTAAAAAGCAATAGTTCTTATAGCATATTTTTTGCTGTTTTTCTGAGAAAAAGAATTAGAAGTACAAAGAATAAAGAGTAAGAAAAGACATAAATAATTTCGCATTTTTTTAAGCAAATCTATAAAACATTTAGATTCAAATAAAAGAAAAATAGAATTTAGTATTCTTTTTTAGAAAAAAAACTCTAAATTTAGTGCGCTATAAAACTGAAAAAGAAAACTTTATGATTAGAACTATTATTTTAATAGTTGTATTTCTATTGTGCTATACTAAAATTTTTACTCAAAATATTTTAGAAGGAATTGTGATGAGTCACCATTCTAAAGAGCCTTTAGAAAATGTTTCAATAAAAATTGAAAAATTAAATATTGAAACTAAAACTACAGAAAATGGAGTATTTATACTAAAAAATATTCCCAAAGGAAAACATCTTTTGCAAATCTCTTTTTTGGGTTACGAGACTCAAAATTTCCCCATTGATTTAAATACTACTAACATCAATCTTGGTGAAATTATACTTTATAAGTTAGATATAGAACAAGAAGACTTAAGTATTATTACAATTACAGATGACGAGTTAAATGATGATGCTAATTCTGCAGATAATATAGCGGGTTTGTTGCAATCTTCTAGAGATGTTTTTTTAAGAACTGCTGCATTTGAGTTTAGTTCATCTTTTTTTAGAGTTCGTGGTTTAGATTACGGTAACGGAAAAGTTCTAATAAACGGAATAGAAATGAATAAGATTTATGACGGAAGAGCTCAATGGAGCAATTGGGGCGGATTGAATGATGTGCTAAGAAATCAAGAGTTTACCAACGGTTTAACCGCTTCTAATTTTACTTTTGGCGGAATTTTAGGCGCAACTAATATAGATGCTAGGGCGTCTTTACAAAGACCCGGCAGTAGAGTTTCATATTCATCTTCTAATAGAAGTTATGTACATAGATTAATGGCAACTTACAGCTACGGGATTTCAAAAAAAGGTTGGTCTTTTACTTTTTCGGAAGTAGAAGATTAGGTAAAGAAGGGTTTAATGAGGGTACTTCTTACAATGCGTATTCAGCTTTTGCATCCATAGAAAAAAAATTTAATGAAGTACATAGTTTAAACTTTACAGGAATTTTTACACCAAATAGAAGAGGTAAATCCTCACCAAATACACAAGAAGTTTTTGATTTAAAAGGTATTGCATACAACGAATATTGGGGTTTTTTAAATGGTAATAAATTGAATGCGAGAATTAAAGAAGTTGCAGAACCTATTTTAATGCTGAATCATTTTTGGACTATTTCTGAAAAAGCGTCTTTACAAACAAATATTTCTTATCAATTTGGTAATATAGGAAACAGCAGAATCGATTTTAATGGTGGTGCAAACCCGAGTCCGTCTTATTATCAAAAATTACCAAGTTATTTTTTACGAACCAATAATTTGGCAGAAGCATATACTGCTCAAGAAAATTTTTTAGATGACGGCCAAATAAATTGGAGAACTATTTTTGATGCAAATGTAACTACAGCAAACACCTACTCTAATAGTGCTTTTGTTCTATATGAAGATAGAAATGATGACAAATTAATTACGTTAAATAGTATTTATAATTTAGAAATAAATGATAATTTTTCCATCAACTCTAAGTTAGAATATAAACAGTTAAAATCTGAAAACTTTGCAGAAGTAATAGATTTGTTAGGCGGAAATGGTTATTTAGATGTAAATAATTTTGCAGCTTCTAAAGCTCAAATGCAAAACGATTTACAAAATCCTGATAGAATTGTTGGTGTAGGAGAAAAATTTAAATACAATTTCAACTTAAACTCAACAGTTATAAATGCTTTTTTACAAGCACAGTTTAAATATAATAAGTTAGATTTTTTTGCTGCATTAAAAATTTCTAATTCTGCTAGTTATAGAGAAGGGCTTTATAAAAACGGAAGATTTGAAAACAATTCTTTAGGCAATTCAGAAAAACTAAATTTTACGAATTATGGTTTTAAATCCGGCGCTACTTATAAAATAAACGGTCGAAATATAATCAATGCTAATTTTGGTTACTTAACTCAAGCACCAACATTAAGAAATTCTTTTTCCAATTCTAGAGAAAATAACAATTTAGTTGATGATTTACAAAGTGAAAAAATTTTAACTACAGATATAAGTTATATTAGAAGGAGTCCTGTAATTACAGCAAGATTAACAGGTTATTATACAAGCATAAAAGACGCTACAGAAATTTCGTTCTATTTTGCAGATGGTTTAGGTGGTGATAACACAGCTTTTGTACAAGAAATTTTATCAGGAATAGAAAAAAGACAATTAGGTTTAGAATTAGGATTAGAAGCACAAATTACAGCGACTTTAAAATTAAAAGGAGCAGCCTCTGTGGGTAGTTTTGTTTACAATAATAATCCAGATTTATATTTAACATCAGATATTTCTAATACTGGTATTTTCGATGAAAACGGAAGATCTAAAAATTACACATCAAATCTTAAAAATTATAAAATTGCAGCTGGCCCACATAACGCCTATTCTATAGGCTTCGAATATAGAGATCCAGATTATTGGTGGGTTGGTGCCACAACCAATTTCTTTTCAAATACATATGTAGACATTGCTCCGTTAACAAGAACAAGCAATTTTTATACAGATTCGGATGGTTTAAGTTTTTCTAATTATAACACAGAAATTGCTAGAGAATTATTAAAACAAGAAAAATTTGATAGTTATAAAGTTGTAAATATTGTTGGTGGTAAATCTTATAAAATTAAAAAATACTACATAAGTGTATTTGCTACCATTAATAACTTATTAAATAAAGAATATAAATCTGGCGGTTTTGAACAAGGTAGAAATGCAAACTACAACGAATTAAAAGCAGACAAAAGTTTGGCAAAACCGGTGTTTGGTAATAAATATTGGTACGGTAGAGGTACAACTTACTTTTTAAACCTAAACATCAGCTTCTAAAAATATTTAAAATGAAAAGAAATACATTAACAACTTTATTAATTATTACAAGTTTGCTATTTATTACTTGTGTAGCAGATAGCGATTATACAGTCCCAGAAAATTTAGGTGAAGAAGAAAACAAAAATCTTACAGCAGTTTTAGATAGTATTGATAGTAATCTCTTAGAATTGAAGTCTATAAAAGCATTAAAAGAATTATACATTTCTGGCAACAAGCCATTAAAAATTACTTCTGATATTGTTGTGAAAGGCTATGTGAATTCTTCTGATGAAAACGGGAATTATTTTAGAGAGTTTTATATGCAAGATGCTCGAGAAAATCCTACTGCCGGAATAAAAATAGCAGTTAACCTAACCAATACTTTCAATAAATTTAATTTGGGTAGAGAGGTTTACATTCGGTTAAAAGATTTATTTATTGGCGAATTAAATTCAGGTGACGGAATTATAACAATAGGTGGTAAATTAAGTATTACAAATGAAAACGAAATAGAAAGTGTTTCTTCTAAACAAATAGATGGTCATTTTTTTCGTTCAGAAAAAGCAGAAATAATTGTACCTAAAGCAGTTTCTTTAGCAGCATTAAGTGCTTATGATATAGGTACTTTTGTTTCTGTAAATAATGTAATTTTTCCGAGAAAATTTAGCAGGTAAATCTTATGTAGATCCTACAGAAGATTTTGATACTCAAAGAAAAATTCAAACTTGCCAAAGATTAGGTTTTGCAGATCTTGTTTTAGAAACAAGTTCTTTTGCAAACTTTGCAAATAATGCGCTACCAACTGGTGGCGGAACAATTAACGCATTGGTTTCTAAAGATTATAGTGGCGATTTTTTAGTACTTGTATTAAATTCTACAGAAGATGTTTTAATGTCTAATGAAAGATGTACCACGCAAACCGAACAAGATTTTAATATTACTTTATTAGAAGAAGGTTTTGAGACAACTTCGGAGAAATAAGAGTAGCAGATTGGTTAAATTATAGAGAAGAAGGTACAAAATCTTGGCGATCTTACACTGATACTTATTCGCAAAGTAAAGCCGCAAGAATAGGTTCTGCTAATTCTTCTGATGCAAGTACAATAACTTGGCTGATAACCAAAGGTGTTGATTTAGATACTACTTTAGAGGAGTTTCTTTCTTTTGAAACATCAAATAGTTTTGCCAATGGTAGCGAATTAGAAGTTTTAGTTTCTACGGATTTTAATGGTGATTCTAATAATATTAGTACAGCAAATTGGACCGTTTTACCTGCAAAAATTGTTTCTGATGGAGAAGGTTTTAAAAATTGGATACATTCTACATATATAGATTTATCTAATTATTCGGGCACTGCATATATCGCTTTTAAATACAAAGGTAATGGCAATGTAAACTTTGATGGAACTTACGAATTAGATAATATTAAAATTATAGCAAAAGATTAAAATACTGCTATTTATGGGTGTTTTTCCTTAGATAAATACAAAAATCTACATGTATTTTTGAAATAAAAAATTATGGAAATTGTATTAGATAAAACTACCGGATTTACATTTAATGAGGAATTAAAAGAACTAACAATATCTGGTGATGTAGATTTTAATTCTAAACATGGTTCTGTTACGAATAAGAAATTAACTATTCCTGTGTATGGTATTTATAAAATAGATTGGGGTTTTAGTCAAAACTCTTTAAGTACATTTTATAAAGATGCTGTATCAGAATTAAGTTTATATGTAAATAATTATAAATCTGAAATTACCGCACTAATTAACAAAGAAACTAAAAGTTATCATGCTGTAAAATCTATTAATAAATCTATAACTTTATTATTAAGAGAAAAAGATTCTTTGTTTTTGAATGCAGTAAATTTAAATTCAGAAAACTTATTAATGAATAATGTTTATCTAAAAATAGAAAAATTAGAGGTTGAAGACAAAAGTGGTTTTGGTTATGATGGTTAAATAGCTTTTACTATTTTTACCCTATGGATAAAATAGAGCACATAGGTATTGCAGTTAAAGATTTAGAGGTCTCAAATAAATTATTTGCATCACTTTTTGGCGAAAAGCATTACAAAGAAGAAGAAGTTGAATCCGAAGGTGTTAAAACTTCATTTTTTAAAACAGGACCCAATAAAGTAGAGTTGTTACAAGCAACAAAAGAAGATAGCCCAATTGCTAAATTTATAGATAAAAAAGGAGAAGGAATTCATCACATAGCATTTGCTGTAGCAGATATCAATGCAGAAATAACTAGATTAAAAAACGAAGGTTTTATTGTATTAAATGAAACACCAAAAAAAGGAGCTGACAATAAATTAGTTGCTTTTTTACACCCTAAAACAACAAACGGTGTTTTAATTGAGTTATGTCAAGAGATAGAATAGTTAAAATACTGCTAACAGACACTGTTAACTGCATACTAATTATTATCTTGCCACAGTTTTAAAAGTTATTGTAAATGCCTTCAAAATTCGAATCTTATCAAAAAAGACGCTTAGCATCTTCTTACATTTCTGTTGTAATTAGTATTGCTTTAGTACTTTTTATGGTTGGTGTGTTAGGTTTGGTACTTTTAAAATCTACTTTGGTTTCTAATCGAGTCAAAGAAAAAGTAGCAATAACACTATTTTTAAAGGATAATGTAAACAGAAAGCAAATCAATTCTTTTAAAGAGTCAATTCAAAAAGAAGTGTTTACAAAACGAGTAATTTATACTTCAAAAACCCAAGCTGCAAAACAATACAGTAAAGAAATTGGAGAAGATTTTATGAAGTTTTTAGGCGAGAATCCTCTTAAAAACGGAATAGACATTTACTTAAAAGCAGATTTTGTTACTCCGAGAAAAAATGGAAGAGTTAGAATCTAGGTTTTTAAAAAATGCATTTGTTGCAGATGTTTCTTACGATAAACCCTTAATAAATATACTTACCAAGAATATTAAAAGAATTAGCTTTTGGTTATTAGCTTTAAGTGGTTTTTTTAGTTTGGTGGCAATTATACTAATTAATAGTGCTATTAGATTATCTATTTACTCGAAAAGGTTTAATATAAAAACCATGCAAATGGTTGGTGCTACAAAAGGTTTTATTAGAAAACCGTTTATTTGGCAAGGTATAAAATTAGGTATAATTGGTGCAATTTTAGCGCTTATTGGTTTAGGTTTAGTAATCTATTATTTAGATAGTTTAGCACCAAGTTTAAGGTTGTTAAAAGATTACGTTACTATTAGTTATTTGGTTGCAGGTGTGTTATTATCTGCTTTTATTATAACATGGTTAAGTACGTTTTTTGCAACACAGCGCCTTTTAAATTTACAAACAGAAGAACTTTATTATTAATACTATGAAAGACGAACAGGTACAAAATCCGAATTTCTTTTTGGGAAGAAGAATTATATTTTTATGATTATTGGTATTGCAGTAATTAGTTTAGGATTTATTTTTATGTCTGGCGGCGGTAGTGATAACCCGGAGGTTTTTAATAAAGAAATATATAATTGGCAAAGAATTAGACTTGCGCCAACATTAGTAATTCTTGGTTTGGCAATAGAAATTTATGCAATCTTATTAAATCCTAATAAATAAATATGGATATTTTAGAAGCTATAATTCTTGGAATTATACAAGGTTTAACAGAATTTTTACCTGTTTCTTCTAGCGGTCATTTAGAATTAGCAAAAGCTATTTTAGGTGATACTTCTGTGCCGAAGAAAGTTTAACTTTTACGGTGGTTTTGCATTTTGCAACAGCTTTAAGTACAATTGTAATATTTAGAAAAGAAATTTTAGAAATTTTTAAAGGATTGTTTCAATTTAAATGGAACGAAGAGTTTAAGTTTTCTCTTAAAATTATAATTTCTATGATTCCTGCAGTAGCCATAGGATTATTATTTGAAGAACAGTTAGAATCTTTCTTTGGCGGTAAAATTTTGCTTGTAGGTTGCATGCTTTTATTAACAGCTTTGTTATTATTGTTGGCAGATAAAGCTAAAAAGACAGAAAAAAAGTATCATTTTTTAATGCAGTAATTATTGGTGTTTCGCAAGCAATTGCAATGTTGCCTGGTATTTCTAGATCTGGTGCAACAATTTCTACATCAGTATTATTAGGTATTGATAGGACTAGAGCAGCTAAATTTTCTTTTTTAATGGTTGTACCTTTAATTTTTGGTAAAATAGGGAAAGATGTTTTAAGCGGAGATTTAAATTTTCAATCATCAGAAATGATGCCAATTATTGCAGGTTTTATAGCTGCTTTTTTAGCGGGTTTATTGGCTTGTAAATGGATGATTTCTTTGGTGAAGAAAAGCAAACTTTCTTACTTTTCTGTGTATTGTGCTATTGTAGGTTTTATTGCAATAGGATATTCTCTTTTAAATTAATTTTACAAAACGATTCAGCATAAATGACTGAAGAAGATTATAAAAACGG
Source organism: Polaribacter sp. HA6-7 (assembly GCF_055693625.1). Classification (NCBI taxonomy): domain Bacteria; kingdom Pseudomonadati; phylum Bacteroidota; class Flavobacteriia; order Flavobacteriales; family Flavobacteriaceae; genus Polaribacter; species Polaribacter sp. HA6-7. The sequence goes on from NZ_CM146338.1 coordinate 243,806, forward strand.
ACAGGTTTTACTGATTGATAAACCACTAACTTGGACTTCTTTTCAAGTAGTAAATAAATTGCGTTGGGAAATTAGACAACGCTTTAATATCAAGAAAATAAAGGTTGGTCATGCTGGTACTTTAGATCCTTTAGCAACGGGTTTGCTTATTATTTGTACAGGTAAACAAACCAAGCAAATAGATACATATCAAGGGCAAATTAAAGAGTATACAGGTACTTTTACAATTGGTGCAACAACACCTAGTTACGATTTAGAAACAGAAATCGATAAAACATTTTCTACAGCACATATTACAGAAGATTTATTGCACGAAACTACAAAGCAATTTGTTGGCGAAATTCAGCAAAAACCACCTATTTTTTCTGCAATTAAAAAAGACGGAAAACGTTTGTATGAATTGGCTAGAAAAGGAGAAACAACAGAAATTAAAGCAAGAACTGTTACGGTTTCAGAATTTGAAATAACAAAAGTAAATTTACCGAAGTAGAATTTAGAATCGTTTGTAGTAAAGGAACTTATATAAGGTCTTTAGCTTTTGATTACGGAAAGGCTTTAAATTCCGGTGCACATTTATCAGTATTAAGAAGAACTAAAATTGGAGATTTTTCTGTTGATAATGCTCTTTCTGTTGAAAGCTTTATAGAAAATTTAAAAAAAGAATAAAGTTCATTTAAAAATCGGCATCAACTTTTAAGCTCATTCTTTTAAGAGTTACAGGATGATTAAACTCTATAAATTCTGCATGTAAATGCAATCTATTTTGTTTGTTTCCATAAAGATCATCCCCCACAATAGGCGTGTTTAATCCGTTTTTATGAGCCGCATGAACTCTTAACTGGTGAGTTCTACCAGTTATTGGATAAAAGTAAACTTTCGTTTTGTTATTAATTTCAGAAATTATTTCCCAATCGGTTTCCGCAGGTTTCCCAAACTTAAAATCTACAAGTTGTTTTGGTCTGTCGTCTAAATCTACTCGAAGCGGTAATTTTATTTTTCCTTTATTTTTTGGTAAAATGCCGTCTAGCAAAGCAACATAACGTTTTTTAATAGTTCTATTAATAAACTGACTTTGCAAAACTTTATTAGCTTCTTTCGTTTTGGTTAGTAATAAAATACCAGATGTAGACATATCTAATCGATGCACAATTATTGGTCCAGTTGCTTCCGGATATTTATCTTTAATCCTGGTGTAAACAGAATCTTTAATGTCTTTACCAGGTACAGACAAAAACTCTGCAGGTTTGTTTACCGCAAGTAGTACATCATCCTCATAAATTATTTCTAATTCTTTATTTTCGGCTAAATTTTCCAATAATAAATTGTCATCCATTTTAACACCTTTCAACATATGAGATAAAATGGGTTTACATCTACTTTGACAAGCCGGATAATAGTTTTTATGCTTTCTAATTGCTGAGTTTGGCGAAATTCCCCACCAAAATTCTGCCATTGTAATTGGGGTTAAATCATTCTTAAAAGCATACTGTAAAAGTTTAGGCGCAGAACATTCTCCGTAACCAGCAGGTGGTTTAATTGCTGGATCATTAAATATATCTAATAAGTTTTTAAGTTCTTTGTCTTTATTTAAAAAAGCATATTTGCTAAATAAGGTTTGCTGTAAATAATTCGATTTTTCTTTTCTAGATTTTTTTAATGCTGATATTTCATCTTTAAGTAACAAATAATTGCTACAAACTTTTGATAATTTATCTTGATAATACTCTTGTAATTCTTTCATAAAAAACTGATTGTTGTAACTTTCTTGCATCAGTTTTTTGGTAAGCTTATCAAATTCTAATTTACTTAAAGACTTTTCAGCATTCTTTTTAATTGCTTTTCTTTCAGACTTTAAAGACTTCATTTTTTTCTTTGAAAAGCCAAGTCATCTTCTATTTCTTTAGATAATTTTTTTACATTTTTTTAGCAGTTATAAATTCGTTGCTATTTGTTATTGCACTAAGTTTTGCATTTATAGCGTCTATTTCTAATTCGCCTTTTATGTAAAAACTTCCTTCTGTACGCATGTTAAAAACAGGAGGTACAAATTTTTCTCGGCAAACTTTTATCTGCTAATTTGCCGAAAAAAGCTGCTAAGTAACCAATATTATCATCTTTGTCTTTAACTATTAAAACACCAAACATTTTACCTATTGGTAAAGTTGTTGTATCGTTATTTAAACCAAAATTGTGTTTAAAATCTTGCTGATTTATTAAATATTCTTGCAGCTCATTACTCGCAATTTTAGCTAAAGGATGTGGTTCGTAATAAAACGGAAATGTAAATTTCTCTCGGCAGTTGTATGCTAGAAATATCTGTCTTAAAAGATTGCAAGTGCTTTAACATATTTATTTTAAAACCTCAAAGATAGTTAGTTTATCAGTAACAAGAATGTTTATAATAGTATAGAAATAAGCTTTATTGAAAGAGTCAACATAATTTTTGAATGCGTTAAAAAATAGTTTACATATCTTATAGTTTTGTATCGAACTTAAAATGAATATTATGAAAAATATAAAAATGAATTCGATAAAATTATTCGTAACAGCATTAACAGTATCTAGTTTTATGCTTGTTTCTTGTGATAATACAAAAAAGAAAACGGAAGAAGCTAAAGAAGAAGTTGCTGAAATGATAGATTCTGCAGAAGAGGGTTTAGAAGAAGGAGCAAACGAGATGGATGAGGAAATGGAAGTGAAGACCGAACCTACAAAATGAAGGATGGAACTGCGATTGTTTATAATTTAGATGAAAAAGGTATTGTTGGTTTTGATGATTGGTCTGATTATACAGTTGTTAATTCTGAATTAGCAGAGATTAGAAAAACAAATTATGTTACAACTGCCCAAAGAGTAAGAAACATGAACTATAGAATTGCTAACTTAGGTAACACAATTCCGGCTTGGTTAAAAACCGAAGAGGTGATGGAAGATGTAGCAGATGTGCAGAAAGAATATTTAGAATTAATAGAAGATGCTGATGCTTCTGAAAGTGAAATGAAAGAAAATTTAGAAGAATTATCTGAAAAATTTGACGATTTAAGAGAAGAGTTAGATGAAACTGTAGAAGAGTATACTAAAATTAATGAGTCTGCAATCGAAGAATTTAATGAAGAATTTAAAAAAGGAAAGATCGATGCAGCAATAGAAGAATATAACGAAGAAATTAAAAAATTAGATAAAATGATTGAGAAGGAACAATAATAAAACTTCTTAAATAAAATTTTAAAAAGGTAGACTTTAGGTCTACCTTTTTTGTTGAAATCGATTATTAGCTCTTTTGCAAAGAGTTAATAATCGATTTATCTGCGTTAAAAAACAGTGCTTGTTTCCTTTAATTTTGTATCAAATTAAAACACATATTATGAAAATTATTAAAAAATTTACAGCAGTTTTAACAGTTACAGGTTTATTATTTATGTCTTGTAATAATGCTACAGATACTGAATATAAAACAATGGAAATTAAAATTGCAGACGGACAAACAGTTGAGTACAAAGTAGACTCAGAAGGACATTTAGCGTTTAACGATTGGGATGGTTTTAACGATGCAAATCGTGAGTTGATGGAAATTGAAGAGAGAGATTTAGCAGTAAATTCAGAAATTATCGAAGGCTTAAATAATTCTGTAAACAATTTAGGTAACACGATTCCTGCTTGGTTAAAAACAGAAGAAGTTTTAGAAGATATCGATGATGTGCAAGAAGAGTATAAAAAACTTTTAGATGAAAGAAATGAACCTGCTAAAAACGTAAAACAGAACTTAGAAGAATTAAACGAAAAGTTTGATGATTTACGAGAAGAGTTAAATGAAACAATAGAAGATTATAATTCTTAATAGCGCATAAAATAGTTAACACAAAAGGATAGATTTTAAATCTATCCTTTTTTTGTTTTAAATTATCTTTTGGTAAAAAGTTGTCGAATACCAGCCATTAAAAAAGGAAGAAGAGGTAAGTTTTTCATAATTAAAACATCTTCTTTCAAACTACTTTCATTTCCTAAAAAAGCTAAAATTTTTTCTGGGAATTCTTTTTGAATATTCTTGTAAAAACCTCTTTACCGGTTAATTTATTAGAAAGTAGTACATCAATTAAAGTTCTATCGTACCAATTATAAAGTTTGTCTTTAAAAGTAGTTTTATTTAAAATTGGACGATTATTTTTTAAATCTAATATAATTTCTGATACATTTTTTTGAATAAACTGAAACGTATAACCACTGCTTGCTTTTGTGAATCCGCCAGCAGTACCAATGTTTATTATTGTTTTGTCTTCGGTTCTTTTAAAATTGGCAAGAGACATTGGTATAATTCCAAATTCTTCGTGAGTAATTGTGTACTTTTCTATTTTTAAATCTTCTTTAATATATTTTACCAAAGCTTTCTTGTAGTCTTCTTTTTCTATAAGTTTTGGTGTAAATAAAGTATATTCTACCAAAGCTTCTGTGCTAGAAGTAGGTAAAACGTACATAAAAGTTGCGCCATGTTCTTGCGAAACGGTAAAATCCATTAATCTACCAACATTTTTGTCGAATTGTGCAGTTTCAGTTTTAATAACCCAACCTTTAAAATGTTGTAAAAGAGAGTTTTGTTCTGTTATAACAGGATTGAATAAACTTGTTGAATTAAATACTACTTTACTCGTATAACTAGCAAGGTTTGTTTTTACAATGCCAACACTATCATCAGAAGAAATGGAAAGAATATTTTCTTGAACAAAAGTTACGTTAGTAAACTTTTGGGCATAATTTAATACATACTGATAAAAATCTAACCCTTGAATCATCTTGTAAGTATAACTGCCTAAATCTAGATTTTTTTCAAAACCTGTAGTTAGAAAAGCAAGATTATTCCATTTTGAAGAAACAAGCTCATCAAAAATACCAGCTTCTTTTTCCCAATAACACCAAGTTCTATCATTGTTTTTTTAGAGTCTTTATCGATTACTAAAATAGATTTATGTTGTAGTGTAGGTTCTTTTAATATGCGATATAGCAAGCTTAAACCTGCGCATCCGAACCTGCAATAATATAATCGTATTTTTTCATCAATAGTTATTTCAAAAAACGGTTATACCAGCTGTCTTCAATAGGGATTTTCCAAAAATTCTCAAAATCTTCTTTTGTTGTAATTAAGTTATCAAAAACAATAGATTTACCTGTTAAAGCTTTGTTTTTTAATAACTTTTTAAAGTCTTTTAAATCTTTGTATTGTACAAATTCTCCTTGTTTAAAACAAACATTCATTCTGTCTAAAAGTTCTACCTCATATTCTTGCTGTAAACCTAAAATAAAAGATACAGAAGCATCTATATCTGCGCCCTTTAAAGGAGTTGTAACATTGTCTGCAGTAATTACAATAAACCGATTGTATAAAATTTTATAAGAAGCTTTAAAAGTATCGTCATCTTGTTTCCAAGTGCTAATAAATGCTTTTACCTTTTCTTCTAAGGGTTCAATTTCATTTGCGTAAAATTTTCTACTAGAAGGATATACCCAAACTTTTGCATCTTCCGGTATTTCTTTAAAATCTACAAACATTCTATTTTATTTAGAGTACAAATATAACCAAAAGAAAAACCGCAAACAGAAAATGTGTTTGCGGTTTTTAAAAAGGTGAATAATTATTATATTTTTTTGCCGGTATTTGTGTAGCAAGCTTAACTAAATCTTCTTGTACATTTTTACCTTTATTTTTATTATACCAAACTTGTAAATCTTGTTTAAATTGTGCGTCTAAACTACCATGTTCTTCTTTATAATCTGCAACCATTTTAGTTGCTGTAGAAGGTCTTGGTCCCCAAGTATTGATAACATTATTATCTTTATCTAAAGCAATTAGTTTAGGTATGCTTCTACCTCCGTTTGTAAGAAACAAATCCATTAAAGGTAAGTTTTCGTCTCTTAAAACTATTTTTAAATCTACTTTATCTGTAAAATCTGCAATTTTTTGAAGTACAGGAATATTTTGTGCAGCGTCACCACACCAACCTTCTGTTATAACCAACCAAGTTTGAGGTACGGTTATCTTTTGAAATTCAGATATTGTTTCTTCAGAAATTTTAATAGTTTTATCTAAACGCTTCATACGTTTATCATTTAATAAACTATAATTGGTTAAAGCTTCAGATTGTATTGGTCCTGTTGCTTTACCTTCTTCTAACATACTACTAACTAAACTTCTGTACTCTGCGTAAGAAATTGTGTTTTTAAGACTATTTTCTATAATTTCTTTCATGCTAAAATTGCTTAACTTAATTCAAGAGTTTAGACGTGTGTTTTTAATAAACTTACAACGCTTATATTTTACTTTTTTAAGTTAGTTAAAATTTCTTTGGTCATGGTTTCTAAATTAAATTTATGTTGCCAGTTCCAATCTTTTCGCGCTTCAGAATCATCGATTATAGAAGGCCAACTATCTGCAATTTCTTGTCTAAAATCTGGTTTGTAAGAAATTTTAAAATCGGGTAAATGTTTTTTAATTTCTGATGCAATTTCTTCTGGTGTAAAATCTATAGCTGCTAAATTGTATGCAGTTCTTACTTTTACATCTTTTGGTTTTGCTTGCATAAGTTGTATGGTTGCATTTACAGCATCATCCATAAACATCATTGGTAAACGTGTTTTTTCTGATAAAAAACACTCATAATTACCTTCTTCTAATGCTTTAAAATAAATATCTACAGCATAATCTGTTGTGCCTCCGCCAGGTTTTGTTTTCCAAGAAATAATACCAGGATATCGAATGCTTCTAACATCAACCCCAAATTTTTCGTGATAATAATTACACCAAAATTCACCCGAAAGTTTACTAATTCCGTAAACAGTACTTGGTTCCATTATTGTTTTTTGTGGTGTATTTTCTTTAGGAGTTGTTGGTCCAAATACGGCTATAGAACTTGGCCAATAGACTTGTTTTATATGTTTTTCTTTAGCTAAATCTAATACGCCGAGTAAAGATGTCATGTTTAAATCCCAAGCTTTTTGTGGAAATTTCTCTGCAGTTGCAGACAACATTGCCGCTAATAAATAAACCTGAGTAACATCGTACTTTTTAACCATTTTTAAAATGGTTTCTTTATCTGTGGCGTCTATAATTTCAAAAGGACCAGAAGTCATCATGTCTGCATTTCCTTCTCTAATATCAGAAGCAATAACATTGTTATTACCGTAAACTGTACGTAGTTTTTGGGTTAACTCGTTACCAATTTGCCCGCTGGCGCCTAAAACTAAAATAGTTTCACTCATTTTTAGATTGAATTAAAATCAACAACAAAGGTACTTAATTTAAGTATTCGTAATAATTATTTAATAAAATAATTATTCAGTAATTTATTAGCTTATATAACCAATTTGTTATCATTTCTTTAAAATCTAATTTACGCTTAAAAATGTGTATTTTTACTTTTTTAAATAACATCGTGAAATATATATACCTTTTAGTACTAAGTGTTTTTGTAGTTTCTTGTGGAAATAAACAAGAAAATAAAGAAGAAATTAAACCGAAACCATTAATGACTTTGGTGCAATCTCATGCCAAAACAGCGCCAGTTTTACCTACATTTTATGATGAAGTAAAAGACTGGAAATACCTAAAAGAAGTTGATTCTTTTTTTGTTAAATATCAAAAAATATCGCCTAACGAAGCCTTAAGTAACGCTGTCGAGTTAAAAGATTTGGTTAAAAGTTTAAAAGATAGCCTTAAACCCAAAAAATTTGATATTCCGTCTGTAAATGCTAGAATCAATATTTTGTATAATGAGGTTTTAAGACTTGCAGATATTACAGAAATTAGTGCAATAGAGGCAGCAGAAGTTAATAACCAAGTAGACAAAACCATGTCTGCTTTTTCTGATATCAACACAAAAATAAATACCGTTTTAGCTAAAATTAGATTCGAAAATGAAATTGATATCGATGTAGATTTTATTGGTTTAGATTCTACGCGATTAGACACCGTTTCTAAAAAATCGATAGATTTAAGAATGAAAGAAAAGTTAATAGAAAAAAATAATTTAGACAAAGGTTCTAGAAAAAGGCAGTAAACATCATGAAAAAAGCAGTTGCATTATTAATAAGTATTTTAGTTTTAAGCGCTTGTTCTACATCAAAAACTATAAAAAAGGATGTTGAAACCATAAAAGAAGAAGTAAATGTTTTTATGGTTAATTGGCACAAAGCTGCAGCCGATGCAAATTTTGACAATTACTTTAATGCAATGTCTAAAGACGCAGTTTATATTGGTACCGCAGCCGAAGAAATTTGGACTAAAAAGGAATTTATTGGCTTTAGCAAACCTTTTTTTGATAGAGGTAAAGCATGGTCTTTTACAACTTTAGAAAGAAATGTTTATGTAAACCAAAACAAAAATTTTGTGTGGTTTGACGAGCTTTTAAATACTTGGATGGGTACTTGTAGAGGTTCTGGAGTTTTAGAAAATAGCAATGGTAAATGGCAAATTAAGCAATATGTTTTATCTGTAGCAATACCAAACGACGATGTGCAAAAAGTTATAAAAGCAAAAAAAGAAAACGATGCTAAATTCTTAGAAAAATATAAGAATTAATTTTAGAAGCTATTTCCTGCTTTCGCAACTCGCTTTTTTCGTTCCTCAAAAGAGCTCAAACAAATTGCTCTATCAGGGCTAAGTGTGTTTGTTAGCTTGTTTTAAGAACTAACAACTTCGTTTACTACTTTAAAAATAAGCTCATTTTCAAAACCTTTTCGCATCAAAAAGCCTATTAGTTTGTTTTTACGTTTGTAAATATCACTTTCAGAAATTACAGCATTTCTATTTTCGGTAATCCTATAAATAGTTTCAATATATTCTTCTTCGTCAATCTCTTTAAGTGCGGTTTTTATATTGTAAGCAGAAATATCTTTAAACTTTAACTCTCTAACAATTCTTTGTTTGCCCCAATTTTTAATTCTGAACTTTCCTCTTGCAAAACTTTTAGCAAAGCGTTCTTCGTTTAGAAAATTATCTTTCATTAAACTTAAAAGTATAAGTTCTCTAGCTTCCGGAATTAAATTATAATCGCGCATTTTTTGTTCTACCTCTTTATGGCAACGATCTTGGTAGACACAATACTGTTCTATCTTGCGTTTAATTTCTTCTACGGTAAAAGATTTTTTCTGCATCATTGGTTCAAAAATATAAAAAGGGATGAAACCTAAACGATTTCATCCCTTTATTTATTTACATTTTCTACTAAAAGCTATTCTTGTACTTCTGTGTAAGCAATTTGTGTATTGTCTACATCATTGTTCAATTGTCCTTTAATTCTCATTTTAAACTTCGTAATTAAGAAGAATAAAATTGGTACAACAATAAGCGTTAAGAAAGTTGCAACTACAAGACCGTAAATAACTGTCCAAGCTAATGGTCCCCAGAAAACAACATTATCTCCACCAAAATAAATATGCGGGTTAAACTCGCTAAATAATGTAAAAAAGTTAATGTTTAAACCAATTGCCAAAGGTATCAACCCTAAAATTGTGGTAATAGCAGTTAATAAAACAGGTCTTAAACGCGCTTTACCTGCTTGTACAATACTAGCAAATAATTCTTCTTTTGGTAAAAATTCATCTTCTTCTAAATCTAAACTATCTTTTCTTCTATCAATTAATAATTGTGCGTAATCTAGTAAAACTACACCATTATTTACTACAATACCAGCAAGAGAAATAATTCCCATCATTGTCATCATAATAACAAAAGGAGCGCCGAAATAACCAAACCACCAAACACGCCAATAAAACTTAAAAAGATAGCAAGCATTATAATTCCTGGTTTCGAAACTGAATTAAATTGGAAAATTAAGATAAAAAAGATCAATGCTAATCCTGTAAAAAACGCTCCAACTAAAAAGTTCATTTGCTTTTCTTGTTCTTCTAGTTGACCAGTATAATCTATTTTAATTCCTTTAGGTAAATTTTTAAAGTTTTTCATTTCTTCTCTAATTTTACCAACAACAGCACCTGCGTCTGTTTCACCAGGAGCTAATGCAGAGTAAACCGTTACAACACGTTTTAATTTTTTATGCTTAATTGCACTAAAACCAGAGTTGTTTGTTTGTGTAGCCACTGTAGAAACCGGAATTTCTTTTATTTTACCGAAGCCATGTCTCTAAAGATTATATTCTGATTAAAAACGGCACTTTTATTGTATCTATCTTCTTTATTAAAACGAACATAAATATCATAATCTTCGCCATCTTCTTTATAAACACCAGCTTTGTTACCAAAGATAGAAGCTCTTAACTGTTGCCCAACTTGACCGGTAGAAACACCTAATTCACCTGCTTTTTTTCTATCTACAACAACTTTCATTGCTGGCTTGTCTCTGTTAACATCAATTTTTAATTCATCAATACCGGAAATACTTTTAGTATTAATAAAATCTCGCATTCTTTGCGCAGTTGTAATTAATTCTGCGTAATCATCACCTTGAATTTCAATATTAATTGGCGCTCCAACAGGTGGCCCGTTTGCATCTTTTTCAACAGAAATTAAAACACCAGGATAAATACCTACCAAAGCAGTTTGTACTTTTTGTCTTAAAAGTTCACTATCTAAACCTCTTCTATATTTGTATTCTCTCATAGAAGCGGTAATTTTACCTTTGTGCGGCATTTCTGCTGCAGAACCACCATCTGTTTGTGGGTTTCCGGCACCTTCACCAACCTGAGAAACTAAACTTTCTACCATAAAGTTGTAGTCGCCATCCATATAATCATCACTATATAAAACATCAGAAACTTTTTGTTCTATTAATTTAGTAATGTTATTAGTTTTTTCGATATCTGTACCTTCCGGGTATTCTATATATACAATAATTTGATTTGGTTTGTTATCTCGGAAAAATTCAACTTTTGTTCTTTGTGATTGTAAAGACATACCAAAAGACATAAAAGCTACAATTAATAAAACAAAAGTACCTACGGTTAAAACATAAGGAGTCCAACCGAGATAATGCTCTTTTTAATTGTCTTTCGTACCAAGATTCTAATTTTGGTAATACTTTATTTTGAAAACTATTTGCCCAACCTCTTAAAAACAATCTGTAAGCCCAAAGCATTATTGCAGTAAAAATCATTAAAGTACCTAAAGCTCTATAAGCGCCACCAGTTATTAAAACCAGAACACCTAAAGCTGTCATAATACTTGTAATAATTACAATTCTTTTTACTGGCATATCTTTATCTTCTACACTCATGTATTGTGATACAAGTACAGAGTTAAAGAAAATTGCAACTAATAAAGAAGAACCTAACACAGTAGAAAGTGTAATTGGTAATAACTTCATAAAATCTCCCATAATTCCTGGCCAAAGACCTAAAGGAATAAATGCAGCAACTGTTGTTGCAGTAGAAATAATAATAGGAAAAGCAATTTCACTAATACCTTTTTTGGCGGCATCAACTTTGTTCATTCCTTCTTCATCCATTAAACGGTATACGTTTTCTACAACTACGATTCCGTTATCAACCAACATACCAAGTCCCATAATAAGTCCGAAAAGTATCATGGTATTCATGGTGTAACCTAACATGTTTAAAATCATTAAAGACATAAACATAGACATAGGAATTGCAAAACCAACAAAAACTGCGTTTTTAAATCCTAAGAAAAACATTAAAACAACAACCACTAATATTACACCAAAAATAATATTGTTTACTAAATCATCTACTTGCCCAATAGTTTTAGGAGATTGATCATTGGCAATTGTAACTTTTAAATCTTTTGGAAACTCGTTAGCAATAGCATCATTTACAATTACTTGAATTTTTTCTGCAGCGGCTACCATGTTTTTACCAGCACGCTTTTTAACATCTAACATTACAACCGGTTCACCACGTTCTCTTGCATATGTTGTTTTGTCTTTGTCTTTAAAAGATACTTTTGCAACATCTTTTAAGTAAATAGGATTATTAAATTCAGATTTAATTACAAAATTTTCTAATTCTGAAGGTTTATCTATCTCTCCAATAATTCTAATAGTTCTTCTTTGACCGCTATTTATAAAATTACCAGCAGACATGGTAACGTTTCCGTTTCCTATTGCAGTTGTAATATCATTAAAGCTAACTTTATTAGCCATCATTTTGTAAACATCAACAGCAACTTCTACTTCTTTTTCTTGAGCACCTCTAATATCTGCTTTTTTAATTTCTGGTAAATCTTCAATTTCATCTTGCAAATACTCACCAAACTCTTTTAATTTATAAACAGGATAATCGCCAGAAATATTAATATTTAAAATTGGCATTTCTTCAGACATACTTAAATTAAATACGTTTGGTTCTACTTTTGCGCCATTAAAAGTAGGCCAATCTTCACTAGAAGTTTCTGTATCTATTTCGTCTTTAATCTTTTGTTTAGCCTGTTCTACGGTAATGTTTTCATCAAACTCTACAATTACAATAGAATAATCTTCTTGAGAAGTAGAGGTAACTTCTACAACATTACTTACTGTTTTTACTTTATCTTCTAAAGGATCTGTAATTAGTTTTTCTATATCTTCTGCAGTGTTACCAGGATATACAGTACTAATATATATTTTAGTTTCTTTTACTTCCGGAAAATTTTCTCTGGCCATACTAAAATATGCAGTAATACCATAGAAAAACAACACACCCATTATTACATAAATGGTAGTTTTATTGTTAATTGCCCAAGAAGATAATTTAAACTCTTTGTCTACTTTCTTTTTTTCTTTTGACATCTTAGATGAGTTTTTATTTATTGATAACCTTTACAGTTTGACCATTGTTTACACTTCTTGCACCTTCATCAATAATTTCTGTACCAACAGGTAAGTTTTCTAAAACTTCTATAAGGTTGCCTTGTGTTTTACCAGTTTTAATAATTACTCTTTCTGCTGTAGCTTCTTGTGCGTCATTTTTATCTCTAATAACATAAATAAACTGCTCTCCGTTAGCATTTTCAGAAATAATACTTTGAGGAATTAATACAGATTCTTCATCAGAATAATCATTAATTTGAAGTTTTGCCGTTAAGTTAGGTTTTACATTTCCGCTTTTGTTAGCAACAGGAACTTCTATTTTAAAAGATCTGTTGTTAGGATTGATGTAGCTACCAACCTGATTAACTTTACTGTCTAAAGAAATTCCTAAAACAGGAAAACTAACTTTAACAGCTTTGTTTTTTGTAATGCTTGTAATATATCTTTCTGGCACTTCTGCTTCGATATACATATTGTTTAAGTTAACAATTCTAAAAACTTCAGAACCTTGCCCTGGTGCAATTACTGTACCTGCTTCTTTAAAAACATCATCTATAACTCCGAAAAAGGAGCTCTAATAGAAGCTTTTGCTAACTGACTTTTTAATTGCTTTAAACTGCTTGTTTGTGCTTGGTAATTTGTTTTTGTTTGTAAAAACTGTATTTCAGAACCAATTTTTTGTTCCCATAAACGTTTTTGACGCTCGTAAGTTGTTTTAGCTAGTTGCGTAGTTGCTTCTAATTGAGCAACTTGATTTGCCAAACCACCATCGTCTATTGTAGCCAATAACTGTCCTTTATAAACTTTTTGACCTTCTTTAACCAAAACTCTTTTTAAAATACCAGGCATTTCCGGATATACTAATATGTTTTGTTTGGTAGTTACGTTTCCTTGTAATTCTAAATAATGATTAAAAACTGTGTCTTTTGCTACAAATGTTGTAATTAAAGGTAGTTTTTTTACTGTGTCTTTTTCTGAAATAGCTGTGTTTATAGCTTCTAAATCTTTGTTTATTTCTTCTAACTTAGAAGTTATTTCTTTCTTCTTTGCTGTTAATTCTGTTAAATTACCGTAAGAAATGATGCTTTCTACAGATGTTTCTTTGTTTTTACCACAAGAAACTAAAATAGCTGATATAACGAATAATGAATATATTTTTTTCATTGTAATGTATTATTTGATTGGTAGGTTTAATGCGTTTTCTAATGTTGCTTTTTTAGCAATAACTTCTAACATAGACTGTATGTAGTTTTGTTGCTGCGTGTATAATTGATTTTGAGCTTGTAATAAATCGAAACTAGAAGAAATTCCTTCAAAAAACTTTACACGTTGTTTCTTTTCGATTCTTTCTGCCAAACCAACATTCTTTTTATTTGTTTGATAATTGTCTATGCTAATTTGGTAATCGTTTTTAGCTTTCTGAGCTTCTAAAGACAGTTTTTGCTTTATTTCTTGCAACCTTAAGTCGGCCGTTTCTAATGCAATTTTAGCTTGAGCAGTTTTTGCACTTCTACCAAAACTACTAAAAATAGGAATTTTTAAACTTACGCCCAATAAAGAAGAATCGAACCAACGCTGATTACTATTTAAAAAAGTAAAAGAATCTGAGTTTGCTTGTGCGCCATAATTTAAAAAGGCACTTAAAGTAGGTAATGCCTTACTTTGCTCTAGTTTTACCATTAATCTTTTAGTTTCTAAGTCATTTTCAGAGATTTTAAAATCGATGTGATTGTTAACGTTAAATGTTTCTGAAATTAGTTTTAAGCTGATGTTATCCTCAGCTAAAGAATCTAAAGAATCTGTTAGAATTAATTTTGTAGAAATAGGATTACCTAAAGAAAGATTTAACATTTGGTATGCAATCTCTTTCATTCTTTTAGTATTATTCAACTGATTTTTTAAGTTACCTAATGTAATTTCTAACTGTTCTACATCTTCTTCTTCATTTAAACCGTTTTCGTAAATCTTTTTAGCATCATCAAAATTTTTCTGAAGAATTTTAATGTTTCCTTCTAAAATTGCAATACTATTTTCTGTAACTAAAACATTACCGTAAGCGTTAATAACAGCTTCTTTGGTTAGCATTTCTGTTTTCTCGTTTGCTTGTTCAGAAATTTTTAAATAAGTTTTAGATGCTTGTAAACCTACAAGATAAGAACCATCAAAAAGCAATTGCCTTAAAGTTACGGTTGCATTCATGTTTTGTTTTGTACCAAAAATAAACTCTTCGTTTGTACCGTCTTGGTCAAAATCTGCCAACGTAATTGGTTGTTTTATAAAGTTTTGATAATCGATATTACCATCAATTTGCGGTAAACCAATTGTTGTGGTTTCCCAAACTTTTTTTCTGCAGCTAAAATGTCGTTTTTAGAAGCTTTGGTGTTATAACTATTCTCTAATGCAAAGTTAATTGCTTCTTTAAGAGATAGCGTTTGTGTTTTTTCTTGGGCATTTGTTATTAAGAAAAAACAGGTGCTAAAGTATACCAGTATTCTTTTTTCATGGTAGATTTATTTCAGTTTTAATTGGGTTTCTAATTGTTGTATTCCGGATTCTGTGCAAATACCTCTTAAATGGTATTCTAAGTGATATTGCATTAATGTGTTCATAGAATAATCTCTTAACGGAAAAAGGTCTTTGTCTTTAATACCTATCATACCGTTAAAATAAATTCTAGAAATAAATTCTACATCAATATCTTTTCTATATAAGCCTTTATTGATTCCTTCATTTAAATTCTTAATTACAAAGTCTTGCATAATTAAAAATTGCTTTTTCTTTAAAGGAGCGTAAATCTTTGGATAATATTTTTGAAGTTGATACTGAGGTGAAGATTTTTCGTCCTTTAAATTTTCCATAATAAACTTTTTAATGGTAAAAAGTTCGTCTATAGGATTAAGGTCTAAACCACATATAGAGTCAATGCCACAACATACATTATCAAACATGTATAATGTTACAGCGTCTACAAGTTCTGTTTTGTTTTTAAAATACTTGTAAATTGTTTTTTTAGAGACACCTAAAGAACTGGCAATTTCATCCATAGTTACACTCTTAAAACCAAGGTTTAAGAAGAGTTCTTTAGATTTGTCTAATATTTTTTCTCTCATAATTCGGGTGCAAATGTACAAAAGGAAACTTTAGAAACAAAAATAGTTTCCAAAGTTTTAAACATTTTTTAACGTTATAACTTCAAATAAGAATTTCTTTACATTATTTTTACAAAAAATTTTAGATTTGGACATTTTACAATATCAAAAGGAATTTCTTTCTTATTTAGAATCAAAAAAATGGATTCACGAGCCTAAAAACTTGTACGAACCAATAGATTACATTTTGCAATTAGGCGGAAAAAGAATTAGACCTGTCTTAACTTTAATGGTTGCAGATATATTTTCTAACAATGTAAGTAAGGCTTTGCCAGCTGCTTTAGCGGTAGAGGTTTTTCATAACTTTACATTGGTACATGATGATATTATGGACGATGCGCCTTTGAGAAGAGGTAAAGCAACGGTTCATGAAAAATGGAATATAAATACAGGTATACTTTCCGGGGATGCTATGCTAATATTAGCTTATCAATATTTCGAGAATTACGAACCTGTGGTGTTTCAGAAGTTAGCCAAATTATTTAGCAAAACCGCTTTAGAAGTATGTGACGGACAACAGTTGGATGTTGATTTTGAAACTAGATCTGATGTTACGATTCCGGAATATATAAACATGATTCGTTTAAAAACATCAGTTTTAGTTGCTGCTGCATTAAAAATGGGTGCAATTGTTGCTGAAACAACTGAAGAAAATGCGAGTTTAATTTACGATTTTGGTTTAAATCTAGGTTTAGCATTTCAATTACAAGACGATTATTTAGATACTTTTGGAGATCCAGAGACATTTGGTAAGCAAGTTGGAGGCGATATTATTGAAAATAAAAAAACATATTTATATCTAAAAGCGTTAGAAGTTGCTAATGATGATGAGAAAGGTAAGTTGCAATATTTTTATAAAAAGAAGCTTAACGAGAACTCTGTTAAGATTTCTGAGGTAAGAAGAATCTTCGAATTGAACGATATTCCGCTTTTAATTAAGCAAGAAATAGCAAATTATACAGAAAAAGCTTTTGATACTTTGGCTAAAATGAGTATCGAAGATGTTGATAAACAATCTCTTAAAGATTTTGGTCTTTGGTTGATGAATCGATCTGTATAAGATTTTTATTTTTTTACTAGATTATTAAAAATTATAGTACATTTGCATCCAATAATTTTGGTCCCATAGCTCAGTTGGTTAGAGCACCTGACTCATAATCAGGTGGTCCTTGGTTCGAGCCCAAGTGGGACCACTTTATTTTTTTAGCATATATCAAATAAAAATTAGATATTTGTAAAAAACAAAAAATTTCAAAATTTTAATCTGGGGGATATAAAATGAAGAAAATAAAATACTTAGTACTAATTATAGTGCTCCTTTCTACTCAATTGATTTGTGGTCAAATGGTACCACCACCAATTCCACCACCACCACCACCGGGTTTATCTGTAGATGGCGGAGTAATATTTTTACTAGCTTCTGCTTTAATTTATGGTGTAGCAAAATTAAGAAACTAATCTTAATTTTTAAATTTCTTATGATCTTTTAGTAAGACGACTTACGTATTTACCAATTACATCGAATTCTAAATTTACTTTATCATCTACTGCTAAAGTTTTAAAAGAAGTGTTTTCTAAAGTGTAAGGTATAATTGCAACACTAAAAGAATCATCTTTCGAGTTTACAACCGTTAAACTTACTCCGTTTACTGTTATAGAGCCTTTCTCAATTGTAATATTATTATTTATTGTTGCATTATAACGAAAAGTAAAAACAGTACTTCCGTTCACGGTTTTCAATATTTGTACAAATCCCAGTTTCATCTACATGTCCTTGCACTATATGACCGTCTAGTCGATCGCCAAGTTTCATTGCTCTTTCTAAGTTTACAATAGAATCTATTTTTAACGCTCCTATATTTGTTTTGTTTAAGGTTTCTTTAATAGCGGTAACTGTATATTCATTTTCGTTGATACCAACAACAGTTAAACATACGCCATTGTGGGCAACGCTTTGATCTATTTTTAACTCGTTTGTAATATTGCTACTTACTGTTATATGAAGATTATCTTGCTCACTTACTAAGTTTGTTACTTTACCAAGTGTCTCTATTATTCCTGTAAACATTTCTCTAAATTTTAGTTACTTTTGTAGAACATCAAAATTAAGAATATTACAAGAGTTATGGCTGATAAAACTGATAAAATAATCGTCGGAATTTCAATAGGAGATTTAAATGGTATAGGTATTGAAGTTATTTTAAAAACATTTGAAGATAAACGAATGTTAGATTTCTGTACACCAGTTTTATTTGGAGCAATGAAAGTTGTTTCTTATCATAAAAAAGCTTTAAAATTAGAGGTTCCTGTGCATGGAATTAACCAAATTAACCAAATAAATCATTCTAAAATAAATGTTTTAAATGTTTGGAAAGAAGATGTTTCTATTAAATTAGGAGAGGAAACTAAAGTTTCGGTTCGTATGCAGCAAAATCTTTAGAAGCTGCGGTAGAGCATTTAAAGAATAAAAGTGTAGATGTTTTATTAACCGCACCTATTAATAAAGAAACCATACAGTCAGAAACATTTAATTTTCCGGGTCATACAGAATATTTAGAAGAAAACTTGCCAGGTAAAAGCTTAATGATTCTTATGACAGATGTATTAAGAATTGGTTTGATAACGGGTCATATTCCTATTTCGAAAGTAGCAGAAGCTATTACTCCAGAAATTATTAAAGAAAAAGTGTCGACAATGCATGCTTCTTTAAAGAAAGATTTTGGTATTGCAAAACCAAAAATTGCAGTTTTAGGTTTAAATCCTCATTGTGGAGATAAAGGTGTAATTGGTAAAGAAGATGATGAAATTATTAAACCTACTATAGAAGAAATTAAAGAAAGTGGCAAGTTAGTTTTTGGACCTTATGCTGCGGATGGTTTCTTCGGATCTGAAACATATAAGCAGTTTGATGGTGTTTTGGCAACTTATCACGATCAAGGTTTGGCGCCTTTTAAAGCATTGTCTTTTGGTAATGGGGTAAATTTTACAGCAGGATTAAGTGAAATTAGAACTTCACCAGATCACGGAACAGGTTTTGATATTGCAGGTAAAAACCTAGCAAACCCATCATCTTTTAAAGAAGCATTGTTTTCTGCAATTCATATTTACAAGACCGAAACGATTATAAAGAACTAACTAAAAACCCACTTTTAGCAAAGCATTAAAAATAATTTTCTTTTTTTAAAGAAAACAGTGTATAAAAACATTTTTTTATATCTTTGCACGCTCAATTGATGTTTGATAATGAAAGACTTGAAACAATACAACATACAGTTTGTAGGATTAAAGGAAGGTAAACATCTATTTGAGTATAGTATTGATAATACGTTCTTTGAGTTTTATAATTATAGTGAGTTTAAAAAATCTTCTATAAATGTTACTTTAGAATTTGTAAAAAAAGCACTTTTTTTGAGCTTTTATTTACAGCTTCAGGGACAGTTAATGTGCCTTGTGATGTAACAAATGAGTATTTTGACCTTGAAATTACCTCTAAATTACCTTTAGTTGTAAAATTTGGACCAGAATATAATGATGACAATGAAGAGATTTTAATTTTACCACATGAAGTATATCAATTTAATGTAGCACAGTTTATTTATGAAATGATTGTGTTAGCTGTTCCAAGTAAAAGAGTTCATCCAAAAGTACTAGATGGTACGATGAAATCTGAAGCTTTGAGCAAATTAGAAGAGTTAGAAATAAAAGAAGAAAAAACTGTTGAAACAACAGACCCTAGATGGGATAAATTAAAGAATTTAATAACAGAAAAAAAGACATAAAATGGCACATCCTAAAAGAAAAATATCGAAAACGAGAAGAGATAAAAGGAGAACGCATTATAAAGCATCTGCACAACAGATTGCTACAGACCCAACAACAGGTGAAGCGCACTTATATCACAGAGCTCACTGGCACGAAGGTAAACTTTACTATAGAGGTCAAGTAGTATTAGAATCTGCAGCAGCAGAAGCATAGAAAATTTTTATTTTACATAAAAAACCCTCAAATTTGAGGGTTTTTTTGCGTTTTTATACGAAATCCCATCGTTTTAATACTTTTTATTCTAAAAAGTAAAATAAATTTCATTTCTTTGAAATTCCTTAACATTGGGATAACAAACTAAGTATTATGACAAAAATCACTGCAGCAATTACAGCAGTAGGGAAATATGTTCCTGAATATGTTTTAACTAACAAAGAGTTAGAAAGCTATGTAGATACCAATGACGAATGGATTACTACTAGAACTGGTATCAAAGAAAGAAGAATCTTAAAAGGTGAAGGTCTTGGTACTTCTTATATGGCTATTAAAGCGTCAGAAGATTTAATCAGCAAGAAAAATTTAGACCCTAAAGAAATAGATTTGGTAATTGTTGCTACTGCAACACCAGATTTACCAGTTGCATCTACAGCGGCTTATGTTGCTACAGAAATAGGTGCAACTAATGCTTTTGCTTACGATTTACAAGCTGCTTGCTCTAGTTTTTTATATGGTATGTCTACTGTTACGAGTTATATAGAATCTGGTAGATATAAAAAAGTTTTATTAATAGGAGCCGATAAAATGTCTTCTATAATAGATTATACAGATAGAGCAACTTGTATTATTTTTGGTGACGGAGCAGGAGCTGCTTTATTTGAACCAAATACAGAAGGTTTAGGTTTTCAAGATGAATACTTAAGAAGCGATGGTATTGGTAGAGATTTCTTAAGAATTGAAGCAGGTGGTTCTCAAATGCCAGCTACAAAACAAACAGTAGAAGAGGGTAAGCACTTTGTTTATCAAGAAGGTAAAACTGTTTTTAAATATGCCGTTTCTAATATGGCAGATGTTGCAGAAAAAATGTTGGTTAGAAATAACTTAACAGAACCAGATATTCAATGGTTAGTTGCACATCAAGCTAATAAAAGGATAATAGAAGCAACAGCAAAAAGAGTTGGTGTTTCTGCAGAAAAAGTAATGATGAATATTCATCGATATGGTAACACTACTTCTGCAACCTTACCATTATTATTAGCTGATTACGAAAATAAGCTTAAAAAAGGAGATAATTTAATATTTGCCGCATTTGGTGGTGGTTTCACATGGGGAGCTGCGTACCTTAAATGGGCTTACTAATTTATATAAAATAACAACTAAACAATAAGGAAATGGATATTAAAGAAATTCAAAATCTTATAAAATTTGTAGCTAAATCTGGTGCAAGCGAGGTAAAGTTAGAAATGGAAGATGTAAAAATTACAATTAGAACGGGTTCAGGTAAAACAGAAACTACTATTGTGCAAGCTGCACCAATGCAAGGTTTACCTCAAATGCCTGCACAACAACATGCGCCATCGGCACCAGTTGCTGTTGCAGAACAAGTTGCTGCACCTGTGTCTGATAATGATGATTCTAAATTTATTACTATAAAATCTCCAATTATTGGAACTTTTTATAGAAAGCCTTCTCCAGACAAACCAAATTTTGTAGAAGTTGGTACAGAGGTTAAAGTTGGTGATACAGTATGTGTTATCGAAGCTATGAAATTATTTAACGAAATTGAATCAGAAATTTCTGGTAAAATTGTTAAAGTATTAGTAGACGATTCTTCTCCGGTAGAATTTGATCAACCATTATTTTTGGTAGACCCATCATAATAATTAATTATGAATTAAAATTACGAACAAGATATGTCTAGCTTGTAATTACAAATTCATAATTCATAATTTTTTATAATATGTTTAAAAAAATATTAATTGCCAATAGAGGTGAAATAGCATTACGTGTTATTAGAACCTGTAGAGAAATGGGTATAAAAACTGTAGCAGTATATTCTACCGCAGATGCAGAAAGTTTACACGTTAGATTTGCAGATGAAGCCGTTTGTATTGGTCCAGCACAAAGTTCAGAATCTTATTTAAAGATGTCTAACATTATTGCTGCTGCAGAAATAACAAATGCAGATGCTATTCACCCAGGTTACGGGTTTTTATCTGAAAATGCTAAATTTTCTAAATTATGTGACGAGCATAATATTAAGTTTATTGGTGCAACAGGTGAAATGATTGACCAAATGGGAGATAAAGCAAATGCTAAATCTACTATGAAAGCTGCTGGTGTACCTTGTGTACCTGGAAGTGAAGGTGTAATTACCGATTTTGAAGAATGTGAAAAGTTAGCTGTAGAAACAGGTTACCCAGTAATGCTTAAAGCTTCTGCCGGAGGTGGAGGTAAAGGTATGCGTGCCGTTTGGAAACCGGAAGACTTAAAAGATGCTTGGGATTCTGCAAGACAAGAATCTAAAGCAGCATTTGGTAACGACGATATGTATATGGAAAAGCTTATTGAAGAGCCAAGACATATCGAAATTCAAATTGTAGGAGATTCTTTCGGGAAAGCATGTCATTTATCAGAAAGAGATTGTTCTGTACAAAGACGTCATCAAAAATTAACAGAAGAAACACCTTCTCCTTTCATGACAGATGAATTAAGAGAAGCAATGGGTAATGCAGCCGTAAAAGCCGCAGAGTTTATTAAATATGAAGGTGCAGGTACTGTAGAGTTTTTAGTTGATAAGCACAGAAACTTCTACTTTATGGAGATGAATACTCGTATACAAGTAGAGCACCCGATTACAGAAGAGGTTGTAGATTACGACTTAATTAGAGAGCAAATTTTAGTTGCTGCTGGTGTGCCAATTTCTGGTAAAAATTATTATCCTAAAATGCATTCTATAGAATGTAGAATTAATGCTGAAGATCCTCATAATAATTTTAGACCAGCTCCGGGTAAAATTACTACTTTTCATGCTCCTGGTGGGCACGGAATAAGAATCGATACGCACGTATATGCAGGATATATGATTCCGCCAAATTACGATTCTATGATTGCTAAATTAATTACGACTGCTCAAACAAGAGAAGAAGCAATTAATAAAATGAAGCGTGCATTGGATGAGTTTGTTATTGAAGGAATTAAAACAACGATACCTTTTCATAGACAATTAATGGATCATCCAGATTATGTTGCAGGTAATTACACAACTAAGTTTATGGAAGATTTTACAATGAGTTAAAATCTTACTATTTAGTTATAATAATAAAGTTAAATAGAGAATACAGTTTGTATTCTCTATTTTTTTACCTTTATAGTTAATATATGTTGAATTATGAAAATTGATGGTATTGATAAAACAATAATTAGAACTTTGGTTAAAGATGCTAGAACACCTATTTTAAGTATTGCTCGAGAAGTAGGTATATCTCGGTGCGGCAATTCATCAAAGATTAAAAAAATTAGAAAAATCTAAACTGATAGAAGGGTACAATATGATTATTAATCCCAAATCTTTGGGTTATACAACGACTGCTTTTGTTGGGGTTTATTTAGATTCTTCAAGCCAGCTATCATCATCAATAAAAAGATTAAAAGAAATACCAGAGGTTATAGAAAGCCATTATACAACTGGTAATTATGCTATTTTGGTTAAAATACTATGTAAAGATAACGAGAGTTTAATGCGTATTTTAAATGATAAAATTCAGCCAATAAAAAATGTATTAAGAACAGAAACATTTATTTCATTAGACCAACAAATTAAAAGACAAATAAATATTTAATCCTTTGGAAAACCCTAATCTAAATTATTTAAAAGAAGTTTCGGTGGTGATGCTAGTTTTGAAAATAGTATGTTAACTATTTTAAAAACTGATTTTCCGGAAGAATTATTATCATTAAAAAATTTTTACAAGCGTAAAAATTATGAAGAACTAAGTTTGTGTATCCATAAAATAAAACACAAAATAGGTATGTTGGGTATGCCAATGGCCTTAGAATTTGCTTCTAAAGTAGAAATTGATGCAAAAAAAGGTAATATTGAACAATATACAGAGCTAGTATTTATTTTAGAGAGAATTAACGTATATTTAAAAAACCAATAGTACTAACTACACTATGAACTGTATAATAATAGATGATGATGTATCTGCTAGATTAATAATTAGGCAGTTATGTAAAGAAACAGATTTAGAAATAATAGAAGAGTTTTCTTCTGCTATAGAAGCAATTAAGTTTTTAAATTCAAATAAAAATATCGATGTAGCTTTTTTAGATATTCATATGCCTACTTTTTCGGGTATTGACTTTATTAAAACAATCAAATCAAACGTAAAAATTATACTTACAACATCAGACAAAAACTTTGCTTTAGAAGCTTTTGAATATAAAAGTGTTGTAGATTATTTATTAAAACCAATAGCAAAAGAAAGGTTTTTAAAATCTGTAGATAAGTTAATTAATTTAAATACAGATAAACCAAAAGAGAAACAGCCTAGTAAAAGTATAGAAAATAAAGATTACATTTTTGTGAATGTAGAAAAGCGTTTGGTTAAAATTAATATACCGTAAATACTTTTAATAGAGGCTAAAGGAGATTATATTGGTATTAGAACAGATAAGAAAAGTTTTATTGTACATTCTACTTTAAAAAAATAGAAAAGAAGCTTCCGTTAGATTCTTTTCTTAGAATCCATAGGTCTTATATTATTAATACTTCAGAAATTATAGATATAGAAGATAACAGTGTTTTGATTAAAAAGCACGTGATTCCTATTAGTAGGTCTCATAAAACCGAATTGATGAAAAGGTTAAACTTGTTGTAAACAGTTTGTCTAATAACTAATGCCATTCGTCGATAATTCTAAATCACTTATCGAAAATTAAATTTAACAACACATATACGATGTATCTTTGAAGTGTATTTAGAGGTAGATACATTTTCATAATAAAAAGTTGAGTTATTTTATCAAAATTAGTTACGTTTATGAGTTGGGGAACTTGTAAACAGAAAAAAATAAAAATATTTATTTTTTGAATTGATAATAAAAAAAGCCTTTGTTTAATTACAAAGGCTTTTTTTATATAAGATTTTTTAATCTTTTTGCTGCTAATTCTGCAGTTATATCTCGTTGTGGTGATCCAAACATTTCGTATCCAACCATAAACTTTTTTACAGTTGCACTTCTTAATAATGGCGGATAAAAACTCATGTGCCAATGCCAGTGTTTGTTCTCTTTATTATTAGTTGGCGATTGATGTATACCACTAGAATAAGGAAAAGAGGTGTTAAATAATTTGTCGTAAGCTTTGGTTATTACAGATATGGCTTCAGCATAATTTAAAGCTTCTTCATCTGTCATCTTAGTAATATTTTCTTGTGCTTTTTTTGGAGCAATCATTACCTCAAATGGCCAAATGGCCCAAAACGGTGTTAATACAACAAAATCTTTGTTTTGAAATATAATTCTTTCGTTAGCTTCTAATTCTTGTTTTAAATAATCTTCTAAAAGGTTGCTATTTTTAGTATTGTAATATTTTAATTGTTGATTGTCTTTCTTTTCAACTTCATTAGGTAATGTAGATTGACTCCGATTTGACCGTGTGGATGCGGATTACTACAGCCCATTACTGCGCCTTTATTTTCGAAAATTTGAACATAATTGATATCTTTATTTTTACCTAAAGATATATATTCTTGTTGCCAAACATTCACTACTTTTTTAATGTCTTTAACGTCAATATCTGCTAAACTTTTAGAATGATCTGGACTAAAGCAAATAACTTTACAAATTCCGATTTCGCTTTTTGCTTTAAACAAATCATCGTCTATTTTAAAAGACGGTGAATCTTTTTGTAGTGCAGCAAAATCGTTTGTAAAAACAAATACATCTTTATAATCCGGATTTACTTCGCCATTAATTCTAGTATTTGTTGCGCACAAATAACAGTTTTCATCATATGAAGGTCTTTTCTCATTCGAAATTTCTTCGTTTTGACCTTGCCAAGGTCTTTTAGATCTATGTGGTGAAACTAGAACCCATTCACCAGTTAAAATATTTAATCTCTTGTGTGAATAATTTTGTAAGTGTGTATTCATAGCAATTATTTTTTTATGATTCTTGTTCCTTCAGATAATTTCACCTGATAAATAGAACATTCTTTGCCAAATTCTTTTTTGAAATTTTTAGAAATTTCATTTTTAAAATCTTCAATTTCAGATTTTTTAATAAGGTTTATTGTACATCCGCCAAAACCACCACCCATCATTCTTGCACCTAAAATTTTAGAATTATTTCTAGTTTCATCAACTAAAAAATCCAATTCTTTACAGCTAACTTTATATTTAGAACTTAAACCATCATGAGATTGATAAATTAAATCTCCTAAAGTTTCAATATCATTTTTTTGAATAGCTTCAGAAAATTTTTCTACTCTAGAATTTTCTTCAATAACATAAGAAGTCTTTTCATAGTCTGCATTAGATATTTTAGATTTTATTGAATTTAAATCTTCTAACGAAGCATCTCTAAGAGCAGTTACGTTTAATAATTTAGAAACCTTTTCACAAACCGCTCTTCTATCATTATATGCACTTTCAGATAAGTCGTGTTTAACATTACTATTAATTAAAAGGAGTTTGTATTTTTTAAAATCAATTTTAAAAGATGTAGATTCTATAGATCTACAATCTAACAAAAGCGCACTTTTCTTTTCGCCAAACATACTAGCATACTGATCCATTATACCGCACTTTACTCCGGCATAATTATGTTCTGCTTTTTGAGAAATTAAAATCATTTGTTCTTTTGTGAGTTTTAAATCAAACAATTTATTCAAACCAAAAACAACGCTATTTTCTAATGCTGCTGATGATGACATACCAGCCCCACCAGGAATATCTCCCGCAAAAACACAATTAAAATTATCTAATTGAATATTTAATTTTTGAATTTCAGAAACGACACCTAAAATATAATTTCGCCAACCACCATCTTTTAAAGGAGTTATGTTCTCTAAACCGAAAGAATACATTTCTTCTTTGTTTAAAGCGTACACATTGCTCACATTTTCGTCATTTTTATAAATTGCTAATGCAATACCTTTATCTATAGCAGCCGGAAAAACAAAGCCATCATTATAATCTGTATGTTCTCCTATTAAATTAATTCTACCAGGAGAAAACACCATAATTGGTTTTACATTAAAGTGTTTCTTGAAACTTTTTTAACTTCTTTTATTAATTCTTTTTTCATAATATGATGTGCTAAATATCTACTGATAAGGTATAAATTGAAGAAAAACTTTTGTTCGGTTTTAATAGTTGAAGTCCTACTTTATTATTAAAACTATCTGATATACCTGTTATTGGTTCAATAGCAATGGCATTTTTATTTTCCGGAGTATAAATTTGTAGATAATTTTCTTTTAAATTAGAATTTAAAGTAAAATTGTAAGTCGGAGTTTCAAAAATAACTTTACTACTTCTTAAACTAAAACAATCATCGTAATTACCGGAATCTAAATCTTTTAGTTCGTTTATATTGGTTGCCTCTAAGTTTTTAGTAATCATTTTATTATTATGATTTACTTTTTTATCAGCATTAAATTTAAGGGTACTTTTAGATAAGTTTTTAGAATAGAAATATGGATGCCAACCTAAGGTAAAAGGAAAACTCTCTGAATCTATATTATCAACTTTAATTTCTAAAGCAACACTTGTATTAGAAAATGTGTAGATTAATGTAATTTTATATACATATGGAAATGCAGGATTTTTATCTTTTTCTGTATAACTTAAAGTAACCGATGTGCTATTTGCTGTTGTATTTTGGTTTTCAAAAATAAACTCTTTATTAAAAACTAAACCATGCAATGCATTTTGATTGGCAGGTTCATTTATTTTAAATTGAAATTCTTTTTTATTAAATATGTATTTTCCGTTATCAATTCTGTTTACAAAAGGAAATAGAATTGCCGAGTGATAGCAAGTTTCGTATGGAACAGGATGCATGTCTGCAAGAATTTGTTCGCCATTAATTTGAAGTTTTTGTAAACTTCCTCCTAATTTTAAATTGATAATAGCAATAGAATTATTTAGCGTGTTTTTAAACTCTATAATTTTATTATCTTCTAAATGTTTAACCGTTATCATAATTTACAAGGAGTTTCTAATAATTATTTTTGATGGATTTTCTATTTGAACTTTTTCTTTTGTCGTTAAAATTGATGCAAGATTTTTACCCATTGCTGTAAAACCTGTAGAGATAGTTGTAATGCCGCCTTCTACAATTTCTTTTAACATAGTATCGTTATAACAAATTATACCAATATCTTTTTTAAGAATTAAATTGGTCTCTTTAATTTTCTTAATAATTCGTATTAGATTTTTATCTTCAGGAATAATATAAACTTCACCCTTTTCAATTTTTCTTGTAGTTAAAGTGTCAATAACTTCATTTTCAAAATTTTCTTTTTCACAGAAACTTTCGAAGCCATCTAACATTGCTTTAGGCTGAGTTTTTTTATCATACACAAAAATCAACTTGATGTAGTTTGCTAGTTTATCTTTAACTTCATTTAAACCAGTAAATATATTTTTTTCAAAATTTTGAAAAATTGCCGAATATGCTTTTAATTCTGGGTTTAGTTGATCTAAAATAAATACTTTCTCTTTTGGTAAATTTTCTAGAATTAACTCTGTGTTTTCTAAATTGGCTGGCATAATTATGTAATGATTATAATCGCCAATATTGTCTAGAATTAAAGCGTTAAATATTTTAGGATTAAAATGATGAAAGTAAATATCAACTTTAATATTAGTATCTAAATTACTTAAAAAAGAATTGTATAAATCTTCTTTAAAAGCATTAAACTCATCAAAAAGTAAAAATATTTTTTGAGAAACACTTACATTTTCTGATGATAAATAATATCCTTTACCAACCACAGAATGTATAATTCCTCGGTTTTTTAATTCATTAAAAGCCATTAAAACAGTATCTCTAGATAATTTGTAAGTATCTCTTAAACTGTTTATTGATGGTAGTTTATCTCCTTTTTTAAGCTTACCGTTTTGTACAGCACCTTCAATTGACGCTATAATTTGTTTGTACTTTGGTATTTTAGATTTCTTATTTAAGGTTACTAAACTCATGTTGCAAATATATAATTATTTTTTAAAAAAAGCAACTAGTAGGTGCTAGTAGGTTTTTAAATATTAATTTTGTATAATTGCATATCATAATTATATTTAACACAGCATGAATAATAAAATTATAGTAACTGGTGGTTGCGGTTACATAGGTTCTCATACGGTAATAGAATTGATAGAGAATAACTTTGAAGTAGTTATTATAGATGATTTATCTAACTCTTCGAAAAAAACTTTAGATAGAATACATCACATTACAGGTGTAAAACCAATATTTGTAGAACTCGATTTAAAAGATGCATCTAAAACAAATTTGTTTTTTTCTGAACACAAAGATGCAAAAGCTGTTATTCATTTTGCTGCTTCAAAAGCAGTAGGAGAGTCTGTGAAAAATCCTTTAAAATATTACAAAAACAATTTATATTCTTTAGTTAATTCTTTAAGTGCGCAGATAGATAACGGAATTAACAATTTTATTTTTTCTTCTTCGGCAACAGTATATGGTACACCGGAAATTTTACCAATAACTGAAGAAAATAAAACGCAACGACCATTTTCTGCTTACGGAAATACAAAAAAGATTGCTGAAGAAATTTTAGAAGATTTAATAAACTCTAACGATTCTTTTTCTGCAATATCTTTACGTTATTTTAACCCTATTGGTGCGCATGAATCTGGTTTAATTGGCGAATTACCAAGTGGTATACCAAATAATTTAATGCCGTATATAACTCAAACAGCAGTAGGTTTAAGAGAAAAATTAATGGTTTATGGTAATGATTATCCAACACCAGACGGAACACCAATTAGAGATTATATCCATGTTTTAGATTTGGCAAATGCGCATGTAATTGCTGTAAAAAGATTGTTGTTGCAAAAACAAGAAACAGCTTTAGAAACTTTTAATTTAGGTACAGGTAAAGGTTTTTCTGTTTTAGATGTAATAAAATCTTTTGAAGAAGTTTCGGGATCAATTTAAATTATGAAATTGTAGAAAGAAGACCAGGAGATGTACCTCAATTATTTGCATCTACCGATTTAGCAAAATTAAAATTAGGTTGGTCTGCAAATAAAACTTTAAACGAAATGATAAGTTCTTCATGGCAATGGGAAAAAAATTAAGAGACGGTAATTTATAGTAATTATAAAATTATTACATTACCGTAAATATTAAACTATGCAATTATTAACATTTTTAAGTTTTACGGTTCTTGTAGCCCTAATTTCTTATTTATTAACAAGGTCTTCAAAAGAGACATCTAAAGATGGTTATTTTTTAGGAGGAAGAAGTTTGACTGGAATTGTAATTGCGGGATCTCTTTTGTTAACCAATTTATCTACAGAACAAATAGTTGTTTTAAATGGGCAAGCATACGAGCAAGGTATTTTAGTAATGGCTTGGGAAACTTTAGCAGCCATAACTATGGTTATAATTGCAGTTTTTCTTTTACCTCGTTATTTAAAAGGTGGTATTTCTACAATTCCGCAATTTTTAGAACGTAGATATGATAAAACCACGAAAGCAATTGTTTTCGGATTGTTTTTATCTGGTTATGTAACTATTTTTTTACCCGTAGTTTTATATACGGGTGCATCTGCAATTAATACAATGTTTGATGTGCCTGCAGTTTTTGGAGTTTCAGAAAATATAGCGCTTTGGTTTACAGTATTTGGTATTGGAATTATTGGTTCTATTTATGCGGTATTTGGTGGTTTGAAAGCGGTTGCTGTTTCAGATACAATAAACGCTATAGGATTAATTATTGGAGGTTTAATGATTCCGTATTTTGGTTTAACTTACATCGGAGACGGAGATATGTTTGCGGGTATAAATACTTTAATGACCACGCATCCAGAGAAATTTATTTCTACAGGTTCAGAAGATTCCTACGTTCCTTTGTCTACTTTATTTACGGGTATGCTATTAATCAACCTTTTTTATTGGGGAACAAACCAAGCAATTATTCAGCGAGCTTTAGGAGCTAAAAACTTAAAAGAAGGTCAAAAAGGTTTGGTATATGCTGCCTTTTTAAAAATATTAGGTCCGTTATTATTGGTTTTACCAGGAATCATAGCTTTTCATATTTTTAAAGGTGAATTGGCAAAACCAGATCTAGCATACGCATCTTTAGTAACAGAAGTATTACCAAAACCATTGGTTGGTTTTTTTGCAGCAGTTTTATTTGGTGCTATTTTAAGTTCTTTTAATTCAGCCTTAAATAGCTGCGTAACACTTTTTGGTATTGATATTTATCAAGAATACATTAAAAAAGATGTAACAGATAAGCAGGTTGTAAAAGCAGGAAAAACGTTTGGTGTATTTCGGCAGTTTTAGCGATGATTGTTGCGCCATTTATAGCAAATGCAGGAAGTGTTTTTGGTTATTTACAAGAAATTAATGGTACATATTCGATTCCTATTTTAACAATTGTAGTAGTTGGTTATACTACCAAGTATGTGCCAGCAATTGCAGCAAAAATTGGTTTAATATCAGGTGTTGTATTATATTCTATTAGTCAGTTTATTATTCAGCCTAATTTTGATGTAATTGAAATTGTAAATGACGTAGAAACTGTAACAGGCAATACATATCCACATTTTTTACATATTTTGGCTATACTCTTTTTGTTTAATGTTATCATTATGTTGTTGATAGGAAAGTTTTATCCAAGAAAAGAAGCATATATACAGTTTGATTCTAAAGAAGTCGATATTACTCCGTGGAAATATTTAAAACCAGTAGGAGTTTTCATTTGTGTAATAGTAATTGGTATTTATATATACTTTTCTTAATTAGTATTAAAAACATTAAAAGAGGCTAATTTTATTTATAAAATTAGCCTCTTTTAATGTTATAATTTATCTAGGAGTTAGCAATCAAGTATTTTAAAAGTCTTAAAATAGCGCATAAAAAAAACCGTAACAAATAAATGTTATGGTTAAAATAAAATATTTATTAAGATGTAATATGGTATTAAAGCTGTTATCAAGTAAATCCCAATTTGATGAACTTATCTTTTGCCAATTAAAAAAAACAATTGTTTATAAGATGAGGTTTTTCCTTTTGTAGATGTTGGTATCTGCTCCTCATTCCTGAAAAAAAGATTTTGAATTAGGTGTTAAATTGATTCAAAAGGCTTCAAATTTTTAAGAACAAAATATTTCTAGATATGTAAATTTAGTTTCATTTTTCACATAAAATTATACAGAAATCGACTAATAAAATGAGTATAACAACTGTATGAGAGGAGTAGGGGACATGCTTCGTAGAGCAATGGTAAAATAGTTAAGTAAGGAAACAAAATAGGCGTAACACCTATGAGCGGTTTTACTCGTTTAGCATGAAATATTGAAATTGGTAAAATTAATCATAAAATCCATTTTTTAAGGGGATATGCTATTGCATCTGCTTTTCAAAGTTATTACCAAGATTTAATAATAAATCAGCAAGAAAAACTATCATCAAAGACAGGTTTGCGAATACTTTCTCTAGATGGTTTACCATTTATTGGAAAATCATCAAAATGTAAAAATGTAACTTTTGCTTCAGGTCATGCATTTGTGGGGTGGAGTTTAGGGCTGCAACTGGAAAACTAGTTTCTGAAATTATTTTTGGTAAAAAAGTTCTAGCGATACCAGTCCTTTTCATTTAGGTAGAAAATTTTAAACTTTACAGTAAAAATATAAGTTATAAAAACTTAAGTTTATAACTTAAGTTTATTTCCGTTGACTTTGCTTATAGTTCCTGGGAGATTTCCCCATAAAATTTTTAAAAGTTCGGAGAAATATAATGGGTCGTCAAAACCAATTTTATAGCTAATTTGTTTGATGCTTAAATCTGTGTAACTAAGATATTCACAAGCTTTTTGAACTTTTTTTAATTTAAAAAATACAAGTATTGGGTAGCCAGTTTCTAATTTGAATTTTGTGTGCAGGTAAGATTTTGAATAATTAAATTTAGATGCGATTTTATCAAGCGTAAAATTCTTGTCTAGATTGTTCATTAAGTATTCTTTGATAGAGGCTATTAGATTGTCTTTTGGGTTTGTGGTGCTAATCGAATTAAGTTTGTGGTAAACAAATGAACTGATAAAGTTCAGGCCTAATAGATTTGCATATTCAATACTGTCTAATAAATAATTATTGTTTAATAAATCGAAAATTTTATTAAATTGGTCAATAATGTTTTTTGAGAAGGGGATGTTTTTATCGTTATTGTTTTTTGAATATCGATTATATATTTTTTCACTAATAGAACCCTTGAAATGAATCCAATAAATACTCCAAGGATCATTATCGTCAGCCCTGTATTCGTGTCTTATATTTTTTGGTATTATGCAAAAATGATTCGGTGAGATTAAAGTTTTTTGATTATCAATAGTAACTATTCCTTTTCCTTTAGTGCAGTATATAAAAATATATTCTTTAGCTCCTTTTTTCTTAACCTATAATGATGACTTGCAACAGGGTAATATCCCAAGTCACTAATGTAAAAGTTTCTTGAAATAGGATTGTTTTTGATATCCACTAAAAATGATTTTGGAAAAGCTATCATTTTTTGTCCAAGAAATCCTTTTTTTAAAGTGTTTTCATCCATTTATTTTTTGTTTATGTGTTTTTTAGACTTTATTAGAGTTAATTTAACATAGAATAAAGATAAAAAAATATATTACAATATTTGTTCTTTTTTATTTTATTTACTTTTTTTACTTTGTGTTAATTTGTTTTATTCAATTTTACTTCGTTTTTATTGAGGTTTTTCAAGAAAAGCCTTTTTTATATTAGTAATTCATAAATTTCTAATCTTTTCATTTCTCCTTTTTGAGCTATATATAGCTATTAAAAGTTATATTATCCATGTTTGTGCTTTTTTTGTCTATTGTTTGAGTTCTTGTAAGCTGTACATTTGTGTGATATTCTCAATTTATTTGTGATATAATTATCATTTTAACAAAAAGAGATTTGGTTGTTGTAATTAATCGAGTGTTTTATGGAGTTAGTTTATAGCTTCTTTTTCTGTGCCGATATAAATAAAGTAGAACTTAAATTAAAAAATTAAAAAATGAAAACAGTTAAAACAAAAATACTTTGCATATTCTGCATAATAGTAGTTATGGTAAGTTGTGATAATGATTCTTTAAAGGTTGATTCTGAGCCAAAATTTAATTCGTTTCTAGAAAATATTTCGACTTTACCTGGTGAAGTAATTACTTTCGAAGCAGTGATTTCCGACCCGGCAGGGGTTAAATCTATTAATATTAATTATGATAATTGGTTTTTAGATAAAACCATTGTTAATGATTCTTTGCAAGATATTTATAATTTGTCTTATCGTTTTAAAGTGCCGGATACTGAGGATGAATTTAGTATCCATAAAATATCAGTTACTGTGACTAATTCAGGTGATTTAGCAACTGTAAAAGATGTGGTGGTAACTTTAGATAAAGATATTGTAGCGCCAGTAATAGTAGTGAATAGTCCTTCTGATGCATCTACCGTGTTGATGGGTAATGGTGATGAGATAAGTTTTGATATAGATTTAACGGATAGAGAGTTGTCAGAGTTTAAGATTGAAAGTGATATTCTAAATGAAACCATAACTTTAAATGAATCAGCTACCTATAAATATAGTAAGTCTTTAGATGTGTTAACACCTGGTAGTTATACTTTTAATATGACTGCTAAAGATATGTCAGGCAATGATGCGCAAACTTCGGTTACTGTTAATGTTGCAACAGATTTGCAGTTTACGGCAATGTATTTGACAGATGAAACAAGTGATGCTGCATTAAATCAGGACTTGTTTGGAATTCCTTTCAGTACAGCAGCAAGTCAGGCTACAGGAGAAAACGGATATGTTTTTACAGCGTTGTATTATTCTAAAAGTGCAAATTCTGAAGTAAGATTTATTCCTCAAAAAGAATCGTTTTCACCTTTCGCATTTGGGGCAAACGCAAACAGCGAAGGTAAATTAACATTAGGAGCAGATGCTACTGTTAACCCAATAGTGGTGCCTGGTGTTGGTTATTATGAAATATCAATGGATGTTAGAGATTTGTCATATACTGTTACACCTTACATGCCAACAGATGCAGCGTTTGATCAGGTGTATGTTTTAGGAAGAGGAATATTTGTAGATGCAGCTACTTCTACTTGTACAAATAACGCAGACGGTTCTACTCAATGTTGGCATTTTAAATCCGGTAAACCTTTTGTTCAAGATCCTAATAATTCATATTTATGGACATTAGATGTTACAGTGAAAGATCAACCAGATGATAATGGGGCTAATGGGTTTATATTAAATGCTAACCCAAATGGATGGGCTCCTTTTTGGAGAACCAATACCGAAGATCGTTCTATTGCAGTTCCAGGTGGTGGTGGTAATTATGTCTTTGAGGATAGTGCTTTAGATAAAGATTATACCTTCATATTTGATACACATCTAAATAGGGTGATAATTAAAAATAGATAATCAAATATTTCACAAAAATAATATCAATCAAATAATAAATAAATGAAGCAATTAATTATAATTATAATAAGTATTCTTTGTTTTAGTTTTTCGGCTACAGCTCAGAAAACTGTTAAAGGAACGATTACAGACGAATTGGGGGAGCCTATACCGGGTGTTAATATTTTAGAAAAAAATACATCAAAGGGTACATTTTCTGATTTTGATGGTAAATTCACCATCTCTGTTAGTGAAAAAGCTACTTTAGTCTTTAGTTATCTTGGTTTTAAAACGCAAGAGGTAAATGTTAATGGCAGGTCACAAATCACTGTTAAGATGGAGTCTGATGATACTCAATTAGATGAAATAGTTGTAATTGGGTACGGTTCCGTGAAAAAAGACAAAATAGCTACATCTATAGCAACTGTAGATGGATCAGAAATTTCAAAACAAGTTGCAAGTAACCCTGCAGAAGCGTTACAAGGTAAAGCAGCAGGTGTCCAGGTTTTGTCTTCCGGAGGTTCTCCAGGTGCATCTCCTAGAATTGTAATACGTGGTATTACTACAGCTAATGGTAGTACAAATCCACTTATTGTTATTGATGGAATTTTACAACCGGATGGAACATCGTTAAATTCTGTAAACTCTCAAGATATAAATAGCTTTCAAATTTTAAAAGATGCAGCAGCATCTGCAATTTATGGTTCAAGAGCATCAAATGGTGTTGTTCTTATTACAACTAAAAGAGGTAAGGCAGGTAAAACCGTAGTTGGTGTAGATTTAAATTATGGTGTGCAATATTGGCAAAAAATAGAAAGTGCAGATGCGCAAGAGTATATGAGAATAATGAATACCGGAAGAACAAATGATGGTAATGCACCATTGTTTGACCCTAATAATTTTCAAGGTGAAGGTACAGATTGGTGGAATGAAGTTGTTCAGAACTTTGCTCCAGTTTTAAATGCTAACGTAAGGGTTTTCGGAGGTTCAGAAGATTTAAAATATTCGGAAGTGTTAGTGTTTTTGACCAGCAAGCAAATTACTCTAAAGGATTTTATCAAAGGATTACTGGAAGGTTTAATGTAGACTATAAGATTTCTGATAAAGTAACTCTTAAGCAGGATCTTAGTCCAAGAATTGAAAAATGGGAAAATACACCGAATTTGTTATTCAATTCAATGAGAATTGATCCTCTAACACCGGTATTTATACCTCAAAGTGAACGAGTAGGTAGAAATCAATATAGTATTTATGGTTTATCTCAAAATTTGGTACCAAATCCCGTGGCTCAATTGGCAAGACAGTTTAATGAAAATGATTTTTTTGGGTTTTTCTCTAATACACAATTAGATTATAAAATAGCGCCAAGTTTAACATTTAGGTCTCAACTTGGTTTAAATATTTCAAGACAAACTTCGCAGACATTTAATCCTGAGTATTTTATTGGTCCTAACAGACAGTTAGAAATTAATAATTTAACCAAAACAGTTACAAATAATTTTGACTATGTATTAAATAATACATTAACTTTTGATAAAACCTTTAACGATAAGCACTATTTAAATATCACTGGTGGTATTGTGTTTGATTCAGAAAATTGGGATTATTTAAGGGGATATAGTGATGGTATTCCTAGTAATACAAATATGAATCTGTGGCAATTAGATGCAGCTGAAGGGGAGACTATTAGAGCAAATGCTAATAAGGCTACAGACAATATTTTGTCTGGTGTTTTTAGAACTATTTATAGTTATGATAATAGATACTTTTTCAATGGATCTGTAAGAGTTGATAAATCTTCAAGATTCCCAAAAAATGGAAGAACAGGAGTTTTCTCTAGTGTGTCTTTTGCTTGGGATATAGATTCAGAAGATTTTTTCAAAAGTGAGACTATTAATAACTTAAGAGTTAAAGTTGGTGCTGGTGAAGTAGGTAATCAAAATATAAGTCGTAACGGTCAGTTTTTCTCAATTGGTTCTCGGCGATTTTGTGTTTGGAGGTGATCGTGTTGTAGCTAACTTTTTGTCGCAATTTGGTAACCCTAATCTAAGATGGGAAACTGTAAGAGATAAGAATTTTGGAATTTCAATGGGTTTATTTAATAGTGAAATTACTATTGAAGCAGAGTATTATGAGAAAACTTCAGAAGATTTATTATTTAGTGTAGAAACACCAAATTATACAGGTATACCTGGTACTGTAGCTCAAAATGTAGGTAGTTTTCAATCTAAAGGTTTTGATCTAACTTTAGGATATAATAAGACTTGGAATGATTTTAAATTAAATGCAAATTTAACATTTTCTACTAATGAAAGTAAAGCAATAGAATTAGCTCCTGGAAACGAAGTGATTTTGGGGCAAAGAAGACCTCGATTAGGAAATAGATTTGTGAAAATTACCGAATTAGGGGAAACTGTAGGTTTGTTTCAGGGTTACCAAACTGCAGGGATATTTCAAAACCAAACCCAGTTAAATTCTCATACCTCAGAAGACGGAACTATAATTCAGCCTAATGCTCAAGTAGGTGATTTGATATTTGTAGATCAGAATGGAGATGGGGTTTTAAATGATGATGATTTAACCACAATTGGTAATCCATTTCAGATTTTTATGGTGGTTTAAATCTTAATATGAGTTATAAGAATTTTGACTTTTCTATGCAATGGTATGGAACTTTTGGAAATGATGTATTTAATATAAATACAGAATATATACGTGCTGGTACTCAAAATCTAAATGTGTTAGCTGGTTTAGAAAATCGGTATGGTCCCCAACAAATACAGGTGCACAATACCCAAGATTAACAGAGCTTGATAGAAATGGTAATTATCAAAACCCATCAGACATTTTTATAGAAGATGGCTCTTATTTAAGATTGCGTAACATTCAATTAGGTTATAATTTTAAATTAAAAGGTGTTAATAAATTTAGATTATACATAGCAGGGCAAAATTTACTAACATTTACGAAATATTCGGTTTTGACCCTGAGGTAAGTAGTGGTGGTATTATTAATGGTCTAGGAGTTGATGCTTCAAGTAACCCTGTGGCAAAAACATTTTTATTAGGATTAAATTTAACATTATAAAATTATGAAAAAACTTATTTTATTTTTAGGATTTTGTATTGCTTTTCTTAACGTAAGTTGCGATGCAGACAAAATATTAGATCAACCTTTACAAGGTAGACAGCAATTAGATGATTTTTTCTCATCATCAGAAAATGCGGAGTTATTTGTCAATAGTATTTACCAAATGGTTAATGGGACAAATTGGAATCAAGTAAATTTTCAGCGTCAAATTAACGAAATGGCTTCTGATGATAATTGGGCAGGAAATACAAGGCAACCAAGACCAGATATTACTGGTATAGCACAATATAACGTATTTCCTGGTTCTACTTACTTCAATTTATTTTGGGAAAACCATTATATTGGAATAACAAGAGCTAATATAGCTTTAGATAGAATTCCTGAGGTAGAAATTGATGATGAAACAAAAGCTAGATTAATTGCGGAAGCAAAGTTTTTAAGAGCGTTCTTTTATTTTGATTTAGTTAGAAACTTTGGAGGCGTGCCTATTGTAACTACGTACAATGAGATTTTAGAACCAACAATTAATGATAAAGTTAGATCTTCTGTAGCAGAAGTTTATGATTTTATTGAGTCAGATTTAAAAGATGCCATGAATTCATTGCCATTAAGAAGTCAGCAAACTCTTGGGCAATCAGGAAGAGCAACTAAAGGTGCGGTACAATCTTTATTGGCAAAGGTGTATCTCTTTGAAGAAAAATGGGCAGAAGCTCAAGCTATGGCAAAAACCGTTATGGATTCAGGGGAGTATAGTTTAGAGGCAGATTTTGCTGATGTTTATAAAGTAGGTAATTTAAATGGTGTTGAAACTATTTTTGAAATTCAATATATTAATAACCCAACATTTAATGGTGTTGGTGGTCAGTTTTCCATTACTAATGGAAGTCGTGGAGATCGTGGTTGGGGATGGGCATCACCTTCAAGTGACTTGGAAAATGCTTTTTTAAGTGAAGGTGATAATATTAGGTTAAGATCTACGATTATAAAACACGGAGAACCTGTTTTTGGTGATCCTGCAGTAACTTCATTTGATGGAAAGCCAAGTGAAAATAAATCTGGTCGTACAAACAGAAAGTATTACATTCCAACAGATGAAAGACCAGATCCATATCAAAGAGGTCAATTGCCATTACATTACATTCATTTAAGATTAGCAGATGTTGTCTTAATTCATGCAGAAGCTGCATATTTTAATGGAGATGAGGCAGCTGCTAAAAGCTCTTTGCAATTGGTTAGAGATCGAGTTCAATTGCCTTCTAAAAATAATTTATCCGGAGACGCTTTAAGAGATGCAATATGGAAAGAAAGAAGATTAGAGTTGGCTTTAGAGCAGCATAGGCTTTATGATCTTAGAAGACAAAAAATAAATGGAGTTCCTAGAATTGCTTTAATATTAGGGCCTAATGGATCTTTTGTAAAGTACAATACAGAGGTGAGTACAGATCCTTTTGAGACAACTAATTTATTGGAACCTCAAAATAGTGGATCATTATTTGATCCTAATATTCACTTATTATGGCCAATACCACCGGAAGAGATTCAATTGTCTAGAGGTAATATCGTGCAGAATCCTGGATATTAATTCGGTTTTAATAAATTCAATATGTTAAATAAGTATTTTAATTATTTTTTTGGAGTAGTTTTTAGTTTGGTTTTTGTGGGCTGTAGTCAAGATATGGCTATAGATCCAAATGACCCAAAATTTGATGTTCCTGAAGAAGGTATAATACTTAACATTAATAACACATTTCAAGTTATAGATCATTTTGGTGCTTCAGGTGGTTTTCAAGATCAATGGGTCGGAAAATGGCCTGATGCATCCAAAAATAAAGTAGCTGAATTGCTTTTTAGTTCAGATACTGATGTGCAAGGTAATCCTAAAGGAATTGGTTTGTCTTTATGGAGAACAATTATAGGTGATGGAGCAGCTGATCAAGCTAATAGTGGTTTTTCTGCATCCAATTGGTTTAGAGAAACAGAGTGTTATTTAGATGCTTCCGGAAATTATAATTGGTCAAAACAGCAGGGAGAGAAGTGGTTTATGAATAAAGCAAGAGAATTTGGAGTTTCTAAATTTACTACATGGGCAACAGCACCTCCTTATTTTATGTCTAAAAATGGTTATGTTTTTAGTACTTCAGATGTGAGTAATTTTAATTGTAAGCCGAGAAAATTATGCTAAATATGCAGATTTTTTAGCAACTGTAGTGAAGTATTATGAAGATCAAGGTTTTAATATTACAACTGTATGTCCTTTTAATGAAACTCAATATCAATGGAATGCAGCCGAAGGTTCTGCTCAGCAATCAGGAACAAGGGCAACAAATGCAGAAATAGCTCAAGTAACTAAAATTATCGATAACGCATTTACTCAAAAAGGTGTAAAAGCAAAAATTATGCTTCGAAGCAGCGCAACTAAAATATTTGTTTGAAGGTGGTAATAACACTAGTAATCAGGTTAATGATTTTTTTAGTGAGTCTAGTTCAAATTATATTGGAAATTTAAAAAACTTATCAAAATACATAGCGGGTCACAGTTATTTTAGTAACGGTACTACTCAAGAGTCTTTAAGACAAAGAAAAACGTTAAAAACAACTTTAGCAAATTACAACTTAGATTATTGGCAGACAGAATATAGTCTATTAGGTACTGGTTATCAACAAGGTTTAGGTGTTTCAACTTTTTCAGAAATTGATTATGCATTATGGATGGCTAGAATCATTCATACTGATTTAGCTTTTGGAAATGCTACAGGTTGGAGTTTTTGGACGGCTTTAAATCAATCGACTTTTGGAGATCATCCTTTTCGCTTTAATTTAATTCTATATCAACCAAATTCAAACAGTCCTGCACATACCGATGGTACTTTTACTCCTAATAAACTTCTTTGGGCGTTAGGTAATTATAGTAGGTTTGTTAAACCAGGAATGGAAAGGTTTGAGGTTGTTGATGCAGATTACAATGATGAAACATCGGTTGAAAACTTTATGATTTCAGGTTACAAAAATCAAAACACAAAAGAAATTGTATTGGTATGTGTTAATAACACCGATGCAAACAGAGATTTAAAATTAGAAAATTATAGTACAGATTTTGAAGTTAAGGGAGATGCTTTTGAGGTATATACAACTTCAAATTCAAGTAATCTGAAAAAATCTACATCCTCTGTAGAGTCTGTTAGTGTTCCAAAGAAATCTATAGTAACATTAAAAGCGGTCTTAAAGTAAGTCTAGCTGAAAAAAATTAATTAAAATAAAATTAGTACAACATGAAAAAGCATATCGAATTGAGATCTTTTTTTTAGTTATAATATTTGGTCTTTTTGTTTTCGCTTGTTCAAGTGAGGGAGGTACAGATCCTAACGATCCTATTTTTGATGATATTGGTGATGGAGGTGGGGTTACAGGTGATATAGCTTTTGATATAACACTTAAAGTTGATGCAACTGATGGTGTAAATATAAATCCAGATATATTTGGAGTAAATAATGATTGGAGAAGAGTGCCGAATACGGGTTTTTCTACTTTTACAAATATGCTTGAAGATATGGGGTTAAATTCTAAAGTTTTTAGATTTCCTGGTGGTTGGGAGTCAGAATTTTATGCTTGGACAAGTAACACAACTCCAAATTGGAAAGACGCTCCAGCAGAACCTGGGGCTTCTGTATCTGCGTTAAAAGAGAACTTTAATAATTACAGTATAGTAATACCTACTGTAGATGCTATGAATACAAACCCTGGTTCTTCTCAATGGAACAATGCAATAAAAAAGTTAGAGCAAGTTGCAGAAAATGCAATTGTAGCATCAGGTATTGATAATGGTATTGTAGAGATTGGTAATGAGTGGTGGTTACAATGGGCAGGAGGTGTTTCTAGGGCTCAGAAGTTAGATAAATATGTAAAAATTGCTATGGAAATAGCAGCGCATTTAGATGAAAAATTCCCAAATCACACCTTTAAACTTTTAGTGAATGGTGATTATACTTTTCCTGATGAGTTTACAACGATGAAGCAAAAATTTACAAAAGCATACGATGTTATAGATGGTGTGGCCTTACATACTTACACAGGATATACAACAAATACACACAATATAAAAGACTTAGAAAAAAGAATAATAGATTGTGCTAATAACTTCAACCCAAATAAAAATTTCAAGTATTTGTCAGAGTGGATGCCTTCTAGAGACTATAATGAAAGAGCGCTTTATATGGAGGCAGCTAATGTTATTCCGAGATATAATTCATATTTACGCAAGATCTGGTTCTGAAGCAGCAGCTTATTGGCCACCGGTAAATACTCCTGTTCCAGGTTTAGGTTTAACGAATTGGAATTTTTCTAAAATTTTCCCAACAGGTCAAATTTTAGGAGAAATGGCAAGTGAATATAAAGGTAAGGCATTAAAAACAACATCTAATACATTTCATATTGCAGCAGCTCTACAAGATGCAAGCACTATGGTTTTATATGTTACAGGAGCCGAGAAAGTGGTAAAAAAGTTGGAGTCAAAGTAGAGGGGTTTACCATAACTTCTATAGAAAGTGTTCATCGTTTTGTTCCTTTTGATTACAGTGATACTGCCAAAGCAGAACCATACATAACAGAAGTAGCTTCTGCAGAATTATCTTCAAAGAATGAAGTAGTTTTTGATATCAATAAAGATGGTTTACATCAAATATATAAGATTATTTTAAAGGGTAATTAATTTTTGATATAAGTGTTTTTGTCCATAATTATGCTTTTGGTGTCTATTTTTTTAATAGATGTTTTGTTAATTTTGTTAATGAAGTATAGTAATAAATTAGGTTTTTGTTAATTTTTCATAATAAATGAATAAGAGTAGTATTTTATATGTTTTTATAATTTTTATATTTCTGATAAATTGTGAGTCTAAAGCTCAACAACAAGTTTCAAAAATAAATATTAATTCTAAAGAAATATATCAAACAATTGAAGGTTTTGGCGCGTCTGATGCATGGAGATGTCAATTTGTTGGTAAAAATTGGCCTGAACAAAAAAGAAAAAAATAGCTAGGTTACTT
Source organism: Polaribacter sp. HA6-7 (assembly GCF_055693625.1). Classification (NCBI taxonomy): domain Bacteria; kingdom Pseudomonadati; phylum Bacteroidota; class Flavobacteriia; order Flavobacteriales; family Flavobacteriaceae; genus Polaribacter; species Polaribacter sp. HA6-7. The sequence goes on from NZ_CM146338.1 coordinate 287,261, forward strand.
TTTAGTCAAGAAGTTGATAAACAAGGAAACCCTGAAGGAATTGGATTATCAATTTGGAGATTTTATATAGGTGCAGGAACAACCGAACAAAAAGATAGTTCTTATATAGAAAATGAATGGAGAAGAAGTGAATCTTTTTTAGATGTTAAAGGAAATTATGATTGGACAAAACAGAAAGGGCAGCAATGGTTTTTAAATTCGGCTAAAAAATATGGAGTAGATCAATTTTTAGCATTTTCTATTTCAGCTCCTGTTCAATGGACAAATAACGGAAAAGGTTTTAATGGCGATAATAAAGATGGAGAGATAAATTTAAAACCGGAGCATTTTGATGATTACGCTCAGTTTATGGTTGAGTTTTTAAAACACTTTAAATCTAAAGGAATTGCTTTTGATTATTTAAGTCCAATTAACGAACCACAATGGGATTGGGAAAAAAATCGCAAGAAGGAACCCCAGCAACCAATGCTAATATTTTAAAAATTTCAAAATCATTAAATCAGAAAATAGAAGAAAATAATCTATCAACAAAGATTGTATTAGGAGAAGCTGCAGATTTACGATGGTTGTATTCAGATTTTGGTAAACCGTGAAAGAGGAAATCAAATAGAGTACTTTTTCAATCCCAATAATAAAATAGAAAATGTAAAACAAACCATTTCAGGACACAGTTATTTTACAACCTGGCCAGTAGATAGTTTAATATCGATCAGAAAAAAATTAAATACTAAACTAAAAGCGTACAACCTAAATTATTGGCAAAGTGAGTTTTGTATCCTTGAAAATACAGATGATATTGGAGGAGGATGGAAAAGAGATTTAGGTATAAATACTGCACTTTATGTAGCACGTGTAATTCATGCAGATTTAACTATTGCAAATGCAAGTTCTTGGCAGTGGTGGACAGCCTTAACAAATGCCAACTTTAAAGACGGTTTAATTTATTTAGATACAGGAGATCAAAAAGATTTATACAATTTGAATAAAATGAAATCGGATGGAAATTTCCATGATTCTAAATTATTATGGGCTTTTGGTAATTTTTCAAGATTTATTAGGCCTAACATGCAACGTATAAAGATTCAATTAAATGAAAAGAAAACATTAAAAAAACAATATAAAGATTTAATGTTGTCTGCTTATATAGATAAGAAGACGTCAAAATTAGTAATCGTTGCCATAAATTACAGTGATACAGATAAAACAATTGATTTTTCAGGTTATAACATTCAAGCTAAATACGAAACATCAAAAGATAAAAATTTAGAGCATCAAAAAGTAACGAAACAAATAATAACAGTAAGTGGACGTTCAGTAAATACATTAATAGGTAGTACATCCAAATAAAAATACATCAGTAAATGAAATTTAAAAATAATTTTTTAGAATCAGTTTTAAGCCTTTGTTTAGTTGCCATTTTATTAAATGGCTGTAAGGATAAAGAGGGGAAAAGTAATAATAGTACTCAAAAAAACCGAATATCCTTTTTATTTTGGCAGATGATCTTGGTGCTCATGATTTAAGCTATTCAGGTAGTAAATATTATGAAACGCCAAGTATTGATGCTATTGCCAATGAAGGAGTACAATTTACGCAAGGATATGCTGCAGCTCAAGTATGTAGCCCATCTAGAGCAAGTTTAATGACAGGGCAATATACTGCTCGTCATGGAGTAACAGATTGGATTGGTGCTGCAACTGGAAAAAAATGGGGAGATTATTACAACACTAAAGTGATGCCACCAGAGTACGCTCATGCTTTGCCGAAGAGAGTATTACAATTGCGGAAGCTTTAAAACAAAACGGATACAAAACTTTTTTTGCAGGAAAATGGCATATAGGTGATGAACCTTATTCACCAGAAAATAATGGATTTGATATTAATATTGGTGGATGGGAAGTTGGTGGACCAAAAGGAGGATATTATGCTCCTTGGAGAAATCCAAAGTTAGATTACAAATACGAAGGAGAGAATTTAACTAAGCGATTGGCTTTAGAAACTGCAGATTTTATTTCAACTAATAAAGACGAACCATTTTTTGCTTTCTTGTCCTTTTACGCAGTTCACGGTCCTATTGAAACTACACAAGAAAAATGGAGTAAATATAGAAATAAAGCAGAAGCTCAAGGTATACCTGAATCTGGTTTTGAAATGGAGGCAAGATTACCTATCAGAAATGTACAAGATAATCCTATTTACGCAGGTTTAGTAGAATCTATGGATGATGCTGTTGGTGTTGTTTTAAAAAGATTAAAAGAATTAGGAATTGATGATGATACAATAATAGTCTTTACTTCTGATAATGGAGGGGTTGCTAGTGGAGATGCATTTTCTACGACTAATTTTCCATTAAGAGGGGGAAAAGGATATCAATGGGAAGGTGGTATTAGAGAGCCTTTTTTGATCAAAGCACCAATGTTAAAAAACACACCTAAATCTATTGATTATCCTGTTTCAGGTATCGATTTTTATCCTACACTTTTAGATTTAGTTGGTGCTAAGAAAGATCCTAAACAGATTATAGATGGAGTAAGTTTAGTGCCATTATTAAAAGGAAAACCTCTAGATACAAGACCATTATTTTGGCATTATCCTCATTATGGTAATCAAGGAGGTGACCCTGTAAGTATCATCAGAAAAGAAGAGTATAAATTGATTCATTATTGGGAAGATGGGCATGATGAGTTATATAATTTATCAAATGATCCAGGAGAGAAAAATGATATTTCTAAAAAAGAAGAAGCAATTGCTAAAAGTTTAAGAGTAGAGTTAGATACATATTTAAAAAATATGAATGCTAAAATACCTGAAGTTTATGCCGATTATGATGCAGCTAAAGCAGCAAAAAAACAAGAGGAAAGAAGAACAAAAATGCTACAACGTTTAGAAAAACAGCGTAAAAACTTTTTGAGTAAAGATTTTGATCCTAAGAATAACTGGTACGACAGTAGCTTAAATACAAAAGATTAAGAAATAAACAATAACAGACAATTACAATTAATCGACCAAAATCACAATTTATGTCTAAAACTAAATTTAATTTTTCCTATCTGTTGTTCCTTGCACTTGTATCTGCAATGGGTGGTTTCCTTTTTGGCTACGATTGGGTAGTTATAGGAGGAGCAAAACCATTTTACGAACTCTTTTTTGATATTAGTTCGCAACCAACATTACAAGGTTGGGCAATGAGTAGTGCGTTAATTGGCTGTATTTTTGGAGCAGTTATCTCTGGTTTTGTCGCGGATAAATTTGGTAGAAAACAACCTTTAATTTTAGCTGCAGCTTTGTTTACTTTATCTGCATTTGGTACAGGTTATGTAAATGAATTTACTCCCTTTATAATTTATCGTCTTATAGGTGGTTTAGGTATTGGCTTAGCGTCTACTTTATCGCCAATGTATATTGCAGAAATAGCACCAGCAAAATATAGAGGACAATTTGTGGCAATTAATCAATTAACACTAGTAATAGGAATTTTAGCTGCTCAGGTTGCTAACCTTTTTATTGCAGAAGCTATACCGGATGGTTTTTCGCCTGAAATGATTTTAGGTTCGTGGAACGGTCAAACCGGATGGCGTTGGATGTTTTGGGCAGAATTGATTCCTGCAGTTTTATTTTTTGGTTTGTTGTTTATTGTACCTAAAAGCCCAAGATTTTTAGTAAAAATAAACAATAATGATACTGCCAAATTGGTTTTATCTAAAATAGGTGGAACTAGTTATGCAGAAGAAGAGTTAGCTAATATTAAGCAAACACTTCAAGAAGGAAGTACTTCAAAAATTAGTTTTTCTGATTTTAAAAGTCCAAAGATTAAACCAATCCTAATTATAGGTGTTGTTTTGGCAATATTCCAACAGTGGTGTGGTATCAATATTATTTTCAATTATGCTGAAGAAATTTTTACAGCAGCAGGTTATAGTGTTGGAGATATGTTATTTAACATTGTTATTACTGGTAGTGTAAACCTGATATTTACACTTGTTGCAATGCGAACTGTAGATAGTTGGGGTCGTAGAAAATTAATGCTATTAGGTTCTATTGGTTTAGGTGTTGTATACATCATTTTAGGAGGAGCTTATTATATGGAGTTTACTGGGTTACCTGTTTTAATTTTAGTGATTACTGCCATTGCAATTTATTCGATGTCTCTAGCACCAATTACTTGGGTAGTTTTATCTGAAATCTTTCCAAATAAAATAAGAGGTGTAGCAATGTCTATCGCAACATTTTCACTATGGGTAGCTTCATTTATATTAACCTTCACTTTTCCAATTTTAAATGATGCTTTAGGAGCTTCAGGTACATTTTGGGTATATGGATTCATTTGTATTGCAGGGTTTTTATTTATAAAAAATAAATTACCAGAAACAAAAGGAAAAAGCTTAGAAGAAATAGAGTTAGAACTAACAAAAGATAAAGAGTAAATGATAAAATTAAAAAATTATATAACTCTGTTTGCTATATTTTCAATGAGTTTAAACTTTGTTTGTGCGCAAGAATTTTCTAATTCAAATAAGGATATTGTAAAGCATTATTTAGATTCACTAAAAAAAGAATTAAAAGTAAAGTGGCCAAAGAATAGAACTATTAATCTAGTTTTTCACGGGCATTCTGTTCCTACAGGTTATACTACAAGAGGTGTTATAGATCGCTCAAATTCTTATCCATACAGAACCTTAAAAAAGGTCAACGACTTTTATCCGTATTCTGTGGTAAATACCATCACAACTTCAATTGGTGGAGAACAAGCAGAACAAGGGGCAAAACGTTTTAAAGCTGAGGTGTTAAATCATAGACCAGATGTACTTTTTATTGATTACGGATTAAATGATAGAAGTATTGGTTTAGAACGAGCAAAAATTGCTTGGGAGCAAATGATAAAAGAAGCCTTGCATTATGGAACAAAAGTAATTTTGCTAACTCCTACACCAGATTTAAAAGAAGATATTTCTTCAAACGAGACTCCTTTAGCGAAACATAGTGAACAAATTAGGGCTTTGGCAAAAAAATATAAAGTGGGTTTGGTTGATAGTTACAAGCTATTTAAAGACTTAGCAGTAATTCAATCATTAAGAGGGTATATGTCTCAAAACAATCATATCAATCAAAAAGGACATCAATTTGTTGCTGATGCTATTTTCGAATATTTCAAAATACATTAATACAAGAAAGAAGATAAACTAAATGAAGTTATTAAAAACCATAAAAATTATTACTATTTGCTCATTTTTATTAGCATTCAATGCTTGTAAAGATAAAGAGCAAATACAAATAGATTTATCTGGCAATTGGAGTTTTAAAATTGATTCTTTAAATGTTGGTGAAAAGCAAAACTGGTTTTTAGATAAACTATCAGATACTATTAAGTTACCAGGTTCTATGGCAGAAAATGGTAAAGGAAATGATATTACTGTAAACACGATTTATACAGGTAATATGTGGAATGATAGTTTGTGGTATACAGACCCAAAAATGGCAAAGTACAGAAAAGAAGGAAATATTAAAATTCCTTTTTGGTTGCAACCTGTTAAAGATTATAAAGGAGCTGCTTGGTATCAAAAAACGGTAACTATTCCGAGAAAATTGGAATGGTAAAACCATCAAGCTGCATTTAGAACGTGTGCACTGGGAGTCTACAGTTTGGGTAGATAACAAAAAAGTAGGCATGCAAAATAGTCTAGCCACAGCACATAATTATGATTTAAGTGATTTCTTAACTTCAGGAGTTCATACTATTTCTATTCGAGTTGATAATGGCATCAAAAACATTAATGTTGGTAAAGATGCCCATAGTATTTCTGATAACACACAAACAAACTGGAATGGTATTGTTGGTGGTATTAAGCTTAACGTTTCTCCTAAATTGTCATTAGGAGTAGTAAAATTGTATCCAAATGTCTCTCGGTAATTCAGTGAAAGTAGTTGCCCACATACAAGGTAACACAGAAAATGTTAAACCAGAATTAACGCTTCAAGTTAGTGAAAAATCAAATAAAAAATACTATAAAAGCAGTTATAAAAGATATTCAACTAGATGTTGATAATAAAGTTGTTGTAAATTTTGATATGGGAGAGAACCCTAAGCTTTGGGATGAATTCAACCCAAATCTTTATGAGATGCAGCTTGTTTTAAAATCTAATAAAACTGTTGATGCAAAACGTATAGATTTTGGTATGCGAGAGTTTAAAGCTGATGGAACTATTTTTAAAATAAATAACCGCCCTATATATTTAAGAGGAACTCTAGAGTGTGCAATTTTTCCAAAAACGGGCTATCCCCCAACAGATGTAGATTCGTGGAAACGAATTCTAAAAATTATTAAATCACACGGATTAAATCATGTTCGTTTTCACTCTTGGTGTCCACCGGAAGCAGCATTTATAGCAGCTGATGAAATGGGGGTGTATATTCAAGCAGAAGCATCTGCTTGGTTAGCTAGTTTAGGAGATGGAACACCAGTTGATAAATGGTTGTATAAAGAAGGTGAAGCAATTATTGATGCTTATGGAAATCATCCTTCTTTTGTTTTAATGACTTATGGAAATGAGCCTAGTGGAAAATACCACAAAGAATATTTAACTAAATACGTAGATCATTTTAAAAATTTAGATAACAGACGTTTGTATACAAGTGGTGCAGGTTATCCGTATTTGCCAAATATGGATTATTATAATCATAGAGGTCCTAGAATTCAAGGTTGGAATGAAAATTTAAAAAGCGTAATTAATGCCAAAGCTCCTCAAACAATATTCGATTGGAGCAAGTTTATAGATAAAACCCCAATGCCTTATGTAAGCCATGAAATGGGGCAATGGTGTGTGTATCCTAACTTTAAAGAGATGTCTAAGTATACAGGTGTTTTAAAACCTAAGAACTTTGAAATTTTTAAGGAAACTTTAGAAGAAAATGGGATGAGTGAATTGGCAGAGGATTTTTTGATGGCTTCAGGAAAATTGCAAACCCTTTGTTATAAAGCAGATATTGAAGCGGCTTTAAGAACCAAAGGAATGGCTGGTTTTCAATTACTGGATTTACATGATTTTCCTGGACAAGGAACAGCTTTAGTAGGGGTTTTAGATGCTTTTTGGGATGAAAAAGGATACGTTACTCCAGAAAAATTTAAACAGTTTAGTGGAAAAACAGTTCCGTTAGCGCGTTTAGAAAAAAGAACTTTTGAAAATAAAGAAACTTTATCGGCAACCATTGAAATTGCTCATTTTGGAGAAAAAGCATTGCAGAATGTAACTCCAAAATGGACATTCACAAAGCCTGATGGGAGTATTTTTTCTAAGGGAGAATTAAAAACAACTAACATCCCGTTAGGAAATGGAACTCAATTAGGTGTAATAAATCAATCCTTTAAGAAAATTACTAAAGCCCAAAAATTAACATTAAGTATTGCTGTTAATGAGTTTAAAAACAGTTGGGATGTTTGGGTGTATCCTACTGAAAAACCAACAATAGAAACTACAAAAAACTATAAAATAACCAGTAAGTTAGACGAGAAAACATTAGCCTATTTAAAAAATGGTGGAAGTGTTTTGTTAAACATAACCAAAGGAGACATTACTTCAGAATATGGTGGAGAAATTGGAATTGGGTTCTCAAGTATTTTCTCGGAATACCTCTTGGACTAAAGAACAGAAACCACATACATTAGGAATCCTTTGTGATCCTAAGCACCCTGCCCTGGCTCATTTTCCAACAGAATACCACTCTAATTGGCAATGGTGGGATGCTATGAGTCATTCTAACGCTATCATTTTTGATGAAATTCCAGAAATTAATCCAATAGTTAGAGTAATTGACGATTGGTTTAAAAACAGAAAAACTGCACTGCTTTTTGAAGCAAAAGTAGGTAAAGGAAAACTTTTGTTTTCTGGAATAGACTTACACACAAATTTAGAAGAAAGATTAGAAGCAAAACAATTGTTGTATAGTTTAGAAAACTATGTATCAAGTGATGCTTTTAATCCTAAAATAGACCTAAAAGAGAAACAATTAAAACAAATGTTAAAGTATTAATACTCACTTTTTTGAGTGTTATGTAAAACAAAGTCATATGAGAACTGTAAAAGCCTGGGAGGAGAAAGTGATGATTCCTACTTATGAAGTTGGAACTCCAGAGAAATATCCTGTTTTTTTAGAAAAACGAGTATATCAAGCAAGTAGTGGAGCAGTATATCCACATCCTGTAATAGAAAAGATTAGCGATACAAAAGTAGATAAAGAATGGGATGCTATTTTTATAGAAAATGATTATATAAAATTAATGATTTTACCTGCTTTAGGTGGAAGAATTCAAAGAGCTTATGATAAAATTCGTAAACGTGACTTTGTATATTATAATCATGTAATAAAACCAGCACTAGTAGGTTTAACTGGTCCTTGGATTTCGGGAGGAATAGAATTCAACTGGCCACAACACCATAGACCAAGTACTTATGACCCAACAGATTTTTATATAGAAGATAATGAAGATGGTAGCAAAACTATTTGGGTAAGCGAATTAGAACGTATGTTCCGTACAAAAGGTATGGCAGGTTTTACCTTACATCCAGATAAAGCTTATATAGAAATTAAAGCGCATTTGTACAACAGAACACCTCATCCACAGACTTTTTTGTGGTGGGCAAATCCTGCTGTAGCAGTTAACGATCATTATCAATCTGTATTTCCTCCTGATGTAAATGCCGTTTTTGACCACGGAAAACGTGATGTTTCTGAATTTCCAATTGCAAAAGGAGAATACTACAAAGTAGATTATGCACCAGGAACAGATATTTCTAGATATAAGAACATTCCAGTGCCAACAAGTTATATGGCAATTACGTCTAAATATGATTTTGTTGGGGGTTATGAAAATGATTCAAAAGGAGGATTATTACACGTAGCAGACCATAATGTTTCACCAGGTAAAAAACAATGGACTTGGGGTAATGGAGAGTTTGGAAAAGCATGGGATAGAAATTTAACAGACGCAGATGGGCCATATATTGAATTAATGTGTGGCGTGTACACAGACAATCAACCGGATTTCTCTTGGATGCATCCTTACGAAGAAAAAGCTTTAAGCAGTATTTTATGCCTTATTATAATGTTGGTGTAGTAAAAAATGCAACAAAAGAGGCTTTAGTAAACCTAGAAATGGTTGATGGTAAAGCTTTAGTAAAAGTTTATGTTACGTCGACTTATAATAACTGTGTAATTACTTTAAAAGCAAATGATACAGTATTGCACGAAGAAGTTTTAAACCTTTCTCCGAAGTAGGTTTCGAACAATCTGTAGAAATAGGAAGTAATACGTTTGATGATTTACAAATATCAGTAAATGATGCTGCTGGTAAAGTATTGGTTTCTTGGGAACCGAGACAAAGATTTATCTGAAGAAATTCCTGAACCTGCAAAAGCAGCAAAAGACCCTAAAGATATAGATACTGTAGAAGGTTTATATTTAAGAGGTTTACATTTAGAGCAGTACAGACATGCTACTTTTAATGCCACAGATTATTACGAAGAAGCATTAAGAAGAGCACCAAAAGATGTACGTTGTAATAATGCAATGGGGCTTTGGTATATGCGCAGAGGGCAATTAGAAAAATCTATCAAATATTTTAATACGGCTATAGAAACTTTAACAAGTCATAATCCAAATCCGTATGATGGAGAACCTTATTTTAATAAAGGGTTGGCTTTAAATTTCTTAGGTAAAAAAGAAGAAGCCTATGCTAGTTTCTTTAAAGCATGTTGGAATGCACAATGGCAAGATGCAGGTTACTTTAATTTGGCTCAAATAGATTGCTCTAAAGGCGATTTAGAAAAAGCGTTAGACCTTGTAGATAGAGCATTAATTAAAAACTGGCACAATCATAAAGCAAGACATTTAAAAGTTATTATTTTAAGAAAGCAGGGTAAAATTGAAGCAGCTAATAAATTAATAGAAGAATCTTTAGCTATCGATAAGTTCAATTTTGGTATTTTATATGAACGTTATATTTTATCAGAAAAAAGAAGATTTAGAGGTTCTTAAACATATTTTAAGAAATAATGCGCATAATTATATTGAGTTTTCTTTAGATTATGCTTCTGCAGGTCAGTTTGATGAAGCTGTTGCTTTATTAAAAGTACATACAGAAGAGAATACTAAGGTTTATCCTATGGTATATTATTTTATGGGGTGGTTTTACTACCAAAAAGGAAATCATACAAATGCATTAGAGGCTTACAAAAAAGCATCTCAAATGCCGGATAAATATTGTTTCCCAAATAAAATAGAAGAAGTATTAGCGCTACAAGCTGCATGTAAAGCAAACCCATCTGATGCCAAAGCATTTTACTATGTAGGTAATTTTTGGTATGCAAATAGACAATATGTAGAAGCGCAAGAATGTTGGGAAACATCAGTGAAGTTAGATGACCGTTTTGCAATCATTCATCGTAATTTGGCACTGTTGTACTACAACAAAACCAATCAAAAAGAGTTCTCAGTAAAACATCTAGAAAGAGCCTTTAAGATAGATAATACAGATGCTAGATTGTTAATGGAACTTGATCAATTGTATAAGAAAATAAATGTTTCTATAGACAAGCGTTTATCTCTCTTAGAGCAATATATAGAGTTAACCAATTCTAGAGACGATTTATATTTAGAGCGTATTTCTCTGTATAATTTAAAAGGCGACTTTGAAAAAGCAAAAGAATTGATAGAAAATCGTCAGTTTCATCCTTGGGAAGGAGGAGAAGGTAAAGTGCCATTTCAATATTTAACTTGTTATACAGAACTAGCTAAGAAAAACATCAACCTTAAGAATTTTGAATATGCAATTGAGTTGCTAATTGCGGCAAAAACATATCCTCATAATTTAGGTGAAGGTAAATTGCATGGTACAGTTGAAAATGATATTGATTATTGGTTGGGTTGCGCCCATGAAGGTTTAGGTGATAAAGAAACAGCAAAAACTTATTTTAAAATGGCTTCAGAAGGATTAAGTGATCCTAGTCCTGCAATATTTTATAATGATCAGCAACCAGATAAAATATTCTACCAAGGTTTAGCTTTACAAAAATTAGGAAAATCTAAAAAAGCAGAAAAGAGATTTGATAATCTCTTAAACTATGGTATGGAGCATATGAACGATAATGTAAAGTTAGATTACTTTGCGATTTCACTACCAGATTTATTAATTTGGGAAGAGGATTTAAACGTTATCAACAGAATACATTGTAACTATTTAATTGGTCTTGGTCAGTTAGGTAAAGGCAATGATGCTGAGGCTATTGAAGCTTTTGATAAAGTAAAACATACAAACTTATCTCACATACCAGCTAATATTCATGCACAATTAGTAGGTGTTTCATAATATTTTTCAAACTTCATGAACTTTAATTTATCTATTTATTTTAGTATTATTTTCTTCCTTATGGGAGTAAATAGTGTTGTTTTTTCTCAAAAGAATAAACCCAATATTGTCATCATTTATGTAGATGATTTAGGTTTTGGTGATATTGGAGTAAATGGTGCAATTGGGGTAAAAACACCTTATATTGATACTTTAGCAAAAAACGGTTTAAACCTTACTGATGCACACTGTTCTGCTGCAACTTGTACACCATCTCGTTATTCTTTATTAACAGGTAGTTACGCTTTTAGAAGTAATGCTGCTATTTTAGAGGGTGATGCTCCTTTAATAATAGATCCCAAAAAAGAGACGTTACCAAAAATGTTGCAAAAAGCAGGATACACAACAGGTGTCGTTGGTAAATGGCACTTAGGTTTGGGTAAAGGAAAAATAGACTGGAACAAGCGTATTCCCTTAGGGCCAAAAGAAGTTGGTTTTGATTATAGTTTTTTAATTCCTGCAACAGGTGATAGAGTTCCTACTGTATTTTTGGAAAATCAAGAAGTTGTTGGTTTAGATATTAATGATCCAATAACTGTAAGTTATGGTACAAGAATTGAAGGTTATCCTTGGGGGTTTAAACATCCGAATTATTAAAACAACATACAGATCCTTATCATCAAGGAGCTGTAATTAATGGAATTAGTAGAATTGGTTATATGAAAGGCGGAAAAGATGCGCTTTGGGTTGATGAAGATTTTCCTTATGTATTAACTAAAACCGCTAAAGGTTTTATAGAAAATCATAAAGAAAAACCATTCTTTTTATATTTTTCTTTGCATGATATTCACCAACCCGTAATAGCCAATAAAAAATTTGTAGAAAGCAGTACTATGGGGCCAAGAGGAGATGTTATTGCTCAAATGGATTGGTGCGTGGGACAAATTACAGGGAGCTTAAAAGAGCAAAATCTTTTAGAGAATACGTTAATCATTTTTACTAGTGATAACGGACCTATTTTAGATGACGGATATGTAGATTATGCTAGAGAATTAGTTGGAGAGCATAAGCCAGGAGGTATTTTTAGAGGGAGTAAATATTCTGTTTATGAAGCAGGAACTAGAATGCCAACAATAGTACATTGGCCAAAAGAAGTAAAACCAGGTACGAGTTCTGCATTGTTATCTCAAGTAGATTTGTACAAATCTTTAGCTTTTTTGGTTAAGCAGGATGTTGAAAAAGGTGCTGCACCGGATAGTCAAGATTTTTTAAAATCGTGGTTAGGGAAATCGAATAAAGGGCGTAAATTTTTATTAGAAGAAGCGTATACTTACGGTTTAAGAATGGGAAAGTGGAAATACATAAAACCTAAAAAGAAACCCGTACCTAACTGGATTGTTCAAAAATTTGTAGATCCAGGATTTAGAGAAGAAGTGCAATTATTTAATTTAGATGAAGATCCATCAGAAGAAAATAATGTATATAAAAGTCACCCAGAAATAGTTGAGGCAATGGAACAAAAAATCAATGCAATTTTAGACCGTAAATAGATTTAAAAAGTTTAAAATATGAGTTAATCATATCCGGTTTAATAGAAAATATAGTAATTACGGAGAATTAAATTATTAAGAATTCAATTTTAATATTACCAATGAAAAATAAAATTACAATAATGTTGAATAAATTTAATGTACAAAAAACAGATCTTTTCACTAGGGCTCTAATTTTATTATTGATATTAAATAGTTGTTCAGAAGCGCCAACTTCTATAACTATTTCTGGTCAATGGCAAGTAAAGCTAGATTCAACAAATATTGGTAATTCACAAGGTTGGGCCAACAATAAATTTACAGGAACTTCTATAAACTTACCAAACACTTTAGATGGTGCAGAAATAGGAACACCAGATACGCTAAAGCCTGCTATTAACAATTATGTAATGTCTAATTTAACCGTGAAAGTATCAATATATTGGTAAAGCATGGTATCAAAAAGAAATAGAAATTCCAACTTCTTGGAAAGATAAAAATATTCAATTAGGTTTAGAACGTATAATTTGGGAATCATCAGTTTATATAGATGGTCAATTGATAGGAAGCGCAAATAGTCTTGTTGGTAGTCATAATTATGATCTAACCAATAACCTAAGTCCAGGAAAACATTTGCTTACAATTTGTATAGATAATTCGAATAAGTTTCCACTGATTAATGTTGCAGGAACAATGTATCCAGTTAAGGTTAATCAAGATATGGCTCATGCTTACACTAATCATACGCAAATAAAATGGAATGGTATTTTAGGCGATATGGAGTTAGTTGCTCACGATAAAAATGAACCGTAAAACATTCAAATCTACCCAAATGCAGCGCTTAATAAATTGAAAGTAACATTTACGCAACCTAGTCAAGTTTTAGAGTCTGTAAGCCTTATTATAAAATCTACTGACGGTGTTGAGGTATATAACAATAAAGTGAAGACCTCTAAAACTGAAGGAAATGAGTTTGTATTAGAAATAAATAAACCTAACGATTTAGAGTTATGGGACGAATTTAATCCTAAATTATATGATGTTGAGGTAGTTACCAATACAGGAAAAACTAGTGCAAGATTTGGTTATAAGTATGTGAGCAGTAAGGGTGGAGATTTGTTATTAAATGATAAGCGAATTTTCTTAAGAGGAAATTTAGAATGTGTAATTTTTCCATTAACAGGACATCCCCCAACAAAAAAAGAAGAATGGGCTACATTAATAAAGCAAGCTAAAGATTATGGATTAAATCACTTACGTTTTCATTCATGGTGTCCACCAAAAACTGCATTTGAAGCAGCAGATGAAGCAGGGTTTTATGTGCAAGTAGAATTGCCTCATTGGAGTTTAAAAGTTGGTGAAGACAAAAAAACAACCAAGTTTTTAAAACAAGAAGCAGATAAAATAATTAAAGATTACGGAAATCATCCATCGTTTATTTTTATGGCTTTAGGTAACGAATTACAGGGAGATATAAGTGTTTTAAATGATATGGTTGCAGATTTAAAACCTAAAGATAATAGACATTTGTATGCAACTACTGCATTTTCATTTCAACAACCAACAGGCACAAGACCGTAAAAAGAAGATGAGTTTTTTATTGCACAATGGACCGATAAAGGATGGATTAGAGGTCAAGGTATTTTTAATGCAAAAGCACCTCACTTTAATGCAGATTACACATCAGGAGCAGGTCATATAAATGTACCTTTAGTATCCCATGAAATAGGACAATATTCTGTATACCCAGATATGAGTGAAATTGAAAAATACACTGGGGTACTTAAACCATTAAATTTTATTGCTGTAAAAAATGATTTAAAGAAAAAAGGACTTATCGATTTAGCGCCAGATTTTACGTATGCTTCAGGAAAATTAGCAGCATTATTATATAAAGAAGAAATAGAACGCGCATTAAAAACACCAAGTTTTGATGGTTTTCAATTATTACAATTGCAAGATTTTCCGGGTCAAGGTACAGCTTTAGTTGGTTTGTTAAATGCATTCGGGAATCTAAAGGTGTAATTTCTGCAGAAGAATTTAGTCAATTCAATAGTGAGTTAGTTCCGTTAATTCGATTTGAAAAAGCAGTTTACGAAAATGAAGAAACATTTGAAGCTATTATAGAAATTGCTAATTTTTATAAAGAGTTAAAAAATAAAACTATAGATTGGGTTATTACTGATGAAGAAAAAAATGTAGTAAAAAAAGGATCTTTAACAGGGGTAAACTTAATGATAGGCAACAATACCGATTTAGGTAAAATTGTCCATACTATTAAAATTAATAAGGCTAAAAAATTAACCATAACACTTAGTGTAAACAATACGAAATATAAGAATAGTTGGAATATTTGGGTGTATCCTAAAAATATTTCTACTACAGATGATGATATAGTTTTTACAGCATCTATAGCAGTAGCCGAAAAAGCATTACAAAAAGGCAAAAAGGTATTCTTAAACCCAAACCCAAAATCATTAAAAGGAATTACAGGACGTTTTGTTCCTGTATTTTGGAGTCCTGTTCACTTTCCAAATCAACCAGCAACAATGGGAGTATTGTTAGATGAAAAACATCCAGCATTTAATAAATTCCCAACAGATTCTTACAGTAACTGGCAATGGTGGGATTTATGTATCAATTCAAAATCAATTGTTGTAGATGCTATTAATGCTAAACCTTTAGTAAGAGTAATCGATAATTTTGTAACCAATCACCACTTAACTAATTTATTCGAAGCTAAAGTTGGTAAAGGTCAATTGGTATTTTCTTCTATAGACTTAACTTCAAATTTAAATAAAAGACCTGTTGCTAGACAGTTAAAACATAGTGTTGTCAATTACATGAAAAGCAGCTCTTTTAATCCTTCAAACTTAATAAATATAGAAGATATAAAGTCTTTAAAATTAAAAGGAAAACAATCTAATTTCTCTGCAAAAGATATATATCAATAATAATATATCACCTAAAAAAATAAAAATGTACATTAAATTTAATATTCAAAGCAGTCAGTTTTTTTAGTTTTATTTTATTCGCATTTTTGTTTGTTTCCTGCACAGAGGGTAATTCTACATCATCTGATGACGAACAATTTAATGATTTAGATGATGATACAGTTGTAGCCGCAAAACCATTGCTTAATTCAGAAAATACTAGCAATTGGATTTTAATGTTCGAAGATAATTTTGATAAATTCGAACCTACTAAATGGACCAAAAATAATTCTGCAAAAAGTAGAGCAGCTCGTCCAGGAGTTGGTATAAATCAATGGTTTTGGAAACCAGAAAATGTAAGTTATAAAGATGGAAACTTAGTTCTTAGAAGCGAAAAAGTAGCTAATGATGTACTGCATTGTGGAGGT
This sequence comes from Polaribacter sp. HA6-7, assembly GCF_055693625.1. Lineage (NCBI taxonomy): Bacteria > Pseudomonadati > Bacteroidota > Flavobacteriia > Flavobacteriales > Flavobacteriaceae > Polaribacter > Polaribacter sp. HA6-7. The sequence continues at coordinate 303,490 of NZ_CM146338.1, forward strand.
GTTTTTACAAATAATTTATTCGAATTTAAATACGGTTATATAGAAGCTAAAATAAAAATTGCAGAAACTTTTTTTGGCACTCATACTGCTCTTTGGTTGCAAGGAGATAATATGGGGAGTATAGATGGTACAGGTAATGACGGCGCAGAAATAGATGTTTTTGAATCTGCTTGGATTGGTGATTACACAAAAAGTGTAGTACATATAGATGGCTATGGACAAAGCCATAAAGCAAACACAAGACGCTATGAAACTTCGGTCTTCATTCTGGTTATCATACTTTTGGGTTACTTTGGAATGAAGATAAGTTAGAGGTTTATTATGATGGGCAATTTAAAACACGTTACCAAGGTATATGGGTTCCAAAAGTTGAAGAATTTCTTTGGTTATCTACAGGTGCAAGTTTTGGAGGTGCTGCAAATACTAATTTTTTAGAAAGAAATATAGGAGAGTTTACAGAAGCTAAAGTAGATTATATTAGAGTATGGAAAATGAAGTAAGTTAAAAAGTAATTATGTCTATGCTTTACTAATATAAGTCCATTTTTTAGTTAGTTTAATTGAATAGCTTTATATCAAACAATTTTAACTAAATACTTTATTATGAAACTAAAAACTACTTATTTATTCTTTTTATTAATTGGTTCAACAAACTTAATGTTTGGACAGACTATTATTAATGATTTTGAAAATGGAACAACAGATGATGCGTTAACGAATGTCGGTGGTGGTATTACCGCCGAAATTGTAGATAACCCCAATGTTAGTGGAGTTAATACCACAGCAAAAGTTTTAAAAATTGGTAGAAATGCAACACAGTGGTGGATTTTTGCAGGTATCGATGTTGCAGATATTGCTATTTCAGATACCGAAACCAAATTTTTAAGTTTTATGGTTTATGGACCTAAAACTGATCTAGCTGTAAGATTTAACGCAACAGCTGATGATAATAACGGAACTAATGGAGGTATTATAAGACCTGCAACTTTACACTCGGAGAAGCTCAATGGGAACAAATTGTAATTCCAGTTGTCGATAGTCAAACAGCTACAAGTTTTACAGGAAGTACACTTTTTAAATTAGTATTTCACCCAGATATAGCTGATGCAACTATCGTTGAAGGAGGTCAGATACTAAATGATTCAGACTCTTTTTTGTATATAGATCAAATACAAATTTTAGATAGTAATCCATTAAGTATATCAAACTTTGAGTTGAATAATAATATCTCTTTATCTCCTAATCCTGCAAGCAACATTTTTAAAGTAAATACTTTTAACAATACTATTACAAAAGAGATTTCTATTTATAATATTTTAGGTAAAAAAATAAATGCTCTTAACATTGGTGTAAATCAGTTTGATATTTCTTCTTTATCTAGAGGAATGTATATTGTAAAAATTAAAGATAGCAAAGGGAGTATAGCTTCTAAAAAACTATTTGTAAAATAAATATTGTTTACTAACTAACTGTCTATTTCATTAGCTAAAGTTTAACTAGAAAAACAGACGTATTTATATGTCTGTTTTTTTATTTTTTAATTCACGATTATAATGTTCATGTCATGAAGTTTTTCTTAACAATATTCTTGTTTGCCTTTTTAATGATCTCTTGTAAACAACAAATAAAATTAAAGCCTAAATATACTGCGAAAGTATGGGAGAATCCGTAATGGGAAAATCCGTAAATATTCCAAATAAATAGAGAATCTCCAAAAGCTACTTTTTATAATTACGACAATTTAGATAATGCAATTCTTGGTAAAGACTGGAAATCATCTTCAAATTATAAACTCTTAAACGGAATTTGGAACTTTTATTACTCAGATAGCGTTCAAGGAAGACCGGAGAATTTTTACAAAGAAGACTTCAATTTAGATGATTGGGATACCATTTCAGTACCTTCTAACTGGGAGATGAAAAGGTTTGGGTTGCCTATTTATACAAATGTTATTTATGTTTTTCCTAAAAACCCACCATTTATTCCTCATAATATAAATAATGTAGGAAGTTATAAACGTGATTTTGAAATCCCTACGAATTGGAAAAATAAAGACATTTATTTGCATTTTGCTGGTGTAAGTGGAGCTATGTACGTATATATAAATGGAAAAAAGTAGGTTACTCAGAAGGCAGTAAAACACCAGCTGAGTTTAATATTACAGAATATATTAAGTCAGGAAAAAATCAGATTGCAGTACAGGTTTTACGTTGGTCTGATGCGAGTTATATAGAAGATCAAGATTTTTGGAGATTAAGTGGTATAGAAAGAGATGTATATTTAAGAGCAGACAACCCAATTGCAATTAATGATTTTAGGGTAGGTAGTGATTTGGTAAATAATTATAAAGATGGTGTATTTAGTATAGATATAGAACTTAAAAACACAAAACAATCTGTTGAAAAAAGAAAACTAGAAGTTATACTTTTAGACGATGATAAAAAACAAATTTTTTCTACAACTAAAATAGTTGATATTTCAGAAGCCAAATCAAACATAACCTTTAAAGAAAATATTAAAAATGTAAAACCTTGGACAGCAGAGACTCCCAACTTATATACAGCAGTTTTATCATTAAGTAATCTTGATGGGGAGCTTTTACAAACTACTTCAGTAAAAGTAGGTTTTAGAAATATAAAAATTAAGAATAGCCAATTTTTAGTAAACGGAAAACCTATTTTAATTAAGGGAGTTAATCTTCACGATCATGATGAAACTACAGGTCATGTGGTTGATGAAGCATTAACTATTAAAGACCTTAGGCTAATGAAACAGAATAATGTAAATGCCATTCGCTGTAGCCATTATCCTAAAAATGCATTTTTTTATGATTTATGTGATACATATGGATTTTATGTAATTGATGAAGCCAATATAGAAACCCATGGAATGGGCACAACAAACCAAGGTTTAGACAAAAAACCTGAGATAAAAAAATACACCCAGCTTATAGAAAAGATTGGAAAGCCGCTCATTTAGATAGAACAATTCGTATGTTTGAGCGTGATAAAAATCATTCTTCAATTGTTACTTGGTCTTTAGGTAATGAGGCAGGAAATGGAGATAACTTTTTTGCAACTTATCGTTGGTTAAAAGAAAATGATGCAACACGTCCTACTCAATACGAAGGCGCAACCAAATACGAGAATACAGAGATTCAAGCACCAATGTACGATCGTATTCCTCAATTGATCAAATACGCAGAAAACAATCCAAAACGACCTCTAATTTTATGTGAATATTCTCATGCTATGGGAAATAGTTTAGGGAATTTTAAAGATTATTGGGACGTTATTCGAAAATACGATGTGTTACAAGGAGGTTTTATTTGGGATTGGGTAGACCAAGGTCTTTTAACTGAAACAGAAGACGGACAAAAATATTGGGGTTATGGAGGTGATTTTAAAGCTGCTCATTTGCAACATGATGCTAATTTTTGTTTAAACGGAATTGTAAATCCGGACAGAACAGCACACCCTGGATTAGAAGAATTGAAAAAAGTATATCAAAACATTCAATTTTCAGAGGCTAACTTAAAGACGGGTCAGGTAAAAATTTTTAATGAATATTTCTTTACCAATTTAAATAATTTTAAAATAGACTGGGAGCTTTTTAAAGAAGGTGAAAAAGTAACTTCGGGAGACTAGGAGTTTTAGATGTCGCTCCTCAAAAATCAAAAATAGTACAATTAAATTTACCTGAATTAGAAGATAAAAAGCATGAATATCAACTTAATTTTTTAGCAACTACCCATAAAGATTTACCATTACTTTCAAAAGGGTTTCCTCTAGCAAAAGCGCAATTTGTAACAGGTACTTTTATACCTAATTTCAAAGAAAAATCTACAGAGCATTTAATGCTTTCTTCCTTAGAAAACGAAGTTGTTTTAAAAGCAGAAAATTTCACGGCTAGTTTTAATAAAAAAACAGGAGCACTATCAAAGTTAGATTACGGAAACGGAAATATTATCCAAAAAGGAATATCTGCCAATTTTTGGAGAGCGACCACAGATAACGATTACGGATTTAACATGCCTAAGCATTTTGGTGTTTGGAAAAAGCAACTGAAAATCAAGAGTTAACCTCTATGCTTTTAAAAGATGAAAAATCGACACTTGATTTATTATCCGCAGATAAAATTAGTTTTAATGGAAATACTGTACATCTAAAAATGACTTATAAACTGCCTGAAGACATTGCAGCAATAAAGATGGAGTATGTAATTGATGCATTTGGGCAAATAACAATTAAAAGCGCTATACAAAACCTAAAAAAAGCGTTGCCTAATTTACCTCGTTTTGGAACTAATTTTATTGTAAATAAAGACTTAAATCAAGTAAATTGGTATGGTAGAGGGCCTTTAGAAAATTATCAAGATAGAAAAACATCGCAATTTGTTGGTAATTATAAATCTTCTGTTTCAGAATTGTATTTTCCATATATCAGGCCTCAAGAAAATGGCTATAGAACTGATGTGCGTTGGGTAACATTTACAAATAATTTAGGACAAGGTATTAAAGTGTTAGGTCCAGAAAATATTGGTTTTAGTGCGCATCATCAATACAATTCAGATTTTGATGCTGGCGAAACCAAACAACAACGCCATACTATAGATATTAAAAAAAGAGACTTTGTAAATATTAATATAGATAATGATCAAATGGGTGTTGGAGGAGACACAAGTTGGTGGACAAGGCCTTTGGAGCAATACCAAATTAAAGCAAAAAATCAATCTTTTTCTTACATTATCATTCCCATTCAATAGTTATGGCTAATTATTTTTATAAATGAATCGTTTTTTCTAACTATCTCTTTTTTCACTCTTTGTTAGTTTTGTATGTAAGTCAAAAACATTACAATTAGATGGTAAAAACTTGTTGTCATGTGTAAAAGGCGAAAAAAAAGGCGATCCGCATGAAACATTGTTTTGAAGGGGATTGGAAGAATCTGCAGTTAGAAAGGGTAATTTTAAAATGATTAATTTACAGAATTATGAGGTTGTAATGTATGATTTGAATAAAGACTTGGGAGAAATTTACGATATTTCTGAACAAAATAAATCTCAGTTAGATAGTATGTTTTTTTCTTATCATATTTAGCAACAAGAAATGAAAACTCCACTTTGGGTAGAAGGAAAAGATTGGATGAATGTTACGTATCATATTTATCAAAGGCTAATGAGAAATAAGGATCCGGCGTATAAAGATATTCGGAGTTCTGCTTTTAAGGAGAAATAATAGAATAGGTGTTTAATAAACAAAAAATCCAAATAATAAATTTAAAAATTATTTACTTTAAAATTCCATATTGGGCTATTCGTCTCTCCACCTTTATCATCTTTAACAGTTATTTGCCAGTAATAAGTGGTTTCAGGAGAATCAGCAGTTACTTGTAACGTTGTTTGTTCTGTGTCTTCTACCATTAGGGTAAGCGCATCTTTGTCTTTTCCAAAATAGACATCATACTTTAAAGGATCTTTATCTACATCAGAGGCGGCTGTCCATTGCAGATCTATAGTATTTACTCCGTCAAAATTTTGTCCAACAAAAGGAGTAACATTATCAGGAGAAAAAGGTAAGTTGTTACTGTTGGGGATTTCTTCTGTGTAGAATTGAGAAGTTGGAGAATAATCACTTTCTATACCTTTACTACTTTTTGCTTTTACTCTCCAGTAATAAGCAACTCCTTTATCGAGTGTTACAATTTTTGACAAAGAAGTTTGTATTTCAGATGTAATTATAGTAGAGAATTGATTGTCTGTTGCGATTTCAAAGATATATACTACAGAACTTCCATCATCATTTGTTGATGTATTCCATTTAAACTCAAGTGTATTGTCTATGCATAGTTGATTTTGAGTAGGATATACTAAAGAAGGAGCAGAAGGAGTACTATCTGTAATTTGTCCTAAAGCACCATCGTCACTTTTAGAACATGATGAATATATAATGCTACAAATAAAAATATATAATAGTTTTCTCATATTTATTTTTTTATGATTTTAATTGTTTTCGGCTTCTCTAAATTTAATCTTGCAAAATAAACTCCGAAGCTATGTTTTTAACGTCAACCTTTACTTTATTGTTAATTACTGGATATTGTTTTTTGGATATTAGACCAGATTCTAGAGAATATAACTCTATAGTTATTTGTTTATCAATTACAGGAATTGGAATTTCAAAAAAGTTATCTGTAGGGTTTGGAAATGCCTTTAGCTTAATTGTGGTGCCTATTGTTTTTGTGATGTTTCCTTCGCAAGATGCTTTTGATGCTACTTGAACAAAATCTCCTTCTTTTACAGGTAAACTAAAAGATTTACTATAAGTTTCTAATACTTTAATAGTGTTTATGTAAACAGTATATGGAGCAGTTCCAGCATTTTAGATCTATATTAATTTTATTAGATTTTAAAGAGGTTTTACCCGATAAGAGTTGAGATTCTTTAATTTGTAAAGTAGCACAATAATTATATGTTGTATTGTCTATACCAATGCAAATATTGTAAGATCCAGGTTCTAAGTTTGGTACATTTAAAGTGTTGTCAAAATTATATTTTACACTGTAAATGGTTACATTGTAATTATGTTTAAATTTTGTTTCAATTTTTAATTTTCCGTTTTTTCCTACACAGGTTTCATCTACCACTTCAATTTTAAAATTATCTGGAGCTAAGTAAATAGTAGAAAAATCTTCATTAATTCTAAAGTCTAAAATACCACTTCCATAGGTTCCATATCTTACTAAGTTTTCACTTTCTATAAACTGAACAGCAGAGTATCTAATTTCTTTTGGGAGTTTGTTGCTTTCCATTTTAAACCATTTGTCTTGTTGTACAGAAAAAACCCAAGGACCATCAAAAACACAGGCAGCAAAAATAAATTGTCCATTTGGTGAGGCAGCTAAACCTACTATTCTGTCTACATCTAATCCATCATTATGATTCGTGAATGTTTTTCCGCCATCTGTAGAAATTAAAAAACTATTACCTGCACCTGCATAATACACTGTTGCTTCATCTATAGGGCTTGTTGCTATTGCAGGAGATCTTTTTCTAGAGCTACTAACGCTACCTTTTGGCCAAGTACTAGAGTAATTGGATTGTGAAAAGTTATTACCTCCATCTTCAGAATACATGACTTTACCTGATGCCAACGTTACATACCATCTGTTCGTGTTTTTTGTTGAATAGCCAAAACTAAGTGTAGATTCCGAAAAACAAAAGGGTGTAATGTTCTATTTATTTCGCTTCCATCATATGAGATTTTTTGTAAATGATTACCCCAAGGAATGTATACAGCATCTTCAGTACTATTAGGAGAAGCAACCATCATTGTAGCTGTCCAGTTATCGTAAAAATCTTTTTTAGAAACTGCTCTAATATCTCCACCACCAACTACAGGACTTCTACCAATTGAACCGTAATAATACCAATACCATGCAGATTCTCCACCCTTGGCTGTAGCTACTCTTAAAACATCAGTATTTGCTTCTCTTAATGCAGATGAAACAAAACCATCTTCTCCTTTGTCATCACCTAATATACTTTGAGAGCCTCTATCTTGATTTCCACTATATATTCTATTGTGTTTTTCACTAGTTGCTGAATCATAACTCATCATTGCAGGTGTACCCTTGTTAATTGGAATCCATGAATCCCATTGTTCTGAGTCGAAGAGTAAAAAGAACCAAAATCAAATCCACCAAATGTAAAGAAAGTTCCATCTTCTTTTTCGTAAGACCTCATGTGTTGTAGATCCCAAACATGGTCTATTGGCGGTAGTTTATTGCCGTTATTAACCCAAGTATTACCATAGTCAAATGAAATATTTAATCTTGTAAAGCCGTGAAAAACAAATGTTTGGCTTTGTAGGGTGTATATCTATAATATCTCTATCTTGAGGAGTGCTTCCTGTTTTTGTCCAAGAACCACCCTCATTGGTAGAGTAATAAATTGTGTTATTGGTATAACTAACATAAATAGTAGTGGTACCATTAACAGTTGCGCCTTTTAAAGAGGTTACAGCGTCTATACCAGGATAAGTTTCGCTTAATAAAGTAAAATCTGAGTCGTTTTCCTCCATTTTATATATTGATAATCTTTTATCGCTAGTTCTTAGTGCAAAATAATATATGGTGTTACTACCATAGGGTTTAAGTATGTTAGTGTCATAAGCAGGAGAGTAAACAACAACATTAGATTCACGATAATTTAACCCATAATCATCAGAAATATATACTACATCTTTCCAACCTGTTGTGTTTTTTTGATTACCAAAAGCAACAATTTTTTTGCCAGTTGCTGTTTCTGTTACTAGAGTTTTGTAGTTATTTCCGTTTGTAAAAAATGCACCATTTGCAGTTATCCATGTTCTTCCTTCATCATCAGAAAACTCCATACCTCCGTTTTTTTGTTGATGTAATAATCTAAACGAACCATCCGGTAAGTTAACACCGTTAAAATGCAAACCTGCAAGTCTAAAATTATTATTTGAAAAACTTTTTTGATCATTTCTTAAAAGCCACTGATTTTCGGCGTCTTCATCTATTTTATAGAGATGACCAGCAAAAGAAACAATATAAAAGTCTTTATTTACGGGGTCATAAACAGAACCATCTGCTCTAAATCCACTTTTATCAAATAAGGTGAATTCTTTTTGATCCCAAAAACCAGATAAGGTATTGTTTGCATAAGAATCTTCTAAAGCTAAAGAAGATGATTGCATATTTTTTTAGCCTTTTTTCTATAATCGGCAAAATCTTGTTCACTATTAAATTTAAAACCTGAAGCATTCAGTTTCGTAAAACGTTTATTATAGTCTTCTAATTCTTTACCTTGAAGTTTAGAAGGGTCAAAAACTGCTGGATGACCATCCTTTTCCATTGCCATTTCAAAAGCAATTTCTTCCTCGGTTTCTTCATAGTCTTCGCCATATTCTTCATAATATTCCTCAACTTTATGGGGTTTATTTAAACCTAATATGTTCTTATTTATAAGAATTAGTATTAAGAAAGTTGAAATAGAAATAAAGCTTAGAATCTTATAAGTATTTTTTTCATAAGTAATGATCTGTTTAGAAAAGTAAACTTATTCTAAACTAGAATCATTTACATTAATTAAATTATTGATTATATGGATATTAATGCTTAATTATAATTAAGAAACATTTTAAGTCCATAAAACATCACGAGTAAATATCAAAAGTTTAGCTTAAACTAAAAAAAGAGGATACAAATGATTTAAATATAATTATCGTTAAGAGTTGTTAGAATTTAATTATCCTGTAGATTAAGATTTAGAAAAAAAGAAAAAGCAAATCTGTATAGTGTTAGTTTTTTTTCAAGTTAAAGGGATTCATTATATTTTTTGAAGTCAAACACATCAATGTTATATTCAATAATATTATAATTATGAATTGCTTTTCACCTTACTTTCTAGAACAGTAACCTTTTATAAATTATTTAGTTTTACTTTTAGAGGTAATTTATTATTGGCTAGTAAGTAAACTGGGAATCAAAAAAGAAGTGTTTCCTATATATGTATCTTGTGCAAATCTTGAAATAGATTTAATAGAGATTTGGGTTTTAAAGCTCAAGGTAAAGACTAGATGGTTCGAATAATTTATAAAAAAAGATATTAAAGAACATACCAAAAATGATATGCTGATAAAATTATTGGTTTTAGTTTATCGTAGTGCTCCTTTTATTATAGTCTTTACAAGAAAGATAATCAAGGGGGTAGGATTAAAAAATATCTTATCTTATTTTTCTTCAAAACAACAACTACGAATTCAACCAATATTTCTTCAAGGGTTTTTAATTTGATATCAATATTGAAATATCTCTTTTGCGTTAATGGTAACTTCAGTCTTATTGTTTAACTTTTTCTTTTTATCTAAGAATTCAATTACTTTAACATTAAAAAAGATTGTTGACTAAATAGGGGTGAAAGTTCAAGTTTATTTATTTTTAAACTTATTTATCTATATTTAGATTCTAACAGATAAACTTCTTTTGATGAATTATTTGTTCTGATGTTAGTGAGAACATTAGTTTGTTGTATTAAACAAAAAAACCGTAACAAATAAATGTTACGGTTTTAGTACTGAAGATGGGACTTGAACCCATACGGCCATTACTGACCACTGGATTTTAAGTCCAGCGTGTCTACCAATTCCACCACTTCAGCATTGGTATGCTTGTCATAATTAGAGCGAAAGACGGGATTTGAACCCGCGACCCTCACCTTGGCAAGGTGATGCTCTACCCCTGAGCTACTTTCGCAGTCAATGTTTATGAACTTTGCTCCTCTTCAAGGACTCGAACCTTGGACCCTCTGATTAACAGTCAGATGCTCTAACCAACTGAGCTAAAGAGGAGTTTGCGACACTATTTGTGTTTTGCGAGTGCAAATATACACCTTTTTTATACTTCACCAAATAAATTTCAAAAAAAAATGATTTTTTTTTCATTTTAATATATTTGGAATAAATTCTTCTTTAATTTCAAAATATTGTATTTTTGCTATAATAATATGCTTAAAACATAAAGCACAAACTATTATATGGACAAATTTTCGTTCTTAAACGCAGCACATACGGGCTTTATAGCCGATTTATACGATCAATATTTAATTAATCCTGATTCTGTAGAACCAAGTTGGAGAAGCTTTTTTCAGGGATATGATTTAGCAAATGAAAATTATTCTTTTTCTGATGAAGAAACTTCGATAGAGATTCCTCAAGATGTAAAAAAAGAATTTTTAGTAGTAGATTTAATAAATGGATACAGAACAAGAGGACATTTATTTACTAAAACAAATCCTGTTAGAGATAGAAGGCAATACCAACCAACATTAGAATTATCTAACTTTGGTTTAACCGAAAACGATTTAGATAAAGAGTTTTCTGCAGGAGATGTATTAGGTTTAGGTAGAGTAAAACTATCTGTAATTATAAATCACTTAAAAAGCATTTACTGCGATTCTATTGGTGTAGAGTACATGTATATGCGAAATCCGAGAAAAATTAAAGTGGTGGCAAAATCGTTTGAATGAAAACGATAATCATCCTAAATATTCTGTAGATGCAAAAAAATATATTTTATCCAAATTAAACCAAGCCGTTTCTTTCGAAAGTTTTTTACAAACTAAATATGTTGGTCAAAAACGTTTTTCTTTAGAAGGTGGTGAAGCTTTAATACCAGGTATTAGTGTTGCATTAAGAGAAGCAGCAGAAACATTTGGTGTTAAAGAATGTGTTTTAGGTATGGCTCATAGAGGTCGTTTAAATACATTGGTTAATATCTTTAAAAAACCAGTTAGAGATTTATTTAGCGAGTTTGAAGGTAAAGATTTTGAAGATGATGACATTGATGGAGATGTAAAATACCATTTAGGTTTAACTTTAAGTAAAACTTATAGAGATGGTAATGAAATAAAAATGAATTTAGTTCCTAATCCTTCTCACTTAGAAACTGTTGCAGCAGTAGCAGAAGGTATTACAAGAGCTAAAATTGATAGAAAATATAACGGAGATTCTAGTAAGATTTTACCAATAGTTATTCATGGTGATGCAGCAATTGCTGGTCAAGGTATTGCTTATGAAATTGTTCAAATGGCAAAGCTAAATGGATATAAAACAGGTGGTACAATTCATATTGTTGTAAACAACCAAGTTGGTTTTACTACAAATTATTTAGATGCACGTTCTAGTACATACTGTACAGATGTTGGTAAAGTTACATTATCACCAGTTTTACATGTAAATGCAGATGATACAGAAGCAGTTTGTCATGCAATGCAAATGGCTTTAGAGTTTAGAATGAAGTTTAAGACAGATATTTTTATTGACCTGTTAGGTTATAGAAAATATGGGCATAATGAAGGTGATGAACCTCGTTTTACACAACCAAAACTTTATAAAGCAATATCTAAACATAAAAATGTTAAAGATATTTATGCTGATAAGTTAATTGAAGAAGGTAGCATAGACAAAGGTTATTTAACAGAAATAACTTCTGAGTTTAAAGGAATGCTAGAAAGAGAATTCGATTTATCAAAAGAAGATAAAAATTCTAAGGTAAAAGAATTTATGAAATCTACTTGGGAAGGTTTTGATAGAGAAGATCTAACCACAATGTTAGAACCTGTAGATACAAGTTATAAAGCAGAACAGCTTAAACATATTGCAAAAGTAGTTTCTACGGTACCAGATGGTGTTAAGTTTTTAAGAAAAGCAGAACGTATCTTACAAGGTAGAGCAAAAATGGCTTTTGAAACCAATGAGTTAGATTGGGGAATGGCAGAAAATTTAGCATATGGATCTTTAATGGAAGAAGGTTTTAATGTAAGAATTTCTGGTCAAGATGTAGAAAGAGGAACTTTTTCTCATAGACACGCCATTTTAAGAGATGAAATTACAGAAGAAAGAATTAACCTATTAAACACAAATCCGAGAGAATAAAGGACAGATGTATATTTACAATTCTTTATTGTCTGAATATGGTGTTTTAGGTTTCGATTATGGTTATGCCATGGCAAACCCTAATACACTTACTATTTGGGAGGCTCAGTTTGGAGATTTTTCTAACGGTGCTCAAATAATGTTTGATCAATATATTTCTGCAGCAGAAGATAAGTGGAAGTTACAAAACGGAATTGTTGTTTTATTACCTCACGGATATGAAGGACAAGGATCTGAGCATTCATCTGCAAGAATAGAACGTTATTTACAGTTGTGTGCAGAAGATAACATGACAGTTGCAAATTGTACAACTCCGGCAAATTTTTATCATTTATTGCGTAGACAAATGAAACGTGATTTTAGAAAGCCGTTAATTGTATTTACGCCAAAAAGCTTATTAAGACATCCGAAAGCGATTAACACTATCGAAGAGTTAGCTACAGGAGAATTTCAAGAAGTAATAGATGATACATTAAATCCTAAAAATGTTAAGAAATTAGTATTTTGTATGGGTAAATTCTATTACGACTTATTAGAAGAAAGAGAAAAATTAGGTAGAGAAGATGTTGCTCTTGTTAGAATAGAACAATTATTTCCTTTACATTTAGATAAATTACAAAAAGTAATAGATAGGTATCCAAACGTAGAAAATTATGTTTGGGCGCAAGAGGAGCCAAGAAATATGGGTGCATGGAGCTTTATGTTAGAACGATTTGATTTAGTAAAACTAAATGTTCGTTCTCGTAAATATTATGCAGTACCAGCAGCTGGTTCTAGTACAAGATTTAAAAAACGTCATAAAGCGGTCATTGATAGCGTTTTTAATGATAATGAGTAAGCGCGTTAAGGATTGAAACGGCATCCTTTTAATTTTGTCAGTTCGAGTAAATTTGAGAAGAATGAGCAAATTTGTATCGAGAACAAAAAATTAAAAGATATAGTGTAAAGCCTGTTAAAACGCCCAAAAAGAATAGAAAATAAAGTAATTAAAAAGCTATTTATTTAGCAAAAGTAAAATAAGAAACCATGAGTGTTTTAGAAATGAAAGTTCCTTCTCCAGGAGAATCAATTACAGAAGTAGAAATTGCAACTTGGTTAGTTGAAGATGGAGATTATGTTGAAAAAGATCAACCAATTGCAGAAGTAGATTCAGACAAAGCAACGTTAGAATTGCCTGCAGAAGAAAGTGGAATTATAACTTTAAAGGCAGAAGAAGGTGATGCTGTGGCCGTTGGTGCTGTAGTTTGTTTAATTGATACAAGTGCTGCTAAACCAGAAGGAGATGCCTCTAATGATGATGCAAAACCTACGAAAGAAGCACCTGCACAAACAGAAAAAGTTTCGCCTGCAGTAGAGAAAAAGACACATATGCGTCCGGTGTAGCATCGCCAGCAGCAAAAAAGGTTTTGGCAGAAAAAGGTATTGACGCTAAATCTGTAAACGGAACTGGTAAAGATGGTAGAATTACTAAAGATGATGCAGTTAAAGCTGTACCTTCTATGGGAACTCAGCCAGCGAATGGTTCTAGAAATACAGAGCGTAAAAAAATGTCTATGTTACGTAGAAAAGTAGCAGAGCGTTTAGTTGCAGTAAAAAGTGAAACAGCTATGTTAACTACTTTTAACGAAGTAAACATGCAGCCAATTTTTGATTTACGTAAAGAATACAAAGAAGATTTTAAAGCAAAACACGGTGTTGGTTTAGGTTTTATGTCTTTCTTTACTTTGGCAGTTGTTAGAGCTTTAAAAATGTATCCAGATGTTAATTCTATGATTGATGGAGACTTTCAAATAAAACATGATTTTCAAGATATTTCTATTGCGGTTTCGGGCCTAAAGGTTTAATGGTACCTGTAATTAGAAATGCAGAAAACTTATCTTTTAGAGGTGTAGAAAGTGAAGTTAAACGTTTGGCTTTAAGAGCAAGAGACGGGCAAATTACTGTTGATGAAATGACCGGTGGTACATTTACAATTACAAACGGTGGTGTATTTGGTTCTATGTTATCTACACCAATTATTAACCCTCCACAGAGTGGTATTTTAGGAATGCATAATATCGTAAACAGACCAATGGCTGTTAACGGTGGTGTTATTATACAACCAATTATGTATGTTGCTTTATCTTACGATCATAGAATAATTGATGGTAGAGAGTCTGTAGGTTTCTTAGTTGCAGTTAAAGAAGCATTAGAAAATCCTGTAGAATTGTTAATGGACAACAATCCTAAGAAAGCATTAGAAATGTAAAATAGTATTTTACTTTATTGATATTAAAAAATCCCAAGCTATTAAGTTTGGGATTTTTTTGAAGTTCTTCCTAATAACATCTTTAGTTTGGCATTCATCAAATTAGCAATAATTCATTAAAAAACACGTACTTTGTTAAGTAGATAATAAAATTATAATGATGCATAAAATATTAAAATTATCGATAGCGACTTTATTAACAATATTGGTATTACTTAGTTGCACTACTGATAAAAAAAGAAAGAGTTTAAACTACAGCAAGGAGATTTATTATTTCAAAATACAGGAACAGACGAAATAGATAATGCTATAAAAGATGTAACTGCAACCTCTAAAGCTAAAAATTATTCTCATGTTGGTATTGCAATGCAAGAAGATGATAAATGGTTTGTGGTAGAAGCAATTCCGAAAATAGGAATTAGCAAAACACCGATAACTGAATTCTTGAATCGAAATAAAAATAAGCAAGACAAATCTCAAACTACAGTTGCAAGATTAGATAGTATGTATCAGCCTTATATTTCTAAAGCAATTAATTACGGAATCGAAAGAATTGGCACACCTTATGATGCAGTTTTTTTATGGGATGATACTTCTTATTACTGTTCTGAATTAGTTTACAAAATGTTTTCTTCTCAAAATTTGTCAAAAGAAGATTTGCCTTTTCTTACACATCCTATGACGTTTAATGATAAATCAGGTAAACCAATGGCAAGTTGGGTAAAGTATTATGAAGTAAGAAATCAACCAATACCAGAAGGAATTGAAGGTACAAATCCCAATTTAATGGCAAGTAGTTCTAAAATTACATTTGTACACGATTATGAAAAAGAATAAAAGGATTGTTTTAATTTAAATCTACAAACATGAAAGTTACACGTAAAAAAATGAAAAAGTAGCCAATATGGTTTTCGCAACTATTTATCCGCTTTATTGGAATAGATTAGAAAAAAACGGACGAACGAAAGAAGAATTTCATCAGGTTTTAGAATGGTTAACTGGTTTTAATGAAGAAAGACTACAATCTTTAATCGAAGAAAAAGTAACCTTTAGAACTTTTTTTGAACAAGCAGAAATGAATCCGAATGCACATTTAATAAAAGGAGTTGTTTGTGGTTATAGAATTGAAGAAATTGAAGACGAATTTGAAGTCTATAAAAAATGTAGACAAATGGAAAAGTTAATAGATGAACTTGCTAAAGGAAGAAAAATGGAGAAAATTTTACGTTCTTAAATATTAAATAGATTTTTCTTTTTGAATTTATTTACCTTGCAATAAAAAGCTACAATGCCAAAAAACCTGAGTTAGAACTTGCTTTACAATTTATAGAAAAGACAGACCGTAATTTATTTATTACCGGAAAAGCAGGAACTGGAAAAACTACATTTTTACATAAAATAAAATCAGATTCTCTTAAGCGAATGGTAATTGTTGCGCCAACAGGTGTTGCTGCAATAAATGCAAAAGGTGTTACTATTCATTCTTTTTTTCAAATGCCATTTGGTCCTATATTACCAAATCAAATAGCAAATACTAATCAACAACGTAAGTTTTCTAAAACCAAAATAGATATTATTAAGTCTTTAGATTTAGTAATTATTGACGAAATTTCTATGGTTCGTGCAGACTTGTTAGATGGTATCGATCAAGTAATGCGTCGTTATAAAAATAGGAATAAAGTATTTGGTGGTGCACAGGTTTTAATGATTGGAGATTTACAACAATTAGCACCAGTTGTTAGACCAAACGAATGGAGTTTGTTGCAACAGCATTATAATACAGTGTACTTTTTTAGTTCTAAAGCGTATCAAGAAGCAAACGTTGTTTCTATAGAATTAAAGCATATTTATCGTCAGAAAAACGAAGATTTTATTAAGATTTTAAATGAAATTAGAACCGATACTTTGTCAGATGAATCTGCTAAAATTTTAAATAAAAATTACAATCCATCTTTTTCGCCAACAAAAGACGATGGTTATATAACCTTAACAACTCATAATAATAGAGCCAATTTAATTAACAATTCAGAATTAAATAAAATAAAAAATAAGAGTTATTATTTTGATGCAGAAGTATCTCGGTAAGTTTAACGAGAATTCATATCCAAATTCAGAAAAATTAGAATTAAAAATTGGTGCACAGGTAATGTTTATCAAAAATGATTCTTCGCCGAGAAAAAGATATTTTAACGGTAAAATAGGTATCGTAACAGATATTTCTAGAGAAACGGTAACAGTGCATTGTGGTGATGAATTAGATGAAATTGTTACAGAAAGAGAAAAGTGGGAAAACATCAATTACTCAATAAATGAAGAAACTAAAGAAATAAAAGAAGACATTTCGGGTTCTTTTTCTCAGATTCCGTTACGATTGGCTTGGGCAATTACAATTCACAAAAGTCAGGGTTTAACTTTCGACAAAGCAATTATAGATGCAGAAGCATCTTTTGCACACGGGCAAACCTATGTTGCCTTAAGTAGATGTACTTCTTTAGAAGGTTTGGTTTTAAAAACGCCAATTACCAGCAACGCAATTATTAACGATAGAACCGTAAGTGTTTTTAATGAAAGTGTAGAAGAAAATCATCCGAGACGAAACTGTTTTAAATAATTCTGAAAAGGAATTTCAATTAAATTTAATTGCAGAATTATTCGATTACCAACCATTTTTATATCCAACCACTCGATTAATCGATATATATTACAAAAATAAAACAAGCATAAAAGGTGATGTTATCGACCATTTACAAACAATAAAAGACGATGGAGTAGTAGCTTTAATGAAAGTTTCTAACGGCTTTAAAAGGCAATTATCAGAAATATCAGAAGACAATATTCTACCGGAAAACAGCTCTCAAATTCAAGAGCGTTTTACAAAAGCTGTAAATTATTTTTTAAACCAAACTAAAAACAACATTTTAAAACCATTAAATACCATTGCATTTTCTTCGGATAATAAATCGGTAAAAACAGATTTTAAAAAGCAATTTGATGCACTTCAAGAAAAATTATTAGAAAAACTATTTGCTTTAAATAAAATGACAGAAAGCTTTAAGGTAGATAAATATTTAGAAGTTAGAGCAAAAGCAGTTTTGCAAAAATCTGCACCCACAGCAAAAAAGAAAAAATATCGAACAGAAAAGACCCTTTGTTGGCGCTAAAATTACGTGAATTAAGAGATGAAATTAGAGTTGCAGAAAATATACCAGCATTTCAAATATTTACACAAGAAACTCTTTATGCAATTTGCGAGAGTTTACCAAGAACCGAAAAAGAGTTGCTTAATGTAAAAGGAATGGGTAAAACACGTGTTTCTAAATACGGAGAAGAAATTTTAGAAGTTATAGAAACATATTGCAAAGAAAATGGCATTAATAAGCAAAACGAGCAAAAAAGAGAAGACAAAAAACCAACCAAACAAATCACTTTAGAGTTGTTTAGATCGGGGCTTTCGGTTAAAGAAATCGCTAAAGAACGTAGCTTAACAACCAATACAATAGAAAGTCATTTGGCAAGTTATATTCCTTCCGGCGATGTCGATATTTTAGAGTTAATTCCGTTAAAAAAATATAAAAAATTAGTAGACGAGATTGAGAAAATAGAATTTAAAAGCCTAACAGAACTTAAAGAAAAAGTAGATAAATCGTTTTCTTATATGGAGTTACGAATGGTTTTAATGACAATAGAAAAATAATTTTTTAATTTTTTTGTAAGTTTTTACAAAGTTATACGTCTAAACAATTATGATAAGAAACTTCTTATCATTTCTTTTTCATAGCAATTTTCCCACTTCTTCTTAGAAGTGGGTTTTATTTTTTTAGAAGCTATTTCCTGCTTTCACTGCTCGCTTTTTTTATTCCGAAAAAGAATAAAAAAGAGCTCAAACAAGCCGTTCAATCAGGGCTAAACTTGTTTGCAAAATTTAGTTTTTTGCGAGTTACTTTAAGTCTTTTAAAACCAATTGTATCGATTTGTGTCCGTTCCATTCATTCTCATCTAAGGCATAAGCAATATCAAAATCGTTTTTAACGTGCTCAATTTTATTACCCAAACCAAAACCAATAGCACCAAAAGTTTGTGTATTATCTCCCTGAAAAACATTTAATTTCAAATGACTTTTATCTGCACCAACTTGTTTACCATAACCATTATCTCTAACGCAAGTAGAAACAAATGTTGGTTTCATGTTCATTGGACCAAAAGGCGCCATTTGTTCGATAATTCTAAAAATTTTGGAGTAATTTCAGATAATTCTATTGTGGCATCCACAGAAATTTCTGGAGTTAATAATTCTTTATCAATTGTATTTTTTACAACTTCTTCGAACTTATTTTTAAAATTCTGATAATTTTCTGGCAATAAAGTCAAACCGGCTGCATATTTATGTCCGCCAAATTGCTCTATAAATTCTTCGCATTCATGTAATGCATTGTAAACATCAAAACCTTTTACCGATCTTGCAGAAGCAGCTAATTTATCGCCACTTTTTGTAAAAACTAAAGTTGGTCTGTAATAGGTTTCTATTAATCTAGAGGCAACAATACCGATAACGCCTTTGTGCCAATCTTCTTGATAAACAACAGATGTAAAACAATTTTCTTCTTCATTATCAATAATTTGAATTAAAGCTTGATCTGTAATTTTTTTATCTAAATCTTTTCTGTCGGCATTAAAAATTTCTATCGCTGCAGCAAATTCTACTGCCGAGTCAAAGTCCATTTCTGTTAATAATTCAACAGCATAATTACCGTGTTTCATTCTTCCGGCAGCATTAATTCTTGGTGCAATTATAAAAACCACGTCTGTTATTGTAAGCGTTGTTTTTTTGGTTTGATGAATTATTGCTTTAATTCCGTTTCTAGGATTTTCATTAATAACTTGCAAGCCATAATATGCCAAAACCCTGTTTTCGCCATTCATAGGTACAATATCTGCAGCAATTGCAGTAGCAACTAAATCTAAATAAGGTATAAAATCTTCTATGTTTTGGTTTCTTTTAGAACCCAAAGCCTGTATCAATTTAAAACCAACGCCACAACCACAAAGTTCATCAAAAGGATATGTACAATCGTCTCTTTTAGCATTTAAAACCGCAACAGCTTCTGGTATTTTATCACCAGGTTTGTGATGATCGCAAATTATAAAATCTATGTTTTTTTCTGATGCGTAAGCAACTTTTTCGATTGCTTTTATACCGCAATCTAAAGCTATAATTAAAGAGAAATCATTGTCATGCGCAAAATCAATTCCTATATAAGAAACCCCATAACCTTCTGCGTATCGATCTCGAATATAAGTTGCAATATTAGTATGAATAGTTTTTAAATAAGAGGCAACCAAAGAAACTGCAGTTGTACCATCAACATCATAATCACCATAAATTAAAATGTTTTCATTATTGGCAATTGCTTTTTCTATACGGTCTACTGCTAAATCCATATCCTTCATTAAAAAAGGATCGTGAATATCTTCTAAACTAGGACGAAAAAAGCTTTTTGCTTGGTCAAAAGTTTCAATATTTCTTTGACAAAGTATGGTAGCAATTGTTTTATTTACTTGTAAATCTTTTGCTAATTTTTCTACTTTTTCTTTTTCTGGATTTTGCTTTAGCGTCCATCTCATAGCAATTTTTTCTACTTTTTATAAATTATGCAAATGAATTTCTATCTCTACATCTGCAAATTGACGAAACATTTCCATAACACCGCAATACTTTGTAACCGATAAATTTACCGCTTTTTGTATTTTTTTGGCTGTAATTCTGCATCAGAAAAATGATAATCTACTTTTACTTTATCGTAAAATTTTGGATGTTCGTCTGTTAAATTTGCTGTAACCTCAATTTTAAAATCTGCAACTTCTGCATGCATTTTAGTTAATAAAGAAACTACATCTAAACCAGAGCAACCAGCTAAAGAAGACAACATTAATGCTTTTGGTGCAAAACCAACTACGTCTCCGTTATCTTGCGATTTATCAAACATTGTAAATTTATGCCCACTTGGGTTATCAGTTTCAAATTGCGATTTCTGTGTCCAAACCGTTGTAACTGTATTTTTAATCATAAAATCTATTTTTTAAAAATGAAGTATTAAATTGTGCTTTAATACAAATGTAAGCACAAATTAATTAAAGATATAAAAATATGGCATTAGTAACTCCTCTAGAAGCAGAGCACGATTTAGAAACAAAAAAGTTAGCAGAATTTTTTAATGAAACTTTAGGTTTTTGTCCTAATTCAGTATTAACAATGCAGCGTAGGCCTGCAATATCAAAAGCTTTTATCAATCTAAATAAAGCAGTTATGGTAAACGAAGGCAAAGTAACTTCTGCGTTAAAAAGAATGATTGCTTGGGTTTCTAGTAACGCTACTGGTTGCAGATATTGCCAAGCACATGCAATTAGAGCTGCAGAGCGTTATGGTGCAGAACAAGAGCAATTAGATAATATTTGGGAGTATAAAACGCATCCTGCTTTTACTGATGCAGAAAGAGTAGCATTAGATTTTTCTTTAGCAGCATCAATGGTGCCAAATGCTGTAGATGCAAAAATTAAAGAAGAATTATATAAATATTGGAACGAAGGAGAAATTGTAGAAATGTTAGGTGTAATTTCTTTATTTGGCTACTTAAATAGATGGAATGACTCTATGGGAACAACCCTAGAAGAAGATGCAATTGAAAGTGGCGATAAGTACTTAGGAAAACATGGTTTTGAAGTTGGTAAACATGTTTAATTTTAAAATTATGTAGAAACTTTTTATATTTACAAAAAGAAAGCCTTTTCAAATAATACTGAAAAGGCTTGTTTTTTAAAATGTAAAGGTCCCCCAACCTCTTCAATTTAATTTCAAATTTAGTCAAATAAAGAAGGTTATTATTGCAAATTTCACAAAATGGCAAATTATATTTTGTAAAATTTGATAGAAGTGAATGAAAGGATAGAATGAATAAGGCAGAAGAAAGATTATTTAAGTTAATTAGAGAAAACTTACCAAAAAATGTCTCTTTAATAGAAGACGTTGCTAGTGTTTTAGATATAAATTACGATGCAGCTTACAGAAGAGTTAAAGGTAAAACAGCACTTACTTTAAACGAAGCGCTTGTTTTATCTAAACACTACAATTTAGATCTTAAAAATTTATCATCAGAAAATTCATCAGAAAATAAGGTGATAAGTGTAGAGAAAACCCACGGTGAAATTTCTATAGATTTCTTATACAATTATTTTAATACTTGTAATATTGAAATTCAGGCAGTACTAAATTCTAAAAAAGGAAAAATTATAAGTTGTGCAAATGATCTACCTTGTTATTATATTAATAATAGTATTTTAAAAAATTTAGAATATATCTGCTAGTAAGTATGTTGCCAAAAAAGAGAATGTTAAAACAATTTCTTTTGCTAATTTCAACCCTTCAGATACCATTTTAAATGCTTATGATTCTTTTGTAGATAATTATAAAAAAGTAGCTTTAATAGAAATTTGGAACGATTTTACAATAGATAATTTAATAAACCAAATAACTTACTTTTTTGAAATTGGCTTATTAAAAGAAGATGAAGCTATAGCAATTTTAGAAGGATTGGTAAATACATTACAGCAATTAGAACAACAGGCTAAAAATGAAAAGAGAGCGGTAAACGATAATACTTTTAAATTATATTGCAATAATCTTATCTCTTTATCAGATACTATCTTTATGCAAACAGATACTTTAAAAAAAGCATTTGTGCCCTATACTAATCTAACTTATTTTAAAGTAACAGATATAGAAACTAGTGCTCAAGTAGAAAAACATTTAAATAAACAACTGCAATATTCTACAAATATTTCGGCGAAAGCTCTGTTGCTAGAAAAATGTTTTTTAATAAAATGTATCAAAAAATAGAAAAGAGCAAACAAAAATTAATGCTTTAATTTTTTGTAAGCTTAAATATAATAGTTTTAGATATCGAATCTATTAACTTTTTAGAACGATCGATTTCTTTAGTAATATCATTTTTATTGA
This sequence comes from Polaribacter sp. HA6-7, assembly GCF_055693625.1. Lineage (NCBI taxonomy): Bacteria > Pseudomonadati > Bacteroidota > Flavobacteriia > Flavobacteriales > Flavobacteriaceae > Polaribacter > Polaribacter sp. HA6-7. The sequence continues at coordinate 326,208 of NZ_CM146338.1, forward strand.
TAACTAAATCTGTTGTAGTTTCTATTGATTTTTGATACCAATTATTCCAAGCAGTAATAATTTCTATTTGCGTTTCTAGAGATTGATTGTTGTTTATAGCTATCTTACTTTGCTTAAGTTCTTCATTAAGTCTATTTTTTGCAGCGGTTTCAATTTCATTTATAATTGATTTTGCTGTTTTCGCATCAGCATTTAGTAAAGTATATGCGGCAATTAATGCTGTTGTTCCTACATTTTTAAGAGTCGTTTTAGAAACTTTATCAATTCTGTCATTATCTGTATGGTAAAATTGATCTGTAAAGTGCCAAAATAAAACACTCGGTATATTTTCCCTTAAAAAAGGAACGTGATCACTACCACCTTCAAAAGGATTTGTACTTACTTGCCAATTAGCAAGTTTACCTTGAGCTTTAAATTTATTTATTAAAAAGTCATTTAAATAGTGCGGTTTCATTTGGTCTAAACTCATTTTAGAACCACCCCATTCTGTGTGTTTATCATTTCCGCGTGTCCAGATAGCACTCGGATCTCGCATTTTTTCGATAAGGAAAACTCCGCCAGTTTTATCAGTATTCTCACCAACCATATCTAAAGAAATTCCCCATTTTATATTTTTTGCTCTAATAGAATCTTCTTGAACATATCTTCTTGTAGAAACAATTTCATCACCCCATAAAAAAGTTAGGGTTCTTTTAGGATTATAGCTTTTTTCTTTTATGAATTTTGCTGTTAAACTTGCCATTTCTAGAGCAACACCAACCCCGGTAGCATTATCATTGGCGCCAGGTTCTTGTATGTGCGCACTAAATACCAAACGTTCTTTAGGTCTTTCTGTACCTTTAATATCTGCTACAATTGTTAATTCTTCGGATGGATAAATTTTAGTTTCTACGTTTACATTTAAAGTTACTTTTCCTTTTTCTAAAGACTTTTTTAAGCGTTCTTTAGCTTCAAAAGAGAGTGCAATTGCCCAAGGTTTATGAACGGTATCTAAAGGAATTGATCGAAACTGAATAGAAGTTTTGTTTTTTTCTCGTTGTAAATAATCAGGATTATTATAGGTTAAAATTCCGGCTGCTTTGCCATCAATAATTGCTGTCTTAAAAATTCTATACGGACTTGTTTCTGCAAATACTATTTTACCTTTTACATCTGTTTTAGCAAGATTTTTTACATCTTTAATATACACAACATCAGCTTCAATTCCTTTTTCTGGTGTGCTATAAGAGTTTAATGCAATCATGTTTCTATTGGTTGCGTGCTCTAACAAATAAGTAGCATCTCCTTTAATTTTTACGTTAGCATTTACAGATTCCCAAGTTGATCTTTTTAAAGGTCTTTTTTCTATTCTATAGGTTAATAAATTACTTTCGGTAGCCTTTTCTTCTAAAGTAAAACCTGCTTTTTCTAAGTTTTTAGCAATATTAAAAACACTTTCGTTAAAGCCGGTATTACCAACTACACGCCAATATTTTTCTACAAAAGCAGTTGTTTCGTAAGCTAAATCTCCTGTAAATTCTTTATTAATTACATCAGAATAATTATCAGTAGAAAGTATAACAACTTCACCTTCTTTTTTACAATTGATTATAAGTATTGATACTAGTAAAAAGGCAACTATTTTTTTAAGCATAACTCTAAATTTAGAAGTTATAAATGTAGTTTTTTTATTTGATAATTTTAGAAACTGTTTTTTGTAAGGTAGGGATTACATTTTTTTCAAACCAAGGATTTTTTGTTAACCAAAATCGATTTCTTGGCGAAGGATGCGGAAGCACAAAATAGCTTGGTAAATACTCTGGATAATTATCTACCGTTTCTGTAAGTGTTCTTTTTGCTTTTTCTTTTAAGTAATAATTCTGCGCATACATGCCTATTAAAATAACCAATTCTAAATTTGGCATAAAATCGAATAATTGTTGATGCCATTGCGGAGCGCATTCTTTTCTTGGAGGTTTGTCGCCTGATTTTCCTTTTCCTGGGTAACAAAAACCCATCGGAATTATGGCAAATTTTTCAACATCATAAAAATCTTTATCAGTAACATTTAACCACTTACGTAATTGTTTCCCGCTTGCATCATCCCAAGGAATTCCGCATTTGTGCACTTTTGTTCCGGGAGCTTGCCCAATAATTACAATTTTCGAATTTTTATGAGCGGTAACAACAGGATTTGCTCCTAAATCTAGATGAGGTTCGCAAATTCTGCAATTTTTTATTTCTGATAAAAGTTGTTTCACGTATATTAATCTGAATCTTTTAGCATCGACTTTAAATCGCTAGCAAAAGAAGGATATGTGAAAATAAGCTTTTTAAATTCTTTAGTCGTCATTTTTTGATGAATTGCCATCGAAAAAATATTAATGCATTCATTTGCCTCTGCGGATAATAAATGAGCACCAACAATAACTTTTGTTTTATCATTTACAATTATTTTATAAGCATACAAATCTGCATTTTCTTTTTTTGCATTGTAAAAGTGAGATGCATCGCCTTTAAAAACTTTGATAGCATTATATTGCTCTTTAGCTTTTTCTTCTGTTAAGCCAACTGTTGCCAAATTAGGATTTGTAAATACGACAGAAGGTACCAGCGGATTGCTAAATTTTTTTGAATTATTTTTTAAAATATTGTTACCAACAATATAGCCTTGTAAACCAGAAAGCGTTGTTAATGGTAAAGATTTGCTAGAAACATCGCCACAAGCATATACATTTTTATTGCTATTACTTTTAAGATAATTATTTACTAAAACACCAGTATTGTCGTTTTTAATATTTGCGTTTTCTAAATCTAATAAATTTGTTGCTGGCACCCGACCGAAGTATTAAAAACTACGGTAGATTTAACCTTTTTTATCTTGTTATTATGTTTAAAATGAACCCTAAAATTTTTTCTAAGTTTTTCTACGGAATCAATTTCTGCCTCAAAAATGAAATTAATACCACTTTTTTGCATTTTATCTATAAGTTTTTTAACCAAAAAAGGTTCGAATTGAGACAATGCCATTTCACCTCTATCAATAACTGTAACTTTGCAACCAAGTGTAGCCAAAAGATAAGAAAACTCCATACCAACATAACCGGCGCCGATAAAAGTTGCAGATTTTGGTAACTTTTTTAGATTGAAAAAATCATTAGATGTTTTTAAGAAATTAACACCTTTAAAGTTTAGTTTTCTTGGTGTTAAACCAGTTGCAATAACAAACTTATCTGCAGAAATTAACTTTCCTTCAACTAAAAGTTCATTTTTACTTTTAAATTTTGGAGTTTGATGGTATAAATCGATGCCTAATTCCGTTAAATTTTCTTCGGTTTCTTTAGGAACTTTTTTTACAAAAGAATCTTTAAACTTTAAGATGTCTTTCCAACTAATTTCTGGAACTTTTTTAATACCTAAACCTTTTAAATCTGCTGTTTTTTTTAGAATATCAGCAAACTGAAGTATTACCTTTTTAGGATCGCAACCTCTAATAGCGCAAGTGCCGCCAAAGGCTTGTTTGTCTGCAATAGCAACTTTTAGTCCGTTTTTGGCACAAATTTTAGCTGCTGTTTGTCCTGCAATTCCGCTTCCTATTACAAAAACGTCGTAATGTTTAGATTCCATAAAATTAGATTTTCATCAAAAATAGAACAGAATAAAACCTAAGTTTAATGCAATTACTAATTTTATGAACTTGTTTACTTTAAAGTTAATGCCTCACTTTCGAAAGTTAAACCATCAAAACCTGTGTTCATAAAGTTTCTAATGTTTTGGTGAGAAGTACCGTTTGCATCCTCTAAAACATTTTTATAATGTTCACCAAAACAAAATAAAGTTTCTTCTTTTGTCAATTTTTGAAGTTTTGCAAAAGCAAATAATTTACAAGAACCAGCATTTTCACCTGCTTTATTTTCGATAGTTCCGTTTTTAAAAGCAGTTGGTGTAAAATTATAGTTGTCTTCTATTACTTGCATTGTATCAGCAAATAATATAGCGCTAGGATTCGATTTTAACTTTGTCTTAAATTCTTGAATGATCATTTTTTTGTTTTTGAATGAAATAAGATTATCAAGTCAAAAATACTATAAGTAAAATCAAATTTTTAAGAATTTTCAAATAAAAACCAAATCGTTGTTATAAATATATCTACTTTAACGTTATATATATAGAATGACCAAACAAGACTTTAAACATAGCGTTTTTCCATTATCAGAATTGCTATTTCCTATGGTAAGTAGAATGTTGGGCAGTACTTCTAAAGCAGAAGATGCAATACAAGAAATAATGATAAAATTATGGCACAAGCGCAAACAGTTAAGTAAACATCCTAATATTAAGGGTTTTGTAGTCTTAACTGCTCGTAATTATTGTTTAGATTTATTAAGAAAAAAGAAAGTTTTACTAGAAGATTCTTCGGATGTTTTAAAATTAGTAAAATCTACAAATGAGCATCTAAATTTAGAATGGGAAGAGTTGAATAGCCACATAAGTACAATTTTAAAAACGATACCAGAGCAACAGAAAGAAGTATTTATAATGAGAGATTTAGATGGTTTCGATTTTGAAGAAATAGCTGCCGCATTACAAATTAAAACCTCGCATGTAAGAGTTTTACTCTCTAGAGCCGAGAAAACAAATTAGTACAACCTTAGAAAAAACATACAGTTATGAAAGAGGAAAATATTAAAAACTTAGTAGAAAAATATAAGTTAGGTAATACTACTTTAGAAGAAGAAGCTTATTTGTTTGATAGTGTAAATAATACCGAAGAAGGATTAGGAAATTGGGCAAATTTTGTAAAAACTAACAAAAAAGTTGCTCCAAATAATTTTAATGATAAACTATGGAATTCTTTTGAACCTAAAATAGCAAACAAATACAGTTTTAGATATAAATTTTTTGGAGCTGTAGCTTCTGTAGCGGTTTTAATTACGTTAGCATTTTATAGTTTTTCTAATAATAAGCAGAGCATTGAAGAAAAAGAACTTTTACTTAATGAAGCAAGAAGTATGTTTACTAATAATGAAACCATCATTTTTGAAGACGAATTGATAATTGTGTATACTAAACAAGAATAAAAACTAAATTAAAATAATAAATATCATGAAAAAAATAACCATCTTATTAGTACTATTAATGGCGTGTAATTTTACTGCTTTAGCTCAAAATGCAAATAAGAAAAACTTATATGTAAAAGTAAAAGATGATAAAAAGCCACTAATTATAGTAGACGGAAAAAAGTTTGAGTTTCCTGTTGAGTTAATAGATCAATCTCAAATAGAATCGATGCATATTTTAAAAGGAGAAAAGGCGTTAGCTGAATATAATGCGCCAAATGGAGTCATTATAATTAATACAAAGCAGTATAAATCTATAGATTGGTCTGATAAAGAAAAAAGAGAAATTATTAACTAAAGACACTAAAAAGGAGCCGCTAGTAATTATAGATGGTGTGGTTTCAAGTAGAAAAGTTTTAGACTCTTTAGCGCCAAGATATATTGAAAAAATGGAGGTTTTAAAAGGTGAAAAAGCTTTGAAAAAATATAATGCGCCAAATGGTGTGATATTAATTACAACGAAGAATTAAGAATTTTATTAAGCGATAATTAAAAACCTCAATAAATAATTTTTCTATTTATTGAGGTTTTTAGTTTTATTTAGATGATTTTCCTTCAACAATTACTACAATTTCTCCTTTTGGAGGTTTTTTTGTAAAATGAGCCAAAACCTCAGTTGCGGTTCCTCTTACAGTTTCTTCAAACATTTTTGTGAGTTCTCTTGAAACAGAAACTTGTCTTTCTGCTCCAAAATATTCTATAAAATGGCCTAAAGTTTTTAACAGTTTGTGTGGCGATTCGTAAAAAATCATGGTTCTTTTTTCTTCGGCTAAAAAAAGAAAACGAGTTTGTCTTCCCTTTTTTACGGGTAAAAATCCTTCGAAAACAAATTTGTCATTTGGCAATCCGGAGTTTACTAGTGCTGGTACAAAAGCTGTTGCGCCAGGTAAACACTCAACATCAATATTATTTTCTACACAAGCTCTAGTTAGTAAAAAACCAGGATCTGAAATTGCAGGTGTTCCGGCATCAGAAATTAAAGCACACGTTTCTCCGTTTTGAATTCTTTGTACAATTCCTTTTACAGACTTGTGTTCGTTGTGCATATGATGACTGTGCATTTGCGTAGCAATTTCAAAATGTTTTAATAATTTGCCACTTGTGCGTGTATCTTCTGCTAAAATAAAATCTACTTCTTTTAAAACTTTTATAGCTCTAAAAGTCATGTCTTCTAAATTACCAATTGGTGTTGGTACTAAATATAATTTACTCATTGTTTTTAATCGTTTCTTAATTATCAGTAATCAAAAAGAAAAACTAATAACAGTTTATTGTTAAATAGACTCATACGTTTCAACAGTAATATCTGCAATAACATCTCCGGTGTGTTTTATATTTAAAGGTTCAAATAAAACAACATGTACTTCTTCTTTTGCAATAGGTTTGTGTTCTACACCTTTAGGTACAATATAAAATTCTCCTTGGTTTAAAGTTACTGTTTTATCTCGTAATTCGATATCTAGAGTTCCTTTTATAACTAGAAAAAGTTCGTCTTCATTGTCGTGTTTATGAAAAACAAATTCGCCTTTTAATTTTGCCAATAATACTTGTTGTCCGTTTAATTGACCAACTTTTTTGGAGACCATAAGTCTTGAAACAAGTTAAATTTTTCTTGAATGTTTATTACGCTCATAAAGCAAATTTACAAAGAATAAGACGGATTTTGCGTTACCGATTGTAGCAATTGTTTGAGCTCTTTTGAGGTACGAAAAAAGCGAGTGCGAAAAGCGGGCCATTTCTGATAAGAAATGAACGCCCAAAAAACCAATATTAATAGGAAATTGTTTAATTTTGCATCTTAAATTTTTAGAAATAATGTATAGAAGTAATTCTTGTGGCGAGTTAAGAGCATCGCATATAAATACAGAGGTAACCTTAGCGGGTTGGGTTCAAAAATCACGTGATAAAGGTTTTATGGTTTGGGTAGATTTACGTGATAGATACGGAATTACTCAGCTTATTTTTGATGAAGAACGCACGCCAAAAGAAATGATGGATAAGGCAAAATCTTTAGGTAGAGAATTTGTAATACAAGTTACAGGAACGGTAATAGAACGTGAATCTAAAAATACAAACATACCAACTGGTGAGGTAGAAGTTTTGGTTTCTAAATTAGAAATTTTAAACGAAGCAAAATTACCACCATTTACAATTGAAGATAAAACGGATGGAGGAGAAGACATTCGAATGAAATATAGATACTTAGATATTCGAAGAAACCCTGTTAAAGACAGTTTAATTTTTCGTCATAAAGTAGCAATGGAAGTTCGTAAATACTTGTCTGATCAAGAATTTATAGAAGTCGAAACGCCATATTTAATAAAGTCTACGCCGAAGGCGCAAGAGATTTTGTTGTACCTTCTAGAATGAATCAAGGGCAATTTTATGCATTACCACAATCTCCACAAACATTTAAACAATTGTTGATGGTTGGTGGAATGGACAAATATTTTCAGATTGTAAAATGTTTTAGAGACGAAGATTTACGTGCAGACAGACAACTGAATTCACACAAATTGATTGTGAAATGGCGTTTGTAGAACAAGAAGATATTTTAAATATTTTTGAAGGATTAACACGTCATTTACTAAAAGAAGTAAATAATGTAGAGGTAGATAAATTTCCAAGAATGTTGTATGATGATGCAATGCGTTTGTATGGAAACGACAAACCAGATATTCGTTTTGGTATGGAGTTTGGCGAGTTAAATGCTGTTACACAACACAAAGATTTTGGTGTTTTTAATTCTGCAGAATTGGTAATTGGTATTGCAGTTCCTGGCGGAAACGCATATACAAGAAAAGAAATAGATAATATTATAAAGTGGGTAAAGCGTCCGCAAGTTGGTGCTTTAGGTATGATTTACGCACGTGTAAACGAAGACGGAACATTTAAATCTTCTGTAGATAAATTCTATGATCAAGAAGATTTAGCAAAATGGGCAGAAATTACAGGTGCAAAACCAGGTGATTTAGTATGTGTATTGTCCGGAGAAACAAACAAAGTAAGAGCACAAATGTCTGCTTTAAGAATGGAGTTAGCGGAACGTTTAGGCCTAAGAGATCCTAAAGTATTTGCGCCACTTTGGGTAATCGATTTTCCATTATTAGAATTAGATGAAGAAACTGGGCATTACCACGCAATGCACCATCCATTTACTTCGCCAAAACCTGGGCAATTAGAATTGTTAGATTCTAAACCAGGAGAAGTAAAAGCAAATGCGTATGATTTAGTTTTAAACGGAAACGAAATTGGTGGAGGTTCTATTAGAATTCACGACAAGCAAATTCAAGCGACTATGTTGAAGCATTTAGGTTTTTCTGAGGAAGAAGCGAAAGCACAGTTTGGTTTCTTAATGGATGCTTTTGAATACGGAGCGCCACCTCACGGAGGTTTGGCTTTTGGTTTAGATAGATTGGTTGCTATTTTAGGCGGACAAGAAACAATTAGAGATTTTATTGCGTTTCCAAAAAATAATTCGGTCGAGATGTAATGATAGATGCACCGGCTTTTATAGACGATGAGCAACTAACAGAATTAAGTTTGAAATTAAATATTCAAGATAAAGAATAAAATTAGAAATCCCGCTTTTGCGGGATTTTTTATTACTTTTAAGTTATGAAAAACTTAGCTACATTTTTTTACTTTTAGTATCGATAACTCTACTTTCTCAAGAAATTACTGGAGATGAACTTTTGGAGAAAGCAATTAATTTTCACGATCCAAATGGTAATTGGTCTACCTTTTCCGGAGAATTTTTTGTAACGATGGAAACCCCAAAACGAAGTCCTAGAAAAAGTAGAATCAGAATTAATTTGCCGTAACAATACTTTTTTTAAAAGCAGCAAGAGATACAATTATTACAGAATATGCAGTGCATAAAACAGATTGCAGTTTTGCTATTAATGGTAATACAAATCCATCCGAAGCACAAAAAAAGAAATACAGTTTAAATTGCGAACGTGCAAAATTCATGAAAAACTATTACACTTATTTGTACGGTTTGCCAATGAAATTACAAGATAATGGTACAATTATCGATCAAAAAGTAGCAAAGAAAACTTTTAAAGGAAAAGACTATTTGGTGTTAAAAGCAACTTACAGTAAAGAAGTAGGTAAAGATACTTGGTACTTTTATTTTGATCCTAAAACGTATGCAATGCAAGTGTATCAATTTTTTAAAGATGTGACCAAAAATGATGGTGAATACATTATACTTTCTAATTTAGAAACCGTAAATGATATTAAAATGCCAAAAGCAAGAGCTTGGTATTTTAATAAAGACAATACTTATTTAGGTACAGATTTTCTATCTATTAAAAACTAAATGCCGAACAAATATAAAATACTTAAAAAGGTTTTAATTTGGAGATATAAATATATTTCTGAAAGACAGTTTATTTATGTTTTAAGTGTTTTTGTGGGTTTTTTAGCAGGTATTGGAACTTTCATATTAAAGTATTTAACCTTTGTAATAGAAGATTTATTAGAAGGAAATTTAATAAAAGATTACCATTATTCGTTGTACTTCATCTTTCCTATAATTGGTTTGTTTTTAGTGTACTCTATTAAAAAGTTTATTATTAAAAAAGAAATTGGGCACGGTATATCTACAACATTGCATTCTATTTCTAAGAAAAACGGAATTATAGAACGTTACAAAATGTTTGCTTCTTTAATAACAGCACCGTTAACAGTTGGTTTTGGTGGTTCTGCAGGTTTACAAGGGCCTGCGGTAAGTACTGGTGCGGCTTTGGGATCTAATGTTGCTAGATTGTTTCATATGAATGCAAAAACCAGATTGTTGTTAATTGGTTGTGCAACTGCTGGTGCAATGTCTTCTATGTTTAAGGCGCCTGTAGCTGCTATTATTTTTGCAGTCGAAATTTTTAGTTTAGATTTAGCATTTGCATCTTTGGTTCCGTTATTGTTAGCATCAGTTTCGGCAATAATTACCTCTTATTTTTTTGCAGGAACAGATGTTTTGTTTGGGTTTAAGTTGGTAGATGTCTTTCAAGTAAAAGATATTCCTTTTTATATTGTTTTGGCTTTCTTTACAGGAATAGCATCTGTATATTTTTCTAAAATGTATTTTGCAATAACACGTTTTTTCGAGCGATTTTCGAGTCCGTTTAAAAAATTGATTATTGGCGGTATTGCTATTGGAATTATGTTGTATTTAATTCCGCCTTTATACGGTGAAGGTTATGGTTTAATAAATAGTTTATTAAATGGTAATACAGCAAATGCTTTAAAAGATATACCTTATAATGTAGATTTAAATAACGCATATATGGTAGGTTTTATGTTGTTGATAATTGCCATTTTTAAAGCAATTGCAATGACAACCACATTTGCTGCTGGCGGAGTTGGAGGCATCTTTATACCAACAATATTTATGGGTTCTGTGTTGGGTAATGCAATAGCTAAAATTATCAATCAATTAGGTTTTTCTGTATCAGAATCTAATTTTACATTAATTGGTATTACAGGTTTAATGGCCGGAGTTTTACATGCACCCTTAACCGCAATTTTCTTAATTGCAGAAATTACCGGTGGTTACGATTTATTTGTACCATTAATGTTGGTTGCTGCTATTAGTTTTGCTTTTACAAAATACTTTATTTCTAACTCTATTTATACGGTAGAGTTGGCAAAACGAGGGGAATTAATTACGCACAACAAAGACAAAAATGTTTTAATGATGATGCGAATAGATACATTAATAGAAAAAAACTTTATACCAATTACACCGTAAACTACATTTGGCGGAATGTTGAAAAATGCAGTGGCAAAATCAAAACGTAATATTTTTCCGGTTTTAGACAACGAAAAACGCTTTTTAGGAATTGTATTACTTGATGATGTTAGACCAATGATGTTTGATCAATCACAATACGAAACAACTTTTGTTTCAGATTTTATGAAATCTGCACCAGCAATAATTTTTCATAATGACTCGGTAGAAAAAGTGATGCAAAAATTTAAAGAAAGCAACGCATGGAATTTACCCGTTGTAAAAAACGAAAAATATGTTGGTTTTATCTCGAAATCGAAATTATTAACCGCGTATAGAAATAAATTAATAGAAGTTACTAATTAGTTTTTTTAGAAGCAATTGCCTGCTTTCTGCTATATCTTTTTATTATTAATTTATTCATACTTCACAAATTAATAATAAAAAGGATGCCGCTTCAATCAGGGCTAAAAAGCTTGCCAAAGCTATAGTGGTTTTAAGAAGACCATTCCTCTTTTATAGAAATCCATTCTTTTTGAGATTTCATTATCGGCTTTTGATGTGTTTCGCCTGTTTTTAAGCAAGAAAATATAAGAAAGATTAATTCTAAATCCTCTTTATTTGAAAGCAATACACTACTAATGTTTTTTTCTTTAGAGGAGAAAAAAGATTCGTCTATTTCTGCAATTTTAACTTCGTTTTTAAAAATAGATTTTTTGTCAAAATAGTGAATTTTAACCTCAAAATTAGAGTCGTTTAATTGAAGTTTAAAAATTGAATTTTGCTTATTACCGGAAATTAAAACTAGTTTTTTCCCTTTTTTAGTTTCAATTTCATAAGAAATTCGCCATTTCCGAATTTAAATTTCTTGGTAATTTTATAAATAATTTCTTCTTCTGTATTGTAAATTTCTGCGGTTGTTTTACCAAATTCTAAAAACCAACTAGAAAAAAATGCAAACTCATCTTCAGTATTATAAATCTGTAAATTATTTGTAGCATGACTAATTTTATAAACAAGTTTATCCATATTAATTATTAGAGTTTATAAAGTTTACCATTTTATCAGGAAAATCGGTGAAAGCACCGTCTATATTTGCTTCATAAATTAAGGTTTGCATCATTTCTTCGAACGTAGAAAATTCATCTAAAGCATCTGCTCTAAATGTATAAGGATGCACTTTTAAATCTAATTGATGTGCATCAGAAACTAAAGAAGTAAACAGCCATTTACCATCAACTTTTTTATCTAAAATTTGTTTGTACCAAGGCCCAATTCCGTCGGCATAACTTGCAAAATGATTTAACTGCTTAGTTTCTTCAGTAAATTCTATCAATTGCACCAAAAACAATTCAGACTTTAAATCTTTTCTAATTCGTTCTAATTCCTTAGCATCAAAACATTGTAAAATACAATTGTCTTTTTTTGTTGTGTAGCCATAATCAGTAAGAACTTTTAAAACAATTTCTGTTAGTTTTTTGCCTTCATTTTTATGAAATTCAGGAGCTTTAATTTCTGGATAAATTCCGATATTACTGCCAGTAGAAGCATTTAAACCTTGTATCAATTCTATTTCTTGTTGCAAAGAATGTAATTTAAAGTTACCTGTTTTGGAAGGAAATCTGTCTTTATAAACTTGATTGCCAGTTTTTGGGTTAAAACGCTCGTAAACATTAAGAGTTTGCAATTCATCAAAAGTAAAATCTATTACATAAAACCTATTATCTTGTCTTTTTCTATGAGGAAACTTTATTGCAACATCTGTAACATCATCCAAATAAATATCATGAATAACAATAGGAACATCATCTTTACTAAGTACTAAATCTTGCTCTATAAAATTTGGTTTCATTGCGTAAGCCATGGCTTTAGACTCTAGCGTATGTTCGGCAAATAACCTGAAGCGCCTCTGTGAGCAATCACAATTTTGTTATTCATTTTAAATTTATTTTTGTTTGAAGTGCAAGAAATAAGTAATAAACCAAGTAAAAATACTAAAATCGATTTCATTTTTAATAAAATTAGAAATTAAAGATAGAACTTTTGTAATTTTGCAACATGAAATTAGCGTTAAAAATAATGTTTGTTATCTTTTTAGTTTGGATGGCATTAGGAGCATATTTAATTAATATAGAACACGAAAAAGCCCAAGTTGTAATGGGGTTAGGCGTTTTGTACTTATCTTTTATATTTATGCCAATATTTATTTATTTTAGATATAAAGATGGAAAATATAAAAAGTATATTATTAATGATGAAAAACTAAGAAGTGCCTTTAAAAATGTAGGTAAAGAGTAGTTAGTCGTCTTTTTTCTTAAGAAAAGCATATACCGGAAAATGATCTGAAAATCCGCCTTGATACCAAGGACCAATATAAGTTCTAAACGGGCTACCTTTTAATTTTCCTTTAAAAATCTTTAACCATTCTTTATTAAATACTTCTGCGTGTTTAAAGTAAAGTTTTCCTTCTTTCTTTTCTGTGAAATTTTTAGAAAATATAATCTGATCGAATAAATTCCACTTACCGTCATAGGTTAAAGAACCCAGCTTTTCTCTGTCTAAAATAGTTTCCATCGGATTTATAAAATCATCAGAAACCAAGGTTTTTACACTTTTACTTGTTGGGTCGTCATTAAAATCTCCCATTACAATTATTTTTGCATCGTAATGTTTGTCTTTAATGTCTTTTATAATATTTCTAGCAGTAATTGCTGCGGTAACTCTTTTGTGTTCTGTTTCTGCTGCACCTTCTCTTCTAGAAGACCAATGGTTTACAATTATATGTACAAGTTCGCCATGTAAATTACCGCTAACTTTTAAAATATCTCTAGTATAATCTCTTTCGCCTTCGTCATCTTCTAGAAAAACTGGGAATGTTTCTGATTTTAAAAATTCAAAAACTCTTTTATTGTATAACAAGGCAACATCAATACCTCTTTCGTCAGGAGAATCATAATGTGCAAAACCATAATGATGCTTTTTTAAGTTAGAAGAATTTATTAAATCTCTAACCACCTTAGCGTTTTCTACTTCAACCAAACCAACAATTGCAGGCGGATATTTAGATCTGTTTAAACCTAGTTGAGATATTACAGAGCCTAATTTTTTAATTTTTATTTTATATCTTTTGTATGTCCATTTTCTTTTTCCATCACTTGTGTAATCATCATCAAAAGTTTTAGGATTGTCTTCTGTATCAAACAGATTTTCTACATTGTAAAAACCAATTGTTGTAATTTTTTTACTTTGTTTAGAAGACTTAATCGAAGGAAACATATAAATATTTTAATGGTAAAAGTAACAAAATAATCTACAGACTTTACATTAAATTAACTAGTGATTTTATCGAATTAAAATCTAAAAGCTATTTGTATTGTAGTATTGATATCAAACTGTGGTTTTTAGTGATAACTCACTTTAAATTTTAATTTTTTTAATAAAATATAAGCAATATTTCTTAAGTGTTAAAACAGGTGTAATTAACTGATTACTAACTTAAAAAAGTTGTTTTTATAACATTTTATTTTGATTTTTTTCGAACTCTTAAACTAATTTTACAGTGCAAGTTAGCAACACAAAAAAAAGAAATTTTAAAAAATTAATCATGAAAAAATTAGCAATTGTATTTTTAGTAGCAGTATTGACAAGTGTATCTACGTTTTCTAACAACAATGACGACGTGAAAGAAATCGATTTAAAATTAAGAAAAAAATTATCGAATTATTAGGAAACTATAAAGGAAATCTAGACTCAAACATAAAAACTACTGTAGACTTTATCATAAACAAAAAAGGAGAGATAATTGTTGTATCTGTAGATTCTAAAAAACCGAATGTAGCTTCTTTCATAAAAAATAGATTAAACTACCAAATAGCATCTATAGAAAAATTAGAAATTTTAAAAACATATAGAGTGCCTGTAAAATTTTTAAAACAAAACTAAATTAACAAAAATTAAAGGGTTTCTTAATGTAAAGAATACATAGTTCTTTTATTATTAAGCTACTTTTGTTGCGCAGAAAACGTTGTAAACTTTCTGTTTTGAATTTGAATTAGTAATATAAACCTTAGCTTTTGCTAAGGTTTTTTTAGCCTAAAAGACAAGAATTGTTTGTATTTTTGCATTCTATGATAGACGCAAAAGAAGCAATTTCAGAAAAAGCAGTTTTAATTGGTGTAATTACACAGCAACAAAACGAAACACAATCTGATGAATATTTAGATGAACTAGAGTTTTTAACACAAACTGCCGGCGGTGTTGTTGTTAAACGCTTTGTGCAGAAAATGGAAAGACCAAATCCGAAAACTTTTTTAGGAGCTGGTAAGCTAGAAGATGTTAAAGATTTTATACATGCCAATGCAATTGGTACAGCTATTTTTGATGATGAATTATCGCCTGCACAGTTAAGAAATATCGAAAAAATTCTTGATTGTAAAATTTTAGATAGAACCAATTTAATATTAGATATTTTTGCGCAAAGAGCACAAACTAGTTCTGCAAAAACACAAGTAGAACTTGCCCAAAGCGAATATTTGTTACCTCGTTTAACAAGACTTTGGACACACCTTGATAAACAAAAAGGTGGTATTGGAATGCGTGGACCTGGTGAAACAGAAATTGAAACTGATAGACGTATAATTCGTGATAAAATATCCGTATTAAAAAAACGTCTAAAAACAATAGACAAGCAAATGGCGATTCAAAGAAAGAATCGTGGTAAGATGGTAAGAGTTGCTTTAGTAGGTTATACCAATGTTGGTAAATCTACACTTATGAACGTGATTAGTAAAAGTGATGTTTTTGCAGAAAATAAATTATTTGCAACTTTAGATACAACAGTTCGAAAAGTGGTTATAAAAAACATTCCTTTTTAATGACAGATACTGTTGGGTTTATTAGAAAATTGCCAACACAATTGGTAGAATCTTTTAAATCTACTTTAGATGAGGTTAGAGAAGCAGACTTGTTATTGCATGTTGTAGACATTTCGCATCCTAATTTTGAAGATCATATTGCATCTGTTAATACAATTTTAGATGATATTAAATGTGCAGATAAACCTACCTTAATGGTGTTTAATAAGATTGATGCTTACGAGCATGAAACAATTGATGCAGATGATTTAGAAACAGAAAAAGGCAAAGAGCATTATACTTTACAAGACTGGAAAAAAACTTGGATGAACGATAAAGAAGTAGAATCAATATTTATTTCTGCGCTAAATAAAGAAAATTTAGATGATTTTAAAGACAAAACGTACGAAGAAGTAAAGAAAATACATATTCAGCGTTTTCCTTATAACGACTTTTTATATTACGAATATAAAGAGGAAGAATAAAAACAATCCTACTGCGAAGTATTGCAGTAGGATTTTTTTATGTTTTCATTTTAAAGATTATTCTTTTGAATCATCTTCTTTTATAATGCCCATTCTTTTTGCTCTGTTTTCCCAAGATTTTCTTGCTAAAGCTTGTAAATCTGCAACAGAATCACTTTCATCCATAATTTCTAAACCAAGTAAAGTTTCTATCACATCTTCTTGAGAAACAAGACCGCTAACAGAACCATATTCATCTACTACAAGTGCGATGTGTTCTTTCTCTTTGATTAGTTTGTCAAACAAATCTGGTATAGATAATTCTCTTTCTGTAACAACAATATCTCTTTTAATGGTAGCTAAAGTTTCTTCGCCTTTACCATTAATAATTGCTTCCAATAAATTATCTTTTAAAAAGTAACCTGTTATTGCATCTGGATTTTCAGAAAATACAGGAATTCTAGAGAATCTTAATTTTTTATGATCGTTATAAAAAGAACTTATTGTTTGAGTTTCATCTGCGGTTTCTATTACAGATCTCGGTGTCATTACATCATTTACTTTAATTTCTTTAAAACCAAGTAAGTTTCTAATAACTTTACTTTCATTTTTCTGAAAAACACCTTCTTTTTCTGCCATGTCTGCCATTACTAAAAAGCTTTCTCTACTTAAAATACTTCCATGACCTTTGCCACCAATTAACTTTGTTGTTAATTGTAAAATCCATAATATTCCTGTCCATTTCAACGGAAAAATCATTATGTTTAAAGCTTTAGCTGTAAAATTAGCAAGTTGTTTCCAGTAAGTAGCTCCAATGGTTTTAGGTATAATTTCTGATGCGACTAGAATTAAAATTGTCATTATAGTAGAAACTAAACCAACCATTACATCTTCTGTAATTTTAATGCCAAATACCGTTTTTACATCTGTACCATACATTTCTGCGTAAGCAACTTTTGCTTGCACACCTACTAAAATTGCACCAACAGTATGTGCAATGGTGTTAATAGTTAAAATAGCAATTAAAGGTTTATCAACATCTTTTTTAAAAGTTTCTAATTGCGTAGCATATTGTTCACCTTCACTTTTTTTAAGATTGATAAAAGTTGGTGTAATACTTAACAGTACAGCTTCTAAAATAGAGCATAAAAAAGAAAAGAAAATAGAAATTGTTGCAAAAATTATTAATAAAGTCATGTATTATTTATTTGAGATGCTAATTTACACAAAATAAAAAAACCTCAAGAATTTCTTCTTGAGGTTTCTTTTAAAATATTGTTTTCTATTTAGAAAGCATAGCTCATACCAACTAAATAATAAGATTGTAATTTGTTGTCTACAGTAGAAAAAGTTTCTGCAGGATTGTCAATTAATGCATTGTTTAATGCTTCTTGTTTGTTTTTACGTAAACCTAATTCTAAACCAACTCCAATTCCTTTCCAAACAGTGTAACCAAAAGAGTTTGTCCATGTCCAGTTAGATAAGTCTGAAGTTTTATAGCTTTGAAAAACAGATAAATTAGACTTTACACTTAATTTACCATATTTTTTAGAGTAATCTGCAACAATTTTAGCACCTAAAGAAGATTCGAAAACTGTTTCACCACTACTAAATACAAAGTTGTAGTTTCCTGGGTGCATAACAACTACCAAGTTACTTGTTGGCGTCCAAGTAAGACCAGCACCAAAATCTAAATAACCAGGATCGTTAAAATTATCTATAATTGTAGTTCTGTATTCTGCAAGTGCAGATAAAGCCCATTTTTTATTTAATCTTTTACCGTATAAAGAAGAGATTGTAAATACATCTGTAGCAGTATCAAAACCTTCGTCTCCGGCAACACCTTTTTCATCTAACTTAACCCAACCTAAGTTAATTGCAGCAGAGTTTCTCCGAAAAAGTCTTCTTCAATTAAATTAGCAAAACCATTTACAGTTACACCAATATTACCTGCAGATGCAGTAGGAGCTGTTCTAGCGTACCAGTTGTTAAAACCGGATAAACTTGCACCTATAGTACCAAAAGCACCTTTTCTCCAACCAGGTAAAGCATCAATTTTTGCTTGTATCGCATTAACTTCTCCTTGTAATTTAGCAATTTGAGCTTTTTTAGGAGCTTGTTCTTTCTTTAATTCTTCTGCTGTTTGTGCGCTTGCAGAAAAGCTAATAAATACCAATAAAATTAAGATTGATAATTTTTTCATGTTGACTATTTTTAAATTTAAGCGTGCAAAAGTACACTTTTATTCTTTTAGACAATAAAAATATTAATAAGTCACTTTTTCGTGGAAGCTATAATTCATGCCTAAACCAAAAAGCTGTCTAAATTGAATTTTACTTGATGAGTTATCATCAATAATTGTATGAAAAGTCATGTGCATTTTAATATGTTTGTTTACAGTAAAACGCAAATTTGTTTGATAATCTAAATCGACATTACCAACATTTGCAAGATAATCTGTATACATTGTTAAGATGTTTTCCATTTCAATGTTTTTCATCAAGGCAAATTTATAGTAACCAGAAAGGTTAAAACCTAGTCCAAAAGCAAGAGTTTTACCTTCGTCTACACCAAATTTACCGGAATCTTTTGTGAAAAACTCGTTTACAAATGTATATCCGGCTGTAGCTGGTGCAATGTTTAAATTTAAATCATCAGATTTTTTCCATAACATTCCTGGTCCAAAAGTTAAATAAGCAGGAGATAAAAACTCTGACACTAGTAATTTAGGCTCTTTTGAATAATCGAACCCTTTGGTATATTGTGTTTTAAAATTGGCAATAAAAGAAAGAAACCAATAAGTTGTTGTTTTTATACCTAATAAAGAATTTAGTTCAAATCGATCGTTTGTTTTTCTGTAGCCTTTTTCGCTGATATGACTTAAACCGTAACCAGATAATAATCGAGTATCCCAGTTTAAATTATTTTTCTTATAATTAAAATCGTAATTTATATTGATGTTTCCAGCAACAGTGTTTTGGCCACCGAAGCCCAATTAGAAAAAGAAGATTGATTAAAAACAAAGGCAAGTCTACCGTTTACTTTCCATTTTGGCTTTGGTAAAGTGTCTAGTTTCTTCTTTTGAGAATAAGAATTACTTGCTATAAAAATAAATAAAAGAAGGGTTGCTAGTCTTCTCATTATAAGTGTTTTTAATGTTAATTTTTTTGATTTATAAATGTGTAAATTTATTTTTTCGATTTATATAAAGGTACTGTAGAACAAGCTTCGCCAAACATAATAGATTTGGCTATAGGTTGTAGTTTTGCAATTAAAAAAGCAAATGCAGAATCTGGTATTGGTTTTTCTGCACAACCTTTAATTATTACAGGGCAATCTGTATAATCTCTAAGATCGACAAAATTTAAAAGTTCTTGGTATAAAACAGTTTCTAATAATTCTAAATTACCAATAACAACTTTGTTGGCATATGGTGTAGCTTCTGCAGCAATTAGCATAAAAGCCCAAGAAGGTATAATTGCATCTACAGAGCAATTAACAGCTACAAAACAGTTTTTGTATTGAGACCAATCATGATTTTTTACTGCATTTCTAAAATCTTTTTCTTTCAAAATTATTTCTTCAAATAGCCAATCTTTAATATCAAATGAGACTCTTTTTCCTTCAGGATAAATCTCTTCTAGGTCAAAGGTTTTTAACTTGCTATTTGCTACTCTATTTATAATTTCTTCTGCCATTTATAATTTTACTTTATTGTTTAAAATAAATAAAAACTTAAGTTGTATTAACAGAAAAAGCAATTATTAATAATTGCTTTTTCTGTTAAATTTATATGTAATTAAAGCATTCCTAACTCTAGTTTTGCTTCTTCGCTCATCATTTCTTGTGTCCAAGTTGGGTCGAAGGTAATTTCTACTTCGCAGTTATTTAATTCTTTTAAAGACTTAACTTTATCTTCAATTTCTACTGGTAAACTCTCTGCAACTGGGCAATTCGGAGACGTTAAAGTCATTAAAATTTTTGCATTATTTTCATCAGAAACAAAAACATCATAAATTAAACCAAGCTCATAAATGTCTACAGGTATTTCTGGATCGTAAATTGTTTTTAAAACACCTACAATTTTATCTCCAATTTCTTCTAATTCTTTATCTGTCATTATATAATTTCTTAATTCTGTAATTTAGTTTGTTGCGCAATTGCGTACAATTTTATTTGTTTAACCATAGATACCAAACCGTTTGCTCGTGTAGGGCTTAAATGTTCTTTTAAACCTATTTGATCTATAAAAGTGGTTTCTGCAGTTAAAATATCTGCCGGTTTTTGTTCCGAGAATACCCTCAATAATAATGCCACAATTCCTTTAGTTAAAATAGCATCACTATCTGCAGTAAACTTAATTTTATCTGCATCTAATTCAGAATATAACCAAACTTTAGATTGGCATCCTTTAATTAAATTTTCGTCTAATTTATGTGTATCTTCAATTATAGGCAAAGATTTACCAAGCTCTATTATGTATTCGTAACGATCCATCCAATCATCAAACATAGAAAACTCATCAATAATTTCTTCTTGTATTTCTTTGATAGTCATTTTTAAAACTTATTTTTGCGCTTTCAAAAAGCGTTTTATTGTAAAAAGCAAAATTACGCATAAATTATAAGAAATGAGTAAATTATTAGCAGTTGGTACAGTAGCTTTTGATGCTATTGAGACACCTTTTGGTAAAACAGATAAGATTTTAGGAGGCTCGGAACTTTTGTAGGTTTAGCAGCATCTCAATTTGGAGTAGAAACAGGTGTTGTATCTGTTGTTGGTGGAGATTTTCCTGATTCTTATTTAGAAATGATGAATTCTAAAGGAATTAATACAGATGGTATTGAAGTAGATAAAGAAGGTAAAACTTTTTCTCGAGTGGTAAATATCACAACGATATGAATTCTAGAGATACTTTAGTAACAGAATTAAATGTTTTAGAAACGTTTACACCAGTTGTACCGATTCTTTTAAAGATGCAGGTATTGTAATGTTGGGTAATTTACACCCGTTAACGCAAGCTTCTGTTTTAGATCAAATGACAGAAAAACCAAAACTAATAGTTTTAGATACTATGAATTTTTGGATGGATATTGCTTTAGATGATTTACATACTGTTTTAAAAAGAGTAGATGTAATTACAATTAATGATGAAGAAGCCCGCCAATTATCCGGTGAATATTCTTTAGTAAATGCTGCTAAGAAAATCCACGCAATGGGACCTAAATATGTAGTAATTAAAAAAGGAGAACACGGAGCTTTATTATTTAATGAAGGAAAAATGTTTTTTGCACCTGCATTACCATTAGCAGAAGTTTTTGATCCTACTGGTGCCGGAGATACATTTGCAGGAGGTTTCTGCGGATATCTAGCAAAAACAGAAGATATATCTTTTGAAAACATGAAGAACGCGATAATTTACGGTTCTAACTTAGCTTCTTTCTGTGTAGAGAAATTTGGTACAGAGCGCATGCAAGAGCTAACAACAGATGAAGTTAAAACGCGCTTACAAGCTTTTAAAGACTTAACACAATTTGATATAAAATTATCTTAATGTAAATCCGCGGTTTAAACTGCGGATTTTTTTGATATAATTGCAACAATAACAACACAATACAACTAAAAATATTATAAAAATGAGTGATGCTATTAAACATGAATGTGGAATTGCACTTGTTAGATTAAAAAAACCATTACAGTTTTACAAAGATAAATACGGTACTGCTTTTTACGGAATTAATAAAATGTATTTATTAATGGAAAAGCAGCATAATCGTGGTCAAGATGGTGCAGGTTTTGCAAGTGTAAAGTTTAATGTAGAACCTGGTACTAGATATATTAGCAGAGTTCGTTCTAACAAATCGCAACCAATACAAGATGTTTTTGGGCAAATTAACGATCGCTTAAATGGTGTTTTAGAACAAAACCCAGATAAGAAAGATGATGTAGCATGGCAAGAAGAAAACATGCCTTACATTGGTAACTTATTTTTAGGTCATGTTCGTTATGGTACATTTGGTAAAAACAGTATCGAAAGTGTGCATCCGTTTTTACGTCAAAGTAATTGGAAACATCAAAACTTAATTGTTGCAGGTAACTTTAACATGACTAATTCTAAACATTTATTAGAAGAGTTAATAGAGTTGGGGCAACATCCAAAAGAATTTACAGATACAGTAACTGTCATGGAGAAAATTGGTCATTTCTTAGAAGATGAAGTGGCTAAATTATATCAGAAAGCAAAAAAGAAAGGTTTTAATAAAAAGAATGCTTCGCCTTATATCGAAGAAAATTTAAGCATAAAAAAAGTTTTAAAAGATCTTCTAA
Organism: Polaribacter sp. HA6-7; assembly: GCF_055693625.1. Lineage (NCBI taxonomy): Bacteria > Pseudomonadati > Bacteroidota > Flavobacteriia > Flavobacteriales > Flavobacteriaceae > Polaribacter > Polaribacter sp. HA6-7. The sequence continues at coordinate 348,688 of NZ_CM146338.1, forward strand.
AAACTGGGATGGTGGTTATGCAATGGCAGGATTAGTTGGTCACGGAGATGCTTTTGTTTTAAGAGATCCAAACGGAATAAGACCTACATATTTCTTCGAAGATGAAGAGGTTGTAGTTGTAGCATCAGAAAGACCTGTAATTCAAACAGTATTTAATATCGAAATTGATAAAGTACAAGAATTAGAAAGAGGGCATGCTTTAATTATTAAGAAAAATGGTAAAACAGCTATTAAACAAGTTTTAGAACCAAGAGAAAACAAAGCTTGTTCTTTCGAGCGTATTTATTTTTCTAGAGGAAGTGATGCATCAATCTATGAAGAAAGAAAAAACTTAGGTAAATTAGTGTTTCCTAAAATATTAAAATCGATAGATAGCGATATTTCTAACACTGTTTTTTCTTACATACCAAATACTGCAGAAACTTCTTTCTACGGAATGACGGAAGCTGCAGAAGATTTACTTAATCAGCAAAAAACACAAAAAATCTTAGCAGGTGGTACTAAGTTATCTGCTCAAAAAGTAACAGAGATTTTATCTGAAAGAGCTCGTTTTGAAAAAATAGCTATTAAAGATGCAAAGTTAAGAACATTTATTGCTGATGATAGTTCTAGAGATGACCTTGTAGAACATGTTTATGATATTACTTATGGTGTTGTAAAACCTACAGACAATCTTGTAATTATAGACGATAGTATTGTAAGAGGAACAACTTTAAAGAAAAGTATTATTAAAATATTAGATAGACTTAGCCCTAAGAAGATAGTAGTTGTTTCATCTGCGCCTCAAATACGCTACCCAGATTGTTATGGTATAGATATGGCGAAATTGATGCTTTTATTGCGTTTAAAGCTGCGATAGAATTATTAAAAGATACAAATCAAGAAGGTATTATAGGTGAAGTTTATAAAAAATCTAAAGAGCAACAATCTAAGGCAGATGAAGAAATTGTAAATTATGTAAAAGAAATTTACGCACCATTTACAACAGAAGAAATATCAGCAAAAATTGCTCAAATGCTAAAAACAAAAGATGTTAAGGCAGATGTAGAGGTAATTTATCAAACTGTAGAGAACTTGCATAAGGCTTGCCCTAATAACTTAGGAGATTGGTATTTTACCGGAGATTATCCTACACCTGGTGGTCATAGAGTTGTAAATGAGGCTTTTATTAATTACTATGAAGGAAACGATAAAAGAGCTTATTAATTGTAAAATCAAAATAAAATCCTTATTTTAGTGAGATAAACATTATCAATATTAAAATTGATGTAAGAAAAATTCCCCAAGAATTACCTTATGTAATGTGTTAACAAGTTTAAAAAATTTTAAAGATGTTAAAACAAGCAAAAAGAATAATTTTTATTTTTTATCTTTTTTATGGTGCTATTTTAAGTGCCCAAACTTCAACTGCAACGTACAGTTTAGGAGATATTCCAACAGGTTTTGAGGATTCTAGTCAATGTGCTCCGTTGTCAGAGTTGCAAGTTATTGTACCGCCAGGATCTATTGTTACGAGTGTAGATGTTGTTTATCAAATGACGGCACGTGTTCAAGGTTGGATGTCAGACCAAAGATCTAGATTAATTTATGTTGAAGGTGCTGTAAGTGAGAACAATTATACTGCAGGTATAGGAGATAGTCCAGGAACATTATCTTACGCTCGATCGGGTTTAACAATCGCAAATGGCGTAAGTGTTTCAGGGGTTTTGACTTTTCAAATGGATGTTTTAAGAGTAATTTGGGAAGGTACAGGAGCTGGCTGTAGTGTTAATGAAAATAAGGTTGATAATAATAGTTGGATAATTACTGTGAATTATACTGCTCCGCCTCCTGTAGCAGAAGGATATTTAGGTCCCGGCGGTGTAGGTAGTATTGATGGTACTTCGAGTCTTGTGCTATGGACAAATCCGGATGATATTTCTGAAAATGACAATGCTCCTTTTGCTTCTTGGTCAGATTTATCGGGTTATAATTCAACTTTAACTCAAGAAGATGTTACTTTTCAGCCTATAATTAAGAAAAATATTGTTAACGGCTATGATGCGGTTAGGTTCGAAGAATCTAATAGACGTTTGAGAAAAACTAACTTCACAAACTTTCCAACAACAGCAATTTACGGCTTCTATGTGAATAAAACTGAAAATGCAAATGAAGGAGGTGACGGAGTGTTATCTTATGCGTCATCATCTGCTCTTAATAACGATTTTCTATTATTTAATAGCAATAATTTGTCTATGTATGTTACTAATCAGGCAAGGGGTTCGGCTTAAATGTAAGCACTGCAAACTGGAATGTTGTTGGTTATAGATGGCAAACATCCGGAACGGCAAATACATCTCTTAACGGAACTGATAGAAATATTAATTTTCCTGGTGGTAGAATTATAACTCCTGGCGGTTCTTTAGCTTTGGCTGGTGAACAAGATAGTGAAGATGATGGAGCAGGAGGAAATGATGGTGATTATGTAGCTTCACAAGCGCATCAAGGAGACTTTGCAGAGGTAATTATGTATAATAAATATATTAATGAAGCAGAGAGAATTATTGTTAGTAATTATTTATCTGCAAAATATAATATTACCTTAAATTCAAATAATTTTTACGATGAAGATGATTCAGCTGCTGGTAATTTTGATTATGATGTTGCGGGTATTGGTCAAGCAACAGATGGTTCTAATCATGTAGATTCTCAAGGAACAGGAATTGTTAGAATTTATAACCCAAGTAGTCTTGCAAATGATGAATTTTTATTTTGGGGTAGAGACAATAAAGAGGATATCGTTTTTGAAACAAATGAAGATAATTATCAACAAAGAACTTCTACTAAATGGCGAGTTAGTAAAAGAAATGATGTCGGTGACGTTAGTTTTATATTAGATTTATCATCCGTAGATATTTCTAGTAAAGAAGATTGTGCTGTACTTAAATTAGTTATAGATAATGACAGTGATTTATTATCGCCTACATCTACTTATGATTTAGCAGATATTGGTGGTGGTTTATATCAAGCTAATAATGTGGTTTTTTCTAATAATGATTATTTTGCTGTAGAATACCAAGATTTAATAGTTGTTGATGATACGCAATACTATAATGGTTCTGCTACTACCAATGTGCCAGATTTAACAGATGGCTGTTTTAAATTGTTGGTAAAAAGTACTTCTAATGGTTCGCTAACGTTAACCGAGGATGCTGTTGTTAGAGAGATTGAGATTGAAAACGGAGGAATTTTATCTGTTAATTACGGCGTGTTACTAAAAGTTAAAAATGGTATTTTAAATAACGGTGAACTAAGATTAGTTGGTAATTCTCAATTAGTACAAACTCATACAACTGGTAATAATTTAAACTCAGGGACAGGTAAACTTTTCGTAGATCAAACTGCAACTAGCTCATCTGTATATCAATCTGGTTATTGGTCTTCGCCAGTAAGAAATTCAGTACAACACCAGGCACTCCTTTTTCAATAAACGATGTTTTAAAAGACGGAACAAATGTAGCTACATCTCCAACTCCAACTGTTGGTGAAGCTGCTGACATTAATTTTACTCCTAATTTTGATGGAGATTCGTCATCAGAGCCTATAAGTATTAGTTCTAGGTGGTTGGCTAAGTTTGTAAATGCTAGTGATTGGACAAGATTTGTAGATCCAACAGATCCTATTTTTCTTCCAGGAGAAGGATGGAATATGAAAAGTGTTGGTGCTACATTTACTTTTTCTGGTATACCAAACGATGGAGATTATTCTTTTACATTAGATCAAAATAAATTTAATTTAATAGGTAACCCGTATCCTTCTGCACTAGATGCAGAAGCATTTATAAATGATAATTCATCAGAATTTAATGGTGTAATTTATATTTATAACGGTTCTTCTGATAATACTCATGTTAGAGGAGATTATTCGGAACTTATAATACTATTGTTAGTGGGGTAACAGTCGGTGGAGGAAGATATTTACCGATTGGGCAGGGATTTTTTGTGACAAAAGAAACACCAGGTTCTGGTACTTTAGTTTTTAAAAATTCACAAAGAACCTTAAATGATTTATCTGATACTGGTGTAATAGTTGCTAAAACATCATCAAAACAAAAAAGTACTAGAGATTTTTCAACCATAAAGATTGATTTTAAATTTAATTTATCTGAAAGTGAAGTTAGAACCCGAACAGTAGCAACAGTGTTTAGAGGTTTAACAGATGAGTATGATATTGGTTTCGATGCAGTTATGTGGGGCTTGCAACCAACAGATTTGTATTTAAAAGTTAAGGGTTCTACTAGTCCTTATATTATTACTGGTACGTTTAATTTTGATGAATCTTTAGAAATACCGATGGTAGTTCAGTTAGATCAAGATCGAGAAGTTACTTTTTCTATAAGCGAAAAGATAAAAATTAATACACCTGTGTATTTAAATGATAGAGTTTTAAATAAATTCTATAATTTAGATGAAGCTCCTAAATCTATAAATTTAGCCTCGGGTACTTATGATGATAGGTTTTTCATCACTTTTACAGATAAAACATTAACTAATGAAGATTTTAAAGAGGATGAATTTTTATTAAGTATTCAAGGAGGAGATAATGGCGAGTTTTTAATTAAAAATACATCTAATTATCAGATAGAAACTGTAAAGTTGTTTAATATTTTGGGAGCTGAAGTTTTTAATCAGGATATAAATAGTAATAAAAGTGAGTTAAACTTTAAATTAAACAAACTGTCTAAAGCGGTATATGTTTTAGTTATTAAGACAGAAAAGGGATTGTTCAATAAAAAGATTATTATTGATTAAATCCTTATTATATAGACTAAAAAAGCATCCTTAAAAAGGATGCTTTTTTTATCTTAATTAGTAAGATTTCTATTTATTTTGCTGCAGCATATCTACGCTCAACTTCATTCCAGTTAATTACATTAAAAAATGCATTAATATAATCTGGTCTTCTGTTTTGGTAGTTTAAGTAATATGCATGTTCCCAAACATCCAATCCTAAAATAGGAGTTCCTTCGCAGTTTACACCTGGCATTAATGGGTTGTCTTGGTTAGGTGTAGAACAAACTTCTACTTTACCACCTGGTAAAACACATAACCATGCCCAACCGAGAACCAAACTGAGTAGCTGCTGCTTTAGAAAAAGCGTCGATAAATGCTTCTTTTGATCCGAAAGCGCTTTCAATAGCGTCTTTTAAATCTCCGGATAAATAACCTCTATCGTTTGGGTTCATTACTGTCCAAAATAAAGAGTGATTGTAAAATCCACCACCGTTATTTCTTACAGCGCCGTTACTCATATCTAAATTAGCAAGAATATCTTCGATAGATTTTCCTTCTAAATCAGTTCCTTCTATTGCTCCGTTTAATTTTGTTGTATATCCGTTGTGATGTTTTGTATGGTGAATTTCCATAGTTCTAGCATCTATATTAGGTTCTAAAGCATCGTATGCATATCCTAATTCTCGGTAATTGAAAAGCCATTTTTTTAAGTTTTAAAGTTCGTATTATTTTAATACTGTAAATTTACTCAATATGATGCAGTTGAACAAAATATTAGCCTTTTGTTAACTTATAATAGTATAAATAAGATTTATTCGCCGTATTTCTGCATAAATTCCTCTAATTTGTTTACCATATTTTTACTTCCGCAAACAAAAGGTACTCTTTGGTGTAATTCTGTTGGTTCGACTTCCATGGTTCTAGTGTAACCGTCAGAAGCATAGCCATTTGCTTGTTCCGCTAAAAAAGCCATAGGGTTACATTCGTAAAGTAAGCGTAATTTTCCGTTCGGATTTCTAGAACCTTTTGGGTACATGTAAATACCTCCTTTTATCATATTTCTATGAAAATCTGAAACCAAAGAACCGATATATCTACTTGTGTAAGGTCTTTCTCCTTCTTCTTCTTGACAGTATTTTATATATTTTTTTACACCTTCCGGAAAATCGAAATAATTTCCTTCGTTAACAGAGTAGATGTTTCCATCTTCTGGAAACGTCATATTTGGGTGCGATAAATAAAATGTACCAATTGCTGGGTTCAAGGTAAAACCATTTACACCATCTCCGGTAGTATAAACTAGCATTGTAGATGTACCATAAACCACGTAACCAGCTGCAACTTGCTCAACACCTTTTTGTAAAAAATCTTCTAGTTATACTGGGCTTCCTGTTGGTGTAACTCTTCTGTAAATAGAAAAAATTGTTCCTACAGAAACGTTTACATCAATATTAGAAGAGCCATCTAAAGGGTCTATTAATACAACATATTTATTTTGATTGTTCTCGTCGATACTATTTATAGAGATAAAACTGTCTTCTTCTTCACTGGCAATACCACAAACAATATTTCTTCTAGTTAGTGTTTGTATAAATTTATCATTTGCATAAACATCTAATTTTTGTTGGTCTTCACCTTGAATGTTTGTGTCTCCATGAGCACCAATAATATCTACCAAACCAGCTTTATTTACTTCGTGATTTACAACTTTTGCAGCTAATCTAATTGAGTTTAATAAACTAGATAGTTCGCCGAACTGTATTTAAAAGCGTGCTGATTTTCAATAATAAATTCTCCTAAAGTCTGTTTTTTTGGTAACATGTTGTTGTGTATAGTTAATGTTACAAAGATGCTAAAATTTAGACAACTACACCGTTTTCGTACAGCTTTTTTTGGTAAAAATCTTACTTGTTTTTTGCATATTAACTATTTATTATTTTAAAATTTAAACAAATCAAAAATAACTGTGCAAAATATTTAATTATTTTTAAGCGAAAACGAAAGGACTATCTTTGACAAAAAATTAGAAACATGGACTTTAAAATAAGATTAGGGCAAGAAGAAGACATGCAAGCTGTATTAGATTTAATTACAGAATTGGCTGTTTTTGAAAAAGAACCGGATGCTGTAGAGATAACTGTAGAAGATTTAATAAATGATGGTTTTTCTAAAGATCCTAAATTTAAGATTTATGTGGCAGAACAAGAAAATACTATTATCGGTATTGCGTTGTTTTACGAACGATATTCTACTTGGAAAGGAAGAACAATACATTTAGAAGATTTGATTGTAACTAAAAGCAAGCAAAAAATAGGCGCAGGTAAAGCACTTTATAAAGCAGTTTTAAAATATGCGTTTGATAATAATTTTAATAGAGTTGCTTGGGAAGTAATTGATTGGAACAAAAATGCCATCGATTTCTACAAAAGCACAGGTGCTACTTATTTAAATGATTGGTCTGTAGTACAAATGAACAAAGAAAATTTAGCAAAATTTATTCAAAATAATTAGAAATGAAGATTTTTAAATTTGGAGGAGCTTCTGTAAAAGATGCCGCAAGTGTAAAAAATATAACAAGTATTTTACAAAACGAAGGAACAGAAAATACATTAGTGGTAATTTCTGCAATGGGTAAGATTACAAATGCTTTTGAAGAGGTTATAGAGGCTTACTATAATAAAACAGATAAATTATCTGAAAACTTAGGAGTTATAGAAGATTTTCATAAAAATTTAATGTCTGATTTGTTTGATAAAGATGATGCTATTTTTAAAGAAATAGATATTTTATTAGGTGAGTTAAGTTGGTTTTTAGCGCGAAATACATCACAAAGGTATAATTATGTGTACGATCAAATTATTTGTTTCGGAGAGCTTTTATCAACAAAAATTGTAAGTGCTTATCTAACAAAAGTGGGTATTCAAAATAATTGGTTTGACGTTAGAAATTATATTAAAACGGACAGTAATTATAGAGATGCTAAAGTAGATTGGACTTTAACGCAACAAATTATTACAGAAAAAGTTGATGCTACCAAATTAAATATAACACAAGGTTTTATAGCGGCAAACGATACAGAAAATACTACAACTTTAGGTAGAGAAGGTTCTGATTATACTGCAGGAATTTTTGCTTATTGTTTAAATGCAGAAAATGTAACTATCTCGGAAAGATGTACCAGGAGTTTTAAATGCAGACCCAAGAGTTTTTGAAGAAACAACGTTGTTAAAACAAATTTCTTACGAAGAAGCTATAGAAATGGCATTTTATGGTGCATCTGTAATTCATCCAAAAACATTACAGCCATTAGAAAGAAAAGAAATTCCGTTATTGGTACGTTCTTTTGTGAACCCTAAAGAAGCTGGAACGAGAATTTCTAAAGGATCTAATTTAGAACCATTAATACCATGTTTTATTGTTAAGAAAGATCAGATTTTAGTTTCTATTTCAGCATTAGATTTTTCTTTTATGGTAGAAAATAACATTAGTTATATATTTAAGAAATTACACGATTATCAATTAAAAGTTAATTTAATACAAAACTCTGCAATTAGTTTTTCAGTTTGTATTGATAATAAATTTAATGGCTTCGAGGCGTTTTACAATGAACTTAAAAACGAGTTTAAAATTGATGTTCAAAAAGGCGTAGATTTATTTACTGTTCGTCATTTTGATGATAAAGCCGTTGCAAGTATAGAAGAAAAAGGATCGTCTTTATTAACACAGGTAAACAAAGAGACTATACAGATTGTTTTGGCAACAAATTAATAAGACAATATCTGTTTTTTTAGTATGTTTGCAGTTCGCTTTAATTATAATTTATGGCATTAGTAACATCTAAAGAAATTGCGCAAGTAATTGGTTTACAAAAGTTTGGCTTTTTAGGGACTTTTATTGGTTGGATTCTGTTAAGAATTCTTCGCATTTCTGCTATCAATAAAATCTACGATAAGAACAAAAATAAATCTGATTTAGATTTTTTAAACGGAATTTTAGATGATTGTAATATAAAATTCGAAATTCCGGAAGAGGATTTAAAACGTATACCTAAAGAGGGGCCGTTTATAACTGTTTCAAATCATCCTTTAGGTGGTATTGATGGTGTTTTATTGCTAAAACTATTAATCGAAAAAAGAGCAGATTACAAAATTATCGCTAATTTTTTATTGCACCGAGTAGAGCCATTAAAGCCTTACGTAATGCCAGTTAATCCTTTTGAAACTAGAAAGGATGCAAAATCTAGCGTTGCCGGAATTAAAAGTGCTTTATTGCATTTAAAAGAAGGAAAACCATTGGGGATTTTTCCTGCAGGAGAAGTTTCTACCTATAAAGATGGTAAGTTAAATGTAGATAAACCATGGGAAGAAGGTGCTGTTAGATTGATTAAAAAAGCAAACGTACCAGTTATTCCGATTTATTTTCATGCAAAAAATAGTAGATTATTTTACTTTCTTTCTAAAATATCTGATACGCTAAGAACAGCAAAATTACCTTCGGAAGTAATGAATCAAGGTGGTAGAGTTGTAAAAGTTAGAATAGGAAAACCAATTTCTGTAAAAGATCAAAACGAGTTTAAAGAAATACCTGCGTTTTATGAATTTATAAGGAAGAAAACCTACATGTTGGCGAATCCTTTTGAAAAAGCACACAAGTTAATTTCTGCACAGAATATCAAAATAAAAAAACCAGCAAAAAAAATAACAGCACAAAGAAGCACAGATCTTTTTGTAAAAGAAGTAAATGCTATTAGAGATAATGGCGGTAGATTATTAGAAAGTAAAAACTACGAAGTGTTTTTTGCAAGTGCAAAAGAAGTACCTAATTTATTACATGAAATTGGTAGATTACGCGAAATAACTTTTAGAGCTGTTGGTGAAGGAACAAATAAATCTATCGACTTAGATAAATATGACAGGTATTATCATCACTTAATTTTATGGGACAGAGAAGCGAATGTTTTGGTTGGAGCATATAGAATGGGTCTTGGTAAAGAAATTTATAAAAAGTACGGAATTAACGGTTTTTACGTTCAGACCTTATTTAGAGTAGAGCCGAACTGCATCAAATGATGGAAAATACCATCGAAATGGGTAGAGCTTTTATTATTGGCGAATATCAGCAAAAACCAATGCCGTTATTTTTATTATGGAAAGGAATTGTACATGTTACCTTGCGTCATCCGGAGTATAAATATTTAATGGGCGGAGTTTCTATTAGCAATCAGTTTTCAGATTTTTCAAAATCGTTAATGATAGAGTTTATGAAATCTCATTATTACGACCCTTACATTGCACAATACATTTATCCGAAGAAAGAATACAAGGTTAAATTAAAAGATGGTGATAAAGATTTTGTTTTTGATGCAACAAAATCTGATATGCAAAAATTTGATAAGATAATAGACGAGATAGAGCCAGGTGCTTTAAGAATACCTGTTTTAATTAAAAAGTATGTTAAGCAAAATGCACGTTTGGTTGCTTTTAATGTAGATCCTAAGTTTAATAATGCTGTAGATGGTTTAATGTATATTAAGGTTTCTGATATTCGAGAAAGTACTGTAAAGCCTGTAATGGAAGAGTTTCAGGCAGAATTAGAAAGAAAAGCTACAGAGTTGCAAAAAAGTAAATAAGTATAAATTTTACTTTTTACTGACAAAAAAGCAGTCTTTTACATTTGGTATAGTTTTCGCTATTTTGATAATATAAAATCATTAGATGAAAACATTTTTAAAAATTTTACTAACCGCTTTAGCTGTAATAGTGCTAGCAAATATTTTACCAGGAGTAGAGGTTTACGGTTACGTGTCTGCAATAATAGTAGCCGCAGTTATTGCGTTGTTAAATATGGTGGTTAGACCATTGTTAATTTTCTTTACTTTACCGGCCACACTTGTAACTTTTGGCTTGTTTATTTTTGTAATTAACGCCATAATAATTTTACTTGCAGATAAGTTAGTGTCTGGGTTTGCTGTTTCGGGTTCTTTTCGGCCTTGTTATTCAGTATTTTACTATCCATTTTTAGATCGGCATTATTTTCTTTATTAAAAGACAACAATAAAAATTAATACATAATAAGTTATAGAGGTAATTTTAATTTTTTCTACTGAAATAGAAGTACTTAAATACTTGTTAAGTAAAAAAAATAATTAATTTTGCACTCGATTTTTTCAAGATAAAAGAACAAATAAATGAATATTACAAAAGAAAACATAGATGCGTTAAACGCAGTTGTAAAAGTTGATATTGTTGCAGAAGATTATCAAGCAAAAGTAGATAATATCTTATCAGATTACCGTAAAAAAGCAGATGTTCCTGGTTTTAGAAAAGGACACGTGCCAATGGGTATGATAAAAAAGCAATATGGTCAATCTATTATGGTAGATGAGGTTAACAAGCTTTTACAAGAATCTTTAAATAAATTCTTAACAGAAGAAAAGTTAGATATTTTAGGTAATCCTTTACCAAGAGTTCAAGACGATTTCAACTGGGATGCAGAAACTTTTTCTTTTGAATTCGAATTAGGTTTAGCACCAGAATTTGATGTTGATTTAAAATCTAAGAAAAAGATTAATCAATACAACATTGTTGCAACAGAAGATTTGTTAGATGAAGAGGTAAAAAACATTCAGACTAGATACGGTAAAATGTCTACGTTAGAAGAAGCAACAGAGCACTCTAATGTAACTGGTACTTTTGTAAACGAAGAAAAAGGAATCGAAAAAAAGAGTACTTTCTTAGTAAACGATCTTAAAGGAAAGAAAAACGAAAAGAAAGTTATAGGTGCTAAAGTTGGTGATGTAATCGAATTAGAAACTAAAAAATTATTCGAAGACAATAACAAGTTGCAACATATTTTAGGTGTTTCTGCAGATGAAATTAAAGATTTAGATATTAAAGTAACTTTAACTGTAGAAGAAATTACTAAAACAGAACCAGCAGATTTAGACAAAGAATTGTTTGATAAATTGTTTGCAGACGGTAGTGTTTCTTCTGTAACAGAATTAAGAGAAAAAATTAAAGAAGACGCAGAAAAGCAATTCTTACAACAATCAGATCAACATTTATTAAATTCTGTAATAGAGCACTTAATCGAAAATACTAAATTCGATTTACCAGCAGATTTCTTAAAGAAATGGTTAGCAACTGCAGGTGAAAAACCTTTAACAGAAGAAGAAGCTGCAGCAGAATACGAAAAATCAGAAAAAGGTTTACGTTATCAATTAATCGAAGGTAAGATTATGAAAGATAACGATATAAAATTAGACTATGCAGAATTGGTAGACTATGCAAAAGGATTTATCCGTACGCAAATGGCTCAATTTGGTAACATGAATCCGAAGAAAAAGAATTGGATGAAATTGCTGGTAGAATTTTACAAAACCAAGAAGAAGCACAAAAATTACAAACACAATTAATTAGTCAGAAATTGTTAGCTTTTTATAAAGAAAACATGATTTTTAAGACAAAAGAACTTTCTTACGAAGAGTTTGTAAAAGAAGCATACAAATAATAGTTTATAACTCATTTGAATCTTACTAAAAGATTTGAATTATAGCTTAATTATATACAAAAAACCTGAATTATTTTATTCGGGTTTTTTTAGCAACTAACGCAAAGCAAAAGAGTAAGAAATAGTTCTTATATTTACAGTATTAAACTTAAAACAAAATCACGAAAATGGATTACGGAAAAGAGTTCGAAAAATACGCAACAAAACACCACGGAATAAGCAGTACAAATTATACAAAAATTACAAGTAGTTTAACTCCATATATCATGGAAGAACGCCAAATGAATATTACTCAAATGGATGTTTTTTCTCGTTTAATGATGGATAGAATTATCTTTTTAGGAACTGGTATTAATGATCAAGTTGCAAATATTATACAAGCACAATTATTATTTTTAGAAAGCGTAGACGCTAATAAAGATATTTCAATTTATATAAACTCACCAGGTGGAGGTGTTTATGCAGGTTTAGGTATTTATGATACAATGCAGTTTATAAAACCGAGATGTTGCCACAATTTGTACAGGTATGGCAGCTTCTATGGGAGCCGTTTTAATGTGTGCAGGTCAAGAAGGTAAACGTTCTGCGTTACCTCATTCTAGAATTATGATTCACCAACCTTTAGGTGGTGCTCAAGGTCAAGCGTCAGATATTGAGATTACTGCAAGAGAAATCTTAAAATTAAAAGACGAATTGTATGCAATTATTGCAAACCATTCGGACAAACAATAGAAAAAGTTCACAACGATTCTGATAGAGATTATTGGATGAAAGCGGATGAAGCGAAAGCTTACGGAATGATTGATGAAGTTTTAGCAAGAAAAGTATAAAGAATTTCAGCTTATTTTTAAGCTGAATCAAAAGCTGATATAATGTCGAAAGAAGAAAACTTAGAGTGTTCGTTTTGCGGACGAAAAAAGCAGAAACAGACTTGTTAATTGCAGGTATGGATGCGCACATTTGTGATAAATGTATAGAACAAGCTCATGGTATTGTAGAAGAAGAAATTACTGAAGCAAAATCTAGCGGACTTTCTAAAGATTTAACATTAAAAAAACCTTTAGAAATTAAACAGTTTTTAGATCAATATATAATTGGTCAAGATGAAACTAAACGTTCTATGTCTGTTGCGGTTTATAATCACTACAAAAGATTATTACAAACCAAAGATGATGAAGATGAGGTAGAAATAGAAAAATCTAATATTGTTTTAGTAGGAGAAACCGGTACAGGTAAAACATTGGTTGCAAAAACAATTGCCAAAATGTTAAATGTTCCGTTTTCTATAGTAGATGCAACAGTTTTAACGCAAGCGGGTTATGTTGGTGAAGATGTAGAAAGTATTTTAAGTAGACTATTGCAAGCAGCAGATTACGATGTAGATAAAGCCCAAAGAGGTATCGTTTTTATTGATGAAATAGATAAAATTGCCGAGAAAAGGTGATAATCCATCAATTACAAGAGATGTTTCGGGAAGGAGTACAACAAGCATTACTTAAATTATTAGAAGGTACAGTTGTAAATGTAGCGCCAAAAGGAGGTAGAAAACATCCGGAACAAAAATTTATAGAAGTAAATACTAAAGAAATTTTATTTATTGCTGGTGGAGCTTTTTCCGGAATAGAAAGAATAATTAGCAAGCGTTTAAATATGCAAGCTGTTGGTTTTGGAGCTTCTTTAGATGAAGACAAAGTAGATGAAGAAAACTTATTACAATACATTATTCCTTCAGATTTAAAATCTTTTGGTTTAATACCAGAAATTATTGGTCGTTTACCGGTATTAAGTTACATGAATCCTTTAGATGCAAAAACGTTAAGAGCAATTTTAACTGAGCCAAAAAACTCTATCATTAAGCAATATTCTAAGCTTTTTACGATGGATGATGTATCTTTTACAATAGAAGAAGATGCTTTAAATTACATTGTAGAAAAGGCTGTAGAGTATAAATTAGGAGCTAGAGGATTACGTTCTTTATGTGAAGCTATCTTTACAGATGCAATGTTTGAGTTACCAAGTTCCGACGATAAAGAATTTAATGTTACAAAAGAGTACGCAGAAGCAAAATTGACGAATACAACATTAAAAAAGTTAAGAGCAGCTTCTTAAAAAATATTGTTTTATACTTAAGATCTCACAAGTTATTTTAAACTTGTGAGATCTCTTTTTTTATAAGAATAACTTCTTATTATATTTGTTACACTAATTAATTAAAAGAAATGATTTCTAGAAGTACCATAGACCGCGTTTTTGAATCTGCAAGAGTAGAAGAGGTTATTGGTGAGTTTGTTCAGCTAAAAAAATCAGGAAGTAATTTTAAAGGATTAAGTCCGTTTGTAGATGAAAAATCACCATCTTTTATGGTTTCTCCTGTAAAGCAAATCGGAAAGATTTTTCTACCGGAAAAGGAGGAAATGCTATATCATTTTTAATGGAACATGAGCATTATTCATATCCAGAAGCTATTAAATGGCTCGCAAAAAAATACAATATAGAAATTGAAGAAACTGAGCAAACATCAGAAGAAAAAGCTCAGATGAACGAAAGAGAAAGTATGTTTATGGTATCTAATTATGCCAAAGATTACTTTCATGACATCATGTTAAACACTAATAAAGGGAAAGCTATTGGGCTTTCTTATTTTAAAGAAAGAGGTTTTAGAGATGATACTATAAAAACTTTTGAACTTGGTTACTGTTTAGACGAGTGGGATGGTTTTACAAAAGCAGCTTTAAAAAAAGGATATGATCTTAAATATTTAGCTTCTACAGGTTTAACTATTGTTAAAGAAACAAAACAATTCGATAGATTTAAAGGTCGTGTTATGTTTCCTATACACTCTATGTCTCGGTAGAATTTTAGGTTTTGGTGGTAGAATTTTAACTGCGGATAAAAAAGCGGCTAAATATTTAAATTCACCAGAAAGCGATATTTATCACAAGAGTAAAATTTTATATGGCCTTTATCAAGCAAAAAAAGAAATTGCAAAGCAAGATAATTGTTACTTGGTAGAAGGTTATACAGATGTAATATCATTTCATCAATCTGGTGTCGAAAATGTAGTTGCGTCTTCTGGTACAGCGTTAACACCAGATCAAATAAGACTTGTAAATAGACTTACAAAAAATATTACCGTTCTTTTTGATGGTGATGCGGCAGGAATTAGAGCTTCTATAAGAGGTATAGATTTAATTCTAGAACAAGGTATGAATGTAAAAGTTGTACAGTTTCCGAGATGGAGAAGATCCAGACAGTTTTGCAAAATCGCATTCAACAACAGAGTTAAAAACCTATTTAGAAGAATCTTCTAAAGATTTTATAGAGTTTAAAGTTTCTTTGCTGTTAAAAGAATCTAATAACGATCCTGTAAAAAAGGCGGGTGTAATTAGAGATATTGTAACTAGTATTTCTAAAATTCCGGATGGTATTCAACGCGAAGTTTATGTACAAGAATGTGCTCGAATTATGGATATTTCTGAGCGTGTGCTTTTTAGTGAATTAGCGCAATTATTAAAAAAAGGAATTCAAGACAGAAATAAGATAAATAGAAAACAAAACAATTCTCAGCAAGATCCCAACGAACCACCAGCAGAATATTTTGCAAATAAAGAAAAGGCTCCTATGGGCTTGGTTAAAGGTAAAACTGCTGCAGAAAAGATAGATCAACTTTCTATTTTAGAAAAAGAAATTATTAGAATCTTGCTTTTATTTGGAAATGAAGAAGCTGAATTCTTAGAAGAAATTGAGAATGAGGATGAAGAGGGTAGAATAACTGTAACACAAAGAAAATATAATAATAATGTTTCTGCAGAAATATATTTGCATTTACAAGAAGACGAAACAGAGTTTACAAATGTTATTTTTCAAGAAATTTATACAGAAGTTATTTATCAATTAAATCAGTATGAAAAACTAGAAATAGATGCTTTGGTGAACCATAAAAACTCAGACATTTCTTCTACTGTTACCTCTATTATTATGGATGAGGAAAAGCACCAATTAAGTGATTGGGAAGGTCAAAATATAGAGGTTAAAGGTGCTTTAGATATTTTACCGAAATTAGTAAGTGATGCTGTTTTTAATTTAAGACGCGTTTTAATTGGGAAGAAAATAGAAGACTTAATAAAAGAAGGAAGTCAAGATGCCGCTATAGATTTAGAGACAATAAAAAGCTATACGGGTCTAAAAATAAGGTTGTTCGAAAAGTTAAATAGAGTTGTTTAAAGTTATTAAATTGTAAAATTGGGTGTTTTCCCCTACTAAGGTATCATGTTTCAGAATAGAATTTTTGTATATTGCACGTGCTAAAGAAAAATAATTTATTATGAAAAGAGTATTACAACTATTAAAAATTGTTCAACTTTTTATTCTTCTTCCATTCGAAATCTCTAAAGGTTCTAAAAGACGAGCGTATATGAGAATTAAAAAAATGATGATTGCGGCAAATCTGCTGTAATTTTTACCCTAAAATGCAAAAAAATCCCGCAATTTAATTACGGGATTTTTTTATTTTAAATTTTCTCGAATTTCACAGACTGGTATCGGTACCATTTTGTGTTGGTTAATTCTGTTTAACCTCTCATATATTTTAAAAACCTCTTTTTGTCTTCCTGTAAAATCACTTTCATTTTTTTGAAGATCTTGCATTTTCATGGCCCATTCTAATTCATCATAAGAAGCCCCAATTTGATCTTCATCGGTTCTGCTATCTCCAAACAAGCCATCTGTAGGTTGCGCTTTTTGAATCGATTCTGGTACATTTAGATAAGCTGCTAAATCATAAACTTCAGATTTCATTAAATCTGCAATAGGACTTAAATCTACGCCTCCATCACCATATTTAGTATAGAAACCAACACCAAAATCTTCAACTTTATTTCCTGTTCCGGCAACTAAATAACTGTGTAAACCTGCAAAATAATATAAAGTAGTCATTCGCAACCTTGCTCCGGTATTTGCTAAAGTTAAATCTAGTTTAGCTGAACTCTCTGTGTTTGGTACAACTTTTTTAAAATCTTCAAAAGTTGATGTTAAATTCACTCTAACTTCAGAAACATTAAAAAATTTTTCTTTTAATTGTTTAATATGTTCTTCGGCTCTAGAAACCTGACTTTCTGCTTGGTGTATTGGCATTTCGACGCATAAAGTAGGTAAGCCGGTTTTGGCACAAAGTGTAGATGTTAAAGCAGAATCAATTCCGCCGAAACACCAACAACAAAACCTTTTACACCAGCTTTTTCAGCATAACTTTTTAACCAAGAAATAATATGAATTGCTACTTTTTCTGTATTCATTAGATAAACTATTTTAGTATTTTTAACGTTTATAATTCTATTAGCAATATACAAAGTTTATGAGATTTTTTCTAGTGATTTTAGCGGTTTTATTTAGTTTTTATTCATGTAACACTAGTAATAGTATAAATAAAATAGATGTTTCTAACACTACTGTTAATTTTGATGTGAAGCGTTTTGATGTAGATTTTTACACATCAAAAAAGGAAAACCTAAAAGAATTAAAAGAAACATATCCTTATTTTTTTCCAAAAGAAATTTCAGATAGTCTTTCAATTTCAAAAATGAAAAATAAAGAAGAGTTAGAACTTTTTAATGAAACTCAACTTATTTATAAAGATATTAATCCACTTAAAAGGCAACTAACCTCTTTGTTTAAGCATGTAAAATACTACAATCCAAAATTTGAAGCGCCAAATGTAGTTACGATGTTAACCAACATAGATTATGATAGTCGAGTAATTTATGCAGATAGTTTACTTATTATTTCTTTAGATGTTTATCTAGGCAAAAATCACAGGTTCTATAATGATTATCCAACTTATATTAAAGCGAATAATACTAAAAATCATATTATTGTAGATGTTGCTAACGAGATAATCAAAAGGCAAGTTCGACCTTCTAGAGAAAGAAGTTTTATTGCTAAAATGATTAATGAAGGAAAAAAATGTACTTGTTAGATTTTTATTTACCAAATATTTCTGATATCGAAAAAATAGGATATCAAGAAGATAAATTTATGTGGATTAAAGAAAATGAAGAGCAAATTTGGGCCTATTTTATAGAAAAGAAACTGCTTTTTAGTACCGATACAAAATTGAATAAGCGTTTTTTAGAGGTAGCACCTTTTTCTAAGTTTTATATGGGGCAAGATAATTTATCTCCTGGTAGAGCCGGTGTTTGGTTAGGTTGGCAAATTGTTCGTTCTTATATGCAACAGAATGATGTATCTTTGCAAGAACTTTTAGAAATTAACGAATTAGATTTATATAAAAAATCTAAATATAAGCCTAGAAAATAATGTCAGTAAAACATAACTCAGAAATTAAATTTAACGTTGGTTTAGACGAAAATAAAGTGCCGGAAGAAATTTCTTGGACTGCCAAAGATGGTGGCATAGAAAATGAAACTTCTAAATCTATTATGATATCTGTTTGGGATCATAAAAAGAAAGATACATTACGTATGGATTTATGGACAAAAGATATGCCTGTAGATGAAATGAAACAGTTTTATCATCAAACTTTGGTATCAATGGCCGATACTTTTGAACGTGCCACAGATGATCAAAAAATGAGTGATACAATGAGAGATTTTTGTGAATATTTTGCAGAAAAATTAGAGCTTAAAAAGTAGTAACTTTATAAAAGTATTTTAATTGAAAAAAGGATGTATTTATTTACATCCTTTTTTTATGGCGTTTCCTCAAAAAAAGAGAGCATATATTAAAATATACGCTCTCTTTATAATTTTTATAGTTTTAGATTACTCTAAAGAACCGAAGGTTTAATCTCTACTCTTCTGTTTAGTTGTCTACCACCAGCGTTTTCGTTAGAGAATTTAGGTCTAGATTCTCCAAATCCTTTTGCGCTAAGGTTATCACTACTAATACCTTCTTTAATCATGTATTTTCTAACTGCATTTGCTCTTCTTTGAGATAAGTACAAGTTATATCTATCACTGTTTCTGTCATCTGTATGTCCTTCAATAAGGAACTTAACATTTGGCACTTGCTTCATTAATTTAACAATCTTATCAATAGTACTAAAAGATATAGTTTTAATTCTATCACTGTTAGTATCAAAGTATATACTAGTTGCTAATAATGCAATTTGATTGTTAATGTTAGACGCATTGTTAGTATTTGGTTCTGGTTTAGGACAACCTCTGTTCTCTACAGTTCCTGGAGTTGCAGGACAAAGATCTTTACCATCCATAATACCGTCGCCATCAGAATCTACATTTAATGGGCAACCTTCGTTAGATTCAGGACCATATTCTAAAGGACATTTGTCTTTGTGGTCCGGTAAACCATCTTTATCAGAATCTACAGCTTTACCATTACCATAAACCATTACACCTGCAGGCGTATTTGGTTCTATGTCTAATTCATCCATTACACCATCTTTGTCGGTATCAACAATTTGAAATTTACCTCTATTGTCTCCGTTTTCGTCACCCCAAATGGTAAATACTTTCTTTTTCCTAATTTAAAAGATACACCTATACTAGAAACAAAAAATGTTTCCCAATCTTGTTTATTAGATATTGCAGCATCTAAATGATCTTCGTAGTTAAAGTACATACCTGTTCTAAATTCTAAATCTAGTTTTTTATTTAATCTTCTTTTAAGACCAAATTGTGCAGATAAATAAATAGAACTAGCTGCATTTTGGCTATTTCTTGATGGATTAAATCCGAAATCTACAATTTCTACATTTCTACCATCAGAAAATCTTTCATATAATGTAGAGTTGTATTGATGATAACCAACACCAAAGTATCCTGCTGCGTGCCATTTTGAAGCTGCTGTTTGATATAAGTTTGTAAAACTAAAAACTAAATTTAGTTCTGCACCATAAGCTGCACCTTCAAAGTTTAAGTTATCTTGATTTACTACTTTGTTTTCAGAATAAAGTACAAAGTAATTAGATTCATTAGAAAAATATTGAGCTCCACCGGAAATTTTATTGTAAGAAACTTTAAATTCTAAACCTAAAAGTGGGTTAAACATTTTATTTACATAAGCATAACCACCAAAATTAAAGTAGTTGGTATCATCTCCTGTACCAATAGAACGCAAATCTCCGTGCATAATAAAGTTACTGAAACCACCACCAACAGCCCAACTGTTAGAGTTTTCTAAATCTATTCTATTTCCGTAAGTAATTTCGTCTGTAGTAAATTGACTAAATATTGCAGTGCTTGATAAACAAGTTAAAATTGCAATTAAAAAATTCTCCTCATTGTGGGTATAGTATATAATATTTAACAAATTTGGGGGAATTAATATCGGTGCAAAAGTATAATATTTTTTTAATTATACTTTATTTTATTTATGATAAAATTGTAATCTTTTTTGTTGTTAACAAAGTCTATTTCAGACACATCTATAATTAATAAGTTCAGGTTTTCTTGCGTTGATATAAAGCTTTTATAACCGTCGTGTATTTTTTTAGATATTCAGATTCAATATTTTGCTCGTATGTTCTTCCCCTTTTTTAATATTCTCTAAAAGTCGCTCTGTGTTTTGATATAAGTACACATAAAGATCTGGTTTCGTAATTTCTTTATATATTAAATTAAACATTTTTCGATACAATAAGTACTCATCATTAGATAAAGTAACTTGCGCGAATATTAAAGATTTAAAAATATAATAATCTGAAACAATGAAGTTCTTAAATAAGTCGAATTGCGCTAAATCATCGCTAAGTTGTTGATATCGGTCGGCTAAAAAACTCATTTCTAAAGGGAAAGCGTATCTATCTTTATCTTCATAAAATTTAGGTAAAAACGGGTTGTCTGCAAATCTCTCTAATACTAATTTTGCATTAAATTCATCAGACATCATTTTAGCTAAAGAAGTTTTACCAGCACCAATATTACCTTCTATTGCAATGTAATTGTATTTCTCTGAAATTGGTATTGGTCTTACCAGTTGTTCGCTTATTTTTTCTATTTCAGATTTATCTGTGCAACCTTGTAAGCATACATTGATTTGTTTTTTTCTATAGGATGAATTACATTAGATGCTATTTCTTCTAAAGGAACCATTACAAATTTTCTTTGTAACATTTTAGAGTGTGGTACAATTAGATTTTTAGAAAATATAATCTCGTCTTCAAATAATAAAACATCAATATCGATATTTCGATTTTCGTAATTTTCTGTTGATTTTCTCTCTCTACCTAGCTCTTGTTCAATTGATAGAACATCTTTAAGTAAAGTGTCTGGTGGTAAATATGTTGAGACTTTAATACATACATTGTAAAAGTCGTTACCTTCAAAACCCCAAGAAGCAGTTTTATAAATTGATGATATTTTTTGAATTGCGCCAATTTTGTCTCCAATTAAGTTGATCGCTTTTTGGAGGTTTTCTAGCTTATTTCCTTGGTTTGTACCTAAAGATAAATATGTAATACGTTGAATTTTCATATAGAGAGTACAAAGAAAATAAAAGCATTTAGATTATTACGTTTTAAACAAAAAAAATCGCCAAAATAATTTTGGCGATTTTTAGTATTTAGATAAAAAAGTTTAAAAATTAATCTTTTTTATTTTCTCTAGGTTTTCTGTCATCACGTCTGTTATCTCTTCCGCGGTTGTCTCTACCTCCGAACGCTTATCGTCTCTTGGTGGTCTAGCAACATAACCTTCCGGCTTTTCTAATAAAGCTTTTCTAGAAACTTTTTCTTTTCTAGTTCTTGGGTCGATTCCGAAATATTTAACATCTAAAATGTCTCCTAATTTTACAACATCAGAAACATTGTCTGTGCGTTCCCAAGCAAGTTCACTTACGTGTAATAAAACTTCGTTTCCTGGAGCTTCTGTATATTCTACAACAGCACCAAAATCTAACATTTTAATTACTTTTACTTCGTAAACAGAACCTTTTTCTGGTTTAAACATCATAGATTCAATTTTAGAAATAACAGCCTCTATACCTTCTGGTTTTGTTCCTAAAATCTCTATAATTCCTTCTTCTGTTACAGCGTCTTCTGTAATTACAATTGTAGTTTCAGTTTCTTTCTGTAATTCTTGAATGTGTTTACCACCTGGTCCAATAAATGCACCAATTAATTCGTTAGGAATTCTTCTGTTAACCATTTTCGGTGCATGAGCTTTTACTTCTGCACTTGGCGCCTCAATAGTATCAGTTAATTTACCTAAAATATGTAAACGACCATCACGAGCTTGTTTTAAAGCATTTACTAAAATCTCGTAACTTAATCCTTTAATTTTAATATCCATTTGACAAGCAGTAATACCTTCTGCAGTACCAGTTACTTTAAAATCCATATCACCTAAATGATCTTCATCACCTAAAATATCAGATAAAACTGCATAACGATCACCGTCAGAAATTAATCCCATAGCAATACCGAAACTGGTCTCGTTAATTTTACACCAGCATCCATTAAAGCCATTGTACCCGCACAAACTGTAGCCATAGAAGAAGAACCATTAGATTCTAATACTTCTGATACAACTCTTACTGTATATGGACAATCATCAGGAATCATTCCTTTTAAACCACGTTGTGCTAAATTACCATGACCAACTTCTCTACGAGATGTTCCTCTTAATGGTCTAGCTTCACCTGTACAAAAAGGAGGGAAGTTATAATGTAAATAGAAAGATTCTTCACCTTCATAAGATGGCATGTCTATTTTGTTAGCTTCTCTAGAAGTTCCTAAAGTTACTGTTGCTAATGCTTGAGTTTCACCACGAGTAAAAATAGAAGAACCGTGTGTAGATGGTAAATAATCTACTTCACACCAAATTGGTCTAATTTCATCAGTTTTTCTTCCGTCTAAACGAATTCCTTCACTTAAAGTTAATTCTCTTACTGCTTCTTTTTCTGCTTTGCTGTAGTATTTAGATACTAAACCACCAAACTCTTCTAATTCTTCTTCTGTAAAAGTAGCAATTACTTCTTCTTTTACTTCTGCAAATGCAGCACCACGTTCTGCTTTAGAAGTTCCTTGTTTTGCAATAGCATAACATTTATCGTAAGCTAAATCGTGTATTTTTTTTGCTAATTCTTCATTTTGTTCTGCAGTAGCGTACTCACGTACTTCTTTTTTACCAAAAGCTTCTGCTAAAGCAACTTGTGCTTTAATTTGAACTTTAATAGATTCGTGTGCAAATTTAATTGCATCTGCCATTTCTTCTTCAGAAATTTCATCCATTTCACCTTCTACCATCATAACAGAATCTGCAGAGGCACCAATCATCATATCGATATCAGATTCTGCTAATTGTGCTCTACTTGGATTGATAACGAATTCTCCGTTTACTCTTGCAACACGTGCTTCAGAAATTGGGCATTCGAAAGGAAAGTCACTTAATTGTATAGCGGCAGAAGCAGCTAAACCTGCTAATGCATCCGGCATAACATCTTCATCATGAGACATTAACTGTATCATAACTTGAGTTTCTGCGTGGTAATCTTTTGGAAACAACGGACGTAAAACTCTGTCTACTAAACGCATTGTTAATACTTCACCATCACTTGGTCTTGCTTCTCTTTTAAAGAAACCACCAGGATAACGACCTGCAGCTGCAAATTTTTCTCTATAATCTACCGTAAGAGGTAAAAAGTCTACATCTGCTTGTTTGTAATTAGATACTACTGTACATAATAACATTGCTTTTCCCATTTGAACAACAACAGAACCGTGTGCTTGTTTTGCTAATTTACCGGTTTCTAATGAGATGGTTCTTCCATCACCAAGGTCTATAACCTCTTTAAATACTTTTGGAATCATAAAATTTTAATTCTAATTTTTTAATACTTTGTGTTGTTGTGTTGTTGTTTGTTGTTGCAATGGAAATTCAAAAATGCTGTTACTATTTTTGATTTTTTATATTGTTGCTGATGTAGTTAGCATCAGACTTTTTAAATTTATTGTAATAAAAAAGAGGCACGTTTATAGAGCCTCTTTTTTGTAAGAATTATTTTCTAATTCCTAATTCTTTGATAATCGCACGATATCTGTTGATTTCAGTTTTCTTTAGATAATCTAATAAACTTCTACGTTTACCTACCATCATTACTAATGAACGCTCTGTATTAAAATCTTTACGATTTCTTTTTAAATGCTCTGTTAAATGGTTAATTCTGTGCGTAAATAACGCGATTTGCCCTTCTGAAGAACCAGTATCGTTTTTTCCTTTACCGTGTTTTTCGAAAATGCTTTCTTTAACTTCTTTAGTTAAGTACATGCCAATATTATTTAAATGATTATTATGTATATCAACGAAATTTTTTCATTGAAGGTGCAAATATACTATTATTTTTCTGATAAAAATAAATCTTGTATAAAGAAATTGCAATACAGTAATCTCATTTTAATGGCTTGATATCCTATATCTTAATAGGATAATAATATATTAAGATATTAACTTTACGATACATTGATTAATTATTAAAGAAATTCATAAAACCAGTACTTTTTATTAAGTATATTTTACCAAATTGTCAATTCTTTTATAAAAAATGCGATATAATTTGTTTGTCTCAATATAATCTTTAGATTTGTCACATTAATAAAGAGAATCAATATGTTAAATAACACTTGGGCACGTTTCTATTTTTACTTTTACTTTTTTAGTAAGAGGAGAGACTTTGTATCATGTTATTAAACAGAATAAAAAATATATAAAGTCTCGAATTTAATTCGAGACTTTTTTTGATATCAATTCATGAAAAAAGTAATCGCCATACAAGGAGCCGAAGGTTCAAATCATCATAAAGTTGCAAGAGACTTTTATGGTGCATCTATAGATTTAATAGAATGCATGTCTTTTGATACTTTGGTAGATAATTTATTAGATGCAACAGCAAGCCTTGGTGTTATGGCTATCGAAAATACAATTGCAGGTTCTATTATACCAAATTATGCATTAATTGATAAAAATAATTTACATATTACCGGTGAAGAATATCTAAATATTCACCACCATTTAATGGCTTTAGAAGGTCAGAAAATAGAAGACATCAAAGAGGTTTGGTCGCATCCGATGGCGTTATTACAATGTAAAGAGTTCTTTAAAAAATATCCGCAGATAAAATTAGTAGAAGATGTAGATACTGCAGAAGTAGCAAAGAGAATTTCTAAAGAAAATTTAATTGGTATTGCAGCTATTGCTCCAAAAATTGCTGCAGAAATTTTTAATTTAGAGGTAATAGAAGATGAAATTCAAACAATAAAAGACAATGCAACAAGATTTGTAATTGTACAAACAACAGCGCCAGAAATAAACGAAAAAGTTAATAAGGCATCTTTAAAATTTCAATTAGATCATAAAAGAGGAAGTTTAGCAGCAATATTAAATGTGTTAAGCGATTGTAAAATGAATTTAACTAAAATTCAATCTTTACCGGTTATAGAATCTCCTTGGAAATATTCATTTTTTGTTGATGTTACTTTTGATGCTTACAAAGATTACGAAAAAGCAAAAGCTATTATAGAAATAATGGCAGAAAAATTTAAGATATTAGGAACGTATAAAAATGGGAGAAAATGATTAAAGCTGCCAAAAGATTAGATACAGTACAAGAATATTATTTCTCTAAAAAATTAAGAGAAGTTAGAGGTTTAGCTGCAGCAGGAAAACCTATTATTAATATGGGAATTGGTTCTCCGGATTTACAACCGCCCACAAAAGTATTAGACGCAATTTCTAATAGTTTGGGTGATTCGAGTGCACATAAATATCAATCTTACCAAGGTTTACCAGAATTAAGAAATGCAATTTCAAGTTTTTATAAAAGCAAGTTTTCTGTAGATGCAAATCCAGAAAATGAAATTTTGCCTTTAATGGGAAGTAAAGAAGGAATTATGCATATTTCTATGGCTTTTTTAAACGAAGGGGATAAAGTTTTAATTCCGAATCCTGGTTATCCAACGTATACATCTGTAACAAAATTGGTGGGTGCAGAACCATTGTTTTACAATTTAAGTGATACAACCAATTGGCAACCAGATTTTGAAACATTAGAAAATCTAGATTTATCTAATGTAAAAATTATGTGGGTAAATTATCCGCATATGCCAACAGGTACAGATGCAACATTAATAACTTTTCAAAAATTAGTAGCATTTGGTAAAAAGCATAATATTTTAATTGTAAATGATAATCCGTATAGTTTTATTTTAAATGATAATCCTATTAGTATTTTACAAGTTGATGGCGCAAAAGACATTGCTTTAGAATTGAATTCTTTAAGTAAAACTTTTAATATGGCTGGTTGGCGAGTTGGTATGTTGTTAGGTAATACAACATATATCGACGAAGTTTTAAAAGTAAAATCGAATATGGATTACGGTATGTTTTACGGAATTCAAAAAGGAGCAATAGAAGCTTTACAATTATCTGATAGTTGGTTTTCTGATCAAAATAAAATTTACGAAGAACGTAGAAATCTAATTTGGCAATTAGCAGATAAATTAGATGCTACTTATAATAAAAATGCAACAGGCTTATTTGTTTGGGCAAAAATACCCGAAGGAAAAAAATCTGAAGAAGTTACAGATGCAGTTTTATACGATAAAGATATTTTTATAACACCAGGAACCATTTTCGGTTCGCAAGGAGAAGGATATATTCGTTTTTCATTGTGTGTAACAACAGATATAATAAAAGAAGCAATATCAAGATTATAGATTATGAAAAATATATACATGATTGGTATTGGTTTAATTGGCGGTAGTTTTGCTGTCGATATAAAAAATAACAATCCAGAAGTTAAAATTTTCGGTATTGATGCCAATGAAAACCATTTAGACGAAGCTCTAAAATTAGGTGTAATAGAAGAAAAAGCAACTTTAGATAATTTAGAAAATGCCGATTTGGTAATTGTGTCGATTCCGGTAGATGCTACTGTAAAATTATTACCAACAATTTTAGATAAAATTTCTGATAATACGTTGGTTGTAGATGCAGGCTCAACAAAAGAAGCAATTTGTAAAGTGGTTGAACATCATCCTAAAAGAAGAAATTTTTAGCAGCACACCCAATTGCAGGAACAGAAAATTCAGGGCCATCAGCAGCAATTTACGGCTTATACAAAGGGAAAACGAACATTATTTGCGAGGTAGAAAAAACAACTTTTAAATTGCAAGAAAAAGCATTAGACCTTTTTAGAGCTATTGGAATGCGTATTCGTTACATGGATCCTGTTTCGCATGACAAGCATATTGCGTATGTTTCGCACTTATCTCACATTAGCGCATTTATGTTAGGTAAAACAGTAATAAATAAAGAAAAAAACGAGCGCGATATTTTTGATATGGCAGGTTCCGGTTTTGCATCAACAGTGCGTTTGGCAAAAAGTTCGCCAGCAATGTGGGCACCAATTTTTAAACAAAACAAAGAAAACGTAATAGAAACGTTAGAAGAATACATCAATAATTTACAAAAATTTAAAGAATTGATGCAACAAGATAATTTCTCTGAAATTTTTAACGAAATGGAGAATACAAATTATATAAAACAAATTTTAAACGGCATAAAATAAGAGCCAAAACAAGTAGAACAATGAAGAATACAAAAGAATTAAGAACATGGTTGGATGATATGAAACTAGATCATCCACTAGTAATAGCAGGGCCTTGTAGTGCAGAAACCGAAGAACAGGTTTTAAAAATCGCACACGAATTAAAAGATTCTGATGTAAACTATTATAGAGCAGGAATTTGGAAACCTAGAACAAGACCAGGAAATTTTGAAGGTGTTGGTGCATTAGGTTTAGGTTGGCTTAAAAAAGTAAAAGAACAAACAGGCATGAAAACCTGTACAGAAGTTGCCAATGCAGCGCACTGTAAATTAGCCATAGAGCATGATGTAGATTTACTTTGGATTGGTGCAAGAACAGCTGTATCACCATTTATTATGCAAGAAATTGCAGATGCGTTACACGGTACAGATAAAATTGTTTTAGTAAAAAACCCGATAAACCCGATTTGGCTTTATGGTTAGGTGGTATCGAGCGTTTATATACAGCAGATATTAAAAATTTAGGAGCAATTCATAGAGGTTTTTCTACATACGAAAAAACAAAATATAGAAATGTTCCGAATGGCAAATTGCTATCGAGTTTCAAAATAAATTTCCAGATTTACCATTAATTTGCGATCCATCTCATATTACAGGTAACAGAGAAATGATTTTTGATGTTTCTCAAACTGCCTTAGATTTAAACTTCGATGGTTTAATGATAGAAACACATTTCGATCCAGATAACGCATGGTCAGATGCTGCACAACAAGTTACACCAACGAAGTTAAAGCAAATCATGGAAGATCTAAAAATTAGAAAAGAAACAAACACAGAAGCAGAATACAAAAGCAGTTTAGATAACCTAAGAGCGCAAATTAACGTGGTAGATAACCAGTTGGTAGAAACTTTAGGAAAAAGAATGAAAATTGCAGATCAAATTGGTGCTTTAAAGAAAGATAAAAACGTTGCAGTTTTACAATCGAAACGATGGAACGAAATCTTAGGAAACATGATTTTAGAAGGTGAAAGTAAAGGATTAAGTGAAGAGTTTGTTTTAAAAATGTTTAAAGCAATTCATCAAGAATCTATCAATCATCAAGAAAAAATTATTAAAGGATAGTTTTTGGGCGTTACCACAAGGGTCAGGCTTTCGTTACTCGCTTTTTTTGTAGAAAAAACAAAAAAGAGCTCAAACAAACCACTCAATCCTTAACGCGTAGCGCAAACTATAAAAGTAAGTTCATAAAAATTAAAATCCTTCGAGCATAAAAACTTGAAGGATTTTTTTATGGATTTATTCAATCTAAAATTCTTCAGTATTTAAAAATAAAGATCATAAACTTACACTTAACTTAAAGTTCTCGATACAATTATCTTATAAATTCGAAAATCACAAGAACTGATAACTAAATTAATTTAAAATTCTGCATCTTTGTATTAATGACAGGAATCGTATACAAATCTACAGGAAGTTGGTATCAAGTAAAATCTACAGAAGGAGATTTTTATAAATGTAGAATCAAAGGAAAGTTTAGAATCAAAGGAATTAAAAGCACCAATCCTATTGCTGTAGGAGACAATGTTGTATTCGATATCGAAAAAAAGGAGACGAAGAAACAGGTGTAATTAAAAAGATTTTAGACAGAGACAACTTTATTGTTAGAAAATCTGTGAATCTTTCTAAGCAAACACATATTATTGCCGCTAATGTAGATCAGGTTTTTTTGTTAATTACAATTAATAATCCGCCAACTTTTACAACTTTTATAGATCGTTTTTTGGTTTCTACAAGAGCTTACAGAATAGATACAGTTTTGGTTTTTAATAAAATAGATTCGTACAAAATAGAAGAAAGAGCAGAAATTTTATACTTAAAAGACATTTACCAAGCAATTGGTTATACTTGTATAGAGGTTTCTGCAACAGAAAACAAAAATGTAGATCAAGTAAAAGAATTAATGCTAGGTAAAACATCTATGTTTGTTGGGCATTCTGGTGTTGGTAAATCTACATTAGTAAATGCTGTAGAACCTACTTTAGACCTAAAAACTAAAGAAATTTCCGATCAACATAGTCAAGGAAAACACACTACAACATTTGCAGAAATGTTCGATTTAAGTTTCGATGCAAAAATTATAGACACACCAGGAATTAAAGGTTTTGGAGTTGTAGATATAGACAAATACGAACTTGGTGATTATTTTCCTGAATTTTTTGCATTAAAGCAAGATTGTAAATTTAACAATTGTATACATACTAAAGAGCCGCAATGTGCTGTAAAAGATGCTCTAGAAAATGAAGAAATTTCGTGGTCTCGCTATAAAAGTTATCTTCAAATATTAAACGGAGAAGAAGAAAAAGAACATTTTAGAACAGATGTTTGGAATGAAGAAGACAACGAATAGCTGTTTTGTAAAATTTAAATTCTTATGAAAGTTGTTATACAAAGAGTTACAGAAGCAAGTGTAACCATAAATAAAATTAAAGTAGCAGCAATTAACCAAGGACTTTTAATTCTAGTTGGTATTGTAAACGAAGACACGCAAGAAGATATCGATTGGTTAGTGCGTAAAATTACAAACCTTAGAATTTTTAATGATGAAAACGGTGTAATGAATCAGTCTCTTTTAGATGCTAAAGGCGACGTAATCGTTGTAAGTCAGTTTACTTTACATGCTTCGACCAAAAAAGGAAATAGGCCAAGTTATATTAAAGCGGCAAAACCAAATGTTGCAATTCCGTTGTACGAAAACTTTGTAAAAACTCTTCAGAAAAATATCGATAAACAAGTGCAAACAGGTGAGTTTGGTGCAGACATGAAAGTAGCACTTTTAAATGATGGACCAGTTACAATTATCATAGATTCTAAAAACAAAGAATAGTTTTGATGAATTATTTCGATGCACATACGCATACTTTTTCTAAAGAAGAAAATGTTTTGTCTGTTGTAAATAAATATACTGTATCAGAAAATTTTTCGCATCGATTTTCAATTGGTATTCATCCTTGGTTTATTAAAGTAAAAACACTTATTACACAATTTAACGTTTTAGAAGAAAAGATACAGCATAAAAATTGTTTAGCTATAGGAGAGTGCGGTTTAGATAAATTAACAGAGGTCGATTTTCAAACTCAGAAAGACGTATTTGTTAAGCAAATTCAATTGTCAGAAAAATATAAAAAGCCGTTAATAATTCATTGTGTTAAAGCACATCAAGAAATAATTGAGTTAAAAAAAACATTAAAACCTACACAGGTTTGGATGTTTCACGGATTTAATAAAAGTTTGCAACTTGCAGAAAGTTGTCTTAAAAACGGAATTATATTGTCTTTTGGAAAGGCAATTATCAATAGAAATAAAGTAGCAGAGGTTTTTAAAAAATTGCCATTAAACGCTATTCTTTTAGAAACAGATAATAATGATGTAACTATTTTTGATGTTTACAAAAAAGCATCAGAAATTAAAAATATTGAAGTAACAGAACTTCAAAAACAAGTAGAGCAAAATTTTAAAAATATATTTATTTAATGAGTTGGTTAGAGCGCACAGAGTTATTGGTGCAAAAAGAAGGTTTAGAAAAATTAAAAAATGCCAATATTTTAGTAGTTGGTTTAGGTGGTGTTGGTTCTTATGCAGCAGAATTTATAGCTAGAGCAGGTGTAAATAAAATGACAATTGTAGATGGTGATGTTTTTGATGAAACAAATAAAAACAGACAATTACCAGCTTTAAACTCTACAATTGGTAAACCAAAAGTAACGGTTTTAGCAGAAAGATTAAAAGATATCAATCCTACTATAGAACTAACAGTTTTGCAAGAATTTTTATCTCGAGAAAGAGCTTATGAAATTGTATCTAAAGATTTTGATTATGTATTAGATTGTATAGATAGTATTACACCAAAAGTTAATTTAATTGTAGCAGCTAGAAGAAAAAAAGTTAAAATTATTTCTTCTATGGGCGCCGGTGGTAAATTAGATGCAACTAAAATTAAGGTAAAAGATATTTCTAAAACTAAAAATTGTACAATGGCAAGAGTTTTAAGAAAACGACTAAAAGAAAGAAAGGTAGATAAGGGTGTTAAAGCTGTTTTTTCTGATGAAGTTCAAATTCCGGAGAGTGTGAAAATTACAGACGGAACCAACTTTAAGAAATCTTACTATGGTACAATAAGCTTTATGCCTGCAGCGTTTGGTTTGCAAGCAGCAGCACATGTTGTTAATTTTATTATAAAAAAGTAAAAAATACTTTCCAAGGAAAATAAAAGCGTTGTATATTTGCCATGGAAAATATTTTAAACTAATTAAATTAAAGTAATATGAAAAAAGTAGTTTTATCATTAGTATTAGTAGCATCAGTTTTAACTGCATGTAAAAGTGAAAAGAAAGAAAAAGTAGAAGCTAAAGAAGAAGTAAAAGTAGA
The DNA here is from genome assembly GCF_055693625.1 of Polaribacter sp. HA6-7. Classification (NCBI taxonomy): domain Bacteria; kingdom Pseudomonadati; phylum Bacteroidota; class Flavobacteriia; order Flavobacteriales; family Flavobacteriaceae; genus Polaribacter; species Polaribacter sp. HA6-7. Next base: position 380,916 of record NZ_CM146338.1, read on the forward strand.
AGCTACGCAAGATTTAAATAATGTAGATGTTGCTAGTTCTGTAATTACTTGGAAAGGTACAAAGCCAACAGGTGCACACAACGGTACAATTATGTTAAAAGAAGGTTCTTTAAACGTAGAAGAAGGTAAGTTAGTTGGTGGTACTTTTGTTGTTGATATGTCTTCTATGAAAAACGAAGATTTAGATGCAGAAAGCGGTGCAAAGTTAGTTGGGCATTTATCTGCGCCAGACTTTTTTGATGTTGCAACATACCCAATGTCTAAATTTGTTATTACTAATGTAGAAGAAGCAGAAGGTAAATTAGCTGTAACAGGTAATTTAACAGTAAAAGATGTTACAAAAAGCATAACAATACCTGCTACGTTAACTACAGAAGGAAATGTTACAACATTTAAAAGTGAAAAATTTAATGTAGACAGAGCAGATTTTAATGTAAAATACGGTTCTAAAAAATTCTTTGATAACTTAAAAGATAAGTTTATTGATGATATGATTGAGTTTTCTTTTACAGTTAACACAAAAGCATAATTTGATTTAAACTTTAAATCGAAAAAATTATAAACCCAAAACGTAAGTTTTGGGTTTTCTTTTTATATTGCATCGCTATAAAAAAATGTTGCATGAAAAAAAGTTCTTACCTGGCATTAATTTGCCTATTTTTTACCTTTTACATAATCAAGGCCCAAGAAACTGATTACTCTTACCAATCTATACCAGTTAATTTATTAGAAAATGCAAATGCAGTTGTAAGAGATAATTCTATAGAAATTACAATAGAAGATTTCGATAGAATGACTGTTCAAAAAAGAGAAGTTGTAACCGTTCTAAATAAATTAGGTAATGTAGATGCTAGATTAGTAGAAGGTTATGATGAAGACACAAAGATTACAGATTTATCTGTAAAAGTTTTTGATGCTAATGGTACAGAAATCAAAAAGTATAAAAAAAGAGATTTCACAGATGTAAGTGCTGTCGATGGCGGTACATTATACTCAGACTCTAGAGTAAAATACATAGATTATACACCAATATCTTATCCTTATACAGTTGTTTTCGAATCAGAATATAAAACATCAACAACGGGTTTTATACCTTGGTGGCAACCTATAAATGGTTATTATGTTTCAGTCGAAAAAAGTTCGTATAAAATTAATAATCCAAAGAAAATTCCGTGGAGAACAAAAAAAACAAACTTTAAAGATTTTGCAGTAAAAGAATTAGAAAATGACTCTGAAATACTTTTTACAATAGAAAATCAACCAGGTTATAAACAAGAAAATTCAACAGTTCATTACAGAGAAATATTACCAAAAGCCTTAATTGCATTAAATAATTTTTATTTAAAAGGTGTGCCAGGATCTTATAAGAATTGGCAAGAATTTGGGTTATGGATGCATTCTAAGCTATTAAAAGGTAGAGATGCGTTAGACCAAAGTACAGTTACAATAATTAAAAACTTAGTAAAAGATATCGAAGATCCTATAGAAAAGGCAAAACTAGTGTATCAATATATGCAAAATAAAACAAGATACATAAGTGTACAAGTAGGTATTGGTGGTTGGGAACCAATAGCAGCGAAAGAAGTAGACCGAGTCGGTTATGGTGATTGTAAGGGTTTAACTAATTACACAAAGGCTTTGTTAAATGTTGCTGGTGTTACATCTTACTATACGGTTGTTTATGCTGATGAGAAAAGAGACATTGATAAAGATTTTACATCTATACAAGGAAATCATGTGATTTTAAATATTCCTACAAAAAATAAAGATGTTTGGTTAGAATGTACAAGTCAAGATATGCCTTTTGGTTTTTTAGGCGATTTTACGCATGATCGAAACGTGCTAGTTGTAACACCAGAAGGTGGTGTTATTAAAAGAACAGCTTCTTATAAGGATGAAAAAAATTTACAAGTAACTTCTGCTGATATTCAGTTGAATAAAGATGGTTCTTTAAAAGCTATATTAAATATTGTTTCAAAAGGATTACAATATGATGATAAACAACATTTTGATTCTTATACGAACGAAGAGTTAATTAAAACTTATAAATCTAATATTTGGTCTTATAATAATAACACTGACATAGAATCTGTAAAGCTTAAGAATGATAAAAAAGAGATAATATTTGAAGAGGATATAATTTTAAATGTAAAAAATTATGCATCTACATCACAATCTGAATATTTGTTTAGAGTAAATGTATTCAACAGAAATAATTATGTGCCAAAAAGGTACCGAAAAAGAAAATTACCACTTAAAATTTATAGAGGCTATAAAGACGAAGACACATACAAAATAACCTTGCGAGAAAATTACGTATTGAGCGTGCTTCCTTCAGAGAAAATTATTAATTCAAAGTTTGGTACGTATAAAGTTTCATTTACAAAGATTAATGAAAAATCTTTTATCTATAACAAAACACTAATTATAAAAGAAGGTACTTATTCTAAAGAAGATTATAAATCTTACAGAACTTTTAGAAGAAGTATTGCCAAATATGAAAATTTAAGAATCGCAATAAATAAAAATTAATGAAAATGAAAAAAGTATTACCTCTACTATTATTATTAACAACCCAACTATCTATACTTGCCCAAGATTATAAATTTGGTAAAGTGAGTAAAGAAGAACTAGAAGAAAAATTTTATCCTCTAGATTCTACAGCAGATGCTGCCTATCTCTTTAAAAAAAGAAGAACTTATTATGATTATATAACTAATAATGGTTTTCAATTGGTAACAGAGTTTCATGAAAGAATAAAGGTTTATAATAAAGAAGGCTTTAACATGGCAACCAAAGAAGTTGTTTATTATAAACCGGAATCTGGAGAAAGTGAATCTGTAAGTTCTATTAAAGGATATACTTTTAATTTAAATGGTAATAAAATTGAAAAAGAAAAGTTATCTACCAAAAGTATTTTTACAGAAAATATTAGCAAATTTAGAAGTGTTAAAAAGATTAGCATGCCTAAAGTTAAAGAGGGGTCTATAATAGAGTTAAGATATAAAGTTTATTCGCCTTATGTACAATCAATATCAGATTTAAAACTGCAGTATCATATACCAGTTAAAAAACTAGATTACAGTGTAGAAATCCCAGAATATTATATTTTTAAGAAAAATACAATTGGTTATTATCCTGTAAAACAAATTAAAACTTCTAAAAACGGCAAGATTGGAGATATCAATTATAAGATTGAAGTTACAAGTTTCGTGGAAGAAAACATACCGGCTTTAAAAAATGATGAACCATTTGTTAGTAGTGTAAAAAACTATCGATCTGGTTTAAAATTCGAATTAACTCAAACAAACTTTATTAGTATCGGTGGAGATTTTAAATCTTACTCAAGCTCTTGGGAACAAGTCGCAAAGCAAATTTATAAATCTTCTAGCTTCGGAGGAGAGTTGTCAAAATCGAGTTATTATAAAGACGATTTAAATAAGATTTTAGCAGAAAGTAAAACAGAGGTAGATAAATTATTGAATATTTACAATTTTGTTAAACAAAGAGTTAAATGGAATGAATATTATGGTATTTATTCTGATAAAGGTGTAAGGAAAGCTTTTAAAGATAGAGTAGGTAATGTTGCAGATATTAATTTAATGCTAACATCTATGTTGCGTACTTATGGCTTAAATGCAGACCCTGTTTTAGTAAGTACAAGGGCAAACGGAGTGCCTTTTTTCCAACAATAGACGGTTTTAATTATGTTATTTCTGCTGTAGAACTAAATTCGGAGGTATAGTTTTACTTGATGCTACAGAGCCATATAGTACGCCAAATATTTTACCTAGAAGAGCATTGAATTGGAATGGTAGAAGAATCACAAAAGATGGTAACTCATCTTGGGTAAAATTAGCTACAACAAAACACGCAACAGAAGATAATAATATAATGGTTAATATTTCTGATGATTTAATGATTAGCGGTCTTTACAGAACAAAGTTTAGTAATTTAAGTGCTTTAACTTATAGAAAAAACCACAATCACTTAACAGAAGAAGCTGTTGTAACAGGTTTAGAGCAAAAAACAAATGTAGAAATAGAAGATATTAAAATTTTAAATGATAAAAACATTTATAAGATACCTACAAGAACTATAAAATTTAATAGCGACGGATTGATAGAAAGTATAAATGGTAAATTATATATAGAACCATTATTATTTTTAACAGAACGTAGAAATCCTTTTAAATTAGAAGAAAGAAAGTTTCCGGTTGATTTTACAACACCATGGAAAGTGAAAAATGTAGTTTCAATTAAAATACCCGAAGGTTATAAGGTTGAAGCTGTACCGAGAAAGTTTTGCGATTGGCTTACCGAGATAATTTAGGAGTTTTTAAATATCAGATTCAAGAGAATGCAGGTAAAATTAGTACGATTAGTAGTATGCAATTTAATACAGCAATTGTATCTCCGCAGTATTACGAAAGTTTAAAAAAGTTTTATGGTGATTTAGTGAAAAAGCAAACTGAAAAAATTGTTTTAATAAAAATTTAAGCTAAAAAGTTAATTATATAAGCCTAAAACGAAAGTTTTGGGTTTTCTTTTTTATGGTTTTTTTAAGAAGGAAACCCTAACATGTTTCCCATGCCAACAGTAAATAGCCAGCAGCCATAAATACTATGTTCTACACTAACTAAAAATGTAGATTTTGTTTTATTGAAGGTGTATGCAAATAGAAGTCCTCCAATAAAAGTTAAAATTAAAACCAATGTATTTTTAAATAGTAAATGAGCAAGAGAAAACAAAAAAGCATTTATATAAAGAAATAATTTCTCATTTTTAAACAATTCTAGATAGCGTTTAAAAAAGAAATTTCGGTAAAGTAATTCTTGTGGATATACAGAAAAAACCGAATAAAAAAACAGTATTAAAATCCATAAAAGTGGTTTGTTTAAAACAACTATAAAGAGGTTTTTAGGAGCTGTAAAGTAAACATAAAAAGAGGTGATGATTGCTATCAAGAACAGCTTTATCATGGTTGATTTCCAAAAAAATCTCCAATCAATATTTTTCGAAATTTTTAATTTTACGTTTTCAACTTTAAGTAGAATGTACAAAATGTAAAAAAAACCAAGCAGACCAATTGTGAGTTTAATAATAGTATGATAACTAAAAACAAAACTAATAGGAATCATTAAAAATAAAATTAATAGCTCTAATAGTTTGTAGTTTTTAGTCTGCATATTTATAAATTTATAGCTGTTGTATTTTTAACTTGCTCGATTGCAAAAGTACTATGTGTACTGCCAATGTATTTGATAGCAGTAAGTTTTGTTATCATAAAATTTCTATAAGTTTCCATGTCTTTAACATAGATTTTTAAAATATAATCGTAATCTCCACTTACATGAAAACATTCGGAAACTTCATCCAATTTTAAAATTTCATTTTCAAAAGTATGCACATATTCTTTAGAATGCTGAATTAATTTTACATGGCAAAACACTAAAAAAGATTTATCAATTTTATTTTTATTTACAATTGCAACATACTTTTCTATTACATTTTGATTTTCTAGTTTTTTTATTCTTTCATAAATAGCTGTAATAGATAGGTTTAGTTGTAAAGATAATTGTTTGGTAGTTTGTTTACTATCTACTTGTAATAAATTTATAAGTTTTTTGTCTATCGTGTCTAACATATAATTTTCTAAAATTTTAAATGAATTAAATTCTTTTTAGATATTAAAATTACTAATTGATTTAAAAATAGAAAAAAATCTAAATTTTAAAGATTACATTGTTTTTATTTCTTAAAAACCGTCTTTTTGTGTAAATAAAACTATACAAATGAAATTCAATCCAGCAGACAAAATTCAAGATTTACAATATTTCGGAGAGTTTGGAGGCGTTAACCCTTCAATTTCAGATTCATCTACTTATACATTCTTATCAGCAAAAACGATGTTCGATACTTTCGAAGGAAATGCAGACGGATGTTATTTATATTCTCGACATTCTACACCAAGTAATTTGTATTTAGGAGAAGCTTTAGCGGCTATGGAAGGTACAGAAACTGCAAATGTAGCAGCATCCGGAATGGGAGCAATCACTCCTGTTTTATTGCAGTTAGTTGGCTCCGGAGAACACATTGTTTCAAGTAGAACAATTTATGGCGGAACGTATGCTTTTTTAAAGAACTTTACACCAAGATTAGGTATAGATACTTCATTTGTAGATATCACTAAGCTAGATGTTGTAGAAGCTGCAATTACAGATAAAACAAAGGTTTTGTACTGTGAATCTATAAGTAATCCGCTTTTAGAGGTTGCAGATATCGAAGGTTTATCTGCATTAGCAAAAAAGTATAATTTAAAATTAGTTGTAGATAATACATTTTCTCCGTTATCAATATCTCCAGCTAAACTAGGTGCAGATGTTGTAGTACATAGTTTAACAAAATTTATCAATGGTTCTTCAGATACTGTTGGTGGCGTAGTTTGTGGTACGCAAGATTTTATTAACGATTTACGAAACGTAAATGATGGCGCAAGCATGTTACTAGGTTCTACTATGGATAGTTTAAGAGCTTCTTCTATTCTTAAAAACTTAAGAACTTTACATATTAGAATGAAACAACACAGCTTTAATGCTGCTTTTTTAGCTGATAAATTTGAGACTGATGGCTTAAAAACAGTATATCCGGGTTTACAATCGCATCCGTCACATGAATTATTTAAGTCTATGATGAATGCCGAATATGGTTTTGGTGGAATGTTAACTATTGATGCAAGTTCTCTTGAAAAAGCGAATGAGTTAATGGAGTTGATGCAACACAAAAACTTAGGGTATTTGGCTGTAAGTTTAGGTTTTTATAAAACATTATTTTCTGCACCAGGTAGCTCTACATCATCAGAAATACCGGAAGACGAACAAAAAGAAATGGGATTGTCGGATGGATTGATACGTTTTTCTATTGGTTTAGATAATGATATCGAGCGTACATATGCAATGATGAAAACCTGTATGAAAGAAGTTGGTATTCTATAAATATTTAACGAATTCTTTAAAATAGTAAACTGTAATTAAAGCTAATTTAATTTATTAGTAAAAAATATCTTAAAAAGGCTTTAAATTACAGTTTTAGCAAGAATTTAGATTTGTGTAATTCTTTACAAAATCGTAACATTACACATCAAAATTTATAGTACATGGAAAGCCAAAATATCAAACCAACAAATCCTCAAGACGAAAACATTATAGAAAATAAAGAACTCAATATTTGGGAAGCTTTAATACCTGTTTTTGCTTTGGTGGGCATGTTGTTTTATAATGTTTTTTATGTGTATGGTGATGATGCTTTAAGTGGTAGTAATCAATTTATATTATTATTAGGTGCAGCAGTTGCAGCTATAGTTGGTTTCAAAAATAAAGTGTCTTACAAACAAATGATAGAAGAGGTTGCAGAGAATGTAAAATCTACTTCGGGTGCTATTCTAATTTTATTAATGGTTGGTGCTTTGGCAGGAACTTGGTTAATAAGTGGTATTATTCCTTCTATGATTTATTACGGATTACAAATCTTAAATCCGACTATATTTTTAGCAGCTTCTGTAATAATTTGTGCAATAATTTCTATTGCAACAGGTAGTTCTTGGACAACCTCTGCAACGGTTGGTATTGCTTTAATAGGTATTGGTAACACATTAGGTATTTCTGCAGGTATGACTGCAGGTGCTGTATTATCGGGTGCTTATTTTGGTGATAAAATGTCACCATTATCAGATACAACAAACTTGGCGCCAACAATGGCTGGTGGAGATTTGTTTTCTCATATTAAATACATGTCTTTAACAACGGTACCAACAATTTTGGTAACACTTTTGGTGTTTATTATTATTGGTTTTTCTATAGAAACTACAGGGTCTCCGAGATGTGTCAGATAAGTTAATGGCAATAGATGCAGCTTTTAATATTTCTCCGTGGCTTTTTATTGTGCCAGCAATTGTAATTTTTATGATTGTTAAAAAAACAGAGCCTTTAATAGCTTTGTTGGTAGGTACACTTTTAGCAGGTGTTGTAGCGGTTATAGCGCAACCAGAAATTGTTTTAAATGTTGCAGGTGCAGATACGCTTTCTTTTAATTCTGCATACAAAGGGGTTATGAATGCTATTACAGTAGATTCTGCGGTAGAAACTACAAGTGCCGAGTTAAATGATTTATTTACTGCCGGCGGAATGAGCGGAATGTTAGGAACTATTTGGTTAATAATTTGTGCAATGGTTTTTGGTGGCGTAATGGATGCAATAGGTGCTTTGTCTAGAATTAGCAAAGCGTTATTGAGTTTGGCTTCTTCTGTTTTCGGACTTTTTGCGAGTACAGTAGCAAGTTGTTTGGCTTTAAATGTTACAGCTTCAGATCAATATTTAGCAATAGTGGTTCCTGGTAAAATGTTTAAAAAAGCTTATGAAGAAAAAGGTTTAGCGCCGGAAAATTTAAGTAGAACTTTAGAAGACTCTGGTACAGTAACATCTGTTTTAATTCCTTGGAATACCTGTGGTGCATATCAATCTGGTGTTTTGGGTGTTTCTGTTGCAGAATACTTTTTCTTTGCAATTTTTAATTGGTTAAGTCCTTTTATGACGTTGTTATTTGCTGCATTTAACATCAAAATTAAACAATTAGTTAAAAAATAGACTTTAAAACATGATTGTAAAAGCTGTTATTTCTGATGCTGGAAGGTTATCAGAAATTGCAATGCAATCTAAAGCAGTTTGGGGTTATTCTAATGATGATTTAGAAGCTTGGAGAGAAGACTTAACAATTACACCTAAAATTTTTGATGAAAATTACATTTGTAAATATGTATTGGATTCTAAAATTGTAGGTTTTTACGTTTTAAATAATTCTAATTTAGATGTATATATTTTAGAGTTTTTGTTCATTGATCCAAATTATATTAAAAAAGGAATCGGTCATCAATTATTACTTCATGCAATAGCTATTTCTAAAAAGGCAAAAAGACTACAAGTTTTATCAGATCCTAATGCAGAAGCATTTTATACTAAATATGGTTTTAAAGTTATTGATAACATAAAAAGTAGTATTCCAGGGAGATTATTACCAAAAATGGAATTACAACTTCGTTAAAAATACGAAAAGCTATTTTTTCTTCGGAATATTTAAAACACCGGAAATTATCAATAAAATCCACGGTGTTCCGTGTAAAAGTACGTCAAACCAATCTTTAGCTTGCATTCCCGTATCAGAAGAAAATGCATTTCCACCTAAAATCCATTGTAATTTCCCCCAAATATGTGGCGGATTAAAAGGAGCTAAACCTAATGTTAAACTAGCTAAAAGAAAAAGTTTCCAATTGTTTTTAAGTTGGCTTTTCATCAATACTTATATTAAATAAACCAATTCCAAACCAAACCAAAACGAACCGTAAAGTCTCTATACGGATAATTAGGTGCAGAAAAATAGTTTTTATCGGTAAAACTAGACGTTGCATTGTCAACTTTTAAATACAAACGAGTTCTTCTTACTTGAGCATTAAAAAATACATCAAAAGTAGGAAAACCTATTTGTTCTTCATTCTGAAGTCTAAATTCTGCTAAAAGCGGATTGTAAGCATTTGCATTATACTTTGTAAAGTATTTAAAAGTAATACCAATATTTACCAACATTGGTTTACCCTTAAACCAATAATCTGTGTAATAAAAAGTGTTTCTAGTAACAAATTCTGGCACTCTAAAAACAGAACTTCCGCTTGTAACATTTTGATACATTAATGTATTGTCTAAAGCGAATTTACCAAGCTTAAACTCTCTGTTAGCCTTTACTTTAAGATAGGTAATTTGATTTGCAAATTGTTGTGGTTTGCTATCTTCATCAAAATAAGTGTAATTGTCTATGTTGGTAAAGTTTAAAGAGGCATTACCCCATTTAGAAGCAAAATCAAAACCTAAATCTCTAGTGTTTACATTACTAAAGTCGTTTTGCCAATTGTAAGCATCATATTCACTTTGATGTAATAATGTGTTAAAATTTGGCGATTTAGAGCTTAATAATAAGGTTCCTTTCACACTAAAAATACTATCTTTTTCAAAAACAGCTTCCCCTTTTAAATAATTACCGAGAAAGTCTACCGTTGCCAGGTGTTATAGAAGCATCTGCATTTAGTTTAAAGTTTTTAATTTTAGCATTCCAATCTGCACCAAAAGAAATAGCGTTACCTTCTATTTTTAATTTATTGATGTTACTATTACTGTTTAAAATGGTGTCATAACCATAAGAATAATTAGTTAGTTCTGCTTTCGCTTTAAACTTACCCAAAACATATTTAGAGTTAAATTCTAAATTTAATTGGTTGTTTGTGAGTTTGCTAATTGCTTTTTTGTCATCAGGATTAGAAGAGCTTGCACTACCAAAAAAATCTTCTGTTAATGTATTTTGTATAAACTCGTAACTTTTATTTTCATTGGTAAAAACATGGCCAATTTTTAAATTGCTAAAATCTTTATTGTTTACAGAGTCTTTGCTAGAAATGAGCTTATAACTGTGTTCTACATACACTCGATTGCCATCAAACTCGCTTTCAGAATTGGTTAAATTAACGTCTAAACGAGCTCTTGTTTGAAAATTTTCATCATCAGTAATAAAATTTTCTAAAGAAGCCGTTGTTAAACCACCGTTTTCTTGATGATAAAAATCTTGTGTTGTTAAATGCCCTCTAATTTCGTATTGATTTTGCTTTGTTGTGTAATGAAAAGCACCTCTAAAATTACCATTACTAACCAATGCTTGCCTGTAAGCACCTAAAGATCTAAGGCCTTTGTAAGACAAAGAAACATTTAATCTCTTAGAGAAGTTTAGTGTAAAAAGCGCGTCTAAAACTTGCCCTTGTTGCAAACCAGTTCTATAAAGTATTTCTGTAGTTGGTGTTGGTACTTCGTAATATTTAATATCGTCTATATCTAAATAGCTTACCTGTTTTGCAGTAAAACCAAGGTCTCGGAAACCTGTAAATATTATCAAAAGAATAACCTAAATTATTTAATGTTTGTCCTTGATTATGAAATTCTATAAACTCAAATAAATCTTTTCTAAGGTAATTAAACTTATATTCTTTCTGTAACGTTAATGTAGTATCAATATAAGTGGTGTCTTTCTTATGAGAAAAAATCTTATAATCTGTATACTTTGTTTTGCCCGATAAAGTTACATTAATTGGGCTTGTATTTGTAGAATCTCTTAATATAACTGCGTTTCCGTTTAAACCACCTTGTCCAAAACCTTGTGAAAATAGATTTTGAGTTAGTAAAAAACAGATTAAAAAAGAGAAAATTATGTTACTTTTCATATAGAATTTCTTCGTGAACAAATGTAAAATAATTAAACGAAAATTTAAATGTTTAATTATCTCTATAAACGTTAATTACCAAATAACTTTTTTAACAATAAAAATCTAGTAAACCATTCTTTTAAAAAGCTAAAATAAAATTGCTTTTCTTTGCATTATGTTAGAACTTAATTATAGTGGTTTTGCCCTAGAAGCAGGTACAGACGAAGCTGGTAGAGGTTGTTTATCTGGTCCAGTAGTTGCTGCGGCAGTTATTTTACCGGATAATTTTTCGCATCCTTTTTTAAATGACTCAAAGCAATTATCAGAAAAAAAGAGAAGAAGTAAGACCGTTTATAGAGCAACATGCAATTGCTTTTGGCGTTTCTTTTGTTTGGCAAGAAGAAGTCGATAAAATTAACGTGCTTCAAGCATCTATAACAGGTATGCACAGAGCAATCGAAAAACTAAATATTACACCAGAGTTTATTATTGTAGACGGCAACAAGTTTAAAAACTATAAAGAAATTCCTCATAAAACAATTGTAAAAGGAGATTCTAAATACCTAAGTATTGCTGCTGCTTCTGTTTTAGCAAAAACCTATAGAGACGATTATATGGCAAAAATTCATAAAGAATTTCCTATGTATAATTGGCAAAAAAATAAAGGCTATCCTACCAAAGAGCACAGAAATGCAATTAGAGAATTTGGCGCTACAAATTACCACAGAAAAACGTTTAAACTTTTGCCGTAACAAATAAAGTTAGATCTTTAATTTTTTTAGAAGCTTTTTCCTGCTTTCGTTACTCGCTTTTTTTGAGTAAACCAAAAAAGAGCTCAAACACGCCACTCAATCAGGGCTAAGAATTTTTGCCAACTAATTTTTTGCAGAAACGTAATTTATATCTTAATCATAGGCAAAGTTTTTCTATTTTTACGCTCCAAAATTTAAGTGATGATTAAAAAAACAAGAGCAGAAATTACAAAATGCATTCTTCATAAAGTAGCAAATAAATTTAATAGCGGTCAAAATGTTTTCTCAGAAGACTTAATTCGTTTCGATCAAGAAAGTTACGATTTAATGAAGAATTTCTTAATGAAACCATTTGGTAATTTAACCCAAAGTTATCGTTTTGTAAATCATGAAGATGCACGTTTAGATCCTTTAAATAACTTTACATCAGAAATTTTTAAAGAAGAAGCTGCTTTTGTAGATTACTCTAAAAGTATTGTAAATCATTTATTCGAACAATCTAATTCGGCACAAATAAAAACAGGAGACGTTATTGTAGTTTTTATAGAAGGTATAGAATATAAAGATGTTTTAACAGAAGCTGTAGGTGTTTTTAAGATAGAAAATAAAGTAGACTTTTTTCAAACCTATTTAGACGATAACGAGAGTTTTGATGTAGTTGTACAAAAAGGAATTTCTACAAAAAGAATAGACAAAGGTTGTTTAGTTTTAAACACTGCAGACGCCGAAGGAACCGTGGTTTTTTCTGTAGACAATCATAATTACGATGCTCAATATTGGATCAATAATTTCTTAAATGTAAAACTTGCAGACGATTACAATTCGCACACGCAAAGTTATTTAGAAATGTGTAAAGAGTTTTCAGAAGAAGTAATAAAACCAGAATTAGGTATGCAGCAGCAAGGTAATTTTCTTGCAAATACTGTAGATTATTTCAAAGAAAATGAATCTGTAGATTATGCTACTTTTAAAGACGAAGTTTTTACAGATGAAAAACACAAAGAGCAGTTTGATGATTACAAAAAACACTTCGAAAATTTAAACGATGTATTAATAAGAAATAATTTTGATGTTTCGGGGTTGTTTTAAAGAAAGAAAAAAGCAAACTTAAAACAGAAATAAAATTAGATACTAACATCAATATTAAATTAGATGTAGATGCGCCAGAAGCAGCATCAGAATATATAGAAAGAGGTTACGACGAAGAGAAAAAATGAAATATTACAAAGTGTACTTTAACGAAGAAAAGTAAAATTTGTAAAATGTTTGTATTTGTTAAATTTCTAGATAAATAAGAGAACCAATGAATGATAAGAAAAACATACTTGCGTCTAATTTATCTACTGAATTTAAAAAATTGGTTTTACAATTAAATAAAAGTAATACAAATAAAGATTTTCAGTTAAAAATACACGAGCCAAAACTATTTTGGTCTATAAATTGGAAAACTGATAGGTATTTAGAAGAGTGTTTTTGTGTTCGTTTGTTTGCAGACAATACAAAACACTCTTTAATTGCAGAGCACCAAGTTAAAGATGTATTTGATCATATTAACGATCCGTATTTTAACTTTAAAGAAAAAACTTTAGAAGAATTTACGCTAATTATTAAAGAAATAATTCAAAAAACAGAACAAGCTATTGTCGAGTCTTTAGATAAAAATTTAGACAAAGAGATGTAATTATTTTAATTAATCTGAGGTTACAAACTCATTCACCTCAAAAAGATTTTTAAAATGTTTTAAAATTTTAGATTTTACTTCTTCTAAATCTAGTTTTTTACCTAATTCTGCTTCCATCGAAGCAACTGCTTTTCCTCTAATTCCACACGGAATAATATTGTCGAAATAACCTAAATTGGTGTTAACGTTTAAAGCAAAACCATGCATGGTAACCCAACGAGAAGATCGAATTCCCATTGCACAAATTTTACGTGCAAACGGTGTTCCAACGTCTAACCAAACTCCGGTTTCGCCATCACTTCTTTCACCTTTTAAACCATATTCTGCAATTGTTAAAATTATACTTTCTTCTAAAAGACGTAGATATTTATGAATATCAGTAAAAAAATTCTCTAAATCTAAAATAGGATAACCTACAATTTGCCCTGGTCCATGATACGTAATATCGCCACCACGATTTATTTTATAAAATGTAGCTCCTTTTTCTTCTAATTGTTTCTCGTTTAATAATAAATTACTCAAATCTCCACTTTTACCTAAAGTGTAAACGTGCGGATGTTCTACAAAAAGTAGGTGGTTATCCGTAGTTTGGTTCAGGTTTTTTCTTCGATTAGCAATTTTAACATCTACAATATCTTGTAAAAGTTTAGTTTGATAATCCCAAGTATCTTTATAATCTTTGACTTTTAAGTCTTTAAGTAGTATGTTTCTGTTCATATTATCGACTACAAAGATAAATATTTCCTTATATTTGGAAACCCCTAATCTTCAAAATATTATTATGGTGATAAAACTAAATAAATTATTAATAACTGCTTTTCTAGTATCTTTATCGTTTGGTGTACAAGGTCAAGAAATTTGGCAAAAAATAGATCAAAATACCAGTACTTTACAAAAGAAAGAGTTAAGAAGTTTTAAAAATTTTCCGGATAAATTTTCTCTGTATAATTTAGATGTAAACCGAGATAAAAACGAATTTAAATTCTAAAGCTAAAACGGCTTTTGCTACCATAAAATTACCCAATTCAGAAGGAGATCTAGAGCTTTTTAAATTAAAAGAATCTTCAAATTTTGAAAAAGGATTAGCCGAAAAGTTTCCTTCGATAAAATCGTACACAGCAATCGGTATTACAAATCCAACTTCTTTTGCTAAAGTAAGTGTTGGTTTAGATGGATTTCATGCAGTAATATTTTCTACAAACGGTAAAACGGTATACGTAGATCCATATTCAAAAGATAATAAAGAATATATTGTTTATAAAACTTCAGATTTAAAAGAAGAAGATCATCATTTTAAATGTGATGTAGAAGAAGTTGCAAGCAAACAAATTGCACCCGAAATCACTGCGAAATCTCTAAACGATGGAAATTTAAGAACTTTTAGATTGGCTTTGGTTTGTAGCGGAGAATATGCGCAGTTTCACTTAAATAATCAAGGTATTTCTACTGCTGCATCAGATTCAGAAAAAAGGCGGCAGTTTTATCTGCTATGAATACTTCTATGACAAGGGTTAACGGGTTATTCGAAAAAGATTTAGCCGTTAAAATGGTTATTGTTGAAAATAATGATGAAGTAATTTTCTTAGATGCAGATACAGATAACATTACAGATGGAGATCCTGATGAAATGATTGATGAAGTACAAACCATTGCAGATGCTAGAATAGGAACAGCCAATTACGATATTGGGCATATTTTTAGTATTGGCGGAGATGGTTTAGCTGGTTTAGGGGTTGTTTGTGTTACTGGTCAAAAAGCAAAAGGAGTTACAGGAAGAAGTTCGCCTATTGGAGATCCTTATGATATTGATTTTGTAGCACACGAAATGGGGCATCAATTTGGTGCAACTCATACACAAAATAACGATTGCCAAAGAACAAATACCACTGCTGTAGAACCAGGAAGTGCTTCTACAATTATGGGGTATGCTGGTATTTGTGCGCCAAATGTACAAGGTCAAAGTGATGATTATTTTCATGCAGTTAGTATAAAACAAATGCAAAATGTAATTGCTTCTACTGCAAGTTGTGCCACTTTAACAAGTAATAACAACAGTGCACCAGTTGCTAGTGCAGGTTTAGATTATAGTATTCCTAAATCTACACCTTTTGTATTAAGAGGTAATGCTACAGATGCAGACGGCGTTTCTTCTTTAACTTATAATTGGGAACAAACAGATAACGAGGTTGGTGCAATGCCACCAAATAGCACCAACAATGTAGGTCCTATGTTTAGGTCTTTACCTTCTAAGGTTTCTTCGGATAGATACATGCCTGCTTTAGCAACAGTTATTTCTGGTAGCGTTTCTTCTACTTGGGAAGTTTTACCAAGCGTAGCAAGAGAAATGAATTTTTCTTTATTGGTTAGAGATAACAACAATACAGGTGGCGGAACTTCTAGAGATGATATGATTGTAACTGTTGAAGATGCAGAGGCTTTTACTGTTACCTCTCAAAATACTACAACTGTTTGGGATGCTGGTAGTTCTCAAACAATAACATGGAATAAGGGGACAACAGATGTTGCGCCAATAAATTGTGCTAACGTTAATATAAGACTGTCAATAGATGGCGGATTAACGTTTCCAATAATTTTAGCAGCAAATACAGCAAACGATGGTTCAGAAGTGATTTCTGTGCCCAATAATGTTACAACACAAGCTAGAATATTGGTAGAAGCTGCAGACAATATATTTTATAATGTAAACGCAGTAAATTTCGAAATAGAATCTACAACGCCTTCTTTTTTGATTACAAATACCAGCGGAGAATTGTCTGCTTGTAACACCGGAAATCAAAAAGTAGATTATATTCTAAATTTAGATTTTATCAATGGATATTCAGAAAACGTAACATTTGCAGCAACCGATAATCCTTCCGGTTCTGTAGTTAGTTTTAATCCGACTTCTATAAATAGCGACGGTAATGTAACATTGTCTGTTTCTAATTTAGACGGAATTACAGCAGGAGATTATGAAATTAATATAGCAGCAAATAGCACAAGTGTTAATCAAACAATAAACTTAAGTTTAAATATTACTGATGCTAATTTGGCTGTAACTACTTTGTTAACACCAACTAATCAGGCGACGGAAGTTTCGTTAATAGAAATATTAACTTGGCAAGAAGATGTGAATGCAAGTTCTTATAATGTAGAAGTTTCGTCTAATTCTAATTTTACAGATATAGTTTCTTCAGGAACTTCAAGCACTAATAACTATCAAGTTAATAATTTAAATCCTAATACAGAATATTATTGGAGAGTTAAAGGTGTAAACAATTGTAACGAAGGGGCGTTTTCTACTCCTTTTAGGTTTACTACAGAAACGCCGAATATTGTGCTGCTACTTATACAGATGAAGCAGGTGGTTCAGAACATATTACAAACGTAACTTTTAATTCTATTAATAACACTTCGGCAACGATACTGTAGATGGTTACCAGGACTTTACTGCTATAAATACCAATGTTTTTAGAAATGAAACTTATACAATTACAGTAACTTTTGATACGGCAGGTTTTCAAGATCACTGTTATGTTTTTATCGATTGGAATAGAGATTTTATTTTTGATAAAGAAACAGAAAGATATGATTTAGGTACAAAACTAGAAGATATTTCTACGGCTACGTTTAGTATAAATGTTCCTTCGGATGCTAAGTTTGGTAAAACAACAATGAGAGTTTTGATAGAATATGATGATCCTGATGACGGTTTTGGAGACGGACCATGTGATGCAGATCAAAAAACCGAGTGGGGAGAAGTAGAAGATTACTCGATAACAGTAACAGAGCCGGAAATAGACACAAGTAATATTTCTGTACAGACGACGTCAGAAACTTGTGTAAGTGAAAATGACGGAATAATTAAAGTTGATGTAAAACAAACATCTTTTACTTATAATGTAACTGTAACGGGTAGTTCAACACTTTTAAATTCTCAAATAAGCGGTTCTTCAACAATGTTTGAAAATTTAAATCCAGGAATTTACACTGTTTGTATAGAAACAGAAGAACTAGAATACACACAATGTTTTGAAGTAGAAATTGTAGCAGCGCAACAAATTTCTTTAAAAGCAACTGCAGAAAACGGATTAAGAAAATATACTTTTAACGTTGCAAAGGGTACTGCGCCTTACAATGTGTTTTTAAATGAAAAACTTGTTAGAGTTTCTAACGATACTAATTTTGAAGTTGAATTTAAAGAAGGTGGTAAACTAGAAATAAAAACGGCTAAAGAATGTGAGGGCGTTTTTAAGACAACGATAGAAGATGTTTTATTGTTGAAAAACCCAGTTGTAGATGCTGTAGAGTTATTACTTCCAATAGGAACCGAAAAAAGTATAATAGATGTTTTAATTTTTGATGTTCAAGGTAAGAAGGTATATCAGAATACAGAAAAGGTGCAAGATAATTCTGTGACTATTCCGTTTAAAAATTATGCAAAAGGAATCTATATTTTAAAATTATCAATAGATGCGAAACCAATTAAATTATTAAAAGAATGAGAAAATCAATAATTATTTTTTGCGCATTTTGCATTAGCTTTTTTGGTAAGGTGTTCTAAAAAACAACCCGCTAATCAAGCGCCAAGTATTGTTCAATTAACATTTCCTTCTAAAGATTTGTTATGCACAGACAATACAATTGCATTTAATTGGAGTGCTGCTATCGATCCTGATAATGACGATTTAGAATATAATCTTATAATTGCCAAAGACAGGCAATTAGTAGAAGTAATAGAAAATAGAACTATTTCTTCTACAGGTGCAACCATAACTTTAGAAAAGGCAACAGCTTTTTATTGGCAAGTAAGTGCTATTGATGTTACCAATAATCTATCTAGTAAATCAGAAGTTTTTGCTTTTTTTACCAAAGGTGATGGTGTAACAAATTATGCTCCTTTTATGGCAGATTTAAAAACACCAACAGATAATGCAACAGTAAATGCAGGTAATTTAAGTTTAACTTGGGATGCTTCGGATATCAACACAGACGATATTTTAACTTACGAAGTGTTTTTTGGTGAAGATGATGTAATTAATTCTGTAGCTACATCTCTCTCTGAAAAAATGTATGATGTTTCTGTAGCTTCGGTAAAACATATTCATGGAAAGTGAATGTTACAGATAATTCAGGTGCAACTTCAATAGGTCAAATTGCTACTTTTTCTGTAAATTAAAAAAAGATATAAAAAAAGCCTCATCAATTTGATGAGGCTTTTTTTGTTTAAAATATATTATCCTAAGAAAGGATATTTGTAATCTGTTGGTGTTACAAATGTTTCTTTTATCAATCTAACAGAAGTCCAACGTAATAAGTTTTGAGCAGAACCAGCTTTGTCATTTGTTCCGAAGCTCTTGCTCCTCCAAACGGTTGTTGTCCTACAACAGCACCTGTTGGCTTGTCGTTAATATAGAAGTTACCTGCAGCATTTTCTAAAGCTTTCGATGCTTTTTCTACAATATATCTATCCGTAGATAAAATTGCACCTGTTAAAGCATATTCTGTAGATTCATCAACTAGTTTTAAAGAAGCTTCCCATTCTGCATCTTCGTATAAATAAATTGTCATAACAGGACCAAAAAGCTCTGTTGTCATAGTTGCAAATGTTGGTGATTTAGCTAAAATAACAGTTGGTTCTATAAAGTATCCAACAGATTTATCGTAGTTACCTCCAATAATTACTTCTGCATCTTTATCTTCTTTTGCGATATCGATATACTTAGCAATTTTGTCGAAAGAACCTTCGTGTATTACAGCGTTTACAAAGTTAGTTGGATCTTCTGGAGTACCCATTTTTAATTCAGAAATTTGTGCTTCTAAATGTTTTTTAACATCGCCCCAAATAGAAGTAGGAATGTATGCACGTGATGCTGCAGAACATTTTTGACCTTGATACTCAAATGCTCCTCTTGTAATTGCTGTTGCAATTTGTAACGGATTTGCAGAATTATGTGCCCGGATAAAATCTTTACCACCAGTTTCTCCTACAATTCTTGGGTAGGTTTTGTATGTATGAATGTTTGTACCAATTTGTTTCCATAGTTCTTTAAAAACAAAAGTAGAACCTGTAAAATGTAATCCGAAAAATCTGGAGACTCTAAAACGGTATCAGAAATCATAACAGGATCACCATAAACAACGTTAATTACACCGTCTGGTAAACCCGCTTCTTTAAATAAGTCTACAATTACTTGTGCAGAATATGCTTGGTGATCAGAAGGTTTCCAAACAACAACATTACCCATTAAGGCAGCAGATGCTGGTAAGTTGGCAGCGATAGAAGTAAAATTAAAAGGAGAAATTGCATATACAAAACCTTCTAATGGTCTATATTCTACTCTGTTCCGCATTCCTGGTGCAGATGCTGGCTGATCTTTAAAAATATCAGTCATATATTCTACATTAAACCTAAAGAAATCTATCATTTCACAAGCAGCATCAATTTCTGCTTGATGTACGTTTTTAGATTGTGCAATCATTGTTGCAGCATTCATTTTTGCTCTGTAAGGTCCTGCTAATAATTCTGCAGCCTTTAAGAAAATAGAAGCTCTTTCCATCCAAGAAACAGAAGACCAAGCCTCTCTTGCAGCTAAAGCTGTAGAAATAGCAGATTCTACGTGAGATTTGTCTGCTGTATGATATTGACCTACTACATGTTTATGATCATGCGGAGGTGTAATGTTTTTTGTGTTACCAGTTCTAACTTCTTCTCCATTAATATGCATTGGCACATCAATATTGTCGTTAAACATGGTTTTGTAAGTTGCTAATAATTCTTCTCTTTCAGGAGAACCCGGAGCATAGCTTTTTACTGGTTCGTTTACTGCTTTTGGAACATTAAAAAATCCTCTTGCCATATTGTATGATTTTAAGTTTTAATCTACTAATTTTGAGTTTCAAAGTTACAATTTTTGTTTCAATAAATTAAGTCGATTTTTAATCTCTTTTATTGAGAATAATTTAATTTTAGAGCGTCAATGTAAAAATTTTAATAATTAAATTTAAATTATAATATGTGCACAGTTACGTACCTTCCTTTAGGTAATAACAATTTTATTTTAACATCTAATAGAGACGAAACACCTTTAAGAAAAACATTACCACCTAAAGATTATGTAGAAGATGGTGTGGTTTTAACATATCCTAAGGATGAAGTTGCTGGCGGAACATGGATTGGTTTAAGTGATAAAAAACGATTGGTTTGTTTGTTAAATGGCGGTTTTACGATTCATAAAAAGAAAAGATTCTTACAAGATGAGTAGAGGTGTAATCGTTAAAAAAATATTAACAGACGCAAATGCTGTTTCTTTTATTAATCAATTTGATTTTGAAGGAATTGAGCCATTTACATTGATTCTTGTAGATTGGGAAAATAGTTTAAAAACTTTTGAATTGGTTTGGGACGGAGAACAAAAACATTTTACAGAATTACCACAAGAGCCAAAAATTTGGTCTTCTTCTACATTATATACTGACGAAATGAAAACGCAAAGACGTATTTGGTTTTCTGAGTGGTTGGCTATTAATACGGTATTTGAGCAAGATAATATTCTTCAATTTCATCAGAATGAAAGTAAAGGGACTGCAGATATATCTTTAAAAATGAAACGTGATATTGTAGAAACAGTAAGTGTAACTTCAGTAAAAAAAGAAAGTTCTTCTGTAAATATGTTGTATTTAGATTTTGTAAATTAATAAATTGCGAAAGAGATTAAAGTAACTAAAACTACTCCTAAAACTGCCATAATCATGTAGACAAAATTCAACATTAGAAATTTAAATAGTGTCTTTATATAACCTTGGTTGTAAAACTTTTTCATCGCTAAAAACAAGTAGGTTAAGAATATTAATATAAAAATAGAAGCGTTTTCTACTTTCATAAAAAAACTTAAAATATATACAATTGTTAGTAGCATAAAAAAAACTGTTTGTGTATGAAACACAAATATTAGATGGTCTACATACGTAAATTTTCTTCTAACATATAAAAGTTTTAAAAAGAGCGTAAATAATGGTAGAAATATAAATAAAGAAATAGAGATATAAGACAGAGATTCGTTAACAAACTTATCATAACTATCATTGTCGTCCATTACTTTATTCATCACTTTTACTCTTTGATATAGAAATCTATTGTTAAAGTTTTTACTATATTTTAAAGAATCTAGTGCATCATCTACATCTGTTTTTGGATGTTCTTTTTGAAATTCTAAAAATTTTTCTATTCTAGTTCCTTTTCCAAAACTAAAATTTCTTTTTTCGCTTTTTTCTTTTTTATACTGTCATTTTCTTCCTTTTCTATGTCATCAAGAATTTCTTTTTTTGTTTTTTAGAAATCGGAATAATAGACTTATCCAATTCCTTTTGCACAATTTTAGTAATGGAGTCTCTTTCTATTTCTGTATTGTTAATCTTTTCGTTAATACTTAATTCTTTTTGAACATCAGCCTTAACTAAAGCCTGATATTTTTTGTAATTAATTTTTAAACCTAAAATTAAGAATGAAATTATAGAAACGGTAATGTAAAATCTAAAAGGATTGGAATATCTACTTCTTTTGCCTTCTTTGTAGTCTTTAGAAACTTTACCTGGGTTGGTAAGTAGCGGAATTAAAGTTTTCCAAAACTTTGCATCAAAATTAAAAACACCATTAAACATTTCGTAAACAAAAGTTACAAAAGTTATTTTATCTCCTTTATTTTCTTGTCCACATTCGGGCAAAATTTTTCGTGACCGCTAAATGGATGTCCGCAATTTAAACAAGCAGGATCTTGAATTTTAGCAACTTTATTCTTTTTTTAGCTAGTTTAATAAGGCGGTAGTTGTTAGTTGAAAAGTTGGGATATATACTTTAAATTGCTCGTAAGTTTCTAAGTTAATCATTGTGTAAAAACCTTTCATTGCGCCGATATTAGATGTTAAAAAACAACCAGATTTATATGTGTAATGATCGTTTGGTTCTAAAATTGGTGTTTGTCCAACAACACCTTCTCCGCTAACTATTTCAGTTTGATTTTGTGAATCAAAAATTTTCCGGAATCGATCTGTTAGTTTTACCTTGTTTTCACTTTGATTTGTAATCGATATAGTGTAAGAAAAAACATGATGAAGCCTGTTGTTTCTATAACTAGAACCATTGTAGTTAGTTTTTACAGAAATTTTTATGCCTTTTGTTACTAATTCTATCATACATAGTAAAAGTAGTTTTTTTGATTTGTTTTTACAAATCAATTTATAAATTAGTTATTTTGATTAAAGTAGCCTTTGCCTACACCAATAACTCTATCATACAAACTACCAATAGGTTTATAATACACCAAAACAGTGTACTCGTTTTCTGTTTCAAAAAAACTGCCGTTAATTTCGTTGGTGTTTAGAACGTTGTCTTTTCCTACGGATGCAAAAGTATAATTGTAAAAACCTTGTTTTAGTAGAATATTTGCTCTGTATGTATTTGTTTTTGGGTCAAAATACATTCTGTTTTCATCAGAAATAGTAAAATTATTAAAAGCGCCATAAATATAAAGTTCCTTTTCTTTAAACATTTCTTCTACTTCTAATGTAAAATGCATTAAAGCGTAATCTGCTTCTGTGTTACTGTTGTTTACTTCTAAATTTCTGACTAGAAATTGTCCGTTAATATCAGGGTTGTAACTATATTGTCTGTATTTGTTATAAGTAAAAGGATAAATATAATGATGATAAATATCGTCTCTTAAAACTTTTACAATATTTAAACTTGTATTTCTTATTAATTTACTATCAAAGTTTAAATATTCATTTCCGCCCCAAAAATTTGTTTTATTTGTGTAAGTATATAATAACTGATTCGGTTTATAAAAAGTAGGCGATAAATTGCTAATTGTTTCTTGCCAATTGTTATTTTTTAAAACGGTAACATTAATTTCTTGGTTAGGATTATTTATTCTCAATCCGTTATAATTTACTGAAAATTGAACAGTTTGTTGTGTGTTTAGCGTCTTCGTATTTCTGCTTCTAACCACAGAAACTGGCACAATTGCTTTATTTTCAGACAATACAAATCTTCTAGAAAATACAACTTCATCATAAGTATTTAAAACTGATATTAAGTAATTGCCGCTTTTAGTAATTGCTGTATTTGCGTTAGGTATTTTAACTTTATAATGTGTGTAATTTTGCAGTGTATTAAAAGAATTTGTAACATTTATAATTGTATTTTGATCAAAACCATTTATAAACTGGCTAGAAAGTAATCGGCTTTTTTCCAATCGTGCGTTTTTCTTTCTATTTTATATTGATATTCTTTACTATCTGCATCTAAATCATCAAAAGAAAGTTCTAAAGTTGTGCCTAGAGGAACAATAGCAACAAAATTGTTTTCTTGTAGCGGCCTTAATTGAATTGTTTTAATGTTTTGCGCATTTGTAAGTGAGCAAAAAATTAAAAAAATAAAAGTTAATTTCTTAAGGATGAATTTTATCATTTTTTTTAAAATACTAAATTTATTACACTGTTATTAAAAGCAAAGACTGTACCTTTTTTATTAAAATTGTAAAATTAATAAGAATAATTATTCAAATATCAATTTTAATTAGGATGTTTTTATTTTTATTAAAAAAACAAAAAGGTTTTCTAAATAATAAATTATTTAGAATAAATATAAATAAGAATATTTAACCAAGATTAAGCCTCATTTATGTGAATCTTCATCGTCAAAATCTTTATTTTTGCTTGATTTTTTTAGATAACTAAACATTCCAATTTACTATGTCAAAAGACATTCGTATTAAAAAAGGCTTAGATATTAAGCTTGTTGGCGTTGCAGAAAAAAATACTACCAAGGTTTCTCAAAGTAGTGTTTATGCAGTTAAGCCAGAAGATTTTCACGGAATAATACCAAAACTTACAGCCAAAGAAGGTACAGAGGTAAAAGCAGGAGAATCACTTTTTCATTCAAAAAGTGACGAACGTATTTTATTTCCTAGTCCGGTTTACGGTAAAGTAGTAGAGGTAATACGTGGGGCAAGAAGAAAAGTTTTAGCAGTTAAAATTGCTGCAGATGCTACACAAGTATATAAAGAATTTGGTACTAAAGATGCAAGCAATATGTCTGCAGAAGAGGTAAAAGATTATTTATTTGCTTCGGTTGTTGGCCATTTGTAAAACAACGTCCTTATGACATTGTTGCAAATCCAAACCAAGCACCAAAAGCAATATTTGTTTCTGCATATGCAAGTGCACCTTTAGCAGCAGACTTAGATTACACTCTTGCAGGTAAAGAAGCAGAATTACAAGCAGCTATAACAGCTGTTTCGAAATTAACAGCTGGTAAAGTACACGTATCTATTGGTTCAAATTCAGTTTCTCCTTTATCAAAATTAACAGGAGTAGAATTGCATAAAGTTTCGGGCCGCATCCATCCGGTAATGTTGGTACTCAAATTGCAAAAATAGATCCTATTAATAAAGGTGAAGTTGTTTGGGTTATTACACCACAAGATTTAGTGATTATTGGTGAGTTATTCTTAACAGGAAAGTTAAATTTAACTAGAACAGTTGCTTTAACAGGTTCTAAATTTAGCAAACCTCAATATGTAACAGCAATTGCTGGTGCATCGATAGAAGATTTAGTTGCTAATAATGTAGAAAACGATAATACTAGAGTTATTTCGGAAACGTACTTACGGGTAAAGAAGTAAAGTTAGATGAGTTTTTAGGTTATTACGATAATCAAATAACTGCAATTCCAGAAGGAGATGATTATGAATTTTTTGGTTGGAATAAACCAGTTTTTAATAAAGTATCTACTTCTAGAGCATTAACTTTTTCTTGGTTAAACCCTAAGAAAAAATACGATCTTAACACCAATACTAATGGTGAGCATAGAGCCTTTGTTGTTACAGGTTCTTACGAGCAAGTTTTTCCTTTAGATATTTATCCAATGCAATTATTAAAAGCATTTATGTATAAAGATTTAGATGAAATGGAAGCTTTAGGTGGTTACGAAGTAGCGCCAGAAGATTTTGCACTAACAGAATTTATTTGTGTATCTAAACAACCACATCAGAAGATTATTCGTGAAGGTTTAGATTTAATGAGAGAAGAATTAGGATAAAGTTATGAGCTTAAAACAAAACTTACATAATTTAAAAGAGAAATATAAAGGAACAAAAATGGCTCCTGCGTTTAACGCAATCCATACCTTTTTATATTTGCCAAATGAAGTTACTCACGGAGGAACTCATATTAAAGCAGCAGATGATTTAAAGCGTACAATGAATATTGTAATTATGGCTTTAATACCATGTTTGCTTTTCGGAATGTTTAATGCAGGTTATCAGCATTATGCCGCTATAGAAAGAGCTCAAGGTATTACATCAGAATTTACAGTGTTAGGTTCTTTTTTAACTTGGGATAATCTATGGATAGGTATCATTAAAGTATTGCCTTTAGTAATCGTTTCTTACGGAGTTGGTCTTATTGTAGAATTTATTTTTGCTGTAATTAAAGGTCATGAAGTAGAAGAAGGATATTTAGTAACAGGTATGTTAGTGCCATTAATTGTACCAATTGACACACCTTTATGGATGTTAGCAGTTGCAGTTGTATTTGGAGTTGTAATTGGTAAAGAAGTATTTGGTGGTACAGGTATGAATATTTTAAATCCAGCTTTAACTATTAGAGCATTTTTATTCTTTGCATATCCAACATGGATGTCTGGAGATAAGGTTTGGGTTCATGATGCAGTAAATAGAGTAGGTACTGCAGATGCAATTTCCGGAGAAACTATTTTAGGTAGTTACGCACAAAATCAAGAAGTTATTTATTCTACTTGGGACAAGTTTGCAGGTTTTATTCCTGGTTCTGTAGGAGAAACATCTACATTGTTAATTCTTTTAGGAGCAGCCTTTTTAATTTTTACTAAAATAGGAAGCTGGAGAATTATAGTTTCTACATTTATAGGAGCAGCAGTTATGGGATTAATTTTTAACCAAATTGTAGCAGCAGAAATTATTACAGATTCTAGTAAGTTCTACGGATTAATGAACACTGTTTGGTGGGAACACTTAATGATTGGTGGTTTAGCATTTGGTGCTGTATTTATGGCAACAGATCCTGTAACAGCATCACAAACAAATAAAGGTAAATGGATTTATGGTTTCCTAATTGGTTTTATTTCAATTATGATTCGTGTATTTAACCCAGCTTACCCGGAAGGAGTATTTTTAGCAATCTTATTAATGAATGTATTTGCTCCAACAATAGACCATTATGTGGTTCAAGGAAACGTAAAAAGAAGATTAAAACGTACTAAAGTTAAAACTGCCTAATTATGAGTAAGAGAACAGATAGTAATGGTTATACAATGGTTTTTGCCGTAGTAATGGTATTAATTGTTGGTTCTTTGTTAGCCTTTTTAGCATCGTCTTTAAAGCCTACAATCAAAGAAAATGAAAGAATAGAAAAGCAACAAAATATTTTGTATGCTATGGGTGTTAATGAAAACGACGAATCTAGTGCAAACTTTGTATCTACATCAATCGCAGGAGAAGAGTTTTCTAAATACATAAAAAAACAAATTGTTATCGAAGGAGACAAAGTTTCTGAAAGTGATGATGCGTATTTAATTGATGTTAAAAAGCAGCAAGCAAACGCTAAAGCAGGTAAAGTAAGAAAATTACCTTTATTTGTTGGAGAAAAAGATGGTAAAACATATTACGTAGCTCCTATTAGAGGAAAAGGTTTATGGGATGCTATTTGGGGATATGTTTCTATGGATGAAAACATGATTGTTCAAGGTGCTTATTTTGATCATAAAGGAGAAACACCTGGTTTAGGAGCAAACATCAAACAACGTTATTTTATGGACGACTTTATTGGCGAACATTTAATGACAGAATCTGGTGCTTTTAAAGGGATTACTGTTGCTAAAGGAAACAACGATCCAAAAAACGAAGACAAAACAGATTATGAAGTAGACGCAATTGCTGGTGCAACAATTACTGGTGATGGTATTTCTGCTATGATAAAGAAAGATTTAGCACTTTATGTGCCTTACTTCAAAAACTTAAAAAATAATTTATGGGACTTTTATCAAAAAAGACGCAGTATTACTTACAGACCCATTAGCAGATAATAACCCAATTACTATACAAGTATTAGGTATTTGTTCTGCATTAGCAATTACAGCAGAGTTAAAAGCATCTATTGTAATGGCAATTTCTGTAATGTTTGTATTAGGTTTAGGAAACGTAGTGATCTCTTTAATGAGAAACATTATACCATCAAAAATTAGAATTATTGTACAACTAATAGTAGTTGCAACTCTTGTAATTATTGTAGATTTAGTTTTAAAAGCTTTTGCTTACGAACTAAGTAAAACACTATCTGTTTTTGTGGGATTGATTATTACAAACTGTATTATAATGGGACGTTTTGAGGCTTTTGCTTTAGGTAACGGGCCATGGAGATCTTTCTTAGACGGTATAGGTAATGCAGTTGGTTATGGTGTAATATTAGTAATTGTTGGTTTCTTTAGAGAATTATTAGGTTCTCGGTACTTTATTAGGATTTAAAGTTTTAGGAGATCCAATAGAGAAAACAGGATTGTATGCAATTGGTTATGAAAATAATGGTTTTATGCTATTATCACCAATGGCATTAATTGTTGTAGGTATTATTATCCGGATACAGCGTTCTAAAAATAAATCATTAATAGAAGAAAACTAGACGCTAAGCGTTTAAATAATATAGAATATGGAACATATAGAATTATTTTTCAAATCGATATTTATAGACAACATGGTATTTGCTACATTCTTAGGGATGTGTTCTTACCTTGCTGTATCTAAAAAAGTAGCCACAGCTGTTGGTTTAGGTGCTGCAGTAATTTTTGTACTTGCAGTAACTGTACCTTTAAACTGGTTATTAGATCAATATATTTTAAAAGAAGGAGCATTGGTATGGTTAGGTCCAGAATATGCAGCTTACGACTTAAGTTTCTTATCTTTTATCATGTTTATTGCAACAATTGCAACAATGGTACAATTGGTAGAAATTATTGTTGAAAAATTTTCACCATCATTATACAACTCATTAGGTATTTTCTTACCATTAATTGCGGTAAACTGTGCAATCTTAGGAGGAAGTTTATTTATGCAATCAAGAGAGATTCCTACGTTAGGTTTAGCATTAACTTATGGTGTAGGTTCAGGAATTGGTTGGTTTTTAGCAATTTTAGCTATTGCTGCAATTCGTGAAAAAATTAGATACTCTAGTGTTCCACCTGCTTTAAGAGGATTAGGAATTACATTTATAATTACTGGTTTAATGGCAATTGGATTTATGAGTTTCGGTGGAATGTTAACTGGAGGTGATGAGAAGAAAGAAGGAGAACCAGTAGAAGAAGCTAAAGTGCAAAAAGAAGAGAAAATTAAAGAGGCTAAAGAAATTGTAGCTGAAAATACAAATATAAACCAATAGTAGCATGATATTAGCAGCAGGTACAACAGGAACCATTATTGCAACAGTAGCAGCTTTTTTACTATTAACTTTAGTATTAGTAGCATTACTACTATTTGTAAAACAAAAATTATCACCATCTCGGTCCTGTAAAGATTATGATTAATGGTGAAAGAGAAATTGAAGTAGCATCTCGGAGATTCTTTATTATCGACTTTAGGTAGTAATAAAATCTTTTTACCATCTGCTTGTGGTGGTGGTGGTACGTGTATTCAATGTGAATGTCATGTAAACTCCGGTGGTGGAGAAGCTTTACCAACAGAATTACCTCATTTTTCTAGAAAAGAATTAAAAGAAGGAGCACGTTTAGCTTGTCAAGTTAAAGTGAAACAAGACATGAATATTTCAATTCCAGAAGAAATTTTCGGAATTAAGAAATGGGATGCTGTAGTTGTAAGAAATTACAACGTAGCTTCTTTTATCAAGGAATTTGTTGTTGAAATTCCAGAAGATATGGGTTACAAGGCCGGAGGTTATATTCAAATTGAAATTCCACCTTGTGAGATTAAATATGCAGATATGGATATTACAGCTCACCCAGAAGAACATGAAACACCAGATAAGTTCGAAGCAGAGTGGAACAAGTTCAAATTACGTCCGTTAGTAATGAAAAATATTGAAACTGTTGAAAGAGCTTATTCTATGGCTTCTTACCCAGCAGAAGGTAGAGAAATTATGTTAAATGTTCGTATTGCAACACCTCCTTTTGATAGAGCTAAAGGCGGATGGATGGATGTAAATCCTGGAGTAGCATCATCTTATATTTTTAACTTAAAGAAAGGTGATAAATGTGTGATCTCTGGACCTTACGGAGAATTCTTCATTAACGAATCTGATGCAGAAATGTTATATGTTGGTGGTGGTGCAGGTATGGCACCAATGCGTTCTCACTTATATCATTTATTCAGAACTTTAAAAACAGGTAGAAAAGTTACATATTGGTACGGTGGTCGTTCTAAAGCAGAATTATTCTATATCGAACATTTTAGAGCTTTAGAAAAAGATTTTCCAAACTTTAAATTTTATATAGCTTTATCAGATCCTTTAGAGGCAGATAACTGGAAAGTTAAAAAAGACATTCATGATGAATCTGGAGACGGTTTTGTTGGTTTCATTCACAATTGTGTTATCGATAATTACTTAAATCACCACGATGCACCAGAAGATTTAGAATTATATTTCTGTGGACCTCCATTGATGAACAAAGCGGTTCAGAAAATGGGTGAAGATTTTGGTCTTGCAGACGAGAATATTCGTTTTGATGATTTTGGAGGATAAACCTCAATTACTTTATAAAAAAACCGATACTAATTGTATCGGTTTTTTTATTGCTTTAATTTTGTAGAAACTTTATCTATTTATGATTGTGTTGTATTTTTCTTTACCATTTTTCATTATCATCTATTTTCTTGTTTTATACTTTAATCAGGAGAAATTTATATTCAAGAATGGAGAAAAATTAGATAGAAATTACAATTTTAATTTTGAAAATACTTTTGAAGAAGTTTTTATCAAAACTTCTCAAGACAAGGAAATCAATGCAATTCATTTTAAATTAGAAAAACCTAAAGGAGTAATTTTATTCTGCCACGGAAATAAAGGTAATTTATCTACTTGGGGTAAAAGAGTGCAATTTTTTCTAGATAACAATTACGAAGTTTTAGTATTCGACTATAGAAATTATGGTAAAAGCACCGGTGATTTTAATGAAAACGCAATGTATAAAGATGCTCTTTGTGTTTATAATCATTTAAAAAATCAGTTTAAAGAAAATAATATTATTGTGTATGGTTTTTCTTTAGGAGGAACTTTTGCAACACATATCGCAAGCCATAACCAACCAAAAATTTTAATTTTAGAAGCTCCGTTTTTTAATTTAGCCAAAGCAATACATAACTATTCTAAATTTATTCCGCTTTTTTTAGTTAAATATAAATTTAGAACAGGTAAAGATATTATTAAGGTAAAATCACCAATTATAATATTTCATGGTAATAGAGACGTTACTACTTCTTATAAAGATTCAATAGCTCTAATTAATCTACATATTTCTAAACAAAATAGTTGTTTTATTATTGATGGTGGGACGCACCATAATATTAAAGAGTCTGATATTTACAAACACAAAATGAAAGAAATTTTATCGTATTAATTTTATAATTGTTTTAAATCGTATTTTTGATTTCTGATATTATTTTATGAAGAAATTAGAAAAAATATTAAAAAAAGAAATACGTAAAGGTTAAACTAAAAACCTTAGCTACTAATCATTTAGAATTAAAAGCTAAAATAAATGGTGTTAAAGGCCGATTTATATTAGATACTGGTGCATCTAATTCTTGTGTTGGTTTAAATGCCATCTCTAATTTTAAGTTAATTGCAGAAGAAAGTGAAACAAAAGCAGCGGGTGCAGGAGCTATTGATATGGATACTCAGATGTCTGAAAATAATAATTTAAAAATTGGTAGTTGGAAAACAAATCAATTACACCTTGTTTTATTTGACTTGTCGCATGTTAATACTGCTCTTAAACAGCATAATGCAGATGAAGTTGATGGAATTATAGGTGCAGATATTTTACAGAAAGGTAAAGCCTTTATAGACTACAACAAAAATGTTTTATATTTAAAAAAGACAAAAAAATAATAATTTAATAAAGTAAATATGAGTTTGCAAAAAGAAGTAATGAATAAAATGAAAGAAGCAATGAAAGCAAAAGATACTGTTGCTTTACAGGCTTTAAGAGCAGTTAAATCGGCGTTTTTATTAGCAAAAACAGAATCTGGTGTTCAAGAAGAATTATCAGAAGAGCAAGAAATAAAAATTATTCAGAAGCAAGTTAAACAACGTAAAGATAGTGCTGCTATTTTTATTAAGCAGGGTAGAGAAGACCTAGCGGCACCAGAACTTGCAGAATTGGCTGTATTAGAACAGTTTTTACCTGAAGCTTTATCAGAAGAAGAAATTGAAGGAGTAGTTATTGCTACTATAGATGATTTAAACGCCTCTGGGATGCAAGATATGGGTAAAGTTATGGCGGTTATGCAAGAAGAATTAGCAGGACAAGCAGATGGTAAAATTATTTCGACCTTAGTAAGAAAGCATTTGATGAAGTAATTTTTAAAGAATAAAAAAAGCCCAAACTTTTATAAGTTTGGGCTTTTTTATTTTTATGTATTTCTATAACTATTTGTTATACAAAACCTTTTTACTGATAACACCTTTTTCAGTTTTAATGTTTACAATATATACTCCGTTAGCTATATTCTTAACTTTAAGTCTGTTTTCACTATCAGTAGAATCAATGTTCCAACTGTTTGTTTTTTGACCTAAAAGGTTAAATAATACTACGTTTTCGATGTTTAAATTGTTTTTATTATCAATTACTAACTCTTTAGTAGTTTTGTCTAAGAAAGTAGTTATTAAATCATTTATTGGATTCTCTAGATTTGCATCATCAACACTTAACACAGTGTCTTGACTAAATACTATCGAGAATCTATTTAAATACTCTCCTTTATCTAATTGTAAAACAACTTCGTTATTTGTAATGTCGTATGTTTTGTTATTCAATTTATCTTTTACAAAAATAGTGTTGTTTACCTTTTTGATATCATCTAAATTTAAAATAACAGCACCTTTATAATCCATTATTATTTCAAAAGGAATCTCTAAAGAATTTGAAACACTTTGAATTCCTGCAATAACATACTTGTTGTCACTATTTTCAAATTTCCAATAAACATCCGTTGCACCTAAATCGTTTATAGGACTATCAAAACCTTTTTCAAATTCAAAAGTATTGTTCGGGCTAAAAGACACACCAATTTGCCTGTGTAATGGCTCTCTATCTTCGCTAACAAAGTCCATTCCTATTTTTAATAAAGGCAATGTGTTAAAGTCACCATTATCTTGTTCTACAACCTTTTTTCTTGTAGATTTAAAGAATACAGCATTCCCACTATCTTCTGTAACATATTGTCTTTGACTGTTGTTAAACACGATTGGTCCACCGTCAGAATCACCTCCAATAAAGAATCCTTGACCGATAGGAATGTAAGTTCCAGGAGTTTTAAACAAACTACTATCTGTACCACTTGATGGTGCACAGGAAACATCTCCATCATCGTCATTCATTTCTATAAAGTCAATATCAATTGTTTTAGAATCTAAAGATTCAAATCTTATAGTAGAACCAACAATAACACAATCGTTAATAGTAAATGTTTCATAACCTGATGTTGCAGGTAAATCATAAGTACCAACTTCTACATTGTCTTTAAGGAAAACTAAAGTCTTACCTGTAGCAGATTTGTAATTAATATTTATTTCATCTGTAGCTCTTGTAATTCTATTAAATTCTAAAAATTCTATACTTGTATTCAATCTTACAACCTCTCTTGATTGGTCTGTAATTGAAGAAGTATTAGTTGTCGCTTGTTCAGCTTCTAAGGTAATGCTAAACGCACCAACAGCAGGTTTACCTAAACTAGCTACAGCCATAGAAAGATTAATTGTAGAGTAACCACCAACATAACCTTGGTAATTATGTCCGCTAGTTTCAGAACTAGTGTTTTCTTCGCCTACATGATCCCGAAGTATAAACTACCATCGATAGAATTGATATTGTCTTTAATGAATTTTAAAGCATTCATAGCAGACGGAAATGGGTTTCCTATTAAATAAGAGTCACTTCCTCCAACTGCTGTAGTTAATTCTCCATCATTAGGATTACCAACAAAAGTATAGTTTTGTGCTACTTCGGTCCTTTAAAAATATAACCATCTGTTGGCGCTATTGTTCCTGACTTATACTTGTGTTCATAATTAGATCTTTGTCCTCTTGTACTAGCAAAAGTATAAATCCAGTAATCTGCAATATTTATTGGTGTACCTGTACTACCATCATAACCGCCTACAAAATTAATATCTCTTGCAATGTTTGATGCTCCTTGACCAACAATACCTGCAAAACTAACCGGGTTTGTACCGTCTTTTAAAACTGATTCTATAGAATACGTTTGTAAATCGACTGTTCTTACAGGAGAACTCATATAATTGTATCTATAAATATTTGCAAGTTCAGAGTTTTGTTCGACATACATTTTTCCGTTACCTGTAATATCGGCAACTCCTGTATGCGTTTGTACAAACTGACTTTTTCCAACCAATCGAATCTCTGCATTTGTGGTAATATTTAAATTATTAGTTACCACTAACAATTGATTATCTATTGCTAGAATATTAGAACCTAATATCTCTAATTTACGCGCACTCAATCTTTCATTTTGATGTTCGTAATTTTCATTAACAGAAACATATCTAGATCTATCAGGATAACCATTATTCCAGTTACCACTAGTTCTTGTTGTTTTTTCTATTCTATGCAATCCTAATAAGGTATTTGCATCTGAGTTCGAACTTTCAATCTCCGAAATTAACGGATCATGCGGATGTCTCTCAGCAGAATCAATTAAGAAATTATAAGGATCTAACGCATCATCTACAAAAACTACCCATTCGCTTTCTGTATAATTTACATTAGGTTGTAGCGTTTCATCTATTCTTACATACGATGTTTTATCTTTAAAAGATTCGATAATATCATATCTGTTTTCGTAAGAAGAAACTCCATTTACTTTTGATAAAGTAATAATATCATTAGCACCACTAATATCAGTTAAGTCGTTGTTTTTAACAGCAATTGCATTACTATTGATATTAGTTAACGTATTGTTAGAGTTACCAAAGATAACCGATTGACCTGGAGCTAATGCAGATGTTACTGTGTGCGTTACATCTGGCGCAGTAGTTTGCACACCAGTTTTATCTTTATATAATTGTATATTGATAAGGTTAGCAGCAATACTTTTTGTTGGATGGATATTTGTAATCTCAATCCATCTTTCTGCGTCAAATTGATATACTTGTGTTATCATAGGAATTCCATCATCTGTAATATCTCTATAATCTACATCACCAACAGTTAAAACATCTTGATCGTTATCGTCAAAATTATCTGTTTGTGTATTGTCGTACTCTCCGTTGATATCTGTATAACCTAAATCTGTATCTCCAGTTTCAGCTAAATCATTCAATCCGTTAGCACCAAATGTACCTGTTGATGTTCCGTTACCGTCATTTGGTAAACCGGCACCAGATTCTACAACATCAAATAAACCATCACCGTCTGAATCAAGATCTAAATAATCTGGAGTTGTATCTGAGCCAACAGCCGCACTTGCATCTGTATTTACAGGAGCTAACCCTAAAGATCCTAAACCATTTGCATTACCATTTGGTGTTGCATCATAAGCGTCATCTAAACCATCGTTGTCAGCATCATTTCCGGATAGAGCAACGTAATCTATAGTAGATTGCCCTTCAATGTTATCTGGTATTCCATCATTATCAGCATCTAAATCTATGTGATTTGCAATTCCGTCATTATCAAAATCATACACATCAGGAATTCCATCAGAATTTGAGTCAGTATAATTAGTTACAGAACCATCACCAGCATTTCCATTATCTGTAGTATCTCTGTAATTAGGTGTTCCGTCTCCATCTTCATCACCATCAGCATCATTATTTCCATTTTCTACAAGATCTAAAATACCGTCGTTATCATCATCAATATCTATATTATCTGCGATACCGTCGTTATCTCTGTCTGATGTATCTCTATAATCTAAATCTCCAGCTCCAGGGAAGTCGTTATCTGCATCTCCGTAAGCATTTTCCGATTTGTAATATTTGTAACTTTATCACCGTTACCAAGACCATCATTTACAGTTGAACCTTGTATACTAGTATCATTGTTATCATCAAAATTATCATCTAAACCATCATTGTCTATGTCAGATCCAGATAAAACATTATCTGTATCTCCATTTTCAACAATATCTAAAATACCGTCATTATCAGAATCTGAATCTAAATAGTCTGGTATGTTATCTACACTACTATCAGTATTTACAGGAGTTAAACCTATTTGACCATCTTCATAATTATCGTCAACTCCATTGTTGTTAGTATCTGTAATAGATGAACCTATTCCACTAGGTGCTACATAATCATTTGAAGTTTGACCTTCTATATTATCTGGTATACCATCGTTATCTGCATCGATATCAATAAAGTCTAGTTTACCGTCATTATCAGTATCCCCGTTTGGATAAGAATTCGGCGTTCCATCGTTATTTGTATCAGCACCAGTAACTATTAAAACGTTATCAGTATTAGCACCATTGGCATCACTACCGTTAGCTAAAGCATTTGTAGGATCACCATCGACAACATCGTTAAATCCATCATTATCAGCATCCGTAAAGTTATCAGCTTTACCGTCACCGTTTGTATCTGTTCCACCAGCTTCAACAACATCAGCGATACCGTCGTTATCAGCATCTAAATCTAAATGATCTAAGATTCCGTCGTTATCAGTATCCCCGTTTGGATAAGAATTAGGCGTTCCATCGTTATTTGTATCAGCACCAGTAACGATTAACACGTTATCAGTATTAGCACCATTGGCATCACTACCGTTAGCTAAAGCATTTGTAGGATCACCATCGACAACATCGTTAAATCCATCATTATCAGCATCCGTAAAGTTATCAGCTTTACCGTCACCGTTTGTATCTGTTCCACCAGCTTCAACAACATCAGCGATACCATCGTTATCAGCATCTAAATCTAAATGATCTAAGATTCCGTCGTTATCAGTATCACCGTTTGGATAAGAATTCGGTGTTCCATCGTTATTTGTGTCAGCACCAGTAACGATTAACACGTTATCAGTATTAGCACCATTGGCATCACTACCGTTAGCTAAAGCATTTGTAGGATCACCATCGACAACATCGTTAAATCCATCATTATCAGCATCCGTAAAGTTATCAGCTTTACCGTCACCGTTTGAATCTGTTCCACCAGCTTCAACAACATCTGCGATACCGTCGTTATCAGCATCTAAATCTAAATGATCTAAGATTCCGTCATTATCAGTATCACCAGCAGGATAAGAATTCGGCGTTCCATCATTATTTGTGTCAGCACCAGTAACGATTAAAGCGTTATCAGTATTAGCACCATTGGCATCACTACCGTTAGCTAAAGCATTTGTAGGATCACCATCGACAACATCGTTAAATCCGTCATTATCAGCATCCGTAAAGTTATCAGCTTTACCGTCACCGTTTGTATCTGTTCCACCAGCTTCAACAACATCAGCGATACCGTCGTTATCAGCATCTAAATCTAAATGATCTAAGATTCCGTCGTTATCAGTATCACCAGCAGGATAAGAATTAGGCGTTCCATCGTTATTTGTATCAGCACCAGTAACGATTAAAGCGTTATCAGTATTAGCACCATTGGCATCACTACCGTTAGCTAAAGCATTTGTAGGATCACCATCCACAACATCATTAAATCCGTCATTATCAGCATCCGTAAAGTTATCAGCTTTACCGTCACCGTTTGTATCTGTTCCACCAGCTTCAACAACATCAGCGATACCATCGTTATCAGCATCTAAATCTAAATGATCTAAGATTCCGTCGTTATCAGTATCACCGTTTGGATAAGAATTCGGTGTTCCATCGTTATTTGTGTCAGCACCAGTAACGATTAACACGTTATCAGTATTAGCACCATTGGCATCACTACCGTTAGCTAAAGCATTTGTAGGATCACCATCGACAACATCGTTAAATCCATCATTATCAGCATCCGTAAAGTTATCAGCTTTACCGTCACCGTTTGAATCTGTTCCACCAGCTTCAACAACATCTGCGATACCGTCGTTATCAGCATCTAAATCTAAATGATCTAAGATTCCGTCATTATCAGTATCACCAGCAGGATAAGAATTCGGCGTTCCATCATTATTTGTGTCAGCACCAGTAACGATTAAAGCGTTATCAGTATTAGCACCATTGGCATCACTACCGTTAGCTAAAGCATTTGTAGGATCACCATCGACAACATCGTTAAATCCATCATTATCAGTATCCGTAAAGTTATCAGCTTTACCGTCACCGTTTGTATCTGTTCCACCAGCTTCAACAACATCAGCGATACCGTCGTTATCAGCATCTAAATCTAAATGATCTAAGATTCCGTCGTTATCAGTATCACCAGCAGGATAAGAATTAGGCGTTCCATCGTTATTTGTATCAGCACCAGTAACGATTAAAGCGTTATCAGTATTAGCACCATTGGCATCACTACCGTTAGCTAAAGCATTTGTAGGATCACCATCCACAACATCATTAAATCCGTCATTATCAGCATCCGTAAAGTTATCAGCTTTACCGTCACCGTTTGTATCTGTTCCACCAGCTTCAACAACATCAGCGATACCGTCGTTATCAGCATCTAAATCTAAATGATCTAAGATTCCGTCGTTATCAGTATCACCAGCAGGATAAGAATTAGGCGTTCCATCGTTATTTGTATCAGCACCAGTAACGATTAAAGCGTTATCAGTATTAGCACCATTGGCATCACTACCGTTAGCTAAAGCATTTGTAGGATCACCATCCACAACATCATTAAATCCGTCATTATCAGCATCCGTAAAGTTATCAGCTTTACCGTCACCGTTTGTATCTGTTCCACCAGCTTCAACAACATCAGCGATACCATCGTTATCAGCATCTAAATCTAAATGATCTAAGATTCCGTCGTTATCAGTATCACCGTTTGGATAAGAATTCGGTGTTCCATCGTTATTTGTGTCAGCACCAGTAACGATTAACACGTTATCAGTATTAGCACCATTGGCATCACTACCGTTAGCTAAAGCATTTGTAGGATCACCATCGACAACATCGTTAAATCCGTCATTATCAGCATCCGTAAAATTATCAGCTTTACCATCACCGTTTGAATCTGTTCCACCAGCTTCAACAACATCTGCAATTCCGTCGTTATCAGCATCTAAATCTAAATGATCTAAGATTCCGTCGTTATCAGTATCACCAGCAGGATAAGAATTAGGTGTTCCATCGTTATTTGTGTCAGCACCAGTAACTATTAAAGCGTTATCAGTGTTTGCACCATTGGCATCACTACCGTTAGCTAAAGCATTTGTAGGATCACCATCGACAACATCGTTAAATCCATCATTATCAGCATCCGTAAAGTTATCAGCTTTACCGTCACCGTTTGAATCTGTTCCACCAGCTTCAACAACATCTGCAATTCCGTCGTTATCAGCATCTAAATCTAAATGATCTAAGATTCCGTCGTTATCAGTATCACCAGCAGGATAAGAATTAGGTGTTCCATCGTTATTTGTGTCAGCACCAGTAACTATTAAAGCGTTATCAGTGTTTGCACCATTGGCATCACTACCGTTAGCTAAAGCATTTGTAGGATCACCATCGACAACATCGTTAAATCCATCATTATCAGCATCCGTAAAGTTATCAGCTTTACCGTCACCGTTTGAATCTGTTCCACCAGCTTCAACAACATCTGCAATTCCGTCGTTATCAGCATCTAAATCTAAATGATCTAAGATTCCGTCGTTATCAGTATCACCGTTTGGATAAGAATTAGGTGTTCCATCGTTATTTGTGTCAGCACCAGTAACGATTAAAGCGTTATCAGTGTTTGCACCATTGGCATCACTACCGTTAGCTAAAGCATTTGTAGGATCACCATCGACAACATCGTTAAATCCATCATTATCAGCATCCGTAAAGTTATCAGCTTTACCGTCACCGTTTGTGTCTGTTCCACCAGCTTCAACAACATCAGCGATACCGTCGTTATCAGCATCTAAATCTAAATGATCTAAGATTCCGTCGTTATCAGTATCACCAGCAGGATAAGAATTAGGCGTTCCATCGTTATTTGTGTCAGCACCAGTAACGATTAACACGTTATCAGTATTTTCTGAAGTACCATCTTGACCAACATCACCATCGACAACATCATTAAATCCGTCATTATCAGCATCCGTAAAGTTATCAGCTTTACCGTCACCGTTTGTATCTGTTCCACCAGCTTCTACAATATCTGCAATACCGTCATTATCTGAATCTAAATCTTGGGTATTGGGAATACCATCTCCATCAGAATCTAAGTTAGGTATTGTATTACCACCGTTATCAACATCATATAAATCATCTAAACCGTTATTGTTAGCATCATTAATTAAAGTACCATTGGCATTAATATTGTCAACTTTACCGTCACCGTTTGTGTCTGTTCCACCTACCTCAACAATATCCGGAATTCCATCGTTATCAGAATCTAAATCTAAATGATTTGGAATTCCGTCGTTATCTGAATCTATAGGTAAACAGTCTAAGAAAATTCCGAAAGCAACACCTTGTGAAGAACCATTTACAGTGTTTTTAAGAACAACTCTAATTGTATTTGCTTTATTTGATTTTAAAACATAAAAACCATTTCCTCCAGAGCCGAGTCATTTCCTTCTAAAAATGCTTCTTTAGCATTTATACTAGAATTTGTAAAAGTATTAGGTATATTATCTAATAATTCCCAGTTTGTACCCGAAGTATAGTATTGTGCTTTTTCTGTAATTTCATCTGTACTTTCACCATCTGCAACTACAAGGTTTGGTGTGAATACAATATTATTATTTAAACCTGTGAATCGAATTGTAAAGTCGATTTCAGAAGAAGGTTTACCGAAGGATTGTAAATAACTTCATTATCTGGTGTTGTATCGTAATATTGTTTTAAATGTGGATTTGGATTTGCATCCCAAGCAGCCATATCTACAGGTACAAAATCTGTTGTTAACCCATTTTTAGCTGATGCTGAAACAACAGTAGCTGTTATAGTAGAGCCATCTGGCATTGTAAATGTTTTGCTGTCTCCTAAGTTTATACCGTTTGTGAAATCTCCATCCCAATTTAACCAAAAGATATTGTCTCTAAAAGCACCCAATAAAGGAGCTGAATTACCTAGGTTATTACCACTACAATCCATTTCGTCTACATCAGGTATACCATCATTATCGTTATCTAAATCGAAAAGATCTGCTACACCATCATTATCAATATCATTTTTATCTCTGTAGTCTAAATCGCCGAGAACCAGGAAAATCATTGTCTTGATCGCCGTAAGCAGTATCTAGAGTAGCTGCATTAGTAACTTTATTACCAGTACCTAAACCATCATTTACAGTAGAACCTTCTGTGTTACTATCGTCATTGTCATCAAAATTATCGTCTAAACCGTCACCATCAGTATCATTACCAGATGCGCCATTATCAGTATCTCCATTTTCTAAAACATCATCTATACCATCATTATCTGAGTCTAAATCTAAATAATCTGGAATAGAATCGTTTGAAGCATCTGTATTAACAGGAGTTAAGCCTACTTGACCATTTTCATAATTATCATCTACACCGTTATTATTTGAGTCTGTAATTGATGTTCCGATTCCGCTTGGTGCAACATAATTATTTGAAGTTTGACCTTCTATATTATCTGGTATACCATCGTTATCTGCATCTATATCTAAATGATTAGAAATTCCGTCGCCATCAGTATCACAATTAGGTGATAATATTGAAAATGGTAAATTTCTTCTTGAAATGGTTGAACTAGAGTATTCTACATCTAATGAATGCGCACCTGTATTTTCAAAAAATAAAACAGTAATTTCATGTAAACCTTCTTTTAAAGGAATGTTGTCTCCAGTAACTAATCCACCGGCTCCATGTAAACCGTCGTAATCTACTACCTGATTTCCGTCTATAAAAAGTTTAGAACCATCATCAGAATTTAAGTAAAAAGTATAATTTGTAGTTGATGGAATATTTATATAACCACTATATCTAATACTATACGTTTGGTTATCTGATGGTGTAACCATTTCTTGTAAAGCCGTTACATCAAAATTAGTAACTGTACCAGTAGCAGTAGCACCAGTAGTAGGAATATTATCTACTGTATTTCCGCTAGGAACACTATCATAAAATTCATAATTTAAACTACCTACACAAGAGGCTATTTCAACTGTATCTAAAATACCATCATTATCATCATCTAAATCATCAGAATCTACAATTCCGTCTTTATCAGAATCTTTAAAATCTCTATAGTCTAAATCTCCGTCTCCAGGATTAAAGTTGTCATCGTTATCACCATAAGCATTTTCTAATGAGTTGATATCTGTAACCTTGTTACCACTGTTTAATCCATCATTAACTGTAGCACCAGAAATGTTAGAATCGTCATTATCATCAAAAGCATTGTCTAAACCGTCATTATCTGAATCTGAACCAGTTAAAGAGTTATTGTTATTTCCATTTTCTCTGATATCTGTTATGCCATCATTATCTGAGTCTAAATCTAAATAATCTGGATTGTCTATACCATCTGTGTTTTCTGGATCGAAACCTATTATTGCACCAGATTCATAATTATCATCTACACCATTATTATTAGTATCTGTAATATTACTTGCGATACCACTTGGCGCGATGTAACCATTTGAAGTTTGTCCTTCTATATTATCTGGAATACCATCATTG
Organism: Polaribacter sp. HA6-7; assembly: GCF_055693625.1. Classification (NCBI taxonomy): domain Bacteria; kingdom Pseudomonadati; phylum Bacteroidota; class Flavobacteriia; order Flavobacteriales; family Flavobacteriaceae; genus Polaribacter; species Polaribacter sp. HA6-7. Next base: position 423,677 of record NZ_CM146338.1, read on the forward strand.
TCTGCATCAATATCTAGATGATTTGGTAATGTATCAGAATCTGAGTTAGCAGGAGTATTTCCTGTGCCAGCAGAACTAGGTACACCATTTGTAGTACCGGATGTACCAACATTTCCATCTGCTTGACCATCTCTATTAGTATCTGTGCCACCAGATTCGATAACATCTGTTATTCCGTCGTTATCAGAATCTAAGTCTAAATAATCAGCAATTCCATCACCATCTGTGTCTCGGAGCTAAACAATATTTTAATTCGTAAAGTTGCATGGTAACATTACCCGCATTACCATTATATTTACCTGTTACAAATGTAATTTTATTAATTGGTTGTGCAGTTGAAACAATTACACCGTTATTAGGTGCATTACCTGCATTAGCAATACTATACACCGATTGGTTTTCTATTAAAAAAGTATTGTTAGGTAATGTGTTATTATTTACTACTAAAGGTACATTCGTACCATCTAAACTACCTATAAAATCTACTCTATCTTCATTGTCTAAACCGGACCACTTTAATTCTAAATTATATACAGGCTTGTTAAAAGTTAAGGTATAAACGGCTACTTTTATTGAGCTAGCATTATTTTGATAATTTGAACCGTAAGGAAAATTTGTGTCTTTAGATTGTACATTAACATAATTACCATCAACCCCCGTTGTTGGTCCTGCACTAGCAACACCGCTAGACCAAGTAGCTCCGTTTGTTACTTCGTAAGATAAAGTTGCATTTGCATCATTAAAGGAATACGTGTTTAAAACTGTTCCTGAATTTGTACCACCATTTGTATTTGTATTGGCATTGGTAAAACTTTGATCTAAATTAACATAGTTAGAACTAGGACACGTATATCCTTCATCAGTATCTAAAATACCATCATTATCATTATCTAAATCTACATCGTCTGCAATACCATCATTGTCATTATCCGGAGGTGTTACGGTTATTGTAACAGAAGCTGTATCACAATTAGAGGTTGAAGCTTTTTCACATATTCTATATACTAATGTATAGGTGCCAACAGGTGTATTTGGTGAAACATTTACAGCGCCTGTAGATGTGTTTAAACTAACATTAGAATTAGTTGTACTTACTTGTGTTAAATTAACTGTTGACAGCGTTGGTGCTACAGTTTTTAAAATATCATTTGACAAGACATTATTTATAGCAGTACCACCAATGCCATAAGTAGTAGTAGCAGAGTCATTTACTGCATCTATTATATTTGCGGTTGTTAATGTAAAATTGCCTAAAAACCCTGCTCCTCTTGCTCCGTTTGAATTATTATTATCTGTATAAACAATTGTAACCGTTCTTACTGACTTAGAACCAAAATCTACAATGATAGACCCGTTATCATTATTGTTTGAATCTGCATTTGCAGTTGATGATTGTGCAGAATTAATTGTTGTAGAAGCTACCGTAGTATTTGGTGGGTCTACTATTGTTATTGAGTTTGGTGAGCCTGCATTACTTGTAACAGTAACTCTATCTACCCTAGGATTACTATGATCTATGTCTGATATACCAAATCTAAGGTTTGTTATATTTTGACTAAAATTTAATGTAATGGTTACAGGTGAATCTGCATTTGTTCTACCAGTATCTGCTGGGTCAAACGCAACACCAAGATCGTCAACACCACCAAATACACCACCGGAAGCACGATCTATTCTTGGAAAAGTTCCGGTAGCAGCACTTGAGAAAAAATTACCATCATTTGCATTACGAGTAATGTTAATTGTAACCGATTCTTGTTTAAAACCAGCAGGCGTTGTTAAATTAACAGTACCGAAGTAGAACCTTGTGGCCAATTTGCTGTACTCCAATCTATACTTGATTGAGCTAAAACATTAGATGAATTTAAAATACCTATTAGTGTGAATAGGACTAGGGTAGTATGCAGTTTAAAACGAAGTATTCCCCCAAATATTTTCGCTTTCTTTACATATGTTAACATAAAATAAAAAAATTTTTAAGAGCACAAAAGTAATCATTATTTATCATGCATCATTATTTTGACACCAATAAGTTATAATGGTCACATAAATATTAACTATAATTAAATAAAAATGAAGATATTTACTATAGAATAATTATTTATATTAATTCTAAATAAAATTGTATTTGTCAAAGTAATTTTTATATTTGCATTCATTATTTAAAGTGAGTCTAAATAAATACATAATTTCTATTGATGAAACAAAAAACTACATATACTTTTAGAAAACTAATTAACGATATTCATCTTTGGCTTGGTTTAGCCAGTGGAATTGTACTTTTTGTGGTCTGTTTAACGGGTACAGTTTTAGCATTTGAACACGAGATAAAAGATTTTTTTGCTGAAAAGCTTACAATTGAAAAAACAAATGAAAAAATAGCCATTTCTTCTCTTGTTAATACGCTAAAAGAAAAAGAAATAGGCTTTGTTACTGGAGTTACACTTCCTACAAATGATTTAAAGCCTTATGTTTTTACTGTAAAAAAAGATTTAAAAGAAAGAAGAGGCGCAAAAGTATTGGTAAATCCTTTTAATGCAGAAGTAAAGAAAGTACAAAAAACAAGTGCAGATGCTTTTTTACTTGTTTTGTTTAAATTGCATAGGTGGTTAATGTTAGATACAACTGTTGGTAGACCAATTGTAGGTATTGCTACAATAATATTTTTGATTCTTTCTATTACCGGAATTGTTCTTTGGTTTCCAAGAAAAATTAAATTAAAAAACTTTAAGCAAGGATTTAAAATAAAATTCAACGCAAATTGGAAAAGAATAAATCATGATTTACATAATACTTTAGGTTTTTACGCTTGTATTTTTATTGTAATTATGGGTTTAACTGGTTTATGTTGGTCTTTTGAAGGTTATAGAGAAGGTTTAAGCACTGTTCTTGGTACAAAGGTTTTTAATCGTTCTAGTGTTAAACTTAATGTAGATAAAATACCTACCGATAAAATATTAACTGTAGATGAGTTGATTGCTACTGCTAATAAAACTTTAGATTATAAAGGTGAACTGTCGGTAACTTTTCCGAGTAACAGAAACAACTATTATAGTTTTAGAAAGTCTGATGATTCTAGTTTTTCACCGGTTTTTACTGATAAATTATATTTAGATGCCTCAGGCAAAGTTTTGGCTGTAGATTATTTTAAAGACAAACCGTTTAATGTAAAAATAGCTTCTTTAATAAAACCGTTACATACAGGAGAAATATACGGAATGCTTTCTAAAATTATATATTTCTTAGCATGTTTAATTGCAACAAGTTTACCTGTTACCGGAACAATAATTTGGTTGAATAAATTAAAGAAAAATAAAAAAGAAGTAGAAAGATAATAAACTTATACTTTTTCTGAAGATTCAATACTATTGATGTCTTCATTAAAAGTATTTTTTTCTTTAAATATGCTGCAATAATTCTTTGTACATCTCTGTTGTCTTTTTTAGGCTGAACAAAAAATTGATAATCTTCTGGATTAGTTAATTGATTCGCTTGATCAGAATCTACATAACCAAAACCTTTGTAAATTCCGTCTAAAATTAAAGCAAAACCTACTTCATTTTCTGATCTTCCAGTTTCTTTAATTACTAGATTTTCTGCTCCAATTCCTACAGAGTTTATTGCTTCTTTTACGCGTAAATTATAATTTTCTACAGATTCTTTACCGCAACAAACTCCTTTACATTCTTTAATCTGATAATGAAAACAGCTAGATACATTTGTTTGTAAATGGCAATATTTCGGACAAAGTTCAAATTCTTCGCACAAATTTTCTATGTGCTTTCTAGCTTCTGCAACAGAGTAATATTTCATCATTGCATTCGGAATTAATTTTAACCGATTATATGCTAAATGAATGATTCCTTTTTGGTCTTCATAAGAAAATAAACCAACGGCTTCTCCAGATTTTCTTTGTGCTCTATTGTACTTTGGGTAAATGCTTTTAATTTCTTCCGATTCGTACAATAATGCTAATAATTCACTACCTGTTTTGATAAAAGAAATATCAGCAGTTTCTAAACACATGTTTTGTTCTTTCTTCTTTTTGTCATAAAAATGACTAATAACACGCTGTTTTATATTGTTAGCTTTACCAACATAAATTACTTCTTTATCGCTATTCTTAAAATAATAGACACCAAATGTTTCAGGTAAATTATCTACAATTTTTTTATCTAATAAAGGTGGTAAGGTTGCTTGTCTAGAGCGAGGGTTTAAAAAAGAATTAATTATAAAATTATCATCTCTTTCTATCAATCGTCTAAATAATTCTGTAGTTGCTTCGGCATCGCCTTTTGCTCTGTGTCTACCATTTATAGGAATGTTTTCTACGGTACAAATATTACCCAAACTGTAAGAATTTAAACCGGGCATAATTTTTCTAGATAAACGAACCGTACACAGTTTTTTTCGTTTAAAATTAAAACCTAAATTTTTAAACTCTTCGTGAATTATATTATAATCGAAATTAACATTGTGTGCCACAAAAACAGTGTCTTTTGTAATTTCTTCGACCTTTTTAGCAATCTCATAAAACTTCGGTGCATTTCTAACCATGGCATTTGTAATACCAGTAAGATTGGTTATAAATGCAGGTATGTTTTGTTCCGGATTTACTAAGGATGTAAACTCATCTACAATTTTTTTCCGTCGAAAACAAAAATGGATATTTCGGTTATTTTCGAACCTTTATATCCATTTCCTGTGGTTTCTATGTCTACTACTGTATATAGCAATTACTGTATAATATTTTTTAAATCGGCAATTGTTTCTGTAGGGTTTTCTGCTCCAAAAACATAACTGCCGGCAACCAAAACATTTGCTCCAGCTTCTATTAATTTATTAGCATTTAAGTTAGTTACACCACCATCTATTTCTATTTGGCAAGAAGATTCTGTAAACTCTATTAAATGTTTTAATTGACTTACTTTTTTGTACGTATTTTCTATAAATGATTGTCCTCCAAAACCTGGGTTAACACTCATAATACAAACCAAATCTAAATCTGCAATAATGTCTTCTAAAACAGCAATAGGTGTGTGCGGATTTAAGGCAACTCCTGCTTTCATTCCGGCAGCTTTTATGGCTTGCACTGTTCTGTGTAAATGTGTACAAGCTTCATAATGCACTGTTAAAATATCTGCACCTAAATCTGCAAATGTTTGAATGTATTGATCTGGATTTACAATCATTAAATGTACGTCGATTGTTTTAGTAGCGTGTTTTTTAATGGCTTTTAAAACAGGCATTCCAAAAGAAATGTTTGGTACAAAAACGCCATCCATAATATCTATATGAAACCAATCTGCTTCACTATTATTAACCATTTCTATATCGCGCTGTAAGTTGGCAAAATCTGCTGCTAAAACCGAAGGTGCAATTAAATTACTCATGTATTTGTTGTTGTGTTGTTATTTAGTTTTGCAAAGGTAATTAATCGAAGGTCGATAGCCAAGGTTTTAATTTTTTGGCGTTTTGTTTGATAAGAAAATAAGCGAGTACTGAAAGCAGGAAGTAGCTTCAAAAAAAACTCCCGAAAAGAATTTCGAGAGTTTTAAGTTTTTTATACTTTTTTAAGAGTATGAATGAAATATTTAGTGCAATTTGTAGTTGCTAACCTAAGTAAGTCATTAAAATTTTAGATCTAGACGTGTGCTTTAATCTTCTAATTGCTTTTTCTTTAATTTGACGAACACGTTCTCTTGTTAAATCGAAAGTTTCACCAATTTCTTCTAAAGTCATTGGTTGGTGCTCACCTAAACCAAAGTATAACTTTACAACATCTGCTTCTCTTGGAGTCAATGTTTCTAAAGCTCTATTAATTTCTATACGTAAAGATTCGTGTAATAAAACTCTATCTGGGTTTGGTGATTCACCGGAGTTTAAAACATCGTATAAATTAGAATCTTCACCTTCAATTAAAGGTGCATCCATAGATACGTGACGTCCGAATTTTTCATAGACTCTTTAACGTCATTAACAGTCATGTCTAATTTCTTAGCAATTTCTTCTGCAGAAGGCGGACGCTCGTTTTCTTGTTCTAAGAAAGCGTACATTTTGTTAATTTTATTAATAGAACCAATTTTGTTTAAAGGTAAACGTACAATTCTAGATTGTTCTGCTAATGCTTGTAATATAGATTGACGAATCCACCAAACGGCATAAGAGATAAATTTAAAACCACGAGTTTCATCGAAACGTTTTGCAGCTTTAATTAAACCTAAATTACCTTCGTTAATTAAATCTGGTAATGTTAATCCTTGGTTTTGATATTGTTTTGCAACAGATACGACAAAACGTAAATTGGCTTTAGTTAATTTTTCTAAAGCTCTTTGGTCTCCGGCTTTAATTAACTGTGCTAATTCTACTTCTTCATCGGCAGTAATTAAATCTACCTTTCCTATCTCTTGTAAATATTTGTCTAATGAAGCGGTTTCTCTATTAGTAACCTGCTTGGTAATTTTTAGTTGTCTCATCTAAATTCTCTCTAACCTTTTTTTAAGGATTAATACTCTTGCTACACTTACTTATACGGAAGAACGAAACATAATGTTACAAAAAGACACGATTTTTTTACAAAAAGATAATATTTAACCGTTTACCGATAAATAGTAACCGTTTATCTTTTTAAAAATTTTAAGTGTGACTTATGTTGTTATTTAGTGTCATAAAACCAACCGAAGTGAATACGATAGAATTAAAAATTACAGATGAAGAATTAGTTTTCGAAATAGTTAGAACTAATAATACAGAATTATTTGCAACATTATACGATAGATTTTCTAGCGTTGTATATAATAAGTGTTATGGTTTTTCAAAAAGCAAAGAAGAAGCAGAAGATTTAATGCATGATGTTTTTGTTAGACTATTTGTTAAATTAAAAACTTTTAAAGGTAATTCTAAGTTTTCTACTTGGTTGTATTCTTTTACATATAATTTTTGTGTAAATTATGTGCAAAGAAACAGCCATAAGAAAAAAGAAAAAGTTACAATTGTAACAGATCAAATTAAAGAGAATAACGATTCTTTTGAAGAAATTGAAGATGCTAATTTATTAGAATTAAAATCTGCTAAACTTGCAAAAGCTTTATCTTTAATAGATCCTTCGGATAAAATGATTTTATTGATGAAATACCAAGATGATAAGAGTATTAAAGAAATAAAAGAAGTTTTAAATATTGGTGAAAGTGCAGTTAAAATGAGAGTTAAACGAGCCAAAGCCAAGGTTGTTAAAGTATACGAATCATTATAAATAATTATGAGTAATCCATTCAAGAAAATTCTACCAAAGCATAAAGTTTCCTCTAACGTTAAACACAAGGTTTTAGTAGATGCTAGAATGATTAAACATACACTTGAAATAGCAGACCGATACGTCTTAAAATATCCAAGAACCCTAACTAATTTCTATATTAATTTAAAGTAAGTTATACTCTAAATTGCCCTCTACATTTAGAAATTTTTTCCCTTTTAAATTTTTACCTTATATAGTAGTCAAGTTTGAATAAATTCAATTCTTTGATTAAATTTTAGTTTTTGATACAGAACGTTAAAACTATATTTAGCACAAGTTAGTATGCTGAAAACTATCTTACTTAAATTCCCTCTTCAAATACTAAATAGTTAGTAAAACTATTTTATACTGAATCTTAATTTTTTAAAATAATATGATAGTGTTTTTTGACTAAATATCTTCATGTCAAATAAAAACAACTATATCAATTTATAGTGATTTTATTCGATTTAATAAAGATATTATTAGCTTTAATAGAATAACGGAGTACTAAAGTTAAGGTGATATATTAAACCAACTTGCATGGTTAATGCCCATTCATTGTTTCTGTTTTCAAAAACTTCTGCTTTTAACCCATCTATTGTGTCAGAAAAGAAATAAGAATAATTAAATTGAGCAGATAAGTCTAGTTTTTCAGTAAGTTTATATCCGGTTCCTAAACCAATATTAAAAGCAAAAGCTTCTCCGCTACCAATATCTAAAGAATTTTCTTCTGTATATTTTTTAGGTAAGACCGCTATATCTTCTTGCCAATTACCAAGTTCAGATTTTAAACTATTGTTATAAAATGAATACTGAATACCAAAAGTAAAAAATGGATTGAAAGAAATATCTGTGTAAGGATAAACAAATTCTTCTAGAGGTCTTAAAAAGTATTCTAAATGCAAACCTAAATTTATCATTCTTATACTTCCTTTCATGGCCCTTAGTTGCTCACCACCATAACTTTGTTTAGAAGCCCAATAGCCATGATGTTCTAGCTCGGTATTTTTTATATACTGAATTTCTGTTTTAACCATTAAGTGATTTCTCATTATGTCATTAGGATCCCAACGCAATGTTCTGTTGAAAAAATGAAGATAATGAGCAACAGCAAAAGACATACCTTTGTTGTTATACTCGCTTCCAAAATGGTTTCTCTCACCGTAATCTGTTTGTAAACTAGTGGTGCCAACAAAACCACCGATATCGTGTGTGTAATGCTGCGCCTTAAATTCTAGAATAAAAACAATTACAAAAATAATTGTTATAGGGGTTCTCAAGATTTAGGGGTCTTAAAAGTAAAAAAACAAAGATAAATAAATTTTTTACAGTTGCAAGATTATTTTAAGTTTTTAACTATGAATGTGTTACCCTCTAAAAAATAGTTAGCTCTTACTTTTAGCTCTTCTTGATAATAAATAATGTTTTCTCGGCTTTTGTCTTAATAAAAAGTTTCCAGTGTCCCACTTTTTATTATTGTTTTTATCAATTATTGCCCTAACCACATAAGTATTGGGTTCTAAAAATGTAAAAACCAATTTTTCTGTTTTGTTTAAATATTTTCTTTCAACAATTTGATCAAAATCTTTGCCAGCTAGTAAATCAATAATTAAGTTTTCTGAATCTTGATTTACAACGTTTAAGGTAATTTTACCATAATCTTCTAACTCTAAAGTTTTAAAATTATAATTTAAGGTGTCGTTTTCAATATTATAAATATCAGTAAAACTTCCTGGTAATGCTTTTAATGTGTAGTTTTCTTTTTGATTTTTCTTAAATATAAAACCAATTTTGTTTTCTTTTTTAGAAAGAAAACTCGAGTAATTTACTGCAATTGTATCTTTATCTATAAGTGAAATTTTAGTGGTATCTAATTTTGTAATCGGGTTGTTACTTTTTATGAAAAAGGTGTCTCTAAATTGTAAGGTGCCACCAACAGAAGGTTTTAGAGTTAAAGAATCTAGTTTTTTCTTTCTAAATTTAACTGTTACTGTATCTATAAAAATATCATTAGTAACTAGAAAATTAAGTGAGTCTAATTCTAAAGGTGTATACCAATAGTTTAAAGTATCTTTATCTGTTTCGAACTTTGAAATGCTCTTAAAATCTTCTCGGAACTTTTGATAATAGAGAAACTTTAAAATCTTTTATTTCACCTTCGTATCCAAATTCTATTTTACCTTTTGTAATTTCTTTAGCCCTTTTAAAAGCGTAAGGTTGTTTTTCTTTAAAAAGTGTAATAGGTATATTAATAATACTATCTTTTGGTAATGTAATTGTGTCTGTATAAAAACCAATTTTATCTAATTTAGGATTAAAAATATAATCGCTAGTAGATTCTTCTAATGCCATTAAAAGATATTTTCCTTTTTTTAAATTTGTAAACCTAAAAGTGGTTGTGTCTATAGCAGTAGTTACGTAATTTGGTTTTTGTTTGTAAATTATAGAATCTGTGTAAGTACTGTCTAACTTATACAATACAACACTTGTGTTTTTTGGTTTTTTGTTTAAAAAAGCGTCTTTAATAGTTCCCGATGTTTCAAGAGAATCAATATAACTTCCTGTAGAAAAGATGTATTTAAATTGTTCTAATTTGTTGTTTTCATTATTATCTTCGATAGCATTACCAAAGTTAAAAATGTAAGTTGTGTTTTTTGCTAAAGTATCTAAGATTTCTATTTTTAAAAACTTACTAGCTGTTCCTTGAGGTGTTACCAATAATGGATTTTTTAACGGCGGAGAAACTACTAATTGTTTGTTTAAATCTTTTAGTTTTATAAACTCGTTAAACTCTAATTTAACTTCTTTTTTATTAAAGTTGATTGTTTTATAAGGCGGGTTTGAGCTTACAAACAAAGGAGCCTTTTCATCTTTAGGTCCACCATCTGGTCTACCTGTTTTTGCACAACTAACTATTAAAATAGCAAGAACAATAAAAAAAGAGATTTATAAATGAATTTCACAAAAGTAAATTTTCTACAAATTAACAATTTATTTTTCAAAATAAATCACAAAATTTAATCTGTGTAAGCCATTGCTAAAATGCTAATTTTAATTCCGGTAGATTTTAAAAGTTCTTTTGCGCAAGCCTCTATTGTTGCTCCTGTTGTAATTACATCATCTATAATTAAAATGTGTTTATTTTTTAAAATTGAATTGTCTGTAATTTCAAATTTAGCTTCTAAATTGTTAAATCGTTCAAATCTACTTTTTCGGGTTTGTGTTATAGTGTCTAAATTCCGAATTAAAACACCTTCAACCAACGGTATGTTTAAATGTTTGCTTAAAGTCTCACCAAATTTGGTAACTTGGTTATAACCTCTTTTACGTTTTCTTTTAGCGTGAATAGGTACAGGAACAATGCAGTCTATTTTAGAAAATTCTTTATTATTTGCTAATACTTCACCAAGCCAATTTCCAAAAAACAAGCCAATATCTTCATTGTTTTTATATTTAAGCTCGTGAATTAAATTTTTTGTAATACTTTTTTCTGAAAAATAATAATGCATTTGCTTTTTCAATTAAAACTCTACCTTTAAAAGAGTTGGTAATTTTATTATCAGTATAACTATCAAAATTAGTTAAAGGTAAATCGTGTCTGCATAATAAACACAATATGGTTTCATTTCTAAGCAATTGATTTTGGCAATTTGCACAAATTTCAGGATAAAAAAGATGTAATAAATCCTTTAAAAATTTCATTTTTCCTCGTTCGCTTTTTTTATTAAAGATACTTTATTTTTTTTAGTCTGATTTTTAAGTTTCACTATGATTAATCGGAATAATAACCTACTATTTTTGTTAAAATGAAATTATTTTTTCTTGAAAAAGTTGTCTAAACGTTTATCTTTGTCGCCATTATGGCAAAACAAGAAGATCAATTTAAAAAAGTATTATCGCACGCTAAAGAATATGGTTATGTATTTCAATCATCTGAAATTTATGACGGTTTAAGTGCGGTTTACGATTATGCTCAAAATGGTGTTGAGTTAAAGAAAAATATTAGAGATTATTGGTGGAAAGCAATGGTGCAAATGCACGAAAATATTGTTGGTATAGATGCATCTATTTTAATGCACCCAACAACTTGGAAAGCTTCGGCCATGTAGATGCATTTAATGATCCTTTAATTGATAATAAAGATTCTAAAAAAAGATATAGAGCAGATGTTTTAATAGAAGATTATTGTGCCAAAATTGAAGGTAAAATAAACAAGGAAGTAACCAAAGCTGCAAAACGTTTTGGTGATGCATTTAATAAGGAAGAATTTTTAGCTACTAATGGTAGAGTTCTTGGTTATCAAGAAAAAATTAATACTATTTTATCTAGAATGGGTAAATCTTTGGAAAATGAAGATTTAGCTGATGTAAAATTATTAATTGAAGAATTAGAAATTGCAGACCCGTTAACAGGTTCTAAAAACTGGACAGAAGTTAAGCAGTTTAACTTAATGTTTGGTACTCAAATTGGTGCGTCAGCCGATAGTTCTACACAAGTATATTTAAGACCAGAAACTGCACAAGGTATTTTTGTGAATTTTTTAAATGTTCAAAAAACCGGACGAATGAAAATTCCTTTCGGAATTGCTCAAACTGGTAAAGCATTTAGAAATGAAATTGTTGCAAGACAATTTATTTTTAGAATGCGTGAGTTTGAACAAATGGAAATGCAATTTTTTGTGAAACCTGGTACACAAAAAGAATGGTATAATCAATGGAAAGAAACGCGTTTAAAATGGCATTTATCATTAGGTATGGGTGCAGATAATTACCGTTTTCATGATCATGATAAATTAGCTCATTATGCAGATGCTGCTGCAGATATCGAATTTAAGTTTCCTTTCGGATTTAAAGAATTAGAAGGAATTCATTCTAGAACAGATTTCGACTTAAAAGCTCACGAAGAATTTTCCGGCAAGAAATTACAATATTTCGATCACGAAGAGAACAAAAATTACACACCTTATGTAGTAGAAACTTCTATTGGTTTAGACAGAATGTTTTTAGCTGTTTTTTCTAATTCTTTACAAGAAGAAGCTTTAGAAAATGGTACAACAAGAACAGTTTTAAAATTACCAGCAGTTTTAGCGCCTTTTAAAGCAGCAATATTTCCGTTAGTTAAAAAAGACGGTTTACCAGAAGTTGCAAGGCAAATTATGGATGACTTAAAATGGGATTTTAATGTTTTTTATGATGAAAAAGATGCCGTTGGTAAACGTTACAGAAGACAAGATGCCGCAGGTACACCGTTTTGTATAACAGTAGATCATGATTCTTTAGAAGATAAATCTGTTACAATAAGACATAGAGACACTATGGAGCAAAAGCGTGTTAAAATTTCTGATTTAAAAGATATTATAAAAGCAGAAGTAGATATTAAAACTTGGTTGCAAAAAATGTAATTAAATTTTAACTATAAAGTATAAATACCTCATCATAATCGATGGGGTATTTTACTTAAGTACAAGTACTAGAATTTATAAAAAGAGTAATTACACGCTAAAATTATCAATTGTTTTATTTCAATTTTACAACTCTAAAAAGGTGGAATCTGAAAAACCTACAACAGAGTAAGAAGCTATAAAACAATTTATTATGTCTGGAATTGCAAATATTGAAAATGAAGTTAAATTAGGAGGAGGAGCTCAGTTTTGGGTTTATATATCACCACAAAATGATACGGCAAATGTTGTAAAAGGTTGGTCGGTTACATTTTCTCAAGGAAGTTGGAGTGATACAATAACTTCAGAAAACCCTACAAAACAAATAAAAACTCCAAATTTATCAGGAGACTTTAATATTGAAGTTACTGCATTAAATTCATCTACAAATCCACCTATGAGAGTTAATGTTCCTGCACAATCTGGTAGTAAAAATGTAATTGGCTGTAATGCTAATTGTGCCTCTTTTGTTGGTTTAATAGCCGATGAAAAACCTTTAATGGGAGGTGTTAATGTGAAATTCGGACAACTTGGGACGCAATGTGTTCTCGAGGTTAATCGATATTTTATTAAAATTAAAAATCCGTTAGAATAATAATTCTAACGGATTTTTTTATTTAATATTTCTCTTTAAAATCAAAATGATAAAAGAGGAATTTATTTGTAGAAGTATGTTACTACATCATTCCTGGCATTCCACCACCCATTGGAGGCATTCCGCCACCTGCAGGTGCATCTTCTTTAATATCAATTAAAGCACATTCTGTAGTTAAAATCATTCCAGCAACAGAAGCTGCGTTTTCTAAAGCAACACGAGTTACTTTTTTAGGATCGATAATACCAGCATCTAACATATTTACATATTGATCTGATTTTGCATCATAACCAAAGTCTTTTTTACCTTCTAAAACTTTGTTTATTACAACAGAACCTTCGCCACCAGCGTTTTCTACAATAGTTCTTAAAGGAGCCTCAATTGCTTTGTTAACAATTTGTACACCTGTTGTTTCATCTAAGTTTTCTGTAGCTAATTTTTCTAATACTTTTTTAGCACGAACTAAGGCAACACCACCACCAGCAACAATACCTTCTTCTACAGCAGCTCTTGTTGCATGTAAAGCATCATCAACTCTGTCTTTCTTCTCTTTCATTTCTACTTCAGAGGCAGCACCAACATATAATACAGCAACACCACCAGCTAATTTAGCTAAACGTTCTTGTAATTTTTCTTTGTCGTAGTCTGATGTTGTAGTTTCTATCTGAGCTTTTATTTGACTAACTCTTGTTTTAATAGTATCTGCATCACGAGAACCATTTACAATTGTAGTATTATCTTTATCAATAGTAATGCTTTCTGCTGTACCTAATAAATCTAAAGTTGCGTTTTCTAAAGAGAATCCTCTTTCTTCAGAGATTACAGTTCCGCCAGTTAAAATAGCGATGTCTTCTAACATTGCTTTTCTTCTGTCTCCAAAACCAGGTGCTTTAACAGCTGCAATTTTTAATCCACCTCTTAATTTGTTTACTACTAAAGTTGCCAATGCTTGTCCATCTACATCTTCAGCAATAATTAATAAAGGTCTACCAGATTGAGAAACTGGTTCTAAGATTGGTAAAATTTCTTGTAAGTTAGAAATCTTCTTATCGAATAATAATACATAAGGATTTTCTAAATCTGCAATCATTTTATCGGCATCTGTAACAAAGTATGGCGATAAATAACCTCTATCAAACTGCATACCTTCTACAACATCTACATAAGTATCTGTTCCTTTAGCTTCTTCTACAGTAATTACACCTTCTTTACCAACTTTACCAAAAGCAGTAGCAATTAAATCTCCTATAACTGCATCGTTATTTGCAGAAATAGAAGCTACTTGTTGTATTTTTTCTGATGAATTACCGACTTTTTGAGTTTGCTTTTCTAAATCTGTAACAATTGCTTCTACAGCTTTGTCAATTCCGCGTTTTAAATCCATAGGATTTGCGCCTGCAGCAACATTTTTTAAGCCTTCTTTTACAATTGCTTGTGCTAAAACAGTAGCCGTTGTTGTACCATCACCAGCTAAATCGTTTGTTTTAGATGCAACTTCTTTTACCATTTGAGCTCCCATGTTTTCAAGCTCATTTTCTAATTCAACTTCTTTTGCAACAGAAACACCGTCTTTAGTTACAGTTGGTGCACCAAAAGATTTAGAAATAATTACATTTCTTCCTTTAGGACCTAACGTTACTTTTACGGCATTTGCCAATGCATCTACACCGCGTTTTAAACCATCTCTTGCTTCAATATCAAATTTTATATCTTTTGCCATTGTTTTTATTTTTTGATTTTAGCTTTTTGCTTTTTGCTCTTGGCTTTTAGCTAAAATAATTTGTTTTTACTTTATTGTTCTTTGCTTTAGGTAAATAGTTAAAAGCAAATAGCATTATTTATATGATCGCTAAAATATCAGATTCGCGCATCATTAAATAATCTTTACCTTCTAGTTTAAGGTCTGTTCCGCCATATTTACTGTATAAAACAGTATCACCAACTTTTACAGTTAATGGCTCGTCTATTTTACCATTACCTATGGCTACAACTGTACCTTGTTGTGGCTTTTCTTTTGCATTGTCTCGGAATGATTAATCCGGAAGCTGTTTTTGTTTCTGCAGGTGCAGGTTCTACAAGAACTCTGTCTGCTAAAGGTTTAATGTTTAATCCCATTTTTAATACGTTTTATTGATTAAATTAATTTTTTTACACTTTCATAATAGTCAGAAATTATGCCATTAGATTATAACTGACATTTTTTCAATATTAGAAATAATTAAGTTGATTTTTGTGCAAAAAAATGCCAACGTGTCATTTACGTTGGCATTTTAAATTTTATAAATAATAGTTATTTTAAACTATCGTTTGTGCTTGTAGTTGGTTCTGTTGGCGTTGTAGTTTCTACACCGTCTAAAGTATTGTCTAATTGAAAATTATTATCGCCATCTCTAGGAATTGCAAAATTTGCTAATAAAATTAAAGCAAACATAGCAATTGCCAACGTCCAAGTTGTTCTGTCTAAAAAGTTGTTTGTGTTTTGCACACCACCTAAAGATTGTGCACCACCGCCACCAAAAGAAGAAGATAATCCTCCACCTTTAGGGTTTTGTACCATAACAATTAGGATTAAAGCTACTGCTACAATCAAAATAAGGATTAAAAAAGCTGTATAACTCATGATTTATTTTTTTGTAAAATTTGTATTCTTTTAATTTGGTCTGCAAAGAAACCACTTTTTTCTGGATATTTCAAACTTAAAATTCGATAAGCTTGTATTGCGTTTTCATACTTCTTTTGTTCTAGATAAACTTTGGCTAAAGTTTCTGTCATTAAAGCAGCGTCTTGTTTGTTTTTTGTAACTGGTACAGCAATCGTTTTTCCTTTTTCTAAAGGTTCTATTTTAGGATTATTTTTAATAAATTTATTAATAATATCTTCTGCTTTGATTGTCTTTTTTATTGGTTTTTCTTCTGTTCTTACAATCGCCTTTTTAGTAGATAATTGTAGCCATTGTTGAAAAGAGTGACTTTCTGAGTTAGAGAATGACAATGGTTTGCCTATTTCTAAATTTTCTTCTGCCTTATCAATAATCGTTGTTGTATTCGTTTCTTCATCAGCATTAACAGAAAGAATAGTTTCTTTTTGATGATTGTTTTCTAGTTTAGATGAAATTTGTTCGTGAATAGTTTCTTCTTTAGAAATTTCACTTTTAAAAGATGTTATGTAATTAAATAAAACAGTTCTGTCTGTTGTATATGCTGCAGTTAATTTTAACTCATTATTATACTTAAAACTGTCTTGGTTTTTTAAGCCTTTTAAATACAAAGCTCTTGCTGCTTGAAAATAAGGAAATTCTTCGATTACAGATTTTAATTCGGCAGTTTCTATCTGCTGAATATCTGTTTTGCCTTTGGCGATTTGTATGAATGTAGAAGATTTCAATATTTAAAATTTAGTTTACCATTTACCAACAGAAGCATTGAAAATATCTTGCGTAATTCTGTCTATAATTTCTTCAAAAGCTGCTTCTTGCACGCTGCCGGTTAATTGAGATGTTGCTGGATAATCAGAATAGAATGAAAACGATTTTTCGAAATCTTTTTTCTCATCCATATTATTAATATATCTAACGTTTACGGTAATTGTTAACCTGTTTTGGGCAGAAGTTTGCGCAGATGTTGCACTCATAGGCGCAATTCTGTAACTTGTAATTTCTCCGCTGAAATGCAAGTCTCCGTTATTTGGCGTTAATGTTAAATTTGTTTGCCTTGTGAATAAATCTTGTAATTCGTTTGTGAATTGCTGACTTAAAGTTGGCTCTATTAATTGGGCTTGATTAGGAAAAAAATCTACTTGAATTGTTTTTGCATTACCAACATCACCACCTGTAAAACCGTAAATTCCGCAACCAATTAATAAAAAAGAACTAATTGTAAAAAGTACTGTATAAATTAATTTTTTCATAATTATAAATTGTATTGTTTAATTTTTCTGTACAATGTTCTTTCAGAAATACCTAGTTCCTTAGCAGCAAGTTTTCTTTTATTATTGTTCTTTTCTAAAGATTTTTTTATCATTTCAATTTCTTTGTCTTGTAATGATAAAGATTCATCTTCTTCTATAGTTTCTATAAAATCGTATTCTTTGTCTTCAGAATTATTTTGCGGAATATTTAGAACTTCGATATCGTGTTCTTTTAATTCTTTATCGCTATAAATTTTTTCTAATAATTGATGATTTTCTTCTTGTACTTGTTCTATGTCTCCGTTTTTCATTAAATCTAACGTTAACTTTTTTAAATCGTTAATGTCGTTTCTCATGTCAAACAAAATCTTGTACATAATGTCTCTTTCCGTAGAAAAATCATTTTCTTTTTTACCGCCAACAACTGCTGGCAAATTACCGTTGTTATTTGGTAAATATTGGTTTAGCTTAGAAGCTGTAATGGTTCTACTTTCTTCGATTACAGAAATTTGTTCTGCTAAGTTTTTTAACTGACGAATGTTACCCGGAAAGCGATAGTTTAATAAAACATTTACTGCATTTTCATCTAATCGAATAGAAGGCATTCTATATTTCTGAGCAAAATCTGCTGCAAATTTTCGAAATAATAAATGAATATCTTCATTACGATCTCTTAAGGCAGGTAATTGAATTTCTACAGTGCTTAATCTGTAATACAAATCTTCTCTAAAACGTTCTTTTTCTATAGCTGCTTGCATATTTACGTTAGTTGCAGCTACAATTCTAACGTTCGTTTTTAAAGTTTTAGAAGAACCAACTTTTATAAACTCTCCGTTTTCTAAAACACGTAATAATCTTACTTGGGTTGTTAAAGGTAACTCACCAACTTCATCTAAAAATATGGTACCACCGTCAGCTACTTCAAAGTATCCTTTTCTGTCTTGTGTAGCACCTGTAAAAGATCCTTTTTCGTGACCAAAAAGTTCGCTATCAATAGTTCCTTCCGGTATTGCACCACAGTTTACAGCAATGTATTTTGCATGTTTTCTATGAGATAAAGAATGTATTATTTTAGGAATACTTTCTTTACCAACACCACTTTCTCCGGTAACTAATACAGAAATATCTGTAGGTGCAACTCTTACGGCTTTTTCTAAAGCTCTATTAAGTTGCAAATCGTTACCAATTATGCCAAAACGTTGTTTGATTGCTTGTAAGTTTTCCATTTTCTTTTTCTTAGAATAGAGAAAAAAGAATAAAGAGATAAGTTTTTTCTTAAAACCTATCTCTAGATTTCTTTTCTAAAAATTAATTATTATCAGAATACCCAATAACAGTTCCTTTTAAGGTTGCAGAAGTACAATCTTCTATTTTAACCATTACAAAGTCTCCTAATTTATAGTTTCCTTTATCAAAAACAGCAACGGTGTTTTGGGTATTTCTACCTTTCCATTCGTTAGGGTTTTTCTTAGATGTACCTTCAATTAAAAACTCTTCTACTTTACCTAAATGTTGTTGAGTTCTGTATAAGGCATGTTCTTGTTGTAAATCTATAACCTCTTGTAATCTTCTTTTTTAACTTCTTGCGGTACATCATCTTCCATTTTGTTACCGGCTAAAGTACCTGGTCTTTCAGAATAAGAAAACATAAAGCCAAAATCGTATTTTACATATCTCATTAAGTCTAAAGTATCTTGATGATCTTGCTCTGTTTCTCCGCAGAAACCAACAATCATATCTTGAGATAAAGACATTTCCGGTACAATTTTAAAAATATTGTCAACCAGTTCCATATATTCTTCTCTAGTATGTTGTCTGTTCATTGCTTTTAGCATGGCGTTACTTCCGCTTTGAACAGGTAAGTGTAAATATTTACAAATATTTTTATGTTTAGCCATTACATGAATAACGTCTAAATGCATGTCTTGCGGATTCGATGTAGAAAAACGAAAACGAGTTTTTGGAAATTTAGTAGCACAAATATCTAACAACTCTGCAAAACCAACTGCAGTGGCTTGTGCCATTTCAGAAGCTTTTTTAAAATCTTTCTTTAAACCACCGCCATACCATAAATAACTATCTACGTTTTGACCAAGCAAAGTAATTTCTTTATAATTTTGATCTACCATTTGACCAATTTCTTCTAAAATACTTTTAGGATCTCTACTTCTTTCTCTACCACGTGTAAAAGGAACTACGCAAAAAGTACACATATTATCGCAACCTCCGGTGATAGAAACAAATGCAGATACACCGTTAGAATTTAAACGAACAGGTGCAATATCTCCGTAAGTTTCTTCTTTAGATAAAATTACATTTACGGCATCTCTACCTTCATTAACTTCTTCTAATAAGTTAGGTAAATCTTTATAAGCATCCGGGCCTACAACTAAGTCTACAATTTTTTCTTCTTCTAAAAATTTTTCTTTTAGACGTTCTGCCATACAGCCTAAAACGCCTACTTTCATATTTTTATTAGATTCTCTTTTTACTCTATTGTATTTTTGTAAACGTTTACGAACAGTAGTTTCTGCTTTTTCTCGGATAGAACATGTGTTCACCAAAACCAAGTCTGCTTCTTCTAATATTTGGGTTGTATTATAACCTTGCTTGTCTAAAATAGCAGCAACAATTTCACTATCATTCATATTCATTTGACAACCGTAGCTTTCAATAAATAATTTTTTAGTGTTTTGTTCTTTATTTTCTGTAACAAGTGCTTTACCTTGTATTCTTTCGTCTATTACTTTTTCGATTTGCTCCATAATTCAAAAAATGAGATGCAAATATACAACCAAAATTCAAATTGAATGACAAATTGGCAGAAAACAAATAATTATCAATTATAAATTAACAGAAATATAAAGAACATTCATTTTTTCTAATTTTTATTCAATCTTTTGAATCCTGTTTTTAAGATTTACTTTGATATACTTCAAAATAAATCAAAAAAATAAAATTTATAAAACAGAATATAAAAGTGTAATTAATGTAAATTTAAGTTGATTTTAAAGGTCTTTTTGTATTAAAAATGATGTAAAAAGAAACTAAAAAAAGAATTAATAAAAAAACTACATACTTTTGCAGTTGGATAAAGTGCGATTTCGATTGCATTAATTACGAAAACAGAAAGATAAATGGCAAAGAATTTAGTAATTGTAGAGTCACCAGCTAAAGCGAAGACGATAGAAAAATTTTTAGGAAAAGATTTTCAAGTAGAGTCTAGCTATGGGCACATTGCAGACTTACCTTCTAAAGAATTAGGAATTGATGTAGATGGAGACTTTAGTCCTAAATATATAGTATCAGACGATAAAAAACCAGTTGTAAAAAAGTTAAGAACTTTAGCGAAAAAAGCAGACACTGTTTGGTTAGCAAGTGATGAGGATCGAGAAGGAGAAGCTATTGCGTGGCACTTAAAAGAGCAGCTAGATTTAAAAGACGATAACACAAAACGTATCGTTTTTCATGAAATTACTAAAAATGCCATTTTAAAAGCGGTTGATAATCCTAGAGATATAGACTATAATATGGTGAACGCACAACAAGCGCGTAGAGTTTTAGATAGGCTTGTTGGTTACGAATTATCGCCAGTTTTATGGCGTAAAGTAAAAGGAGGATTATCCGCAGGTAGGGTTCAATCTGTTGCTGTAAGGTTAATTGTAGAAAGAGAACGTAGTATTTTAGATTTTAAACCAGCTACACATTATAAAGTAGTAGCACAGTTTTCTAATTTAGAAGGAAAATCTTTTAAAGCAACAATACCAAAAAACTTCGACTCTAAAAAAGCGGCAGAAAGTTTTTTAAATTCTTGTGCAAATGCAGATTTTAAAATTGCAGATTTAACTAAAAAACCGGCAAAAAAATCTCCAGCAGCACCGTTTACAACTTCTACATTACAACAAGAAGCATCAAGAAAATTAGGGTTTCCGGTAGGTAAAACAATGCAAGTAGCACAGCGTTTGTATGAAGCCGGTTTAATTACTTATATGAGAACAGATAGTGTTAACTTATCTGTAGACGCAAGAAATGCTGCCGAAGAAGAAATAAGCAATTATTACGGAAAAGAATATAGTAAGCAACGTGTTTTTAAATCGAAAGCAAAAGGAGCCCAAGAAGCTCACGAAGCGATTAGACCAACAAACATGAAAATGCATTCTATAGATACAGAATACGATCAAAATAGATTGTATGATTTAATCTGGAAAAGAACATTGGCGTCTCAAATGAGCGATGCACAATTAGAACGTACAAACGTTAAAATAGAAAATTCTGAAAACGATAAAATCTTTACTGCAAACGGAGAGATGATTAAGTTTGAAGGTTTCTTAAAGGTTTATTTAGAAGGTAATGATGATGAAGATGGTGAAGAACAAGCTGGTATGTTGCCAAATTTAAAAGTAAACGATGCTTTAGAATATACATTTATAAACGCAACACAGCGTTTTACGAGTCCGCCATACAGATTTACAGAAGCTTCTCTGGTAAAACAATTAGAAGAATTAGGTATTGGTAGACCATCTACGTATGCACCAACAATTTCTACGGTTCAAAGAAGAGGTTATATAGAGAAAGGACAAAACGAAGGTGTAGAAAGAGAATATCAGCAATTAATTTTAGCTAATGGTGCCGTAAAAAGCGAAACGTTATCAGAAAAAACAGGTTCTAATAAAAATAAATTAGTGCCAACAGATATTGGTAATATTGTAAACGACTTTTTGGTAGCTAATTTTTCTAATATTTTAGACTTCGGATTTACAGCTCGAGTAGAAAATTCTTTTGATGATATTTCTGAAGGAGATGAAGATTGGATAGAAATGATTAAAAGTTTCTACATCAAATTTCATGATAATGTTGAAGATGTTAAGGAAAACGCAGAAAGAGAATCCGGAGAACGTATTTTAGGTAAACATCCAGAGTCCGGCAAAACAGTTTTAGTGCGTTTGGGTAAATTTGGTCCTATAGCGCAAATTGGTGCGCCAGAAGACGAAGAAAAACAATTTGCGAGTCTTAACAAAGATCAGCAATTAGGTACAATTACTTTAGAAGAAGCTTTAGAATTATTTTTGTTGCCAAAAACTTTAGGTACATACGAAGGCAAAGAAGTTATTGTTTCTAATGGTCGTTTTGGGCCATACATCCGTTTCGGAAAAATGTTTGTTTCTCTTGATAAAGGAGAGAATCCGATGGAAGTAGATTTGCCAAGAGCAGAAGAATTAATTGTTGCTAAGCAAAAGGCAGATGCGCCAATTTATCATTACGAAGATTTACCAGTACAAAAAGGTGTTGGGCGTTTTG
The DNA here is from genome assembly GCF_055693625.1 of Polaribacter sp. HA6-7. NCBI lineage: Bacteria > Pseudomonadati > Bacteroidota > Flavobacteriia > Flavobacteriales > Flavobacteriaceae > Polaribacter > Polaribacter sp. HA6-7. The sequence continues at coordinate 446,192 of NZ_CM146338.1, forward strand.
GGCCATTTATTAAATGGAACTCAATGTTTATCAACGTAAATAAAAAATACGATTTCGATAATTTATCTGATGATGATATTGTTGAGTTAATCGAGGTGAAAAAGCAAAAAGAAATAGATAAAGTTATTCATAATTGGGAAGACGAAGGTATTCGAGTTGAAAAAGCAAGATGGGGTCGTTTTAATGTAATAAAAGGTAAAATTAAAATTGAATTACCTAAAACTACAGCTATAGAAAAACTAACCAAAGCAGAAGCTATCAAAATGATAGAAGCTAAAGCACCTAAGAAAAAGGCAGCAAAGAAAAAACCAGCGGCTAAAAAGAAAACTACAGCTAAAAAAACGACAAAGAAGAAATAATTAGTTAGTATCTTGCATACTTTATTTACAAAAAATTGATGAGCCAAGACTTTTTAACCCCTATAAAAGATTCGGTTGTTGCAAGTTTATTGCAGCAATCTCAGTCGTGTTTGGGGCAACATATTCAAATTCATTCTAAAGAAGAAGGCTTTCCTGATTTAGAAAATGTTCAAATCGCTATTTTCGGAGTAAAAGAAGATCGAAATTCACATAACAACTTTGGTTGTGGTGAAGATTTGTTTAAAATCAGAGAAAAGTTTTATCAATTATTTCCAGGAAATTGGCACACAAATATTGCAGATTTAGGAAATGTAGAAAAAGGTAATAAGGTTTCTGATACTTATTTTGCCGTTAAAGAAATTATAACTTCTTTAATCAAAGAAAACATTATTCCTGTTATTATTGGTGGTGGTCAAGACATTACTTACGTAAATTACAGAGCTTATGACGAGCTAGAGCAATCTGTAAATATTACGGCTGTAGATAGTAGGTTCGATCTAGGTAATTTAGAAGGCGAATTAAATTCTCAATCTTACTTAAGTAAAATTATTATGCAAGAGCCTAATAATTTATTTAATTACTGCAACGTTGGGTACCAAACCTATTTTAACTCGCAAGAAGAAATAGCATTGTTAGATAATTTATTTTTTGATGCATATCGATTAGGAAAATCTAAAGAATTAGAAAATATAGAACCAGCATTTAGAAATGCAGATATTGTTTCTATAGATATTGGTGCTATTCGACAAAGTGAAGCACCAGCTAACAATAATGCTTCTCCAAACGGATTTTACGGTGAAGAACTTTGTGCAATTTCTAGATATGCAGGTATTAGTGATAAAGTTTCGTCTTTTGGTATTTACGAATACAATTCTAAGCTAGATAATAACAATCAAACAGCACATTTAATCGCACAAATTATTTGGTATTTTATAGAAGGAGTTAACTACAGAGTTAAAGATTATCCATTTTCAGGAAAAGAGAATTATCAGAAATTTACAGTTTTATTTGATGATGATGAACCTTTAACTTTTTACAAGAGTAATAAATCTGGTAGATGGTGGGTAGAAATAAATATTTTGTCAAATAATAAATACAAAAGACATGCGTTAATACCATGTACATACCAAGATTATACAGAAGCAACCAAGCAAATTATACCAGAAAAATGGTATAAAGCAATGAAAAAGATGGTATAGTTTACAGAATTATAAAAAATGAATACGTTAAATGCAATTTCAATATTGTTTTTTAACAAAAAAAATAATAGGTTTACGAACTTTTAGTTAAGATATAAACAGAATATGAAGAAAGCAGCAATATTTGCACTTTTATTAGCAGTAATTTACAGTTGTGGCTCTAATGATAGAGGAGAGTTGGTGGGTGTTAAAGTTAAGAAGAAATGGTTTTCAGAAAAACCATACGGTATGGCTTTAATTCCTGGTGGTTCATTTACAATGGGTAAGCAAGATCAAGATATTATTGGTACTATGAATGCACCAACAAAAACAGTTACTGTTAGGCCTTATTATATGGATGAAACTGAAGTTACTAACAATGAATATAAAGAATTTGTTCATTGGGTTAGAGATTCTATCGTAAGAACAAGATTGGGATATCAAGCAGAGTTTGCCGCTTTAAGTGCTACTCCAAATCCTGACGGAGCTTTACCTTCGGTGGAATACATGAGTATGCTTTTGCTACAGTAGATACTACAGATGCAACACCTTACCAAAGATATATGTATGAAAACTACTGGAGCTTAGGCGATGGTATCGATTCTATAAAACCATTAAATTGGGAAACTGAATTAGTTTGGAAAAAAGAAGAATATCCAGATATCGATTATGTAGAGGTAATGGATTCTCTTTATATTAGTAGAGAAGAAGCTGTAGATGGTATTAGAACTTTTAATCCTAAATTCTTAAAGTATAGATATTCTTGGTTTGATAGAGATAATGCTGCAAGAAAAGGAGGGAATAGAAAAGATTTTGTTCAAACTGAAGTTTTAAATATTTACCCGAGATACAACTGCTTGGGTAAAAGATTTTAATTATTCTTACAATGATCCTATGCACCAAGATTATTTTTATCACCAATCTTATGGAGATTATCCTGTAGTTGGTATAACTTGGGAGCAAGCAAATGCTTTTGTAATTGGAGAACTAAAAAGAAAAATGATTATTTAAAAGGAAGAAAAAACGCTACTCAAGTACCAGATTTTAGATTGCCTACAGAAGCAGAATGGGAATATGCTGCACGTGGAGGTTTAGAATTTGCTACATATCCATGGGGAACAGGAGGAACAACTAGTGATAGAGGTTGCTTTTTAGCAAACTTTAAGCCTGTAAGAGGTAATTATGCGGTAGACGGTGCTTTATATACTATGGAAGCTAAGTCTTTTAATGCAAATGATTACGGTTTGTACAATATGGCTGGTAATGTTTCTGAATGGACAAATACAGCATATAACTTATCTTCTTACTACATGGCTTCTACAATGAACCCTAATGTTGAGGATAGAAAAAATAAAAGAAAAATTGTAAGAGGTGGTTCATGGAAAGATGTAGCATACTTTTTAGAAGTAAGTTCTAGAGATTATGAATATGCAGATACTGCAAGAAGCTACATTGGTTTTAGAACCGTTCAAAACTATATCGGAACAGGAAATAAATAATAATAAAAACCCCTAAATTAATTTAAAGAAAAATGGCACAGTCAAGAGCGTACAAAAAAGGAATGAATTTCGTTTACGGAATTGGAGCAGCAGTAGTAATTATTGGAGCTTTATTCAAGATTCAACATATAAACATCGGGCCAATTACAGGTGGTTTAATGTTAACAATTGGTTTAATTGCAGAAGCGATAGTATTCTTAATTTCTGCTTTTGATGCACCAGAAGAAGATTTAGATTGGTCTAAGGTATATCCAGAATTAGCAGAAGGAGGAATTTCTTCTAAAAAAGAAACTAAAAAATTAGGAGCAGAAGGAATGCTTTCTCAAAAATTAGATAGTTTATTACAAGAAGCAAAAATAGATTCTAACTTAATGGCAAGTTTAGGTTCTAGTATGAAAAACTTTCAAAATGCAGCAGAAGGATTATCTGCAGCATCCGGTTCTGTTGCTTCAACTAATAAATACAACGAAGAAATGTCTAAAGCTGCATTACAAATGGAGTCTTTAAATAATTTATACAAAGTTCAAGTAGAAAATACAAGCAAACAAGCAGAATTAAATACTTCTGTTGTAGAAAATACAGAAAGATTACACGAGCAAATGAAAGCTTTAGCAAGCAACTTGTCTTCTTTAAACGGAGTATATGGTAACATGCTATCTGCAATGTCAAACAAATAATTAGTTTCACTAATGTATATTAACTTAAAAACTAATTAGAATGGCAGGAGGAAAAATGTCCGCAAGACAGAAGATGATTAACTTAATGTATCTTGTATTTATTGCAATGTTAGCAATGAATATGAGTAAAGAAGTTTTATCTGCTTTTGGATTTATGAACGAAAAATTAGTAGAAAACAACCTTTCTACAGCAGAAAAAAATGCTTTAGCTTATACAAATTTGGCAACAAAGGCTTCTGAACAACCAGAAAAATTTGGACCATTAAAGCAGAAAGCAGACAAAGTAAAAGAATACTCTTCTGAGTTTTATCAATATTTAGCAGGTTTAAAGTCTAAAATGACTGCAGATATAGAAGATAAAGACAATTATGAAGAGATGGACAAAACAGATTGGTTAGATGCTTATTTCTTTAAAGGAGACAATTATACAGCAGAAGGGCAAGAGTTTTTAGATAAAATGGATGGTTACAGAAATAATGTTTTAAATGCATTAGGATCTGATAGTAAATTTGCACCTGTCTTAAATAACAGGTTTTCTACAGACGATGTAGTAGATCAAGAAACAGGGAAAGAAATTCCATTTTTAAGAGCAAGGTATGAAGGTTTTCCAATGGTAGCTTCATTAACAAACTTTACACAAATACAAGCTGACGTAAAAAATACTGAAAGCGATATAATTTCAGATTTATTAGGCGGACAATTAGAAAGTGAAGTTTCTATGTCTAATTATAATGGTGTTGTACAACTTGATAAGAATGCTTTTTATCCTGGTGATAAAGTTACAGGTAGTGTTGTTTTAGGAAGATATGACCCAAGTTTAAAACCTAGTAGAGTAGAATTAAATGGTAAAAAATACGATAACTTTAAAGATGGTAGCGTAGTTTTAGATTTAAGAGCTGGTAGTGTTGGAGAAAAAGATATTAAAGGAACAATTTACTTTATGGAAAACGGAGAAGAAGTTCCGGTTCCTTTTAAAAGTTCTTATTCTGTAATATCTAAACCAAACGCGCCTGTTGTATCTGCAGATAAAATGAATGTAGTATATAGAGGTTTATCAAATCCTATATCTATTTCTTTACCAGGTGTGCCAGATAAAGATGTTAGAGCAAGTGCACCAGGATTGCAAAAAACTGGTTCTGGTAAATACATGATGAGACCAAAAGCAGGAAATACAGTTAGTATTAATGTTTCTGCAAAATTAGCAGATGGTAAAAATGTAAACACAAAAACTGTGTTCAGAATTAAAGATATACCAGCAGCAATGGGAACTGTAAGAGGACAATTTGGTACAGTAAGAATGCCTAAATCCGGTTTAGCAAATACGCCAATAGGTGCAGGTTTGCCAGATTTCTTATTCGACTTAGATTTAAGAGTAACAAGCTTTAAAGTAAAAGTGCCAGGTCAATTAGCAATAATTGTAAATGGTTCTAAATTAAATGCAGCAGCCAAAAAAGCACTTTCTAAAGCAAGAAGAGGAGATATAATAAATATTTTCGGTATTCAAGCAGTAATAAAAAATAACTCTTATAAACTAAAAAAAGTATTACCAGTTAATATAGAGTTAACAAACTAGAAATAAACATAGTTATGATTAAAAATTGTGTAATAATAGTATTCGCTATCCTAACAACAGGTTTTGTAAATGCGCAAGCAAATTTACTAAACGCAAAATCTGTAGACCAAATTGGTGTAAAAAGCGATCAGCAATTGGCAGCAGATAATGATGGTCCAATTCCTTATGGTTACGTAGACGACAGAGACGTTTTATGGTCTAAAGTTGTGTGGGAATTTATCGATTTAAATCAAAAGATAAACCTACCATATTACTTTCCTATAGATACAACTAATATTTCTTCTGATAGAAGATCTTTGTTTCACACAATCATAAAAGGTATAAAGCAAGGTAAAATTAAAGAAGCATACGACGATTCTTTTTTACTTCAAAAATTACACAACAAGAAATAGACCAACGTTTAATTAACGTTCGTGAAGAGAATGGTTATACAGATACTTTTAGAATCCAAACAGAAGATGTTGCAGGTTATATGATTAAAGGTATGTGGTATTTTGATAAGCGTCAAGGCGAGTTAAAATACAGAATGTTAGCTTTAGCGCCAATGGGTAAAGATGTTCAAACACTAGGCGTTCAAGAAATTGAAGACGATGAGTTGTACGAATTATTCGGATTTTCTTTCCTTCGGCAAGAGAAGTATTACACGATGCTAAAGTTTTTAATCCAAAAAATGCATCACAACCAATATCTTTCGATCATTTGTTAAATGCAAGAAGGTTTAGCTCTACTATTATTAGAGAAGAAAATATTTACGGTAATAGAGCCATAGAAGACTATGTTAGAGGTAATTCTTTATTTCAGTTGCTAGAAGCAAACAAGATTAAAGAAGACATTAGAAACAGAGAAATAGATATGTGGAATTATTAATTCGCAATTTAAATTCATACAAAACGTTTGCGTAAGCAAGCGTTTTTTTATTTGAAGCTATTTCCTGCTTTCAACACTCGCTTTTTTCATTCTTCAAAAAGAGCTCAAACAAATGTTTCAATCAGGGCTAAACTTGTTTGCAAACAATTAGAAATACTAGCTTATTAAAGCTTATTTATGTACTATTAATTATTATGAAAGTAGATTATATTATAGTTGGTTTAGGTTTAGCAGGTTTAGCTTTTGCAGAAGAGTTATTAAAAGTCAACAAAACATTTATTGTTTTTGAAGATGCGTCGCAAACATCATCTTTAGTTGCTGGCGGAGTTTATAATCCTGTAATTTTAAGAAGATTTACACCTGTTTGGCAAGCTGCAGAACAATTAGCAATTGCAATGCCATTTTATAAGCGTTTAGAAGAGAAATTACAAGAAAAATTTGATCAGAAAATAGAAATCAAAAGAGCATTTAAGTCTGTCGAAGAACAAAATAATTGGTTTTCTGCATCAGATAAAACAAGATTAAAAGAATTTTTAAATTCAGATTTAGAACATAAAAAGGTAGATGGCGTAATTGGTGATTTTGGTTTCGGAATTGTAAATGAAACCGGAAGAATTGATACGTTAAAACTTGTAAATGCATATCGTAACTATTTAGAAGACAATAATGCAATTCAATTTGAAAAATTCGATCACGCTCTTTTAGAAATATCAGAAAATAAAATCAGTTATAAATCAATTACATCTTCTAAAATTGTTTTTTGCGAGGGCTTTGGTTTAAAAGAAAATCCTTTCTTTAATTATTTACCTTTAGATGAAGTAAAAGGAGAGTTAATTACAATTCATGCTCCGGAATTAAATATCGATTTTTTATTAAAATCAGCGTTATTTTTAATCCCTTTAGGTGAAAATAAATACAAGGTTGGTGCAACTTTTAATCATAAAGATAAAACATCAGTGGCATCAGCATCCGGTAGAGAAGAATTGGTGTTAAAACTTAAAAAAGTTATAGACGTACCGTATACAATATTAGATCAAACTGCTGGTATTCGACCAGCCACTGCAGATAGAAGACCTTTTGTAGGAGTGCATCCAACGCATAAAAACTTGGCAATTTTAAATGGCTTAGGCACAAGAGGTGTAATGATAGCACCCAAACTAGCTTCTAATTTGTATGATTTTATAGAAAATAATATTGCTTTAGATGAAGCAGCAGATATAAAAAGATTTCAGAATGTATAAAACTACTTTTTAGTTTTAGGATCGTAAGAAACAAACATATTAATCCATAAAATTCTAGACAATCTTAAATTTACTGGTGCCAATAAAATTAAAGTGATAATGATAGCAGCAAAAGATTGCAATAAGCCTAAGTTAAATATTAAAGATGAAATTAAAAAGGTAGCTACAGAAAGCGCAACTGTAATACCATAATTAACATACATTGCTCCATAAAAAAATGAAGGTTCCATCATATATTTTAAATTACAGTTTGGGCAGTTATCGTGCAATTGTGTAATTTTAGAAGGATTAAAAGTGAATTTATATTTAAAAAAATCACCTTCGTGGCACTTAGGGCACTTTCCTTTAGCAATACTATATATTTTTGTTCCTTTTTTAAACATCTTAACCTTAAAATTTATATACTTTTGCAAAGGTAAATTTTTTACATCTTTAATTTAGTAACAATTATTACATTTCATGCTAAACGTTCATAATTTAACAGTTTCATTTATGGGAACTGATTTGTTTTCTCGGTATTACTTTCAAATTAAATAAAGGAGACAGAATTGGTTTAATAGGTAAAAATGGAGCAGGAAAATCTACACTTTTAAAAGTTCTTTCTAAGGATATTGAAAGTAGTGGAGGTACAATGGCGTTTGATAAAGATGTGCAAATTGGTTTTTTAAGACAAGATATAGATTTTGTTGAAGGAAGAACTATCTTAGAAGAAGCATATCAAGCATTCGAAGAAATTAAAGAAATAGAACTACAATTAGATCAAATAAACGAACAATTAGCTACAAGAACAGACTACGAAAGTGAATCTTATAGCCAATTAATTATTGATTTAACAGAAAAAACAGAACGTTACGAACTTTTAGGAGGTTACAACTATCAAGGAGACACGGAAAAAATTTTACAAGGTTTAGGTTTTAAAAGAGAAGACTTTGACAAACTAACCGATACTTTTTCCGGAGGATGGAGAATGCGAATTGAATTGGCAAAATTATTATTACAAAATAATGATATTTTGCTTTTAGATGAGCCAACAAACCACTTAGACATCGAATCTATTATTTGGCTAGAAAATTTCTTAAAAGGATACGCTGGTGCAATTGTATTGGTTTCTCACGATAAAATGTTTTTAGATAACGTAACAAATAGAACTATAGAAATTTCTTTAGGGCAAATTTACGATTACAAAAAACCTTATTCAGAATTTTTGCTTTTAAGAGGAGAAATTAAAGAAAAGCAATTACAAGCTCAAAAGAATCAAGAGAAAGAAATAAAGCAAAAGCAACACTTAATAAACAAGTTTAAAGCCAAAGCTAGTAAAGCTTCTATGGCGCAATCTTTAATGAAACAACTAGATAAAGTTGAGTTGATTGAAGTAGATCAAGACGATAATCAGGCAATGAATGTTCGATTTAACATTTCTAGAGAACCTGGTAAAATTATTGTTGAAGCAGAAAATTTGTGTAAAAGCTATGGCGATAAACACGTGTTAGAAGGTGTAGACTTATTAATAGAAAGAAATAGTAAAATTGCTTTTGTTGGTCAAAACGGACAAGGAAAATCTACACTGGCAAAAATGATGGTTGGAGAAATTCCGTTTGAAGGTCATTTAAAATTAGGTCATAATGTAGAAGTTGGTTATTTCGCTCAAAACCAATCAGAACATTTACCACCAGAAAAAACAGTTCTAGAAATCATGGAAGATGCAGCAACAGATACTAACAGAATGCGTGTTAGAGATATGTTGGGGGCTTTCTTATTTGGTGGAGATGCTGTAGATAAAAAAGCAAAAGTACTTTCCGGAGGAGAAAGAAATCGATTGGCATTATGTAAATTATTATTGCAACCATTTAATGTTTTAATAATGGATGAGCCAACAAACCACTTAGATATTGCCTCTAAAACAGTTTTAAAAGAAGCTTTAAATAACTTTAATGGTACATTAATTGTAGTTTCTCACGATAGAGAATTCTTACAAGGTTTAACTACCACAGTTTATGGTTTTAAAGACAAAGAAATTAAAGAATATTTAGGTGATATCGATTATTTCTTAGATCAACACAAATTAGAAAATTTAAGAGAAGCAGAAAAAAGAACGGTTGTAAAAGTAGCTAAAGATACTTCTAAAAAAGAAGCACATTTATTATCTAGAGAACAAGAAAAAGAGCTGAAAAAACTAAATAATAAACTCTCTAAAGTAGAAACCGAAATTGCAGATTTAGAAAAAGAAATAGAAAAAATAGACTTAGAATTGGCTAATAATTACGATGAAGTTTCATCTAGACCAAATTTCTTTGAAAAATACAAAGCTAAAAAAGCAAAATTAGATGCTGCAATGGAAGAATGGGAAAAAATAGAAGCGCAAGTTTCTAACTTCTCATAATTCTATCTAAATTTTATTCCTGATTTTAATCAGGAAACTTAAACTAAATACTAAAATTTTAAAAATTCTTGTAGTCGCAAGAATAAATGCCCATGGATTTAAACGCAACAATTGTATCAAAAAACGAACAAATAGAACTCTCTCTATTAAAAGAAAAAAATGTAGAACTTTTTATTAAAAGAGAAGATTTAATACACCCGTTTGTTTACGTAACAAGTTTAGAAAACTAAAATATAATATTGAAGAAGCAATTAAGTTAAAGAAAAAATCTGTCTTAACATTTGGTGGCGCATACTCTAACCACATCGCTGCAACTGCTGTAGCGGGTAAGTTAGCAGGTTTAAAAACGTTTGCTGTAATTAGAGGAGACGAGTTAGGTAAAAATATTAAAGAAACTTTAGAAGGAAATCCAACTTTAAGAAAAGCAGCAGAAAATGGAATGAAATTTCATTTTGTGTCAAGAGAATTGTACAGGCAAAAAACGTCTTTTGGTTTTATAGAAAAGATGAAAAATAAATGGGGAGATTTTTATATGATTCCTGAAGGAGGGACCAACGGTTTGGCAGTAGATGGTTGCCAAGAAATTTTAACAGAACAAGATTCTAAATTCGATTATATTTGTGCTGCTGTTGGTACTGGAGGTACTATTTCTGGAATTATAAAATCTTTAGAAAAACATCAAAAAGTTATTGGTTTTCCTGCTTTAAAAGGTGCTTTTTTATCCGAAGAAATTAAAAAATATACCATTCGTAAAGACAATTGGAGCTTGCAAAAAAAGTATCATTTTGGTGGTTATGCAAAATTTAATGATGAGTTGATAGAGTTTATCAATACATTTAAAGAAAAAACAGGTGTTTTATTAGACCCAGTTTATACAGGTAAAATGTTGTTTGGTATTTTAGATTTAATTAAAAAAGATACTTTTGAACAAGGCACTAAAATTTTAGCAATTCATACTGGTGGTATACAAGGAATTGATGGTTTTAACGCAAACTTAGTTAAAAAGAATCTACAAATTATAAATGTGTAATGAAGTTAAAAATTATTTTTAGTTGTGTTTTTTTATTGATTTTATGTAGCTGTGGAGCTAAGAAAAAGGTCGTAAACAAGAAAAATCCGGGTGTGGTAATTGTAGAGCCAGCACCTATAGATTTGCCATCTGTTAATGAAGTAGAATTAACAAAAAAACTAAACAAAAATAATCCTAGATTAAATAAAGAAACGCTTTCTTATATTAGAAAATATGCGCCAATTGCAGTAAAAGAAATGCACGAATATAAAATTCCGGCAAGTATAACTTTAGCTCAAGGAATTTTAGAATCTAGTAAAGGTAAAAGTGAGTTGGCTTTAAAGTCTAATAATCATTTCGGAATTAAATGTCATACTGCCTGGAAAGGTGAAAGAGTCTATCATGATGATGATGAAAAAGGAGAGTGTTTTAGAAAATACGTTTATCCGAAACTTCTTATAACGACCATTCACTTTTTTAACACAAAGAAGTCGATATGCTTTTTTATTTAATTACAATATTAAAAACTATAAAAAATGGGCTTATGGCTTAAGAAAAGCAGGGTATGCAACAGATAGAAAATATCCTGTTAAGCTTATAAAAATAATTAAAGACTATCAACTTTATGAGTTTGACAAAATTAAGAAAGGAAATTTTGTTGAAAAAGTAAAAAACCTGAATGAAGGAGAAAAGTTAGAAAAACCAATAGTTATACCAAAGGTTAAAAGCAGTTTTTATAAAGTAAAAAAAGGAGATACTTTGTATTCTATTTCTAGAAAATTTAATATATCTGTAGCCAACTTAAAAGCAATTAACAATTTAGACAGTAATATTATTTCTGTAGGACAAAAATTGTTGGTAAAAAAGTAAAAAAATATGGCAATAATAAAACCAGTAAGAGGTAAACATCCACAAATTCCATCAGATTGTTTTATAGCAGAAAATGCAACAGTTTTGGGCGAAGTATCTTTAGGTAAAGAATGTTCAATTTGGTATAATGCGGTAATTCGTGGCGATGTACACTTTATAAAAATTGGCAATAAAGTAAATATTCAAGATGGTGCTGTAATACATGCAACGTATCAAAAATCGCCAACAACTATTGGCAATAACGTATCTATTGGACATAATGCAATTGTGCACGGTTGCACAATTAAAGACAATGTTTTGGTTGGTATGGGAAGTATAATTATGGATGATTGCGTAGTAGAATCTAATTCTATAATTGTTGCAGGCGCTGTGGTTACAAAAAACACAATAGTAGAAAGTGGTAGTATTTACGCGGGCGTACCTGCTAAAAAAGTGAAAGATATTTCAGAAGAATTAATTTCTCGTGAAATAAACAGAATTGCAGACAACTACGTTACCTATTCTAGCTGGTTTAAAGAGTAATTTTTTTGGCGTTACACAAGGTCGGGCTTTACATTATATCTTTTTTTCGTTCCTCAAAAAAGGATGCCATTTCAATCCCTAACGCAATCCCAAGATTTTTAAATTAAAAAAGACCAATTTCTTAACAGAAATTGGTCTTTTTATTAATCAACTAATTCAAATATTTATTTTCTAACTCTTCTACCTTCTTTACGGTTTTTCATCCCTTTTCTTTTCGCCATTTTTTCACCTTTCATAGCTCTTTTTTGTGCATTTTTTCAAATTTTTTAAACTGTTCGTCGTTTAAAATATCTTTCATGCTATTTCTCATTGCTATTTGAGCGTCTAATCTTTTATTTTGCATTGCAAAAACTTCATCAGAAGTAGGTCTTTTTTTATCTTTTCTAGCTTTCTTTCTCTTTTCCATCTCGGCTTTTCTTTCTGCAATTTGATTAGAAATTAAAGGCTTAATTTGATTTTGTTGCTTTCTAGATAAATCTAAAGCTAGGGTCATTTTTTTAACAGTTAATTCTGTTTGTTGTTCTGTTGTTAATCTTGCACGTTTATCAGTTTTACCTCTTTGGGCTTGCGTACTTACTGTAAATGCGAATACGAATACTAAAATGCTTGCTAATTTTTTCATGTTTTTATCTTTTTAATTATTTTAATTTTATACTTTTAAGACTGTGCAAAATTGAAAAGGTTTAATTTATATTTCTAATTAACAGTATTTTAAGGTTTGTGTTTAAAGCAAAAAAAACTCGAATTCAATTAAGAATTCGAGTATTACAATATACTAATTAATCAACCCAAAAAATTAGCAACTGTTAAGCTTTATTATTGTTGTAAATGGTTTATTTTTTTAATATTTATACTTCTTTGACTGTAAAAAAGTCAAAAGGTTTAAATTTGTAATTAAATTTTTCAAAATTATTATTTCTATGCGTAAAATATTTTGGTTATTATTTTTAGTATCATTTACAATAAACGCTCAAAAAGATTCTGTAAGAGTAGATTTAAGTAACCCTAATGCTACTTTGTATACGCATTTATATTTTTTACAATCAGATTCTTATCAACCTAAAAAATCTGCTAAGACAATTTTAGGTTTACCGGAAAAAGAAGCGATAAAAAAAGTTGTAAGAATTAAAAAGGTTTTAGACGGTAAAGGTCTTTATGTAGATTTTAATAAAGTACCAAAAAATGCCAACTATAAAGATACTGTTCGATATTCTTCTTATGGAAAATATACACCTTTTCCGCAGCGAATGCCGGAAATATCTGTAGAAAAAATAGAAAACAAATGGTATTATTCTTCTGAAACGGTTGCTAAAATAGATAGTTTATACAATGCTGTTTTTCCTTGGTATGTTCAAAAGATTCAAGATTTTATTCCGAATTTGGACATAAAAAATTGTGGGCCATAGAATATTGGCAATTATTTTCTGTGCTTATTTTTATGGTATTAACCGTACTTATCTTTTTTGTTTTTACAAAATTAACGTTTGTAATTTTAAATAAAATACAGCAAAAAATTACGAAAACTACTGATATTACTTTTGATCAATCTTTAAAAAAATTGGCAAGACCAATTAGTTTATTAATTGCTATTAGTTTTTTAGATAGTGTTTTTCCTTCGTTATACTTTAGTTTAGAAATTAATAAATGGGTTTTCTTGTTTATAGATATTGCTAAGGTTGTTTTTTGGACATACGTTTTAATAAACTTAGTTCATGTTTTAATGAAGTTTTACAGTGTTTTTACAGAAAAAACACATAACCGATTAGACGATCAATTATCACCAATATTGCACAACTTCTTTGTTGGCTTGGTTATATTTATTGGTATTTTAAGGTTAGTAGCTTTATTTGGTGTAGATACTACAACAATTTTAGCAGGTGCTACTATTGGTGGTTTGGCTGTTGCTTTGGCGTCTCAAGACACAGTAAAAAATCTAATTGGTACAATTATGATTTTTTTAGACAAACCGTTTCATATAGAAGATTGGATTGAAGCCGGAGAAGTTGTTGGTACTGTAGAAAAAGTAGGTTTTAGATCTACAAGTGTACGTGCAGCAGATACATCTGTCTACCAAATACCCAATAGTAAACTATCAGAAATTGTTATAAATAACAAAGGTTTACGTTTGTTTAGACGTTATAACACAAATTTAGGTTTGCGCTATGATACTCCGCCAGTAATTAATCGAGGCGTTTGTAAAAGGCGTAAGAGAAATAATTATTGCGCATCCGAAACAAGATCTGATTCTTATAATGTAGAATTTACTGGTTTTGGAGATTCGGCATTGTTGGTAATGGTAAATGTATACTTTAAAAGTTTGGCTTGGGGTGTAGAGCAATCTTCTAAACATCGATTGCATATTGCAATAGTAAAGTTGGCAAAAGAATTAGGAGTAGATTTTGCTTTTCCGTCTACAACAGTTACTATAGAGCATTTTCCAGAGAAACAAGGTTTAAATCCTAAATATAACACGGATGCAGGTAGAATAGATACTGCAATTACAAAAGTTTTAGAAGAATTTAATAAAGAAAACCCTAAAGAAGATTAATTTTTAACTAACCGTTTTTAGCTTCTTTAAAAATTTCTCTAACTGCAATTTCGTATTTTTTTACGTTTTGAGCTTTTTTAATTTTTTTATAGGTTTTTTGCGGATTTGAAAAACTTTTAGAAAAATATTCCTGTAAACCAAGCATCTTCATTTTAATGGGAGTTGGTCCTGATAAAGCTGCATCATATTCAGTAAAAATTCGATCGTGAAATTCATTAAAAATATCAAATCTATTTTTTGGATATTCTAAAGTATCTTTCTTAATCATATTAGGTAAAAAAGGGTCAGCAATTAAGCCTCTACCAATCATCCAATGATCTATTGTAGGGAATCTTTCTTGTAGCTTTTTAAAGGCATTTACAGAGGTAACATCGCCATTATAATATAATTTGTGATTTGTATTGTCGATACATTTCTGAAAAGAATCTAAATCTGTTCCGCCTTTATACAACTGTTTTCCAATTCTTGCATGAATTGCAATGTTTTTAAGAGGATACTTGTCTAAAACAGGTAAAGTTTTTAAAATTTCTTCAGGATTTTCATAACCCATTCTCATTTTCATCGAAACCAAAACATCAGATTCATTATGAACTTTATGAAGAATATTATTTATTTTTTCCGGATCTGCAATTAAACCTGAACCCATACCGCGTTTGGTAACCATTGGATAAGGGCAACCAAGATTCCAGTTTAATTCTTTGTAGCCTAATTCTCTTATATATTTTGCAACAAATAAAAACTCATCAACATCATTTGTAATAATTTGTGGAATAACTTCTAGCGTTGTATTATTTGCCAATTCAATATCTCGCTTGTAAGAATTTTTAATAACAAGTTTACCGTTTAATCGAATATAAGGAGCGTAGAACGTATCGATTCCGCCAAAAAAATGATTGAAAGCATTTCTAAATTTATAATCTGTAAAACCTTGTAAAGGAGAAGAAAGTAATGTTTGACTCATGACAAATATTGAGCTGCAAATATAGAATACTTTTTAAAGCAAATACTAAATATAAATATCGAATCTATTAATTTTTAGAAGATTTTAAAGGTGTATTAATCCAATAATCATTCTCTAATTTTAAATCTGTTATTTTAGATTTAGACAAAGGTAAACTCTTGTTTACAAACTCTTTTTGTACGGGTAAAAGTTTATGCTCGAAGACTTCTTGTACAAAAAATTCTCTATATTGGTTTAGCTTTAAACTTGCTCTTTCATTAATTTTAAAGCCTCCGATGTCTTTTATATTTGTAATATCAAAAACAAAATTGTTTGCATAGTTGCTATCAGTATCGCTATTATTTAAATCCATTTTTTCTATTGATTCTTTATCAATATGAATAGTTAGAGTTCTTGAATTTTCTATACTAGCTTGTACATCTTTAACTTTTAATTTTTCATTTTTATAATAAATTTTAAACCTAGACCTTATTGGTGTTATACTTCTTAAATTGATTGGTCTGTTAAAAGAAACCTTAAAAGTTTTATTTTTTTGTTAAATGTTGTTTTATCAATTTTAAAATAGTTACCATTTGTTGCTTCAAAAAAATTATTAAAAGTAATGTAGTTCAAATACATTTTGTCTTTAATAGGTTTGTATGCTATGGTAACAGAGTACTGCGGATTTTTTTGAATCTGTAATACAAATTGTAGTTTAATTTATGAATTGCAAAATCTTGTTTAGAAATATAAATGGTTCCGTAAGCAGCATATTCATAACTAGTTTTTCCCTTAATCGAGTTAAAAGTTACTTCGTACAAAGGTGATTTATCAGAATAAATAATTTTTTTGAGTTTAAATTTATGATTTCTAATAAAATGCTTGTTAAATGTATTGCTAAAAGAAAAAGACATTTTATTGTAATTTCTAATTGTGTTTGTTAAGGATAAAATATTTAATTCATTACCACCTAACGGACTAATATATACGCTTTCTGAAAATTTCTTATCAGCATTATCATAAGGTATTGTAAGTGTAGAATCTTTAATAAATTTATCGTTTTCAATGTAATTATATAATAAAGATTGATTTTTTTACTCTTTAATTTATCAGTTTTAAAACCATTGTCAAAAGTTTCAATTATTGCTTCGTTAACATTTATGTAATCTATTTTTTCTTTATAATTATTTTTTTCTGATAAGAATCTCCAACTGGTTGTTGGTAATCTCTGTAATAACCAATATAAGAATGTGGTTCTGTAGGGTAATTATTTAAGATGTTTTCTATTGCTTTTCTAACAATTTGTACACCTAAAAGTTTTTTCTTTCTTTTCTTTATTGATGTTGAAATTACTACCTCGTTAAGACTGTTATTATAAACAGTTAAATAGACAATATGTTCTTTTTTATTTTTTAATGCTGATAATTTAATTTCTTTGGTTTTATAACCGATAGAAGAAATTCTTATAATTCCGTTTGATTTATATTTTCTTGGAATTTGAAATTTACCATTTACATCTGCATGCGTGCCTCTTTTTATTTTTTTAACATAACCGTTGCATATACAACGGGTTTTTTAGTTTGTTTATCTAAAACTTTAAAAGATATTTTTTCTTGCGAAAAGTTTACAAACGAGATAAGAAAAAATAAAAAGGTAATTTTTTTCATGTTATTTTTTCGATTTAAAAAGCAAAAACCACGCCAAAATTGGGCGTGGTTTTTTAAATGAACATTAATTTTTTTCTTACTTTGGATCTAAAGCTACTTCAATTCTAGCTAAAACATCTTGTAAGTGGTAACGAGAAGTTGTGTTAGAAGCTCTTGAAGCTGCATTTCTAACATCTCTTTTTAATCTAGTTAATTCTCCTCTTGCAAAAGATTTAATATCAGACTGACCAACATTTACAGAAGGTGTTCCAAAACGTCCTCTTTGGTTTTTAGCATCGTTTAATAAAAAGTCTAAACGCTCTACATGTGCTTTTTGAAGATTTCTTCTATATGTATCTATAGTTCTACCGCTATATAATTCAGACCAAATACCTTTTCTTACATCAGAAAACATAGAAACTAAATTGTAAGCTTTAGCGCCATTTAAAGTTTCATTTTCTATCATACGTGCCATTCTATCTGCACTTAAAAGACTATTTAAAGTTCTTACTTGTAAAGATCTAACTCTTTCTAAAGCACCACTAGATTGTGTTTTAGAGAAAAGGTCTTTGTCTAACATCCAAGTAGGGGTTTTAAATAATTGATTGATTACAAATTTTAAAGCTGCTTTTTGATGTGCTTTGTCTACATGTGTGTAAACAGCACCTTCTTGATCTGCAGTTTTATAGTTTTCGTAAATACCACCAACATTAGAAGAAACATGTCCCATGTATCTACCAAACTGACCAATAACTTGACCATACATTGTAGCCATTTCATCATAAGTCTGTCCTTTTTCTGTAGTCCACTCTTCTAATCTAGGTAAAATTCTTTTAAATTTTTAATACCATAATCACTCGCCTTAATAGCGTCGTCTCCTAAATCTTCAGTTTGTGCACTTGGATCTACAACGCCAAATTGCTGACGACCAAAATGATACATTGGGTTGTCTGCTTTATCTAAAATCCACTTATCTAAAGTTTCTTTTTCTTCTTCGGCAGTCTTGTCTAAAATTGGTCTATAACCCCAATTGATAGAGTATTTATCATAAGGACCAATGTCCGGCATTAAAGCAACACCTTTATCTTCTGGTTGTGCAACATAGTTAAAACGAGCATAATCCATAATAGATGGGGCAGTACCATATTTTTTTGTAAAAGTTGCAGAACGTAAAGAGTCTACAGGATAAGCTACAGAACTTCCCATGTTATGAGGTAAACCTAAAGTATGACCTAATTCGTGAGAAGAAACAAAACGAATTAAACGTCCCATAGTTTCTGTCTTAAAGTTATTGCTTCTTGCGTCTTCGTTAATTGCAGCTGTTTGTACAAAAAACCAGTTGTGTAATAAAGTCATTACATTATGATACCAGTTAATATCAGATTCTAAAATCTCTCCAGATCTTGGGTCACTTACGTGAGGTCCGTTTGCATTAGGAATCGGAGATGCTAAATATCTAATTACAGAATAACGCACATCTTCCGGGCTATACTCTGGATCTTCTTCTTTAGTTGGTGCCATTTTACCAACAATAGCATTTTTAAAACCAGCTGCTTCAAAAGCTACTTGCCAGTCGTTAACACCTTGTATAATATATGGTACCCATTCTTTAGGAGTTGCTCTATCTACGTAATAAACAATTTGTTTTTTAGGCTCTACTAATTCTCCTCTTTTAAATTTCTCAATATCTTCATCTTTAACTTCTAAACGATATCTATCTAAATATCTAACCGTTTTACTTTTTTGATCTTTTAAACCATAATCTGTTTGACCTCTAGCAAACCAACCAACACGTTCGTCAAAATATCTACGTTTCATTGGTACTTTTGGTAATAAAACCATAGAATTACTCATTTCTAAAGTAATAGAACCAACCGCACTATTAGATGGTGCTTTGTTTGCAAAGTAAGTTTTTACATGTCTTACTTCTATGTTTCTTGGGTAACTACTTACTCTATCTATATAAGAACGAGTCTTGTCCATTCTAGTAGCTTGGTAAGCTCTTCTGTAAAAATTAGGGAAACCTAATGGTTTTACATCTGTAGAAAATAAAGAAGTTGCATCTATAACAGTTGCAGTAGAATCTTTACTAAATGCTTTGATAGGGAAGGAAAATAAAATTGGTTCTAAGTTAGAGTTTACTACCGCTTCGTGCACAGGTAACAAAGTATCTGCAACAACGCTATGCGAAACAACTCTTAATAAGATTTGTTTGTTTTTTTCTCCCAACGTAAAACTTGTGTGTTTGTTTTACCACCACCAAAACCAATACCGCTGGCAGTTTTAGCAATTCTTGTTACCATTAACATTTCTCTTCTTAAAAGAGAATCTGGTATTTCAAATAAATAAGAATTATCTTTTTGGTGCACTTTAAACAAACCTTCGTCTGTTTTGTGTTCTTTTGTTACTACCTTACTATAAGGCTGAATTCCACCTTTTTTAGGTTTAGGTTTCGGTTTTGCTACAGTTTTCGGTGCTTCTTTTTCTTTTTCTTCCAAAATTGAGCAGAAGATTCAGTAGAAAAACCAAATACGAAAGCTACTAAAAGCAGCCTAGTAAGTATTTTTTTGTCATGATATATTTGATTAATATTATAACTTTCGAAGTTACGTAAACAAAAAGTTAAGACTTCTTAAAAAATTGTTAAAGAGAAAACCTGCTTACTGTTAAATTTTGAGCATAAAAAAAGCCTTTAGATATATCTAAAGGCTTTTAAAAGTTTGTATAATTTTATAGATTAAATGCCGCTTTTACTTTGTCTACATAATCTAATTTTTCCCAAGTAAAAGTTTCTACTTCTTCAGAAACAGTTTCTCCCATTGGATTAGAAAAAGTTACTGTTTTAATTTCTGGAGTTCTACCCATGTGGCCATATGCAGCAGTTTCAGAGTAAATTGGCGTTCTTAATTTTAAACGTTGTTCTATAAAATAAGGACGCATGTCAAAAATTTCTTCTACTTTTTTACTGATTTCTCCGTCGGATAAACCAACAGTTGCTGTACCATAAGTTTCTACGTTAATACTTGTAGGTTTTGCAACACCAATTGCATAAGAAACTTGTACTAAAACTTCTTTACATAAACCGGCAGCAACTAAATTTTTTGCAATATGTCTAGTTGCATAAGCTCCAGATCTGTCTACTTTAGAAGGATCTTTTCCGGAGAAAGCACCACCACCGTGTGCACCTTTACCACCGTAAGTATCAACAATAATTTTTCTACCAGTTAAACCTGTATCTCCATGAGGTCCACCAATAACAAAAACGCCTGTTGGGTTGATGTGATACGTAATATTATCTGTAAATAATTTTTGAATATGAGCAGGTAATTTTGCTACAACTCTAGGAATTAAAATTTCAACGATATCTTTTTTAATTTTTGCTAACATAACATCATCAGACTTGTCAAAATCGTCATGTTGAGTAGAAATTACAATCGCATCAATTCTTTGCGGAACATTATCATCAGAATACTCTATAGTTACTTGAGATTTAGCATCCGGTCTTAAGTAAGTAATGTCTTTGTTTTCTCTTCTTAAAGCTGCTAATTCAATTAAAAGCCTGTGAGACAATTCTAAAGCCAAAGGCATGTAGTTTTCTGTCTCATCTGTAGCATAACCAAACATCATTCCTTGGTCTCCAGCACCTTGTTCTTCTGGTTTTGCTCTATCAACACCTTGGTTAATATCTGGCGATTGTTCGTGAATTGCAGATAAAACACCGCAAGAATTTCCGTCGAACATATATTCTCCTTTTGTATAACCAATTTTATTAATTACATCTCTTGCAATTTGCTGTACATCTAAATAAGTTTTAGATTTTACTTCTCCAGCCAATACAACTTGCCCAGTTGTAACTAATGTTTCGCAAGCTACTTTACTTGTTTTATCAAAGGCTAAAAAATTATCTATTAAAGCATCAGAAATTTGATCTGCTACTTTATCAGGATGTCCTTCAGAAACACTTTCTGAGGTAAATAAATATGACATAATATTCTTCTTTTAAATGTTGTAGGAAATTAAAATTGATTGCATAGTCGCTAAAAGAAGTAGATAATTACTGCTTTAGCATTTTTTTATTGAGGTTGCAATCAGTTCAAATTTTTCCTCTTAATTCGACTGCAAAAGTACACTATAAAATTAAAAGCCACACTTTTTTATCATAATTATTTATGATAGCATCATCAATAAATCAATTTTAAGAGTTTTAAAACGCTGTTTTTAAGGAATAATTAAAACTTAGTATAATAAAATGTGAAATTTGTAGCCGTAAAAAAATAGTTACGATTTTATTAGGATATTAAATTTTTCTGAACATATATTTGTACTCACAAAGTTCAATAACTTATTGAAATGTTATCAAGAAAGGTGAAGGGATTAGACCCGATGAAGCCTTAGCAACCCTTTAGAAATAAAGAAGGTGCTACATTCTACCTAAATATTTTGTATTTGGATAGATAACAAAAAAGAATTTTCCTGTTCGGAAACTTCTATTTTCTTAATAACATTTTTCTAGTAAGTACATCAATAATAAATTGATGCATTCAACTTTTGTTTTAATCATTTATTAACTCAAAAAAATAGAAAAATGAGTACTCAAAAATTAGCAACAAACGCATTACATGCAGGGCATGACGTAACACAAAACGGAGGAACAAGAGCAGTTCCTATTTATCAAACATCTTCGTATGTTTTTGACAATTCAGAACACGCAGCAAATTTATTTTCGCTTAAAGAATTAGGTTTTATTTATACGCGTTTAAATAACCCTACAAACCAAATTTTACAAGATCGATTAGCCGCAGTTGAAGGCGGTATTGGAGCTGTAGTTTTTGCTTCGGTACGGCAGCAATTTCTACAGGTTTGTTAACGCTTTTAAAAGCAGGAGATCATATTGTAGCTTCGAGCAGTTTATACGGCGGAACGTATAATCTACTAAACGTTACGTTACCAAGATTTGGTATTACTACAACTTTTGTAGATGCTTCTAATCCTGATAATTTTGCAGAAGCTGTACAAGAAAATACAAGAGCATTTTTTGTAGAATCTTTAGGAAATCCGAAGTTAGATGTTTTAGATTTAGAAGCAATTGCTGTACATTCTAAAGCTGCAGAAGTTCCTTTTATTGTAGATAATACGGTAGCAACACCTGCATTATTAAATCCGATTAAACATGGTGCAAATATTGTAATACATTCACTTACAAAATATATTGGCGGACAAGGAACTTCTTTAGGAGGCGCAATTGTAGATGCAGGAACTTTTAATTGGGCAAATGGTAAATTTCGAATTTACAGAACCTTCTGCTGGGTATCATGGTTTAAAATATCACGAGGCTTTAGGTGCTGCATCCTATACTTTTAAATTGATTTTAGAAGGACTGCGTGATTTTGGTGGCGCATTAAGTCCTACAAACGCATTTAATATTATTCAAGGTTTAGAGACGTTGCCGGTTAGAATTCAGCAACACTCTAAAAACGCTTTAGAATTAGCTAAGTGGTTAGAAGCACAAGAAGAGGTTGCTTGGGTAAATTATCCTGGTTTAGAAAGTAGTAAATACAAAGATTTAGCTGATAAATATTTGCCAAAGGGGCAAAGTGGTATTGTAACTTTTGGGCCAAAAGGCGGTTTTGAAGCGGCAAAAACAATTGCAGATAAAACAAAGGTTTTCTCTTTGTTGGCAAATATTGGTGATACAAAATCGTTGATTATTCATCCGTCTAGTACAACACATCAACAATTAGATGAAACGGCACAGGAAAGTGCAGGTGTATCGCAAGATTTAATTCGTTTGTCTGTTGGTATTGAAGATATAGAAGATTTAAAAGCAGATTTAAAGGCAGCTTTTTCAGAAATATAAACCGATTTTACTTGAAAGAATTACTAAAACATATCAAAATAAAAAATTTTACCACAGAAGCTGGTGTAAAAATTCCTGAATTAAACTTGAGTTATCAAGTTTTTGGTAAAGAATTAGGGTCGGCTCCTGTGGTTTTAATCAATCATGCATTAACAGGTAATTCTAATGTTGCCGGAAAAGACGGTTGGTGGCAAGATATTGTAGGTTTAGATAAAGCAATAAACACAGAGGTTTATACCATTTTGTCTTTTAATATACCAGGCAATGGTTTTGATAGTTTTTTAATTGAAAATTATAAAGATTTTATAGCAAGAGATGTTGCCAATATTTTTTTAGAAGGATTGAATCTATTAAAAATTGATAGAATATTTGCTTTGATAGGAGGTTCTTTAGGTGGCGGAATTGCTTGGGAAATGTTGGTCTTAAATACAAAATTAACAAAACATTTTTTACCAATAGCAACAGATTGGAAATCTACAGATTGGTTAATAGCCAATTGCCAAATTCAAGAACAATTTTTGGTAAATTCTAGCAATCCTGTGCATGATGCACGAATGCATGCAATGTTATGTTATAGAACGCCAGAAAGTTTTAAAGAGCGTTTTCATCGATCAAAAAAAGCGAATTCAGATATTTTTGATGTAGAAAGTTGGTTGTTACATCATGGCAAAAAGTTGCAAGAACGTTACCAATTATCGTCTTATAAATTAATGAATCAATTATTAAAAACGATTGATGTTACCAACGGAGGTTTAAAACCTGAAGAAATCTTAGATAAGATAGAAGCCAACATTCATATTATTGGGGTAGATTCTGATTTGTTTTTTACTGCGGAAGAAAACAGAGAAACACATAAAAAGTTAGCATTAACAAAAGACAATGTTACTTATAACGAAATAAATTCGGTGCATGGTCATGATGCTTTTTTAATAGAATATGATCAATTAGAAAAAATTATTGCACCTATTTTTAATAAAGATTACAGAGAAAAGAAGATGAAAGTTTTAAAGTTTGGAGGGAAATCTTTAGCCAACGGAAAAGGCTTAGAAAATGCGATACGTATTATTGCAAAAAAATATAAAGATAATAAAAAAATTACGGTTGTAGTTTCTGCAAGAGGCAATGCAACTAACAATTTAGAAGATATTTTAAATACTGCTGCAGCTAAACAAGAGTACAAATCTAAATTCGAAGAGTTTAAAAAATATCAGCAAACGCCAACAAATAAAGTTGATTTTACAACGGAATTTACAAAACTAGAAACCTTGTTTGAAGGGGTTTCTTTATTAGGCGATTACAGTAGTAAAATTAAAGATGAAGTTTTAGCGCAAGGAGAATTATTGTCTGTAAAATTAGTAGCAAGTTTACTAGAACAAATTAGTGTGCCGGCAAATGCAATAGACGCTAGATCTTTAATAATTACAGACGAAAATTTTGGAAACGCACAACCAATAACAGCAGTTTCAAAAGAGAATGTAACAGCATTTTTTAAGAAAAATAACAACGTAATAAATATTGTAAGTGGTTTTGTAGCTGCAAATAAAAAAGGAGAAACAACTACATTGGGTAGAAATGGTAGCAATTATACTGCAGCATTATTAGCCAATTATTTAGATGCAGAAGAGTTGCAGAATTACACGCACGTGAGCGGAATTTTTACGGCAAACCCAGATTTGGTTGCAGATGCTAAAAAGATAGAGCAGTTGTCTTTTTCTGAAGCAAATGAATTGGCAAACTTTGGGGCAACAATTTTGCACGCTAAAACGATTATACCACTTATAGAAAAAAACATCAATCTTAGAATTTTAAATACTTTTCAAGAAGAAGATAAAGGCACGCTTATCACTTCGGCATCTTCATCAAAAGGAATTAAATCGATTTCTACAATTAATGATGTTGCTTTGTTAAATTTTGAAGGTAGAGGTTTGCTAGGTAAAGTTGGTGTAGATGCAAGAATTTTTAAAGCTTTAAGCGATAGAAATATAAGTGTTAGTATTATTTCGCAAGGTTCATCAGAAAGAGGAATCGGATTAATTATAGCAGAAAATGAATCTGAAGAAGCAATAAATGCCCTTGAAAAAGAGTTCGAAAACGACTTTTATTCACAAGATGTAAATCAGATTTCTGTTGTTAAAGATGTTGCAGTAATTTCTATAATTGGTCAAGATTTAAGTGAGTTTCATCATCCTTATAATGCTTTAATTAAAAATCAAATTGTGCCTTTGTTGTTCAACAATACAGTTACAGGTAAAAATGTTAGTTTGGTTGTTAAGAAATCAGAATTACATAAGGCAGTTAATGTAATTCATGGGCAAGTTTTTGGTATTGTTAAGAAAATTAATATTGCTGTTTTTGGTAAAGGTTTAGTTGGTGGTACATTAATAGACCAAATTATAGAAAATACACAGTCTGTTTTAGAAAGAAGAAAATTACAATTGAATGTTTTTGCTGTAGCAAACTCTAAAAAAGTACTGTTAAAAAAAGATGGAGTTTCTAAAAATTGGAAAGAGAATCTTTTAGAAAGTGGTGAAGAAAATGTAAACGTTAATGATATTATTGCCTTTGCAAAAGCACATCATTTCGAAAATTTAATAGCCGTAGATAATACTGCTAGTGTAAATTTTGTAGCGAATTATTTACCTTTAATAGAAGCCGGTTTCGATTTAGTTTCTTGTAACAAAATTGCAAATACTTTATCTTTTGATTTTTACAAAGAAATAAGAGCTAAATTAAAAGAATATAAAAAACAATATTTATACGAAACCAATGTTGGTGCAGGTTTACCTTTGATAGATACAATTAGATTATTACATGAATCCGGAGAAAATATAACTAGAATTAGAGGTGTTTTTTACGGGAGTTTAAGCTATTTATTTAATAATTTTTCTGATAAAAATGTTTCTTTTTCTGAAGTTTTAAAAGAAGCAATTGATAAAGGATTTACAGAGCGAGATGCTAGAGAAGATTTAGGCGGTAATGATGTTGCTAGAAAATTATTGATACTTGCAAGAGAATTAGAATTAGAAAATGAATTTGATGAAGTTGTTATCAAAAATTTAATTCCAGAGAATTTAAGAGAAGGTTCAGCAGAAAGCTTTTTAGAAAATTTAGAATTATTAAATACCGAATATCAGACTTTAAAAGAAAATCAAAAACCAAATCATGTTTTAAGATATATTGGCGAATTAAGCGGAGATTTATCAAAATCAAAAGGTAATTTAGAAGTAAAGTTAGTTTCTACAGAAAAATCTACTCCCTTAGGATCTCTAAAAGGTTCTGATGCTATTTTTGAAATTTATACAGAATCATATGGCGAGCAACCAATTGTAATACAAGGTGCCGGAGCCGGAGCAAGCGTTACTGCAAGAGGCGTTTTTGGTGATATTTTAAGATTGGCAAAACATAATAATTGACACTAAGTGTCACTCTGAACTTGTTTCAGAATCATAAAAAATAAAAATGAGTAAAAACAAACATTTTGAAACATCAGCAATAAGAAATCAGACAGAAAGAAGTCAGTTTTCAGAACATTCTACACCTTTATATTTAACATCGAGTTTTGTTTTTGATGATGCAGAAGAAATGAGAGCTTCTTTTTCCGAAGAAAAACAACGCAATCTGTATAGTAGGTTTACAAACCCAAACACAACAGAATTTGTAGATAAAGTGGTTACTATGGAAGGCGCAGAATCAGGTTATGCATTTGCGACTGGTATGTCTGCAATATTTTCAAGTTTTGCGGCATTATTAAACGCAGGCGATCATATTGTGTCTTGTAGATCGGTTTTTGGGTCTACGCATAGCATGTTCACAAAATATTTGCCAAAATGGAATATCGAAACTTCTTACTTTAAGGTAGATGAAGTAGATTTAGTTGAAAGTTTAATTAAAGAAAACACTAAAATTCTTTATATAGAAACACCAACAAATCCGGCAGTAGATATTTTAGATTTAGCACTAATAGGTAAAATTGCAAAAAAGCATAATTTAATTTTTATTGTTGATAATTGTTTTGCAACGCCTTACGTGCAACAACCAATAAAATTTGGTGCAGATTTGGTTATTCATTCTGCTACAAAATTAATGGATGGGCAAGGTAGAGTTTTAGGAGGTGTAACTGTTGGTAGTAAAGATTTAATTAGAGAAATCTATTTATTTGCTAGAAATACAGGGCCAGCAATGTCGCCTTTTAACGCTTGGGTTTTGTCTAAAAGTTTAGAAACTTTAGCACTTAGAGTAGAAAAACATGCAGAAAATGCTTTAAAAGTTGCTCAGTTTTTAGAAGAAAATGAACAAGTAACTTTGGTGAAATATCCTTTTTTAAAATCGCATCCACAATACGAAATTGCAAAAAAGCAAATGAAATTAGGCGGTAATATTGTTGCTTTTGAAATTAAAGGCGGTATTGAAGCCGGAAGAAATTTTTTAAATAAAATTAAAATGTGTTCTTTATCTGCTAATTTGGGCGATACTAGAACCATTGTTACGCATCCTTCTTCTACGACACATGGTCGTTTGTCTGAACAAGATCGTTTAGAAGTTGGCATTACAGATGGTTTGGTTAGAGTTTCTGTAGGTTTAGAAAATGTTAAAGATATTATTGATGATTTAAAACAAGCATTGCAATAAAATTAATATTTAATTATTCTTTTTACTACCTTTAAGGTTTATTAAATCAAAAGATTTTATGCGATTATTACAAAATATTTTTTCTTTTATCTTTCTAACATTAATCTTAAGTTGTGGTTCTAGTGAAACCACAGAAGATATTTTTATAGAAAAATTAACTGTAAATTCTTTGTCAGAATTTTCGGCTCAAGAAGAAACAAAATCAGTTAATATTTCTTCTAATATTGATTGGAGTGTGACCGCAAACCAAAATTGGATTTCTGTTACGCCAACTTCTAGCTCTAACAATGGTAAAATTGATGTTACTGTTTCAGAAAATACAACATTAAATGCCCGAACAGGAACGATACAAGTTTCGGTTTAAGTTTATCAGAAACAATAGAGGTAAAGCAAGCGGCTAGAGAAAATGTTACGAAAGCACCATCAGAAAACTTTGATTTATCAACTTGGAATTTAAGTATCCGAGAAAATAACGGAAACGGTACAGCAACTACAATTACTGTAAGCGAATTAAATAATAAATATCAAAATAATAAATATTTTTATACTTCGGATGATGGTGGAATGGTTTTTAAATGTCCTGTAGATGGTTTTAAAACTTCTGCAAACACAAGTTACACCAGAGTTGAGTTAAGAGAAATGTTACGCGGTACAAATACAAGTATTAGTACTAAAGGTGTAAATAAAAATAATTGGGTTTTTGGTACTGCCCCTTCTGCGGATTTAAATGCAGCAGCTGGTTTCGACGGAGAAATGAATGCAACACTTGCTATTAATAATGTTACTACTACAGGTAATAGTAGTCATGTTGGTAGGTTAGTAATTGGTCAAATTCATGCAAATGATGATGAGCCTGTAAGAATTTACTATAGAAAATTAAAAGACAATGCTTTAGGTTCTATTTATTTTGCACACGAACCAACAGACGGTAATGGTAGCGAGCAATGGTACGAGTTAATTGGTTCAAGAAGCAGTAGTGCTTCCAATCCAACAGACGGAATTGCACTGAATGAAAAGTTTACTTATTCGATAAAAGTTGTTGGAGATAATTTAACAATAACTATTAGTAGAGACGGTAAAGATGATGTGTCTAAAACTGTAGATATGGTTAATAGCGGTTATAATGTTGGTGGGCAGTACATGTATTTTAAAGCAGGTGTTTACCATTTAAATAACTCTGGCGATGCTACAGATTTTGCACAAGCTACTTTCTATAATTTAGATAAAAGCCACACAACTAAATAGTACATATTTATTAAAAATCTAGTAAATTAATGCTTTCAAAAAAGACAAAATACGGAATAAAAGCGCTTACTTATTTAGCAAAACAAGAAAATAAAAATCCTGTTGCAATTGCTACAATTTCTAAGAGCGAAAATATTTCCCTAAAATTTTTAGAAACTATTTTGTTAACACTTCGTAAAAACGGAATTTTAGGTTCTAAAAAAGGAAAAGGCGGTGGTTATTATTTACTTAAAAGTCCTTCGGATATTCCAATGACAACTGTTATGCGTATTTTAGAAGGGCCAATATCTATGGTGCCTTGCGTAAGTTTAAACTTTTACGAAAAATGTGATGATTGCCCGAGATGAAAATGCATGTTCTGTGCATCGTTTAATGATTAAGGTGAGAGATAATACGCTAGATATTTTTAGAAATACTTCATTAGCAGATCTCTGTAAGTGCTAAAATAATATTTCAATTTTATTGGTAAATAATTGTTGGTCTTAAGTCGTTTTAGGTTTAAGATTCGCAAAATTTATTTATTATTTTTATTAATCTACTAAATCTATAGGGTTTAAATGAAAATTGACAAGAATCCTTGTTAAACTAATAAAAATTACCGTAGGTTTGCATTGTCCTACTAAACTAGTAGGTAATTGAATTAATTAATAACTATGATTTTAAATCAAATCATTTTTAGTAAAAAAACACAAAGTAGAGGTTTTACAGAAGATAAAACGTCTGAAAAACCTTTACGAAGTGTAATAAAAGCTTTAAGCTGGAGACTTATAGGTACTTTAGATACTTTGGTTGTGTCTTATTTTTTAACTGGTAAAATAGGTTTGGCAACTTCTATTGCATCTGTAGACTTTGTAACGAAGTTAATATTATACTTTTTTCACGAAAGAATTTGGAACAAAATAAAATGGGGAAAATAATGAACCTAGATTTAGATAAAATAAATACTGAATTAAAAAACAAAAGCCCAAAAGAAATAATTGCTTGGGCAATTTCAATCGCTAAAAATGCAGTAATTACTACAAATTTTAGGCCTTACGAAGTTGTTATTTTAAATGCGGTAACAGAAGTAAAAAAAGACATTAAAGTAATTTGGTGCGATACAGGTTATAACACAGTACAAACATACAGACACGCAGAAGAATTGATTGAAAAATTGAATTTAAACATTCAATTATACACACCTAAGCAAACAGTTGCTCATAGAAATGTTGTGTTAGGTGTTCCGTCAATCGAAGATCCAAAACATGCAGAGTTTACAAAGCAAGTTAAGTTAGAGCCTTTTACAAGAGCTATGCAAGAACATCAACCAGATGTTTGGTTTACAAATTTAAGAAAAGGACAAACTGCATTTAGAGATAGTATAGATGTTGTATCTGTAAGTAAAGATGGTATTTTAAAAGTCAGTCCGTTTTACAATAGCACAGACAAAGAATTAGATGCTTATTTAATCGAAAAAAACTTACCAAACGAGTTCACATATTTCGATCCAACAAAAGTAGAAAGTAATAGAGAATGTGGTTTGCATATCTAAAAGAGATGATTATGAATCAAAGAACAATACAAGTAGATGCTTTAGAAAGTGAAGCAATATATATATTTAGAGAAGTAGTTGCGCAGTTCGAAAAACCAGTGTTACTTTTTTCGGCGGAAAAGACAGTATAACTTTAGTGCGTTTAGCGCAAAAAGCATTTTATC
Source organism: Polaribacter sp. HA6-7 (assembly GCF_055693625.1). NCBI lineage: Bacteria > Pseudomonadati > Bacteroidota > Flavobacteriia > Flavobacteriales > Flavobacteriaceae > Polaribacter > Polaribacter sp. HA6-7. Next base: position 476,927 of record NZ_CM146338.1, read on the forward strand.
CTGCAAAAATTCCTTTTCCTTTAATGCACATAGATACAGGGCACAATTTCCCCGAAACTATAGAGTTTAGAGATCGTTTAGCTAAAGAGTTGGGCGTAGAATTAATTGTTAGAAATGTACAAGATAACATAGATTCTGGTCGTGTTAAAGAAGAATCCGGTAGATACGCAAGTAGAAACATGTTACAAACAGAAACTTTGTTAGACGCTATCGAAGAGTTTGGTTTTGACGCATGTATTGGTGGTGCAAGAAGAGATGAAGAAAAAGCAAGAGCTAAAGAAAGAATCTTTTCTGTAAGAGATGATTTTGGGCAATGGGATGAGAAAAATCAACGTCCAGAAGTTTTCGATATGCTAAACGGACGTATTGATTTAGGGCAAAATGTACGTGTGTTTCCGATATCAAACTGGACAGAGCTTGACGTTTGGTCGTACATAAAAGAAGAAAAAATTGAAATTCCGTCTATATATTTCGCTCATAAAAGAAAAATTTTTGTGAGAGATGGCATGATTTGGTCTGCGGATGATGAGGTAGTTTACAGAGATGAAGAAGAGGAAGTTATAGAGAAAATGGTTCGTTTTAGAACCGTAGGCGATATGAGTTGTACCGCTGCTGTTTTATCTGATGCCGTAGATATAGAAAAGGTGGTAGAAGAAATTCGAGATTCCTCGATATCAGAAAGAGGAGCAAGAATTGATGATAAACGTTCTGAGGCGGCAATGGAAAAAGAAAACAACAAGGATATTTCTAAAATTTTCTTCAGAAAATTTAAGTCTTTAGCTTTTGGCTTTAGTCATTAGCACAAAAATAAAAAGAATACAAAATAAGCTAAAAGCCAAAAGCGAATAGCAAAGAGCTGATAAAAAATGAAAGTACTAAAAATAGCAACAGCAGGAAGTGTAGATGATGGTAAAAGTACCTTAATTGGTAGAATTTTATACGATACAAAATCATTAACAGATGATAAGTTAGAAGCTATAGAAGAAAAAAGTAGACAAAGAGGTTTTGATTATTTAGATTTTTCTTTAGCTACAGATGGTTTGGTTGCAGAACGCGAACAAGGTATTACAATAGATGTTGCACATATTTATTTTTCTACACCAAGTAAAAGTTTCATTATTGCAGATACGCCAGGTCATATAGAATACACAAGAAATATGGTTACTGGTGCTTCTACAGCACAAGCTTCTATCGTTTTAATTGATGCTAGAAACGGAGTTGTAGAACAAACATATAGACATTTTTTTATCAATAATTTATTAAGGATTAAAGATGTTGTAATTGCTGTTAATAAAATGGATTTAGTTGATTTTTCTGAAGAAAAATACAACATAATAAAAGGTGAAATTGAGTATTTAGCAAGTAAAAGCGAGTACAAAGGTCAGAATTTAACGTTCATTCCTTTATCAGCATTAAAAGGAGATAATGTTGTTGATAAATCTGATAATATGCCTTGGTATAAAGGAGAAACTTTAATGCATCATTTAGAAAATTTAGATGCTTCTGCTATTAATGATGATTCTCAAACTCGTTTTCCGGTTCAAACTGTCATCAGACCTAAAACCGAAGAGTACCACGATTTTAGAGGATATGCAGGTAAAATTTATGGTGGAGATTTAGAAGTTGGAGATGAAATTACTGTTTTACCTTCTCAAACAAAATCAAAAATTAAATCAATTAATTTTTTTGATACAGAATATCAATTAGCAAAAGAGGAAGTTCTGTAACACTAACTTTAGAAGACAATGTTAATGTAAGTAGAGGAGATATGTTGGTGAAATCGAAAGAAGAACCAAAAATTTCAAAACATTTAGAAGCTACTGTTTGTTGGATGGATAAAGAATCTTTACAACCATCACAAAAATATTATATTAAACATGGTGTAAATGATGCTCAGGCAAAAATAACTCAATTATCAAGTATCATTAAAACCGATTTTTCTGGTATAGAAGAAAATCCTTCAGAATTAGAACTAAATCAAATAGGAGATATTCACTTAAAATTAAGCAAACCATTAACATTCGATTCTTTTAAAGATAACAAATCAAATGGTTCATTTATTTTGATTAACCCTAAAACCAACAACACAGTTGGTGTCGGATTCATAAAATAAAAGTTTTTAATTTATTTAAAAAATAAAGTAGTATTCGTGAATTTATAAACCTACTAATCCTATAGGTAAAAAAGAAATTATAAATAAAATTCTTACACCCAAGTAAGAGTTCCTCTCTTAAATAAGAGGTTAGTTTGGGCATATTATGAGAAGTTTTGAAACAGAAATAGAAAATCCGATTGTAGAAAAAGATATTATAGAATTAGCAGATAAGATTGCTGCATTCAAAAATCTACAAATAGATGAAGAAAAATTTAGAAGTCTTCGATTAGCTAGAGGTGTTTATGGCCAAAGACAGCAAGGTGTTCAAATGATTCGTATTAAGGTGCCTTATGGTAAACTTAAAACAAATCAATTAAATAGAATTGCAGCTGTTTCTGATGAATATTCAAGAGGTAGATTACATATTACTACCCGTCAAGATATACAAATTCACTATGTAGATTTAGACAGAACACCAGAATTGTGGGCAGAATTAGAAAGAGATGATGTAACTTTAAGAGAGGCCTGTGGTAATGTTGTTAGAAATGTAACTGCATCAGAAACTGCAGGAATAGATGTAAACGAGCCTTTTGATGTATCGCCTTATGCAGACGCTCTTTATAAATTCTTTTTACGAAATCCAATTTGTCAAGAAATGGGACGTAAATTTAAGGTTTCTTTTTCTTCTACGGATGAAGATACTGGTTTGTCTTATATGCACGATTTAGGGTTTATTGCTAAGATTCAAAACGGTATTAGAGGTTTTAAAGTAATGGTTGCTGGTGGTTTAGGTTCGCAACCTAGACACGCAGATGTTTTATATGAGTTTTTACCATCAGATAAAATTATACCTGTAATGGAAGGTGTTTTAAGAGTTTTTGATCGTTATGGCGAACGTAAAAGTAGAGCCAAAGCAAGAATGAAATTTTTATTAAAAGATATTGGTTTGGAGGCTTTTAGGGAATTAATAGCCAAAGAACAAGAAGCAATAGAGTTTAAAACTGTTGCTGTAAATGCTGATGCTTATGTTGCTTCAACTCCTGTTTCTGTTGATGTTCCTCAGGTTAAAATTAAAAACGAAGAAGCATTTGAGTTATGGAAAACGACAAACTTAATTCCGCAAAAACAAAAAGGATTTGTAGCAATAGGAATTAAAGTTTTATTAGGTGACTTTTATACAGATAAAGCACGTTTATTAGCAGATTTAGTAGATAATTATGCCGCTAGCGAAGTCCGATTAACTTTACGTCAGAATATTGTAATTCCGTTTGTAAAAGAAGAATTAGTGCCTTTTTTCTATCAAGAATTAGAAAAATTAGGTTTTGCAGAAGCAGGTTATAACAAAGCAGTAGATATTACGGCTTGTCCTGGTACAGATACTTGTAATTTAGGGATTGCAAGTAGTACAGGGATTTCTAAAGAATTAGAAAGAGTAATTACTGCAGAATATCCTCAGTATTTAGAAAACCAAGATTTAGTAATTAAAATTAGTGGATGTATGAATGCTTGTGGGCAGCATAATATGGCAAACATTGGTTTTCAAGGAATGACTGTAAGAACAAAAGATAAATTAATAGCACCAGCGTTACAAGTTCTTCTAGGAGGAGGTAATTTAGGTGACGGAAATGCTCTTTTTGCCGACAAAGTTGTAAAAGTACCAAGTAGAAGAGGTCCGGAAGCGTTGCGCAGAATTTTAAATGATTTTGAAGCAAATGCCAACGGAAAACAATTTGTAGATTATTACAAAGAAAAAGGAGAAAAGTATTTTTATAATTTTTTACATGATTTACAAGATGTTACCAATTTAACCCAAGAAGATTTTATCGATTGGGGTGAAGAAGAAAAATATGTAAAAGCAATTGGTATAGGTGAGTGTGCTGGTGTTGTTATCGATTTAATAGCTACTTTATTTTTAGAAAGTGAAGAGAAAATTGAAAATGCTAAAGAATCTTATAAAAACGAGATTTATTACGGGGCCATATATTATGCATATCAATCTTTAGTAAATACTGCTAAAGCAATGTTATTGGCAGAAAGTAAAAAGACCAACACCCACGCAGGAATTATAAAGCAGTTTGATGAGTTGTTTGTGGGGTCCGGTAAAATTGAGTTAAACACATCTTTTAGTGAGTTAATTTATCAAATTAATAAAAATGCACCATCTAAAGAGTTTTGTTTGCAATATATCAATGATTCTGAAATTTTATTGAAAAAAGTTAAAGAATTTAGAGTTTTATCTAATAATTTAGCTGAAAGTGTAAGTTAAAATGATGAGTCAAAAAATTCCGAAATTAACAGTTGTAGGGGCAGGCCCCGGAGATGTAGATTTAATCACATTAAAAGCTATTAAGGTTCTAAAATCTGCAGACGTAGTATTGTATGACGCCTTGGTAAATGAAGAGTTGTTAGATTATATCAACCCAAATGCAGAACAAATTTTTGTAGGTAAAAGAAGAGGTTGTTATAGGTATCAACAAGAACAAATTAATGACTTAATTGTAGCGAGAGCAAAATCTCATGGGCACGTGGTTCGTTTAAAAGGTGGTGATCCTTTTATTTTTGGTCGTGGTGCAGAAGAAATGGAATATGTAGCAAATTATGGAATAGAAACTGCAATGGTGCCTGGTATTTCATCTTCATTAGCAGTGCCAGCATATCAAAATATTCCCTTAACAAAACGTGGTAGTTCAGAAAGTTTTTGGGTTATTACAGGTACTACAAAAGAGCATAAATTATCTAATGATGTTGCATTAGCAGCAAAATCGAATGCTACAGTAGTGGTTTTAATGGGAATGGGTAAATTATCAGAAATAATTAAATTGTTTCAACAAGAAAATAAAAATAATTTACCTGTAGCAATCATTCAAAACGGTACAAGAACTAACGAAAAAGTTGGTATTGGAACTGTGGATACAATTGTAGAGATTGTAGAGAAAAGGGAATTGAGTAATCCTGCAATTATTATTTTAGGTGAAGTTGTTAACCATAGAGCAATTTTATCAGAAGTTAAGCAAGATTACTCTAGAGTTTTAATGCAATAATATATGCTGATGGAAAGAAATAATTTATATCCGATTTTTTTAAAAACTAAAAATTTAGAGGTTTTAATTGTAGGTGGTGGTTTTGTGGCAGAAGAGAAGCTTACATTTTTGCTAAAATCTAGTCCAGATGCAAATGTTACCATGGTTTCGCCAATGTTTAGATCAGGTACAATTTCTTTAGCAAAAACCGGAAATGTAAAGTTAATTAAGAAAAAATATAGCAGGCGGTATTTAAAAAAGAAACATATAGTTGTTGCAACTACAGATATTCCTGCAATAAATGAAACCGTTTACAAACATTGTAGAAAACGAAGTATTTTGGTTAATGTAGCAGATAATCCGCCTTTTTGCGATTTTTATATGGGAGGAATTGTAACTAAAGGAAACGTAAAAGTTGCAATTTCTACAAACGGAAAATCACCAACAACAGCTAAGAGGTTACGTCAGTTTTTTGAAGAAGTTATTCCGAGAAAACATAGATGATTTAGTAAAGAATTTAAACGAGTACAGAAAAACTATCAAAGGAGACTTTGAGGAAAAAGTAGAAAAGCTAAACGAATTCACAAAAAGTTTAGTAGAAAAATAAAATAGCTATTAACCTTTAGCTTTTGTAATAAGCAAAAGGCCAAAAGCGAAAAGTCAAAAGCAAACAATTATGATTACAACAGATATATTAATTATTGGTGCAGGACCAACAGGTTTATTTACAGTTTTTGAAGCAGGTTTATTAAAATTAAAATGCCATTTAATTGATGCTTTGCCACAACCAGGAGGTCAGTGTTCAGAAATTTATCCTAAGAAACCTATTTATGATATTCCTGCTTATCCAGAAATTTTAGCAGGAGATTTAACAACTAAATTATTAGAACAAACCAAACAGTTTGAACCAGGCTTTACCTTAGGAGAAAGAGCAGAAACAATAGACAAACAAGACGATGGTACTTTTATTGTAACAACCAATAAAGGAACAAAACATCATGCTAAAATAGTTGCAATTGCAGGTGGTTTAGGATCTTTTGAGCCTAGAAAACCAAAAATTGATAATTTAGAAAGTTTTGAAGATAAAGGTGTTGAGTATATTATAAAAGAACCAGAATTATACAGAGATAAAAAAGTTGTAATTTACGGTGGAGGAGATTCTGCTTTAGATTGGGCAATTTTCTTGTCTGATGTAGCATCAGAAGTAACTTTAATTCATAGAAGAAATGAGTTTAGAGGTGCTTTAGATTCTGTAGAAAAAGCACAAGAATTAAAAAACTTAGGCAAAATTAATATTATTACACCTGCGGAAGTTAAAGGCATTATTGGTAAAGATAAAGTAACAGGTGTTGCTGTAGAAAAGAAAGGCGAAGATGCTTTTATTATTGATACAGATCATTTTATACCGCTATTTGGGTTGTCACCAAAATTAGGGCCAATTGGTAATTGGGGATTAGAAATTGAGAAAAATGCTATAAAGGTTAACAATGCGTTAGATTATCAAACCAATATTCCGGGTATTTATGCAATCGGAGACGTAAATACATATCCGGGTAAATTAAAATTAATTTTATGTGGCTTTCATGAAGCAACTTTAATGTGTCAAAGTGCCTACAAAAGAATTTTTCCGGATAAAAAATATGTAATGAAATATACTACTGTTGGTGGTGTAGATGGTTTTGACGGAACAAGAAAAGAGGCACCAAAAGCTGTTGTAAAAGCAATAGAGTAGTCGGTTATCTGTTAGGTTTCCGTAACTTTGCAGACAATATTATTAAAAGTGAAGCAGATGCAAGACATCAACATAAAAATTACAGATAGAAATGGAGTAACACATGATGTAGTTGCACCAACAGATATGGCAATGAACTTAATGGAAGTTGTTCGTTCCTACGAGTTAGCAGAAGAAGGTACAATTGGTATTTGTGGTGGCATGGCAATGTGTGCATCTTGTCAATGTTACGTGAATTCTGAACATGATTTGCCAGAAATGACAGATGATGAAGATGCAATGTTGGCAGAAGCTTTTAATGTAGAAGACAATAGTAGATTAGGTTGTCAAATACAAATTACGCCGGAAATAGACGGTTTAGAAGTAGAATTGGCTCCGAATCTTAATTTATATATATGAATGAGGTTTCTGCAAATATAAAAGAACAAAACTATAGCATGTGTTTAAGAGATGCTGTAGAGGTTTTTACAAAAGAATTAATTAATTGCTTATTTGATACTAATTATAATAGTATTAATGGTGAAGCTACTAAAAATAAATTTTTAAAAATCTTAGAGAGATTATCTATTGAAAATGAGGCATGCTTTTGGCTAGATTTCGAAAAATCTTTTAAAGAAATTAGAAGAAAATTAGATTTAGATGCATTGGCGGCTTTAAATAGTGATCCTGCTGCAAAGAGTTTAAGAGAAATATATTTAGCTTATCCTGGTTTTTATGCAATTGCAGTGTATAGATTAAGTAATCAATTATTAAAACAAAAAATACCTGTTTTACCAAGAATGATGAGTGAATTTGCTCATAGCACAACAGGTACAGATATTCATCCAGGAGCACAAATTGGCGATTCTTTTTTTATTGATCATGCAACAGGTATAGTTATCGGAGAAACAACGGTTATAAAAAACAATGTTAAAATATTTCAAGGTGTAACTTTAGGAGGAATTCAAGTTAAAAAAAGCATGGCTTCTACCAAAAGACATCCAACAATAGAAAATAACGTAGTTATTTATGCAAATGCTACAATTTTAGGCGGAGATGTTGTTATAGGAGAAAATTCTGTTATTGGTGCAAATGTTTGTGTAACAGAAACTATTTTAGAAAATTCTGTTGTAACTGTGCAATCAGAAAATAAAATTTTTCAAAGAAATTAATTAAATGAAAACAAAAAGTATCATAGATTTTGTAGGTAATACACCATTAGTAGAAGCGCAAAATATCTTTAAAAAAGACGGTGTAAAGCTACTTTTAAAATTAGAAGGTAACAACCCGGGTGGAAGTGTAAAAGATAGAGCAGCTTATAATATGATTTCTGAAGCTTTAAGAAGAAAAAATATTAAGAAAGGAGACACTTTAGTAGAGGCAACAAGTGGTAATACCGGAATAGCATTGGCTCTTATGGCTAAAGTTTTAGGTGTAAATATGGTATTAGTTTTACCCGAAAACTCAACAGTAGAAAGAGTAAAAACGATGCGTGCATATGGCGCTAAAGTTATTTTAACTCCTGCGGATTTAGGTATTGAAGGATCTAGAGATTATGCTTTAAAATTAAAATATAAAAAAGGATATTTTAGATTGAATCAGTTTGATAATACAGATAATTCTAAAGCGCATTATAAAACAACGGGTCCGAGAGATTTGGAGAGATACAGAAGGAGAGGTAACACATTTTGTTGCTGCTATGGGAACTACAGGAACTATAATGGGAGTTTCTGATTATTTAAAAGAGCAAAATAAAGAAATTCAAATAGTTGGTGCTCAACCTGTAGATGGTGCAAAAATACCAGGAATTAGAAAATGGCCACAAGAATATTTACCTGCAATTTTTACAAGATCTAAAGTAGATCAGGTAATAGAAGTAAGTGAAGAAGAAGCAAAGGCGATGACACAAAGATTAGCATCCGAAGAAGGAATTTTTGCAGGTATGAGTAGTGGAGGATCTATAGCAACTGCTATAAAAGTTGCAGAAAAATTAGAAAAAGGAGTAGTAGTTGCAATTGTTTGTGATAGAGGTGATCGATATTTATCTTCAACCTTATTCGAAAAAGACTAACAAATATTTAAGTAACTTTTGTTATTTATAAGAATTATAAAAGCAAAAGTTATTTAAATTTTTAATATAATAATTCTACAAATAAATAAATAATGCGTTTATTTGTAGTTCAGTTCATAAACTTATTAATTACGTTATCACGAAAGGTAGAGGGATTAGACCCGATGAAGCCTTGGCAACCTCTCATTTTTATGAGAAAGGTGCTACATTCTACAAGTTTTTTCTAAACTTGACAGATAACAGCAAAGAATTTTACCTTTCCTGATGACATATATTGATAAAAATATCAAAAAATGTCAGAGATATACAAAGCTTTACAAGAACGAATTTTAGTTTTAGATGGTGCAATGGGCACAATGCTACAAGCTTATAAATTTACAGAAGAAGATTTTAGAGGAGAACGTTTTAAAGACTATCCTAGTCCGCTTCAGGGTAATAACGATCTATTGTCTATTACACAGCCAGAAGCTATAAAAACTATTCACGCAAAATATTTTGAAGCTGGTGCAGATATTATAGAAACCAATACTTTTTCTGGTACTACAATTGCAATGGCAGATTATCAAATGGAAGATTTAGTGTACGAGCTAAATTATCAATCTGCAAAAATTGCGAAAGAAGTTGCAAATCAATATACAGCAAAAGAACCACATAAACCTCGTTTTGTTGCAGGTTCTATAGGGCCAACCAATAGAACTGCAAGTATGTCTCCAGATGTTAACGACCCTGGTTTTAGAGCAGTAACTTTCGATCAATTAAGAATTGCTTACAAACAACAAGTAGAAGCCTTATTAGATGGTGGCGCAGATATTTTATTAGTAGAAACCGTTTTTGATACATTAAATGCAAAAGCAGCCTTATTCGCTATAGAAGAAGTAAAAACTGCTCGAAATATAGAAATTCCAACCATGTTAAGTGGTACAATAACAGATGCATCAGGTAGAACTTTATCCGGGCAAACTGCAGAAGCTTTTTTAATTTCTGTGTCTCACATTCCGTTGTTATCTGTAGGATTTAATTGTGCCTTAGGTGCCAATTTATTGCAGCCGCATTTAGAGGCAATAGCAAATAAAACAGACTTTGCAATATCTGCACATCCAAATGCAGGTTTACCAAATGCTTTTGGAGAGTATGATGAAACTCCTGAAGAAATGGGAGAACAAATAGAAGAGTATTTAAAAAAAGATTTGATAAATATTATTGGTGGCTGTTGTGGTACATCGCCGAACACATAAAAGTAATATCAAATTTAGCTTCAAAATATAAGCCACGTGAACTTTAATAAAGGTAGCCTAATGAAGATAAAACAAACAAAATATATGAAATTGTCCGGTTTAGAACCTTTAATTCTAAATGAAAACAGCAATTTTATAAATGTAGGAGAACGAACCAACGTAGCAGGATCACGCAAGTTTTTAAGACTTATTAAAGAAGAGAAATTTGATGAAGCTTTAGATATTGCAAGACATCAAGTAGACGGTGGTGCGCAGATTGTAGATATTAATATGGATGATGGTTTGATAGATGGAAAAGAAGCCATGGTTCGTTTTTTGAATTTAATAGCTGCAGAACCAGATATTTGTAGAGTTCCTATGATGATTGATAGTTCTAAATGGGAAATTATTGAAGCCGGTTTACAAGTTGTACAAGGAAAATGCGTTGTAAATTCTATTTCTTTAAAAGAAGGAGAAGAAAAATTTATTTGGGAAGCAACTCAAATAAAAAGGTACGGAGCCGCAGTAATTGTTATGGCTTTTGATGAAGTTGGACAAGCAGACAATTACGAAAGACGTATAGAAATAGCCAAACGCTCTTATGATATTTTAGTAAACAAAGTTGGTTTTGCATCCGAAGATATAATTTTCGATTTAAATATTTTTCCTGTGGCAACAGGTATGGATGAACATCGAAAAAATGCTATTGATTTTATAGAAGCAACGCGTTGGGTGCGTCAGAATTTAGAAAACGTTTCTGTAAGTGGAGGAGTAAGTAATGTGTCGTTTTCTTTTAGAGGAAATAATACTGTTAGAGAAGCAATGCACTCTGTTTTCTTGTATTATGCGATACAAGCAGGTATGAATATGGGAATTGTTAACCCAGCAATGTTAGAAGTGTATGATGATATTCCGAAAGATTTATTAGAACATATAGAAGACGTAATTTTAGATAGAAGAGAAGATGCTACCGAACGTTTATTAGATTTTGCAGAAACTGTAAAAGGAACCAAAAAAGAAAAAACTGTCGATTTATCTTGGAGAGAAAACCCTTTACAAGATAGAATTACGCACGCTTTAGTTAAAGGAATTGACGCATTTATTATTGAAGATGTAGAAGAAGCAAGACAACAAGCAGAAAAACCAATAGAGGTTATCGAAGGAAATTTGATGATTGGTATGAATGTAGTTGGAGATTTATTTGGTGCAGGAAAAATGTTTTTACCACAAGTTGTAAAATCTGCTCGAGTTATGAAAAAAGCGGTTGGTTATCTAAATCCTTTTATAGAAGCAGAAAAAGGCGAAGAACAAAAAGCATTAGGTAAAATATTAATGGCAACAGTAAAAGGAGATGTTCATGATATTGGTAAAAATATTGTTTCTGTTGTTTTAGGCTGTAACAATTACGAGATTGTAGATTTAGGAGTTATGGTTCCGCCAGAAAAAATTATTGAAGCTGCAAAAAGAGAAAATGTAGATGCAATTGGTCTAAGCGGATTAATCACTCCGTCGTTAGACGAAATGGTGTATTTAGCCAAAGAAATGGAACGTCAAAACTTTAAATTACCGTTATTGATTGGAGGTGCAACAACTTCTAAAGCGCATACAGCAGTTAAGATAGATACACAATATAAGAACGCTGTGGTTTATGTAAATGATGCTTCTAGAGCAGTAACTGTTGTTGGAGATTTGCTGAATAAAAAAACCAATAACGATTATGTAGCAAAATTAAAGAAAGATTATGATGAGTTTAGAACCAAGTTTTTAAAACGAGGTAAAGAGAAATCATACATTTCTATAAAAGAAGCTCGTACACGTAAATACAAAATTGATTGGCAAACTACTGAAATTGTAAAGCCAAAAGAATTAGGAATTCAGACTTTAGAACAGCTAAGTTTAAAAGAATTAGTGCCTTTTATAGATTGGAGTCCGTTTTTTAGAAGTTGGGATTTACATGGGAAATTTCCGGATATATTAACGGACGAGGTTGTAGGCGAGCAAGCAACAATAATGTACAAAGAGGCAAATGTTATGATTAATGAAATTATAGCAAATCAATCTTTAAAACCAAAAGCAATCTTTGGTTTGTTCGAAGCAAATACTATTAACGAAGATGATATTTCTGTACATAAAAAAGGAGGAGAAGAATTTGTTTTTAGAACTTTAAGACAGCAGTTAAATAAAAGAGAAGGTATACCAAACCATGCTTTAGCAGATTTTATTGCACCTAAAGGATCTGGTAAAAAAGATTTTATGGGTGCTTTTTGTGTCGGAATTTTCGGGGCACAAGAATTGGCAGAAAGTTATAAAGCTAAAGAAGATGATTATAATGCAATTATGGCGCAAGCAATTGCAGATCGTTTTGCCGAGGCTTTTGCAGAATATTTGCACAAACAAATTAGAACAAAACATTGGGGGTATGCTCTTGATGAAAAATTGTCTAATGATGATTTAATTAAAGAAAATTACAAAGGTATTCGTCCGGCGCCAGGTTACCCTGCTTGTCCAGATCATTTAGAAAAAGAAACAATATGGAACTTACTTAATGTAGAAGAACAAATAGGTGTTAAACTTACAGAAAGTTTGGCAATGTGGCCTGCAGCTGCTGTTTCTGGTTATTATTTTGCAAATAAAGAAGCTAAATATTTTGGTTTGGGTAAAATAACAGACGATCAAGTTACAGATTATGCACAACGTAAAGGAATTTCGAAACAAAAAGCTAGAAAATGGTTGCATCCAAATTTAGCAGAAGAGTAAGCCTGCGTTAGCGATTGTAGTGACATCCTTTTTTAAGGAACGAGAAAAAGATATAACGAAAAGCGCGACCTGAAAGGGAACGCCCAAAAGAAATAATTAATTAACAATTAATTTTATTTAAACTAACAACTAATAAAAGAAGAAATAAGAGTTTTGCAGTAAATATTAAAAAAATGAAAAAACATAGAATTGAAATAGTTTTCTTTCTAAGGCTTTTAACATTAACTGTAACTGCATTAACAATAGCTTATTTCATCTAGAATACTGAATAAATTCAGGAACGATGAAGATTACAGATCATATTAAAGAAGCCAACGGAAAAACATTATTTTCATTTGAAATTATTCCGCCAAAAAAAGGAAATAATATTCAAGAATTATACAACAACATAGATCCTTTAATGGAGTTTAAACCTCCGTTTATAGACGTAACAACTTCAAGAGAAGAATACGTTTATATAGATAAAGGTAACGGTTTGTTAGATAGAAAAATTACTAGAATGCGACCAGGTACAGTTGGTATTTGTGCTGCAATTAAACATAAATATGATGTAGATACTGTGCCACATGTACTTTGTGGTGGCTTTAGTAAAGAGGAAACTGAGTATGTTTTGGTAGATTGCCATTATCTTGGTATTGATAATGTTATGGCGTTAAGAGGAGACGCGATGAGCCATCAAAAGTATTTTGAACCAAATAAAGACGGAAATCATTATGCAAAAGATTTGGTTTCTCAAATTCAGGATTTAAACTGCGGAAAATATTTACACGAGGTTGTAGAGGCGTCTAATAAATCTGACTTTTGTATTGGTGTTGCAGGATATCCAGAGAAACATTTAGAATCACCATCTTTACAAACCGATTTAAAACGATTAAAAGAAAAGGTTGATGCTGGGGCAGATTATGTTGTAACTCAAATGTTTTTTGATAATCAGAAATATTTTGAATTTGTTGCAGCAGCCAAAAATGCAGGTATAAATGTGCCTATTATACCAGGAATTAAACCCATTGCAGTTAAACGTCACTTACAGTTATTGCCACAAGTTTTTAAAATTGATTTACCGGAGCCTTTAATTACTGCTATAGAAGATTGTAGTAATAACAAAGCTGTTAGACAAGTTGGTATTGAGTGGGCAATACAACAATCTAAAGAATTGTTAGCTGCAGGTGTGCCTGTTTTACATTATTATTCTATGGGAAAAAGTGATAATGTACAAGCTATTGCTACTGAACTTTTTTAAAGTTTTAAAATTTTTATATCTTTAAAAGGTGCTAGTTTTAGATGAAGAATTATTAATTTTTGATTTGAAATGGCTTGATTTATAACATAATCTATATTTGTAAGCATAAAGACTATTGATAGACTAATAGTAAAAAGTAATTTTTTTGAAATATAGAAAGTAAAATTTTTGTTTACTTTTGCAGTACAAAATTAGAAATAAGAACTTTTAAAATATAAAAAAATGGCATTAGAAATAACAGACGCAAATTTTGAAGAGGTAGTATTAAAATCTGATAAACCAGTATTAGTAGATTTTTGGGCTGCTTGGTGTGGACCTTGTAGAATGGTTGGGCCAATTGTAGATGAAATTCATACTGAATATGACGGTAAAGCTGTTGTAGGTAAAGTAGATGTAGATGCAAACCAAGAATTTGCAGCTAAATATGGTGTTAGAAATATACCAACTGTTTTAATATTTAAAAACGGAGAAGTTGTAGATAAGCAAGTAGGTGTTGCACCTAAAAACGTTTACACAGGTAAAATTGATGCTGCTATATAAGTAGTATTAACATATTAAATAAGATAAAGGTTTGGCTAACGTCAAACCTTTTTTTATTTTGGTAGTATGGTAAATTCATCCGAAGTTAAATCATCAGAAATAAAAAACTTAGACATTCTTGCAAGACAAGTTGTAGAAGGTTTTATAACAGGTATTCATAAAAGTCCTTTTCATGGGTTTTCTGTAGAATTCTCTGAACATAAGCTATACAATAAAGGCGAAAGTACAAGACATATAGATTGGAAGTTATTTGCTAAAACCGAAAAATTATACACCAAAAAATACGAAGAAGAAACAAATTTAAGATGTCATATTATTATTGATAATTCTGCTTCTATGCATTATCCTGTCGTAAAAAAACAGACTATAAATAGTTTAAACAAAGTTGGCTTTTCTGCAATTGCCGCTGCTGCTTTAATGGAGATTCTTAAGAGGCAAAGAGATGCAGTTGGTTTAAGTATTTATTCTGATGTTTATGAATATTACGCGCCAGAGAAAGGAAGTGATCGACATCGAAAAATGCTTTTACATCAATTAGAGCAATTATTAACAACTACTTCTAAAAATACTACAGAAACGTATAAATTTCTTCATGAAATTGCAGAAAAGATTCATAGAAGATCTTTAATTTTTGTTTTTACAGATATGTTTCAGCCAAATAAACAGAATGATTCTTTATTTGAAGCACTAAAACATCTAAAATATAATAAACATGAGGTTGTTTTGTTTCATACTTATGATCAAAAAACTGAATTTGATTTTA
Source organism: Polaribacter sp. HA6-7 (assembly GCF_055693625.1). Classification (NCBI taxonomy): domain Bacteria; kingdom Pseudomonadati; phylum Bacteroidota; class Flavobacteriia; order Flavobacteriales; family Flavobacteriaceae; genus Polaribacter; species Polaribacter sp. HA6-7. Next base: position 492,338 of record NZ_CM146338.1, read on the forward strand.
ATTTCGATAATTCTCCAAAAAAATTTATTGATATAGAAACTGGTCAAGAAATTAATGTTTTTGCAGAAAATGTTCAGGAAAAATACCAGGAATTAGTAAATGAGTATTTTAAAAATCTAAAAAACAAATGTTTACAGTATAAGATAGATTATGTTCCGGTAGATATTAATAAAGGTTTTAATGATGTTTTAACTGCTTATTTAATCAGTAGAAAAAAAATATTTAATTTTTTTAAAAAATGCTTGCAGATATTAAAAACTGTGTTATATTTGCAACCGCTAAGAGCAACGGTCTGGTAGTTCAGCTGGTTAGAATACCTGCCTGTCACGCAGGGGGTCGCGGGTTCGAGTCCCGTCCGGACCGCAAAAAGCATCTCAATTTTGAGATGCTTTTTTCATTTTAGAATATTTTGTGAATTCTACCCCAACCAACCTTCTCTGTCTAAACTTCGATATTGTATTGCTTCTGCAATATGATCTGGTGCTATTTCTTCAGTATTGGCTAAATCTGCAATTGTTCTCGAAACTTTTAAGATTCTATCGTAAGCTCCGGCAGACAGATTTAATTTTTCCATAGCAGTTTTTAAAAGGGTTTTGCTTTCTTGAGAAAGTTTACAAAATTGTCTTATTTGTTTCACGTTCATTTGAGCGTTATAATGAATGTTCTCAAAATCTTTAAATCTTTTAGATTGTAACTCTCTAGATGCAGTTACTCGCTTTCTAATCTCTACAGAAGATTCACCTTTTCTTTCTTCTGATAATTTATCAAAAGGAACCGGTGTAACTTCTATATGAATGTCTATTCTATCTAATAATGGACCGGAAATTTTACTTAAATATCGTTGCATTTCTTGCGGAGTAGAAGTCATGGGTGAGTTAGGGTCATTAAAAAAACCACTCGGACTAGGATTCATGCTAGCTACCAACATAAAACTACAAGGATAAGTTACTGTAAATTTAGCTCTAGAAATGGTAACGTCTCTATCTTCTAGTGGTTGACGCATAACTTCTAAAACATCTCTTTTAAATTCTGGTAATTCATCTAAAAAAAGAACACCATTATGAGAAAGAGAAATTTCTCCTGGTCTTGGATATTGTCCGCCACCTACTAATGCAACATTTGAAATTGTATGATGTGGGCTTCTAAATGGTCTTTGGTATAAAAGACCTTCATTTTTAGTTTTACCCACTACAGAATGTATTTTTGTGGTTTCTAATGCTTCATGCAATGTCATTGGTGGTAAGATAGAAGGCAATCGTTTTGCAAGCATTGTTTTTCCGGATCCTGGTGGTCCAATTAGAATAATGTTGTGGCCACCAGCGGCTGCAATTTCCATGCAACGTTTTATGGATTCTTGTCCTTTTACATCCGAAAAATCAAATTCAGGAAATCGATATTTTTGTAAAACTCTGCGCGCGTATCTACAATTGTAGGTTCAATTTTTTCATCATCATTAAAATGATTGATAACTTCAAGAATGTTCTCTACACCTAAAACTTCTAAATTATCTACTATTGCTGCTTCTTTTGCGTTTTCTTTCGGAAGAATTAAGTACTTATAACCTTCTTCTCTCGCTTTTATTGCAATAGGTAATGCTCCTCTTATGGGTTGTAAACTTCCGTCTAGAGAAAGTTCTCCCATAATTATGTATTCGTTTATGTTTGGTGATTTAATTTGATTAGAAGCGGCAAGAATACCTACAGCCAATGTTAAATCATAAGCAGCTCCTTCTTTACGAATATCTGCAAGAGCCATGTTTATAATGATTTTTTTACCAGGAAGTTTATAGTTATTGTTATTTAATGCTGCTGAAATTCGGTAAGAACTTTCTCTAACAGCGTTGTCCGGCAAACCCACTAAATGGTAGCCAATACCTTTGTCTATATTTACTTCTACGGTAATTGTAGTTGCCTCAATACCAAAAACGGCTGAGCCATAAACTTTTACAAGCATACTTTTTTCTTTAAATATAAAGAAAAAAGTATGCTTTAGTTTTTTATTTATGCAGAGTTTCTACTTGCGTTAATATTTCCAAATAAAGAACGCATCACCATTTTCTCATATACTTCTAATTTTTCTGAGTTTTCATCAGAATTTTGAAGTTCTTGAATTTGTTTTAAAGCAAATTGCTGAATTGTAAGAAGTGGTAAAACAATCTGTTCTCTAATTTCTATAGAAGCTTTTCCAACTGGAAAGTTTTCCATTAAATCTTTGTGACCAGTAAGTTTTAAAAGTAGCCTTTTGGTTGTCTTGTATTCTTCGTAAATTAGTTTCAGAAATCACCAAATTCTTTATCGTTAGCCATGTATGCTGTCAATTCGAAAAATGATTTTGTTAAACTCATCATACTGTTTTCTAGCAAGGTTTTAAAGAAGTCAGATTCATTGTAGAATGCAATTACTTCATCAAATCTATCTGCATCTTCATATTTCTTTAAAGCAGTTCCTACTCCAAAAAATCCTGGTACGTTTTGTTTTAACTGGCTCCAGCTTCCAACAAAAGGAATTGCTCTAAGAGCAGAGAAGTCTAATTTATCAGAACCACCACGTTTACTTGGTCTACTACCAATGTTGGTTTTAGCATAGTATTTTAACGTACTCATTTTTTCTAAGTACGGTAAAAACTGCGGATGATTTTTAAAGTCGACATAAGTTTGGTAGCTGGTAGCTGCCATGTCTTCTATTAATTCTCTATTTTTTTCGTTTAATTGATCTTTTGTAAAAATATCATTTTTAATACCGAACTTAATAATTGCTCTAAGTTGTATTGTGCAGAATTTTCTGTACCAAAATTTGAACTAATCGTTTGGCCTTGTATTGTTAGTTGAATTTCTTTGTCTTCTATTGTTGGTCCTAAAGATGCGTAAAATTGGTGTGTTTTTCCACCACCACGTGCAGGAGGTCCTCCACGTCCGTCAAAGAATATTACTTCAATATCAAATTCTCTAGAAACTTTTGTTAATGCTTCTTTTGCTTTAAAAATTCCCCAATTTGCCATTAAATATCCACCATCTTTTGTTCCATCAGAAAAACCTAACATTATAGTTTGTTTGTTTTTTCTCTTTTCTAAATGATATCTATACGTTCTATTACTATACAATTTACGCATTACTTCTTCTGCGTTTTGTAAATCTTCTACTGTTTCAAAAAGCGGAATAACATCTACTGGTAATTCATTTTCAAAGCCACAAAGGTTAAGCATTGCAAATGTTTCCATAACATTTAATGCGGTTTGATTGTTACTTATAATGTAACGGTTTGCACCTCTTTCTCCGTTTCTTTTTTGAATTTCTTTTAAAGCATAAATAGATTCTATTGTACTTACAGAAGTTTCATCGCTTAAAGATTTTGGATCGATGCTTCCTTTAACAACAGATAAAATTTCTATTTGTTCATCTTCTGGTAAATGTTCGTAGTTTTTAGGAAAAGTAGTATCGCCAGTTTCTTGTAAATCTTTAACAATTTGAGTAAAAGCTTTATGATGCACTCTACTGTCTTGTCTAATATCTAGAGTTGCAAAATGGAAACCAAAAATTCTAACTTTGTTAATAAAATCATCTAATTCTTCTATAAATAAAGATTGATGTTTTGTTTCTACAATTTTTCTTGCCTCTGCAAGTTCTTGTAGTAATATGCCTTGAGAAAAGTTTACTTTGCTATAACTTCTTACAACGTGTTTGTAAAGTCGCTTTTCAATCTTAGTTAAAATCTCTTGAACGCCATCAAAAGTAAAACGTCTTTTAAGTTTTCTAACATCTCTATAATAACTTCTTAAAACAGATTGTCTTAACCTTTCTGCAACGTCTAAAGTTATTTGAGTTGTTACAAATGGGTTACCATCTCTATCACCACCAGGCCAAAAACCAAGATCTATAATTTCGTTATCCATCGGATTTCCGTCATAGATATTGTTTTGAATGTAGTTGTATATTTTACTTACAGAATGGTAAAAGACATTTTCTAAATACCAAATTAAACTTACAGCTTCATCAAAAGGTGTTGGTTTCGATTTTTTATAAAAAGGCGTTTTACCTAATTGTGCTAAAAGTTTTTTAATTAAAAGCAAGTCGTCATTTTGAATTGCTTTGTCTAAATCTGTAATAATACCTAAAACAGAACCTGGGTAAAATTGTGTTGGATGCGCAGTTAAAACAACTCGAACTTTAAATTCTTCTAAATAAGCTTTTAATGCTTCTTTCTTTTCACCTAAAATGGCAGTTTCTTTAGAGTTTCTTAGTGTACCAACTCCATCCATATTATTAACAACAGGAAAAGCGGCGTCTTCTATAGCGTCAAACAATACAACTTGTCTTTCTATATATTGTATAAAACGAAATAATAAATCTGTTTTTTCTTTTTCTGAAGGATTTTCTTGGTATTTGCTAAAAAAAGCATCTACAATTTCTGTAGGATTTTTACCCTCTTGAAAACCTTTTTTACATAACTCATTAAACAATGGCAATAAAACACCGGTATTATTTATGGTGTCGAATGGCAAAGTCATAAAAATACTGTTGTAAATTTGATATTTAGACAATACGTTTTCGTTAAAACGAGCTAGCTTAGGTAATCCTGACATATTCTATTATTTTTATAGAGTAAATCTACAAAAAAGCAAGGTTTCAGAACTTAGGTTTTTACTAATAATTAACAAAAAAATTACGAAAACGATATAAATTTTATGTTTTTTTGATGAATATAGAATTTATTGTTTATTCAAGAAATATGGCTGAATTCTATTTTCTATACATTGAAGATTCCATCTTGTTGGGTCGTTCTTGTATCTAAAACCCTTTAAATAGTAGTTGTTTTGATAATTGTTGTAATCATCATAAATAAATTCTGATGGCTTTTTATCAATATTTAGAAAATTGATAGCCATTATTTTGTTTTCGATATCTTCTACATTAAGTGTTACAAAATCAAAAGAATTTAAGTTTAATTTAGAATTCAGTTTATAAAAACTATTTGGGTTGTTGCTAAAACTATTAATTGTATAAATACTTGTTGGTGCTTTTGTTACTTTGATATCTTTATCTTGAGAAAAGATAAGGTTGCTGATTAGCATAAATATTGTTAAAAAGAAAAGTTTTGCTTTCATGATTAAAATGTTAGTTTTCAAAATAATAGCATCAATTTGTATACCGAATTCTAATTTTTGAAATTATAAATTCCTTTTTCTAACCAATTTTTATACGTTTCTATGTCTGTATATTGCTGTGGTGAGTTTAAAATTTCTAAATTGGCATTCATCAAAATATAATAAGGTTGCGATGCGTTTTTAAAATTTACAACCTGAAATGTAGACCATTTATCACCGTAAGTTTTAATCTTTTTTATTTTACCGTTTGCTTTTTTAAAACTGAATTGATCTGCTTCTGGCAACTTCTTTTCATTGTCATCTACATACAACGAAATTAGAATATAATCTTCTTTTAAAATATTATAAATTGATGGATCGCTCCATACGTTTTCTTCCATTTTACGGCAATTTACACATGCCCAACCTGTAAAATCTAATAAAATAGGTTTGTTAGTTTCTTGTGCAGCCTTTAAACCTTCGTCAAAATCTTTATAACAATCTAAACCTAAAGGACAATCTGATTCTTGCTGATAAATACTGTAAAATTGAGGTGGAGGAAAACCACTTAAAGCGCTTAAATTCCAAGTAGGATTTTTAAATGTTCCCGGAATTAAATAGATCACAAAAGCAAAAACTAAGACTCCAAAAGAAATTCTAAAAAAAGACAATTTCTTAAGAGGAGAATCGTGTGGGAATTTAATTTTACCGAATAAATAAAGTGCTAAACCAATAAAAATAGCAATCCAAATTCCTATAAAAATTTCACGTTTTAAAATTTCCCAATGACCAACTAAATCAGAATTTGATAAAAATTTAAAAGCAAAAGCCAATTCTAAAAAACCAAGAATAACTTTGGTTGTATTTAACCAACCGCCGATTTAGGCAAGGCGTTTAACAAGTTAGGAAACAATGCAAATAAAGCAAAAGGTAAAGCCAAGGCGAGTCCGAAACCAGTCATACCAGCAGAAAGCTGAAAAGCAGGATTGCCAACTGTACCTAAAGAACCTGCTAACAAAGAACCTAAAATTGGACCAGTACAAGAAAATGAAACAATAGCTAAAGTTAATGCCATAAAGAAAATGCCAATAAAACCACCAATGTTGGATGCATCATCCATTTTATTTCCCCAAGAGCTTGGTAACGTTATTTCATAAAAACCAAAAAAAGATAAAGAGAAAAATACCAAAATGATAAAAAAGAAGATGTTTAACCAAATATTGGTTGAAATTGTATTTAAAATACTTGGGTCTAAGCCATCAATTAAGTGAAAAGGCACACTTAAAAGCATGTAAATTATCACGATAAACAATCCGTATAAAATTGCGTTAAAAATACCTTTACTTTTACTTTGAGATTGTTTTGTAAAAAATGATACTGTTAAAGGTATCATAGGGAAAACACAAGGTGTTAAAAGTGCTAATAAACCACCAATAAAACCTAAAAGAAATATATTCATTAAAGAGCTACCATCGTTATTATCTAATGTAGTATCTGTTTTAAGTAGTTCTGTGTTTTTTAAATTTAATTTTAACTTTTCGGTTAATTTTCTGCTTTTTTCATCTAAAATAATTTCCTCTTTTTCTAGAGTTTTACCATTTAAAGAAAATGAGAAAGAATCTTCTATTTGAATACATGCTTGTTTACAAACTTGCCCGTAAATTTCTAAAGTTATATTATCAATATTTGTATCTTCTACTAAAATACGTTGTGTAATGGTAGCTTTATTCTTAAAGAAAATTTCTTCTTTTTCCCAAACTTCAGAATATTCTTTAGCCGTTTCACTTTCTTTCGCTTTGCCAACTAATTTATATCCTTTTTTACCTTCAGGAATTACAATTTCTAAAGCTTGTGATGCATCTTCTCGGATTGTATTGCGAATATAAATGCCAATCTTTTAAGATTTTTGCAGTAAAAACAGCATCGTATTCTGTATCAGAAATTTTCTGTATTGATGTTTGCCAAACTAAAGGATTGTCTTCTGTTTGTGAATTTGCAAAAACAGTAAAACATAATGTAAGCAGTAAAAATAGTTTTTTCATTTTTCGGTAAATCTCCTATTTTAGAGATGATTAAATGGGTTTGTATCAATAATAGATATTGATATTTAATTTTTTAAAAATACGTAAACCTTTTATAAAAGGCTAATTTTTATAAGAGAAGCATCGTTAGAAAATGTTAAAAATCTGTTGTCTTGCCTTTTTCCAATTATCCAAATAATTTCATCGGAACCATTACACAAAAGCCAAGTGTTGTTTTTTTCTAATAAAGACATTTTTTCGTCTTTAAAATACTTACTCAGTTTCTTTTTTCCTTGCATTCCTGCCGGATAAAAATAGTCGCCATTTTGCCATTTTCTTACAACTAAAGGAAATTGTAAATGCTTTTTAGAAACGTAAATTGTATTTTTATTTTTTGTTGATTTTTCTACCAAATGCTCTAAAGTTAAATGAATAGGTTCTAAAATTTCAGCATCCTTTTCATTAATCTTAAAAGTCTTTTGTTCTGAGGTCGAAAAATCTCTTTCAGACAAAATTAAAAATTCTCTATCTTTTAATAAAACATGTGTTTTAGAAAAAACTTGTTTACCAGATTGCGCTTTTAGCAAGTTGTAAACATCGTTAAATTCAGTAAAATTATAATTTTCTAAAAGTTGATATAAATAAGCTTTTGGGTTTTTTAATTGCTGAATTTTACCAATATTAATTTTAAATGACTTCTTATCATCTAAATATTTGATAACATCTTTAGAAACAATTTCAATTCTATCTTTAATAATTTCTTTACTCTCTTGTAAATTTGCTACAGTTTTAGAAAATGTTGCTAATATATTCGGATTTATTTCCTTTAAAACCGGTAAAACTTGATGCCTTATTTTATTACGAACATATTTTGTAGAAGCGTTGCTTTTATCTTCTCGCCAAGAAATATTATTAGAGGTAGCAAAGTTTAGAATTTCATCTCTAGAAAACTGTAAAAAAGGACGAACGATAGAATTATTTATTTCTCGAATTCCTGTAAACCCATCTAAACCGGAGCCTCGCGTTAAATTAATTAGAAAAGTTTCTAAATTATCATCTGCATGATGGGCAGTTAACACATAATCGAAATTGTGTTTTTTACTTAATTCTTTAAACCAATTATATCTAAGATTTCTCGCGGCAATTTGTGTAGATTCTTTATTTTGTTGTGCTATTTTTTCAGTTTCAAAAGAAATGCTGTGGCAATCAATTTGTAATTTTTCGGCTAGGTTTTTTACAAATTCTTCATCTAAATCACTTTCTAAATTTCTTAATTTAAAATTGCAATGCGCTAAAGAAATATTAAAATTTAATGTTGCTAATAAATGGGTTAATACAACAGAATCTATGCCTCGAAAATGGCAATCAATAGCTTTTTATCCTTTAAAAAAGGAAGTTTACTATTTATATGATTAGATAATTTTTGACGCATAACAATTTTAAAAATACGTAATTTATTGCTGTTTTCTTAACCAAACTCTAATGTCTTTTCTTAAAGAAACCTCTGGTTTTGGTAACGGAATTGTTTTACCAAACTGTTTACTTCTGTTAAATTTAGAAAACGTAACTTTTAGTTGTTTCCATTCTGCAGGATACAGTTCTAAAAACTTATTAAACATATTTTGTTCTGTTGGTGTTTCTGATAAACTCTCTAAAGTTTTCTGAAAAAGTTCTTCTTTGTTAAATATCATAATAAGTATATTTTTGGTATTACTGGGCGTTTAGTAAAACGTATTTCATTGCTTTTGCTTTAAGCAAGCATTCTTCATATTCGTTTTCTACAATAGATTTTGCAGTAATTGCACCACCAACAGAATATGAAACGTATTTTTTCTTCGTTGTATAGAATACTTCTAATAACAACATTAAAATCGAAATCGTTTTCTCGGCGTAAAATAACCAATTGCGCCCGAATATAAACCTCTTTTGGTTTCTTCTAAGTCTTCTATAATTTGCATTGCAGAAACTTTTGGTGCGCCTGTCATGCTTCCCATAGGAAAAGTGCTTCGTAAAACTTCTACCGGATGCATTAAATCTGTATCTATATTAGAGACTACCGTAGATATCATTTGATGCACTTGTTTAAAAGAATACACTTTACATAATTCTTCAACCTTTACAGAGCCTTTAGTTGCAGTTTTAGAAAGATCGTTTCTAACCAAATCTACAATCATTACATTTTCTGCACGTTCTTTTTCATCTCTCATTAAATTTCGTGCAATTTTCTCATCATCAATTTGGCTAATTAATCGTTTTGCGGTTCCTTTTATAGGTTGCGAAATTATTTTACTGCCTTCCTTTTTAATATATCTTTCCGGTGATGAACACAAAGCATATTGATTTTCTACCTTTAAATAAGCAGCAAATGGTGGCTCAGAAATATCGTTTAAATGCTTGTAAACTTGCAACGGATTTATAGTAGCGTTTTCAGCATAAAATTCCTGACAAAAATTAGCTTCATAAATATCACCTCTTTTAATATGTTCTAAAACTTTTGATACTTTTTGATGATACTCATCTTTATGAATTCGTAATTTTATTTTGATGTCGTTTTTAGAATTTTCAAAAACTGAAGGATTAATATCTTTAATCGTTTTAAAGTCGTCTTCAATTTCATCATCAACCATTTTTAAATAATGAAATTCAACGGAATTTTCTTTTATAAAAACTAATTTTTGAGGTTGAAAAAAATACAAATCGGCAAAACCTAAATTGTCTAAATTTTCAGACTTTAAATGCTCAACATCATTTTTTACATCATAAGAAATATACCCAAAAATATAATCTTTTGTTGTAGTATGATATTCTTTTAATTTATCAAATGCGTTGGTGTAATCTGTTTTTATAGATGTAAACTCTTCAACAGCCAAAGCGCTATTAAAACTAGTATATGTTTGGTTATAGTTATTAGAATCTAACCAAAGTGCTGTTTCAAATTGTTGAGACCAACACAGTAAATTTTGTTTAAAAGTAGCGATGTTTTCAATAGAAAAAGTACGAACAGTTCTTTGCATAATTAATGCAAAAATACAATTCTTATTGTTTAGAAATAGAAATTTTTATGCAGATTTATTGGCTAAAAAGTTTTACCAAATGTAAGCTGAATTGGCACTGCAACACCAGGAGTTATTTGTAAAAATGTTTCCGTTAGAGTAGTGCATAATTCTAAATTCTGCATTGTATTGTCGTTTTTTTCCGAAGAAAAAACCAAGTCCCATTGTGTCTTGATATGTAATTTTTGGGCCGGTATTAAGGTTGTCTAAATTTCCTTTTGTTAAAAATGTTGGTCCGATAAGCGAGTAATTTGCATACATATCAAACTTATTTCTTCTTAAAAGATAAAAACGCATCGACGGAAAAATTGAAAAAGCAAGCACTTTCTCGTTGGTGGCTTCTGTATTAAACGCAGTTATACTTGCGCCCCAATCTAAAGAGAATATTTTTTCTGTTCTAAAAAGTAATTGTTGGTAGGTAATTGAAAAAGAATTGGCTGCCTTAACTTCGCCAACCCAAAATACTGGTATGCCGAAACTTTCGAAGTTACCAACCTTTAAACTCATACCAAAAAACCGATTGACACCAAAGCCAATTTTACTTGTTCCGTAACTAACTTGTAGCATGTTTTTAGGAAAAAAATGACCATTTTTGCGAAATTTATCAGCTTTTTCTTCGGATAATTTGTTGATATGGTATTCGAAACCTAAAGTTACTTGAGATATAGAAGGTTGATTTTCTTTTGTTGATTTTGGTAAGAATGTTCCGTTTAAATTCAACTTCCATTTTTTGTTCAATTTATAGTTAAATCCAAAGCCATAAAGAAAGCTTGCATAATGCGCATCAGAGTATACAACTTCATCATTTATAGAAAATCCTACTCTGGTTACGTTGGCAATTCCGCTCTCAGCAAAAAAAGATAATTTATCATTTAAGTTTATATTTTTCTTTAAAGACAAAGACCAAGCATTTATCCAAACGCTGTTATGATAGCCAACATTGTTTACGTTTGTGTATTGAAACCAAGAAGCAGGTCTTAATGTACCAAATTGAACCGCTAAATCGGGTAAGATTTTATAACCTAGTAGCAATCGTCCGAAAAAAATGTTTTTAGCAAACGTGTCTGTTTGGTAACCCTCTTTTAAATTATTATTAGAAAAAGGATAAAAAATTCCGCCAAAATTAATACTATAATATGCTTTTGATAAAAAGGAGTTTGGTTGTGTTTTGAAATCTGTATTTTCTTGAGCGTTAATGGATAAACTTGCTAAGAAAAATAATAGCATAAAAAGTTTCTTTTTCATTTTATAAAAATAGGAAACTTTTAAACATAAAAAAAGCACCTAAATATTAGGTGCTTTTTTTATGAATGTCTGTAATTAAAAATACAGTTTTATGCATTTAACGGTTTACCGTCCCAAGCAGCTTTTGCAGCTTCTTTAACAGCTTCAGAATATGTTGGATGACCATGACAAATTCTAGCTAAATCTTCTGCAGATGCTCTATATTCCATAGCTACTGCAGCTTCCATAATTAAATCTGCAACACGTGCACCAACCATGTGTACACCCAAAATTTCGTCTGTATTTTTATCTGCTAAAACTTTAACAAAACCATCAATATCACCACTAGCTCTAGATCTACCCAAAGCTCTCATAGAAAATTTACCGGACTTGTAATCTACTTTAGCATCTTTTAATTCTTGTTCTGTTTTACCAACAGCAGCAACTTCGGCCAAGTATAAACAATACCCGGAATTAAATTATAATCGATATGTGGTTTTTCACCAGCTAAAAATTCTGCAACAACTACACCTTCTTCTTCTGCTTTATGTGCTAACATTGCACCTTTAACTACATCTCCAATTGCGTAAATATTAGGTACATTTGTTTGTAAATGATCATTTACAGCAACTTGTCCGCGTTCGTTAACTTCTACACCAACTTTTTCTAAACCTAAACCTTCTGTGTATGCTTTTCTACCAACAGCAACTAAACAATAATCTCCGGTAAAAGTAACTTCTTCTCCTTTTTTGTTGTTTGCCTTAACAGTAACTTCTTCTCCGTTTCTTTCTACAGAAGTTACACCATGACTTACAGCAAATTTAATACCCTGTTTTTTAAGAACTTTTTGTAATTCTTTAGAAACATCAGCATCCATAGTTGGTGTGATTTTTGGAGCATATTCTATAACCGTTACATCTGCGCCTAAACGCTTGTAAACAGAACCTAACTCTAAACCAATAACACCACCACCAATTACTAATAAATGTTTAGGTACTTCGTTTAATTTTAAAGCTTCTGTAGATGTAATTACACGTTCTTTATCTAACGTAATAAATGGTAACGTAGAAGGTTTAGAACCTGTAGCAATAATAATATCGGTACCTTCTATCACTTCTGATGTACCGTCGTTTTTAGCAATGTTAACATGAGTTTTGTCTACAAAAGAACCCAATCCTTCAAAAACATCGATGTCATTTTTATCCATAAGGTATTTGATTCCGCCTGTAGTTGTTTCTACAACTTTAGCTTTTCTATCTACCATTTTACCAAAATCGAAAGATGGTTTTTCAACAGAAATACCGTGTTCTTCAAAATGATGAACTGCATCGTAATAATGATGAGAAGAATCTAATAAAGCTTTAGAAGGTATACAACCAACATTTAAACAGGTACCACCCAAAGTTGAATATTTTTCTATAATTGCTACTTTTTTGCCTAATTGAGAAGCTCTAACTGCAGCTATATATCCTCCAGGACCAGAACCAATTACAATAATATCATATTTCATAAGTAAGTTTATTTTGTGTTTTTTGCAACCTAATGCTTTGTTTTTTAATAATAATTGACAAAAATACGGATATTTTCATAAAATAAAGTAATAATTTAGTAGTTTTACAGTATAAAATATTCTTAAAATTTACAGATGAAAACCCTAAAAAAAATATTAGTTTTTCTATTAGTTGTGCTTGTAATTGCTCAGTTTTTTGGTCCAGAAAAAACGATGGTGAAATGACTTCTGTAGCTGCTTTTGTGTCAGAAACAAATCCGCCAGAAGATGTTAAAAAATTATTAGAAACAACTTGTTATGATTGCCATTCAGATAAAACAGTTTATCCTTGGTACAGTAACATTACACCTGTAAATTATTGGTTAGACGATCATATTAAAGACGGTAAAAAGCATTTAAACTTTTCTAAATGGAGTTCTTATTCTTTAAAAAAGAAAGAACATAAAATGGACGAACTTTACGAAGAAGTAGAAAAAGGAGAAATGCCATTAGATTCTTATACTTGGACGCATGCCGATGCAAATCTTACGCAAGAGCAAATTAATGCTGTTGTTACTTGGGGTAAAAAGGTACAAGCCGATTATAAACTTCAAATGAATTCTAAATAATTGCAAAATAACACTGTTTTAATTATTGGTGCTGTTTGGGTAGAACCTAATTCTTCTGCTGCAGGCAAAAGAATGTTGCAGTTAATTGACCAGTTTTTAGAAAAAGAATATCACATAACTTTTGCATGTGCGGCACAAAAAAGTGAAAAAGCATTAGATTTAAAATCTTTAGGTGTAGAAGAAGTTTTTATCGAGCTTAACAATATTTCTTTTGATGCTTTTGTAAAGAAACTTAAACCCAATATAGTTTTATTTGATCGATTTATGATCGAAGAACAATTTGGTTGGCGTGTTGCAGAACATTGTCCGAATGCAATTACAATTTTAGATACAGAAGACTTGCATTGTTTGCGTAAAACCGGAGAGTTTTGTGTTAAAAAGGAGCTTCCTTTTTCAGTTTCAGAACTTTTAAAACAAGACATTACAAAGAGAGAAATTGCATCTATTTTAAGATGCGATTTGTCTTTAATTATTTCTACTTATGAAATGGAATTGCTAAAAGATGTCTTTAAAATACCTTCTAATGTGATTCTGTATTTACCTTTTATGTTTGAAGAAATAGATGCCTTACAAACAGAAAAGTGGCAGCATTTTACAGAAAGAGAACATTTTATATTTATCGGAAATTTTTTTCATAAACCAAATGTTGATGCAGTTTTAACTTTAAAAAAAGAAATTTGGGCAAAAGTTAGAAAACAACTTCCTAAGGCAGAGTTACATATTTATGGTGCCTATGTTACCCAACAAATACAAGAATTAAATAATAAAGAAGAAGGTTTTTTAATTAAAGGATTTGCAAAGGATGCAAATAATGTAGTTAAAAATGCCAAAGTAGTTTTGGCTCCTTTAAATTTTGGTGCAGGTATAAAAGGCAAATTAACAGAAGCGATGCTTTGCGGTACGCCAAGTGTAACAACAAGTATTGGTGCAGAAGGAATGGCAAATAATTTTGAGTGGAATGGTTTTATAGAAGACGATTATACTGATTTTGCAAACAAAGCTGTTCTACTTTATAATGATGAGTCAACTTGGAAGAATTCTCAGCAAAAAGGAATTGATATTATTAACTCTATTTACAGTAAAAAGAAAAATGGAGTAGTTTTGTCAAGTAAAATTCAAGAAATTCAACAAAATTTAGAGAAACATAGGGCTTCTAATTTCTTTGGAAGCTTGTTGCAACATCAAACTTTACAGTCAACAAAATATATGAGTAAATGGATTGAAGCTAAGAATAGTAACTAGCAATTATATTTTAGGGTCATAATCTAAAGGAAGTGAATTTGCAAACTTTTCGTAAGACCAATATCCTTCATAAAAAACATTTAACGGATTGATTAATGTTCCGTTTTTATCTATAATAGTAGGCAGTTTTAAAGGAATTATAGAAGAGGTTTGCGGTAATGCTTTTCTTGGTTTGCTAAATGCAGCTCTTAAAATATAACCTTCTTCTTCTAATTCTTTTGTGTAAACAATGCTTAAATTGTTCCTAAAATTAAGGTAAGAAACACCGTTTTTAAATTTTAAGATGTCTTTAATTGGCACTTTAGATTTGTATAAATAATCTTTAAATTTGGGTAATCTAGCTTTCTTTAAAGTAACCAAAGCCGAATCTAAAGGTGTTTTTGGTATTTCAATCTTTTTTAAAAAGTTGATTTTATTTCTGTGCAATTTCACCATTTCCCTAGCTTTTTTATAACACTTTCACTTGGTCTATCTGGGTTTAAAACCCTTTCAAATTGATGTATTAAAAATCCATCTAAATAAGTTGTACCTTTTAATAAAGATTGATAAAAATGAGTAAATGAACCGTTGTAAGTTTCTAAACGTTTTTGCTGCCATTTACGCTTCTTTCTATTGCTTCCTTTTAAATTTTGATATCTAGAATAGCCTAAATACGTAACAGTTTTGTTATTTATTACAAATTTTTCAAGTTCGAAAATTATTTTATACCCCAAGCTTTTATGCTTTATTTCTAGAGGTTTTTTTGCAACTGCGGTAAGAATATTTTTTTTAGAGTTATAGGTAAAATGTAAAACTTTTGGGTTTAAAATTTCGCAATCTTTCGCAATTTCTGTTCTACCAATAAATTCTTTTTTAAAGGTAGAAAGATTGTATTTCCACTCATCATTATAAACTGTTTTTCGTATAATTATTTCGTCTAAAGTATTGTTTTCTTGTTTTAAATTGAAAACTAAAGGTTTGGTATAATTTGATGTGTTTAAAGTATAGTTTATTTTTTTATAACCTAAATAAGAAACAATTAAATCATACTGTCCTTCTTTCATTTTAATAGAAAATTCCCCATGAGAATTGGTAGTTGTACCAATCATTGTATTGTTTAAATAAACTGTAGCACCTTCTAATGACCCATTTTCTTCATGTACAGATCCTTTAATAATTATCTGTGATGAAACGTGAACCGAAAAAATAGCACAATAATGCAAAGACAACTTCTCATACTTAAATAACGTATAAAAAATCTTTTTATAACAAAACATTTAATTAATATTAAGACTTAAGCAAACCAGCTCTTTTTAAAAGTGCATCTGGTTTTGGTTCTTTTCCTCTAAAACGTTTGTATAGCTTCATTGGTTTTTCTGTACCACCTTTAGAAAGAACATTGTCTTTAAACTTTGTGGCAACTTTTTTATTGAAAATTCCTTGTTCTAAAAAATATTCAAATGCATCTGCATCTAAAACTTCTGCCCATTTATAAGAGTAGTATCCGGAAGAATATCCACCCTGAAAAATATGTGAAAAAGCAGTACTCATTGCGTTTTCTTTTACATCCGGATATAATTTTGTGTTAGAAAAAGCGTCGTTTTCAAACTCTTTTACAGAATTTATTTCTGATGGATTTTCTGAGTGCCATTTCATGTCTAAAAGCCCGAAACTTAATTGACGTAAGGTTTGCATACCTTCATGAAAACTTGCAGATTCTTTAATTTTCTCTACATATTTCATAGGTATAACTTCATCAGTCTCGTAGTGTCTTGCAAACAATTCTAAAGCTTCTTTTTCGTAACACCAGTTTTCTAAAACCTGACTTGGTAATTCTACAAAATCCCAAGAAACAGAAGTTCCAGCACAGACTATTGTAGGTTGTGTTTGCTAACATACCATGTAAAGCGTGCCCAAACTCATGAAACAATGTTGTAACCTCATTAAAAGTAAGTAAAGAAGGTTTGGTTTCTGTGGGCTTTGTAAAGTTACACACTATAGAAACATGTGGTCTGTCGTTAATTCCGTTTTTTATTTGTTGTGACTTGTAAGAAGTCATCCACGCCCCATTTCTTTTACCTTTTCTAGGATGAAAATCAGCATAAAAAACAGCAATAAAATTATCTTCGTTATCTGTTACATTATAAGTTTTAACATCTTCATGATATTTATCGATAGAGTTTATTTCTTCGAAATTTAAATCAAATAATCTATTTGCAATTTCGAAAACACCATTAATAACGTTTTCTAATTTAAAGTATGGTTTTAATAATTCTTGATCTAAATCGAATAATTCTTTCTTAAGTTTTTCAGAATAATAAGCACCATCCCATTTTTGTAATTTATCTATTCTGTCAAGTTTTTTTGCGTATTTTTCTAAGTTTTCAAATTCCTTAAGCGCAGCAGGTTTTGCTTTTTCTAATAAATTATTAGAAAATTCGATTACTTTTTCAGGCGTTTCTGCCATTCTTTCTTCTAAAACAAAATGAGCATGCGTTTTGTAACCTAGTAAATTTGCTCTTTTATGACGAAGATTAACAATTTCTAAAACAATTTTTTCGTTATTGAATTCGTTTTCTTGAAAACCTTTTTTACCCGCTGCAATTGCCATTTTTTTCTTAAATCTCTATTATCAGCATAAGTTAAAAACGGAATGTAACTTGGGTAATCTAGTGTAAAAATGTAACCATCTTTGTTTTTAGATTTGGCAACTTCTTTAGCCGCTTCTTTAACACTTTCTGGTAAGCCAGCTACATCTTCTGGTTTGGTTAAATGCATTTCAAAAGCATTGGTTTCTGCAAGTACATTTTCGCCAAATTTTAACGAAAGCTTAGATAGTTTAGCGTCTATATCTCTAAGTTCTTTCTTGTTTTCTTCATTTAGATTAGCACCATTTCTTGCAAAACTTTTATATTGTTTTTCTAACAACATTTCTTGCTCTGGCGATAATTTTAAATTTTCTCTATTATTAAAAACAGCTTTTACACGATTAAAAAGTTCTTCGTTTAGTGTGATGTCATTTCTAAACTCGCTTAACCAAGGAGAGATTTCTTGTGCAATTTTCTGAATTTCATCATTAGTTTCTGCAGAATTTAAGTTGAAAAATATACTTGTAATTCTATTTAATTTTTCACCAGAGAAATCTAATGCAACAGTTGTGTTTTCGAAACTCGGTGTTTCTGAGTTATTTACAATTTCATTTATTTCTTGCTTTGCAATTTCTATTGCTTTTAGAATTGCAGGTTTGTAATCTTTAGTTGAAATTTTTGAAAAAGGAGCTGTATTAAAGTCTTGTAAAAGTGGATTCATAAATGTGTGTATATCAGTTTTCAAAGATAAAAAAAACTTATTTTTTATTCTGTAATCTAAAACAAACATCTGTTAAACTTATTTTAACAACCGTTTATCGAAGTTTTATTGGTTTTATTATAAAATGTATTTATTTTTGATTAGGTTCTAAAATCCCCCAAAACTACTATGAAAAATTTTTTATTAAATATAATCTTCTTAACCCTAACGATTTGCAGTTTTTCTCAAACAGATAATGATGGTTTTTATTTTGATGGTGTAAATGATTTTATAAATGTAGGTGGTGCTTCAAATACAAATATTTCAAATATTAATAGTACAACTACAAACAATAGAACTTACGAGACTTGGTTTAAAGCAGCAGAAGTTACTACCGGACAATTTATTATGAAAGAGGGTGCTGGTACTAGAGCTGTTATTATTTATATAGAAGGTGGGTATTTGGTTGTAGGAGGATATAATAGAGCAGACTACACACCAAGATGGGAAGGAACCTATTTTAGAAAGGCAATTACTGCCGATACATGGTATCATGTGGCACTTGTTTTAGATGATGCTCAGGCGGCAAATAATACCACAAATCCTATGGGTGCTAATCAAAATACCGCGCTAAAATTTTATTTAGACGGTGCCTTAATTGGTGAAAATTCAGGTTATCAGTTTGGACCACACAATACCGTAAGATTAGGATATAAAGATGCTAGTGTAAGATTTCCAAGTATAACAGCGCCAGGGTGGACAAATCAATTAGATTCTGATTATTTCTATAGTTCATCAACTGTAACTAGTAATTCAGGGACTAATTATTTTGAAGGATATTTATGGGGATTTAGACTTTGGAATCGAGTGAGAACTCCACAAGAAATAGACGATTACAAATCAGATATAATTACTACAGTTGGTACAGATGATTTAGTGGCAATTTTAGATGGAGATACATTTACATATTTAGCAAATGATAATGTAAGTACTAATGAAGCAACAGTTTCTCCTGTAGCAACAATTATTTGGAGTGCAACTGCTGCATCTACAGATTGGAATGCGGGTTCTAATTGGGTAGGTGGTGCTGTGCCGGACATATTAACAAAAGAGGCTGTAGAAATTCAAGCTTCAACAAATTATCCAATAATAACTTCGGAACTCATATTGTAGCCGGAGACCTGCAAGTTAATGCAAGTGCAAGTATTACTGTTCTAAGTGGTGGTACTTTAGAGGTTAGTTATGATATTGTTAACAATGGTACTATTGATGTTAAAGAAAGTGGCAGTTTAGTGTTAAGAGAAAAGAAAGTTTTAGGCGGTACAGGAGATTATATTGTTGAAAGAAATACACCTACATATAATGGTAACGATTTCTATTCTTATTGGAGTTCGCCAGTTGTTAGTGCAGATTCAAATATTGCAACAGTTTTTCCTGATGCAGAACTTATATATGCATTCGAAGCTAGTTCATCAAATTCAGATTGGGTATTTCATGGTACTTCAAATTTCGAGAAAGGAATGGGGTATGCTGTTCAAAATGAAGGTATAGGTGGTCAGTTAAGAACTTTTACAGGTGTTGTTAATTCAGGAGATATTTCGGTAAATGTTTACAATACATCAAATTTATCAGGTTCTGATAATGATGGCGATACTTGGTCTGCAAATGGAGATAATTTAGTTGGTAATCCGTACCCAGCAGCAATAGATTGGGATTTAGTAATTACAGATCCAGATAATACAGAAATTCTAGGAACCATATATTTATGGAACCAAGCAACTGCAGAAGTAGGTGAAAACAATGTTTCAGATTATCTGCAATATAATTTAACAGGTGGTGTTACAAATACTGCTACAGGAAATATTGGTACTGGCCAAGGTTTTTTTGTAAGAGCTATATCAAATAGTTCGATAAAATTTAAAACAACACATCAAATTGCGTCTAGCAATACACAATTTTATAAGTCTAATCAGAAAAAAACTCTCGAAGAGAAAAAGATAGATCTTGGATTAAATTTACAAGAGGAAATGAAACCAATACTTTGTTAATAGGTTTCTTAGAAGGAGCAACAGAAGGTGTAGACAGAATTTACGACGCTGGTTTTGATACAAATCAAAAATCTTTAGGTTTCTATTCGTTGATAAATAATTCTATAAAAGCATCTATACAAGGTTTGCCTGTTTTACAGAACGATGAAGAAATTGTACCCTTAGGTTTTATTGTAGATAAAGTAGGTGAGTATTCAATCGGAATTCAAGAAGAAACTATAAACGATGATTACACTGTTTATTTATTTGATAAAGAACTAGATTTATTATTCAATCTAGAAGAAGGTGATTATAATTTCTCTATAGAAACCTTAGGAGAAAATAATGAGAGATTCGAGATAAAGTATTCGAAAGCTAGTAAAGAAGAAACAACTTTAAGTACAGAGGTAGTAGAAAATATTGATGATACTTTAAATCTATATGTCAACTCAAATAGAGAGTTGATTATCAAAAAAATACGCAAGAAGAAATCAAAAATATTCAAGTTTATAACTTACAAGGTAGACTTATAAGTGTTTTTAAAAGTGAAGATTTAAAAAGCGTTTCTAACTACAGTTCAGGCGTATATTTTGTTAAAGTAACTTTTAGCGATAAGCAAGAGTTTAGAAAGAAAATTCTTATTTATTAAGATATTAATTTCTTAGTCGTTTTTGTAAGCTTTTACAAGTCTAAACGACATAACAATAGTGTTATAACACATTTTTTAAAAAAAGAATTATGAAGAAAATTACAATTTATATTTTATATGTTTTTATAATTGCTTACAGTTCTTTACAAGCTCAAATTCCATGTTCAGCTGGTTTTGAAGCTAACGGAACCAATGATTATATTACAATACCAAATACAGATGCCATAAATTTACAGAATACCAAAAACAGAACTGTAGAGTTTTGGTTTAAACCTTCGGATATTACTACAAGGCAGGTTTTGTATGAAGAAGGAGCACAGGTAAACGTTATTTTATTTTATATAGAAGCAGGAAGAATTTATTTAGGTGGATATAGAAATAATGCAGATACAGCAGCCGAAGAAGATTTTTTAGATCTGAATTAGGTGAAATTTCTGTTGATAAATGGACGCACGTAGCGCTAACAATAGAAGATACAGCTTCACCAGATGTAACTTTTAGATGGTATTTAGATGGTGTAGAAAAAGATCAACAAGATGGTTTGCAGGTAAGTACACACTCAGGTAATATTTCTATAGGTAGAAACGGAGGTTCAGTTAGGTATCCAACAAGTTTTTCAAGCGGTTCTACTTATAACGGAGCTTTCTCTCGGTCAAAATAATGTTGACAATAACTTTGATGGAAATATATCTTTATTAAGAATCTGGAACGTTGCAAGAACAGAAACAGAAATAGATACTAATAAATCTACATATCTAACAGCCGGTACAAGTTTAGTTGCTTACCAAGATGGCGATCAAGTTAATTACGAGGCAAATGGTGCTTCTTCTATTGCAGCAACAACAACTGCAAACGGAAGCAATACAAGTTATACATGGAATGGTGGTACTTCTTCAGATTTTTCTAACGATACAAATTGGGCTGCAACATCACCAGAGGTTTCTAAGACGCAAACGGTGGTGATTCAAAATGGTTCAAATAATCCAGAAATAACATCAGAAGTTAAAATTGGAAGATTAACAATAGAAGCAGGAGCAGAGGTTGTTGTAAAAAGTGGCGGAACTTTAAATATCTTTTATGGTTTAACTAATAATGGTACAATTACAGTCGAAGACGGCGGCGCTTTAATTTTTAACTCTTGTAATGCAACAATTGCAGGTTCTGGAGATTTTAATATTAAAAGAGCAACACCAAATTATTCAGGAAACGATTTTTATTCTTATTGGAGTTCTCCTGTAATTGCTGCAGACTCTAACATTGCCACTGTATTTCCTGATGCAGAGTTAATTTACAGGTTTGATGCAAGTAGTACAAATTCAGATTGGGCTTTTCATGATACTGCAGATTTTAATCCAGGTGTTGGTTATGCAATTCAGAACGAAGGTGTAGGCGGTCAATTAAGAACTTTTACAGGAAAGTTAAATGAGGGTGATGTAGTTGTAAATGTTTTTAACTCTAGCAATTTAGCAAGTACAGATCCAGATAATGTTTGGTCTACTTCGGAGATAATCTAGTTGGTAATCCTTATTTTTCTGCAATAGATTGGGATTTGGTAAGCGCAGATACAGACAATGCAGATATTGATGGAACCATTTATTTATGGAATCAAAATACTGCAGAAGTTGGCGATAATAATGTTTCTGATTACCTGCAGTATAATGCAACTGGTGGTTTAAGTAATACTACGACAGGTAAGATTGGTTCGGGCAAGGTTTCTTTGTTAGAACTTCAACTAATAGTACGTTAACTTTTAAAACTACGCATCAAATTGTGGCAAATAATACACAGTTTTATAAGTCTGATAAAGCTAAGGTCACAGAAAAGAGAGAAGGAAGATCTTGGTTTACTTTTAACAAAGGCAATAAAACAAATACTTTATTAGTTGGTTTTCTTAAAGGAGCAACCAATAGATATGATAGGCTTTATGACGCACCTTTTGATATTAGTCAAAAATCTATGGGTTTTTATTCTCATGTTAGAGGAGGTGCAAAAGCATCTATACAAGGTTTGCCAATTTTAAAAAGAGATAAAAAAGTGGTGAAGTTAGGTTTTGTTGTTGATGAATTAGGTGAATATTCTATCGGAATTCAAGATGAGAAAATAGATGAAGATTACTACATTTATTTAAGAGATACAGAAGCTAAGAAAACTGTAGATCTAAGACAAAGAGATTACACCTTTACAATTGATACTGTTGGTGAAAATAACACAAGATTTAAAATTATCTATACCAAAGATAAAAGAAGAGCTACAAAGAAAACTGGTAAAGAAGCTATTTTAGTGGAAGAAGTAGACTCAGAAGATTTTGCAGTTTATGTAGACGGAGCAAAAGAGTTAATTGTAGAATATGATTTTGATGTTGACAATATTAAAGATGTAACCTTATACACTATTCAAGGTAGAAAAGTAAAAACGTTTTTAGGTACAGATGCTAAAAATATTTCTAACTTAAAGACAGGTACTTATATTGTAAATACAACATTAATTGATAATAGAAATTTCACAAAAAAAATACTGATTGCAAACTAGCAATCAGTATTTTTTTTATTTTCTAACATTTTCAGAAGCCTTTTCTACTTTTAGTTTTAAACCTTCTTTATAAGCAATAATTTTATCTAAAACAAAAGTATCTGAAGCACCAATAATTTGAGCTGCCAAAATACCAGCATTTTTTGCGCCATCTAAAGCAACTGTTGCTACAGGCACGCCACCTGGCATTTGTAAAATAGACAAAACAGAATCCCAACCATCTATAGAGTTTCTGCTTTTTACAGGTACGCCAATAATTGGTAACGGACTCATAGAAGCTACCATTCCTGGTAAATGTGCAGCACCACCAGCACCTGCAATAATTACTTTTAGGCCTCTTTTGTGTGCATTTTTAGAATAATCTACTAATTTTTCTCGAGTTCTATGTGCAGACACAATATCAACTTCTATTTGAATATCAAAACTCTCTAAAATGTCTATTGCTTCTTGCATTATTGGAAGATCAGAATCACTTCCCATTATTATTCCTACCATATTTTTATATGTTTTCAGTTATCAGAAATAACTTTAAATTGTTAATTATTCTTACTAATTACTCTTATTTTTTCTTTTACTTCTTGGGCAACTTTTCTTGCAGTATCTATATCAGCATTTACAATTGTAACATGCCCCATTTTTCTAAACGGACGCGTTTCTTTTTTTCCATAAAGGTGTGGCGTTACTCCGTCTATTTTTAAAATTTCTTCAATATTTTCATAAATTACGTCTCCAGCAAAACCTTCTTCACCAACTAAATTTACCATAATACCGGCAACTTTACTTTCTGTA
This sequence comes from Polaribacter sp. HA6-7, assembly GCF_055693625.1. Lineage (NCBI taxonomy): Bacteria > Pseudomonadati > Bacteroidota > Flavobacteriia > Flavobacteriales > Flavobacteriaceae > Polaribacter > Polaribacter sp. HA6-7. The sequence continues at coordinate 516,336 of NZ_CM146338.1, forward strand.
TTGCCTAAAGGAAGATTTAAAATAGAGCGTAGATGTTGCTCAAATTGATTGGTATAACTAGCTTCTATAGAATAATGTCCGAATTATGAGGTCTTGGTGCAACTTCATTTACCAATATTTTATCGTCTACCGTTTGAAACATTTCTACTGCTAATAAACCAACAAAATCTAAATCGCTAACAACTTTTAAAGCAATTTCTCTTGCTTTTTCTGCTACTTTACTCTCTATTCTTGCAGGACAAATTACATATTCTACTTGGTTTGCTTCCGGATGAAATTCCATTTCAACAACAGGATAGGTAGTTACTTTACCATCTTTATTTCTAGCAACAATTACAGCCAATTCGTTTTTAAACGGAATTAATTTTTCTGTAATACATTCTACATTAGGTAAGCTTTCTAGATCGTTAATGTTTCGAACAATTTTTACACCATTTCCATCGTACCCAAATCTTGCGGCTTTCCAAACAAAAGGAAAATCTATAATATTATTTTCGAAAGAATGCTTTAATTCTTCTAGATAAGCATAATGAGAAAATTCTGCAGTAGGTATTTGATGATCTAAGTAAAAGTTTTTTTGTCTTGCTTTGCTCGGATAATTCTTAAATCTTTCGGTTTTGGGTAAATTTCTAGACCTTCACTTTCTAATTTGTCTAAAGCATCTAAGTTTACATTTTCTATTTCTATAGTAAGTAAATCTACGGTTTTACCAAAATTATAAACGGCATCAAAATCTAACAAATCTCCAATAACAAAATTGTTGCAAATTTGTGCACAAGGTGCATTTGTATTACTATCTAAAATAGAAGTGTAAATATCTAATTTTTGGGTTTCTGCTAAAAGCATTCGTCCTAATTGGCCACCACCAAGAACGCCCAATTTAAAATCTGAAGAATAATAATTTTTCACTGTTGAAGTTGTTGTGTTTCAGCAAAAATACACAACTCAAATCATTTTCACTAAAAATTACTGATTCTAATTGAAGAACCGGATTTTGTAACTTTATATTGTCTTGCCGGACACTCAAAATCATCTGTTTGTGGTGCACCACCAAAGTGAACACTGTATTCACTTTCATCACAAGAGCATTTTAAAACAGTTCCTTTTTCGAACGTCATAGGAGAGTTGCAATCGTTTTGAGGGCATAGTTTATCAAAAGCAACAAATTCTGAGCCATTTATATTAAAAAGAAAGATACCTTTAGCGCCACCTGTAAGATTTGCAAAACCACCTGGTGTTTGTACATTTATTAGTTGCGGATTGTTTAAATCTGTGCTTAAACTAACAGGAAATTGTCTTAAACAGTTAGCTGGTAAATTGTTTTCTGCACAGGCAAAAAACAACACTAAACTTATAAAAAAAGCACTTTTTTAAACATAAAATTATCTTTGTTTTCTTAATAACGAATGCAAGTTACAAATATTTTGTACATTTGTAATACAATCTCATTCCTGTAAAGGCAATGAGATTTTTAAATTATAACAACATGAGTGAAATTTCATATTATTCTGAAGAAGGATTAAAAAAACTAAAAGAAGAACTAGTTCATTTAGAACAAGTAGAGCGACCAAGAGTAACGCAAGAAATTGCAGATGCAAGGGATAAAGGAGATTTAAGTGAAAATGCAGAGTATCATGCTGCAAAAGAAGAACAATCTCATTTAGAATTTAAAATTGCGAAATTAAAAAACGTAATTTCTGGTGCACGTATTTTAGATGAAAGTCAATTAGATACCTCTAAAGTTTTAATACATTCTAACGTTGTAATTAAAAACACAGCTAACGGAATGGAGTTTAAATACAGATTGGTTGCAGACTCAGAAACAGATGTTAGAAACGGAAAACTTTCTGTAAACTCGCCAATAGGTAAAGGTTTATTAGGTAAAAAAGTTGGAGAAATTGCAGAGATTAAGGTGCCAAATGGTATGATGAAATTCGAAATTGTAGAAATTTCGAGATAATTTATATAAAATGTTATTTAAAACGCTTTTCATTGAAAAGCGTTTTTTATTTTTACTAAAAATCGATTTATTATGAGCGTTTTTACAAAGATAATTACAGGAGAAATACCAAGTTATAAGGTTGCAGAAAATGATGATTTTATAGCCTTTTTAGATATAAACCCAAATGCGAAAGGTCATACGTTGGTTGTGCCAAAAAAAGAAGTTGATAAGGTTTTTGATTTATCTAAAGAAGAGTACAATGCACTAATGAGTTTTTCGTACGAAGTGGCTAAAGCAATAGAAAAAGCAGTGCCTTGTTTAAGAGTTGGTATGAGTGTAATTGGTTTAGAAGTACCACATGTACATGTTCATTTAATTCCTTTAAATGAAATGGCAGATATTCAGTTTTCTAAAAAAGTAAAATTGTCTAACGAAGAGTTTAATTCTTTGGCAGCAAGTATTGCTAAGAACTTTTAGATATGAAACAATGGCAGAAAATCGGTTTAGGCTGGGGAGTTTGGATGTTCTTGTGTATGGCTTTTATTTGGCCTTTAATTGATGGTGAAAAGATTACTTTAAATAGAATATTTGTAAAATTTATTTTTTTGATGTTATCTCGGGTTTATTTTTGGTTATGTATCATCAAAATATAAGAAATATAAGGGGAATTAGTTCTTTGAATTCTTAAGCTTTATTTAATAAAATCTCGAAGGTTGTTCCTTTATCTATTTCAGATTTTTGAACATAAATTTTACCTTTGTGATAGTCTTCTACAATTCTTTTAGATAATGATAGGCCCAAACCCCAACCACGCTTTTTCGTCGTAAAACCGGGTTTAAAGATTTGTTTAAATAATTTTTTTGGCATCCCTTTACCGGTATCAGAAACAATAATTTTAACTTTTTTAGTTGTATTTTCTATTCGGATTTTTAAAGAACCTTCTCTTTGCATCGCATCGATTGCATTTTTTATGAGGTTTTCTATTACCCAACCATACAATTCGGCATTAATTTTAGTGTTTATTTCGGTATCTGAAGTGATAAACGAAAAGCTAATTTGTTTAGAGCTTCTAGATTTTAAATAGTCGAATGCATTTTTTGTAATGGTAACAATATTATCTGATTTCAACTCAGGTATAGAGCCAATTTTAGAAAACCTGTTGGCAATTATATTCAATCGATTTACGTCTTTTTCTATTTCTTCTACATATTTATCGTCTACATTTTCCATTTTTAAAATGGCAATCCAACCTAATAAAGAAGATAATGGTGTGCCAATTTGGTGCGCAGTTTCCTTGGCCATACCTGTCCATAATTTGTTAGTTTCTGCTGCTTTATTAGAGTTATAAAACAGGTAAATAACACTTAAAAATAAGATTAGAATTAAGATTAATGCTATTGGGTAATAGGTTAGTTTGTTTAGTAAATCTGAATTTCGATAATAAATATATTGCTTGTTTTTACCATTGTAACTAATTTCTATAGGCGCATTTTCTTCTTTCATTTTTAGCAGTTGCTCTTCTAGATATTTAGGGTTTAAAGATTTTAAAGAGTCTAAATTTTGAAAAGATTCGATGTTACCTTTTTCATCAACCAAAATTAACGGAATAGTCGTATTAGCAACAATAATTTTATCTCGGTAAAGTTATATCTGCGTTTAGATCTGAATTTGCCAACTGCTTTTGAGCAATCCCTAAAATTTCCATTTTTACTCTTTCATCATTTTTAAATTTCTGAAAAAATATGTAGGTATTCCATAGAATTAAAGAAACGATTATCAAAGAGATTAAAACGGCAATTCTTTTAAATAAAAGTGTATTGGTTAGAAAATTCATATAAACAAATATAAAGCTTTCAGTATATAACTCATTTCCTATTTTGATAGTATCTTTACAGTCTAAAATTTTCTTTTTTATTAAAATTGAATTGTTTTAAAGTTTTTAATAAATAAGATTTTTTTGAATTTTTAAATACTTAAGATATGCTTACAATAGACCCAAAAGAAGTTTCTACAGCAAAATTACATGGTTATTTACTAGGTGCCGTTGCCCCAAGACCAATTGCTTTTGCGAGTACAATAGATAAAGATGGAAATCCGAATTTATCTCCGTTTAGTTTTTTTAATGTCTTTGGTGCAAATCCGCCGATAATGATTTTTTCTCCTGCAAGACGAGTAAGAGATAATACTACAAAACATACTTTAGAAAATGCTTTAGAAACTAAAGAAGTAGTAATTAATATGGTTAATTACGATATTGTACAGCAGATGTCTTTAAGTTCTACTGAGTACCCAGAAGGTGTAAATGAGTTTGATAAAGCGGGCTTTACAATGCTAAAATCGGATATTGTAAAACCATTTAGAGTTGCAGAATCACCTGTGCAATTTGAATGTAAAGTTAACGACGTAATTTTTACAGGAGAAAATGGTGGGGCAGGTAATTTGGTTGTTTGTGAAGTAGTTAAAATTCATATTTCTGATGATGTTTTAGATGAAAACGGTGCAATAGATCAACATAAAATAGACTTGGTTGCAAGAGCCGGCGGAAGTTATTATTCGAGAGCAAGAGATGGTTTTTTCGAAATACCGAAACCAATTTCTACATTAGGTATTGGTGTTGATGCAATAAGTGCAGACATTAGAAATAGTACAGTTTTAACAGGTAATAATTTGGGTATGTTAGGCAACATAGAACAATTGCCTACCGAAGAAAGTGTTAATAACTTTGCGAAAGAACATCCTAAATTTATTGGGTTAGAAACCGCAAAAAAACATACATTTGCACAAGATTTTTTAAAAAAGAATGATGTAGAAAGTGCTTGGAAAGTGCTTTTAATTAAATAGTTAAGATTATATATTATGGAAGTTATTGGTAAAGTTAAGTTAATCGGAGATGTACAAACTTTTGGTGCAAATGGTTTTAGAAAAAGAGAATTAGTTGTTACAACAGATGATCAATATCCTCAAATGATTATGATTGAATTTGTACAAGATAAAGTAGATTTATTAAACAATTACGCTGTTGGGCAAGATGTAAAAGTATCTATCAATTTAAGAGGTAGAGAATGGATTAACCCACAAGGTGAAGCAAAATATTTTAACTCTATACAAGGTTGGAGAATAGAAAACTTATCTCAGTCTAACACACAAGGGCAAAACTTACCTCCAGTAGATCAGTTTCAGCCAGCATCTAACGTTTCTAACGAAGAGCCAGACGATTTACCTTTCTAGAATCTAGAAATTTAAATTAGATATAAAAAAAGAGTGCAATTATTAAATTGCACTCTTTTTTTATGTTGTTTTTGGTTTTTCTTTCTTTGGCATTGGGCCTCTAAGATGAATAACCAAACCATTTAAGAAGTTTCTTAATATTTGGTCTCCGCATTCTACATACTTCGGATGATCTTCACTTCTAAATAAAGCACCTAATTCTCCTTTAGAAACTTTAAAATCTACCAAAGCGCAGATTTCTATAATATCTGTATCACGCAATTTATGCGCAACACGTAATTTTTTTAAAATATCGTTATTTGTTAATCCCATATTGCAAAGGTACTATTTTTATGTAACTACTTTAAATATAGCCCAAGCATAAATTGCGAACCTTAAAAAACGGAATAATCCAAAAAAGACAACATTTCTAAAAGGATATTTAATCATACCTGCAGCTAAACACGCAATAGAAAAAGGCAAAGGTAAAAGTGCACCAACTAAAATTAAAAAGCCACCCCATTTTTTTGTGTTTTTAAGATTTGCTGCCATTTTAACTTCTAAATAATTCTTTACAGATTCTATTTTTAAAGTGGTTTTACCAATAAAATAAGATAACAAACCACCAAAATATGATAATGCAGCTAAAATTGATAAATTTAAAATAGGTTCGTCTGTTTTCTTTGTCCAAGCAATAAATATTTCTGGCGGAATTAAACCTAAAACAGTTTCAGAAATAAAAAATGTTATTAAAATACCAACTCTAGAAAAAGTTTCTGTAATTGTTTCTAAACCATTATTAATATCGTAAACGTATTTATTAAATAAAAATAGCCCTAAAACTACAAGTACAATTGGTAAGAAAGCTTTTTTTACACTTTCCCAAACAAACATATAAAAGCCTGTTCTACCATAATAGTTATGTAGCCTTTTACCTATAAATGCGGTTTTTTTCTTTCTCTTTTTTTCTTTTTTTCCAAGAAGACAATTGTTTAATTAATTTGCAAAAATAGTAACAAATTCTAAATAAATAAGAATAGAATTTTAGATTAACTGTTTTTTAAGAAATATGTAAGTTTGTTTCTAATTCTTAATTCTATTTTCATGATTTGGCTTACAGATAAAATTGATTTTCCTGATTATAAATATACCACAAAAGAGGGCATAATTGCTTTGGGAGGAGATTTATCTGAAAAAAGATTAATTTTCGCTTATCAAAACGGAATTTTCCCTTGGTTTTCTGATGATGATCCAATTGTTTGGTATTGTCCTTATGATAGAATGGTGCTTTTTCCGGAAGATTTAAAAGTATCCAAATCCATGAGAAAAATACTCAATAAAAATAAATTTACAATTACCGAGAATAAAGCTTTTGCAGAGGTAATTTATAATTGTAAAAATATTGATAGAAAAGATGATCTTGGTACTTGGATTACTAATGATATGGAACAAGCTTACATAAATTTGCATAAAACAGGTTTTGCAAAATCGATAGAAGTTTGGTTAGATAACGAATTAGTAGGTGGTTTATATGGCGTAGAGGTTAACGGCGTATTTTGTGGTGAAAGTATGTTTAGTAAAGTGTCTAATGCATCTAAATTGGCTTTTATTTACTTGGTTCAAACTAAAAAATACAAGCTAATCGATTGCCAAGTTTATAACAATCATTTAGCAAGTTTAGGTGCTAAAGAAATTGATAGGGCTTTATTTTTATCAATATTAAAAGAAAAATAAAAAAATCCTTGAGTAATTAAACTCAAGGATTTTTTTATATTATATGTAAGAATTACTGCTTATTTCTTAGCTAATAAATCTCTAATTTGCTCTAATAATTCTTCTTGAGAAGGTCCTGCTGGTGCCGGAGCTGGAGCTGGTTCTTCTTTTTTCTTTAAGTTATTTAAACCTTTTACAATTAAGAACATTACAAAAGCAACAATAATAAAGTCAATTACGTTTGTTAAAAAGTCTCCGTATAATACAGCAACTTCACCAACAACTTTACCAGTTTCATCTGCAACACCGTCTTTAACTATATATTTTAAGTCTTTTAAATCGGCATTGAAAATTAGACCAATTAAAGGTGAAACAATTCCACCAGTAAAAGAAGTAACAACTTGTTTAAAAGCTGCACCCATAACAAAACCTACTGCAATGTCAACAAGGTTTCCCTTCATTGCAAAGTCTTTAAATTCTTTAAGCATTCCCATTTTATAAGTATTTAATTGATTAATGAATGGCTAAAATACTAAAAAAATTATTTCTTTAACACTTTTTTAACACGTTGAGAGATTGCAGTCAAAGTTTCATAAACAATTGTTTCAGAAACGTTGGCAATATGTTGTATCATTTGTTGATTATTAAATATTATAACTGCATCACCTTCATTACAATTAATTTTAGTTACATCAACCATTATCATATCCATACAGACGTTACCTATAATAGGTGCTTTTTGGTTGTTAATTAAAACATATCCTTTTTTATTGCCAATTTTTCTAGACAAACCATCTGCGTGCCCAATAGGTACAGTTGCAGTTTTAGTTGGTCTTTTTGCCACAAATGCTCTATTGTAACCTACTGTTTCTCCTGGATTAATTGTGTGTATTTGAGATATTATAGATGTTAAATTGTGAGTGTTTTTTAATGCTGCAGTTTCTTTATCATCATTACCAAAACCGTACAAACCAATACCAACTCTAACCATATCAAATTGTGCTTTAGCATAATTTACAACGCCGAAGTATTTAATATATGTAATAAGGGTTCGTAGCCTAAATGCTTGTAAAATTGTTGGGCAATATATGCAAAGTTGTTTATTTGGTTAATGCTAAACTCTTGTTCTTCTGGATCTTCACTTGCTGCTAAATGAGAAAATAAAGATTGTACTTTAATGTGATTTGTTTTCTTTAAATCAGAAATTATAGCAGGAATATCTGTGTGCCAAAAACCCAACCTATTTAAACCTGTGTTAAATTTAATATGAATAGGATAATTCATTAAAGGAGCTTCGTCTGCTAACTTAAAAAATGCATTAAATATTTTAAAATTATATAAGTTTGGTTCTAATCGATAAGAAACAACCTCTTTTAAATTTGGTATCTGCGGATGTAAAACTAAAATAGGTTTAGAAATATTGGCTTCTCTTAAAGCAATACCTTCGTGCGTGTAAGCCACAGCAAAATAATCTACTTTATCCTCTAAATGTTTTGCAACTTGCACGCCATCGCTACCGTAACCAAAAGCTTTAACTACTGCTAAGATTTTTGTTTCTGGATTAATTTTTTGTTTAAAATAATTAAGATTATGGTCTAAAGCAGCACCATCAATCTCTAAAACGGTTACGTGGTTATTCATATTTAATGCAGTATTTTAGTCAGAATCTTTTGTAGCAGAATCTTTTTCTGTAGAAGATAAAACTTCTTGTTGTTGCTTTTGTAATGCTTTGTAATAAGCCGCTCTACTTAACGGTTCATATTCTTGCGTTTCACCTAACATTACAATGTTGTCGTTTTTAGCCTTTCTAAAACTGTAATGCGCTAAATTACCTGTATGCGTGCAGACTGCATGCACTTTAGTTACGTATTCTGCAGTTGCCATTAAAGCAGGCATTGGCCCGAAAGGATTTCCTTTAAAATCCATATCTAAACCAGCAACAATTACACGAATTCCTCTATTTGCTAAATCGTTACAAACCGCAACAATTTCATCATCAAAAAACTGTGCTTCATCTATACCAACAACATCTACATTGTTGGCTAAAAGTCTAATATTTGCAGATGCAGGTACGGGTGTAGATCTAATTCTATTATCGTTATGCGATACAACTTCTTCATCGTCATAACGAGTATCTACAGCTGGTTTAAAAATTTCTACACGCTGTTTTGCAAACTGTGCACGTTTTAAACGTCTAATAAGTTCTTCTGTTTTACCGAGAAAACATAGAGCCGCATATTACTTCTATCCAACCAAATTGTTCTGTATGATTTACTGTATTTTCAAGAAACATTTTGTAATTTTAGGCTTTAGAAATTTAAATTTTGCTTTACTTTCGTAATCAACAAATTTATTAAAAATTACGAGTAAATTATAACTTCAACTTACAACTTATGCACAAAAAATTGGAAAACGATTTAATGAGTTTAGCTCATAGCATTTTACAGATGAAAAATAAACAAGATGTAAAAGCTTTAAAAGACAAATCGCAGCAAATTTATGAGAAATTATCACTTTTGGCATTTGTAGAAGATTATGTAAACACCAATCCTAACTTATACGAAACAAAAGAAGAACTTGTAGAAAAGGTAACTTCTGCATTCGATAAAAAGCACACTATTATTGCTACTGATGATAAAGAAGATGTAGAAGAAGATTTTATAGATGTAAATGAAAAGCTTGTTGCAGAAATAGGAGACGATTTCTTAAAGCAAGAAATTGAAACATCAGAAATTTTGAAACCGCTTGAAGAAGAAGTTATCATTGAAACTTTAAAAGAAGAAGTTGTTAACGAGAAAATAGAAGTTGAAAAAGAAGAACCGATAGAACAACCTTTTGATGATTTAGAAGAACTAATTTTTGGGGATACAAAACCCACAAACTTTAAAGACGACCCCAAAGATGTTGGCGAAAAAAATGCAATTACTTTAGAGGAAGAATTGGAAGACACAATTCCGGTTGATGTTATTGCTAACTTGTTTGAACCTGTGCAACCAAAATCTTTAAACGATAAATTACAGACTAATATTCAAATTGGTTTAAATGATAGAATTGTTTTTGTGAAAAATTTGTTTGAAGGTAGCCAAGAAGATTTTAATCGTGTCGTTTCTCAATTAAATACATTTAAGACAGAAAAAGAAGCAAAAAAGTTTATCATTAAAATGGTAAAGCCAGATTATGATTGGTCTAATCAAGAAGAATTAGAAAATAGATTGTTAGAGATTATAGAAAGAAGATTCGCATAAAACCATTTATTTGAAACCAATTTTAATACATACACATTTTCATAAACGTAGAACTGGTGTTACAAGAAGTATAGAAAATGTTTTACCTTTTTTTCTGATACATACGAAACGTATCTATACGGATATGGTGCAAAAGGCACACATATTAAGACCAAAGAGCTAAGAAAGTTATTGTTTTCTGATAGAGAAGTTGTTGTGCATTGTCATCGTAATAACGAAATTATGCGTATGCTTTTTTTAGGTTTTTTGGCGCAAAATTTAAATTAGTAGCAACAAGACATGCAGAAACTGTTCCTTCCGGTTTAACAATGAAACTGCTAAAAAAGCAGATAAAGTTGTTACTTTGATAAATAGTATGAGTCAAAAATTGGGTATTAAAAATACAGTTGTTGGTCACGGAGTAGATGTAGATTATTTTAAGCCTAAAGAAAATGTTACTTTAAAAAATATAAAACAAGATCATATTATTTTATGTGCAGGTAGAGTTAGAAAAGCCAAAGGACAAGTAACATTGCTAAAAGCTGCTAAAATTTTAAATAATCATAAAAACTGGGCTTTGGTAATAGTGGGTAAAGTAGATAAACCTGCATTTTTAGAAGAATTACAACAAATTGCAAAAGAGCAAAAGGTTAACGAACAAGTTTATTTTGTTAACGAAACTCCAGATATATTATCATATTATCAAGCATCAAAAATAGCAGTTGTACCAAGTTTTTCTGAAGGATTTTCTTTGGTAACCGCAGAGGCAATGTCTTGCGGATGTTCTGTTATTGCAACAAAAGAAGTAGGCGTACATTCATCATTAATAGAAAACACAAAAAATGGTTATTTGTTTGCCCCAGGTAATAGCAGCGAATTAGAAAAACTACTTGAAAGTTCTATAAACGGAGAATTATCACTTTTAGGTAAACAAGCAAGAGAAGAAATTTTAAAAAACTGGAGTGCCTTAAAAGAAGCAGAAAACCTTATAAAAGTATATCAGAATTAGTAATTAAGGTAAAACTCTGTAACAAAATTAATTTGTAGTCGTCTTAAATTTAAAACCTACTAATTATGAAAAATATAGCGACAATTCTTTTCGCTTTTATTATTACAGCAACTTCGGCACAAGATGCCGCTTTCGAAAAATTTTATAAATCAAATAAAGAGAAATCTACTTTTTCTATAAATTTATCTGCATCCTTGGCAGGTTCATTTTTAGATGATGAAGATGATAGCGATTTAATGAATGTTATTAAAAAATCGAGCGATTTTAAACTTATGGTTTTTAATAATGATGATTATACTGTTGCAAAAGGCTTTAAAAAGTTTAAAAGAAGAAATAATTTAAAAACCTATGTTCGAGTTAAAGACAATGGTAGTAAAGCAGAATTGTATTTTGTAGAAAAAAACAATCTAATAAGAGAAATTATAATTAGAGCAAACAGTAATAACGATAAATTAGTGTTATTCGGTTTAAAAACTAAAATTACTAAAGAAGAATTAGCTGCAATGATATCATCTTCAAACATAGAAGTAACATCTAGATAAAAAACAAAAGAGAAGATTTAACCAATCTTCTCTTTTAATTCTGCAACCACTTTTTTACTATTTCCAATAAAAATTTCGTTATCAACAATAAAAACAGGTCGTTTTAAAAAAGTATATTCATCTAAAATATATTGCTTGTAATCTGCCTCAGAAATTTCCTGATTTTTTAAATCCATAGCTTTATATAATTTCGCACGTTTATTAAACAACGCCTCATAACTACCCGCAAGCTTGTGCATTTCTTCTAATTGCGCAACATTTACAGGATTTCCTTTTATTTCTTGTCGCTCAAAACCATCTGTATTTACCTCTTTTAAAATACGTTTACAAGTATCACAAGTTTGTAAAAAATAAACTTTTCTCATAGGAATCGATTATATTTGTTTACTCAAAAATAACATAAAAAATGAAGACACAATTCGATGTTTTAAGAAAATCTCGCGATTTAGTAATAAAAGAATTAGAAGGTTTAACATTAGAGCAAATTCATGTAATTCCTGCAGGATTTAAAAACAATATTGCTTGGAATGTTGCTCATTTAGTAGTCACACAACAATTATTACATTACAAAATGTCGGGTTTAAACTGTCTGTGTCCAGATGATTTAATTACAGATTTTAAAAAAGGAACTGTACCAACAAAACAATTTACAGAAGAAGAATTCGATGAAGTAAAAGAACTTTTAATAGGTTTGCCGGATACTTTAGAAGAAGATTTCGAAGCAGGTATTTTTAAAGAATTTACAGAATACCCAACAAGCACAGGTTTTGTGTTAAGCTCTATAGAAAATGCAATTGCTTTTAACAATTTTCACGAAGGAATTCACTACGGAATTATAAGATCTATAAAGAAATTTTTATAATTTTTTAGAAGCTATTTCCAGCTTTCACTACTCGCTTTTTTAGCTGTAAATTTTTTAAAATTTACAGCTAAAAAGAGCTCAAACAAACCGTTCAATCTGGGCTAAACTATTTGCTGGTTATTAGCAATTAGAAGTTAAAAGCTATCAAACAATGAAATTTAATACGAAAACTATTCACGGAGGCCAAAAACCAGAAAAATCAACAGGCGCAATTATGCCGCCAATTTTTCAAACATCAACATACGCACAAACAAACCCAGATCAAGAATTTCATTATTCAAGAGGAGAAAATCCGACAAGAAAGGCTTTAGAAGATAGTTTTACTGCGATAGAAAATGGTACAAAAGGTTTTGCTTTTTCATCTGGTTTAGCTGCAATAGATGCAGTTTTAAGACTTTTAAAACCCGGAGACGAAATAATTGCAGGAGACGATTTGTATGGCGGAACGTATAGAATGTTCACAAAATTATTTCAAAAATATGGCCTAGAATTTTCTTTTGTAGATACAGATAGTTTAAAAAATATTACAAATAAAATTACTAAGAACACCAAATTAATCAGGTTAGAAACACCAACAAATCCGTTAATGAAAATTGCAGATATAAATGCAATTTCTAATGCTGTAAAAGAAATTAATAACGAAATTTTAATAGCAGTAGACAATACATTTGCAACGCCTTATTTACAGCAACCTTTAAATTTAGGTGCAGATATTGTAATGCATTCTGCCACAAAATATCTTGGTGGGCATTCAGACATTATTATGGGTGCATTAATGGTTAAAGATGCTAAATTAGCAGAAGAAATTCATTTTATTCAATTTGTTGCAGGCGCAATTGCAGGTCCAATGGATTCTTTTTTGGCTCTAAGAGGCATAAAAACCTTACATATTAGAATGCAACGTCATTGCGAAAATGGTAAAGCAATTGCTAATTTCCTTAAAAATCATCCAAAAGTTGGTAAAGTTTATTATCCTGGTTTAGCAGAACATCCAAATTTTGAATTAGCAAAAAAACAAATGAAAGGCTTCGGCGGTATGGTTTCTTTCTCTTTAAAAGAAGAAACTAAAGAAGCTGCTTTTAAATTTCTAGAAAACACAAAGTTATTTACTTTGGCAGAATCTTTAGGAGGTGTAGAAAGTTTAGCAAACCATTCTGCAACAATGTCGCATGCATCAATACCGGAAGAAGAACGTTTAAAAATTGGTATTACAGATTCTTTAATACGTTTAAGTGTTGGTATAGAAGATGTAGAAGATTTAATACAAGATTTAGAAAATGCTTTACAAGCATAATGTTTAAAACACAAAAAAGGGAGAAATTTTAAAATTTCTCCCTTTTTTGTGTCTAGTAATTCTCAATTAAAATAAACCATTAATTTGAGAGTCTATTCGATCTATAATATATCCTAAATCTTCTTGATTTTTAACAAAATCTAAATTATCAACATCTATAACTAATAACTTTCCTTTGGTATATTTAGAAATAAAAGCTTCGTAACGTTCGTTTAGTCTGCTTAAATAATCAATAGAAATGGAGTTTTCATATTCTCTACCTCGTTTGTGTATTTGGCCAACCAAAGTAGAAATATCTGCACGTAAATAAATTAATAAATCCGGTGGTTGTACTAAATTTTCCATCAATTCAAATAAAGAAGAATAATTGCTAAAATCTCTATTTGTCATTAAGCCCATTGCGTGTAAGTTTGGTGCAAAAATATGAGCATCTTCATAAATAGTTCTGTCTTGAATAATGTTTTGTCCAGATTCTCTTAGTTCTAAGATCTGTCTAAATCTACTATTTAAAAAATATACTTGTAAATTAAAAGACCAGCGCTCCATCTCTGTGTAAAAATCATCTAAATAAGGATTTTCATCAACAGCTTCAAAATGAGGTTTCCAATTGTAATGTTTCGCTAAAAGTTTGGTTAGCGTAGTTTTACCAGCGCCAATATTTCCTGCAATTGCAACGTGCATATATAAAAAGGTATAAAATTAAAACGGTGGATAAAGGTACATAAATTTTATAATTAACAAATTAATTTATAACCAAAACCACGCACATTAATTATTTGAATATTTTCATCCTGGTTTAATTTCTTTCTTAATTTAGAAATAAAAACATCCATACTTCTTGCATTAAAAAAATCATCGTTTCCCCATAATTTATTCAAAATAAAAGTTCTGTCTAAAACTTCATTTTTCTTTTCGAAAAGATAGAATAATAATTGCGCTTCTCTGTGTGTAAGTTTTTGCTCTTCCTCAGAAAAAGTAAGAGTTTGTTTCGTTAAATTAAATAAGTAATTTCCAATTTTTATATTTTCTGTATTGGTTTTTAGTTGAATTTTATTCAGTAAAGATTTAATTCTTACAATTAATTCTTCCATAGAAAATGGCTTTTTTAAATAATCGTTGCCACCATTGTTAAATCCTTCTAAAACATCAGACGTTTGCGATTTTGCGGTAAGAAATATAATAGGAATATGTTTGTTTTCTGCTCTAATTTCTTTGGCAAGTGTAAAACCATCTTTAATTGGCATCATTACATCTAAAACTAAAATATCTCGGTTTTTCTTTCTGATATTTTTCGAGTGCAATTTTACCGTTTTCTGCATGAAATACTGTAAAATTTCTAGTTTCTAAACTTTCTTTTACAATCATACCTAAACTAGCTTCGTCTTCTGCAAGTAAAACTTTTATATTATTCATTTGGCAAGTTTATTTTAAATATTGTGTTGTTTTTTGTTGAAGATAAAGTTAGTGAACCAGCATGTTTTTCAATAATTTTTTTACTGTAATATAGTCCTATTCCAAAACCTTTTACATTGTGTGTGTTTCCTTTTGGAACTCTGTAAAATTTATCAAAAATTTTATCTTGTAGATTTTTGTCGATTCCGTTACCATTGTCTGCAACAGATATTTCTGTGGTATTTAAAATAGAATTGATATTAATTTCTATGGCATTGCCGCCATATTTAACAGCATTATCTATTAAGTTAGAAACAGCATTTTCAAAATGAAAATTATCTACATTTAAATAGATTGGTTTTAGGTTTGTAGAAAAGTTAATTTCTTTATCAGTATTTAAAAATTGATGTTTATTTGCCAATTTTTCTATGGTATTTGTAATATCTATAGATTCTTTTTTTAAGATTAATTGTTCGCTATCTAAGGTTGCGGTTTCTAGTAGTTTTTCTACCATTTGATGCAATTTTTTTAGTTGAAAAGAAGACATCGAAAGGTATTTTTTAGTTTTTTCTTTATCATCTAAAACATTAAAATTTTCTAAGGCTTCTATGGCTGTAGCAACTGTGGCTATTGGTGTTTTAAATTCGTGTGTTATATTACTAATTAAATCGTTTTTTATGATTGCCAATTCTTTTTGTTGATTGATTACTTTTAGCATATAAAATAGACTGTAAATTACTGCTAATGATAGTAAAAAAGATAAAAATATACCCAAAGTACTTCGTTTTAAAGTTTCAATATTGGGGTTGTTGTAGATCAGTTTAAACTCTTCGTTGTCTTTAACGTAGGTAGACTTAGAACTAACGGAAAAAACTCTTCATCTAAAATAGAATCTTTTGTTTTATGAAATAAAGTATCATTTTTAAAATGATGAAAACTTGTTTTTAGAATTATCTTTTTTTGTGATAACTGTTTTTCAACTAAAGAATCTATCTTATCATATTCTATACTTTCATCTATAAAAGAAATAAAAATTGGTTTTATGTTTTTTAAAAACTTTAAACTATCTGCTGCTTTTTTACCCTTAAAATATTTTACATTAGTTTTAGAGCCATCATTATTTATTGTAATACCTTGTTTAGAATCTAAAAGTTGCGTTAAAACTTTACTTTTTTCTGTTTTTTTACGACTACACTGTCTATTTTAGTGTTAAAATTAGTAACAAATTCCTTGGTAGAATTCATCATAGAATCTATTTTTTCTTTAGAAAGGTTATCATTAGAAGTTATTTTTATATTATTGATAGTAACTTTTGGTTTTACTTTTTCAGAGTTGTTTTCTTTTAAATTTTGTAAAATTTTACCGATAGAATTTTCTTCAATCGTTTTACTGTTATTTGGCTTGTTCTCTATAATAGTTAAGAAGTTACTTTTTGCCAAAGAAGAGTAATATTCTTCTACAGCATTGTCTAAACTTAACTGAATTTCGTTTGTTACCTGTCTTTTATTTTCTTCGTAGTTTTTATAATTCCAATAAAATTGGATGGCAATAGTTGCTACTATGGTTGTAGTAATTAAGTATATAATCCATTGCTGTTTATTTGCTTTCATGTTACAAATATAGGTTCTAAATATTATAAAATGAGTCGGTTAACACTCGTTAACACTCGTTAACTATAAATTGTTTTGTTGTGTTGCACCTTTGTAGTGTTCAATTTAAAAAACAATATTATGAAAAAACTAACTACTTTATTTTTACTTTTTATTTCGCTACTTATAAATGCACAAGAAAGCAATACAAAAGCAGCTTATTCTAAAGATGAAATTTCTAAAATAACTTCTTTGGCTTTTACTTCAACTTCTGTAAAAGATTTAGAAAAGATTAATTGGAAAGACATTGAAAGCATTTTTGAACACAATAAACCTAATGAAAAAATTGCATTGAGTTTTGAGTTGGATTTGAAAGATTCTAAAAATAAATTTAAAGGTAAAATGGAAGTTTCAGGAGAAACAAAAAACATTGATTCTTTAATATATAAATCAAAAAAAATAATAAAGACATTAATTAAAATTTCTAAAAAATACTAAAACCGTTAAATTATGAAAACACTATTAACAACATTTGCATTTTTGATGGTAGTATCATTCAATGCTCAAAATTTTCAAGGAAAAGCTATTTATAAAACTAGTAGAAAATCGAACGTTAAATTTGGCAACGATAAAAAATCTACAATGTCAGATGAAATGAAGTTAAAACTACAAGCTAGATTGCAAAAAATGAATCAGAAAACCTATAATTTAGATTTTAATAAATATGAATCTGTTTATAAACAAGATGTTGCATTAGGTGCACCAAGAACTCAAGTTGGTGGTGCTCAGATAAAAATGATTTCTTTTGGTGGTGGAAGTAGTGCTTTTTTGTATAAAAATATAAAAGAAAAGCGATACGCAAAACAAACAGAAATACAAGGCAAACGCTTTTTAATAAAAGATCAAATAAATAAAAAGGATTGGGTAATGTCTTCAGAAACAAAAAATATTGGAAAGTATACCTGTTATAAAGCAACTTATACAAAAGAAGTTGAAAATAAAAAAATGACGATTGTTGATGGTAAATCAGAAATAAAAACAACAAAAGAAAAGGTAACTACAACAGCTTGGTATACGCCGAAATACCTTTAAGTCATGGTCCTGATAACTATCAAGGTTTACCTGGTTTAATTTTAGAAATTAATGATGGTAAAACCACAATTGTTTGCACAGAGATCATTATAAATCCTTCTGAAAAAATAGCTATTACAGAGCCAAAAAAAGGGAAGGTAGTTAGTCAGAAAAAATTTAATAAAATTCAGGAAGAAAAGTCTAACGAATTAATGGAAAAATTTAAAAGTAGAAATGGTATGGACTTAGGAAATGGCATAAATATTAAAATGGGAGGATAATCTTTTTTTAGTTTTAGTAAAAAATTAAACGAGCAAATTAAACTTTTAAGTTTTTTTAAGTCTTATTAGAAATTACTAATACTATTTTAGTGAAAAAAGATAAAAAAATCATGAAACAATTAATTACATTATTCTTAGCCTTTGTTACAATTGGTGTATTTGCTCAGAAAAATTTTCAAGGAAAAGCAACCTATATGTCTAAAACTACTTTAGATATGAGTAGTTGGGGAGGCAGAATGAATAGCATGTCTGAAGCACAAAAGAAACAAATTGCAGATAGGATGAAATCGATGTTAGAAAAAACATTTATTTTAAGTTTTGATAAAACAGCATCTATTTATAAAGAGGATGAAAAATTAGAAGCGCCTGGTGCAGGTGGTGGTTTTAGAATGGGAGGTTTAACTGATGGAGGTACTAAGTATAAAAATACAAAAGAACTTGTAGCATTAGAGTCTAAAGAGTTTTTTGGTAAAAACTTTTTGATTTCTGATACTATGGAAATGCCACAATGGGAGTTAGGTAGCGAAACAAAAAAAATAGGAAACTATATTTGTTATAAAGCAACACTTACCAAAGATGTAGATGCTACAGATTGGAGAAACATGAGAAGAAGAAACAGAGATGATGATAAGAAGAAAAAGGATGCTAACAAAGACACTACAGAGACAGTAAAAGTTACAGAAGATATAGAAATACCAAAAAAAATAACGGTTACAGCGTGGTATACACCACAAATACCGGTAAGTAATGGTCCTGGAGAATATTGGGGATTGCCAGGTTTAATTTTAGAAATTAATGAAGGAAGAACTACTATTTTA
The DNA here is from genome assembly GCF_055693625.1 of Polaribacter sp. HA6-7. NCBI lineage: Bacteria > Pseudomonadati > Bacteroidota > Flavobacteriia > Flavobacteriales > Flavobacteriaceae > Polaribacter > Polaribacter sp. HA6-7. Next base: position 535,280 of record NZ_CM146338.1, read on the forward strand.
TGTACAGAAATTGTACTAAATCCCTCAGAAAAATTAGAAATTGAGAAGCCAACAAAAGGAGATAAAGTTACAAGAAAAGAATACACAGATGCAATTACTAAAAAAATGGAAGAGTTTAGAAATAGCAGAGGTAGAGGTAGAGGTGGAAGAGGTAGATTTTAATTATTAAAACATAAAATACACAATGAAAAAATTACTACTATTAACCATTTTTATGGTTTCATTTATTTCTAGTGCGCAAGTTACTCTTACAGGAGTTGTAAAAGATAGTATTGGCTCACCTCTAGAAATGGCAAACATTTTAGCTGTAAACAAGGCAACAAAAAAAATGTCATCATATGGTTTTACAGATGCAAAAGGAAATTATAAATTAGATTTAGATAAAAATCAAACTTTCGAAATTAAAATAAGTTACATTGGTTTTAAAACTGTAGATTTTGTTGTAGAAACTAAATCAGAGGATATTGTAAAAAATATTACACTTAAAGAAGATAATTCTTTAGATGAAATTACAATTGTATCTAAAATGCCGGTTACCATAAAAGGAGATACGATAGTGTATAATGCAGATTCTTTTAAAAATGGTTCTGAACGAAAACTAGAAGATGTATTAAAAAAATTACCCGGAGTAGAAATTAATGATGATGGACAAATTGAGGTAGAAGGTAAAGTCGTAGAAAAAATTACAGTAGATGGTAAAGAGTTTTTTAGTGGAGATACAAAATTAGCATCTAAAAATATCCCTTCTAATGCAGTAGATAAAATACAAGTACTAAGAAATTTTTCTGATGTAAATCAGTTAAGCGGTGTTCAAAATAATCAAGATAGAGTAGCTATTAATATAAAATTAAAGGAAGGGAAAAAGAATTTTTGGTTTGGAGATGTCTATGCAGGTGCTGGGTTTACACCAAGTGATGATTTATACTTGTTTCAGCCCAAACTATTTTATTACAACCCAAAATATACATTAAATGTAATTGGAGATATCAATAATTTAGGTGAAGCAGTATTAAATAGAAGAGATTTAAGAGGTTTTAGCGGAGGTTTTAGAAGTCAAAGTCCGTCAAATGGAACAAATATAAACTTAGCAAGTGCTGGCATTGGTTTTTTAACACCAAATGCTAGAAATGCGAATAGAATAGAAACAAAACTAACCGCTTTAAACTTTAGCTACTCGCCAAACAAAAAATTAGATTTTAGTGGTTATTTAATTTGGTCTAGTAATAGTAACGGACAAAGAAATAGAAATATTATAGATTATAATGATCCATCTATACCAGATGATGTTACAGATAACACAACAGATCAAACTAGTAATTCGGTTTATTTAACTTTAAAACGATCTATAAGAAAAATATAAACAATCAATTAAATTATGATTTAAATGGTCGCTTTACAAACGAGTTTAGATTAGATAATGGTACATCTCAAATAATAGGTAATAATGTGCCAATTGTAGAAAACGAGAGCGCAACACCATTTACAATCAATCAGAACTTAAGTTACTTTTATACAGCAAACGAAAACAATATTTTTGCCCTAGAAGTGCAACATCAATTGCAAGACGAAGATCCTTTTTATGTATCTTCTATAGAGAATTTAGATCAAGATCCAAACAATAATGTAGATGGTTTTGATTCTGCAGCAGATGTTTTAGGTTTAGATAAATCACAACAGTTTTATACTTTAGAACAAGACAGACGAGTAAAATCTAATCAATTAGATGCAAAATTAGATTACTATTATATTATAAATAATAAAAGCAACTTTAATTTTGTAGGTGGTACTATTTTAAGTAAGCAAAACTTTGATTCTAGGTTTTTTCAACTTTTAGATAATGGCAGTTCATTAGATCCAACTTTAAATATTCCTAATTTAGCAAACCCAAGTACTACAAATGATGTAGAATACAATTTTACAGATATCTATGCAGGTATGCGTTATCGTGTTAAAGCAGGTATTTTTACTTTTAGGCCAGGTTTTACGGCACATTCTTACAATATTAATAATACCCAAGTTGGTGCAATAACAGATTTTAAAGATTCTTTCACTAAAATTTTACCAGAATTAAACATTATTGCTCAATTTAAAAAGAGTGAAAGTTTGCGTTTCAATTACAGGCAGCAAGTTAATTTTACAGATGTAAATCAACTAGCAGAAGGTATCGTTGCTAGAAGTTATAATTCATTTTTCTTTGGAAATAATGATATTATGAATGCTAGAGTAGAATCTATGAGTTTAAATTATAGTAGCTTTAATTTATTTAACAATATGTTTGTTTTTGGAGGATTAAACTATAACAAAACTATGGAGCAAATTGCTTCAATTGCAGATTTTGTTCCAGACGCAAATAACCCAAATGTAAGATCTAATGTTTCTACTAATACTAATTTAAACCTGCCTTATGATATAGAATCTATTAGTGCTTTCGGTCGATTTACAAAAACGTTTAGAAAAATTAGAACAAGTCTCGCAGCAAGCTTTTCAGATTCTCAAGCCTATCAATTATTTGGTACGGAAACTACAAAGTTAAATACCCAAAGTTATTCTATTACTCCAGGTATTAGAACTAACTATACAAAAGCGCCTAATGTTAGTTTAAACTATAGAGCTTCTTTTTCAGATCAAAACAGAACAGAATTAAGTACAAATAATGTTTCTAATTTTAAATCTGTTACGCATGCACCTTCTATAAATTTTGATGCTTATATTTGGAATTCTCTAACGTTAACTTCTGATTTTACTTACAATGAAGTTAGACAAAACGGTCAGCATCAAAATTCTTTTAAAATATGGGATTTATCATTATCATATAGAAAAGATAAAGATGCAAAGTGGGAGTATGAGTTTCAAGCAAGTAACATATTAGGAACAGAATCGAGAGTAAGTGTTAATAATGGAAACATTTCAAATTCGATTAACGAAACTTTTATTTTGCCTAGGTTAGTTACTTTTAGGGTAAGATATCAATTATAAAACATTTTAGTATAAAATTAAAAAGGCTCAAGAAATTGAGCCTTTTTTTATTTACTTTAATTATTTTAGCCGTATGAGTTTGTTAGCTACAAAGTCTCCTTTTATTGCAACTTTTAAAAGTTTAGGAGCACTATTTTTATTTATAGGTTTTGGTCTTTTTTTAGACAGTTTCTACATGGTAGAAATTACAGATAATGCACAGTTGTATGCAACTATTAGCATGATGATTGGTTTTTTAATTACTTTTTGGAGAGTAAATAAAAGAGTTAAAGAACAAATGATTTACGCTGTTTTAATTGGTATTATTGGCGAGTATTTGTTTTCTATTGTTATGGGTATGTATTCTTACAGATTGGGTAACGTGCCTCATTACGTGCCACCAGGTCATGCTTTGGTTTATGTAGCCGTTTTATACTTTTCTAAAGCATCATCAATTATTAAAAATAAAATTAAGCTAGAAAAATTTTTCACAATTTTTATATTGATTTATGCAACTGTTTTCTTAATTTTTAGAAATGATGTTTTTGGTTTTGTAATGACTATTGCAACAATTTTAATCTTAAGAAAGAAGCCAAGAGAAAGATTGTTTTATCTATCTATGTACATAACTGTAGCTTATTTAGAAATTGTAGGTACTAATTATTTATGTTGGCAATGGCCATCTACGGCTTGGGGTGTATTCGATTTTTCACCAAGTCACAATCCGCCAAGTGGTATAAGTTTTTTCTATTTTTTATTAGATTTAGGCACACTTTGGCTGTATAAAAAACGTCATAAAATAGCTTGGTCTCGAATGAAGAATGTTCGAAAAATTCGATTAAATTTATCAAAAACTACAAACTAAAATAAACGTAATACCGTTTTGTGTTAAAAGAGGTTTTAAATGTCTATAAATGTAAAATCAGTTTCAAAAATATATAAAACTCAAAAAGCCTTAAATAATGTTTCTTTTGCTGCAGAAAAAGGACAAATTGTTGGCTTTTTAGGTCCTAACGGAGCAGGGAAATCTACAATAATGAAGATTTTAACGGGTTTTATAAAACCTACTGATGGTGAAGTTTTTGTAAATGATATTGATGTGAAACAATTTCCTTTAGAAGTACAAAAAATCATCGGTTATTTACCGTAACACAATCCTTTATATACAGATATGTATGTAAAAGAATATCTGCAGTTTCAAGCATCAGTTCATAAAATCGATAAATCAGAAGTTAATATTTGTATAGAAAAAGTTGGTTTAACTGTAGAAGCACATAAAAAAATCAATCAACTATCTAAAGGTTATCAACAAAGAGTTGGTTTAGCAGCTGCAATTTTACACAATCCAGAAATTTTAATTTTAGATGAACCTACTACAGGTTTAGACCCTAATCAATTAGTAGAAATTAGAGCTTTAATTAAAGAGTTAGGAAAAAATAAAACTGTTTTGTTTTCATCACATATCATGCAAGAAGTAGAAGCTGTTTGCGATCGAGTAATTATCATAAAAAAAGGTGAGATTTTAATTGATAAAAAATTAGCAGAACTTACACAAACCAAAGAGCAAATTATAGAAGTTACTTTTGATTATAAGATTGAAGAACAATTTATAAGTAGACTACAAAATGTGGTTTCTTACAAAAACAATTACGACAATACTTGGTATATTACTTTTGAAAGTGAACAAGATATGAGACCCATAATTTTTGATTTTGCTCAAGAAAACGGTCTGAAAATTTTAAGTCTAAATAAGCAGAATAAAAATTTAGAAACTTTTTTTAGAGAAATAACTAATGATTAATCATTAGTTATTTCTTCTATTATATAGTTGTATGCTTCTAAAAGTGTTGGAAAAGTTATACTACTTCCCGCGCTTTTAAGTTCTGTATCTTTATATTGTGTTGTAATTCCTATCGGAATCATACCAGCAGCTTTTGCTGCATTTGTGCCTGTTAAACTGTCTTCAAAAACCCATAAATCTTTAAAATCTTCTTCATTAAAGTTTAATGCTCGGCTAAAGTTTTATATGCCTCTGGATCTGGTTTAGGTTTTTCATAATCCTGTACACCAAAAACAGTGGTAAAATTTAGATTTAAATGGGTTATACTATTTTTTAAAAACTGTTTAGTTGCATTGCTAGCAATACCATAAGGTATATTTTCTTTGGATAAAAAATCTGTAAATTCGTTAACTCCGGGTAATAAGTCCGGAATCGTAAAAAATTTATCAAGATGAATGTCCTTTAGTAAAAACAATTCTTCGGCTTTATTTTCTTGACCAATTGTGCTACAATAATAAGCTGCAATTACCATTGGAGATTTACCTGCATGACTTTTAGGAAAAGGAGGAATTTCTTTATTGAATAATTCTTTAAAAGCACTAGCCCAAGCATTTCCGTGGCTTTTAAAACTATGCACAATTACGCCATCAAAATCGAATAAAAAACCTTTAGGCAATACTTTTTTAACATTTGCTAACTTCTTTTCATTTACCAATTTAGATAAATAAGGATTCAAAAATTTATTTGTTGGATCTAATTCTCTTCTTAGTTCTTTGAAATCTTCCCATTTAGGATATATTTTAGATAATTGCGCATCTTTTGCTGCAAACCTTTTACCCCAATGTGGTCTACCACCGTGTTTAAGAAAAATTCTTTCTACACTTTTAAATGCCTCATAAGTATCTGCCGTAGCAGCATTTCTAGATACACAACCCATTGTAACAATATCTTCTTTGTAAGCGTAGCTTAACCAAGCGTTGTCTTTTTGTACAAAACGTACATCCATAGGTATGTGAATAAAAGATTTATTGTCCCATTTATTTACTTCTTCTTTTAGTTCTTTAAAAACTTGCGGAAATTTGTCTAAACCTATCGTCCATTCTGCTAATTCTAAAGTAGAACCTCTAGATTTTGTAACCGTCGCTTGATATAAAGAACCTTTGTGTTCTTTTTGAACTAAAAAAGCTTTAGCTAAAATATTGTTTGCAATTGCCGTAATCCAAGGAAATTTATGCGAATATTTATATAAAATTTTAGAAGCTGTTCTTCTATGTTTTAAATACTTTGGTCCGTTGTTTACATTAATTTCTTTGTCCTTATCAATTTTATCTCCAGTTATAACATAACCTTTACTGGTATGAGGTAACCATAGAACGCGTAAAAAATCGTGCTGTTTTAAACGATCTTTTATTTTTGGTAACCATTCTTTATCATTTTCTGGGCGTTCTTTAACATGTAAAGTATACTCTGTTTCACATTTAAAAGTTATTTCAGAAAGCACTCCTAACATTCCTAATGAAACTTTTACAGCATTCATAAACTCATCCGAACTCTTAATTTCTTTAACAGATCCATCTGCCAAAACCAATCTACAAGAGGTAATGTATTCTGATAAAAGTTTACCACTTGTACCATGCGTTCCTGTAGCCAAAGCACCACCAACTGTAACTGTATTAATGTCCGGCAAACAAGGTATGCACCAGCCAACTTTTTCGATAGCTTCTAACAAATCACCTAAAATTACGCCAGATTGCACAGTAATTGTTTTGTCGTTATAATTGTAAGAAACTATTTTGTTATAGGTTTTCATGTCTAACAAAGCATTGGTACCTGCTGCAATATCTGCAGAGGACTGTTTGTTTCCAAAAAAACGGATTTTATCATTGTTTGCAATTACATCCTGTAGTTCATTTTCTGTGGTGATTTTAAATAAAGACTTATAATTGTGTTTTAAGTTTTCATTCCAACTTACCCAAACTCCGTTTTCTTTTTGTTTCATGATATTCTATTTTTGTTAAACAAAAATAGTAATAAATAGTTTTATGTTACTATTATTTTGTTTTTTTTTGATTTGTAGTAGTTATAGTTTCATAGTTAAAACTTATTATATGGGTCAATTTTATAAGTTTAACTAATTCAATTTATACTTAATTTGCTGTTTTTCTAAAGTTGCTAATAACTCATTAGTAATGTGCAGTTTTGTATTTCTACTTGGCAAACTGATTTCTAATTTTTCTTTTTCGTCCCAAATTGTAAAGTTTAAGTTTTGTTTACCTGGTTTGTTTTTTAGAATAGATTCTAAATTTAAAATAGTATCCTCTTTAATGTCACTTAACGGTAATTGAATAGTTACTTTTTTACAAAGTTCATCCATAATGTCGTGAAGTAATTTCATTTCTGTAAACTTTAATCTTGGTTCGCCAGCAACACCTGTTTCCTTGTTCGTCCAACCAGGTTGTATGGTAGATCTTACAAATAAAAATGAATTTGGTACTAAGAAATGTTTCATTTTTAAGTAATCTTCACCAAAAATTCTAAATTCGTGACTATCACCATAATCTTCTATTGTAAAAGCTGCCCAACCTTTTCCTGCTTTAGAAACTCTGTGTTGTACATCGGTAATAATACCTGCAAAAGCCATGTTCATACCAACATATTTTGCAAGATCACCTTTAAAATGTTTTAAAGAAGCGTTACAAAATTTAAGTTCATTTTTAAAATCATCTAAAGGATGTGCAGAAATATAAATTCCGATAACTTCCTTTTCTTGTGAAAGTAATTCCATAGTTCCCCAAGTTTCACATTGCGGAATATCTGGTTCGGAAACTGAACCGTAGAAGCTTCACCAAACATAGAAACTTGTGCAGAATTTTCATTTTCTTGATATTTACTACCAAACTTCATGGCGCGTTCTAAAAACGTTTGTCCTTTTTCGTCAGTATCAAAATATTGCGCTCTGTGTGTATCTGTAAAAGAATCGAAAGCACCTGCTTTAATTAAACTATCAAAAGATTTTTTATTGGCAGCTCTTAAATCTACACGTTTTGCTAAATCGAATATAGAAGTATAGTTTCCGTTTTCTTCTCTTTCTTTAATAATTGCTCTTACAGCACTTGCACCAACTCCTTTAACAGCAGCCATACCAAAACGAACAGCTCCTTCTTTATTTACAGAAAATTTCAAGTAAGATTCATTTAAATCCGGCCCTAAAACTTCTAGTCCCATTCGTTTACATTCTTCCATAAAGAACGATACCGATTTAATATCGTTCATGTTGTTAGAAAGTACAGATGCCATATATTCTGCCGGATAATGCGCTTTTAAATATGCAGTTTGATACGCGATCCAAGCATAACAAGTAGAATGCGATTTGTTAAAAGCATAACTTGCAAATGCCTCCCAATCTTTCCGCATTTTTTCTAGTTTTTTAGGATCATGACCATTTGCAGCTGCTTGTTCTACAAATTTAGGTTTCATTTTATCTAGAACGGCAATTTGTTTTTTACCCATTGCTTTACGTAAAACATCGGCTTCACCTTTGGTGAAATCTGCCAATTTTTGCGATAAAAGCATTACTTGCTCTTGGTAAACTGTAATTCCATACGTTTCTGCCAAATATTCTTCCATGGCAGGTAAATCGTACTCAATATCTTCAGTTCCGTGTTTTCTATTAATAAAACTCGGAATGTATTCCATTGGTCCAGGACGATACAAAGCATTCATTGCAATTAAATCTGCAAAAACCGTTGGTTTTAAAGAACGCATGTGTTTTTGCATACCGGGAGATTCATATTGAAAAACACCAACAGTTTCTCCTCTTTGAAACAATTCATACGTTTTTACATCATCTAAAGAAAAGTTTTCTGGATCTAATTCTACGCCATGTCTAGCTTTTACAATTTTTACGGTGTCTTTAATTAAAGTAAGCGTTTTTAATCCTAAGAAATCCATTTTTAACAAACCTGCATTTTCTACTACAGAGTTGTCAAATTGGGTAACATACATGTCGGAATCTTTAGCCAAAGAAACCGGAACATAATTAGTAATATCACCAGGCGTAATAATTACACCACATGCATGTATACCAGTATTTCTAACAGAACCTTCTAATATTGTTGCTTTATTTACAGTTTCTGATGCTAAATCAGAACCATAAGAAATAGTTCTTAGTTCTTCTACAAGTTGTTTTTCTTCTGCACGTAAACCATCAACTTTTCCTTTACTTTTAGGATCGTCACCAAAAATATTTTTTAGTTTAATTCCTGGAATTAATTTTGCAATTCTATCGGCTTCAAACAACGGTAAATCTAAAACCCTGGCAGTATCTCTAATAGAAGATTTTGCAGCCATTGTACCGTAAGTAATAATTTGAGCAACTTGGTTTGCGCCGTATTTGTCAATTACATAATCCATAACTCGTCCACGACCTTCATCATCAAAATCAATATCAATATCGGGCATCGAAACACGTTCTGGATTTAAGAAACGCTCGAAAAGTAAATCATATTTAATGGGATCAATATTTGTAATCCAAAGACAATATGCAACTACAGAACCTGCGGCAGAACCACGACCAGGACCAACTGCAACATCCATGTTTCCGGCTTCTCTAATAAAATCTTCAACAATCAAGAAGTAACCAGGATATCCTGTTTTTTCAATAACTTCCAATTCAAAATCTAACCTTTCTTTGATAGATTCTGTAATTTCTCCGTAACGTTTTTTGGCACCTTCAAAAGTTAGGTGTTTTAAAAAAGCATTTTCTCCACGTTTTCCTCCGTCGATTTTATCTTCTTCGGATAAAAATTCTTCTCGAATATCAAAAGCAGGTAATAAAACGTCTCTAGCAAGCGTAAATATTTCTATTTTATCTACAATTTCTTGAATATTGATAATGGCTTCTGGTAAATCTGCAAAGAGTTTTTTCATTTCATCTGAAGATTTGAAATAATACTCTTGATTAGGCAAACCATATCTATAACCACGACCTTTACCAATTGGCGTAGCTTGTTTTTCACCATCTTTTACACACAATAAAATATCGTGTGCATTGGCATCTTTTTTATCTAGATAAAAAGTATTGTTTGTCGCAATAACTTTTATATCATGTTTTTTAGAAAATTTAAGTAAAGTTTCGTTAACAATTTTTTCATCTTGTTGATCATGACGCATTAATTCGATATAAAAATCGTCTTTAAATTGATCTTTCCACCAAAGTAAAGCTTCTTCTGCTTGTTTTTCACCTAAATTTAAAATCTTACTAGGAACTTCACCATATAAATTTCCGGTTAAAACAATAATATCTTCCTTATATTTTTCTACTAAAGCTTTGTCTATTCTTGGTACATAATAAAAACCATCTACAAAGGTTGCAGAAGACATTTTAGCCAAATTATGATATCCGTTTTTATTTTTTGCTAATAAAACTACTTGATATCCGTTGTCTTTTTGTGATTTGTTTTTATGGTCTTCACAAATATTAAACTCGCAACCAATAATTGGTTTCATAGGAGTTTCCGCATTTTTATTATGACTTAAAACTGCGTTTACAAAATGGAAAGCACCCATCATGTTTGCAGTATCTGTCATAGCAACTGCCGGCATGTTATATTTTGTTGCAGCTTTTACAATGTTACCCAATTGCATGGTACTTTGTAAAACAGAATATTGTGTGTGATTGTGTAAATGAGAAAACTGTACATCTTTTAATTCTGCTAAACCTTCTGATGTAGATTTAGTTTCTGAAACTCCTTTTAATTTTTCTAAACGCTTACGAATCTTATCGCTTTCTTGTTTTAGGTTGATGTGCTTTAAACCAATTACCTGAATTGGTTTCGGATTTGCTTCAGAGAAATTCTTAAAATAATCTGCATCTACATCTAATTCTTCTTGCGTAAATTCTCTTAAACGAATCAACTCTAAAAAACAACGTGTAGTTGCTTCAACATCGGCAGTTGCATTGTGAGCCTCACCAAAACCAACGCCAAATAAATGATTGTGCAATTCTGTTAATGTTGGTAATTTAAATTTACCACCTCGACCACCAGGAATTTGACACATGGTAGCTGTTTTTTCTGTACAAGTATCTAAAAGAGGTAAAGAAGTTAAGTTATTTTCTACACCTAATCTATGAAACTCACATCCCATAATATTAATATCGAAACCAACATTTTGACCTACAATAAATTTTGTTTTTTTTAAAGCTTCGTTAAAAAGTTCTAAACCTTTATCTAATTTGATACCTTGTTCTTCTGCCAATTCAGTAGAAATACCGTGAATTCTTTCTGCATCATACGGAATATTAAAACCATCTCGCTGAATAAGAAAATCGTTGTGTTCTAGCACATTTCCCATTTTGTCATGCAATTGCCATGCAATTTGAATACACCTTGGCCAATTGTCTGTATCGGTAATTGGTGCGTTCCAGCTTTTTGGTAAACCAGTAGTTTCTGTATCAAAAATTAAGTACATAAATTGCTTTTAGTTTGATGATTTTATTCTTTTGAAAAGGACTGTAAATTTAGAGTTTTGTTATTGATTTTTAGACTAACAATGCAATCTTTTATCAACATTAAAAACTACTTTTTTATTGCTTAAAAATAACAAATTTGGTTATTCTTTTTAATATTAAATCTATCTTAAGTTAATATTAAGTCTTTATCAATGTTAATATTTAACATCGGTTTTGCTGTTTTGGATTATAGTTTTGAGGTTAATTAAAAACCTAACTTTTATTTAAATTATGAAACTATCAATAATGAAAACACGAATAACCATTGTAGCATTGTTTGCTTTTGGTATGTTGTTTTTAAACAGTAATCAAACCTATGGTCAGGCTACAAATGCGACTGTTAAAGGTAAAATTATAGATGCAGAAGGCTTGCCTTTAATGGGTGCAACTGTTATTGTAAAAAACACGGCTACTGGTTTTACATCTGGTACAACAACTAATGAAACCGGTAATTATAAAATACAGCAATTGCCTTTGGGAGGTCCTTATAATGTAACTGCTAAATTTTTGGGCTTTCAAGATGCTGTAAAAAAAGGTTTTATGTTAAACCTTAACGATGCAATTTCTTTAGATTTTACTTTACAAGAATCTTCTACTTCTTTAAGTGAAATTGTAATTTCTACAAATAGTATTGTAAAAAGAATACAACAAGTAGGCGCATCAACAAAAATTGGCGCAGGTCAAATTAAAAATTTACCATCCGAAGGAAGAAATTTTACAAGATTAACAAGTCTGTCTCCTTTACAGGGTGGCGGAAGCATAAATCTTGGTGGGCAAAGAAGAACATCTACAAATGTTACTATTGATGGTGTAAATTTTAGAAATACACTAACAGCAGGTGAAATTGGTCGTGGACCTTATACAATTTCTCAAGAAGCAATTAGAGAATTTGAAGTGTCTACAAACGATTATGACGTTACGCAAGGTAGACAAGGTGGTGGCTCTATTACTTCGGTTACTAAATCTGGTACAAATAATTTTGAAGGAAGTGCATTTTTTATCACAGAGCAGATAATTTACAAAGTCAATATACAATACAAGGTCAAGAAAGAAGTGCAGATTTTTACAATTCGCAATCTGGTTTAAGTATTGGAGGACCAATAATTGAAGATAAATTACATTTTTTCTTAGTTTACGAAAGACAAGATGCCGGTGATCCTCAATTTATCGCAAATATAGAAAGTGACGACGATGCGAATAGATTAGGAATAACTGAAGGTAATTTAAATAGATTTTTACAGATTGGTAGAGATAAATATGGTGTAAGTAATTCACAGCAAATTGGTCAATTTGATAGAGTAACAGAGGCAAATAACCTGTTCTTTAGACTTGATTGGCAAATAAATGATAAGCATAGATTAACATTTAGAAATTTGTATAATAAATGGGACAATCCTTTTAGTGTAAGTGATAATTCTAGTATTGAGATTGCAGAATCTTTTTCTGATTTTGTATCAAAAGAAAATAGTATGTTTTTGTCTTTACGTTCTGTTTTTACGCCAAGTGTAACCAACGAATTTAAAGTACAATATCAGCGTGCAGAACGTATATTTAGTCCAAATTCTGAATTGCCTTCTCAAAACATACCAAGAGCAATTGTACAAGTAGAATCTGTTTTGCCAAACGGAAAAACAAGTAATAGAAGTGTGCAGTTAGGTGGACAGCGTTTTACACCAGAAACAAATTTAGAAAATCAAATACAAATTTCTAACACAACCTATTTAACTAAAGGAAAGTTTAATTTTACTTTTGGTACAGATAATATGATAACTGCATTAGAAACGCAGTTGTCAAATGAGCAAAATGGTCGTTTTTTCTTCGATTCTTTAGATGATTTCGATAATTTAAATCCGTCTAGATTTGCAAGAGAAGTTCCGTTACAAGGTTCTACTTTGGTAAAGCAAACTGTTTTAGATTTATCAGTTTTCGGACAAGTAGAATTTGATATCAATCCTAATTTAAATTTTTCTGCAGGCATTAGATATGACGCAACAGCATTTGTTAATTCGGCAGAATTTAATCCATTAGTTTTTCAAGAGTTAGGAATTCGTACAGATGTAAAGCCGGAAGATTTTGATAATATTCAACCAAGGTTTCAATTAATATGGAATATAAAAGGAAAAGACACAGATATTTTAAAACTTGGTGGAGGTATTTTTACTTCTCAGCCACATTATTATGCGCAAGTAAATAATATACAAAATAGCGGAACATTAATTGGTGCAGTTGATGTTACAGGTGCAGATGTTCCTTCTCCAGACTTTCCTGGTTACAGAAACGATCCAAGTACAGTTCCTGGTGTGCCAGCAGGTGTTACACCGTTTTCTACAATAAATGCTGTAAGCCCAGATTTCGAAATTCCAACAATATACAAGGCAAACGTAAATTATACACACTTTTTCGGAGATAAATATAGTTTAGGTGTAAACGCAATTTTTAGTCATACTAAGAACAATTATGTTTATCAAGAAGCTAATTTAGTTTCAGAGCCTTATTTTGTAACACCAGAAGGAAGAGAAGTTTTTGTGCCTGCAAATACAATTCCTTCAAACGGAAGAGCAGATTGGACAGCGTCAAGAGCATCCGATTTAGTTGGAAGAACGTTGGTTTTAAATTCTGATGGAATTCTAGATAATTTAGCTTTAGTTGTAGAAGGTTCTGCAAAAATTGGTGAAGACGGTTATTTAAACGCAAGTTTTACCGTAAATAGTTCTAAAGATAATTCTTCTTACAACTGTTGTGTTGCAAATACATCTACTTTTTTACCTGTTACAGGAGATCCTAGAGATTTAAATTATGGGTATTCTGATAATCATTTTGATACTAAACTTGTTGTAAACGGAGCAACACCAACTTGGAAAGGTTTTACCTTAGGTGCTACTGTTGTTGGTACTGGCGGATCTAGATATTCTTTACATACTTCAGGAAACAAAAGTGCAAACGGAGATTTTAACTTGAGCAATGATATTGCATATATCTACGATCCAGCAGATCCAAGTACACCACAAAATATTGTAGATGATTACAACGAAATTTTAAACGATCCAGAAACTACAGATGGTTTTAAAGAGTATTTAAGAGAAAGTTTTGGTGGTTTTGCAGAAAGAAATGGTGGTAAAAACCCATTTAGAGCAACTGTAGATCTTCGTCTTCAGAAAAAAATTGAATTTAATGGTTCTAAAAGTGCTTTAGAGTTTTCTGCAGATGTTTTCAATTTTATGAACTTACTTAACAAAGAATGGGGAAGAACAAATAACTTTAGTAGAAGAAGAAATTTTATGAATATCACTGGTTTCGATCAAAATACCAAAAGTTATACTTATAGCGTACAAACTGGTGCGGGTACAGAACCAATTAATGGAACTCCATGGAGATTACAATTAGGTGTTAGATATTCTTTTAATTAAAATAGTGTTGATTTAGTTTTTAAGGCTTGGTAAATTTTTATCAGGCCTTTTTTTAACAAAATGTAATTTATGAAATATAGCATATATATAGTTGTAACCTTATTAATGATTATTGGTTGTTCTCAATCTAAAAATCTTATCGATACAGATAATTCTTTTGCTAAAGAAAATTATCTAGCAAATAAAACCGGAGCCGTTTTACCTGTTGATTATAAGTTTGTAAATAAAAAAAGTTTTAAAGTTTTAACATGGAATGTAGAGCATTTTGTGGATGCTTTCGATAACCCCTACATAGATTCTAAAAGAGAGAATAACCCAGACTCTTTAATGAGTAATAAAGTAGCTTATCTAGCGGATGCTTTAACTAAGATAAATGCAGATATTGTTGTGCTTCAAGAGTTTGAAAGTGCTAGCTTTTTAAAAAATATTGCAGCAACTAAATTGAAAAACTTAGGATATAAATACTTTGCAGATATACCAAGTCATGGTTGGTATATGAATGTAGTTGTCATGAGCAAAGTGCCTTTGGGTATAATATATGGTTATGGTAATGTAACAACGCCTGTTTTAAATTATAAAGATGAAAACGGATTAGCGCAAACTCAAAATAATTTAAATACCGTAATGTGGTCTATAGAAGTTTATCCAAGTAAAAATTATAATTTTCTTCTTACGGGAGTTCATTTAAAAGCTGGTAGAGGAGAGAGAAATATAGCAATGAGAAAAGGACAGATTAACTTTTTAAAACAGCAGTTTAAACGTTTTTTAAAAGAGGATAAAAATAAAAACATTATGGTTCTTGGAGATTTTAATAGTGTACAAAAAAGTGAAGAAATAAATATGTTTTTAAATGAAAAAGTGAAGAAAGAAAGATTTATCGATCCTTTGCCAAAAAACATCATGACGCACAATTCTAAAGATCCTAAACGTAGATTAGATTATATCTTAATAAACACAAATATGTTTAAAGAATATATTCAAAAATCTGCAAGTGTACCTCAATTATACAATGCAAATAAAATGAGCATTATTAGTGATCATTTACCTGTTGTAGCAAAATTTAACATTAATTAGAAAAAATATCAATGAAAAAAATTATAATAATAGTATTTGTTGCTTTTACAGTATATTCATGTAAAACAACCTTTAAATCAACTGAAAACAATACAGCTTCAAAGCAATCTACAAACGATAAAACTGCAGACTTTACACTCGCTTTTGGATCTTGTAATAAACCGAATCAAAAGAATTTATTATGGGATGATGTTGCAGCTGTAAACCCAGATGTATGGCTTTGGGGAGGAGATATTATTTATGCAGATACAGAAGATATGGCTAAAATGGAAGCAGATTATAATCTTCAAAAAAAGCAAAAAGGTTATGATGCTCTTTTAAAACAAACAAAAATTTTAGGAGTTTGGGATGATCATGATTTTGGTGCAAATGATGCGGGTGTAGAATATCCGAAAAAAGAAAAAAGTCAGGAGTTATTGTTAAATTTCTTAGGAGTTGATAAAAACTCTGCTAGAAGAAATAGAGAAGGCGTTTATCATTCTGAAGTTATAAAAACGGCTAAAGGTTCCGTGAAAATTATGTTGTTAGATACTCGTTATTTTAGAACAGATATCAGTAAAAAAAGTGTAAACGGAGATCAAGAGAATCGTACGATTCTTGGGGAAAAACAATGGGCTTGGTTAGAAAATGAATTAGTTAATTCTAACGCACAGTTTAATATCATTTTAAGTAGTATACAAGTAATAGCAGAAAAGCATCCGTATGAAAAATGGGCAAATTTTCCGTTAGAACGTAAAAAAATGTTAGATTTAATTGTGTCTTCAAAAGCTAATAATGTAATTCTATTATCTGGAGATCGTCATATATCAGAGTTTTCTAAAGAAGAAGTAAGTGGTTTAGCATATCCGTTAATTGATTTTACTTCTAGTGGAATGACGCATGCAAGTAAGAATTTTACAAAAGAATACAATCCGGCAAGAATTGGTAAGGTTGTGTCGTCAATAAGTTTCGGAGTGTTAAAAATTAATTTTGACAAAAATAGTGTAGGAATGGAAATGCGAGGAGATGATACTTTACAGCAAAAAATAGAGCAAGTTTATCCTTTAAAATAATTAAAAGCGTTTACTCTAAATATTATTTTATTTCAGTATTTAAAAGACAAGCTGTTTTTCTTTTTGAAGTGTTGTAGCAATAGTTTGACGGGTGACTCCAATAAGGTCACCCATGTCTTTTTTAGAAAGTAGATTACTCAATAAAAAACGTTGTCCTTTTGTATTTGTAACTTCGATATTGTAATATTCTTGCAAAGACTTTACTTTATCTTCAATATTTTTTTCTTTAATAGTCTTTAATTTCACCTCTGCAGAACACCATCTTTTTACAATGTAAGAAATAAACCAATTTGTAACAGCGGGTTCTGTTGTGGTTAAGTTTTTAAAAAATCTAGGTCATATAATCTTATTTTGCAATCGATTAAAGCTTTTGCGTATTCATTAAAAATACCATTTAGATATTTTAAATTACCAAAAAACTCATTATGAGGTAAAACTTCATATACAAAACTATCACCGTCATCAGAATAGCCACCTAATTTTACTGCACCTGTTATTATTTCGTAAATAAAATTGTCTTTGTTTGGTGGTAAATAGATGTAATCGTTCTTTTTTACATCAATCTCAAATATTAATTGATCATTAATTGGTTTGTTTAAACTTTGTAAATAGGGTAAAAGCTTAAAATCTTCAAAACCTTTATTAATCGGTCTAATATCGTTCATTATGTTGTTTAATTGATTTAGCAGATAAATGTAAATTTTTACGCATGCTCTAATGTTAAGCAATTATTATTTAACATCATTTTATAAAAAAAAGCCAATCCAATTAAGGATTGACTTTTAATTAACTAACTATTATCAAATTCAAATTTCACTATTTATTAACTATGCTAATTCTTCTTCGACCATTAAAATATTAATAGCTGATTGAATTTTTTGCTGTTGTTGTTCTAACATTTTTCTTGTTGATGGTGCAAAAGCATCTTCCTTTAAAATCTCTTTATACTCTTCTAAACTTGCTTTTTCACCTCTTAAAGCTTCCTCTAAAATTGCCTCTTCATCATTTGTACTAAATAAAGACTTTAAAGACATCCAGTTTCTGTGCATTGCACCTTTAAAAGATCCGTCATCTTCCGGAATTTGGCCGTAAGACAATATTTCTGTTCTTAATTCTTTAGCAAATTGGCTTCTTTCTGAAGCTCTATTTTTAAAGAAAATTTTTAAATTAGAACTTTCTACGTTTTCTGCAGAGTTTAAATATCCTTTCTCTGCATCGTAATTTTTCTCTAGTAATTCGTTTAACTTATTCGAAATTTTTTCTGTGTACTTCATTGTGTCATTTTCATTTTAATTTCAATATCGTTTTTTATAGATGTGTATTGTTTCGCATCTGCAACTCAAAGATACAAGCTAAATTAGAAGATAAAAGATGTTTAACAAGGTTTGTGATTTCTTAACTATTTTTAACGGTCTTAATGTTAAAATAGTGGGTTAAGCTTTAACATTTTTATCAAAATCATTGTGAGCCAATATAATAGTTGATTAATAGAAAAAAAGTTGTATTTTTGCGCCCACTTACCACGAGATGGTAAGATTATTAATAATCAAGGTCGAGAACCTTAAAAAATTAACAAATTATGTCTGTAAAAATCAGATTACAAAGACACGGTAAAAAAGGGAAACCATTCTATTGGATCGTTGCCGCTGATGCTCGTGCAAAAAGAGATGGTAAATACTTAGAAAAAATTGGTACTTACAATCCTAACGTAAACCCTGCAGAAATCAACTTAAACGTAGATAAAGCTGTACAATGGTTACAAAATGGTGCACAACCAACACAAACTGCAAAAAACATTTTATCTTACAAAGGTGCAATGTTAAAAAATCATTTAGCTGGTGGTGTTAGAAAAGGTGCTTTAACTCAAGAGCAAGCAGATGCAAAATTTGCAGCTTGGTTAGAGGCAAAGTCTACAAAAATTGCTGATAAAGAAGCAGGTTTATCTAAAGCTCAATCTGATGCAAAAGCAGCAGCTTTAGCAGCAGAAAAAGCAGTTAACGAAGCAAGAATTGAAGCAGCTAAACCAGTTGTAGAAGAGGTTGCTGAAGAAGTAGCTACAGAAGAAGCAGCTCCAGAAACTATTGATGAAGCAGCAGAAAAAGCAGCAGAATAAATTATAAAGTTATACGAATATGCGTAAAGAAGATTGTTTTTATTTGGGCAGAATCGTAACAAAATATAGTTTTAAGGGCGAAGTTGTTATCAAGTTAGATACAGACGAACCCGAGTTGTACAAAAATATGGAATCAGTTTATGTCGAATTTGGCACAAACCTGGTTCCATTTTTTATTGATAAAAGCTCGCTACATAAAGGTAATCAACTACGTGTGCAGTTTGAAGATGTTTACTCTGAAGAAGAGGCAGATTCAATTTTAAAATGTGGTGTTTATTTACCCACAACAATGTTACCAAAACTAACCGGAGATAAGTTTTATTACCACGAAGTAATAGGTTTTAAAGTGGTTGATGCTAATTTTGGCGAAGTCGGTACAATTGTTCATATAAATGACAAAGCTGCTCAACCATTATTTGAAATCGATAGAGATGGTAACGAGGTATTTATACCAATGGTAGACGATTTTATTAAAAAAGTTGATAGAGAAAATAAAACTATAGAAGTAGAAACTCCTAACGGACTTATAGAACTTTATCTATAAAAAGAGAGGTGCTAGAGCGGTCGAATAGGCTACCCTGGAAAGGTAGTGTGCTGGTAACGGTACCAAGGGTTCGAATCCCTTTCTCTCTGCTAAAAAAATATATATTTAAAATTTAATTATTTAAAAAGTTCTGTGTAATTAAACACAGAATTTTTAGTTTAAAAAACTAATATTTTGTCAAAACCATTTAGATTTAAAGAGTTTACGGTGCATCAAGATAAAACTGCCATGAAAATTGGTACAGACGGTGTTTTATTAGGAGCTTGGTGTTCTTTAGGTGAGTATCCAGATACTGTTTTAGATGTTGGTTCTGGTACAGGTGTTATTTCTTTAATGATAGCACAACGTTGTGATGCAATGACTATTGATGCTGTAGAAATTGATGAAGGTGCTTACGAACAAAGTGTAGATAATTTTGAAAAATCTGATTGGGCAGACCGTTTGTATTGTTACAATGCAACTTTTAAAGAATTTGCAGACGAAATAGAGGAGGAGGAAGAAGAGTATGATGTTATAGTTTCTAACCCGCCATTTTATACAGATAATTTCGAAACCGACGACAATGCCGTAAATCAAGCTAGATTTACATCGGCTTTATCATTTGAAGATTTAATAAGTAATACAGCAAAAATTTTATCTAAATCGGGTGTTTTTTCTGTAATTATTCCTTTTAAAGAAGAAACAGGTTTTATTGATTTAGCAAAAAAATCATTTATTTCCTACTAGAATTTGCCGAGTTAAAGGCACAGAAACATCAGAAATTAAAAGAAGTTTATTAGAGTTTTCTTTTATTGAAAAAGAATTTTCGTTAGAAAATTTAACAATAGAAATCTCTCGACATGAATATACAGAAGCTTATAAAAATCTTACAAAAGATTTTTATTTAAATATGTAAATTTTTATGTTAGCCAATAACGTTATTTGGATTATAACCTAAATAAGGCACTTCTTTTTCTTTAAATTTTATTCCGTAATTTTCTAATTCTTTTAAAATTGGCTCGTACACTTCTTTAGAAATAGGTAGTTGTACTCCCGGAGTTTTAATTTCGCCTTTTAAAATCTTTAAAGCAGCAATTGCAACCGGTAAACCAACAGTTTTTGCCATAGCAGTATATTTTTGATTTTCGCCAATAACAACCAAGCTACTTTCTATTTGTTTTTTTTCTCCGTTTAATTCGTAACCAAATAAATGTTGCATAACAATCATGTCTTTATCATCTTCTTGTAATGTCCAAGAATCTTCGAGAATTTTTTGCAACATTTGTGCAGGGGTTGCGTTTTTTAAACCAATAATTTTCTTAGGATTAAAAAGATCAAGCTCAACTAATTTTTGCCACATAATATCATCTTGATCAATTTTTAAATACGAACGTAATTTTAGTTCAACAGAATCTGAAGGTGAATAGGCTAAAAATAGATTTACAAAATCTCTATAGCTCATTTTATCAGAATTTTCTATGATGTATGTATCATCTGTCATACCCAATTGCACAAAAATATTCCATGCTCTAGAAAAACCAACTTTTCTAATGGTGCCTCTGTACATTGTTGGTATGTTTTCTAAACCGTAAACATTTCTATATTTTAAAGAATCTCTGTTAGCATAGGCTTCAAAATTTCCGCTTCCATTAATTTTTAAAAACTCTGTACGTCTAAATAATTTATGATAAGGTATGTATTTGTAAGTTCCTTCTTGTATAAACATTGCGGCACCGCCTTGTCCTGCTAAAACTACATTTCTCGGATTCCAAGTAAATTTGTAATTCCATAAATTAGTGTCGCTTTCTGGTGCTACTAATCCGCCTGTAAAAGATTCAAATAAAAGTAATTTGGCATTTTTTTCTCTTAATTTATCAAGAACTTGCATTGCACTCATGTGATCAATTCCTGGGTCTACACCAATTTCATTCATAAATACCAAACCATTTTCTTTTGCTTTAGAATCTAAGGCTTTCATTTCTTCGGATATATAAGAAGCGGTTACCAAATGTTTTTTTAATTTGATACAATCTTTTGCTACTTCAATATGAAATCTTGCAGGTAACATAGAAATTACAATATTTGCATTTTCAATACACTTTAAGCGATTTTCTTGATCAAAAACATCCAATTGAATAGCTTTTGCATTCTTTTGTTTTCCAATTAATTTTTTTGCATTATCAACAGATACATCACCTATTGTAATGTAGATATTTTCTTGTTCAGATTTGTCTAAAAGATATTTTATAAGAGAAGAACTAGATTTACCTGCGCCAATAATTAGAATGTTTTTCATGGAATAAGATGTATTTTTGTATGTAATACGAATATACATTAATTGTTTAAAATTAAACAAAAACCATTAAAAATGTTTAAAAATTTAATTATTACTAGTGTGCTTGGTGCTTTGGCTATTGTTTTAGGTGCTTTCGGCGCGCATGCATTAAAAGAAAGTTTATCTGCAACAGAGTTGCTTAGTTTCGAAACAGCGGTTAGATATCAAATGTATCATGTAATAGTTTTACTTTTTGTAAATACTTATAACGGATTTACAATTTCTCAAAAAAATAAGATAAGTTTATTTTTCTTTTTAGGAATTTTATTCTTTTCAGGTTCTATTTATGCAATAAATTTAACTTCAATTACGGCAAAATCTATTTGGTTTGTAACACCATTGGGTGGTTTGTTTTTTATAATTGGTTGGATTTTAATGATTACACTATTCGTAAAAAAATATCAAATAAATAATATATTCATAAAAAAGAGGTAAATAACTTTTCTGTAAAAAAATATTGTTTAATTTTGTCGTGTAATAATAGAAACACAACTAAAATTATAGAAATGATAAATCTAAATACGAAATCGATTTCGTTAGAAAATTTAGGAATCAGAAATGCAACTGTTCGTTACCAATTAACTTCGGATGAACTGCATGCAGAAACTTTAGAAAAAGAACAAGGTGTAGAATCTTCTTTAGGCGCAATTGCGGTTAATACCGGAGAGTTTACAGGAAGATCACCAAAAGATAGGTTTATCGTAAAAGATGATATTACCAAAGACCAAGTTTGGTGGAGTGATATTAACTTACCATTTGACGCTGATAAATTTGATGCACTTTATAACAAAGTAACCGATTACCTTTCGGATAAAGAATTATTTGTAAGAGATTCTTATGCTTGTGCAGACGAAGATTATAAATTAAATATTCGCGTTGTAAACGAATATCCTTGGAGTAATATGTTTGCTCATAATATGTTTTTAAGACCTACAGAAGAAGAACTTAAAACATTTGATGCAGAATGGACGGTTGTTAATGCACCTGGTTTTATGGCAGATGCAGCGGTAGATGGTACACGTCAGCATAACTTTGCAATTTTAAACTTTACAAGAAAAATTGCTTTAATTGGTGGTACAGGATATACTGGTGAAATTAAAAAAGGAATTTTTTCTGCTTTGAATTTTATCTTACCAGTTTATAAAAACACTTTACCAATGCATTGTTCTGCAAACGTTGGTAAAGATGGTGATACGGCTATTTTCTTCGGATTATCTGGTACAGGTAAAACAA
This sequence comes from Polaribacter sp. HA6-7, assembly GCF_055693625.1. NCBI lineage: Bacteria > Pseudomonadati > Bacteroidota > Flavobacteriia > Flavobacteriales > Flavobacteriaceae > Polaribacter > Polaribacter sp. HA6-7. The sequence continues at coordinate 558,263 of NZ_CM146338.1, forward strand.
CACTTTCTACAGATCCAGATAGAAGTTTAATTGGTGATGATGAGCACGGTTGGACTGCAGAAAACTCTGTTTTTAACTTTGAAGGAGGTTGTTATGCCAAAGTAATAAACCTTTCTAAAGAGCAAGAACCAGAAATTTTTGGAGCCATTAAAAAAGGAGCAATCTTAGAAAATGTTATTATGGACGATAAAGGTGAAATAGACTTTGCAGACATATCAATAACACAAAATACTAGAGTTAGTTATCCAATTTATCATATAGAAAATATTAAAAAACCATCAATTGGTAAAAATCCTAAAAATATTTTCTTTTTAACGGCAGATGCTTTTGGTGTGTTGCCTCCAATATCTAAATTAACACCTAACCAAGCTGCATATCACTTTATATCCGGTTATACAGCTAAAGTTGCAGGTACAGAAGCAGGTGTAACAGAACCAACACCAAGTTTTTCTGCGTGTTTTGGTGCGCCTTTTATGCCTTTACATCCAACTAAATATGCAGAAATGCTTAGTAAGAAGATGAAAGATGCAGGTGTAAACGTGTGGTTAATTAATACAGGTTGGTCCGGTGGACAATATGGTGTTGGTAGAAGAATGCCATTAAAATATACAAGAGCAATGATTTCTGCTGTTTTAAACGGCGATTTAGGAAGTTACACATACGAAGATTATCATATTCACTCTGTTTTTGGTGTGGCGCAACCTAGAAGTTGTCCTGGTGTACCAACGGAATTATTAAGTCCGAGAGCTACATGGAACAATGATGAAGCCTACTATAAAACAGCTTTTAAATTATCTAATGCATTTAGACACAACTTTAAACAATTTGAAGATGTAGCTAGTGAAGACATCCGAAGAGGAGGTCCACAACGTTATGCTTTTTAGATAAAAACATATTTTTTAATAAAAACACCTCTTTTTGAGGTGTTTTTTGCGTTTTAAGCATGTTTTTCATTAAAAATTGGTTTGAGTCAAGATTTGAAGTTATAGAGTTAATGTAAACTACTCTTTCAAATTATCTTTGCGGTGTACTTATAATGGTATAGAAATTGCAATAATTAGAACAACAGAGAAAGTTAACCATAAAAAAATAAATATGAGCAATAGTAGCAACACAGTAGTAGGTTTATTAGCAGGTACAGTAATAGGGGCAACCTTAGGTATTTTATTTGCACCGGATAAAGGAGAAAAAACAAGAAAGAGAATTTCTGAAGAAGCGATTGCAGCAAAAGACAAAATGACAGAAAGAGCTTCCGAATTGCAAAGTCAAGTTTCTTCTACTGTTTCAGACAAAAAAGAAACTTTAGATACGCAATTAGAAAATGTAGTTTCTAACGTTAGTCATAAAGCAGAAGATGTAATTACTACTTTAGAGAAAAAGCTGAAAGAGTTAAAAGAGAAAAATAAAAAATTACAAAAATCTGTCTAAATAGATGAGCATTTTTAAAAGTTTTAGTAATTCTGCAGACAAAGGTACAGATGCTGGTAAAGAGTTTGTTTCAAAATCTTACGAGCATGCAAAATTAAAAGCGTTTCAAATATCTGCCTTAACTATAGGTATGATTGCTAAAATACTTTTATTAGGAGGTTTGGCTTTTATTGGCTTTGTTTTCTTATCAATATCGGCAGCAATAGCATTAGGAGAACTTTTTAACAGTAGTGCTTTAGGGTATTTAGCTGTAGCAGGAATTATAATTGTTGTTGCATTGCTTTGTTATCTTTTTAGAAAAACTTTAGATAAAAAAGTTATTAGTAAAATGTCTGATGTATTTTTTAATTAAATATAAAAGTTATGAAAAACTATACTAGTTTCCAGGAAATTGACAGAGATTTAAAGCAATTAGCTTTAGAAAGAGACATCGCATTAGAAGAACTAAAAGTTGTGAAAAATGATTTTGAAGAAAGCTTAAAGCCATTAAATATTTTAAGTAGTTCTCTAAAGTTTTTAAGTAAATACAGTGCTTTAGTATTTATAAAAAAGATTTTTAAATAAAATATAACAGCAAAGTTATTCGATTGTTTTTATAATATTCGAATAAGTGGTTGGTTGATTGATGAACCTCAGCGTGAATGCGCTGAGGTTTTTTTATTGCTCTAATACTGCGGTTAATCTTTTCTTAAACTGATTAGGAGTGATATCATATTTTTCTCTAAATATTTTAGAAAAATAACTTCTGCTACTAAAACCGATTGAATATACTATTTGAGAAATATTTAAATCTGTAGTTCTAATTAAATCTCTAGCAGATTCTAATCGAACATGTCTTATATATTCTGTAACTGTTCTATTGTATAAAAATTTAAAACCATCTTGTAATTTCGATTGCGTTAAACCTGATTTTAAAGATAAATCTTCTAAAGAATAATCTTTTTCCGGTCTTTTAAAATAAGTACACTTAATTTTCTAATAATTTTTAATTCGCTTTTATCTAAAGAAGTTGGTAGTGGTACACCAGCTAAAAGTCTATTATGTTGTTGTATGTGTAAAGACAATATTTCGTACACTACAGCTTCAATTTTAAGAATTCTAAGCATCCCTTTGCCTTTTACTTTTTTGAGCTTCTTAATTAAATCGGCCATTTTTAAATTAAGTGTACCATAATTAGAAAAACGATTTTCATGATCTGTATCAGCAAAAACTTCATATAATTTTTTGTTTAGGCTAGAAACGTTAGAGGTTCTCTTTTGTAAAAATTGTTTTCTTACAATTTCTATTAAATTTAGATTTAAGTGTTCGTTTTTGATGAAATGTAGGTAATTATAACCGCCTGTTTTATTTGTGAAAATTAAAGATTGAAATTGTTCTACCTTTTTTTCTGTATTGTCTACACCAAATCGATGTTTAAAAGAACCAACTGAAGGATATAAAAACCGGATAGGATTAAACTCCGGTTGCGCTAAGATTTTAAAAACAAACTCTTTTCGAAGTGTAATGTCAAAATCTAGTAGATTCACGCCCCAATCAAAAGGGACAAATCGTAAAGTGCCTATAGCATTTTCATTGTCTATGGTTAGAATACTTTCGTTCCAATTATTTATAATAGAACCGCCAATTTTTTGCTGTATTTGTTCAAGTAAATCTTTCTGACTGTTCGCAATTATATCAATTGTTATCATAATTAAATACTTGAAGTTACTGTAAATGTTCTACTTATAAAGATAACTTAAAATTATTTAGAAAAATCATATCGATTAATACTTTTAGGAAAAGAGCTAAAAAATTTTCGATTTCGGCTGTAAATTTGAACAAATAAAAAAAATATATCATGAATATTTACGAGGAAATAAGAATAGACCACGACAAGCAAAGAGAACTTTTAGACAAATTAGTTGATACTTCGGAGACACAAACTTAAGAGATCAATTATTTAAAGAATTAAAAGAAGAGTTAGAAGTGCATGCAAACGCAGAAGAACGTCATTTTTACAAGCCTTTAATTACTAATGATATGATGCAAGAAAAAGCAAGACACGGTATTGCAGAACATCATGAAATAGATGAGTTGATAGAAAAATTAGAAGAAACCGACTACGATTCTTCTGCATGGTTAAAAACAGCAAAAGATTTAAAAGAAAAAGTGGAGCATCATCTAGAAGATGAAGAACATCAGTTTTTTCAATTATCAGGTAAAGTTTTTTCAGAAAAAGAAAAAATTACTTTGGCAACTAGCTATAGAAAGTACATGAAAGAGAACATAGCTGTATAAATATCAAAAAAAACTCTAAAAATTTATAGAGTTAATTATAAAAGTATTTGCACTAATAGTTCTTTTAGATAAGAGCTAATTTTGAAATATCAAATAGATGTAAAGCGTTTGGCATCTTAAAACGAAACGAGCGTTCATTAAAAAAAATAGAAAAATGAATACTTACACACAAGAAGTTGGACAGAAATTAAATGCTCTTTTAGAGAAAACATACGATGCAGAAAAAGGATTTAAAAAAGCTGCAGAAAATATAGAGAACAATTCTCTTAAAATATACTTTAATAGAAAGGCAGAAGAAAGATATACTTTTGGGCACGAATTAAAAAAAGAAATCAAATCTTTTAACCAAGATGTAGATAAAGGTGGTAGTTTAACAGGAACAGCTCACAGAGCTTGGATGGACGTTAAATCTTTATTTTCTTTAGATGACGAAGAGTCTATGTTAGAAGAAGCAATACGAGGAGAGAAAGCTTCTATTGAAGAATATAATGATGTTTTAAAAGAAACAAGTTTACCAAGTAGTACTAAAGATGTGTTAGAATCGCAAAAAGCTACTATAGAAACAGGTCTTTACAATATTAAATCTTTAGAAGAAATATCATAAGATTTAAACTTTAGTTAGAACTCTAAAAAGATGCTGCTAAGCATCTTTTTTTTTTTGTTAGAGTTGCTTTTTGTGTTCTATTAGAGTTAATAATCAATCTATTAGAGTTAAGTAAAGCACTATAAACCAGTTAAATTTGTAGTGTAAGAAATAGGAATATCTATTTATATATTAACCATTAAAACTTTAAAATTATGTTACGTTGGACAATCACATTTGTAGTAATTGCATTAATTGCTGCTGTATTAGGATTTGGAGGAATTGCAGGAGCTTCTGCAGGAATTGCTAAAATATTATTTTTTGTATTTTTAGTATTATTTGTGCTTTCTTTAATTAGAGGCGGAGTAAAAAGATAAAACTAAAACTTTATATATAAAAAAACTGTTTAATTAAATTTAAACAGTTTTTTTATGCAATAAAATGATGTTTTTTTGCGTGTTCTATAGCTTCTTTAGAAGAATCAACAATAAAAAATTCGGTGTCATTATAATTCTCTATCAATAACTTAATGCGTTCCATTTTTTTACTGTGTAGCACACTTCTTAAATAAATAGCTTTTATTTTATTGGGATAATTTTTAGTGATTTCCATATAAATATCAGCATCATGTTCACCCGCATCTCCTATTAAGATAAATTTTAAATCGTTATAAGTGTTAAGAATATTTCTAATTTCGTTTTGTTTTTGTGGTTTCTCTTCAATAGTTTTTTTCTTAAAAATACTACCCGCAGTTCTTAGCAAAACAGCTCCTTCCGTAAAATTATTTTTTTCAAGAAAAAAGTCTAAATATCGATATAAATTCCAAGGACTATGACTAACATAAAACAAAGGATTTGCGTTTTTGCCGATTTACCAAGATGTAACAAGTTGTAAAACTCTGCAGCACCAACAAGTGCTTTCCTTTTAAAGGAGAAACAAAAAATGTATTTATAAGTACACGCCATTTCATTCTAGAAATAACGCCAGTATGTAAAATGGTGTCGTCTATATCGCTTATAATTCCGTAGTCTACTGTTAATTTAGGTATCAACATTTTACCTAAAAATCTATTGTTTTTGGTAATTTTTCTGTTGATATTAGTATCGGTAAACGAAATTTCAAAGTTTAACCACCCTTCGGTATCAGTTAAACTAGTTAAATTATTTAAGGTCTCAGAAACTTCAAAATAACCTTTATTATCTGTTTTAGTTTCAATTTTATGGTTATTTGGTAATTGAATTGTTAAGGCTGTATTTCGAACCTCATCACTTTCAAAACGCTTCCAGGTATTTACAAACAAACTAAAAATATTGTTTTTTTCTAGGTTGATATTTTCATCTTGTAAAGCTCTACCTCTAATATAAAAATGTGTATCGCTACCATAACTATTAAAAACAATTATTTGTAAAGGATCTTTACTGAAAAGTGACATGTATTATTAGGGTTTATAAATTAATTAGGTTCAAACAAAAATACTAATTGTATAGAGGAAGTAATGAATTTTCTTACTATTATTTGAGTTAAGAAGATTTTTTTGAGCTAATAAGAACTGTTAAATACCTTTAGTTTTGCCACGTGCTTTTATAAAGAGCATGTTAAGTTTAACCAAAATTTTAAATATTATGAAAAAAATTATTATGACAATAATGGCAGCAACTGTATTGTATAGCTGTGATGTAGATCAAACGAAAAAAACTAAATTACCGGATGTAGATATTGATGTAGATACAGAAGCAGGACAATTACCATCTTTTGATGTAGATTGGGCAGATGTAAACGTAGGTACAACAACTAAAACTGTAAAAGTGCCTAAAGTAGTGGTGGTAATGGAAGAAACAGAGGTAGAAGTGCCTTATGTAGACGTAGATATGCCAAATGATGATGATACGTTAGAAAAGGAAGAGCAAACTTTAATGGTAGAAGTAGAAGTTACAGATAAAGAGCACAAGATTGACATTAAAGAGATTAGAGCCATGAACAATAATTTAGTTGTTATTTCTATGTTAGAAGAAATGGATCAATCTATAAATGATAAAAAGATGAGAATCTCAGATCAGATTACATTAAACGCGCCAGATTTAAATGTAAAATATTATATTGTTGGTGAAAAACCGGATAGAATTTTTAATACAAGATATAAGTATTTTAAAACAATAGAAGACTTAAACCAAAAAATTGGTGATGATTACAAAGTAATTTATAAGAAATAATTTATCTTATTATTGATAAAAAAAGCTGCAGTTAATGCAGCTTTTTTTATGCTCTTATTTTTAAAGTATTTTATTTCAAGTTATAACTTTTGTTTACAGTTTCAGTTTTAGAAACTTTTGCAAGTTTATTGTCTTTTTGCTTTATTATTATTTCTTTTTTAACCTCTTTACCTTGAACTTTATTTTCAGTATGTCCACCTAAAATAGGAGCTATAACCAAACCAATTAAACAAGTTAATTTAATTAAAATATTCATTGACGGACCGAAGTATCTTTAAAAGGATCTCCAACAGTATCACCGGTAACAGCTGCTTTGTGTGCATCAGAACCTTTATACGTCATTTCTCCATCAATTTCTACACCAGCTTCAAAAGATTTTTTTGCATTATCCCAAGCTCCACCAGCATTATTTTGAAAAATTGCCCATAAAACTCCGAAACTGTTACACCTGCCATATAACCACCTAACATTTCTGCGATAGCTAATTTATCCATACCAAAAGCCAAAGGAAGAAATGCTATTACTAAAGGGAAACCAATAGTTAATAAACCTGGTAACATCATTTCTTTTAAAGACGCTTGTGTAGATATTGCTACACATTTATCATATTCTGGTTTTCCTGTGCCTTCCATAATACCTGCAATATCTCTAAATTGTCTACGAACCTCTTGTACCATTTCCATAGCAGCTTTACCTACGGCATTCATTGCCAAAGCAGAAAAAACAACTGGTACCATACCGCCAACAAATAACATTGCTAAAACCGGAGCTTTGAAAATGTTAATTCCGTCTATTCCTGTAAATGTTACATACGCAGCAAAAAGCGCTAAAGAAGTTAAAGCGGCAGAAGCAATCGCAAAACCTTTTCCTGTTGCAGCTGTTGTATTACCTACAGAATCTAAAATATCTGTACGCTCTCTTACAATTGGTTCTTGCTCGCTCATTTCTGCAATACCACCTGCATTATCAGAAATTGGCCCGAATGCATCAATAGCTAATTGCATAGCTGTAGTTGCCATCATTGCAGAAGCAGCTAATGCGACTCCATAAAAACCAGCAAAAGCATAAGAAGCCCAAATTGCACCAGCAAATAATAATACTGAAGGAAAAGTTGAAATCATACCTGTTGCTAAACCTGCAATAATATTTGTACCTGCACCTGTAGAAGATTGTTGCACAATTTTAAGAATAGGAGATTTTCCTAGACCGGTATAATATTCGGTTACAGATGAGATTACTGCACCTACAATTAAACCTACTAAAGTTGCGTAAAACACTCTCATAGAAGAAATTTCTTGTAGACCTTCACCAAAAAACTCCATAGTCATAGTTTCGGTAGCATCCAAGTAACTAAACCAAAACAAGAAAGACCAACTAAAATAATAGAAGTCCAATTTCCTTTATTTAAAGCTCCCATAACTTGAGATTCTTTAGCGTTGTTATCACTAATTTTTACCAACATTGTACCGATAATAGAAATTATAATTCCAGCACCTGCAATTGCCATTGGTAATAAAATAGGGCCAATTCCTCCAAAAGCGTCGTTTATACTTCCGCCCATATCTTTAATAACATAATTACCTAAAACCATTGCTGCCAATACGGTAGCAACGTAAGAACCAAATAAATCGGCTCCCATACCTGCAACATCACCAACATTATCACCAACATTATCTGCAATAGTTGCTGGGTTTCTAGGATCATCTTCGGGTATTCCTGCTTCTACTTTACCTACTAAATCTGCACCAACATCTGCAGCTTTTGTGTAGATTCCGCCACCAACTCTAGCAAAAAGAGCAATCGATTCTGCACCTAAAGAAAAACCAGCTAAAGTTTCTAGAACAATTGTCATATCGGTGGTAGAAGTCCGGACTCCGCCCATAAATTTTTGATAAAAAACAATAAAGAAAGCAGTTAAGCCTAATACAGCCAAACCTGCAACACCAAGTCCCATAACAGTACCACCGCCAAAAGAAATTTTTAATGCATTTGGTAAACTTGTTCTGGCTGCTTGTGTAGTTCTAACATTTGTTTTTGTAGCTATTTTCATACCGATATTACCTGCAAAAGCAGAAAAAACAGCACCAAATATAAAAGCAACAACAATTAAGATGTGAGTGGTTGGTACAATAAAAGAAACTGCTGCTAGTGCAATACTAACAATAACTACAAAAATTGCTAATAGCTTATATTCTGCGCTTAGAAAAGCAAGCGCACCTTCATAAATGTAATCAGAAATTTCTTTCATTTTACCGTCTCCTGCATCTTGTTTCATTACCCAAGTTTGTTTAATCCACATGTAGATTAAACCTAATACTGCCATTGCAATCGGCATCCAAATCATTAGTGATTCCATATATTAAATTTATTTGATTAGTTAAAAAATGATTGTAAATGTAATAAATTCAATTTAAAGTGTATAAAAAAATAAATTTCACATAAAATAGGCTTAAAATAAAGGATTATGTAATTTTTTTGATAGTTATTCTGAATAATTGATTTGTGGTAATATGATAAAAATATGACTTGGAATAAAGTTTGAAACAAAAAAACTCTTTAAAATTATTTAAAGAGTTTTAAAATACTTATAACATGTATTTAGATTTTAAATTGATCTACTTTTTTGTAGTCGCTTTCTTCATATCTTTTTACAGATTCAGAGAATATTTGGTAAGCCTCTTTAGCATCTCCCCATCCACCAACATCTACTTTTTTCTTTTCTAAATCTTTATAAACTTTAAAGAAATGTTCTATTTCTTTTAATCTATGAGGATTTAAGTCAGAAATATCACTTTTATTGTTCCGGATAGGATCTGAAATTGGCACACAAATAATTTTTTCATCTGGTCCTTTTTCGTCAGTCATATGAAATACACCAATTGGTTTTACTTCGATAACACACATAGGAAAAGTTGGCTCGTGACCTAATACTAATACATCTAACGGATCATCATCTAAAGCTAAAGTTTCTGGTACAAAACCATAATCTGCAAGGTACATCATAGAAGAAAATAACATTCTATCAAAACGAATCTTATTTAAATCAAAATCATACTCATATTTATTTCTACTTCCTTTAGGTATCTCTATTAAAACATCAAAAGTCTTCTTATCTTCTGAACTCATAAATTTCTTATTTATCTTTTAAACTTATTGCAAAAGTAGTAAATCTTATAAGTTTTTCAATATATTTTATAGTGTATTTGCGCAATGGTTTTCGAACTTATTTAGAATGAAAAAATCCTTTTTTCAAACTAAGAAAAAAGGATTTTTAAAATTTATGTAAAATTATGTATTAAATATACATTACTTCTTTTACTGCTTTTATAACATCTTGTGCATTCGGAATCCATTTTTCGAATAAAACAGGAGAGTAAGGTGCTGGTGCATCTGCAGTAGTTATTCTTTTGATTGGAGCATCTAAATAATCGAATGCTTCGTTTTGAATTCTATATGTAATTTCTGACGCTACACTTGCAAATGGCCACGCTTCTTCTAACACTACTAATCTATTTGTTTTCTTTACAGAAGTTAAAATAGCTGCGTGATCCATAGGGCGCACAGTTCTTAAATCTATAATTTCTACAGAAATATTGTCTTTTGCTAATTCGTCTGCAGCTTTGTAAGCTTCTTTAATAATTTTACCAAAAGAAACAATAGTAACATCTGTACCTTCTCTTTTAATGTCTGCAACACCAATTGGTATAATGTACTCTCCTTCCGGAATTTCCATCTTATCACCATACATTTGTTCAGACTCCATAAAAATTACCGGATCATCATCTCTAATAGCTGCTTTTAATAATCCTTTAGCGTCGTATGGATTAGATGGTACAATAACTTTTAAACCAGGTGTGTTTGCAAACCAGTTTTCAAATGCTTGAGAGTGTGTTGCTCCTAATTGACCTGCAGATGCAGTTGGTCCTCTAAAAACAATAGGACAATTGAATTGCCCACCGGACATTTGTCTAATTTTTGCTGCGTTGTTAATAATTTGATCAATACCAACTAAAGAGAAGTTAAAAGTCATGTATTCTACAATAGGTCTGTTGCCATTCATAGCAGAACCAATTGCAATACCTGCAAAACCAAGTTCTGCAATAGGAGTATCTATAACTCTTTTTGCACCAAACTCGTCTAACATTCCTTTACTAGCTTTATAAGCTCCATTATATTCTGCAACTTCTTCACCCATTAAGTAAATGCTTTCATCTCTGCGCATTTCTTCGCTCATGGCTTCACAAATTGCCTCTCTAAATTGAACTGTCTTCATTGAATCTAAATTATTGTTTGTTTTTTGATAAGCAAAAGTAAGGAATTTATGAGTAAATAAAATGTACTTTTATATCAAAAATAGAAGAATTTTATATTTTGAACATGTTTATTGATTTTGTTAGTAAAAAAAGTTTTTTTTAATTGTATATATAATTATAAATTCACTTTTTGTTTTAAAGTATTCAAATAGAATAGAGGGGTTACCTAGTTTTATTTTTATGCTATTTTATATTGTTTTAATTATTTTTAGTCTATTACTGTATAATAAAGTAAAAGCAATTTTAAACAATGTTAAAAAAATGAATTTTATCTTGTTTGCTTTTTCTTTGTGCTTTTTTTGCTTGTTGATGTTTATTAATTTAAAAGTAGACGGATTAAGCTTAAATACGGATAGATGGTCTGCTTTAGAGGTTTTAATAAAAAGTATTTTAGAAGGAAAATATCCTTATGCTATTTTAGATCATTTGGGCAATACTACCTCTAACTTACCAGGTTTATTTTATGTTGGGTTGCCATTTTATTTGTTAGGAGATGTTGGTTTTTTACAACCATTTACTTTTTTGTTTTTGTCGATATTTATTATACTTTCTAAAATTAAAAATGATGAAAAGGTTTTTATTTTTTTACTATTTACGTTAGCACCTTCATATTTTTGGGAAGTTATTGGTAAAAGCGATTTGATGAGTAATTGTATTTTAGTCCTTCTTTTTATTTCAATTTGGCAGCAAAAATTCAAGAATAATATTTTTAAACAGTCCTATTTAATTGCATTCTTTTCTGCTTTTTTAGTATTAACAAGAGGTATTGTCGCAATACCCTTAACCATATTTATGTTTTCAGAATTTATAAAAGTAAAACCTTATAAGAAGTTGCTTTTTATTTTATGTTTTTTAATGTCATTAATTTTTATTTCATTACCTGTTTTTATAGACTTACCAAGTTTAACATTCATAAAAGAACACAATCCGTTTAATCATCAAACCGAGATATGCTCCAAAGATTTTAATCTTAATTTCTCTATTACTTCCATTCGTTTTTTCGTTTAAAGTTAAAAATAGTAGTGATGTGTTTTTGTTTTCAACCTATATTTTATCAGGATTAATGTTTGTTACTTTTATATTAAATGTAATTGAGGAAGGTTTTTATGCAAACATAAATGGTAATTTATTTGATATTTCGTATTTGTCTATGATACTTCCATTTATTCTCATGTATTTTTTAGAAAAGGCTAAAAATCTAAACAACAATTTATCTTAAATTGATAAATAAATAAAAAAATACTATGCACGCATAGTATTTTTTAAAAAAAGCCGTAATTTCGTCAACAAGAAAAGAATATAAAATTATAATTTATGAAAATATTAGTTTGTATTAGTCACGTACCTGATACCACTTCAAAAATTAATTTTACAAATAATGATGCTGAGTTTGATAAAAACGGTGTGCAGTTTGTAATTAATCCTTATGACGAATTTTGTTTAACAAGAGCAATGTGGTTTAAAGAAAAGCAAGGTGCTACAGTAACGGTTGTTAATGTTGGTGGTGCAGAAACAGAACCAACGCTAAGAAAAGCTTTGGCAATTGGTGCAGATGACGCTATTAGAATAAATGCAGAACCAACAGATGGGTTTTTAGTAGCTAAAGAATTAGCAGAAGTTGTAAAAAACGGTGGTTTCGATTTAGTTTTAGCAGGTAAAGAATCTGCAGATTATAATGGTCAAATGGTACCAGGAATGTTAGCATCATTAATAGATTTTAACTTTGTTAACGGTTGTGTAGAGATGGAAGTAGACGGTACAAGCGTAAATGCAAAAAGAGAAATTGATGGTGGTACAGAATCTTTAGCAACAACTTTACCATTAGTAGTTGGTGGACAAAAAGGTATTGTAGAAGAAAAAGACTTGCGTATTCCTAACATGAGAGGAATTATGATGGCACGTAAAAAACCATTACAAGTAGTAGAAGCTACTGGCGCAAATGCATCAACAAATATTCAAACTTACGAAAAACCAGCACCAAAAGGAGCTGTTAAATTAGTAGATGCAGATAATTTAGATGAGTTAATTAATTTATTACACAACGAAGCTAAAGTTATTTAAGTTTCGGTAAAAGTTTTTACATTCTAAATTTTATCAAAAAAATAATTAAAAATTCATTTTCTCTAAGCGCTTTAATGCTTTAGAAAATATAAAAATAAAAAATATGTCAGTTTTAGTATTTGCCGATTCAACAGACGGAAAATTTAAGAAAACTGCTTTTGAAGTAGTTTCTTACGGAAAAAAAGTTGCAGAACAGTTAGGTGAAAATGTTGTTGTTTTAACAATAAACGCTGCTGATTCTTCAGAATTACATAAATATGGTGCAGAAAAAGTTTTAGCGGTTTCTAACGATAGTTTAGCAACATTTAATGCAAAACAATATGCAGCAGTAGTACAACAAGCAGCAGCAAAAGAAAGTGCATCTGTTGTAGTTGTAGATTCTAGTATAGATGGTTTATATTTAGCACCTTTAGTAGCCGTTTCTTTAGAAGCAGGTTATGCATCTAATGTAGTTGCTGCACCATCTAGTACAAGTCCTTTTACAGTAAAAAGAAAAGCATTTTCTAACAAAGCATTTTCTAATACTGTAATTTCTACAGACAAAAAAGTTATTGGTTTAGCAAAAAATTCTTTTGGTATACATGAGAATGCAGTAGAAGGAACTGTAGAGGCTTTTGATGCAGAAGTTGCTGCATCGGGCGTAACATCAGAAAATATAGAAAGAGTAACCGGTAAAGTAACAATTGCAGATGCAGATACTGTAGTTTCTGCAGGTAGAGGTTTAAAAGGACCGAAAATTGGGGAATGGTAGAAGAGTTAGCAGAAGTCTTAGGCGCTGCAACAGCTTGTTCTAAACCAGTTTCAGATTTAGGTTGGAGACCTCACGGAGAGCATGTTGGGCAAACAGGTAAACCAGTTGCTTCTAATTTATATATTGCAATTGGTATTTCGGTGCAATACAGCATTTGGCAGGTATTAATGCATCTAAAGTAAAAGTAGTTATTAATACAGATCCGGAAGCACCATTTTTTAAGGCAGCAGATTACGGAGTTGTAGGAGATGCTTTTGAAGTTGTACCTAAATTAATAGAAAAATTAAAAGCGTTTAAAGCCGCTTAAATAGTTTGGGCGTGCCCAAATTATGAAGTAATAGCATTTCAAAAACCTATCAGAATTTATTGTTTTGATAGGTTTTTTTAAGTTAATCAATTTCTAAAATCATAATTTCGTCAGGCTTTCGCTACTCGCTTTTTGTTTTGTTCCATTTTATTTCACAAAACAAAAGAGCTCAAACAATAGCTCTATCCTTCACGCAGGCTTTATTATAACTAAAAAAGTAAAGTATAAAAAATAACTGTTTTCACTATCTAATTTTTTAGTAAATTGTGCCCTTAAAAATTAGCCTAAAATAATTTTAAAAAAAGCTAATTTTATTTCCCGCAGAAAGATATATGAGTTTAATAAAACTAACCATAAAAGGAATTTCTTACAGCCAAACACAAACTGGTGCATATGCATTAGTTTTAAGTGAAATGGAAGGAAGTAGAACTTTACCAATAATTATTGGAGCCTTTGAAGCACAATCTATAGCCATAGCTTTAGAAAAAGAAATAAGACCACCAAGACCATTAACACACGATTTGTTTAAAACCTTTTCAGATAGATTTCAAATAGAAATAAAAGAGGTAATTATTCATAAATTAGTAGACGGTGTTTTCTTTTCTAGTTTAATTTGCGAAAAAGACGGAGAACAAGAAGTTATAGATGCAAGAACATCAGATGCAATTGCAATTGCAGTACGTTTTCAAGCACCAATTTATACCTACGAAAACATTTTAGACAAAGCAGGTGTTTATTTAAAAATTGAAGAAGAATTAGGTTTAACAGATGATGCTGAAGATGAAATTACATCAGAAATTGATACAATTTTAGAAGTAGATAAATCAGATTCTTATGCAGAAAAATCTATAACAGAGCTAAATCAAGAGTTAGACAAAGCAGTTGCTAATGAAAATTATGAATTGGCAGCAAAAATTAGAGACGAAATTAGTAAACGGTCTTAACACGAAACTTACCTTATGAAAAATATATTTTTAATTGCCTTTTGTTTTATTTCAATTTCAATTTTTGGGCAAGATTTAGAACAAAATTGGACCTTTAATTCTGTAAAAAAATCAGACGGAACATCTTTACTTCAATCAGAAGAAACAAAAGTTTTTTCTTTATCCGATGGTAAATTTCAACTTCCTGCATACGCAGATAAACCAGCTTCTACAGGAACTTACTTAAGACAAAATAATCTTATAATTCTTAATGCTACAACACCAAAAGAAGAATTAAGATATTTTAATATTGTATCTTTTGATAATGCAAGCTTGGTTTTATCTGAAGGAGATGTAACATATACATTAGCATCGCCAGAATATACCAAAATAGTATTGGCAGAAACAGATAACGTAACACCAATTAAAAAGGTAGAAGAAGTAGAAGAAACAAAATCAGTTTTAGAAAATGAAGGTATTATAGAGAGTGGTAGCTTTACTTTTACTAGTTTTTGGCGTGGTGCATTAGGTATGTTTTCTTTAATTGTAATCGCTTTTTTATTTAGTTCTAAAAAGAAAGCTATCGATTGGAAAAAAGTAGGAATTGGTTTAGCGTTACAGTTAATTATTGCAATTGGCGTTTTAAAAGTATCTTTTATTCAGAAAGCATTTGAATTGGTTGGTAAGCTTTTTATTGAAATTTTAGAATATACAAAAGCCGGAAGTAAGTTTTTATTTGATGGTTTAATTGCAGATATGGACACGTTTGGATATATTTTTGCTTTTCAAGTTTTACCTACAATTATATTTTTCTCTGCATTAACTTCACTGTTATTTTATTTAGGAATTATACAATGGATGGTTAAAATCTTAGCAATTGTATTGTCTAAGTTTTTAGGTATTTCCGGTATGGAAAGTTTATCTGTTGCAGGTAATATTTTCTTAGGACAAACAGAAGCACCATTATTAATTAAAGCATATTTAGAAAAGATGAATAAATCTGAAATGCTTTTAGTAATGATTGGCGGAATGGCAACAGTTGCCGGAGCAGTATTGGCTGCTTATATAGGCTTTTTGGGTGGAGGAGACAAAGAATTAGAATTGGTTTTTGCAAAGCATTTATTAGCAGCGTCTGTTATGGCTGCACCTGGTGCAATTGTAATTTCTAAAATTCTATATCCGCAAACAGAAGAAGTAAATACAGATGTTACCGTTTCGCAAGAAAAAATAGGTTCTAATATTTTAGATGCAATTGCAAACGGAACAACAGAAGGTTTGCGATTGGCTGTAAATGTTGGTGCAATGTTATTGGTTTTTGTAGCTGTAATTGCAATGATAAACGGTGGTTTAGGTTTAATAGGAGATTTATCTTCTTTAAATGAAATTATAGCAAATAATACAGCATATGATCAGTTGTCTTTAGAGTTTATTTTAGGATATGTTTTTGCACCGTTAATGTGGTTAATAGGTGTGCCAACAGAAGATATGACACTTATGGGGCAATTATTAGGTATTAAACTAGCAGCAAGTGAATTTGTTGGTTATATACAGTTAGCAGAATTAAAAAATGTTGCAAATGCAACACATTTAGCATATAATAAATCGATAATTATGGCGACTTATATGTTATGTGGTTTTGCAAATTTTGCTTCAATTGGTATTCAAATTGGTGGTATTGGTTCTTTGGCTCCTGGTCAAAGAAAAGTATTGTCAGAATTCGGAATGAAAGCATTAATTGGTGGTACAATAGCCTCTTTAATGTCTGCAACTATTGCAGGTATGATTATTGGTTAAGACAAAAAAACTATTTTTTAAATAGTTAATAACTTTAAAATATTATTTAAAAAGCTTCATAAAACCATTTGAAGCTTTTTTTATTTTTACACTTATTTATTTTAGAAAAATAAATCTAATTAACACTTTACATCATAAAATGAAACAATATCACGATTTAGTAAAGCACGTTTTAGAAAACGGAAACGAAAAAGGAGATAGAACAGGTACAGGAACAAAAAGTGTTTTTGGTTATCAAATGAGATTTGACTTAAGTGAAGGTTTTCCGATGGTTACCACAAAGAAATTACACTTAAAATCTATAATTTATGAACTTTTATGGTTTATAAAAGGAGATACAAATATTAAATATTTGCAGGAAAATGGCGTAAGAATCTGGAATGAGTGGGCAGATGAAAACGGAGATTTAGGTCCTGTTTATGGGCATCAATGGCGTAATTGGAATAGTGATGAAATTGATCAATTAAAAGATGTAATTGCAACTTTAAAAGAAAATCCAAATTCTAGAAGAATGATGGTTTCTGCTTGGAATCCTTCTGTAATGCCGGATACGTCAGTTTCTTTTTCTGAAAATGTAGCGAACGGAAAAGCAGCTTTACCTCCTTGTCATGCATTTTTTCAGTTTTACGTAGCAGACGGAAAATTATCATGTCAATTATACCAAAGAAGTGCAGATATATTTTTAGGTGTACCTTTTAATATTGCTTCTTATGCTTTATTTACAATGATGGTTGCACAAGTTTGTGGTTATGAGGCAGGAGAATTTATTCACACATTTGGTGATGCTCATATTTATAATAATCATAAAGAACAATTAGAATTGCAATTGTCTAGAGATATAAGGCCTTTACCAAAAATGAAGATGAATTCGAATATAAAAAATATTGAAGATTTTACATTCGAAGACTTCGAATTGTTAGACTACAATCCGCATCCTCATATAAAAGGAAAAGTTGCCATTTAAATAAAAAAGACTCTCAATTAATTGAGAGTCTTTTTTATTTTATACAGTCAATACACTGTTTTCTGCACCTGCATAATCGTTCCAAGAGAAACTATCTGCTTCTGCATCATTAGTGTAAACGCCGTCTATTACATATCTAAATTCGTAAGAATTATTAGCTTCTAAATCTACAGTTGTTTTAAAAGTACCGTTCTTTAATTTCTTTAAAGGAGTAGAAGCAGCATTCCATTCGTTAAAACTTCCTACTACAGCTACATTACTAGCTTCTTCTCGTGAAATAGAGAAAGTTACTTTGCAAACAGGTTTGCTTTTTAAAAATTGTTTTTTAATTGCCATAGTCTTTTGTATTTAAAAATTGTCTCAAATTTTTAAGTAAAAGTATACAAGTATTAGAACATAACAAGCCTAAAATTAGTGTTTTAATAAAGAATTATCACTTTTGTAATTCTGATATAATTATATTGTAAAATCTATAAAATGATTCTTATAATTTAGTATTTATACAATAGTTTTTAATCTTTTTATCACTTGAAAATCAGTAGTTTTTAACGAAATCGATTTAAATTTTTTCTTGTATAATTGTAAAAAGGCATAAAAAAGTGTAACTAAGTAAAGTTTCTCTTATTTTTGTATAATGAAAAAGATATTTATAATAATTGCATTGATAGTTACCTGTTACAGTAATGCTCAAGAAATTAAGAGTTATAAATTAATTCAAGTAGATGAGTATCCATTATTTAAAGGAACAAAGGCTTTGTATTCAAAAAATAGAGCAAAGTTCAATTCCTTTTTACAAAAAAAGTTCCTATCTAAAGTAGATTATAAAATTTTAGGACTTGTAATAACTGATTATAAATTTTATGTTGAAATTCATATTGATCTAAATAAGAATGTAAAAGTTATAAATACAAGTGAGAAAGATAAAGATTTACATAAGGAAATCGTACGAGTGGTAGAAGAGTTTAAAGTTAAAAAAGCAGCAAAGCTAAATGGCAAAAGTGTGGCAGTAACATTTATTCTACCTTTTAAGATAAATAGTAAAATTAATAATTTATTCAATTAATATGATTACAGTTATAGCTGCTATTGCACAAAATTACGCTTTAGGTAAAGACAACGATTTAATTTGGCATTTACCTGCAGATTTAAAAGATTTAAAAAAGTTACAACAGGTCATTATATTTTAATGGGTAGAAATACTTTTGAATCTATTGGTAAGCCTTTGCCAAATAGAACCACAATTATTATTACAAGAAATAAAAATTACTTTAAAGATGGTTGCTTAATTGCTAATAGTTTAGAAGAAGCTATTGAAATGGCGAAAGAAGAAGAAAAGATTTTTATAATTGGTGGTGCACAAATTTACAAAGAAACAATTGCTAAAAATTTAGCAGATCGACTAGATATTACATTGGTGCATAAATCTTTTGAAGCGGATGTATTTTTTCCGGAAATAGACCCAAAAATTTGGAAAGAAGATTCTAGAGAAGATTTTACAGCGGATGAAAAAAATAAATTAGATTACAGTTTTGTTTCTTATACAAAAGCTAATTAATTCTTCCGGTTCTAAAACCGCCTCCCAAACTCATTTTATATTTTCTTTGAGCAAATAGAAAATAATTAAAAAGTTTGTAGTTAACTTCATAGCCATAATCTGTGTTAGAATTATAATCTATTATGTTTTCATAAATTCCTTGATTATAACTTGTTGGATTCTGAGCGCGCTGATTCCAGGTAAGTACCCAAGCTTTATTTCTAGCTTCTAGATAATTTTGGTCATAAAACCCTTCGGTTTTGCAACACTAGCAAGGTAAGATGAAAAACCCGGATCAATAATAATTATCTCGTATTCTAAACTATCATTTGCAATTACCACAGGTTCTTCTTTTGTGCTATTATTTGAGTTGCTTAATGTAGATGCACAAGAAAAAAGTACAATACAAGATAAAATTAGAAAAGAAATATATTTTAAGATTTTCATAATCAGAGATTTTAATGTTAGTAAAGTTGCAAAAAATAATCTGAAATAGATTGATTTTTAATTGATTTAACATTAATTTTATCCATTAACTAACCTTTAATTATGAAATATTTAATTCTACTTTTTGTCTTTACTTTTCAATTTTCTCAAGCTCAGATTTTATCAGAAAGAGAAAGAGCAATATTAAAAGATAATTTATTAGAAGATCGATTTACTAATTTATTGCCACAATTAATGGATGCTGCAGACATAGATATGTGGCTGTTAATTTCTAGAGAATACAACGAAGATCCTGTTTTAAAAACCATGTTACCCGCTACTTGGTTAAATGCACGAAGAAGAACTATTATTGTTTTTTATAGAGATAAAGCTAAAAATACGTTAGAAAGATTAGCAGTTGCAAGATATGATATTGGTAAAAATATAAAATCTGCTTGGGATAAAGAAAAAGAGCCAGATCAATGGAAAGCTTTATCGGAAATTATAAAGAATAGAAATCCGAATAAAATAGGAGTAAATATTTCTAAATATTTTGCTTTGGCAGATGGTTTGGTTAAAACAGATTATGATGAGTTATTAGAAAACCTACCAAAATCGTATGTTAATAAAGTGGTTTCTGCAGAAAAACTTGCCATTGGTTGGATTGAAACAAGAACTGCCAAAGAAATGAAATTGTACAAAGAGCTAGTACAAATTACACACAATATTATTGCAGAAACTTTTTCATCAAAAACAATCATTCCAGGTAAAACTACTACAGAAGATTTGGTGTGGTGTCTACGTCAAAAAGTAACCGATTTAGGTTTAGAAACATGGTTTCATCCTACTATAGATATCCAAAGAAATAACGAAGTTTTAAAATCGCATATAGAGTCTTTTTCTAAAGGAAAAGAGAAGAAAATTATCTTAAAAGGCGATTTATTACATTGCGATTTCGGAATTACCTATATTGGTCTAAATACAGATTGCCAGCAGCACGCATATGTTTTAAAGGATAACGAGAATTCTGTGCCAACATTTTTAGTAGATGCCTTTAAAAAAGGAAATCGAGTACAAGATATTTTAACTTCTAACATGAAAGTTGGTAAAACAGGAAATCAAATATTAAAAGAATCTTTAATTCAAGGAAGAAAAGAAGGTTTGATTCCTTCTATATATACGCATCCTTTGGGTATGTTTGGGCATAGTGCTGGTACAACAATTGGTATGTGGGATTCTCAAAACGGAGTGCCAGTAAACGGAGATTATCCTTTACATAAAAATACAGTATATGCCATAGAATTAAATACAACTGTAGCTTTAAAAGAATGGGGCAAAAACATTAGAATTATGTTAGAAGAAGCTGGTTTTTTTGGAAATAATATTTTTGAATATGTAAATTCTAGGCAAACAGAAATTATACCAATTAAAATTAAGTAGATGAAAAATAGGTGTTTTTGGGTAACAGATAGTCAATTATATATTGATTATCATGATAACGAATGGGGAAAACCAGTTTTTGATGATGAAACACTCTTTGAATTTTTAGTTCTAGAAACTTTTCAGGCAGGTTTAAGTTGGATAACAATTTTAAATAAAAGAGAAAACTTTAGAAAAGCATTTGATAATTTTGATTATGAGAAAATTTCTAAATATTCAGAAAAAAAATATGAATCTTTGCTTCAAGATGCTGGTATTATCAGAAATAAACTAAAAATAAGAAGTGCAATTACAAATGCGCAATTGTTTCTTGAAGTACAGAAAGAGTTTGGTTCATTTTCTAAGTTTATTTGGTCATATGTAGATCATAAACCAATTTTAAATAAATTTCATAAAAGAGAAGACGTGCCAGCAACTACTAAATTATCTGATATTATATCTAAAGATTTAAAAAAACGCGGATTCAAATTTGTTGGTTCTACCGTGGTTTATGCTTATATGCAAGCTGTCGGTATGGTTAACGATCACACAACAAACTGTTTTAAATATCCAACAGAATGAAAATTTTAAAAGTACCTGCTAAAGACTTAAAAGCTATATTTTATACATTTAGCAGAAGAATAGGCATATTTATAATATTTGTGTTTTTTCTGTTTTTTGATAGTTTATATTTTGCAGAAAACGTTACAAACTCTCAATTACCCATTAATATTTTAATGTTAATTGGCTTTGTAGTAATGTATTTTAGAGCGAATAAAAGAACCCAAGAGTTAATGATTTATGCGGTAATTTTAGGTTTTGGAGGCGAGTATCTTTTTTCGAGACTTTTAAATATGTACACATATAGATTAGAAAATGTGCCTTTATATGTACCATTTGGTCATGCAGCATTATATGGTCGAATTTTTATGTTTAGCAAAGCACCAATAGTTAGAAAATACCACGAGGCAGTAGAAGAACTGTTTGCTTTAATAATTGTTTTATTGGCAACAGTTTATGTAGTTTTCTTTAACGATGTGTTTGGTTTTGTAATGACTATTGTAGTTTTCTTGCTACTGTGGACTCGTCCAAAAGAAAAGTTATTCTTTTTTTCGATGTACATTTTGGTGGCGATTTTAGAAATAGGAGGTACAGCGTTTGGTTGCTGGAAATGGCCAAGTACGGCCTTTGGTGTTTTCGATTTTTTACCTAGTAATAATCCGCCAAGTGGTATTAGCTTGTTCTATTTTTTATTAGATATTGGTTGTTTCTTTATCTATACTCAACGCAATAAAATAGCTTGGAAAAGATTAAAAAATATAGAAAAGATATAAATTAACTACCTGCCAATAATCGTATAGTTACAAATATAATGATAACCAAACTACCATAAATTAGTACTTTTTTACCAGCGTTTTTGTAATACCTTTCATGACTTTTAATATCTTTTCTGTAGCTATAAACCATTAAAGCTATAAATGATAGAATAAAGAAAATCATAAAAATAATTCTACCGGTTGTAAAATAAGCGCTTAAAAACATAGGTTATAATTCTTTGTAAAATTGAATAATTATTATTTTTTCTTATCTAAAATTTTTCGATACCTTGTAAATATGTAACAAACATTATAAGTTGCAAAATTACGAATTTATAAACTTCTAATAATTAAAATATATATGAAAGATAAAATTAATTCTGTACACGATTTTCATACAGCATTTGGTGCAGGAATAAAAAATGAACCAACTGCAAATATTACAGAAAATAGAAATTTGCTTCGTTATAATTTAATGAAAGAAGAAAATGAAGAATATTTAGAGGCTGCAAATAATAACGATTTGGTAGAGGTTGCAGATGCTCTAGGTGATATGCTATATATTTTGTGTGGCACAATCATAGAACACGGTATGCAAGATAAAATTACCGAAGTTTTTAACGAAATTCATAGGAGTAATATGAGTAAGTTAGGCGAAGACGGAAAACCAATTTACCGAGAAGATGGTAAAGTTTTAAAAGGACCTGACTATTTTAAACCAAATATTAAAGAAATATTAGATAGATAAAACTCAATCGAAATTTGATATATTTTTTTCAACATAAGCTAAAGTCAACTTTACAATATCGTCTTCATATTTATAAAATCGATGATCTAATTCATCCCAAAGATCGATATTAGATTCCTTTTGCATTAAGATGCGTTGTCTTATTGTTTGATCTTTTGGAACTGGAATTTGCGGAAATAACATAATCGCTTCCGATAGAATATCTATTGTTTTTTCTGCATTTATAGCTAAGTACGCGTGAAAAATCTCATGTGCAAATTGACCTGCTGAACTAAAAAAGAATTGAATAAATCCGCCATTTGTAACATTATCTTCTAAAATATCTATATAAATAAACGTTTTTTCAAATTCGTTTAAATTTTCAAAATTATTTTTTTCAGGTATTTTTTTACCAATAATTTCTCCAATTCTTGTAATTTTTTCAGAATCATCATTTAATAAAAGTGCAATTTCTGTTGATGTCATAAATTATAATTTCACACGTTTTAATGCCATAGCTTTAATCATCCAATTGGGTAAAGGTTTTTTAGGGTTTCTATTTTTTAGATTGATATGAATGCCTAAATTTTTAATTAGCGGTACTTTATTTGTTTCGATAAATTCGATAAGCGTACCATCATTATCTTCAATATATCCCCAATGCCCATTTGCATCACCCATATTAAAAGAAGGCTGACTAATCACCTGAAAAGGAACTTCTTTTTGTTTACATTCTTCTTTTAATACCTTTAAATTTTTAACGTCAAAACATAAATGAATATAACCTAAATCTCCCCAATATCTATTTTTAAATATTTTTGTTGGCTCGTTTTCTAAACACTGAATAAGTTCTATTTCACTAGTTCCAAAAACTTCGAAAAGCCACCAACTCGCTTTTTAGAATGTGTAAGTAATATGCGTCTAAACCTTTTACTACCATTTTTTAAATCTTCAAGATCATCAAAATTATCAGTTTTATCGAAAATAACTTTATCATAACCCAAAACGTCTTTATAAAGTTTTAGTGAAACATCAATATTAGAAACTCCGATTGCTGCTCCGTAAATACCACCAACATCAATTTTTTTATTTTGATAGAAAGAAGTGTGCTCTTTTATTTTTAAAATATTATCAAAAGGATCTTTTAAAAAGAAACATTTTACGCCGCTTGGATCTTTTTTAATTTCAGAAAGAATATTTTCGTTGCTGCTTTTTAAGCGGTTATAGGTTGCTGTAATATTATTTGTTTTAACAAATGGAAACTGAATGCCTAAATCGCCTACTTTAAATTCATTTTCTGGTTTAGATGGTTTTCTATTTGTGTATTGCCAAATTTCGTAACCGCCACCACCTTGCATGTTTAAGCCTAGTAAAGCTCTTTTTTTCTTGGTTTACCGCCCATATATTTTGCCATATATGTTGCTTCATTACTATCGTCAAAAATTAAAGCATCTGCACCAAGTTTTGTTGCGTACCATTTAAAAGCAATGTCTGCATTTTTTACACCAATACCAATTTGCTGAATACCGTAAATTAATTTTTCTTTCATTTTATAGTTAGTTTGCAATTTTTGTAAAACAGAGTTTCAATGTTTTCAGAACAAACCTTTTTTAAGCTCTACTAAATTACTGAATCTATTCTGAAGTCTCTTTTATAAGTACGTAAATTTTTTGTAAAGAGTTTTCTTCTAATTTTTCTAAGCAAAAAAAGTCTTGATAAATTAATATCAAGACTTTTAGTATGTGTGTAGAATTGTTTTTATTTCGTTGCTTTATCAAAAGCGTTTTTTCCGCCAACAATTGGTAATGTTATAGAAGTACCATTTAAATCTACAGTTAGTTCTGTGCCAGGTTCTGGTAATAAAGTAAAATTATTATCACTAGAAAAAATCATCAACCCAATTTGTTGTCCTTTTTTGATAATTTGATCATCTGGTTGTAAATCAAAAGTCATTTCATAAAATTTACCTGGTTTTAAAGGAGCACTTTTAGTTAAGGATTTATGATTTTGTAAATCTGCCCAACCACGAGTAATAATATTGTCTGTTATTTTGGCTCTTCTACCTTTGGTCCATGGTAAAGAAACTAACCATACAGATAAGTTTACTGCAGGTTTACTACTTGATGCTTTAATTGTAATAGAAGATAAACCAGAAATATGTAAATCTTCTTTTAGAACATCAGAAACATAAATTAAACGATGATTTGTGTTCTCTGCTTGCGCTAAACTTTCGCCGTAAAAAGAATAATTATCAACTAAAGTTTCTTTTGTATTAGACGAATTAGTTGTTACTAGTTTTCCAGCTTTTGGAGCACCAGATTCTAAATAAAGAGTTACAGGTTTAGCCGCCGGATTTGGATAATCTCTATACGGAGTTGGCTGCGTTCTTTTATCATTTTCTCTAACAATCCAAGCTCTATCATCTTTTTCTACATTATTTTGAACACCGTGTAAATAACGCGTAAACCAACGATTCATCATTTTCATAGGCGGCGGACCACCATGACCGTTTTGGTGATAGAATATCTGAGACGGAAGTCCCATTTCTTTTGCTTTTGCATAAATTCTGTAACTATGCTCTGGCATTACGTTCCAATCATTAAAACCATGCGACATTAATAATGCAGCTTTCATTGGTTTCATATCATTTAGATAATCTCTACCAGCCCAAAAATCATTATAATCTCCTGTTTGCCTATCCATTCCGTTAGCCAGTTCAGTATCTCTAATAACTTTATTATTATGTGGTCTGTTTTCTTCTTTACCACTATGAATGTAATCGTATAAAACATCAATATCTTCACCTAAATATCCGCCAGGAGATCTAACCAAACCGTTAGATCTGTAATAATGATAATAAGAAGTATTTGGTGCAACAGGTATAATTGCTTCTAAGCCTTTAACACCCGTTGTTGCTGCAGCTAACGGAATTGTACCATTGTAAGAAGTACCTGTCATACCAACTTTTCCGGTACTCCAATATGCCTTAACTTCTTTGTTTCCTTCTCTTTCGGTATAACCTTTTGCTCGTCCGTTTAACCAATCTATTACTGCTTTTGGCGCTAAAGATTCATTGTCTCCTCCAACAGTTGGAGATCCATCAGATAAACCAGTTCCTGGTGATGATGAATGCACAACAATATAACCTCTAGGAACCCAAGTTCTAACTTGAGAATTTGAAATTATAGGTCTTTTTCCTCTTCGAACAACTTCTACTCTTGTTCTTTGTTTTTCTTTTGCGCCAATTTCATGTTTAACATCCCAAAATAAACCAGGTGTGTCACTTGCTGTTCCTGCATAATAAGGGCTAGATTCGTAAACAATAGGTAATTTTAAACCTTCTGTTTCTGTTTGTAGAGGTCTTGTAACATCTACATGCATTCTATCTAGTTTTCCGTCACCATCGGTGTCAAAGGTGGTTTCTACCCATAAATCTGTTCGAATCCACTTGCTTGAATCTTTAAAACCTTCAACAATTTGTGCTTCGCCATCTTTAAAAAAAGGTTTCGATTTTTCTTGAGCACTAATGGTAAAAGCAATAAGAAAGATAATTAAAAATTGATGTATTTTTTTCATACGTTATTATTTATTTTAAAACAGAAAATTCTATTGAAGAATCTGTAAATACAGTGTGTGTTTGAGTTTTAAAATCTTTTTCATCTGCTTTGTAAATGTTATCTACATAGGTCTGCGGATTTAAATCGATTAGAGGAAACCATGTACTCTGCACTTGTATTTGTAGTTTGTGTCCTTTTTTAAATGTGTGAAAAACGTCTTGTAATTTAATATTTACAGCTGTTTTTTTATTTGGAGTAAAAGGTTCTGGTTTTTCAAAACTATTTCTAAATCTTCCTCTTAAAACTTCACTTCTAACCATTAAATGGTAGTTGCTCATTTTTAAGTGGTTTTGAAGTTTTTTATTGTCTTCTTTCACATTATCAGGATGTACATCTATAACCTTTACAACCCAATCTGCTGCAGAACCTGTAGTAGCTACTTTTAATTTTGCTAAAATGTCTCCTGCTAATGTAAAATCTTCAGTTAAAACATCTGTTTCAAATACTAAAACATCTGGTCTTCTAGCGGCAAAACGTTGGTCATCTGTCATGTACTTTCTTGGTGTAAAAACCGTTTTAATGTCTTCAGAATAAGGTACAGGATGTTTAATGTCACTAATAAACTTAACAGCTTTCGTCGATTTTTTTGATGCAGTTAATTCTTGGTTTTCAGATAAAAACCAGTTTTCTTTTACAATGTTTTTTGGTGGCCAAGTATCATAAGATTTCCATACTTTTCTACCGTGAATCAAAAACATAGGCTTCTGGTAAACCGTAGTTTTTATCTCCATTTCCTTTTAAGAAATGATTAAAAAATTTAGTTTCAATTTCTTTTTGAAATTTTAAAGAAATAGAGTCGCCAAAATAATAATTACCAACATAATTCTCTACGCCAGTTCTAGACCATTTACCATGATCCCAAGGGCCGAAAACCAATGTGTTATAATTGTCTTTACCGTGTTTTTCTATAGCTTTGTAAGTTTCTAAAGGTCCGTATAAATCTTCTGCATCAAACTCACCAGCAACAACCATTGTTGCAACTGTAGATGGAACTCTGTTTAAATGCTGAATAATTCCTTTACTTTTCCAGTTTTCATCATAATTAGGATGTTCTACAATTTCCTTCCGAAAAAATCATCAATTCTATCTTTGTTTTCAGCAGAAGTTACATCTAATTTGTCATATTGAAAATACTCATTTAAATTTTTTAAAGGTCCTTTGTCTAAGAAAAATTGATATTGATCTTTAGATTCCATTTTAGGAAAAGAGTACCAAGCAGAATCTGTTGGTGTGTCTTTGTAAGTACCAAATAAAGAAATTGCTCTAAAATAACTTAATAAAAAAGCTCCGTTATGATGAAAATCATCAAAGAAAAAATCACCAATACTTGCTTGAGGTGAAGCAGCTTTTAATGCCGGGTGTGCATCTATAGAAGAAACAGTTGCATAATGTCCAGGATATGAAATTCCCCAAGTACCAACATTTCCGTTATTATTCTCAACATTTTTAACCAACCAATCGATAGTATCGTAAGTATCAGAAACTTCATCAGATTGGTCTGCTTCTTTATTTGGGATGTAGGCGCGCATGTTGTCATAAACACCTTCACTCATCCATCTACCACGAACATCTTGATAAACCACAATGTTGCCTTCTTTCATTAGATGAACGTTTGGGCCAATTTTAGATTTCATTTTACCTTCTCCGTATGGCGCAGAACTATACGGAGTTCTTTGCATTAAAATAGGGTATTTTTTAGAAGTATCTTTTGGTGAATAAATTGTTGTATGCAATTTAGTACCATCTCGCATTTCGATATCAACCTCTTTTTTTGTGTAATTATCTGCAACGTAAGAATCTTTTTTGTTTTCTTTTTCTGTTGTTTTTTCACAAGAAGTGATGATAAAAATGCTAAATAATAATAAGATAAATTTTGTTTTCATAATGATGATTGGTTTGTGGTTATAAAACTACAAAAACTTAACTTAAATTGCTCTAGTAAAGCATAGAAGAGGCTTAGTTAAAATCATAATTATTTCTTAAAATTGATTGTGTCTTCTAGTTATACATGGTTTTTTAGACTTTATCTTTTATTTTTGTATTGATAAATTTAAAAACTATAAATTATGAAAACTTCAATTTTTACACTTGTGATGTGTTGTTTTTTGTCATTTTCTAATTTTGCTCAATCTAAAAGTGACGCTATTAAAGTAGGTGATGTTTTTACAGTAGGCAAAGTTGAAATGAATAATTATAAGCACATTAAATTTCCTAGAAATAACTTTATTATTAAAAGAGGTGGTATTGCAACTTATAAAAATGTTGTAAATAAAGAAGTGAAAGTTACTTCTTTAGAAGAAAAAAAGATGGTAGTTTAGAAGCTGTAATTGAACTAACATCTCGACGTTATTTTTTTAAAAGCCACAAATACATTAAAGTAGATTTAAATAAAGCATTAAATTCTAAAGAATTAATTGCAAGTTAATTTTGCTTTTATAAACTAAATTAAAATTAAAAAACTTTCTTCCTAGAAAGTTTTTTTATGCTTTATATTGTGATTTCTTAAAATTCTATACTTATGAAAAATATATTTTTATTGTTTTTGTGTTTTTTTAGCTTGAGTTGCTCAAATAAAAAAGTAGAACAAGTAGACATAAAAGAAAAACCATTACCAACATTAGTAGACGGAAGATATAATGTTGCATTTCTTATTATGGATGGTACATTTAATACAGAACTAACAGCACCATTTGATATTTTTCAGCACACTATTTTTAGAAAAAATATAAAAGCTATGAATGTTTTTACGGTAGCAAATACAAATGAAGCTGTTACAACATTTGAAGGAATGAGAATTTTACCAGATTATAATTATCTAAAAGATAAGTTACCTAAAATAGATATTTTAGTTGTTCCGTCTGCAGAACATCATTTAGATACAGATTTAGATGATACAAAAATGATAGATTTTGTAAAACAAGCTGCTAAAGATGCAAGTTTTATTACTTCTCATTGCGACGGTGCTTTTGTATTAGCCAAAGCAGGGTTGTTAAAAGATAAAATTTCGACAACTTTTCCTAGTGATATAGATAAAATGAGAGAAACCTTTCCTGGTTTAGACATTAGAAAAGAAGTTTTATTTGTGCACGACGGTAACGTAATTACTTCTGCTGGTGGCGCAAAATCTTTTGAAGCTGCTTTGTATTTATGCGAGTATTTGTACGGAAAGGAAATAGCGAAATCGTTAGCAGGTGGTTTAGTTTTAGATTGGAATTTAGAAAATGTACCACATTTAATTGTAGATTAAGCAATAATTTTGCGTAATAAATTCCTATTTACTTGCGCATTTCTTGTAGAGCTTGTTTTTCATCAAAAAATAGAAAAATTCCTTTTAAGTCTAAGTAGTTGACAGATTTTCTCCTTATTTTTGCAAACTATGCAAGAAACAAAGAAACATCAACTAACAGATTGGTTACCAACTACAAACAAAGAAGTTAAAATTCGAGGTTGGGAAGAATTAGACGTGATTCTATTTAGCGGAGATGCTTATGTAGATCATCCGTCTTTTGGGCCTGCTGTAATTGGTAGAATTTTAGAAAGTTATGGTTTGCGTGTGGCAATTGTACCACAACCAAGTGTAAACGATAACTTACAAGATTTTGAAAAATTAGGTAAACCTCGTTTATTCTTTGCCGCTACTGGTGGTTGTATGGATCCGATGGTTTCTAATTATACAGCAAGTAAAAAAAGACGAGATAAAGATGCATATACACCTAACGGAGATAAAGGTTTTAGACCTGATTATGCAACCTCTGTATATTCTAAAATTTTAAAAGAAAAGTTTCCTGATGTACCTGTTTTAATTGGAGGAATTGAAGCATCGTTAAGACGTGTAACTCATTATGATTATTGGTCGGATAAGTTACTGCCTTCTATTTTAGAAACTTCTAAAGCAGATATGTTGGTTTACGGAATGGGAGAACAACCCTTGCGTGAAATTGTAGAGTTGTTGCAAAAAGGTGTGCCTTTTTCTAGCTTAAAAAACATCAAACAAACTGCGGTTTTAATCAATCAAAAAGAAGAAAAAATACCTGTAGTTAATGGTTGGGAAGATGTTACAATTAATTCTCATGAAGCATGTTTAAAAGATAAAAAAACATTTGCTTCTAATTTTAAAGTGATAGAACAAGAATCTAACAAGTTAAAAGCTAGAAGAATTCTACAAGGAATAGGAGAGAATACCTTGGTAATTAATCCGCCTTACCCAACAATGACAGAAAAGGAAATTGATGGGTCTTTCGATTTACCTTACACTCGTTTACCGCATCCAAAATATAACAAACGTGGACCAATACCTGCGTTTGAAATGATTAAATTCTCAATAAATATACATAGAGGATGTTTTGGTGGATGTAGCTTTTGTACAATTTCTGCGCATCAAGGTAAATTTATTGCAAGTAGAAGTCAAGAATCTGTCTTAAAGGAGGTTGATAAAGTTGCAAATATGCCGATTTTAAAGGATATTTATCTGATATTGGTGGTCCGTCTGCAAATATGTATCAAATGAAAGGTAAAGTACAATCTATTTGCGATAAGTGTGTTGCACCAAGTTGTATTTCGCCAGTAATTTGTTCTAATTTAGATACTTCTCACAAACCTTTAACAGAATTATATCAAGCTGTAGATAAACATCCGAAGATAAAAAAATCTTTTATTGGTAGTGGAATTAGACATGACATGTTGGTGCGGAATTCAATAAAAATGCAGATGCAAAAGAATTAGATGCGTATACAGAAGAAGTAATGACAAAACATGTTTCGGGCGTTTAAAAGTTGCGCCAGAACATACATCTGATCCTGTTTTAAAATTGATGCGTAAACCCTCGTTTAAATATTTTCATTTATTTAAAGAGCGTTTTGACAAAATAAATATCAAGAGAAGATTAAACCTACAATTGATACCTTATTTTATTTCAAGTCATCCGGCAAGTGAAGTAGAAGATATGGCAAATTTAGCTGCAGAAACCAAAGATATGGGGTTTCAGTTAGAGCAAGTTCAGGGTTTTACACCAACGCCTATGACTGTTGCAACCGTAATTTATTATTCAGGTTATCATCCATATACATTAAAACCAACCAAAACTCCTAAAACAAAAAAGGAAAGAGAAGATCAGCATAAATTTTTCTTTTGGTACAAAAAAGAAAATAAAGATTGGATTCGAAATACGTTAAGTAAAGTTGGTAGGCGGATTTATTAAAAGTATTATTACCCGAAACAAATTCGTGGCAAAAGAATAAAAAAGCAAAACCTGCTAAAAATACTTTTGATGATGCTGTTCCTTTTAATAGAAGAAAGAAAAAGTTAGTAGAAGTTCTTCTAAAAAAGAAGACGATAAATTAATAAAAAGTGATAACCATTAAATTTACTATGATTTAATGGTTATTTTTTTACAGCAATCATCATATGCGGACTAAATGGAAGTAAATACTCGTCATTCTGAGTTAATTTCTGTAAAGATTTTAAAGTTTTAGATTTCTTTTTATCTAACATATTTGCAAAGTATTCATTGTCTAACCAAATCATACCTTCGACAGCATAAAGATTTATAAAAGAAAGGTTTTGCTCTAAAAACTCTGTTTTTAAAGTTGCAGGTTTATGATAATAGGCATCAGCTAATAAAAAAGGAAAATCTTTAGGTGCATTATGCACACCAGTAGTCAATTCTTTTTTACACATATCAAAAAATGAATTTGCATGTATCATTCCGTTCATGAGCCCAACGACAGTAGATGCAGTAGCGTTTATTGCGAAACCTAAAATAATTCCGCCTTTTTTAAGAACTCTTTTTGCTTCTAGTATTGCTGCAATTCTATCTTCTCTTTTTGTAGATGATATAAAGGGCCATGTAATATCACTAAATCTGCTGAGTTGTCTTTGAAAGGAAGTTTTTTTGCTTCGCCAATAGTTGCAGAAAAAGGTCTTTTTAATTTTTTTGCTCTTTTTTCTGCAAGTTTTATATGTTTTAAAACAGGTTCTATTAAATGCACTGTATGATTTTGTTTTGCTAACCATTCAGAATATTTGCCAGTTCCACCACCAACATCTACAACAGTAATTTTATCTTTTAAAATATGAAGTTGTATTAATTCTTTAATACGTTCAAATTCAAAAATCCCCATACCTTTTTCTAGGCGAGTTTCTTCGGAAGCTTTGTTGTAAAAATCTTCTAATTCTTTACTAATTAATTGCTGTTTCTTCAAGTTGTACTTTTAAAAAAGTTAAAAGTAAATAATTTAAAACAATTAAGTATAAAACCGTAAAAGTGATTGTAAATAAATATTATCTAACGTGTGTTTTTAAGAAAGCTATAGTTCTTTCCCAAGATAAATCTGCAGCAGCTTCATCAAATCTTGGTGTTGTATTGTTATGAAAACCATGATTAACTTCGGGTAAAAATGTGCAGTATATGTTATTTTATTTTCTTTCAATACTTTTTCAAATGTAGGCCAACCTTCGTTTACCCTTTTGTCTAAACCAGCATATTGTAAAAGTAAAGGAGCTTTTATTTTAACTGCATCTTTTGCTTCGGTTGTCTACCGTAATAAGGTACAGCAGCAGATAATTCTGTAATCTTACCGCCATCATATTAGAAATCCATCCGCCAAAACAAAAACCTACAACACCAACTTTACCGTTGCAATCTTTATGATTTTTTAAATAATTGTAACCAGCAATAAAGTCTTCTAGCATTTCTATTCGATCTCTTTTCTTCTGCATTGCTCTACCTTCATCATCACTTCCTGGGTAACCTCCTAAAGGGGCTAATGCATCTCGAGCTAATGTTATAAAACCATCTAAAGCTGCTCTTCTACCAACATCTTTTATATACGGATTTAAACCTCTATTTTCATGAACTACTATTAAGCCAGGTAGTTTTCTAATATTTTTTGCACGTTTAGAAAGTAATCCATTCATTTTTTTACCTCCTTTTGGAGATTCGTAATGTATTGTTTCTGATTTTAATCTTGGATCGTCTGGTCGAACCGTAATGGCATCAATATAATTAGGAGAAATAAAACTTAACAAAGAAGGTAAGGTAATTGCACCAACAGCAAATAAAGAAAGTTTTTGTAAAAATTCTTTTCTGTCCATTTTATTGTGCGCATAATCGTCATATAAATCAAAAACTTCTTGACTTATATCTTCTTTTTTTAAATTTTGCATATTGCTTTTATTTAGGATTCTAATTTAAATCTAAATTACTTAAAAATGAAGTAAATATTATATTTAACGGTTAAGTTTAAGTTAAACTGCCTTTTCGAGAGCTATATAATGCGTTGTGTTTCTTATTGATAAAGGGAAGATTTTAATTTCGCATTTATATGCAGTTTTGTCTTTCTTATAATTTAAAACTGTTTCTTCAAAAGGCTTGTTTGCTATTAATTTTTTTCTAATTCTAGCTCTTGTCTCTTCACATGTATTATCTCCCTGAAGAAAAGTTGGCGTTTTGTTAATAGCGTACTTTTTACTGAAACCTGTCATTTTTTTAAAGCCATCATTCACCCAAATAATTTCCTGAGCTTTATTCGTTAGCACAATTGTTTCGAAATCTTGATTTTTAAAAATAGCATCTACATCATTACACCAATTAAACTTATTTGCAAAGTCTTTTATTGTATTGATATCGTTTTTCCTGTTGATTTTTTTATTTCTTCAGTAAAATAATCTATGTAAAAGTCAAAACTTTTTATTGGGGCTTTAAGAAAATCCGAAGATGAAATTTGACTTTTTAAATACGTATAATCGTGTTCACTTTGTGAAGACATAAACAAATCTAAACACATCATACCAGCCAAATTATTTCTCATAATAAAAAGAGTTTTTAAATTAAAAAGCTAAGCTATAAAAAAATGCTTAGAATTTGTGTTAAAAAACTTATTTACAGACTTTACAGTCCTTTTTATCTTGAATTTCACCTATTAAATTCCCTTTTTTATCGAATTTAAAGCCACAACAATCGATAAAGCCTTTTGCAATTAGTTTTCTTGCACGTTGAATTTGAGATTTTGTGGTTGATAAACTTTGTTCTAATTTAAAGGCAATATCCTGTTGTTTTAGACCTTTGATATCAGATAAAAATAATGGTTTTCTATATTTTTCTCGGCAGACTTTGTATAATTCCTCTAAGGCAATCTTTTTCTGTGTGGTTATTTAGAGTAATGTTCGTTTCAGATTCGAAATTTGCGATTTCAAAAGTTTGATTTGTGGTTTTCCAATAATTTAAAACTGAATTTCTAGCAATGGTAAAACACCAAGATTTTAATTTATTTAAATCTTTTAAAGTATGAAGATTGGTGTGTATTTTTATAAAAGTTTCTTGTAAAATATCATCTGCTATTTCAGAGTTTTTTACTTTACTTAGTATAAAATTTTTTAAATCATCAGAATAAGATGTCCAAACTTCTTTTGTAGTCATTTTTAAATGTAAAAAAATATAAAAAACGAAACAATTTTAAAGTGTTAAGATTGTTTCGTTTTTTGTGAATTAATTTTTAGCAATTACAAGAATTACATGTGCAATTAACGCAAGTGCAGTCTTTACAAGATCCGTTTTTGCAGCCATTACAATCGCATGTACAATTTTTATTTTTCATGATATTTGTTTTAATGTTCATATAATAGACTCAAAAAAGTTTAAAAAGACGCATTAATTTAAAATCTTTTTTATTTAAAATAATAGTATTATTAAAAAAAGAGTGGAGATTTGAATTTTAAAGTACAATTGATTGAAGTAAAAAACAGATAAAAACGCTATTAAAAAGATTTAAGTAACGCAGTAAGTTTATAAAAAAACTCCGCATAATTTATGCGGAGTTTATCAATTATTAAAAGAATGATTTTTTTAGACTTATTAGAACTTAAAAGTAAATTACTTAGTTTTAATAACAATAACACCATTTGCTCCTCTAACACCATAGCTAGATGAATCTGGTCCTTTAAGTATGGTGACTTTTTTTACTTCATTTGGATCTATAGCTGCAAATACACTTTCCGGTACTTCAATATTATTAAGAACGAATAACGGATCCATATTTCCGGAGAAACTATTATAACCTCTTATTCTTATAACATTATCAGCAGAAATACTAACTCCGAAACTTTTCCTCTTAGATAGTCATAAATAGAATTAAACTGTATTGAGTTTCCTGAGACTTCATTTGCAGCATTTTTTACTATTACTTTTTCATTACCACCTCTTATGTAAATGTTAATTTTCTCTTTTCCGTTGTATGCAATTTTAGTAATTCCAATCTCTGGATGAAATGCACTAATTGTTTTTGGTTTTTTATTTAATCGAGTTTTAAATACTCCATTAAAATTAGTAGTTTTATCTTGCTTTACATCATCTATTAAAATAATTGCACCGAGAAATAGGTTTATTTCTTTGGTTTTTTACTTTGATAGTGATTTTTTGTGATTGAGAATTAATACCAAAACTTAATAATAAAAAGCTTAGTAGAATAGTGAATTTTTTTCATGTAAATAATTTTTAGGTTGTTAAGGTAATAAAAAGATATTACATATTTCTTCTATACTGTCCACCAACTTTAAACAGCGCTTCTGTAATTTGTCCTAACGAACAAACTTTGGTCGCCTCCATTAGTTTATCAAATAAGTTTTCATTCTGAATAGCCGCTTCTTGTAAAATTTCAATTTGAGCAGCAACTTTTTCAGGATTCGCTTTGTTTAATAATTCCTTAGTTTGTATTTGATGTTTTTTCTCTTCTTCTGTTGCTCTAATAACTTCTGCCGGTTGCACTGTTGGTGAACCTTTAGAACTTAAAAACGTGTTAACACCAATAATTGGGAATTCTCCGTTATGCTTTAGTGTTTCATAGTACAAGCTTTCTTCTTGAATTTTCGAGCGTTGGTACATTGTTTCCATAGCTCCTAAAACACCACCACGTTCTGTAATTCTATCAAATTCTAATAAAACAGCTTCTTCAACTAAATCGGTTAATTCTTCAATAATAAAAGCACCTTGTATTGGGTTTTCATTTTTAGTTAAACCTAATTCTTTGTTGATGATTAACTGAATCGCCATTGCTCTTCTTACAGATTCTTCTGTAGGTGTTGTAATAGCTTCATCATAGGCATTTGTGTGTAAAGAATTACAGTTGTCGTTTATTGCATATAGAGCTTGTAACGTAGTTCTAATATCATTAAAGTCTATTTCTTGAGC
Source organism: Polaribacter sp. HA6-7 (assembly GCF_055693625.1). Lineage (NCBI taxonomy): Bacteria > Pseudomonadati > Bacteroidota > Flavobacteriia > Flavobacteriales > Flavobacteriaceae > Polaribacter > Polaribacter sp. HA6-7. Next base: position 595,096 of record NZ_CM146338.1, read on the forward strand.
GTGTAAAGATCTACCGAAGTCTGAATATGATACTTTAACATTTGTGCTCTCGAATTTGCTCCGTATTTATTTTTCATGGCTTTTGCCCAAATTTTACGAGCAACTCTACCAATTACAGAGTATTCAGGATCAATTCCGTTAGAGAAGAAAAAAGATAAGTTTGGTCCGAATTTGTTAATATCCATTCCTCGACTTAAATAATATTCTACATAGGTAAATCCGTTAGATAAAGTTAACGCCAATTGGGTAATTGGGTTTGCGCCAGCTTCTGCAATATGATAACCAGAAATAGAAACAGAATAAAAATTTCTAACTTGTTTTTCTATAAAGTATTCTTGCACATCACCCATTAAACGTAATGCGAATTCCGTAGAAAAAATACAAGTATTTTGTGCTTGATCTTCTTTTAAAATATCTGCTTGTACAGTTCCTCTAACTTGCGCTAAAGTGTCTTTTTTAATTTGCTGATAAACATCCGAAGGTAAAACCAAATCACCAGTTAAACCTAATAACATTAGTCCTAAACCATTGTTTCCTTCGGTAAATTACCTTGATAAGTTGGTCTTTCTAATCCTTTATCATCATAAATTTCTTTGAATTTTGCTTCAACATCTGCTTCAAGATTATTTTCTTTGATATATTTTTCGCAGTTCTGATCGATGGCAGCATTCATAAAGAAACCTAGCAACATTGGTGCAGGACCATTAATTGTCATTGAAACTGATGTCATATTATGGCTCAAGTCGAAACCAGAATACAATTTCTTAGCATCATCTAAACAACAAATCGAAACTCCGGCATTACCAATTTTACCATAAATATCCGGTCTTTCACCAGGATCATTACCATATAAGGTAACAGAATCGAAAGCTGTAGACAAACGTTTGGCATCCATTCCTAAACTTACATAATGAAAACGTCTGTTGGTTCTTTCCGGTCCTCCTTCTCCAGCAAACATTCTTGTAGGATCTTCACCCGTTCTTTTAAACGGATACAAACCTGCTGTAAACGGAAATTCTCCAGGAACATTTTCTTGTAAATTCCAACGTAATAAATCACCCCAAGCTTCATATTTAGGTAATGCTACTTTTGGTATTTGCGTATGAGAAAGTGATTCTGAATGTGTTTCTATGTTAATTTCTTTATCACGTACTTTAAACGTATAAATAGGGTTTTTATATTTTTCTACTTTTTCTTGCCAATTTAAAATGATTTCCCAGTTATAAGGATTTAAATTTAGTTTAACCTTTTCAAATTGAGCTACTAATAATTTTACAAAATCAGTATCATCATTGTTTAAATCATTAATTATTGTATCTAAATCAATACCAGCTTTTGTAATTGCTACGGATTTTTCTACAATAGATTCGATAGTTTTGTGAATTCCGTATAACTTTTGCGCAACCTTAACTTGGTCGTTAGCAGTTTTGTCGTAAGCTCTGTTATTCTCTGCAATTTCAGATAAATAGCGAACTCTTGCTGGCGGAATTACAAAGATTTTTTCTGACATCTCTTTAGTAATTTCCATTTTAGATTTCAAATCAGCATTTGTTTTTTCTACCAATTTATCCATAATACTTTTATACAAAGTATTCATTCCTGGGTCATTAAATTGAGAAGCAATTGTGCCATAAACAGGTAAGTCATCTTGATGTATATGCCATAAATTATTATTACGCATATATTGTTTTTTTACATCTCTAACAGCATCTAAAGCACCTCTTTTATCAAACTTATTAATTGCAACTAAATCAGCAAAATCTAACATGTCTATTTTCTCTAATTGAGTAGCAGCACCAAATTCTGGCGTCATAACATATAAAGAAGTATCAGAATGTTCTATAATTTCTGTATCAGATTGCCCAATTCCGAAGTTTCTAAAATAATTAAATCGAATTCAGCAGCTTTTAAAACCTCTACCGCCTCGTTTACATATTTAGATAAAGCTAAGTTAGATTGACGAGTTGCTAAAGAACGCATATAAACTCTAGAGTTATTAATTGCGTTCATCCTTATTCTGTCACCTAAAAGTGCACCACCAGTTTTTCTTTTTGATGGATCAACAGAAATTAAACCAATTGTTTTTTCTGGAAAATCAATTAAAAAACGTCTAACCAATTCATCTACTAAAGAAGATTTTCCTGCACCACCAGTTCCTGTAATTCCTAAAACCGGAGTTTTAGAATTCTTATTTTTATTATGGATTTCATCTAAAGTATCCTTTGCAATTTCAGGAAAGTTTTCTGCAGATGAAATTACTCTTGCAATATGTCCGATTTCTTTTTCGGCTAATTTAGATACATCAATATCAAGTTTATCTCCAATTGCAAAATCAGATTGTTGTACCAAGTCATTTATCATTCCTTGCAAACCTAATTCTCTACCATCATCCGGAGAATAAATTCTTGTAATACCGTAATCCATTAATTCCTTTATTTCTTCCGGAAGAATTACACCGCCACCGCCACCAAAAATTTTGATGTGTCCGGCGCCTTTTTCTTTTAATAAATCGTACATGTATTTAAAATACTCGTTGTGACCACCTTGGTAAGAAGTAATTGCAATGGCATTTACATCTTCTTGTATTGCGCAGTTCACAACTTCTTCTACAGATCTATCATGGCCTAAATGAATAACTTCTACGCCAGTAGATTGTATAATTCTTCGCATGATGTTAATAGCAGCATCGTGTCCATCAAAAAGAGCGGCAGCTGTTACTATTCTAACTTTATATGTAGGTTTATATGGTGTAATTTGTTCCATTCGTAATAAATGTTATAATTTGAAGTTGCAATTTACGAAAATCTTAAAAAATTCTACAATTCTTTATCGTTTTATAAATTAAAATTATCTTATTAAGTTGATGTTGGTTAATTTCTTTAAATATGGCATAATAATTGGTGTATTTTAAGCAGAATTTAACTGTTAAAATAATCATTATGAGATATATTAAAATTACGTTATTGCTATTTGTTATTGTTTTTTCGTCGTGTAATTCTGTAAAAGTAGTTACAGATTACGATACAAAAGTAGACTTTAATAAGTACAAAACCTTTGCTTTTTATAAAACAGGCATAGATAAAGCAGCTATTTCAGATTTGGATAAAAAAAGAATTTTGAATGCTATAGAAAGTGAGTTATTGCTTTTAGGATTCACAAAGTCTACAAACCCGGATATGTTAGTGAGTATTTTTACAAAATCTAGAGAAAAAGTAAATGTAAATCAAAATAATAATTTAGGTTATGGTTTTGGTTGGGGATGGAATCCTTGGATGTGGAATGGAAACAATAATATTAATGTGTCGCAGTATACAGAAGGTACTTTATTTATTGATTTTATAGATAAAAATAAAAAAGAGTTGGTTTGGCAAGGTGTTGGTACGGGTGCCTTAAAAGTTCAGAACAGAGAAAAAAAGGAAGAAAGAATAAAGGAGTTTGTAAAAGAAATTGTGTCTAAATTTCCTCCAGAAAAAAAGAATAATATTTAATTGAAAAGCGCTCGTAAGAGCGCTTTTTTTATGTTTTAAATTGATACTTTTGCATTATGTATAATAAAAGAATTCCTTTAGAAGAAGGCGATTACTATATAAACGAGCAGGGTTATAAGGTTTTTACAGAAAAGTTTCATCTTAGAAGAGGTTACTGTTGTAAAAGTGGTTGTAAACATTGCCCTTATGGTTATGATAAAAAAACAGATTCTTTTAAATAAATAGTGACTTTAAAATTTTAAAAGTATCTTAATAGTATAAAGTGTAAAAAAATAAATAATGATAAAAAGAATATTAGTTTTAGTTGTAGCGCTTCAATTTGTAGGTTGTGCAGAGTTGCAAAATGTAGTAAAGAATTTACCTAGTGGAGGTGGCTTAACCCAAGATCAAATTGGTAATGGTTTAAGACAAGCTTTAGATAACGGTATCAAGAATCAAGTTACTAAGTTAACCTCTAAAGATGGCTTTTATAGAAACGAATTAGTTAAAATAATTTTACCGGAAGAACTTCAGGCTGTAGATAAAGGTTTAAGAAGTTTAGGGTTAGGTAATTTAGCTGATGAAGGTATTAAGGTTTTAAATAGAGCGGCAGAGGATGCTGTTAAAACTGCCACACCAATTTTTGTAAATGCGGTAAAAGAAATAACTTTTAATGATGCAAAAAACATCCTTTTAGGAGATAAAAACGCCGCAACTAATTATTTGCAAACAAAGACAGAGCAAAACTTATATGCAAGTTTTACACCTGTAATAGATAAGTCTTTTTCTAAAGTTGGTGCAGATAAGGTTTGGAATAATTTAATTTCAAAATACAATAATATTCCTTTTGTTAAAAAAGTAAATCCAGATTTAACGAATTATGTAACTACAGAAGCTTTAAAAGGAGTATTTACGATGATAGAGGTTGAAGAAAAAGGAATTAGAGAAAAAGTGGGATTAAGAAATACAGCGCTACTAAAGCAAGTTTTTGCTTTGCAAGATTAATAAAATACTGATTTTTAACAATTTGTCTTTAAATATTTTATTATATTTAAAGACAAATTGTTTTAATTATGTCACGTATACATCAACTACAAACCTACAGTAAGCATTTAGAAGACAGTTATTTTAAATTGTTAGAAAAATCTAACAGCTATCGTTTTATAGATGAAACTATAAGTGATTTTGCTGCATATAAAGCCATGAGAATTTTAGAAAAATTAAACAAACTTAATTACTTGCAACGTTAATTTTTTTCAAAGTTATGTCTCTCATTTTTAGTTTTTTAAGTTTTTGATTAACTTTTATTTAACAAGTTTTGTTAAATTATTCTTTATTGATTTGATGTTTTAATAAATTTTCCTCAAAAAATTCAACTTACAATCCATGTTCGTTAAGGAATTGTTAAAGTATCTACCACGCCTGTGTTAATTTTTTCTTTTGCAACCTTCATTCTTAACATAATATTTAGATTCGTTTTATAATAATAATTCAACTCAAATATTTTATGAAAAAAATTAAAAAGAATGTTTTGTTGCTATTTCTCTTTATGGGAGCAATTGTGGCAAATGCGCAGCAAGTTTCAGTATCCGGAACAGTAACTGACCCTTCCGGTATTTTGCCAGGTGTTAGTGTCTTGGTAAAAGGAACTACCAATGGTACAGAAACAAATTTTGATGGTGTTTACAAGATAAATGCAAGCAAGGGAGATGTTTTAGTATTTCGTTATTTAGGTTATAAAACTATTGAAAAAATAATAGGTAGCTCTAATGTTATTAACGTAAGCTTAAAAGAAGATAGTAGTGTTTTAGATGAAGTTGTTGTTGTGGCTTATGGTACAACAACAAAAGCTGCATTTACAGGTTCTGCAGATGTGGTTGGTGCTAAAGATTTAGCATTAAGAAATGTTACTTCACCTATTGCAGCTATAGAAGGTAAGGCTACTGGTGTTCAAATAGTATCTTCTTCGGTCAACCGGGTTCTTCCCCAGGAATCGTTATTAGAGGAGTTGGTACGTTAAATGGTTCAGCTACACCTTTATATATTGTAGACGGTATTCAATTTGAAGGTTCGTTAAATACAATAAATCAAGAAGATATCGAATCTATGACTATTCTTAAAGATGCAGCTTCAACAGCTCTTTATGGTGCTCGTGCTGCAAATGGTGTAGTTTTAATTACTACTAAAAGTGGTACTAAAGGTAAAACACAAGTAAACTTTTCTACACAGTATGGTTTAGTAACTAGAGGTATACCAGAATATGATTATGCCAATCCTGGTCAATATTACGAGTTAATGTGGGAAGCTTACAAGAACTCATTAACAGGAGAAGATAGAGAATCGAGAGCTTCAGCAGAAATTTATAATCGTCTAGGTTATAATCCTTTTAATGTTGCTAATGATCAAATAGTTGGTGTAGATGGTAAATTAAATCCAAACGCTAATTTAATTTATAAAAGTTTAAACTGGTATGACGAATTAGATCAGGTTGGTACAAGAGTTAATCATTCTGTAAATGTGGCTACTGGTGGTGAGAATCACAAAGTATTTTTCTCTACATCTTATTTAGATGAAGAAGGTTATATAATAACATCTAAATTCGATAGAATTACTACTCGTCTTAATGCAGATTTTGATGTTAACAAATGGTTGTCTATCGGAGGTAGTGCAAACGTTTCGATATCAGAATCTAAAGGACCACCGTCTAGAGGAACTAGTATCGCAAATCCATTTGCTTTTGCTAAAAACATAGCTTCAATTTATCCAGTTTACTTAAATGACGCAAATGGTAACTTAATATTAGATGCTGCTGGTAATCCTCAGTATGATCTAGGAGAAGGAGATTTTTCTTTAAATCAAGGTTCAAGACCATACAATGCTGGTCGTCATGCTATAGCAGAAGCTATTTTAAACGATGAGTTAAATAGAAATAATACTTATGGTTTTAGATATTATGCAGATTTTAAATTAGCAGAAGGGCTAAATTTAAAATTTAATTATGGTAGAGATATTAATGAAGGAATTAATAAAAGTTATGAAAATCCAATTGTTGGAGACGGACAACCTACGGCTAGATATGGTGAAACTAGATTTAGAAGAGATGTGCAAAACTTTTCTCAAGTTTTAAGCTTTAAAAAATCTTTTAATGATGTGCATAATTTTGATATTACTGCAGGTCACGAAAGCTATGATAGAGCATTTTCTAATAATAATGCTTTAGCAACTACAGAAACTGCAAGTGGTATATTTGAATTCGACAATTTTTCTGTGCCAGTTAGTTTAAATGGTTCTAGTACTTTAAAAAGAGTAGAAGGTTATTTTGCTAGATTAAACTATAATTTTGATAATAAATATTACTTAACAGCTTCGGCTAGAAGAGACGGTTCGTCTTCTTTTAGTAGAGACGCTAGATGGGGTAACTTTTATTCTTTAGGAGCTTCTTGGAGAATTGACCAAGAAAAATTTATGGAAAACGTTTCATTTATAGATCGTTTAAAATTAAGAGCATCTTATGGTCAAGTAGGTAACGATAACTTAGGGTTCTTTATTTCTCAAGCTTTATACAGTATTACATCTAATGCAGGTGCACCTGGTCTAGTTTTTACTGATCCAGGAAATAATGAATTAACATGGGAAACTGTAGGTAGTTGGGATGTTGCTTTAGAATTCGGTTTATTTAATAATTTCTTAGAAGGTTCTATAGAATACTATAAAAAGAATTCTACAGATTTATTATACAACTTACCAATACCTTTATCTAATGGTATAAATTCTGCTCCTTTTAATATTGCAGACATGTATAATTCAGGTTATGAATTAGGATTAACAGGGCATTTAATTAACAAGAATGATTTTAAGTGGGATTTAAGTGTACAAGCTTCTACATTTAAAAATGAAATTACGTCTTTACCAGATCCTTTTGTTACTGGGTCAAAAAGATGGGAAGAAGGAAGATCTAGGTATGATTTTTATATTTTTCATTCAGCTGGTGTAGATCCTGCTAACGGAGACGCATTATATTATATGTTTGAAGACGGAGAAAATGGAGATAGAGTACCTGTTTTAGATGCAGACGGTAATCACGATACTACCAATAGTTGGCAAGATGCAGGTAGAGCTTATGCAGATGAGACTACTATTCCGGATGTATTAGGTTCTATATCTAATTCTTTTTCTTATAAAGGTTTCTCTTTAGATTTATTATTTACTTATGGTATTGGAGGTAAGTTTTTAGATTACGGATATTCAGATATGATGCATTCAGGATCATACGGAGATTCATATCACCCAGATGCTTTAAACGCATGGAAACAGCCAGGTGATATTACAAGTGTACCAAGATTAGAAGTTGGAAATACAAATCAAGTTCAGGCACAATCAACTAGATTTTTAACTAGTGCTTCTTTTTTAGCTTTAAAAAATGCAAACTTTGGTTACGCTTTTAATAATGATATTACAGAGAAATTTGGTGTAAATAGTTTAAGGGTTTATGTTTCGGTGAAAATTTATTTTTACAAAGTGCTAGAACAGGTTTAAATCCACAGTATAATTTAGGAGGAACTCCTTCAGAAATGATTTTAATCCATCTAAGACTATAACTTTTGGTTTAAATGTGTCATTTTAATAAATAATAAAAAATAAAGAATAATTATGTTAAAAAAATAAGCGCATTGTTGCTAGTGGTTTTAACGATCACTTTAACATCATGTAACGAAGATTTTTTAGAAACTAAACCAACAGATGCAATTTCTGCAGGAGATGCATTATCTACGCCGAGAAAATATGGCATTGGTTTTAAATGGGCTACATAGATTAATGTATGCTCAAGCAGGTATAATTCCTGGTGGATCTAATAGTAGAGCTGGTATGCAATACTGGATTCCGATGTTTGATGTTTTAACTGGAGATTTAATTCATACGGCTAGGGCTAATGGATGGATGAGAGCAGAATTACAATGGAATGTTCATACTTTAGAAACTTCTGAATCAGTAAGTCAATTATGGTATCAACGTTATCATTTTATAGCTAGTTGTAACGCAATAATTAATAAAGTAGAAGAAGATGGTTTAACCATCGATGCTAATATGAGTAATATATTAGGGCAAGCTTATGCATATAGAGCTTGGGCTTATCATTCTTTAGTTACAACTTATGCTAAAGGATATTTAATTGGTAATCCTTCTACAGACCCTGGTGTGCCTTTGTTATTTAAAACAGAAGCGCCTTATACAAGTGAACCAAGATCTTCTGTTCAGGCCATTTATGATCAGATAAATTTAGATTTAGGAAAATCTATTGAATTTTTTGAAAATGCATCTGCAAGAGTAGATAAATCTCAATTAAATATAAATGCAGCATATGGTATCAAAGCTAGAGTTGCTTTATCTGAAGGTGATTGGCAAGCTGCTTCTGATGCGGCAAAGAAAGCTCGTGAAGGTTATCCTTTAATTAACGAATCAGATTGGAAGTCCGGGTTTAACACAGTAGATTTATCAGAAGTAATTTGGGGAGGTAATGTAATTCAATCTGAAACTACATTTTTCCGTTCTTATTTCTATTATATTTCTCCTACCTTTCAAGGAAGTCAAAACAGAGGTAACCCTAAAACAATAAGTAAAGAAGTTTACGATGCGATTCCGGATACAGATTACAGGGCAGATTTATTTTTACCAATGGCTCCTAATACAAATGGTGCAGCTGCAAATGGTGAAGGAGGAAGCTTTTTAACAGATCCTAACTATGATACTGAAGAGGAGTTTGATGCAGCTAAAGCAGAAATTGTAAGTAAATGGGGTGTTACAACAAGACATAATACTCACCCATACATGCATGTGAAATTTAGACAAAAAAATCCAGGAACTATAGATCCAGATGATGTAATTTATATGCGTTCTTCTGAAATGTATTTAATTGAAGCAGAAGCAGAAGCTATGATGAACGATGTAACTGGCGCTCAAACAGCTTTAAAACCTTTAGCTGAAGAAAGAGATAGTGCTTTTGATGTAACTGTTTTCGATACAAAAGAAAAACTAATGGATCAAATTAAACTTCAAAGAAGGGTTGAGTTATATGGAGAAGGGTTTAGTTGGTTAGATCATATTCGTTGGGATGAAGGTATTGATTTAACAAATTCGGAGCTGCAGAAGTATTGTATCAAGCCGGATTTAAACAAGACAAACCTTCTTTAAATGATGCTTGGATCTGGAAAATTCCTCAAAGAGAAATTGATGCAAATCCAAATTTAACTGAAGCAGATCAAAATTAAATCTGATTTATAGATGTAAAAAGCCACCTTTAAAAAGGTGGTTTTTTTGTGCTAAATTTTAGTTTACAAAACTAATTATTTAAAGCATTAAATGATTCTATATCGTTTCTTAATTTTTTAAAATAATCAAACGCTTTTATAAGTCTGGTTCCGTACCAAGAAAAATATTCGCCATCAACCAAATATACTTTCGAGTTAGAAATAAAATCATTTTTATTTTTTTCTTTAAAAGGAAAAGGTTCTGATGATAAAAAGATACAATCTATGTTTCGGGTTTTTAAATCATCAATGTTTATCTCTCGGATATCGACTTAAATTTTTATAAATATTATTAAAATTATTTATTTCTAATAAGTGATTAATGAATGTGTTATTAGCAGCAATCATCCATGGGTTTTTCCATATAAAATAAACAACATTTAAGGTAGGTTTATTTTTAATAAATTGATTGAAATCGTTCAATTTTAATTCAATTTCTGATATTATTTCAGAAGCTTTATCTTCACAAAAAAGAATTTTTCCGTAATAATCAATTAAATTAAGTACGTCTTTAATAGTAAACAAATCAGAAACATAAGTTTTAGTGATTTTGCTGCATTTTGTTACGATTTCTTTTGTATTTTCTTCTTTATTGCAAAGAATAATTGTTGGGTTTAGGGCTTCAATTTTATCTATCTTGATATTTTTTGTGCCACCAACAACTGTTTTTTCTTTTAAAAGATTTTTAGGATGTACACAAAACTTTGTAATACCAACAATTTGAGCTTCTAAACCTAAATCGACGAGCAGTTCGGTTATGCTAGGTACTAATGATATGATTCTTAAATCGTCTTTCAATACTTATATTAAAGTAGCCATTTTAACCTGAAGTTCTTCAGCTTTTTTAGCAGCTTCATTGGCAAAGTTTACATCTTTAGAAGCATATATAATTCCTCTAGAAGAATTTATTAAAAGTCCGATGTTTTCTGATAAACCATACTTACATACATCCTCTAAATTACCGCCTTGTGCACCAACACCTGGCACAAGTAAAAGAATTTGGTACTATTTTTCTAATTTCTTTAAAATATTCGGCTTTTGTTGCTCCAACAACATACATTAGATTTTGAGAGTTTTGCCAGTTTTTAGAAGTTTCTAATACGTGTTTATAGACTTCTAAATCATCAATTTTTTTTGTTTGAAAATCAAAAGCACCTTCATTAGAAGTTAATGCCAACATAATGGTGTGTTTGTTTTCAAAAGCTAAAAAAGGTTCTACGGAATCTTTACCCATATATGGCGCAACAGTTACAGAGTCAAATGCTAAATCTTCAAAAAAAGCTTTTGCGTACATTGTAGAGGTGTTTCCAATATCACCACGTTTTGCATCTGCAATTGTATAAATTTCTGGATAATTTTTATTTAAGTAATTAATTGTTTTTTCTAAAGATTTCCATCCTTTTAAACCATAAGCTTCATAAAAAGCGGTATTTGGTTTATAGGCAACACATAAATGGTGTGTAGCGTCAATTATTGCTTTATTAAATTCGAAAATAGGATCTTCTTCTTTAAGCAAATGTTCCGGAATTTTGTTTAGATCTACATCTAATCCGATGCATAAAAACGATTTTTTCTTTCTAATTTGAGCTACTAATTCTTGTGTTGTCATAATTTTAATAAAGTTGTACAAAAATACTTAATTTCACTTTAATTTGTAAGATTTAATAAGTAAAGAAGACCATAAAATAAATTATTATGTATCTCTGATGAAAAAAATCTTATTAATTTTAGTAGTAATCATTTCTAGTTGTAATTTAGAAAAGCCAACCGAATTTTCAAATTTAGCTTTAGAAGAAGTTGTTTTTGATTTAAATGGATCTCAAAAAACATTTAAAAGTGTTTTAAATCAATATAAAGGTAAGAAAATTGTAATAGATGTTTGGGCCTCTTGGTGTTCAGATTGTTTAAAGGGTTTGCCAAGTGTTAAGAATCTTCAAAAAGAATATCCGGATGTAGTTTTTTTGTTTTTATCTGTGGATAAAAGTCAAACGGCATGGAAAAATGGAATTAGAAGGTTTCAAATTAATGGAGAACATTATAATTTACCTAAAGGAATGAACAACGGCGACTTTGTGGATTTTATAAACCTTAGTTGGATTCCTAGGTATTTAGTTGTTGATGTAAAAGGAGGAATCTTACTGTTTAATGCAACAAGGGCTTCAGATAGAGCTATTGTATATGCTCTAAATAAAGCTATATAAATCGTTTTAGTAACTAATTTCGATTGTAACTAATAATTTAAGTTCCATTTCTTAAATTTACATCAGAAATTAAAATTAAAAATATAGCTGTTAAGGCTTTTAAAATAATAATTATGAGAACAAAGATTGTTGCAGGAAATTGGAAGTTGAATAACAATAAAGAAGAAAGTAAAAGTTTAATAAAATCATTAAAAAAAGCGATTAAAAATTTACCGTTAGAAAATACACGTGTAATAGTAGCGCCTACTTTTGTAAACTTATCATCTTCTGTTAAAGCGGCAAAAAAATCTGTGATAGAAGTAGTTGCTCAAAATATGCATCAGGCTAAAAATGGTGCCTTTACAGGTGAGGTTTCTGCAGATATGTTAAAAGCTATCGGAGTAGAAACTGTAATTTTAGGTCATTCTGAAAGAAGAACTTATTTTAATGAAACTGATGCTGCATTGGCAGAAAAAGTGGATGCGGTTTTAGAAAACGGTATGGAAACAATTTTTTGCTTCGGCGAATTGTTAGAAGATAGAAAGTCAGATAATCATTTTAAAGTAGTAGAAAGCCAGCTTTCTAACGCTTTATTTCATTTAGAAGCAAAAGATTGGGGTAGCATAATTTTAGCTTACGAACCAGTTTGGGCAATAGGTACAGGTGAAACTGCAAGTCCAGAACAAGCACAAGAAATGCACGCTTTTATTAGAAGTATTATAGAGAAAAAGTATACTAAAGAAGTAGCAGATAGTGTTTCTATTTTATATGGCGGAAGTGTGAAACCTGCAAATGCTGAAGAAATTTTCTCTAAACCAGATGTAGACGGAGGATTAATAGGAGGAGCAGCTTTAAAAGTAGAAGATTTTACAGGAATTATTAATGCTATCTAATTAGGTAACTTTAAAAGAAAACCAATAAATTTGCATCGAGATATTTTCTCGATGCATTTTTTTGATATAATAATTATGGATAACATATATATAGAGTACAATTTTACTGTTTCACCAAAAGAACCAGCAACAGAAATTTTAATAGCAGAGTTAGGAAACGTTGGTTTTGAAAGTTTTGTAGAAAATGAAAACGGAGTAACAGCTTATATTCAGAAAAGCGAATGGAATAAAGAAATTCTAGAATCTATTTTTGTTTTAAATTCTGATGAGTTTTCTATAGAGTATTCAAAAAATGAAGTAGAACAAACTAACTGGAATGCAGAATGGGAAAAAAACTTTACACCAATCAAAGTAGATGATTTAGTTAGTATTCGTGCACCTTTTCATGAAAACCCTAATTTAAAATATGATATTGTTATAGAGCCAAAAATGAGTTTTGGTACAGGTCATCATGAAACTACACATATGATGGTACAACATTTAATAAATTTAGATTTAGAAGGTAAATCTGTTTTAGATATGGGATGCGGTACAGGTATTTTAGCAATTTTTGCAGAAATGAAAGGAGCTTCTAAGTTAGAAGCTATAGATATAGATAATTGGTGCTACGAAAATTCATTAGAAAACGTAGCTAGAAATAATTGTAAGAATATTGCTGTTTTTGAGGGAGATTCATCATTATTAATTAATAAAAAATTCGATGTAATTATTGCAAACATTAATAGAAATATCTTATTAATGGATATGAAAATCTATACAGAATGTTTAAATGAAAACGGCGTTTTGTTATTAAGCGGGTTCTATGAAGATGATATTCCTGTTATAGATGCAGAAGTTTCTAAATACAATTTAAAGCTAGAGACTTTTATTAAGAGAAACGATTGGGTGGCGTTAAAGTACAATAAATAAATTTTTAATATATTTATAATATGAGCACAAAAGAAAAAAATCAAGAAGAGGTAGACGTATTAGAGCAGGAAGTTTTTCAGCACGAAATAGTTTTGCATAATGATGATGTGAACACTTTTGATCATGTAATAGATTCTTTAGTAAGTGTTTGTGATCATACAGTAGAGCAAGCAGAACAATGTGCAACTTTAGTGCATTATAAAGGTAAGTGTACTGTAAAGTCTGGTGAATTTAAAGATTTAGAGCCAAGATGCTCTAAATTATTACAATTGGGTTTATCAGCAGAATTAATATAAGGTGTATGGAAAACGTTTTTAAGTATTTCGAATTTTCTGACTTTTTTAAAGATGAGTCAGGTTCTTTTTCCGGGAATGAAATTTGTTTTACAGATTTAAATGAAACTCATTTTTTAATTTTCGAGAAAGAAGATTCAATATATAATTTATATGTTTCTAAATTTTCAAATAAAAAAGAAGTAGGGCAAAAGCGCCGGAAATTTTAGAACTAGTAGTTCAAAATTACGATAAAAGTAAACCGAGAACATAGAATTGCATTGAGGCAATATTTAGGCTAAACTTGAGGTAAATCTCAAGTTTTTTTATTTTTTTATAAAAACCATGTGACTTTTATATTCGTATGTGTCTTATATAATAGAAAGCAAGAAATGAATTTAAGATTTATAATAATATTTGTAGTGGTTTTGACGGTTCCTTTTTTAGGTTACAGTCAAATGGTTCCACCTCCAATTCCACCGCCACCGCCACCAGGTCTTCCAATAGATGGTTTTACAGGTGTCTTATTGGCTATAGGTGTAGCTTATGGTTCAAAAAAATTATTTAAAGATAGTAGTAGTTAGTTTTAATACTAAGTTTGGTTAGATAAAAGGCCTTAAACGAAAGTTTAAGGTCTTTTTGTGTAAAAAAACCCACTTCAAAAGAAGTGGGACGCTTATTGCGTAAAGATAAGGGGTATAATATATTGTTATAAATTTTAAGAATAGTATTAAAAACTTAAATTTAGTTAATTGTTTTTGAATAATAACTATTAAAACGGATTTAATTTTTTAATTAAATAAAAAAGCTTCCATATAAATGGAAGCTTTTTTTGTGACCATGCTAGGATTCAAACCTAGAACCTCTTGAGCCGTAATCAAGTGCGCTATTCAGTTGCGCCACATGGCCTTTTTGCGGGTGCAAATATAAATGCATTTTTTTAAACTAAGAAATCTTATGCGGTTTTTTTACGAATTTATTTCTTTAGCATACGTATCTATAATAGTTTGGGCTTTTTCAATATCAGATTTTAAGATAAGTAGTTCAACAGCTGTTCTATGTTCTCCAAAGCCACCTAATCCGGCCGATTCTACTCTATCTTTAATTATTGAACCTATGTTGATGCTGTCTAATCTGTTTTGTAGTCCTTTTACAATAATAAAAGAACCGAGAGAATATTGTTACATGTTCTGTTTTCATAATATATAGTTTTTTTTATTCTAATGAGTTCTGTGTTACAAAAGCTCGCCAACCAATGATAGCCATTTGCAGTTTTGTAGCTTTAGAGAGATCTAAACCTCTTTTAGTATAAGAAGGTAGAAAAAGTTTATTAATTTTTGCAAGAAATTTAAATACTCGTTTTTTCATTAGATGTTAATTTCAATATCAAATTTAATGAAAATAAACAACTCTTTTTAAAGAGTTGCTTTATATGAAGATTAGAATAGTACAGAAAAAATAATGTCTGCAATATCTTTAACGGTTTTTGTAATAATAAGTATCATAATATAAGTTTTAAAAGTTAATAAATTGAGGTAATTTCGAAATTGTCTTATCAATATATATAGATTGAAAGCTTGCTACCAAACACTTTAATACTTATTTATTAGATTGATTTTAAGTTTGTAATTAAAAAATAATAATTAGTTATAATATGTAACTTAGTATTCTTTATATAAGTTTGTTTTATTAATCAGTAACTGTAATAATGTTTTAATATGTAATTAAATTAAGCGTTTTATTTTATTGTTTTTTCAAAATAAAGCAAAACAGATATTTTATATGTAGTATTTTTCGCTTTCTATCTTTTCACTTTATCTTAAAGTGATAATAATGTATCTTCGCAAAAAACAAATTTTATGAGTATTTTTTATGTAATTATTGGTTTAGTTATGTTGGTTGTTGGTGGTGAGTTTTTAGTAAAATCTTCTATAGGTTTGTCATTTAAACTAAATATATCTAAAATGGTTATTGGTATGACGGTAGTTTCTTTTGCTACTTCTGCACCGGAGTTACTTGTAAGTTTACAAGCTGCTTTAGATGGCTCTCCGGCAATTGCTATAAATAATGTTATTGGTTCTAACATTGCAAATATTGGTTTGGTTTTAGGTATTACAGCGATTATTGGGCCAATAGCTGTAGATAAAGGATTCTATAAATTGAATTGGCCGGTTATGATGGTGTTTTCTTTGGTTCTTTATTATTTTTAAAAAATGACAATATTTTAACTACAGCAGAAGGAATTATTTTATTAGTAGGTTTAGCTATTTTCTTATTTGTTTTAATAAGGAATGCACGTAAAGAAGATGTTTCTTTAGAGGATGTTGATGAAGCTTTGGAGTCAATTGGTTACGGCAAAATTTTTATTTGGTTGTTAATTGGAGCTATTGCACTTTATTATGGATCTGAATTTCTAGTTGACGGAGCCAAGGATATTGCTAAAAACATGGGGGTAAGTGAAGGAGTGATATCAATAACAATGATTGCGATAGGAACTAGTGTACCAGAATTGGCTGCATCTGTAATAGCGGCTGTTAAAGGAGAAAAAGCAATATCTCTAGGTAACTTAATAGGTTCTAATATATTTAATATAGCATCTGTACTAGGTGTAACATCTTTAGTTAAAAACATCTATGTTACAGAAGATCAAATTTTGTCAAGAGATATCTTTTGGATGCTAGGTTTTGCTGCTGTTTTAATTCCTTTAGTTTTTCTGCCTAAAAAGTATATTTTAAGTAGGTTTAAAGGTATATTTCTATTTATTGCTTATGTACTATTTATCTATTTAGTTCTTTAAAAATTAGACATAAAAAAAGCTCGCAATTTGCGAGCTTTTTTAGTTTTGATTATTAGTCTTAGCTAATGTTTGCAGACTTTACAGTCTTTATAATTCTACCAGCAATTTTGTATGGATCTCCATTAGAAGCAGGTCTTCTGTCTTCTAACCATCCTTTCCATCCTTTTTCTACTGTAATAATTGGTATTCTAATTGATGCTCCTCTATCAGAAATTCCCCAAGAAAAATCGTTAATAGATGCAGTTTCATGATCACCAGTTAAACGTTGGTCGTTAAACTCACCGTAAACAGCAATATGTTCTTTTACAACTGGTCTAAACGCTTCACAGATTTTACCATAAATTTCTTCAGAACCACAAGTTCTTAAAACTTCGTTAGAGAAGTTTGCGTGCATACCAGATCCATTCCAATCCATATCTTTTCCTAATGGTTTTGGATGGTAATCGATATAGTAACCATATTGTTCAGTTAATCTATCTAATAAGTAACGTGCAATCCGGATTTCATCACCTGCTTTTTTTGCTCCTTTAGCAAATAATTGGAACTCCCATTGACCAGATGCAACTTCTTGATTGATACCTTCAAAATTTAAACCTGCATCAATACAAAGATCTGCATGTTTTTCAACTAAAAGTCTTCCGTGAGTATTTTTTCCACCTACAGAACAGTAATACATTCCTTGTGGAGCTGGATAACCACCAATAGGGAAACCTAAAGGTAATTGAGTTTTCGTATCCATAATAAAGTATTCTTGTTCGAAACCAAACCGAAATCGTTATCATCATCATCAATTGTAGCTCTACCATTAGAAACGTGTGGTGTTCCGTCTGCATTTAAAACTTCAGTCATAACTAAATAACCGTTTATTCTCGCTGGATCTGGATAGATTGCAACAGGCTTTAATAAACAATCAGAGTCACCTCCGAAGCTTGTTTTGTAGATGAACCATCAAAAGACCAATTACTTAATTCTTCAACTGTTCCTTGAAAGTTTTCATGTTCTTCAACTTTGGTTTTACTTCTCATGTTCTGAGTAGGGTAATAACCATCTAACCAAATGTATTCTAATTTAATTTTTGCCATAATAAATAATTGTGTATGATGTTAACATTACAAAAATGAAATATTTTACCTACATATCAAAAAAAATAGGGGTAAAATGTCTAATTTTGTAAAAAAATAATTTAATCCCTAATTTTAATGGGGGTCATTTATTTAAAAGTAAAAAAAGACTTAAAAAAATAACAATATGTCAATTATTAGGTTCAATGCTTTACAGGAAACTTTAAGAAGAAAACCAATTAAAGTACAACAAAGTGAAAAAAGATCTACTCTTTTTGGACAGAATGTGTTCAATAAATATGCTATGCAACAGTATCTTACACGTTCTGCCTATGAAAGTGTAATGAATGCTATTGAGCATGGTACAAGAATAGATAGAAAAATTGCAGATCAGGTTGCAGTTAGTATGAAAGATTGGGCCATGTCTAAAGGTGCTACTCATTATACGCATTGGTTTCAGCCATTAACAGGCGCAACTGCAGAAAAGCATGACGCTTTTTTCGAGTCAATAAATGGTAGTTTAGCAATGGAAAAGTTTGACGGAGAACAATTGGTGCAACAAGAACCAGATGCTTCTAGTTTTCCTACAGGTGGTATAAGAAATACTTTTGAAGCAAGAGGTTATACTGCTTGGGATCCTACATCGCCTGCTTTTATTTACGAAAGAACATTATGTATACCTACTATTTTTGTTGCTTATACAGGTGAGGCTTTAGATAATAAAACTCCTCTTTTAAGAGCTTTACAAGCTATCGATACGCACGCTACAGCTGTTTGTAAATATTTTGATAAAACAATTAGCAAGGTAAATGCAACTTTAGGTTGGGAGCAAGAATTTTTCTTAGTTGATAATGCATTGGCATTGTCTAGACCAGATATTCAATTAACAGGTAGAACATTATTAGGCCATTTTTCTGCAAAAGGTCAACAATTAGACGATCATTATTTTGGTATTATTCCGGTGAGAGTTATGAGCTTTATGCAAGATTTAGAAGAAGAGTGCATGCTTTTAGGAATTCCTGTAAAAACAAGACATAATGAAGTCGCTCCAAATCAGTTTGAAGTCGCCCCAATTTTTGAAGAAGCAAATTTAGCAGTAGATCATAATTCTTTACTGATGGATGTAATGCAGAAAGTTGCAAAACGACATAATTTTAGAGTTCTTTTTCACGAAAAACCATTTGCAGGAATTAACGGTTCGGTAAACATAACAACTGGTCTTTATCATTAGATAATGGTACAAATTTGCTAAGTCCAGGTAAAACGCCGATGAAAAACCTACAATTTCTTACATTTTTTGTAAATACAATTAAAGCGGTTTACGAATATGAAGAATTGTTAAGAGCTTCTGTAGTATCTGCAGGAAATGATTTTAGGTTAGGAGCAAGTGAAGCGCCACCGCCAATAATTTCTGTATTTATAGGAAATCAATTATCCGCAGTTTTAGATGAATTAGAAAATGTTACTAAAGGTAAATTATCACCTCAAGAAAAAACAGATTTAAAATTAAATATCATTGGTAAAATTCCAGAGATTTTATTAGATAATACTGATAGAAATAGAACTTCTCCTTTTGCTTTTACTGGAAATAAATTTGAGTTTAGAGCAGTAGGTTCTTCTGCAAATTGTGCAGGACCAATGACTGTTTTAAATACAATTGTTGCAAAACAATTAAAAGAATTTAAAATTGAAGTAGATAAATTAATCGAAACAAAAAGTCTTAAAAAAGACGAAGCAGTCTTTAATGTTTTAAGAGAATATATTAAAGAGTCTAAAAAAATTAGATTTGATGGAGACGGTTACGGTGATGCTTGGGAAAAAGAAGCTATAAAAAGAAGATTAAGTAATAATAAAAATACACCAGAGGCATTAAAAATTATTACTTCGGATAAAGTTGTAAGCTTATACGAAGAAATGGATGTAATGAGTAAAGTAGAAGTAGAGGCTCGTTACGAAATAAAATTAGAAGAGTACACCAAACGAATGCAAATAGAAAGCAGAGTTTTGGCAGATGTTGCAAGAAACCATGTTGTGCCAACAGCTATAATTTATCAGAATACATTATTAGAGAATACTAAGAATTTAAAAGAAATTTTTGGAGATGAGTTTAAAAGGATAGCCAAAGAGCAAGTAGAATTAATTATGGTAATCTCCAACCATATTACAGAAATTAATGCTTTGGTAATTAAAATGGAAGAACAAAGATCGAAAGCAAATAAGCAAAATGGGTTAAAATCTGCACAACAATATTGTAATAAAGTAAAACCTTTTTTCGAAGAAATTCGTTTTCATTGCGATCAATTAGAAACAATGGTAGATGATAATATTTGGCCTTTAACAAAATACAGAGAGCTGTTATTTACTAGATAAAAATATAACAGAACAAGTATGGCTTTTTTAATCAAAAGACTAAATTTGCATCAACAACAACACAACAACATGAGTAAAGAAGTTTCTAAAAGATACGCACAAAGAGGTGTTTCTGCATCTAAAGAAGATGTACATAATGCTATTAAAAATATAGATAAAGGTTTGTTTCCGAAGGCATTTTGTAAAATTGTGCCAGATTATTTAACAAACGATGATGACTATTGCTTAATAATGCACGCAGATGGTGCTGGTACAAAATCTTCATTAGCATACATGTATTGGAAAGAAACTGGTGATGTTTCTGTTTGGAAAGGTATTGCTCAAGATGCATTAATAATGAATATCGACGATTTATTATGTGTTGGTGCTACAGATAATATTATGTTATCGTCTACTATTGGACGAAATAAAAGTAAAATTCCTGGTGAAGTTTTATCAGCAATTATAAATGGTACCGAAGAATTAATTGAAGATTTAAAGAAATTCGGAGTTACAATTCATTCTACAGGAGGAGAAACTGCAGATGTTGGAGATTTGGTGCGAACAATTATTGTAGATTCTACAGTAACTGCAAGAATGAAACGTACTGATGTAATTGACAATGCAAATATAAAAGCTGGTGATGTAATTGTTGGTTTAGAGTCTTTTGGACAAGCAACTTATGAAACTGAATATAATGGCGGAATGGGTTCTAACGGATTAACTTCTGCTAGACACGATGTTTTTCATAAATATTTAGCAGAAAAATATCCAGAAAGCTTTGACGCGGCTGTGCCAGAAGATTTAGTGTATTACGGTAATACAAAATTAACAGATAAAGTAGAAAATTCTCCTATCGATGCAGGTAAATTAGTTTTATCTCCAACAAGAACATACGCGCCAATTATTAAAGAAATTTTAAATAATTTTTCTTCGGATAAAGTGCATGGTATGATTCATTGTTCGGCGGAGCGCAAACTAAAATTTTACATTTTGTAGATAATTTACACATTGTAAAAGATAACATGTTCGAAATACCACCTTTGTTTAAATTGATACAAGAACAATCTAAAACAGATTGGAAAGAAATGTATCAAGTATTTAACTGTGGTCATAGAATGGAAGTGTATGTTTCTCCGGAAATTGCAGAAAATATTATAGAGATTTCTAAATCTTTTAATGTTGATGCTAAAATTGTAGGTAGAGTAGAAGTATCAGAAACTAAAAAATTGACAATAAAAAGTGAGTTTGGTACTTTTGAGTATTAAGCTTATTAAAAAAATAAATTTTACTAAAAACTCTAAACATTACCGTTTAGAGTTTTTTATTGAATTATCTTTTCTTAAAAACGAAATCAATCTTAAAATCGTTGTTAGAAACTTCGGCTTTTAAAAGTTTGTTCTCTAGGTAGTATTTTATTTTTGTGGGAAACTCATTTTCTAAATTCTCACAAATAAAAGAAGTGTCGGTTTGTTTTGTAAATTTAAAAAGAGTAGCAGTTTCATTTACGCCTGTAACTTTTAAATATAAAGTATCTTTTAAATTAATAATTTCCATTTGTTCGTAAAAAGTGGTGTCTTTACCTTTTAGAGTAATCCCTTCTCCTGTGAAATTTTTATGCCAAGTTTCTAATGTTAAAGTGCTATCTGCTTTTTCTACTCGAATCCATTTTCCTATTAAAAATGAAGGTTTTTCTAATATTGTTTTTTCTTTATTACAAGAAAAAATAATTAAGAAACAGCATAAAATTAGTGTTGGTTTCATTTTTAAAATTTAGAAATATTCAAATATACTCAAAACGAAACATTTAACTTTCCGATAAAAATTGTAAATTCGCAATCCAAGAAAAGAGTAGAAGATGTTAGATAAATTAAGAATTGTTAAGCAACGTTATGATGAGGTTTCTGATTTGATTATTCAGCCGAGAAATTATCATGGATCAAAAGCGTTACGCGCAATTAATGAAAGAATATAAAGATTTAGGTGATGTAGTTAAAAAGGGTGATGAATATCAAACTTTAACAAACAACATCGAAGAAGCTAAAGAAATTTTAGCCGACGGTTCTGATGCAGAGATGAACGAAATGGCAAAGATGGAAATTGAAGAAGCTAATGTTAGAATTCCTCAATTAGAAGAGGAAATTAAAATATTATTAATACCAAAAGACCCAGAAGATTCTAAAAATGCGGTTGTAGAATTACGTGCAGGAACTGGTGGAGATGAAGCAAGTATTTTTGCAGGAGATTTATTTAGAATGTATTCTAAATATTGCGAAAGTAAAGGGTGGAAAGTTTCTACTGTAGATTATTCTGAAGGAACAAATGGTGGTTTTAAAGAAATTCAGTTTGAGGTTTCGGTAATGATGTATATGGTACTTTAAAATTTGAAGCGGGTGTACATCGTGTACAAAGAGTTCCGCAAACAGAAACTCAAGGTAGAGTTCACACATCTGCAGCAACATGTATGGTTTTTCCTGAAGCAGAAGAATTTGATGTAGAAATTAATCCGAAAGATGTAAGAATAGACTTTTTCTGTTCTTCGGTCCTGGTGGGCAATCTGTTAACACTACATATTCTGCTGTACGTTTAACACACATTCCTACAGGTTTAGTGGCGCAATGTCAAGATCAAAAATCGCAACATAAAAATAAAGAAAAAGCATTTAAAGTTTTACGTTCTAGATTGTATGATATGGAGCTAGAAAAGAAAAATGCAGAAGATGCGTTAAAACGTGGTTCTATGGTTTCTTCCGGAGATAGAAGTGCAAAAATTAGAACGTATAATTATGCACAAGGTAGAGTTACAGATCATAGAATTGGTTTGTCTTTATATGATTTACCAAATATTGTAAACGGTGATATTCAGAAAATAATTGACGAATTAATGCTTGCTGAAAATACAGAAAAGTTAAAGAGTTTAAATGACGGAATTTAATTTTATCGTTAATTCATAAAAAAAGCCTTAGATTTAAATCTGAGGCTTTTTTATTTCAGGTATTTTTTAAATGATATGAATTAATTTAATTTTTAAGTTGAAGTTATCTTTACATAAAAACAAATTTTATGATAGCTACAAAAATTATAGGATTAACTTCTGCGTTAACAAAGAGTAAGAAAGCAAAAATAGGTTTACTTTTATTAGAGATTGCAATTATTGCAGTAGCTTATAAAAGTAATAAACAAGAAAAAGCAAGTTTAGGTACTGATGAAAGTATGTAAAATAAAAAAGCGATTAAAGTTCATTACAAACTAATAACCGCCTTTTTCGTGTTAAACAAATATTCGTTAAAAAATCCAATAAATTATACAATTTGGGGGAATTTGATCTAATAACACTACAAAGATATAGTAGTTAAGAGTATCTCACAATCCCTGAAATCAGTGAAATTTTAGTATCCCCGAATTCAGGGATACATAACCCTGAATTCAGGTATAAGTAAACTAATTTCCAAATAAGTGTAATTCTGTAAACTCTTTATTTATAGTGATAGATTGATTTTTATCACTATTAATATTGTCTAGTTCAATTTCAACATTATCTATTTGAACAGATTGAATTGCAAATGGTAAATTATGAAAGTTGATTTTAAAACTATGATAGTTTGCATCAAAATCTCCAGATTTGTGTTGTTGTAAAATTAATTCTTCTTTTTTACCAGTAACTTTAAAAGTTCTTAAACTAAATCTTCCTTTCTTATAGTCGTAACCATCGTGAGCATCGTCAAATAATTGAGAGGTTTCCTTTCCTTTTTTGTAATAAACATCTAATGTTATTTCATCAAATTCTTTTTCACCCACATATTGTTGTACAGGATATTTAGGAATAACAGCACCTTCTTTAATAAAAATTGGCATGCTATCAATATCTGCATCTACCCACATTTCTTTACCACCTTCTACAACTTCGTTTGTCCGAAGTTATACCATTTTCCTCTTGGTATATACATTCTTCTACCTTTGGCATTCGGTTCTATAATTGGACAAATTAAAATTTGTTCTCCGTAAACAAACTCATCACTTCTATAATGTGTAGAGGTATCTTCTTGATCGTATAAAACCAAAGATTTTAAAATAGGACTACCATCATTTATATATTTCCAAAAAGCGGTATATAAATAAGGCAATAATTGATATCTAAGTTCCACGAATTTTCTAACAATATCTGTTATTTCAGTTCCAAAAACCCAAGGTTCTTGATCTCCGTGATCTCCGGAAGAATGTACTCTACAAAATGCATGAAATACACCTAACTGAATCCATCTAGCAAATAATTCTCCTTGAGGTTGTTCTGCAAAACCACCAATATCACTTCCGGCAAAAGAAAAACCGAGACATTGCCATTCTTTGGGCTTGATTGTTTGCAATTGCTAAATGTTCCCAAGTTGCAACATTATCTCCCATCCAGGTTGATGTGTAACGTTGTGCACCGGAATATGCAGATCTTGTAATTACAAAAGGTCTTTTTGGATATGCATATTTTTTTAAACCATGGTAAGTTGCACGTGCCATTTGTGTCCCATAAATATTGTGTGCTTTTCTATGAGAACAAGGGTTGCCATCATAATCATGACGCACATCATTTGGAAAAGATTTGTTGGGAACATCCATTACTGCAGGTTCGTTCATATCATTCCAAACTCCTTTTACACCAATATCTTCTATCAATTCTTTAAACAAACCGAGACCACCATTCTCTAACCTCGGCTTTGTATAATCAGGAAAATAACATTCACCAGGCCAAACTTTACCTTTCATATAAGGTCCGTCTGCTCTTTTACAAAAATAATCTTTGTCTAAAGCTTCTTTAAAAACGTCGTATTCTAAATCTATTTTAATTCCTGGATCTATTATTACAACAGTTTTAAAACCATCGTCTTCTAATTCTTTCACCATTCTCTTAGGATCTGGAAAATGATTTTTATCCCAAGTAAAACATCTAAAACCATCCATATAATCGATGTCTAAATAAATTGCATCACAAGGAATTTGTAAATCTCTAAATGTTTTTGTGATTTGTTTTACATTACTTTACGGGTAATAACTCCATTTACATTGATGAAAACCTAATGCCCATAACGGTGGTAATGCATGTGGTTTACCTGTTAAATCTGTATAATTTTTAACAACATCATCCATTTTTGGTCCGTAGATAAAATAATAATTCATTTCACCACCTTGCGCCCAAAAACTTGCTACATTTCTTCTTTCATGTGCAAAGTCAAAATGAGTTTTAAAAGTATTGTCAAAGAAAACTCCGTAAGATTTGTTGTCTTGTATTGCTGTATAAAACGGAATTGCTTTATAAATAGGATCTGTATTTTTACCAAAAGCATAAGAATCTGTTGCCCAATTTTCGAAACGTTTTCCTTTTAAATTTACTTCTACAGGTTTGTCACCTAAACCATAAAAGCTTTCTCCTTTTTGGCAGATTTTACTCATTTTTACAATGTCGCCACCAAACTCATAGCTTTCTTCCCAATGAAAACCAATTTCGTCTTCATTAATAAGTTTATTGTCAAGAGCATCGAACAATTTTACTTGTAAACTTAGTTTTTCTACTTTACAGATAAGTTTAGATGTTGTAATGATATAATTTTTTTCATCTTCTGATACATCTAAAAAACTATATCCTCTGCTAGCGTGTATAGTAACACCATAAGAAAAATCATTTTCGAATTTACCAGTTGTGCTGTATCGAAAACGAATTACACTGTCTCTAACAACAGTAACTTGTAAAACAACACCATTTTTTGTGTTAAAATAAAGTGTATCTACATCCTTTTGGTAACTTATTATTTCTGATGGAAATAAATTTCCTTTCTGTTCTAATTCTGTATTAACAATCATAATCTTGGTTGTTTAAATATTCATTCAAAAATCGTTAAAGTTTTAGATTTTTTAGTAATAAAAATGTTATTTCTACGATAACGTTTAAGTCTGTGTTAAAAACAAAAATATTACTTATTTATTTAAAAATTAGGCAAATAAGATTTCTTTTCTATGTTAAGAAAAGATTTTTTAAAGTCTTAAAAATGACGTTTATTTTTGTGAAGTTTAAAATTTAAATCCTCTTTTTTTATGATACTATTAGTATTTTTATAAAGAGGATTTATATTTTAAGTTTATTTAAATTTGAAAGCTAACATACTTAGCGGGGGTAAGTTTAATTCGATTGAATTTAATCTATTATTCCAACTTTTTTTATTAGATTTTAGTTTAACGTTTTTGTAATTATTGGTTCCATTAAAAATTTGCTTATCACTATTAAAAACTTCTTTTAATGTACCCGATTTCGGTAAGCCAATTCTGTAATTTTCTCTAGGAACAGGTGTTAGGTTTAAAACAATTATTACATCATTTTTTGGTTCGTTTCCTTTTCTGATGAAAGATAGTACAGAATTCTCATGATCGCCATGATCTATCCATTCGAAACCTTCAAACGAAAATTGTTTTTGATGTAAAGCTGGTTCTGTTTTGTAAAATAAGTTTAGTTCTTTAACCAGATTCTGAACACCTTTATGAACATCATGTTCTAATAAATGCCAATCTAAACTTCCGTTAAAATTCCATTCACTTGTTTGACCAAATTCTGCACCTTGAAATAAAAGTTTGGTTCCTGGATGTGTATACATAAAACTATATAATAGCCTTAAGTTGGCGAATTTTTGCCACTCATCACCAGGCATTTTCTCTACAATTGCTTTTTTTCCGTAAACAACTTCGTCATGCGAAAGCGGTAGCATAAAGTTTTCTGTAAATGCATAATTTAAACTAAAGGTTAAATCGTTTTGATGATGTTTTCTATAAATTGGTTCTTTGGCAAAATAGTCTAAAGAATCATGCATCCAACCCATCATCCATTTCATTCCAAAACCTAAGCCATCAGAAAAAACAGGACTAGAAACTTTAGGAAAAGATGTTGATTCTTCTGCAATTGTTTGAACATCTGGGTAGTTTTCGTAAACGGCAACATTCATTTCTTTAATAAATGCAATTGCTTCTAAGTTTTCTCTACCACCAAATTCATTAGGTTCCCATTCGCCATCTTTTCTAGAATAATCTAAAAATAACATGGATGCTACAGCGTCTACTCTTAAACCGTCTGCATGATATTGATCTAACCAAAACAATGCATTGCTTATTAAGAAAGACTTTACTTCATTTCTTCCGTAGTTAAAAATTAAACTTTTCCAGTCTTGATGATATCCTTTTCTAACATCTCGGATGTTCGTATAAATTAGAGCCATCAAAAAATCCTAAACCATGTGCATCCGAAGGAAAGTGAGACGGAACCCAATCTAAAATTACACCAATATTATTTTCGTGAAATTTATCTACTAAATATTTAAACTCATCAGGATAACCAAATCTAGATGTTGGCGCAAAATAACCCGTTAATTGATATCCCCAACTTGGATCATAAGGATATTCCATTATCGGCATAAATTCTACGTGTGTAAAATTCATTTCTACCACATAATTTACCAATTCTTCGGCCAATTCATTATAACTTAAAAATCGATTTTCTTCAATTTTTTGTTTCCAAGAGTTTAAATGAACTTCGTAAACGGAATAAGGAGCGTTTAAAGCGTTCTTTTCTTTACGAGATTTCATCCATTTTTTATCTTTCCAAGAATAATTGTCTTCCCAAACTATTGATGCTGTTTTTGGTGGATGCTCGCATCTTCGAGCATAAGGATCTGCCTTTTCTGTTACAATATTGTTATTGTTACTTTGTATTTTATATTTGTAAACACTTCCTTTTTCTACAAAAGGGATAAAGCCTTCCCAAATACCACTAGAATCCCATCTTACATTTAATTGATGTTCTTTGTCATTCCAATAATTAAAATCTCCTACAACAGAAACTTCTTTAGCACTTGGTGCCCAAACTGCAAAATAGGTGCCAGTTATACCATCAACTGTTGTAATGTGCGAGCCAAATTTTTCATATAATCTGTAATGCTTACCAGCTTTAAATAAATTAATATCAAAATCTGAAAATAGAGAATGTGCTATAACTTTAGACATGTAATGCTTTTAAAAATTGAAAATAAACAGATATTAAATTATTGTTCCTTTGGGTATAATTGCACCTTTTTTAACAACAACAATTCCTTCTTTAATTTGATAAGTTTCTGTTTCGATATCTTCTAAATGTGGTCCGCCATTAATTTTAGTATCATCACCAATTCGACAATTTTTATCTATAATACAATTGTTAATTGTACATCTGTCTCCAATACCAACTTGATTTTCGATATTATTTTTTTTGATGTCTTCTAATGATTCGTAAAAATCGTTACCCATCATGTAAGTATTTGTAACGATTGTCTCTTTACCAATTCTAGAACGAATACCAATCACAGATTTTTCTATTTTTTCTGCATTTATAATACATCCATCAGCAATTATTGTTTTGTTAAGTTTTGTATTAGAAATTTTTGATGTTGGTAAAATTCTCGCTCTTGTATAAACTCTGTTTTCGTCGTATAAATTAAACTTAGGCAAATCGTCGGTTAGTCCTAAGTTTGCTTCGAAAAACGAATCAATGTTTCCTATATCTGTCCAATAACCTTCATATGGATAACTCATTGTTTTGTGTTCTCCAATTGCTTGCGGAATTATTTCTTTACCGAAATCGATAGTATCTGGGTTGGCCATTAATTCTACCAACAATTCTCGATTAAAAATATAAATTCCCATAGATGCTAGGTAATTTCTACCTTCATCTTTCATTTCATCACTCACATCAGATGTCCAATCTGGTAAAAGCTCTGCGTTTGGTTTTTCTATAAAAGAAGTTATTGTGTTGTTTTCATCTGTTTTTAAAATACCAAAAGAAGTTGCGTCTTTAGCATTTACAGGATATGTTGCTATCGATATTTTTGCGCCACTTTCTTCGTGTTTAGCAATCATATCTCTAAAATCCATGTTATATAATTGATCTCCTGATAAAATTAAAGCATATTTAAAATCGTGTTCTAAAAAATGATGCATGCTTTGTCTTACAGCATCAGCAGTTCCTTGAAACCATTTATCACTTTCCATGGTTTGTTCTGCTGCTAAAACATCTACAAAAGCAGAACTAAAAAAGCTAAAATGATATGTATTTTTTATGTGCTGATTTAAAGAGGCAGAGTTAAACTGAGTTAAAACATACATTCTTTTAATATCTGCATTTATACAATTTGAAATAGGAATATCTACCAAACGGTATTTTCCTGCAATTGGTACAGCAGGTTTAGATCTATCTTTAGTTAAAGGATACAATCTAGAACCTTGACCACCTCCTAAAATAATTCCAAGTACTTTGTCGTTTATCATTTGTTTAATTTTTAAAGAATTATATAAATTGACATATTCTCTAGCCGAATTGCTCCAAGAATGGTCTATTTGCATTATATTTTGAATGTTATTATTAAATGTTTGCTTGTCTTTATAAAAGTCTGTAGCTCTTAAAATAGCATTGGTAACATTAGAAACTGTTACGCCTTTATGACAAATTCCGAAGCCATTTTGATCTTTAATATCTACAATTGTATCTTTTAAACCACCAATGGCGTTTACAACTGGCACAGTGCCGTATCGTAAAGAGTACATTTGATTAAGCCCACAAGGTTCTACGCGAGATGGCATTAATAAAAAATCTGCAGCAGCATAAATTATATGTGCTAATTTTTCATCATAACCAATAAATGTGTTAAAGTTGTTTTTAGGTATTTTGTTAAGCTTTTCTTCGGTTTCTTTATGACCAGAACCTAATAAAAATATAGAAATATTATTATTGGATAATGCAGTTGTAAAAATCTCTGGAAATAAATCTGCACCTTTTTCACCAACTAAACGTCCAATAAAAGCAAACAGAGGTTTATCGATATCTAAATTATATTTATCACAAAGCCATTTTTTATTAGCTAGTTTTCCTTTTTGGGCATTTTCAATAGTATAATGTTCTATTAAACGATTGTCTGTATTAGTGTTCCAAACATCTGTGTCGATTCCGTTTAATATACCAATACATTTTTTGCTTTCATGACTTAATAATGCCTCTAAACCATTGGCATTATTTTTTAATTCTTCCATATAAGAAGGCGATACCGTTGTAACTTTCCACGTACATTTAATTGCTGCAGCTAACGGATTTATGCTTCCGTCCCAATCTAAAAGACCAACTTTTGTAAAATCGAACGGAGGAATTAAATTTACTTTATCATGAGAAAACCAACCTTGGTATTGTGCATTATGAATAGTTAAAATGGTTGGCGTATCTTTTAAAGCTATGTATTTATGACATTGCGAAACCATAAAAGGAATTAATCCTGTATGGTGATCATGAACGTGCAGAATATCTGGTTTATTATCTAGGGATAAAATCCAGTCTAAGGTGGCAATTTGAAACGCTAAAAAACGATTTGTATCATCATTAGAATAAACATATTCTTTATAAGTTAAATCTGGTATGTCAATAAAAAAATGTCAAAACCTAAATCATTGTCTTTAAGTTTTAAAACCTTAAAGTTGTAATAGTTGTGTCCTAAAGCGATAAAGTTTTCATGAATTTTATCAAAAGAATTTTCTTTAGTAAACTTATTATTGTAAAAAGGCATTACCACATTACTGGTAGTGCCTATTTCTTTTGGTACTTTGGTAAAGCACCTACAACATCTGCGAGACCACCTACTTTTGCAATAGGAAAGCACTCTGCACTAATATGTAGTATATTCAAAACTTATTTAGTTGATTAGTTCTTAAAGTTACAAAATATAAGTAGAACTATAAATTTTGAATGCAAAAATTAATATTAACCTAAGAATCAGTTATTTAATTTATATTTATCTCAATTTAACTAATTTTAATTACGAATTTCTTTGTTTATTAATTTCGTCTTGTAATTCTCTTCTAAGTTTTTGTTCTCTTTCAATAGATTTTTTTCTATGTTTTTCATATTCAGATTCTACCTCTATAAGATCACTTTTAGCTTTTTTAGTAAGTATATTGTTTCTAGTGTATTTAAATATAAAATAGGCTAGACTTAGTAACAAGACAAGTATGATTGTCCATAATATTAGGTTGTACGTTGTTTTACTAACTTGTGCACCTAATAAAGATATAGAACCTTCTTTCTTTATTGCAGTTGCTAACTTGTTTTTTGTATCGTTAAGCGTTTCTAAAGTTTTTTTTGTGTTTTCTCTTTCTGTATTTAGAAGTCCGTTCTTTTCGATTACTAATTCTTTAGAATTTTTAAGAGAATCTAAAACATTTTGTTTTAACTGTAAAAACTTGTCTTTACTTATAACCTTATATGTTTGGTAAGTTGTAGAAGTTCTATATATTTTATCGAACTGCCCGCTAAGTGATGTGTCTTCTGGTTTTGTAGTTTCTTGTGCAATTGAAATTACAGTAATAAATAAAGCTGTAAGTGTTATCAGTTTTAATCTCATTTTATAATATTTGATATAATTTTTAAAATAATAAAAGTAATAAAAAAACCCAAACGTATACGTTTGGGTTTTTATTATAAGCAAGTAATTTATATTTATTTAATTTTCTCTACAACTGCCTTAAAAGCGTCCGGGTTGTTAACAGCTAAATCAGCTAAAACCTTACGGTTTAATTCGATATTATTAGCTTTTACTTTCCCCATAAACTGAGAGTAAGACATTCCGTGTAAACGAGCTGCAGCGTTAATACGTACAATCCATAAAGAACGGAAGTTTCTCTTATTGTTTTTACGGTCACGGTATGCATAAAGCATTCCTTTTTCAACCGCATTTTTTGCTACTGTGTAAACGTTTTTTCTACGTCCGAAGTAACCTTTTGCTGCCTTCAAGATTTTTTTCTTCTTTTTCTTGAGGCTACTGAATTTACTGATCTTGGCATAATTTCAATGTGTTTTGTAGTAGGCGATTCTTTTCAGAATACTTTTCATATTTGGCCTAACTCCATGGTTAATAATTAAATTCCCTGGTTAAACTTATTTTAAGTTTAACTGTTGCTTAATGTTAGACTCATCTGCTTTATGTACTAAAGCTGCATGAGTTAACTTTAATTTACGTTTTTTAGACTTCTTTGTTAAGATGTGACTTTTAAACGCGTGCTTTCTTTTTAATTTTCCAGTACCAGTAACTTTAAATCGTTTTTTGGCGCTAGATTTTGTTTTCATTTTCGGCATTTCTCCTTCGTTTTTATCTTGCTTATAAGATTGTTATTTTACTTTTTTAGGAGCAATAAACATAATCATACGTTTACCTTCTAATTTAGGAAGCTGCTCCACTTTACCATACTCTTCTAATTCTTGTGCTAACTTTAAAAGTAAAATTTGTCCTTGTTCTTTAAATATAATAGAACGACCTTTAAAGAATACAAACGCTTTTAATTTAGCTCCTTCTTGTAAGAATTTAATGGCATGCTTTTTCTTAAATTCATAATCATGCTCATCTGTTTGAGGTCCAAAACGTATTTCTTTAATAGTTACTTTAGTAGCTTTAGATTTTAAAGCTTTTTCACGTTTCTTTTGCTCATACAAGAATTTCTTGTAATCAATAATTTTACAAACAGGTGGTTTCGCTTTTGGTGAAATCTCTACCAAATCCAATTCCTGTTCTTCGGCTAATTCTTTAGCTTTAGCTAAAGAATATACACCAACTTCTACATTATCGCCCACAAGACGAACTTCGTCAACATATTTTATTTTTTCATTAATCCTATGTTGATCTTCTTTGATTACTCTTAACGGTCTTCTCGACCTACTTCTACGTATTGCTATGACTTATAAATTTAAATTATACATTTAGTTGTGTTACCAACCTTTTATT
Organism: Polaribacter sp. HA6-7; assembly: GCF_055693625.1. NCBI lineage: Bacteria > Pseudomonadati > Bacteroidota > Flavobacteriia > Flavobacteriales > Flavobacteriaceae > Polaribacter > Polaribacter sp. HA6-7. The sequence goes on from NZ_CM146338.1 coordinate 628,146, forward strand.
TTTGTTGAAATTCAAAATTAATTAAAATTTCTTCAATGTTTTACTTTCTTCTGTTTTAATTAAAGAAATAAATTCTTCAATTGTAAAGGTTCCAATATCACCTTCTCCATGTCTTCTTACAGAAACTGTGCCATCTTGTTCTTCTTTCTCACCAACAATTACCATAAAAGGTATTTTGCTTACTTCTGCATCTCTAATCTTACGACCAGTTTTCTCACTTCTATTGTCTACTAGGGCGCGAATTTCGGAATTTTCTAACGATTCTAAAACTTTTTCTGAATATTTTTGATATTTATCACTGATTGGCAATAAGATAACTTGATCTGGAGTTAACCAAAGTGGGAAATTTCCGCCTGTATGTTCTAATAAAACAGCAATAAATCTTTCCATAGAACCAAAAGGTGCTCTATGTATCATTACTGGTCTGTGTTGTTGATTGTCAGATCCTTTATAGGTCAAATCAAAACGCTTAGGTAAGTTGTAGTCTACTTGTATTGTACCAAGTTGCCAGCTTCTACCTAAAGCATCTTTTACCATAAAATCTAACTTTGGACCATAAAAAGCAGCTTCACCTTCTTCTACAACATAATCCAATCCTTTGTCTTTTGCTGCACTAATAATTGCATTTTCTGCAATTTCCCAAGTGTCGGTATCTCCAATGTACTTCTCTCGGATTGCTTTTATCTCTTATAGAAACTTGAGCTGTAAAGTCTTCAAAACCTAAAGATCCAAATACATAAAGTACCAAATCAATTACATCTTTAAATTCTTGATCTAATTGTTCTGGTGTACAAAATATATGTGCATCATCTTGAGTAAAACCTCTTACACGTGTTAAACCATGTAATTCTCCACTTTGCTCATACCTATATACTGTACCAAATTCTGCAAAACGTTTTGGTAAATCTTTATAAGAATATGGTTTAAAATTGTATACTTCACAGTGGTGAGGACAATTCATTGGCTTTAGTAAGAATTCCTCATCCATTTTAGGAGTTTTTATTGCCTGAAAGCTATCTTCTCCATATTTTTCATAATGACCGAAGTTACATAAAGCTCTTTTTGACCAATATGCGGTGTCATTACCATTTCATAACCAGCTTTTTTCTGAGCTGCTTTCAAAAAGTTTTCTAACCTAGAACGTAAAGCAGCACCTTTTGGCAACCATAAGGGTAAACCAGCGCCAACTTTTTGTGAAAAAGTAAAAAGTTCTAATTCTTTACCAAGTTTTCTATGATCACGTTTTTTAGCTTCTTCTAAAATTTGTAGATATTCAGTTAACATTTTTTGTTTCGGAAATGAGATTCCGTAAACTCTTGTCAATTGATTATTCTTTTCATCACCACGCCAGTAGGCACCAGCAACACTCATTATTTTTATCGCTTTTATAATTCCAGTATTAGGAATGTGCCCTCCTCTACATAAATCTGTAAAATTGCTATGATCACAAAAAGTTATATCACCGTCAGTTAAATTCTCTATTAATTCAACTTTATATTCATTGTTTTCTTTCTTATATAACTCTAATGCATCTGCTTTAGAAACAGATCTTAAAGAAAACTCATGTTTACCACGAGCTATTTCTAAAAATTTAGTTTCTATTTCTTTAAAGTTTTTATCAGAAATTATTTCATCGCCTAAATCTACATCATAATAAAACCCATTTTCTATTGCGGGTCCTATTGTTAGTTTTGCTTTAGGATAAAAACTTAAAATAGCTTCTGCTAAAACGTGAGCAGATGAGTGCCAAAATGCTTTTTTACCACCTTCGTCATTAAATGTATATAAAATTAAAGAACCATCGGAGGTTAACGGAGTGGTGGTTTCAACTGTTTTATCATTGAAATTTGCAGAT
>NZ_CM146338.1:642500-1955000 GCF_055693625.1 Polaribacter sp. HA6-7
TCTGGACCTGTAAAACCAAGTGCTAATAAAGCCAATTCACATGGCCAAGTTTTTTCTGTTCCCGATACTTCTATAAGTTGCGGTCTTTGTCCTGGAATCATTTTCCATTCAACATTTACGGTTTTTAAAGCTATTAACTTGCCATTTTCATCTTTTACAAATTCTTTTGTATTTATCAACCAATTACGTTCTACACCTTCTTGATGAGACGAAGAAGTTTTTAATTGTAAAGGCCAAAATGGCCAAGGTGTTTTTGGAGATCTATGACCTGGAGGTTTAGGCATTATTTCAAAATTAACAACAGATTTTGCTCCTTGACGATTTGATGTCCCAATACAATCTGAACCTGTATCTCCACCACCAATAACAATAACATTTTTATCTGTTGCTAAAACTTGATTTTTTACTTCTTTACCAAATACAACTTTTGTTTGTTGAGTTAAAAAATCCATTGCTTGTACTACACCATCAGCATCTATACCTGGAGTTGGTAAACTTCTTCTTTCTGTTGCACCACCACATAAAACAATGCTATCAAAACTTTTTAATTCTGATATTTCATAATTAACACCAACATTTACATTTGTTTTAAATATGATTCCTTCCGCTTCTAAAATTTTAATTCTTCTATCAATAATTCCTTTTTCCATCTTGAAATTAGGAATACCATATCTTAATAAACCTCCAACTTCGTCATCTCTCTCAAAAACAGTTACAGAATGACCAGCTCTATTTAATTGTTGTGCAGCGGCTAAACCTGCAGGACCGAGAACCTATAACTGCTACACTTTTCCCAGTACGCTTTTTTGGTGGTTGTGGCTTTATCCATCCTTCTTTAAAAGCTCTTTCAACAATATTTTTTTCTATATTTTCAATTGAAATTGGATCTTCTATAATTCCTAATACACAAGCTTTTTCACATGGTGCTGGACATAATCGACCAGTAAATTCAGGGAAATTGTTTGTTGAATGCAAAATCCAAGATGCTTTTTTCCATTCGCCTTGGTGTACCATATGGTTAAAGTCTCGAATTAAATTACCTAACGGGCAACCACTATGACAGAAAGGTATACCACAATCCATACATCGAGAACCTTGTTTAGTAATTTCTTCTTCAGATAAAGGAACTGTAAATTCTTTATAGTTTTTTATACGATCTTTAACAGATGTATATTTTTCATCTTGTCTTTCAAATTCTTTAAATCCTGTTACTTTTCCCATGACATTATGCTATTGTTAATTCTTCAAACATTGGTTCTTCTGTTTCTAAACGTTCTAAGGCACGCTTATATTCAGTAGGCATTACTTTTACAAAGTTTTGTAAGCTATTATTCCAATCGGCTAATAAATCTGAACCTTTTTTACTGTTCGTATACAGAACATGTTTTTCTAAAAGTGATTTTAATCCTGAGACATCATCATTAGAAAGTGTTTCAAATTCTATTGTTTCTGTATTACAAAGTCCGTTTATAAATTTTTTCTGTGGATCATATACATAAGCAATACCACCGCTCATTCCTGCAGCAAAATTTCGACCTGTTTTACCAAGTACAACAACTTTACCACCGGTCATGTATTCACAACAATGATCTCCTACACCTTCTACAACTGCTGTAGCACTGCAATTTCGTACGGCAAACCTTTCACCTGCAATTCCATTTATGTATGCTTGTCCTGCAACAGCACCAAACATACAAACGTTACCTACTATGATATTGTTTTCTGCTAAAAAGTCTGCTTTTTCTGGTTTTTTAATTATTAATTTTGCTCCTGATAATCCTTTACCTAGATAATCATTTGTATTACCATCTAAGGTAAACGTTAAACCATGAGCACCAAATGCCCCAAAACTTTGTCCTGCTGAACCTGTAAAGTTTATATTAAGTGTATCTTCTGGCAAACCTAAATGACCGTAAATTTTAGATATTTCGTTACTAACAATTGCCCCTACTGTTCTATTTGTATTTTTTATAGGATAAAATAGATTCATTTTTTCTTTTCTATAAAGTGCTCTATGAGAATCTTTAAGAATTGTAAAATCTAAAACATTGTCTAAATTATGATCTTGTTTTTCAGTATTTTTTACAACCATACTTTTATAAGCAGAAGGTCTATGTAAAATGCTTGATAAATCTAACCCTTTAGCTTTGTAATGCTTAATAGCTTTATTTGCGTTAATTTTGTGTGTTTTTCCAACCATTTCAGCTAGCGTTCTAAAACCTAACTGAGCCATGATTCCTCTTAATTCTTCTGCGATATAATAAAAGAAGTTAATAACATGCTCTGGTGTTCCTTTAAAGTTTTTTCTTAGTTCTTTGTCTTGCGTAGCAATACCAACAGGGCATGTGTTAAGATGACATTTACGCATCATTATACAACCGAGATGCAACTAAAGGTGCTGTAGCAAACCCAAATTCTTCTGCACCTAGTAATGCCGCAATGGCAACATCTCTACCAGTTTTTAATTGTCCGTCGCATTCAACAACAATTCTACTTCTTAAATCATTTAAAACAAGTGTTTGTTGTGCTTCTGCTAAACCTAGTTCCCATGGTAAACCTGCATGTTTAAGTGATGTAAGTGGTGATGCACCTGTACCACCATCGTAACCGGAAATCAAAACGACATCTGCTTTTGCTTTTGCAACACCCGCAGCAATAGTACCTACACCTACTTCTGAAACTAATTTTACATTAATTCTTGCTTCACGATTTGCATTTTTTAAATCGAATATTAACTGTGCTAAATCTTCAATTGAATAAATATCGTGATGTGGTGGTGGAGAAATCAATCCAACAAAAGGAGTTGAATTTCTTGCTGATGCAATCCATGGTAAAACTTTTTCACCTGGTAATTGACCACCTTCACCTGGTTTAGCACCTTGTGCCATTTTAATTTGTATCTCTTTAGCATTGGTTAAATAATGAGATGTTACCCCAAATCTACCGAGATGCAACTTGTTTGATAGCAGAATTTCTACTATCACCATTAATATCTTTTTGAAAACGCTTTCTGTCTTCACCACCTTCACCGAATTAGACTTACCACCAATTCTATTCATGGCAATAGCTAAATTTTCATGAGCTTCTCTAGAAATTGATCCGTAGGACATTGCACCTGTTTTAAAACGTTTTACAATTTCTGTCCAAGGTTCGACTTCTTCTAAAGGAATTGGGTCTAAGTTGTCAAATTCAAACAAACCTCTAATTGTCATTAAACTTTCAGACTGCTCATTTATCGCGTTTGAATAAACATTATAACTAGCTTGATCACTTAATCTAACTGCTTGCTGAAGTTTAGAAACTGTTGTTGGATTAAATAAATGTCTCTCTCCGTTTCTTCTCCATCGATAATCACCTCCAACATTTAAACCTAAATTTTTATCAATTTGATTATCTGGATATGCTTGTTTGTATCGTTGATCTATTTCTTTTTCGATTTCATATAACCCAATTCCTTCAATTCTAGAAGCTGTATATGGAAAATATTTTTCTACGAATTGAGAATTAAAACCAACAATTTCAAAAATTTGTGAACCTCTATAAGAATGTAATGTAGAAATTCCAATTTTGTTCATCACTTTTAAAATCCCTTTTCCGATGGCTTTATTAAAGTTGTCTACAGCTTTTTGCTCATCCATACCGGTTATAAAACCTTCTTTAACTTGCATTCTAATAATTTCGTTAACCATATATGGGTTCACTGCACTTGCTCCATAACCAAATAATGTAGCAAAATGATGTGGTTCTCTAGGTTCTGCAGATTCAATAATTATATCGAAATAAGATCTTTTTCTTAAACGATTTAATTGATGATTTACATAAGAACAAGCTAATAAAGCTGGTATTGGGGCAAATTCTTGATTTACACCTCTATCTGATAAAATTATAATATTACTTTTATTATCTAAAGCTTTTTCTACTTGCTTAACAATATTATCTAAAGCGTCTTCTAAACCATTTAAACCTTGGGCTTTTGAATATAAAATTTGAATTGTTTCAGCTTTAAAACTTTCAATTTCTATTGATCTAATTTTTTCTAAATCGGCATTAGAAATCACAGGATTTTGTATTCTTAATTTTCTACATTGTCTTTCTGTGATGCTAAAAATATTTCTATCTTTTCCTAAATTTAGACTAATATCTGTTACAATATTTTCTCTAATTCCGTCTAAAGGCGGATTTGTAACTTGTGCAAATAATTGCTTAAAATAATTTGATATTAATTGAGGTCTGTCTGATAAAACAGCTAAAGGAGTATCTATTCCCATAGAACCTAAAGCTTCTTTACCAACAATTGCCATTGGTGTAATTACTTCTTGAATATCTTCGAAAGTGTAATTAAATAAACGTTGACGTGTTTTTATATCAATTGTTTCAATTGGGCAAGTTTCGTTTGTATAAGGAACATCCTTTAAATGTAAACGAGTTTTATCTAACCATTCTTGGTACGGTCTTTCAGAAACAATTTTACTTTTTATTTCTTTATCTTGAATTATTCTACCTTCGTTCATGTCTACTAAAAACATTTTACCAGGTTCTAATCTACCGTGTTCTTTTATATCTTCTGGTGCAACATCTACAACACCAATTTCTGATGACATTATTAATTTACCGCTCTTAGTAACTGTATATCTAGATGGTCTTAAACCATTTCTGTCTAATAAAGCACCAATATAATCACCGTCTGTAAATGGTACAGAAGCTGGTCCATCCCAAGGTTCCATAATACAACCATTATATTCGTAAAAAGCTTTTCGCTCTTTAGACATTGTGGCATGTTTTTCCCATGCTTCCGTATCATCATCATCATAATTTCCGGTAATGATCTACCTGTATGCGTTAATAATTCTACCACCATATCCATAGATGCAGAATCTGATTTACCTGGTAAAATTATTGGAAAAAGTTTATCTATTTGCGGGCCGAAAACATCACTTTTCATGATTTCTTCACGTACACGCATTCTACTTACATTTCCTCTTAAAGTATTTATCTCTCCGTTTTGACACATGTGTCTAAATGGCTGAGCAAGTTCCCAAGTTGGCATTGTATTTGTAGAAAAACGTTGGTGTACTAAGGCTAATCTGGTAACTAAATCTATTTCTTGTAAGTCTTTATAATAAGGCCCAATATCTTCGGGCATAATTATACCTTTATATATTATAGTCGTTATAGATAAACTTGGTACATAAAAATAATTACTTTCAGAAATTTTAGATTTTCGAATTGTATGTTCTGCAATTTTTCTTGCAGCGTATAATTTCGCTTTAAATGTAGCTTCGTCAACATCTTCTGTTTTACCAATAAATAGTTGTTCTATGTTTGGTTCTGATGCCAATGCAATTTCACCTAATTGAGATGAATCTACAGGAACTTCTCGCCAACCTAAAACAGAAAGACCTTGATTAAAAATTTCGGTTTCAAAAGTTTTTTTACAATAATTATATTGATTTGATACTTTTGGAAGAAACACCATACCAACAGCATATTCTCTTTGGTTAGGTAACGGAAAATTACAAACTCTGTTAAAGTAATCGTGCGGAATATCTATTAATAAACCTGCTCCGTCACCTGTTTTTCCATCGGAACTAACACCACCTCTATGTTCTAGTTTTACTAGGATTTCTAGTGCGTCGTGTATGATTTGATTTGTTCTTTGACCATTTAAATTACAGATAAAACCAGCACCGCAATTTTCATGTTCAAACTCTGGTAAGTATAACCCTTGTTTCTCCATATCGTATTCAATTATATTGGCTAATTTATATTTTTTATTAAGAAAAAATTAACTTTTTAGCGGTTTTAATATAATTTTTATGATGAAAACAAAAAAACGATATAAATAATTTAATAATAATAATTAAAGCTTTTTATATTGTGAAATCGTTAAAAAACGAAAAAACCCGCAATTTTTTTAAAATTGCAGGTAAAAAATTGTGTATTTTTTAAAGGTTAATGTTCGTTTAATCTAAAATCTGGATATGCATCCATACCGTGTTCATGAGCATCTAAACCTTCTAATTCTTCTTTTTCATCAACTCTTATTCCCATTGTTTTCTTTAAAGTGAAAATAATTATAAAAGAAGTTATTAAGCAAAAAACAGCATAAGATCCTATTCCTATTAATTGACTAACAAATTGAGATCCGCTAGCTAAATCTCCAAAGATTCCAACAGCAAGAGTTCCCCAAATTCCGCAAATTAAATGAACAGCTATTGCACCCACCGGATCATCTAATTTTAATTTGTCAATTAAACTAACAGCAAATACAATAAATACACCTGCTATTGCACCAATATAAATTGCATCCATAGGAGACATTACATCTGCACCAGCAGTGATTGCAACTAAACCTCCTAAAATTCCGTTAAGAAACATCGTTAAATCTAAATTTTTAAAAAGAATTGTAGAAGTGATTGCAGAAATAACACCACCAGCCGTTGCAGCTAAACATGTAGTTACAAGTGTTAAAGAAGTTAAACCTGGATCTGCAGATAAAACCGAGCCACCATTAAAACCAAACCAACCTAACCAAAGTATTAAAACACCAGCTGTAGCAATAGGAATGTTATGACCTGGTATTGCTTGAATTTTTCCATTTTTGAATTTTCCTATTCTCGGCTCCTAAAAGACAAACTGCTACTAAAGCAGCCCAACCACCAACAGAGTGAACTAAAGTAGAACCTGCAAAATCATAAAAAGGAGTGTCTAGTTGGTCTAAAAAACCGCCTCCCCATTTCCAAGAACCTGCAATTGGGTAAACAAAGCCAACATACAATATTGTAAATATCATAAAAGGTAAAATTTTCATTCTTTCTGCTACAGCACCGTAAACTATTGTAGTTGCAGTTGCTGCGAACATTCCTTGAAACAAAAAGTCTGTCCAATATGTATAACCTTCGTTATATGTTAAATCTAAAACACCATCTTTTAGAGGTGCAGAAATACCAAATATAAAATCGCCTAAATATCCGGATGAATTTGCAGCCCATGTTGGGTACATTAAATTGAAGCCTACTAAAGCATACAGTAATAGACCTACTGTAATGATAAATATATTTTTAAATAAGATGTTTATAGTATTCTTTTGTCTTGTTAATCCAATTTCTAGAAATGCAAAACCTAAGTGCATAAAGAAAACTAGTGCTGTACAGATCATCATCCATACATTATTTATTGTTAATAATTCCATGATATAAAAAATGTTCTTTTTTAGTTTAGTGTTTTTCCTCCTTTTTCTCCTGTTCTTATTCTGTAGGCTTCATTTATGTCGCTTACAAAAACTTTTCCATCACCAACATCACCTGTAGATGCAGCTTCAATTATAGTTTTAATTGTTATTTCTTCAAATTCATTATTTACTACTATAGATAAATATCTTCTTTGAATATCGCTTGTGCTATAACTTACACCTCTGTAAACATGTCCTTCTTTTTCGTTACCTAAACCGGTAACATCCCAATAAGAGAAAAAATTAACACCAACATCATGCAATGCTTCTTTTACTGCGCTAAATTTTGATTTTCTAATAATTGCTTCTATTTTTTTCATTTTAAATATTTAGTTAATTGTTCTTAAAAATGTTTTTTCGTAGAAAAATCACACAACCCTAAAGTTGTGTGATTTTATATATAATTGATTTAAAATTTTATGTAGATAACTGCTATTTATCTTCGTCAAAATCTCTAACTCTTTTACCTGGGTAAGCAATAGAACCATGTTCTGAAATATCTAAACCTTCAATTTCTACTTCTTTAGATACTCTTAATCCCATTGTAGCTTTTAATATTGCTAAAACAATAAAAGATAAGACGGTTGCCCAAGCTGCATAAGCTAAAACTCCGACAGCTTGTACTCCTAATTGCGAAGCACCGCCACCATTAAATAATCCAATTGCAGTATCGCCGTCTACACCCCAAAGACCTATAACTAAAGTTCCCCAAGCACCAGCAACACCGTGTACAGAAGCTGCACCAATTGCATCATCAATTTTTAATTTCTTTTCTATAAATTCAATTGAAAATACTACAATGATACCTCCAATAAGTCCTGCTAATACAGCACCACCTGCAGTCATGTTTCCACATCCGGCAGTAATACTAACTAAACCAGCTAAAGAACCATTAAGAGTTTGTGCTAAATTTGGTTTTCCATACCAGATCCAAGTTGTAACTAAAGCACCAAGACCACCTGCTGCTGCTGATAAATTTGTGATTAATACAACGTTAGAAGCACCAACTGCATCTGCGCCACCCCAAGCTAATTGAGATCCACCGTTAAAACCAAACCAACCAAACCAAAGGATAAATACACCTAAAGTTGCTAAAACTTGATTGTGACCAGGAATAGGTAAAACCTTTCCGTTAACATATTTTCCTATTCTAGGACCTACCATAAATGCAGCTACTAAAGCAGCCCAACCACCTACAGAGTGTACAATTGACGAACCAGCAAAGTCTATAAAGCCCATTTCTGTTAACCAACCGCTACCTTGCCATTGCCATCCACCGAGATATTGGATAGATAACTGCTGTCATTATAAGAGAGAAAATGATATATGTAGAATATTTTGTTCTACCTGCTATTGCACCGTAAACGATTGTAGCTGTAGTTGCAGCAAACATTGTTTGAAAGAATAAATCTGCTCCTTCACCTTGAAATAAGCCACTCTGCAAAAACCATCCGTTAGATGTATCTCCGTACATTAAAGAGTAACCTACTAACCTGAAAGTTAAAGAACCCACACAAATGTCTAATAGATTTTTCATTGCGATATTTACCGCATTTTTAGATCTTGTCATTCCAGATTCTACTAATGTAAAACCAGCTTGCATTAAGAATACTAAAATACCAGCAATTAGCATCCAAAGCATTCCCATATCTCCATTAATCTGTTCAACAGCTTGCGCCACTTCTGATACAGGAGTATCTTGTAATAATGTTAAAAATAAACTCATTTTTATATAATTTTTGGTTAATTAATTCTTAGAAAGAGTAAACTGCTGCTAGTGTAGCTCCTGTTACACTTTTCCCAAAAGGAACAACACCATCATCAGAAGTGTCATATCTTACTTCGGAATTATTGTTAAGCTACCTGTTAAAGAATAGTTACCAGATAAAGTAAAAGCAGATACGCTACTGTCTACATCTGCTGTAGTAGTTGTAAAAAATTCTGGTCTAAATCCTAAAGAGAACTTATCTGAAAAAGTGTTTTGTAAGTAAAAAGCAACACCTTTATAGCTATAATCTGCATCATCAGAATTTGAGTATGCTGCATTTATTCCTAAAAAGAAAGATTCTGAAACATCAAACCCACCTGTATAGTCTAAGTATAAAACATCTGTAGTTCCAAAACCATCAGCACCATAAGCTAAGTTAAAATACTGTCCTTTATATCCTGTTTGAAAACCTAATTGATAATCGTTACCAATGTTTGCACCGAAGTAATACCATGAGGATTTGTTACAGCAAACATAAAAGATAAGTCTTCTGATGCTGCATAGTCTAATTTAAAACCAGTATGAGAAAAAGGACCTGCGTTAAATAAATAAGATACAGAGTAGTTAAAGTTTCCTGCTGGAGAGATAACTTCATAACCATAGAAAGTATTAAACTGACCTAAAGTTAAAGTTACTTTATCTGAAGCATTGTAATATGCATATAGTTGGTTGATAGCACCTTCATATGCATTTGCTGCTTTTGCTCTTGGCCCGTAAGCTAAATCTGCAACAACCCCAGCTTTTCCTTTTTCATATGAAAAAATTGTATTTACCATACCTAATCCAAAACCATTTGCAGAAGCTGCAGGATCGTCACTTGAATATAAAATACCTAAAGAGCCAGGAGAATTGCTTTTAAGATTACTTGTATGATATACGTCTACAGTTCCACTTAATGTAAATGTTCCTTTGTCTTCGTTTTCTTGTGCTGTTACTACTAAACTAGAAATGAATAGTAATGATAGAATAATTTTTTTCATAATGAGTGTTCTTTAGTTGTGTTAATTTTTTGTTAATGAACTCGGGTCAAATGTATATATTAAATTTAAATTAACAAGGGGTGTTAATTTTCAAAACGATGTATTTTGAGTGTATACCCTCAAAAAAAGGGGGTTATATTGAGATAACTATATTTTTTTGTTTTTGAAAGGTGTAAAATGTTAGGTTCGTAAAAAAGTGAACTATAATTTTGAGATATTCATAAAAATGCATGTTTTGTAAAAAAATGTAATTTATGTACTTTTGCACCTATGAAATATTCATTTTCTTACCTAATTTGTTTAGAATTCTTAGGGTTTAGGTTTTCTCGGTTGGCAAAAGCAAAAAAATGCAAAAACTTTGCATGATATGGTCGATAAATCTTTGTCTTTTGTTTTTGAAGACTTTGATTTTAAGACAATTGGGGTAGGGAGAACAGACGCTAAAGTTTCTGCTAACACCTATTATTTACAGCTTTTTAGAAATTCTGAAATTGATGAATTAATCTTTTTAAAATCTTTAAATTCTAATTTTTCGCCGGATTTTAGAGCTGTTTCTGTAAAAAAAGTGTCAACAAGCTTTAATGTTATCAATGCTCCTAAGATTAAAGAGTATCATTATTATTTTTCTTTTGGTGATAAAAACCATCCTTTTGCGGCTCCTTTTATGATTAATATTGATTTTAATCTGGATATTGATTCGATGAAAAAAGCAGCTAAATTGTTTAAAGGTGAGCATTATTTTCATAAATACTGTACAAAACCAAGTGAGCATACAGTGTTTAAACGAGTTATAGATGGTTGTGAAATAGTTGAAAATGATATTTTGACTGCAAGTTTTTTTCCGGAAGTTTCTTATGTGTTAAAAGTTAGGGGTAAAGGTTTTTTAAGATATCAAATTAGGTTGATGATGGCTACTTTGTTTGAGGTAGGTAAAGGAAATTTAGATTTAAATTTTATTGAAAAATCTTTAAAAGAAGATAACGATAGAATGTTTATGAGAAATATTGCGCCTTCTTCCTGGTTTGCAATTACATGCTTTGGATTTAGAACTTTAGTTGGCAAAAAGGTGCAATAGCGATAGAAACGGCATCCTTTTTTTGAAGAATGAAAAAAAGATATAGTGGATAGCGCGTTTTTTTGTTTTAAAAAATTGCCATAAAAAAATCCACCTTTAAAAAGATGGATTTTTAAATACTTATATAATAAGGTGATTATCCTTTGATAACGCCTCTAGAAATTACAATTTTCTGAATTTCTGAAGTTCCTTCGTAAATCTGAGTAATTTTAGCATCTCTCATTAAACGTTCTACGTGGTATTCTTTAACAAAACCATTTCCTCCGTGAATTTGAACTGCTTCTACAGTTTGTTCCATAGCAACTTTAGATGCGTATAACTTGGCCATTGCACTAGACATGTCGTAATTGTTGCCTTGGTCTTTATCCCAAGCAGCTTTCATAACTAACATTCTTGCTGCTTCGATTTCTGTGTACATATCTGCTAATTTAAAAGCAATTGCTTGGTGGTTGCAAATTTCTGTACCAAAAGCTTTACGTTCTTTCGAGTATTTTAAAGCCAATTCGTATGCACCAGATGCAATACCTAAAGCCTGTGCAGCAATACCGATTCTACCTCCGAAAGTGTTTTCATAGCAAACTTAAATCCGAAGCCATCTTCACCAATTCTATTTTCTTTAGGTACTTTTACATCGTTAAATTGTAATGTATGTGTGTCGCTACCGCGGATACCTAATTTGTCTTCTTTTGGTCCTACGTGAAAACCTTCTGTTCCTTTTTCAACAATAAAAGCGTTGATTCCTCTGTGCCCTTTAGAACGATCTGTTTGCGCTATAACTAAGTATACATCTGCACGACCACCACTAGTAATCCAGTTTTTTGTACCATTAATTACATAGTGATCTCCTTTATCTTCTGCAGTTGTTGCTTGTGAAGTTGCGTCTGACCCTGCTTCTGGTTCACTTAAACAAAATGCACCAACAAATTCTCCAGTAGCTAATTTTGTTAAATATTTTTGTTTTTGTTCTTCAGATGCGTAAGCTTCTAATCCGTAGCATACTAAAGAGTTGTTTACAGATACGATAACAGATGCAGATGCGTCTATTTTAGAAAGTTCTTCCATAATTAATACATAAGAAGTTGCGTCCATACCGCTTCCTCCGTATTTAGGATCTACCATAATTCCCATAAAACCTAAATCTCCCATTTTCTTAACTAATTCGTTAGGAAACTCTTGTTTATTGTCTCTTTCGATAACTCCAGGTAATAATTCTGTTTGTGCAAAATCTCTTGCAGCATCACGAATCATGATGTGTTCTTCTGTTAAACTAAAATCCATTTTATATTTTTATTATTTTCGTAAAATTCGACTTCAAAGATATCGATTTCGTAACATATTTTCAATAGACATTTGTTAATTTTACAAATATGAATAATAATTACTTTTTTGCCTTGGGTTTAATGTCCGGTACATCTTTGGATGGCGTAGATATTGTTTATGTGAAATTTAAGAGAAATGACTATTCGTTTTTTGAAATTTTACAAGCCGAAACCATTCCGTATTCTATAGAATGGAAACAACAATTGCAAAACGCTATTCATTTTTCTTCGGATGAGTTAAAAAAGTTAGACATATCTTATGGTAAGTATTTGGCGTCGTTAATAAATAATTTCGTTTTTAATTATAAAATTGAAGAACTAGCATTTGTAGCATCGCATGGTCACACAATTTTACACGAACCAGATAAAGGAATTACATTACAAATAGGTTATGGAAATGAAATTGCTAAACTAACTAAGCAAAAAGTTGTTTGCGATTTTAGAACACAAGATGTTAAATTAGGCGGTCAAGGTGCGCCGTTAGTGCCAATAGGAGACGAGTTGTTGTTTTCTAATATTGATTATTGTCTTAACCTTGGTGGATTTTCTAATGTTTCGTATCATAATAAAGGTAGTAGAATCGCTTTTGATATTTGCCCGGTAAATATTGTTTTAAATTTATATGCCAATAAGTTAGGGTTAGAATATGATGCATCCGGAGAAATTGCATCTAAAGGAACGATTAATAAAGTACTATTAGAAAAGTTAAATCAATTAGAGTTTTATCAGAAAAATCCGCCTAAATCTTTGGGTTTAGAATGGGTGCAACAACAAATATTGCCATTAATTGATAGTTTAGAAAAAGATGTGCCAAATGTTTTAAGAACTTTTGTAGAGCATGTAGCAATGCAAATATCGAGTGTTTTAGAAGATTCTAAATCGGTTCTAATAACAGGTGGCGGTGTGTTTAATGTTTTCTTAATAGATAGAATTAAATGTTACACTAATGTTAAAATTGTTAAAGCTTCTAATAACTTAATTAACTATAAAGAAGCTTTAATTTTTGCTTTCTTAGGTGTGTTAAAAATTGATAATCAGGTAAATTGCTTAAAAAGTGTTACTGGTGCTAGTCAAAATCATTCATGCTGGGGTTGTTTTTTTACCTTAGTTTTTGATTTAAAAAGTTTTAACAATTGTTTTTTTTAGATTAAGTTTGTAGAAGTCTGTAAAATGATATAATAATTCAATAAAAAATTTTAAAAATGAATCAACTTTAGCTTCTCTAGGTAAAATATGTCGGTAAAAATGCATGAAAATTTAGAAAATAAGTTGAAACTCAATACAAAATAAAATGAAAGAATTATTAAAAAAATACGAAAACAAGCAGCCGAAATAGTTTTTCACTGGAAAGATCAAGAAACAGATGCAGAAGGATGGACTGTAATTAACTCTCTAAGAGGAGGTGCAGCCGGCGGAGGTACTGAATGCGAAAAGGTTTAGATAAAAACGAAGTATTGTCTTTAGCTAAAACTATGGAGGTTAAATTTACTGTATCTCGGACCAGCAATTGGTGGTGCAAAATCTGGAATTAATTTCGATCCGAACGATCCTAGAAAAAGAGAAGTTTTAGAAAGATGGTACAAAGCAGTAACACCTTTACTTAAACATTATTATGGTACTGGTGGAGACTTAAATGTAGATGCAGATAAAGATGTAATTCCGATTACAGAAGATTGTGGAGTTTGGCATCCGCAAGAAGGTATTTTTAATGGTCATTTTAAACCTACCGAAGCAGATAAAATTAATAGAATTGGTCAATTACGTTTAGGTGTAATTAAAGTTATAGAAAACAAATATTTTTCTCCAGATTTATCAAGAAAATATACAGTTGCAGATATGTTAACTGGTTATGGTGTTGCAGAAGCAGTAAAGCATTACTATAATATTTACGGTGGCAACATCGAGGGTAAAAGAGCTATCGTGCAAGGTTTCGGAAACGTAGGTTCTGCTGCAGCTTATTATTTAACTCAATTAGGAGCCAAAGTAGTAGGAATTATAGATAGAGATGGTGGTTTAATTAACGAGAATGGTTTTACTATGGATGAAATGACAGATTTGTTTTTATCTAAGGATGGAAATAAACTGGTTTCAGAAAACATGATACCATTTGATGAAATTAACAGTAAAATTTGGAGTTTACCAGCAGAAATTTTTATTCCTGCAGCTGCTTCAAGATTGGTTTCTAAAGATCAAGTTCAGCAAATGATAGATACTGGTTTAGAAGTAATTTCTCCGGGTGCAAATGTTCCGTTTGCAGATAAAGAAATTTTCTTCGGTCCAATAATGGAATACACAGATAATCATTTAAGTTTGTTGCCGGACTTTATCTCTAATTGTGGTATTGCAAGAGTTTTTGCTTATTTAATGGAGTCTAAAGTGCCATTACCAATGCAAGACAAAGCTATTTTTGATGATACATCAGAAGTTATTAAAAAAGCATTGCAAAAAACATTTAAAAAGAGTGCGTCTAAAACAAAAATATGTTCAACAGCATTTGAAATAGCGTTAAAACAATTGATATAAATTAAATAAGAGAATATGGAATCAGTAATTATTATAGTGTTTGTAATGGGGTATCTAGCCATTACTTTAGAACATAATTTAAAATTAGATAAATTGATACCAGCCTTAATTATGATGGCGGTATGTTGGGCTTTGGTTGCCTTAGGTGTAGATAATTTTTCTAATTGGTTTGATTCTGCAAATCATGGTTTGGTAGATGGTTTTGCATCTATGGCGCATGATGATAAGTTACATTTAGTAGAAGAAACATTATTACATCACTTAGGTAAAACTGCAGAAATCTTAGTTTTCTTATTGGGTGCTATGACAATTGTAGAGATTATCGATTATTTTGATGGTTTTTCTACAATTAAAGGATATGTTAACTTTAAGAGTAAGAAAAAATTACTTTGGATGTTTGCAGTGTTAGCATTTATTTTATCAGCAATTATAGATAACTTAACTGCAACGATTGTATTAATATCGATACTTCAAAAAATTGTTAAAACAAGAGAAGATAGAATTTGGTTTGCAGGTTTAATTATTATTGCTGCAAATGCTGGTGGAGCTTTTTCTCCGATTGGAGACGTTACAACAACAATGCTTTGGATTGGTGATAAAGTAAGTACAGGTATGTTATTTACATACTTATTTATACCGTCTTTATTATGTATGGTTGTACCAACATTTATAGCTACATTTTTACCAGCTTTTAAAGGTGAAATTGATTTTGATGAAAACGAAGTTGAGCAGCCAAAAAGTAGACATAGTGCAAGAATGCTATATTTAGGTTTAGGTGCAATTTTATTTGTACCAGTATTTAAAACAGTTACACATTTACCTCCTTATGTAGGTATGATGCTTTCTTTAGCAATTGTAGCAACTTTTGCAGAGATTTATAGTAACTCTAAATTCTCTATTTCTACAGTAGAAGGAGAACAAGCAGAAGAGCATGAAAGTGGAGCGCATCACAGTCCGGTTCATCATTCGTTGTCAAAAATTGAAATGCCAAGTATTTTATTTTTCTTAGGTATTTTAATGGCTGTTGCAGCGTTAGAATCTTTAGGTATTTTATTTAATTTCGCAGACAGTTTAAAACAAGGGATTCCGTTAATAGGAACAGAGTTAAGCGGAACAGGAGTTTCTGATTTAGTTGTAATTTTATTAGGAATTGGTTCTGCAATTATTGATAATGTACCATTAGTAGCAGCAAGTTTAGGAATGTTTTCTGAAGGTTTAGATGATCCATTATGGCACTTTATTGCATTTTCTGCTGGTACAGGAGGAAGTATGTTAATCATTGGTTCTGCTGCAGGTGTTGTTGCAATGGGAATGGAAAAAATTGATTTTTTCGGTATATCAAAAAAATATCTTGGTTAGCTTTTATAGGTTTTTTAATAGGATCTATATCATTTGTAGTATTAAGAATGTTTGTATAATCAATAGCAAAATATTTATCAAATGCCATTTTGTTATTTACAAAATGGCATTTTTTATATCTCATAAAAAGCTTTTTGTTTAAAAGCAATTTTACAAGAGAAAACTCGTTAGTACTTAAGAACTTTAAAAGAAAACAAAATGGTAACATTTTTTCAAGAAAATAAAGAATTGTTAGAAGAAACAGTTTCCGAAGAAAAAACACTTTCTATCTATAATTTAATTATGGATGGAGGTATTGGAGGTCAAATAATAATAGCAATCCTATTTATTTTATTAGCTGTAGGATTGTACATTTATTTTGAAAGGTTTTTTGCTATAAAGGCAGCTTCTAAAGTAGATAAGAATTTTATGGATCAGATTAAAGATTATGTGTCAAACGGTAAGTTAGACGCTGCTAAGTCTTTGTGTGATAGTAAAAATACACCAACTGCAAGATTAATTAAAAAAGGAATTACTAGAATAGGAAAGCCTTTAGAAGATATTAATACAGCAATAGAAACCGCAGGTAAGTTAGAAGTGTATCAACTAGAAAAAAATGTGAGTGTGCTTGCAACTATTGCGGGTGCTGCACCAATGATTGGTTTTTTAGGAACCGTAATAGGTATGATTGTAGCTATTCATGAAATTGCAAATGCTGGCGGACAAATAGATATAAAAATGCTTTCTGATGGACTTTATACCGCAATGACTACAACTGTGGCTGGTTTAATTGTAGGTATTATTGCGTATATAACTTACAATCATTTAGTAGTAAGAACAGATAAAGTAGTATATCAAATGGAAGCTAAATCTGTAGAGTTTTTAGATTTATTAAACGAACCTGTTTAGTATGAATTTAAGAGGTAGAAATAAAGTAGATCCGTCTTTCAATATGTCTTCAATGACAGATATTGTTTTTTATTACTGATATTTTTTATGCTAACTTCTACGCTAGTAACAGTTAGTGCTATAGATGTTATTTTACCAAAAGCAGGTGGTAAAACAGAAAATAGTAAATCAGTTGCTGTTACAATTACCAATAATTCATTATTTTATATTAATAAATCTAAAGTCACTTCTTCGGATTTAGAAAGTGAAATTTTAAAAGAAGTTGGCACGGATAAAAAGAAAACGATTGTTATAAGAGGTGATCAAGATGTTCCTTATAAAAATGTGATGAAAGTAATTGATATTGCGAATAAGAATAAATTAAAAATGATTTTAGCTGTTAAAGGTAAATAAATGGCAATTTTAGATACAGGACATAAACGTAAATCAGCACTAATTACAGCAACAATTCTGATTTTATTAATCTTCGGAATTTATAATTATGGAATGCAGTATTTAGATCCGCCAGAAGAATATGGTCTTGCTATTAATTTTGGAGATTCTAATGTAGGAAACGGAGAGCCAGTTGTTAAATCAAAAAAAATAGCACCTAAAACAATTGAGAAAGAAGAGGTTGTTGAAGAGGTAGAAGAAAAAATTAAAGAAATTGTAAAAGAAGAAGTAATCACACAAGAAACAACCAAGGAAGTGCCAGTTGTTGAAAAAGTGAAAGAACTAAAAAAACAACCTGCTAAAGAAGAAGTGAAAAAAGTTGTTGAAAAGAAAAAGCCTAAACCAAAACCATCAAAAGAAAATCAAGATGCGTTAAACAAGTTGTTAAATGGTAATGATATGTCCGGAGAACCTAAAGGAGAAGGTGATGATAAGGTTGAAGGTGTTAAAGGGAATGAAGGAGGTGATGATAAATCCTCTAAATACTATGGTAATAAAGGTGTTGGTTCCGGCGGAAACTACAATCTTGCAGGTAGAAAAGCATTGTCTAAACCAATCAATCAACCAGATTGTAACGAAGAGGGTATCGTGGTTGTTAAGATTAGAGTAAATAAAAATGGTAAAGTAATTTACGCTAAAGCTGGTGAAAAAGGAACAACAAACAGTAAGCCTTGTTTAGCGAAACCTGCAGAAGCAGCCGCTCTTAAAACAACATGGAACCCTGATAGTGATGCGCCAGCAGTTCAAACAGGTACAATTATTTATAAATTCTCTTTATCTAAATAATCACTTACATTTGCCTTAAAAAAGTTACTTTTTTATAAAAGTATTATTTCATTAAAATGACCTACAAAGAAACTTTAGATTGGATGTTTTCGCAATTACCGATGTATCAAAAGCAAGGTAAAACAGCGTTTAAAAAAGACTTAACCAATATTTTAGCATTATCAGAAAAGCTAAATTTTCCGAGAGAAAAAATTAAAACAATTCATGTTGGAGGTACTAACGGAAAAGGTTCTACAAGCCATATGTTGGCGTCAATTTTACAAGAAGCTGGATATAAGGTTGGCCTGTATACGTCGCCCCACTTAAAAAATTTTACAGAACGAATTAAAATTAACGGAGAAGAAATTCCGAACAAAACGTTACCTCTTTTATTAATAAGAATAAAGCCTTTCTAGAAAAACAACAACTTTCTTTTTTTGAAATGACTGTGGGTTTGGCTTTTGAATATTTTTCAACAGAAAAAGTTGATATAGCAATTATTGAAGTTGGTTTGGGTGGTAGATTAGATTCTACAAATATAATTACACCGAAGTTTCTGTAATTACGAATATTGGATTAGACCATACACAGTTTTTAGGAGAAACTTTACCGAAATTGCTTTCGAAAAATCCGGAATTATAAAAAAAGGAGTTCCGGTTGTAATTGGTGAAGAGCAAGAAGAGGTTAAACAGGTTTTTATAAACAAAGCCTTAAGAGAAAGTGCTTTAATTGAGTTTGCATCAGGTTTCGAAGAGATATTTAAAACCGATTTGTTAGGGGATTATCAGAAGAAAAATGTTAAAACTGCAGTTAGAGCAATTAAAAAACTAGAAGGTTTCAAGGTAACAGAAGAGAATATCAAAAAAGGATTATTAAACGTAGTAAAAAATACAAGTTTAAAAGGAAGGTGGCAGATTTTGCAAAATTCTCCTAAAGTTATTTGTGATACCGCTCATAATAAAGAGGGATTAAGTATAGTTTTAAATCAGTTAAAAAACCGGAGATTTGTAAATTTACATATTGTTTTAGGCGTTGTTTCTGATAAAAAGTTAGATGAGGTTTTACCTTTGTTTCCTAAAGATGCTAATTATTATTTCTGTAAACCGGATATTCCAAGAGGATTGCCTGCGGCTATTCTAGAAGAAAAAGCAAAAGAATTTAAGTTATTCGGAAAAACTTTTCTCTCGGTCAAAAAGGCGTTTGATAAAGCTATAAGTGTTGCTAATCAAGATGATATAGTTTATGTAGGAGGAAGTACTTTTGTAGTTGCTGAAATAATTTAAAGAAAGTTTGTTTTTTATTTGGTAGGTTTAAAATCTATCTTATATTTGCATCCGCTTAGGGCAATTAGCTCAGTTGGTTCAGAGCACCTCGTTTACACCGAGGGGGTCGGGGGTTCGAATCCCTCATTGCCCACCAAGTAAATCCTACTAGAAATAGTAGGATTTTTTTATTGAAATTGTTTGATTAAAATAATTATTTATTTTTAAGAAAAAATTTCTCTAGATTAAAAAAACATTATATATTTGCATCCGCTTAGGGCAATTAGCTCAGTTGGTTCAGAGCACCTCGTTTACACCGAGGGGGTCGGGGGTTCGAATCCCTCATTGCCCACCAAGTAAAATCCTTCACAATTTGTGAGGGATTTTTTAGTTTAAATAAATCTAAAATCTCACAAGTGGTTCTTTTTTATTACATTTGTTTTCTTGAGAAAAGGTAAAAAGAGCACAATGGATATAGATTTATCAGGAAAAAAATACTTGTTACAGGAGGAGCCGGATTTATAGGTTCTAATTTGTGTGAAGTATTACTGGCTAAAGAAAATGCTGTAGTTTGCTTAGATAATTTTTCAACAGGAAAAAGTGAAAATATTCTGTCTTTTTTAGAGAATCCTAACTTTACTTTAATTGAAGGTGATATAAGAAATATTGAAACTTGTTTAAAAGCAAGTTTCAATGTAGATTTTGTATTGCATCAAGCAGCATTAGGTTCTGTGCCTAGGTCTATTAAAGATCCAGTTACTTCAAACGAGGTTAATGTTGGTGGGTTTTTAAATATGTTAGTGGCGGCTAAAGAAAATAAAGTAAAAAGGTTTGTTTATGCTGCAAGTTCATCAACTTATGGTGACTCAGATTCATTGCCAAAAGTAGAATCTGTAATAGGAAAACCTTTATCGCCTTATGCAATTACTAAATATGTCAATGAGCTTTATGCAGATGTTTTTAGCAAAACATACGGGATAGAAACCATTGGTTTAAGGTATTTTAATGTCTTCGGAAAAAGACAAGATGCTAATGGTGCTTATGCGGCTGTTATTCCTAAATTTATTAATCAGTTACTTAAATTAGAATCGCCAACTATTAACGGAGATGGTTTGCATTCTAGAGACTTTACGTATATTGATAATATAATTCAGATTAATTTATTGAGTTTAGTTGCCAATAAAAACGCTATAAATACTGTTTACAATGCAGCTTTCGGAGATCGAAATTCATTAAATGATTTAGTTAGTTATTTAAAAGAGTACTTATCAGAATATAATTCAGAAATAAAAAATATTGATGTAATTCATGGTCCTAATAGGTTAGGAGATATTCCGCATTCTCATGCAGAAATCAAGAAAGCCAAAGAATTTTTAAATTACAATCCTAAATATTCTTTAAAAGAAGGGTTAAAAGAATCTATAAAATGGTACGCAGAAAATTTATAAATGAGTAAAATTAAAATTACAATAATCGGTTTAGGGTATGTTGGTTTGCCATTGGCTAGACTTTTTGCTACAAAATATGCTGTAGTTGGTTTTGATATCAACGAAAATAGAGTTGCTGATTTAAAGACAGGTGTCGATTCTACTTTAGAAATAGAAGAAGATGTTTTAAAAGAGGTTTTAGTTGATGATAATAATCACGAAAAAGGATTGTTTTTCACAACGTCTAAAGAAGATATTAAAGATAGTAATTACTATATAGTTACAGTTCCAACTCCCGTAGATAAAAATAACAGACCTGTTTTAACTCCTTTAATAAAAGCAAGTGAACTTATTGGAAATGTTCTTAAGAAAGATGATATCGTTATATATGAATCAACTGTGTATCCTGGTGCAACTGAAGAAGATTGTATTCCAGTTTTAGAA
Source organism: Polaribacter sp. HA6-7 (assembly GCF_055693625.1). Classification (NCBI taxonomy): domain Bacteria; kingdom Pseudomonadati; phylum Bacteroidota; class Flavobacteriia; order Flavobacteriales; family Flavobacteriaceae; genus Polaribacter; species Polaribacter sp. HA6-7. Next base: position 663,974 of record NZ_CM146338.1, read on the forward strand.
AATATTTCCGGTTTAGAATTTAATAAAGATTTTTTTGCAGGTTATTCGCCGGAAAGAATAAATCCAGGAGATAAAAAACATACTGTCGATAAAATATTAAAAGTAACATCGGGCTCTAATAAAGAAACCGGTATTAAAGTTGATAAATTATACAATTCTGTAATTACGGCAGGAACCCATTTGGCATCATCAATTAAGGTTGCAGAAGCTGCAAAAGTTATCGAAAACTCTCAAAGAGATATTAATATTGCTTTTGTAAATGAGTTGGCGAAAATTTTTAATTTAATGGATATTAATACACAAGATGTTTTAGCCGCTGCTGGTACAAAATGGAATTTTTTACCATTTAAACCAGGTTTGGTTGGCGGACATTGTATTGGTGTTGATCCATATTACTTAGCGCAAAAAGCCCAAGAGTTTGGGTATCATCCAGAAATTATTCTTTCTGGTAGAAGAGTGAATGATAGTATGGGGAAATATGTTGCTTCTGAAGTTGCGAAACTAATGATAAAAGAAGGTGTAGAGGTTAAAGATGCAGCTGTATTGGTGTTGGGTATTACTTTTAAAGAAAATTGTCCTGATGTTAGAAATACAAAAGCAGTTGATGTTGTAAATGAGTTGGTTGATTTTGGAACAAATGTTACAATTTTCGATCCATGTGCAGATCCTGCTCAAGTTAAAAAAGAATACAATTTAGAGTCTCAAACTACGTTACCAAATAAAAAGTTTGATGCCATTGTGTTGACGGTTTCTCATGAAGAATATAAAACGATGAATTTAAATTCTTTAAAAAATGAGAAAGCTGTAGTATACGATGTTAAGAATTTTTTCGATTCAAAAGTAGTAGATAAATCATTATAAGAATGAAAAACTTTGCATTAATAGGTGCCGCAGGTTACATTGCACCAAGACATTTAAAAGCGATAAAGGATACTAATAATAATTTAGTTGCTGCTTTAGATAAATTTGATTCTGTTGGTGTAATGGATAGCTTTTTTCCGAATGCAGATTTTTTTGTTGAATTCGAGAGATTTGACAGGCATATAGAGAAGTTAAAGAGAAATCAAAATACAAATTTAGATTACGTAAGTATTTGTACTCCTAATTATTTACATGATTCTCACATAAGAATGGCGTTAAGAAGAGGTGCAGACGCTATTTGCGAAAAGCCAATTGTATTAAATCCTTGGAATATTGATGCTTTAGCGGCAATTGAAAAAGAGTCTCAAGGTAAAATAAATACCATTCTTCAGTTAAGATTGCATGAATCTATTATTCAATTGAAAAATAAAGTAGATTTAGCAAATAAAAAAGGGAAGTACGATATTGATTTAACATATATTACTTCGAGAGGTAAATGGTATGATATTTCGTGGAAAGGTGATGAGGCTAAATCGGGCGGAATAGCAACTAATATAGGTGTTCATTTTTATGATATGTTGTCTTGGATTTTTGGAAAAGTTCAAAATAATGTTGTTCATTTAAGAGAAAAAAATAAAGCTGCCGGTTTTTTAGAGTTTGAAAATGCAAGAGTGCGTTGGTTTTTATCTATCGACGAAAATGATTTGCCAAAAGAGGTTAAAGAGAAATTACAACGAACATATAGATCTATAACTATTGATAATGAAGAGCTAGAGTTTAGTAAGGGTTTTACAGAATTGCATACCAAAAGTTATCAAAAGATTTTATTAAATGAAGGTTTTGGGTTGGATGAGGTAAAAAACTCTATAGAAATCGTTCATGATATCAGAAATAAAGCTATATTACAAACAGGTGAAAAACACCCCTTTGTAAAGTAAATAATTAATCTATATTTGCATTAAAATTTAAATATGAAGAAAAAAGCAATCATCGTATCTGGTTACTTTAACCCGATTCATAAAGGACATTTAGAGTATTTTAATAACGCTAAAAATTTAGCAGACGAATTATTTGTAATTGTTAACAGCGATTTACAAAGAGTGTTAAAAGGTTCTAAAGAATTTCAAAAGGAAGAAGAACGGTTATTCATAGTTCAGAATATAAAAGCTGTTGATAAAGCATTTATATCTATAGATAAAGATAGAACGGTGTGTGCTTCAATTAAACATCTTCATGATACTTACGGAGACGAATATCAATTAGGTTTTGCAAATGGTGGAGATCAAAATAATAACTCTATTCCAGAGGTACCGACTTGCAAAGAATTAGGTATTGATTTAATTGATGGTTTAGGAGATAAAATACAATCATCTTCTTGGTTGTTAAATAAAAAATAAGGAAATGAAAATAGGGATAACTTTTAGTGCTTTTGATTTGTTTCATGCAGGTCATGTTAAGATGTTAGAAGACGCAAAGCGAGAGTGTGATTATCTAATTTGTGGTTTGCAAACTGATCCAACTTTGGATCGACCAGAAAAAAATAGACCAGTACAATCTGTAGTAGAAAGGTATATTCAGTTGAAAGGATGTAAATATGTAGATGAGATTGTTCCTTATGCAACAGAACAAGATTTAGAAGATATTTTAAGATCATTTAAAATTGATGTTCGTATTATTGGTGATGAGTATGCAAGTAAGATGTTTACAGGTAGACAATATTGCGAAGAAAAAGGTATAGAACTATATTTCAATAAAAGAGAGCACCGTTTTTCTAGTAGCGGATTGCGTAAAGAGGTGCAAGAAAAAGAAAATTTAAAAGTTAAGGACAAGTAGTTTATGAATATAGCTGTTATAGGCTCTGGTTATGTGGGTTTAGTCTCTGGGACTTGTTTTGCAGAAATGGGGAACAAGGTGACTTGTGTTGATATTGATCAAAATAAAATACATAAATTAGAACAAGGGATTATTCCTATTTTTGAACCAGGTTTGGAGCAAATGGTTTTAAAAAATGTAAAAAATAATAATTTGTTTTTTACAACGCAATTAGGTGAAGCAATTAGCGATGCCGAAATTGTGTTTATTGCTGTTGGTACGCCAATGGGTGATGATGGTTCTGCAGATTTGCAATACGTTTTAGCGGTTGCTAAATCTATTGGAGAAACAATGAGTAAAAGATTAATTGTTGTTGATAAATCTACAGTTCCTATTGGTACAGCAGATAAAGTGAAAGCAACAATTCAATCTGAATTAGATAAACGAGGAGAAAGTGTTGAGTTTCATGTCGTATCAAATCCAGAGTTTTTAAAAGAAGGAGCGGCTATTAATGATTTTATGAAACCCGATAGAGTGGTGATTGGTGCAGATTCCGATTATGCTTTTGATAAAATGAAGCAATTGTATTCACCTTTTTTAGGACTCACGATCGCTTTATCACTATGGATATTCGTTCTGCGGAAATGACAAAATATGCTGCAAACACAATGTTAGCAACAAAAATTTCATTTATGAATGAGATTGCGAATATTTGTGAAAGAGTTGGTGCAGATGCTAACAAAGTAAGAATTGGTATTGGTTCAGATAAAAGAATTGGGTATAGTTTTATATATCCTGGTGCTGGTTATGGAGGATCTTGTTTTCCTAAGGATGTTAAAGCTCTTAAGAAGATTGCCGAAGAAAATGGTTATAAAGCAAACTTGATTGAATCTGTTGAGAACGTTAATGATGCTCAAAAATTAGTAATTGCTAATAAAATAGTAAAACGTTTTGGAGAAGACTTAACAGGATTTACTTTTGGTTTATGGGGATTAGCTTTTAAGCCAGGAACTGATGATATGAGAGAAGCTCCGGCTATTTATATCGTTAAAGAATTAGAAAAAGAGGAGCAAAAGTAAACGCTTACGATCCAAAAGCAATCGAAGAGTCTAAAGAGTTTTACTTAAAAGATGCAAAAAATATAAAATATTGTAATTCTAAATATGAAGTTTTACAAGGTGCTGATGCTTTAATTTTGTTAACAGAGTGGAAGGAGTTTAGGTCTCCTGATTTTGAAGAGATTAAAACACAATTGAAATTACCAATTATTTTTGATGGTAGAAATCAATATAATGCATTTAATTTAGAAGATAACGGATTTGAATATTTTCAAATTGGTAAATAGTTTGTAATGAATAAACATACAAAAATTTATATTGCTGGTCATCGAGGAATGGTAGGATCTGCTGTTTGGAGAGCTTTAGAGAAAAAAGGTTACACAAATTTGATAGGTAAAACTAGCAAAGAATTAGATTTAAAAAATCAAGCAGAGGTTCTTAAGTTTCTCGAGGCAGAAAAACCAGAGGCTATAATCGATGCAGCTGCAAGAGTTGGCGGAATTTTAGCAAACAATGATTTTCCTTATCAATTTCTAATGGAAAATATGCAAATTCAAAATAATTTAATTGATAGTGCACTAAAATCCGGTATCAATAAATTTATTTTTTTAGGAAGTTCTTGTATCTATCCGAAGTTGGCTCCTCAGCCACTTAAAGAGGAGTATTTGCTGACGGACTCGTTAGAACCAACTAACGAATGGTATGCAGTAGCAAAAATAACAGGTGTAAAAGCGTGTCAAGCAATCAGAAAACAATTTAATAAAGATTTTGTAAGCTTAATGCCGACAAATCTATATGGCTATTTTGATAATTTTGATTTGAAAACATCACATGTTTTACCTGCAATGTTACGAAAGTTTCATGAAGCTAAAATTAATGGGAATTCAGATGTGACGTTATGGGGCAGTGGAACACCAATGAGAGAATTTTTATTTGTAGATGATATGGCAGAAGCAGTAGTATATGCTTTAGAGAACAAGTTGCCGAATACTTGTATAATGTTGGTTCTGGTAAAGACATTACAATAAAAGTATTGGCAGAAACAATTCAAAAAGTTACAGGTCATGAAGGTGGTATTGTATGGGATTCCCAAAAACCGAGATGGAACACCAAGAAAATTAATGGATGTTTCAAAAATGAAAAATATCGGTTGGGAATACTCAACAGAACTACAGGAAGGAATTGAGAAAACCTATAAATGGTTTTTAAACAATATAGAAAATATAAAAGAGGTTAAATTAGAAGCCAATTAAATATATGAAAGTAGCGTTAATTACAGGTATAACAGGTCAAGATGGATCTTATCTAGCAGAACTATTATTAGAGAAAGGATACATGGTACATGGTATTAAAAGAAGAGCTTCACTTTTTAATACAGATAGAATAGACCATTTATATCAAGATCCTCATGATCCTGATCAGAGGTTAAAATTACATTACGGTGATTTAACTGATTCTATGAATTTAACTAGAATTATACAAGAATGTCAACCCGATGAAATTTATAATCTAGGTGCAATGTCGCATGTAAAAGTGTCATTTGATATGCCAGAATATGTTGGTAATGTTGATGGCCTTGGTACTTTAAGGATTTTAGAGGCTGTAAGAATTCTTGGTTTAGAAAAGAAAACAAGAATATATCAGGCTTCAACATCAGAACTTTTTGGTGGATTACCAGTAAAATAAAAATGAAAGAGGTTTTTATGACGAAAACTCCCCTTTATATCCTCGTTCACCGTATGGTGTTGCAAAAATTTATGGTTTTTGGATTACAAAAAATTACCGTGAAGCATACAATATTTTTGCTTGTAACGGACTTTTGTTTAATCATGAATCTCCTAGAAGAGGTGAAACTTTTGTGACAAGAAAAATTACACGTGCTGTTGCTAAAATTGCTTTAGGCTTACAAGAAAAAGTGTATTTAGGAAACTTAGAAGCAAAACGTGATTGGGGACACGCAAAAGATTACGTAAGAATGATGTGGATGATTTTACAAGCAGATCAACCAGAAGATTGGGTAATTGCAACTGGTGTTACTACAACTGTTCGTGATTTTGTAAGAATGGCCTTTAGTGAAGTAGGTATTGAGTTAGAATTTAAAGGAGAAGGTGTAGAAGAAAAAGCTTTTGTTACAGCTTGTAATCATAAAGATTTTCAAGTAGAAATAGGCAAAGAAGTTTTATCTATTGACCCTACTTATTTTAGACCTACAGAAGTAGATTTATTATTAGGAGACCCTACAAAAGCCAAAGAAAAATTAGGTTGGGTGCCGTAACACGATTTGGCTTCGTTAGTAAAAGATATGATGCAAGGAGACGTTGCATTAATGAAAAAGGATGTTGATTTGTTAAAAGCAGGTCATGAGATTTTAAAGCAGGTAGAGTAAATTATATTTTTTAAACACAATTCTTTATTTGATAATTAATAAATAAACAGAAAAAATGAAAAAGATATTAATTACAGGAGGTGCAGGTTTTATAGGCTCTCATGTTGTTAGGTTGTTGGTTAACAAATATTCGCAATACCATATTTTTAACTTGGATAAATTAACATATGCTGGAAATTTGGAAAATTTATCTGATGTAGATGATGCTGTAAATTATACTTTTATAAAAGGAGATATAACGGATGAAGAGTTTGTGGATAGTTTGTTTAAAAAATACAAATTCGATTCTGTAATTCATTTAGCGGCAGAATCACATGTAGATAGGTCTATCTCAGATCCTTTAGCTTTTGCTAAAACAAATATTTTAGGAACTATGGTGCTATTAAATTCTTTTAAGAGTTTATGGCAAAATAAATGGGGAGGTAAATTATTTTACCATGTAAGCACGGATGAAGTTTATGGAACTCTTGGGGAAACAGGCCTGTTTACAGAAACTACAGCATATGACCCCAATTCACCTTACTCAGCCTCAAAAGCAAGTTCCGATCATTTTGTGAGAGCTTATGGAGAAACATTTGGTTTGCCATATGTGATTTCAAATTGCTCTAATAACTATGGAGCAAATCAGTTTCCGAGAGAAATTAATCCCTCTATTTATAAATAATATATTAAATAATAAATCATTGCCAGTATATGGTGATGGTAAATATACAAGAGATTGGTTATACGTTGTAGACCACGCAATCGCTATAGATATAATTTTTCACAAAGCTAAACTAGGAGAAACCTATAATATTGGAGGTTTTAATGAATGGCAGAATATAGATCTGATTAGGTTATTGTGTGAACAGATTGATGAAAAACTCAACCGAAAAGAGGGACAAAGTGAAAAATTAATTACTTATGTAAAAGATAGACCTGGTCATGATTTAAGATATGCTATAGACGCTAGTAAGATAAATAAAGAATTAGGTTGGAGTCCTAGTGTAACTTTTGAGGAGGGACTTTCAAAAACTATTGATTGGTATTTGGATAATGAAGAATGGATGCAGAATATAATGAACGGTGATTATTTGAATTATTACAAAAAACAAAATATATGAAAGGTATTATTTTAGCAGGAGGTTCGGGTACTCGTTTACATCCATTGACAATAGGGGTTAGTAAGCAGTTACTGCCAATATATGATAAGCCTATGATATATTATCCTTTGTCAGTATTGATGTTGGCAGGAATAAAAGAGATTTTAATAATTTCAACACCGCATGACTTACCAAACTTTAAAAAACTATTAGGAGACGGGTCACATTTAGGTATTAAACTTAGCTATAAAGAGCAACCTAGTCCAGATGGTTTAGCTCAAGCTTTTATTCTCGGTGAGAAGTTTATAGCTAACGATGATGTTTGCCTCGTGTTGGGAGACAATATTTTTTATGGCGCTGGTTTACAAAAATTATTAATTGAAGCAGTTCAAACTGTAAAAAAAGAGAATAAGGCTGTTGTTTTTGGTAATTATGTAAACGATCCAGAAAGGTATGGTGTTGCTGAATTTGATGCTAAAAAAAATGTAATTAGTATTGAAGAAAAACCCAAAGAACCAAAGTCTAATTACGCAGTTGTAGGTTTGTATCTATACCCGAATTCGGTTGTTGAAATTGCTAAAAATGTAAAACCGTCTGAACGAGGAGAACTAGAGATTACTACTTTAAATCAATTTTATCTTAATGAAGATAATTTAAAACTTCAAATTTTAAGTAGAGGTTTTGCTTGGTTAGATACAGGGACGCATGAAGCTTTAACTGAAGCAACTGAATTTGTAAAGGCTGTTGAAAAAAGAACAGGATTAAAAATAGCATGCTTGGAAGAAATAGCAATTAATTATAGATGGATTTCCAAAGAAAAGATTGCAAAAGAAATACAAAATCTTAAAGGGGAATATTATGAGTATCTAAAAAAAATCACAAAATAAGTGACTTTAAAAAAGCAAACGTTTTCTCGAGTTTTATGGACATTTATGGATACCTTTTTAGTTAAGGGAATTATGTTCATTGCTATGATTTTATTAGCAAGATGGATTGGGCCGAAGATTTTGGACTTATTGGAATGATTGCTGTTTTTGTAGCTATAGGAAGATCACTTACGGATAGTGGAATGACTAACTCTTTGATTCGTTCAAAAGAACCGGATCAGTCAGATTTTTCTACAGTTTTTATTGTAAACATTGTTATGAGTATATTGGTTTATACTATTGTATTTCTTGCAGCCCCGTTTATTGCAGATTTTTTTGGACATGAAATTTTAATTAATATCATTAAAATTTATTGTTTACTTTTTTAATCATTGCATTTTCAGCCGTTCAACTTGCTATTTTAACAAAAAGAATGGAGTTTAAAAAAATAACCAAAATAAATTTCCCAAGTACTATAATAGGAGTTGCGTTAGGACTTTATTTAGGGTATAATGAATTTGGAGTATGGAGTGTTGTTTGGATGTATCTTAGTACAGAACTAATAAGAAGCGTTTTATTATGGTTTTTTTCAGATTGGAAGCCTAAGTTTGTTTTTTCTAAATCAAAATTTAATTTTCATTTTAAATTTGGTTATAAATTAGTGCTTTCAGGACTTTTGGATACTATTTTTAAGAACATTTATAACATTTTAATAGGGAAATATTTTTCTGCACAAACGCTTGGATTTTATGAAAGATCTAAACAGTTTAGTGAATACCCTTCAGCTACATTAACTGGTGTTATAAGTAAAGTAACTTATCCAATGCTATCTCAAATTCAAGAAGATCCAAAACGTTTAGAAACTATTTATCGTAAATTAATACGAGTTTCTTTTTTATAATTGCACCATTAATGCTAGGATTAGCAGCGATAGCAAAACCTCTTTTTTTGATTTTATTAGGGGATGAGTGGCTACCTGCAGTTCTTTTTTTCAGATTTTAACTTTAGCCATGATGCTTTACCCTATACATGCATTTAATTTAAATATACTCCAGGTTTATGGAAGAAGTGATTTATTTCTGAAATTAGAAATTATAAAAAAAATAGTCATTACAGTTACTGTTTTTTTTGCTTTCCAGTTTGGTATTATGGGATTAGTATGGTCTAGTGTTTTTACTTCTTTTACTGGTCTTGGTATTAATATGTTTTATTCAAGTAAATTAATAGATTATCCTGTTTTTAAACAAATCAAAGATTTAAGTATAACCTTAATTATTGCAATTTTTGTTGCTTTTTTAATGTATAAAACAACTACTTTATTACCTAACGTATTAAACATAGTGCAAATAATATTAGCTTCTTTAGTTGGGATTATTGTATATATAGGAATAAACTATTTGGTAAAAACAAGTCCACTACACCAAGCAATACCGCTTTTAAAAAACAGAAACTTATGATACCTATAACAAAACCTTTTTTACCACCACAAGAAGAATATCAACATTATTTAGATGGTATTTGGAAACGTCAGTGGTTAACTAATATGGGGCCTTTGGCCAGCGAATTAGAAATAAAGTTGAAAGATTATTTATCTGTGAATCATTTGTTATTTGTTACAAATGGTACAGTAGCTTTACAGATGGCAATCAAAGCTTTAGGTTTACAGGGAGAAATAATTACAACTCCTTTTTCATTTGTAGCTACAACAAGTAGTATTGTATGGGAGGGATGTAAACCCGTTTTTGTTGATATAGATAAGAAGTCATTAAATATTGATGTAACAAAAATTGAATCTGCAATAACTGAAAAGACTTCTGCTATTTTGGCAACTCATGTATATGGTAATCCGTGTGATGTTTTAGCAATTGACAAAATAGCTAATAAGCATAATTTAAAGGTTATTTATGATGGAGCACATGCTTTTGGTGTGAAAGTAAATGATAAATCTATTTTTGAATATGGTGATATAAGCACATGTAGTTTACATGCGACTAAATTATACCATTCTATTGAAGGTGGCTTATTAGTTACAAAAGATTCTACTTTATTAAAATCCTTAATTTATATGAGAAATTTTGGTTTTTCAGGAAAAGAAACTTTTGCAGAATTAGGAATAAATGGAAAAAATTCAGAATACCATGCAGCTATGGGATTAGTGAATTTAAACTATATTAAAACAATTCATAGTAAAAGAAAAGAATTAACGGAATTGTATAATTTAGAGTTAAAAGAGGTAGAAGCAACAAGACCTCATTGGTTTAAGGATTCTACAATAAATTATTCATATTATCCTTTAGTTTTTCATTCTGAGAGCTTAATGTTGAGATGTATGAAGAGATTGCAGTCTAATGAGGTATTTACAAGAAGGTATTTTTATCCCTCTTTAGCAAGTTCTCTACCCTATATTGATAAACAAGCTTTTGGTGTTACAGATGAAATTGCTAGCAAAGTATTATGTTTGCCCTCTATTATGATTTAACTATTGAAGAGGTAAAATTGATATGTAGAATAATTTTAAATGAACAAAATAAATAAATAAATAAATAGAATATGAAAATATTAGTAATTGGGCAATGTACATTACATTGGGGAAGAATGGAATTTGGAAATATAGGAAATTTTTATATTATGGAACCTTTTTTTAGATTACTACATGAGGTGTTTCCTAATTCATACATACAAACAACCTTTCAAATGTCTGAGGGTTTCTGTGAAAGAGAAAATATTAATTGTGTGCCAATGGAACTTTATTATGCTTGGGATAACGATTTAGATTTGGCAAAAAAAGAACTTTTAATCTCAGAAAATTATTTAAAATCTAACTCATTAACAGAAACAACCCCTTATATTGAATTAGTTAAGAGTATGGATTTGGTTATTGATTTTAGTGGAGATATTTGGGGGGATAATGCCGACTTCTTGGGAGATGATAGATTTTATGTAGGTTTAGTAAAGGATCGAGTTGCTCAAATATTTGCAAAAAAAACAGCAATGATAGCAGGTTCTCCTGGACCATTTAGCGAAGGTAAAACCTTCAATTTGCTAAAGAAGTGTTTGAGAATTTTGATATAGTTACGAATAGAGAGAGTATTAGTAAAGGGTTATTAGAAAGTTACGGCTTTAATACTTCAAATACTCATAGCCTAACGTGTCCAGCTTTTCGTTTTGAACCTGCATTAGTTGATAAGATTAAAGGTTTTGATAAAATTGATAAAATTCTTTCTAACGAACGTAAAAGCATAGGTTTTCTAATTTGTGGTTGGAACTTTACTGAAGGGCCTTTTGATAAATGGCCACGCCCAGATAGCGATTATGAAGTGTTTGCAGAAGTTATAGAAAAGTTTAGTAATGAAGTTGATGCCGATATTTATTTAATGTCACATTCAAACGGTTTTCCTTTACCTCCTGCTGAATTTAAACTTATTCATGGAAGAGATTACCCTATAATGCAACAACTTCAGAGAGTGATAGACAAAAGAGGAAAAGCAAGAAACGTATATTTGCTTGAAGAAGTATATGACGCATGGGAGTCTAAAGCAATATTAGGTCAGTTTGATATGGTTATTAGTGGAAGAGTTCATGCAGCTGTTGGAGCAATGAGCCAAAGCGTACCAACTGTAGTTTTAGATTATGGGCATGAACCTAAGGCACATAAATTACGTGGTTTTACAGAGTCAGCGGGTCAATTAAAGTATTTAGCTCAGCCTGATATATTAAATGATGTTTATAGTAAGGTTATCGAAGCTTGGGAAAATATGGACGAAATTAAATCTAATTTAAACGTTAATATTCCTTTAGTTAAAGAGAAAGGTAAAGAAAACTTTACACTTCTAAAAAGTTTATTTAACGAATAGTATTAGATAAATATTTGAATGAAGCTAAAAAACAACTTAAATTATGAAAATAGTTCTATAAAGCATTCAATAAATGTATCGAATTATATAGATATTCGTAGCCATTTAGAGAGGTGTAATCACTTATTTAAACCTGTTTTAAGTAGTTACATAAATATTGATGAATACTCTATGAAACTATTTGAGCAATCTATAAGGTATGAAATTTTTTATGATTTAGATTTAATAGGTTTGGTAGCTATATATCATAATTCTAATTTAGGGTTCATATCAAATTTTAGTTTAGAACAAAACTTTATAGGAAAAGGTTTATCTAATGATTTAATGTTAGCTTGTCTAAGCGATTCGATAAATAAAAAACTAGAGTCTATAAGACTTGAAGTATTTAAAGAAAATACAAGAGCAGTTAAATTTTACACTAAACATGGTTTTATAATTGAAAAAGAAAATTACAAGGTCTTTACTTTAGTTAAAATTCTTTAAATGTAAAAAGTTGATATACACCTAAAAATAAAGTAAATGAATAAGAAAAAGTTATTACTCTTGGGAGGGTTAAAATATTTAATTCCTGTTATTGAAAAAGCAAAGAATTTAGGTTATTATGTTATTACTTGTGATTACTTGCCTAATAATATAGCTCATAAGTATTCTGATGAATATCATAACATTAGTATTCTAGATAAAGATTCGGTACTTTCTTTAGCTAGGAAGCTTAATATAGATGGCATTATGTCTTTTGCTGTTGATCCTGGTGTTCTTACTGCAGCTTATGTATGTGATAAAATGGGACTTCCAACTGCTGGACCATACAAATCAATAAAAATTTTACAAGACAAAGGTGTTTTTAGAGATTTCTTAAGAGATAATAATTTCAATGTACCTAATTCTAAAAGCTACAAAGATATTAACTTAGCTCTTAAAGAATTTGATTTTAATCTCCCAGTAATTGTTAAACCTGTTGATTCTGCAGGAAGCAAGGGTGTTACAAAAGTAAATACTAAGGCGGAATTAGAAGTAGCCATTCTAAATGCCGTTAAAGCATCTCCAACAAAAACCTTTATTATTGAAGACTATTTGGAGTGTAAAGGATTTGCTTCAGATACAGATTGTTTTTCTGTTAATGGATCTCTAGATTTTATAACATTTTCAAATCAAAGATTTGATCTAGAATCCCCTAATCCTTATGCTCCAGCTGGATTTACTTGGCCCTCTACAATGAGTGAAGAAAATCAAGATTTTTTAAAAAAGAATTAAAACGGTTAATAAACCTCTTAGAAATGGAATCTTCTATTTATAATATAGAAGTAAGATTAGCAACAAATGATAAACCATATATTATGGAGGTTTCACCTAGAGGAGGAGGTAATAGACTCTCTGAAATGATTGAGTTAGCTACAGGTGTTGATTTGATCACTCATAACATAAAATCGGCTATGGGAGAAAAAGTAGAAAGCTTAAAAGAACCTCAATATAAAACTAATTTAGGTCAATTAATTTTGCACAGTAATAAAGGAGGGGTTTTTAAAGAAGTACTTATTGATCCAAGTATTCAAAAAAACATTTTAGAAATTGATTTATGGATTAAGGCTAATGATAAGATTAACTCTTTTTCTTCAGCAAGTGATTCAATAGGTACAATTGTTTTAGAATTTTCAGAGAAAGAAAAGTTAGAAGATGTAATTAATAACTATTCAAATTATATTAACGTTGTCGTTGAATAATTTAAAATAAAACACCCTGGTTTTTAACCAAATATAAGATGATAGCATATTCTAAAAAAGAAAAACTTAATGAAAAGGAGGTTTTAGTCTCTATTTCTTGTCTTTCATTTAATCATGAATTATATATACGCCAATGCTTAGAGGGGTTTATAAATCAGAAAACCAACTTTGCATTTGAAGTACTAATTCATGATGATGCATCTACAGATAAAACAGCTGAAATTATTAAAGAGTATGAGGTTAAATATCCAGAAATAATTAAACCTATTTATCAGTCTCAAAACCAATATTCTAAAGGGGTAAAGGTGTCTTCGAAGTACAATTGGTCTCGCGCAAAAGGTAAGTACATTGCTATGTGCGAGGGGGATGATTATTGGACAGATTCTCTTAAACTTCAAAAACAGGTAGATTTTTTAGAAAAGAATGAAGATTATGGTTTAGTGCATACTAATTTTGATACTTATTATCAGGATTCAAATTATCTTCTTAAAAACACTCATACAGTTTACAATATAGAAATTAAAGATAATTGTACTCTTAACTATTGGAACTTGTTTGGTGAAGCAATGGCTACAATTAAAACTCTTACAGCTTGTTTTAGGTACGATTTAATAAAAGAATGGCAAACAGTTACTCCGGAGAATAAATGGTTAGTAGGAGATTTTCCAATGTATTTTTTTATGTCTTTAAAATCAAAAGTTGGATATTTTAATGAATCAACATCTGTATATAGAACGGTTCCTCAAGGGTCATTAAGTAATGTAGGTAATGATTTTAATAAGAAACTTAATATAAGAAAAACATATGTTGATATTAGGTTGTATTTTTTTGAAAAATACCAATTAGAAGAAAACAAATTCAAAAAAGCACTTGTTAGAGACTTTAATATCTTGTTTGATTTTACTATTCTTTTAGATAATAAAAGTGTTTTAAAAGAATATCTAGATAAATTTGGTACTATAAACAAACAAAAGCCATCAAATAAACTATATAAAATTTATTTAAAGTCTAATAGCCGAACATTACAAAGGAGTATTCAATATATAACAAAAATCAAATTATTTGGTTCTACATACATAAATAAACTTTTTAACCTAAAGTTTCTTATCTCAACTATTAAGAGAAAATTTTTACAATAAATAGATGTTTTTATCCGCAAGAATCAATTTTATTTCAATTTTATTACTGTTAGCCATGATAATTATATCGCCACCAGTAATGAATTATGTATTTTATTTACTTTTTGTATATTGTATAAATATGGGGATAAAAGAAAAATCACTTTTAAATCCTTATTATATATTTGCTGTTTCTCTAATTTCCTTAATAGTTTATGATCCTCAAATTAGTGATTTCTTAATTAATATTCCATTAGATATATATATATTAATATTATTAGGAACTTGTTCTTTTTTGTTGGGTATGATAGTAGTTGACAAAAAGCCCATGATTAAAAGAGTACAGCAAAAAACAAATAACAAAAGAGTAAATAAAAACCTATTTTGGGTGTTTTTAATTTTAGGATTAATTCCTCATATTATTGGATTTTTAAAGGTGGGTATCCCTATATTGAATCAAAACAACGTAAGTGAATTGCGAGATAACTATTTACCCGCTGGCTTAAGTTACTTTATTTTTTTCTTACCAATAACCATTACCATTGCCTTTGCAAATAAAAATAAAAAGTTAATTCTTCTGTCAATATTTCTTAATGGTTTTATTAGTATTGTAAGAGTTTCAAAATTTGATATACTTGTATTTTCTATTTTTTTATTATTCTCATATTTAAAATATGGAGAAAAAAATCTACTTCACTAAAAAAAATTTTATTTTTTACTGCCCTTATTTTTGTAGTTCCTTTTATTTTTGATTGGTTTTATAATTTAAGAAATCAAACGGATACAGGAAATAACTCTTTTTTGTTATCTAATGCATCAATTTCAGACTCTCTTTCGAATGCGATATCCTTACCTTATCTATACCTAACCACAGCATGGTCTAATTTAACTCAAACAATTTTAACTGTAACAGATTTTAATTATGGGGCTTATACATTTCATCCATTCATATCTGCCTTACAATTAGATAATTTTATTAATTATACATCTAAAAAAGTGATTTATGAGTACCCGTTTAATACATTTGCTTTTCTAACTGATTATTATATGGATTTTGGTATTGTAGGTATGATTACAATACCGTTCTTAGTTGGTTATATCGTTTTTTATTCTTATAAGAAATCTGTAATGTCAGTCAATCCAATAAAAGATGGGCAATTTATTATCTTGGCAATACCAACTTTGATGCTTTTTTTAGTAATCATTTTACTAGTGTAGGATATCCTTTTATTGTTTATATATTGTATGGTATTATTGGTTTTTTGTTTAGATTTAGAATTTAAGTTAAATATTAAAGTTGTAAATCAATAAAATTTTAGAGATAAATTAAAAAGTTAGACTTCTATGATAAAAGTATCAGTTATTATAACCACATATGGCAACCCTGTTTTTTTAGAGAAATGTATAGAAAGTGTTTTTAATCAATCATTAAAAGACATAGAACTAATTATTGTAGATGACAATGATTCCGATACGGAGGCTAGATTTTTAACAGAAAAAATTGTTGATAATTTTATAAAATCTAAAAGAAATATTTCTTATTTAAAGCATAAGTTTAATAAAAATGGTGCTGCAGCAAGAAATACAGGTATTGCAGTAGCATCAGGAAAGTATATTTCATTTTTAGACAGTGATGATGAATATCACGTCGATAGATTGTATAAATGTTATGAAGTTATGGAAATGAGTGATGAAACTGTAGCGGGTGTTTATACCGGGTGTGAGTTCAAGAGAAATGAAAAAACATATCATATCCTTAAAAATGTTTTAGAAGGTAATTTTTTGAAGGAAACATTAGCATGCACGTTTAAGTTTTCTACTGGTTCAAATATTTTTGTACGTAAGTCTGTAGTCAATGAACTCAATGGCTTTGATGTACAGTTTTTAAGGCATCAAGATTATGAGTTTTTGGTTAGACTTTTTCAAAAATATTCATTAAAAGCAATTCCAGAGGTTTTAGTTATCAAGAAAAATGAAAACTCTAATTTACCAGATGTTTATAAAATTATAGATATAAAAGAACTTTATTTGCTCAAATATGGATCTATTATTAAAAGTCTTAAATATGAAGATCAAAATTATATTTATCATAGTCATTATGTTTTTATAGCAGAAAATGCACTTAAAACAAAACAAACAAGGATATCTAATAATTATTATTCAAAAGCTAAACAGTTTGGTTCTTTGTCTATGCGGAGTAAATTTAAGAGGATAGTATTTAAAACATTAAATTTCATTAAAAGATGATGAGAGATAGCTTCTATAAATTTTATTGTAAAGTTCATAAAATAACAAAACAAATATTACAAGGAAAGAGTAAAGTTCAATTCCGTATGATTAATATTAAAAATGATATATACATTAATCAAGAAGAAATTGAAATTAATGGTTCATATATAAATGATATAGAAATTGATACACCTTCTAATATTAGTAAAAAATCTTTTTCCGTTAGAGAATATAGTTGCTATTGGTAGCAATCTTCATTTAAAAGATACCTACGTAAAAAATAATAAAGTTAGTTTATCTCTTGGTGTCAATATCACAGAAGCTAAAATTACTTGGGAATCTTTTTTAAATTCATCGATTATTCCAATGGGATATAAATTTGAAGGTCTTCATTATACGGGTTATATTGCTGATGATATTAACGAATGGTGTTTGCCTAGTTGGATCTGGACTAACGCAGCCCTTGTAAGAATGTATTGTAATATAGGTGAAATTAAAAAGGCTACACACATTGGAGATTTACTTTTAAAACAGCAGTTAGAATGTGGTGGTTGGATTGTTCGTAATGATTATAAATCAGAAGGTGCAGTACCAACATTAGCACCAAATGATTCTGCTTATATTGCAAATAACGCATTCATTGAATTGTATAAAGTAACGAGAAGTGAGATTTATATAGATGCAGCAAAAAAATGTGCAGATTGGATTATTGAAACAGCAAGACCAGATGGTTTGGTTTGGTTCAGGTTTGATATGAAAAGTAAAGAATGGTCTAAGGATTATATTATAGTTGACACCGGATTTACTGCAGGGTTGTTTGCTAATTTGTTTGATATTACTCAAGATATAAAATATAAGACATTTTTAGAAAAATTTGTAAGCCAATTTGTTAATTTGTTTTTTAGTCTTTCTAATAAAGGTTTTGCAACAAGTTTAAATAAACAGAATAAGCAAATTGGGGGTGTGTTTGCAAGGGGGCAAGCATGGGCATTAGAGGGCTTAATACCTGCGTATAAAGTGCTAAGAAAAGATCAAATTAAACAAGTTATAGACCTAACAATTAGCAATCTTCTACAAAAACAATTACAAAACGGTGGATGGGCATATAATTTTTCTAAACCATTTTTAGGTGAAGATTGTAAGGGGGTCGCTGTAATTGCTAAAAGTTTAATGGAATGGAACTTAATTGAACAGAATAACGAGGTTGTTATAAGTGCTAAAAAAGCATTAGAATGGTGTGGTAAACGTACAGCGAATAAAGGAGAATGTAAAGGTGGTATTTTCTCTTTTTGTATGGAAGGGGCAGTAGTACATAATTTTTACACTAAAACAGCTTTTGTTTATAGCTCTGCTTATGCAATTGAAGTTTATGATATGCTAAAAGCTATAAGATGAAAATAATTATAATAACAGTTTCAATAGATGACGGTAAAAAATTAAAAGATGCTTTAAAGTTATTGAATAATGATTTTTCATCTGTAAAAAATTATACAAAAAAAGATATTTTATCTAATCCTAGTAAATTTAAAGATACATCTTATATTTTTTCAACGTGGTTTATGCCAGTTTTTTCGCAAAAAGAATTGAAAGAGTTTCTTCCAAATTTAAAAGCTGTTTTTTATGCCGCAGGTACCGTTAAATATTTTGCAGAACCTTTTATTAATAGTGGTGTTAGAGTTTTTTCATCAGCAATAGCCAATGCCATACCTGTTGCAGAATTTGTGACAGCTCAAATTCTATTGGCAAATAAAGGTTATTTTCAAGCACAAAAAGAATATAAAAAACCGTTTTGGAGGTTTAGCTTTAGTAAAGCGCGTAATTTTTCGCTTAATAAGAAAGGTAACTATAATGCTAAGGTAGGTATTATTGGTTGTGGTGCAATTGGTGCAAAGGTTGTAGAATTTTTGAAACCATATAATCTTAAAATTTATGTATATGATCCTTTTATTTCTGATAAAAGAATATCCGAATTAGGAGTAAATCGTACAGAATTAATAGATGTTTTTAAGAATTGTGATGTTATCACTAATCATTTGCCAGATATTGTAGAAACTAAAGGTATTATTAATTGGGAGTTACTTTATCATTTGAATAAAAATGCAACACTAATTAATACAGGTAGGGGTGCACAAATAATTGAAAAGGATCTTGCAAGAGCTTTGCGTAAAAAACCAAATGCGTGTGCTCTTTTAGATGTTACAAATAAAGAACCTATTAGACCTTGGTCTAAACTTTTGAGATTGAAAAATGTATTTATTACACCGCATATTGCAGGAAGTTTGTCTCGGTGAAAATGATAGAATGGTAAAATACATGGTTACAGCATATTTAAATACCGTAAATGGCCTTACAGATATTTGTGAAGTTTCTATAAAAAAATACAGAATCAAACTTAAAGTGATGTTAAAAAGAATTACATTTTATATTAAAAAAGTTAATAGCTAATGGTTTTCTTGTTATTAAGAAAAACCCTGGTGCTATAAAATGGGGTATAATTGGTTTGGGTAATATGGCAGAAGTAATTTCAAGTACTATTGATGGTAATAACGATGCCATAGTATATAGTGTGGCATCTAGATCTTTAGAAAAAGCAAAATCTTTTGCTGCTAGGCACGGAAAGTGCAAAGCATATGGTAGTTATAATGAAATGTTAAAAGATCCTGATAATAATTTGGATATTGTATACGTAGCTACACCTGTTATGCACCATTATAAGATTGTTAAACAATGCTTGCAAGCGGGTAAAAATGTTTTATGCGAAAAACCTATAACTTACAATTCACTAGAGTTTAAAGAACTAGTAGAAATTGCCAAAGAAAATAATTGTTTTTTGATGGAAGGTATGTGGATGAAATGCTTACCTACATTTAAAAAAGCACATAAATGGATAAAAGAAGATAAAATTGGTGAAATTGAGTTGGTTAAAGCAGATTTTTATAAAAAAGAACTTATAAGACCGAATTAAGTATTTTTAATGTGAATGAAGGTGGTGGGGTTTTAACAGATTATGGAGTTTATGCCGTATCATTTATGACCACTTTTCTTAAAGGTATTCCAGCATCTATGCAGTTTTCTAATCGAATTTCGTCTTTTGGAATAGATTCTGACTGGCAAATATCAGCTCAAAAAGAAAAAAAGAAGGCTTTTATTAATATTTCTTCTAATTTTTCTTCTGAAAGTAAAGCTGCCATTATTGGTGAAAAAGGATCTATAGAATGGAGTTCTCAATTTAATAGAACTAATAAAATTACTTTATTTAATTCTAAAGGTAATAAAATTGAAGAGTGTGTTTATAAGTATAAATATCAGGGTTTTGAATATGAGATAGAAGAGGTTACACGTTGTTTAAAGAATAAGAATAAGCAGAGTCTACTTGTACCTTTAAAAGATTCATTAGATACGATTCTAGTAATCGATCAATTAAAAATTGACCATCAAAATAAGAACTTATAGATGATGAAAAAATTGAGGAATTGGTAAATTTAACACTTAAAACTTGTGAAAACTGGATTAAGGTTGATCAAAATGGTTTACTACGTTTTATAGATCCAATAGATAAAGAAGAAATTTCTGCACATTATGGTGCTACACATACAGCTGCTGCTTTTATTGTTTTAGGTAATTTAAGAGGTGATTTAATTTTATTAGAAAAAGGAAAATCTTTGTTAATAAGTGTTATTAAAAGATGGGATACTAGTAAACTACTTCCTAGTTTTCATGCTGATTTTAATAATTTTGCGCTATGTGTCGCTTTTGATACATTAAAAGATATTGATTCTGAATTATGCAATCAAATTAAAAAGAAAGTAAGTTCAACTTCTGATAGTAAACATGATACAGTTAATTGGTTGCCAATGCGCTGGTATGTAAATATAAAAAGATATGAATGGACTAAAGAAGAGAAGTATAAAAATATAAGTGAAGCGTGTAGAATTAAAATAAAACAAGCAACAAATAAAGATGGTGGTATTGAAGATATATTGCCTAAAGGAAAAAGTTTTAATTTGCAATACGATTTAGCTACAGTTGCTGTATTACAATATATGAATTGTAGAGGGCTAGAAATAGATCTTTCTAAAGAAATGGGTTTTCTATTAAATTCTGTTGCTCCTGATGGTGATATTAATTATCAAGGTAGAGGAACTAATCAGATTTTTGCTTGGGGTATGTGGCTATATTTGTTATCTTCTTCGCAAGATGAGGTAGAGACTAATAAAGCTATTTCTTTTCTAAGTAATAAAGTTACTATTATGTTAGAAAATAATAACTTAATGCTTAATAATAGCAAAGGTGAAGAAAAACACTTATGGTGGGATTATCATTACAGCTCCGTATATACTGCTCACTTTTTATTTTGGATGGTTTTATCTTTAGTAGATTTTCAGAAGAAAGCGATTAAAACGAAAAACAGTGAATCAAAGGATTCGGAATTATTATTTATAAAACGCCCGATTATTTTATTTCAACTTTTAATGGGCGAAAAAAATATATAGCTGAAACTGGCCCAATTATTTCTGCATTTTGGATGAAGAAATACGGAATGATAAATAAAGGAACATTTGGCCCTTGGTTAGGAACGTTTGGAAACAAAAATACTTATGGAGATGTTGTTTTAAGAAATTATATTGGTTTGCTTAAAATTGAACATAATAAAAATTGGACTAAAAATAGGATTATTAATAAGTTAATGCCTAACATTAAATCTATCAATTATATCAAAAAAACTCCAATTGTATCAAGTTTTAACATCGAAGAAGAAGAAAACGTAATTATAATTAAATTTGATAATTATAGAAGAGAGAAAGTGGTGTTTAACTTCCCCATATTAGATTCTGTTACTGATAGTCCAGAAATTTGTTTGCTTGCAGATGGAGAACCAACTATGGTTGTTTGTAACAATAAAATTAAAACTCAATATGGGTGGTGTAGTATTTACCAAAGTAAAATGTCAAGAGCCAAAGAGTGGGTTTTAAAAATTAATTAAATAACTTTAAGTTATCCTTTGTTTTAAATAAAAAAAATGAAAAAAATTATATCATATATTAGTTTAATATACTTATTCCCTCATTTAATTATTTATTTTTATAAGAGAGAAATAATTAATTTAGATATTATAAAGTCTAGTGAAAATTATGGTTTTGAGATCTCAGGTGTTAAAGGGTTATTGTTTTTATTGACGCATGATAAGTCATTTAGGGCTTTATACTATCACAGGATAGGCAAAATTAGGTATCTAATAAGTTTTTTAGCTCCAACTTTTAATTCACTTATGGTTAATTCTTATATGCCAATTGGTAAAGGCGCACTATTTGTACATTCATTTTCAACAATTATAAACGCAAAATCTATAGGAAGTAATTTTAGAATAACTCATGCTTGTACAGTGGGTAATTCTAATAAGCCTAATTCAATTGAAGGTAATATTACAGATAAACCAGTTATAGGGAATAATGTAACAATACATACAGGTTCAATTATTTTTGGAGATATTACTATTGGAGATAATGTTTTGATAGGAGCTGGAACTGTTGTCTATAAAGATATTCCAAGTAATTCAACAGTTGTTGGTAATCCTGCCTTTATAAAAATGTTAAATGGTAAAAAAGTAAATATTAAGCTTTAAAAGTAAATAATGAATAAAAAGAGTAAAGTTTTGTTTTTTGGTCCTTACCCTGAACCTCACACAGGTCAATCAATTTCATTTAAACAAGTTTTTAAAGCATTTGATTCAAAAAAATTTTATTTAACACAACAAAATATAAACACAACAAAATTTTAAATTCTTTATACTGTTTGGCATACTTGCCTATAGTGTTTCTTTTTTATAAGTTTGATCGAATTTATTTTACCTGTACTAGAAGTAAACTTGGTTTTATTAAAGATTTTGAGTTATTAATTTTAGCTAGACTATATAATATTAGAGTAGTTAATCATTTGCATGGTGCAGATTTTAAAAAATTTTATCAAAATTACGGTTTTTTAAAAAACATAATTAATTGGAGTTATGGTTACATTGATACAAATATAGTTTTATTACAATCAATGAAAGATCAATTTAGTGAGCTTAAAATTTCAAAAATTGAGGTGGTATCGAATTCTTATTCTTCTAATTTTAATAACTACATTGTAGATTTTTCTTTGAAAAAAAAACAAATTGTTTACTTGTCTAATCTTATTTATTCTAAAGGTATTTTTGTTTTTTAGAATCAGTTGAAGTCTTATTAAAAAAAGATAAGGACTTGATTGTGAAAATTGCAGGAATACCAATGGGTGATGAGTTTATGAATTCTAAAAAAGTGGAAAAAGAGTTTAATAGAATGTCAAAAAAATAAAAAATTTATATCCTGAGAGATTTTTTTATTTAGGCATAGTAAAAGGACAAAAGAAGGAAAAGTTGTTTAAAGAAAGTTCAATCTTCATATTACCAACTTTTTATAAAACAGAGGCCTTTCCTTTAACAATAATAGAAGCAATGTATTTTGGAAACGCTATTATTACCACTGATCACAATTATTTGTCAGATGTTGTTAAGCCAAATAACGGTTTTTTAATAGAAAAAAATCGTCAAAAGAAGTTGTTGAAAAGGTGACTTATTTATTTAAAAATGAAGATAAATTAAAAAATATTCAAGAGTTTAATAATAAAGAGTCTGTGTTGAAATATAGCCCAGAATCATTTAATACTAAAGTTGTCGAGATAATAAAAAATATATAAAAAATGAAAATTTCAATAATCACAGTTTGTTATAATAGTGTTAATACTATAGAGACGACTATAAAATCAGTTATTGGCCAAACTTATGACAATATTGAATATATAATTGTTGATGGTGGATCTAATGACGGTACTTTAGATTTAATAAATAAACATAAAAATTATATAGATAAATTCATATCAGAACCGGATAAAGGTATCTTTGATGCAATGAATAAAGGTGTTCAAATGGCAACAGGTGATGTTGTAGGGTTGATAAATTCGGATGACTTATTTAATAGTGAAATGGCACTTGAAAAAATAATGAATATTTTTAACTCAAATAAGAACTTAGAATCGTTGTATGCTGACTTATATTATGTCTCTCAAACAGATACTAAAAAAATTATTAGGAAGTGGGTTACAGGTGATATAAAATCATTTAAAAGTGGTTGGCACCCTGCACACCCAACTTTTTATGTCAAAAAAGAAGTATACGATAATTATGGTTTGTACAATATTGAATTAAAATTAGCAGCCGATTTTGAAATAATGCTTCGTTTTTTAGAGCGTTATAAAATTTCTACTTTTTATTTACAAGAACCGTTAGTAAGAATGCGTTTAGGTGGTGCGTCAAATAATAGTTTTAAAGGTTTATTTGTTCAAAATGTAGAATGTATAAAAGCTTTTAGACTAAATAGTATAAGGGTAAATATGATTCTTTATCCAATAAAAAGACTTATTCCTAAATTACTTCAATATAAAAAATAAAGAAGTTAATTTAAGTTCTTTGAATAAATTTAATATTCGCAAAATAAAGAACTGTATTTTATACCAAATATTATAGGTAATTAATTTTTTTACATTAAATAATAGAAAAAACGATAGCATCATTCTAAAATTTATGAAAATCTACGTACTTGTTACTTTACTTTTAGCAGTATTATCTTATGTATACTTAAAATTAGCAATTAAATTTAAGATAATTGATAAACCAAATCAAAGAAGTTCACATACAAAAATAACAGTTAGAGGAGGCGGAATCATCTTTCCTATAGCCATTTTATTGTTTTTTATTTTAAATGATTATCAATATCCTTATTTTGTTTTAGGTGTTTTTTTGATTTCTGTCATTAGTTTTTTGGATGATATTTATACATTAAGTTCTAAAATCAGATTTCCTTTTCAGTTTTTAGGTGTTTTTTTAATTTTATATCAAGTTGATTATCCTTTCTCTCCATTTTATTTGTATGCTGTATTCTTAATTTTAGGAATAGGAGCTGTAAATATGTTTAATTTTATGGATGGTATTAATGGTATAACGGGTTTATATTCACTAGCAGTATTATCTGGTTTATTTATGATTAATAATACTGAAAATATTGTGGATAATGACCTATTAATATTCCCAGCAATATCATTGATAATTTTTGGCTTTTATAATTTTAGAAGAAAAGCACTTTTTTTGCAGGGGATATAGGCAGTATTGCAATAGGTTTATTTATGTATTTTGTGGGTTTTTTACTGGCAATAAAATTATCATCACCGTTAATCTTATTACTTATTATAGTGTACGGAGCCGATGCAGGAAATACTTTACTCTACCGTAAAATTTTTACAAAAGAAAGTGTTTTTGATCCGCACAGACATCATGTTTATCAGAAGTTAGTTGATGTATATAAAATTTCTCACTTAAAAGTAGCTAGTATTTATGCTATATTGCAATTGGTTGTAAATTTTATAATTTTTAAAACATACAGGTTAGAATTGTCTTCTCAGTTTATTGTTTTTTTACATTGATATTTATTTTTACATTAAGTTATATATTGTTATTTAGAAAAATAAAAAGAGACTTAGTTTTTAAAAATGAGTAAAAGAATAGCGCTTTCGGATAGTAATATTTCTGTGAATTTACCAACAGAAATAAATACAACCAATTATGATGTTATTACTAATTTCGAAGGTAAACTTGAAAAATATCTTGGAGAAAAAAACATGTTGTAGCTCTAAATTACGGGACTTCTGCTATTCATTTGGCCTTAATATTAAGCGGAGTAACAGAAGGAGATGAGGTTTTATGTCAGTCTTTTACCTATGTTGCTACGGCCAATCCTATTTTGTATCAAAAAGCAAAGCCAATTTTTATTGATAGTGAGTTAGATACTTGGAACATTTGCCCGATGTACTTAGAGCAAGCCATTCTAGATAGAATAGCCAAGGGGAAAAAGCCTAAAGCAATTATTATCGTTCATCTGTATGGTATGCCATGTAAGATTGAAGAAATTGTGGCTATTGCAAAAAAGTATCAAATAATTTTAATTGAAGATGCTGCGGAAGCGTTAGGTTCAACTTATAAAGAACAAAAGTGTGGGACTTTTGGGGATTTTAGTATCTTTTCTTTTAATAACAATAAAATAGTATCATCATTTGGAGGAGGCGCACTAGTATGTAATTCGATAGAAGAAAAAGAAGAAGCTATTTTTTTGGCAACTCAAGCTAAAGATAAATCAGAATACTATTCACACTCGAGGTTAGGTTTTAACTATAGAATGAGTATTGTTTCCGCCCTTATTGGTGTTGAAGAATTAAGTTATTTAAATGATTATGTAAGTGCAAGAATTGCTAATCATCAAAATTATGAAAGTCTTTTAGACGGTGTTAAAGGTGTTTCATTATTTAAAGAAAATGATGATTTTATGAAGTCAAATCATTGGTTGAGTTGTATTTTGATTGATTCTAAGGCTCGGAATTTACTAATAAGAGTTTACGAAATCAGTTCGAAAAAGACAATATCGAATCAAGACCGCTATGGAAACCTTTACATTTACAACCAATTTTTAAAAATGATACTTTTTACGGTGGTAATGTTGCAAATAACTTATTTCAAAAAGGCTTATGTTTGCCTTCTAGTGCCCATTTAACAAAAAACGATTTTAACCGAATATCAAATTCAATTCAGAAATTTTTGTAAATTCGTTTTTTATATCCCAAAAAATAATGATAAGAAATTTTTTTAAAAGCGTTAAATAAATATGCCTCGAAATGGGTTGTTTTTGCGATAGATATTCTTCTTATTTGTTTATCCTTTATTTTGGCTTATTCTATAAGGCTTGACATAAGTTTTGATTTTGATATAAATAAAGTTATTCCACAACTAACAATTGTCGTTATAATTTCAGCATTAAGCTTTTTAATTATAGGCTCTTATAAAGGGGTTATTAGACATACAGGTACAAAGGATGTTTTTAACGTTTTTATAGGTGTTACCATTTTAAGTCTAAGTTTAAGTTTTATTGTTGTATTTAATCAACTGTTTAAGATTTATCCATCTTTTACAATTCCGAATTCTATTATTTTAATACATTATTTAGTTTCTGTTTTTGTACTTATTATTAGTAGATATGTGTTTAAAGCATTTTACGAAATTATATCTACAGAACTAGATACCATTACAAACGCTTTAATTTATGGTGCCGGTGATTCCGGAATTATAACTTACGGTGCTCTAAACAGAGAAAGAAAAGGAAGTTATCAAATTTTAGGTTTTATTGATGATGATAAAAATAAAGTAAATAAAAAAATTGATAGGATTCGTGTTTATGATATATCAATGATTGATCAAAAATTTATCGATAAACATGATATAACGGAAGTTATTATTTCGATACAGAAAATTAAACCTAGTAGGTTGCTGGAGATAACGGACAGTTTAATAAAGTTAAATGTAGAAGTTAAAATTGTACCGCCTTTAACTAAATGGATTGGTGGAGATTTACAAGCAAATCAAATTAAGCAAGTAAATATTGAAGATTTATTAGATAGAGAACAAATTTTAATTGACAATCCTATCGTCGGAGAGAAGTTGAAGGAAAGGTAATTTTAGTTTCAGGCGCTGCAGGTTCTATAGGAAGTGAAATTTCTAGACAATTAAGCCTTTATAATTGTAAATTGATTGTTTTAATTGATCAAGCTGAATCACCTTTGTATGATTTACAACAAGAATTGATTCAGAAAGGTGTTACAAACTTTGTTGCTATTGTTTCTGATGTAAGAGATAAATTTAAAATTTCAAGAATTTTTAAAAAATACAAACCTCAAAGAATTTTTCATGCAGCTGCATATAAACATGTACCTTTAATGGAAAAATCTCCTTATGAAGCAATAAAGGTGAATGTTTTAGGAACAAAAAATTTAGCAGATTTAGCTATTGAAAATAAAATAGAGCGATTTGTTATGGTTTCTACTGATAAAGCTGTAAACCCGACAAACGTAATGGGCGCATCTAAAAGAATAGCCGAATTATATGTAAGTTGTGTTAGTAAAAAGTCTAAAAAAACCAAATTTACAATTACTAGATTCGGTAATGTATTAGGTTCTAACGGTTCTGTAATTCCTCTATTTAAAAGGCAAATTGAAGCAGGAGGTCCTTTAACGGTTACTCACAAAGAAATTACAAGGTATTTTATGACGATTCCTGAAGCGTGTAGTTTGGTTTTAGAAGCTGGTACCATGGGGAAAGGAGGAGAGATTTATATCTTTGATATGGGGAAATCTGTAAAGATTTTTGAAATAGCAAAAAGAATGATTTATTTATCCGGATTAAAATATCCAGAAGATATTGATATAAAAATTACTGGTTTAAGACCAGGTGAAAAATTATATGAAGAGTTATTGGCAAATGGAGAAAATACGATTAAGACCTACCATGAAAAAATTATGATTGCGAAGACTCAAAAAATAGATACAAAAGAGATCAAACCAAAAATTGAAGAATTAACAACTACTTTTAGTGATTTAAATAATAGCGATTTAGTAGCTGTCATGAAAGATTTAGTACGAGAATATGTTTCTAATAATTCTGAATTTGAAAAATTAGATAATGTTAGTTAGTATTTGATTTTTATATTATTTTTGAAAAAAATTATACATGAATAAGATTAAATTTATTTTTATACTTTATTTAATAATTACTGCATCAGCATGTGTTTCCAATAAAGATATTGCCTATTTTCAATTTGATGAAATTGACCAAAGTAAGGTGAGTAATAAGTTTCAAACAATTTTTAAACGAGATGACTTGTTACAAATTACAATTTCTTCTGATGATTTGGAAGCAACTAAGCCTTTCAATTTGCCAGTAGCATCTTTTGGCACCTCAAATTCTGCCATTGGACAAGCAAGACAACAAGCTTATTTGATTGATAGTAAAGGAGAAATTGATTTCCCTGTCTTGGGTAAGTTGAAATTAGGTGGACTTACAAGAGAAGAAGCCCTTGAGTTATTTAAAAATAAATTAGATCCAGATTATATCAAAAATCCAACTATCAATATACGTATTTCAAATTTTAAAATTTCTGTATATGGAGATGTAAAAAAACCAGGTACATATACAATCCCAAATGAACGTGTAAGCATCTTAGACGCTATAGGTTTAGCAGGTGATTTAAATATTTACGGTAATAGAAAAAATGTGATGGTGATTAGAGAAGAAAATAATCAAAAAAACAAGTATTTTGTAGACCTTACTTCCAATAAAACTTTGACTTCGCCAGTTTATTATCTTCAGCAAAACGATGCAGTTTATGTGGAGCATAATTATGCGAGAATTCAATCCGCTTCTTCTAATACAAATACGAGTTTATTTATATCAGTTACAGGTTTAATAATAACAATTGTATCTATTTTAACAAGGTAAAAAATGCAAGTACACAAAGATAGTAATTCATTAAACTTTGATGAATCGACTGAAACAATTAATATTAGAGAAGAGATTGAAAAATATATCTATCATTGGAAATGGTTTGTGCTAGGTGTTTTTGTTTCATTCATTTTGGCATTTTTATATTTAAGATATAGTACGCAGAATATAGTGCTTCTGCATCAATCTTAATAAAAGACAATCAAAAATCAGGTATATCTAAAGAGTTGGAAGCTTTTAAAGATATGGGAATTGTTGGTGGAAGTTCTGCCAATAATACAGATAATGAAATTGAAATTTTAAAATCAAGAAAAATTATAGGAACTGTTGTTGATTCTTTAAATCTTACAACAATCTATTCTAGGGAAGGAAGAGTGAAAAGGTCTGAGATATATGGAGCTAGTAATCCTGTAAATCTTATATTGAAAAGTTATAATGAAGATTTTTTAAAACGTAGAAAAGATACTTCTTTTATGATAGGTTTTACTTCCAATGATGACTATGAATTAAAAAACCTTCAAGGAGGAATTATATCTAAACATCAATTTAATGAAAAAGTTTTTTCAGATTTAGGTGAATTTATTATTGAGAGACAAAAAACATCTAATGATGAACTAATCGAAATCCTTATAACAATTATAAGAAGGGATAAGATAATTGATAAATTTAAAAATGCTGTAAATATTTCTCCTGTTAATAAAAATGCGAGTGTATTAGATTTATCTATTACGTATCCAATTCAGGAAAAAGCTGAAGATTTTTTAGATGAATTGGTAAAGCAGTATAATTTAGATGCTATTTCTGATAAAAGTGAAGTGTCACAGAAAACCAAAGATTTTATCGATGATCGATTGGAGGCTATCGGAAGAGATTTAAGCGCGATACAAGACAAAGTTAAAGATTTTAAAACTGATAATAATATTACAGGTCTTTACGGTGAAGGAGAATTGGCTTTAGCCACAGCTAATGCAAATAATGAGAAATTAATTGCAATAAAAACAGAACTTGAAATAGCAAAAGGAGTTTACCAAAACATTAGAAAAAATTCTAGTAATAATGAAACCTTACCACAAAATTTAGGGTTTTCGGATGCTTCGATAGCTGAGTCAATTAAGCAATTTAATGATTTAGTTTTACTAAAAAATAGATTAAGTGTAAATGCAGGAAGTAAAAATCCGCAAATTATACAGTATAATAAAGAAATTGAAATCCTTAAAATTAATTTAAAACAAAGTATTTCAAATTTAATAACATCTTTAGAAACACAATACAATCAGATCAATAAAGAAGCCAATAAAGTAAATTATAAAGTTTCGACAATACCTTTGTTAGAAAGAGGTTATATCGATATTGAAAGAGAACAAGAGATTATATCTGGCTTATATTCTTATTTATTAAAGAAGAAGGAAGAAACTGCCATTTCTCTTGCAGTAACTGTCCCAAACGCTAAAATTATTGATGTTGCATATAGTTCAGGAGTTCCTGTATCTCCTAAAAGAAAAATAATTTATTTAGGGGCAATATTATTAGGTTTAATTATTCCTTTTATCATAATTTATTTAAGAAATCTTTTAGATACAAAGGTACATAGTAAAAAAGATATCGAAAGTGCATTAACAGTTCCTTTTTTAGGAGACATACCTAGATCAGAATCTAAAGAAAAAGTTATCGTTGGTAGCGATGCTCGTTCTAGTGGTTCCGAAGCTTTCCGTTTGGTTAGAACCAATTTAGATTTTATGTTAGCGAGTAAAAAAGGTTCTAAGAAATTTATATTTATTACTTCTACAACAAGTGGAGAAGGGAAGTCATTTATTTCGATAAACCTTTCTGCTACACTTGCATTGTCTGGTAAAAAAGTTCTATTAATTGGTATGGATTTAAGAGCGCCAAAGGTTACCGAATATTTAGGTTTAGAGAGTAAGAAAGGTGTAACAAATTATATTACAAGCAGCGATTTGACGCTAGACGAATTAAAGTTTCAAATTCCGCAGGCGCCAACATTAGATATTATTTCCTCCGGAGCAATACCTCCAAACCCTGCTGAATTATTAAGTGGTGATAATGTGAAGAATTTATTTGAAGAAATTGATACAGAACAAGATTATGATTATGTTGTAGTAGATACTGCACCTGTTAATTTAGTAACAGATACTTTGCTAATCTCTAAGTATGCAGATATGTTTTTATATATTGTTAGAGCAAATTATTTAGATAAACGTTTATTAGCGGTACCTCAAGAACTTTATAAAAATAAGCGTTTACCTAATATGTCTATAGTTTTAAATGACACAGACCCTAAGAGAAGTTATGGTTATGGTTACGGATATGGTGGGTATGGTTATGGTTATTTAGCAGAGGAAGAACAAGGTAAATCTTGGTTCGGAAAAATTTTTAACAGAAGTTAAAATTATTAATAAAAATACAAAAAAAGGAGCAATTTTAATAGCTCCTTTTTTTAGTTAAATACTTTACTATTGTTATCTAGTAAATGTTTTATTTTTTTAGATTTTTTTGAGTTCCAATCTTTTTTAGCAACTGCAAATGATTTTTATGATGTGTGTCAGAACCAACAAAGTCATAAAGGTTTTGCTTTAATAATTCGTTACTTATCTTTTGAACATTTTTACCATATTGCTCAGTTAGTGATAATAGATTTAACTGAAATAAACAACCCGCTTTTTTCAGCTTATGGTAGTTTTGTAAATCATTATGAAAAAAATTATATCTTTCTGGATGTGCCAAAACTGGTTTGTATCCTTTTAACTGAATGTCGAAAAGTACATCATATAAATTCATCGGAGCATTAAAATAAGACATCTCTACAAGAATATAATTTCCTTTCAAAGTCAAAATATCATTTGCTTTAAGCCGATCAATAAATTGCTCATCCATCATATACTCTGCAGCAGCATTAATTTTAATGTCACTATAGCCTTTATTGTTTAAAGCTATTCTTACTTCTTCTAATTTGCTTTTTATAGTTTCAGATGAATTGGGATATACGTCTCCTAAAACATGAGGTGTTGTTATAAAGTTTTTTATTCCATAAGAATACATTTTCAAAATTAATTCTACAGAGTTATCAATATTTTTAGCACCATCATCTATACCCGGAAGTAAATGAGAATGGATATCAACAAAATTATTTGTAAAGAAATCTGTTAAAGGAATTTCTTTCTTTTTAAAGAAAAACATAAAGGTTTTATTTTGTGCAAAAATACTAATTTATAATTTCTTTGAAACGAAAACGATTGAAGTTTTAATAGCTATTGCCAATTGATTGAAGTTATTATATATTTGATTAAAACAATAATATTATGATTTTAATTGCAGACGGAGGTTCTACAAAAGCAGATTGGATTGCTTTAAATACGAATAAAAAAGAAGAATTTAGAGTTCGAACTTTGGGATTGAACCCTGTAGTTGTAGAAGAGGAAGAGTTGCATAATAGAATTATTAATATGTTTCAGCTTATTAATATTAAAGAGGATGTAACAGAAATTCATTTTTATGGTGCAGGTTGTGGTACACCAAAACCTACTGCAGTATTAAAAAAAGTATTAGAAACTATTTTTGTAAATGCCAAAGTTTTTATTGCTGAAGATATGTTGGCTGCTGTTTATGCTGCTACGGGCAAAGAGCCAGCAATAGTATGTATTTTAGGAACCGGTTCTAATAGTTGTTATTTTGATGGTAAACACATGGAAATGGTTGTACCTTCCCTTGGATATATTTTGATGGATGAAGCAAGTGGTAATTATTTTGGAAAAAAACTGATTATAGATTATTACTACAAAAATATGCCTAAAAAAATAGCTTCAAAATTTGAAAATGAGTTTAATTTAGAAGCAGATTTTATAAAAAATAATATTTATAAAGAAGCGAATCCTAATATGTACTTGGCAACATTTGCTAAATTTATGTTCGATTTTAAAGATGAAAAATATATTAAGAGGTTGATCAAAAAAGGATTTCAAGAATTTTTTAAATATCGAATACTGCCTTACAACAAAGACGAATCAACAAAAATTTATTTTATAGGTTCTATTGCGCATTATTTTAGTGATATTTTAGAAAAAGTTGCAAGTAAATACAATCTTAAAATTACTGGTGTAATACAAAGACCTATAGATAACCTGTTAGAATATCATAAAGAAAATATTAATCTATAAAATTTAATATTCTTTCTAAACCCATTCCTCTAGATCCTTTAATTAATATTTTTTGATTTTCTAGAGGATTCTTTTTTATAAAATCTCCTAATTCTGAAAATGAAATTAATTTTTTATTTTTTGTTGTAGTTTTATAAAAATTTTCGCCTACATAAAATGTGTTTTCGAAGTTAAAACTATCAGCTAAATCGACTATGTATTGATGTTCTATTTCAGCAGAACTTCCTAACTCAAACATATCACCTAAGATAACAGTTTTAAATTTAGACTCTAATCTAGCAAAATTTTCTAAAGCAACTTTCATGCTCGAGGGATTTGCATTGTAGGCATCTAAAATGATATAATTACTTTCTTTATTGATTATTTGAGAACGATTGTTTGTTGGTGTGTATTTTTCGATTGCTGATTGTATATCTACATCTAAAACTTTAAAATAATTACCAATGGTAATTGCAACTGCAATATTATTATAATTATAAGATCCTATTAGATTGGTGGTAATTATGTTGCTGTTAAAAGATAATTTAACAAAAGGAGAGGCGTCAATTAATTTTATAGAACTATTAAAATGAATTGTATTACAATTATTAGTTTTTTGCACTTGAAGTTCGTCATCAGAATTAATAAAAGCAGTTTTATTATTCTTTATTAAATAATTATACAATTCACTCTTGCCTTTAATTACACCTTCTACACCACCAAAACCTTCTAAATGTGCTTTTCCAAAATTTGTGATATATCCATAGTCTGGATTCGCTATCGAGCATAGGAATTCAATTTCTTTTTGATGGTTTGCACCCATTTCTACAATTCCCATTTCCACATCCGGAGTAAAAGAAAGAAGTGTTAAGGGAACTCCTATGTGATTGTTTAGGTTCCCTTTTGTTGCTTTTGTATTGTATTTTTTAGATAAAACAACATTTATCAATTCTTTGGTAGTTGTTTTACCATTACTACCTGTAAGAGCTATAATTGTAGCTTTTAATTGCTTTCTGTGGTAGCGAGCTAAATCTTGTAACGTTTCTAAAACGTTCTTTACAAGAATTGTAGTTTTATTATTATGATATTCTTCTTCATCTATAATAGCGAAACTAGCACCTTTTTTTATGGCCTCTGATGCAAATTTATTTCCATTGAAATTATCTCCTTTTAAAGCAAAAAAAAGTGTGTTTTCTCTAATTTTTCTTGTATCTGTATCTACTAAGTAGTTTTTAGAGTAAAGCTTATAGATTTCTGTTATATTCATAAAATAAAGATATAAAAAAACCTCATTGTGAAGTCACAATGAGGTTTGTTTTTTAAAATATACGTGTATTATCTACTAGGATTTACGGCAGTACGTTTTTTATATGTCATTGGACCAAATTTGTCTGTAACACATCTAAAACCAATAAAGTTTGTTGCCATATATTACAGTAAATACCTTCTTTGAGCTGGATCTAACCAATACTCTCTATCCGCCCAAGAACCACCTTTATAAACTCTTGTTTGATCGCTAATTAGCGTTCTTCTTTTCTTGTCATCATTTATTAATACATCTCTACCGGATAAAGAGTCTCTAAATCTTGCAGGTTTTTTGGTGAATTATACATACTTGGTCTAGAAGCAAAACGATCTTCATCATCTTCATAAAATCTACTAGAGTTTAAATCACCATCATTAATATTTGCATTTTCTGCTCTAGAAAAATTAGTTCTAAAAGATGCATCATCTTTTGTAATTGGTACATATTTAATTGTTCCAGGTAGTTGCTTTGGTATAACGCTACCATTTGGTAAAGTATCATATTCTACAGCTACATCATTACCAACAATAACAACTTTTCCTTCTTGATTTATCATTTTTTTAGTAAATAAATTACCTCTAAAATAATTAAAATCATTTGCTTCGTTATCGATAATTGGTCTATAAACATCAGCAACCCATTCTGCTACATTACCGAGACATATCATATAATCCGAAGGCATTAGGAGGGTAAGATTTAATTCTAATAGGAATATCAGAACCATCAGAACTCCAACCAGGTAAACCACTATACTGTCCTTTACCTTGTTTAAAGTTAGCTAACTGGTCTCCTCTAAATCTTTTCTTTTGAGCTCTTGTGTATTTACCATTCCAAGCATATTTTTTCTTCCTCTAACAGTATTATATTCTCTGTTTTCTACAATCGCTTTTGCTGCAAATTCCCATTCTGCTTCTGTAGGTAATCTAAATTTTTGTTGAAGAACGCCGTCTGCTTGTGTTATTTTTCTACCTTGAAAATCATCTTGTCCTGGTCTAGGTTCTCCTCTACGTCTTACAACTCTGGTTCTTACACCTCTTTTATAGATTGTTGTATCTCCATCAAAAAGCCTATCAGAATCATTTAAAAATCTTTCTGTATCAAAAAAGTTTCTTGTAGAGTCAGATTCAAAAATATTTTTAATATGGCCTTTATCAATTAACTTTTTTAAGTTTACTGCGTTTGTTCTCCATTTACAGTATTCATTAGCTTGTAACCAAGTAACACCAACAACTGGGTAATCTGCATATGCTGGGTGTCTAAAATAGTTTTCTGTTAAAATATCGGTATTACCTAAACTTTTTCTCCATACTAAGGTGTCTGGTAAAGTAGAATTGTAAATGTGCTTGTATTTCTCTTCAGAAGGAGAGAAAACATCTTTCATATATTGCACATATAAAAAGTATTCAGAATTTGTTACTTCTGCCTCGTCCATAAAAAATGAACGAACATGAATTTTCTTCGGAGTTGTATTCCAATCGAACATTACGTCGTCTTGAACTTGCCCCATTGTAAAAGAACCGCCTTCAATATCTACCATTCCTAACGGAGTTTCTTGGCCTTCGAAAGAACTGTTTCTTATATAATTTCCGTTTTTAGGATCGTTAAAAGATAAACCAGTCAATCTAGATTTACCAGTTGTAGATCTATTACAATTTGCTAAAAGCAATGTTGTGAAAACAACTAAAGATATTTTAAAAATTTTTTCCATTTCCTAATCGAAAATTATTTAGGGTTTTTATTAAGGATGCAATTTACAATAAATAAAATTTAGTGCAAGAAAAATATAAATTTTAACGCATCAATTTTTTATACACATTCTATTAAACGTAAGCTTTATATATTTAGTATAACTTATATTTGTAGTTGTTAAAATATAAACACTTATTTTACGTTATTTGATTACTATTTTATGAAAAAAATCTTCTACTAATACTAACAGTATGTTGTGCGTTGCAATTAAACGCACAAGTAAATTCATCTGTTTTGGCTTCGGAGACTGGTTTAAATTTTCTGTAGACACAACGGGTATTTTTAAGATCGATAGAAATTTATTACAAAGAATTGGAGTTTCTACAAATAATATAAACCCACAAAATATAAGGATTTATGGTAACGGTGGTGCTTTATTGCCGTTTGTAAATAATGATTTTAGGTACCAAGATTTACAGGAAAATGCTATTTACGTAGAAGGTGAATCTGATGGTAGTTTCGATGCCAACGATTTTATTTTATTCTATGCGAAAGGCCCTCACGATTGGGTTTTAGATACTGCAAACAAAGGTGCTAAACATAGACAAAATATATATTCTGATAAGGCTTATTATTTTATAACAGTAGGAAATACTGCCGGAAAAAGAATTCAAAATAAAGCTTTAAACGCAAATAGTGCAGCTACACAAATTTCTAGTTTTGATGATTTTATTTTTTATGAAAAAGAAGAGGTAAACTTGTTAGGTGCAGGTACACAATGGTTTTTTGATGACAATTTTAATATCGAAAATACACAGAGTTTTACAATACCTTTTGATAAAGTATTGGTAAATGAAGATATATTTATTAGAACAAGAGCTGTAAGTAATTCCATTTCATCATCTACATTATCGGTAAAAGCAAACAATACAGATTTATATACGCTTAGTTTTAGTGGTTTAAATCCGAGTTCGTTAACAAAAGCAGTAACATCAGAAAGAACTGCAGCATTTAGCAACCCAACAAACGCAATTACTTTAGAATTAAATTACAACAATAACGGAAATCCGTCTGCAAATGCTTTTTTAGATTTTATTGAGATTTATGGTAAAAAAAATCTTTTAGCAAACGGTAAACAGTTTGGTTTTAGAAGTTTTAATCAATTTGATGCGAGTGGCACAGTTGAGTTTCAAATAAAAAATGCATCAGAAATTTACCAAGTTTGGGATGTAACGAATGCCATTAATCCTGAATTAATAACTAACGAAAGTTCTACTTCAGATTTTACATTTAAAGCCAACGGAGGAGTTTTAAATGAATATGTTGTACTAAATTCTTCGGATTTTTATATACCGGAAACTATTGAAAATTCGAGAGTAGAAAATCAAAATTTACATGCTTTAAAAGACATAAATTATCTTGTAATTACTAGCAAAGATTTGGTTTCACAAGCACAAAGATTGGCAGACTATCATCAAACAAATTCAGGATTATCGACAAAGGTTGTTGTTTTAGATGAAATTTATAATGAGTTTGCATCCGGCTCTAAAGATATTACAGGTATTCGAGATTTTATAAGACATTTATATACAACCAATTCATCTGAAGATAAAAAGTTAAAATTTGTATGTTTCTTTGGCGATTCTTCTTACGATTACAAAGATAGAATTGCAAATAACAATAATGTGGTTCCGGTTAAATTACCTTCTCAAACGGATGATATTTATCACTTTAACTTGGCTTTTTCTTATGTGACAGATGATTTTTTTGTGATGTTAGATACTAATGAGGGTAGCATGAGTTCTTCTCATACCATAGATGTTGTTTCTAGCAGAATACCGGTTACAGGAATATCGCAAGCAGAAGATGTTGTAACTAAAATTTTAAGTTATTATGATGAAAGCTCTAAAGGAGATTGGCGAAATACAGTAACCCTTTTAGCAGATGATATTGATGATGATTTTGATATACCAATTCAGAAAGGTGTAGAGTCGATTGCTGATGAAATTAAAAATAGAAAACCAATTTTTAATGTTAGTAAAATTTATGCTGATGCTTTTGTACAACAAAATTCTTCCGGTGGAGAACGTTATCCGGAAGTAAAAACAGCAATTACGAATGCAATAGAAAAAGGTACTTTAGTTTTTGATTATTTTGGACATGGTGGTGAAGATGGTTTTGCAGCAGAAAGGATATTAGAGAAACCTCAAATTCAAGAGTTTAATAATATTAATACGTTACCTCTTTTAATTACAGTTACTTGCGATTTCTCTAGATTCGATAATCCGAGTAGAATTACTGCTGGTGAGTTAACATTATGGAATAAAAACGGTGGCGCATCTAGTATGATTACTACTACAAGAGAGGTTTTTATAAATGTAGGGCAACAGTTTAATGAAAGTTTAATTAGAATTTTACTAGAATTTAATGATGAAAAATTTACAATTGCAGAATCTTTAACGCAAGCAAAAAATAATTTTTCGAGTATACAGAAGTTTTTTATCTATTCATTCGGAGATCCGGCAATGAAACTTGCAGTGCCGGAACCAAATATTAAAATCACAAAATTAAACGGTAAAGATATTTCGCAACCATTAGATACTTTAAAAGCTTTGTCTAAAGTAAGTTTCGAGGGGGTAATTGTTAATAATTCAGATGCTGTTTTAAATAATTTTAACGGTGTTTTATCTACAACAGTTTTCGATAAAATTATTGATAAAACAACTCTAGGAAATAATAGTTTTGGAGAAACTCTAGATTTCGATACACAAGATAGTAAATTGTTTAGAGGAAAATCTAGTATAGAAAATGGTGCGTTTAAGTTTGATTTTATTGTACCAAAAGATATTAAAATTGCACTAGGAAATGGTAAAGTAAGTTTTTATGCAGAAAACGGTGTATCAGAAAAAGCAGGTTATAATCTAGATTTAGTAATTGGTGGTATTAATGAAAATGCACCAGAAGATACTGTTGGGCCAGAAATTAAATTATTTATGAATGATGAATCGTTTATAGATGGTGGTAACACAAATGCTTCGCCGAATTTAATTGCTGTCTTATCAGACGTTAGTGGTATTAATACTTCTATTACGGCTGTAGATCATGATATTATTGGTATTTTAGACGGTGATACAACCAACCCTATTGTGTTAAATGATTTTTATCAAACAGAATTAAACGATTTTACAAAAGGGAAAGTAACTTATAGATTAAGAGATTTAGAAGTTGGCCCACATACTTTAAAAATAAAAGTTTGGGATACATACAATAACTCATCAGAATTAACGTTGAACTTCGTAGTTGTTAGTGATGCCATTTTAAATTTAGAAAATGTGTTAAACTATCCAAACCCATTTGTAAATTATACAGAGTTTTGGTTTAATCATAACAAACCAAATGAAAATTTAGAAGTACAAGTGCAAATTTTTACAATTTACGGTAAATTGGTAAAAACAATTAATAGAAATATTATTACGGTTGGTAATTTGTCTAGAAGTATAACTTGGAATGGTTTAGACGATTTTGGTAATAAAATTGGGAAAGGAGTTTATGTTTATAAATTAAAAGTTAAATCTACAACAAGTAATTTAGTGTCAGAGAAGTACGAAAAATTAGTAATACTTCAATAAAATATAGATATTTGTAATTAGAATAAAATTCAACAGAGAATATACAATGAAGAAATTAGGATTATGTTTATTATTAAGTGCTTTTGCAACATTTAAAATTGCGGCACAGACAGATACACAACAAACAGGAGGAATAACCACTGCTACACCTTTCTTATTAATTGTACCAGATGCAAGAGCAGGTGGTATGGGAGATATTGGTGTTGCTACAAGTGCAGATGCTTTTTCTTTGTATCATAATCCAGCAAAAATAGCATTTAGCAATAGACAAATTTACACTGGTATTACCTATTCGCCTTGGTTACGTAATTTAACAGATGATATTTTTATAGGAAGTGGCTCATATATAAATAGGTTTAGCGAAAATGCTGCTTGGGGTGCAGATTTTAAATATTTTTCTTTGGGTCAAATAGATTTAACTGATAGCAACGGTGCAGAAAACGGATCTATAAATCCAAACGAATTTGTTGCAACGGGTTCTTATTCATTAAAGTTAAGTGAAACTTTTGCAATGGGGGTTTCTTTAAAATACATAAGATCTAACTTAGCTTTTAACGGTACTTCGGTAATTCTTTACAACCAATCAATTCTTTTGCAGTAGATGTTTCTGGTTATTACCAATCGTTAGAAGAAAATTATGGTAATTTTAATGGTAAATATAGAATTGGTTTTAATATCGCAAACATTGGTCCGAAGGTTTCTTACACACCTAGTGAAGAAGATTTTATACCAACAAACTTAAAATTAGGAGGTGGTTTCGATTTTATTTTAGATGATTATAATACAATTACAACAACCGTAGAGTTTACAAAATTACTAGTGCCAACAGTTAATGATCCTAATGACGAAAAAGGTTGGATTGACGGAATTTTTAGTTCTTTTGGTGATGCTCCTGGAGGTTTTAGTGAAGAATTAAAAGAAGTTACTTATGCTTTTGGTGCAGAATATTTATACAACAATGCTTTTGCTTTAAGAACAGGATATTTTCATGAAAGTGAAGATAAAGGAAATAGACAATACTTTACATTAGGTGGAGGTTTTAAAACCAATGCTTTAAATATCGATTTATCATATTTAATTAATTCTTCAGATGTAAATAATCCTTTAGAAAATTCATTACGTTTTTCTTTATCTTTTGATTTAGGTGAAATATACGATGAGTATTAAAAAATCATAATTTTTTAGTAATTTTATCACAATATATAAAGCAGTCGTTTTTGGGCTGCTTTTTTGACTTCAAAATATGAAAGAAATTAAAATATCTTCTTCTGCCATTGTTTTTAACAACCTAGAAGAGTTATCTAAAGAGGATAAATTTTTAATGAATAAGGCAATCGATGCTCGTAAAAAAGCATACGCTCCTTACTCTAAGTTTAATGTTGGTGCAGCTTTATTATTAGAAAACGGAGAAATTGTTTTAGGAAATAATCAAGAAAATGCAGCATACCCTTCGGTATGTGTGCAGAAAGAGTCGCAATTTGGGCTGCAGGAGCAACGTATCCTGGAGTTAAAATCATAAAACTTGCAATTTCGGCAAGTTCTACAATTACAAAAGTAGATAAACCTGTAGGTCCTTGTGGTGCATGCAGACAATCTCTATCAGAATACGAAATAAAACAAAAGCAAGCTTTTCCGCTTTTATTTATGGGAGAAGTTGGAGAAATTGTAAAAACAGAATCACTTTTATCTCTGTTGCCATTTTCTTTTGATAGTTCTTACTTATAATCATTGCTAATGATTGAAAGAGACATTTCTTCTAGAAAAGATATAAAATTAATTATTACAAAATTTTACGATTTACTTTTAAATGATGTAATAATGATTCCTTTTTTGAAGATATTGTAATTAAGAATCATTTAAATGAACATTTAGAAATTATTTCAGATTTACGGAATGATATTTTGTTTCAAACAACTTCTTATAAAAACAATACAATGCAAAAACATATAGATAAAAATGCATTTATTAAGTTTAAAAAAGAACATTTTGTCATTTGGACATCGTATTTATTTACAACTATTGATGCAAATTTTTCCGGTGAAATAGCACAGCAAATGAAAAATAGAGCTACCTCTATTGCTACGGTTATGCAACTAAAAATGAATTTATACAAGCCTTAAACAGCCTTTGTATAGCTTTTAATTCTTAGTAAAATTCTCATTTGAACTTACCAATACTATGCATGCATAGTAAATTTAAATAAAATAGCTTTCTTAATTTTGAGAGATAAACCTCTTAAGATATGATTTCATCTAAAATTACTGGTACAGGAAGCTATATTCCTTCTTTAAAAGTAAAAAATAATACGTTTTTAAACTCAGAATTTTTAAATAATGATGGTTCAAATTTTTCTGCAGACAATAATGTTATTATAGAAAAGTTTAAAGATATAACAGGTATCGAAGAAAGACGTTATGCAAAGCCGGAAATAAATACTTCTGATATGGCTTTTTTTGCTGCAGAAAAAGCAATTACAGACGCCAATATAAATCCAGAAGAATTAGACTATATAATTTTAGCTCATAATTTTGGGGATTTAAAAAAAGACCAAATTCAGGGTGATGCACTACCAAGTTTAGCGAGTAGGGTAAAACATAAGTTAGATATTAAAAAACCTAATTGTGTTGCGTATGACATACTTTTTGGATGCCCAGGTTGGGTAGAAGGTGTTATACAAGCTCAAGCATTTATTAAAGCCGGAATAGCAAAAAAATGTTTGGTAGTTGGTGCAGAAACATTGTCTAGAATTGTAGATAAACATGATAGAGATTCAATGATCTACAGTGATGGCGCAGGTGCTTGTATTGTAGAGCAAACTTTAGAAGGTGATTCTGGTATTATTAGTCATGCAACACAAACTTTCGCAAATGACGAAGCATATTTTTTACATTTTGGTAAATCTTATAATTTAAATGTAACCGACAATACACAATACATAAAAATGTATGGAAGAAAAATTTATGAGTTTGCAATAACGAATGTGCCTGCAGCCATGAAAACTGCTTTAGATAAAAGTGGTTACGGAATTAATGATGTTAAAAAGATTTTTATTCATCAAGCTAACGAAAAAATGGACGAGGCAATTGTAAAACGTTTTTATAGATTGTTTAAAGAAAAAGTGCCGGAAGCAATTATGCCAATGAGTATACATAAGTTAGGTAATAGTTCTGTGGCTACAGTGCCAACATTATTAGATTTAGTTTTAAAAGGAAATGTAGAAAATCAATCTGTTACAAAAGGAGATGTTGTTATTTTAGCTTCTGTTGGGGCTGGTATGAATATCAATGCAATTGTGTATAAAATTTAAACTTTTAAATCGAATTCTACTTAAAATGAACGAATTCTAATTTCTCGTAAAAAATATCGATTTCAGTATTTGAAATTTAAACTGAAATAGTATTTTTGCGCATGCAACAACACAACGTACTTATTTTAGATTTCGGATCGCAATACACACAACTTATTGCAAGAAGAGTTAGAGAATTAAACATTTATTGTGAAATTCATCCTTACAATCATCCACCAAAAAATCAATCAGAATTTAAAGCAATTATCTTATCGGGTAGTCCAAATTCTGTTAGAGGAGAAAATGTTTTACATCCAGATTTAACAGATCTTAGAGGAAAAAAACCAATGTTAGCCGTATGTTATGGCGCTCAATATTTGGCTCATTTTTCCGGCGGAAAAGTAGCACCTTCAAACACAAGAGAATATGGTAGAGCAAATTTATCTTACATAAAAGGTAATGAAACTTTCTTTGAAAATATTTCTGAAGGTAGCCAAGTTTGGATGAGTCACTCAGACACAATTAAAGAATTACCTACAAATGGCGAGTTATTAGCTAGTACTAAAGATGTAGAAAATGCCGCTTATAAAATAAAAGGTGAAGATACTTATGCGATTCAATTTCACCTGAAGTATATCACTCTACAGACGGTAAACAATTATTAGAAAATTTTCTTGTAAAAATTGCTGGTGTAGCACAAACCTGGACACCAGATTCTTTTGTTGAAAGCACAGTAAACGCTATCAAAGAAAAAGTTGGTAAAGATAAAGTTGTTTTAGGACTTTCCGGTGGTGTAGATTCTACAGTAGCAGCCGTTCTTTTAAACAAAGCTATCGGAGAAAATCTATACTGTATTTTTGTAAACAACGGTCTTTTACGTAAAAACGAATTCGAAAGTGTATTGGCACAATACGAAGGAATGGGATTAAACGTAAAAGGTGTAGA
Organism: Polaribacter sp. HA6-7; assembly: GCF_055693625.1. Lineage (NCBI taxonomy): Bacteria > Pseudomonadati > Bacteroidota > Flavobacteriia > Flavobacteriales > Flavobacteriaceae > Polaribacter > Polaribacter sp. HA6-7. Next base: position 708,358 of record NZ_CM146338.1, read on the forward strand.
TGCATCGGCACGTTTTTTGAAAGCTCCGGAAGGTATTTCTGATCCGAGAGAAAAAAGAAAAGCCATTGGAAACGCATTTATAGAAGTTTTTGATGACGAGGCCAACCAAATAAAAGACGTAACTTGGTTAGCGCAAGGAACAATTTATCCTGATGTTATTGAGTCGGTTTCTGTAAACGGAGGACCATCAGCAACTATTAAAAGTCATCATAATGTTGGTGGATTGCCAGATTATATGAAATTAAAAATTGTAGAGCCTTTGCGTATGATTTTTAAAGATGAAGTAAGAAGAGTTGGAGCTTCTATGGGAATTGATTCAGAATTATTAGGTCGTCATCCTTTTCCAGGACCAGGTTTAGGAATTAGAATATTAGGAGACATTACAGCAGAAAAAGTAAGAATTTTACAAGAAGTTGATGCTGTTTTTATAAACGGATTAAAGGAAGACGGTTTGTACGATAAAGTTTGGCAAGCAGGTGCAATGTTGTTGCCTGTAAACTCTGTTGGTGTAATGGGCGATGAAAGAACATACGAAAAAGTTGTTGCTTTAAGAGCTGTAGAAAGTACAGACGGAATGACGGCAGATTGGGTAAATTTACCTTATGAATTTTTACAAAAAACTTCAAATAAAATAATAAATCAAGTAAAAGGCGTTAATAGAGTAGTGTATGACATTAGTTCTAAACCACCTGCAACTATAGAATGGGAATAAAATATATGAAACATCTTAAATTTTTTGTTTTTCTGTGTATTCTAACGTTTACCGTATCATGCGGTCAGCAAAAAAAATACATTCAATATAAAGTAAAAGAAGGAGAATCTATTGGTGAGATTGCTAAGAAATTAGATATGAAAACCAAAGATTTATTGCGTCTTAATCCTGATGTAGATAAAAATCCGGATGCAAATACTGTAATCATTATTCCTAATAAGAATATGAATTCGGTAAGTAATTCTATTTCAAAAGAAAAGAACGAAAATGCAACAGAAGACAATTCTAAAGTAAAGGAAACAGAAAACTTAGACGTTGATTTAATATCAGAAAAAGAAAAACAAAGAAGTTTGTTAATTTCTGAGTTAGAAAAAGAATTCAAAATTCACGAAGTTAAAAAAGGAGATACTTTTTTTAGCTTAACGAGGTTTTACAGTGTTTCTAGAGAAGAGTTAATCAAATTAAACCCAGAATTAAAAGACGGTTTAAAACTTGGGCAACTTATAAAAATTATGCCTGTAGAAGATGTTTTTGAAGAAGAACTGGTTTATGTAGATGAAATTAAAGATGGTGTTTCTATAAATGCTGCAATTCTATTACCTTTTAGAGCGCAAGAGTTAGAAGCAAAAACTAGCGATGAAATCTTTGGAAACAGTAGGTTGGCAAATATTGTTACAGATTTATATTTAGGTGCAGAAATAGCAATAGATTCGTTAAGAAAACAAGGTGTAGAATTAAACGTAGAAGTTTTTGATACTGGTAGAAATAGTACAAAAATTAAAACAATTGTAGCAGAAAATAATCTTAAGAAGAAAGATGTAATTATTGGTCCTTTATATTCTGAAGAGGTAGAATATGTAGCAGATAATGTAAATGCACCTATTGTTTTTCCGGTATATTCTAAAAAGCAATCAAAATTTTCTTCTAGTAGAATTATCAAAACGTCTCCAAACAAAAAATTATTTAGAGATAAGTTGTTAAGTTATATAGAAGAAAGCTTTCATGACGGAAACATAATTATTGTTGGAGATGGAAAATCAACTTCTAACTTTGATTCTAATAAAATTAGAGAAGTTTTAAAATCACACGATTCTATAAACAGTGTTAGCTTAATCACACCAAAAGATGGTTATATAAAAAAGCAAAAATTTACAGATGTTTTAAAACCAAACATGAAAAATATTGTTGTATTAACAACAAGCGATAAAATTATTATTGCAAGTGTTATCAATAGTTTAATTAGTTTGCCAGAAGAAACAACTGCATCATTATTTACTTTTGATAAGGTTAGCGCATTTGATAAAATAGACAATTCTAAATTAGCTAAATTAGGTTTTACGTATGTTAGCGATGAGTATGTTAGAGAAGATTCTTACAGCGCCATGGCTTTTAATAAAAGTTATTTAGCTAAAAACGGAGTTTTACCTTCTGCATATGCTACAAAAGGTTTTGATGTTACTTATGATATTCTTGTACGTTTGGCATCAGGAAAAAGTTTAAAATCTACTTTTGATGATGGTTATTCTTACAGAGTAGAAAGTAAGTTTGATTATACAGATAAGCTTTTTAAAATAGTAGAAAATAAAGGTTTGTTTATTGTAAAGTATAATGAAGATTTAACTCTAACAAGAATAAAATAATCTTAGAGTTTTAGTTATAAAAAAATCCGATGAAAATTATTTCATCGGATTTTTTTATGCAATATAAAGCAAATTAAACGTTAGATTTTTTTCATCTGTTGTTTCATCATTTGCATTTGTTCTTTTAACATACCATGTTTATCTAATTTTTTAGCTTCTGCCATTAAATTAGTAGCTTCTCTTTTACGTCTTTTAGTCATTGCAATTCCTGCTAATTGTAACTTAGCCATCGCCAAATCATGATCCATAGACAAGCCAAGTTTTACAGCTTTACGTAAATATTTTTCTGATTGTGTAATATTCTTTTGGCTTAACATAATACCATGTAAATAATTATAATAACCTTGTTGTTTTACAATTAAAGCAGCCTCTGGATTTTTGATATAATCTAACCATTTTTTTGTTCCTTCGAAATTCTGCTTACGTAATTGTAAAAAAGCAAGTAAAATAAACTCGTTTTTAAAATAAAACAAAACAAAAATTCCTGCTAATAGTAAGATTGAAATTCCGTTCATGATATTTCCTTGTGCAAAATGGTAAACAGCCCAAACAGAAATTAAACCGGCTAAAATTAATTTAATATTTTTATGAAACATATAAGTATTTCTTTTGTGATTTCTAGTAAACTAGAATATTTATGATTGATTTTTTCGTGAGCAAAAATACATTTTCTTCTTAAAATATAAAGTTACTTCCTTTTAAAATTATTTTTTATAATATTTTTTGTGTTTTATAAATGCGAAAACACCTATTATTAATACAAAACCAACAGAATAATAAACAGATGTTGGTGTAATTACTCTGTCTCCGCTAGCATAAGAATGTAAACCAGCCAAGTAAAAGTTAACTCCAAAATAAGTCATCATTATAGAAGCGTATGCAATAATAGACCACAAGTTAAACGTGTACTTGCTTCGTAAACCAGGTATCAATCGCATGTGTAATACAAACCCATAAATCATAATAGAAATTAAAGCCCAAGTTTCTTTAGGGTCCCAACCCCAATAACGACCCCAACTTTCGTTAGCCCACATTCCGCCTAAAAAGTTACCAATAGTTAACATTACCAAACCAACAGTTATAGACATCTCGTTAATTATGGTAATTTCTTTAATATTTAAGTCCATTCTCTTTTTATTCTTATCATTCGTAAAAATCATTAATAAGAGTGCAAAGATTCCTAAAATCATACCTAAAGATAACGGACCGTAACTAGCTACAATAATAGAAGTGTGTACCAATAACCACCAAGAATTTAAAACTGGTTGTAAATTAGCAATTTCTGGATCTAACCAATTTTGATGAGCAAAACCTAAGGTAATCGCTACTAAAAATGTAGTTGCAGTAATTGTAAGTGCAGATTTTCGTCCAAAGAAAAGCCCAAATAGCATTGTTGCCCAGGCAACAAAAATAATAGATTCGTATGCATTACTCCAAGGTGCATAACCACTTATGTACCATCTAGCAATTAAACTTAACGTATGAAATACAAATAAACCAACAGCACCAAAAGATAATATTTTAACTGTATTGTTTATCCATTTTTTAGAAATAAAGATTTGCCATAAAACAAAAATTAATAATAAAAAACTTAAGTAACCATAGTACTTTGATAGTAATTGAAATGGTTGAATTTTATTATATGAGATTTCTAATTCTATTTTTTTATCAGTAGGTATTACTTCTGATCCAAATTTTTGTTGAAATTTTTTAATTCCGTCTAAAATTTTATCAGCATCTGAATAATCACCGGTTTTCTTACCTTTTTGTAAAAAGTTAATATAAACAGGTAAAGATTGTCTTACAAAAACAGAATCTGTTCCCTTAAAATTAGCTTCAGAAGTTTCTGGTTGTGAAACCCATTTGTTGTTTTCATCACCAGGTATTGGATAAATTTTAAGAATTCCACCGCCAATAGCAGAATATAGTAAACCAATTCTTCTGTCAATTTTAATTAAATCTTTTTCAAATTTATTTTTAATTTTCTTCTTTTGTGCTTCTGCAACTTTCTTTTCTATTTTATAAATACCAACAGGAGTTATAAAATCTGTTAATGCAGCATATTCTGTAGTTTCTGCAACACCTATAAGTTCTCTAATTTGAGTATTTCCTTTTTCTAAATAAATTACCGGAACTTCAAACCAAAATCTAGGATTTTCTATAATAGATAATAAAACCTGACTAGGTTTCATACCTTTAAATTTCTCAGATTTACTCACTTTTCTTACCAATTCAGAAGCAAAAGTATGCGCTGGTTTCATTCTACCATTATCCTGAATAACCAATTTATTAAAGCTTTCTGCATGCGCTACATCTACCATGTTAGCTTTTAAAATAGAATCTATTTGCTGATTGGTAATTTTATTTGGTTGATGCTGATTTTGATGTTGTGCAAAAGTAAAACTAGATAAGAATATTGCAAATACAACAGACATTGTTAGCTTCTTCTTTTTAATTTTTGTTAATCTTTTTTTAAGATCATCAAAACGAGTATTTTTTGCAAAAAGAATACATATCATACCAATATATAAGAGCGAGTAACCTAAATAAGTTACAAAAGTTCCCAAGAAATCATGATTTACAGATAAATGTGTTTCTTCTTTTTCTCCTGATAAATCGTAACTAGCTTGAAAAAATTTATAACCTCTATGGTCTAATATATGATTCATAAAAATTCTATAATCGAAAGTTTCTTTAGGGTCTATCACAGTAACTTCACTAGCGTATGCAGCAGCACTTTCTGAACCCGGATATTTATCTAATTGAAAATCGTTTAGCTTAATACTAAATGGTGTTGTAAGAATTTTTGCACCATACAAAACTCTAAAATTTAAGCCACCAACAGAAACTTCTTTAGAACCATCAGAATTAAATTTACCGCCTTTTAGTTCTACTCTTTTGGTCTCATTATTTGCCGTTACATCTAAAGTAATAACATCTAAAACACTATCACTTTTTGGTCCGCTAACTGTTTTCATTATCCCTTTTTCTGCAGGTTTTGGTATTACAAATTGTAATTTACCAATGTTGTGTAAAGTTAGGTATTGAAAATTTTGAAGAGAATCTTTAACTACTTTTCCTTTCTTTTGATCTGCCATTCTAAACCAATCTCCATCGTCTTTAGAAATCATTTTTAATGCACCATCTTTATTTGTAAAGTTAATAGACGCGTTATTGTTATCGGCTTCAAAACCTACTAAAACACCGTGAATGTTTTGTAATGTTCCTTTTTTTATCCAATGTTCATGACGTGTACCTTCAGAAGATTCTACAAAGAATAAATGTTCTACACCATTTTCATCTTCAATTAATTTTTTTCTGCCCACGGAATGTAGTCTACCAATTCAAATTTAAAATCGATGTCATTTTTATCAGTTTTAAAATTATCTGCATAAGACCAAGAATTAGAACCCCAAGCAGAAAGCATAATAGGTGCATTTATTTCTGGTTTTTGCGAATTACCATCGTCTACAATTGCATTTAAATATGTTGTTTCCGATAAAAATTTATCTGTTGTTTCGCCTTCTTTAATTAGCATTATACCTTCGTAACCGTGGTAACGTGTAATACCAGCACCTACTAATATTAATAAAAAAGCTGCATGAAACATTAAAACGGGCCATTTTTCTTTTTTGTAAAGTTTATATCTAAAAATATTACCAAAGAAATTAATTACAAAGAAAAACATGATAGCTTCAAACCACCAAGCATTGTAAATTAAAGCTTTAGAAGTTTGTGTGCCGTAATCATTTTCTATAAAAGTGGCTATTGCCATTGCAGTTGCAAATAAGAAAAATAATATCGCCATTAAGCGAGTAGAATATAGGAAATTTAATAATTTTTTCATCCTTTTGAAATGCTTTTTAAAAGAGTTACAAATTTAAGCATAAAAGCACAAAAGAACTTCTAGATAGCGGTATATTTATGTATTAAAGTTTTAAAAAAATCACAATATTTATGTCTTCATATCATATCATACCAAATTCTATAAAAGCAGAAGTAGAAACCGCTTTAAAATATTATCCGCAGTTAAAAAATATTCATATTGAATTTAAGTTTAAAAAGAATATTAAAAAATCTACTATGCAAGCGAGACCAACTTTTGATAGTTTTTTTAAATCTAAAAAAGATCGTAAATTTTTAATTTTAATTAGCGAGAAATTTAAAATTTCTGATAAAGAATTTTCTACTGGAGATATACCTACGGATGTATTTATTGGTTGGATTGGTCATGAATTAGGTCATATTATGGATTACCAAGATAGAAGCAAGTTAAACCTAATTTGGTTTGGAGTTAAATACCTTTTTTCTGATAATCATATTGTTGAAGCAGAAAGAGCTGCTGATAGTTTTGCTGTAAAACACAAAATGGAATCGTATATTTTAAAAACAAAGGATTTTATTTTAAATAATGCTGATGTTTCTGAAGTTTATAAAAAAAGAATAAAGAGATATTATTTATCTCCGGAAGAAATAATGGTGTTAGTTGAAGAAAGAAATAACTTAACTGCAGTTTAGTTAAGGTTGTTTTTCGCTTAAATATTTCCAGTATCTTTTTGGAACATGCTGAATATGAAGTTTCATGTTTTTTCTCTCTGTTATATTTGTACTTTTAAAATAGTTTTGCCGGAGCGTTTGAAACTCAAACTCTTCTTCAGAAAAAAAGTTTTTATCAGTTTTAGAAAAATTGAAATCTTTAGGAAACTCCATTTGCATTATTGTAACTACTTCTAAATCATAATATAATCCGTAATTTCTTTTAATATCATAAATAACCCACTTTTGGTCTGCATACCTGCTTTTAAAGTGCTTAGAAATTAAAGGTAAAACGTTAAAATCTGGGGCTATGTTTGCAAAATAAATTGCGTCTTTTGTAAGTTTAAATCTAACAAAAGCTTCCATTCTATGTTTTTCTCTACTAACGTTTTTAGCAATCTTTGATGTTTTTAAAACACTATCGTAAGTAAAATCTGTGTCTACTTTTTTATTACTCTTAAAAATATAAGATATATAGTCTAATAAAATATTTTCTACACCAGGCTGCTCGCTTAAAAATGCGTAATAAATTTTTGTAGTGCTAATTGTAGATGCTTTGGTTTTTAAACCTTTCCAAACTCTGTCTGCTTTGTCTTTATTTGTACTTATTTTTTCATTTTCAGAAAATAAGGCATTTTGTAAAACAAATTCATTCTGAATTTTAGCATTTTTAAGTTTATATTCAAAAACGTAAAAAACACAACATAGAAATCCGTCAAAAGAGCCATCGTAAATTAGTGTTTTCTCTTGCATTTAAGAGAATAAATTTAATTGCGGACTTAGCATTTTATCATATTTGCTCTTAGATTTCTTCAAGATTTTTGCTTTTAATTTTTCTGCTGTTAAATCTCGTCTTTCAAAAATATTGCTATCGCAAACTAAAAAGTATTGGGCTCTGTTAAAAGCGATTCCTATTTTTTTAAGATGATCCCAATTTAATCGTCTGTATTTTCTTGCCATTAAAATTTTAGAAACAGATTTCATACCAACTCCCGGAATTCTAGCCAGCATTCTTTTGTCTGCTGTATTTACATCAACCGGAAATTCATGTAAATTTCTTAAAGCCCAACTTAATTTAGGATCGATATCTAAATCTAAGTTTTGATGATTTAGATTTACTATTTCATTGGTTTGAAAGCCATAAAAACGAGTTAACCAATCTGATTGATACAATCGATTTTCTCTTAACATGGGTACTTCTGTACCAATTTTTGGCAATCGGTTATCTAAACTTATTGGCACATAACCGGAATAATAAACTCTTTTTAAATTGTAGTTTTTATAATAATGCTCTGCAGTTTTTAAAATTTGAAAATCGTTTTCGCCACTCGCACCAACAATCATTTGAGTGCTTTGGCCAGCAGGCGCATATTTTGGTGTGCTTTTTATAATTTTCTTTTCGGTTTTGTATTGAATGATTTCATTCTTAACCTTATTCATTGGTTTTATAAAATCATCAAAATTTTTATCAGGTGCTAATAGTTTTAATCCGATTTTGTGGGTATTTCTATATTAACACTTAATCGGTCTGCGTATAATCCAGCTTCTCTCATCAATTCATCAGAAGCACCCGGAATCGATTTTAAATGTATGTAGCCATTAAAATTTTCTTCTAAGCGTAATTTTTTTGCAACGGCAACCAAACGTTCCATTGTGTAATCTGCACTTTTAAAAATTCCTGAACTTAAAAATAGCCCTTCAATATAGTTTCTTCGGTAAAAATTGATAGTTAAATCGACTACTTCTTGCACTTTAAAAGCAGCACGTTTAATATCGTTACTTTTACGAGTTACGCAATAAGCGCAATCAAAAATACAATGATTTGTAAGAAGTATTTTTAATAAAGAAACGCATCTACCATCTTCTGTGTACGAATGGCAAATTCCCATACCAGTTGCATCGCCCAAGCCTTTATTTGTATTTGTTCTTTTACTTCCACTAGAAGAACATGAAACGTCGTATTTGGCGGCGTCAGCAAGAATTTTAAGTTTCTCTAAGGTTCTAGTAAATGACATAAATTACTGATAAATAAGTTTTTGCGTGTTCGGTTTTTTTAATGAAAATAGCTTTGCAATTTACAAAATAATTTAAGTTTTTGTAGTGGTAATTATTAGATTTAACATAAAAAAATCCAATTTTTAAAATTGGATTTTTTGTTGATTATTTTAGTAAGTGAGTTATGTTTTTAATCTTTCTTAGTCAATCCAAATAGATTTTGTGTTTACAAACTCTTTAATTCCGTAACTAGAAAGTTCTCTTCCGTAACCACTATTTTTAATTCCGCCAAACGGCATTCTAGGGTCAGAAGCTACCAATTTATTCACAAAACTATTTCCGGCTTCTAATTGTAGTGCAATTTTTTCACCTCTTTCAGAATTTCCTGTTAAGACACCAGAGCCTAAACCAAAAGTAGAGTTGTTTGCCAATTCTATAGCTTCGTCTTCATCTTTAGCTTTAATAACAGAAGCAACAGGTCCAAAAAGTTCTTCATCAAAGGCAGTCATTCCTGGTTTTAATTCAGATAAAATTGTAGCAGGATAAAAAGCACCAACACCATCAGGAATTTTTCCTCCTAAAACTAATTTACCACCTTGTTTTATCGTTTTTTCTACTTTTTCATGAATTTCATTTCTTAAATCAATTCTTGCCATTGGTCCGAAATACGCATCTTCGTCTGTAGGATTGCCTAATTTTGCATCTTCCATTTTCTTAGTAAATAATTTTAGAAAATCATCATAAATACTTTCTAAAACTATAAAACGTTTAGCAGCAATACAAGTTTGCCCGTTGTTTTGTAACCTACCAAAAGTAGCTAAATCTGTAGTTTTTTCTAAATCGGCATCATCTAAAATAATGTAAGCATCGCTACCGCCCAATTCTAATACGGTTTTCTTTAAATTTTCTCCCGCAATTTTTGCAACAGATCTTCCAGCAGGTTCACTACCAGTTAGCGTTACTGCAACGATATTTTTATCTTCTATAATTGGTTTAATTAATTTTGATGTGACGTTTAAATTGGTAAAAGTTCCGCTAGGAAAACCAGCTTCTTTAAAAGCATTTTCTAATGCATATGCGCAACCTTGTACATTAGATGCGTGTTTTAAAACAGCTGTATTACCAGTCATTAAAGCAGGCGCTGCAAATCTAATTACTTGGTAAAACGGAAAATTCCATGGCATTACAGCCAAAGTTACACCTAAGGGTTGATATGTAACATAGCTTTTTTTAGCTTCTGTTTCTATAATTTTATCTGCTAATAATTCTTCAATGTTATCTGCATAATATCTACAAACTAAAGCACATTTTTCAATTTCTTTTTTAGATTGAGAAATTATTTTTCCCATTTCTTCTGTTGCTAAATTTGCATATTCGTTCTTTTTTTATCAAAAATATCTGCAAGTTTATGCATTAATTTAGAGCGTTCTTCGAACGAAGTGTTTTTCCAATTTAAATAGGCTTTATTTGCTATTTCAACTTTATTTAATGCTTCTTCTTTAGAGTCTCTTTTGTATGTTTTTATTTCTTTTTCCGTTGCCGGATTAATAGTTGTAATTGTTTCCATAATTAATTATTTAAGATCGTTGTTATTTACAAAACGTTCCCATTCTGCAAATTTAGATTCTTTCATAACGCGTTCCATCTTTACTTGTCCGCCTTTTTTCTTGTTATTATCATTCCAATCATAAAATTTTTCTACCGGAATAATGTTTACTTTAACTCCTTTTAAAGCTTTGCTTCTAGCTACTTTGTAATTTTTATTAGCTTCTTTTAAATAGTTATCTAATTCATTAACAATTTTAGAATTATCTTCTTTCAATTCTGTTCCTAAATACCAAGAATGATAAAACTCGCCATCTTCAAATCTTTTTGCACAAATAGTATATTCGGTTATTTGAGTAGCAAATTTTTCTTCTAAATATTGAATAGCATCATCCATTTTATTAACAGATAATTGAGAACCTACTGTATTTAAAAAGAATTTTGTTCTACCCGTAATTTTAATTTCTGCTTTTTCTACATCTTTAAATTCGATTGTATCACCAATTAAATATCGCCAAGCGCCACTAACGGTGCTAATTATTAAGATATAATCTTGATTTAAAACTACATTATCTAAACTAACCGAAGGTGCATTTTGCTTTAAAGAACCATCTTCGTTTATATAATCAGGATTCATAGGCACAAATTCAAAATAAATACCATTTTCTGTATTTAATTGCATTGCATCTGTTTCTGGTCTTGTTTGTGTTGCAATATAACCTTCGGATGCTAAATATGTATCAATTACAGTTACCGGTTTCCCTAATAATGCTTTAAAACTTTTCTCATAAGGACCAAAAGCAACACCACCTGATGTGTAAACCTTTAAGTTTGGCCATATTTCATGAATATTTTCTAAATTATGATGTTCGATAACTTTTTGTAACATTAATTCAATCCATGCCGGAATACCACTTAAAGCGCCAATATCCCAAGATTTTGCATTTTCTGCTATATGATTTACACGCTCGTCCCAGTCTTCTATTTTAGCAATTTCTTCTCCGGGTTTATAATATCCTTTAAACCAAAACGGAATATTACTTGCACTAATTCCGCTAATTTCTCCTTCTAAATGATCGTCCTTTTCAGCTAAATCTGTAGAACTACCTAACATCATAATGTCTTTTTCGAAAAAATCTGCTGGTAATTCGAAGTTGTTAAGAGAAGTAACTTGTTTTATTCCGGAGCTTCTAATGGCAGAAATCATATCATCGGTTACAGGAATTCTTTTACTTGTTTTACCTGTTGTACCGAGCTTAAAGCAAAATAAGAAGGTGAACCTGTCCAAGTTACATCTTCTTCGCCTTCATGAATTTTATACCACCAATTTTTATGTAAAGAATTGTAATCAAAATAAGGTACTTCTTTACGAAATGCTTCTTGAGTATTATCAGAATTTAAAATTTCTTCAAAATTATAATGCTTTCCAAATTGTGTTTCTTTAGCAGTTTCTAATAATTTATTTAATATTTTTTTCTGATTTTCTATATGATTTATTTCGGTAGAAAGTGTATCAGTTAAACTGATAATTCCTTTAATAATATTTCCTAAAATAGCCATGGTTGAATTGTTTTACACAAATTTAATCGAATATAGGCTGTAAAGTTGTCGTTAATCGATTTAAAATTAACTCTATCAAAAAAAATAGAAGTTTTGTTTGCGTTAATTTTTATATGGATTGCGATATTCAAAATTTAAGAATGTTTCTAATTTAGTAAAAATTAAAAATCTACATTATGAATAACGAAGGAACAAACGAATTAGATTTCATTAAAAAATATGAAAACGAAGGCTATACAAATAGTTACAGAGTAGACGGAAATATGTTGATTGAAAACGGATCTGACATGAGGTTTACACCAAACGGAATTAAGGTTGTGGCTAAACACAGATACGAAGGTTATAGTAATCCGTCTGATATGTCTATACTATATGTAATTGAAACGAAAGACGATACTAAAGGAACAATTTTGGTTCCGTATGGTAATACAAACGAAACAGAGACATTAGAGTTTTTTAATAAAATTCCTGATGAGAATTTTTCTGAATCAGAAAACATTATGTTTAAGAAATAGATGAAGAATAAAAAAAGCAACTTTTTAAAGTTGCTTTTTTTAATTATTCAGAAATACTATCTATTAATATGGTTAACATATCTATTGCTGCTTGTGCAATTTTAGTTCCTGGGCCAAAAACCCCAACAGCGCCTGCATCAAATAAATATTGATAATCTTGTGCAGGAATAACACCACCAACAATTACCATTATATCTTCTCTTTCATATGCTTTTAATTCTGCAATTACTTGCGGCACCAAAGTTTTGTGTCCTGCTGCCAAAGAAGATATTCCTAAAATATGTACATCATTTTCTACAGCTTGTTTAGTTGCCTCTTTTGGTGTTTGAAATAAAGGACCAATATCTACATCAAAACCTAAATCGGCATAACCAGTAGCAACAACTTTTGCACCTCTATCGTGGCCGTCTTGCCCCAATTTAGCAATCATTATTCTTGGTCTTCTGCCTTCTAGTTCTGCAAATTTATCTGCTAACTCTTTGGCTTCTTTAAATACTTTATCTTCTTTAATTTCTTTACTATACACACCAGAAATTGTTTTATGAACTGCTTTATGTCTTCCGAATTCTACTTCTAAAGCATCAGATATTTCACCTAAAGTAGCTCTGTTTTTAGCAGCCTTTACCGCTAAATCTAATAAGTTTTCGTTTCCGATTTTGCAGCGCTTGTTAAATCTGAAAGCGAAGATTTAACGGCATCATTATTTCTATCTGCTTTTAGTTTATTTAATCTTTCTATTTGAGAGTTACGAACAGCTTCATTATCTACTTCTAAAATATGCAGAGGATCTTCTTGCGCTAACTTGTACTTGTTTACCCCAACAATTACATCTTGTCCGCTATCTATCTTAGCTTGCTTTTTTGCCGCTGCTTCTTCAATCCTCATTTTCGGAATTCCTTTTTCAATAGCTTTCGTCATTCCGCCCAATTCTTCTACTTCTTGTATAAGTGCCCAAGCTTTGTTTGCTATTTCTTCGGTTAATTCTTCTACGTAATAACTACCTGCCCAAGGATCTACTGTTTTTGTTATGTGAGTTTCTTGTTGAAGGTATATTTGAGTATTTCTAGCAATTCTAGCAGAAAAATCTGTTGGTAAAGCAATGGCTTCATCCAAAGCATTTGTATGTAAACTTTGTGTACCTCCAAATGCTGCAGCCATAGCTTCTATAGTAGTTCTTGCTACATTGTTAAAAGGATCTTGTTCTGTTAAAGACCAACCACTTGTTTGGCAATGAGTTCTTAATGCTAAAGATTTTGGATTTTTAGGATTGAATTGTTTTACAATTTTTGCCCACAACATTCTAGCTGCTCTTAATTTAGCTATTTCTGTAAAATGATCCATGCCAATAGCCCAAAAGAAAGATAATCTTGGTGCAAATAAATCAATATTCATACCAGCATCAATTCCTTTTCTAATATATTCTAAACCATCTGCTAATGTATAAGCCAATTCAATTTCTGCAGTGGCACCAGCTTCTTGCATATGATAACCAGAAATAGAAATAGAATTAAATTTTGGCATATTATTACTGGTATATTTAAAAATATCAGCAATAATTTTCATGGATGGAGAAGGAGGGTAGATGTAGGTATTTCTTACCATAAACTCCTTTAAAATATCATTCTGGATTGTTCCGAGAGTTTGTCTAACGAAACTCCTTGTTCTTCTGCAGCGACAATATAAAATGCTAAAATTGGTAATACAGCACCATTCATAGTCATAGAAACAGACATCTTATCTAATGGAATCTGATCGAATAAAACTTTCATGTCTTCTACAGAGTCAATTGCAACACCAGCTTTACCCACGTCTCCTTGAACTCGTTCGTGATCTGAATCATAGCCTCTGTGAGTTGCCAAATCAAATGCAACAGACAATCCTTTTTGACCTGCTTTTAGATTTCTTCTATAAAATGCATTGCTTTCTTCTGCAGTAGAAAACCCTGCGTATTGTCTAATTGTCCAGGGTCTTCTAACGTACATTGTAGAATAAGGACCTCTTAAATTTGGTGCAATACCAGCTACAAAGTTTTCGTGTTTAAAACTTTTCTCTTTAAGATTATTATCTTTTAATAATGATATATTTTCTACAGATTTTCTACTCATCTTCTAATTTCATTAAATTATATATTTTCGAACCTATATTTTTTGATAATTTTTCTTTTCGCTTTACTTTTTTAATACTTAAATAAACGTAAGAAACACAAATGCTTATAGTTAAAATAATACAGAAAATTATAAAATTTTTAATACCACCAAAAAAGCTGTACACTTTAGATTCTAATAAAAAAATATTAAAAACATTACAAATATTACTGATACCAAATAAAAAGGAACTGTCTTTTTTATTTGTTCAACCTCTTTTTTTAGAAGTTTTTGCTCTTTTTGATATTCTAAAATTTCGCTATTCTTATTCACCTTCTTTTTCTTCTTTAAGTCTTTGTTGTTCTAGTTTTTCTGAAAGCCTTTTTCTATTAATTGGCGGAAATAAAGTTTTGATATTTCGCTGTTTTAAAAAAGGATCTAAAACTAGTTTATCATGCATTAAGTTGTCTTTATTTGGTTGCAAATTAGTTCCTAATAAAATCAATTCATTATTTAAAAATTGAGTTTCTTCTTTAGAAGCACTTTCTTTTAACTTTCTTTGGATAACCCCTTCTTTTAATTGTTTTAAAAATCCACCACCTTTTTCTATTTGTTTAAAAATAGCCAAGGCTTTTTCTGCCATTTGTTCTGTTAAAGAATCGATATAGTAACTTCCGTTAGCAAAATCATTAGCGTTTTCAAAACCACTTTCTTCTTTAAGAATTAACAATTGATTTCTAGAAATTCGTTCTCCGAATTCATTTTTAACAGCAAAAATTTCATCATAAGAAATATTAGAAATTGTAGTTGCACCACCTAAAATAGCACTCATACATTCAGAAGTTGTTCTAAGCATATTTACATTGTAATCGTAAATTGTTTTGTTTCGTAAAGTTGGTTTTGCAAAAATATGAGCTTCTTTTTCCTCTAATTTAAATTGAGTTAATAACGATTTCCATAGAAGTTTAAAAGCTCTAAGTTTAGCAATTTCATGAAAATAGTTTGTGCCAACGGAAATTTCGAAATGTAATTTACTTGCAACTTTATCGCCAAAAATATGAATGTATTCTGTAGCATGTGCTAGCATATATGCAAGTTGTTGTACAATGTTTGCACCTGCGTTTTCGTATAAATCACCGTAAATTGAAATAGAATTATCTACAGTTGCTATAATGTCTTCTATTTTTTGAGCATCCTCTTTTAAACTGATATACCAATTACCAGATTCAGCTAGATTTCCTAAAATATCAATTTGAAAAAAACAATTTTTATGTTTGATGAATTTATCAATTTCTATAATAAAATCTGCATCTAAAAAATTAATTTTAAAGTAAACAATGCTCTCATTAAAATTAATTTGATTTAATACTGTTTTGTAATCAAATTTTTTGTGAGCAATAAATTGAATTGAATTAGCTCCTCTTTTAAAGCATCAATAGCTAAATTGTTTGCTTCTTTATCGTCTACAATTAGTATTGTTTGGCATATGTTGTAAGAAGCTTTTTGTGTTGCAGCAACTTTAAGGTTTGTTCTATCTTCTTTTGTGTAAAAAGGTTTTACAGTTATGCCTTCTTTTGTAGTGTAAAGTAAGGTGTCATTATAATCTGCACCTTTTAAATCTACTTGAATTTTTTGTTTCCAAGCAGAAGGAGATGTTTCTTCGAATTCACTAAACAAAAATTTACTCATGCTATTTTATGGTATCAAATTCAATTATATAAATATCTTCATTTTCTTTTTTCATAAGATATTTTTCTCTTGCAAAACGTTCTAATTGTAACGAATCTCCGAGTTTTTTAATGGTCGCCTTGTCTTCAGCAATTTTTATTTTGTAAAAAGAAATAGTGCTTTCTAAATCTCTAATTTCTTGATTAAATTTTCTGTGAACCAAATACGAGTTTTCATCAAAAAATAGCATCCATATTAAAAACGGAATAAAAATTAAGACAAAACTATTTGTCAAAAATTTA
The DNA here is from genome assembly GCF_055693625.1 of Polaribacter sp. HA6-7. NCBI lineage: Bacteria > Pseudomonadati > Bacteroidota > Flavobacteriia > Flavobacteriales > Flavobacteriaceae > Polaribacter > Polaribacter sp. HA6-7. The sequence continues at coordinate 724,915 of NZ_CM146338.1, forward strand.
AAAGCTTTATTTTCTTTAATCTTTTTTAGAGACATTTTTACAAACGTTCGTTTATTACGGTTCTAACAATATCGATTGCTACATTATTAAACCTATCATTAGGTATAATTAAATCTGCAAAGTTTTTTGTAGGTTCTATAAATTGTTGATGCATTGGCTTAAGTGTTGTTTGATATCCGGTTAACACTTCATCCATATCTCTTCCTCTTTCTGTAATATCTCTTTTTAAACGTCTAATTAGGCGTTCATCTGTTTCTGCATGCACAAAAATTTTAATATCAAATAAATCTCTTAATTCTTTGTTATTAAAAATTAGAATTCCTTCTACAATAACTACTTTTCTTGGGTGTGTTTTAATTGTGTCTTTTGTTCTATTATGCGTAACAAAAGAATAAACTGGCTGGTTTATTGTTTTACCAGATTTTAAAGCTTTTAAATGTTTTTTTATCAATTCAAAATCGATAGCTCTTGGGTGATCGAAATTTATCTTAGTTCTTTCTTCGTAAGGTAAATTGTCTGTTGCATTGTAATATGAATCTTGAGAGATTACACAAACTTCATCTGTTGGTAATTGTTTTATAATTTGATTTACAACTGTAGTTTTTCCACTTCCAGTTCCACCTGCAATTCCTATAATTAGCATAAAAAATTATGATTTTGATAAAATATTTACTTAAAGCTGTAAAGATATTATAAATATATAAATTTATAAGTTATGTGGCTTGTTTTTCAGAATCAAAAAATAGTTTAACGCTAGTTTTTACTATGGATAAGTAATTCAATTAAAAACTAAAACTATTAATTGTTAAACAATTAGTTGTTTAACATGGTTTTAAGCAAAAAAAAGTCTCAAAAAATGAATTTTGAGACTTTATAAAATATTGAGCCAATGGAGGGACTCGAACCCACGACCTGCTGATTACAAATCAGCTGCTCTAGCCAGCTGAGCTACATCGGCTTTTATTTTGAGATGGCAAATTAAATACAAAAAACAATAACTGCCAAAATAAATTTCACTTTTTTTAAAAAAAGCTTCAATTAAAATTGAAGCTTTCTAAGTCAAGAAATAATAATATTACATAGAGTAAAAAAATTGTTCGTTTACAATTTTTCCCTCCTGTACTTCAAAAACGCAAACTTCTTCCATTTGTTGTCTTCCTCTGCTTTTAAATGTTACATCAAAGTTCATTTTGCTTGTAAAATGCTTGTCAGCAACTACAGGTTCAGAGATTTCATTAGAATGAAATTCTACTACGTCTTCTAACCATTGTTTGCTTTTTTCCATTACATTTTGTTTTCCGAAACGATTTCTCCGTGTGGCACACCTGGCATTTCTTTACTAACAACATTATCTGCATATAATTCTGTTATGCATTCTAAGTTTTTACCTTGCTCGCACATTTGTTTCCATTTTTGTGCAACTTCATTTGTATTCATATTTTAATTTTTTTTGATTGCCTTTAAAAGTATGAAAATTAAGCGATTAAAAATAAAAGTATTTTAATTTAATGCTTGTTTGTAGGTTTTTAAACAACGTTCTCTTGCTTCTTTATGATCTACAATTTCTTTGCTGTAAGTTAGTTCTTGAAATTCGGCACCCACTTTTTAATATATTCTAAATCTTTATCAAATTTTTTAATTTGAGTAGTAGGATTAAAAATTCTAAAATATGGTGCGGCATCTACACCGAACCTGCTACCCATTGCCAATTACCAATATTACTCGCCATTTCATAATCGTGCAATTTTTCTGCAAAGTATGCTTCTCCCCATCGCCAATCTATTAAAAGGTGTTTGCATAAAAAGCTACCAACAAGCATTCTAATTCTGTTGTGCATAAAACCAGTTTCGTTTAACTGTCTCATACCAGCATCAACAAGCGGATAACCAGTTTCTCCTTTACACCATTTTAGAAATTCCGCTTCATTATTTCTCCATTCAATTCTGTCGTATTTTTGTTTAAATGAAGCAGTTGCTGTTTTTGGAAAATGCCATAGTATTTGCATGAAAAATTCTCTCCAAATTAGTTCTTGCCAAAAAATTCATTTTTTTCTGAAGTTGCTTTTTTTATCATTTTACGAACAGAAACGGTACCAAAACGTAAATGTGGACCTAGTTTAGAGGTATTGTCTAATGCAGGAAAGTTTCTTGTGTCTTCGTATTCTTGAATTAAAGTTGGTGTTACCGTATATTCTTGAATTTTTTGTTTAGACTTTGTAAAACCTAATTCTGATAAGCTTAAGTTTGGTAACCTTTTGTTTTCAACTAAATTATTTAGATAAGAATTTGTATAATAAATGTCTAGATTGTACTCCTTAAATTTTTCTTTCCGAGACTTTCATAAAAGGTGTGTAAACTACATAAGGATTACCGTCTTTCTTTACAACTTCATCTTTTTCGAAAATTACTTGATCTTTAAAAGTTTTAAACTCTATATTATTTTCATTTAATAATTGTTCAATTTCTTGATCTCTTTTGTTGGCATAAGGTTCGTAATCTCTATTAGTAAAAACAGAATTTATGGTATAAGTGTCTATTAATTCTTTATAAATATCTATAGGTTTACCATGAAATATTGCAAGACTGCTGTTATTGTTTTCTTGCAATTCTTTTCGCATTTTTTGTAGCGTCTCAAATATAAAACTTACTCTAGCATCATCTTTAGGTAATTTAGATAAAATATTTTCATCAAAAATAAATATAGGTAACACTTTGCAATCACTTTTAAGTGCATTGTAGAAACCAATATTGTCGTCTAGCCTTAAGTCTCTTCTAAACCAAAAAATATTTATATTCTCTTTCATTATTTTTGATATTCTCCAAAAAGTTCAATTAATTTCTTTTGTCTGTAATTAAAAATTTCTTCTAATTTTGGTTTTACTAAAATAGGATGTGCTAATTGTCCTAAAACTCCCATTGGTAGCTTGTAATCGATAATGTCTTCCATTTCTACACCACCTTCAATTTCATGAATAAAATGTTTATGATGCCATAGTGCATAAGGACCAAACCTTTGTTCGTCTACAAAATACTCTTTATCTACAACATGTGTAATTTCTGTAACCCATTTCGTTTTTATTCCTAAAACAGGTGTAACAATATATTGTATAATTTGGCCGTGAAAACATATCTCTGTCTGCACCGAGAAGAATATTAAACCCCATATAATCTGGTGTAATTGTTTTTAGATTTTTTGGGTCTGATAAAAATTTCCAAGCCTCTTCCTTAGAAATTGGTAAGTTTTGTTTTTTATGAAGTGTGTAAATTTTCATCTTAATTATGTATTAGAATGTATAAGTTTAGCGATGTTGCTATGCACAACCAAATAATATATGGTAGTAGCAAGTATTTGTAATATAAAGTTTTAGAACTAAGTTTTAAAAAATAAACAAAAAGTAAAGTGGTAAGCAATAATATTGTAATTAAGGCTGTTAATACTAAATGTTTATTAAAAAATATAATTCCAACTTACGTTTAATATAAATTGAATTAAAAAAGCAATTTTATTTTCGATAGTATTTTCAACTGTAAACAACTTACCAAGATAAATCGAGAAACAAACCATAATAAATGTCCATGCAATACCAAATACAATTCCTGGTGGTGTCCAAGGAGCTTGATTTAAATTTGTGTACCAATCAGAAAGCGGCCCACTGTCCATTAACCAACTTCCAAATGCCAATCCACCGAAATTAATAATTAGAAAAAGCAGTGTTATTTTAAGTTGCTTCATTAATTAAGAATTAGCTTGTAATTCAGTAATTTTTTTAATAAATCGTCTGCTTCTTTATATTTAGTATCACTATCTGTTCTATTTATAGATTGAAGCTTATAAGCTTCTTCCATCAGTTTTTTATACTTTTCTTGTAGCTTTTCTAAAGGCGATTTCTTTTTGAATAAACCAAACATAATTTTATTTTAGATGTTTTGTAATTTTAGTGCTAAGAGGTTTTGTAATAGAAAAATAGTAATCTATTAGTTTGCCTTCCGGAGATACCAAATATTTTTGAAAATTCCATTTTACAGAAGAGCTTTTAGTTCCGTTTAAAGACTTGTCTGTAAGCCAAGTGTAAAGCGGGTGTTGTTTAGTGCCTTTTACATCTATTTTTTCTGTCATTAAAAAAGTAACACCAAAATTAACTTTACAAAAAGCTTCTATATCTTCTGATGTTCCGGGTTCTTGTGCTCCAAATTGATTGCATGGAGAACCAATAATTATAAGATTTTCTTTATAAGTGTTGTATAATTCTTCTAATTCTTTGTATTGTGATGTAAAACCACATTTTGAAGCTACGTTAACAAATAATATAAATTTATTTTTGTACTCAGATAAGTCAATAGCTTTATTTTGTAAGCTATTGATATTAATTTTGTAAATATCAGTCATGTTATTATATTTTGAAGTTAACAATACCGCAATCTAATTCGAAAATTTGACCGGATATTGATTGAGCTTTATCTGAGATAAGAAAAGTTGCTAAATCTGATACTTCTTCCGGTTTTAGAAACTTTTTTAAAGGATGACGTTCTGTGATATTTTCTATCATTCTTTCGTTTCTAAGTAGCTTTGATGCTAAATCTGTATCTGTAACTGTTGGTGCGATTGCATTAACTCTTATTGTTGGTGCAAGTTCTGCTCCTAAAGATTTTGTAATTCCTTCAACTGCAGATTTTGCTGCAGCAACACTAGCATGAAAAGGCATTCCTAATTTTGTAGCTACTGTACTAAATAATAAAATAGAAGGATTTTTACCATTTTTTAATTTAGGAAGATATTGTTGAATAGCTTTCACAGCTCCTACAACGTTTATTTCGAAATCTTCTCTAAAATCTTCTAATTTTAACCTAGATATAGGTTTTAGATTGATGCTACCAGGGCAGTATATTAGTGTATCTGCGTTTTCAATTTCCGGTAGTTCATCATTAAGAACATCACAGTCGTAATGTTTTAAGTTAGCGTGAGAAAGCGAAGGCGCTGTTCTACTAATGTTTATAATACTATTATTATCTACTAGTGCATTAACAATTGCTTCTCCAATTCCTTTGCTTCCTCCTACTACTATTATTTTTTTCATGTGCTTTTTAAGGTCTTCCTTTCAAGCGCTTTTCAATTTTTTGCTTCACAGCAGTTAAACGCTTCATTTGATCCATAATTTCTGGATCTTTATCTACTTTATATACTTGGTTTAGCTCTAAAATAAGTGCTTTAACTTCTCTAGACGCCAAAATTCTATCACTTGTTGTTTTAAAAGAGAACTTTCTGTTCTCAAACTCTACAGCTCTTTCTAATAAATCCATTCTACTTATCTTGTCGTTTTTATAATTTTTCCAATATAATTATAAAACTTAGATAAGCAATAAAAATGTGCATTTATTATTAAGCAGTAAGCGGTTTTCCTTTCAAACGTCTTTCAATTCGTTGTTTTATAAGAGTTAAACGCTTCATAATATCCATAATATTTGCGTCTTTATTTTTCTTATAAACTTCATTTAGACTTAAAATTAATTGTTTTGCTTCTCTTGCAGCCAATATTCTATCGCTGGTTGTTGGAAATCTTTTTTTGCGAGTTTCAAACTCTAGTGCTTGTTCGATTAACTTCATAATTAATAATTTAAGGTATTCTGTAATTCTACTATTTTTTCTTGGTTGTTAAATTTTCCTCCAAAATAAGAGGTAACTGTAGCAGAAGTATCGTCTTTGACTCCTCTAGAGGAAACGCATAAATGTTTTGCATCTATGATTACTGCTACATCTTCGGTATTTAAAATTGCTTTTAATTCTTCTGCTATTTGATTTGTAAGTCTTTCTTGAACTTGTGGCCTTTTTGCATAATATTGTACAATTCTATTTAATTTAGATAAACCTATAACTTTACCGGAAGAAATATATGCCACATGTGCTTTACCAATAATTGGTACAAAATGATGCTCGCAATTAGAGTAAAATGTAATATTTTTTTCGACTAACATTTGATTGTACTGATACTTGTTATCGAATAATGCTATTTTGGGTTTGTTTGCAGGATTCAAACCAGAAAAGATTTCATCAATGTACATCTTTGCAACCCTTTTTGGTGTTCCTTTTAAAGAATCATCAGTTAAATCTAAACCCATTACATCCATTATTTCTGAAAATAAAGACGCAATTTTATCTTTCTTTTCCGTGTCAGAAAGCTCGAATGCATCCTTTTTCATTGGAGTTTCTAAGCCGGTAAATAAATGATCGTCACCAATATCATCGATGGTAAAACCATTTAAAAGACCTTTTTTTCTTCTTGTAATAATTCTGTTATCATAATTTTCTTTTTTATGTGCTGTCTTAAACGTTTTTGTTAAAGCAAAGCACGGGTTTATCTTTTGGCTATATTATTGTTCGAGATAGATTTTTGTCTAGAACATTTAAAACGTCCTTTTTCGAAGTTTCTAAGTTTTTCGTGTTTGGTTTTTCTTCCTTGAACTCTTTTACGCCACATTTTAAAACTAGATAGTTTCATTTCTGAACGCATTAAATTGATTACTTCTTGTTCTTTTAAACCAAATTGAAATTCTATCGCTTCGAAAGTTGTTCTGTCTTCCCAAGCCATCTCTATTATTCTATCAATAGATGTGCCATTTAATTTTTTCATCTAGTATAGTTGATATTGTTTGTCGTTTTCTATTTTAAAGTTTACTAATTTTTCGATAAACTTTTTGTTTTCATTAAACAGTTTGTTGTATTTAAACCTAACAAAGTTGCCTTGTGCATGTATGCTAAATCCACTAGTTCTGTATGTGTGAAGTTGGTAATAAGGTATTGCCCAACTAAAAGTTTCTAATCCTTTATTAATATGAACTATAATTCCTTTTTCTCTAAGTTCTATATTACCGTAATTTATATCAGAAACTTTGTTCATGTATTTAGCAAAACCATGACCTACTTTTTCAATTATCATTCTTTTAGAGCCTGTTCCACCCATTTTTAATGATTGAAAAAAACTATAAGGCGCACCTAATAAGTCATCTATGGTTGCTTTAGCGTCATTGTTTTTATGTGTGGTATTAAATATCATTACTCAAATATACGAAAAATATATTTATGTTTAATGATATTTAAAAATGATTAAACAAAATTTAACAAAATATTAAAATTTGTTTTTATCAATAAGTTTAACCTTTAGTAAACAGGCTTTTTTTATTTGAAACGGTGTGTCTTTTTAATATTCTATAACTTTCTTCTTGAACAGTTTTGTCTTTTTTAAGTTTCCATAAAATATCACTTGCATTTTTTCTAGCTGTTTTTATGTCGACAATTGGTTTAGGGTAATGAATACCTAGCTCAAAATTATTAAACTGTTGATCTAAAGGTGTCATTAAATACGGTTCGTGAATAAAAGGTGCAGGAAGTTCTTTTAATTCGGAACCCATTTTTTTATAAAAGTAGCATCTTCATCATGCTTTAAACTATTTTTAATAGGATTGTAAATTCGTAATAAATTAATACCCGTTTCGCCAGCACTCATTTGTAATTGGGGAAAGTGAATACCTGGTTCAAAATCTAAAAAAGTTGAGATAAATGTTGCGATGCATGTTGCCAAGGTTGCCATAAAATATGTGTAAAAAAGGAAACTAACATCGCTCTCATTCTAAAATTTATGTAACCAGTTTCTTTTAAACATCGCATACAGGCATCTATAATAGGGAAACCTGTAGTTCCATTTTTCCAGGCTTCTTGGTATTTTTTTGAAATACTTTTTTTAGTTTTAGATATCCTTTATTTATACTTTCGTTTTCCATGCTGTGTTCCATTTCAAACTTTTGAATAAAATGTGCTTGCCATCTTAATCTAGAAATAAATGCGCTAATGTGTTTTTTATTGCTATCTGTGGTGTTGTTTACAGCTTCCTGAAATATTTGTCTTATAGATACGTTTCCCCATGCAATATAAGGAGATAGCCTGCTGCAGCTTTCTCACGGCCAATAAGGGTTTAGAAATATTAGACATGTATTTCTCATGTCTTGTTTTAAAAAACGAATCGGCATATCTCCAAGCAAGTTTGGAACCTCCTTTTTGAAACGGAGTTTTTTTATTTGTTTCTAGATTTACCGTTCTAAATAATTTTTCTATCGCTTCAATTTCATCAATAGTGATTAATTTATCAGCAGAAATATTAATTTTTATTTGAGAAGCGTACATATAGTTGTCCCATTTTTCAAACCAATCTTCTCTGTTTAGTAAACCTCTTAAAACGCCGTTGTTATTGTTTTCTATCCATTCAATCGTGTTGTTTCTGCAGTATCTTTTAAATTCTTTATCTCTATTAAAGGTTAGTAGCAAACCTGTTTCTTGATGCGAAAAAACCTTATTAATTTTATAGGTTGTTGCAAGTTGATTAAAAGCGGTTACAACTTCGGTTTCTACAGTTAAAATTTTAGAATTATATTTTTTTAAACGTTCGTTTAAATCTTCGATAGATTGTTTTATAAAATTCCAGTGACGATTATCGTAATGCTCGTCGCTTATTAAAGATGGTTCTAAAACATATAAAAACAGCGTACGTTTATTAGAGTTGAAAGCATTGTAAATAGCTTCGTTATCTTCTAAGCGTAAATCTCTTTTAAACCAAACAACATTAATTTCTTCTCTATTAATATGCATCTATGTTTTCTATTATATGATTTGCTTTTTCTTTAATTTTTAACCTTTCTTCTGTAGACATTTTGTTTAGTAAACTATACATCATTTTCATTCGAAAATTAGAAGAAAGTTCGGTTTGTTTTTCGTCTAAGAAATTCCAGTATAAAGAGTTAAAAGGGCAAGCATCGTCTTCTAGCTTTTTTGTTTTTTTGTATGTACAAGACTCGCAATAATTACTCATTTTACCAATATAACTTCCGCTAGAAACATAAGGTTTGGTTGCAATTTTACCGCCATCTGCAAACTGACTCATGCCTCGAGTGTTTGGTAGCTGAACCCATTCGACAGCATCAACATAAATGCCTAAATACCAAGCATCAATTTCATCTCGGATTAATTTGCGTTAATAAAGCAAAATTTCCTGTAATCATTAAACGCTGTATGTGATGCGCGTAGCCGTTATTTAAAGAATTTTGAATTGCGTTTTTTAAACAATTCATTTTTGTCTTTCCTGTCCAAAAAACTCCGGTAGCTTATTATTATTGTTTAAAAAGTTTTCATTTTTATAGTTTGGCATCAACATCCAATACATGCCTCTCATATATTCTCGCCAACCTAAAATTTGTCTAATAAAACCTTCTACTTGAGAAATGTCTATTTGATCGACATTCTTTCTATAGGTTTCTAAAACCGAATTAATTATTTCTTTTGGCGATATCATTTTTGTATTCATGGCAAAAGAAATTCGGCTATGAAATAAATAAATTTTATCTGTGTGCATTGCATCTTGATAATCGCCAAAGTGCACCAATAAATTTTCACAGAAATACTCTAATTGTTCTAATGCTTGTTTTCTAGAAATTGGATACTCAAAATATTTTGCATTTATTTTACCAATGGTTTCAATTCCTGCTTTTTTAATTTCTGATAAAACATTTTCTAAGTTGTTATCGAAATTTATTTCTGTAGGAATTAAAACATCACCTTTCCATTTTTTACGATTGCTTGCGTCAAAATTCCATTTTCCGCCCTCTGGTTGTTCATTAACAATTAATATTTGATGTTTTTTTCGCATGTTACGATAAAAAATTTCCATTAAAAACTGTTTTTTACCTTTAAAAAATGTTTTTAAATCATCTCTTTCAGTATAAAAGTGTTCTGTAGAAAAAACCTGATTTGGTATATTTAAAGAAGATGAGAACTCAGACAATTGTCTGTCTAATCTGAATTCATCTGGCGCTAAATATTCGAATTTCTCAATAGCATATTCTTTGATTAACGTTTTTAAATTCTCAGTTAAATTTTGAGCGTTTTTTTCATCATTTATTTTGTAATAAATTACTCGGTGATCTGCAGTTTCTAATTCTTCTGCAAAATTTCTCATTGCAGCGAAAAAGCCTACAACTTTCTGAATATGATGAGTAACATAATCTGTTTCTTGTCTCATCTCGAACATGCAATAGATGGTGTCTTTACAAGATTTATCAAACCAAGAATGTTTACTATTTAGTTGATCTCCAAGAATTAGTCTTAATTTCTTCATTTTAAAATAATGTTTTTTCTAACCAAATTTTTCTAAACTTGTAATTTGCATCATAGCGTTTTGCTTGAAGTTGCGTATTAAACTTTCTGTCTCGAGGGTCGTTACCAACGCCAGCAACATACATCCAATTTCCATAATTGCTATGAACGTCATAATCAATTAATAAAGATTCAAAATAAGCAGCGCCAATTCGCCAATCTATTAGAAGTTCTTTAGTTAAATAAGAAGCAACATTTTGTCTACCTCGGTTACTCATCCAACCAGTTTCTTTGAGTTCAATCATATTAGCATTTACAAAATCGTCTTTTGTAGTACCGTTTATCCAATTTTCAATTAGATTTTCATCTGAATTCCAAGTGTAGTTTTTTTCTAAAATTCCACCTATTTTAAAAATTCTATTATCGTATTTTAAAGAGATATATTTAAAATAATCGCGCCAAATTAATTCGAAAACAACCCAATATGTAGATTGATTTGCCCCAAATTCAGCTTCGAATTCTTTAATTTTCCAATAAATTGTTTTTGCTGATAAGCTACCGTTTGCGAGCCATGGAGAAAATTTGGTGCTATAATCTGTGCCAACTAATCCGTTTCTAGTTTTTTTATAAAAATTCACTTTTTTGGTTTCAAAAAAGTAATTATTCAATCTATTTAAGGCAGCATCTTCACCGCCGGAAAACTTAAATGCTGATTTCGGGTGGATTTCAAAATTATGAAAACCTAAATCTTTTAAGTGAGGAATGCTAGTTTGATTTTCTATTAAATTTTCTTTTGGTAATGGAGTAGGAGTAGTTTCTGATTTAACTTTAACCGATTTTTCTAACTTTTTTCTAAAAGAAGTAAAAACATTCGGAATATTATTAAAATCATTAGAAACTGTTTCTGGATTGTAAAGAAATTGATCGTAATCTTCTATAAAGTAGATCTTGTTAGAGAAACTTTGTTGTATTAATTTGTTAGTTTCAACTTCTTCTTTTGTCCATTCTTTTTGAGAATATATGGTATCAATATTAAACTCTTTGCATATTTTGTTTAGATGATTTTGTGGTGCATCGTAAAAAGTTAGTAGAGTAATATTTAATTTTTGAAGGTTTTTTTGAAGATTTTTTACTGTTTCTATCAAAAATTGGGCTCTAAATTTTTCTGTTTTTTTAAAACCAAAAATCTCTTTTTTAAAATGCTTCGGATTAAAGTAAAATACTGCAATAACTCTTTTATGGTTTTCTATTGCTTTTTTTAAAGAGACATTGTCGTTAACTCGTAAATTATTACGAAACCATACTAAACCAGTATTTTCTTGTTTTTGCTGCATTTTTTACTACAATATTTTACATTTTCCCAGTTTTTTTTCCATTTTTTACGCCAGCTGAATGGTCTGTTGCAAACGATGCAAATCTTTTCCGGAAGGTGTTGTTTTTTCAAAATTATTTATTAATATTTTGTATCATTCCATTAAAAACAAACCAGTGAAAAGGCATTACAGAATACCAATATAATCTACCTGCTAAACCATGTGGTCTAAATGTTGCGGTTTGGTAGATGTGCCCATCTTCAATTTTAAATTCTAACCAAGCTTCACCGGGTAAAATCATTTCTGCATACAACAGAAGTTTTCCTTTTTCTTTATCCGCATAAATAACACGCCAAAAGTCTAATGCATCACCAGCATTTAATTCTGTAGGATGTCTTCTGCCTCTTCTTAATCCCGCGCCTCCAAAAAGTTGATCTATAAAACCTCTAATTTTCCATAGAAATGTGCCATAATACCAACCAGTTTCTCCACCTATAGCCCGGATTCTGTCAAGCGCTCTTTTCTTATTTTTAACTTTTCTCTTTTTAAAATCTTTAAAACATCCATATTCGGAACGTTTATAAATTCATGTACAAAATTTTTTAATTTACCGCTACTTACGTAAGAATCTTTCCAACTAGAAACAATACTATTTTGTTCTATCTTTTTAAAAGCCAACTTAACGGCTTCTTTATAAGACATCGGTTTAACATTTAACAGATTGTTGATGTCACTTTTTTTGCCAATAACTTCTACACCCATCGAGTTTACAAGAGAACTAGCTAATTTATAAGACGTTGAGGTAACAAAATACAACCAATAAGAAGACAGTTTTGGCGTCATAACAGGTACAGTTAAGATGTACCTTTTTAACTTTCTTACTTCTGCAAATTGCAATAGCATTTCTTTATAAGTTAAAACTTCGGGCCAAAAATATCGTGCGATGTGTTAAATAATTCTTTTTTATTTAAAGCTTTGTGTAAAAAAGATAAAACATCTCTAATAGCTAAAGGTTGTGTCTTTGTATTTAGCCATTTAGGTGCAATCATAGCAGGTAATTTTTCTACAATATCTCTAATGATTTCAAAAGAAGAACTACCGTGAACCTACAATAATACCTGCTTTAAAAGTTGTTAATGCATACGTATCTGAAGCCAATGCGTTTTCTACATTTTTTCTAGATAATAAGTGCTTCGAAAGGTTTGTGTCGTTTGTAATTCCGCTTAAATAAATTACTTGCTGTAAATTAGATTTCTCTGCAAAGCGTTTAAAGTTGAATGCGCATTTTTCTTCTAAAGTATGAAATTCTTTAGCTGAATTAGACATAGAATGAATTAAATAGTAGGCAATATCTATATCTTTAGGAATTGCCTCTAAAGTATGTCCGTTTAAAAAATCGGCTTCAATTAATTCAATGTTTTTTTGATTTTTGTAATAATTTTGAGCTCTTTTTTTATCTCGTACAGGGCAAACTATGGTGTGACCGTCGTTAATTAATAACGGTATTAATCTTTTACCAATATAACCCGTTGCACCTGTAACAAGAATTTTCATACGCCTTTATTTTTTTGGTCTTTGGTAACTTAATTGTTTTTTAAATTTTGGTATGGCATAACTGTCTAAACCATTAATAGTAGCAACGTTACCTAGAGATAAATTTACCAAACCGTCTTCTTGTAAAAGAGTGTCTTTTATATAAAGCTCTTCAATTTGCGCTACAATAAGCATAACGTCGTTAGAAGAAACATATACTTCTTCAACAAATTTCATACACATTTGTACAGGACAATTTTTTACAAAAGGAGCATTATGATTTCCTTTGAATTCTTCTTCCAAATCAGTTTTATCAAATTCTGATACATTTTCTCGGATATTTGGCAGAAGTGTGATGCGCATCTTCTATAATGTCTTCATAAATATGATTTATTGTGAAATATCCGTTATCTTTTATGTTTTTGTACGTATTTCTAGGCACTGTTGTAGGTCTTAAAATAAAACCTAATGTTGGCGGATTAGAACCTAAATGTGTTACAGAACTAAAAACAGCTACATTGCTAACACCTTCTTTAGAAATTGAACCTAATAAGTTGGCAGACTTAAAGCCGAACAACTATTTATTAAATTAATTTTATAAATTTTTTCTAAGGATTGTATGTCTTCAAAATTGAAAAATGCCATTATAAATTTTTAAAATTATTTATTTTGATATTGGTCGCTTTTAAATCATGCATTAAATTATACAAACCAAAAAATGTTCTGTTGATGTATATAAAGTGTTTAGAGCCTCTGTTGCCATTCATGTTTTTTAACTCAGTGCTTTTAGCATATTTTTGTCCTAAATCAGATATTTTTCCAAAGAAATTTTCATCAGAGAAGTCAAAGTTTTCTTCATGAAAAGGTTGTGTAAATAAACTTAACATTTCATGAAACATCGCTCTAAAGAAATCTAGTTCTTCTTTAGAATCGTCTTTTCTTAATATTTCTAATTCGAATAACTTTTCTTCAAAATAAACAGGATTCGAAATATTTTCTTTTTTTGCCAATTCAAAATAAGGAACATAAAAATCATTTGGTATTGTTTTCATACAACCAAAATCAATTACAATTAATTCATTTTCAGGAGAGATTAAAAAGTTTCCTGGATGTGGATCTGCATGTACTTTTTTTAATTTATGAATTTGAAACATATAAAAGTCCCAAAGTGCTTGCCCAATTTTTGTTGCTGTTTCTGTATTGTTTGTAGAAAATTCTGATAAATGCACACCATTCATCCAATCCATTGTAATAATTCTATCCGAAGATAAATCTGCATAATATTCTGGAAAGTTAAGATTTGGTATGTGTTTACAAGCGGCAACAATTTCTTTACTTTGTGCTACTTCTAAAACGTAATTGGTTTCTTCTACCAATTTGTTTTCTACTTCTTTAAAATATTTATCAGAATCTTTACCTCTAATATTAAACATTTTGATAGCAATTGGTTTTACCAAAGATAAATCTGATGCAATACTATCTGCAACACCCGGATATTGAATCTTTACAGCTAATTTTTTACCATTTTTTTCTGCTTTGTGCACTTGCCCAATACTAGCTGCGTTTATAGATACAGCATCAAATTTGTCATAAATTTCATTCGGATTTTTACCAAAATAACGTTTAAAAGTCTTTGTAACTAGTGCAGGTGAAAGTGGCGGAACAGAAAATTGTGATAAGGAAAATTTTTCTACATAAGCTTGTGGCAAAATACTTTTTTCCATGCTTAACATTTGCGCTACTTTTAGTGCACTTCCTTTTAATTGTTTTAAGCCATCATAAATATCTTCTGCATTGTTTTCGTTTAACTTTGCTTTTGCTTCTCCTTCTGATTTTGTGATTTTATCACCATAATACTTTAAATAATTAACTCCGATTTTAGCACCTGTAGTAACTAATTTAGAAGCTCTTTGAATTTTTGAAGTTGGTATAGAGTCTATTGTTTTCATAGGTGTTAATTAAAGTTAATTTTTTCTTTAAGTATAAATTTCCCAAAATCGATAATGCTTTTTAAAGGTTTTACATCAATTAAATCAAATCGGCATTAATAGATTTTTCGATAAATATATCCGTCTTTTCAAAAGAAGGAGAGGTGTCATCTAACCAAAATTTCATAGTAACAATTAACTGCAACCAAGAAGATTCTTGTATAGTTTTACTTTGTATTTTTTCTAGCTTTTCTTGCTTAAGGTCAATTTTTTCGACACCAATATTGCTAACAAAGACTTTATAGTCTTCACGTAACTGCTTTAGGTATTTTAAGCTTTTTAAGTCGTTGTTTTCTTTTAAAGCATAAACAACATAGCTTCTATTTGCGGTTAAGATTTCAAAAAAGGTAAAATAAAAACTTAACAATTTATTTCTAGCGTCGTAAGTAGGGTAATCTTCACTTTTTGCTAAAATTTTTATGGTGTGGTTAAAAAATTCGCTAAAAATAGATTCTTTAATAGCTTCAAAAGAACCGTAGAATTTATAAAAATCTGCTTCTTCGAAGTTGTTTTCTTTAGCAAAACTAAAAACAGTTTTAGGGTCATGGTTATTTTCTAGTACAAACTCCATGTACCAAGAAATTAAATTGTCTTTTGTGATGTTTTTCTTACGAGCCATAATTGATTAAATTTTATGTAAAGATACAAATGTTTAACGATATTTCAATTTAGTTAAACAATAATATTTTGTTAATACTATTTTTTTATAGTTTTGAAAATAGAGTAATACCTAGGTTTATAATTTTTAAGAATTAGTTTGTAGTGTTTTTCCTTTAAAAACATATATTTACAATAGATATTTCTAAATTAAAAGATACGAAATTATTTAACCATAAACTATAAAATTATATTATTAAATGATTATCAATAAATACTTAACTGTTTCTTTAGCAGTGTTTAGTTTTCTTTTTTTACTGGTTGTAACCAAAAGAAAGAGCAAAATAAAACCTCTATCGATAATTCATTATCCGTAAAAAAAGGAAGCCTGTTATGCCAAAGGGAATGGTTTGGGTCGACTCAAAAACATTTTTAATGGGCGCTAAACAAGGTGATCAATTTGCAATGATGAGAGAGAAACCTGCCCATGAGGTATATGTAGACGGATTTTATATTGATAAAAATGAAGTTACAAACCTTCAGTTTAGAAAATTTGTAGAAGCTACGAACTATATTACCACTGCAGAAAAGCCTATTGATTGGGATGAAATTAAAAAGGATTTACCACCAAATACTCCAAAGCCTGCCGATTCTATTTTACAACCAGGAAGTTTAATTTTTAATAAAAACGCAGGTAAAATTGTTTCTATGAATAACTATCAGCAATGGTGGAGTTGGAAAATTGGTGCAAATTGGAAGCATCCGGAAGGACCAGGAAGTTCTATAGAAGGTAAAGACAATTATCCTGTTGTGCACGTGAGTTATAGTGATGCATTGGCATATTGCAAATGGGCAAGCAGAAGGTTGCCAACAGAAGCAGAATGGGAAGCTGCTGCGCAAGGTTTAAATAATGACAATATTTTTGTTTGGGGTAATAATAAAGAGGCTTTAAATAACAACGCTAATACTTGGCAAGGAACTTTTCCTACAGAAAATAACTCGGTAGACGGTTTTGAATACATTTCTCCTGTAAGTTCTTATCCTGCTAATGATATTGGTTTGTATGATATGGCAGGTAATGTTTGGGAAATGACTTCAGACTTGTTTAATGTAAATTACTATAAATCTTTAAACAAAGATGAAGTTTTAAACAATCCAAAAGGAGCTGAAAAATCATATTCACCGTCAAATCCTTATCAATTAGAATATGTTATGAAAGGTGGATCATTTTTATGTCACGAATCATACTGCGCAAGTTTCAGGATATCAGCAAGAATGGGAATGGAACCAAGTTCTAGCTCAGACCACATTGGTTTTAGAACAGTAGTTACCAAAGAAATGTTAGAAAAATAAAAAAGCTTAAAAATCTAATGATTTTTAAGCTTTTTGTCGGGGTGGCAGGATTCGAACCTGCGACCTCCTCGTCCCAAACGAGGCGCGATGACCGGGCTACGCTACACCCCGAAAATGATTTCTCATTTAAGGATTGCAAATATAGAATAATATTTAGAAATTAAAACCTTTTTTATTAAAATATTGATGATTTTTAAAGAATTAAAATTAATTATATTTTCATTATTAAAATTTATAAACATTCGTTCTTATAACTTGTAAAAAGGTATATTTTTACATAACAAAATTCGATACAAATTTATTATGTCAGATACAGTAGAAAAAATAAAATGTTTAATTATAGGTTCCGGTCCTGCGGGTTATACTGCAGCAATTTATGCAGCAAGAGCAGATATGAAACCTGTAATGTATACAGGAATGCAAATGGGTGGACAGTTAACAACAACAACAGAGGTTGATAATTTTCCGGGCTATGCAGATGGTACAGATGGTACTGCAATGATGGAGGATTTGAAAAAACAATCTGAACGATTTGGTACAGAGGTTCGTTTCGGTCTTGTAACTAAAGTAGATTTGAGTGACAAAGTTGGTGGTATTCACAAAGTTATTGTTGATGAAACCAAAGAAATTGAAGCAGAGACAATAATTATCTCTACAGGAGCAACAGCAAAATATTTAGGTTTAGAAAGTGAACAACGTTTGATTGGTGGAGGTGTTTCTGCATGTGCTACTTGTGACGGATTCTTTTATAAAGGACAAGATGTTGTTGTTGTTGGGGCAGGAGATACGGCAGCAGAAGAAGCTACTTATTTAGCCAATATATGTAATAAAGTAACTTTGTTAGTGCGTAAAGATTACATGAGAGCATCTAAAGCAATGCAACATAGAGTAAATAAAACTGCAAATATCGAGGTTTTATTTAATACTGAAATCGATGAGGTTTTAGGAGATAATGTTGTTGAAGGTGTTAGAGCAATAAATAATCAAACTAAAGAAACTCATGATATTTCTGTAACTGGAGTTTTTATTGCAATTGGACACAAGCCAAATTCAGATTTATTTAAAGGTGTTTTAGATATGGATGAAACAGGTTATTTAATTACTAAAGGAAAATCTTCAAAAACAAATTTACCAGGAGTTTTTGCAGCCGGAGATATTCAAGATAAAGAATATAGACAAGCTGTTACTGCAGCAGGTTCCGGTTGTATGGCAGCCTTAGATGCAGAGCGTTATTTAAGTGCTTTAGAATAATAAATTTATTTTTAATGCAATAAAAAAGAGATTACTGTTAAAGCAATCTCTTTTTTTATATGTGAAATACAATCTTATTTAAACTGTCGCAGAAGCTTTCATAGATTTTCTGTAAGTAAATTTGTTAAAGATATTTCTTCTACCAAAATTATTCATAGATTTTGCATTTATAAATTTTCCAAATAGAACTTTACTAACACCAAAATATTCGTACTTATTACCATCTGTAAAAGTAACTTCTAGTAACATACTTTTATGATGCCAATCTGCTACTTGAAATTCTGTAATTGTTTTTTTATAAGCATCTAAGTTAGCAGCTTTAGTTTCTGGAGCAATACTTACCAAGAAGTGATATCCATCGATAATTTGGGTACTCTTAATTTCTGCTTCTTCTTTATCTGTTTCATCTTGAAATTTATCTCGGATGCCACTCTTTAACCAATCCTCTATAAGATTTTTTTAATTCTTTTAAATCTATAGGACCTTCAACTTTAAAAAGTTTTTTATATTCTTTAATACGTTTCATTACTTTGTTTTCAAATTGCGTGCAAAAGTATTGATAAAAAAGAGATTAGCTATTTTAAAATTACTTTATTTTAATAATTTTGCAAATACGTAAGAAAAAAGACGAAAAATAAGATATCGTTTATACCATAAATAGCATAAAAAATGCCTGCCATTTTATCTTCTTCAAAGATGGGAGTTACATTATTAGATAATCTCCATTGAATCCAGATGATGCTGTAAATTAGTTTTTCAATTGCAAAAACGGCAATTAACCATTTTGCTTTGTAATAGCTTTTAGAAACTGATAGATAAGCAAACCCCAAACTATAATCATTAATAAACCAAAATTAGACATTACTGTAGTGTCGTATTTGTTTATTGTTTCATTTGTAAAAAGTCTAGATAAAATTAAAACTGCGACAATATTTGTACATCCAGCAAGTATAAATCCCTTTTTTATGAAATTATTCATAGGTTAAATTGGTGTCAAAATTTTCGATAGATTTTACAATTAGTTTAACTGCTTCTACGTAAAATTCTGTATTAATGTTTTCGAATGTATCTGTAGCTTTATGGTAATCTTTATGGTCTTCTACACCAAAATAAATAAAAGGAATTTTTTCTCTATGAAAAACTCTGTGATCCGAAGAATATGTCCAATTATCTAATTGTTTATCATCAGGATTGTCATGACCAAAAAGTAAATTAATTGGAGATTTTACATTTTCTAAACTGATTCTAAGTTTAGGATAATGGTGTAAACCGGCAGCATAAAGTTGTAAAGAATCATTATGAGCAATCATATCCATATTAATATTTAGTACAATTTTATTCTTCTGTTTGTAATTATTAAGCCAATAATCTGCACCTAAAGAACCAATTTCTTCAGCATCTACTGCTGCAAAAACTAATGTATGCTTTGGTTTGTTTTTTTAAAATAATCTGCAATTGCAAATAAAGCTGCAGTACCGTAAGCATCATCATCTGCACCATTATAAATTTTACCATTTTTAATGCCTAAATGATCTAAATGACCGGTCATAACAATGGTTTTATCGATGCTTCCAGTAATTTTACCTATTACATTCCCGCCAAATACAGTTGTATCTTTTATTTTAGATGCATCTGAATCTGAATTTTCAACTGGAAACATTCTTTGTCTTCTTTTGCTGTAAAAAGTGTAAGGAAATTTATGAATGTAATTAGACGATTCCTCAGTTTCTAAACCAATTTCTTTAAATTTAGTTGCGATGTATTCTTGCGCTTTATAATTTCCGGGTTTAGAAAAACCTCTACCTTCTAAATCATCACTAGATAAATACTTTATTCCATCAATCAATAGTTTCTTGTTTATTGATTTTTCTTTTTCAGATTGATTACAACTTAGAGTTATTACTGATAAGGCAATTAGAAGAAGGTTGTTTATTTTCATTATTTTATAAGTTTAATTGATAGAATTACAAACCTAAAGCTTTTCTTTCTTCTATGTTTCCTTTTTTGTTTTTACGCCAATAAGGTGAAAGAATTGTTTTAATCTTTGTTGCTGTTGTTGTGTGTTTTGTGTTATTTATTGTTGAAACTTCTTCCCAAGATTCTATAGTATAAGGGAAATCTTTTGTCAATTTAATAGTGAGTTTTCTTTTTAATGTTGGATAAAAAATAGAAAAATATAGAAATCCTTTAATTTCTTTTAAAGCAGTTTCTGCATCATAGGCCATAATTCGTTTATGATTTAAAGCCATATATTCGAAAGACGGAATAATCTTCATACGACCAATTGCAATGTTTTTAGGGTTTAACCTTAATCGATTCCATAATTCATTTTCTAAAATATCTTTTTTTAATCCTAATTGTCTATCAGAATTATTTTCAAAATATGAATGAAAATCAATTTCAAATTTTTCTCGATTATTTAATTGCACAAATGTGTTTCCGCACCATTCTTGTGATGAAAAAGAAATTTTTATTGTCTCTTTATTGCTGTTGATAGGAGAGAAGGTACTTGTCATTAAAGAATAAGGATATATGCCAGTGACAAATTTTTTTGTGCTATTTAACTTTAATACAGGTATTGTAGATTTACTCTTAGTATCTGCTTTTACTTGTTTTTCTCGGTAAAAAATCTTCTGTTACGTATATGTTTACCGCAGTACCTTCGTATATCTCGCCGTAACGAGATTGCTTTAATGTATATGATGTTATTTCTGCTTTGCCTTGATACCAATAATCGTTAAAATTTAATTTTTGATTTTGGGCTTGAACTTTATTCTTATCCGAAGTACAAAAAATAAAAAGTATGCTAGTTATTAAAGAGACAGAGATTTTCATGACAAGTTTCATCGGTAATAATTTATCAACTAAGTTACAATTATTACTTGTATAAAAAAAGACCATCCTTTAACAGATGGTCTCTCAAACAAACAACTAAATTCAAAAACCTTGGATAAGTTTAAGAAAATTTTATAAATATTTTAGAAGCAGTATTTATTTTCTGCTTTCACTTTTTCTGCGATTTCGTTACGTAAATCTACAATATCTGGGTAGTTTGTATATTTAGTAAAACGCTTTAATCCCATTAACATCATACGCTGCTCATCACCTTCAGCAAAAGAAATAATACTTTCTTTACCTTTTTCTTCGATAATGTCTACTGCGTGATATAAATATAATTTAGACATCGCAATTTGTACAGATTGAGAATCTTCGCCAAAACGTTTCGCGTTTTTCTCTGTTCTTAAAATTGCAGATTCTGCCATATAAATTTCAATTAATATGTCTGAAGCAGCAATTAATAACTGTTGATGAGACTCGATTTCTTGCCCATATTTTTGAAGTGCTGCACCAGCAACCATTAAAAATGTTTTCTTTAATTTGGCAATCATGTGTTTTTCTTCTGAAAATAACTCAGAATAATCTGGAGTTTCAAAAGAAGGAATTCCCATTAAACTATTAGCTACTTCTGTTGCAGGTCCTAATAAATCTACATGACCTTTCATTGCTTTTTTGATAAGCATTCCAACAGAAAGCATTCTGTTAATTTCGTTTGTACCTTCGTAAATTCTAGCAATTCTAGCATCTCTCCAAGCAGATTCCATAGGAGTTTCTTCAGAGAATCCCATTCCACCAAAAATTTGAATACCTTCATCTGCACAACTTTGTACATCTTCTGATACGGCAACTTTTAAGATTGAACATTCTATTGCATATTCTTCTACACCTTTAAGTTCTGCTTCTTGGTGAGTATTACCCGCAGCAACTCTTAATGCGATTCTATCTTCGATGTCTTTAGCTGCTCTATAAGAAGCAGATTCACCAACATAAGCATTTGTAGACATTTCTGCCAATTTTACCTTAATTGCACCAAAATCTGCAATAGGAGTTTTAAACTGCTTACGTTCTGTAGCGTATTGTGTTGCATACGTAATAACTCTTCTTTGAGAATCTAAACACGCTGCAGCCAGTTTAATACGACCAACATTTAAAGCATTCATGGCAATTTTAAAACCTTCACCACGACCAGCTAACATATTTTCTGCTGGTACTACTGTATCATTAAAAAATACTTGACGAGTTGAACTTGCACGAATACCTAATTTGTGTTCTTCTTCACCTAAAGTAATTCCGTTTGCATTTTCTCGGATCATATTCTACTATAAAACCAGTAATATTTTTATCATTTTCTATACGAGCAAAAACAATCATTAAACTACAAAAACCTGCGTTCGAAATCCACATTTTTTGTCCGTTAATTTTGTAAGATTTTCCATCTTCCGAAAGTTCTGCTGTAGTTTTTCCTGAGTTTGCATCAGAACCAGCACCCGGTTCTGTTAAACAATAAGCACCAAACCATTCTCCGGTAGCTAATTTAGGTACATATTTTTCTTTCTGTTCTTGTGTACCATATAAAGTAATTGGCATTGTACCAATACCTGTGTGTGCACCAAAAGCTGTACTAAAAGATCCTGTTCCGGATGAAATATAATCACAAGTTAACATTGTAGATACAAATCCCATACCTAAACCACCAAATTCTTCCGGCACTGCAACACCTAAAAATCCTAATTCACCAGCTTTACGCATAACTTCTTCTGTTAATGCATAATCTTTAGCTTCGAAACGAGCTTTATGAGGAATGATTTCTCTATCATTAAATTCCATCACAGCTTCCTTCATCATTTGTTGCTCCTCTGTAAAGTCTTCGGAGTAAATACGTTTTCGCAGTTAGTTTCTTTTACTAAAAACTGTCCGCCTCTTAATAATTCTGACATTTTCTTGTTTGTTTAATTTGTTATTAACTAAGGAATTCGAATACACCAGCAGCACCTTGCCCTGTTCCAACACACATGGTAACCATTCCGTATTTGTTTTTCATATCTCTTTTACGCATTTCATCGAATAATTGTACCGATAATTTTGCGCCTGTACAACCTAAAGGATGCCCTAAAGCGATTGCACCACCATTTACATTAACAATATCTGGGTTTAAGTTTAGCTCTCGCATTACTGCTAAAGATTGTGAAGCAAAAGCTTCATTTAACTCGATTAACTCGATATCATTTTGCTGTAAACCTGCTTGTTTTAATACCTTTGGTATTGCAGCCACAGGGCCAATTCCCATAATTCTAGGTTCTACACCAGCAGCAGCATAATTTACCACTCTTGCAATTGGCTCTAAGTTTAATTCTTTAACCATTTCTTCGCTCATTACCATAGCAAATGCAGCACCATCACTCATTTGAGATGAATTACCAGCAGTAACACTTCCGCCAGCGGCAAAAACAGGTCTTAATTTATTTAATACCGCAGTAGAGGTTCCTTTTCTTGGTCCTTCATCTTTATTTACAGTATATTTTCTAGTTGCTTTTTTACCATTTGAATCCAAATAAGTTTCTTCAACTTCTATTGGAACAATTTGGTCTTGAAAACGATTTTCTGCTTGTGCTCTTAACGCTTTCATGTGAGAATTGTATGCAAATTCATCTTGATCTTCTCTCGAAACTTTAAATTGATTTGCAACTGCTTCTGCAGTGTTTCCCATTCCCCAATAATAATCTGCATGACCATCTTTAATGGTGTCGTAATTTAATTCTGGTTTAAAACCAGTCATTGGTACAGAACTCATACTTTCTGCTCCACCAGCTATAATACAATCTGCCATACCAGCTTGTATTTTTGCAGCTGCCATTGCAATTGTTTCTAATCCGGAAGAACAAAAACGGTTTACTGTAACTCCTGGTACATCAACAGAATTTAATCCTATTAAAGAGATAAAACGAGCCATATTTAATCCTTGCGAACCTTCTGGCATTGCGTTACCAACAATTACGTCATCTATACGTTTTACGTCTAAATTTGGTAATTCTTTCATCATGTGTTGGATTGTTTCTGCACCCAACTCGTCTGCACGTTTAAAGCGAAAAACACCTTTTGGAGCCTTTGCAACTGCAGTTCTATATGCTTTTACTATATATGCTGTTTTCATAAAATTTTAGTTTCTTAAAGGTTTACCAGTTTTTAACATTGCCTGAATTCTTTCTAACGTTTTACGTTCTGTACATAACGATAAAAATGCTTCACGCTCTAAGTCTAATAAATACTGTTCTGTAACCAATGTTGGTTCAGATAAATCTCCACCCGCCATAACATAAGCTAACTTATTGGCTATTTTCATATCGTGTTGTGAAATGTAATTAGAATGTTCCATAGAATCTGTTCCTACTAAAAACATCCCTAATGCTTGTTTACCTAACACTTTAACATCTTTTCTTGTTGCAGGTTGCGTGTAACCACTTTCTGCCATTAATTTAGCATGTGCTTTAGCGGTAGCAATTTGTCTGTCTTTGTTTACAACAACTACATCTTTACCTTTTTGAAGTAAGCCTAAATCGAAAGCCTCGTGCGCAGAAGTAGATACTTTAGCCATACCAATTGTTAAAAAGTTTTCTTGTAAAACATTTAACTCTACATCTCCTTTGCTAAATGAATCTGATGCTCTTAAAGCCATTTCTTTAGAACCACCACCACCAGGAATAACACCAACACCAAACTCTACTAATCCCATATAAGTTTCTGCTGCAGCAACAACTTTATCTGCATGTAAAGAGATTTCACAACCACCACCTAATGCCATTCCATGAGGAGCAGAAATTGTTGGAATTGATGAATAACGCATACGCATCATTGTGTCTTGAAAATATTTAATGGCATAATTTAATTCATCATATTCTTGCTCTACAGCCATCATAAAAATCATACCAATATTTGCTCCAACAGAGAAATTCGACGCTTGGTTACCAACAACTAAACCTTGAAAATCTTTTTCAGCTAAGTCGATACCTTTATTAATTCCTGCTAAAACATCTCCACCAATTGTGTTCATTTTAGACTGGAATTCTATATTTAAAATACCGTCTCCTATATCTTCGATAACTACTCCGAATTTTTAAATACTTGATTTGATTTTCTGATGTTATCTAGAATAATAAATGATTCTTGACCAGGTTTTTTACTTTGAGCTTTAGAAGCAACATCATAAAAATAAGTTGCGCCTTCTTTAACAGAGTAAAAAGATTTAGAACCAGCAGCTAACATTTCTGTAACCCATGCAGCAGGTTCATGTCCTTCAGCTTTCATTAATTCGATACCTTTTTCTACACCAACTGCATCCCAAATTTCGAAAGGTCCGTTTTCCCAACCGAAACCAGCTTTCATTGCATCGTCAATTTTATACAATTCATCAGAAATTTCTGGAATTCTATTTTGAACGTATGCAAACATTGCTGCAAAGTTTTTTCTGTAAAACTCACCAGCTTTATCTTTACCACCAACTAAGATTTTAAATCTGTCGATTGGTTTATCTATTGTTTTTGTTAATTCTAACGTTGCAAATTTTGCTCTTTTTTTAGAACGATACTCCATCGTATCTAAATCTAGCGTTAAGATTTCTTTTTTACCATCAACAACAGCTTTTTTGTAGAAACCTTGTCCGGTTTTACTACCCAACCACTTGTTTTCCATCATCGTATTGATGAAATCAGGAAGTTTGAAAAGCTCATGAGCTTCGTCATTAGGGCAGTTTTCGTAAATTCCATTAGCAACATGAACTAAAGTATCTAAACCAACAACATCTACAGTTCTAAAAGTAGCCGATTTAGGCCTACCAATTACTGGTCCTGTTAACTTGTCTACTTCTTCTACTGTTAGGCCTAATTCTTTAACTTGATGAAATAAAGATTGAATTCCGAAAATACCGATTCTGTTACCAATAAATGCCGGTGTATCTTTAGCTAAAACCGATGTTTTACCTAAAAATTTCTCACCATACATCATTAAGAAATCTGTAACTTCTTGTTTACAATCAGGTCCAGGAACAACTTCAAAAAGTTTTAAATATCTTGGCGGATTAAAAAAGTGTGTTACAGCAAAATGCTTTTGAAAATCTTCACTTCTTCCTTCGTTCATAAACTTGATAGGAATACCGAAGTATTAGAAGAAATTATTGTACCCGGAGTTCTGTATTTTTCTAATTTTTCGAAAACTATCTTTTTTATATCTAGTCTTTCTACAACAACTTCCATAATCCAATCTACATCTGCAACCTTTGCAATATCATCTTCTAAATTACCTGTAGTAATTCTGTTTGCAAATTTCTGATTGTATATCGGAGACGGTTTTGATTTTAAAGATGCTGTTAATGCATCATTAACCAATCGGTTTCTAACAACTTTGTCTTCTAATGTTAATCCTTTTGCTTTTTCTTTATCGGTTAATTCTCTTGGAACAATGTCCAATAAAAGAACTTCTACACCAATATTAGCAAAATGACAAGCAATACCGCTTCCCATAATTCCGGAACCAATAATTGCTACTTTTTTAATTCTTCTAGTCATTTGTTTGATTTTTTATACTGCTTTATTGTTGATTTCTTTATAAATTTCTTTATCTGCTATTAATTTATTTATGGTAGAGGTCACATTAAAAAAACCTTCTAAGTCTTTTTCTGTAACATTATTTATTACTGTTTCATTAAATTGAATAACGTGTCCTTTAGAAATTTTACGCATTTCTTTACCGTATTCTGTTAATTTAATAATTACGCTTCTACCATCGTCTGGGTTTTTTCTCTGCAAATAGCACCTTTGTCTTCCATGTTTTTTAAAATTCTAGAAAGGCTAGTTGGTTCCATTCCCATTAACGGCCCTAAAGCTGTAGACGGCGTTCCGTTTTGCTTATCAATATTTAACAAAACGAAAGCTGTAGCCATTGTGCTATTATGTGTTAACGCTTGTTCGTTATACAATTTTGCAACGGCTTGCCATGTTGCTCTTAATTGATGATCTATTGATTTATTTTTATTCATTGGTTCAAATATAATAAAATTTATTATGCGTGCATAGTAAATTTCAAAAAAGTTATGCATGCATAGTAAATTTAACATAAAATTAAACTGTAACGTTTTTAGTTGATGTTACACTAATAGTTATAAAATATGTAATTTTGTTAGGCTTTTTACCTAAAATGAAAATCTACTTTAATCAATGAAGAATTTATTAGAAATAAATAACGTAGTTAAAAGATACGGAGATTATACTGCGTTAAATAATGTTTCACTTGCAATTCCTAAAGGAAGTGTTTACGGTTTGTTAGGACCAAACGGTGCGGGTAAAACGTCTTTAATTAGAATTATAAACCAAATAACAATGGCAGATAGTGGTTCTGTCATTTTAGATGGAGAAAAACTAGCACCGCATCATACAGCTCAAATTGGTTATTTGCCGGAAGAACGTGGTTTATATAAGTCTATGAAGGTTGGCGAGCAAGCTTTGTATTTGGCACAATTAAAAGGTTTAAGTAAATCTGAAGCGAAAAAAAGATTAAAGTATTGGTTCGAAAAATTTGATATTTCTGCTTGGTGGAATAAAAAAATAGAAGAACTTTCTAAAGGAATGGCGCAAAAAGTGCAGTTTATTGTTACTGTAATGCACAATCCTAAATTATTAATTTTTGATGAACCTTTTTCTGGTTTCGATCCTATTAATGCGCAATTAATTGCTAAAGAGATTTTACAATTAAGAGATGAAGGTGCTACAATAATTTTTTCGACTCATAGAATGGAGTCGGTAGAAGAAATGTGTGATGAAATTGCTTTGATAGATAAATCAAACAAAATTTTAGACGGTAAGTTAGACGATATCAAACGTAAGTTTAGAACAAATACGTTTCAAGTTGGTTTAAATACTCAAAATCCTACAGAAGTAGAAAGTATTTTAAAAGAACACTTTAAAGTGTATCCATCAGATTTTAAATTATTAAACGACAGTTTAACTTTAAACGTAAAAATACCAACAGGTAAAACGGCAAATGAATTGTTATCATTTTTAACAAGTAGAGGAGAAGTACAACATTTTGTAGAGCTTATTCCGAGCGCAAATGATATTTTTATACAAGCAATAAACAAAAATAATTAAGAAGATGAGCAAGTTAAAGTTAATTATACAAAGAGAGTTTATTGCTAAAGTTCGTAATAAATCATTTATAATTATGACTTTTTTGAGTCCGCTAATTATGGTAGGTATGGGTGCATTAGTCTTTTTTCTGATGCAAAAAAATGATGAAAAAATTAAAAAAATAGTTTATGTAGATAATTCTGAGTTTTTTTCGAAAGCAGATTTTAAAAATACAAAAACGATTCATTATTTAGATTACACAGATTTAGGAGTTGAGGAAACAAAAAAGAAGGTAGAAGAAGGTGATTTTTATGGCGCATTGTTAATTCCTAAACAAGATAGTTTAGAGGTTTTAGCAAAATCAATAGAATTCTACTCTAAAGAATCACCAGGAATGTCTGTTATGAATTCTTTAGAAAATAAGATTGAACAAAAAATCAGAAATATAAAACTAACCGATTTTGGTATCGATTTAGATAAAATAGAAGCATCTAAAATCAATACAGATATTAAAATGTTCAATTTTTCCGGAGAGCAATCATCAAAATTAATTAATGGTTTAAAAATTGGTGTTGGGGCAATTGCAGGTTATTTATTAATGATGTTTGTAATGATTTATGGTACTTCTGTGATGAGAAGTGTTATCGAAGAAAAAACAAGTAGAATTATAGAAATAATTGTGTCATCAGTAAAGCCATTTCAATTAATGTTGGGTAAAATTTTAGGTAATGCATCCGCAGGATTATTACAGTTCTTTATTTGGGGAGTTTTATTATTTGTAATTCTTACGGTTGTTTCTTCAATATTTGGTGTAGATATTGTAGAAATGCAATCAGCAAGAGTACCAGCAGAGCAAATGGATGCAGTTAAGCAAGCAACTGAAGGTGATAAAGGGCAAATTGTTGTTCAAGAAATACTAAAATTACCAATTTTAAAGCTATTTGTGTTGTTTATATTTTACTTTTTAGGAGGATTTATGTTGTATAGTTCGTTGTTTGCAGCTGTTGGTGCAGCAGTAGATAACGAAACAGACACGCAACAATTTATGTTGCCAATAATGTTACCATTAATTTTAGGAGTTTATGTTGGTTTTGCGACAGTAATGAATGATCCGCATGGTTCTATTGCAGTCTTGTTTTCTCATATTCCTTTTACAGCGCCAATTGTAATGTTAATGAGAGTTCCTTTTGGGGTTTCTTGGTACGAATTATTAATTTCAATGGCTTTATTATTAGTTACATTTGTATTTATGGTTTGGTTAGCAGCAAAAATTTATAGAGTTGGTATTTTAATGTATGGTAAAAAAGCAACTTATAAAGATTTGTATAAGTGGTTAAAATATAAAGGATAAATGCAAGACAGTTTAGAAAAAGTAAAAGAAGCTATAAAAGAAGAAACAACATCTATTTTAGATTATACTTTTAAATTTAGTGATGAAATTAGTATTACTGTAAAAGGACTAATATTTGTTGCAGTAGCACTTTTGTTAACCGCTTTCGCCTTGAAACTAGTACGCAGATTTGTAACTAGAAAAATGCCAGAAAATGATAAAGTTAAATTTATTAGCGTTTTTAGTTATATAAGATGGCTAGTTTTTTTGGTTATTTTCTTAGTGGCTATGGATGCTTCGGGGTTAATGTTACGGCTGTTTTTGCGGCTTCTGCTGTATTGTTAATTGGTGTTGGTTTGGCTTTGCAAACTTTGTTTCAAGACATTATTTCCGGTATTTTTATTTTGGTTGATAAATCTGTTCATGTAGGCGATATTATAGAGTTAGATGGTAAAGTTGGTAGAGTTTTAGATATTAGATTAAGAACCACAAGAGCTGTAACTATTGATAATAAAGTATTGGTAATACCTAATCATTTATATTTAACAAAAATATTATTTAATTGGACAGAAAACGGAACAGAGACTAGAGAGTCCGTTTCTGTTGGTGTTGCCTACGGTAGTGATGTAGAGCTAGTTAAAAAAATATTGATAGATGTTACAAAAGACCACGATAAAATTTTAAAAATACCAGAACCCAAAGTGCTTTTTGCTGATTTTGGAGATAGTTCTTTAAATTTTAAATTGGTTTTTTCTTTAAATAACAGTTTCGAAACAAGGTTTGTACAAAGCGATTTAAGGTTTGCGATAGAAAAAGCATTTAGAGAACATAATATTTCGATTCCTTTTCCACAAAGAGATGTTCACTTATATCAAAATCAATAGATAATTAAACAAGAAAAAGAATTAAAGGTTTAGATATAATTTTGAATTAAATTTATTTAAATTACGTTTCAAATAAAAATTTATGAGCAAGATATTAATTATCGAAGACGAAGCAGCAATTAGAAGAGTTTTGAAAAAAATTATTTCTGAAGAAAATGATGCATATAATGTTGAAGAAGTAGAAGATGGTTTGTTGGGTATAGAGATGATAAAAAATAACGATTACGATTTGGTTTTATGCGATATTAAAATGCCTAAAATGGATGGTGTTGAGGTGTTAGAAAAAGCAAAAAATAAAACCAGAAATACCAATTGTGATGATTTCCGGTCACGGAGATCTTGATACCGCAGTAAATACAATGCGTTTAGGTGCTTTCGATTATATTTCTAAGCCGCCGATTTAAACAGGTTGTTAAATACAGTTAGAAATGCTTTGGATAAAAAGGTTTTAATTGTCGAAAACAAAAGACTGAAGAAAAAAGTCAGCAAAAACTATGAAATGATAGGAGAAAGTGATGCGATTTCTCATATTAAAGAAATTATAGAAAAAGTTGCGGCAACAGATGCAAGAGTTTTAATAACTGGGCCAAACGGAACAGGAAAAGAATTGGTAGCACATTGGTTACACGAAAAATCAGATAGAGTTAAAGCGCCAATGATTGAAGTAAATTGTGCAGCAATACCTTCTGAGTTAATAGAAAGTGAATTATTTGGGCATGTAAAAGGATCTTTTACTGGAGCAAATAAAGATAGGGCAGGTAAGTTTGAAGCAGCAAATGGCGGAACTATATTTTTAGATGAAATAGGGGATATGAGCTTGTCTGCGCAAGCAAAAGTGTTAAGAGCTTTACAAGAAAATAAAATTCAAAGAGTTGGTTCTGATAAAGACATCAAAGTAAATGTAAGAATTGTTGCAGCTACTAATAAAAATTTAAAAGAAGAAATTGCACAAGGAAGATTTAGGGAAGATTTGTATCATAGATTGGCTGTAATTTTAATTAAAGTACCTGCTTTAAATGATAGAAGAGAAGATATACCTTTATTAGTAGAGTTTTTTGCTAATAAAATTTCTAAAGAACAAGGTTCAACTAAAAAAGAATTTTCTAAAGATGCTATTGCACTTTTACAAAAATATGATTGGACAGGAAATATAAGGGAACTTAGAAATGTTGTAGAAAGATTGTTGATTTTAGGAGAGAAAGAAGTGTCTGCAAACGATATTAAATTGTTTGCAAACAAGTAGATTTTTTATTTTCTAGCAACGTAATAATCGCATCAAAGCTTTTAATTTTTGCATGATCTAAAGCAGTTTTACCTTCAACATCTTTTAAGTTGAAATCTGCATTTTTGTTAAGTAAAAATTCAACCATTTTTTCTTGATTGTAAAGTGTTGCAAAAATTAAAGCTGAATAACCTTGGTTGTTCTGCATGTTAATATTTGCATTGTTTTTAAGTAGCAATTCTGCAATTTCTACATTGCCTTTAAATGCTACACCTAACAAAGCAGTATTTCCTTTCGCATCTTGATGGTTTACATTTGCGTTATGCTTAAGTAAGGTTTCTGCAATTTCTTTTTTATCAAAATAAGTTGCAAAAACTAAAGGACTAAAACCCCTTTTGTCTTTTGAGTTCGCTAGGTTAGGAAATTTTCTTAACAAAGTTTCAATCATATTGATATTCATAGATTGAATAGCGTTAAAAAAAGTATTTAAAATATTCATAATTTAAAAGTTTAAAAAAAGGATAGGTTTTGCAAAACCTATCCTTTTTAGATTTATATAGATTATTTTACATCAAATCTGTCTAAGTTCATCACTTTAGTCCAAGCGGCAATAAAGTCTTTTACAAAACGATCTTGACCGTCGTTTGCACCATAGACTTCAGCAATTGCTCTAAGTTCAGTATTAGATCCAAAAATTAAATCAGCTCTCGTACCTTTAAATTTCACTTCTCCGGTATTTCGGTTGCTTCCTTCAAAATATTTATCGTCTTCAGAAGTTGCTTTCCACGTGTAAGTAAAATCTAAAATATTTTTAAAGAAATCGTTCGTTAAAGTCCCAACATTGTCTGTAAAAACTCCGTAATCAGAACCATCATAATTAGCTCCTAAAACTCTTAATCCACCAACTAAAACAGTTAATTCTGGTACAGAAAGTGTTAATAAATTAGCTTTGTCGATTAATAAATCTTCTGCAGCAATTGCTAAATCTTTTTTAATGTAATTTCTAAAACCATCAGCTAATGGCTCTAAATATCCAAATTGCTCAACATCAGTTTGTTCTTGGGTAGCATCGCCTCGACCTTGAATAAAAGCAACAGTTTCATTATAACCGGCATTTTTTAATGCTTTTTCTAGACCAACATTTCCTCCTAAAACAATTAAATCAGCTAAAGAAACTTCGCCTTCAAACTTGTTTTTCACACCTTCTAAAGTTTCTAGAACTTTCGCCAATTCTTTTGGGTTGTTAACTTCCCAACTACGTTGCGGTTCTAAAGCAATACGCGCTCCATTTGCTCCACCACGATTATCTGAACCTCTAAATGTTGAAGCAGAAGCCCAAGCCGTAGTTACTAATTGAGATATTGTTAAACCGCTATCAATTATCATAACCTTTAAATTCGCAATATCAGCATCACTTAATGTATAGTTTACTGCAGGAACTGGATCTTGCCACAACAATTCTTCTTGTGGAACTTCTGGACCTAAGTAACGAGAAGTAGGTCCTAAATCACGATGAGTTAATTTGTACCAAGCACGTGCAAATGCATCTTCGAATGCTTTATGATCTGCATGAAATTTTTTAGAAATTTCTAAATATTTAGGATCTACTTTTAATGCAATATCAGCAGTAGTCATCATTAAATCTTGTCTGCCATTTGCGTCACCAGCTTTTGGTGCCATTTTAGCATTTGAAGCCGCGGTTGGTTTCCATTGATGTGCGCCAGCAGGACTTTTTGTTAATTCCCATTCGTAATTTAATAATACATCAAAATAATCTGCATCCCAACGAGTAGGATTTGGTGTCCAAGCACCTTCAATACCACTTGTAATTGTATCATCTAAAACACCGGTACCAAAACTGTTTTTCCAACCTGTACTCATTTCTTCTATTGAAGCACCATGAGGTTCTTTACCAACATATTTATTAGGATCTGCAGCACCGTGTGCTTTTCCAAAAGTATGTCCACCAGCAACTAAAGCAACAGTTTCTTCATCGTTCATTGCCATTCTACCAAAAGTTTCTCGAACATTTTGAGCAGAACCCATCGGATCTGGATTTCCGTTTGGTCCTTCTGGATTTACATAAATCCAACCCATCATAACTGCCGCTAAAGGATCTTCTAATTCGCCATCATCATATCTTTCCTCATTCGCTCCCCATTCAGTTTCACTTCCCCAATAAATATCTTGCTCAGGTTCCCAAACATCTTCACGACCTCCTGCAAAACCAAAAGTTGGAAATCCCATTGACTCTAAAGCACAGTTTCCTGCTAAAATCATTAAATCTGCCCAAGATATTTTGTTACCATATTTTTGTTTAATTGGCCATAATAACAATCTTGCTTTATCTAAGTTACCATTATCTCGGCCAACTGTTAATTGGTGCAAAACGTTGGTTTCCTGCTCCTGCGCCTCCTCGTCCGTCACCAACTCTATATGTACCAGCACTATGCCACGCCATACGTATCATCAATCCTCCGTAATGTCCATAATCTGCAGGCCACCAATCTTGAGAATCTGTCATAAATTCTTTTAAATCTTTTTTAATGGCATCATAATCTAAACTTTTAAAAGCTTCTGCATAATCAAAATCATCTCCCATTGGGTTCGATTTTGCTGCGTTTTGACGTAAAATATTTAACTTTAATTCGTTTGGCCACCAATCTCGGTTTTTAACACCTTGACCGAGATGTTTGTTTTGTAGTTCCGCTTAAAAAAGGGCAATTAGCTGCACTTTCATTTAAATCGAAATTATCTCCGTGTGGTTGACTATTAGCGTGAGGATTGTTTTTCATTTTTTATAATATTTAATTTGACAATGCAAACCTACAGGTTTTTTATGAATAATTATTATCTATAGTTTTTATTTTAAAATAACTAAAAACTATTTAAAATGTTTTCTCATTAAATTTACAAATTTTTAATTAAAATAATTCGAATAATTTTAGTCTATTTTTTTAATTGATTTTGATAAATTTAATTTATAGTATAATAAAAACTTAACATTAAATTCTAACAAATAATCTATACTCATTTATATCTTTGTGGTCTCAAATAACGAATTAATAATTACTTAAAACTTATAAAAAATGGCAACAGCAGTTGGTAAAAAATTTCCGGATTTAAATGTAGACGCAATGAACGAAATGGGAGATACGTTCAAAATTAATGTTTTAGAAGAAGCAAAAAATAAGAACAAGAAAGTATTATTATTTTGGTATCCTAAAGATTTTACATTTGTTTGTCCTACAGAATTACATGCTTTTCAAGAAGCTTTAGCTGAATTTGAAAAAAGGAATACTATTGTAATTGGTGCGTCTTGTGATACACCGAAGTACATTTTGCATGGTTAAATACTTCTAAAGACAATGGTGGTATCGAAGGGGTAACTTACCCAATTTTAGCAGATAGCAACAGAAACTTATCTTCTATTTTAGGTATTTTAGATATTTCTAATGAAACTTTTGATGAAGCTACTCAAACAATACAAGTAGAAGGAGATAATGTAACTTATAGAGCAACTTATTTAATTGATGAGGAAGGAACAGTTTTTCATGAAGGAATAAACCACATGCCAGTTGGTAGAAATGTAAACGAATTTTTACGTTTAATTGATGCTTACGCTCACGTTCAGAAAAACGGAGAAGTTTGTCCAGCAAACTGGGAAGAAGGTAAAGATGCAATGTCTCCTAATGCAAAAGGAACTGCAGAATATTTAGCTTCTCACTAACAAATAATTGATAATATTCGTGTTTAGAAGTTTTCTAAACACGAATATTTTAAAAAACTACAACTATGTTACAAGAATTAACAGAAGACAATTTACAAGAAATTGTTAATAATAATGATAAGGTAATTGTGCAATATTCTGCTACTTGGTGTGGTAATTGCAGAATAATGAAGCCAAAGTTTAAAAAATTAGCTTCAGAAAATGAAAACGTTGCTTTTGTAATTGCAGATGCAGAAAAATTTCGAGAAAGTAGAAAATTAGCAGATGTTAGTAATTTGCCAACTTTTGCAACTTTTGAAAGTGGAAGTTTTAAAAATCAAGCGCAAACAAATAAGTTTGATGTTTTAAAAGACTTAGCAAGCGAAATTATTTAATTATGAAGTTACCTGTAATTAAACACTTAACAAATTTTATCGAAGAAAACGATCAAGATTATGTTTTAGAAACCATAGAAACTTTAGAAGCTTTAACAGAAGTTCCTTCTTTAAAAGATGAAGAATTAGATGTTATCGGAGAGTTGATTTCTAATATGTACGGAGCTATCGAAGTTGATAAAATGGTAAAAGATGGCGCTCCTAGAAAAGAGGCCTTAAACACTTTTATGAAGCGAGTATTAGGCTCAATAGATAAATAATCTATTTATAAAACAGACCTTAAGTAAAAGCTTGAGGTTTTTTTATGCCTTAAATTTAGAACTTATAAATGTAGCCATTTCTTTAGCCCATATTTTATAAGTTAATTCTGATGGATGAACGCCATCACTAAAATAAAGACTCGAATTTTTATGAGACAAATTGTTTCTTTTACTCCAGTTTTTTAGCGTGATAACTTCATCATAATAAAAAATATTTTCTTTAGATTTAAGGTAATTCTTCAGTTCAGATCCCAAAATCTCAACTAAATTTCCGATTACAAATTTTATTGTTTTTGTAAATGCCGGAAACTCTTTAATAGGTGGCATGTTTGTAAAGTAAATAGGTGTCTCTCGGAAACTTTTTTTGAATAGAATTAATTAAATTTTCAATATCTTTTAACCATTTCTTTGGAGAATTTAAGGTGAAAGCATCATTTCCGCCCATTCCGATAACAATTATATCGACTTTAGTCTCTTCAATTTTAGGTATTATTTTAGTAGTTACTTTTGCTACAGTATATCCGCTTCTTGCATACACACGCCAATGTATATTTTTTTGTAATTTAGTAGAAAGCGTTGTTGCCAAAGCGCCGGTAAATCCGTTTTTATGATAATCTACACCAACACCTGCAATTGTACTTTCTCCGATAGTAAGAATGTGTAAATCCGAAGAGAAATTATTATTTACAAAACCTATAGTTTCTTTTGCTTCGGTAATGTTGGTACATTTTTTCTAATATTTTTTCCTTGAAAATATAGCAAAGGTAAGAGAGGTAAAGAAGTAACTACGCCTAAATTATATTTTAAACTATGCTTCATTATTTTTGGCTTCGTTGGCTTTTTTAATAATTGCTTTTAAACGTTCTTTATGTAACTGTTTTTCTAACTTTACTTTGTTAATTTTTCTATTCATTAACTTAGTATGTTTAGCTTTATTAGCAGTGTTTTTTTCTTTTCCTTTCTTGGCCATTTTTCTATGTCAATAAAAAGTTACAAATAAAATAAAGGTTCTATTTTCTCTTTAAATTCTATTATCTTCGTTTTTTACAAAAATAACAAAATAAAATGGGAAGAGGTATAAAAGACTATTTAGTCATAGCTTTAAAAGGAATGGCAATGGGTGCTGCAGATGTTGTGCCTGGTGTTTTCGGAGGAACAATTGCATTTATTTCGGAATTTATGAAGAGCTTTTAGGCTCTATTGCTAACGTGAATTTAGGCTTGTTAAAAACTTTAAAATCAGACGGAATTAAAGCTGCCTGGAAACAAGTAAACGGCTCTTTTTTATTGGCTCTTTTTATCGGAATTTTTATAAGTATAATTTCTTTAGCCAAAACAATAAAGTGGTTGTTAGAAAATGAACCAGTTTTATTATGGTCTTTTTTCTTCGGATTAGTTTTAGCAAGTATTATTTACATTGGTAAACAAATCACAAAATGGAATTTTATAACCTATACAATTTTAATCGTAGGTGCTTTCGTAGCATATTTTATTACAACCCTTAATCCGTTAGTTACAGAAAGTTCTTCTTTGTTATTTATGTTTTTGGCAGGCGCAATTGCAATTTGCGCAATGATTTTACCAGGTGTTTTCGGTGCGTTTATTTTAGTTTTATTAGGTGCTTATAAACCAATTTTATCTGCCGTAAATGATAGAGATATTAAAACAATAGCGGCAGTTGGTTTGGGTGCAATTGTAGGTTTGTTATCTTTTTCTAAGATTTTAAAATGGATGTTTGCAAATTATAAAAACTACACATTAGCGGTATTAACAGGTTTTATAATTGGTTCTTTAAACAAGATTTGGCCTTGGAAAGAAACTATAACTACACGTATAAATTCTCACGGAATAGAAGTGCCATTAAAACAAGTTAGTATTTCTCCGAATTCTTTTGATGGAGATCCGAAGTTATTAATGGCAGTAGTTTTAGCAATAGTTGGTTTTGTGCTTATTTTATTAATGGAAAAATTAGCGGTTAAAAAAGCATAATGCAGGTCGAAAGAACTTTCTTACAAAAGTTGTATCTTTTTTAAAAGGTTTGGCAATGGGTGCTGCAAATAAAGTACCTGGTGTTTACGGAGGAACAGTTTCTTTTGTGTTTGGGTTTTATGAAGAGTTAATTCAGTCTTTTAGAAAAGTAAACATTACAGCATTTAAATTGTTAATTAGCGGTAGGTTTTCGAGTTTTTATTCATACGTCAACGGTCAGTTTTTATTACTGATAATGGGTGGAAGTATTTTTAGCTACTTTAGTATTTCATTGGTTTTAGATTATTTTTTAGAGCATTACGAGCTTTATGTTTGGAGCTGGTTTTTCGGCATGATAATCGGTTCTATTTATTATATAGGTAAAGACTTTGGAGAATGGAATCGTAAAAATATTATTTCGTTAATAATTGGTGCAAGTATAGGTTTAGGGATAAGTTTTTTAAAACCTGCAGGAGAAAATGACAATTTATGGTTTGTTTTTTTCTGTGGAATTGTTGGTGTTTCGGTATGACTTTACCCGGACTTTCGGGCTCTTTCATCTTAATTTTAATGGGTAATTACGTTTTACTTTTAGTAGATGCTGTTAACGAATTATTTTTTGTAGTCACCAATTTACTAATAGGTAATTTTGATGTTTTATCTGATCCAGAAAAAATAAGATACTTAAAAATAATATCGGTTTTTACTGCAGGTTCTGCTTTTGGATTGGTTTCTATAAGTCATGTTTTAGGATATGTTTTAAAAAGATATAATGCAATAGTTACTGCTGTTATAATAGGTTTTATAACAGGCTCTTTAGGTATTGTTTGGCCGTTTAAAAAAGCTGTTTATTTAGCTGTTGATAATAAGTATTTACTAGATAATAAAGGAAATAGAATCGTAGAAAACTACACTAGATTTATGCCGATTTTTCTTCATCAGAAACATGGTTCGCTATATTTTATATTATTTTAGGTATTGCATTAATTTTAATAATCGATTTTTATGGAAAAACAAAAAAATAAAGTTTTTGGTCTTTTAGGTAAAGATATTTCTTACTCTTTTTCTAGAGGTTATTTTGCTGATAAATTTAAAAAATTAGGTTTGTCTACTTATCATTATAAAAATTTTGATCTTCAAGATATAAAAGAACTGCCAGCAGTTATTAAAAATGAAGAATTTGTAAGTGGTATAAATGTTACAATTCCGTATAAAGAAGAAGTAATTAAATATTTAGATAAGTTAGATAAAACGGCAGAAGAAATAGGGGCAGTTAATACAATTAAATTTACCAAAAGAGGAAATTTAAAAGGTTATAACACAGATGTTGTTGGTTTTGAAAAATCAATTAAGCCTTTTCTTAAAAAGCATCATACCAAAGCTTTAATTTTAGGAACTGGCGGTGCATCAAAAGCAATTGCCTATGCTTTAAAGAAAAATGATATCAAATTTAAATTCGTCTCTAGAAATCCTTCAGGAAAAAAAGAAATTTCTTACAGTGATTTATCCGAAGAAATGATAAAAGATTTTACGGTAATAATTAATTGTACACCACTTGGTACTTCTCCAAATACGCATTTATGTCCAAATATTCCGTATCAATATTTAACTGAAAAACACTTGTTATTCGATTTAATTTATAATCCAGAAATATCTAGTTTTTTAGCAAAAGGAAAAGAGAAAGGTGCTGCAATTAAAAATGGTTATGAAATGCTAGAATTGCAAGCAGAAGAATCTTGGCGCATCCGGAACGAAAACAAATAGTATATTTTAACCGAACATTTTGTATAACTAGTAAGTTGTACTTATATTTATAAACTATAATAATAGTGTATTATTAAACGAACTTAAACATTGTAGATATGTTAGATAACAATAATGATAACGAGGATAAGAAAGTAGAAGTAGTTAATGAGACTTCTAATCTAGAACAAAAAAATACAGAGGCTTCATCAGCAGAAGATGATGCGATTTTAAAAGCTGTAGAAGAAGTAGAGAATTCTGTAGCAGAAAAAGCTGAAGATTCTGAAGAATCTGTAGTTAAAGAAGAAAAAGATTATACGATTCTTTCTTTAGAAGAACTTGTTAAAGAGTTACAAGATACATTATCTAACAATGCTGTAAATAAAATTAAAAACGAAGTTGAAAGTATTAAAACAGCTTTTAATGCAAAATTTGGCGCATTATTAGCAGATAAGAAGAAAGCTTTTTTAGATGAAGGCGGTAATTCTATCGATTTTCAATTTTCGAGTCCTGTAAAAGGAGAGTATAATAGCTTATTGTCTGAATATAAAAAGCAAAGAGACGCACATTATAATGCTTTAGAAAAGCAAATGAATGCTAACTTAGCTAAAAGAGAAGAGGTTATTGAAGGTTTAAAAAATCTTATCGAAAATGCCGACTCTAAAACTATGTATAACGAGTTTAGAGCTTTGCAAGACACTTGGCGTTCTATTGGGCCAGTTTCTAAAAATAGATACAATGATACTTGGAAAACATACCATCATCATGTAGAGCGTTTTTATGATTTATTACATTTAAGTAATGATTTTAGAGATTTAGATTTTAAAAATAATTTAGAAGAAAAATTAAAAATAGTAGCTAAGGCAGAAGAATTAGCTAATTCTAATGATGTTAATACAGCTTTTAAAGAGTTGCAAGAGCTTCATAAAATATGGAAAGAAGACATTGGTCCTGTTGCAAAAGAAGTAAGAGAAGAGGTTTGGCAAAAGTTTAGTGCTGCTACTAAAAAAATTCACGATAAGCGTCATGAATACTTTCGTGATATGAAATCGAAATACCAAGAAATTATTAATCAGAAATTATTAGTAATAGAAAGGTTAGATGCTTATGATACTTCGGTAATAAAACCCATAAAGATTGGCAAAACAGTATTAACGATATAGAAAAGTTAAGACAAGAGTATTTTAATGCTGGTAAATTACCGTATGCTAAGAGTGAAGAAGTTTGGCAAAAGTTTAAAGCAGCTACAAAAAAGTTTAATAGCTCTAAAAATCAATTCTATAAAGAAGAAAAGAAAGAACAACAAGATAATTTAAAGAAAAAATTAGCTTTAATTGAAGTTGCAGAATCTTTAAAAGATAGTGAAGATTGGGCAGTGGCAACAGATACTTTAAAGAAAATTCAGTCTGATTGGAAAAAAATAGGTCATGTGCCTAGAAAGTTTTCTGATGATATTTGGAATAAGTTTAAAACAGCTTGTAACACATATTTTGATAGATTTCATAAGCATAAAAATTCTGTGAGTGAAGAGCAACAAGAGGTTGTAAACGCTAAAAAAGAATTTTTAGAGTCTTTAAAAGAAGACAAAGAACATACTAAAGAAAGTGTTTTAGAGGCCATACAAGCTTGGAAAGATTTAGGTGCTTTGCCAAGAAATGTAAGACATTTAGAAGGTAAGTTTAACAAGCAAATAGATAAATTATTAGAGAGTTTATCTTTAGATAAAAAAGAAGTAGCTATGTTAAAATTTACAAATGTTGTAGATGGTTTTATGGCTAATAATGATTTTAGAAAATTAGATTCTGAACAGTTGTTTGTTAGAAAAAAGATTGATGAAGTAGTAAGAGAAATGCAGCAATTAGAAAATAATTTAGGATTCTTTTCGAATGCGAAAGATGATAATCCTTTAGTAATAAATGTAAAAAATAGAATCGAAGAGTTTAAAGAAGACTTGGCTATCTCGGAAAGAAAAATTAAATTACATTAAAAAGCTAGATTACTAGTACAATGTATTCTGTAAAATAAAAAAACTCGAAGCTTAGCTTCGAGTTTTTTTATGATATTAATTTGATGATTAAGAAAATAATTTATCCATTTTCTCTTTTTCTTCGTTTGCTAATGCAGCATCAACTAAGATACGTCCACTATGCTCATCAATTGTAATTTTCTTTCTGTTTGCAATTTCTAATTGCACTTGTGGTGGTATTGTAAAGTAAGAACCTCCGAAGCACCTCTTTCGATAGCTACAACTGCTAAACCATTTTTTACTTTATTTCTAATTCTTGTGTATGCAGAAAATAAGTGCGCATCTAAAGATTTAGAAAACTCTTCAGATTTTTCACCTAAAAGTTTTTCTTCTTTCTCAGTTTCTTTTAAGATAGCATCTAATTCTGCCTTTTTATGGCTTAAGTGCTTTTCTTGTTTTGCTAACTTTTCTTTGGTAGCGTCGATTACTTCATTTTTCTGAGCAATTTTAGCTTTGTACTCGTTAATTCTTTTTCTGCTAATTGAATTTCTAAATCTTGAAACTCAATTTCTTTAGATAAAGAATCAAACTCTCTGTTATTTCTAACATTTTTTTGCTGCTCTTCATATTTAGACATCAATGCTTTAGAATCTTCTATAGCTTGTTTCTTGTTATTGATTTCTGTTTCTAAATTAGAAGCATCTTCTGCTAAGTTAGAAATACGCTTATTCAATCCGGCAACTTCATCTTCTAAATCTTCAACTTCTAAAGGCAATTCACCTCTTACGTTTCTAATTTCGTCAATTCTAGAGTCTATTAATTGTAAGTCATACAATGCTCTTAATTTTTGCTCTACTGAAATTTCTTTCTTCTTTGCCATGTTTATATGTAATAAATTGGATTTGTACTTTTTTCTGATAAAACGATTGCAAAATTACTAAATTTTTTCGTAAGATAGTCAACCAAAAGGTTTTTTGTAAACTGTTCGCTCTCATAATGACCAATATCTGCCAATAAAATGCTTTTTTCAGCTTTAAAAAACTCATGATATTTAAAATCTGCACTTACATAAGCATCTGCACCAGCTCTTTTGGCATTAGAAATAGCAAAACTACCCGATCCGCCTAGTACTGCAACTGTTTTTATTTTTTTATGAATCAATTCAGAATGTCTAACACATGCTGTTTTCATTTTATCCTTTAAATATACTAAAAATTCTTTTTCATCCATAGCGCTTGGTAATTCGCCAATCATTCCCATTCCTATGTTTTGATGTGTATTCTCTAAAGTAATTATTTCATAAGCAACTTCTTCATATGGGTGCTTATTTTTTAAAGTATTTAAAACAGCATATTCATTTTTACTTTCAAAAAGAATACTTATTTGAGTTTCGTTTTCAGAATGTCTTTTACCTTTTTCTCCAAGAACAGGATTTGAGTTTTCATTGCCCATAAAAGTTCCGATGCCGTTTACGCTAAAAGAACATTCACTATAATTACCAATATTTCCAGCGCCGGCATCAAAAAGGTGTTTTTGCAATTCTTTTGCATCTTTAACAGGTACAAAAGTTGTTAGTTTTTTTATAATTCCTTTTTTCGGAATTAATATTTTCTGATTTTTTAATCCTAATACTTCGCACATTTTTGCAGACACTCCGTTATTAGAATTGTCTAAAGCTGTATGAGTTGCATAAATTGCGATATCATTCTTTATCGCTTTTAAAACAACCTTTTCTACATAAGAATTCCCGTTAAGTTTTTTTAAGCCACCAAAAATTATAGGATGAAAACTAATAATTAAATTACAGTTCTTAGCAATTGCTTCGTCTACAGTATCTTCTAAAGTGTCTAAGGTAACTAAAACACCGCTTACTTCTGTATTGTAATTGCCAACAAGTAAGCCAACATTATCAAAATCTTCAGC
Source organism: Polaribacter sp. HA6-7 (assembly GCF_055693625.1). Lineage (NCBI taxonomy): Bacteria > Pseudomonadati > Bacteroidota > Flavobacteriia > Flavobacteriales > Flavobacteriaceae > Polaribacter > Polaribacter sp. HA6-7. Next base: position 768,436 of record NZ_CM146338.1, read on the forward strand.
ATAATTTAAAGGAGCCAATTCTTCTAAATAATTTGTTACTTCTTTTATCTTCATTTGGTGTTTTTTTCTAAAATCAAAGTTAACATTTTTAATGTATTTTTACCACAATGAAAGTACTTAGATTTTTTCTATTTCCGTTTGCTATTTTGTACGATTTTGTAACAAAAATTCGAAATTTATTTTTTGATGTTGGCGTGTTTAAAGAAACAAGTTTTAAAACGCCAATAATTGTTGTTGGTAATTTAAGTGTTGGTGGTACAGGTAAAACTCCGCAGATAGAATATCTTATTAGATTACTCCAAAATCGATACAAAACAGCGGTTTTAAGTAGAGGTTACAAAAGATTAACTAAAGGTTTTGTGTTGGTAAGAGATAATCATAAAGCGATTGATGTTGGTGATGAACCGTTGCAATACTTCAAAAAGTTTAAAGCTATTTCGGTTGCTGTTGATGCAAATAGAGTAGCGGGAGTTGCAAAATTGATAAACGAACAAAATGCAGAAGTTGTTCTGTTAGATGATGCTTTTCAGCATAGAAAAGTAAAAGGAAGTTTTAATATTTTGCTTACAAAGTTTAACGATTTGTTTGTAGATGATTTTTTGCTACCTACAGGAAATTTGCGTGAAAGCAAAACAGGAGCAAACAGAGCAGATGTAATACTGGTTACAAAATGCCCAAACGATTTAGATCAAGCATCAAAAGCGAAAGTTTTAAAAAAACTTAAAAAGTTTGATAAAGAAGTTTTTTTACTAGAATTTCTTACGGAAATAAAGTTTTGGGTTCTAAAGAAATTTCTACTACTGATATTGCAAATTATGAAGTTTTACTGATAACCGGAATTGCAAACCCGAAACCTTTTTTAGAATTTTTATCAAATTTAAATGTCAATTTTAAACATTTAGAGTTTGCAGATCATCATCATTTTAGTGAAAAAGAAATTAATGATATTAAAACTAATTTTGATGGCTTAACAAGTAATAAACTTCTTTTAACTACCGAAAAAGATTACGTGCGATTGCATGATAAATTAAGTGATTTATGTTATTTACCTATTGAAACATTGTTTTTAAATGATTCTAAAAATAAGTTTGATACCTTAATAAACAGTCATTTAAAAGAAAAAGTATAAATTTGGTATTATAATTGATATTTTAAATTAAAACCTTAGAATGAAAAAAATATTTTTATTACCGTTTGTAATATTATTTACAACGATTTTATTTGCTCAAGAAGATATAGACGATTTACCTTTAGAAGATGTTGTAGAAAGTAAAATAGAACAACCATTGCCAACTGCAACTTGGGAGTCTTCTTATAAAGAGGCTTTAAATAAATCTAAAAAAGAAAAAAACCTGTTTTAATTTATTTCACAGGTTCAGATTGGTGTGGACCATGTAAAGTTTTAGATAAAAAATTATTTCATTCAGAAAAATTTAAAAATATAGCTGACAAAGAGCTGATATTATATGAAGCTGATAATCCTAGGAATAAAGATTTGGTGGAAGCAAAAAGATTAAAAGAGACATATGATTTAATCCGTAAATATCACGTTAAATCATATCCTACGTTGGTTTTTGTAAATCACAGAGGTAGAATGATTGGTTATAAAAAAGGTTTAATTCTTACCGAATATTATTATCCTTTTATCAATTCTGTGATAGAGAACTACTAACGTATCTTAAGTAACTTCTTATGAATTTTGCGATTTTGAATTTATAATGATTTCCTTTTTAAAGAATTTAAATAGTAAACCAAGGACTCTATTTATCATTGATGGTTTAGGCGCTTTAGTTTCCGCATTCTTTATAGGTTTTGTATTGGTAAAGTTTCAACCTTTTATAGGTTTATCTAAATCTACTTTATATTTTTTAGCTGTTTTTCCAATAATTTTAATCGTTTATAACGTTTACTGTTATTTTAGAAACCCTATTAAAGTTCTTGTTTGTTTGAAGATAATAGCATTTTTAAATTTATTTTATTGCTTCTTATCAATTGCAATAATTCTTTATAATTACAATTCAATTACGAAGTTAGGTTTGCTTTATTTTGGACTAGAAATACTGGTGTTATTATTGTTAATACGTTTAGAGTCTTCTGTTGTCCATAAAATAAGTAATTAAAAAACGTATAATAACAAAAAAACCGAAGCATATTGCTTCGGTTTTAACATAGTACTAATACTATTAATTATTTTTGATTTACAACTCTAAAAGTTGTTCTTCTGTTTGCTCTGTGTTCTGCTTCTGTACAAGAAACTCCATCAGCACATCTGTTAGTTAATTTAGATTCACCAAGACCGTTACCAGTTAATTGGCTAGGATTAACACCTTTAGATATTAAGTAGTTTGTAACTGCTTGTGCTCTTCTTTCAGATAAGTTTTGGTTGTTAGCTTTAGTTCCTCTAGAATCTGTATGAGACTCAATTGCAACAGCTACACCGTCTTTTAAGATAGGTAATAATCTTGCGTCGATAATTCTTTTAGCTGCACTAGTTAAAGTAGCACTTCCTAAATTCCAGTTAATTGGTAATGGAGTGTTGTTTACTAATTCACATTCAACTTCTTTCCAAGTAGTTAAACCACCTTTGTTAACTAAAACTTCTTTAGTTACAGTCTTGTATTTAGCAGGAACAGTTACTTCTTCTTGGTAAGCGTCTTTTACTAAAACAATTTTCTTGATAGAACCATAAACAGCAGGTACATCGATAGTTTTAGTTGTAGGACCGAAACCATTACTTTTTTAGTATACGTTTTTTCGTAACCAGGTACAACAGTTTTAGTTGTAGAAGCATCTGATTTTAATACAGTTTGAGATACAGTAACAAACTTTGCAGGAATTGGCTTATAACACCAGTATCTACAATCGTTAGGGTCACTAGATTCACAATCTGGTGCTTTTTCGCTCATTTCCCAAACAGCAGAAGCAGCTTTAGTTTCAATTACTTGAGAATCTGGACTAAAAGTAGCTTTTACAACTCTTAAGCTGTTTGCATCTTCTTTACCTGTATAAGTTACTGTTTTAGTTTCCCAAACACTTGGTACAACAACTAAACGTTGATCTGCTTCTTTAATTAAAACTCTTTCTGTAACAGTTTTGTATGTTGCAGGATAAGTAACTATCTTTTTGTAAGCAGGTGCTACCTCAATTGTTACATCTTCGTTTTTCCAAACTTCTGAGTTTTACAACGTACATAACATTTTCCTGGTTCTGGGTTTGTTGGTAAATCTTGACCGAAAGCTACAGCTCCAATCATTAAGAAAAAACCACTAAGTAATACTTTTTTCATTGTAATTGTTTTAATATTAATGTTCTTTAGTTAAGACTCGTTATTTCTATAAAAGTCACAATAAAGATACAAAATATTAACAATTGTTAAAGAAAAGTTAAAGAAAAGTTAATGTTTTTTTAGGTTAAGGTGTTGTTGTGTAGGCTCTTAATTATTCCGTCTGATAGACCTATTTTTGGTACATAAATTTTTCTTGCACCACTCCATTTCATGGCCGATAAATAAATTTTTGTAGCAGGTATAATAACATCAGCTCTATCTGGATTTAAACTAAGCTCAGAAATTCTTTCATCATAACTCATGTTTTTCAAAAACTGATACTGAGCATTTAAGTAGATAAAAGAAATTGGTTTTCCTTCTGTTCTACCGGACATTTTAAATAGTTTGTTGATGTTTCCTCCAGAACCTATTAAAGAAATTCTTTTTAAATCTTTTGTGTTTTTCTTAATCCATTTTTCTACGTTGGCAAACATTTCTTTGTTTACAGATTTTTTATTATTTAATAAACGAACTGTACCCATTTTAAAAGATTTAGAATTTATAATTTTTCCTTTAGAAAAAACTGTAAATTCGGTACTTCCACCACCAACATCTACATATAAATAAGAATTATCTCCTTCGATTAACTCATTTAAATCTGTAGAAGAAATAATTGCGGCTTCTTCTTTACCGCCAATAATGTCAATTTTTACTCCGGTTTTGTTAAAAATTTCTTTCACAACAACTTCTCCGTTAGAAGCTTCTCTCATGGCAGAAGTAGCACAAGCTTTGTACTTTTCTACACCATGAATATTCATCAGTAATTTAAAAGCCTCCATAGCATTAATCATTCTGCTAATATTTGCATCACTAATAATGCCTTCATTAACAAATACATCTGCACCCAATCGAATTGGAACACGTACCAGAGATGATTTTTTAAACTGAGGTTCTTTGTCATCAGAAATTATTACGTTCGAAATTAATAATCTAATTGCGTTGGAACCAATATCTATAGCTGCGAATTTTTTTATTTCTAACAAAGTACTTTATTTAAGATTTTTAGGAAATTCTACTAAAATTGTTTTACCTCTTCTAATATTTTTCCAGTGTTTTTCTTCAAATTGAATACCTATAACACCACATGTTGTTACATGTGCAATAGGTCTATTTCCAAATTCATTAACAAAAGTATTTATACCATGATCGTGGCTAAATATAATTGCAGAATTAAAACCATCGTCTAGTGCGTTAACAGTTTTTACTAAATAACCATCGCTAAAACTGTAAAGTTGTCTTTTTATTTGAAGATTTGCATGCGGAAAACCAAAGTTTTCGCAAAAAATTACAGCAGTGTGTAATGCTCTGTTAGCACTACTTGTAATAAAAGCATCAGGTTTTTCAATTTTTTTCGTTAAAAATTTAGACATTAAATGAGCGTCTTTAATACCACGCTTTTTTAAGGGCCTATCAATATCTTCAATACCGAGTATTCCCAAGAAGATTTTGCGTGTCTTACTATATAAAGTGTTTTCATTTAAATTTTAGTTGGTTATGGTAAATATAAAAATTTATGGAGCTAATCGTTCAATTTTCCAAGAAAAATCTTTTTCTAGACTATATCTTATTCTATCGTGAAGCCTATTTGGTCTACCTTGCCAAAATTCTATAGAGATTGGTTTTACCAAATATCCGCCCCAATGTTTTGGTCTATTTATTTCTTTACCTTCAAATTTCTTTTCAAAAGATTTTAAATTATCTTCTAATGTTTTTCTAGAGTTAACAACACTACTTTGGTTAGATGCCCATGCACCAAGCTTACTGCCGTCTCGGTCTTGATTCGAAATAACCATCAGATAAGTTTTCGATTTGTTTTTCTGCAACTCCTTTAATTATAATTTGTTGTTCTAATGCTGGCCAAAAAAACGATAAACAAATGTTATTATTAGCTTCTATTGCTTTTCCTTTTTCTGATGTGTAATTTGTATAAAAAACAAAACCTTCCCAAGTAAATTTCTTTAATAAGACAATTCTGTTTTTAGGAAAACCATCTTTACCAATCGTAGAAACATTCATGGCATTGGTTTCTTCTACAGTATTTGATTCATCTGCATTTTTAAACCAAGTTTGAAATAATTCCATTGGATTTTCACGGGCAATTATTTTCTAATAACTCTTCCTTTTCGTAGGATTTTCTGTAATTTGATAAGTCTTTAGACATTTAAAAAAAGTTTAATTATGTAAAAATACTGAATAATTTAAGTACAATGTTAAATTAAGAGCTCAATTTATTTAAGTAATTAGCTAAAGAAACTCCATTGCTAACACAACCTTGAATTAAATAACCGCCTGTTGGTGCATCCCAATTTAGCATTTCGCCGATACAAAATTGATTTTTTAAGACGTTTAATTCTCCGTGTTTATTAATAGCGGTTAAACAAATGCCACCAACAGAAGAAATGGCTTTGTCTAAAGAGTTTGTAGCTACTATTTCTAATGGGAATTTTTTAATTTTTTTGAAAGAACATCAGAGTTTAAATAGTCTTCTTTACTTAGGTTGTTTTTTAATAAATCGATTACTGCGCTGTTTAATTTTAATTCTTTTTTTAAAATTTGAGTAGTGTTTTTAGAAAGAGCATTTTTAATTTTAAAGCTTACTTTTTCTAGATCAAAAATCGGTTTAAAATCAATATAAATTATTGCTTTATGGTTAGCGTTTAATTGGTTTCTAATTTGCGGACTTAAGCCATAGATTCCATTTCCTTCTAAGCCAAATTTTGTAATTACTACTTCACCCTTTTGTTTTTTTGAATCACAATAAATCTCAATATTTTTAAGTGGTTTTCCTTCATTTTTTTCAAAAACTCTGATTCCCAGTTAATTTTAAAAGCACAATTTGAAGCTTCAAACGGTACTGTTTTAATTCCTTTGGATTGAAATACATCAAGCCAATTTCCATCCGATCCTGTAACCTTCCAACTCGCGCCACCTAGAGCAAAAACGGTAAAGTCAGATTTTATTTGTTTATCATTAATTATGATGTTGTTTTCAATATCCCAAGTCGAAAAACAATGACTGAACTTCAATTGAACTCCTTTGTTTTCTAAATATTTTAAAATAGTATTTAGAACTTCTATCGGTTTAATACCTTCTTTTGGATACACTCTTTTACTACTTCCAATATAAGTTGGAATTCCTATTTTTAATAAACAATCTCTAAAGTTTTGATTTGTAAAATTTGTAATTGATTCTTTTAGAAAATTGGTTGGTGTATATTTTTCTGTAAATTTTTCTAAGGATTCTGAATGTGTTAAGTTAAAACCGCCTTTACCAGCAACTAAAAACTTTCTGCCAGCTGTTTTATTTTTTTCGTAAATAGTAACATCGTATTTTTCAAGATCTAAAAAAGCAGCTAAAAATATAGCTGATGGTCCGCTACCAATTATCGAAATGGACTTTTTCATGTTATTTTTTCTTAAAAAAGTACAATCCTAAGAAAGTTATAAATCCGTTTAAGATTAATAGAGAAAAATCAAAATCAAAATTAAAATATTCTAAGGATAAATAATTAACCAAATAGGTTAGAAAAGGAGAGGCTAAACAAATAAGTGGCACCATTTTATCTTTTACTTTAATGCTTGTAAAAAGACCAAAGGCATATAAGCCTAATAATGGGCCATAAGTATAGTTTGCAAACGTAAATATTTTAGCAATAACACTTGCATCAGCAATAAAATATTTAAAAACTAAAATGGTTGCTATTAAAATTAAAGAAAAAGTATGTGTATTTTTTTCTGGTTTTTTCTTGTTTTGCTTTGTCTTTTTCTTTGTCAATTTCTAAAATATCAATGCTAAAAGAAGTTGTTAAAGATGTTAGAGCAGAATCTGCGCTAGAGTATGCCGCGGCAATTAAACCTAAAAGGAAAAAGATTGCAGTTGCTAAACCTAAAGAACCTTTAGTTGCAATTATAGGAAAAAGCTCGTCTTTGTGTGCGTCAATTCCGTTAGATTTTGCATAATCTGTAAGTAAAACACCCAATGCTAAAAAGAAAAAGTTAACGATAACAAGTACAATTGTAAACCAAAACATGTTTTTTTGAGCATCTTTTAGGTTTCTGCAGGTTAAGTTTTTTTGCATCATATCTTGGTCTAAACCTGTCATAACTATAGAGATAAATGCACCTGCTAAAAATCGTTTCAGAAATAATTACCTGCATTTACATCTTCAAAAAAGAACGTTTTAGAAAGTTCGTTGTCTGCTACATATGCAAAAAGATTACCAATTTCCATTTCATCAGAAATCGTATAAATACAAACACCAACAGCAATTAACATAAATAAAGTTTGTAATGTATCTGTCCATACAATTGTTTTTATACCTCCTTTAAAGGTGTACAACCATATTAAAAGTATGGTGATTGAAACTGTAACCCAAAACGGAACGCCATAACTATCAAACAACAACAATTGTAAAACATTAGCAACTAAAAAAAGTCTAAAAGCGGCACCAATAGTTCTAGATAACAAAAAAAACTAGCACCGGTTTTGTATGAGCTTTTACCAAATCGATCTTCTAAATAAGTGTAAATAGAGGTTAGGTTTAACTTGTAGTACAATGGTAATAAAACCAAACCAATAACAGCATAACCAACAATATAGCCCAAAACCATTTGAAAATAACTCATGTTTTGACCTTCTACCCAACCCGGAACAGAAATAAATGTAACACCAGAAAGTGATGCGCCTATCATACCAAAAGCGACCAAATACCAAGGTGATGAATTATTTGCTTTAAAAAAGGTTTTATTGTCTGCAGATTTACCTGTGATGTAAGAAATAAGAATTAAAACAGTAAAATATGCAACAATTAATAAGATGATATATTCGGGTTTCATTTTAGTTTTTATTTGATTACGAATATATGTTTTTTAGCAGTCTTTTTTCTTTTTTATTGATTCTTTTCTATTGAAAGAGTTAAATTTGCAGTTATGGATTTTTCTTCGAAATTACTAGAGAATGCGGTAAATGAAGTTTCTAGATTACCAGGAATTGGTAAAAGAACTGCATTGCGTTTAGTGTTACATTTATTAAAGCAACCATCAGAAAATACAAAATATTTATCTGAAGCTCTTTTGCATCTTAGAAATGATGTAAAAACTTGTGAAAAATGCCATAATATTTCTGATACTGTTTTGTGTGATATTTGCCAAAATCCGAAGAGAAACCCGGAGATTGTTTGTGTAGTAGAGGATATAAGAGATGTAATGGCTATTGAAAGTACAGCTCAGTTTAAAGGATTGTACCATGTTTTAGGCGGTAAAATATCTCCTATCGAAGGCATTGGGCCGCAGAATTTACAAATAGAATCTTTAATAAATAAAGTGAGTAGCGGAGAAATTAAAGAATTAATTTTTGCACTAAGTTCTACAATGGAAGGTGATACAACTAACTTTTATATTTTTAAGCAAATAGAACAGTTTGAAATTACAACAAGTACTATTGCACGTGGAATTTCTGTTGGTGACGAATTAGAATATGCAGATGAGGTTACATTAGGAAGATCTATTTTAAATAGAATTCCGTTCGAGCAAAGTATAAGAGGTTAAGTTAATCTTTGTCTAAAACCTCTTTTTCTGCTCTTTCCCAAGATTTTTTCTCTCTAATTTTTTTGTATAATTTAATACCAAGCATCATTAAAATTCCGAAAAGAATAATTCCTATAACTCCCCAAATCCAATTTATTGCACTTTTAACGGTTACTAAAAATACGACTGCAAATAAAATTATAGTTGATATTTCGTTAAATATTCGCAATCTGAAAGCAGAATATTTTACAATATCTTTTTGAAGTTTTTTAAATATTGAATGACAAAAACCATGGTAAAAATACAAAGCAAGAACAAATGCTAGTTTAACCAACATCCAAGGTTCGGATAAATAAGTAGGATTTTCTATAAGCATCCAAAAAGCAAAAGTACTTGCTAAAATTGCAGAAGGCCATGTGATTATATACCACAACCTTTTGGTCATTAATTTGTACTGAGTTTGCAAAATAGATTTTGCAGGTTCTAATTTATTTTCTGCTTCTGTTTGATAAATAAACAATCTCGGAATATAAAATAAACCTGCAAACCAAGTTACTACAAAAATGATATGTAATGCTTTAACGTAAAGAAAATCCATATAAATTATTTGTTTTTCCAATCATTTATCCAAGAAACCATAACATCTACCCAATCATCATTGTCGTTCATACAAGGTATGTGTTTGTAATCTGTACCGCCAGCTTCTAAAAATTCTTCTTTACCTTCCATGGCAATTTCTTCTAAAGTTTCTAAACAATCAGCAACAAAAGCGGGTGTAATTACAGCAAGTTTCTTTTTACCAATTGTTGGAAATTTTTCTAATTCGAAATCTGTGTAAGGTTTTAACCAAGGATCTTTTAATAATCGAGATTGAAATGAATTGCTATGATTTGTTTCGTCCAAACCTAATTCTTTAGCAATTGCTTTTGTAGTTTCAAAACATTGATGTCTATAACAAGTATGATGCGCTACAGAATTTCGTTCGCAACAAGAACCATCTATTTTACAATGACTGTTTGTTGGGTCAGATTTTTTGATGTGACGTTCTCGAATTCCGTGGTACGAAAATAAAACATGATCATAATCGAAACCTTTTAAATGATTTGCAATATTATTGCTCATTGCTTTTATATAATCTGGTTTGTTGTAAAACGGTGGTAAAGTATCTAATTTTACCTGCGGATATTTCTCTGCAATAATTTCTTCTGCTAAAACAACAACAGTTTCGTAAGAAGACATTGCGTAATGCGGATATAAAGGAACCAACATAATTTCTGTTACACCTTTATCAACCAGGTTTTTAATCCCTTTTTCCATAGACATAGAACCATAGCGCATTGCTAATTCTACAGGAATATCTACTTTTTTGGCAACTTTTTTAGTAAACCTTTCAGAAATTACAACTAATGGAGAACCTTCTTTCCACCAAATTTTTTTGTAAGCTGCACCTGATTTTTTTGGTCTAATTTTTAAGATAATTCCTTTAATAAGAATCCAGCGTTTCCAAAAAGGAATATCAATTACACGCTCGTCCATTAAAAATTCTCCTAAATATTTTTTTACATCTTTTGTATCCGTAGAATCTGGTGACCCTAAATTGTTTAATAAAATACCTTTCATTTATATATGCTTCAAAAGTGGTTGTTTACTTATTTTTTTGATATTTGATTGGTAACTTCATATAAAGTTATCGCTAAACTATGTATTACATTCATGCTAGAGTTTCTGCCAAACATTGGTATTGCAACAGTTTTATCTACTAAGTTTATATTTTCGATACCGTTTCTTTCGCTACCCAAAAGTAATACGATTTTTTCGTGATTTTTAAAATTAAAATCTTGAATATCGATACTTTTATCAGTAATTTCTATACCAATAATTGTGTTACCAGCTGCTTTTAATTCAGAAATTAATGTTTCGAAATTTGTGTAAGCTTCGTGTTGTATTTGGTTAAGAGTATTTCTAGCAGTTTTTTTTACGATTCTATTTTCTGTAGTTGGTGAGTTTTCATGAAAATATATTTTCTCTACACCAAAACTTTCAGAAATACGAAAACACATTCCAATATTTTCTCGAGTTCTAATGGCATCACATACAATTGTTATAGGAAATTGTTGTTGCTTGTTCTCGATGTCGTAATGTGTAAGTTGTTCCAAATTATAATTATTTATTTAAACTCATTACATATTTTTTTGGTGTTGTACCAAATTTCTTTTTAAAAGCGGCAATAAAATGGCTTGCGGTACTGTAACCAACCTGCGAGCCAACTTCATTTACATTATACTTATTAGATTCTAATAATTTTCTTGCGTGTTCCATTTTATAGTCGAATAAAAAACTATACACTGTATCGCCATAAATTTGTTTAAAGCCTTCTTTTAATTTTTTTAAATTCAAACCAATTTCAGTTGCTAGTTCTTGCAAGCTTGGTGGTTCAGACATTCTAGAAATTATAATATCTTTTGCTTTTCTAATTTTAATAACATTTTGTTCGTCAACTAAAAACGGGCAATATTCTGCATCTGTACTTTCTTCTTTTTGAAAATGAAGACTTAGTAACTCGTAAATTTTTCCTTTTACGTATAATTGCCTAATAGAACTATTTATGTTCGAGTTGATGATTTGTTGCAAAACAATAGAAACTGTTGGTTTGATTTCTGTATCGTCGTAAAATTTTCGATTGCTGTTTTCGTCACTTAAAAAAGGAATATAACCTGATTCTTTAGAGAATAAAGAGTGAAATTTTTCAATAGAAATTAATAAAGAAACCAATGTTGTTTTTGGTTGAATTTCTAAATTAATAGGTAGTGTTCTCTGCGGATTGTATAAAAGTATAGATCGATTGTCTAAAACATCAAAAGTATAATCGCCAGAATTAAATAGAAATTTAGAATTACCGCGTAAACAGAAGTGCATTTGTATAAATGTACTATCAATATCTCTTTCAAAATTGATTGCATTTTTGCTTTCGTTCTGAAAATGAAGAACATAAAACCCTTTTTCTAGGTTTATTTCATCAAAAGAACTTTCTCCGACATTTTTAAACATAATTTTCTTAAATATTGAAACTCCTTTTATTTAGAATCATTCTATATAAAAAATGTTTAATTACTTGTTAACACTACAAAAATAAGGATTTTAGAATGTTTTTTAATAATAAAAGCATTAAAAAACACAGAACGTTATTAAAAGTTCTTTAAGCGATACTTTTTTTGATTGCTCTTTTTATTTTTGCATCATCTTTTACAATTTATGAAGGAATTAGGACAAGTACATTTTTACAATATTGGTGTAAGTTATAAAAAGGCAGATGCAGAAATGCGTGGTAAATTTTCTGTATCCAAAGAAAATCAAGCCGCACTTTTAAATGCAGCTAAAGAAAGAGGTATAAAATCTATCTTTATAATTTCTACATGCAATAGAACAGAAATTTTTGGTTTTGCCAATAGACCTTGTCTTCTTATAGAATTGCTTTGTGATTTTTCTGAAGGTACTGTTAAAGAATTTAATGCTATTTGTAATATCAATAAAGATCAAGAGGCAATTAGCCACTTATTTAGGATTGGTACAGGTTTAGAAAGTCAGATTTTAGGAGATTATGAAATTGTTGGTCAATTAAGACAATCTTTTAAATTGGCAAAACAATTAAAAACTACAGATGCTTATATAGAGAGACTTGTAAATTCTGTTTTGCAAGCAAGTAAACGTGTAAAAAACGATACAAAGTTAAGTTCCGGTACAACATCAGTTTCTTATGCTGCAGTGCAATACATTATTAAGAATTTACCAGATTACAATTCTAAAAATATTTTAGTTTTCGGTTTGGGTAAAATGGGAAAACATACTTGTAAAAACTTAGCAGAATATACGCAGAATAAACAGGTTAGTTTAATTAATAGAACCGAAGAAAAAACAGATGCTTTTGTAAAAGAGCATGCTTCTATTCGTAAATCTATTATCGAAAACTTAACAGAAGAGGTTGCAAATGCAGATGTAATTATTGTATCTACAGGTGCAGATAAGCCAACAATTACAAAAGAACATATTGTAAATAAAAAAGAAACTTTAATCTTAGATTTATCGATGCCAGAAAATGTGGCAAAAGATGTTTTAGAGGTTAAAGGTGTTTCTTTAGTGAATGTAGATGAACTTTCTAAAATTACTGATGAAACTTTAGCTGTTCGTCAACAAGAAATTCCGTTTGCAAAAGAAATTATAGAAACTCACAAGGCAGAATTTAATAGTTGGTTAAACCATAGAAGGTTTACCCCAGCAATTGCTGCGTTAAAAGAATCTTTAGAAGTTATTAAGAAAGATGAAATTAATTTTCAGAAAAAGAAAATTATAAATTTTGATGAAAATCAGGCAGAAATCTTAACTTCGAGATTTATACAAAAAATTACTACACAGTTTGTTAAGCATTTAAAAGATGAAGAAACTTCTGTTTCAGAAAGTATAGAAGTTATTCAAAAAGTGTTTCAATCATAATTAAAACTCCATGCAAAAAATAATAAGAATAGGTACTCGCGATAGCCAATTAGCGCTTTGGCAAGCAAATAAAGTACGCAAAGAATTAGAGGAATTAGGTTATGAAGCTGTTTTGGTTCCAATAAAATCTACAGGAGATATTGTTTTAGATAAGCCTCTGTACGAATTGGGAATTACAGGTATTTTTACTAAAAATTTAGATATTGCTATGTTAAATGGCGATATTGATATTGCAGTACATTCTTTAAAAGATGTACCTACAGCATTGCCAGAAGGTATTGTGCAAGCCGCAGTTTTAAAGCGTGCAAACTATACAGATATTTTGGTTTTAAAAGATACTGAAGAGTTTTTTGGTCAACCAAACGGAGTAATTGCAACTGGAAGTTTACGTAGAAAAGCACAATGGTTAAATCGTTACCCTACACATTCGGTAGAAGATTTAAGAGGAAATGTAAATACGCGTTTAGAAAAACTTAGAACTAGCGAGACTTGGAACGGAGCTGTTTTTGCAGCTGCTGGTTTAGAGCGATTAGGTTTAAGAGATAAAGGTGCAATACCATTAACTTGGATGATTCCTGCACCAGCTCAAGGTGCAATTATGATTGCTGCTTTAGAAAACGATACATATGTAATAGATGCTTGCGAGCAACTAAATCATCATGAAACTAAGGTTTGTGTTGGTATAGAGCGTGAGTTTTTAAGATTGCTAGAAGGTGGTTGTACAGCGCCAATAGGTGCTTTAGCGTATGTTGATGATAAAACGGGCGAAATTAATTTTAAAGGAATTTTATTAAAAAGAGACGGTTCTAAAAAAATTACAGTAACCAAAACTGCAAAAATTGGAAGTCATAAATTTTTAGCAAAAGATTGCGCCGATTATGTAATAAATAGAGGTGGTAAAGAATTAATGCAAGAAGATGAAGGTAAAGACGATTCGATTGCGAAAGTTTATTCAACTAAAAAATTATCGGAATTACAAAAAGAAAATCTTTCTTCTGCGATAGGTATAGAAGATAGTGATTTCATAAAAATAAGATTTAATAGAATTTCACCAAAAGTAGTTAAGCATTCGCATGAAAACGTTGCAATTACTAGTCAAAATGGTGTAGAAGCTATTTTAAACTCTTTTACCAAAGAAGAATTAGATTTTAAAAATATCTATTGTGTTGGTAGAAGAACAAAGAAGTTAATAGAAAAAAGAATAGGAAAAGTAACGCACGTTGCTAAAAATGCTTTAAAACTTGCAGAATATATCTCTAAAGAAACAGAGGTAAAAGAAATTACTTATTTCTGTAGCGACGTAAGATTAGATGTTTTTCCTACCTATTTGCAAGCACATGAAATTGTTGTGAACGAAGTAGAAGCTTACAAGACAATGTTAAGTCCGGTTAAGATTTCTGATGAATTTTCTGGGGTTTTGTTTTATAGTCCTTCAGGAATAAACAGTTATTTAGAAGTAAATTCTAAAGACAAAACAGCATTTTGTATTGGAGAAACTACTGCAGTAGAAGCTAGAAAGCATTTCGAAAATGTACAAGTTGCTAATTTGCCAAGTGTAGATAGCGTTTTAGAATTGGTAAATAGCCATTATGCCGGAGAAGAAACTTCTTCAAATTAATTAATGACAAATAGCATTCAATAATAATTATTTCGTCAGTTTTCTTCGAAATAACTAAAGTTAGTATACATGTTTAGAACGAGAAGATTAAGAAAAACAGAAGGTATTAGAAGATTAGTTAGAGAAACTAAACTCTCTGTAGACGATTTTATTTATCCACTTTTTATAGAAGAAGGAGAAAACATAGAAACAGAAATTGTTTCTATGCCCGGAATCAAGCGTTTTTCTTTAGATAGAATTTCAAAAGAATTAGATGAGGTAGTTTCTTTAAATATACCTGCGGTTCTTTTGTTTGGAATTCCATCAGAAAAAGATGATGAAGGTACAGAAACATGGAATGATGACGGAATTATGCAAAAAGCAATTCGTTTTATCAAGAAAAATTACCCAAGTTTATATGTAATTACAGATGTTTGTTTTTGTGAATATACTTCTCATGGTCACTGCGGAATTATACATGACAATGATGTAGATAATGATGCAACTTTGGTAAACCTTGCTAAACAAGTAATTTCTCATGCAAAAGCAGGTGTAGATATGGTTGCGCCTTCCGGTATGATGGATGGAACAATAGATATGATTCGACAGTCTTTAGATAATGCCGGTTTTACTAATTTACCAATTATGGGATATTCTGTAAAATATGCGTCAGCTTTTTATGGTCCTTTTAGAGATGCGGCAGATTCTGCACCTACATTTGGTGATAGAAGAACGTATCAAATGGATCCTTCTAACAGAGATGAAGGAATGCGAGAAGCTACTTTTGATGATCAAGAAGGAGCCGATATTTTAATGGTAAAACCCGCACTTTCTTATTTAGATATTATTAGAGATTTAAAAAACAATTTCGATAGACCAATTGCATGTTATAATGTAAGCGGAGAATATGCAATGGTTAAAGCTGCTGCAGAAAAAGGTTGGATTGACGGAGAAAAAGTGATGATGGAAAGTCTGTTGTCTATGAAAAGGGCAGGTGCAGATATAATTATTACTTATTTTGCTAAAGAAGCGGCAAGAATATTAAAGACTAACAACTAAAGACTAATAACTGGTAAAGTATGAGCTTTAAAAAATCACAAAAATTATATAAAAAGGGTTTAAAAAACCTTGTAGGTGCAGTAAATTCTCCTGTAAGAGCATTTTCTTCTGTTGGCGGAAATCCGTTGTTTATTAAAAAAGCAAAAGGAACTAGAATTACAGATGTTGACGGAAATGAATATGTAGATTTAGTACTTTCTTACGGGCCAATGATATTAGGTCACAGACATAAAAAAGTGCAAAAAGGTGTTGATAAAGCTTTAAAGAACGGTTATTCTTTTGGTGCATCAACAGAGGCAGAAATAAAATTAGCAAAAATTGTTTGTGATGCTTTTCCGGAAATGGACAAAGTTCGTTTTGTAAACTCCGGTACAGAAGCTGTTTTAAGCGGAATTCGTTTAGCAAGAGCATTTACAGGAAAAGATAAAATTATTAAGTTTTCTGGTTGTTATCATGGGCATCAAGATGCATTATTAGTTGCAGCAGGTTCTGGTTTGGCAACGTTAAGTTTACCAGGTTCTAAAGGTGTGCCGAAGGTGCGGTAAAAAATACATTAATAGCAGAATATAATAATTTAGAAAGTGTAAAAAAACACTTTGAAGAGCACGATGATATTGCCGGTGTAATCATAGAACCAATCGGTGGTAATATGGGAGTTGTAATTCCGCAAAATAATTTCTTAAAAGAATTAAAAGAATTTTTAGAAACCAAAGGAGCGTTGCTAATTGCTGATGAAGTAATGACCGGTTTTCGTTCTAAATTTGGTGGCGCACAAGAATTATTAGGTGTTACAGCAGATATTACGTGTTTAGGTAAAGTAATTGGCGGAGGTTTTCCTGTTGGTGCTTATGGTGCAAGAAACGAAATCATGGAAAATGTTGCGCCGTTAGGAGGAATGTATCAAGCAGGTACTTTATCCGGAAATCCGATAGCTATGGCTGGTGGAATAGCAACTTTAACAGAGTTGAAAAAACAAAATCCGTATGAAAAGTTCGAAGAAGTTGGTGCGATAATAGAAGTGATTTTATTGGAAACAGCTAAGAAATACAACGTAGATTTAACTGTAAATAGATTTGGTTCTATGTTAAATCCGTTCTTTACAAAAACGAAAGTTACAAATTTTGAAGAAGCTCAAACTTCTGATACAGAAAAGTTTGGTGTTTTCTTTTGGGAAATGATAAAAAATGGAGTGTTTTTACCTCCAAGTCAATTTGAAGCTTGGTTTTTATCATCAGCATTAAAAGACAAGGATATAAAAATAATAGCAAATGCAACTGACAAGGCTATGAAAAAAGTAGCCGATAGCTTTTAGCTATTTGCTTTTAGTAGAGAATTTATGAGAAATTTTAGAAAATTAAAGATTTAGGAACAAGGAATTGTTATTGTCAAAGAAATTTATAAAATAGCTCAAAAATTACCTTCTGATGAAAAGTTTGGATTGAAAAGTCAAATTACAAGGGCTGCCGTTTCAATTCCATCAAATATAGCCGAAGGATCTAGTAGAAATAGTGTAGTTGAATTTAAACGATTTTTAGAAATTGCGATAGGTTCGCTTTTTGAGGTTGAAACTCAACTTATAATAATTCAAGAATTAGAATTAATAGAATCAGAAGAATTAAAGATCATTTTTGAACTTATAGAAAAAGAAGGCAAGATGATTAACGGATTAATAAATACAATAAAGAATAGCTAAAAGCCAAAGCCAAAAGCTAAAAGCTAATAGCCAAAAGCTATAAAATGATAAAAAACGATTTATTTTTAAGAGCATTAAAAGGAGAAACTGTAGATAGACCACCAGTTTGGATGATGCGTCAAGCAGGAAGATATTTGCCAGAGTTTATGGAAATTAAACACAAATACGATTTCTTTACACGTTGTCAAACTCCGAATTAGCATCAGAAATTACTGTACAACCAATCCGTAGATACGGTATGGATGCTGCAATTTTATTTTCTGATATTTTGGTAATTCCACAAGCAATGAACATTCATGTAGAGATGAAACCAAATTTTGGACCTTATTTACCAAATCCTATTCGTACTCAAAAAGATTTAGACGCTGTTATTATTCCAGATATTCAAGATTCTTTAGGTTATGTAATGGATGCAATTAAAGCAACTAAAGAAAAGTTGAATGATGAAATTCCGTTAATAGGTTTTGCAGGTTCGCCTTGGACAATTCTTTGCTATTGTGTACAAGGTCAAGGTTCTAAAAACTTTGATAAAGCAAAAGAATTATGTTTTACAAACCCAGTTGTAGCACATTCTTTATTACAAAAAATTACAGATACAACTATTGCGTATTTAAAGGCAAAAGTAGAGGCTGGTGTAGATGCTGTTCAAGTATTTGATTCTTGGGGTGGAATGTTATCACCAGTAGATTATCAAGAGTTTTCATGGCAATATATGCAGCAAATAATCGATGCTTTAAAAGATATTACTCCGGTAATTGCATTTGGTAAAGGTTGTTGGTTTGCGTTAAACGAAATGTCTAAATCTGGTGCTTCTGCATTAGGTGTAGATTGGACTTGTTCTGCAAGAAATGCACGATATTTATCTGGTGGAAATATTACTTTACAAGGTAATTTCGATCCAACAAGATTGTTCTCTCCACCATCAGAAATTAAGAAAATGGTTACTCAAATGATTAACGAGTTTGGTAAAGACAAGTATATCGTGAATTTAGGACACGGTATTTTACCAAACATTCCGTTAGATCATGCAAAAGCATTTGTAGATGCAGTTAAAGAATATAAAGCAAATTAAAAAATGCCTCATTTTATTTTAGACTGTTCAGAAAATATTTTAAAGCTTCAAGAACCTAGAAAGGTGCTTGAAGCTGTTTTTGAAACAGCATTTTCTACCGGATTATTTGATAGAGATGATATAAAAGTACGTTTAAATCCATTTAAACATTCTTTAGTGCAAAGTGCCGAAGCAGATTTTATACATGTTTTTGGTAACATTATGGAAGGAAGAACAGAAGAACAAAAATCTGATCTTTCTTATGCTATTGTAGCTACACTAACAACGCTTTTTCCTAATGTGCCTATCATTTCTATGAATATTAGAAATTTTGAACAAGCTACTTATTGTAATAAATCTATGATTTAAATAAGTAATTTGGGCGTTACTTTGTTAAAAAAACAAAGTCGCGCTTTCCATTATATCTTTTTGCAGAAAAAGCAAAAAGGATGCCATTTCAATCGCTAACGCAAACCAAGGTTAATGATAAAAAATATACTTTCTGCAATAAAAGCATATTTAGGAGCTGTCAATTTAATTTCAAAATTAAAACTTTGGAAATATTTTATAATTCCTATAATTATTAGCATTGTTACTGCAACTATTATTGGTTTTACAGCTTACGGATTGTCAGATAATGTAGGTCAATTTTTATCAAAAATTTGGATTTGGGATTGGGGAAAACAAGCCTTTTCATCTTTTGCTTCTTTTGTTGGCGGAATTTTTGTGCTGGTAATGGGTTTAATTTTATACAAACATATTGTTTTAGCTTTTTCCGCTCCGTTTATGAGTCCGGTTTCAGAAAAAATAGAAATCTATATCAACGGAAGTTTAAAACATCAATATAGAAAAACAAGTTTTAACGAACAATTAATTAGAGGAATTCGAATTAATATCAGAAATTTATCAAAAGAATTGTTAATTACAATTCCTATTTTATTATTAAAATTTATTCCTGTAGTTAATATTTTTTCGACAATTTTACTGTTTTTAGTACAGTCTTATTATGCAGGTTTTGGTAATATAGATTACACATTAGAGCGTCATTTTAATTATAAAGAAAGCATTTATTTTGTTCGTAAAAACAAAGGTATAGCTATAGGAAACGGAATTGTGTTTATGCTTTGTCTGTTAATTCCCTTTATAGGAATTATTATTGTTTTGCCTTTATCTGTAACTGCTGCAACTACAAAAACAGTAGGTTTACTAAAAGACCAATAAGTATTTATTTATAAACGCTATTTGAAAATAAAAATGAAAGCAAGAAATCTATTCTTTATTTTGAGTTTATTAGCTTTTTTAACTTCATGCTCTAAGAGAGAATCTTATTGGATTGATTTTAATTGGGTTTCAATTGATATGAGCGGGCAAAAATTTGAAAAAGCTGCAATTTTTCTCAATTTTAAAATAGACAGTTTTCCAAACCGTTTTTCTGCACAATTTGATACAGGAGCAGAAAGTTTTTTTAAAGAAAAGACTATTTCCTCTTTTTTAGAAAATAATACAAAACTGTCAAAAAAACTTGATAGTTTACCATCTAACAAAAACTTAAATAATTTACCGGTAAAATTAGCTCTAACTAATTTAAATTTAAAATTTAAGGACACTGTAGTACTTCAAAAAAGAGTATTTTTTTATCCAAACACGGGAAAAGCATTTACTGAAGAAGAGTTTGATTCCAGTAGAATTCATTTAGGAACTTTAGGGGTAGATTTATTAAAAAATAAAATTCTTATCGTAGATTATCCTTCAGAAAAATTGGCTTTTTTAGAAAAAATTCCATCTAGTTTTAGAGTTGTTCAAAGCATACCTTTTGTTTTAGATGATATAAATAGAGTTCATATACCTATTAAAATAAAAGAGCGTTCTTTTTATGTTATGTTAGACACAGGTTCAAGTATGTTTTCTTTAATCACAAGCGATAGAGATGTATGGAATAAAATAAGAAAAAGTGATAATATTGATACTTTAAGTGTTTCTTCTTTTGGTAAATATTATGATGTTTTTGGCTCTAAAATTGAAGAAGATATCTATCTTATGGATATGAATTTAAAAAAGCATAAAATACATTACAGCACAAGACCTATGGATGATACTTGTCTTAATGGAACAAAAGTTATTGGTACAACTGGAAATAAATTATTTTTAGATAAAGTAATCGCTATAAATTATAAAAATAACACGTTGAATATTTTAGAATAATGAAAGATCAGTTTTATAAATACATAGAAAATTTACAAGACACAATTACTTCTAAATTAGAAGAAATTGATGGAGGAACTAAGTTTAAAGAAGACATTTGGGAAAGGCCGAAGGCGGAGGAGGAAGAACACGTGTTATAGAAAATGGAAATGTTTTTGAAAAAGGAGGCGTAAATATATCTGCTGTTCACGGTGATTTGCCAGAGGTTTTAAGAAATCAATTTAAAGTAAAAGAAGGTAATTTTTTTGCTTGCGGCTTAAGTTTGGTTTTGCATCCTATAAATCCTTTTGTGCCAACGGTTCATGCTAATTGGCGCTATTTTGAAATGTACGATGATGCTGGTAATATAGTAACGCAATGGTTTGGTGGCGGACAAGATTTAACGCCTTATTATTTGTTTGAAGAAGATGCAATACACTTTCATTCTGTTTGCAAAACTGCTTGCGATGCTCATAATTCAGAGTTTTATCCGAAGTTTAAAAAAGTATGTGATGAGTATTTTTGGAATGCTCACAGAAACGAAGCCCGCGGAATTGGTGGTTTGTTTTTTGATTACTTAAAAGAAACAGAAGCATTCTCTATAAAAGATCGATTTGATTTTGTTACTCAAGTAGGAGATAGTTTTCTAGAAAGTTATGTACCTATCGTAAATAGAAGAAAAGAGGTTGAATTTGATAAAAGTCATAAAGATTGGCAAGAAGTAAGGCGTGGACGTTACGTAGAGTTTAATTTAGTACACGACAGAGGAACTTTATTTGGACTAAAAACAAACGGAAGAATTGAAAGTATTCTAATGAGTTTGCCGCCAATTGTTCAATGGAAATATAATCATCAACCGGAAGAAAATTCCAACGAAGCAAAATTGCTAGACGTTTTAGCTAAACCTAGAAATTGGGTCGAATAAGATTAAGCTTTATTGTAATATATCTTTTAAAGGGTTTTGTTTTTTTGCTAAAAAAATAAAACCTTTTTTTATGACTAATTTGTAAATTGTTAATAACCTTGGTCTTCAGGAGGTTTTAGTGAATGATGTATTGGTTCTTTATTCGTTATTAACTTTTAAAATAGTTTCTGTTTTTCTTAAGGAGAATGGTTTTTAATGTATTGATATTCAGTTGTTAATATGTTAATTAGTTTTGCGGGTTTTTCTCTTCTTCTTGAGGTTGTATTTTGTTTTTTAGTTATTAACATCAATTAGTCAAACTTATTAACATTTTGTTAATAAGTTTGATGCTGCTTTGCTTTTTGTAGAGATGAAAATTTTAACTTTAAAAAAGTAGATTCGCGTTTATAGTGATTTTTACGAGTTATGATAATTCGCACAAAAAAGAAAAAATGAAAAATTTGCTATCCCTTTTATTATTAATAACTTTTCAATTAACTTTTTCTCAAAAAAATAATTATGTTGATAATTATGAAATTAGTCAAGATTTTGGAAAGATTATTCAAGATTTGTCTAACGATTACATTTATTTAAAAGATAAAAAAACTGATTTTAGTTGTGTTAAAGAAAAATACGCTGAAATTGTATCAAAAGTAAAGACAAATCAAGAAAAAATACTTTTTTTGAATATTTATTAAATGAGTTTTATGACAGTAACTTACAATTAAACGCTAAAACTAAATCTTCTTTTCGTTTACATTCGCCCCTACACATTGTTCTTAAAGAAGATAAGTTTTACGTTCAAAACATTTGGTTTTCACAAATTAAAGATTTTGGAAAAAATATTATTGGGGCAGAAGTTTTAAATTTTAATAGCAAAGAATTTAATAAAGTTATAGATGATTTTCCTGTACAATGCGTTAATAAAAAGATACTGAAGTAAGAGAGTGGATTGCAAATAAAATTATTTCAGGTAGATTAAATGAGTCTAGGGTTTTAACTTTAAAATTAGTTGATGATAGAAAAATAAGTTTAAACGTAGATAATATTAAAATTAGAGAAGAAAGAAAATTGCTTTCTGTTCTTAAAAAAGATGATTTTACTGTTATTAAAATTAATAATTCGCTAAATCACGCAAACTTTATCAGATATTTCGATAATCAGTTAAATGCAAATATAAATGCTAAAGGTTTAATTTTAGATTTAAGAAATACCACAGACGGTAAAAATTCATACGTTGCAAATGCAATTTTAAGCAGGTTTATAGATTCTGAAGTACCTTTTAAAAAGAATGTTACAAAAGATAAATTTGGAAACAATCCTGCTATTATAAAAAGTAGGTTAGAATTTGTTAATCCTAGAGGAATTCAATTTAAACAACCAGTTATTGTTTTGGTTGGAAAATGGACAGGTAGTGTTGGGCAAGATGTAGCCATTGGTTTAGATGGTATAAATAGAGGAAAAATTTTGGGTACTAAAATGATGAAATTGGCTGGAGAAACCAAAGATTATTCTTTTACTAAAGATAAATACGGTTATAGAATTCCTACAGATAAAGTTTATACTGCCAATGGTGTTATAAGAGAAAATTTTATACCCAAATATCACATTTTACAACAAAGTACGTTAAAAGATGATGTTCTTAATAAAGCCTATAGTTTGCTAGAAGCTGAAGCTAATGATAGTTTTGCATCAAAAATTAAAAACAAAAGTAATATAGTTGCTAAAAATGATAAATAATTATTTTATCGATTAGTTTTTCAATTTTTTTAAAAGAATAAAATAACTGCATACATAATTTTTCAATCTACTAATAATTAATATGCGAGATAAAGAGTGATTTTTTTACTTTGTCAATAAACGTGTACAATTAAAATGATGATTGAATTAAGTAGATTTATTTATTGTGATATATTTAAAATTTAGGCTAAAAAATAAAAATTATATAAAATTATTGGCTTTATTATTTTAAAATTATGAATAATGTAAATGAGACTTCGTTGTAAAATTAATTTTGGACTAATTTTTTTGATGTAAAATGAATGAAATTTAGTACTTTTGCAATCTCTAAAATCAGATAGAAATGGCAAGATTTGAATTGAAATTACCTAAAATGGGGGAAAGTGTTGCAGAAGCAACAATAACTTCTTGGTTAAAAGAAGTAGGAGATACAGTAGAATTAGACGAAGCAGTTGTAGAAATTGCTACGGATAAAGTAGATTCTGAAGTACCTAGTGAAGTTGAAGGAACTTTAATCGAAATTTTATTTCAAAAAGATGACGTAGTTGCTGTAGGTGATGTTATTGCTGTTATAGAAACAGAAGGTGAAGATGCAAGAGAAGTAAAAACAGAAGCAATTAAAGAAGTTTCTGAAGAAAAAACGACCGAAGTAGCTGCTGTTGAGCAAACAATAGAGAAGGCTGCAGAAATTAAGGCTACACCTATTTCTAAAAATTCAGAATCTGGTAAATTTTATTCTCCGTTAGTTAGAAATATTGCTCAGAAAGAAAATGTTTCTATGGAAGAATTAGAAAGTATTTCCGGTTCGGAAAAGATGGACGAGTTACCAAAGAGGACATTTTATCGTTTTTAGAAAACAGAAGCAATTCACCTAAAACAACAAGTAAAGCTGTTCAGCCTGCTAAGAATGTTGAAAAAACTGTTGCAAAAGCAGCACCAGTTTCTGTAAACGGAGAAGATGAGGTGATAGAGATGAGCAGAATGGGTAAATTGATTGCTAAACATATGGTAGATTCTGTACAGACATCTGCACACGTGCAATCTTTTATCGAAATCGATGTTACAAATATTGTAAAATGGAGATCTAAAGTTAAAGATGCCTTCTTTAAACGTGAAGGAGAAAAGTTAACTTTTACCCCTATTTTGATGCATGCTGTAGCTTCTACAATAAAAAAATATCCTTTAATAAATATTGCTTTAAACGGCGATACTATCATCAAAAAGAAAAATATTAATTTAGGTATGGCTGCTGCTTTACCAGATGGTAATTTAATTGTTCCTGTTATTAAAAATGCAGATCAACTAAATTTAGTTGGTATGACAAAGTCGGTAAACGATTTAGCTGTTAGAGCAAGAAATAATCAATTAAAACCAGACGAAATTCAGGGCGGAACTTATACAGTTACTAATGTTGGTAGTTTTGGTTCTGTTATGGGGACTCCAATTATCAATCAGCCACAAGTTGCAATTTTAGCTTTAGGTGCTATTAGAAAAGTGCCTGCAGTAATAGAAACTCCAGAAGGTGATTTTATTGGAATCAGACAAAAAATGTTTGTTTCTCATTCTTATGATCACAGAGTAGTAAATGGTGCTTTAGGAGGAATGTTTATTAAAACTTTAAAAGAAACATTAGAAGCTTGGGATGTAAATCAAGATGTTTAAGCTACTTATATATTTAATTTAAAAAACGTTCGAAATTTTCGAGCGTTTTTTTATTTTAAAACAGTATTTTCGTGACAATATAAAACTAAAATTTAAAAAGATAAAAATGAAAAAATTGTTATTATTATTTGTGTTGTCTATTGCTTTTAATTCAGTTGCTCAAGAATCTGTGTTGTTAAGAGCTAATTATAAAAAAGGAGATACTTATTTAGTAAATTTAGACCAGTCTCAAAGTATGGGCGCTCAAGGTGGTGTTGATATGAAAATGACCATGTCTATGGAAGTTACAGAGGCTTCTGATGAAAAAATTACAACTTCATCTAACATTAAGTCTATTAACATGAATATGTTACAAGGTGGTAATGTGATGACTTATGATTCTTCTACAAAAGAAGAAGATTTAGATGAAATGGGTAAGATGATGAGTCAACAGTTTAAGCCAATGATGCAGGCAAAAATTATCTCTACTTTAACATTAAGAGGTAAAATTTTAGAAACAAAAGTTGATCCTTCTAATCCTATGATGGATCAGTTTACAAAACAAACTAAAGGAGTTACTTATCCGGAAGAAAAAGTATCTGTGGGTTCTTCTTGGGAAGATGAAGTAAACGAACAAGGAATGACTGTAAAAACTGTTTATAAAGTATCTAAAATCGCTGCAGGCAAGGTTTATATTGATGTTTCGGAACCGTTTCTGGTATGGGTACTGGAGATGTAAAGGGAAATTTAATTGTAAATGCTGATTCTGGTGTTCAAGAAACTTTAGACTTAATTATGAACATGAATGCAGGCGGAATGGAAATGAAAATTACAACAAAAAGTACTACAACAAAACAATAAGCTTATAAATACTAAATTTAAAGAGCCCTAAGATATATCTTAGGGCTCTTTTTGTGCTATAGCTTTTTGTAAAGCCACCAATTCATATCTCTAGTATATTTAAAACCTAGCTTTTCATATAAGGGTATTGCCGCATTGCCTTTGTTTGTATGCAAAATAGGGAGTTTTTTATCGTTTAAAATATCTTTGGTTGTGTGGTAAATTAATTGTTTTGCTAAACCACGTCTTGTAAAATCTGGATGTGTTACAACAGAACTAATTTCTATAAAATCATTAGTTTGCATTCTTTGGCCAGTAATTGCTACTAATTTTCCTTCCTTAAAAATTCCGAAAAATTTACCCATTTCAAAACCTCTCTTTTGGTAAAAACCAGGCATCACTAACCATATAAGGTCATATACTTCTTCTATGTGTTTTTCGGTTAAAGGTGTAATCTCATCAATAAGATCAACTTCTATTAATTGATCTAAAATCATTTGACAACCATTAATTTTTTTCTTTAGTTTAATTTTATCAGTATGAACAGCGGGAGTATCTTTTTCGGAAACGAAGAAAAAAGTATCTGTTATTTTAGAATATTTGTCTGCTGCATCTAATGTTTTATTTGCTTGAAAAAAAGAACCAAAATTATTTATTTCAGGATTGTAAAATTGAACGCCATCGTATTCTATAAGAAATTTATTGTGTGTTTCTTGTAATGCGTACCAAACAGGGTTTTTTAATCTATCTTCTAGTGTAGTCATAAATGCATTAAAAAATAAAAAAGCCCGCTTAAAAGCGGGCTTTTCAAATTAAAAATTTTTCAAAAACCTAAGCTAACATTGTAACAGGGTTTTCTATATATGTTTTTAAAGTTTGTAAAAACTGAGCACCAACAGCACCATCGACAGTTCTGTGGTCACAAGTTAACGTTAATTTCATTGTGTTACCAACTACTATTTGTCCGTCTTTTACAACTGGTTTTTCAACAATTGCACCAACAGATAAAATTGCAGAGTTTGGTTGGTTAATTATTGATGTAAAATTATCAATACCAAACATACCTAAGTTAGAAACAGTAAAAGTACTTCCTTGCATTTCTGCAGGAGTAATCTTTTTATTTCTTGCTTTACCTGCTAAATCTCTAACACCAGCACCAATTTGAGTTAAACTTAATTGATCTGTGTGTTTGATTACAGGTACAAGTAATCCGTCTGCAACAGCAACTGCAACACCAACATGAATATGATCGTGATAAATTGTATTTGCATCTGACCAAGATGTATTTACTTGTGGATGTTTCTTTAATGCCATTGCACAAGCTTTAACAACCATGTCATTAAAAGATACTTTTGTATCTGGTATTGCATTAATTGTTTTTCTTGAAGCCATTGCATTATCCATGCTTACTTCAATATTTAGACTAAAGTCCGGAGAAGTAAATTTAGAATTACCTAAAGACTTAGCAATTGCTTTTCTCATTTGAGAGTTTTTAACTTCTCTAGAGTTTTCTACACCTGCTGCAACTGTAGTTTCTGCTTGTGTATTAGTTGCAGATGCTTTTTCTTCAGTTTTAGCAGAAGGTGTGTAATTTTCAACATCCTTTTTTATAATTCTACCATTTTCACCAGTACCTTTTACGTCTACTAAATTGATGCCCTTATCAGAAGCTATTTTTTTAGCCAATGGTGAAGCAAAAATTCTACCACCATTAGAGTTTGTAGAATTGTTATTAGTTGTTTCTGTAGATTTAGAATCTTCAGGTTTACTTTCTTCTTTGCTAGTCTCTTTTTTAGCTTCTGGCTTTTTAGTTTCTGCATCATTTGAATTAGAAACAGCACCTCCGTTTTCTACAATTGCAGAAACATCTGTACCTTCTCGGTCCAATAATAGTTAACAAACTATCAACTGGTGCAGTTTCACCTTCTTGCACACCAATGTAAAGAATAGTTCCTTCGTAGAAACATTCAAATTCCATTGTTGCTTTGTCGGTTTCAATTTCTGCAAGCATATCACCCTCTTCAACTGCGTCACCAACGTTTTTTAACCAAGTTGCTACAGTACCATCTGTCATTGTATCACTTAAACGAGGCATAGTAATTATCTGCACTCCTTCAGGAATAGTAACAGAACTACTAGAAGTATTTTCTTCAGATTTTTCTGTTTTTGGTTCTTCGGATTTTTCTTCTTTATTAGATTCAGAAGCTTTATCGTTAGAAGAATTTCCATTTAAAATATCAGAAATATCTTCACCCTCTTCACCGATAACAGCTAACAATACATCAACTGGAGAGGTTTCACCTTCCTGAATACCAATATGTAATAATGTTCCTTCATAAAACGACTCAAACTCCATTGTAGCTTTGTCTGTTTCAATTTCGGCTAAAATGTCTCCTTCTTCAATTTTATCTCCAACATTTTTTAACCATTTTGCCACAACACCTTCTTCCATGGTGTCACTTAATCGGGGCATGTTTATTACTGTAGCCATATTTTATTTTATAAAAGGATAATCTTCTTGTTCATAAACCATGTCGAACATTTGCTGAGTTTCTGGATAAGGAGAATCTTCTGCAAATTGTTCACATTCTTTTACTTTAGCCTTCACTTCTTTGTCTATTGCAGCAATTTCTTCTGCAGTAGCATATTCTTTTTCTTTAATTACATCTAAAATTTGAGTAATAGGATCAATTTTTTTGTACTCCTCAACTTCGTCTTTAGTTCTATAATGTTGTGCATCAGACATAGAGTGACCTCTGTATCTGTAAGTTTTCATTTCTAAAAATGTTGGTCCGTCTCCTCGTCTTGCTCTTTGAATAGCTTCATCTACAGCTTCAGCAACTTTAATAGGATTCATTGCATCTACAGGTCCACAAGGCATTTCATATCCTAAACCTAATTTCCAAATATCAGTATGATTTGCTGTTCTTTCTACAGAAGTACCCATTGCGTATCCATTGTTTTCAACAATAAATATTACTGGTAATTTCCATAACATTGCCATGTTAAAAGCTTCGTGTAAAGAACCTTGTCTTGCAGCACCGTCTCCAAAACATGTTAAAGTTACAGCATCGCTACCTTTATATTTATCACCAAATGCGATACCAGCACCTAAAGGAATTTGACCACCAACAATACCATGACCACCGTAAAAACCAAATTCTTTAGAAAAAATATGCATAGAACCACCCATACCTTTAGAAGTACCAGTTGCTTTACCATATAATTCTGCCATCACTTTTTTAGGATCTTCTCCCATACCAATTGGCTGTACGTGATTTCTGTATGCAGTAATCATTTTATCTTTAGACAAGTCCATTGCGTGTAATGCTCCTGCTAAAATTGCTTCTTGTCCATTATATAAATGCAAGAAACCTCTAACTTTTTGTTGAATGTAAACTGAAGCTAGTTTGTCTTCGAACTTACGCCAAAAAAGCATGTCTTTGTACCAGTCTAAATACGTTTGTTTAGTGATTTTTTTCATTCTAGTGATAAATTGTTTGTTGTGAGATTATTTTATTAAATATGAATAATCGAAATACAAAAATAACTGTTTTAAATAGAATAAAAAAACTTGATTTTATACATTTAACTACAACGATTTCGTTGGGTATTTATTTGTCTTTTGCGATCACTAACGTTGCTTTGGCATCTGTTGCTAAATTCCATTCATTAGAAGAAAGTAAATCACCTGCATCGTTATAAACTTTAAAAGCTGCTGTGTTTGGTCCGAAGTACCTTGATTTAATGCAACAAAAGAAATCTTATTAATACCAACTTCTAGCGGTATTGTAAAGCTTTGATATCTTTGTTTTAAAGTAATGTTTGTAACTACAGGAATGTTGTTAACCATTATGGTAACTCGGTCACCGTCTCGGATATTGAAAATCTCTACAAATTATATTTACACTATTAGAGTTGGTTCTAAAGCTACCGAGATCTTGATCTATAACAGGATAAATGTATTGACCGTTAATTTTTTTGAATGCTTTTAAAAATCGAGCTTCATTAATCCTTTTTTGAGAAATGACGCCTTTATTATTGATTTTATCTTCCTCTTGTTTTTTCTTTAATTTTTTTTGCTCATTATCATACGCTTGTTTAAAACCATTATTGCCTTTTAACTCAATAGATTTAGGTTTTTTTAATGTTTTTGCGTTATTTAAAACTACAGCTTTAATTTTGCTTTTATTGCTAGCTCCATTGCTTTTATCTAATTGAGCAACAGCGTTTGATATCGATAAAATACAGGTGAATAAAGTAAATAAAATAAGTTTTTTTTCATGTAGAATAATTTTCTAACCGTGTATATACAAATATAATGCCTAAATAAATTGAACTTGTTTAGTTTTTGTTAAACTTAATTAGTTTACTTCAAAATTAAAATAAGTTTTAGGAAAAGGTTCGTTTCTTATTGTAAAATGCCACCATTCATTTTTATACGGATTAAAGCCGTGTTTTATCATAATATTACGTAGTAACATTCTGTTTTCTTGTTGGTCTTTTGTGATACCAGTATAAGATGGATGTGATTCTGAACCGAAAAAATCATAAATACTACCCATGTCTAATTTTTTGTTTGTCTCTAAATTCACAATTGTTAGATCAACAGAACTTCCTCTAGAATGACCAGAGCGAGAGGCGATATAACCTTGCTTAAAAAGCTTAGATTTTTTAACTTTTGGATAATATGTTTGCTTCATTAAAGTATCATCTAAAATTTTAGCCCATTTTACAAAATGATTTACTGCTTTTTGTGGTCTGTAAGCATCAAAGATTTTAAGACCTAAGTTTTTATCCGCTAGTTCTTCTTGAACCTTTTTTAATGCTTTTGCGGTTGTTGTAGTTGTGATGATACAATTACTTCGGTAACCATCAATTGGTTTACCTATAAAGTTATTATTCGAAAAATATCTTAACTCAACTTTTACTGTCGGAATTATATTATCAAGATAAACAAAGCCTTTAGGCAATTCTTGTGCTTTTAAACTTATCGAAAAAAGAAAAACCAATAAAAAAGAAATACTTTTCATAAACAATGTGTTTTTTTAGATTTTAAGAATTACTATATCTTCCATAAAAATATTGAAAAACCCCGTAGCACACAAAACCTAGTGCCATTACGCCCATTAAAATATTACCAAAAGTTAAAGAATTTAGAAAGCGAAACATTTCTTGAGTACCTTTTATTTTTTCTGGATTATTATTAAAACCTGCAGAAAAAATAAACCAAGAAAAAATGAGAAAAGAAATTCCTCTAGCAAAGATTCCAAATGCTCCAGTTTTTTTAAAACATTAAATGAAGTAATATTTTCATTTTTTTCAATATCCTCTAAATAACTATTAGTTATTACTTTGTAAAATTGATAGATTGCAGATCCTGAGAAAATAATACCAATAAGAATTAAAATTACATTACCATTTTCTATTTGTAAGATTCTTGAAACTAAAGTTTCTTTAGTAACATCGTTTGATGTTTGATTAAAAATTTTTAAAAATATTGAAATAGCAAAAGTCCCATAAAAAAAGGTTCTAAAAAGGTAACTTATAGCATTAAAATATTTTTTATTTGAATCTTCGTTTTTAAGAACATCGTAAAACTTATATGCTCTCCACAAAGCAAAAGACATTAAGCCTAAACTAACAATTAATAAGAGTACTTTACCAAAAATCTGATTTTCTAAAAATGAAATCACACCATTTTTGTCAGAAATTTTACCGCCAATATTTAAGGCGGTTAAAAAGGTTAAAATACCAATAATAATGTAAACGAATCCTTTTGTAAGAAAACCAAACTTTCTAAGTTTTAAAATCACAAATAAATATTTTTAGCTAAGTTACTCTTATTCTTTTAACTTATAATTATTTGAATAGTTGAAGTTAAATTATTTTCTTTCTAAAAAATCTTGATAAGAGTCTTGCGTTAATGCTTTACCTAAAGAATCTAAATTAGCGCTTGTTTTACCATATTTGGTAATAGGTTTTTTGCTTACATAATCAAAAAGATAAAAACCATCTTTATTTATTGTACCAAAACCTTTGTTAAACACATAATGCGCATATTGCTTGTCTGAATTGTTGAATAGATTTTTACCAAACTTAAATTCAGAATTATTTCCTTTTAATAAATCTAAAAGCGTGTAAGAAAAATCTACTTGACTTGTTATATTATCAATATTTATTCCTTTTTGGTGCAGCGCGCCACCTAACCAAAGCATGGGAATTTGAAATTTTTTTGGTGAAAAGTATTCACCTTCATGTTTAGGAGAACTATGCCCGTGATCTGCCATAATAACAATTAGTGTTTCTTTATACCAATCTTGTTTTTTTGCAAAATCTATAAATTTACCAATGTATTTATCTGTGTAAGCATGAGAGCTTCTAAATAAATCATCTTGATTTTTTTGCCAAATTTATAAGTGTCGTTTAATTCAAAAGGTTCGTGACTAGTAGATGTTAAGGCAATAGCAAAGAATGGTTTTTCTTGTTTTTTAACTAAATCGTTACCAAAACGTTCTAAAAATACGTTATCGAAAGCTCCCCATTTAGAGTTCCAATCTTTCTTATCAAACTCGCTACCATCAACAATTTTATCTATTTCTGCAATTCTTAAATAGGTGTTTAAGTTCCCGAAGTTTAAATCGCCACCATAATAAAAAGACGTATTGTAACCCAAAGCACTCATTTCTTTAGGCAACATTGGTAAACTTCTAGATTTGTTGGGCATTCTCATTATTTTTTTAATCGGCTGCGGATAATAGCCGCTTAAAATTGCAGGAATTCCTTTGTCAGTTCTATCTCCATTTCCGTAGAAATTTGTAAACCAAATACCTTCTTTAGATAACCTGTTTAAGTTTTCGGTAACAGTAGGTTCGCCATTTAATGCGCCAACAACTTTAGCGGTTAAACTCTCCCAAATAATTAAAATAACATTTGGTTTTTTTATGTTTAAAATTGAA
This sequence comes from Polaribacter sp. HA6-7, assembly GCF_055693625.1. Taxonomy (NCBI): domain Bacteria; kingdom Pseudomonadati; phylum Bacteroidota; class Flavobacteriia; order Flavobacteriales; family Flavobacteriaceae; genus Polaribacter; species Polaribacter sp. HA6-7. The sequence goes on from NZ_CM146338.1 coordinate 801,439, forward strand.
TCTCTATCGCTTTTTAAAAGTTGGTTTTTAGTTTTATTGATGATGTTTACAGTTACTTTTTCATCAAACTGTTTATAAATATTGATGTTACTGGTTTTATGAGTTACTGTGTTAGAAAAGTTCCAAATAAAATTGATGGCAGCATGATTTGCAAACATTTTTTTAGAAAAGTAAACATTACTTTGATTTACAGGAATCTCTTGTAAACCGCCTCTTAAAGGTATAATTAAAGAAGCTGTAAGTAAAAGAAATAAAGGTATTTGTATTCGATTTTCGGTATTAAAAGTTTTAAAAGTTTTGTTTATTGTTTTCTGAAAAAGTTTAATAAAAGCAAAAGAAATTAAGAACCATAAAATTAATCCGGAAATAATTTGAAAATTAGACGCAGAAGCAATCATGACTTCAGGGTATTAAGGTAACTTAAAAAAGTTGTGTCTAAACGAACGCCCCAAGCAGCATAAAGGCTTGCATCAATAATTAAAAATAAAGTTATAATTGTAATAGTGAAATAAGAATACAATTTAATAATATTTCTGATTTGTAAAGGACTTGTTAAAATAGAAATTACGACAAGAAAAAACGGGATAATGCTTAAATATGAAGTAAAAGAAGCGTCTAGTCGTAAACCATAACCAAAGGTTTTTAAGACGGTAATGAAATCTAGTTTTGAAGTTTCAGAAACATAAAAAAGTAAAAAGAATAAACGAGCAAAGACAAAATATGCAATCCAAATTAAAAAATAGGATATTAGAAATGAAAGTCTATATGCAAGGTTTTTCATAATGTTAATCTGTTACTTTTAAGCGAGCCTTTGCGGTAACAGAAACATCAGAATATGCATTGTTTAAATATTTTAAATAACCTGTTATCGCAATCATTGCAGCGTTGTCTGTAGTAAACTCGAATTTTGGAATGTAAGTTGTCCAACCAAAATGTTTTTCTGCTAATTCTAATCGGTTTCTAATTTCTGAATTAGCAGATACACCACCGGCAATTGCTATGTGTTTTATGTTTGTTTGTTTAACCGCATTTTTTAATTTGGTCATTAAAATTTCTACAATTGTATATTGTATAGAAGCACAGATATCGTTAAGATTTTCTTCAATAAAATTAGGATTTATTCTTTGTTGCTTCTGAATAAAATATAAAATTCCGGTTTTTAAACCACTAAAGCTAAAATCTAAATCGCCTACTTTTGGTTTTGTAAAAGGATATGCTTTCGGATTTCCTAATCTCGCATATTTATCTATTAAAGGTCCACCAGGATAAGGCAATCCTAAAATTTTTGCAGATTTATCAAAAGCTTCTCCAACAGCATCATCAATTGTTTCGCCTAAAACTTCCATTTTAAAATGATCCGAAACTTTTACAATTTGGGTGTGACCACCACTAATTGTTAAGCAAATAAAAGGAAATGGTGGAATTTTACTGTCTTCATCTTCTATAAAATGAGCTAAAATATGAGCTTGCATATGATTTACATCAATTAAAGGAATTTGTAAACCAAGTGCCAAAGATTTAGCAAAAGAAGTACCAACCAAAAGTGAGCCCATTAAACCAGGACCGCGTGTAAATGCAATTGCAGATAATTTTTCTTTATCAATATTAGCTTGTTCTAGGGCTTGTTGCACAACGGGTACAATGTTTTGTTGATGCGCTCTAGAAGCTAATTCAGCACAACACCACCATATTTAGAATGTACTTCTTGGTTTGCAACGACATTGCTTAGTACTTTACCGTTACAAATTACAGATGCACTTGTATCATCACAAGAAGATTCTATACCTAAAATATAAATGGGTGTTTTCATAAAAAATTAAAAAGCTATATAAATTGCAAAATTAAGTATAATTTTAAGTTGATTTTCCTTTTTTAATAATAGAAATTTAATTCTTTGTTAAATTTGCACGTTCTTTGTAATACGTGGCAATATTTTTGATTACTTTTCTTTAAATATTCTATAAAAACTAAAACACACTATCATTAAAAACTTTAGTAAAAAAATATTAAAATGGTTAGGGTACTTTGTGCTCTTTCTGCTATTAATAAGCATCTTACTTTCTACATCTTTTGTACAAACAAAGTTAGGAGTATATGCAACTAAAAAAATTAATGAAAGTTACAATACAAATTTAAGCATTGGCAAGGTAAATCTTTCTTTTTTAGGAAGTGTGGCTTTTAAAGATGTGGAAATTAGAGATCATCATAAAGATACTTTAATTTTTGTTTCAGCATTAAACACTTCGTTATTAAGTGCTAAAAAAGTTTTAAATAATCAATTGTTATTCGGCGATATTACATTACAAGATGCGCATTATTACATGAAAACTTATAAAGGAGAAACAGAAGATAATATGGCTGTTTTTCTAAACTCATTTAATAGCAATAAGAAAAAAGATTCCTTAGCTCCAAAATTTATTTTAAAAGCTGCCAACGTATATGTGCAAAACTTAGATTTTAAATTAATAAATGAAAACAATAAAAAACCGCTAAGCTTTGCAGCTTATAAGATTGGCGGAAATGTGCAAGACTTATCTATTGAAGGAGCCAATGTGTCTATAAATGCAAGAGGATTACATTTTGAAACGAATCAAGGTTTAGAAATTACCAATTTTACAACAGATTATAAGTTTACTAAAACGGATATGAAGTTTTACGACACACAATTACAAACGGAAAATTCGAATGTTTTTGGTGATATCGATTTTACATACAAGCGAGAAGATTTAAAAGAGTTTAATGATAAAGTAGATATAAGGGCAAAATTTGATAAAAGCAGTATTAAAATTCAGGATTTAAAAAAGTTTTACAAAGAATTAAACGGAAATGACGTAGTTAGTTTTTCTGGAGATATGAATGGGAAACTAAACGATTTTAAATTAACCAACTTAAATTTATCATCAGAAAAAGGAATTAAGTTAAAAGGAAATTTAGCTTTTAAAAATGTGGTTAATACAGAAAGAGGCTTTGTTTTTAATGGAGATTTAAATAATTTAACTGCAACTTATAACGATCTAAAAAGTATTCTACCTAATTTGTTAGGTAAAAATTTACCTACAGAATTTAACAAGTTAGGTTTATTTAGAATAGCCGGAAATGTAAATGTAACACCAACTAGAATGAGAGCTTCTTTAAAGATGAATTCTCAAATTGGTAGTGTGGTTTCAGATTTAGAAATTGATAATATAGATGAAATTGATACGGCTTCTTATGTTGGTGATATCGAGTTAATCAATTTTAATATTGGTACTTTTTTTAATGATCCTTTGTTTGGTACCGTTTCTTTAATTGGTGATGTTAATGGTAGCGGATTTAAATTAGAAAACATCAATACAAAGTTTGTTGGTAATATTTCTGAATTAAATTTTAACCAATATTCGTACAAAAATATTGTGGCAAATGGCCAGTATCAAAATAATAAATTCGATGGAGATTTAGTTATTGATGATGCGAATTTTAAAATGAAGTTTAATGGATTGGCAGATTTATCAGCAAAAATTCATAAGTTCGATTTTAAGTCTGATATCGAATACTTAAATCTAAAAGAAACTAATTTATTTGTTAGAGATTCTACGGCAGTTGTAAAAGGAAATATAGAATTAGATATAGAAGGAAATACTTTTGATGATATTCTTGGGAAAGCAGTTTTTAAAAATGTATTGTATACTAATCAGAAAAAAGAATACACATTTAAAGAATTTGCAGTTACATCATCAATAAAAGATAGTGTTAAAACCATAGATGTTGCATCTAAAGATATTGCGCAAGGGTATATTACAGGTAAGTTTTCGTTTTCTGAGTTGCCAAAAGTTGCGCAAAATGCGTTAGGAAGTATTTATACCAATTACAACCCATATGATGTTGCTCCAAATCAGTTTTTAGATTTTAATTTTACTGTTTACAATCAAATTGTAAATGTTTTTTTCCTGAAATTTCAATTGATGATAAAACTAAAATAAAAGGAAGAATAATTTCTGATGAAAATTTCTTTAGGCTTACATTTAATTCGCCCAAAATAGATGCTTATGGCACAGAGGTTAAAACAATTTCTTTAAGAACCGATAATAAGAATCCACTTTATAATACTTCTTTAACTGCAGAAGAAATTAATACAGATTATTATAATATTTCTAAGTTAAACTTATTAAACAGAACAGAGAACGATACGTTGTATTTTAAATCTGTTTTTAAAGGAGGAAAAAAGAAAAATGAAGATTTTAATTTAGATTTCTTTTACACTTTTAATCCGGAAGGAAAATCTGTTTTAGGTTTCGAGAAATCGTCTTTTGTTTTTAAAGAAAACACATGGAATATTAATCCTGATAAAAAAAATACAGATAAAATAACATTCGATTTAAATACAAACGAATTTAATTTTAGTCAATTTAAATTTGTTTCCGGAGAACAAAAAATAGAATTTACAGGTAATTTAAAAGGTACTGAACAAAAAATACTTTTGGCAGATTTTACCAAAGTTAAATTGCAAAGTTTTTTACCCAAAATAGATAGTTTAGATTTAAAAGGTGTGTTGTCCGGGCATTTAGATTTTGTTCAAAGCGAAGGTAACTATACGCCAGAAGGTTCTTTAACGGTAAAAGATTTTCAAGTAAACGATTTTAAACAAGGTAATTTGTTTGTAAATGTTAAAGGAGAGAATTCTTATAAAAAATACCGCGTAGATTTATCCATAGAAAATAAAGACGTTAAAAGTATTGCAGCAACAGGTGCTTTAGATTTTTCTGCACAAAGACCAATAATAGATTTAAATGTTTTTTTAGAAGAATTTAAATTAGATGCATTTAGTCCGTTAGGGCAAGATGTATTATCCTCTTTAAGAGGAACAGCTTCGGAGATTTTACGTTAAGAGGATTTTTAAGTAATCCGGATATGGAAGGAACTTTACGTCTTAAAAATGCAGGATTAAAATTTCCTTATTTAAATGTAGATTATGATTTTGAAGGCGAATCTGAAATTACTTTATTGCAGCAATCATTTATTCTAGAAGACTTTAAATTATTAGACACAAAAAATAAAACTAGAGGTATTCTAAAAGGAGATATCTCTCATTTTAATTTTAAACAATGGTTTTTAAGATTAAAAATTGAAAGTGATAATTTAATGGTTTTAGATACCGAAAATGAAGAAGAAGCTTTGTATTATGGTACAGCATATATTGATGGTTCTGCAGATATTTTTGGGTTAACAGATAGATTAACGATAGATGTAAATGCTAAAACAATGCCCGGAACAATTTTTGTAGTTCCGTTAAAAGATGTAGAAACCGTAGATAGTTTTAGCTTAATTCATTTTAAGTCCGATGAAACAGTTGTAAAAGAAAGGCAAAACGAAATTGCTTTAGAAGCATTAAAAGGTTTGACTTTAAACATCGATTTAGAAGTAACAAAAGATGCAATAGCACAAGTTGTTATTGATGAGGTTTACGGAAGTCAGTTATCCAGTAAAGGTTACGTAATCTTCAAATAGAAATTAACACACGTGGTAAGTTTAATATGTTTGGCGATTATGTAGTAGATAGCGGAGTGTACGATTTTAAGTATGGTGGTTTTGTAAATAAGCCATTTGTAATTCAAAAAGGAGGAACTGTTTCTTGGAACGGGAATCCGGCAAACGCAAATTTAGATGTAACTGCGGTTTATAAGGCAAAAGCAAATCCCGGAGTTTTATTAGAAAACTTTAATTCGAACAGAAATATAGAAGTAGATTTAGTAACAAGAATTACTGGCGGTTTGTTTAATTCGAAGCAAGAATTAGATATTCAGCTTACCAACGTAGACCCAACAATTGCAAACGAATTAGAATTTATATTAAATGATAATAATGTAAACGAAAAAACTACACAGTTTATATCATTATTAGCGTTTGGTAATTTTGTAAATCCTGATAAAGTAAATTTTGATGCCAATGCAACTATTACAAGTACGGCTTCTAGTGCAATAGCAGCAGCTTTTTCTAGTTTATTTAATAGTCCGGATAGTAAATTTCAGTTGGGTGTAGATTATCAGCAAGGACAAAGCAATAACGATCTAGATCGATTAAATACAGATAATCAAGTAGATTTGTCTGTTAGTACGCAAGTAAGTGAAAGAGTTATTATAAACGGTAAAGTTGGGGTTCCTATTGGTACTCAAACACAATCTAGTGTTGTTGGTGAAGTTAAAGTAGAGGTTCTTTTAAATAAAGAAGGTAACTTTAGAGGTGTTATTTTTAATAGGCAAAACGAAATTCAATACACAATAGAAGACCAAGGTTATACGCAGGGTGTAGGTTTGTCTTATCAAGTTAATTTTAATACACTTTTCGGGCTCTTAAAAAAGTTAGGTTTTAAGAAAAAAACCAAATTAGAAAAGAGTAAACTACAAAATAAAGACACCACAAAAACAAAGGTAGTTTTACCTGACAATTTTGAAGGAAATTAATCCGAAGTATTAATTAATATAATTTTTAAATTAAAATTTTAACGATTTTAGTTTGATAACTTATAGTTTAAATAGACTTCAAAATTATTTATTATTTTTACTAAAAACATTAAGTTTTAATCATTTTTTAAATTAAGATTCCTTTATAATAAAGGGGAAATAGGCTAAAACGATTTCGTAGATTTATTTATTTAAGTGCTTAAAAAGCAGTAATTTTACAATATAGAATATGAAGAAAATTAAAAAAATAGCAGTCATGACTTCTGGAGGAGATTCTCCAGGAATGAATGCAGCAATAAGATCTGTAGTTAGAGCATGTGCATATTACAGAGTTAGTTGTGTGGGTATATATAGAGGTTATGAAGGACTTATTGAAGGTGACTTTATAGAGCTTACAGCTAGAAGCGTAAATAACATCATTAATAAAGGTGGTACCGTTTTAAAATCTGCAAGATCGCAAGAATTTAGAACTAAAGAAGGAAGAGCAAAAGCTTTTGAACACTTACAAGAAAATGAAATTGAAGCCATGGTTGTAATTGGTGGAGATGGTTCTTTTACCGGAGCTGTAATTTTTAATGAAGAATACAACTTTCCGATTATAGGAATTCCTGGTACTATAGATAACGATATTTTTGGTACATCACATACATTAGGATATGATACCGCTTTAAATACAGCAGTAGAAGCAATTGATAAAATTAGAGATACCGCATCTTCTCATAACAGATTATTCTTTGTAGAGGTAATGGGTAGAGATGCTGGTTTTATAGCTTTAAATGCAGGTGTTGGTGCAGGAGCAGAAGAAATTTTAATTCGAGAAGAAGATTTAGGATTAGATAGAATGTTAGAGTCTCTTAAAAAGAGTAGAAGAACAGGTAAATCTTCTAGTATTGTTGTAGTTGCAGAAGGTGATAAATCGGGTAAAAACGTGTACGAATTAGCGCAATATGTAGAAGAAAACTTACCAGAATATGATGTAAGAGTATCTGTTCTTGGGCATATGCAAAGAGGTGGTTCTCCTTCTTGTTTTGATAGAGTTTTAGCAAGTAGACTAGGTGTTAAGTCTGTAGAATTGTTATTAGACGGACAAACAAACCTTATGGTAGGTTTAAAAGACAACGAAGTAATAAGTACAAGTATTGCAGAAGCAATAAAAGGTGGTCATTCTATAAATCAAGAACTTTTAAGAGTTTCTGATATAATGACAACATAATATTAACTAGTAATTAAAGTAAAAAAAATGATAAAAGTAGGAATTAACGGATTTGGAAGAATTGGAAGATTAGCATTCAGATCTACAGTAGAAAGAGATAATGTACAAGTAGTAGCAATTAATGATTTATTAGATGTAGATTATTTAGCTTACATGTTAAAATACGATTCTGTTCATGGTGCTTTTGATGGTACTGTTGATGTTAAAGATGGTAAGTTAGTTGTTAACGGTAACGAAATTAGAATTACTGCCGAAAGAGATCCTGCAAATTTAAAGTGGAACGAAGTTGATGTAGATTACGTAATAGAATCTACAGGATTTTTCTTAACAGAAGAAACTGCTGGTAAACACTTAGAAGCTGGTGCTAAAAAAGTAGTATTATCTGCACCTTCTAAAGATCATACGCCTATGTTTGTAATGGGTGTTAATAACACAGAATTAAAAGCAGACCAAAAAATATTTTCTAACGCATCTTGTACAACTAACTGTTTAGCGCCAATTACAAAAGTTTTAAACGATAACTTTGGTATTGTAGAAGGTTTAATGACAACTGTACACGCTGCAACAGCAACACAAAAAACTGTTGATGGTCCTTCTATGAAAGACTGGAGAGGTGGACGTTCTGCAATTGGTAACGTAATTCCTTCTTCTACAGGAGCTGCAAAAGCAGTAGGAAAAGTAATTCCTGCAATGAACGGAAAATTAACTGGTATGGCATTTAGAATTCCTACAATGGATGTTTCTGTAGTTGATTTAACTGTTAAATTAGAAAAATCTGCTTCTTATGATGATATTTGTGCTGCAATGAAAGCTGCATCAGAAAGCGGACCAATGAAAGGTATTTTAGGTTATACTGAAGATATGGTTGTTTCTCAAGATTTCGTAGGAGATACTAGAACTTCTATTTTTGACGCCAAAGCAGGTATTGCTTTAAACGATAACTTTGTAAAAGTTGTTTCTTGGTATGATAATGAAATAGGATATTCTACTAAAATTGTAGATTTAATTGAATATGCTGCAACTTTGTAGTCTATAAAATAAGTTTAAAAAAATCCTGATAGAAAATTCTATCAGGATTTTTTTGATTTTTCTACTCTTTATTTAACAGCAATCATGCTAATTTCTACATTCACAAATTTAGGCAAGTTTGCAACTTCTACAGTTTCTCTAGCAGGTGCCGTTTCTTCATTAAAATAAGTGCCATAAACCGCGTTTATTTCAGAGAAGTTATGCATATCAGAAATAAAAATTGATGATTTAATTACGTTTTCAAAAGTCATTTCTGCAGCTAATAAAACTTGCTTCATATTCTCCATTACTTGTTTTGTTTCATTTGTAATAGAATCTAAAACCAATTCTCCGGTTTGTGGATTAATAGCAATTTGCCCGAAGTGTATAATGTGTTACCTGTTAAAACAGCTTGATTGTATGGCCCAATAGGTGCAGGTGCATTTTTAGTTGTAATTATTTTTTTCATCGTAGTAAGTTGTTTAGAAAGTTAAATATAGTATCAATTTCACCATTATAATTATATGCCGCACAAAAAATGAGTACCAAGCCAATAATTAATTAAAAATAAAATCCAAAAGCTGTTAAACTTAAAAAGGATATTATATTCATTTTAAAAAAGTCTTCTATCTGGTGGTTTATTTTTATCCCATTTTAAATCTGATAATACAGAAGATTTTACACCGATAAAAAATGTGTAAGAAGAGTTGGTTCCAAAAGGAACCCAATTAAAGTTAAAATTCCAGCTATCTAAATCTCTTGTAAAATTAAATCTAGAAAATGTAAATGCACCATTCTTAAAGTCATATCCGAAGAATATCCTAATTTCCATTTAGGTGACAATTCTACATTTCCGTTAAAAATAACGCTATGAATACCAATATTTCCTCCGTCGATTCCGTTATTTACATAACTTGTAGAATACGCCAAACTTAAAGTCCATGGTATGTCTGCGTGGTATAGTTTTGCTGATTTGTTTTTATCTTCTTCTGTGTTATTTACTGCATTGTTAACTTGTCCGAATCTATTTGTCGGATCAATATTTGCGCCTATAACATCTGGTGTATTATTGGGGTCTCTGTTGTTGTCTTTTTTGCCTTCTTTATCTTTTTTTAAGTCAGAACTAGAAATAGAGTAATTTGCAGTTAAACTGGCGTTAGACAATCTTCCTAAAAAGTTAGAGTTAAATTCATTAATTCTAATTGGCGATCCAGATTCTGAAGCCACTACTTTATAAGGATCTATAGAACCACTAAAGTTTATTGATAATTTGTCTTTTAAAAGCCTAGTACCTGCAGAAAAATTAACATTAGACCAACGCAAACTATCTGCAGCAATATTATAAGAACTACTAAAATTTAAATTATTTAAAATTGATATTTTTTCATCTTCGGCATCACTGTCTGGATCTTTAGGTGCAACTTTAGCTTCTAAAACGTTGTTTAAGGTAATTCCGATTGAATTACTAATTCCGGAAGAAGGAGAGCCATAAATTCCCTGATCAAAAATTGTAAATTCTTCTAAGTCATTAGGATCTGTACTTGCTTGCACCTTACGGATGTATTGTTCTTCGAAATCCGGTCTGTAAGAATAAGAGATCGACGGTCTAATTGTATGTCTTATAGCTTTTAATCGTCCTCTGTTTATATTAAAAGTACCATAAATATTAGTAGATAAACTTAAACCGGCATTATATTCTCTAAATGTTTTAAATCCGCTAATTGTATCTGTAACAACAGTTTCATTAACAGCATCGTATTTTTTATCAATATAATCGAATTGCCAAGTTTCTGTATAATTTACACTTGGTGAAACCGTAAAATATTTAAATGCTTTAAAATTGGTATTTGTTCCAGTTCTGTGTTGCATACCAGCTCTTGCAGTTTCAAACATTTTAGCCGTTAAAAAATCATCATCTGTAGTATTAATAAGGTATTTACTATCTAAAATATAGTTAAAACCCATTTTTTGAATTGCGTTCTTTTTTACGCCGTTTTTACCTGCAAAAGGATAAATTCTGCTCATATTTAATGTTAAAGCAGGCAACGTCATGGTAATTTTTTCTGTATTTGTATTTTGTTGATGTTGCGCAGTAACATTTAAATTAAAAGGTGTGCCAACAAATGTTTTGCTATAATTTATAGAAGAATTAAACGTGTTAGTTTGTGTTTGTGCAATGTTAAATTGATTTTGAGATTCTCTAAAAAACTTACTACTTCCTAAGTTAACAGAAGCTGTAAATCGAGAATTAGGGCTCGCTTTTGTGTCTTGATTATGCGACCATCTTAAATTAAAATTGTTACTCTTGCTAAAATCATCAAAACCTCTAATACCATTTATATTGTTTTCGAAACTAAAATTAAAAGATCCGTTAAAGCGATAACGAACTTTATAGTTAGAGTTTGCTCTAAATCCCCAACTACCGTTAGAATAAGCATCACCCGTAATACCAAGATCTACATAATCATTAATAGCAAAGTAATAACCTCCATTTTGAAATCCGATTCCTCGATCGCTACTTCCAGTATCAAAAGCCGGAATTAAAAAACCGGAAATACTATTTTGTGTGATAGGAAAATATGCAAAAGGTAAGTAAATTGGTGTTGGAATATCTGCAATGTATAATTGACTACCACCAACAATAATCTTTTTACCAGGAATAATTTTAGCTTTATTGGTACCAATAAAATAATCTAATTTTTCTGAAGTTGTAAACTTTATATCTCTAACATAAATTGTTGAATCGTTTACACGTTTTGTCTTATTACCAAACGTAAACATTTCGCCTTGTTTGGTTTTTAAACCGTAAATTATTGCCTTTTTAGATTTAAAATTATAGATTATAGAATCTTGTTCTGATTCTTCGTTACCTTGTTTAAAAATAGGTCTTTGTGTGTAGCCTGTACTGTCTATAATTCCTTTTGCAAAAAGAGTGTTTTTAGTATAATCAATTTTTATAATACCTGCTTTTAAATCGATATCTGTATACGTAATATTAGCTTCGTTATATAAGGTTACAGATTTGTCTTTGGCATTTTGAATAGTATAATCTTTGGCAATGTGGGTAATAAGATCTTCTATAGTTTCTTTAGGTTTTATAGAATCTATAGAAACAGAATCTTTTTGTTTGATAGCTAAAGAGTCTTTTTTTATTGAAAAAATACTATCTCTTTTTGTATTCGGAATAGTATCTTTCTTTTTTATTGGAACTACTATTTTTTTAGTAGGTTTAATATCTTGAGAAAAACCTAACTTTGTAAAAAAGAAGCAGCAAAATAAAAGTATATATGATAGGTTTGTTTGCAATGCTTTTAATACTATTTTTGTAAATGAATAAAAATATGGCGTAATATTTGAAACACCAAATTTAAGAATTCAAAATTAGTTAAATTTTATTGATGCAATCCCAACAAAAACACAAAAATATCATTAAAAGTAAAATTCTTTTTCTACTACTCTTCATATTTGTAGGAAACAGTATTGCAATACATGCTCAAAAAGAGTACGTAGTGGTTTTAGATGCTGGTCACGGAGGAAAAGATCCTGGTAATTTAGGTAACGGATACAAAGAGAAAAATATTGCTTTAAAAGTAGCATTAAAAGTAGGTGCTAACTTAAAGAAATATAAAGATGTTAAAGTTATTTTTACTAGGAAGTCTGATGTTTTTATAGATTTATGGAAAAGAGGTGATATCGCAAATCATGCGAAGGCAGATTTATTTGTATCAATACATTGCGATTCGCACACATCAAATGCATACGGAGCAGGAACTTTTGTTTTAGGTTTAAGAGGAAATAAAAAAACTTAGAAATTGCAAAAAGAGAAAATGCTGCAATTTTATTAGAAGATAATTATCAAAACAGATATGAAGGTTTCGATTCTAATTCTGCAGAATCTGTAATTGGATTGTCTTTATTGCAAGAAGAAAACTTAGATAAAAGTTTAGCCATTGCAAGCCTTATTCAAAATAATTTTACATTCAAATTAAAGAGGAATAATAGAAAGGTTAAGCAAGATAACTTTCAGGTTTTAAGAGAAACGATTATGCCAAGTGTTTTGGTAGAGTTGGGCTTTTTAACGAATAAAAAAGAAGGTAGGTTTTTAAACTCTAGTAGCGGTCAAACAAAAATGGCAAATGAAATTGCAGATGCTATTTATAATTACATTAAAAATCAAAAATTAAACACGGTTTTAGAAGATGTAACTAGTAAAAATTATTTTGATGAAGTAGAATTTAAAGTGCAAGTAGCTTCGGTAAAAATAAAATTGCTACAAAATCTTATAATTTTAAAGGTTTAAAAAATATAGAGCGCATTAAAGTAGGTGGTTATTATAAGTATTATTACGGTAACTCAACTTCATATAATTTAGTAAAAAAGGCTTTATCTCTTGCAAAATCAAAAGGTTACAAAAGTGCATTTATTGTTGCGGTTAAAAACGGAGAGAAAATTTCTGTTAAAGAAGCTTTAAAAATGCAGTAAAATAAACAGATTCTAACAAAAATTATCACTAATTTTGTTGTAAAACGTCTATACATGTCTAAAGAATTAAAAACAGGAATAATTGCATTAATCATTATTGTAATATTTGTTTGGGGATTTAATTTCCTAAAAGGACAAAATATATTAGATCCTGGGTCACGTGTTTTTAAAGTAGAATACGCAAAAATTGGAGGGCTTTCTAGATCTAGTGCAGTAACAATAAATGGTTTAAAAGTAGGTAAGGTAGATAAGATAGAGTTTGATACGAGTGTAGAAAAAAGAGGACATTTAATTGTTACTTTTATTGTAGATAATGATTTTCAGTTTTCTAAAAAAAGTATTGTAAAAATTTATTCACCCAATCCTTTAAGTGGTTCTAATTTAGCAATTGTGCCCAATTACGAAGGTGAAATGGCTGTTTCTGGAGATATTTTAGAAGGTGAAATGGAAGAAAGTCTTTTTACGTCTATTGGAGAAAGATTAAATCCGTTACAACAAAAAATAGAAAGAGTAATTGTTAGAGCAGATACATTATTTAGTGGTGTTAATAAGATTTTAAATGACAAAACAATTAACGGTATAAATAGTTCTGTTTCTAATTTATCCGGAACCATACAAGATATTAGAAGCACAATACAAGCAGTAAATGCCATGGTTGTAGATAATCAAGAGAACTTAAAAGTTACTTTTGAAAACACTAAAAATATTACTGAAAACTTTAGTAAAGTTTCTGATAGTTTAAACACTGTAGACTTTAATAAAATTATTAGAAAAGCAGAAGAAGCAGTTAGTAATTTTAATGCAATGTCTAAAAAAATAAATTCAGGAGACGGTACAATAGGTAAACTAATTAACGACAAAAGAATGTACGATAATTTAGAAGCAGCCACAAAAGAATTAGAAGAATTGCTAAGAGATATTAAACTTAATCCAAAAAGATATATACATTTTTCTATCTTTGGTAAAAGTCCGGAACCTTACGACGAAGAAATAAAACCTAATTTTAACTAATAATTAGCCCCATTTACATGCAGTACTTACCAAATATCCTTTTTGCCATCGCATTAATTGCTGGTATCAGCTTTTTTGTGATGAATATCCGTAAATTATATAGAAATATTAATTTAGGTAAAAAAATAGATAGAACAGACAACAAGCAAGAACGTTGGAAAAATATGATAAAGATTGCTTTAGGGCAATCTAAAATGGTGAAAAGACCAATTTACGGATTTCTACACATTGTTGTATATGTTGGTTTTATCATTATAAATATAGAAGTTTTAGAAATTATTATTGATGGTCTTTTCGGAACCCATAGAATCTTTCTAGGTTTCTTAGGAGAAGCTTTCTACGGATTTTTAATAGGAACATTCGAAATTTTAGCATTCTTAGTATTTGTAGCAGTAATTATTTTACTGGACAAGAAGAAACGTTGCCAATATTAAACGTTTTTTAAGTTCTGAAATGAAAGGTTGGCCAAAAGCAGATGGAAATATGATTCTATATTTCGAAATGGTTTTAATGACACTTTTTATAGTGATGAATGCAACAGATACAAGTTTTCAGCAAGCCGGAATTGGAAACCCGATAAGTCAATTTGTTGCGCCATTATTTGATGGTTTTACAGCAGAAACTTTACACCTTATTGAAAGAGCATCTTGGTGGATACATATTTTAGGAATCTTAGTATTCTTAAATTATTTATACTATTCAAAACATTTACATATTTTATTAGCTTTTCCGAATACATTCTTTGCAAACTTAAATCCGAAAGGACAATTTACAAACTTAGAATCTGTAACTAATGAAGTAAAATTGATGATGGATCCGGATGCAGATCCTTATGCTGCACCTGCCGAAGGAGCAGAAGAAGAGGTTCCAGAAAAGTTTGGAGCATCAGATGTTTTAGATCTTAATAAAGTACAGCTTTTAAACGCTTACACGTGTACAGAATGTGGTAGATGTACTTCTTCTTGTCCTGCTAATTTAACAGGTAAAAAGTTGTCTCCGCGTAAAATTATGATGGATACAAGAGATCGTTTAGAAGAAGTTGGTAGAAATATAGATGCCAACGGTGGTGCTTTTAAAGAAGACGGCAAACAATTATTAAACGATTATATTACTCCGGAAGAATTATGGGCATGTACAAGTTGTAATGCTTGTGTAGAAGAATGTCCTGTAAATATCGATCCACTTTCTATTATTATGGATATGAGAAGATATTTAGTTATGGAAGAAAGTGCTGCGCCACAAGAATTAAATTCTATGATGACAAACATAGAAAACAACGGTGCACCTTGGCCATACAACCAACAAGATAGATTAAATTGGGCTAACGAAGAATAGAATTAATTTTTTTGATTTTAATTTTCTTGTATAGAAATTAAAATGAAACACTAAAATCTTAAAAGATGAACGTACCAACAATGGCAGATATGATGGCTCAAGGAAAACAACCGAAGTGTTGTTTTGGGTTGGAGCAGCAGGAAGTTATGACGATAGAGCTAAAAAAATATCTAGAGCTTTTGTAAAAATTTTACACAAAGCAAATGTAGATTTTGCAATTTTAGGAACTGAAGAATCTTCTACAGGAGATGCAGCAAAAAGAGCAGGAAACGAGTTTCTTTTTCAAATGCAAGCAATGATGAATATTGAAGTTTTAAACGGATATGAAGTAAAGAAAATTGTTACTTGCGATCCGCATTCATTTAATACACTTAAAAATGAATATCCCAATTTAGGTGGTAAATATGAAGTACTTCATCATACACAATTCATACAAAACCTTATATCAGAAGGTCGCTTAAATATTGATGAAACCACTTTACAAGGAAAAAAAGTAACTTTTCATGATCCTTGCTATTTAGGTAGAGCAAACGAGGTTTATGAATCTCCAAGAGATTTAATTAGAAGATTAGGTGTTAATTTAACAGAAATGAAACGTAACAAATCTACAGCTTTATGTTGTGGTGCTGGTGGTGCGCAAATGTTTAAAGATGCCGAAAAAGGAGATAAAGAAATTAATATTCTAAGAACAGAAGATGCTTTAGAAACAAAACCGGATATTATAGCAACAGGATGTCCTTACTGTAACACTATGATGACAGATGGTATAAAATTTAAAGAAAAAGAAGCCGAAGTTGTTGTAAAAGATATTGCAGAGTTAATTGCTGAAGCCAATAATTTATAAAGATGAAAAAAGTATTTTTTTTATGTTTTACTTTCCTTTTTCTTTTTTGTACTAAAACAGAAAAGAAACAAGAATCTCCTGTTGAAGTAATTCAGCAAATTGATACGGTAGCTCCTGTATCAGACGTAGAAGTACAAGAAGATACTTTAATATTTACTGTACAAATTGCAGCTTTAAAAAATACAAATGAATCTTTAGAAAACTTAGAAGGAGTTTCGCTATACTATGAAAATTCATTAACAAAATATAGATTAGGTTCATTTAGTACGTATCTAGAAGCAAAAGAATTTTGCAGATCTCTAAGAAACAAGTATCAAGATGCTTTTGTACAAGCTCTGTTAAATGATAAGGCCATAGCGATTTCAGAAGCATTACAAAATTAATTTAATGACAGATTCTTTTCAAAATACTGAGGTTTTTTCTTTTCCGGAAATAGAAAGTATAGATTTTAAAAAGATAGAAAAGAATTATTTTAAAGTTATATTATTTAACGTTCTTATACTATTCTTAATCTTGTTTATTGGTGCATCTTTTATAGTCTATAAAGATTGGTTAGAATTAGGACAACATTATATATGGATATTTTCTGCGCTTATATTACTTTTAATTGTTACAGTTGTTTTCGAAATTTTAGGTTTTAAAAAAGAAAATATGCAGTAAGAGAAAAAGATATCTCTTACAAAAAAGGACTTTTGTACAAGAGTTTAACTACGGTTCCTTTCAACAGAATACAGCATGTAGAAATAGATCAGGGACCAATTTCTCGTTTTTTCGGATTAGCAACTTTAAGTGTTTTTACAGCAGGTGATAGTAGCGACGATTTAAAAATTAAAGGCCTTTTAAAAGAGCAATCTTTACATATTAAAGAATTCATCACTAATAAAATAGATGGATAAAATAAACGATTTTAGCCAATTTAGAAGACAATCTAAAAAAGGAATTATTGTAATTTATCTTAACTTAATTTACAAGTTTTTAAAAGCTTTTTGGATTTTACTTTTTTTATTTATTCAAAAGTTTTCTAAAATTACTCAAGAAACGCTTTTATATATTTATTTAGGCGTTGCAGTTCTATTGATCTTCTTGTTAGTTCGTGCTTATTTAATTTTTAAAAACTTTAAGTTTAAAGTAGAAAACAAACATTTTGTTCTACAAAAAGGAATTATAAAAAAAACAAATACCTCTATTCCTTTTGATAGAATTCAGAATATAAATTTCAAGCAGAATATTATTCAGCAAATTATAAATGTACATGAAGTTAATGTAGAAACTGCAGGGTCTAGTAAAGCAGAAATTTCTATAAAAGCACTTTCTTTTAAAGATGCAAAAGACTTAAAAAATATTGTTACGGTAGTTAGTGATAAGGAAAGTTTAAAAGTAGAACAGGTAGAAAAAGAACAAGATAAACCACTTTTAAAAATAGGTTTCTTATCGTTGTTAAAAGTCAGTCTTACAGAGAATCATTTGCAAAGTTTATTGTTGTTGTTTGCCCTTTTAGTTGGTTTTTTTCAACAAGTAGACGATTTATTTAAAGGTTTAGGAAAAAAAGAAGAATTAAGTAATTTTATATCAAACAATGCTTCAGCACTAAAAACAAGTGTGTTTTTAATTGTAGGTTTGTTAGTATTTTTATCTATTGTTGCTGTTTTAAGTTCTATTGTACGTGTTGTTTTTAAACATTTTAACTTAACTGTTTTTATAAAAAATGATGCATTAGAAGTTTATCAAGGTTTAACTACTAAAAAATCGGTAATTTTAAAGAAAAGTAAAATTCAGCACATAACTATTTCTACCAATCCCATTAAAAGAAAGTTAGGAATCTCTTTTATTACTTTTAAACAAGCAATAAGTGGCAAGGTAAATAAAAAGCAAAAAGATAAAATTATAAGAATTGTTGGCTGTAAAGAAAAACAAGTAACCGAGGTTAAAAGCTTGTTGTCTTTTAATAAAGAACTACAAGATATTAGCTTTCAAAATTCTAATATTTACTTAAAATACAGAAATTATATCAGGTCTTTATTTTTCTTTATTCCTTTAAATGTATTGTTCTTTTTTGAAATCGAGGAATACAATGCTTTTTGGATAAATCTAATAATTATTCCTATTTATCCGGTTGCTGTTCATTTTTTTATAAAAAGAGAATTTTTAAATTTTCTAAGGATGTTCTATTAATTGGTACAGGAATTTTAGAAACTCATAAAACATATTTGCCTTTTTTTAAAGTACAAAATATTAAGATGAAGCAAACCATTTTTCAAGAAAGAAAAAACGTGGCAGATTTGGTTTTTCAAACAGCTTCGGTAAAGTAAAACTACCATGTGTAGATTTTGATAAAGCATTACATATTTATAATTATACCTTGTTTAAAGTAGAAAGTAGTACAAAATCATGGATGTAAAAAGTTATATAAAAGCGGCACGCTTAAGAACACTTCCTTTATCTATTTCTGGAATTATTATTGGTAGTGCTTTAGGATTTAATGAATTAAATACAGAAGGTTCAGTTTTAAAATCGCCTATTTTTTGGTTGGCTATTTTAACAACAATCGGGTTTCAAGTATTGTCTAATTTTGCAAACGATTATGGCGATGGTGTAAAAGGAAGTGATAAAAACAGAACAGGCGAAGCAAGAATGGTTTCTTCGGAGCGATTACTCCGAAACTAATGAAAAACGCAATGATTGTTACTGCAATAATTACGATTTTAATTGCATTGGCATTAATTTATGTTGCTTTTGGTAGCGAAAATTTCGTGTATTCAATCTTATTTTTTGGTTTAGGAATTGCTTCTATTGTTGCAGCAATAAAATATACAGTTGGTAATTCTGCTTATGGTTACAGCGGATTTGGCGATTTGTTTGTGTTTTTGTTTTTTGGTTTACTAAGTGTAGTTGGTAGTTACTTTCTGTTTATAAATCAACTGAATTTAACTATTTTTTTACCTGCTATTTCTGTTGGTTTGCTAAGTACAGCTGTTCTTAACTTAAACAATTTAAGAGATAGAGAAGAAGATAAAGTAAATAATAAGAACACATTGGTTGTAAAACTAGGATCTAAAAAAGCTAAGAAATATCATTACTTTTTAATTATTTCTGCACTGGTTTTTGCATTGATATATATTTTTATAGATTTTACTTCTATATATCAACTAGTTTTTTTGATGGCATTTTTACCTCTAATTAAAAATATCAATACAGTTTCTAAAAATAAAATACCTTCAGAATTAGATGGAGAATTAAAAAAAGTTGCTTTAAGTACTTTTTTGTTTGCTATATTATTTTCTGTTGGTCAACTTTTTTAAAATATTAAAATGAAAACAATAAAAATTATTCTAATCATTATTTCGGTTTTATTCTTGGCCTTTTTAGCTACAGGTCTTATTGTTAAAGAAACCAAATACAGTGCTAAAGTAGAAATTGACAAGCCTATTACAGAGGTTTTTAATAATTTCTCTAAAATCGATAGCATAAAAAACTGGATACCGAGTACAATCTGTAGAGGTTGTAAAAAACAATCCAGGAATTACAGGTAGTATTTATAATGTTGTAGTTATCAATCAAGAACAAGAAATCAATTTAACAGAAAAAATTGTAGCATATGTTCCGAATGAAAAACTAACTTTGTTTTACGATGCAGAAAATATGTTGAAAAAGGATGATTACTTTTTTACAGAAAATAACGGAAAAACAACCATTACGTTAAATGCAAATTGCCAAAGTGATTCTTTTATAATGGCATGCATGTTCCCTTATTTTAAAAGTACTTTTAGAGAACAAGACCAAACGTATCTTAATAATTTTAAAGATTTTATTGAAAATAAATAAGTTTTAAGTTGATAAAAGCAGATTATAAAAAATATATTTTAAATTTTAAAAACCCTAGCGGAACATCGCGTGGAGTTTTAAGAACTAAAGAAACTTGGTTTATTATTCTTAGTAAAGATGGTAAAAAAGGATTCGGTGAAACAGGATTGTTTAGAGGGTTGAGTATAGATGATGTTGCAGATTACGAAGAAAGACTTAACTGGGTTTGTAAAAATATTCATTTAGGATTAGAGGTTTTATTGACCAAATTATCAACTTATCCATCAATTCAATTTGGTTTAGAACAAGCTTTTTTATCCTTAGAAAGTAGTAATGGTTTTAATTTGTTTCCGTCAGAATTTACAAAAGGAAGTAAATCGATATCGATTAATGGTTTGGTTTGGATGGGCGATAAAGCCTTTATGAAAACTCAAATAGAAGAGAAACTTAAAACAGGTTTTACTTGTATTAAAATGAAAATTGGTGCGATAGATTTTAAAACCGAATTGAATCTCTTAAAATCTATCAGAAAAGAGTTCTCTTCTAAAGAAATAGAATTAAGAGTTGATGCAAATGGGGCTTTTAGTTCCGGTGAAGCTTTAGAAAAGCTAAAGCAATTATCAGAATTAGATTTACACTCGATAGAGCAACCAATAAAACAAGGCCAACTAGAAGAAATGGCTAAATTATGTGATGTAACACCATTACCTATCGCTTTAGATGAAGAGTTAATTGGTGTTTTTTCAACAGAAGAAAAGAAAAAAGTTCTAGATATAGTGAATCCGCAGTATATTATTTTAAAACCAAGTTTAATTGGCGGATTTAAGGGAAGTGATACTTGGATTGAATTAGCAGAAAAAAGATATAAATTGGTGGATTACATCGGCTTTAGAAAGTAATATTGGTTTAAATGCAATTGCGCAATACACGTTTAGTTTGCAAAATAATTTACCGCAAGGTTTAGGAACTGGTGGTTTGTTTACTAATAATTTTGAAAGTCCGTTAGAGGTTGTCAATGGATCTTTAAGGTATAATAATTCTGTAAAATGGAATTTTAAATTATAAATAATGAATTTTATACAACAAGCATATAAAGGTAAAAATGAATGGTATCATTGGGTTTTTACAATTATTTTAGTTTTCTTAGGATGGCAAATATTAGGTATAATTCCTTTAGCCATGGCCGTTGCGGCACAATCAAAAGATATAAATGAATTTGTAGAATTTGCAGAAAGCAATTTTATGACTTCCGGCTTAGACAAGAATTTACTATTGTTTTTAATGATTTTAACCTTTTTTATAGGGTTGATGTTTTTGTTTATCAGTATTAAATTTATTCATAAAAGAACAATTAAATCATTAATTACAAGTAGAGATAAAGTCGATTGGAAACGTTTTTTCTACGGATTTTTTGTTTGGGGAATTTTAGCAATTGTACTTTCTTATATCGGTATTTTATTAGCTCCAGAAAATTTTACTTGGAATTTTAATCCGAAACCATTTTTTATATTATTGGCAATTTCTTTTTTGTTTCTGCCTTTTCAAACTACTTTAGAAGAGTTGTTGTTTAGAGGTTATTTAATGCAAGGTTTGGGTATTTTAGCAAAAAATAGATGGTTACCATTACTTTTTACCTCGGTTGTTTTTGGTCTTTTACATGGCGCAAATCCAGAAGTTGCTAAACTTGGGCAAATATCTATGGTGTTTTACATTGGTACAGGTTTGTTTTATGGTATTGTAACTTTAATGGATGAAGGAACTGAAATTGCATTAGGTTTACATGCAATCAACAACATAACTGCTGCTTTTTTTATAACTACAGATTGGACTGTTTTTCAAACAGATGCTTTGTATATTGATACCTCAGAACCATCTGTAACTTGGGAGATGTTTCTACCTGTTTTTGTTTTATATCCTTTAATGCTTTTATTATTTTCAAAAAAATATGGTTGGTCTAATTGGAAAGAAAAGTTGACTGGTCGAATAACAAAACCAGTTAATTTAAAAGAAAATTATAGGGTTTTAGATGAATTATAGTAAGAATTACATTCATAATAGCTTTCAATTAAACGGATACTCATTTAGCAATTCTGCAGAGTTATTAAATTATACGTCTAAAATTTCTAAAGATGTTTTTCTATTTCTAGAAGAATGGTTTTCCGATAGTAATTCAGTAATCATACAAACCTCTGGTTCTACAGGAAAACCGAAAAACATAGAGCTTCAAAAAGAGAGAATGTTTAATTCTGCTATAGCTACAGGTAATTATTTTAATTTAAAAGCAGAAACAACTGCTTTGTTATGTTTGCCCGCAAGTTATGTAGCTGGTAAGATGATGTTAATTAGAGCACTTACTTTAGGTTGGTCTTTAGACATTGTTACACCAAATTCAAATCCTTTACAAAATGTTCCTAAAATTTACGATTTTTCTGCGATGGTTCCTTTACAAGTAGAAAATTCTATCAATTATTTAGATAAAATACGTAAACTTATTGTTGGTGGTGGTGTAGTTTCAAACCCATTATTAGCAAAACTGCAAAATGTTTCTACGGATGTTTTTGCTACCTACGGAATGACGGAAACGATAACACATATTGCTGTTAAAATGTTAAATAATTTTTCGACATTAAAAACCAATTTTAATCGATCAAACTTTTACAAAACCTTGCCAAATGTTACTATTTATGTTGATGAAAGAAACTGTTTGGTAATTAATGCAGTAAAAGTTAGCGAAAAAGTATTATTTACAAATGATGTGGTTCGTTTAATTTCTGATACTCAATTTGAATGGTTAGGTAGATTTGATAACGTAATTAATTCTGGCGGAGTGAAATTACAGCCGAAGTAATAGAAAGTAAGCTAGTTAAAGTATTACAAAAACCTTTTTTTGTGGCAGGAATTTTAGATGATTTATTGGGTAGTAAATTAATTTTGATTATTGAAGATACTGATGATAATACTTCAGAAAAAAAGAAGGTATAATCAATAAAATAAAATCTTTAAATCTATTTACTAAATTTGAAATACCAAAAGAAATTTATTTCCTGCGAAATTTATGTACACAGAATCTAGTAAAATTCAAAGAAATAAAACGTTAAATTTATTAAAACTCTAATCTAAATTTAAAAGATAGTCTCTTAAATTTTCACTTTCTTCTAAGTTTAATTTCTTTTTTATTCTGTAACGAGCAGTTTGCACAGATCTAGGGTCTATCATAAAAATTCTTGCAATTTCTTTTGTTTGCATATGAAGTTTTATAAACATGCAGTGCCTTAGTTCTGTCTCTGTAATATTAGGATGCTTTTCAATTAATTTATCATAAAAATTGTTGTGTAATGCATTAAAATGTTCTGTTAATGTTTTCCAATCTTCATCTCTTTCTAAAACACTATCTATTTGATTGATAATTGTTTTTACTGTTTTTTTGTCTTCGGTTTTAAGACCTTTTATGTCAGCTTTTATCTCTTTAAAGTATTGCTTATTATGAAGTAAATTTGTGGTTAACATCACAATTTTTTTATCTCTATTATTGTTTTTATTCTTTAAAGAGGCTATTTTTTATTTTTCTCTTTATTTGTTTTCTTAAAACTTAATAAGGTAAAATAATAACCAAAAATTCCTAAAATAAAAATTACTATTATTAAGAGCACTATAATTTTAAGGTTATAATTGGTACTTTCTAAACTCTCTTTTTGAATGGCAATTTTATCATGTTCTAATTTAGAATTTAGAATTTCAATTTTATTTGATAATTCATTGTTGGTTCTATCTTTGTTTTCAAGTACAAAAGACAGAATTTCCGGGTTTTTATGCCCAATTAACTCTAAACTGAAAATACAATCGCTAGAATATTCATAAGCTTGATGTATAGAGATGCTTATTGTATTTTTACCTTTTACAAAAATATTGTTTTCAAAAAATGTTGATAATATTTCTTTTCTTCTGCACCTTTGGTGGTACTGCTAGCTAAAGTAGTTTTTCCAATAGTAATGTTTGGCATATTATCTCTAAAGAGTTCTTTGCCATTTACATATACTACTGCACCATCATCTCTTTTTAACTTAAATTCATAAGCAATATAGTCATCATCAATAACTATATTTTTTAAAATATTTAGTGATATGTTTTTTTCTTTATCACCTCCGTAGCTAATTGTAGTAGTTAATTTTTTATCTCCGTAACCTATTGGTGTCAGCCCTTTCTGCCAATTAGTTAGATTTTTTAGATTTGTCCAATCACTTTCTAGGTAACCTTTATCATAATAAAACCAATAATCTTGATCTTTTATTAAAGTCTCTTGAGAGAATATTAGAATAATATTAAATAATAATAAAAATACAGTTAATTTCTTCCTACATCTTAATGTATTCATTTAAAGTGGTTTAGGTTTTTATGTAATGCAAATATAGTAGTTAAATTGCTATTATTTTAATTTTGTAGTAGATAAGTTGGTGTTAAAATTTAACATTTTAAAAAAAGTATATTATATTTGTGCTAATAGTGAATAAGCTATGTAATAATAAGATTGGGGGATTGAACTTATTGCATAAGACATTCAAAAAAAGTCGTGATTTAATTATCACGACTTTTATTATTTTGTCTTATGCCGAAATTTTAGATTTCCATTGAGTGGTAAACATTTTGAACATCATCATCTTCTTCTAACTTTTCAAGTAGCTTTTCTACATCAGCTTGCTGATCTTCTGTTAATTTAGTTGTTGTAGTTGGTATTCTTTCAAAACCGGAAGATAAAATTTCTACATTATTTTCTTCAAAGAAAGATTGTATTGCTCCAAACTGCTCAAAAGGAGCGTAGATAATAACACCTTCTTCATCATCAAAAACTTCTTCAACTTCAAAATCTATCAATTCTAATTCTAATTCTTCCATATCCATTGTAATATCTTCTTTTTTCAAAGTGAAGTTACAGGTATGGTCAAACATAAAAACAACAGAACCGGAAGTACCTAGGTTTCCATCACATTTATTAAATGCTGCTCTAACATTTGCAACAGTTCTATTATTGTTATCTGTTGCCGTTTCTAAAAGAACTGCAATACCGTGTGGTGCATAGCCTTCAAATAAAACTTCTTTATAATTTGCAGTATCTTTATCTGTTGCTTTTTTAATGGCACGTTCTACATTATCTTTTGGCATATTCGCCGCTTTGGCGTTTTGAATAACTGCACGTAAACGAGAATTTGTTTCGGGTTTGGGCCACCTTCTTTAACAGCCATTACAATGTCTTTACCAATTCGGTAAATGTTTTTGCCATTGCAGACCAACGTTTCATCTTCCTTGCTTTCCTAAACTCAAATGCTCTACCCATTTCTTTGTTTCTTTAAAATTATAGCTACAAATGTAAAAATTTGAAGTCTGTTTTACAATTATTTTAAACTTCAATTACGATTAAAATATACCTATAATTAGGTATTGTTTTGGTGAACTTTTTAAGATAGCTTTATGTCTATTCTAAAACACCATCAATTATGAAAAAAATTACTCTTATACTTTTTGTTTTCTGTGGATTAATAATGTCTGCTCAAAACAAATTAACTTCTAGTTTAAGTGAATCTTATAACGGAACTGCTTGGGCAAATAATAATAAAAGCATATTTAGTTACGACTCAAACAATAACCTTATTTTAGAAACTGGTTTTTATTGGAATTCAACTTCACAAGAGTGGGAAAAAAGTTATGAAGAGTCTTATAGCTACAATGCTAATAATAAGGCAACAAATTATTTATACGTTTCATACACAACAGGTACAACACAAATTTCTTATCAATATAGAACGAAATACACTTATAATAATGATGTAAATGTTATACAAATTCTAGATGAAGAATATGATAACAATTCTTGGGTTAACGATTATAAAATTGATTTAACCTATTCTAACGGAAAAGTTACAGGTGGTCTAAGTTATGAATGGAATGGAACTGCTTGGGTTTTTGATGAAGACTCATCTGAAACTACAATTAATTATAATTCTGATGGAACTATTAGTGCTTTTATAAACAAAGCTTGGAATGGTAGTGCTTGGGTAGACGATAGTAGAACTTTATATACTTACGATGCTAATAAAAGAGTTATTTTAGAAGATTCACAAACTTGGGACGGTTCTGTTTGGGCTTCTGATTATAAATTAGAAAATACTTTTGATGCTAACGGTAATATAGTTGTTGAAAAAGAATCATACTTAGAAAATGGAGCTTTTGTAGTAGCTTCTAATGAAGCAATAGCTTTTGACTTAAACGAACAAATGTCTGCATATGCACATCCTTTTAAAGATAAATCTGGTCTAGATTTTCTAGCTAATTCTAATGGTGTCGTTAATAAAATATTATCAAGAACAAGTGATAATTATAGAACTACATATCTTTATAATGGCGCTACAGCAAGCGTAAAAGATGTTTTACTTGCAGATTTTAAAACATATCCAAATCCTGTAAAAGATATTTTAACTATTGATAATTCTAATTTTAGAATTAAGAATTTAAACGTGTATAATATTTTAGGAAAAAGAGTTCTTTCTACTACACAAAATCAATTGGATTTTAAAAACCTAAATAAAGGAGTTTATGTTTTAAAAATAGAAACAGAAAAAGGAAAAATAGGAACTACAAAAATTGTAAAAAAATAAAAATATTAATATTACCACGATTTTTTCTATTGAAAAAATCGTGGCTTTTATTGAATTAATAATTGATACGATTGCTTTGCAATTTCTAATTCTTCGTTTGTAGGTATAATTAATACTTTAACTTTAGATTTTTTAGCTTGTATTTCTCTAATTTCTTTAGATCGAATACTATTTTTATCATGATCTAATTGTATACTTAGAGCTTCTAAATTGTCGCATGCTAATTTTCTCATTAAAGCAGAATTTTCTCCAATACCAGCTGTAAAAATAATAGCATCTAATCCGTTTAAAGCAGCATTATAAGAGCCTATATATTTTTTTATTCTATAAGCAGCTAGGTTTAAAGCGTTTTCACAATCTTGATTTCCGTTCATCGCTTTTTCAGAAATTTCTCTTAAATCAGAAAAACCTGTAAGCCCTTTCATACCGAATTTTTGTTTAATAAATTTGATATTTCCTCTAAAGACAGATTTAATTTTTTCATTAGAAACAATAGTACAGAATGATCGATGTCTCCGGAGCGAGTACCCATAATCAATCCATTAGATGGTGCAAAACCCATTGAAGTATCAATACATTTACCATTTTTTATTGCAGCCATACTACAACCATTACCAAGATGAATACTTATAATATTTTTAGAATGTTCTTTTCCTAAATATTCTATTGCTTTCTCTGAAACGTATTTATGACTAGTACCATGAAAACCATATGCTCTAACATGATTTTCTTCTAAAAAGAATTTTTAATTGCATATTGATACGCCTCTTTTGGCATTGTTTGATGAAAAGCGGTATCAAAAATTGCAATTTGTTTTGCAGAAGTAAAAATAGTTTCTGCAATTTCTATTCCGGTTAAATTTGCAGGATTGTGCAATGGAGCCAGATCATATAAATCTCTAATACTGTTTTTAACTTCTTGGTTAACAATTGTTGTTTTGTTAAATTTATTACCACCATGAACAACTCGATGACCAACTGCATTAATTTCAGAAACATTATTAATTACACCTATTTTAGAATCTAACAAGGTATTTGCAACTTTATGTAAACCCTCTTTATGATTTAAAATTGGTAAAGTTTCTGTAGTTTTTTGATGATTGTTTTCGTGTGTGAAAATAGCATCTTCCATACCAATTCTTTCTACCAAACCAACACATTTAACGGTTTCGTTTGGCATTTCAATAACTTGATATTTTAAAGAAGAAGAACCTGCATTTAAAACTAAAATATTCATAATTAATTTTGATTTGCTTGAATTGCTGTTAATAAAACCGTGTTAAAAATATCATCAATAGTGCAACCTCTACTTAAATCGTTTACAGGTTTATTTAAGCCTTGTAACATTGGGCCAATTGCCAATGCGCCAGTTTCTCTTTGTATTGCTTTGTAGGTGTTGTTTCCGGTATTTAAATCAGGAAAAATTAAAACAGATGCTTGTCCTGCAACCTCAGAATTTGGCATTTTAGTTCTTGCCACAGACATATCTACCGCTGCATCATACTGTATTGGTCCTTCAATTTTTAATTTAGGATTTTTTGTCTTAACAAGTTCTGTAGCTTTTCTAACTTTTTCGACTTCTTCACCTTTACCGGAGCTACCGGAAGAATAAGATAGCATTGCTATTTTACCTTTTATACCAAAAGCTTCTGCAGATTGAGCAGAGGAAATTGCAATTTCAGACAATTGTTCTGCATTTGGATTTGGGTTTACAGCGCAATCTCCCATTACAGAAACTCTATCTGATAAACACATAAAAAATACAGAAGAAACAACAGAAACTCCGGGTTTTGTTTTTATTAATTGCAATGCAGGTTTTATGGTGTGCATTGTTGTGTGTACTGCACCGTAAACCATGCCATCTGCTAAACCTTCCATAATCATTAAAGTACCATAATAAGAAACGTCTCTAGTTAAATCTAGTGCAGTAGTTTCTGTCATTCCTTTGTGTTTTCTTGATTGATATAAAGTGTTGGCAAAACTTTTATTATGAATTGAATCTTCGGATTTAAAATATTGATTTCATCTAAATTAATTTGTAATCCTATTTGATCACATTTTAACTGAATAGTATTTCTATCTCCAAGTAAAGTTAAGTCTACAATATTTAACAACTGTAATCTAGCTGCAGCGGCCAAAATACGCTCGTCATCACCTTCGGTAAAACGATATGTTTTTTTCTACTCTAGCTTTTTGTAATAAGTTATATTGAAACATGCTAGGTGTTAACTTGTCAGACTTATGTGAAGTTAAGATATTTGTTAAACCCTCTGCATTTACATACTTATCAAAGGTATCTAATGATAAAAGAATCTTTTTATTATGTGTTGCGTATATTTTAGACTTTACACTTCCAATTTTATTAGAAATACCAAAAGTACCTCCATCAACAGAAATAATAGGCACAGTAGATTGCACACCTTCTATCAATTTTATAATAGATTCTTCTGGAATTAATGTTCCTGTTAAGATAATTCCTGCAATTTTAGGATAATTCTTAGAAGCATTTGCTTGTAAAGCGCCTAAAATAATATCTGCTCTATCGCCTGGTGTTATAACCAAAGCGTTTTCTTTAATTCTTGTTAAATAATTTCTTAGTTGCATTGCGCCAGTACTATAACTGCCAATTGCATTTTCTAAAAATTGTTCACCAAAAAGTACACGACCATTTAAAGCCTTTAAAACTTCTTTTACAGTTGGAAAAGAAAGAAAATCTACCTTAGGAATAATATCTATTTGTAGTTTTTTAGGGAAACTATTTGTTAGTTCTGTTCTAATATAATCAACTTCATCTACTTCAATTTTATTTGCAACAATACCAATAACATCTACTTCTTTATTTATGAAAGAATTGTAAGATAATTGCATTGTGTTAATAAAGTCTTTTTCTTTTTACCGTTACCGAGCCCACAATAAGCGCAGGAATGTTAAGGTTTTTGGCTATCATTAAGTTTACGTCTAGTTCTGTAAAACCTCCATCGCCGAGAAAAATCGGTACCTTCTACCAATACATAATCATAATTAGCTTCTAGCTTTTTGTATTTTTTTATAACATGATGTATAACTTCATCTTCTTTTCCTTCACTTAAAAGTTCTACAACTTCACTTTGCGTGTAGGCAAAACAATCTTTATAATCTATTTCTAAGTTGAAAAAATTTATCGCTGTATTTGTGTGTTCGTCATAACCATTTTCATCAATTTCATTTATAATAGGTCTAAAGTAACCAACCTTAGCAGATTTGGTTAACATCATTCTTAATAAACCTAAAGAAATTAAAGATTTACCACTATCAGACTCTACAGTAGCAATATATATAGCTTTACTCATGTTTTTATTGTATTGTTTTGCAAAAATAAGGCATAAAAAAATGACTAATTGTGATATTAGTCATTTATTATTTATTTTGATATAATTACAAGTTATTCTAAATGCATAAATATCATTTTTTCACCTTTACTAATTCTATCTTTTGCAATTTTATGATTCTCCTCGAAATCTTCTAAATTTGTGAATTTACAAATTCCGTAAGAATATTGATATTTGATGACTTCAAAATCAAAATCTGTTAATTTTTTCATTTGAATTGCAAGTTGAAAAGACACTCTCGCAGGAAACTTTTGATGTATTGTGGAATTGACCTAAAGTTTTATAAAAGTTTACAAGTAAGAAATTGGCATTTACATCTCTACTAACATTTTTGTACTTATTAAGGTTAAGTTCTAATCTTGCATCATAAATTCTAGAACGATTCCATTTAATATAGTAATTAACATAATTGTTGTTAATTATATCTTCTGAATATTTTTTAGAGTTATTTTCATCTAGTTGATATATAATGTAATTTGATGCGTTAATGTTGTTGACAAACTTAATATCTAAAGAATCTATATTTTGAGATAGATTATTAGCTGCATCCTCTATTTTATTTCTATAAAATTGATTTAAAGATGGAGCAAAATAAATTTTTAAAGACTCTTTCCATAATTTCATATACTGATTTTTATTACCGAGAGACTTGATATTTTTGATATACAATATCTTTATAAACCTCTAAAAATAAAGAATCTTTAGGTTCATATTCTACTGATTTTGCATTCAAATATCTTTTATCATTGTCTTCGACTAAAGTATCATTATTATGAATTCTGTAAAAATGAGTATCTAAGTTTATTTTTTTATTTGGATATTTTTTTGTAATCTTCTAATTTTATTAATCTAATTTGTCTATTCTGTTGGGCGAAAATAGCTAGCGAAATAAACAATAGTAGATATAAAATGTTTTTCTTTTTCATAGCTTTTATATTATTTAAACCTGTAAAACTCCCATATTAAATTGTTTTTCAATAGGAGCGTGGTTTGCTGCTTCAATTCCCATAGAAATCCAAGTTCCGGTATCTAACGGATTAATAACAGCATCTGTCCAAATTCTTGCGGCCGCATAATATGGTGAAATTTGTTTATCGTAACGAGATTTTATCTTGTCAAATAATTCGGCTTCTTTTTCGGAGTAATTTCTTCACCTCGTTTCTTTAAAGAGGCAGTTTCTATTTGTAATAAAACTTTTGCAGCAGAACTACCACTCATAACAGCTAACTCAGCACTAGGCCACGCAGCAATTAATCTTGGGTCGTAGGCTTTACCGCACATGGCGTAATTACCAGCGCCGTATGAGTTACCAATAACAATAGTAAATTTTGGTACAACAGAATTACTAACGGCATTTACCATTTTTGCTCCATCTTTTATGATTCCGCCATGTTCAGATTTAGAACCTACCATAAAACCTGTTACATCTTGTAAGAAAACCAATGGTATTTTCTTCTGATTACAATTGGCAATAAAACGAGTAGCTTTATCTGCAGAATCATTATAAATTACGCCACCAAACTGCATTTCTCCTTTTTTAGTTTTTACTAATTTACGTTGATTGGCAACAATACCAACTGCCCAACCATCAATTCTAGCATAACCAGTAATTATGGTTTGCCCATAACCTTCTTTATATTGTTCAAATTCAGATTTATCTACCAAACGCTTAATAATTTCTAACATGTCATATTGCGCATTTCTTTCTCTTGGTAAAATCCCGAAAATATCATCTTCATTTTCTTTTGGCGGAAAAGCTTCAGTTTTACTAAATCCGGCTTTGTCGTAATCGCCAATTTTATCAACTATAAATTTTATTTTGTCTAAAGCATCTTTATCGTCTTTGGCTTTATAATCTGTTACACCGAAATTTCGCAATGTGTGGTAGCACCACCTAAAGTTTCGTTGTCTATAGATTCGCCAATTGCAGCTTTTACCAAATAACTTCCTGCTAAAAATATACTAGCAGTTTTATCAACAATTAAAGCCTCGTCACTCATAATTGGTAAGTAAGCGCCACCAGCAACACAACTGCCCATTACAGCAGAAATTTGTGTAATTCCCATACTGCTCATTATGGCGTTATTTCTAAAAATTCTACCAAAATGTTC
The DNA here is from genome assembly GCF_055693625.1 of Polaribacter sp. HA6-7. NCBI lineage: Bacteria > Pseudomonadati > Bacteroidota > Flavobacteriia > Flavobacteriales > Flavobacteriaceae > Polaribacter > Polaribacter sp. HA6-7. The sequence continues at coordinate 833,695 of NZ_CM146338.1, forward strand.
TTTGTCCGGAAAAATTTCATCTTGCATTGGTAAATAAACACCAGCAGAATCTACCAAGTAAATAATTGGTAATTTATTTTCGATAGAAATTTCTTGAGCACGTAAATTCTTTTTTCCTGTAATAGGAAACCAAGCACCAGCTTTAACTGTAGCATCGTTAGCAACAACAATACATTGTTTACCTTTAATGTATCCTATTTTTACAACAACACCACCGTAAGGGCAACCGCCATGTTCTTCATACATCTCATCACCTGCAAAAGCTCCTATTTCTATAGATTTAGCATTTTTGTCTAACAAATAATCGATTCTTTCCCGAGCAGTCATTTTACCTTTTTCGTGATGTTTATCAATTCTTTTTTGTCCGCCACCTAAATTTACTTTTACTAATTTTTTGCGTAAGTCTGAAGCTAAAAGCTTGTTATAATCTTCGTTTTTATTGAAGTTAATATCCATAGGAAATCTTTTCTTAGTTTTTGCTAAATTAATAAATATACTTGTGAAATTCTTCTTAAAACCTCTAGTTTTTAAGTAAATGTTTAATGATTTTTGCTAAATATGTAATTTAATTGCTATTTTCTTAGCAAAGAGAAATTTCCTTTCTTAGAAATAATGGGTTTACTGCTATCTACAGGAATTAATTTTACCGAATACCAATAACTGCCGGAAGGAAGTATTTTACCATTACTTGTACCATTCCAGCCGTTGCTATCTAGAGGAATTTCGGCTAAAAGTTTTCCGTATCTATCAAAAATTCTTAAAGAAGTAGCTTTATAAAAAGTATCATTAACACCTTTTATTTGCCACGTATCATTAACTCCATCTTCATTTGGGGTAAAAAATTTTGGATACTCTATTAAAGAAACTAAAAGTTTAGCAGTACCACAACCATCTTTATTTTCGACAACAACATTGTAAATTCCTCCCTTAAGATTAGAAAAAATATTATTTTCTTGAAAAGAACGGATTATGTTGCCATTTTCATCTTCTAGAGCATATTCAAAAGTTTCGTTTATGGTCGGGTTTTTCGGAATATCAATTTCGATACTTAAACCGAGAACTAGAATTTGTAGTATCATCTATAACTTTTACAAAGGCTTCATCTAATTGGTCGAAACCAGATTTTTGAACTACAATCGTTTTAGAATTTTCGCAAATTGTATTGTCTTTACTAAACGCAGTTACTGTATACTTACCTCCGTCAGAAATTTGTATGGATGTTGAATTTCCACCTATTGGTGTTCCATTCTCATTTCTCCAAACGTAATTGTAATCATCTGCAGGATTCTTCACTTCTAAATTATAAGGAATATTTTTAGCGCAAATAATTATAGGGTCGTTTGGTGCTTCACCTTCAACTTCAAACACAGGAATAGTGTTCGTTTTTAAAAAGAGTTTGCCAATTCCTTCACAATTATTATTGTTATTATTTTTAATTTTGATAAAAATAGTTTGATTGTAAGCGTAAGCCGGATCTGAGTTGTTTCTATAGTTTGATATATCAATTATTGGGTTTACAGCTGCGTTTCTGTCGTCTGCATTTTTGTAAAATGATACAGTTATATCCGATTGAATTGCAGTTGGAAATTTGTTTATTATTTCTTGTCTTGCGGCGTTAAAATTGAAATTTGTAATTCCGTCTATGTCAGAATTATCAACATTATCATTGCCGTTTATGTCTAAAAAATCATCACATGATTCAAATGTTTTGTCATAATCTACATCAGTAACATAAGCTGCATTAATTTCTATTTTAGAAATTGTATAACAATCAAATTCAGAAATTGTACGAACCCAAGCTTCTGCATAACCAGCAGTTACCGGGTAATGTTCTTTGTCTGTTATTTCTGCTGTATCATTAATAGCGTCTGTTTCTGTTTTGTAATATTTAAAACTATTAGTTGAGTTGTTGCTTATATTTATTTCAGCTTCGGTAAGGTTTACTATAGTGTTTTGGCTCGGATCATCGGCACATTGTAAAATTGTTGCAACCGGATTTAAAATTTCGGGCTTAAGATTAACTGTAATTTTTACTGCATTAGAAGTTACATTACATGCGTTACCGGCTCTAGATAAAATAACTCTAAATTGATGATTATTATAACTTTGTAAAACATTATTAATTTGAAGGTCTTTAGTTTGTGTACCGCTATAAATTGTATTGTTACTTAATGTGGTAAAACTATTACCATTGTCTGTAGATAATTGCCATTCATAAGCATCTGCAGTTGCATCGATTGTTAAAATACCGACGGTTTCTTCACATAGAGTAAAATCTTCAAAAGGTGTATTGATATTTATTGGAGCAGAGGTTATGTAGTCTAAATCCGGAGATGTATATCCATCAGAATTATTAATTACTTTACCATTATTATTTACATCAAAAGTTGATGTATCTAGAATTCCGTTATTGTCATTGTCATTAAAACCAGCTTCAAAAACATCAAGACACGCATCATTATCTGCGTCTAATTCAGTAAAATTAAAGATAGAATCTGCATCTGAATCTAAAATTGTATAATTTATAAGTGTACTAGAACCTTCTAAGGAGTCCTCTAATCCGTTATTATTAATGTCTGTAAATGTAATTAGAACTCCGTTAGAACTTATGTTTTTATCATGATTGGCTTCAGTAGCATCAAAAATTCCGTCATTATCAGCATCTACATCCAAATAGTTTTTTATGCCATCGTTATCGGTATCTAAATTGGTTGTTATTGAGTTGAAAACATCATCAATACCATCAGAATTTGTATCAGTATTTAATAAGGTTATTTCTTTACCATAAGCATCAAAAAGATCTGGAATTCCATCGTTATCAGAATCAAGATCAAATAGATCTTCTACACCATCATTATCTGAGTCTTTAGAAAAGCATGTAATCGTATAATTACCATTAAAAGTCGAAGCATCTGTATTTGTTGCTGAATGATAAAAATGAATTTCATTGATTTGATTTGCTACAAATTGAAATGTACTTGCTGTACCAGCGATTGATGTGTTGTATTTAAACTTTATTTCGGAAGCAGAAAATTGTGTAATTCCAGATTCATAAATATTATCATTATTTGTATCTACCAATAATTGATTGTGCAGGTTTAAGAGTGTGATATTTTTATTTTACTGGTTTGATTTTTATAATAAAATATTCATCTTCTTTAACTTGATGAGTTGCCGAAATTGTTTGTTTTAAACTAAAATTTATATTTTGAGAAAAACTTAATTTAAATTCATTTACCGCATTTATATCATTTATTAATGTGCTTGTAAAATCGCCATTATTAGCACCTGAAAAAGAATTATTAGTATCGCTTTGCATAAGAAAAGACGTTGTAATTATGTCTTTAACTGTGCCGTCTTCTAAAATTACGTTAGGCGTATCTAGGTTAGAAAGGTTTATGTTGGCGTTGCCAAGAGATTCATCACAATTTAAAATTCCGTCGTTGTCGATGTCTAAATCAATATTATCTATAATTCCGTCATTATCGTAATCATCAGGGCAAATACTTACCAAAATTTCATTAGAAATATATTCGTTGTTAGAACAAGTTATTTTTCCTATTAACCTGTATTTACCAGGTTCTGAAATTAAAGGTTTGTATGACGCGGCCTTACTTTTAAAACCCCAATCATTTATTAGTTCGTTAAAATATTGCCATTCAATTCCACCATCAAAAACAGTTGTATTTGCTGCATTTAAAGTAAGATCGTTTCCTAAGCAATTTCCAAGTGAAGAGATGTTAACATCAAAATTTATTTCTGGATTAGACGGAAAACCTGAATAAAAACTACCGGAAGAAGCGGCGCCATTTTGATTAAAATAAGCACAATAAAGTTCTTCGCTACTTTCTATGGATATATTTCCGGTTAAATCGGAGACTTGATAAGTTACATAATCTGTATTTCCATCAACATTAAATGGGCCGGTTGTGTTAAAATTAGATATTACTTGAGAGTTTATTTTTAAAGTTGCATTTTTATTAGTTACGATTGTTACACCGCCTGCAAAATCTACATTACCAATACTTTCTATATTTGGTATATTATCTACCTTACCTCTGTTTTCGCAATTTAAAGGAGGTACAAAAAATAAACCTTGATTTGCTTCACTGTTATTTGCGCCAACACCTTGGTAAGCAAAAGCAGGTTTAGAAGTTTCTACAAACATATTACCAAACGTATTGTATTCATCTCCTTCTATAAGAGTATAATCTCCTTTATCAAGAGTCGTAAATAGACCTTCACCATTTATTCTTACCTCTGTATTATCTTCGTGAGCAACAATTAGAACATTTTCCCAATTATTATTTCCGTCACCTTTTACAAAAATATATTCACTACCAGTTTTACCGGGAATCATTAATTTTTCGATACCAACAATTTGATCAAAACCATAATCTCTTCCGCCACCGTCATGAAAACTTCCATTCGTAGAACCCGAGTTAACAACTATTGGTTTATCAGATTCTATCAGAGCACCAATTAATCCATCTCTATTTATGGTGTTTTCAAAACTATTTGCGGTAACAATATAGCTTTCGCCTTCATTTAAATTTATAGTAATTGGTAATGTACCGCTATAATTTTTTATTGAAATTCCGGTTGGTATATCAGAAAAAACAACTTCTGTATTATTTTCTGTAGCCATAACAGATATAAAACTTAGATAGTTGTCTTGAGGATTTTGATTCGTAAACATACCGGCTCTAAAGGTTTTTCCTAAAGCAGCATTTCCTTTACTTACCAATGCGCCCGCTTGCGCGCCACCGCCAGCTAAAACTCTTACAGATACGTAAATTGCATCATTTGCCTCTATAATGTAACCTTTATTGTTTGTAATTTGACTAGTTGAGGGTGATGCTACAAATAACTGAGTATTACCTGTGCCAATAGGTATTTCTTTTGGATCTGAATTTGAAACTACGCCTTGTAGAATAGAAGTATTCGGTTGACCAACGGGTATAATCTTATAAGTAACATTTGCGTTACTTGGTGTAGAAATGTATAAATATTGGTTTTTCGGATTAGCGTTGCCAAACTCGGCACTAGTTAATGGCGGAATAAAGTGCTTTTTACTTAATTGCGCATAGCTATTTTCTACAAGAGTAAAACAGATTGAAAAAAAAGATTATTAAGGTTGTTTTTTTAAACATGTAGAAAAATTATTTGAGTTAAAAATAATAAGAAATTAAGAAATATTTTATAAACTTTTAAAAACTTTATTTTTTTGTAACAAAAAAGAATTTAAGGCAACATATATGTAAAGTAAATATTCTTTTTTTGAAAAAAAATAACGAAATTGCTACACTTAAAAAAATTGTTCAACTTAAAAAATACAATGCAATATGTCTGATGATTTTGATTTATTAGAAACCAATTCAACACAAAAAACAGAAAAAGTAGATGTAAACTGGGGGAAAGCTATTGATACCATGAAATCGAAACTTTCTCAAGAAGAAGATCCAGAAAAACGTCAAAAGATCTTAAATGCAACCTTAGATGATGTTGTAGATATGGCAAAAGAAGACAGAACTTCTTTACTAGATGCTATTAAAGATTTAACAGATTATCAAGACGAAGTAGGTATTAAGTTCGAAGGCTTTTCGGCATTAAACGAAGCAGAACAAAAAGTAATAGACGATGCCCAAAAAGCATTAGAAAGAGCAAGAGTAGAGTTAGAAGATGCACAAAATAAACCAGATACTTGGTGGAATAATTTATGGGGAAGAAAATCTAAAATTAAAAAAGAAGAAATGGAATTTGCAGCAGCAGAAAAAATACGTGCTGGTGCAGACAATAAAGCAAAAGCACTATTTCAGCAACGTATAGAAAGTGCAGATATACAAACACTTTTAGGAGAACTTTCTTTTAAATCTCAAGCAGCGGTTACACGTTTAAAAAATAGAGAAGTAGAAATAAAAGAAGTAGAAGAAAAGCTAAAAACTGCCATTGTAGAAGCTTCTAAAAACCATACCAAAGCTTTAGAAAAAAAGAAAGAGGTAGAAGACAAGTTAGAAGAACAATATGCATTGTTAAAACAAGCAAGACAAGAATTAGATGAAATTGCAGACAAACAATCTACAGCATACTCAGAAGCAATAGGTAAAGTAACAGCAATAGAGCAAAAAGTAGAAGAGTTAGAAGGTCTTAAAAATGCTTATACAACACTTGCAGCATCTAAAGATAGTTTTGTGCACAAACACAATTTAACAATTAAAGTTTTAACTTCTTTACGTTCTAACTTACAAACGCATAGAGCAAAATTAAAAAGTGATACCGAAGAAAGATTAAAATATTACGACGGTTATATTGTAGCATTAAAAGCAAGAACAGATCAAGAATTTGCAGCAATTTTAGAGCATTTAGGTGTAAAAACAGATGAACATATTGGTGAAACTTTAGCATCAATGCACTCGGCAAGTGCAAGAGCTCGTCAAGATATGATGGATAATATTCCGGTTCACGAAAAAGTAATGAAAGGTGTTTATAGCACATATGCAGAGGCATTGCATGAAATTAGAGAGAAAGATGTAGACATTCAAAAAAACTTTGCAGATAGATACGGTATCGATATGAAAGAAATTTTCGAAGATTACTACAAAGCAGATGCAAATGCACCAACAGGAGACGATGCAACACCAGCAGAAACTCCAAAACCAACAAGTTCTAACGACGATATGTTGTCTTAAAATAATAAGGGCGTTTCCCCGATGAAAAATCGGGGTCAGGCTTTTCATTATATCTTTTTATCGTACCTCAAAAAAGGATGCCATTACAATCCTTAACGCAGGCTTGTTTGTCAAAACAAATCAATTTATAAGCTATAAGAATATCAAGTTAAAACATGATTACAACACCTTTAGATTCTGCAGTATTAGACTCAAAAGAACAATATGTTTTTTATCATAAAATGGTAGATTTTGTTTTAAAAGAACTTATTGTAAGTGTGCAGCAAGAAAAACTTTGCACACAACAAGAGCTGCTAATTTTTAAACAATACTCAGATTTACTTTTATATTCTATAGAAGCGATGCGTATAAAGTATATGTACGACGAAGAAGACAATATGAAAGTAGATTTAACAGATTCTGGTTTTCCTAATTATTTAGAATTTCGATTTTTATACAACGATCTAGAATTAAGAAATGAGTATTTAGATAAATTTACAAGTGTAGACACTTTAAAAGAATCTTTTTTAAATACGCTTTTAGTTAAAAAAGAACCCATTAGAAGGTTAGATTTATTTAAAGCATCCTCTTTAGTTTACTATTCATCCGTAGATAAAAAATATATATTTAACAGATTTGTACAAGGTAAAATTTTAGAAGCACCAAAAGATGCAAATCATCAGTACTTAACAAGTTGGAGTTTTTATGATGTTAGCCAAAACAGGCCTTTTATTTGTTATATGTACTTTAATTACAAAGGTAATAATGCTTTAAAAGACAGAGATAAAATCTATCAGACTTTAAAAGAAACAGCAGACAGAGAAATGTCTTTAGATACAATGGCGTATAATATCGACAGAAAATTAGTCGACTTAGAACCAAAACATATCAAAAGAATAGATTTAGGACCATTGCATAATGTTTTTGCAAAAGATGAAAATAAAATTACACATGCAATTTTAAGCGCAATTGCAAGAAAAGAAATTCCGTTAGAATCGTATGCTTTATCTTTAAAAATCGATGAGGTTTTTTCGGAGAAACCTTTACAGAAGGCGGATTTTTCTCAAAACAAACCATGCAAAAATGGAGCGAAGTAATTCAGCAAAAATATGTTTTTGCACCGCATAGAATTATTCAGCTTTTACACAATACTGCGCCGAAGTATTGCACAAACTAGCTAGAAATCCAATAGAATTAGCTAGTTTAAAAATGCAATAGAAATTTAAAAAAACAAATTGCCAACTGTTATAGAATCATAGTAAAATTAGAAAAAGAATGCAGCACAACTCAACATTTCCTATAAAACAAAACGAATTAGATATGCTTCGCGATGAAGCTTACGGTTATTTAAAAAGTATACAATGGGAACAAAGTAATAGAGCAAAAAATAAAGATAAAGACGCAAAAGACAGCTCTATTTTATTGTATTTATCAAGAGCAAATTCCGGTAGTAATATAGAAATTACATCAGTTTCTAAAACAATTTTAGGTTTAAAGAAAAGGCTTTTGCCGGATTCTATTGCAATTCCGGTTTATTTAAATCAAACATTATATGCTGTACAAGAAGGTTTAACATTAGGAATTTGGATAAAAGACAGTTATTACGATTCTTACGGATTATCATCTTTAAACGAAAGAAAAGCGGCATTAGATTCAACAGGTAAAAGAGCCTACGAAAGTAAAATGCAAACTGCAACTGCGTTTCAGTTATATGCAACTTCATATAAAATTTTACACGATTTAAAACCACATGCTTCTGATGATTTATCTGTAATGAAGCAAAAATTTGCTGGGATTCCGAAGTGTCATTTTTATCACCATTAAAAGGAATTGCATGTGCTTTATTTTATTTTGATAAATATCTTGGGCACTCAGAAATTGTAAAAACAGATAAAGATGTTATCGATTTTACAGTTGTGTTTTTTGAAGCCTTAATAGATGAAATTCAGTTAAGAAAAAGTACTTTAGAGTACACAGAAACAATTGTAGATAGAACTTATAAATTAGAAAAAACAGATTTTGCCGTTTCGGTTGGGAGAATGTTTTTTCGGAACCGCAAAAAGTGTTGAGTTTAATAAAATTAAATTCGAACAAATTGTTGGTAATAAAGATGCAAAGCATTTTGCACGTAGGTTAACAGAAAGAATGTTAAGTTACGATTTTGATGCAAAGAAAAATCCGTTTCAAGAATTGGGTGGTTTTATGCCCGTTTTTATGGGTTACGGAATACCTGGAACAGGTAAAAGTATGTTAATTGCTGCCATTGCAACTCGATTAAAAGAGCATGCAGACAATTTAGATATTCCGTTTTTATTTCATCCCATGCCGAGATACTTTAATTAGTACATTTCAAGGTGGTTCTGCAGAAAAAATGGTAGAATGGATGAAACCTATGCAAGACCCAACTAAATTAATTTTTGCGCCAATTGATGACGCCGAAAATAACTTGCAAGAAAGAACTGCACAAGGAGTTTCTGCTGGTGTTAAAGAAGTAATTGGTGTTTTCTTACGTTATACAGAAGGTGCTTATGCTGTAAATTATGGGAATTCGTCTATCGGACTTTTTACCAATTTACCAGAAATGTTAGACAAAGCCGTAATTTCTAGAGTACAAGGTAGGTTTAAAATTGATGGTGCAAGAACAGAAAATGACTTTTTAGATCAAGATTATATTTGGTGGAAAAAATTTGAAAAAACAATTCGAGATTTTGTGAATATGCAAAATCCGAGAAAATTATCAATATTTAAAAGATCAAGGTCTTACAAAAAATATGGGCGAAATTCTTAGATCTGTAGAAAAACCATCCGAAGAAAGAGTTTTAGAAGCTTATGACAAAGCTGTGCAAAAGCACAGTACTAATCAGCATCTGTTTTTTGCAAGTTTGTATAAAGAAATTCAGCAAATATTTCCATTTTTCTCCTCTAGAGATGTTAGAAACATTCAATCTGCAATTTCTTTGCGTTTAACAGATTTTGATTTGGAAGAAGATTGGTTCGAAAATCCGGAAATTTATTTCAAAAAGAATTACGAAACCAAATTTGGCATGTTGCAAGAATTAATGAAAAGCAATATGAAAGGTTTAGATTTTTCTGAAATTAGAAGACAAGAAGTTGTAAGATATTTAGACAATGTGGCAACGATTGCAGACACCGATTTTAAACGAAAAGTTGATGCTCGTGTGAATCAATTAAACATAGATTTACAAGCAAGAAAATCTTTTGGTAATGAGTAGTTTAAGAGTAAAAAATATAGAAAAAACTGTTTTATCAGACAATTATTACACGCTTTTTAAATTTAATTTTGATTATCAAAAATCTGATGGTAGTTGGGTAAAACCAATGAGAGAAGTTTATGAACGTGGTCATGGTGCAGGAATTTTATTGTATAACACAAAAAAACAGACCGTAATTTTAATCAAACAATTTCGTTTTCCAACGTTTGTACATGATAATGAAGATGGTTTTTTAGTTGAAATTCCGGCAGGATTATTAGATCAAGATAATCCTGAACAATGTATTATACGAGAAACCGAAGAAGAAGTTGGTATTCGATTAAAGTCTGTTAAAAAAGTTTACGAAGGGTATTCATCTCCAGGGGTTTTAACAGAGAAAATGCACTTTTTTGTGGCAGAATATTCTGATGATATGAAAGTAAGCGAAGGTGGCGGCATAGCATCAGAAAACGAAGATATAGAAGTTTTAGAAATACCGTTTACAGAAGCTATTGATATGCTAAACAGCGGTAAAATAGAAGATACAAGAACAATTGTATTGCTACAATATGCTCAAATTCATAATTTGTTAAATTAAAATGCAAAAACTAAAAGACGCAAAATTATTTAGAAACGAACTAATTTCTGTTAACGGAAAATTAGTAGAGCGCTACAATAAATGTTTAGAAAAATTAGGTTTTTCTAAAACAGCGTTAACCTCTTTTTCTATTGATGGTTTAGGTTGGAGTCCGAGAGATTGCAGAAGAAAAGAAAGAGCAATTTTATTTAAATAATGGCGAGGCAAATACGCACGCAATTATTATTTCGCCTTTGCAAAAAGGTTTACCAATTTACAATCCTTTTCATTCTTTTGACAAAGAATTAATGAAGGTTGTTTTTAAAAAACATGGCGACTTTATTAAAGATATTACTAGAGATTCTGCTATATGTTTAGATTTTGATCAAAAAATAGATGTTTTTTACGAACCTTTAGATGTTTTAAAATATAAAGATATTGTAATAAAATTTCATTTAATAAATAATTTAAATAAAGCTAAAGAGAACCAATTAAAATTAATTCATACTTTTAATTTAGACAATAATTTTATAGACGAAAATATTCATAAACAGTTATTAGCATCTGCTAAAAAATATGGCGATTTACGTGAAAGAAATCTTATTTTAGAAGAAATTAAATACACTACAGATTCTTTTTATACGAAAGCATTTGGCGGAATTTTTGTGTTGAAAGATTTTGTAAAACCAATTTTAATTTTTCAAGAAAAAGAAACATACAACCAAGCGATAAACGATACTGTGCATGATATTTTAATGTATCATATTTCTCATGATGAGTTAATCGATAAGCTTTTAAGTTATGACGTTATAGAAGCAAATCTAGAAGAAGAATTGCATCAAAAGAAATACGAAAGAATTAAGAAATATACGCTTTCGAAACATTTGATGTCGCCAACACATTTGGTAAAAGATATTTTACAAAACGATATTCTTTTTAAGAGTTATTTAAATAAAATTGATATTTCTGCGAGAAAAAAAGTAATGGGTTTAGAGTTGTTTTTAGAAAAAAGAAAACTTCTAAAACCATAAAAGCAAAAGATTTTTTAGACAAAGATTTGTTTGTTTCGTTGCACAAACCGCATTCTTCGTTAAAACCAAATCACCAAGATTTAATTTGGTATTTATTGGTAAATATTGCGCCAAAAGATGTGTTATTTTTATATTGGTATGACAAAGAACAATTTTATAGCACATTCAAAACATTAGAAAGCTCAACTCAAGATTGGGTAATAGAAACTATTTTAAATAATTTTTAAACAAAACATCTAACACAAATAATATGACACTAGAACTTTTAATATTTATTGCAGCTATTTTATTTGGTATTATTTTATTTTGGAGAGAATCTCAAGGAAATAAGTTGTATCGTTTTTTTAATAAAATGATGAATTCTAAAGAACTACAGATGTCTATTACGAACAAAAAAGGCTTTATCTATCAACAAAACTTTCTTTTAAGACTTGTATATATAAGCACGTTTTTCTTAGTTTTAGTTTTAATTGCACGTTTTATAATTCCGATAGATATTACAACCGTTTCGTTATTTACTTCGATGATTTTTGGTACGTTATTAGGAACTTATATTGCTGGGTTTATTTTTAAATCTTCTGCAATTATAGAAGAACAATCAGAAAATTTAGGAGATACTTTTAATGATGTTTTAGAAAAAGGAAAAGGTTTTGTGAAAGATTTAAAAACAGAAGAACCTGTTGCTATTAAAAAAGCACAAGAAGAAGTTAAAGATAGTAAAGTAGAAGAAAAAAGTGCTAGAGAAAGATTGAAAGACAAAGGTTTGTTATAGGTTTTGTAAAAATTCATAAAATAAAAATTTAAAAAATGATTAAGAATTATTGGAGTAAAGGCCCAAGGCAAAAAAATAGTTGTGATTTTAGGTATCATAACTCTTGCTTTGTTGTTTTTTTTAAGAGATGATTATCAGCCAGCATTATTGTTTGTTAGAAAGTTTATTTTTATCATATTGTTGTGTTTTACAATCTTATTTTTTAGTCTTAGAACATTTAGAAAATCTGCTAGTACAGGTAAAAGAATTGGTATTTTAGTTTTTTTAACTGTTTTTTTCGCAGTTGTTTATTATGTAGGTTGGAATTTAAAATTCTACGATTACATGAAAACCTATAATGTTTATAATAGTTTACAAAGAATCGAAATTGTAGAGCTTCCTTTAACCCAAAATGAAAGAATTCAGCCTTTAAGAAATATATTTTCGATGGCAAATGAATCCGTAGGAGAAACCAAAGATGTTTCTTTACCACATCCGGTTAGAGTTGATGGTCATAACCAATGGACAATGGCAATTCAACCAACCGAAAAGTATGTTTGGCAAGGAATTAAAGACAATACAGAAGAGGTTTTTTCTGTTTCGAGTACAACACCTTTTCCTCGTTTTTCATCAGAAAATAGAATTCCTGTAACTTTTTCAATTGGCGAATCTTTAAAATTTAGTAGAAATACTTACAATGCTGTTGTGCAAAGATTAAATCCGTGGATGCTTTTTAATTACGAACCAAGCGATACTTATTACATGAAAAATGACAAAGGCGCATGGGTACAAGTTGTAAGTTTAATTAAGTGGAAAGGTTTTTTCTTTCCGTATCCTACATTTGGTGGCGTAATGGTTGTAGAAAATGGTGAACACGATTTTAATGATTATCTAGAAAGAATTACAATTGGTAAAGGAATTTTTATTTCGCCGGATGAAATGAAAAATTACGAATACTTAACAAAGCAAAATACGCTGTCAGAAAAAGTATCTCGTTTACAAGCAGAAAGTTTAAAGTTTTTAGGAGGATTTAGAGATCCTTTGCCGTGGAATATGAAAACGGCAGTTAAAATTCCGAGACTTACCGAGACGATCAAAATCAGCAACCATTTGTAACAGATTTCGATTTTTCTGATACAAAAACGGGTGCTTTTAGTGGTTTATATCATTGGTTTGGGCTAGAACCTGTTGGAGACGAAAGAACAAGTTTAACATTTAGTGTTTTTATTCCTGCGGATGGAACCGATAAATTATATTATTACGATCATGCTTCAAAAAAACAAGGTTATGCGGGTGTTTCTGCAATGCCTTTAAAGGTAATAGAATCTAGAAAAGAGTATGATTGGTCTGCAAATAAACCAGTAGAATTTAGACCTTATATTAAAAATATTGCAGGTAAAAAGAGAATGTTTTTTCTAAGTACCATTTCGGCGATTAAAAAAGAAAATGCACAGTTTGATGGTTCTGCAACACCCGATTTAGCATTAATTGATAGTGAATATAGGGATGTTATTTGGATTGATGCAAAAAAACCAAGTACATGGAATGAAGAGGTTTATATTCAATTAAACGAAGCTTGGAGAGCTAGTGAAAACGGAAATATTTACTTCGAAAAAGAACAAACAATTTTAGAAAAAAATAAATCTATTTTAGACTCGATAAAGCTAATTTCAAAAAAAGAATTAGATTCTAAAAGAATTAAAGCACTACAAAAGAAGATAGATTCAATAAAAATGAATTAATATTTACAGCTTTTTAGGATTGCATTTTTGCTAAAACTAGCATAAAATTTATTTACCTATTTTTGAATAAATTATTTTATTAAAAAGTAAATTAAATAAATGATAGCACTATCTGCATTAGATTATTTTATAATCGTTCTTTTCTTTTCAGTTATTTTATTAATTGGTTTTATAGTATCAAAAAAATCAGGAAAAAGTTCTTCAGAATTTTTTCTTTTCGGCAGATCTATGCCTTGGTGGTTACTTGGTTTTTCTATGGTTGCAACTACATTTGCTGCAGATACACCGTTATTAGTAACAGATATTGTTAGAGGAGATGGTGTTGCAGGTAATTGGGTTTGGTGGACGTTTTTAATTACAGGTTTGCTAACCGTTTTTGTCTATGCAAAACTTTGGCGAAAATCGGTGTAACTACAGATTTAGAGTTCTACGAATTAAGATACAGTGGTAAAGCAGCAAGTTTTTTAAGAGGTTTTAGGTCTATTTATTTAGGTGTTATTTTTAATATTTTGGTAATGTCTGTAGTAACATTGGCAGCTATTAAAATTGGCGGAATAATGTTGGGGATTCAACCTTGGGAAGTTGTTTTGTATGCTGGTTCTGTTACAGTAATTTTTTCTGCTTTCGGTGGTTTTAGAGGTGTTGTTTATACCGACTTTTTACTTTTTATAATTGCCATGTTTGGGGCAATAGCAGCAGCTTATTATGCTGTAAATTTACCGAAGTTGGTGGTTTAGAAAGTTTGTTTCAAAATAAACTCGTGGCAACCAAAACTAATATGTTGCCGATTTTAATGATACAAATACGGTAATTACAATTTTAATTATTCCTTTAGCATTACAATGGTGGAGTTCTTGGTATCCTGGTGCAGAACCAGGAGGTGGAGGTTATATTGCACAAAGAATGTTAGCTGCTAAAGATGAAAATCACGCAATAGGTGCAACGTTTTTTAATTTTGTACATTATGCTTTAAGACCTTGGCCTTGGATTTTAGTAGCCTTGGCGTCTTTGGTGATATATCCGGATATTGCAAGTTTGCAAAGTGCTTTTCCTAATATTCCTGCGGATAAATTAGGGAATGATTTGGCATATCCAGCAATGTTAAACTTTTTACCAAAAGGGATTTTAGGAATTGTTCTAGCATCTTTAATTGCAGCATATATGAGTACAATTTCTACACATTTAAATTGGGGTTCTTCTTATGTAGTAAATGACTTTTATAAACGTTTTATTAAAAAAGAAGCTACAGAAAAACAATTGGTAAATGTAGGTAGAATAAGTACAATATTAATGATGGTTATAAGCGGTTTATTAGCTTTAACTTTAACAAATGTGAAACAAGTATTTGATATTATTATAATGTTTGGTGCAGGTACTGGTTTAATATTTATTTTGAGATGGTTTTGGTGGAGAATAAATGCTTGGAGCGAAATTTCTGCTATGTTTTCATCAGGAATAATTTCGATACTTTTAAATTTTACGTCTTTAAAAACTATTTTATTCGGTGTAGAAGATGGTCTTTTTCCTAGTTGGTTTCAATTTCCGTTTGTGGTGTTAGTAACAACTATAATTTGGTTGGTAGTTACTTTTTTAACTCCGCCAGAAAAAGATGAAACACTTCAATTATTTTATAAGAATATTCTACCTAGTGGCGCCGGTTGGCGTAAAGTTGTTGCAAAAGCAAATTTGGCAGGAATTAATTTTGATCAAAAAGAAAAAACTGGAGTTTGCCTAATGCAATATTAGCAATGTTACTCAGTTGCGTGTTAATTTATAGTTGTTTGTTTGCAACGGGTTTTTGGATTTATGGCGATTACAAACAAGCATTAATTTTAACTTCATTAGTTATTATAGCTTCTATTTTTTTAATAAAACTTTTAAAAAAATAAAAAATACAATCTTGTAAGTTCTTAAATTATTGAAAGGTAAATATTTCCATGTATTTATTTTCCTTGGTAAATAAAATTTTATTTTGTAAATTTGTACTCTAATTCATTCATTAAAGTATGAAAACAGCAAAAATTTTATATTATATTTCTACAGGATTGTTAACATTATTAATGCTTTTTTCTGCAGGAATGTACTTTTTTAATCATGAAGAAGTAGCCAACATGTTTACCAACTTCGGATATCCAACTTATATTATTTATCCGTATGCTATTGCTAAAATTTTAGGTTTAATTGCAATATGGTTTTTTACAAAAAGTGTAATTAAAGAGTGGGCATATGCTAGTTTTTTCTTTGCTTTTATTTTAGCCTTTTTTGCACATGTAATGATTAATGATGGCGAGCAAACGGGTGCAATTGTAGCTATAATTCTATTAATTACTTCTTACATCACTTCAAAAAAATAAATCATGACAAACTCTAAAGTTACTTTATCAAATAAAAATTATTTAGCAGAAGCAAAAGCTAGAAATCATTTTTTAACTCTAGATGAACCTGTTGTTGATGGAGGAGATGATAACGGACCAACACCCGTAGAATATTTACTAACTGCAATTGGTGGTTGTGTAGCCATGACTTTAAGAATGTATTCTGAAAGAAAAGGTTGGGATGTAGGTGAGATTGATGTAAAAGTTACGCAGGTAATAGAAAATAATGAGAAATTTTTAACAGAAGAAATCTCTTTTGAAAAAGAAATTACAGATGATCAAAAAAAGAGATTACTAGTAATTGCAGGAAAATGTCCGGTAGCAAAAATGGTTAAAGGAGAAACAAGAATAGATTCAAAAATTATTTAAAAAATAAGTATGAAAAAAATATTAGCATTTGCAGGTAGTACAAGTTCTACATCAATAAATAAACAGTTAGTTACTTTTGCAGCAGAAAATTTAGAAAACTCTACTTTTGATGTAATCGATTTAGCAACTTTTAAAGTACCTGTTTATAGTGAAGACGAAGAAAAAAATGGTTTTCGAGAAGATATTAAAAGCTTTACAACTAGCTTAGATAGTTATGATGGATTTATAGTTTCTTTAGCAGAGCATAATGGTTCTTACGCCGCTGCTTTTAAAAATATTTTCGATTGGAGTTCTAGAATAAATGTAAAAGTATTTAGAGATAAACCATTATTATTAATGGCAACGTCACCAGGCGGAATGGGCGGTCAATTTGTGTTAAGTGCCGGTGAACAAAGATTTTCTAGACACGGTGCTAGTGATATTGTTACTTTTTCTTTACCAAGTTTTTACGATAATTTTAAAGATGGTAAAATTACAGGAGAAGATCTTCTAATCGCATTAAAAGAACAAGTAAACACTTTTGAAAAATTAGTTAATGAGCAATAAATTAAACATCGTTTTATACGGTAAACAAGGGCATGCATATACTGTAGCATTTAAAAACTTTTTAAATTCTACAGACGTACCTTATACATACAAAGATATTTCTAAAGATGTAGAGGCAAGAGAACACAGTAAAGAACTGTACAATGGTGTTGCTAAATTTCCGACTTTATTTGTAGACGATAAAGTGTATTTAACACCAACTACAGAAGAATTTAATAAGATAATGCAAGATTTAAAGTTAAGAGCTTAAACTCTAACTTAAAATAAAAAAAGTAGCAGATGGGTGACATTTCGAAAGATATCAATTCTAAGTTTACAAGCAATAAAGTAAAAGCTTTAATAAACATAAAATATACTTCTAACTGGTTAAGCAGTAAAGAAAACGAGTTTTTTAAGCCTCACGGAATCTCGCCGCAACAATACAACATATTAAGGATATTACGAGGTGCAAAAGCTAAAATTAAGGTGCAAATTGTAAAAGATAGAATGATAGAAAGAGCACCAAATGCAACTCGTTTAATGGATAAGTTGTGTGACAAAAACTTAATTGAAAGAGAGCGTTGCGAGCATGACAGAAGAGTAGTTTATGTACAGATTACCCAGCAAGGTTTGCATTTATTATCTAATATAGACGATTTTAAAAATGTATCTTTTTTAGATAAACTCTCAGAAGAAGAAGCATTAACATTAAGTAACCTTTTAGATAAAATTAGATAAAAAAATTTGCAAATATATTTTCCTTGGAAAATATATAGTAAAGAGCAATAAAGCATGAAAAAATATAAAAGTATTCAAACAGTTGTAGAGAGTCCATTGGTTAACATGGGCCCTATAAAGCTTCGTCAACCTTTACCATCAAAAGGTTTAGAAAATGTAGATCCTTTTTTATTATTACATCACTATGGTCCTTATGCTATTTCAGAATTCAACAATCCGTTTGATTTAGGTCCGCATCCTCACAGAGGTTTTGAGCCGATAACATTACTTTTTAAAGGCGAACAATTGCACAGAGACTCTTTGGGAAACGAAATGATTGTGAAAGCTGGTGGAGTGCAATGGACAACTGCTGGTCGCGGTATTATTCATGCAGAAGCACCAACCAAAGCGTTTGTTAAAAAAGGTGGCGATTTAGAAGGAATTCAGTTATGGTTAAACTTACCCGCAAAATCTAAAATGATAACTCCAAATTATCAACATTTAGAAAAAGAGCAAATACCACAAATTACATCAAAAGATAAAAAAGTAGCAATTAATGTTGTTGCCGGCAATTTAGATGAAATTTTTGGGTTAATTCAAACACAAACAGAGGTAAATGTTTATACAGTAAATGCCAAAGAAAATGGCTGTACAGAAATTGAAATTCCCAAAACGCATCAATCTTTAATTTACCTGTTAGATGGCGAGATTTTGGTAAATAACTCACAAGTGTTATGTAAAGGTAAAAATCAAATGGTAACCTTTAATCAAGACGGTTCTTTAATTAATTTTTCAGCGAAAAAAGAAAGCAATTTATTAATTCTTTCCGGTGTACCAATTAAAGAAAAAGTAACCCAATACGGACCTTATGTTATGAATACTCAAACAGAAATTTTAGAAGCAATGAGAGATTATCAGCAAGGTAAAATGGGGTATTTGTATTAGGGCGTTCCCCGAAAAGGGTCGTGCTTTCCACTATATCTTTTTGCAGAAAAAGCAAAAAGGATGCCGTTGCAATCACTAACGCATCCGCACTTTTAAAAGAAATTATACAAGTTTATAAATGAAAAAAATAATTCACAAATCAGAAACAAGAGGTTTAGCCAATCACGGTTGGTTAAAATCATATCATACTTTTAGTTTTGCAAACTATCAAAATTTAGAAAGAATGAATTTTGGTGCTTTAAGAGTTTTAAATGACGATATAGTTCAGCCTAAAATGGGCTTTGGTACGCATCCTCATAAAAATATGGAAATAATTTCGATACCAATATCCGGTTCTTTATCACATAAAGATAGCATGCAAAATAAACGTGCGATAGAAGTTGGAGAGGTACAAGTTATGAGTGCCGGAACTGGTGTAACGCATTCGGAATTTAATGATAGTTCATCCGAAGAAGTTAATTTTCTTCAGCTTTGGATACTTCCGAATTAGAAAATGTAACACCTTATTATGACCAAAAGTATTTTGAAAAAGAAGGAAGAAAAAATAAATTTCAAACATTGGTCTCACCAAAAGATAAATTAGTTGATGGTTCTTTGCCTATAAATCAGCAAGGATATTTGTCTATGATAGATTTAGATAAAGATTTTAAAACTGAATATCATCTAAAAAACGGAGCTTATTTTTTCTTGATTGACGGCGCGATTGAGATAGAAGATATTGTTTTAAATAAAAGAGATGCGGTAGGTATTTACGAAACTAATTTGGTTAAAATTAAAGCTAAAGAAGATAGTAAATTATTAATTATAGATGTTCCGATGCATTTTTAAAATGTAGTAAAAAAACAAAACCCTATTCAATTAAGAATAGGGTTTTTTTATAATTTGAAATCTATTATCCTAAAACAATAGATTTTATGTTTACAAATTCTTTAATACCAAAACCACCGTGTTCTCTACCAAAACCAGAATCTTTTACACCACCAAATGGCATAGAAGGATCTGCGATACCAAAAGTATTTATAAATACCATACCAGTATCAAAATGATTGGTTGCAATTTCTTTGGCTTTTTCAATGTCTTTTGTGAAAATTCCACCACCTAAACCAAACTTACTATCGTTAGCAATTTTGATAGCTTCTTGCTCGTCTTTAACTTTAATTAAAGAAGCAACAGGGCCAAAAAGTTCATCGCTATAAGCAGGTTGTCCTGGTTTTACATTTCCTAAAACAGTAACCGGATAAAAGTACCCTTTACCATTTGGTATTTTACCACCACATAAAATTTCGGCACCATTTTTAACACTTTTTTCAACTTGGTTATGTAAAGTTTCTCTTAAATCTTCTCTTGCAATTGGTCCCATATCTACACCGTCTTCTAAAGGATTACCAACTTTAATGTTTTCCATTGCTTTTACAAATCCCTTTTTAAAGTCTTCGTACACTTTTTCTACAACAATAAACCTTTTTGCAGCAATACAAGTTTCTCCGTTATTATAAATTCTACCTTTTACACATTCTTCTATTGCAGTTTCTAAATCGGCATCTTCTAAGACTAAATAAGCATCGTTACTACCAAGTTCTAAAACAACCTTTTTTAGTTCTGCAGTTGCTTTTTCTCCGATATTTCTACCAGCATCAGAACTACCTGTTAAAGTAACACCTCTAACATATTTATTTTTGATGATTGTATCCGACTGGTCATGAGATATTTTTAAAGCCTGAAATAATCCTTTAGGTAAACCTGCATCAACAAACACTTTTTCTAAAAATTGTCCTGTTCCTGTTACGTTAGATGCGTGTTTTAATAAAACTCCGTTACCAGCCATTAAATTAACAATTGCGTATCTAATTACTTGGTAAGATGGGTAGTTCCAAGGTTGAATACCGTAAACAATTCCGATAGGAGAATACGCTACCAAACCATCTTTACCATTGCTTAAAGTTCTTTTTTCTGTCGCTAAATTTTCGGACCATTTTTAGCTGTATAACTACAAATACCTGCACATAAATCTATTTCATGCTTACTTTGACTAATAATTTTTCCCATTTCATTAGTCATTAGTTTTGCTAATTCGGTTTTATTTTTAGTCAATTCTTTTCCGATTGCTTCAATAATTTTAGCTCTTTCTTCTACAGGTTTTAATTTCCAATCTAAAAAAGCAGTATTACAGGCTTCTATATTATCTTTTAATTCTTTATCAGTTAAATATTTATATTCGTTTAACTTTTCTTCTGTTGCTGGGTTTATTGTTACTATGTGTTCTTTGCTCATAATGAGTATATTCTTTTTTGATTAATAATTATTTTTGTTCACTTGGTAAAATGTGAACATCGTTTACGTTAACTCTTTCTGGTTGCGTTAACGTGTAAAAAATGGCATCAGCAATATCTTCTGCTTCTAAACTTGTCATTTCTTTCATTTGTTTCAATTCTTCTTTAATATCTTCATCTGTAATAGTGCTTAAAAGATCTGTGTTTACAGCACCTGGCTCTATTGAAGTAACATTAATTCCGTATTTAGGCGTAATTTCTTTTCTTAAACCTTCAGAAAACATTTTTACCGCAGATTTGGTAGCACAATAAACAGCACCACCAGGAAAATAATTATAGGCAGCAGTAGAAGATATGTTGATGATGTTACCACCTTTGTTTTTTATTAAAGTTGGTAAAACAGCTGCAATTCCATTTAAAACACCTTTAATATTTACATCTACCATTGTTTCCCATTCATCAGTTTTAAATTTTTCGATGTAAGACAAAGGCATTAATCCTGCATTATTAATAATTGCATTTACGGTACCAAATTCTTGGATGGTTTTTTCTACTAATTTCGAAAAATCATCTTTACTAGTAACATCACAAGTTACTACAAGTGCTTTACCATTATTTTTTTCGATTGTTTCTTTTATTTCTTCTAGTTTGTCTTCGCTTCTAGAAGTTAACACTACAGATGCTCCGTTTTTAGCGAGTTTAATGGCAGTTGCTTTACCAATTCCACTAGATGCACCTGTTACTATTATTACTTTATTATTAAGTTTCATATCTTTAAGTTTTACTATTTCTACAAAACTACTTAGAAGGTAAGGTTCATTTTAGTTCATTTAAATTTGTATTTAGCTCTTTTACTTTTTAAGTTGAAAAAATAAACATATCTTGCAAAGTATTATGCATGCATAGTAAATTTAAAAAGACAATTATGAAATATAAGCACATTTTTGAACCCTTAGATTTAGGATTTACAACTTTAAAAAATAGAATTTTAATGGGTTCTATGCACACAGGTTTAGAAGAAGAAAAAAATGGTTTAGAAAGAATAGCTTCTTATTATGCAGAAAGAGCAAAAGGAGGAGTCGGATTAATTGTTACTGGTGGAATTTCGCCAAATATACAAGGCTGGACAGGTCCTTTCTCTTCTAGAATGTCAACAAAAAAACATGCCAAACATCATAAAAAGATAACAGAAGCAGTACACAAAGAAGGAGGTAAGATTTGTATGCAAATTTTACATGCTGGTCGTTATGGTTACCATCCTTTTAATGTAGCACCGTCTAAAATTAAATCGCCAATAACACCTTTTACGCCTTTTAAACTAACACAATCTGGTATTAAAAGAACAATTAGAGATTTTGTAAACTCTGCAAAATTATCTAAAGTAGCTGGTTATGATGGTGTAGAAATAATGGGTTCAGAAGGTTATTTAATCAATCAGTTTATAGCAAAAAGAACAAATAAAAGAACAGATTCTTGGGGTGGAGATTATGAAAATAGAATGCGTTTACCAATAGAATTGGTTAAGCAAACTAGAGAAGCTGTTGGAGAAAATTTTATAATAATTTATAGACTTTCGATGTTAGATTTGGTAGAAAATGGATCTACATGGGAGGAAGTTGTACAATTAGGTAAAGAAATTGAAAAAGCTGGTGCAACAATTATTAATACAGGTATTGGTTGGCACGAAGCTAGAATTCCTACAATTGCTACTTCAGTACCAAGAGCAGCATTTACTTGGGTGACAAAAAAATGAAAGAAGAATTATCGATTCCGTTAATTACTTCGAACCGAATTAACATGCCCGAAACTGCAGAAAAAGTACTTGCAGAAGGAGATGCAGATATGATTTCTATGGCAAGACCATTTTTAGCAGATCCGGAATGGGTAAATAAGGCGAAAGCAGAAAAAGATGATGAAATTAATACGTGTATTGGTTGTAATCAAGCATGTTTAGATCATGTTTTTCAACAAAAGGTTGCAAGTTGTTTGGTGAATCCGAGAGCTTGTCACGAAACAGAATTAAATTACTTAAAAGTAGCAGTCGCTAAAAAAATAGTTGTTGTAGGTGCAGGTCCTGCAGGTTTAGCTGCAGCAACTGTCGCAGCGCAAAGAGGACACGATGTTACTTTATTTGATGCAGCAACTGAAATTGGTGGCCAATTTAACGTTGCTAAACAAATACCCGGTAAAGAAGAGTTTTACGAAACCTTGCGTTACTTTGGTAAACAAATAGAATTGCATAATGTTACTTTAAAATTAAACACCAAAGTTTCTTTAGAAGATTTAAAGACTTCTAATTATGATGAAATTGTATTAGCAACAGGTATAAAACCTAGAGAACTTAAGATAGAAGGAGCAGACAATAAAAAAGTATTAAGTTATTTAGATGTTTTAAAGTACAAGAAACCTGTAGGAAAAAGAGTGGCAGTTATAGGAGCAGGAGGAATAGGTTTTGATGTGTCTGAGTACTTATCACACGAAGGTGAAGCTACATCTCAAAATATTGATGCTTGGTTAAAAGAGTGGGGAATAGATAAAACTTTAGAAGCACGTTACGGTATAGAAGGTGTTAAGGCAGAATATCATCCTTCGCCAAGAGAAATCTTTATGTTTAAGAGAAGTAAAGGTAAATTTGGTGGTAATTTGGGTAAAACTACTGGTTGGATTCATAGATCTACACTTAAAAAGAAAAAAGTACAATTTATTGGTGAAGTAAATTACATTAAAATTGATGATGTAGGTTTACACTACACGCAAAATAACGAAAACAAGGTTTTAGAAGTAGATAATATTGTAGTTTGTGCGGGTCAAACTCCATTTAAAGAATTATATCAACCTTTATTAGATGCCAATAAAAATGTACATGTAATTGGTGGTGCAGATTTTGCATCAGAATTAGATGCCAAAAGAGCGATAAATCAAGGTAGTAGATTAGCCGCAAAATTATAATTCTTTTTATATTTTTGCTATTAAATTAAAAAACATGAAGAAAGCGTTATTATTTTTAGCATTATTTACAACCTATTTTTCTTTTGCACAACAAGAGATGGAATTTCCTAAATACAATGCAAAAAATTCTGCAAATATATTTTACTATAATTTTGCTGAAGTTCCTCCAAAAATCAAAGTGAAAGATGATGAAACTAAGAATAAAACAATAAAAGTTCTTAGACAGTATAATGATAAAATTAAAAAAATATCTTTTTTAAATTCTGCAAAGCTTCAACAATTAGAACTTACTATAAATTCTCTTGGTAAACAATTGTATTCTAACAGAGATTTGGCAGAGAAAGTTGGTAAACAAGTTAGAGAAACCATAAGACCAATAAGAGATAGTATAGATGTGCATGAAAAAGTGTTAAATGATGCGTTAAAAAGTTTTTTAAATAAAAAACAATTTAAAAAATGGACTAAATACCAAAAGGCACAAAAAAGAGAATTACTTCCAAAAGCACCAAAAAACCAAAATAATAATGGTTCGCAAGGTATGATGGGCAGAAGAAATGGTCCAGGAATGGGAGGCAGAAGATATTAATTACTTCTATTAATACAATTTGTCTTAATTTATACATTTTTAACAAGTTTTAGAAACGAAATAAATTAACGATATTTGCGCCATAAATAACGATTTACAAATTATGGGAATGAATAAGAATACAGTGCTTGCGTGGGCAACATTTATAATGATACTTGTAGGCTTGGGTTTAATTGCATTAGGTGCTTTTAGATATGATGATGTTGCAGGTTATGGTTTTGCCTCTGTAGGTGTAGGTTTTTTTGCGATTGCTTGGGTTTTTAATGCCCTAAAAGGAAGAGTATAGTTTTTAAGTCTACTAAGTTTAGTAGCAAATTTTTCAAAAATAAATTTTATAAAATAATAAAAATGAGCGACGATAAGAAAGTTATCTTTTCGATGAATAAGGTTTCTAAAACCTATCAATCTACAGGAAAGCAAGTTTTAAAAGATATATATTTAAGTTTTTTCTATGGTGCCAAAATTGGTATTCTTGGTTTAAACGGTTCTGGTAAATCTACTTTGTTAAAAATTATTGCAGGTGTAGAAAAAAACTTTCAAGGTGATGTTACTTTTTCGCCAGGTTATAAAGTAGGTTATTTAGAGCAAGAACCACAATTAGATCCAGAAAAAACTGTTTTAGAAGTTGTAAAAGAAGGTGTTGCAGAAACTGTTGCCATTTTAGATGAGTACAACAAAATTAACGACATGTTTGGCTTAGAAGAAGTATATTCTGATGCCGATAAGATGGAAAAGTTAATGGCGCAACAAGCCGAGTTACAAGATAAAATTGATGCGGCCAATGCTTGGGAATTAGATACCAAGTTAGAAATTGCTATGGATGCATTAAGAACGCCTGATTCTGATAAGAAAATAGGTGTACTTTCCGGTGGAGAAAAAGAAGAGTTGCTTTATGTAGACTTTTATTACAAGAACCAGAAATTTTATTATTAGATGAGCCAACAAACCATTTAGATGCAGAATCTGTACATTGGTTAGAGCATCATTTAGCACAATATAAAGGAACCGTAATTGCTGTAACACACGATAGATATTTCTTAGATAATGTTGCCGGTTGGATTTTAGAATTGGATAGAGGAGAAGGAATTCCTTGGAAAGGAAATTACTCTTCTTGGTTAGATCAAAAATCTAATAGAATGGCACAAGAAAGCAAAACAGCTTCTAAACGTCAAAAAACATTAGAACGAGAGTTAGAATGGGTAAAACAAGGTGCTAAAGGTAGACAAACAAAGCAGAAAGCTCGTTTGAAAAATTACGACAAGTTAATGAGTCAAGATCAAAAACAAGTTGATGAAAAACTTGAGATCTTTATACCAAACGGACCAAGATTAGGTACCAATGTTATTGAAGCTACTGGAGTTTCTAAAGCTTTTGATGATAAAATTTTATATGAAAATCTAGAGTTTAACCTTCCGCAAGCAGGTATTGTTGGTATTATTGGGCCAAACGGTGCTGGTAAAACAACTATCTTTAAAATGATTATGGGAGAAGAAAACCCAGATAACGGTAGTTTTAAAGTAGGTGAAACAGCTAAAATTGCATATGTAGATCAAGCACATTCAGATATTAATCCTGATAAAACAATTTGGGAAAACTTTTCTGATGGACAAGATTTAGTAATGATGGGTGGTAAGCAAGTGAATTCTCGTGCTTATTTAAGTCGTTTTAATTTCTCTGAAGCGAGCAAAACAAAAAAGTTTCTACACTTTCCGGTGGAGAAAGAAACAGATTGCATTTGGCCATGACACTTAAAGAAGAAGGAAATGTTTTACTTTTAGATGAGCCAACAAACGATTTAGATGTAAATACTTTAAGAGCTTTAGAAGAAGGTTTAGAAAACTTTGCTGGTTGTGCGGTTGTAATTAGTCACGATAGATGGTTTTTAGATAGAATTTGTACACATATTTTAGCTTTTGAAGGTAACAGTGAAGTATATTTCTTTGAAGGTTCTTTCTCTGATTACGAAGAGAATAAGAAGAAGCGTTTGGGTGGAGATTTAATGCCAAAACGTATTAAATACAAAAAGTTAATACGATAATAAGTTATGAAAAAATATATCTTTAAAATAACTGTATTATTGTTATTGGTATCTTTTTATTCTTGTGAAGAAGAAAGTGATTGTGAGACTCGAGAAAGATGTTATAGTGATGGTAACGGAGGGCAAACGTGTATAGATGAGCCTGTACCAGGTACCTGTTTTGATAGTGGTTTTGGTTTTTAGAAACAAAATCTCAATATCATAAATAATATAAATACAATTAAAAAGTCCCATTTTTTATTAAAAAATGGGACTTTTAACTTCTACTTCTCCTATCACAATTCATCAATCATTAAGCATTTTTGAAATCATAAATTGATTTTACAAATGTAAAATAATCTCTGTTTTTGTAAACAGGTATAAACACCTGTTTTTAATTATTTCTTCTTCTAGAAGTTACTTTATTTTCCTTTTTATTTTTAGTTGTTCTTTTTCTTACAACTGGTTTTTTAGTAACTACTTTTTTTGTTCTAGTAACAGTTCTTTTAGAATTGTCTTTTTTAGTTTCAACTTTTCTTCTTGTATCAACTGTATTATTTCTACGAGTTGTTATAGAATTGTTTCTATTAGATTTTGTATTTCTAGTTGTTCTAGTATTTTCATTTCTATTAGTATTGCTATTTCTAGAATTGTTATTGTTTCTAGTAGTATTTGCCTTTCTATAAGTTATATGACGTCTATTGGTATTTGTCGCTTTTTTAGTAACAGGTTTTCTACGTCTTATAATATTGTTTCTTTTTCCTTTACTATTTTTGTTAGATCTATAGTAATAATATCTACTATCTTCTCTAAACTTTGTAAAGTTTCTTCTAAAGTCTCTCTTAAAGAAATAGGCATCATTATAATTATAAATGCTTCCTATATTTAGATTTATTCGAACTCCGTTATCAAAATAATAGTTGTCTTTTACCTCACCGTAAAAAATTGGTTCTCCGAATCTATTATATTTTACAGTAAGGTTACCAACATTGGTAAGTCTGTTTCTATAATACCTCATAAAGACATTACCAACTCTAGATACGTTTCCTCTATAATCATAATTAATAAAAACATTACCTACACGTCTAATTCGTCCTCTAAAATCTCTTTTAATTGTAACGCCTGTAGTTCTTGTCCTAACGCCATTATAATCGTAATATGTGTTGTTATAATTTGTATCAAAATCGAAATCTCCGTTTGTGAAAATAAAAAAATCAATTCCTCTTTCTGTAAAGTTTACAGCGTCATTATAAGAGTAATTAACCCTAATGTTGTTTGGTAAATAGTTGCCGTTTTTGGCTTCAACAGTAGAAACCATCATGAACAATCCTAATAAAATAAGTACACCTTTTTTCATAATATATGGTTTTAAGGGTTTTGTCTACTCTAATTGCTTTTCGACATCCGCATTTGGTTTAGTTATTTTCAAAGAGCGTGCCAAAAAATTATAGATATGATTGTAAAATGGTTATTTTGTATAAAATAATTTATCTAATATGTTGTTTTGTAGTTTATTATGAATTTTAAAAAGTCGTAAATATCTTGTAAATTAGAAAAACTTTTTACGACTGTTAACAAAAATTATTTATGATTGAAGCCATCGAGCAGAATTTACAAAGAGGAGTACAATTATTAAAAAATATTTCTGATGATCAATACAGAAATAAGTCCGTAGGACCGTATCACTCAAGTATTGGTTGTCATATGAGACATATTTTAGACGTTTACTCTTGTATTTTTAATGGCTTAGAAGATGGTTATATAGACCTTTCTGTAAGAGAAAGAAATGAGTGTGCAGAGAATGAAACTAGCGTTGGGCTAGAGTATTTTAATACTGTTATAAAAAGATTGAATGAGATTTCTACAGAAGATTTTAATAAAAGCGTTAAAATTTGTGATAATGTAGGTTTAGGAAATGAAACGGCTAATTATACAGTTGCAGCTGCGTTAATGCAAGCACAAAGTCATACCACACATCATTATGCAAGTATAGGTTATCTTATTTATCAATTAGGTATCGAATTACCTGTTGCAGATTTTGGTTTTAACCCTAGTACAGTAAAGCGTTAATTTTGTATTTTTAGATAACATTAACATCTATAGCTTGTAAGATGGTATATATGTTGTATAATATAGATAGTTATTAATAAAATAATTAAAATATGTATTTACAGAAAATTAAGAATCATTTATTAACACTTACAATATTATTATCTACTATTGTTTACGGACAAAGCTTACCGATAAGCCATGTTGCAGAAATCGATCCTATTGCTCAAATAGAAGATCCGCAGTTAAAAACAATTTTGGTTAATGAGATTAATTCCAATAAAAAATGGAAACGATTAATTGCAGGTAAACAAATGTCTATTGGTATTGTAGATCTTAGTGATGCAACAAATTATAGATATGCTGGTATGAATGATAATTTTATGATGTATGCCGCAAGTTTACCAAAAATAGCCATTCTTTTAGCGGCTATGGATGCTATTGAAAATAAAGAATTAGAGTATACTGATGAAATTAAAAAAGATTTACGATTAATGATTAGTAAATCGAATAATCAGGCTTCTACAAGAATGATTGATAGACTTGGTTATAAAAAAATTGAACAGGTATTAAGAGCTCCTAAAAATAAATTATACGACGAAAAAGTTGGTGGAGGTTTATGGGTAGGAAAAAGATATGCAGCTTCGGTAAAAGAAATCCAGATCCTTTAAAAGGTTTAAGTCATGCAGCAACTACAAGACAAGTTTGTAGCTTTTATTATCAATTAGCTTTAGGTAATTTAATTAGTACAGAACGTTCTACAGAAATGTTAGAAATTATGAAAGACCCAAAGTTGCATCATAAATTTGTAAACACTTTAGATAAAATTGCACCACAAGCAACTATTTATAGAAAATCGGGTTCTTGGAGAAATTACCATTCTGATTCTGCCTTAGTTTGGGGTCCGGAAAGAAAATATATTATTGTTGCTTTAATTGATAACGATTATGGTGAACAAATAATTAGAAACTTAGTAAGACCATTAGAAAAAGTATTAAAAAAACACGTTCTTTATAGTCTATTAAAAGGCAATTAAATCGTGAAAAAAATTATATCAAAAACATTTGGATTAAGAGATGACGAAATAAGCATCTCTTTTTTTATGTTCTTATATATTTTTATCATAATAACTACTTTATTAATAGTTAAACCAACAGTAAATGCACTTTTTGTTTCTAAATTAGGTGCAGATAGTCTGCCTTTAGGATATCTTTTAGTGGCAAGTGTGGCAGTTTTAACTTCCTATTTTTACAACAGAGCCATTAGATATTTTTCTCTCGGTAAAAGTAACCGTAATCTCATTAATAATATTTAGTATTGCCTTTATAGCTTTAGGTTTAATAATTAAGTTTACAGTTATTAGCAATTGGTTATTGTACTTTTATTATACATTTATTTCTTTGTTTGCTGTAGTTGCTACTTCTCAGTTTTGGTTATTTGCAAATATGGTTTTTAATGCAAGAGAAGCAAAAAGAAACTTTGGGTTTATAGGGGCAGGTGCAATTTACGGAGGTATATTCGGCGGATATTTAACAAGTATTATTGCAACTAGTTTTGGTAATGAAGTTGCTATTTCTATGGCGGCTGCTTTAATTTTATTGTGTATTCCTATTTTAAAGAAAGTTTACAATTTAAAAATTAAGTTTCTAAATACGTTTAAAAGAAAACAAGTAATTGCAGATCAAGAAAACTTAGAAAGTTCTTCTTTAAAGCTGATTAAAAATTCAAAGCACTTAACATATATTGCTTTAATTACAGGTATTGGAGTAGTAGTAGCAAAATTAGTAGATTTTCAATTTAGTGATTTTGCTCAAAAAGCATTACCAGATTCTGATGATTTGGCTGCATTTTTTGGTTTTTGGTTTTCAACATTTAATGTAATTGCATTGGTAATTCAGTTATTTTTAACCAATAAAGTCTTAACAAGATTGGGGGTTTCTACAACCTTGTTAATTTTACCATTAACTATTGCATTTGGTAGTTTATTGTTTTTAACCTTTCCGAATTATGGGTTTTAATCATCATAAAAGGTATTGATGGTAGCGCGAAACAATCTGTTAATAAAGCTGCAGTAGAATTGTCTATTATGCCAATTCCTATTCAAATTAAAAATCAAGCAAAGTCTTATATCGATGTTGTAATCGATAGTATAGCAACTGGTTTTGCTGGGTTTTTATTAATTTTTCTAATTAAAAGATTAAACTTAGATACAACATATATCACTGTAATTATTCTCTTTTTTACATTTGTGTGGATCTTGTTTATCTACAAGCTAAGAGAAGCTTATTTTACGTCTTTTAAAGAGAATATTCAGAAAACGCTTACGTTAGAAAATGTAAAAAGTAAAAAGCGTACAAATACAATTGCCGATTTTAAGCAAATTCTTTCTAGCGGAAATGAAGAAGCTATTTTAAGTGCTTTAAATCGATTAAAAGATTATAAGCAAACCAATTTTAATCAGGCAATAATTAGGCTTTTAGAACATCCTTCAAATAAAATAAAAACAAAAGCGATAGAATATTTAGATGCTTTTGATAGTGTTAATATTCTAGATAAAGTAGAAGTTCTTGTTTATGAAAAAGATGATTTATTGGTGTACATTGGTTTGGATTATATTTTAGCTCATTCGCCAATTTCTGATACATCATTTTTTAATAAATATTTAAATCATTCTAATGAGTATATCGCAAACGGAGCATTACATTCTTTAGCAAAACAAAGCTATAACAATGCAAAACTAGGCTTAAAATACAATGTTTTAGGTAGGTTAGATGAAAAAGTAGTTGCTTTAAATAATGGTAATTTATCTGATAGACAAGAAGTTTTAGCTGGTTTATTAATGAGTATTGCGTATGCAAGAATGACGAGTAATTATCATTTAATTAGCAAGCACTTAAAAAACAGTAATCCTTATATTGCTAAGTTTGCAACCATTTCTGCAGGTATAACTTCGGATGAAATTTTTATTGACGATTTATTAAATCTTTTACTAAAAAAGAAATATCGTAAAAGGGCTGTAAAAGCGCTTAAAAACTACGGACCTAAAATTATCGATTACCTTTTTAAACTCGATAAAAAAGGAATTTTAAAACCCTCTATAAAAAAACATTTACCTAGAATTGTAGAGTCTTTTAAAAATGAAAAATCTGTAAAAATCTTATTGCGTTTATTAAGAAGTCGAAATGCAGTAACAAGATTATACGCCTCTAATTCTTTGGTTAAAATTCTAAAGAAAAATAAAAACTTATCTGTAAGTAACCGTGTTGTAAAAAATCAAATTTTAAGAGAAAGTAATTATTATAAAAATACATTAGAAATTATTACTTCAATAGAAAATTTAATAAACTTAGAGAGCTCTTTATCCGAAGAAGGAATAACAGAATTAAATGTAGTTAGAAATAATTTAATTTCAGAATTAGAAATACTATTAGATAACAACTTAAAAGCAATATTTAATCTTTTAAGTTTGTTGTATAATGCAGAAGATATAAAGATGACTTATGTCGGAATTCAGAGTGAAATAAAAGAAGCCAAAATTAATTCGTTAGAGTTTTTAGACAATATTTTACAAAGTAAAATTAAAACGATGGTCTTGCCAATTATAGAGTATTATGTAGTTGATGATGCTAATTACAAAGCTACTATTATAAATTTAAACCCAATAAAAGAAAGAAAAGCTCTTCGAAGAATTATTAGAATGGGGAATTTTAAATTAAAAATTCTTGTTATTAAATATGTTCAAATATCTAACAACAAGAACTTAATTTCTGTTTTGCTTCCCTTAAAACAATTTAAAAATGTAGATGTTAAAGCTTTGGCAACTAAAACATATCATCTTTTTATCTCAAATAATAATTAATTATTTTCTTCTTCTTCAGAATCAGTTTTATACTCTTCTTCTTTAATAATTGGTTTTACCGTTGGGTTTGCTTCATCTATAATATCATCAATTTTACTAGCAAGATACATGTGTGCTCCGGCAGAGTTTTTGTTTAAAACATTAGACATCAAACAAACAATGTATTTTATTCCGTTAGGATGCTCAACAATAATCACAGAGTTCATATAATTAAAAACATTACCGGCATAACTTTTACAATCAGGATTTTTTTCTCTGTCGCATTTATAATAACTACCGATTTAAAATACACAGCAGCACTATCTAATCGTGGTGATTTTGCGTATCTAATTCTTCTATCCGTTAAGTATAAAAGTCTTTTCATTTCTAAACTAGAAGCCTCATCAACAACATTACCTTGTTCTAATTGTAATAAAAATTTCATTAATCCTTTTGGCGTACCAATACTTCCGCCTTTTCGACCAACATATTTTCCGGCAGGCCTTGTAAACATTCCGCCTAATTTCCATTCATTCTCGGTAATTCCTAATTTTCTTAAAGGTTGATTTACTACTGAATGCGCCAAGTTTGTTAAAGAATCTCTAGGAGTTTCTTTAAAATAGTTTTCTGCTTTTTCAGCATCTAAAAAGAAATAATCTTGACCAAATGCAGCCATTAACATTGCCTCTCTATACATAACACTTGCTGCACCATTATTACTTACAGAAACCATATGATCTAACCATTCATAAAGAGAAAACTCATCACTAGCAATTACGCGTCTTTTTGTTAATTTGTCTTTTTCGATATCATAAATTGGTATGGTATGATGATCTCCTGTTCCCCAATATCTAGCAGTAACTTTTATGTTTTTTAAGTAATTTGCTCTATCGTTAAAAGAATCTGGACAAAGTTTTTGTAGTTGATCAAAAACAGCCAATAAAACAGCAATTTTACCTACACTACCTGGTTGATAACCTACTTTTTCTCTATGTTCTGCATATTTTAAATTATCAGGATTACTCATGTCTAAAGCAGTCATAGAGTAAGCGCCGTAAGGAATAATTCTCTTTAATTTTCTTTCAAAATCTTTATCAGAAATTAATAAATCATTTACACTATCTTTTTTCTTTTGGTTAAATTTAGTTTTATATCTGCTAATTTTTTATAAGCTCCTGCAGGTATTCTTGTATACCTTACGCTATCTAATTGAAATTTTCTAAGTTGATATAATCTTGCAATTCCTGTGCTTTCAAAACCATCAATCGGGTATTTGATAAAACCAAATGATGCAAAAACTAAAATGGCTATTAATAAGTGTTTTCCTTTAATCATTATATTTTTTCTTTTAATTTAATTTCCTTGTTACTGTCAGTTTTTGGTGAAATTGCGTTTAAATAGTCAGAACTTTTTGCCTGTTTATTTTCTACAAATGGTCTTATTTGAAACAACCAAAGTTTATCATCTTTAAAACCAAATTCTACATCGTAAGCATGATTATCGTCATTTTGCTTCCCTATTTTCTCTCTTATTTCTGATGCTAATTCTCTTATTTCGTTAATGTTATTGTAATTTAAAATAGGTTTGTTAAAAGTGGTATAATACTTTTTAGTGTTTCCGGTTGCAGGAAGTCTAATATAATCCGGTTGTCTTGCCGGACTTAATAAAAAACTGCTATTATCTGTAATTAATCTTGTTTCTGCAGATTGCCCATCTACAGCACCACCAGCGCCTCTGCTAAAAGCAACCGTTAAATCATTTTCAGCACCTTCATTTATCCCTTTGGTAATCATTACACCAGAATAATCTACATCTACGCTTGGTATAATTAATATTGATGGATACACATTTTCTGGATTTAATAAGTATTTCTGACGCCATTTAAAACTTCTTTCAGAATATGCAGAAGCCCAAACTTGCTTTATTCCATTTATAATTTTCTCTTCCTTTAAAATATTGAACAACGTTAGGTTTAAACCAGCTCCTGTAAATTCTTTTAAATCTTCCATATTAGTATCACTTCTTAAAAAAACAGGAACATTACCTAAATTATCTCCAAAAACTGATGAAAAATTACTTTTTAAATCTTTTATAAAAGAAGCGTCTAAATCTATATTTAAAATAGCTGTATGTAATTCTTTTAAAGATGCTATTACAATTTTTTCGATTTCATCTTCAGTAACATTTCCTTTTTTTAATTGAGTAGCCTTATTAAAAGTTTCATTTAAAAATTGCCAGTAAGTTTTATTTTTTGATGGCATTTCTTTATTCATATGCGATTTAAAAACTCCGAAAGGAATAATAATTCCGTCAACCACTTTATTTGGAAATAGGTTTTTTAATTCACCCAAATTTGCAGCTTTCGGACCGCAAAGAATACCAGAATCAGATGCTTTAACATCTTTCATGTTTATAATTTTAGATACATCTAACCTTAATTTATCGGTTGGTACCGTAATCATATTTTTAGTTCTTTCTTTTTTGTTGAATAATTTTTGCTCTTCATCCGACATGTCATTCTCTAATTTTAGAATAACATTCCCTTTATTAGAAACAGCGTAAAAAACATTTTTATTCGCATATTTTTCTAATGATTTTAAATTATCACTAGACAAAGCGGCATTTGGTATCCCTAAATTTCTTGCTAATAATTGTACGTGAGAAACTAAGTTCCCTTCAGAAACCGTCATAATACCAGCAACAGGTTTTAAATCTGAAGGTGGTTTTTGAAAAATATAAATATTGTTTGTGTTCACTTCTATATTTTCCGGATTACCATCAACAACAATTAACTTACCAAACGCATAACCAGGATTTAAACCTCTAATTGCACCTTGGTTGCTAATATTCATTACGTTATTGTTAACGTTAGAAATATCTGAAGCAAAAGTATTTAGTTTACTTACCGTTTCCCCTAGATTAAGAGTAACCGAATTTCGAATTCTATCATCAATAAAACCGTAAGCAAAAGATTCAAAATCTGCATATTTATTTACCGTTTCTTGATAATTTGCTTTTACTAAAGATGTACTCCATTCTACAACTCTTCTAGCACTAGTTACCAAAGAATTTAAGTCTTTTAGGGTTATCTTATCTTTTAGTAGTGTTGTTGCATATATTGGTTTTATCAAATCGAATTCCCAGGCTTCAACTAAACCTGTAGCGTAAGAAGCGCATGTTAAAATTTGTGTTTTTAAGATAGTTTCTTCTAAAGTATCGGGTTGCCACTTTTGAGTTTCGATTAATAAAATTTTTTCTAATTGATTGGTTAAATCTAAAAGAGCCAAACGATCTTTACTATTATTAAATAGCGTAATATTATATCTTAAAAAGTCTAAATTTTCTGTGATTTTAATAACAATATCTTTTGCACTTAAATTAGATTTGTCTTCATTTAAAAAATCATTTAAACTACTTAAAACGTTATTTTTATCCTTTATTTTAGAAATTTCGTTAGCAATAGTTTTATAATTTAAAGGAGCATAAAACTCTTGCATTGTTTGTAAAAGTTTGTCAAAAATTTTCTTCTCTTTTGAATTTATTTTAGAAGCATTTTTTTTGATATAACTTTCAACCAAATAAATATCTGTTTTTTCTGGATTGCCATGAATTTTAATTCTGATATCCATAAATTCCGGTATTTCTTCTGCCAGAACTTTAGATTCGCTGCGCATTTGTTGTGCAATATTAGAATCGCCATTGTGTGGTATATCTTTTAAAGCTTGTCTTACCAAATAGTAATTATTGTTAACAAAACTATCGTCTTTTAAAACAGTTTCAAAAAACTGTTTTCCCCAAGCTTCTTCATCCTCAGATTGTACAGAACCTCTGTAGTATTGTCCTTTTTTAAGAACCCAACCATCATCTATACTTGCAAGATATTTACCTAATTGATATTGTTTTAATCTACTATAATTATTTTCTGAATCTAAAAAATCTTGATTGTTTAAGCTAGCTAAGATTTCTCCAAAGAATAAGTGATTTGTTTTTCTTAAATCTAATGCAGATTCTTTAAAAGACGCATGCTGAATACCACCACCAATAGAGTCCGGACAAGGATCTTTAGAATCTCTAACAGATCCGTCTTTACAATACCATTTTATGCGGTAATAAGGTCCGCGAATATCCTTTTTGTAAGAAGATATTAGTTTTTTTATATCATTATTAGATTTTTGTTGTGCATAATTTGTAGTTCCAAATAATAATGCAAAAGCAAAAGAGAGTAGTAGTTTTGTTTTCATGATTTGTTGTTTGATATAACAAATCTAGATTTTTAAAATGTAATAAAATATTTTAAAACTTGAATAGAGTAACAAAAAAATTGATTGAGTTAAAAATCGTTTAATTTGCTTTTAAAACAGTCTTTTTGAAAGTGAATTTGATGTTATTTTGTTGAATATAAACTTCTTTACAATTTGTTGGGTGAATAAAGGTATAATTTTCTAGATGATTAAAATTAGGCTCATTTAATAAAAAGAAGTTTTCAAAATCTTTGTTTCCTTTAGCATCATATCCGGCTATTTTATAAGTTTGATCATCTTTTTTCTTCAATTCTAAACCAAGCACCACTTCCTATTCCGCCTAACCAAGTTCCGTTTTGTAGGTTAAAAATCTCTAAATTTGGTTTTTCAGTTCCTTTTAAATTAGGTTCACCGTTAAATTTTTTAAAAAAAGAAGCTTTGTATTCTTTTAAAATAGATCTATTTAAATAAGTTTTAATTTCTTGTTTATAGATGCAGTAAATAGTATTGTTTGTATTGGCTTTAATAACATTGCCTATTGGGCTAGGAGTAAGTAAATTAGATTTTTTTAACTGCTTACCAATCTTTTTATTATTTGTAGAAGCTATAATAGTATCGGTTACAAACCTTGCGCAATTTGTACCGTTTTTTAAAAAAGCACCGTAAGGAATTTCTCTAGCATTAAGTAAACTTTTTATAAAGCTGTGTGCTTTATAAAAGTCTATTTCATCATGAACGCTAGCAACCAATCTGCCATCTCCATGGGTTTTTTCAGGATTATTTTCTATCCAAAGTAAAATTTCTTCTAGGTTTGTTAATTTGTCATTTTTAAACTCAGCATTTATTGTAACTTTTAACTCCGGATCTGTTTCTTCAGATCGAACACGACCATTACCATACGTTGTAATGTATCTGCCAAAATCGAAATATTTTATGGTTTTATTTCCTTTTTCTAATAACAATAAAGCCGCATGACCAGCTTGTACAGCGTGTTTGCTACCAATGCCAATTTTGGGCCAAAAATTACTTAAAGTTTCCCAATAAGCAGGTCTCACAACCGTATCTCGGATACGAAAGAATAATGATTATTCCGTCTGAATGCTGCATTGTTAAGAATTATTAAATATTGCTTTTAATAATATTTGAAACGTTTTAAAAGCAAAGTACAATGTAAATACTATTAAAATAACTGCAACAACAATTAAGATATACGAAAGGTATTCTTGTGAAGTATCTTCAAACTTTTTTAAAGCTTTAAAAGCCATTGTTAAGACAATAGGAGAAACAATAAAAAGTAAAATTAAGATTCCGATATGTTTTAAACCCTTGCCTAATAAGTTTACATCTGTGCTCATTTCTTATAATTTTTTATTGCATTTCTAACATTACCAAATTCTTCTAATAATGCAGCTGCTTTTTGTAAGTCGATATTTAATTCTGATGCTAACATTTTTTGACCTCTTTCTACCAATTTGTTATTAGAAAGTTGCATGTCTACCATTTTATTTCCCTTGACTTTTCCTAACTGAATCATGGTAGTTGTAGATAGCATATTTAAAACTAATTTTTGTGCAGTTCCAGCTTTCATTCTAGAACTTCCGGTTACAAATTCAGAACCTACAACAACTTCCACAGGAAAGTTTGAAACCATCGCTAACGGACTATTTTTATTACATGTTATACAACCTGTAGCAATATTATTCTCGTTACATTTTTCTAAGGCAGCAATAACATAAGGTGTTGTGCCGGATGCAGCAATACCAACAACAATATCTTTATTTGTGATATTGTATTCTTGTAAATCTTGCCAACCTTGTAATTTAGAATCTTCTGCAAATTCTACTGCTTTTCTAATGGCAACATCTCCGCCAGCTATAATGCCAACCACTAAATCATAAGAAACACCAAAAGTTGGCGGACATTCAGAGGCATCTACAACACCCAATCTACCGAAGTACCAGCTCCTAAATAAAATAATCTTCCACCATTTTTTAAACTAGTAACAATATTATTTGTTAAGCTTTCTATTTGAGGTAAAGATTTTTCTACAGCTAATGGTACTGTTTTATCTTCTTTATTGATATTTTTTAATACTTCTTTTACAGACATCTTTTCTAGATGATTGTAATTAGAGTCTTGTTCTGTAGTCTTTATAAATGTCATCATTCAAAAATACAGATTTTTTGTATTCTTGAATGATGATTTAATTGAAGTTTTAGTTTTTTTCTACCAAACTAATTTCAAAAGTATCAGTTTCAGAAATATGAAAATAACCTAAAGGATAATTATCATCATTAGTAGTATTGATAATATTGCCTAATAAAGCTGTTGGTGCTGTTTGAAAAGGGCCACCATCATTACCACCTGCTTGACTTGTTAAAATTTCGAAATATGTATAATAACTTTTTGAAATACCAGATAATTTGATGGTTACAGTTGCAGGTAATTCTATTTCATCTTCTTGATAAAAAGAAGAAAAATTATAAACCGCTCCGTTAAAAAATCTGTCATCTAGCGTTAAAAATATATTGTTTGTATAATCTAAAACATAAAAATTTTCGGTATTTCCGTCGTCTTCAAAAGAAACTTTTAATTCAGTTTCGTTCCCAGTAAATAAAGTTTCATCACCTTGCTCTACACTAATAAATGGTGTAGATTTTACTTTAGTGGCTTTTCCTTTAAAAGTCTCATTGTTGTAAATAACCGTTAACTCATACTCGATATTATCTTCCGGTAAAAAATCGGTTATGGGTTCGTAATTTCCCGTGGCATTTATATCAGAAAAATTAATAACAGAATTATCTGATAAATTTGTTAGAAAAACAGTTGCATTTGTAACTGTAGGAATAGTTTCTTCAAAATAATCTGCAGATTCTCTAAGTTTTACAATAGTTTTTGCGGTAACTGGGCTTTCATCAAAATAGACTTCGAAAGATGCGTCTATTATTAATTTAGGACTTATGGTTGGTACATCTACGTCTATAACTTTTTCACAATTAGAAAATAGTAAGACAATTAGCGTTACGTAAAAAAATATCTTTTTCATCTTATTAAAATTTAAAATTGTAAGTTACAGATGGCACTAAACCAAATATTGATGTTTGTACAGCTTCGTTTCTAAAAGTCTCTTGGTTTTGTGTAAAAGCTAAAGAAGCCGCATTTTGTCTTCCGTAAACATTATAAATACCAAAAACCCATTCTCCTTGCCATTTTCTGTTTTTATTTTTTTCTGGATTTAAAGTTGCAGAAATATCTAAACGATGGTAGTTTGGCAATCTGTCTGAGTTTCGTCTATTATCATCATAAATTGGCACGTTTAAACCTTGGTATTCGTATTGCCCAACCGGATAATTTGTTGGTTGACCTGTTTGAAATACAAAATTAGAATTGAATTTCCACTTATCATTTAATTTGTAGCTAGCATTTACAGAAAAATCATGTGTTTTGTCGTATGGTGTGCTGTACCATTCTCCGTTATTAATTCCTGGTTCTTCAACTGTTCTACCTGCAGTTAATTGTTCTGATTTAGAAAGTGTGTAAGAAAGCCATCCTTGAAATTTTCCTTCATTTTTTTGAACAACATTTCTAATCCGTAAGCTCTAGCTTTACCATTTAAAATAATGGTTTCAATTTCGTTATTGGCAATTAAATTTGCGCCATTTATATAATCGATTCTATTGCTAATATCTTTGTAAAAAGTTTCTGTTTCTAATGTGTATTTTCCTTCATTAAAAGATTTAAAATAACCAACAGCATATTGATTTAATTGCTGAGGTTTTACAAAGGTTCCACTTGGTGTCCAAACATCTAACGGAGTAGGAGAAGATGTGTTAGAAAGCAAGTGTAGATATTGTACCATTCTATTGTAACTCGCTTTTATAGAAGAATTATCATCTAAAATGTAAGACATCGAAACTCTTGGTTCTAAATTGTTAAAACTTGCAAGTACATCGCTTCTTTTGTAGTTTTCTACACCAGTTGCTTCTGCAGATTCGTACTTTTTAAATTCAGAATTATATACAACTGCTTGGTCATTTGCATAGGAGTTTAATTCATCTTGCCCTAATCGAGTAAAATTGCTAAATCTAACACCATATTGTAGTCTAAAATTGTCACTAATTTTATGTTCAGCATCAATATAAGCTGCAAATTCATTTGCATATTTGTCAATTAATTTTTCTGCAACAATACCGTGAATCTTCTCTATTCGGAATTATTTCTCCGGGATTAAATTTGATGTAGATATTATTAATTCCATAACTTAATTTTACTTTTTCACTCACATAATGATTAAAGTCATATTTAAGGTTGAAGTTTGTAATGCCGAATCCCACTCGAAACCGACAAAGTCAAGAATCAATCCGTAGAAATAATCAGAATAAATTAAAGATAAGTTAGAAAATAATTTATCTGTAAATAAATGATTCCAACGTAAGTTTACCACAGTATTACCATAATCGTTTACAAAATTATCACTTAATCCGAAGACATCTTTACCAAAATAAGTAGATAAAAATAAATTGTTTTTATCGTTAAATCGGTAGTTTATTTTTGTGTTTACATCGTAAAAGTAGGCTTTATTGTCATTATCAAAAAGAGGTAAAAAAATATGAGCATAAGAAGATCTACCACCAATTAAAAAGAACTTTTTCTTTTTCTAAAGGACCTTCGATAAGTAATCTCGAAGAAACTAAACCAACTCCACCAGTAACTTTAAAATCTTTACTATTTCCTTCTTTCTGATAAATATCTAAAACAGATGAAAGTCTTCCGCCATATTTTGCAGGAATACCACCTTTATATAATCGAACATCTTTAATTACATCAGGATTAAAAACCGAGAAAAAACCAAATAAATGAGACGAGTTAAAAACAATTGCTTCGTCTAATAAAATTAAATTTTGATCTGCAGCACCACCTCTAACATTAAATCCGAAGCTCCTTCACCAGCACTTGTAACACCTGGTAAAAGAATTAGAGATTTAATAATATCTGCTTCTCCTAAAACAACCGGAATTTGTTTTATGGTAGAAGAAGTTAATTTATTAACACTCATTTGTGGTGTTTTTAAATTAAGTTTTTCAATATTACTTTCAATTACTATTTCATTAAGACTTTCTGTAGCTTCAAGAAGTTTAAAGTTTTTTGTAGTTTTTTCTGATAAATTAATGGTTTCTAAAAGCGTAGCGTAACCTAAGTAACTTAATTGAATTTTGTAGTTTCCTTGCGGAATTGTAATTGAATAAAATCCGTATTCGTTGGTTGTTGTACCAGCATTTAGTTCAGGGAAATAAATTGAAACTCCAATCAAGGTTTCGTTATTAGTATTGTCATAAACAGTACCGCTAAGTGTAATTTTTTCTTGTCCTAAAATTGACAAACCAATAAAGAGAAAGAAAACAAATAGTTGTTTTTTACGTAGCATTTTTTGTTTTGTTTAATTGCAGTAATAATTAATTAAACAAAAGTACAATTCTTAATTTTAATAGAACGTTAAAAATTTAGAATAAGAATCGTATTTGTGTAAAAATAAAATCCGGTGAAAACACCGGATTTTATAATACTAATAATTTTAAAGATTAAATACTTGCTAAAATAGAATTTAGTAAAGTATTTGGTCTCATAGCAGCATCTGCTAAACTATCTGTTGGTTGATAATAACCACCAATATTGTTAGCGCTACCTTGAATTTCATTTAATTCTGATACAATTTTAGCTTCATTTTCTTTTAAATCGTTTGCGATTTTGGTAAACGTAGCTTTTAAATCTGCATCTTTATCTTGATTAGCCAATCCTTCAGCCCAATACATTGCTAAATAAAAATGACTACCTCTGTTGTCTAATTC
Organism: Polaribacter sp. HA6-7; assembly: GCF_055693625.1. Classification (NCBI taxonomy): domain Bacteria; kingdom Pseudomonadati; phylum Bacteroidota; class Flavobacteriia; order Flavobacteriales; family Flavobacteriaceae; genus Polaribacter; species Polaribacter sp. HA6-7. The sequence continues at coordinate 876,403 of NZ_CM146338.1, forward strand.
GCCAACTTTTCTTGATGGAGATTTATCGTTATCTAAAAATTTATCTGTTGCATCATCTAAAGTTTCTGATAATACAATTGCTTTTGCATTGTTGTTAACAGTACCTAAATGCTCTAGAGAAACTGCTAATGCTAAAAATTCCCCTAAAGAATCCCAACGTAAATGGTTTTCTTCTATAAATTGTTGTACATGTTTTGGGGCAGAACCTCCGGCACCAGTTTCAAACAATCCACCACCATTCATTAACGGAACTATAGAAAGCATTTTTGCAGATGTACCAACTTCTAAAATAGGAAATAAATCTGTTAAATAATCTCTTAATACGTTACCGAAACAGAAATTGTGTCTTCTCCTTTTACAATTCTTTCTAAAGTGAATTCTGTAGCTTCTATAGGTGATAAGATTCTAATGTCTAAGCCGAAGTATCATGATTTGGTAAATATGTATTTACTTTTTTAATGATTTCTGCATCGTGAGCTCTGTTAGCATCTAACCAAAAAACAGCAGGTGTTTTAGAGGCTCTTGCTCTAGTAACTGCTAATTTTACCCAATCTTGAATTGGTAAATCTTTAGTTTGACACATTCTCCGGATATCTCCTTCTTCTACATTGTGCTCTAATAAAGTGTTGTTATCAGCATCTGTAACTATAACTTTACCGAAGCAGACATTTGAAAAGTTTTATCATGAGAACCATATTCTTCTGCTTTTTGAGCCATTAAACCAACGTTAGGAACTGTACCCATTGTTGTAGGATCGAAAGCACCATTCTTTTTACAGAAATCGATAGTTGCAGCATAAATACCTGCATAAGAACTATCTGGTATTACTGCTTTTGTATCTTGTAACTCTCCTTTAGAATTCCACATTCTTCCGGATGTTCTAATCATTGCTGGCATAGAAGCGTCAATAATTACATCAGAAGGAACGTGTAAATTAGTAATTCCTTTATCAGAATTTACCATTGCTAAATCTGCATTTTTAGCAAGAATAGCATCGATATCAGCTAGAATTTCTGTTTTCTTTTCTGCAGATACTTCATCTAAGTTGCTTAATAAGTTACCGAAACCATTGTTAACATCAACTCCAATTTCATCAAAAGTAGCAGCATGTTTTTCAAATAATTCTTTAAAATAAGTTCTTACAGCATGACCAAAAATAATTGGGTCAGAAACCTTCATCATAGTCGCTTTCATATGTAAAGAAAGTAAAACGCCTTGTGCTGTAGCATCTGCAAATTCTTTATCTAAGAAAGAAAGCAATGCTTTTTTACTCATTACAGTTGCATCTATAATTTCACCATCAATTAAAGATAAATTTTCTTTTAAGACAGTCTTAGTTCCATTATCTGCAACGTGTGTAATTGTTACGTTTGTAGCATTATTTATTGTAACAGATTTTTCGTTATGTGCAAAGTCACCTTCGCTCATTGTAGCTACATGTGTTTTAGAATCTGCACCCCAAGCACCCATAGAATGTGGGTTTTTACGTGCATAATTTTTAATAGCTTTTGGCGCTCTTCTGTCAGAATTACCTTCTCTTAAAACAGGGTTTACTGCAGATCCTTTTACCTTATTATAAAGAGCTAATACAGCTTTATCTTCATCTGTAGTAACTTCTTCCGGATAATCTGGTAAACTATAGCCTAAATCTTGTAATTCTGATATTGCAGCTTTTAACTGTGGTACAGAAGCACTAATATTTGGTAATTTAATAATATTAGCTTCGGCTTTTTAGCCAAATTACCTAAATATGCTAAAGCGTCTTCTACTTTGTGTTCTTCTGATAAATAATCAGAAAAGTTAGCAAGAATTCTAGAAGCTAAAGAAATATCTTTTACTTCAATTTCTATATTAGAAGATTTTGTAAATGCTTTTACTATTGGTAAAAAAGAACGTGTTGCTAAAGCAGGAGCTTCATCAGTTTTTGTATATACAATTTTGGCTATTTTGCTCATTTTTAATTGTTTTTTAGAAATTAAACTTTATACGAAATGGATTTCGTAAAAAAAGTGGAACAAATTTATGAATTTAATGTGAAATTCTAATTGTTTAATTGTTATTAATTACCTTGTTTTTATAGGGGATTGATAATAAAAAGCATGTATTGATGTGAATATGTTTTTATTCGAAAAATTAAACAAAATTTAACTATTTGTTCATCTTTATTGAGTTTAATTTTTGGGTGACAGCCTTTTAATATAGACGGTTTTAAATAAGTTTAAAACAAAAAAAAGCACTGTAATAAAACAGTGCTTTTTAGTATTTTTATAAATTGAAGAATTATCTTCTTTTTTCTGTAATTCTAGCTTTTTTACCAGTAAGACTTCTAAAGTAAAAGATTCTAGCTCTACGAACTTTACCTCTTTTATTAACTTCAATTTTTTGAATAGAAGGTAAGTTTACAGGAAAGATTCTTTCTACACCTACAGTACCGAGACATTTTTCTGATAGTAAAAGTTTCAGAAGCTCCTACACCTCTTCTTTGAATAACTACACCTCTAAAAACTGAGTACGTACTTTTTCACCTTCTTTAATTTCATAATAAACAGTGATTGTATCACCTGCTGCAAATTCTGCAAATTCTTTTTTTGTTACAAATTCGTCTTGTACAAATTTTACTAAAGATTCCATATCTTTTAATTTAATTGGTTTTGTAAAACAACATTCACGATTTTTTCGTCAGAGGTTAATTTAGCGGTTGCAAAAGTAGTACTTTTTTTAGTTCTAAAAACTAAATGCGAACTATTTTTAAGGTTGATAGTCAGTACAATAGAAAATCCGAATTTTCTACTCTGTTTATTGTTTATTTTGATGATAATTGGTTCTAATTCAGTTACCTTTTTAAATTTATTAGTTAGTAAACTATCAATTTTACCTAATTTATTTTTGTCTTTAAAACGCTTATCAGAATCTATAAAAATTGCGCTTTTACCTTTTAAATCATTTAAATTGTCGCCTAAATAATCAAAATGTAAAGCTGGTAAACCAATAATGTTTTGGGCGTACACTTTATCTTCCATAAAAAAGTTTAGTGCTGCCGAAGTTTTATAGTTATCATTAGAAAAAACAAAAGCGTCTGTATATTGTTCTTTTAATTTTTCTGTTTCTGTTGCTAATTCTTTCCATCCAACCCAAGTGTCATCACTTTTAATAGGAACTAGATAAAAGATAATTTGTAAACTAACTAACAAATGAAATACAATAGAAAATATAAGCTGAATTTTTAGTATTTTTTTACTGATAAACATTCCTGCAATAATTACTCCGGTGATGTACGATGGCATCATCCAATTTAATTTTACCCAATATATAGGTGTCAATAAAAAGAAACCTAAAAAAGTTGGAATAAAAAAGGCTAATAAAAACAATGTTTTAGTTTGCGGAATTTTAAATTTTGTAACAGCTCTTTTTACATATTTAAAAGTAAAAGTTATAAAAATTAGAAATAAAACAGGTAGCAATAAAAACATTTGATGGCCAATTGCACCAAAGAAATAGTTTGGTGAAATTTTAAATTCTGTTATAGAGCTTGTTCTTTCTGATGATTGAAAAGCAAACGAAGCGAAATCGTTTTGATAATTCCAATACCAAACAGGAAAAGTAACTGCAACAGAAATTATTAAAGAAAACCACAACCACGGTGATAGTAACAATTTTCTATATTTATTAGAAAAAATTAAAAAAGCTAATAAACCAAATTGCAATAAAATTGCAGTGTATTTACTGTTAAATGCAAGTCCCATTGCCAAACCAGCAAAAACCCAATACCATTTTTTACTCTCGAAAATTGCTTTGTAAAGGCTAATTAAACTTAGTGACCAGAATAATAGTAAAGGTACATCTCGAGTTGAGTTAAACGATAAAATCGAAATAAATATGGTAGAAGCTAATAATACAAAAGCTCGTTCTAATTTTTGTTTGGATAAAAAATAAGAAGCTAATTTATAAAAACTAAGAATAGTTAAAGAGGTAATAAAAAAATCGGCAAATTTTACTACAAAAATAGAGGTGCCAAGAATATCTGTAAATAATCTTAAAATATATCCAATCATCCCTGGATGATCAAAATAAGATAAAGATAAATTTTGTCCGTATAAATAATAATAAGCATCTTGAGGCATTAAGCCCATAAATGGTAAAAGTAAAATTCTAAATAATTGAAAACCTAAAACCCAAGAAATTGCTTTGTGTTGCTTTATGTAATTTAGTAATGTTTCCAAATAAATAAAATTTAAAATGTTTTTTTACGAATTTTCGTCTAGTAAATCTGGTCTTATTTCTTGCGTTCTTTCATAAGCTTTGTCAGTTCTCCAATCATCAATTTTTGGAAAATTACCAGATAATAAAATTTCAGGAACCTTATTCCCTTCAAAATCTGAAGGTCTAGTATAAACTGGCGGAGATAATAAGTTGTCTTGAAAAGAGTCTGTAAGTGCAGATTGTTCATCACCAATAACTCCCGGAATTAATCGAACTACAGCATCAACTAATACAGCAGCAGCTAACTCGCCTCCAGTTAACACATAATCTCCAATCGAAATTTCTTTAGTTATAAATAAATCTCTAATTCTTTGATCTACACCTTTATAATGTCCTGTTAATATTAAGATGTTTTCTTTTAAAGAAAGTGTGTTTGCAGTACTTTGGTTTAATGTTTTGGCATCCGGAGTCATATAAATTATTTCATCATATTTTCTTTCCGATTGTAGCTTTCTAATACAGTTTGCAATCGGTTCTATCATCATAACCATACCTGCACCACCACCAAATTGTGTATCGTCTATTTGTTTATAGTTTCCTAAACCGTATTCGCGTAAATCGTGAATTATAATTTCTGCCAATCCTTTTTCTTTAGCGCGTTTAACTATAGAATGATTAAACGGACTTTCTAACAAGGCTGGAGCAACTGAAATAATATCTATTCGCATTTTGCAAATGTAAGTTTTTTAAAGAATTATAAAATAACTTTTTTTAATTGGCTGTTTTTTTTAAACTTCTTTCCATCTATTTGATTCTGCAAACTCTTAAATTATTGTTTTTTCTAAAACTTTTCTATGGATTTTATAAAAACAAATAATTTGTTAACTTTAGAAAAGTTGAAAAAAGAAGATTGATAATAAAAACATCTATCATCAAAATAGTAGTACTGTTTAGATGATAGATGTTTTTTTAGTTTTTACCATTTATAGGTAAAAAGTTTTGGCAATATTTTAAATATTATTTTCTAGTAATTTCTCCACAACCAATTCTTGCACCTGCTGCGCCGAAGGTTGAGAGCTAAAATCGTCGGGTCCTTGATGAATTATAATCGCATGACCAACCACATTTTTTAAATCATTTTCGCCGCCAACTGACCATAAATCTGTTTTTCTTTCAATAGAACCTTTTCCGGTTTCATCAACAACTAAATTTCCTATATCACCAATATGAAAAGGATCTTGTAACCATTTTCCATGATTTTTTTCGGTAGGATTCCAGTGTCCGCCAGCAGATTTTCCATCATCCGAAGAACAATCAGCAATTTTATGAATATGAATTGCATGATTTCCTTTAGAAAGGCCTTTTACTTCTGCTTTCATGGTAACCATACCATCTTGTTCTATAAAAGTTACAGTTCCGGAAATATCGCTACCGCTTTTTGGGCTAATAACAGCAACTGCTTTTTTGGGATTTGAACTACAGGCGCTTAAAATTATAATTGTTAAAAGAAATAATGATGTTTTTTTAAAATACTTCATATAATATATTTTTTAATTATTTTCTATTCGGATACCAATCTAGCTGCACAACTTCGATAGAATTATCGTTTTTATTTACGATTTCTTTAAATTTAGTAACATCGCTTAAACCTTCTGTACCTCTGTAATGATATGGGTAAATTTGTTTTGGTTTAAAGGCTAAAACAGCATCTGCAGCACTTTCTACCGTCATAGTATAAGGTAAATTCATGCAAATAAATGCTTTGTCAATATTCTTTAGATTGCGCATTTCCGGTATATCTTCTGTGTCTCCGTGAAAAGTAAATTCTTTCGTTATTAATGGTTAAAATATAGCCGTTTCCTCTTCCTTTAGAGTGAAATTTTAAAGCTTCTTCTCTTAAATTATACATCGGAATTGCTTCTAGATTAAAATTTGTAAAACTTTTAGTTTCACTATTATTAATTACAATAATTTCTTTTGCATTAATGTCTTTAATTTTTTCTGCTACCGCTTTTGGTGCTATTATTTTTGTTGATGATAGGTCTAGAGCTTTTAATGTTTTTAAATCCATGTGATCACCATGAATATCAGTAATTAAAACATAAGTAGGTTTTTTAAAACCGGAAAAAGCCTCTTGACCTAAAGTTGGGTCTAAATAAATAATTTCGTCTTTAAAAGTTAATACAGCAGTTGCATGCGAAATTGGTGTAATCTTTAAATCAGAAGTATTGCTTGTTTTTTCTGTTGATGTAACTGTTTCTTCGCTTTGTTTTTTAGTTTCTTCTTTTTTACAAGAAAAAATAGAAAAAGCTACAATTAATAAGTATGTTATTTTAAGTTTCATTATTGAGTGTTTTTTTACGATTTTACCAAAGATAAGAACTTTAAATTTCCTTTTCTGTTAAGCTTTTTTTAATTCTGAAACCTTTTTTAATGTTTTGTTAAATATCTTTTAAAAACCGCGATAAAAAAGAGATTTTTTTATCTTTAAAAATTAATATTTATCAGATGAAAACAGAAAAATATAGAGTTTCTAGTGCTATTAAATTACAAGATTTTAATACAAAAGAAGTTCTAGAAGACGCAGAGAAATCATTAAAAAAATTGCGTAAAAAAATAAGTAAAATGCAAGATGCTATGTATGCCGAAGGTAAATATAGTGTGTTAATTTGCTTACAAGGTATGGATACTTCGGTAAAGATAGCTTAATTAGAGAGGTTTTTAAAGATGTAAATGCAAGAGGTGTAGAAGTGCATAGTTTTAAAGTACCTACAGAATTAGAGCTAAAACATGACTTTATGTGGAGGCATTATATAGCTTTGCCTGCAAAAGGTAAAATAGGTGTTTTTAATAGAACTCATTATGAAAATGTTTTGGTAACAAGAGTGCATCCAGAATATGTTTTCGGCGAAAATATACCAACCGTAAAAAGTTTAGACGATTTAGACGATGCTTTTTATCATGATAGAATGGATAGAATTAATGATTTTGAAAGTCATTTAGTAAAAAACGGAACGATAGTTCTTAAATTCTTTTTAAATCTATCTAAAGAAGAACAAAAAAATAGATTGTTAAGAAGATTGAATATACCGTAAAAGAATTGGAAGTTTTCTGCAGGAGATTTAAAAGAACGCAAATTGTGGGATAAATACCAGTTTTGTTATGAAGATTTACTAAACAGAACATCAAAAGAAAATGCACCTTGGTTTATAATTCCGGCAGATGATAAACCTTCTGCTAGATATATTTTAGCAGAAATATTAAAAAAAGAATTAGATAAATACGATTTTAAAGCACCAGAATTGCCTGCTAAAGATGCCGCAAGAATCGAAGAATTTAAAAATCAATTAAACAACGAATAAATAAGTGGTAAACTAAAATGTTGTGTTTTAGTTTTTTGCTTTTAGAAAATATAAAAATGAATTTAAACTTAACAAAACCAATTGTATTTTTCGATTTAGAAACTACAGGAGTTAATATTGCCACAGATAGAATTGTAGAAATTGCAATTTTAAAAGTTTTTCCTAACGGAAATAAAGAAAGTAAAACGTGGTTGGTAAACCCTGAGATTGAAATTCCACAAAGTTCTATAGATGTTCATGGAATAACAAACGAAAAAATTGCAAATGAGCCAACTTTTAAAGAGTTGGCAACAGAGGTAAGCGCTATGATTGAAGGTTGTGATTTGGCAGGTTTTAATTCTAATAGATTCGATATACCACTTTTAGCAGAAGAATTAATGCGTGCCGGAATCGATTTTGATATGCAAGATCGAAAAGCAATTGATGTACAAGTTATTTTTCATAAAAAAGAGCAAAGAACATTAAGTGCAGGATACCAGTTTTATTGCGGTAGAGAGTTAGAAGGCGCTCATGGTGCAGAAGCAGATACAAATGCAACGTACGAAATTTTGTTAGCTCAGTTAGATAAATACGACGATATAGAAAATACTGTAGATGCTTTAAGTGAATATTCTACACATGGCGAAAGAGCAGATTTTGCAGGTTTTATTTTGATGAACGATAAAAAGCAAGAGATTTTTTCTTTCGGAAAGTATAAAGGCAGAACGGTAGAAGAAGTTTTTAAAGAAAATCCTGGGTACAATAATTGGATGCAAAATGCAGATTTTCCGTTGTACACAAAAAAGGTTTTAAGACAAATAAAAGAAAGAATGAATCCGCCAAAAAAGAAAATGACGGATGCAGAAAAGTTACAAGCGTTGCAACAAAAGTTTAATTTAAGATAGAATTACTTTTTTTGACGAATAACAATTGTAAAATAAAATAAAAATAATGTTTACAGCATATAACAATTTACCAAATAACTCTCGTGTTTGGATTTACCAAGCAGATAGAGAATTTACAGAAAATGAAATACAGTTTATTTCTGATAAAGCAGAAGAGTTTATAAATCAATGGACACGTCACGGTGATGATTTAAAAGGCTCTTTTACTATTAAATACAATCAGTTTTTAGTGTTGGCAGTAGACGAAAGTTTTAACAATGTTTCTGGTTGTTCTATAGATAGTTCTGTGCGTTTTGTACAAGCTTTAGAAAAAGAATTACAATTAGATTTAATGAATAAAATGAACGTTACTTTTAAAGATAACGAAAATATAAACCTTGTTAAATTATCTGATTTTCAAAGATTTGCAAAAGAGAAGAAAATTACTGCAGACACAATTGTTTTTAACAACATGGTAAATACCAAAGAAGATTTTGAAAATAATTGGGAAATTACTGCAAAAGATAGTTGGCATAAACGCTTTTTGGTATAACTATTGTTTTAGTATAATAAAGCCTGTTGGCAAGAAGTTGCGTTAAGGATAGAGCGGTCTGTTTGAGCTCTTTTTTAGGTGAAAGTTCGAGTGTTTTTTTTGACGAAGGAAGAAAAAATGTATGAAGAACAAACCTAAAAAAGCGAGTAGCGAAAGCCTGTTGAAACGCCAAAAAAATATCGAAAGAATTAGAATGAAGAAGAATATATTAGCCTTTTTAGCAATTGCTTTTACGTTAAGTTTAAGTGCACAAAGATTAGATCCGTTAAGAACTAAAGATTTTGTTGCACAAGAAATTTGGGTAGATAGCATAATGAATAGTATGTCTATTGATGAAAAAATTGGACAGCTTTTTATGGTGCAAGCGTATTCTAATTTAGATGAAAAGCATGAGCGTTTTATAAACAAAATGATTACAAAATATCATGTTGGTAGTTTAATTTTTATGCAAGGTACGCCAGAAAAACAGGCGATTTTAAATAATAGATATCAAGATTCTGCAAAAGTACCTTTGTTAATTGGTTTTGATGGTGAATGGGGTTTAGATATGCGTTTAAAAAATACATATCGATTTCCTTGGAATATGACTTTAGGTGCCATTAGAAACGATTCTTTAATTACAAAATTTGGTAAACATTTAGGCCAACATGCAAAACGAATAGGAATTCATGTAAATTTTGCGCCAGTTATTGATGTGAATGTAAATCCGAGAAAATCCTATTATTGGAAATAGATCTTTTGGTGAAAGTAAAGAAAATGTAACTGCAAAAGCAATTGCTTTTATTAAAGGTATGCAAAGTGAAGGTGTTTTAGCAAACGGTAAACACTTTCCGGGTCATGGTGACACGGCAGCAGATTCTCATCATACTTTACCAGTTTTAAATTTTGATGCAGCACGTTTAGATTCTATAGAATTGTATCCGTACAAAAAAACATTTGACGTTGGTTTGGCAAGTGTAATGACAGCGCATTTAAACATACCAAGTTTAGAGCCAAATGCAACGTTGCCAACATCACTTTCTAAAAATGTTGTAACAAATTTATTACAAGAAAAATTAGGCTTTCAAGGTTTAATAATTACTGATGGTTTAAACATGAAAGGTGCTACCAATTATGCTACCTCTGCACAAATAGATTTAGCAGCGATACAAGCTGGTAACGATTTGTTGTTGATTCCGCAAGATGTACCAGGTTCTGTAACTTTAATTAAAAAGGCTTTAGAAACAAAAACGTTAACAGAAGAGCGATTAAATTTTTCTGTAAGAAAAATATTAAAATCTAAATATTGGGCAGGTTTACACAACTACAAACCAGTTGTAGTAGAAAATATTGAACAAGATCTAAATAGAGTAGAAGATAAGTTATTACACAGAGAATTGGTAAAAAACTCGATTACTTTATTAAAAAATATAAATGGTAATTTACCAATTAGAGATTTAGAAAAGCAAAAAATAGCGTATGTAAAATTGGGTGATGCAGACAATACAGCTTATGTAGACATGCTAAAAAATTATACAAAAGTAGATGTTGTTGCTGATAAAAATTTAGACGGATTGATAACAAAATTGAAACCGTATAATTATGTAATTATTGGATTTCATAAATCAAACCAACATCCTTGGAAAAGCTATAAGTTTACGAATAAAGAATTGGTTTGGTTGCAAGAAATTGCAAGAGAAAAATCGGTGATATTAGATGTTTTTGCGAGTCCGTATAGTTTATTACAGATTAAAAGTTTTGCAAATATCGAAGGTTTAATTGTTTCGTATCAAAATAGTATAATTTCTCAAGAAGTATCTGCACAAATATTGTTTGGTGCAATTACAGCAAAAGGTAAATTGCCTGTTTCTATTGGTTCAGAATTTAAAGAAGGTTTTGGGTTAACAAGCACAAATCTCAGTAGATTCGAATATACAATACCGAAGCAGCAGGAATGTCTTCTATAAAATTGGCAGCTATCGATAAAATGGCCGATACAATTATCAGCCAAAAAATGGCACCAGGTTTACAAATATTTGTAGCAAGAAATGGTAAGGTGGTTTTAGAAAAAAGTTATGGTTACCATACACACGATAAAAAAATACCTGTTAAAAATTCTGATATATATGATTTAGCATCGTTAACTAAAATATTAGCATCGTTGCCTTTAATAATGAAAGCAGAAGAAGAACAAAAGATACCTTTGTCTGCTAGCTTAAGAGATATTTTACCAAGTTTTTCGAACTCAAATAAAGAAAAAGTTACTGTAAAAGAAGTTTTATCTCATTTTGGTAGATTAAAAGCTTGGATTCCGTTTTATAAAGATACGCAAGACAGCATAACAGGTAAGAATTTGGCTACGTTTTATAGCAGTAAAAAGTCGAATAAATTTGATATTAAAGTAGCAGAAAATTTATTTATCAATCATAATTATAAAGATAGCATTTACAAATATATTAAGGAAGCAGACCAAAGAGAACGAGTTGGTTATAAATACAGCGATTTAGGATATTATATTTTTAAAGAAGCCTTAGAATTACAATACGACAAACCTTTAGATAAACTAGTAGATCAAAATTTTTATCAATCTTTGGGTGCAGATAGAACCACATATTTACCATTAAAAAAGTTTCATAGAAATGAAATTGTTCCTACAGAAATAGATACATATTATAGAAATCAATTACTGCAAGGTTATGTGCACGATATGGGCGCAGCAATGTTAGGTGGTGTTGGTGGTCATGCGGGTTTATTTGCCAATGCAAACGATGTTGGTAAAATAATGCAAATGTATTTACAAAAAGGTTTTTATGGCGGTAAACGTTATTTAAAACCGGAAACTATAGATAAATTTAATCATAGATATTTTTCTAAAGAAAAGGTTAGAAGAGGTTTAGGTTTCGATAAACCACAACTTAATCCTAGAGTTAAAGCAACTTGTGGTTGCGTATCCGAAGAGAGTTTTGGGCATTACTGGTTTTACAGGAACCTACACCTGGGCAGATCCAAAAAGCGGATTGGTTTATGTGTTTTTATCAAACAGAGTATATCCAAACATGGATAATCGAGGTTTGATTAGAAGTAATATGAGAACCAAAATTCAGCAAGTAATTCAAGACGCAATTATTAATTAGAAGCTATTTCCTGCTTTTCGCACTCGCTTTTTTAGTTTGTTCGAATTGCAATTTTTCATTCTTCAAAATTTACAATCGAAACTTCTCTAAAAAAGAGCTCAAACAATTGCTGCAATCAGGGCTAAACTTATAAGCCAACTTTTTACAGATTTAAAAACTTTTTTGTGTTGGTTGGCGCCAGTTTTGTGTAAATAAAAACAAGAAATACAGAAAAGGTGAAATAAAATAAAGCCAGGTTATCTCCGTAAAATAAACCGATTATCAATGCCTGTAAAGAATAGAATATTGTAAACGTTAAAAGATTAACACTAAATCGAAAAGTATCTATAAACTCTACTTCTTTAATCAATTTAAAAACTTTTTTCCGATTAAAACCGGAATCAAACTATTTAAAACTATTACATAATAAAGCGGTTTTACATAATTTTTTTTATGAGATTTTGCTTCGGAAAAGTGTTTTTTAGAATCATAGAGTTTACCTTATCTACTTCAGTAAAATCTACTTGTGCATTGTTTAGTTTTTGTAAAACGGTTTCATAATTATCATCATCCGGAATATGAACAGTCAGTTTTTGTAATTGTTCGGTAACATTTGCTTTTAAAATATTAATAGCTTTTGCAGGTGTATTACTATTATAAATAGCTCTTGTTTTTATAGGTTTTCCATAATTAATAATAATTTTAGAAGGATAATCTGACGGATGCTGATACGTTAAACCAACCGGAATTACAGTTATATCTATATCTTCATGTTTTTCTAATGCACCAAAAACAATTCTTGTAAACCCTTTACTTAAAGGTCTAATGGTTCTTTTTTTATCATGACTTCCTTCCGGAAAAATCATTAAAGTTTCTCCTTTTTCAAAGATTCTGTGGCATTTATCAAAAATTTGCTGATTGTTTGCTAATTGCTTAATGCCATCTCGAATTCTATAAATGGGCATTAAGTATAAAGATTCTAAAATTTTCTTAACTATCGGGTTTTTAAATGTTGCCGCTCTAACCAAGTAATGGTTTCTTCTATTGTGAGTTGTAGTAACGTATAAAGGATCTACCAATCCGTTAGGATGATTTACAGCAAATAATACTGCTCCTTTTTTTGGAATATTTTCTGTGCCTTTAATTATAATCTTCTTACTGTAAAAAAATAAACCAAGTTTTACATAAGTCCATACAAGTGCAAACCAAATTTTTTGAAGCATAAATTATTCGATTAAAGTGTCTTTTTTAGAATTTCTTCCCCAATAAGTAGCCAATATAATTCCGAGAAAACACGTCCCAAATTCCCCAAAAAGCTGCCAAAAGTGCCATTCCGCCTAAGCCGTCAAAAAAACCAAAAATTAATAATAAACCCAATCCGCCATTTTGAATTCCGGTTTCCATGGCAATAGTTTTGGTATCTTTTTTATTTAATTTAAAACTTTTAGCAGTGTAAAAACCTAAAAAATAAGCGAATATATTGTGAAAAATTACTAAAAATAAAACGTGATGAATATGGTTTACAAAGATTTCTAAATTCTGAGAAAATGCAATAAAAATCAAAGCGATAAATACAAGCATCGATAATGGTTTTAAAACATTTTCTATTTTTTGTGCCATTTCAGAATGGTAATGTTTGATCAACATTCCAAAAAATAAAGGAATTCCTAAAATTAAAGAAACTAGTTTTAATAAATCGACCCAATCTAAAGCAACTGTTTCTAAAATACTGTTTGTAGGTTCGTATAAACTACCCCAAAACTGAAGGTTTAAAGGCGTCATAAAAATACAGATCAATGTAGCAAAAGCTGTTAAACTTACAGATAAAGCGGCGTTTCCGCCAGCCATTTTACTAAAAAAATTTGAAACGTTTCCGCCAGGGCAAGCTGCAATCATCATCATTCCGAGAGCAAAACTAGGATGCGGTTTTAAAAGTAGTATAATTAAAAAAGTAAAAGCCGGTAATAAAATAAACTGAGATAGTACACCAACAAAAAGTATTTTAGGGTTTTTAAGTAAACGCTTAAAATCATCAATAGAAATACCTAATGCAACACCAAACATTATAATACCAATAGCGATGTTTAAAACCCATAAACCACTAGAATCAAAATTTATTTTGATAGCATCGATATCTATTTGATCGTTCATTTTAAGAATATTTATTAATTTTAGAAAATAAAACTTAATTACTAAATGCGAACTCAATTATGTTAGCGCCCATTTTTAAAGCTTTTTCTCTTACACTTTGCGGATTGTTGTGTATTATTTGATCTTCCCAACCATCACTTAAATCTGTTTCATAATCGTAAAAAACAAGAAGTCTTCCTTCGAAAAAAATACCAAAAGCTTGTGCGGATTTTTTGTCGTGTTCATGAATTTTTGGGATTCCGTTTGGAAATTTAAAGGTCTGATTGTAAATTTTATGTGAGCTTGGTATTTCTTTAAATTCTAATTTTGGAAAAACTTTTTTCATTTCTTTACGAATGAATTTGTCTAAACCATAATTGTCGGATATATGTAAAAAGCCACCAGAAATTAGATAGTTTCTTAAGTTTTCGGCATCATCTTCAGAAAAGAAAACATTACCATGACCCGTCATAAATAGAATGGGAAAATTAAAAATATCTTCGCTACTTACCGCAACAGATTGTGGATTTTTAGAAATTTTGGTGTTAATGTTAGCGTTAGCAAAAGCAACTAAATTAGGAACCGCTGTAGGATTCGAGTACCAATCTCCGCCACCATTATACTTTAAAATAGCAACATCTTGTGCGTAAATTATGCTTAGTAAAAAGGTAAACGTAATTGTTAGAAGTTGCTTCATAAAATATTTAGGAAATTTTAAAGCAATATAAGAAAAAACTTATTGATTGATAAACGAAATAGTATTAACAGCAACTAAAGCTGCAGTTTCTGTTCGTAATCTACTTTCACCTAAAGAAATAGGTGTAAACTTCTTTTCTAATGCTTTTTTTATTTCTTCTATAGAAAAATCTCCTTCGGGTCCTATAAGTATAGTTGTTTTTTCAGCAGGATTTATTACAGATTTTAATAGATTTTTATCTTGCTCTTCACAATGCGCAATACATATTTTGCCATCAAAATCTTGATTGATAAAATCATTAAACTTTACAGGTTCGTTTAATTTTGGCAACGTAAATTTTAAAGATTGTTTCATGGCAGACTGAATAATTTTTTCAAATCGTTCTAATTTTACAACCCTTCTTTCTGAATTAGAACAAATAATTGGTGTAATTTCATCGATACCAATTTCTGTTGCTTTTTCTAAAAACCATTCTATTCTATCGTTATTTTTTGTAGGCGCAATTGCAACATGTAAATAATATTGCCAAGGTTTTTGTTTTTCAGTAAAAGAAGTAACCTTAGCTAAACACTTTTTATCGCTTGCTAAAATAATTTCTACATCAAATAAAAAGCCTTTACCATTTGTTATTTTAAGAATATCTCCTTCTTTTTTTCTTAAAACACGTACAATATGTTTGCTTTCAATTTTATCGAAAGTAATTTCTTGTGTTTCTATAGAAATTTCTGAATTATAAAATAATTGCATTTGTTAGATTTTATCAGAATTATTAAATAATACTCTTTTTGTAAGTTCGCCTTCGTTTATGAGTTACAGGATCAAAGTTTTCCCATAATTTTTTAATTGCTTCATTCTCTTCTAACTCTGGCGTTCTAATACAATTGTCTATTCCTAAAGGACCAAATGTTTTTGTGTATTGATCGAAAATAATTGCATGCACACCTTTGTTTTGATACTCTGGATGTACACCAATTAAATAAAAAGTAACGTCTTTAGCATGTTTTCTTGCTTTTAAAAGATGAAATATACCAAACGGAAATAGTTTCCTTTTGCTTTTTGAAGCGCTTCAGAAAAAGAGGGCATTACAATTGCAAAAGCTACAACTTTATTATTCTCATCAACAACAAACTTTATATATTCTGGGTTGATAAAAGAAATGTATTTTTTCTTAAAAAAGCTATTTGAGCATCAGAAATTGGTACAAAAGAAGAAAGTTTAGAGTACGATTTATCAAAAACATCAAACATTTCATCAACATATGGCATGATATCTTTTGTCTTTGTAAAGTCTAGTGCTTTTAATTTAAAACGTCTTTTAATAATCTTGCTAATTCTATCAAAATAAACTTTGTCTACTTTATCGAATTTAAATTTATTTTCTAAGTATTCTTTTTCTTTTACAAAACCAAGTTCTTCTAAATGATCTTTATAATATGGGTGATTGTACCAAGTAATCATGGTACCTATATGATCGAAACCCTCAACTAAAACACCAGTTTTATCTAAATTGTTAAAACCAACAGGTCCTTCTATATATTCTAAATTGTTTGCCAAACCAATTTCTTTAACTTTGGCTAAAAGAACTTTTGTTACTTCAATGTCATCAATTACATCAAACCAACCAAAACGCATTTTTTTTATTTGTTGTTTTTCAATTTCAAACCAATTGATAATCGCTACAATTCTACCTACAATTTTACCATCTCTAATCGCCACAAAAAATTGAGCATCAGCATTTTCAAAAACAGGATTTTTCTTTGGGTCGAAATTATCTACTTCATCTTTAATTATTGGTGGTACCCAATATTTATTGTCTTTATATAATGAAAAAGGAAATGTTACAAACTGTTTCATTTCCTTTTTAGTATTTATTTTTTTTAAGGTAATCATTGTAAAAAGTAGCGTCTAATTATTATCGTTTTTTTCTTTTTCTGATCTTCTTTCTTCATCTCTTTTTCTAGCTCTTTAATTTCTCTTTCTAATTTTTCAATTTCTGTTTCTTTCTTTGTGGCTTTCTTTTTTCTTTCCGAAGATACCTAAAAAACCACCAGTTTTTTTCTTTGAAGTTGCTTTTCTTGTTCTGGTTGGTCTAGATCTGGTATTTTTATCTTTCTTCTTAAAGATATTTAAAAACCTATTAAAAAAGCTACTTTGTTTTTTGTTGTAGCGAGATATTGGTGTGTCTTTAATTTCTTGACCATTATCATCTAATTCTATAAAAGAATCTCTATGTCTGTTTATTCTATACGAAATTCCTAAACTAGCGTAATAACCTTTAGATTGGCCTTCAAAAAGTAACCTTGCAGAAGTGTTAAATTGTAAATTTGTATCATATAAATAGGCTAAACCCAAGCCTAAGTTGGTGTTATTTTGGTATTCTTGAAAAATAGTTTGATTTTCTATAAATGCAGACCATTGGTCGCTAAAATTTTGTGTAGCCGTTATGATGTAAGAAAACTCAGAAAAATCTGAACCAATATTATCATAAAAAACATTGGTAATTACATTAAAATCTTGTGTAAGGTTATGTTGTAAAAGGATTCCTACTTTTGGCGTAATGCTACCCGTTTTATGAATTTCACTTACAAAATCAGTATTCATACCAAGGTAAACGGCAACAGAAGGTATTAATCTTTTTGTATCGAATGCGTGTCTTCTTTTCCAGCTTCTTACTTCTTTAGATTTGTCTTCGTATTCTTGTTGATAAACCAAATATTTAGCGCCAACAGTAACTCGGCTAAAACCGGATACGTCGTAACTCGATGTAAAAATATTTTTAAAAGCTACTTTATCTCTTTGATAGGTTAATTGTGTATTTAATTCTAGTTTTTCAAAAAGGAAACTGGTTCTAAATAAAAGATCTAAACCTAAAGATTCTGGTCTAGAAAACGTAGGTTCTATACTTGTGTTTCTATAAAAAACATTGCTTTCAAACTGGTATACTCCTGTTCCAACACTATATGGGCTTTCAGAAAAACCAGGTTTATTAGAGTTTATAACATCTGTATATTGCGCAAAATTAGAAGCAACACAACTAAAAAAAACAACAATAAATAGCTGAAATTTATTTACATTCATAGAAAAAGAATAGGGTTTACATTTTAAATCTAACATGCTTCACAAACATAGAACAAAAAAGCTGTTTTATAAAGGCAAACACTACTTTTTTAGGTTTAAGAAACTTTTATAGATTCATAACGTCTCAATTGTACTCAAATTGTTATTTTTGATATATTTTTAAATTAAATTTATAAATGGGTTTACTTAAAACACTCTTTTTTATTTTCTTATTTTATTATGCGTTTAAATTTTTAGCAAGACTTTTTGCGCCTTTTTTAATGAAAAAAGCAGCAGAAACTATTCAAAAGAAAGCAGAACAACAATTTGGAGGGCAGCAAAGACAAGCACAAAACCCTTCTGTAAAAGAAGGTGAAACAATTATAGATAAAAAACCAGGAAGCCAAAAAGAAAGTAAAAAGTCTGTTGGTGAGTATGTAGATTTTGAAGAAATCGATTAGACTAAACTCGCTTCAAAATAAATAGCAACCTAAAACAATTTTAAAATTGAAACTTAACAAACTTTTTCCTTATTTAGTAGCAATTCTTGTATTTATAATAGCTTCTTTAATTTACTTTCATCCTGTTTTAAAAGGTCAAAAATTAAATCAATCAGACATTACTCAATTTAGGGGAATGGTGAAAGATATTAATGATTACAGAGCAGATAATAACGAAGAACCTTATTGGACAGATGCTTCTTTTAGCGGAATGCCAGCTTATCCTGTAAGTGCTTATTATCCAAACGATATTGTAAGAAGTGTAGATAAATTACTTAGATTTTTACCAAGACCTGCAGATTATACATTTTTGTATTTTTTAAGCTTTTTTGTGTTGATGATGGCGTTAAAAGTTAAATGGAGATTGGCAATTTTAGGTGCTTTATCCTTTGGGTTTTCTACTTATCTAATTATAATATTTGGTGCAGGTCACAATGCAAAGGCCCATGCAATTGCATATATGCCTTTAGTTTTAGCCGGTGTTATTTGGATTTTTAATAGAAAGTTTGTTTTAGGTTTTATTGTTACAGGTTTGGCAATGGCTTTAGAAATTTATGCTAACCATATTCAAATGACCTACTATTTAGGTTTCTGTTTATTAATTCTTGGTTTGGTAGAATTAATTAATGCGATTAAAGAACGTAAGGTGCAATTATTTATAAAACAAGCAGCAGTAATTATTGCAGCTGTAGTTTTAGGTATAGGAGCAAATGCGCCAAGATTAATGGCAATGAAAGAATATTCTGAACACAGTACAAGAGGAAAATCAGAATTAACAATTAATCTAGACGGTTCTACAAAAAAGGCTACAGAAGGTTTAGATAAATCTTACATAACTCAATACAGTTACTCTAAATTAGAAACTTTTAATTTATTTATTCCGCGTTTTATGGGCGGTGGAACTGTAGAAGAATTAGGAGAGAATTCTAACTTTTATGAGTTTATTGAAGAAAAAACAGATAAAAAAACAGCCAAAGAATATTCGAAACAAGTTTTAACGTATTGGGGAGATCAACCAATTGTAGAAGCACCTGCGTATATTGGTGTTGTTGTGTTTTTTCTATTTTTCTTAGGATTATTTTTAGTAAAAGGAAGAATAAAAGAATGGTTAGTTGCTGCAACAATCTTTTCTATTATTTTAAGTTGGGGTAGAAATTTTGAGGTGATTACTAACTTTTTTATTGATTATGTACCACTTTACAATAAATTTAGAGCAGTTTCATCAATACAGGTAATTGCAGAATTGTGTGTGCCAATTTTAGGTGTTTTAGGTTTAAAAGAACTGTTTTCTAGTTCTCTAGAGTTAAACGAGAAACAAGCAGCTCTAAAAAAGGCAGTTATCGTATTTGGTGGTTTAATAATAGTAGGTTTTGGTTTTGCTCATATTTTCGGAACTTTTGAAGGATTAAGAGATGCGCAACAGTATAGTGAAGTTCCTGGGTTTTTAGACGCAGTAATTGCAGACAGAAAAGCAATGTTATTTTCAGATACAGTTAAATCTCTAGTAATGGTTCTTATTTACTGGTGCTGTGTTATGGTTTACTTTAAAAAAGAAAATTAAAATACCATTTGCCATTATAGTAATAACTGTTTTAATTCTTTTCGATTTGTTATCTGTAAATCTTAATTATGTAAATGCAGACGATTTTAAATCATCAAGAAAAATAGAAAAACCATTTGTAGCTTCAAGTGCTGATAAAGCAATTTTAAAAGATACATCTTATTTTAGAGTAGCAAATTTTTCTGTTGATCCTATGAATGATGGAAGTACATCTTACTTTCATAATTCTATTGGTGGTTATCATGCTGCTAAACTTGGTCGTTATCAAGAGCTATTTGATTATCAAATTGCAAAGAATAATATGCAAGTTTTAAACATGCTAAATACCAAGTATTTTATTGTGCCGGATAATAAAGGAAACGTTCAAGCACAACAAAATACCGAAGCAAACGGTAATGTTTGGTTTGTAGAAAAGTTAATTTCTGTAAACAATGCAAATGAAGAAATACAAGCTTTAGATTCTTTAAATACTAAAAATACTGCTGTAATTTTAAAAGAGAATTTTAGTAAATTAAAAGAAAATTTATTTGTTGAAAAAGATTCTACAGCAACAATTAAATTGATTAGTAATGATGTTACGAATTTAAAATATCAATCAAGTTCTACGAAAGCACAATTCGCTGTTTTTTCTGAAATTTATTATGAAGATGGCTGGAATGCTTATTTAGACGGAAAATTAGTGCCGTATTACAACGTAAATTATGTTTTAAGAGGAATGGAGATTCCCGCAGGAAATCATGAAATTACATTTAAATTTGAGCCAAAAGTAATTCAGAAAGGTAGTTTTATATCTTTAGCTTCTTATGGTTTATTGATTTTAGTAACTTTTGGATGGTTGTTTTATGATGAAAAAAAGAAGAAAAAGTAGCTAAAAATGTATAAGAAACTCCCATCAAAAAGATACGAACACACTTTGGCTTTTTTACAAAAAACAGTTCCTGCACCAGCAACAATTTTAGATTTAGGTGTTCGTAATCCGTTTTCTGAAATTATGGAGGGCAATGGTTATACAGTAATAAATACAGAAGGCGAAGATTTAGATCTTTTACCTGAAATTGTAAAAAAGCATAAAGTAGATGCTGTTTCTGCTTTCGAAATTTTTGAACATTTAATTGCTCCTTTTAATGTTTTAAGAGAAATTGAAGCGACTAAATTAATAACTACAATTCCTTTAAATCTTTGGTTTGCGAAAGCCTACAGAAGTAAAACTGATCTGTGGGACAGACATTACCACGAATTTGAAGATTGGCAGTTCGATTGGCTTTTAGAAAAATCGGGATGGGTAATTAAAGACAAAAAAATGGACAAGCCCAATTAAAAAGGTTGGTTTTAGACCCATTTTAAGAAAATTTACACCTAGATATTATGCTGTTTTTGCAGAAAGAAAATAGTATATGAAAATAGGAATGATTTTAGACGAGGAATTTCCTCCAGATCCTAGAGTAGAAAACGAGGCAATTGCCTTAATTAATGCAGGGCACAACGTTTTTCTTTTTTGTTTAGGGTATAATAATAGTCAAGCTTCATCAGAAAGTATACATAAAATTCAAGTAAAACGTTATTTGTCAACTCAATTTATCTATAAATTATCAGCTTTAGCGTATACAATTCCTTTCTACAAATTGATGTTAAAGAGTAAGATAAAACATTTTTTACAAGAGAATAAAATTGATGCGATTCATATTCACGACCTTAGAATTGCTGATGCTGTTTTTAGTGCCAATCAAAAATTAAAACTTCCAACTATTTTAGATTTACACGAAAATAGACCAGGAGATTATGAAGTTTTATCCGCATTTAACAAAGTTTCCAGGTAAGTTTTTAATATCTCCCAAAAAGTGGAAAAAGAATGAGGAGAAATTTATTAAAAAAGCAGATAAAGTTATTGTTGTAACTAAAGAATCTAAGAAGGAAATTATAAAAAGAGTACAAATTAATGCTGATAAAATAATTGATGTTCCTAACACAGTTCGTAAAGATTTTTTTACAAAGCATTCTATATTTCCTGATATTTTAGATAGATATGCGAATCATTTTGTGTTGCTTTATATAGGTGATACTGGTTTAAGAAGAGGTTTGCAAACTGCTATTAAATCGCTAGTTTTTTTAAGTGATAAAATTACGAATATTAAACTAGTTGTTGTAGGTAAAAACTCAACAGATACTATTCTAAAACAACTAGCAAAAGATTTAAAAGTAGAAAAGTATGTCGATTTTTTAGGGTGGAAAGATCCAAAATATTTTAGTTCTTATATTTTAAGTAGTGCTATTTGTATTTCGCCTTTGCACAGAAATTTACATCACGATACTACTTATGCGAATAAGATTTTTCAATATATGAGTTTTGGCAAGCCTTTATTGGTAAGTGATGCTACAGCTCAAAAAAACTTGACAGAAAATTATAATTACGGTTTGGTGCATAAAGCAGAAGATGTAAATGATTTTGCTGATAAAACAATCCAATTATATAGAAGTGAAGCATTAAGAACTAAATTTAGTGAAAATGGAAAAGATTTTGTGAGAAATAAATTTTCTTGGGAGCAAACATCAAAAAAACTCATACATTTATATGATAACCTTCTAAATTGAAAGTACTAATTATAACATATTATTGGCCTCCTGCAGGTGGTTACGGCGTACAACGTTGGTTAAAATTTGTAAAATATTTACAGAATTTTGATATTGAACCACTAGTGTATACCGTTGATAATGCAAACTATCCTAAAGAAGATAAAACACTACTTAATGAAGTTCCTAAAAATATTAAGATTTTAAAACAACCAATTTGGGAACCAACAGATTTATTATTTTGGAAAAAAAATAATAAACAAAAAAAAGGTGTTTCTAATGTTAGTAATGGCGGATTTTTGTCTTTTGTTAGAGGAAATTTTTTTATTCCAGATCCTAAAATTTTTTGGGTGAATTCATCGGTTAAATATTTGCAGAAAATTATCGATTCTTCTGAAATTGATGTAATAATTTCCACAGGGCCGCCACATAGTATGCATTTAATTGCGCAAAAATTGCATCAAAAGAATAATATAAAATGGGTTGCAGATTTTCGTGATCCTTGGTCAAACTTATATTATAATAAAGACTTTAATCAGTTATCTTTTGCAAAAAATAAAAATATTAAATTAGAAAAATCAGTTTTAAAAAATGCTGATTGTATACTAACTGTTAGTAACACTTTAAAAAGGGAGTTTTTAAAAACAGCAAAAAGAGTAGAGGTTATTACCAATGGTTTCGATGATGAAGTTGTGACTAAAAATATCATAAGATTAGATAAAAAATTTACAATTTCATATATTGGTTTGTTACCCAAACAAAGCAATCCAACAGTATTGTTTAAAGTTTTAGAAAAACTTTGTTTACAAGATTCAAGTTTTAAAAACGACTTACAAATTAATTTTATTGGAGATATTGTAAATGATGTAAAGCAAGATATACAACGATTTAATTTATCAGAAAACACTACATTCTTAGGGTATTTACCACATTATAAAGCGATCGAGTATCAAAAAAAATCTCAGGTTTTATTATTATTAATTCCGAATGTATTAAACAACGAAGGTATTTTAACAGGAAAGTTATTTGAGTATTTAACAGCTAAAAGACCTATTTTATCCATCGGACGAGAAAAAGGAGATTTGGCCACAATTTTAGAGGAAACAAACGCTGGTAAGATTGTAAATTTTGATAATGAAATAAAATTATCAGAAGAAATTAAATCGTTGTATAACGATTTTAAAAATAATGAATTGTTGGTTACATCTAGCGACATAAAAAAATATCATAGAAAAGAGTTGACGAAAAATCTAGCCTCTATTCTAAAAAACATAACTTCGTAGAATGGGAATTGTATTAAAACAATCATTAAAAAACACTTTTTTTATTTACTTAGGTTTTGCCTTTGGTGGTATTAATACTCTTTTTTTGTACACAAGGTTTTTAGAAGACGAGTATTATGGTTTAGTTACGTTTCTATTATCTACATCCAACCTTTTAATGCCATTAATAGCATTAGGAATTCATCATACAATTGTAAAGTTTTTCTCTAGTTATTTCACAAAAGTAGAAAAAGATAAATTTCTATCTTCTGTTGTTTTTTTGCCATTATTAATTGCAATACCAATAGCTTATTTTGGTAATATTTTTTATCAAGAAATAGGAGATTATTTATCAGAAGAAAATCCTATTATAAAAGATTATACAATTGTAATTTATTTAATAGCAGTGGCTTGTGCTTATTTCGAGATTTTTTATTCGTGGGCAAAAGTTCAGTTTCAAACTGTTTTTGGTAATATTTTAAAAGAATTATGGAATAGAGTAGTAGTAATGTTGTTACTTTTTGCTGTTTATTTTGAATTTATTAGCAAACCGGAATTTATTTATTACCTAACGGCAGCGTATTTTTTAAGGATGTTTATAATGATGTTTTATGCATTAAAACTTTACGTACCAAAGTTTACATTTGCAAAACCTGCAAATTTTATTGAAGTTTTACGATTTTACGGGTACATAATTTTAGCGGGAAGTGCTGGTGCAATTATTTTAGATATTGATAAATTTATGATTCCGGGTAAAGAAACTTTGGCAATCGCAGCTTATTATTCTGTTGCTGTTTTTATAGGATCTTTTATAGAAGCCCCAAGTAGAGCAATGTTAAATATTTTACAGCCATTAACATCTAAAACATTAAATGAAGATAACCAAAAAGAGGTTGGCTCTTTGTATAAAAAAAGTTCTATCAATTTACTTTTAATTAGCGGATTCTTCTTCGTTTTAATCAATACAAATGTGCAACAGTTATTCAATTTATTACCAAAAGAATATGCCGGTGGCGGACTCGTAGTGCTTATGATTTCATTTTTAAAAATGTACAATGGCTTTTTAGGTAATAATGGTGCAATTATTAATAATTCTAAGTTTTATAAAATTACGCTACCTGTAGGTATTGCTATGGCTCTTTCTGTTTACGCTTTAAATAAGTTATTTTATTATGAGTTTGAAATGGGTACAAATGGTTTGGCACTTTCTACCTTAATAGTAATTTTTTGCGCTAATACATTTAAACTATACTTTGTAAAAAAGAAATTCTCTATAACTCCTTTTACCAATAAAACCGCAAAAATGTTGGTAATAATAGCTGTTTTGTATTTTGCTTTTAATTTTTGGGATTTTCCGGTTGATAATATTTATATATGGGATTTTCCTATTCACCCAATTATTAACATCATTTTGAAAAGTATTTTAATTGTACCGATGTATATATTATTAATTTTCAAATTTAATATTTCTCCGGAATTAGATATTTTACTTGGTAAATATTACAATAAACAGTCTAAGTAGTCTGTAAACATATGAAAAAGCAAGGCAATACAAAGGATTCTTGTTTTCTTAAAAAATAGCCCAACAACATAAAAAGCCATTGCCCAAAATGTATGAAGTGGATGAAAATTGATACTACATCTATTTTCTTGAAATATAGGATTTGCTAATAAATGATCTAAATCTACAAGCATAGATAGTAAAAAAATAATGTAAACCGTTTTCCATTTTTTTCTAAAGAAAATAATAGCAAATAAAAACGGAACAATAAAATGTAAGCTGTAATGAACTATAAATTTAATGCTTATCATTAAAATTATTTTTTAGAATACAAACCTTTTCTAATTCTACTTAATTGAACAGGTGTTATATTTAAGTAAGAAGCTATATGATATTGTGGAATTAAGTTCTCTATATTTGGTATTTGTGCTTTTACTTTTAGATATCTTTCTGTAGCATTTAAAACAGATAAATCGTACACTTTAGCTTCTAATTCTAGAAATACTTTCTCAAGAATTTTAGAATATAATTTCCCAATTTCTAGATTTTGCTTAGTTAATTCTATAAAATCATCGTAATTAATAACTTGTAATTTACAATGAGATAAACAATCATAAGAAAACTTAGATTTTTTTCTTAGAATTAAAGCGCCTAAAGGCCCAATTGCTCTAATCGGCACAAATAGGTTTCTTATATATTCTTTACCTTTTTCATCTACATAAAAAGATCTAGCAATACCCTCTTCTAGAATATAAATACTTTTTGATATTTCTCCAGCTTTAGATATGGAATCTCCTTTGCGAAGCTCAATATTTTTGGCTAAAGAAAATATAAGATTTTGTGATTCTTCAGAAATTACACAAAATTTATCCAGTATTTTTTTTAAATTATTCATTAATTTGAGACACTAAATAGCTTAAGTAAATTTACTATTTTAGAGTCTGCAAAGATACAACTAATTTTCTAAAAAACTAATTGCGTTAGGTCCTTCCATAAATAATAAGTCTAAAATTGATAAATTTGGTATAAAACCATGCTTATCATCAAACATTTGTATGTACTTGTTTGTAAGAATGTTGGGTGTAAATTTTGCGTCAGCTAAATTTCTAAAGTCAAATTTTTTTCTGATTCTATGTAAGATTCACTTTTATTATAATCAATTTCTAGTTGCAAAACATCTGTAATAAAATCGAATGTATCAAAATTTAAATCCTGTAAAAATTTATATTTTTTTTCGAATATCGGAGTTAAATCATCAATGTAAAATTCAAAAAAGGCGAATTCCTATAGGCAGTTTTTAAAGATTTAAAGTGTTGATCTTGCCAATTTGTAGCACTTTCAATAATAGTATCTTTCGTTTTTTTCTGCCGGACTTTACAGGATGTTTTACAGGTATATTTAAAAGTTGCTTACCATTTGTATTAAAAATATAACACCTGTTTCTGTAGCTTTGTTTCTGAAAATTGTCTTCTGTTTCAAATAAAACAGTTTCTGCATTAACAATAGCTCGATATTGTGATATCGGAGAAAAGTATGTTGGTATAAATACAGCCATTTTATTTTTTAGCAGCTTTTTCTTCCCTTTAAAATAACTGTAGCCAATGTAAATTGCAATTAATGCAAAAACTAAATATCTATACGATACAGGCTCACCGTCACCACCAACAGTAGTAAATAACCTGTTCCATCTAATCGATTTTATTTTTTCTCCAAAACTTGCAGCATTTGCATCCCAACTCCACCAAATCATTACAGGTTTACCTAAAACATGATCAAAAGGAACATAACCCCAATAACGAGCATCTAAAGAATTATGTCTGTTATCTCCCATTAACCAGTAGTAATCTTGTTTAAATGTGTACGAATCTGCTTTTTCACCATTGATAAAAATATCGTCTCCAACAAAAGACAAGTCGTTATTTTCGTAATTTTTTATAATTTGCTCGTAATAAGGTAAAGATTTTGCATCTAACTTTACGGTAGCACCAGCTTTAGGTATGTAAATTGGTCCGAAGTTATCTTGACTCCAATTATTACTTTCTACATGCGGAAAAATTGCATTATCTGCACCATAATTAATTTTTGTAACAGCAACAGTTTGAGGTTGTTTTCTTAACCTTTCAACTTCATCTTCTGTTAAATTAATGTTTATTTTATTTGCAACAGATTCCATTTTAAGTCTTCTAGCAAAATCAGGATTGATACCACCTGCAACTTCTGTATATAAAGAGTCAGAGCTTATTTTAGTTAAGTTTCCGTTTTCTTTAATTGCTTTTTGTATTTTAGAATTATTCCAATATTCCGATAATATTCTATAAACACCTGTCTTTTCTTTTTTAATTAAAAACTTAGGAAAACTATTTGCGTCTATAGCTGTTTTTGCTTCATACGTATAATAAAATTGTATTTTGGCTCTATACGGAAGTACATTTTTCTTACCATTTATGTATACATAACCATCTCTTAGTTCTAGAGAATCACCAGCAATACCTACTGCTCGTTTTACATAATTTGTTTTTTTATCTACTGGTTTATAGGTGAATTTACCGAAGTATCTCCCCACATAGTAGCTAATGAATCTGTAGGCCAATTAAAACAAACAATGTCGTTATTTTTAATGTTTTGTAAACCAGGTAATCTTGTGTAAGGAAGCTGAGGTTTTTTTAAATACGAAGCTGTACCAACCAAAGGTAAAGAATCGTGTACCATTGGTGCCGCAATAACTGTTGATGGAACTCTTGCGCCGTAATGAAATTTACTTACAAACAAATAATCTCCAACTAATAAAGATTTTTCTAGTGAAGACGTTGGTATTGTAAATGGTTGCATAAAATACGTATGCACAAGTGTTGCTGCAATAATGGCAAAAGTAATAGAACTTACCCATTCACCTAATTCAGATCTAGGTTTTAGGCTTCTATCTTCATTATAAGTTGCATCTGTAGCGTAATTTATATAGAATATATAAAGACCTAAAGTAATAATTACAAAAAACGAATCAATTTTTTTGAAAAAACCAAAAGAACGAATTGTTTCAATCCAAATGACCGGAAACATTAATAAATTTACAATTGGAATAAAAAGTAAAATAACCCACCATTTTGGTCTATTTATTATTTGCATTAATACAATTCCGTTATAAACAGGCACTGCTGCTTCCCAAGCTTTTCTTCCTGCTTTTACATATAATTTCCAAGTTCCTAAAAAATGAATTACTTGTACAACAAGAAAAAAGATAAACCATTGGGTAAAAGTCATAATAATTATATTTTAAAATCCTTATTGATAAAGGAATGTATTTTAATTTTTTTATTAGGCGATAAAAATCAATTTTGTTACAGGTTTTAACTGATGTTTAACACGTCTTTCATACTAAAAACACCTGTTTTACCAAGAATCCATTCTGCGGCTACTACGGCACCTAAAGCAAACCCTTGTCTACTGTGTGCAGTGTGCTTAATTTCGATAGAATCTACTTCAGAATTGTACCAAACAGTATGTGTTCCCGGAACTTCGGTATTCTTTTAGCAACAATAGGTATGTTTTCTTCGGATGTGGTTTTGTCTAATTCCCAATCTTTTTTAGTAGAATTTTCTATAATTCCTTCTGCTAAAGTAATAGCAGTACCACTTGGTGCGTCTAATTTTTTTGTATGATGAATTTCTTCCATAGAAATATTATAATCTTCTAAATTACTCATCATTTTAGCCAGTTGTTTGTTTAATTCAAAAAAGATATTTACACCTAAACTAAAGTTAGAAGCGTAAATAAAAGCGCCTTTTTTTCTTCACATAACTTAACGGCATCGTTGTATTTGTCTAACCAACCAGTAGTCCCAGAGATTACAGGTACTTTATTTTCGATACAATTAGAAATATTATTAAAAGCAGAGTTAGGTATGCTAAAATCTATAGCCACATCTGCTAAAGTGATATCTATTTCTGTATCGACATCTTTTTTAATGACAATTTCATGACCTCTAGAAATTGCAATTTTTTCAATTTCCTTACCCATTCTTCCGTAGCCTAATAATGCAATTCTCATTTTTTAAAAAGTATATTTTAGTGTAAAACCAACTTTAGGAGCATCAAATAAAATAGGATCTTGAACAAATGATGGTTTTAATGATAAATTATCGTCTGTATTAAATTGTATTAAATGAGCATTTACACTAGCTTCTACAATCTGTAATACATAAATAATCACACCCCACATTAAAGATAAATCTCTATTTTCTCTTAATTGTTCTTGCGCTCTTTCTAAGGTTTCTAGAGATACTGTAACTTCTCCTAAGTCGTTTGTAAACTCATCCTGAAAACCAGATTTTCTAAGTTTATAAGCGGTTCTATAGCGTTTATATTCGCTGTTGTTATTTAAATAAAAGTAAGTAGGTGTTGCTATGGCGCCCCAAACCAAGGGTGCTTTCCAATATTTTTTATTATAAATTTGACCTAAACCAGGAAAAATAGCAGAATAAAAAGCAGCTTTAGCTGGCGCCAAAGGTTTATAAACACCTTCTTGTATAATAAGGTTCTGTTTGGTCTTAACTTTTGTTGAATCTTTTTGCGCAAAAAGATGAAAAGAAAAAAACAAAACAGAAATGGTTATTATAATTTTTTTGAAATCACTTATTTTAATAAGTTTTTTATTCGGTTAAAATCTTCTTCAGAATGAAATGGTATTGAAATTTTACCTTTTCCGTTTGCACTAACAGAAACATCAACTTTATGACCAAAATATTCGCTAATATCCTTTAGGCTATTTTTTACAAAAGTTGGTACCGTTTTTTTCTTAGGCTTAGCAATAGATCCAGATTTTAAGCTTTTTACTAAATCTTCTGTTTGTCTTACAGAAAGTTTTTCTCTTAAAATTTTTTCATAAATGGCTAATTGATCTTCTGTGTTGTCAACATTAATCATCGCACGACCATGACCCATAGAGATAAAACCATCTCTCATACCTGTTTGTAATATTGGATCTAATTTTAACAAACGTAAATAGTTAGTTACCGTAGATCTTTTTTTACCAACTCTTGTACTTAATTCTTCTTGTGTTAATTGAATTTCGTCAATTAAACGTTGGTAAGAAAGTGCAACTTCTATTGGATCTAAGTTTTTACGCTGAATATTTTCTACCAATGCCATTTCTAGCATTTCTTGGTCATTTGCTAATCTAATATAAGCGGGTACAGTTTTATTTCCTATTAACTTAGAAGCTCTAAATCTTCTTTCACCGAAACTAATTGAAATTTATTACTTTCTAATTTTCTAACAGTAATAGGCTGTATAACACCTAATTCTTTAATAGAACTAGCAAGCTCTCTTAAAGCTTCTTCGTCGAAATATGTTCTTGGTTGATAAGGGTTAACATCAATTTTATCTAATTCTATTTCGATAATACTACCAACTAATTTGTCGGCATTTTTATCTGATGCAGAATTTACATTTGGTGTGTCTTGTTGTAATAAAGCAGATAATCCTCTTCCTAACGCTTGTTTCTTAGTCGCTTTTGCCATCTTACGAATTCTTTTTAATAATTCTTGAGCTAAATTTAAGTAATTTACAGCTCCTTTACTTGTTGCATCATAAGCAATAATGCTTTCACCATAACTTGGTGCTTCACCTAAACGTGTATTTCTTCTAATAATTGTATCAAAAACCATAGAAGAAAAATGTTTTCTTACTTCATCTACTACTTGATTCGATAATCTTAAACGAGCATCGAACATTGTTAATAATAAACCTTCTATATCTAAACTTGGGTTGTGTATATTCTGAACACTTTTTACAGTATTTAGTAATTTACCCAAACCTTCTAATGCGAAATATTCACATTGAATTGGTATAATTACAGAATTTGCAGCAACTAAAGAGTTTAAGGTAATTAACCCTAAAGATGGTGCACAATCTATTAAAATATAGTCATAATCGTCTTTAATTTCTTCTAACGATTTTTTTAACATGTATTCTCTTTCTTGCTTATCTACAAGTTCTATTTCAATAGCTACTAAATCTATATGTGCAGGTATAATATCTACATTTGGCGAATCGGTTTTAATAATCGCATCTTTAGCTGATAAAGTGTGCTCTAAAACATGATATGTTCCGCCTTCTACAGTTTCTACATCTATACCTAAACCGGAAGAAGCATTTGCTTGCGGATCTGCATCTATCAACAAAACTTTTTTCTCTAAAACACCTAAAGAGGCTGCTAAATTTACACTGGTAGTTGTTTTACCAACACCACCTTTTTGATTTGCTATTGCAATAATTTTACCCATGAAAATAAATAGATTTATCTAAATGTAAAATTACATTTTTTTATGATTTTTAGAAGTGAAAGATGTTAACAAATGAATAAAATTTTAAAAAACTGATAATCAGTTAATTAAATTTATTTTTATTTTCTTTTTACACAAATTGATGTAATAAAAAACCGAAGGAATCCTTCGGTTTTTTACCGAAAAACAACTGCTATTTTTTTGGTGTATTTTTTAATATTTCAATTAAAAAGTTCCGAATTTTTGTGTTGATGATATACTTGCGCGTTCGTCCGGCGAATGTGCGCCTCTAATTGTTGGTCCGAAAGAAACCATATCTATTTCCGGATAATTTTGCCCTAAAATTCCGCATTCTAAACCTGCATGACAAGCAGTAACATTTGCTTTTTCTTGATGTAATTCTTCATATAAATTAGAAACGATATCTAAAATTTCTGAATTTACATTTGGTTGCCATCCAGGATATTCTCCTGAAAAATCAACTGAAAATCCGAGACAATTCAAAAGCAGATTTTAAAGAATTTGCTAAATCTAATTTATTAGTTTCTGATGATGATCTTGTTAAACAACTAATTTTAATATTGCCATCTTTTGCTACAATTTTAGCAATATTATTAGAAGTTTCTACCAAGCCTTCAATATCCGGACTCATTCTATAAACTCCGTTTAAAGCTGTGTAAATAGATTTTATAAAACCTTCTTGCACACCCAATTCCATTACCTTTTCAGGTAAGTTTGTGTCAGAGATTTCAATGTTTAGATTTGGTTCTAAAGTTGCAAATTCTTTTTTAATGTTGTTAATTAGTAAGTTGCTTTCAAACAAAAAAGCTTCTTTAGAAATTGCATCAACAGTAACCACAGCAAAACTTTCTCTTGGTATAGCATTTCTTAAACTACCACCATTAATTTCTGATATTCTTAAACCATAATTAGTAAATCCGTCAAATAATAAACGGTTCATTATTTTGTTGGCATTACCTAAACCTTTGATAATATCCATACCGGAATGCCCACCATTTAAACCATTTACAGTGATAGAAAAGGCATTTGAATTTTCTCGGAACTTCTTCTTCTTTATACGTTCTTGTTGCGGTAATATCTACGCCACCAGCACAACCCATTCCTATTTCATCATCTTCTTCTGTATCTAAATTTAGTAAAATATCACCTTTTAAAATATTTCCTTCTAAACCCATGGCACCAGTCATTCCGGTTTCTTCATCAATTGTAAAAAGTGCTTCAATATTTGGATGTTCAATTTCTGTAGAAGCTAAAACAGCCATTATTGCTGCAACACCTAAACCATTATCTGCGCCAAGTGTTGTGCCATCTGCTTTTACCCAATCTCCATCAACAATCATTTTAATTCCTTCAGAATCAAAATCGAAATTAGTTGCTGCATTTTTTTGATGCACCATATCTAAATGACTTTGTAAAACCACTGTTTTTCTATCTTCTAAACCTTTGGTAGCTTTTTTATTGATAATTACATTACCAACTTTATCTACAAATGTTTCTAAATTTAGTTTTTTACCAAAATCTACCATAAACTGTATAACACGTTCTTCTTTTTTTGAAGGACGCGGAACAGCGTTAAGGTCTGCAAACATATTCCAAACTTCTTTTGGTGCTAAATTTCTAACTTCTGTGCTCATAAAAATGTTTTTATTTAAAGTGTAAATTTAAGAGATTTCGATAACACTTTCTGTTAGATTTTTCCTAACTTTTAATAAATCTTTCATGTAATCGTCTTCTGCTCTAAAACCAACAGGTAGCACTAAAACAGATTTTAAATTGTGTTTTTCCAATCCTAAAACTTCATCGTATTTAGAAGGAATAAAACCTTCCATAGGGCAAGAATCTATATTTAAACTTGCACAAACTGTTAGTAAATTACCTAAAGCAATGTAAGCTTGATTTTTATTTGCAATAGCTAATTCTTCTTGTGTTTTTTTCTGAATTTCTGCCGTTAAAAAATCTTTAAACGGATTTAAAATTTCATCGGGTGTATTTCTGATTTTTTTACTAAGTTGAAATATTCTGTAACTTCTTTTGTAGTGTAATTATCTTGTATGCAAATTACAAATAGGTGAGAGGCTTGTACAATTTGCTGTTGATTAAAAGAAAACGGAAGCAGTTGTTCTTGAACTTCTTTATTATTAATTACAATTAATTTTATAGGTTGTAAACCATAAGAAGTAGCTGTTAAATTAAAAGCTTCTTTTAGTGTGTTTACTTGTTCTTCTGTTAGCTTTTTATTAGCATCAAACTTTTTTACTGCATAACGCCATTTTAAATTATCTATAATAGTCATGTTTTAAGCTTATTTTATTTTACAAAAATATGACATTAATATTGCTTTCTTAAAATTGCTTAATTATATAAATTTATAGAAGTATCAGTTTTTTTGTACTTTTAAAATAAAAACTATGAATGAAGATTTTCTTCATTATGTCTGGAAATATAAAATGTTTTCTAGCGTAAAATTGTGCACAGTAAATAACGAAACGCTCTCGATTCTTAAAACAGGTTTGCATAATCAAAATGCAGGACCCGATTTTTTAAATGCGCATTTAAAGATTGATGATCAAACTTGGATAGGTAATGTAGAGATTCACTTAAAATCATCAGATTGGTATTTGCATAATCATGAATTAGATAGAAATTATGAAGCAGTAATTTTACATGTTGTTTGGGAAAACGATGCTTTGATTTATATGAAAAATAATAAAGCAATACCCACTTTGGTTCTTAAACCTTTTGTAGATAAAAATCTTTTAAATAATTATAACAGTTTACTATTGTCTCGAAAAAATTGGATTCCTTGTGAGAAAAACTTATCACAAATAGATTTGTTTACTTTCAATAATTGGAAAGAGCGTTTGTTTTTTGAACGTCTAGAAAGAAAATCATCAGAAATTAAAATTCTTTTAGAAGTAGAGCAAAATAACTTTGAAGGGGTTTTATTTCAATTATTAGCTAAAAATTTCGGATTAAAAATAAATGGAGATGCGTTTTTGACTCTAGCAAAATCAGTTGATTATTCGATTGTAAAAAAAGTAAGTGCAAATTCTACACAGTTTTCTGCGTTACTTTTTGGACAAGCAGGTTTTTTAGAAGAAGACATTCAGCATAATTATTATTTGCTTTTAAAAGAAGAGTATGTTTTTTTAAAACATAAATTCAATCTAAAACCTTTATCAAACAATCAGTTTTCTTTTTTTAGAATGCGTCCTAATAATTTTCCTACCATAAGAATAGCACAGTTAGTTGCATTATTAACCAAAGAGAAAAATTTATTTTCTAAGATTATTGAATCAAATACGCTTGCAGACTTTTATGATTTATTTAAAATTGAAATGATTGATTTTTGGCAAACACATTATAATTTTGAATCAATTTCTAAAAAATCTTCTAAACGACTTACCAAATCATTTATAGATTTATTGATTATCAATACAATAATACCTTTAAAATTTATGTATCATAAGAGCAGAGGAGAAGTAAATGAAGAAACTTATTTAGAAATTTTAAGGGAAATTAAATCAGAAAAAAATAGTGTTATTTCTAAGTTTACAGAGTTAAAGGTTTCTTCTGAAAGTGCATTCGACTCTCAAGCTTTATTAGAGCTTAAAAACAACTATTGCGCACTTAAACGATGTTTAGAATGCGCAATAGGTAAAAATGTTTTAAGTAAAAGTTAAATTACTTTGGATCTAAAATGTTGTTAATATTTACAATTAAATCTTTGTAATGATACTTAGATATTTTATTTATAGCTCTTTTACTTGCAGTGTTTAACTGGTATTTTAATGTTGTTAATTCTCCTCTAACAATTGAAGAAATATCTGTACTTTTTGCAGATTTATCACTCATTAACGAACCTAATCTTTTGATAAAAGATTTTTGAAGTTTTCTTCTTTGTAAGTCTACGTTTTTAGTACTTCTAGCTTCAGAAAATATTCCTATACGTAAATCGCTTATCATGTCTGATGCAGGATAGAAATTATCTTGAATAACTTCTGCTT
This sequence comes from Polaribacter sp. HA6-7, assembly GCF_055693625.1. Lineage (NCBI taxonomy): Bacteria > Pseudomonadati > Bacteroidota > Flavobacteriia > Flavobacteriales > Flavobacteriaceae > Polaribacter > Polaribacter sp. HA6-7. The sequence continues at coordinate 912,056 of NZ_CM146338.1, forward strand.
CAATCATTCTTTCTAAAGTTCTATAATTTAATAATGTTGCTAGATTTCTGTCTTGATAACGACCTAACTTTTCTGTATAGCCTGTTTCATCTATCTTATTAAGAATGTTTTTATCAAGTAACCAATTCTGAGTTTTAAATACGTTATTTAATAACCAATTTAAAGATTCTTTTTGAACGTTTTTAGAAACTGGTACATAAATAGCACCTTGTTGAGATGGTTTTTTGTTGAATTCGTATACTCCACCAATATTACCAGTAACATGACCAACATAACGCCCCCAAACACTTAGTAATTCACCATATAATTCATTTAAATCTTCGTAATTATTTGTTTGATTAGAAGTCCAATTAGGTAAATTTTTAGCAACAATTTTTAAGTTTTTTACTCCGTATGTGCTAGATTTAACTTGATCGTTACCAATTCCTTCGGTTTGTGCAGATGGATCAAAACGCTGGCCACCAAATCGATAAATTGGGTTATTTCCTTTTTCTTCAATCCATTTGTCTAAAGTTTTAACTTCTTGTTCTGGTGATGTAACATTTGGTATTTTTCTGTAACCCCAGTTAATTGCATAATGGTCGTAAGGACCAAGTTGTCTAATAAAACGTATGTTTTTATCACCTGGTTGTGCAACATAATTATATCTTGCGTAATCCATAATTGTTGCTGCAATTCCGTTTTTTTGAGTAAAATCACCAGATCTTAAAGAATCTGTTGGATAAGCATAACTAGCAGCCATGTTGTGAGGTAAACCTAAGGCATGACCAACTTCATGAGCAATTACCATGCGCATCATGTCGCCAATTTCTTCATCTGGAGTGTCTAAAGTTCTCGCAGAAGGATTCGCAGCACCAGTTTCTAGTAAATATCTATTTCTGTAAGAACGTAAATGATTGTGGTACCAAATAATATCACTTTCTAAAATTTCACCAGATCTTGGGTCAGAAACACTTGGTCCCGTTGCATTTCGTGTTGTACTTGCCACGTATCTAATAGAAGAATAACGAATATCTTCCATACTAAATTCGGGTCTTCTTCTTTTGTTGGAGGCATTTTTGCCATAATTGCATTTTTAAAACCAGCAGTTTCGAAAACTTTTTGCCAATCATCTACACCTTGTTTTATATATTTTCTTAGTTTTTCTGGTGTTGCAGGGTCTAAATAATAAACAATCGGTTTAATTGGTTCTACTAATTCTCCTCTATTATAAGCAGCTTCATCTTTTGGTTCTAACCTCCATCTTCTTATGTATCTTTTGCTGTCTGCTTTTAAGGCTTCAGAACTATAATCTACATTACCAATTGTAAAATAACCAACTCTTTTGTCGTAAACTCTCGACATCATTGGTTTTTCCGGTAATAAAATCATCGATTGATTAATTCGCATAGAAATCGTATTTGTATTTCTATTACTTGGCGGTGCATCAGCATCAAATGTAAAATCTTGAATTACCTCTATGTTTTTTGGGTAGCTTTTAATGCTACTGATAAAGCTTCTAGAAGCATCTAATCTTCTTACTTTGTAGTTTTTTCTGTAATATGATGGTAAGCCAGAAATTGCTTTAACATCTGTAGAGAAAAACTTAGTAACATCTACTAAAACTGCAGTAGAGTCGATGTTTTGAGATTTTACATCAAAAGCATAAATTATTGGTTCTAAATTGTTTGCTTTTACAGATTTGTAAATAGGTAAATTATCTTCTGCAATAGCATTGTAAGATTTTACTTTTAATAAGATTTTGTTTTTATATTTTTCCCAAACAATAACTTGTGTGTTAATTTTAGAACCAGCATTTACATAACCACCACCTAAATTAGCAGGAATTTCTTTAATTCTAGTAACTAATAACATTTCTTTACCTAAATATGAATTAGGAATTTCATAAAGAAATTTATCTTTATTTTCATGTACTTTAAACAAACCATCGTCAGTCTTTGTGCTTTTTTTACAAAGTCTGAATATTTAGGAGTTTTACTTTTTTTAGGAGCTTTGGTTTCTGTTTTTTTCAGTTTTATTTTTTTCTTTAATTTAATTCGACCACTTTGACTAAATAAGTCGGATGTGAAAAGGAGTGAAGTAACTAATGAAAATAAAATTATTTTTTTCATAATAGATTGGTTAATTATTTAATCTACTAAATTATTAAAATTAGCTGAAGCAGATTCTTATATTTCTGTTAAAAAAGAACCTCAAAAAACAGTAGTTTTTTGAGGTTTTCATAAATATTAAAAGAAAATATTTTTAATACAAACTTTTATATTTGTTTGGATTCGATTCGTGCATAATATCATAAATCTTTTCAAAAATATCTTCTGCAGATGGTTTAGAGAAATAATCTCCGTCTGTACCATAAGCAGGTCTATGTGGTTTAGATGCTAATGTAGCTGGTTTGCTGTCTAAATATTGATATCCGTTTTGTTTTTCTAAAATTTCTTGCAATATATAAGCAGATGCTCCACCTGGTACATCTTCGTCAACAACTAATAATTTGTTAGTTTTAGCAAGACTTTTAACACAATCAGAATTTAAATCAAAAGGTAACAAGCTTTGTGCATCTATAATTTCTATATTAATACCTACTTGTTGTAATTCGATAGCAGTTTCTTGCACAATTCTTAAAGTAGATCCGTAAGAAACAACTGTAATATCTGTACCTTCTTTAACAGTTTCTACATAACCAATAGGTGTTTTAAATTCTGCTAAATTAATAGGTAATTCTTCTTTTAATCTATAACCGTTTAAACATTCTACCACTAAAGCAGGTTCGTCTCCTTCTAGTAAAGTGTTGTAAAAACCAGCAGCTTTGGTCATGTTTCTAGGAACTAAAACATGCATTCCTCTAACGTTATTAATAATACCACCCATTGGTGAACCTGCGTGCCAAATACCTTCTAATCTATGACCACGAGTTCTAATAATTAATGGTGCTTTTTGTTTACCAAAACTTCTATAATGTAAGGTTGCTAAATCATCACTCATAATTTGTAAAGCATACAATAAGTAATCTAAATATTGTATTTCTGCAATCGGTCTTAAACCACGCATTGCTAATCCAATACCTTGTCCTATAATTGTAGCTTCTCTAATTCCTGTATCAGAAATTCTAATATCGCCGTATTTTTCTTGTAAACCTTCTAAACCTTGATTTACATCACCAATAAAACCAGCGTCTTCACCAAAAATTACAACTTCTGGATGCTTCTTTAAAATTGCATCAAAATTATCTCTCATTACAATTCTTGCATCTACCAAGTTTTGTTTTTGAGCATAAACAGGTTTTTTTGCGCTTACATTTAAAGCACTGTAATTACTCTCGCTATACAGATAAGAAGAATATTTATAAGCTGCTGCCTCAATCGTTTTTTTAATAAAGTTTTGAAGTTCTATTTTTTCAGAAAATTCTTCATCCTTTAAATAACGAAGTGTTTTTCTAGTTGCAATTAAAATATCTTTTCTAATTGGTTCAACTAGTTTTTCTAAATCGTTTTTATATTTTGTAATAAACGCGCTGTTTTTACTTTTTTAGCAACTCTGTCTAGTAGATTTGCCGCAATTTTTACTTCTGCAATTAATTCGTTATTGTAAGCGTTCCAAGCATTTCTTTTTGCAGTAGTAACTGTTTTTTTAGCTTCTTTTTCTAGAATGATTAAATCAGCTTCAGAATCTACAAAACGTAAAGTTTCCCCGTTTTCTGTTTCTAATTCAAAATCTAAAATCCATTTTCTCATTTTAGCGATACAGTCGTGTTCTTTTTCCCACTGTAATCTTTCTTTTCCTTTATATCTCTCGTGAGAACCGGATGTAGAGTGTCCTTGAGGTTGTGTTAATTCTTTAACATGAATTAAAACAGGTACATGTTCTTCTCTAGAAATTTTAGCCGCTTTATTATAAGTGTCTATTAATTTTACATAATCCCAACCATTTACTACAAAGATTTCATAACCATTGGCATCGTTGTCTCTTTGAAAACCTTTTAAGATTTCAGAAATACTTTCTTTTGTAGTTTGATGTTTTGCGTGAACAGAAATTCCGTATTCATCATCCCAAACACTCATAACCATTGGTACTTGTAAAACACCTGCAGCATTAATTGTTTCGAAAAATAAACCTTCACTTGTACTTGCGTTACCTATTGTACCCCAAGCAATTTCATTACCATTTTTAGAAAAGTTGGTTTTGTGTTGTACACTTTTTTCGTTTCTATAGATTTTAGAAGCTTGCGCTAAACCTAATAAACGAGGCATTTGACCTGCAGTAGGAGAAATATCTGAACTAGAGTTGTATTGTTCTGTTAGGTTTTTCCAGCTACCATCTTCATTCAAACTATGTGTGGCAAAATGCCCACCCATTTGTCTACCAGCAGACATTGGTTCTATATCGATATCTGTATGAGCATATAAGCCAGCAAAAAACTGTTGTGCAGTTAACTCGCCAATTGCCATCATAAAAGTTTGATCTCTATAATAACCAGATCTAAAATCTCCTTTTTTAAAGGCTTTTGCTAAGGCTAATTGAGGCACTTCTTTACCGTCACCAAAAATTCCGAATTTAGCTTTACCAGTTAAAACTTCTCTTCGACCAAGTAAACTACATTCTCTACTAATTTTAGCAATTTTATAGTCGTTTAAAACTTCTGCTTTAAAATCTTTAAAAGAAAGTTCTTTTGTATCTTGAGTAAGTGTTTTCTGAGCCATATTTTTCTTGAATTATACTTTTGCAAAAGTAGTCATTTTAGTTGATATTTAAAAATTTCTTATTTATTTAGTAATTTATCAACAAATTAATGTTTTTAGTTTAAAATTTTACGAATAATTAAATTTTGTAGATTTATTTTAAAAATCTGTACGAAATAGAAGTAAATGAAGATTATTATAGAATAACCTAAAATTTAATTAAACATTCTTAAATGCTTAAGTAAAGAAAAATGTGTGTTAAAGTTGTTTTAAAATTAGAGGAAGTTAGAATTGGTTTTTACAAAAATCCTCGTCTAAAGAAATTGTAAATAGAACCTAAATCACCTGTAAAAGTAAATCTAATTTTTTGAGGATATGCTTCTTGTGAAACCTCCCAGCCGTTATTAGAGTATAGCGGTAAATAGATTTCAAAAATATTATGAATAAAGTTTAAACGGATTCCGTTTTCATAACCAAAAAATAAATATTGGTTTTTATTTTTAAGGAAAGCAACATCATTGTAAAACTCGACCCACCTCCATAAACCAATGCTAGAGTTTAAAGATAACATATATTGATTAGCAAATCTTGTCGGTAAAACAGACTTAAAACCACCTTCTGTAATAATATATTGTTGGCTAAAAATACCGTAACTTTCTGATCGACCATAGTAATTTAACTCAAATAAATAGTCGTTAGCTCTATCTAAACCAAAGCTAAAATAATCTCCTTCAGATTTATTATGAAGAAATACGCCCGCAAAAACTCTAAAATCTAACTGAGTGTCTGATGTTGTTAGCTTTCTAAACCTATAATCTGCAGAAATCTTAGAGAAATTTTTTGCAACTTCTCCTGTAAAACTATACCTAGTTTCATCAATTATGTCAGGATTGATATAATTATAGCTTAAACTAAATACATTGTAATTATCTTGATCTGTTTTTGTTTCTAGCGGAGAAATTTCTTTATTAATATGAACAATTTTCGCTCTTAAATTTTCTGTACTTGCATCTCTTAAAGATTTTCTTTTAAATTGAATATCTACATATGGTATTAAAGAGCTGTAAGATAATTCCGGTGCATATTGTAATGTGTTTCCGGCAATACCATATGCAATTTTATAAATGTTAGTTTCTTCAAAAAACTGATTAAAAGCTACAGAAAAAGAACCATTTATCATTTTACTTCTAGTAGCATAACCTGGCGAAATTTTAAATTCTAAATTTCTTTTAATAATAGGCTTATTATGTAGTTTTACGCCTAAAATTAATCCATCGTAAAAATTGTATCCAAAACTAGGTTGATAAAAAATTTGATTGTAATTTGGTGCTTTAACATCTTTAATCAAAGAAAATTTTAAAGGTTTGTTAAATAATTTTCGCTTTACGTTGTAATAATTATCTAACGTATTGTATTCCGGATAAATATTTTCGTAGTTTAAAGCAATTTGGTCAAATTTACCTTTCGGAAGGGTAGTGGTAAGTGTGTCGGAAACGTTAGTAAACCATTCTTTATATTTTATTTCTTTATTTTTTATTCCGTATAAAGCAATAGGAGCCGTAATATTTCTCTTATTTTTAATTGTAACTTTTAAGCTGTCATTAGTTTCTTTAACTTTATCGATAGTATAATCTATCTTTTTGTTAGTTTTTATAAAGTCTTTAAAAAACCAAGAAATGTCTTTTGAAGTATTCTTAGTTAGAATATTTTTAAAGTCAGAATCGTTAGTAACTTTAAGTTTATTTTTTTGATAAAATTCTTTGATACTTTTATTTAAAATAGCTTCACTTAAAAAACCTTTTAAATAGGTAAAACCTAAACCAGCTTTATATTTGCTTACTATTCTTCTGTTAAAGTTCGATAAAGAATCTGCAGGAGTATTTAAGGCTTGATCTAAAAATCGTCCGGCAGTAAATTGATATACAAATGGATATTTTTCGTTAAACTGAAGTTTAGAAATATTAAATCTTTTTAAAAACCAAGAGTTAGATGCTTTTCCTAAAAGTTTAATTTCCGGATAAAATTTATTTACATACTCAATCATCAAATAATTTTGCAAGCCATCTATTAACCAATAATCTTTTCTTTCATTAATTAGCAGGGTTTGTTGTAAATATTTTTTTGATAAAACTTTAAATAGGGTTAAATCTTGTTTAAAAACATCAGAAAAGGGTCTAATAAAATTAGGTAGTTGCGTCAATCCGTAAATAGGATTTTGTTTACGCATTACTTCATCAATAAAAATTTTATCAGTAGGTAAAACTCCTAAATATGATGTTAAAAAACTTAGCTCTCTATTTAAGATTACTTTTGTGATATTTTCGTTGAAATCTTCCTGTATAATATCAGTTTGAATTTCATGACTATCTGTATGAAATTTTTTAAAAGTATTTTTTCTTTGGATGTCTAAAATAACATCTTTTTGGTTTTTACCATAAAGGTTGTAGGTAGTAAAAACGCCGTCGATATTTGTTTTTTGTTGTTTTAAACTACTTGTTAAGTTAAGGTAATTTGGTAATTTAAACTGAATGTTAAAAGTAGTATAATCTTCAAATAAATCGTTAAGATTTAAGTTGCTCATTAACTGCCAGCCATTTTTATAAATTGCAGGTGTTAAATACCAGTATCTTAATCTGTATCCGTTATTATATTTACCGTAACCTGTAAATTTAGAATTCGGGATTTTTAAAATATAAGTAACATTAATTCTTGTACTTTCTTTCGGTTTTAATGGTTTGTCAAGAAATAGCTGTAAGATATCTTCTTTGTTTTCGAGCTCTTTATAAACAATATTATTAAAATTTATTGTAATGTTTTTGATGTCTGAAAAACCTAAATCTTTTTGATTTGCAAAATATAAGTCTTTTCTAAAATCTTGAATAAAACGTTTTGAAAGTGGAGTTTTTCGATCTTTAAATGCGTTACCCCAATTGTGAAGAAATATGTGATTTAATTCTTGATTAGAAGTGTTTGTGTAAACAATTTCTTGTTGAATCATTAATTTATCTTCATCTACATTTAAAGTGGCTTTAATATTAATTGCATTTTGTTGTGCTAAGTTAAAGCCACTATAAAGTAGTATGAAAAATAGTATGTAAACTTGTTTTTTCAATAAAGGTAAACTAATAAATCTTTAATTAATTTTAGAAGTTTGGTTTAAGCTGGTATTTTGCGTAAAATTTATTAAAGTGTTCAACAGCTTCTTCTGCAGTATCTACCACTCTAAATAGACTTAAATCTTCTAAACCAATATTTTTTTCTGTAATTAGCGTGTTTTTTATCCAGTCTAACAATCCGCCCCAAAATTTAGAACCAACAAGTACAATTGGAAAACGGCCTATTTTTTTAGTTTGTATAAGTGTAATTGCTTCAAAAAGTTCATCTAAAGTTCCGAATCCACCAGGCATCACTACAAAACCTTGCGAATACTTAACAAACATAACTTTACGCACAAAGAAATAATCGAAGTCTAAACTTTTTCCTGGATCAATCCAAGGATTGTCATGTTGTTCGAAAGGTAATTCGATATTTAGACCAACAGATAGTCCTTTGCCTCTGTTTGCTCCCTTATTACCAGCTTCCATAATTCCAGGCCCACCACCAGTAATAACACCAAAACCTGCTTGCGTTAATTGAAAACCAATTTCTTCTGCTAATTTGTAATATGGATGATCTGGTTTTGTTCTTGCAGAACCAAAAATAGAAACACAAGGACCAATTTTACTTAATTTTTCGTATCCTTCTACAAACTCTGCCATAATTTTAAATATAGCCCAAGAATCGTTTGTTTTAATTTCGTTCCAAGTTTTAGTTTGTAGTTTTTCTTTTATTTTTCTATCGTCATTTGTCATTTTAAGTATATTTTATTTATTGTATCATGCTTTTAAAAAAGAAAAGCCTGCTAAATTAGTAATTTTTTTAAGAATTTGGCGGTGTAACTAGTTTTATGTTTTGCAATTTCTTCTGGTGTGCCAGTAGTTAAAATTTTACCACCTTTTTTACCGCCTTCCATACCAACATCAATAATGTAATCTGCTAATTTTACAACATCTAAATTATGTTCTATAATTAAAACGGTATTACCTTTATCTGCTAGTTTATTTAAAACTTCCATTAGCACTCTAATGTCTTCAAAATGAAGTCCGGTTGTGGGTTCGTCTAAAATATAAAAAGTATTACCTGTGTCTCTTTTGGATAATTCTGATGCTAGTTTAATTCTCTGCGCTTCTCCACCGTGAAAGTGTAGTAGATTGTTGCCCAAGTGTTATGTACCCTAAGCCAACATCTTTGATGGTTTTAAGTTTTCTATGGATTTTAGGAATTTTGATAAAAAACTCTGTTGCGTCTTCAATAGTCATTTCTAAAATATCAGAAATAGATTTTCCTTTGTATCTAATTTCTAAAGTTTCTCTATTAAAACGTTTTCCTTGGCAAGTTTCACATTCTACTTGTACGTCCGGTAAAAAGTTCATCTCAATAACTCTAACTCCGCCACCTTGGCAAGTTTCGCATCTACCACCTTTAACATTAAAAGAAAATCGACCAGGTTTGTAACCTCTGATAGAAGCTTCAGCGGTTTTTGCAAATAAACTTCTAATTTCATCAAAAGTTTTGGTGTACGTTGCTGGATTAGATCTAGGAGTTCTACCAATAGGAGATTGATCGATATCAATAACTTTATCAATATGTTCTAAACCTTCAATTTTTTTGTATGGCATTGGTTTTTTAACACCTCTGTAAATATGGGCGTTTAAAATTGGGTATAGAGTTTCGTTGATTAAAGTCGATTTTCCACTTCCGTAAACTCCGGTAACACAAATCATTTTACCTAAAGGAAATTCTACAGATACATTTTTTAAATTGTTACCTGTTGCTCCTTTTAACTTGATCTTTTTTCCGTTACCTTCTCTTCTTTTCTTAGGAACTTCAATCTTTTTCTTCCTGTGATATAATCTGCTGTAAGTGTTTTTTGTTTTTTTAATTGACTAAATGTTCCTGCGGATACGATTTCGCCACCATGTTTTCCGGCTCCTGGACCAATATCAAAAACAAAATCTGCTTTTTCAATCATATCTTGGTCATGTTCTACAACTAAAACAGAATTACCAATATCTCTAAGTTTAACTAAAGAGTCTATTAATTTTTCATTATCTCTCTGATGTAAACCAATACTTGGTTCATCTAAAATATATAAAACACCAACAAGCTGAGAGCCAATTTGAGTTGCTAATCGAATTCTTTGCGCTTCTCCACCGAGATAAAGATTTAGAAGTTCTGTCTAAGGTTAAATAGTCTAAGCCAACGTCTAATAAAAACTGAATTCTAGTTCTTATTTCTTTTAAGATTTCAGAGGCTATTTTTAGCTGTTTTTTAGTTAAATCTTTTTCTATGGTTTTAAACCATTTAGCAAGTTCTGTAACATCTAATTGTGCTAAATCGCTAATGTTTTTATCTAAAATTTTAAAATGTAAAGCTTCTTTTTTTAATCTTTTACCATGGCAAGTAGAACAAGTAACTTCGTCCATAAAACCTTTTGCCCATCTTTTTATAGAAGTACTTTCTGCACTCTTGTACTGGTTTTCAATAAATGCGACAATACCTTCAAAATCGATTTTGTAATTTCTTCTTACTCCAACAGTTTTAGATTCTATTTCAAAAGATTCGTTACCGCCATTTAAAATAATATCTAATGCTTCTTTAGGAATATCTTTAATAGCGTCTGTTAGTTTAAATTTATAACGTTCCGCAATATTTTGAATTTGTTTAAAAATCCAACTGTTTTTTTGTTCTCCAAGCGGAACAATTCCTCCATTTTTTATAGAAATAGAATCATCCGGAATCACTTTAGATAAATTAATTTCATTAGTCAATCCTAATCCGTTACAAGAATTACAAGCGCCTTTAGGTGAGTTAAAAGAAAAAGTGTTTGGTTCTGGATTTGGGTATGCGATACCGGTTGCAGGACACATAAGTTCTCTACTAAAATATCTTGGGTTATTGTCTTCAACATCAATAACCATCATTATATTGTTACCGAATATAAGGCTGTTTTTATAGTTTCATCTAAACGTTTTTCTACGGATTTGTTTACGGCTAAACGATCGATTACAACCTCAATATCATGAGTTTTGTATCTGTCTAGCTTCATTCCTTTTTCAATTTCTTGAATTTTACCATCTACACGAACTCTTAAAAAACCTTGTTTAGAAATTTGTTCGAATAATTCTCTATAATGCCCTTTTCTAGATTTAATTAAAGGTGCTAAAACGGCAATTTTTTTGTTATTAAAATCTTTTAAAATAAGATCTTTAATTTGCTCATCAGAATAACTTACCATTTTTTGGCCCGTGTTATATGAGTATGCTTCACCAGCTCTTGCAAAAAGTAATCTTAAAAAATCATAAATTTCTGTTATGGTACCAACAGTAGATCTCGGACTTTTATTTGTTGTTTTTTGTTCGATAGATATTACGGGCGATAAACCATCAATTTTGTCAACATCGGGTCTTTCTAATCCTCCTAAAAATTGTCCGGCATATGCAGAAAAAGTCTCTATATAACGCCTTTGTCCTTCAGCATAAATAGTATCAAAAGCTAAAGAAGATTTTCCGCTACCACTTAAACCAGTTATAACTACTAGTTTTTCGCGAGGAATTTTTACATCAATATTCTTTAAATTATGAGCCCTTGCTCCGTAAACTTCTATATATTCTTGGTCTTTCAAATGTGCCTTATTTTTCAAAAAAAGCAAAGTTAATCATTAGAAATTTAATTTAAGAATCAATCTAAAAACCTTTATAAATGTTTTTTAACTAGTTTTAAGATGTTTAAGAAATAAAAAATCTTCCTTTTAAAAATGTAAAATAGTATCTTGCGATATATTTAATTTGGTAAATAATGATAGACAGTATTCGTCATTTTTTTGAAAGAAATGGATTTGGAGTCTTTTCTAGATTGGCAGATAGATTAGGGATGAGAGCATTAAACGTTCGTTTATTCTTTATTTATGCTACATTTTTTACTGCAGGTTTGTCTTTTGGCTTGTATTTAACAATGGCTTTTATTTTAAAATTAAAAGATATGATTTACACCAAAAGAAGTTCGGTTTTTGATTTGTAAAATATGAAGTTTCTAAAATCGAAAATAAATAAAATTGCTTTACTAGTTATGTTAATAATTGGTGTTGGTACAATTGGTTATATGTCGCTTTACTGGCTATAATTTTGTAGATGCACTTTATATGACAGTAATTACTGTAACAACGGTAGGTTTTGGTGAGTTGCAGCCTTTTTCACCTGAAGAAAAAGTATTTACAATTTTTTTAATTTTAACAAGTATTACCATTTTTGGTTATGCGGTTTCTTCGTTTTCAGAATATTTGGTTAGCGGTAAATTATTTCAACATTTTAAACACAGAAAAGTGGAAAAACAAATAAATCATTTAAAAAACCACACTATTGTTTGTGGTTACGGTAGAAATGGTAAGCAAGCAATATTAAAATTAAGAAACTACAATAAAGAATTTGTTGTTGTAGAAAAAGATAAAGAAATGATTTCTTTTCTAGATTCTGAAGGGATTTTAAATATTGAAGGTGATGCAACTTTAGATGAAACATTATTAAAAGCCGGAATCGAAAAAGCCTCTTTTTTGATAACAGCTTTACCTTCGGATGCGAATAATTTGTTTGTTGTATTAACAGCAAGTCAATTAAATAATAAGTGTACAATTATTAGCAGAGCCTCTAACGAATCTTCTTACAAGAAATTAAAGTTTGCCGGTGCAAATAATGTAATAATGCCGAGATAAACTTGGCGGAAATCATATGGCGTCTTTGGTTACAACGCCAGATGTTATAGAATTTGTAGATAGATTAACTATAGAAGGTGAAACAACTGCAAACCTAGAAGAAATAGCTGTAAACGATTTGCCATCTAAATTTATAAATAAAACTATTTTAGATTTAGACTTAAGAAAACAAACTGGTTGTACTGTAATAGGATTTAGAAATCCGGATAAAGATTATGTAATCAATCCAGAGGCAAATATCAAATTAGTAGAAAATTCTCAACTAATTGTTTTGGGTAGGCCGGAGCAAATAATTAAACTAAGACAAATCTTTTAAATGAAAAAAGTAATTATTACAGGTAGTAATGGTTTGTTAGGTCAATCTCTACTAAACTTATTACTCAAAAATAAAGATGTGTATGATGTTTATGGTTTTTCTAAAGGAAAAAACAGAAGCGGAAGAGAAGATTTTAAGTACTCGTCAATAGATATCACTAATAAAATTTTATTAACTGATGCTATTCTAAAAATTAAACCAGATTTTATTGTAAATACAGCAGCTATGACAAACGTAGATGCTTGTGAAGATGCCAAAGAAACATGTAACGAGTTAAATGTTTTAGCGGTAGAATCGTTAAAAGATGTTTCAAAAAAACTTAAAATTCATCTAATTCATATTTCTACGGATTTTATTTTTGATGGCAAAAAAGGATACTATAAAGAGTCTGATATTCCGAATCCTTTAAGTTATTATGGTGAGTCAAAATTAAAATCTGAACAAGTTTTACTGAATTCAGAAATAGATTTTACAATCTTAAGAACAATTTTAGTATATGGAAAAGTTTTTGACATGAGTAGAAGTAATATTGTACTTTGGGTAAAAGAAATGTTAGAAAATAACAAAGAAATTACAATTGTTGATGATCAATATAGAATGCCAACTTATGTAGAAGAATTAGCATTAGCTTGCAAGGTTGTTATTGATAAAAAAGCAAAAGGAATTTTTAATATTTCTTCGGATAAACTGCTTAGTGTTTTTGAAATCGCACAAGAAATTGCAGAGGTTTTTAACTTAAGTAAAGATTTAATAAAACCAATTTCCACCAAAACTTTAAATCAAAAAGCTTTAAGACCTGCAAAAACAGGTTTCGACTTAACTAAAACGAATAAAGAGTTAGGCTTTAAAACAAATTCTTTTAAAGTAGATTTACAAAAGTTTAAAGAAACGTTGTCATAAAGTTACTTTTAACGCTTAAAACTTGTTAAAAGAGCATTTTTTTATGATATTGCGGGTCACTAAATTTAAATTAATCAAATTTCTATTATGAATAAAAAACTTCTTTCGTTGCTAATGTTAGCAACACCCTTTTTACATTTGCTCAAGAAAAAGGTTTAGATCAACAAATTGATGAAGCATTTGGTAATGCAACAGGATGGTTTGTAGATTTTATTTTTTATCAAATTCCTTTTACAGATACTATTAGTATTTATTGGGTTTTGTTCCCTTTAATATTAGGGGCTTTATATTTTACAGTTTATTTTAACTTCATCAATTTTAGAGGTTTCTTTACTTCAATAAATATTGTTAGAGGAAAATATGACGGTTTAGAAGGTAAAGGCGAAAATAAAGCTATTGAAGTTTCAAATACTGTTTCAACAACAGAAGAAGGTGATAATCCGGATACAATTAGAGTAGAGGGACATGAAGGTGAGGTTTCGCATTTTCAAGCATTAACAGCAGCGCTTTCTGCAACTGTAGGTTTAGGTAATATTGCAGGTGTAGCAATTGCTGTTTCAATTGGTGGTGCTGGTGCAACATTCTGGATGATAATTGCTGGTTTCTTAGGAATGGCGTCTAAATTTGTAGAATGTACTTTAGGTGTAAAATATAGAGATATCGAAGCAGATGGTACTGTTTACGGAGGACCAATGTATTATTTAACAAAAGGATTAAAAAATAAAACGCTAGGTAAAATTTTAGCAGCTTTATTTGCAATTTTTGTTATTGGTGGTTCTTTTGGAGGAGGAAACATGTTTCAGGTAAATCAAGCTTTTCAATTAGTTCAAAATATTACAGGTGGTTCAGAATCTGTTTTAGCAGGTAAAGGTTGGTTGTTCGGTTTGGTTATGGCTATCTTAGTTGGTATTGTAATTATCGGTGGAATTAAGAAAATTGCTAAGGTTACAGATAAAATTGTTCCTTTTATGGTTGCAATTTATGTGGGTGCAGCATTGTTTGTGATTTTTGCAAATTATGATATGATTGGTGATGCTTTCTTACAAATTTTTAATGGAGCTTTTAGTCCGAAGGAATTGCTGGTGGTGCAATTGGTGTAATGATTCAAGGTTTTAGAAGGGCAGCATTTTCTAATGAAGCAGGTATTGGTTCTGCTTCTATTGCGCATTCAGCAGTAAAAACTAAATATGCAGCAAGTGAAGGAATGGTTGCTTTATTAGAGCCATTTATTGATACTGTAGTGGTTTGTACAATGACTGCTTTAGTGTTAATTATTACAGGTAATGTAACTGCAGAAAATGCATCTTTAAATGATGCGCAAGCAATTTTATTAACTTCAGGAGCTTTTGAGTCGGCTATTTCTTGGTTTCCATACGTGTTAACAGTTGCAGTAGTTTTATTTGCATTTAGTTCTATGATTTCTTGGTCTTATTATGGTTTTCAAGGTTGGTCTTATTTATTCGGAAGATCAAAAAAGATGGAATACACTTACAAAGTTATTTTCTGTATTTTTGTTGTAATAGGTGCGGCAGCTAGTTTAGGTTCTGTAATTGGTTTCTCTGATGCAATGGTATTTGCAATGATGGTTCCAAACATGATAGGTTTAATTCTTTTAGCGCCTAAGGTTAAAGTAGAATTAAAGAAGTATATGAGTGCTATTAAAACAAACAAAGCATAAAAAGTACAAATGAACATATTCAAATCCCATTTCGGTATAATAAAAACCAAAGAAATGGGATTTTTTTATTGGTTATAATTATAGCTTTATTCCAAGTTTTAATTTTCTTTTATAAAGACTCAAGTAAAGATGTATCAATAATTGATAATGCTCGAACTTTAGCCTTTTATAAGAAGATAGATAGTTTAAAATTAATTGCTTTAGAATCAAGAAAGCTTAAGTTATATCCTTTTAATCCGAACTATATCACGGATTATAAAGGTGCTCAATTAGGAATGTCTATAAATGAAATAGACAAATTACTTGCTTACAGAAAGCGAAATCAATTTGTGAATTCTAAAGAAGAGTTTCAGAAAGTTACAAATGTTTCAGATTCACTTTTAAATAGAATTGCTCCGTATTTTAAGTTCCCTGATTGGGTTACTCAACAAAAAACAAGTACATCTAATTCTACTATTGTTAAATATTCTAAAAAAGAATAAAACTCCATCGACAACAGATATTAATAAAGCAACTTTAGAAGATTTTAAAACAATTGAAGGAGTTGGAGATAAAATTTCAGCCGTAATTATTAAGTATCGTTCTAAATTACAAGGATTTTCTATGTTTAGTCAACTAGACGAAATATGGGGTGTTAAGCCGGAAGTTTTGGTTAAAATTAAACAAACCTTTAAACTTATAGAATTACCATATATTCAAAAAATCAATGTAAATACAGCTTCTTTTAAGGAAATTCTTAAAACTCCGTACGTAGATTATGAATTATGTAAAAAGATATTTGAGTACAGAGATGAGGTGGCTGAATTGCAAAATATTTCACAATTAAAAAATATCAGTGGTTTTCCGTTAGATTTGTATGACAGAATAGTCTTATATTTGGTAGCTAAATAAACAACTCAAAATTCTTACCGGATGAACAGTATGTACTTTACTGAAGAACACGACGCTTTTCGTGCAAGTTTTAAAGATTTTTTACAGAAGGAAGTAGTTCCTCATATTGATAAATGGGAAAAAACAGGAACCATAGACAGATTTATTTGGAAAAAATTTGGCGAAATGGGATATTTCGGCTTGTGCACACCGGAAGAGTACGGAGGTTTAGATTTAGATTTATTCTACACCGTAATTTTTTTAGAAGAATTGCAAAAGGTTAATTCAGGTGGTTTTGCAGCAGCAATGTGGGCGCATGAATTTTTAGCAATGACACACCTTAATAAGGAAGGTACAGAATTTATCAAACAAAAATATCTTGTGCCGAGTGTAGAAGGGGATAAAATTGGTTGTCTTTGTATTACAGAGCCTTTTGGTGGAAGTGATGTTGCGGGTATGAGATCTACAGCTATTAAAAAAGGTGATAAGTATATTCTAAACGGATCTAAAACTTTTATAACTAACGGAGTTTATTCAGATTATTTAATAGTTGCAGCAAAAACAGATCCTTCGGATAAATATAAAGGGATTAGCATTTTTGTTGTCGATAGAGAAGCAAAAGGTATTTCTGCAACGAAATTAGATAAACTTGGTTGGAGAGCTTCAGATACTGGAGAAATTGCTTTTGATAATGTAGAAATTCCTGTTGAAAACTTAATGGGAGAAGAAGGAAAAGGCTTTCCTTATATCATGCAACATTTTGCTTTAGAAAGGTTGATAATGGGTGTAAATGCACACGCAAGAGCAGAATTCGCAGTAGATTATGCAATTAATTATATGCAAGAAAGAGTTGCTTTTGGCAAGTCTTTAGATAAATTTCAAGCTTTAAGACATAAAATAGCAGAAATGTCTAGTAAAGTAGATATGTGTAGAGAGTATAATTACTCGATAACTAAAAGATTAGATTTAGGAGCTTATGTTGTTAAAGAAGCAAGTATGTCTAAATTATTATCTACAAAGATAGCAGATGAGGTAATTTATGATGCTTTACAACTTTTAGGAGGTTATGGTTATATGGAAGAATATCCTATGGCAAGGTTGTTAAGAGATAGTAGATTAGGACCGATAGGAGGAGGAACTTCAGAAATACTAAAAGAGATTATAGCAAAAATGGTAATCGATAATAAAGAATATAAACCAGCTACCTAGTACATTTTTATATTTTATTATTTTTTGACTGTATAATGATTATTTAAAAACCTGTTTTAAACTATTGAAAATTAGAGTAAATAGACTATTTAAAATAAATTTAATTTAGTAATTGTTATTTCATAATTTGTAACTACATTTGCAAACCAAAAAATAAACCAAATAGTCATTGTGCTATTCAAAATATAAAGATACTATGAAGGGAGGTGCTAACTTATGTTAATTATACCTATTAAAGAAGGAGAAAATATAGATAGAGCGTTAAAACGTTATAAAAGAAAAATTCGATCGTACAAAGACGATGAAGAACTTACGTAACAGAAAAAACTTTACAAAGCCATCTGTAGCGAAAAGAGCTCAAAGAATAAAAGCTTCTTACGTTCAAAGATTAAGAACACAAGAAGAGGTTGGATAAATCTAACGTATTCTTAAAATAATAAATCTCGTACTAATTTTAGTGCGAGATTTTTTTGCTTTAAAAACACTAAATTTGATTATTAAAAATCAATAATGTTAATCAATTCTTTTTTAGATTATTTATCCTTAGAAAAAAATATTCTAAGCATACTATAATTGCATACAAAACAGATTTAACTGCTTTCAATGAATTTTGTTTATCAGAATTTGAATTAGATGATTTGTTAGAGGTGAAATATCCTTTAATTAGAAGTTGGATTGTAAGTTTAGTTAATTCTGATGTATCAAATAATTCTATAAACAGAAAAATTAGTTCATTAAAATCATTTTATAAATTTTTACAAAAAACAGGTCAGTTAGATAGTAATCCGTTAGCAAAACATAGAGCTTTAAAAATCAAAAAGAAAGTTCAGGTTCCTTTTACTGTAAAAGAAGTGAATGCTGTTATAAGTTCTCTTGAGCATGATAATAGTTTTGAAATTCTTCGAAACAAGTTGTTGGTAGAGCTATTGTACTCTACGGGAATTAGAAGAGCGGAGTTAATCAATATAAAATTACAAGATATAAATTCTACAAATAATACTATAAAAGTCTTGGGTAAAAGGAATAAAGAACGTTATGTGCCAATACTTCCCTCTGTGTTAATTTCAATAAAAAAGTATTTACAAGAGAGAAACAAAGAAGGTTTTGTTTCAGAATATTTGTTAATTACTTCAAAAGGAAATAAATTATATGAAACACTTGTTTACAGAATTATAAATTCTTACTTTAGTGAAGTCTCATCAAAGGTAAAAAAGAGTCCGCATATATTAAGGCATTCTTTTGCAACACATCTTTTAAATGAAGGGGCAGACTTAAATTCGGTTAAAGAATTGCTAGGGCATACATCTTTAGCCTCTACTCAAATCTATGCTAGTAATAGTTTAGAAGTAATAAAAAAAGTGTATAACAATGCTCACCCTAGAAGCAACAAAAAATGATAAGGTATGAAAGTATTCACGCAATCGGTAAATTTTAATGCAGATAGTCAATTAATAACGTTTGTAGAAACTAAGGTTTTAACATTGTCAAAATTTCATGATAAGATAGTTGATGCAGAAGTGTTTTTAAAAGTTCAAAACACAAGTGATAAAGAAAATAAAATAACAGAAATAAAAATTAATATACCTGGTAGCGAGTTGATTGTGAAAAGAGAAACGAAAACTTTTGAAGAAGGAGTGAATGCCGCAGTTGATAATTTAAAGAGACAATTAAAAAGATCAAAAGAGAAGTTAAGAGATTCTATGATTTCGTAAAACGAAAAAAAAACAAAAAAACTTAAAAAAAGTTTTGGAAATTGAAAAAACTTTATACATTTGCAAACCGTTAGAAATAGCGTGTTGTTTTTAAACAACGAAAGCCGATGTAGCTCAGCTGGCTAGAGCAGCTGATTTGTAATCAGCAGGTCGTGGGTTCGAGTCCCTCCATTGGCTCAGTAAATTAAATTGCATTTGTAATTTAAAAGTTCATTAAAATAGTAAATTATCGGGGAGATACTCAAGCGGCCAACGAGGACGGACTGTAACTCCGTTGACTATGTCTTCGCAGGTTCGAATCCTGCTCTCCCCACAATTTACAATTTGCGAAAGTAGCTCAGTTGGTAGAGCGTCAGCCTTCCAAGCTGAATGTCGCCGGTTCGAACCCGGTCTTTCGCTCTAAAATATCAACAAGCCGGTGTAGCTCAGTTGGTAGAGCGCATCCTTGGTAGGGATGAGGTCGTGGGTTCAAATCCCATCGCTGGCTCATTTTTTATGTATTATTAGACACTAAATATATTTAAACTAAGAATTAAAATTAATAATTATGGCAAAAGGAACTTTTGACCGTTCGAAACCACACTTAAACATTGGTACTATCGGACACGTAGATCACGGTAAAACAACTTTAACTGCGGCTATTACTAAAGTATTAGCTGATGCAGGATTCTCTGAGGCTAGATCTTTTGATCAGATTGATAATGCTCCGGAAGAAAAAGAAAGAGGTATTACAATTAACACTTCTCACGTAGAGTACCAAACTGAAAAGCGTCACTATGCACACGTAGATTGTCCAGGTCACGCCGATTATGTTAAGAACATGGTAACGGGTGCTGCTCAAATGGATGGTGCTATTTTAGTTGTTGCTGCAACAGATGGACCAATGCCACAGACTAGAGAGCATATCTTGTTAGGTCGTCAGGTAGGGATTCCTCGTATCGTTGTTTTCTTAAACAAAGTTGATATGGTTGATGATGAAGAGCTTTTAGAATTAGTTGATATGGAAGTTAGAGAATTATTATCTTTCTATGAATATGATGGAGATAATGGTCCTGTAGTTTCAGGTTCTGCTTTAGGAGCTTTAAATGGTGAGCAAAAATGGGTTGATACTGTTCTTGAATTGATGAGAGAAGTTGATGCTTGGATTGAAGAGCCATTAAGAGAGGTTGATAAAGATTTCTTAATGCCTGTTGAAGATGTATTCTCTATTACAGGTCGTGGTACAGTTGCAACTGGTCGTATTGAGACTGGTATTGCAAACACTGGAGATGTTGTAGATATTATCGGTATGGGAGCTGAAAAAATGACTTCTACTATTACTGGTATTGAAATGTTCCGTCAAATCTTAGATAGAGGTGAGGCTGGAGATAATGCAGGTATCTTATTAAGAGGTATTGCTAAAGAAGATATTAAAAGAGGTATGGTAATCTGTAAGCCAGGTTCTGTAACACCACACGCTAAATTTAAAGCAGAAGTTTATGTTTTAAAGAAGGAAGAAGGTGGTCGTCATACTCCATTCCATAACAATTACCGTCCACAATTCTATGTAAGAACTACGGATGTTACAGGTACAATTAACTTACCTGATGGTGTTGAAATGGTAATGCCAGGAGATAACTTAACAATTACTGTAGATTTAATCCAGCCAATCGCATTAAACGTTGGTTTACGTTTCGCTATCCGTGAAGGTGGTAGAACTGTAGGTGCAGGTCAGGTAACTGAATTATTAGATTAATATTTTATATATTGATTTATTAAGTATAAATTTAAAAGGGTGTCCCGATTTTATCGGGATGCCTTTATAAATGAAATAATAAACGGGTTTAGCTCAGTTGGTAGAGCACTGGTCTCCAAAACCAGGTGTCGGGAGTTCGAGTCTCTCAATCCGTGCAAAAACATACAATTAGAATGAAGTTTATACAATATATTAAAGATTCTTTTGATGAACTAAGTAATCACATGACTTGGATCTCTAAAGAAGATGCGCAAAAGACAACAGTAACAGTAGCAGTGTTCACTATTTTGTTCGCTTTAGCTGTAGCAGGTATAGACTATGTTTTTCAAACAGGTTTGGATAACTTTTTCACAATGTTTAAATCTAATTAGAGATGGCGACTGATTCAGTAATGAAATGGTATGTTGTTAGGGCCATTGGTGGACAAGAGAATAAGGTAAAAGCTTACATAGAGACAGAAATCTCTAGGGTAGGCTTATCTGATTATGTAAGCCAAGTAATAGTACCTACAGAGAAAGTTGTACAAGTACGTAATGGTAAGAAAATAAATAGAGAAAGAGTTTATTTTCCTGGTTACATTATGGTTGAAGCTAATTTATCCGGTGAAGTACCTCACGTTATTAAAGCAATTACAGGTGTAATTGGTTTTTTAGGTGAAACTAAAGGAGGTGAACCTGTACCTATGCGTAAATCTGAAGTGAACAGAATGTTAGGTAAAGTAGATGAATTATCTGTAAGAGATGAGAATGTTGCAATTCCATTTAATATCGGAGAAACAATAAAAGTAGTTGATGGGCCATTTAATGGTTTTGATGGTACTATTGAAAAAGTAAATGAAGAAAAGCGTAAGCTTGAGGTAATGGTTAAAATATTCGGAAGAAAAACACCATTAGAATTAAGTTATATGCAAGTAGAAAAGATATAATTGTTACACAAATATATATCGATTTATTTTTTGGCTTCCAACTTAAAATAAATCATTAAACATTTTTAAAATGGCAAAAGAAGTTAGTAAAGTAGTTAAGTTACAAGTAAGGGGAGGCGCAGCGAATCCATCGCCGCCGGTTGGACCCGCTTTAGGTGCTGCTGGTGTTAACATTATGGAGTTCTGTAAACAGTTTAATGCAAGAACGCAAGACAAACAAGGTAAAGTATTACCTGTTGTTATTACTGTTTTCAAAGACAAATCGTTTGATTTTGTTGTAAAAACTCCTCCTGCAGCAGTTCAGTTACTAGAAGCGGCCAAAATTAAAAAGGGTTCAGGTGAACCAAACAGAAAGAAAGTAGCATCAGTTACTTGGGATCAAATTAAAACAATTGCAGAAGACAAGATGGTAGATTTAAATGCCTTTGAAGTTTCTTCAGCAATGCGTATGATTGCAGGTACAGCACGTTCTATGGGATTAACAGTAAAAGGTGATGCACCAGCATAAACTTTATAAAAAGTAGTAAAATGGCAAAATTAACAAAAAAGCAAAAAGAAGCTTACGCAAAAGTAGATAGCTCTAAATCTTATGATTTAGCAGCAGCTTCAGCTCTAGTCAAAGACATTACTAATGTAAAGTTTGATGCATCAGTAGATTTAGCAATTCGTTTAGGAGTAGATCCACGTAAAGCTAATCAAATGGTTCGTGGTGTTGTAACATTACCTCACGGAACAGGAAAAGATGTTAAAGTTTTAGCATTAGTAACTCCGGATAAAGAAGCAGAAGCTACAGCAGCAGGTGCAGATTATGTAGGGTTAGATGAATATCTTCAAAAGATTAAAGGTGGTTGGACAGACGTTGATGTTATCATCACGATGCCAAGTGTAATGGGGAAATTAGGTCCTTTAGGTAGAGTATTAGGTCCAAGAGGATTAATGCCGAACCCAAAGACTGGTACTGTTACTATGGATGTTGCAAAAGCCGTTCAAGATGTTAAAGCTGGTAAAATAGACTTTAAAGTAGATAAAACTGGTATTGTACATGCTGCAATTGGAAAAGTATCTTTTGATGCTAAGAAGATTGAAGAGAATGCAAACGAGTTAATACAAACAATTATTAAATTGAAACCTACAACAGCAAAAGGAACGTATGTAAAAAGCGTTTTCATGTCTAGTACGATGAGTCCTAGTATAGCTGTTGAAGTTAAAACTGTTTAATACGTTAAAACTTATAATTATGACTAGAGAAGAGAAATCACAAGTAATACAAGATTTAACAGCAGTATTAGCAGATACAAACACTTTATATTTAGCAGATATTTCGGATTAGATGCACAAACAACATCTAATTTAAGAAGAGCTTGTTTTAAAGCAGGAGTTCAGTTATCAGTTGTTAAAAATACATTACTTGCAAAAGCAATGGAAGCTTCAGATAAAGATTTTGGAGACTTACCAACAGTATTAAAAGGAAATACATCAATGATGATTTCTGAGGCTGCAAATGCACCTGCGAAATTAATCAAAGAATTTAGAAAGAAATCTAAAGATAGACCTTTATTAAAAGGTGCATTTGCAGAAGAATCTATTTATATTGGAGATGATCAATTAGATGCTTTAGTAGATATTAAATCTAGAGAAGAATTAATTGGAGAAATCATTGGATTATTACAATCTCCTGCTAAGAATGTTGTTTCAGCATTACAGTCAGGTGGTCAAACACTTTCAGGTATTATTAAGACATTATCTGAAAAATAATTACGCGCACAAATAAACTATAATAAACAAAATTTTTAAAAACAATTAAAATGGCAGAATTAAAAGATTTCGCAGAGCAATTAGTTAACTTAACAGTAAAAGAAGTTAATGAATTAGCTACTATTTTAAAAGATGAGTATGGTATCGAACCAGCTGCAGCAGCAGTAGCAGTAGCAGGACCAGCAGCAGGTGGAGCAGAAGCAGCTGATGAGCAAACTGAATTTGATGTTATTTTAACAGCAGCAGGAGGTTCTAAATTAGCAGTTGTTAAATTAGTTAAAGAATTAACTGGTTTAGGATTAAAAGAAGCTAAAGGTATCGTAGATAGCGCACCAGCAGCAGTAAAAGAAGGTGTATCTAAAGATGAGGCTGAAGGTCTTAAAGCATCTTTAGAAGAAGCTGGAGCTGAGGTAGAGCTTAAGTAAGCTATTACTCCCGACGTGTAAACGTAACGGGAAAACAAATTTAGGTTTAGGTACTAGGGACACTTGTCTCTAGACCTAAACCATTTTGTGTATATATTCGTTCTTTATTTTAATTCAGATTTTAATCAAAAAATATACTCTTTTGGCAACGAAAAACACTACTGAAAGAATCAACTTCGCAACTTCTCAAATGATTAAAGAATATCCAGATTTCTTGGATATTCAGGTAAAATCTTTCCAAGATTTTTTCCAACTTCAAACGAAAGCAGAAGAAAGAGGTGAAGAAGGTTTGTACAAAACCTTCATGGATAACTTTCCAATAACAGATACAAGAAATCAATTCGTATTAGAATTTCTAGACTACTTCGTAGATCCACCAAGATATTCTATTCAAGAATGTATCGAAAGAGGTCTTACGCACAGTGTGCCTTTAAAAGCACGTTTAAAACTTTACTGTACAGATCCAGAACACGAAGATTTCGAAACAATTGTACAAGATGTTTATCTTGGTACAATACCTTATATGACAAACTCTGGTACCTTTGTAATAAATGGAGCAGAGCGTGTGGTAGTTTCTCAGTTACATAGATCACCAGGTGTGTTCTTTGGACAATCTTTCCACGCAAATGGTACAAAATTATATTCTGCAAGAGTTATTCCTTTTAAGGGATCTTGGATAGAATTTGCTACCGATATCAATCAAGTAATGTATGCTTACATTGATAGAAAGAAAAAATTACCAGTAACAACATTATTCAGAGCCATAGGTTTTGAAAGAGATAAAGATATATTAGAAATTTTTGACCTTGCAGAAGAAGTAAAAGTTTCTAAAGCTGGATTAAAAAAAGTATTAGGTCGTAAATTGGCTGCTAGAGTTTTAAAAACTTGGCATGAAGATTTCGTAGATGAAGATACTGGTGAAGTAGTATCTATCGAAAGAAACGAAATTATTTTTGATCGTGATACAATTTTAGATAAAGAACATATAGACGAAATTATAGATGCAGGTGCTAAAACCGTTTTACTTCATAAAGAAGATAACGACATGGCAGATTATGCAATTATACATAATACGTTACAGAAAGATCCTACAAATTCTGAAAAAGAAGCAGTAGAACATATTTATAGACAATTACGTAATGCAGAACCGCCAGATGAGGAGACTGCAAGAGGTATTATAGATAAATTATTCTTTTCTGAACAAAGATATAATTTAGGTGAAGTAGGTCGTTTTAGAATGAACACCAAACTTCAGTTAAATGAGCCTATAGATCAAAAAGTATTAACTAAATTAGATATTATTACTATAATAAAATATTTAATTGAATTAATCAATTCTAAGGCAGAAGTAGATGATATTGATCACTTATCTAACAGACGTGTAAGAACCGTAGGAGAGCAATTAGCTGGTCAATTTGGTGTTGGTTTAGCTCGTATGGCAAGAACAATTCGTGAGCGTATGAATGTGCGTGATAACGAGGTGTTTACACCAATCGATTTAATTAATGCCAAGACTTTATCATCTGTAATTAATTCTTTCTTTGGTACAAACCAGTTATCTCAATTTATGGATCAAACGAATCCGTTAGCAGAGATTACACATAAGCGTAGATTATCTGCACTTGGTCCAGGTGGTTTATCAAGAGAAAGAGCAGGTTTTGAGGTTCGTGATGTTCATTATACACATTATGGACGTCTATGTCCTATTGAAACACCGGAAGGGCCAAATATTGGTTTAATTTCTTCACTTTCTGTATTTGCAAAAGTTAATAATTTAGGTTTTATCGAAACGCCTTATAGAAAAGTAGATAATGGTGTTGTTGCTAAAGAAGAGCCAACATATTTAAGTGCCGAAGAAGAAGAAGGTAAGAAAATTGCTCAATCTAATTTAGAACTTAAAGAAGATGGTAGTATTGTTTTAGATAGAGTTATTGCTCGTGAAGAAGGAGATTTCCCGGTTGTTACACCGGATGTAATTGACTATATGGATGTTGCTCCAAATCAAATTGCGTCAATTTCAGCATCTTTAATACCATTCTTAGAGCATGATGATGCGAACAGAGCCTTGATGGGATCTAACATGATGCGTCAAGCTGTACCATTGTTAAGACCAGAATCTCCAATTGTTGGTACTGGTTTAGAGCGTAGAGTTGCAAAAGATTCTCGTATTTTAATTAATGCAGAAGGAGCAGGTGAAGTAATTTATGTTGATGCTAATAAAATTACAATTAAGTATGATAGAACAGAAGAAGAAAAACTTGTTAGTTTTGATTCTGATGAAGTTTCTTACAACTTAATTAAGTTTAGAAAAACCAATCAAGGAACTAACATTAACCTAAAACCAATTGTAGAAAGAGGTGATAGAGTTGAAGAAGGACAAGTTCTTTGTGAAGGTTATGCAACACAAAAAGGAGAATTAGCTTTAGGTAGAAACATGAAAGTAGCCTTTATGCCTTGGAAAGGGTATAACTTTGAGGATGCAATCGTAATTTCAGAAAAAGTTGTTCGAGAAGATATATTTACATCTATTCATATTGATGAATATTCTTTAGATGTTAGAGATACAAAATTAGGTACCGAAGAGTTAACTAATGATATTCCTAACGTTTCTGAAGAAGCTACAAAAGATTTAGATGAAAACGGAATGATTAGAATAGGTGCAGAAGTTAATCCTGGTGATATCTTAATTGGTAAGATTACACCAAAAGGAGAATCTGACCCTACTCGTGAAGAAAAATTATTACGTGCTATTTTTGGTGATAAAGCAGGTGATGTTAAAGATGCATCATTAAAAGCTTCTCCATCATTAAGAGGTGTAGTAATTGATAAAAAATTATTTAGAAGAGCCTTAAAAGATAAAAATAAGAGAATTAGAGATAAAGAAGCGGTAGCTACTTTAGAGCAATCTTTTGTTTCTAAATTTGAAGGTTTAAAAGACGAATTAATCGAGAAATTATTTACTTTAATTAGTGGTAAAACTTCTCAAGGAGTATTTAATGATTTAGGAGAAGAAGTTTTACCAAAAGGTAAAAAATATACTCTTAAAATGTTAAACTCTGTTGATGATTATGTGCATTTAACTGGTTCTTGGACAACAGATAGCGACTTAAATAAATTAGTAGGTGAACTAGTTCACAACTACAAGATTAAAGTAAATGATTTACAAGGATCATTACGTCGTCAAAAGTTTACAATCTCAGTTGGAGATGAATTACCAGCAGGTATTTTAAAATTAGCTAAGGTTTACATTGCTAAGAAACGTAAGCTTAAAGTTGGTGATAAAATGGCAGGACGTCACGGTAACAAAGGTATTGTTGCACGTATAGTTAGAGCAGAAGATATGCCTTTCTTAGAAGACGGAACTCCAGTAGATATCGTATTAAATCCATTAGGTGTACCATCTCGTATGAATATTGGTCAAATTTATGAAACTGTTCTTGGTTGGGCAGGTCAAAAATTAAACACTAAATATGCAACACCTATTTTTGATGGAGCATCTTTAGAGCAAATTAACGGTATTACTGATGAAGCTGGCGTACCAAGATTTGGGCACACATATTTATATGATGGAGGAACAGGTAAACGTTTTGATCAACCAGCAACGGTTGGTATCATTTATATGATTAAATTAGGTCATATGATTGAAGATAAAATGCATGCTCGTTCTATAGGACCATACTCATTAATTACACAACAGCCATTAGGAGGTAAAGCTCAGTTTGGTGGTCAACGTTTTGGAGAGATGGAAGTTTGGGCCCTTGAAGCATATGGTGCATCAAGTATCTTAAGAGAAATCTTAACAGTAAAATCTGATGATGTTATGGGTAGAGCTAAAACATACGAAAGTATTGTGAAAGGTGAAACTATGCCAGAACCTGGTTTACCGAATCATTTAACGTATTAATGCACGAACTTAAAGGTTTAGGTTTAGACGTTAGATTAGAAGAATAACAAAAATTGATGTAAGAAGTAGGTTTTTTAATCTACTTCTTATAATCATTTATTTATAAGTCTCATTGAGGCCATTTTTACAATTTTAATTCGAATCCATCAACATGGCAAGAAAACAAGAGAAGTACACTGTAAAAAAGTTTAATAAAATCTCAATTGGTTTATCATCACCGAAGCTATTTTAGAAATTTCTAAAGGTGAAGTTTTAAAACCAGAAACAATAAATTACCGTACGCACAAACCAGAAAGAGATGGTTTATTTTGTGAGCGTATTTTTGGTCCTGTAAAGGATTATGAATGTGCTTGTGGAAAGTACAAAAGAATTCGCTACAAAGGTATCGTTTGTGATAGATGTGGTGTAGAAGTAACAGAAAAGAAAGTACGTAGAGATAGAGTAGGACACATTAATTTAGTGGTTCCTGTTGCTCATATTTGGTACTTTAGATCATTACCTAACAAAATGGGGTACCTTTTAGGTTTACCTTCTAAAAAGTTAGATATGATTATTTACTACGAGAGATACGTAGTAATTCAGCCAGGTATTGCTAAAAATGTAGAAGGAGAACCATTACAAAAAATGGATTTCTTAACAGAAGAAGAATACTTAGATATTGCTGATGAATTACCTCAAGATAATCAATATTTAGAAGATTCAGACCCAAACAAGTTTATAGCTAAAATGGGTGCTGAGTGTTTAATTGACTTATTGGCAAGAATCGATTTAGAGCAATTATCTTTCGATTTAAGACATAAAGCAAACACAGAAACTTCTAAACAACGTAAAACAGAAGCATTAAAGCGTTTAAATGTTGTTGAGGCATTTAGAGATTCTCAAAAAAATAGAGAAAATAATCCTGAGTGGATGATTATGAAGGCGGTTCCGGTAATTCCACCAGAATTAAGACCTTTAGTTCCATTAGATGGAGGTCGTTTTGCTACTTCAGATTTAAATGATTTATATAGAAGAGTTATTATTAGAAACAACCGTTTAAAGAGGTTAGTTGAAATTAAAGCTCCTGAAGTTATTTTACGTAATGAAAAACGTATGTTGCAAGAATCTGTAGATTCTCTATTTGATAACACACGTAAATCATCTGCAGTAAAAACAGAATCTAACAGACCTTTAAAATCTTTATCAGATTCATTAAAAGGTAAACAAGGACGTTTCCGTCAGAATTTATTAGGAAAGCGTGTTGATTACTCTGCACGTTCTGTAATTGTTGTTGGACCAGAAATGAAATTATCTGAATGTGGATTGCCAAAAGATATGGCAGCAGAACTTTACAAGCCTTTTGTAATTAGAAAATTAATTGAAAGAGGTATTGTTAAGACTGTAAAATCTGCAAAGAAAATTATAGATAGAAAAGAACCAGTTGTTTGGGATATTTTAGAAAATGTAATTAAAGGGCATCCAGTATTATTAAACAGGGCTCCTACCTTACACAGATTAGGTATTCAAGCTTTTCAACCAAAATTAATTGAAGGAAAAGCAATACAATTACATCCTTTAGCATGTTCTGCATTTAATGCCGATTTTGATGGGGATCAAATGGCTGTTCACTTACCATTAGGACCGAAGCTATTTTAGAAGCACAATTATTAATGTTGGCTTCTCATAATATCTTAAACCCTGCAAATGGTGCACCAGTAACTGTACCTTCTCAGGATATGGTTCTTGGTTTATATTATATGACAAAAGAAAGAGTTTCAACTCCAGAAGTGCCTATTAAAGGTGAAGGATTAACTTTTTATTCTCCGGAAGAAGTAACTATTGCTTTTAACGAAGAAAAAGTTGATTTAAATGCTGGTATTAAAGTAAGAACTCAAGATATAGATGAAAATGGAGAACAAGTAACTAGAATTATTAAAACTACTGTTGGTAGAGTTTTATTTAATGAAGTTGTTCCTCCGGTTGCAGGTTATATTAATGAAGTATTAACTAAGAAAAATTTACGTGGAATTATTGGTGGCATTTTAAAAGCTACTAATATTCCTACTACTGGAGAATTCTTAGATAATATTAAAAATATGGGATATAAATTTGCTTTCCAAGGTGGTTTATCATTCTCATTAGGAGATATCATTATTCCTGCAGAAAAGCAAGGAATGATCGATGCAGCAAACAAAGAAGTAGAAGCAATTGTAGGTAACTATAATATGGGTATGTTAACGCAGAAAGAGCGTTACAACCAGGTAATTGATATTTGGGGAAGAACAAATAACGATTTAACTGAGTTATCTATGAAACGTTTACGTGAAGATCAACAAGGTTTCAACTCGGTATACATGATGCTTGATTCTGGGGCAAGGGGTTCTAAAGAGCAGATTCGTCAGTTAACAGGTATGCGTGGATTAATGGCAAAACCTAAAAAATCTACTGCAGGAGGTGGAGAAATTATTGAAAATCCAATTCTTTCTAACTTTAAGGAAGGTTTATCAATTTTAGAATACTTCATTTCTACTCACGGTGCGCGTAAAGGTCTTGCCGATACAGCATTAAAAACAGCCGATGCGGGTTATTTAACACGTAGATTGGTAGATGTTTCTCAAGATGTTATTATCAACGAAGAAGATTGTGGTACATTAAGAGGTTTAGAAGTTGCTCCATTAAAGAAGAATGATGAGATTGTAGAATCTTTATCAGATAGAATTGAAGGACGTATTTCTTTAAACAACGTTTATCATCCAATAACAGAAGACTTACTTTTAGAAGCTAACCAACCTATTACTTATCAATTAGCAAAAGCAGTTGAAGAGTCTCGGTGTAGATAGTGTAGAAGTTAGATCTCCGTTATCTTGTGAATCTACAAAAGGTATTTGTGCAAAATGTTATGGTCAAAGTTTATCTACTCTTAACAAAGTTCAAATTGGTGAAGCAGTTGGTGTAATTGCAGCGCAATCTATTGGAGAACCAGGTACACAGTTAACGTTACGTACATTCCACGTTGGTGGGGTAGCAGGTAACATTTCTGAAGACAATAAGTTAATAGCTAAATTTGATGGTAATGTAACTATTGAAGATTTAAGAACTGTTGTTGGTAAAGATAGCGAAGGTAACGATGTTGACATTGTAATTTCTAGAACAGCAGAAATTAAAATTATAGATAAGAAAACAGGAATTACTCAAAGTACAAACATTATACCTTATGGATCTATCATCTTTGATAAAGAGAGAAAGACTATTAAGAAAGGTGATGTAATTGTACAATGGGATCCATTTAACGGTGTAATTGTTTCTGAATTTAGTGGACGAGTTAAGTTTGATAACTTAGAACAAGGTATTAATTACTCTGTTGAAGTTGATGAGCAAACTGGTTTCCAAGAAAAGGTAATGATCGATTCTAAGAACAAGAAAATTATCGCTTCATTGATTATTGAAGATGAAGATGGTAATGCTTTACGTTCTTATAGTTTACCAGTAGGTGCACATTTAATGATTGATGATGGACAGATGGTAGAATCTGGACATACGTTAGTTAAAATACCAAGAAAATCTGGTAAAGCAGGTGATATTACAGGAGGTTTACCTCGTGTAACAGAATTATTTGAAGCACGTAATCCTTCTAATCCATCAGTAGTATCAGAGATAGACGGTGTTGTTTCTTTCGGTAAAATTAAGCGTGGTAATAGAGAAATTATTGTTGAATCTAAAACTGGAGATATTAGTAAGTATTTAGTTAAACTTTCTAACCAAATTTTAGTTCAAGAAAATGACTTTATTAAAGCTGGTATGCCATTATCAGACGGAGCTACAACTCCTTCAGATATATTAAGAATTAAAGGACCATCTGCAGTTCAAGAATACTTAGTAAACGAAATTCAAGAAGTATATCGTTTACAAGGTGTAAAAATTAATGATAAGCATTTCGAAGTAGTTGTACGTCAAATGATGCGTAAAGTTAAGATTATTGATTCTGGAGATACTTTATTTTTAGAGAATCAATTAATTCACAAAATTGACTTTATCAAAGATAATGATGCAATTTACGGAATGAAAGTTGTTGAAAATGCTGGAGATTCTGAAAATTTAAGAGCGGGACAGATTATTTCTGCACGTCAATTAAGAGATGAGAATTCTTTATTAAGAAGAAACGATCAGAACTTAGTTGAAGCTAGAGATGCGAGACCAGCAACAGCAGAACAAGTTTTACAAGGTATTACAAGAGCATCTTTACAGACGAAATCATTTATTTCTGCAGCTTCTTTCCAGGAAACTACAAAAGTATTAAATGAAGCAGCTGTAAGCGGTAAAGTAGATACTTTAGAAGGATTGAAAGAAAATGTAATTGTAGGTAAGAGAATACCAGCAGGTACAGGTATGAGAGCTTATGAAAATATTCTAGTTGGTCCTAAAGACGAAATAGAACAAAGTTTCTAATAGTAGCTTTTATTAGTAATATATTTTAAAAGTTGAATTGTTTACTGTAACCTGTTTACATTATTCAATTCAACTTTTTTTATTATAAATTAATTGATATATAAACAAGATTATGGAAGAAAATCAAAATAAAGACGGACAATTAAATATAGAATTAGATCAAGAAATTGCAGAAGGTACATATTCTAATTTAGCTATAATTAATCATTCTGTTTCAGAGTTTATAGTAGATTTTATTAATATTATGCCTGGTGTACCAAAGGCCAAAGTAAAGTCTAGAATTATTTTAACTCCGCAACATGCAAAAAGACTTTCTAAAGCATTGGCAGAAAATGTTAGAAAGTTTGAACAACAAAACGGTGAAATTAAAGATTATGAACAACCACCAATTCCAATGAATTTTGGGCCAACTGGTGAAGCATAAAAAAAGCGAAACTTTTTAAAGTTTCGCTTTTTTATTATATTTTTCTTGTTTTGTTTAATAACCAAAAATCTGCTAATACTAGAGCAGTCATGGCTTCAACAATAGGTACAGCTCTTGGTACAACACAAGGATCATGACGCCCTTTACCAGTTATTTCTGTTACCTCATATTCAGAGTTTATAGTTTGTTGATTTGTCATTATTGTAGCAACAGGTTTAAAAGCTACTCTAAAGTAAATATCCATTCCGTTACTAATACCTCCTTGAATTCCTCCGGAAAGATTAGATTCAGTAGATCCATCAGCATTAAAAATGTCATTATGCTCAGATCCTTTCATTTTTGCACCACAAAAACCACTTCCAAACTCAAAACCTTTAACAGCATTAATAGATAACATTGCTTTGCCTAATTCTGCATGCAATTTATTAAATATAGGTTCACCTAAGCCAACAGGTATATTTTGTGCAACACATGTAATAGTACCGCCAATAGTATCTCCTGCTTTTCTTATTTCTTGAATTTTAGCAATCATTTTATCTGCAGAACTTTCATCCGGACATCTTACAATGTTGTTTTCTGTCTTAGAAAAATCTAAATCTTGATAAGGCTTATCAATAAAAATATCGCCTACAGAGGAAGTAAAAGCATTAATTTTCATTGATGCTATTAATTGTTTTGCTAAAGCGCCAGCAACAACCCAATTGGCAGTTTCTCTAGCAGAACTTCTACCACCACCTCTATAATCTCTACCTCCAAATTTTTTATCATACGTGTAATCTGCATGTGAAGGTCTATAAACATTGGTGTTATGATTGTAGTCTTTAGATTTTTGATTGGTATTTCTTATAATAAAACCAATAGAAGTACCTGTAGTTTTTTCTTCAAATATACCGGATAAAAACTCTACCGTATCTCGGTTCTTTACGTTGTGTTACAATTTTAGATTGACCAGGTTTACGTCTATTCAATTCATTTTGAATAGCTTCTAAATCAATTTTTAACCCAGCAGGAAAACCATCAATGACACCACCAATAGCGGTTCCGTGAGATTCACCGTAAGTGGTTACTTTTAATAATTTTCCAAAAGAATTAAATGCCATTTTTTTTGTATTTATTTACAAATATAATAAAGTGTTCTCGATGATATTATCTTTTGTAATATTTTAAATGATACCTATAATTTTTATTTTTTGGTGATAGTCTGAATATTAGTGTTATAGAGAATTAAAAATATTATTTTCAAATTTTTTTAAAAAAACTTCATTTTTGTTTTTCAGAATTAAAAAACCTTTCTATATTTGCATCCGCATTCAGGGGATACCTGATGAGACACTTGGAGAAATGGCAGAGTGGTCGAATGCGGCAGTCTTGAAAACTGTTGACTGTAACAGGTCCGGGGGTTCGAATCCCTCTTTCTCCGCCTAGAGATTTACAAATCTCACCAAAAGCCCACAAACATTATGTTTGTGGGTTTTGTACTTAATAGAATTTATTTTCTAACCTTACGTTTATTTTTTTTCAGCGGATATATTCTAATCAAATCTATTTATCAAATAAAAATATTCTTTATGACGATTTAATTTATCTAATTATTTTAAAAAATTAGTAGAAGTAATAGTGTTTTTTGTAAAATTGAATTTTAAGTAATGATTTTATTTATATAATTGAAAATTTTTAAAATACTGATATTCTGTTTTTTTATATTTTTTTCTAAAAAAATATTTTTTATGTGACTTTATAAAAGAAATTGTTTCTCAATAATATATATATATAAATAGTAGTTGCTTTCTATCAAATAAATTTGCATTTTACTTTAATTTATTATCATAAGTTATTTTTTTATATATATTTGCGTTCCTCCAATAAAAAAATATGCGCAATTTAATATTTAGCGAAATTAAAATTAGAGGAATTGAAACCGACTATTACCTTATTACTAACTAATAAAAAATCTTGTTGTTTAAAGACAGTTAATAAATATATTGTCTTTTAATCAAAGCAGAATACACCTTGTAATTATACAAGGTGTATTCTGCTTTTTGTTTTAAAATAATTAAATTAAATATGAGGAAAAATTACTTATCTACAAATTACACTTCTTATTCATATAATAAAGTGTCATTAATTTTTGCATTATTTGCTATTATATTATTTAGCAATAGTTCATATTCACAAACCTGTAACCTAAATGCTGGTAATAGTAAAACTATATGTGTTACAGATGGTTTATTTTTAACTAGTTCTTCTTTTGGTATTGCTCCTGGTGATACAGATCCTAAAGTAGTTAATCCAAGATGGACACAAGTTTCAGGACCAAGTGTAATTTTACAAACACCTAATTCAGCTTCTACGATTGTAGACGGATTAGTAGGTGGAGAAGTTTATGAGTTCAAACTAACAGGAGAATGTTTTGATGGTTCCGGTGATAACTCACAAAATGTAACGATTACTGTTAATGAAAATACTTTGGCAGAGGCTGGTGATAATATTAGCGGTTGTCCTGGTGTTTATTCGCTTTCTGCAAATGCACCTAACACAGCTATTGGTGAGGTTGGTGAGTGGACAATTAACGGAAATGACAATGCAGGTGTAACAATAGCAGATGTTAATTCTCCTACAACTACAATTACATTAAGTGATACAGAAGTTGGAGATACTACATTAAGATGGTCTATTACAAATCCAACTCAAACTAAAACTTGTCCTACAGACGACCTTGTAGTAATTACAAATCTAGGAGGTGATCCAGTTGTAGATGCTGGGCCGATTTAGAAGCATTTACAGATGTGCCGAATGTTATACAAATTTTCAAAGTGTAACAATGTCTGCATCTGTTGGTGGTTTAGGTAATGGACAACAAGGAACTTGGTCTTTTGTATCGGGTCCTGCATTACCAAACATCGTTGATTTAAATGACCCCAATACAGTTGTAAGCCAATTAACAGAAGGTTCTTATACTTTAAGATGGACGGTAAACGGTCCTTGTGCTACAGGAACAGATACAGTTACTATAAATGTGCCTGCAGCAACTCAACAAAACACGAGTTCAGATGCTGGTCCAGATCAAGTATATTGTACACCAGTAACATCTACTGTTCTAGAAGGTAATTTGCCTCTTTATGCAGGTGAAACTGGTTTATGGACTCAAATTGATAGTAACCCTCCTGTAACTTTTAGTGATAATACAAGTAATACAACTACAGTTTCGGAATGTCTGGTACAGCAGATTATAGATTTAGATGGACAATTACTGCACCTAATTTAGG
Organism: Polaribacter sp. HA6-7; assembly: GCF_055693625.1. Classification (NCBI taxonomy): domain Bacteria; kingdom Pseudomonadati; phylum Bacteroidota; class Flavobacteriia; order Flavobacteriales; family Flavobacteriaceae; genus Polaribacter; species Polaribacter sp. HA6-7. Next base: position 948,083 of record NZ_CM146338.1, read on the forward strand.
AAATCCACTTTACGAATGTGATTCTTTTGATGATGTAAGTGTATTGTTTAGAAATGATCCAACTACAATTGATGTTAACGGAGCAACTAATACTATTGTACTTCCAACTACTCCGAGAGAATCCTATACCTTCTTCACCATATAATAGTGTAGATTTACCTTATGTTTTTTCAGGAGGAACTAGTACAACAGCTGCTTTAGTAAGTGGACCAGGTACAGTAGTGCCAGTTTATACATATTCTTCAGGAAATATAAATGTTTCTGGTTTAGATGACATTGGTACTTATGTAATACGTATTACAAGATTTGCTTCAGGAGAAGGTTTAACAGGTTGTGGTTCTGCATCAGAAGATATTACGATTATAGTTTCAGAAGCACCCGGAGCAAATCAAGATATGGCAGCAAATGCAGGTACAGACTCTGTTTTACCCTGTGGTGATGCTTCTACAAACTTAGCGGGTAACGATCCTACAGCAACACAACCAGGTGTAACAAATGTATACACAGGTTATTGGACTCAAATTGATGGGCCAGGTATTGCAGTGTTTGCGGATGAAACTTTATATAACACATTAGTTACAATGCCAGGTTCTGGAGTTTACAACTTTAGATGGCATATTGTTAGTGGTCCTCCTGGGTCAACACCTTCTACAGACGATACGCAAGTAACTGTGTCTGTTACACCAAATTCTCAAATAATTCCACCGCCAACAACAAGTAATCTTTGTGCTGGTGATTTTATATTAGAGGCTACACCATTAGCTTCGAATGAAGTTGGTGAATGGGTTCAGGTAGATGCTAATCCAGCAGTGGTTTTTTCTGATAAGAATAATATAAGAACATCGGTAAATTTAGCACCAAACACTACTTACCAAATTGAGTGGCAAGTAGCAACTACGGCTGCTACACCATGTACTTATGCTACATCAGTTACATTAGATGTAGATTCAGATGTTGCACCATCGGCTGCATTTGCAGGGGATGATGTATGTTTGGCAAGTGGTACAACAAGTGTAACTTTAAATGCGGACGCATCGAGTTTTAATGATACAAATCAAACAGTAGGTGAGTGGACAATTGTTAGTAAGCCAAATGGTGCACCGGACCCTACTACCACATACGGTATAAAAACTCCTGGGCAAGATGCAGTTGCAGCACAAGATGCTATACCTGCACAAGCTGCTGTTACATCACAAAACCCTGTTACATCACAAAATGCTGTTACGGCGCAAGATGCAGTTAGTGCTCAAGTAGCTATTGTGGCATCTCCTAATCCTCAAGACATTGCATATCAGCCAGCAGTTCCGGCACAGCCAGAAATTTTAGCGCAACCGAAGTTCTAGCACAACCGGCTGTAGCTTATCAAGCAGCAATCCCGTACCAACCTGCGGTAGCCTATCAACCTGCTCAAAACGGACAACCGGAAGTTTTAGCGCAACCAGAGGTTTTGGCACAACCAGAAATTTTAGCGCAACCAGCGGTAGCTTATCAACCAGCGGTAGCTTATCAAGCAGCAATTCCTGCTCAGGCAGAAGTTCCTGCTCAAACAAATGTAATTATTACTGCTGCGGATGCTCAAGATGCAATACCTGCACAAGTTGCTGTAGCGGCACAAGTTGCTGTAGCGGCACAAGATGCAGTAACAGCGCAAAATACGGTAACAGCACAAGATGCAGTAACAGCGCAGGCAGCTATACCAGATTATTATTATTCACAAACAGATGCAGACCCAAATGCAACTTATACAGGTTTACAAGCAGGTCAATATGTTTTTGAATGGAAAACCACAAACCCTTCTGCATGTACAACAGAATTTACAGATACGGTTTCTATTACTGTAGATCCTGGAGTAATTTATGATGCCGGAACAATTACTGATGTATGTGCAACGAGTCAACCAATATCTGTTACAATGAATGCAGATGATCCTGCTGTTCATGGTTTTACAGGTACTTGGGTTTTAAAGCAAGGGGATAATTCTTGGTCTGTAGACGATATAAATTCACCTACAGCAACTTTTTCTAATTTAAAACCAGGATATTCTTATGAATTTGAATGGAATGTAGATAAAGGTCTTTGTACTTATGATAATCCAGATTCAGTAAGTTTTGATGTGTATTTACAAGCAGAAGATGCAGCTTTAACAGGTGCGTCTTCAGATACTACGTGTGGTACTTCTTATGTATCATCTCAAGTAGATAACTCTACTACAGTTTATGGAGGTTTAGGATCGCAAGCTGTAGCAACCCCAGGAAACGGTGGTACTGGAATATGGTCTATAGTTTCAGGACCAAATAATCCTACAATAAACGCCACAAACCCAGATCTTACAGTTTCAGGAATGTCTACAGGTGTTTATGTTTTTAGATGGACAATTTCTTCGGATAATCCATTTTGTCCTCCGAGTGTTCCTTCTGTAGATTTTACGTTAACTGTAAATGAACCAGCAGATGCAGGTGCAGATATAGATTTATGCGATGCAACATCTGTTATCTTACAAGGAAATGAAACGTTATCCAATAACGGTACATGGACTTTTTTAAGCTCTACAGGTTCAGATAGTCCTAATCCTGTTTCAATTGGAAATGGATTAGCCACTGTTGATATTATTCCAGGTAATACATATCAATTTACATATACTACGCCTGGTGTAGCTTGTGGAGATACAGATACTGTAACTGTTACAAACAGTGCACCACCAGAAACACCTAATGCAGGTACAGATCAAGAGGTTTGTTTGGGAGATACGAACATTGCAACAATGAATGCAACTGCGTTAACAAGTCCAAGTGAAGGTGAATGGTCAGTAATAAGTGAACCAGCTCCAGGCGCTGCGAATATACTTGCAGTTAACAATCCAACAACAAATATTGAGCTTTCTACAACAGTAGAAGGTTTGTATATATTTCAATTTAAATCAACCAATCCTGGAAGTAATTGTACTAACGGAATAAGTGATTTTGTTCGAGTTAATTCTTATTTAGAACCAAGTGATGCAGTTATTACGCCAATTCCAGATAATTCTTGTCAGTTTTCAACTGTTTTAGAGGCTGCAACACCAATAAACGGTTTAGGAACTTGGGAATTAATTGATAGTAATAGTTTAGATGGTAGTGGTAATCCTTATAATATTGCTGCATATGATCCGCCAGCATCTTATACACCAGGAGATATTTCAATTGATAGCCCAAACAATCCAACAACAGCTCTTTCTATAGTTAATGAATATACATTAGCTTTAGGTGATTATACTTTTAGATGGAAGGTTGCAAACGGTAGTTGTGCAACTAAAGAAGATATTATAACAATAACTTATAATGGTGTTCCTCCAACAGAACCAGATGCAGGACCTAACCAGTTTTTATGCGCGTCTTCTTCTGTTGTAATGAATGGTAATAACATAACTGTTGGTACCGGAGAGTGGTCTCAGGTAGGTACTACACCATCAATAGTAACTTTTGATAATAAATTTAATGAAGATACAGGAGTTACAGGATTAACAAGTGCAGGAGTTTATACTTTTATGTGGACTTCGTCAAATGGTGGATGTTCTTTCTCTGATACGATGGAGGTAACAATTACAGATGATGTAGCAGCAGCAAATGCGGGCCCAGATCAAAATTTATCTCAGTTTGATGCCGTTGTTTTAGCAGCAAACGACCCTTTACCAGGAGAAGGAGTTTGGACATTCGTATCAGGACCAAATACACCAAATATTTTAGATATAAATGACCCTGCTACAAATGTTGCAGGTACAGTACCAGGTACTTACGAATTTACTTGGACAGTTGATAATAATCCATGTGCAAGAACTACAGATAACGTTGTTATAACAATATTACCTAGTGTAGATTTAGATTTAGAAAAAACATTAGTAACACCTTTACCAATCAGTGTAGGTGATGTTTTAGATTTTCAGATTGAAGTTACAAACAATAATGCCAATTTTGACGGAACAGGAGTAAGTGTGTTAGACGAACTACCAATAGGTTATTCTATTGTAACAGGTTCTGTAAGTAATGGAGGTATTTATAATGCTGGAGGGAGAAGTATTAATTGGGATGGTTTAACAATTTCAAAAGGTAGTTCTGTTATCTTAACATATAAAGTTACAGTAGAAGCTTCGGACCTTATATAAATACTGCACAAATTACAAGCTTAGATCAATCAGATCCAGATTCTACACCTAATAATAATGTCTTATCAGAAGACGATCAAAGTTCTGTAACTACAACACCGGGTCCGGTAGTAGATATTGCTTTAGTTAAAACGGTAAATAACGCAGCTCCAAATGTGGGTTCTAACGTTATATTTACGATAACTGTAAATAATAACGGACCAAGTAATGCTACTGGTATTGCTGTTTCAGATGTGTTACCATCTCGGTTATACATATGTAAGTTCTAATTCTGCAACAGGTGGCGCAAGTATCGATGATTCTACACCAGCCTCCGGAACAGGAATTGTATGGACTGTTGGGAATTTAGCAAATGGAGCATCAGAAAGTTTAGATATTACGGCTACAGTTAATGCGTCAGGTTCATATAACAATACCGCTTCAATATCAGCAACAAATGAAACAGATTCAGATACTTCTAATAACCAAGATTCTGAAGCAACAGTTCCAGTATCTGTTGCAGATTTAAATTTAACAAAAACGGTAAGTGCACCAGCAAATGGTTCAAGTTATTTAGTTGGCGAAAAAGTTAAATTTACAATTACTGTTAATAATGCAGGACCAAGTATTGCTACAGGAGTTAATGTGGTAGAATATTTACCAACAGGATATTCGTATGATGCCGATAATGGTTCTGGAGCTTATACACCAGCAACTGGTTCTTGGGTTATAGGTACTATAGCAGCAGGAGGATCTTCAGTTTTAGAAATTGATGCAATTATTAATGATTCGGGTAATTATAATAATGTAGCAGAAGTAGTTCATTCAGATCAACAAGATCCAGATTCTACACCTGGTAACAACACTATTACAGAAGATGATCAAGCACAAGTAGATATTACACCAACAAAGGTGGCTAATTTATCACTTGTTAAAACAGTAGATGAATCAACTCCTATAGTAGGGGATAATGTTAAGTTTACACTTGCTTTAACAAATTCAGGCCCAAGTGATGCTACATCAGTAGTAGTTAATGATCAATTACCTGTAGGTTATACATTTGTAAGTTATACAGCAACTTCAGGTGCTTATGATTCAGCTACTGGTAATTGGACGCTTTCAGGAAGTGTTTTAAACGGAAAAACAGAATATTTAGATATTGTAGCGATGGTAAACGCTGCAACAGGTGCTGCTAATGAATATAAAAATGATGCTGAAGTTACTGCAACAGATCAATTTGATCCAAACTCTACAGAAAATAATGGAGCTGTAACCGAAGATGATTATTCTACTACAAGCACAACACCAACACCTTTAATAGATTTATCGTTAACAAAATCTGTAGATAACGTGCAAGTTGTGGCAGGTACGGATGTGGTATTTACAGTAATTGTATCTAATGACGGACCAAGTAACGCAACAGGAGTAGTAGTTACAGATCAATTACCATCAGGATATACTTTAGTAAGTCATACTGGTGGCGCAAGTTACGTGCCAGCTACGGGTGTTTGGACTATAGGAAATTTAGCAAACGGAACAACAGCTACTTTAAATGTTACAGCAACTGTATTAGCTACAGGAAATTATACAAATGTTGCAGAAATTACAAGTGCAACAGAAACAGATGTTGATTCTGCACCAAACAATGATGATTTAACAGAAGATGATCAAGATGAGGTAACAGTATCTAGAGATCCTTTAGTTAACTTGAGTTTAACTAAAGGAGTTGATGTTTCTTCACCTAATGTAGGTAGCAATGTTAAATTTACAATTACAGTAACAAATGCAGGACCAAGTAACGCAACAGGAGTTGTGGTTTCAGATGAATTACCAAGTGGTTATAGTTTTGTAGGAGCAACACCATCTGTTGGATCTTATGATTCAGTATCAGGTTCTTGGACCATTGGAAATTTAGGAATTACAAATGCTACTTTAGAGATTGAAGCAACAGTTTTACCAACAGGAGATTATGACAATATTGCCGAAATTACAGGTACTACAGAAGTAGATGAAAACTCTACACCTGGTAATAATGATATTTTAGAAGATGATCAAGAAAAGGTAGTTGTTACACCTGTAGAAAGAGCAGATTTATCTGTATCTAAAGTTGTAGATATATCTTCGCCAAATGTTGGCGATAATGTTACGTTTACTATTGATGTAAGCAATGCAGGACCAAGTGATGCTACAAATGTTGTAATTACAGATCAATTACCAACAGGTTACCAGTTTGTAAGTGCAAGTCCAACAGCAGGAATGTATAATAGTACAACGGGGTTATGGACTGTATCAAGACCAATTATAGCAGGAACAACAGAAACAATTCAAATAGTAGCCACAGTTTTAGAAAGTGGAGTTTATAAAAATGATGCAGAAGTAACAAGTAGTGATCAAGCAGATCCAGATTCTACAGTAAATGATGGAACAGGAGATGATTTTTCAACAGTAACACCATCACCATCACCATTAGTAGACCTTGCTTTAATGAAGAGAATAGACAATGCAACACCAGATGTTGGTTCTAATGTTGTCTTTACCATAGAAATAGCAAATAATGGACCTAGTGATGCAACTAATGTAATTTCTAACGATGTTTTACCTTCGGATATTCTTGGGTAAGTGATGATAGTGCTGGAGCTTATGTTCCTGGTACTGGCGTTTGGACTATTGGTAGTTTAGCTAACGGAACAACAACAAGTTTAAATATTACTGCAACAGTATTAGCAACTGGCGTGTATACAAATACAGCAAATGTTACGAGTACAGAAGCTGATAGTAATTCAGCTAATAATACAAATAGTATTTCTAGTACACCAAGAGATGTAGCTGATATAAGTCTTTTAAAGACAGTAGTAAATGCAACACCAAATGTTGGTGAAAATGCAGTATTTAATTTAACAGTAAATAACGCAGGACCAAGTGTTGCAACAGGAATAATTGTTACAGATCAATTACCATCTCGGTTATTCTTATGTTTCATCAGTACTTTCCGGTACAACCACATATAATAGCGTTTACGGAGCTTGGACTGTTGGTGCTTTAGCAAACGGAGCTTCAGCAACATTGTCTATTACAGCTAAAGTTTTAGGTACAGGAAATTATGATAATGTAGCACAAGTAACAGGTGCAGATCAACATGATTTAGATTCAACACCTAATAATAACAATCCATCAGAAGATGATTATAGTGAAGTACCAGTTACACCTATAAATAGTTCAGATCTAGTAACAACTAAAGAGGTAGATAATCCAACTCCTAATGAAGGAGATACAATTATTTACAAAATTGTAGTTACAAATAACGGAGGAACAACTGCTGCAACAGGAGTAAGTTTAACAGATAATTTACCAGCAGGAGTTACTTATGTAAGTGATGACAGTTCAGGGGCTTATAATTCAGGTTACGGAATTTGGACAATTGGTGACTTAGCGGTTAACGCAAGTGTAACTTTAAATATTACAGCTACAGTTAATGCTAACACTTCGGTAACTCAATTATAAATACTACTTCGAGAGCATCAGGAGATCAAGTAGACCCTACAAATGTTGGTGATGATTTAACAGAAACAATTATTGTTAATAAGCCACCGGTAGCGAATGACAATACAGATGTAACTTTAAATACGACAACACAGCCAAGTGCACCGTTACAGATTTTAACGGATGATTTATTAAGTGATGGCGTAACACCAGCAAGTCCAACGAATACGACTTTAGATTTAGATCCATCTACAGCAGGCGTTCAAGATGTCTTAGTAGTTGCAGGAGAAGGAACTTGGAATTATAATGATAGTACAGGAGAGCTTGTATTTACCCAGAAACGATATCAGGCGGATTTGCATCTAATTTCACAGCAGATCCAACGCCTATAGTTTATACTTTAACGGAGAATCAAACAGGTTTAACAGATACCGCAACAGTAACGATCGATTATCAAGAAGTTGCTCCAATAGTGAATGATGATATTTCATCATCAAATCCAGCAGGCGCAGTAACATTAGATCCATTAACAGGAGCAGGAGCAGATACTGATTCAGATGGTGTAATTGATCCAACTAGGGTAAGTTTGGTAGTTCCATCAGGAGCCACTACAAATGTTGTAGATGGAAACGATGATGTAACAAGTGTTACAGTACCAGGAGAAGGAACATGGAATGTTGATGAAGTTACAGGGTCAATTACTTTTACACCATTAGCAGGTTTTACAGATGATCCAACACCTATAGATTATAACATAGCGGATAATGATGGGAATGTAAGTGCTACGCCAGCTACAGTAACGGTAGATTATGTACCAGTAGCAGTAAATGATGAGAGTTTAGGCAATACGGTAGCATCAGATGTTACACTAAATGTTTTAGGTAATGATACAGAGGGCGATGCAGTTGTAGCGAACACTTTTGTGTTTGGAAGTACAGCAAACCCATTACCAGCAGGAGCAGTTGTGAGTGGTACACCAGGAGCATCGGATTATCAATTAACAGTTGCAGGTGAAGGAGTTTGGTCTTATGATGGATCAGGTAGTTTAACCTTCGATCCAGAAGCAGGCTTTACAACAGATCCAACAGTGATTGGTTATACGGTAAGTGATGCAGAAGGCAATGCAACATCAGCTATAGTAACAGTTACTTATGGAGAGTTACCACCGGTAGCGAATGACAATACAGATGTAACTTTAAATACGACAACACAGCCAAGTGCACCGTTACAGATTTTAACGGATGATTTATTAAGTGATGGCGTAACACCAGCAAGTCCAACGAATACGACTTTAGATTTAGATCCATCTACAGCAGGCGTTCAAGATGTCTTAGTAGTTGCAGGAGAAGGAACTTGGAATTATAATGATCAGCAAATGGAGAGCTTGTATTTACCCTGAAACGATATCAGGCGGATTTGCATCTAATTTCACAGCAGATCCAACGCCTATAGTTTATACTTTAACAGAGAATCAAACAGGTTTAACAGATACCGCAACAGTAACGATCGATTATCAAGAAGTTGCTCCAATAGTGAATGATGATATTTCATCATCAAATCCAGCAGGCGCAGTAACGTTAGATCCATTAACAGGAGCAGGAGCAGATACTGATTCAGATGGTGTAATTGATCCAACAAGGGTAAGTTTGGTAGTTCCATCGGGAGCCACTACAAATGTTGTAGATGGAAACGATGATGTAACAAGTGTTACAGTACCAGGAGAAGGAACATGGAATGTTGATGAAGTTACAGGGTCAATTACTTTTACACCATTAGCAGGTTTTACAGATGATCCAACACCTATAGATTATAACATAGCGGATAATGATGGGAATGTAAGTGCTACGCCAGCTACAGTAACGGTAGATTATGTACCAGTAGCAGTAAATGATGAGAGTTTAGGCAATACGGTAGCATCAGATGTTACACTAAATGTTTTAGGTAATGATACAGAGGGCGATGCAGTTGTAGCGAACACTTTTGTGTTTGGAAGTACAGCAAACCCATTACCAGCAGGAGCAGTTGTGAGTGGTACACCAGGAGCATCGGATTATCAATTAACAGTTGCAGGTGAAGGAGTTTGGTCTTATGATGGATCAGGTAGTTTAACCTTCGATCCGGAAGCAGGCTTTACAACAGATCCAACAGTGATTGGTTATACGGTAAGTGATGCAGAAGGCAATGCAACTTCAGCTATAGTAACAGTTACTTATGGAGAGTTACCACCGGTAGCGAATGACAATACAGATGTAACTTTAAATACGACAACACAGCCAAGTGCACCGTTACAGATTTTAACGGATGATTTATTAAGTGATGGCGTAACACCAGCAAGTCCAACGAATACGACTTTAGATTTAGATCCATCTACAGCAGGCGTTCAAGATGTCTTAGTAGTTGCAGGAGAAGGAACTTGGAATTATAATGATAGTACAGGAGAGCTTGTATTTACCCTGAAACGATATCAGGCGGATTTGCATCTAATTTCACAGCAGATCCAACGCCTATAGTTTATACTTTAACGGAGAATCAAACAGGTTTAACAGATACCGCAACAGTAACGATCGATTATCAAGAAGTTGCTCCAATAGTGAATGATGATATTTCATCATCAAATCCAGCAGGCGCAGTAACGTTAGATCCATTAACAGGAGCAGGAGCAGATACTGATTCAGATGGTGTAATTGATCCAACTAGGGTAAGTTTGGTAGTTCCATCGGGAGCCACTACAAATGTTGTAGATGGAAACGATGATGTAACAAGTGTTACAGTACCAGGAGAAGGAACATGGAATGTTGATGAAGTTACAGGGTCAATTACTTTTACACCATTAGCAGGTTTTACAGATGATCCAACACCTATAGATTATAACATAGCGGATAATGATGGGAATGTAAGTGCTACGCCAGCTACAGTAACGGTAGATTATGTACCAGTAGCAGTAAATGATGAGAGTTTAGGCAATACGGTAGCATCAGATGTTACACTAAATGTTTTAGGTAATGATACAGAGGGCGATGCAGTTGTAGCGAACACTTTTGTGTTTGGAAGTACAGCAAACCCATTACCAGCAGGAGCAGTTGTGAGTGGTACACCAGGAGCATCGGATTATCAATTAACAGTTGCAGGTGAAGGAGTTTGGTCTTATGATGGATCAGGTAGTTTAACCTTCGATCCAGAAGCAGGCTTTACAACAGATCCAACAGTGATTGGTTATACGGTAAGTGATGCAGAAGGCAATGCAACTTCAGCTATAGTAACAGTTACTTATGGAGAGTTACCACCGGTAGCGAATGACAATACAGATGTAACTTTAAATACGACAACACAGCCAAGTGCACCGTTACAGATTTTAACGGATGATTTATTAAGTGATGGCGTAACACCAGCAAGTCCAACGAATACGACTTTAGATTTAGATCCATCTACAGCAGGCGTTCAAGATGTCTTAGTAGTTGCAGGAGAAGGAACTTGGAATTATAATGATAGTACAGGAGAGCTTGTATTTACCCAGAAACGATATCAGGCGGATTTGCATCTAATTTCACAGCAGATCCAACGCCTATAGTTTATACTTTAACGGAGAATCAAACAGGTTTAACAGATACCGCAACAGTAACGATCGATTATCAAGAAGTTGCTCCAATAGTGAATGATGATATTTCATCATCAAATCCAGCAGGCGCAGTAACGTTAGATCCATTAACAGGAGCAGGAGCAGATACTGATTCAGATGGTGTAATTGATCCAACTAGGGTAAGTTTGGTAGTTCCATCGGGAGCCACTACAAATGTTGTAGATGGAAACGATGATGTAACAAGTGTTACAGTACCAGGAGAAGGAACATGGAATGTTGATGAAGTTACAGGGTCAATTACTTTTACACCATTAGCAGGTTTTACAGATGACCCAACACCTATAGATTATAACATAGCGGATAATGATGGGAATGTAAGTGCTACGCCAGCTACAGTAACGGTAGATTATGTACCAGTAGCAGTAAATGATGAGAGTTTAGGCAATACGGTAGCATCAGATGTTACACTAAATGTTTTAGGTAATGATACAGAGGGCGATGCAGTTGTAGCGAACACTTTTGTGTTTGGAAGTACAGCAAACCCATTACCAGCAGGAGCAGTTGTGAGTGGTACACCAGGAGCATCGGATTATCAATTAACAGTTGCAGGTGAAGGAGTTTGGTCTTATGATGGATCAGGTAGTTTAACCTTCGATCCAGAAGCAGGCTTTACAACAGATCCAACAGTGATTGGTTATACGGTAAGTGATGCAGAAGGCAATGCAACTTCAGCTATAGTAACAGTTACTTATGGAGAGTTACCACCGGTAGCGAATGACAATACAGATGTAACTTTAAATACGACAACACAGCCAAGTGCACCGTTACAGATTTTAACGGATGATTTATTAAGTGATGGCGTAACACCAGCAAGTCCAACGAATACGACTTTAGATTTAGATCCATCTACAGCAGGCGTTCAAGATGTCTTAGTAGTTGCAGGAGAAGGAACTTGGAATTATAATGATAGTACAGGAGAGCTTGTATTTACCCTGAAACGATATCAGGCGGATTTGCATCTAATTTCACAGCAGATCCAACGCCTATAGTTTATACTTTAACGGAGAATCAAACAGGTTTAACAGATACCGCAACAGTAACGATCGATTATCAAGAAGTTGCTCCAATAGTGAATGATGATATTTCATCATCAAATCCAGCAGGCGCAGTAACATTAGATCCATTAACAGGAGCAGGAGCAGATACTGATTCAGATGGTGTAATTGATCCAACTAGGGTAAGTTTGGTAGTTCCATCAGGAGCCACTACAAATGTTGTAGATGGAAACGATGATGTAACAAGTGTTACAGTACCAGGAGAAGGAACATGGAATGTTGATGAAGTTACAGGGTCAATTACTTTTACACCATTAGCAGGTTTTACAGATGATCCAACACCTATAGATTATAACATAGCGGATAATGATGGGAATGTAAGTGCTACGCCAGCTACAGTAACGGTAGATTATGTACCAGTAGCAGTAAATGATGAGAGTTTAGGCAATACGGTAGCATCAGATGTTACACTAAATGTTTTAGGTAATGATACAGAGGGCGATGCAGTTGTAGCGAACACTTTTGTGTTTGGAAGTACAGCAAACCCATTACCAGCAGGAGCAGTTGTGAGTGGTACACCAGGAGCATCGGATTATCAATTAACAGTTGCAGGTGAAGGAGTTTGGTCTTATGATGGATCAGGTAGTTTAACCTTCGATCCAGAAGCAGGCTTTACAACAGATCCAACAGTGATTGGTTATACGGTAAGTGATGCAGAAGGCAATGCAACATCAGCTATAGTAACAGTTACTTATGGAGAGTTACCACCGGTAGCGAATGACAATACAGATGTAACTTTAAATACGACAACACAGCCAAGTGCACCGTTACAGATTTTAACGGATGATTTATTAAGTGATGGCGTAACACCAGCAAGTCCAACGAATACGACTTTAGATTTAGATCCATCTACAGCAGGCGTTCAAGATGTCTTGGTAGTTGCAGGAGAAGGAACTTGGAATTATAATTCAGCAAATGGAGAGATTGTATTTACCCTGAAACGATATCAGGCGGATTTGCATCTAATTTCACAGCAGATCCAACGCCTATAGTTTATACTTTAACAGAGAATCAAACAGGTTTAACAGATACCGCAACAGTAACGATCGATTATCAAGAAGTTGCTCCAATAGTGAATGATGATATTTCATCATCAAATCCAGCAGGCGCAGTAACGTTAGATCCATTAACAGGAGCAGGAGCAGATACTGATTCAGATGGTGTAATTGATCCAACAAGGGTAAGTTTGGTAGTTCCATCGGGAGCCACTACAAATGTTGTAGATGGAAACGATGATGTAACAAGTGTTACAGTACCAGGAGAAGGAACATGGAATGTTGATGAAGTTACAGGGTCAATTACTTTTACACCATTAGCAGGTTTTACAGATGATCCAACACCTATAGATTATAACATAGCGGATAATGATGGGAATGTAAGTGCTACGCCAGCTACAGTAACGGTAGATTATGTACCAGTAGCAGTAAATGATGAGAGTTTAGGCAATACGGTAGCATCAGATGTTACACTAAATGTTTTAGGTAATGATACAGAGGGCGATGCAGTTGTAGCGAACACTTTTGTGTTTGGAAGTACAGCAAACCCATTACCAGCAGGAGCAGTTGTGAGTGGTACACCAGGAGCATCGGATTATCAATTAACAGTTGCAGGTGAAGGAGTTTGGTCTTATGATGGATCAGGTAGTTTAACCTTCGATCCAGAAGCAGGCTTTACAACAGATCCAACAGTGATTGGTTATACGGTAAGTGATGCAGAAGGCAATGCAACATCAGCTATAGTAACAGTTACTTATGGAGAGTTACCACCGGTAGCGAATGACAATACAGATGTAACTTTAAATACGACAACACAGCCAAGTGCACCGTTACAGATTTTAACGGATGATTTATTAAGTGATGGCGTAACACCAGCAAGTCCAACGAATACGACTTTAGATTTAGATCCATCTACAGCAGGCGTTCAAGATGTCTTGGTAGTTGCAGGAGAAGGAACTTGGAATTATAATTCAGCAAATGGAGAGCTTGTATTTACCCTGAAACGATATCAGGCGGATTTGCATCTAATTTCACAGCAGATCCAACGCCTATAGTTTATACTTTAACAGAGAATCAAACAGGTTTAACAGATACTGCAACAGTAACGATCGATTATCAAGAAGTTGCTCCAATAGTGAATGATGATATTTCATCATCAAATCCAGCAGGCGCAGTAACGTTAGATCCATTAACAGGAGCAGGAGCAGATACTGATTCAGATGGTGTAATTGATCCAACAAGGGTAAGTTTGGTAGTTCCATCGGGAGCCACTACAAATGTTGTAGATGGAAACGATGATGTAACAAGTGTTACAGTACCAGGAGAAGGAACATGGAATGTTGATGAAGTTACAGGGTCAATTACTTTTACACCATTAGCAGGTTTTACAGATGATCCAACACCTATAGATTATAACATAGCGGATAATGATGGGAATGTAAGTGCTACGCCAGCTACAGTAACGGTAGATTATGTACCAGTAGCAGTAAATGATGAGAGTTTAGGCAATACGGTAGCATCAGATGTTACACTAAATGTTTTAGGTAATGATACAGAGGGCGATGCAGTTGTAGCGAACACTTTTGTGTTTGGAAGTACAGCAAACCCATTACCAGCAGGAGCAGTTGTGAGTGGTACACCAGGAGCATCAGATTATCAATTAACAGTTGCAGGTGAAGGAGTTTGGTCTTATGATGGATCAGGAAGTTTAACCTTTGATCCAGAAGCAGGCTTTACAACAGATCCAACAGTGATTGGTTATACGGTAAGTGATGCAGAAGGCAATGCAACTTCAGCTACAGTAACAGTTACTTATGGAGAGTTACCACCGGTAGCGAATGACAATACAGATGTAACTTTAAATACGACAACACAACCAAGTGCACCGTTACAGATTTTAACGGATGATTTATTAAGTGATGGCGTAACACCAGCAAGTCCAACGAATACGACTTTAGATTTAGATCCATCTACAGCAGGCGTTCAAGATGTCTTGGTAGTTGCAGGAGAAGGAACTTGGAATTATAATTCAGCAAATGGAGAGATTGTATTTACCCTGAAACGATATTAGGAGGATTTGCATCTAATTTCACAGCAGATCCAACGCCTATAGTTTATACTTTAACAGAGAATCAAACAGGTTTAACAGATACTGCAACAGTAACGATCGATTATCAAGAAGTTGCCCCAACAGCGAATGATGATATTTCATCATCAAATCCAGCAGGCGCAGTAACATTAGATCCATTAACAGGAGCAGGAGCAGATACTGATTCAGATGGTGTAATTGATCCAACTAGGGTAAGTTTGGTAGTTCCATCGGGAGCCACTACAAATGTTGTAGATGGAAACAATGATGTAACAAGTGTTACAGTACCAGGAGAAGGAACATGGAATGTTGATGAAGTTACGGGATCAATTACTTTTACACCATTAACAGGTTTTACAGATGACCCAACACCTATAGATTATAACATAGCGGATAATGATGGGAATGTAAGTGCTACGCCAGCTACAGTAACGGTAGATTATGTACCAGTAGCAGTAAATGATGAGAGTTTAGGCAATACGGTAGCATCAGATGTTACACTAAATGTTTTAGGTAATGATACAGAGGGCGATGCAGTTGTAGCGAACACTTTTGTGTTTGGAAGTACAGCAAACCCATTACCAGCAGGAGCAGTTGTGAGTGGTACACCAGGAGCATCGGATTATCAATTAACAGTAGCGGGTGAAGGAGTTTGGTCTTATGACGGATCAGGTAGTTTAACCTTCGATCCAGAAGCAGGCTTTACAACAGATCCAACAGTGATTGGTTATACGGTAAGTGATGCAGAAGGCAATGCAACTTCAGCAACAGTAACAGTTACTTATAATGAAGTATCACCAGTAGCTACAGATGATAGCGTAAGTGGTATTGTAACAGGAGTTGATGCAGTATTGTCAGACATTTCAGTTAATGATACGTTGAGTGATGGAAGTCCAGTAGATACAAATCCATCGACAGGGAATGCTACGATAAGTATTGATCCAAATGATTCAGACGGAGATGGAAATCCATTGACATTAGATGTATCAGGCGAAGGAGTTTGGAGTTATGATCCAACTACAGATGATTTAACATTTAATCCGGACCCAACATTTACAGCAGATCCAACACCAATAGTTTACACATTAACAGAGACAATTACCGGAGAGAGCACAACAGCAATTGCTAGTGCAGGTTATGTAGCACAAGCGCCGGTAGCAACAAGTGATACTGATTTAAATAATGTGCCAGGAAACTTAGTGACTGTGGATGTAACGTCTAATGATGCCGATTCAGATGCATCAGGAAGTATAGATCCAACAACAGTAAGTTTAATTGTACCAGTTGGTACAGCTACAAATGTTAATAAAGATGCTAATGGAGATGTAATAAGTTTTGTGATTCCAGGAGAAGGAACTTGGTTTGTTGATGCTATATCAGGATCAATAACATTTACTCCGGAAGTTGGTTATACACAAGATCCAACACCAATAGCTTATACAGTTGATGATAATGATGGTAATATTTCTAATCAAGCTACAGTAACGATAGGTTATTCTCCATTAAATATTATAGCAACTAATGATGACTTTACAAATAGTCCGGTTAACGGGATAGAAGGAGAATCATTAGTAGGAAATATTTTAACTAGTGATACTGGTGATGGTTTTGATACTTTAGATGGAGATGCAGCAACTAGAAATAATGTTATTATTTCGATAGTTAATCCGGCAACACCAATAGTTGCAGGAGCATTAGTACCAGTAATTGATGTAGTAACAGGTAATATAACTGTACCAGCAGGAACACCTGCAGATACTTATACAATCACATACTCTATATGTGATAAGTTAGAACCAAATCCACCAGGTAATTGCGACACCGCTGTTGTAACAGTAGTTGTAGAAGCAGCTCCAATTGTTGCAGAAGATGACGTGATAGCAGGAGGAAATGGATTAAACGGTAATTCAAATGTAGGTAACTTATTTGATGATAATACTGATGGTAATGATACGCTAAACGGAGTATCAACAGATGTATCTGATGTTGCAATATCAATAATTGCACCGGCAACACCTAAATTGCCAGGAGCACCTGTACCAAGTGTAGATATATCAACAGGAATTATAAGCATTCCTCCTGGAACACCTGCAGGAGATTATGAGATAAATTACTCTATTTGTGAGATATTAAATCCTAATAATTGTGATACGGCAACAATTACCGTAACTGTAGATCCAGCAAAAATAGATGCTATTAATGATGATTTTTCTGCAATGCCTATTAATGGATTAGATGGAGCAAATACTGCAAGTGTATTATTAAATGATACATTAAACGGAGTGTTAGTTTCACCAGCAGATGTTAATTTAACTGCAGGAGTTGCACCAACAACAACTTCGGAGGATTGACTATGAATGCAGATGGTACAATTACAGTTGCACCAAATACACCTGCAGGAACTTATGTGTATCTATATACAATTTGTGAAGTTTTAAATCCTACAAATTGCGATACAGCAGAAGCTACAGTTGTAGTAGAAGAGGCTGGTATAGATGCGATTGTAGATGATTATTCATTAAGTCCAGTAAATGGGTTAGATGGAGAACCTAATGTAGGAAATGCTTTAGATAACGATACTCTAAATGGTATTCCTGTAGTACTTGCAGATGTAACAATTACTATAAAAACACCAGCAACTCCAATTGCAGGAGCACCGGTTCCTGTAATAGATCCTGCTACGGGTATTGTAAGTGTGCCAGTTGGTACACCAGGCGGAACGTATACTATAGAATACACTATTTGTGAAAACTTAAATCCAAATAATTGTGATACAACAACTGTTATAGTTGTAGTTGATTCACCGAGAGATTGTTGCAGTTGATAATATTCCTGTAACGCCTGTAAATGGATTTGAAGGTAAAGTAGCTGTAGTTAATGTTTTTGATAATGATACTTTAAACGGTGTTTTAGTAAATTCTGATGAAGTAACATTAAAGTTAATAACTGCAGACCCAAATAATGCATTAACATTAAACGGAGATGGAACTGTAGATGTTGCTCCAGGAACAGCAGCAGGAACATACGAATTAGAATATCAAATATGTGAAGTTTTAAACCCGACAAATTGTGATATAGCTAAAGTAATTGTAGTTGTTGAAGAGGCTATTATTGTGGCAGAAAATGATGATTTCAGTTCGAAGCCAGTAAATAGTTTAGATGGTAGTGCAAACGTAGGAAATGTGTTGGCAAATAATGGAGATGGAGCAGATACTTTAAATGGAAGTTCTGTTGATATTGATGCTGTAAATTTAACGGTAGTTTCACCAGCAACACCATTAACACCAGGTGCTACTGTACCAGTAATAGACCCATCAACAGGTATTGTTAGCGTTCCATCCGGAACTCCAGCAGGTACATATAAAATTGGTTATAGCATTTGTGAGGAATTAAATCCAACAAATTGTGATGATGCAATAGTAACGGTAGTTGTAGGTACAGGGCCAATTGTAGCTAATGATGATATAATTGGTAATGTTGATGGTTATAATGGAGATGATAACGTAGGAAATGTTTTAACCGACAATGGAAGTGGATCTGATACTTTAAACGGAGTACCAGTTTTAATTGATGAAGTGGTTATTTCTATAGTTACTCCTGCAACACCTTTAGTGTCTCGGTGCGCCAGTTCCAACAATAGATCCATCAACAGGAATTATCAGTGTACCTTCAGGAACACCAGGTGGTTCTTATGAAATAGAATATCAGATATGTGAAGTTTTAAATCCAGTAAATTGTACAACAGCAATTGTAACTGTAGATGTAAAAGAAAGTGCAGATTTAACTTTATTAAAAGAAGTTGATGTAGATACGCCAAATGTGGGTGGTACTGTAAACTTTACAATTACATTAACCAATAATGGTTTAAATAATGCTACCGGAGTAAATGTAGTAGATCAATTACCAACTGGTTATACTTTTGTTAGTGCTGTTGCTTCTGTAGGAACTTATAGTGAAGTTTCGGATCATGGAATGTTGGTGCTGTAACAGCATCAGAAAATGAAACCTTAGTTATTACTGCAATGGTAAATGCCACTGGTAATTATACAAATACAGCAGAAGTAACTTCATCAGATCAAGAAGATCCAACATCAACACCAGGAAATAGTAATCCTACCGAAGATGATTATGATGATGCAACTACAACACCAATAAAAATTACAGATTTAGTAACTAACAAAGTAGTAAGCCAATCTGTAGCAAACGTAGGTGATATAGTTGAGTTTACATTAAACGTTGTAAATAACGGGCCAAGTAATGCTACCGGAGTTAGTTTAATCGAAAACTTACCATCAGGGTTAACTTATATTAGTCATACAGCAACGGGTGGAACTGTAAATTCATTTACTTCGGAATTTGGTCTATTGGTAATTTACCATTAGGCGGTTCTGCAACAATTACTATTAAAGCTTCGGTTAACAAAGGTGAAGCTGGAAATAATATTAATAATGTAGTAACTGCAACTTCGGAAATGAAGTTGACTTAACTACAGTTGGAGACGATTTAGAGGAGTCTATTTATGTAACTAGTGCAGATTTAGCAGTTACTAAAATTGTAGACGATGCTACACCAAATGTTGGTAACACTATTTCTTATGTAATTGAAGTTATTAATAATGGTCCAGATACAGCAACAAATGTAAGTCCGGTTGATAATTTACCTGTAGGTGTAACTTTTGTAAGTTCATCTATAACTAATGGTACTTTTAACAACGGATCTGGAGAATGGTCTATTGGTGATTTAGCTTCGGTGCTTCTGCAAATTTAACTATTGAAGCGACTGTTAATGAAGGTACTATTGGTAAAACAATAACAAACACAACAAGTTCTGTAGTATCAGATCAAGAAGATCCAGATACTACAAATAATATTGGTGCTGTAAGTATTGTACCTGTCGGAGTAATAGATTTAAGGTTAACTAAAACAATTGTAAATAACATTACAACTCCATTGGTTGGCGATAAATTAACTTTCGAAATTAGAGTTTATAATGATGGACCAACAGATGCTACAGGAGTTCAAGTATCAGAATTAGTTCCTTCGGATATAAATATGAAAACTATAGTTCTACAATTGGTACCTATAATCCAACTACAGGTTTATGGAATATTGGTAAAGTAGAGGTTGGTAATACAGCAGTTTTATTAGTAGATGTTACAGTTTTAGAAAGCGGAGTTTACGAAAATTGTGCAGAAATTATAGCAGCTAATGAAGATGACAAAGATTCTACACCTGCAAACGGAGTTGAAGCAGAAGATGATTATGATTGTGCATCTGTAACACCAGTAACAGAATTAGACTTATCAATAGTTAAAACTGTTGTTAATGGTAATACATCTCCTAAAGTAGGAGAAGTAATAACTTTCGAAATTCAGTTAACTAATAACGGACCTATCAATGGTACAGATGTTACGGTAATTGATAACTTATTACCATTATCATACACATTTGTTAATTACAGTTCTACCGTTGGCGCTTATGATGAGAACACAGGAATCTGGAATGTTGGTAAAATTGCCGCAAATGATATCGAAATATTATTAATAGATGTTATCGTAGAGGCAGAAGGTACTACAGCAAGTTACACAAATTGTGCAACTGTAAATAGTGTTCATCAGCCAGATGTAAACGCAACTAACGATACATCATGTATAACTTTAACACCAGTACAAACTGTAGATCTAGAGTTAACTAAAGATGTTAGCGAAAATAAACCAGTTGCAGGTTCTAATGTAGACTTTACAGTGAATTTAACTAACAATGGTTTAAGTACTGCAAACGGTGTAGAAGTTCTAGACTTATTACCATCACGGTTATACATTTGTAAGTGCAACTACCACAGCAGGTTCTTATAATGAATTAACTGGTCTTTGGACAGTTGGTACGGTCTTAAAAGATGAAACTCAAACATTAACTGTAACTGCAACTGTAGAGGCGTTTGGTGATTGGTTAAACATTGCAGAAGTAACTGCAGTTAACGAGTTAGATATTGACTCTACACCAAACAACGGAGATCTTTACGAAGATGATATGGCACAAAGAGCAACAGAGCCGAAGTATTATTAGCAATACCGGAAGGGTTTACACCAGACGGAGATGGTAAAAATGATGTGTTCGAGATAAAACATTTAGAAGTGTTGTATCCTAAGTTTGGAATGGAAATAGTAAATAGATATGGTAATGTGGTTTATACATATAAACACGATGGTAACCCAAGTACATCACCAAAATGGTGGAATGGTTTCTCTACAGGACGTTGGAATTTAAGTTCTGATAGTTTACCTGCAGGTACATACTACTATACTATTTACTTTAATAATGATGATAGAAAACCTCAAACAGGTTGGTTATATTTAAGAAAATAAAAATTGTAAAAACAGAAAATATAGAGAGAAAAGATTCTAAAAACTCTTTTCTCTCTTATAAATCATATTTTAAACTAGGTTTATGAAAAAAATAAAATTACTTTTTAGTATAATATTGCTTACTACAATTAGTACTATTTATGGTCAACAAGATCCGCAGTATACGCAATACATGTACAACATGAATATTTTAAATCCTGCGTACGCCGGTTCTAAAGGAGTAGGTAGTATAGGAATTTTAGGTAGATCACAATGGGTTGGTGTAGAAGGTTCTCCGCAAACATTTACAGTTTCTGCAGATACTCCATTAGGAAACAATCTAGGGTTAGGATTGTCTATTATTCATGATGAAATAGGTCCTGTGAAAGAAGATAATATCTATTTTGATGTTTCTTTTACAATTAGAACATCCGAAGAAGGTAGACTTGCTTTTGGTATAAAAGGTGGAGCCACTTTTTTAAATGTTAGAGAATTAAGATTGGGTGAACCCGCAGATCCATTAAATACTCCTGTAAACCAAGCTTCTCCAAATTTCGGAGCAGGTTTATATTATTATTCAGATAAGTTTTATGTAGGTCTTTCTGTACCAAATTTCTTAGAAACAATTCATTTAGAAAAAGGAAATGGAATTGTAAGTACTGCATCAGAGAAAATGCATTACTTTTTAACTTACAGTTATGTGTTTGATATTTCAAATAATTTAAAACTTAAACCATCAGTAATGTTAAAGGGTGTTGCAGGTGCACCATTATCTGTAGATATATCTGCAAACTTGCTAGTAGATAATAAATTTGAAATTGGTTTGTCTCATAGATTAGATGATTCTATAAGTGGTATTTTAGGTTTTAATGTTAATCAAGATTTTAGAATTGGTTATGCATACGATCATACAATTACCCGTTTTGGTAACTTTAATTACGGTAGTCATGAAATAATGTTGTTATTTAATTTTAATAGAAGAAACATTAAGAGTCCTAGATTCTTTTAAAAAAATAAATATGAAAAAAATTACCTTTATACTTTTAGCTTTATTTGTTGGTGTAACTAATGCACAACAATTTAACTATACAATTAAAAGACTAGATGTTAACACTAAATATTCTGATTTTGGTGTTGCATATTATGGTGATAAAGAAGCTGTATTTGCATCTAGTAGAAGTCCTAAATCTGTAAAAACAGGTTTGTGGGCAAATAATAGACAGCCCTATTTAGAATTATACAAAGGAACTGTTTTAGAAAATGGTGAAATTGAAAATGTAAAACGATTTTCAAAAAAAATAAGTACAAAATATCATGAGTCTAATGTGGCGTTTACAAAAGATTTAAAAACAGTTTATTTTTCAAGAAATAATTATATCAAGAAAAAACTTAGAAATGATTCTGAAGGAATGAACTTGATACAAATGTATAAAGCAACAGTTGGTGAAAATGGTGAATGGACAAATATAGTATCAATGCCTTTTAATGATGATAATTACCAAACTGGACACCCTGTTTTAAATAAAGATGAAACCAAATTATATTTTACTTCAGATATGCCAGGATCTATTGGTAGCACAGATATTTTTGTTGTAGATATTTATAAAGATGGTACTTATGGACAACCAGTTAACTTAGGTGCTAGAGTAAATACTGTCGGTAAAGAAATGTTTCCTTATATAGATAAAAACGACGTCTTGTACTTTTCATCAAACGGTTATAGAGAAGGTAAAGGAGGATTAGATATTTATGCTGTAAAACTATCTGATTCTACCAATAAAATGAGAGCTACTAATTTAGGATATCCTATAAATTCTAGTTACGACGATTTTAGTCTTGTTTTTAGAAACGGAAAAAGAGAAGGTCACTTTTCGTCTAATAGAAAAAGAGGAGCAGGTGATGATGATATTTATTATTTTAAAGAAATAGCACCCGTAAGAGTAGAATGTGATCAAGTAGTAAACGGTGTCGTTAAAGAACGTGTAACAGAGGCTTTATTACCAGGAGCAAAAGTAGATTTGTATAATTCTAAAGGAAAAATTATAGATTCTGTAATCGCAGATAGCAATGCAAGATTTAAATTTAACGTAGACTGTAAAGAATCGTATAAAGTAGTAGGTAGTAAATTTGATTACACAGAAGACTCAGAAGAATTTACAACAAATTTAGATGAAGATTTAAATTTAACTCTAGGTTTAAATTTAATAGAAAGTGAATTTGTTAGAGTAAGAGGATTGTTAATGGTAGACATAAATCCTATTTATTTTGATTTAGATAAATCTTTTATTAGACCGAGACGCAGCAATAGAAATAGAGAAAGTGGTAAGAATTATGAGAAAGTATCCAGAGTTAAAAATTAAATTAGCTTCTCATACAGATAGTAGAGCACCAGATGCTTACAATTTATCATTATCAAAAAGAAGAGCAAAGTCTACTTTAGAGTGGTTAATTGGTCGTGGTATAAAAGCAACAAGAATAGAAGCAAATGGTTACGGAGAAACTCAATTAGTAAATAAATGTGCCAACAATGTAGAGTGTTCAGAGGCGGCTCATCAATTAAATAGAAGAACAGAATTTATTATTTTAAATCCAGAAGCAATTCGTTAAAACTTTAATATACTAATAATTCAAAAAGTCTAGCTGTAAAAAGTTAGACTTTTTTTGTACATCAAAACTAAGACATAATATAAATTGTATTTTTACACTATGGATTTGTTTTCTTCAGAAAAAATAAAAAATATTTTACCTTTTGATGGTATTACAAACTATCATGGGGTAATTTTAAATCTAAACGATTGCAATTTTTATTACAATAAGTTGATGAATTCTATTAACTGGAAAAATGATGAAGCTATTATTTTTGGTAAAAAAATAATAACCAAAAGAAAAGTTGCATGGTATGGCGAATTAGAATTTTCATATAAATATTCGGAGTAACAAAAACAGCAAACATTTTTACAAAAGAGTTACTAGAACTTAAAGCAATTGTAGAAAACGAAACAAAAGAAAGCTACAATTCTTGTTTATTAAATTTATATCATTCAGGAGAAGAAGGTATGGCGTATCATTCCGACGGAGAAAAAATGCTCAAAAAAAACGGAGCAATTGCATCTTTATCTTTAGGAGCAGCAAGAAAATTTTCTTTTAAACATAAAGAAAATAAACAAAGAATAGACATTGTTTTAGAAAACGGAAGCTTATTAGTAATGAAATCAGGTACACAAACAAATTGGTTACATAGATTGCCACCAACAAAAAAAGTAAAAACACCTCGAATTAATTTAACCTTTAGAACAATAGAATTGTAATCTTATCTTTACTTTTGCAAAAAAATATTCATTGGAAACTAACAAGCAACAAACTATAAATCTTAATAAATATATAAGCTCATCTGGTATTTGTTCTAGACGAGAAGCAGAAAGATTTATTAATGAAGGCAGAGTTACAATTAATGGTAAACCAACCCAATTGGGTAACAGAGTTGGTAAAAAAGATGTTGTAAAGTTAGATGGTAGATTAGTTAAACCTAAAAAAACCACACTTTATATTGCTTTAAATAAACCTGTAGGTATTGTTTCTACAACAGATGGTAGAGAAAAAGCAAATATTGTAAAACATATAAATCATCCGAGAAAGATTATTTCCTATTGGTCGTTTAGATAAACCATCCGAAGGATTAATTTTTTTAACAAATGATGGTGATATCGTAAATAAAATTTTACGAGCAGGTAACAATCACGAAAAAGAATATTTTGTAACCGTAAATAAATCGATTACATCAGAATTTATAAATAAAATGGGTAACGGAATACCAATTTTAGGTACAGTTACAAAAAAATGTAAAGTAGAAAAAGTAAGCGAAAAAGTCTTTAAAATAATACTTACACAAGGTCTAAATAGGCAAATTCGTAGAATGTGCGAGTATTTAGATTACGAAGTAACCAAGTTAAAAAGAACCCGAATTATGAATGTAGAATTGGGTTTTTTACAAACAGGAGATTGGCGAGAACTTACCCAAGAAGAAATGCAACAAATAAATAAAATGATTGCAACATCTTCTAAAACAGAAGAAGCATCTATTGTAAAAGAAGCACCAAAAGCTAAAAAAGCAAAAAAGAAAGAAGCACCAACTAAAAATAATTTTAATAAAAAAAGTGCATCATTTAGAAAATCATCACCAAAAAATAAAAGAAACAATACCAGTTTTTCATCTAAAAGAAAAAGGAGATAATTTTTTGGGCGTTACTTTGTTCTAAAAGCATTTAGAACCAAAGTCAGGCTTTACACTACAATCTTTTTTCGTGCCTCAAAAAAGGATTTCCACTTCAATCCTTAACGCATATTTTTGCGAACTAATAGCAAATTAGAATATAAATTATAATTAAGAAACTTACAATTCTTAAATAATAGTATCTTTGCCGATAATGAAATTTGACTTAAAAATTACCGACCCAAAAAGCAAGGCAAGAGCAGGAGTAATAACTACTGATCACGGAGAAATAGAAACTCCTATTTTTATGCCAGTGGGAACTGTTGGAACCGTAAAAGGAGTTCACCAAACAGAATTAAAAAACGAAATTAATCCTGATATTATATTAGGTAACACATACCATTTATATTTAAGACCTGGTTTAGACATTTTAGAAAAAGCAGGTGGTTTACACAAATTTATGAACTGGGATAGAAATATCTTAACAGATTCCGGTGGTTACCAAGTATATTCTTTGTCCGGTAGAAGAAAAATTAACGAAGAAGGTGTGAAGTTTAAGAGTCATATAGATGGTTCTATGCATCATTTTACACCGAGAAAACGTTATGGAAACACAGCGCACAATTGGCGCAGATATTATAATGGCTTTTGATGAGTGTACACCGTATCCTTGCGATTACAATTATGCAAAAAGATCTATGCACATGACGCATAGGTGGTTAAACAGATGTATAAATCACCTAGAAAAGTTACCGTTTAAATATGGTTTCGAACAAACTTTTATGCCAATTGTACAAGGTAGTACGTATAAAGATTTAAGAAAACAATCTGCAGAGTATATTGCAAATGCAGGTCAGCAAGCAAATGCAATTGGTGGTTTATCTGTAGGTGAACCTGCCGAAGAAATGTATGCGATGACAGAAGTTGTAACAGAAATTTTACCAGAAGACAAGCCACGTTATTTAATGGGTGTTGGTACGCCAATTAATATTTTAGAAAATATAGCTTTAGGTATCGATATGTTCGATTGTGTTATGCCTACTAGAAATGCTAGAAATGGTATGCTATTTACTGCTTATGGTTCTATAAATATTAAGAATAAAAAGTGGGAAGACGATTTTTCTCCGATAGATGAAATGGGAATTACTTGGGTAGATACAATGTACTCTAAAGCATATTTACGTCATTTATTTGCTGCAAAAGAAATGTTAGGTAAACAAATTGCTTCTATACATAATTTAGGATTTTATGTTTGGTTAACTAGAGAGGCAAGAAAACATATTTTAGCAGGAGATTTTAGAGAGTGGAAAGATAAAATGGGAAAACAAATGGACAATAGATTGTAAAATTACAAGTTCTTATTAAGAACTTAAATCTAAAAAATTAATTATTTATTCTTTTGAAAATAATAGATTGGTACATATTAAAAAGGTTTTTAGTAACATTTTTGTTTACATTATTAATCTTAATTCCGATAGCAATAGCTATTGATGTTTCTGAGAAAATAGACAATTTTTTAGAACATCCAGATTTAGGATTCAATGAGATTTTAAATGATTATTACTTAAATTTTACAATATATTATACCAATACTTTTATGCCTCGGCATTGTTTATTGCTGTAATTTTATTTACATCAAAATTATCTAATAACACAGAAATTATAGCAATTACAAATGCTAAAGTTTCTTTTACTCGTTTTTTATATCCATATTTTATAGGAGCCACTTTAATTACTATTTTATCATTGGCTATGAATCATTATGTGGTGCCAACAAGTAGTAAAACAAGAAAAGCTTTCGAAAAGAAATATATCAATAACTCAAAACAAATTAACGAGTTAAAATATGTGTCAGATTTTAGTTTACAATTAACAGATAGCACGTATATATTTATAAGAACTTTTAATACAGAAAATAATATAGGTTACGATTTTAACTCAGAAACTTATGATGGGTTAAAATTAAAGTCAAAATTATCTGCAAACAGATTAAAATATAATGTAAAAGATTCAACCTTTACAATTAGTACCTGGAAAAAAAGATTGATTTATAAAGATAGAGATAGCATTTTTTCGGTAATAAGATAGATACAGTTTTTAGTTTTACACCAAGAGATTTAATCTATAAATCTGCTTTTGCACAAGAAATGCCATCTAACGAATTGATGAAATTTATAGATATTTCTAAAAAAGAGGTGTTAAAAACCTTAATGCCTATTTAGTAGAACTTTATAAGAGAACTAGTTTACCTGTTGCCTCCTATATTTTAACCATCATAGCAGTTGCTTTGGCTTTTAGAAAAAGAAGAGGTGGTACAGGCGTTAACCTAGCAATAGGAGTTGGTATTATGTTTTTGTATGTGTTTTTTATGAAAGTTGGTGAAGTATTAGGCTCTGTTGCCGGAGTAAATTCTATTACTTATGTATGGATTCCTAATATACTATTTGGTGCAGTTGCTGTTTATTTATACTTAAATGCAAGAAAGTAAATTTAAAAACTATTTATTACTACACCTCATTGTCTTTATTTGGGGGTTTACCGCAATTTTAGGTGCGCTAATAACTATTGATGCAATTCCTTTGGTTTGGTATAGAATGTTATTGGCGGTAATTTTTATTGCAATTTATTTTCTTTGGAAGAAAAAATCATTTAGAGTCAATAAAAAAGGGCTTTTAAAATTTTTATTTACAGGAATTGTAATTGCCTTACACTGGGTGTTTTTTTCAAAGCCATAAAGGTTTCTAATGTATCTGTTGCACTGGTAACCATGAGTACAGGTGCATTTTTTGCATCATTAATAGAACCTATATTTTTTAGGAGAAAAATAAATACTTTAGAGATTTTTTTAGGATTATTAGTCATAGGTGGGTTGTATATTATATTCAATTTCGAAAGTCAATATAAATTAGGTATTATTTACGCGTTAATTGCCTCTTTTTTAAGTGCACTATTTGCTGTTTTAAACGGTTTGTACATTAAAAAATACACTGCGGATGTTATTTCGTTCTACCAATTATTTTTTGGCGTTGCTTTTATTACTGTATACTTATTAATAACTAACGGATTTTCTATTGCCTTTTTTCAAATTGAAACTTCAGACTGGTTGTACCTTTTAATTTTAAGTAGTATTTGCACTGCTTATGCTTTTATTGCTTCTGTTGAAGTAATGAAATATCTCTCTCCTTATACCGTAATGCTTACAATAAATTTAGAACCTATTTATGCAATTATTTTAGCTTTAATAATTTTTGGTGATAAAGAGCAAATGAGTAACACCTTTTATTTAGGAGCTTTTATAGTCTTGTTTGTAGTATTATTAAATGGTATTTTAAAAAATAGAAAGACATTAAAAGATAAGATTCAGCAAAAACTGAAAAAGAAAAAAGTAATTTAATTTAGCCTTAAAAAGTAAATTTTATAGTATGTTTGTTCTTACAAATAACTAAAATCAAATCACTAGAAATGGAATATTTAGAATTTGAAATGCCAATAAAAGAACTTCAAGATCAACTGCAAAAATGTCAGATTATTGGTGAAGAAAGTGAGGTAGATGTAACTGCTACTTGTAAAAAAATTGAAAAGAAACTAGCAGATGCTAGAAAAAATATATACAAAAACTTAACGCCTTGGCAGCGAGTACAATTATCTAGACACCCAAACAGACCTTATACTTTAGATTATATTAAGGCTATTTGTGGTGATACTTTTATGGAACTTCATGGAGATAGAAGTGTAGGTGATGATAAAGCGATGATTGGAGGATTGGGTAAAATAGGAGATCAATCTTTTATGTTTATTGGTCAGCAAAAAGGTTTTAACACAAAAACACGTCAGTATAGAAATTTTGGAATGGCTAATCCAGAAGGGTATAGAAAAGCTTTACGTTTAATGAGAATGGCAGAGAAATTTGGTATTCCTGTAGTAACACTTTTAGATACTCCTGGTGCATACCCTGGTTTAGAAGCGGAAGAACGCGGACAAGGGGAAGCTATTGCTAGAAACATTTTTGAAATGACAATTCTTAAAACACCAATTATTACAGTTGTTATTGGTGAAGGAGCTTCGGTGGGGCTTTAGGAATTGGTGTTGGAGATAAAGTTTATATGATGGAAAACACTTGGTATACGGTAATTTCTCCGGAATCTTGTTCTTCTATCTTATGGAGAAGTTGGGAGTTTAAAGAACAAGCTGCAGAAGCTTTAAAACTTACCGGTAACGACATGAAGAAAATGAAATTGATAGACGGAATTATCAAAGAGCCAATTGGTGGTGCACATTCTGATAGAGAAGGGGCTTTTGCTGCTGTACAAAGTCAAATACTAGCTGCTTTTGATGAATTGAAAGATTTATCTGATGAAGATTTAGTCGAAAAAAGAATGGATAAATATGCAAACATGGGTGTTTACAAAGAGTAAATATCTATTCAAATAAAATAAAAAAAGCGAAATTCAAAATTTGAATTTCGCTTTTTTTATTTTTTAATATTTTTTAAATACCTAAAGAAGTAAATAATTCTTTTAATCTTGGTTCTGATGGTCTAGGTGCATCAGAATTTACAATTTTACCTTGAGGATCTATTAATATAAATCGGGAATCGAGTTTATCTGATATTCTTGCTGAAAAGATATGTCTTTTCCTGCCCAAAGTTGCACGCCGGATAACTGTTTTGCTTTTACAAAATGTTTCCATTTCTTTTCTGCTGCTTCCCAAGATCCGCCACTTCTTCTGTATTCATCTGTAGAAATACTTATAAATTCTATATTTTTACCGTGATATTCTTTTTCTAAAGATTTTAGATAAGGAATTTGTTGAATACAAGGTCCGCACCAAGTAGCCCAAACATCTATATAAACAAATTTCCCTTTAAAAGAGTCTAAAGATTTTTTACCGCCTTTGTAATCTGCATAATCAACAAATTTTGGTGAAATAGTTCCTTTAGCCATAGCTTTGTTTTTTTCATAAGCTTGGTTAAAATAAGTAATCATTTGATTGGTTTGACTATCTACCATTTTTACCAATGTAGTATCTATGTCTTTATAAGAGTTTAAAATACTATCGTAATTAGATTTAATAGAAGCTATTTTGTTTTTAAAATCATTTTCATTTAATTCTAATAGTAACGTAGGATTTCCAATTTTTTGACTTTCTGTAATCTGAGCTAAAATAAAATTACTATTATCAGCACCTTGTCCAGAGAACTTAAAACTAGACATAAAATTTTCAGAGTCTCCATTTAACTTAATATCAAATCCGTTTTTTAAATAAATAGGAGCTCTTTTTGCAGGACTAGTACTAAGAGTGTACACTGCAGCGTTTTCTATATTTAAAGTATCTTTAAAAGTACCATCGTTATTAATTGTAATGCTTTTTACGGGACCTTGTTGACCTGTAATTGTTAAAATAGAATCTTTATTATTTTCTAACTTTCCGAGAAAGCGTTAAATAATCTTTAGAATGTTCTTTAGTACAAGAAGCAAGTGCAAAAACAGCGATGATTATGATGCTAATTTTTTTCATTTATTATAAATATTTATTTGAAACAAATATATAAATTTAATCAGAGGATAGTGTCTTTCGATATTTAACTTTTCTGTTAAAAATATAGAAATCAACTGTGTTTTTGTAGTTTAATGTAAAAAAATCTCAAACGTTAGTTTGAGATTTTTTAATTTATGATTCTGTTTCAGATTCTTGTTCTGGTTCTATTTTTCCTTTTTGTATCTTGATATTTAATTTATTTTCTTTTTCATCAAGATCCATAGAAATTGTATCTCCTTCATTTAGTTTAGAATTTACAATTTCTTCAGCTAGAGCATCTTCAATGTATTTCTGAATTGCTCTTTTAAGTGGTCTAGCACCATACTTCTTATCAAAACCTTTGTCAGCAATATAATCTTTTGCTTTTTCGCTTAATTGTAATGTATAACCTAAATCTGATATTCTACGTAATAGTTTATCTAATTCGATATCTATAATCGAGTGTATATCTTCTCTTTCTAGAGCGTTAAATACAATTACATCATCTATTCTATTTAAAAATTCTGGTGCAAAAGATTTCTTTAAAGCGCCCTCAATTACAGATTTTGCATGTGCATCTGCTTGTTCTTTTTTAGAAGAGGTACCAAAACCTACTCCGCCACCAAAATCTTTTAATTGTCTAGCACCAATGTTAGAAGTCATAATGATGATTGTATTTCTAAAATCAATTTTTCTTCCTAAACTATCAGTAATATAACCGTCATCTAAAATTTGAAGCAACATGTTAAACACATCTGGATGCGCTTTTTCAATTTCATCTAAAAGAACAACAGAATAAGGTTTTCTTCTAACTTTTTCTGTTAATTGACCACCCTCTTCATAACCAACATATCCCGGAGGTGCACCAATTAAACGAGAAATAGCAAATTTTTCCATGTACTCACTCATGTCAATTCTAATTAAAGAATCATCAGAATCGAATAATTCTTTTGCTAAAACTTTTGCTAATTGTGTTTTACCAACACCAGTTTGTCCTAAGAAAATAAAAGAGCCAATTGGTTTGTTAGGATCTTTTAATCCAACTCTATTTCTTTGAATTGCTTTAACAACTTTAGATACAGCAATATCTTGACCAATTACCTTGCCTTTTATAAGCTGAGGTAATTCGTTTAATTTATGTGTTTCTGCTTCTGCAACTCTATTTACAGGTATGCCTGTCATCATAGAAACAACTTCTGCAACATTATCTTCGGTTACAATTTCTCTGTTTAATTTAGAGTCATCTTCCCATTGTTTTTGAGCAGAATCTAAAGCAGCCTCTATATTCTTTTCATCATCTCTTAATTTTGCAGCCTCTTCATATTTTTGCCCGTTTACAGCTTTAGTTTTCCTTTCTCTAATAAGCTCTAACTTGGTTTCTAGCTCTAAAATTTGTTGCGGAACAACAATGTTTGTGATATGAATTCTAGATCCAGCTTCATCTAAAGCATCAATAGCTTTGTCTGGCAAATATCTATCAGTCATATATCTGTTAGTTAATTTTACACAAGCCTCTAAAGCTTCATCTGTATAATTTACATGATGATGTTCTTCGTACTTCGTTTTTATATTGTGTAAAATCTGTATAGTTTCTTCTACGGATGTTGGGTCTACAATTACCTTTTGAAAACGACGCTCTAATGCGCCATCTTTTTCGATATTTGTTCTATACTCATCTAAAGTAGTAGCACCAATACATTGTATTTCTCCACGAGCCAAGGCTGGCTTTAACATATTAGAAGCGTCTAACGAGCCTGTAGCGCCACCTGCGCCAACTATTGTATGAATTTCGTCTATAAAAAGAATAATGTCATCATTCTTTTCTAGTTCGTTCATTAGAGCTTTCATACGTTCTTCAAACTGACCACGGTATTTTGTGCCCGCAACCAAACTTGCTAAATCTAAAGAAACCAAACGCTTGTCAAATAAAATTCTAGAAACTTTTCTTTCTACAATTCTTAAAGCTAAACCTTCTGCAATGGCAGATTTACCAACACCAGGTTCTCCAATAAGCATTGGGTTGTTTTTCTTTCTTCTACTTAGTATTTGAGAAACTCTTTCAATTTCTTTTTGTCTACCAACAACAGGGTCTAATTTTCCTTTTTCTGCTAAATCTGTTAAATCTCTACCAAAATTATCTAAAACTGGTGTTTTTGATTTTTTAACATTTTTTCCTTTTTGAGGTTGATCAAAAGGATTTTGTTTTTCAGAAGCAAATTCATCATCAGATGGTGTTTCTGCTATCGGATTGTTAGGTAGATCTTCATCATCTACATGCAGTTGTTTATATAAAGCTTTCGCTTCATCGTAATTAACGTGGTATTTCTGAATCAACTTAGTAGTTGGGTCATTTTCGTTTCTTAAAATACATAAAAGTAAATGTGCAGTATCTATAGATTCGCTTTGATATAGCTTTGCTTCTAAAAATGTTGTTTTTAGAGCTTTTTCTGCTTGTCTCGTTAAATGTAAACTTTGTTTCTCAGAAGTTTCTGCAAAAGTAGGATCAACTGGGTTTAGTTGTTCTAACTTTTTACGCAATAAAATAGTATCTACATCAAATGCAGTTAAAATTTCCATTGCTTTTCCTTCTCCTTTTCTTATTAAACCTAATAACAAATGTTCTGTTCCAATAAATTCATGCCCTAATCTTAGCGCTTCTTGTTTACTGAATGCTATTACATCTCTTACCTTCGGTGAAAAATTATCGTCCATATATTATTGTCTATTGATGTAAATTTAGTCCTTTTTTTCTTAAAAATTACAAAAAATATGCCAACTCTTAAAAACTGACAGTTTGACTTTAAAAATAAAGTAGAAAATAGTTGAAAATCAAGTAAGTAAAAAGCACTAATAAATTATTAATAAATGTTGATAACTCTGTCGAATTCATAAGTCTTAAACCTTTGTAAATAGTAATAGAAATAGTATCTTGCCTTGTTTTAAAAAAAGGAATAATTATTAATAGAAAATATATATGGCAGACGGAGAAAAGTTAATTCCGATTAACATTGAAGAGCAGATGAAATCTGCATACATCGATTACTCGATGTCAGTTATTGTTTCAAGAGCATTACCGGACGTAAGAGATGGTTTAAAACCAGTGCATAGAAGGGTTTTGTATGGTATGCATGAACTAGGAATTAAAGCAACAGGAGCTTATAAGAAATCAGCAAGAATTGTTGGAGAAGTATTAGGTAAATATCACCCACACGGTGATACATCTGTATATGATTCTATGGTGAGAATGGCGCAAGATTGGAGTGTGCGTTATATGATGGTAGATGGGCAAGGTAACTTTGGTTCTGTTGATGGAGATTCTCCGGCAGCAATGCGTTATACAGAGGTTAGAATGCAAAAAATATCAGAAGAAATGTTAGCTGATATTGAAAAAGACACTGTAGATCATCAATTAAATTTTGATGATACTTTACAAGAACCTACTGTTTTACCAACGCGTATTCCTAATTTATTGGTAAACGGTGCATCCGGTATTGCTGTAGGTATGGCAACAAATATGGCGCCACACAACTTAACAGAAGTAATTAATGGTACTGTAGCTTATATTGATAATAGAGATATCGAGATAGACGAGTTAATGCAGCATATTACTGCGCCAGATTTTCCTACAGGTGGTATTATTTATGGTTATGATGGTGTAAGAGATGCTTTTCATACAGGTAGAGGTCGTATAGTAATGCGTGCTAAAGCTGTTATAGAAGAAGTAAAAGGACGTGAATGTATTATTGTTACCGAGATTCCTTATCAGGTTAACAAAGCAGACATGATCAAGAAAACTGCTGATTTAGTAAACGAAAAGAAATTAGAAGGTATTGCTAATATTCGTGACGAATCAGATAGAAATGGTATGCGAATTGTTTATGTTTTAAAACGTGATGCCATTCCTAACATCGTCTTAAATAAATTATTTAAATACACACAGCTTCAAACTTCTTTTAGTGTAAACAATATTGCATTGGTAAAAGGAAGACCGAGAGCAACTAAATTTAAAGCAATTAATACATTATTTTGTAGAGCACAGGCATGAAGTAATTGTACGTAGAACAGAGTTTTTACTTAAAAAAGCAGAGGCTAGAGCACATATTTTAGAAGGATTAATAATTGCTTCGGATAATATTGACGAAGTAATAAAAATTATTAGAGCTTCTAGTAATGCAGATCAAGCTAGAGAAAGTTTAATTGAAAGATTTGAATTGACAGAGATTCAAGCCAAGGCAATTGTAGAAATGCGATTACGTCAATTAACAGGTCTAGAACAAGATAAGTTACGTGCAGAGTACGATGAAATCATGTTAACTATTACAGATTTAAAAGATATTCTTGCAAACGAACCAAGACGTTATCAGATAATTAAAGACGAGCTTCTTTTAATAAAAGATAAATATGGTGATGAGCGTAGATCTATCATCGAATATGCTGGTGGAGATATGAAAATTGAAGACATGATACCTAATACAAAGGTTGTTGTTACAATTTCTAATGCTGGTTATTTAAAAAGAACAAACTTAGAAGAATATAAAGTTCAGAATAGAGGAGGTAGAGGTCAAAAAGGAGCAACTACAAGAAATGAAGATTTCTTAGAACATTTATTTGTAGGTACAAACCACCAATATATGATGTTCTTTACTCAAAAAGGTAAAGTCTTTTGGATGCGTGTTTATGAGATTCCAGAAGGTGGTAAAAACACAAAAGGTAGAGCGATGCAAAACCTTATTAATATCGAACAAGACGATAAGGTTAAAGCGTTCTTAGTTACTCAAGATTTAAAAGACGAAGAGTATATTAATAGTCATTATGTCATAATGGCAACGAAAAAAGGTCAGGTTAAGAAAACTTCATTAGAACAATATTCTAGACCAAGAACTAATGGTATTAATGCAATTACTATTAAAGAAGGTGATGAGCTATTAGAAGCTAAATTAACTACGGGAGATAGCCAAGTTATGTTAGCCTTAAAATCTGGAAAGTCAATCCGTTTTGAAGAAGCTAAAACTCGTCCGATGGGAAGAACAGCTTCGGTGTAAGAGGTATTACACTTCAACATGAAAATGATGAAGTAGTAGGTATGGTTGCTGTAAACGATATGGAAAGTAATATACTAGTTGTTTCTGAAAAAGGATACGGAAAGCGTTCTAAATTAGATGACTATAGAGTTACAAATAGAGGAGGTAAAGGTGTTAAAACTTTAAATATTTCAGAAAAAACAGGAGATTTAGTTGCAATCAAAAACGTAGACGATTCTAACGATTTAATGATTATTAATAAATCTGGTTTAACCATAAGAATGGCTGTAGAAGATTTAAGAGTTATGGGACGTGCAACGCAAGGTGTTCGTTTAATTAATATTAAAGATTCTGATAGCATTGCAGCAGTTGCTAAAGTTGCTCATGATGAAGAAGTAGACGAAGAAGAAAATGCCGAAGAAATAAAAAATGGCACGGAAATTGAAAATGATTCAAGTGAAAATCAAGAATAATTATAAATTTAATATCAGTAAAATGAAAAAACAAATATTAGCGTTAACTGTAGGTTTCTTATCAATGGCTTCTTTTGCGCAAAAAAGCGAATTGAAAACAGCTGAAAAAGCAATTAAGAAACAAGATTATACTACAGCTTTGTCAGCTATAGCTCCTTTAGCATCTATGGAAGCAACAATGGAAGCTAAATATAAAGCAAAATATTACTATTTAAATGGTCAAGCATTGGCTGGTAAAAATGATTATAAAGGTGCCGCAGATGCATTTAATGCTTTATTTAAATATGAGAAAGAAATTGGTAAGCAGAGATATACAAAAGAAGCGCAACCAATGTTAAATGAATTAATTCAAAAAGCATCTAATTTAGCTATTAAACAATATAATAGTAAAGATTATAAGCAAGCAACAGGTAACTTCTATTTAACATATCTTTTAAGTCCTAAAGACACAAGTTTTTTATATAATGCAGCAATTAGTGCTTCATTATCAAAAGACTATGATGTTTCTTTAAAGCATTACAGAGAGTTAAAAGAAATAGGTTATACAGGTATCACAACTCAATACTTAGCAACAAACAAAAAGACAGGTGCTGTAGAAAACTTAGGAACTAAAACTAATAGAGATACTATGGTTAAGTTAGGTCAATATTCTAACCCTACAGTAAAAGTTTCTGATTCTAAGCAAGCTGAGATTGTTAAAAATATTGGATATATTTTAGTGAATCAAGGTAAGACTGATGAAGCTATTGTAGCTTTACAAGAAGCTAGAAAAGCAAATCCGAAAGATGTTAATTTAATTCTAAACGAAGCGCAATTATATATTAAATTAGAAAAAATGGATAAGTTTGGAGCTTTAATGGAAGAAGCTGTAAAGTTAGACCCAACAAATCCAACGTTATTTTTTAATTTAGGTGTTGTTAATGCTAATCAAAATAAAAGTGAAGAAGCAATTAAATATTATGAAAAAGCAATCGAGTTAAAACCAGATTACGGAGATGCTTACATGAATTTAGCTGTAGCAATATTAAGTGGAGAAAAAGCAATTGTTGATGAAATGAATGAAAATTTATCTAACTTTAAGAAGTACGATGAATTACAAGAAAAGCAAAAAGAATTGTATAGAAAAGCATTACCTTATTTAGTAAAAGCAGATAATATTGAAAGATCTGAAGGTACTGTTAAAACTTTATTGAATATCTACGATACTTTAGAAATGACTACTGAAGCAGATGCTTTAAGACCAATTTATAAAGAAATGAGAGGTCAGTAATAGATTTTAAGATTGATATAAAAAAATCCGAAACTTTAAAGTTTCGGATTTTTTTATATCATTTTTTTAATAACTCTTAGCTTGTGTGTATGCTTTTGTAAATCAGCATTAAAAATACCACTATGATCTAAAGTATCTATTCGAACCTTACCATGAGCATGAATAATGTTATAGTCATTTAAAACAATTCCAACATGAATAATTTCGCCTTCTTCATTATCAAAAAAGCTAAATCACCAGGTTCGCTTTCTTCTATAAAACTTAATACTTCACCTTGTTTAGCTTGTTCTTTAGCATCTCTAGGTAATTTATATCCGGAAAGTTTATAAACCATTTGTGTAAAACCGAACAATCTATCCCAAACGGAGTTTTTCCTCCCCACAAATAAGGACTATTTAGATAGGTAAAAGCAATCTTTAAGATTTCTGGCTTAGATAGTTTTTTATCAAAAACAGTGTTCTCATATTTATAATTATAAGAACCTAATCTTAAGTTTCCAATACTAAATTTAGGTAATTGAGAACCTATTGCAATTGTTGTTAAATCGTTGTTTTCTGATGTAACAAAATCTAAAATTTCTCCGAAAAAGTTAAGGTAGAATTCTCTATAGAATTATAAAAGTCTTCTGTAATTTCTAGGTATTGTTTATTATCAATGTAACCTTCAAAATTATCGAAACTAATACGAATTTTACTCCAGTTTTTAGTCTTTTCAATAATTTGAAAATGTTCACCAAAAAGAATCTGACTAATCATTTCAGATTTGTCAGATTCTTCTGCCCTAACGGGTACAATACTTAAATTACAGATGCCATATAGCATAAATTGCTTATTATTTATTTAAGATTATAATCTTTCAATTACCATAGCACTGGCACCACCACCACCATTACAAATAGTTGCAGCACCAATTTTTGCATCATTTTGCTTTAAAATAGAAGTTAATGCAATTACAATTCTTGCACCGTAAACACCTAACGGATGTCCTAATGAAACTGCACCACCGTTAACATTTACATTTTTATCAGAAATATTTAAAATTTTCATGTTAGCTAAACCAACAATAGAAAAAGCTTCGTTTAATTCAAAATAATCCACATCATCAATAGAAATGTTTGCTTTAGCTAATGCTTTTGGTAGCGCTTTTGCAGGTGCAGTTGTAAACCATTTTGGCTCATGTGCAGCGTCTGCATAACTTTTTATTTTTGCAAGCGGTGTAATGTTTAGTTCTTTTGCTTTTTCAGCAGACATTAAAACCAATGCAGCTCCACCGTCATTAATAGTAGAAGCATTTGCGGCAGTTACAGTTCCTTCTTTTGTAAAAGCAGGTCTTAAAGCAGGAATTTTTTCCATTTTAACGTTCTTGTATTCTTCGTCTTCAGAAAAGATTACAGGTTCTCCGCGTCTTTGAGGAATTTCAACAGGCACAATTTCATCAGAAAATTTACCTTCGCTCCATGCTTTTGCAGAACGCTCGTAAGATTGTATTGCAAATGTATCTTGATCTTCTCTAGAGAAATCATATTCAGTTGCACATTCATCAGCACAAACTCCCATGGCTACTTTGCCATAAGCATCTACCAAACCATCTTTTTGCATTCCGTCTTCCATAGTTATTGGCCCGAATTTAGAACCTTTTCTCGCGTGTTGGTAATGCGGAATAGAACTCATGTTTTCCATACCA
This sequence comes from Polaribacter sp. HA6-7, assembly GCF_055693625.1. Taxonomy (NCBI): domain Bacteria; kingdom Pseudomonadati; phylum Bacteroidota; class Flavobacteriia; order Flavobacteriales; family Flavobacteriaceae; genus Polaribacter; species Polaribacter sp. HA6-7. The sequence continues at coordinate 987,973 of NZ_CM146338.1, forward strand.
CCAGCAACAACAACATCTGCATCTCCTAAAGCAATTGTTTGAGCTGCTAACATAATAGATTTCATACCGAAGCACAAACTTTATTAACAGTTGTACAAGGTACAGATTCTGTATACCAGCGTAAATGGCTGCTTGTCTTGCAGGAGCTTGTCCTAAGCCTGCAGAAACAACATTACCCATAAAAACTTCTTCTACCAATTCGGCGATAAGTTTATTTTATTTAAAGCGCCTTTAATTGCAACAGCACCTAATTTTGTTGCAGGTACAGAAGATAAACTTCCCATAAAGCTACCAATTGGTGTTACGCTACAGATACAATTACTACTTCTTTCATATGATAATTTGAGTTTATTTTAATATAAGATTGTCTGCTAAATTAATCTTTTTTAATCAATTTGTAAAGGTTTGTTTCTCTTGAATTTCTAACCTTAATTTTTTTACTGTAAGTTTGTATTTATAAGAAAATAAGCATGAGCAATTTTGTAAATAAACTTTATCAAAACAACACCATAATTTTTAAGGTAATATTGTTTTTAATAACCACGATAGCTATTGTGTATTTGTTTCCAAAAGGAGGTCAGTTTAAATATGATTTTAGTAACGGGCAATTATGGAGGTATGATAATTTGTATGCTCCTTTTGATTTTGCAATTCAGAAGTCTGAAGAGGAAATTAAAATAGAAAAAAGCAAATAGACGCAAATGCTAAATTGTATTTTATTGTTGATAAAACAATAGAGAATCAAGTAAAATCTTCCTTTAAAAATAAAGTAAATAGTTTAAGTACTATTGATACTTTATCAGCAGAAAAAACAAAATTTTTAAAGAATTTAGGGTTAAAGGTTATAGATGAAATCTATAAAACAGGCTTTTTAGAAGTAGTTAGCCAAGATAGAGTTTCTAATAAAGATGAATTAGTTGCTCTTAGAAATAAGAATGAAGTAAAAGATGTTCCTTTTAAAAATTTGTACAATTCAAATAAAGTCTTAAAATCGATAACAAATGGTTTAGATACTGATTTAAATGAATCTGTAAGAAGTCAATTTTTTACAATTTTATCAGAAATTATAAAACCAAATGTAACTTATGACGCCATTTATACAGATAAAGTTATTGATAACGAAACTAAAAATATTTCTTACACAAAAGGAAAAGTTTCTGCAGGTGAGTTAATTATTTTAAAAGGTGATTTGGTAGAAGGGAAGAAATTAGCAATTTTAAATTCTCTTAAAAGTGAATCTGAATCTAATGTTTGGACAGAGTCTAATTATAATTGGATTATTTTTGGATACACCATCTTAGTTGCTTTAGCGTTGTTAATGCTATTGCTTTTTTTACAAAGAAATAGAATTGAAATATTTAACAACAACAATAAAGTAACATTTATTTTCTTCAATGTTTTTTCAATGATATTTATACAAACATTGGTAATAAATTATAATTCAGATTATTTATATGTTGTTCCTTTAAGTGTTTTACCTATTATTTTAAAAGCTTTTTTTGATGCAAGATTGGGTTTATTTACACATGTACTAACCGTACTTTTATTGGGGTATGTTGTACCCAATAGTTTCGAATTTATTTATTTACATATAATTGCTGGTATTGTTACTATTTTAAGTGTATCAGAACTTTATAAAAGGGCAAATTTATTTATTTCGGTTGCACAAATAACAGGAATTTATATGATTACTTACTTTGCTTTTTCAATTATAAAAGAAGGAAATGCATCGCAGATTAATCTAGATTATTTCATGCTTTTTGCCGTAAACGGATTGTTATCTTTTTTAGCAATTATTTTAATTTATATTTATGAAAAAGTTTTTGGTTTGGTTTCTGATGTAACTCTTTTAGAGCTTTCTAATACAAACTCTAAATTATTAAGAGAGTTAAATGAAAAAGCTCCAGGAACTTTTCAGCACTCAATGCAAGTTGCTAATTTAGCAGAAGCTGCAGCAAATGAAATTGGTGCAAACTCGATGTTGGTTAGAACCGGTGCGTTGTATCATGATGTAGGTAAAATGGCAAACCCAATGTATTTCATAGAAAATCAAACTACAGGTGTAAATCCTCATCATGAATTATCACCAAGAGATAGTGCAAAAATAATAACAGATCATGTTATTAAAGGAGTTGAAATAGCAAAGAAATACAATTTACCAGATCGAATTATCGATTTTATAAGAACACACCATGGTACAAGCACTACTTATTATTTCTTAATGAAAGAAAGAGAATTGAATCCGGATAGTGAAGTTGATGTTAAAAAATTTCAATATCAGGGGCCAAATCCGTTCTCAAAAGAAACAGCAATATTAATGATGTGTGATGCGGCAGAAGCAGCTTCTAAAAGCTTAAAAACGCCTACAGCGCAATCTATCAGTGATTTAATTGACAAAATCATCGAAAAGCAAATGTCAGACAATCAATTTTTAAATTCAGACATTACTTTTAAAGAAATTGAAATTATAAAAAAAGTGATAAAGAAAAAATTGCTAAACATCTATCACTTAAGGGTTGAGTATCCTGATTAAAAAAAAGACAAAAAAAAGTAGCAAACAACTTGTAAAATTGTAAATCTAGTATTACATTTGCACTCGCAATTTTAAACAACTGCGGATAAGTTCTAAAACAGGAGAGGTGCCGGAGTGGTAATGGAGCAGATTGCTAATCTGTCGACGGGTAACTGTCGCCAGGGTTCGAGTCCCTGTCTCTCCGCAATTTTTTGCTTAATTCTCGGGGTGTAGCGTAGCCCGGTCATCGCGCCTCGTTTGGGACGAGGAGGTCGCAGGTTCGAATCCTGCCACCCCGACACTGTTTTCGTAGAAACATAAAAACTACGGGCTCTTAGCTCAGCTGGATAGAGCACCTCCCTTCTAAGGAGGCGGTCGAAGGTTCGAATCCTTCAGGGCTCACTTAAACCATCACAGAAATGTGATGGTTTTTTGTTTATATAAAGTTTTTATAATCTCAGTTTTTCTAATTATTTAGAAATCAATAAATAATATTTTAAGGTAATTTTATTTATTAACAATCTACTTTTATAATTGATAATTGCTTCTTAAAAAGTATATATTCGCCCTCTAATTTCTTCAAAGAGCTAATCTGTATTAAGTAAATGAATAACGTTAAAAACTGGTTGCATTATTATAAAAATAGTTTAATAGATAGCGAGAATTTAGCCGTTGATATTTCTAGAATAAAAAATATTTTTCATCAAAATTATTGTGACTTAGGCGCAGGAACAATCAACCCTAATAACGCAGCTGATATGTTAGATTTTGAAGAAAAAAGAATCAATCGGTTAAAAGGAATTACCAATAAAGAGCATGTAAATTGGTACACAATTTTCGATACAGAAATAATTATAGCACCTTTTCAGTTAGATGTAATTTCAGCAGACCAAAATTTTAAGCAAAAATCTATTTATCCTTTTTGGATAACTGCAAGAGTAAATAGAGCAGGTCAATTATCATCACCAAAAGAAATTTTTCCGCTATTTGTTCGTGATTATTTAGATCCTAAAGCAGATATTGGAAACGATTTTATTTTTTCATCCACAGAAACAATTGCAGAAGCTAGAGAAATAGAAAAGCCGAAGTTGAAGATGAGGTTTTGCCTTGGGATGTTTATTGGGAATATGTAAATATGATTTTTTCTGAAGTGACTTACAATGCAATTACGAGTTATCATGCAGAAGGATTTACAACAAACCATAAAGCGACTTATTTTGCAAGAAGTTCTAAGATTTCTGCTGCAAAAAGTATCTTATTTTTATATGAAAACTTATTAAGTGAAACAGAAGAACTGCCCTTAATTTCTAAATTAATAGATCCTAATTTAAAGCAGAAAAGAGAACCGATAACAGATGCTGGTTTTTTAAATTATAATCATTTACATTTAGGTCAAATGTCTAATGAGTTTCCGCTTTCTATAAGTCAGAGAAAAACTTTATTATCATATTTTACAGCAGAAGAAAATGCAATTACTGCTGTAAATGGTCCGCCTGGTACCGGAAAAACAACACTTTTACAAAGTTTGGTTGCTACAGAAGTTGTTAGAGCAGCTATTGAAGGAGATGATGCACCAGTTATTTTGGCATGTTCAACAAATAACCAAGCGGTTACAAATATTATAGATAGTTTTATTAATTCTAAGAGTACTTTAGGTGATTTGGCAGAAAGATGGATTCCTGGTTTTAACGGGTATGCCACATATTTACCTTCGAATTCTAAAAGTGAAAAAAAACTTAAAGATATAAATTATCTTAAAGGTAATATGTTTGGCAATGAGGGTACTCTATGTGATCTAGAAAATGAAAAGTATATAGAAGATGCTAAACATTTTTATTTTAGTAAATATATCGAGTACTTTAATGTAGAATTAGATTCGTTAGAAGATGCTTGCCTTCATCTTCAAGAAGAAATAACTATTTTACAAGATAATTTAATTGACGGAGTTCGTATTTCTCAAGATTATTTAAAATCCATAAAAAGTGTAAATAATCTTTTACTTAATAAGAAAGATCATATTCAGAAAAATGCCATTCAAATTTCTAATTTACAGAAATGGAGAACGATTCTAAATACACTTAAATCTTCTTCGGATGAGCGTAATTTTTTAGAGGAAGTGCAGCAATACTTTGAAGAAGATTCTAAAAATGAAAACTCAGATAAAATTTTTAAAATTGATAAAGAAGTTTTAAATAATTCTGATGCTACATTGATATTTATCAAAAAATGTATTGCAGATATAAATCTAGCTTTATCATCCAACTTAAAATTAAAAAACTGGAAATTTAAAAATAGTATTACCGGTTACCCATTTGTCTCTGAAGAACAAATGTGGGAGTTTGAATATGAAAAAATGGAATCTGAGGATAAAAGTCATCGTTTTTTTTATGATGAAATTGATTTAAATATTCGTCATAAAGCTTTTTTATTAGCAACACATTATTGGGAAGCAAGATGGATTTTAGAAACCGAAGATGTTCTACTTAACGAAACAGAAAAAGGAACAGGAGAAAGAGTAGTAGCTGCAAAATGGAAAAGAAGAGCAATGTTAACTCCTTGTTTTGTTGCAACTTTATATATGGCGCCTTCACACTTTTTATTTAGTCAGTTTCAAGGTGAAAACGAAAACGGAAAAGCTGTTTTTGAATATTTACCATTGTTTAATTTTCTAGATTTATTAATTATTGATGAAGCCGGACAAGTAACTCCGAGAGGTAAGTATTCCTATTTTTTCGTTGGCAAAAAAAGCAATTGTTGTAGGAGATTTAAAACAAATAGAACCGATTTGGTCTATACCTCCAAAAATTGATTCCGGTAATTTGTTAAATCAGCATATTGTCTCTAGTCAAGATGATTATAATTATTTAAAAGAAATTGGTTTTCCGGCATCTAATGGTAGTATCATGAAAATGGCTCAAAATGCATGTGAATATGAAACACCGCTAATTACAAAGAAAGAAAACGGATTGTTATTATTAGAACATAGAAGATGTAATGATGAAATTATTGGTTTTTGTAATGAATTAGCTTATGATGGTATCCTTAAACCAATGAAGGGAAAAGCAAGTAAAGATCAAATTTTTCCTTCTATGATGGCATATCATATAGAAGGTTTAAGTGAAAGAAAATTTAGTAGTCGTCATAATAAAAATGAAGTAAAATCTATTATTATGTGGCTAAACAGACATAAAGCTGATATTCAAAAAGCATATAATGTAGAATCCATAGAAAAAGTATTAGGAATTATTACACCTTTTGCTAGTCAAAAAACCGAATTATCTAAAGCTTTGATAGATTCTGGTTTTAAAGTAAACGATATAAAATTAGGTACAGTGCATGCATTGCAAGGTGCAGAGCGAAGTATCGTTTTATTTAGTTCTGTTTACAGTATAGAAGATGAAGGTGTGTTATTTTTTGATAGAGACAATAAACCCAACATGCTTAATGTTGCAGTTTCTCGAGCTAAAGATAGCTTTATATTATTTGGTGATACAAGAATATTTGATGAATCAAAAGATGTGCCTTCCGAGTCTTAAAAAAACACCTAAATATAGAGGTGTTGCCAAGTTAAAAATTATGCATAAAAATGAGTAACCATTTTTTTATGGTTACTCAAATTACGTTAACAAACGTACTTAAACTTAATTTTGGGGGAGTAATTATCTTCTTGTTACTGTAGCAAATACTTTTAAAGTATCTTTCTTTACAATAACAGCATTATCTAAAGTTAACTTAATTACATGTTCTGGGTTAGATACCTGAAAAATGTAACTATACTGTCTAAATGATGTTATGTGGTAATTTGGAAATTCTTTGGCAACTACAGCTTTATTAGACTCATAATGTTCTATTTCTGTCTTTGCTGGTTGACAACTGGCAAGCATTAAACTTGCAAATAATGTTGTTAAAAAAACTTTTTTCATCTTAAAATAATTTTTATAAAATTGAATAAAAACTATTATTTACAATCAGAAACTAATTTTTAGAGGTTGATACTTTAGTTATTCGGAACTATAAAATAATAGAACAAAAATACTTGTAAAGTTAGGGTGCTTTATTTTGTATTATAATTTTGATTGATGTAAATAAATACATAAATCTATAAAATAATTATAAGCTTAATTCAGGGAGTTCAATTGCTTAGAATTGATATTGCAAATGTACAAAAAATTATTTCATATTTAGAAAAGAAAAATCAAAATTTAATCCAAAATTTAAAAACGGATTGCTCAATTCGCCTCCTTTAGCTTTTACATAACCAAAAGCACTTCTTAAGCTTACTTTATTAGTTAGTTGATAATTAAATCCTAAACTTGGTTTTATAATCAATCCTTCGCCTGTGCTAATGTTTCCGCCACCAGCTGCACCTGCTAAAATTTGTGTGAAAATCGTAGTACTTTTATTAAAAAATTTACCGGATTTAAGACCTAATCCAACAATTCCTTCTGCATAAGCACCTGCATTACCAAAGTTAGCAAATGAAGTTTGACCTGCTACATATAAATTTTTAGAAAGATCAAAGTTAACTTGTAAAGATATTTGGTGCATATCTTCTGTATCTAATTCCATACGTTCTGCATCTAAATACCAATCTTGCTTTACAATAAGTTGTATTCCTTTAAATTTACCTTCTTTAAAGTTTTTATAACTTGATTGTATCCCATTTCTATCTACATAATATTTTAGACCAAATCCGTAAGTAGAAGTTGTAAAAAATTCTGTGTTTGGTGTAAATAAATATCCTTTATTTAATGCTAAGTAAGTATTACCAAATAATTTCTGTTCGATAGAAATATCTGGTGAAATCATAAATCCACCATCAGAATTAACTCCACCGCCACCACCGGCGCCAATTGCAAGTTTGGTTAATATGTTTGTTCTATTTTTATTAAAAGAGAAATTGTAACCAGCTCCTAATAAAACATCCATATAGCCGGCTCTAATTCCGCTGTAAGCACCATCTAGCTTTAAAAAAGCAAACCAATTTTCTGTAATGTAATTTGCAAATTCAAAACCTGCTAATCTAATTGTTTTGCCTTCAATAACTCCTCCTGCATAATTTTTGGCTTTAAAAGCTTTTAAATTATTAAAATGTATTGTTAGAGATGATTTTTTAGTAGGATTATTCCAAGATGAATTTTCTAAATCTTGAATTGAAAATTTTTCATCAATAACATTATAATCAGAATAATTAAAGTTTACCGGGATTTCTACTGCAAAATTTAATTGACTTCCGTTAATTTTTCCATCATCAAAAAAGTTCACATAACTGTAACCAGCATTTAAGTTGAAATGATCAAATTTATAGCCTAGATTAAAGTGGGGTAAAATAAAGGCACCACCACCATCTGCCGCAGCTGCTCCACCGCCGCCACCAAAATGAAAACCGGTATCTATAAATAATTTTTCGGTTAAAAATTTCTTGTATCCAGCATTAACGCCAAGTGTAAAAAAACCACCTCTTCTACCAGTTACAGCACCATAAATACCTAAACCTGCATACAAATCATCATTTAAAAATAAGTTATAATGTATTCCTGAAAATCCCATGTTTGGTTCATTAGGAATTTCTAGTTGTGGCATTTCAATAGATAAAAAATCTACTTTTAAAAATCCGTTTTGCACTTTTTTTCGGAACTAAATTCGTTTGAGAAGTAAGAATTTGAGTGCAAAAAATGGTAGTTAAAATTAATAAATAGTTTTTCACAAGTGTAATTTTAAAATTTTTATCTTTTTTCAACTGTAATAATAACTGTTTTTGATGTTGGTGTGTTACTTTTTCTAGCCACACTTTTTATTGGTACTAGCACATTTGCTTCGGAAAGTAAGTTGCTGTACATTGCTTGGGTATATCGTATTTTACAACTAAGAACCCTTTTGCAATTCTTTTTTGATTGTTAAAATGACTCACCAAATCTACTAAATCTAATTGATTTAAATTGTTTTCTTTCATGTCTTCTTCATTCATAAAAACAATTCTTCTTTCGTTTAAAACTCCTCTATATCGATCATTTAAGCCATAGATAGTTGTGTTATATTGATCGTGAGTTCTAATTGTCATCATTATAAATTCATTTTTATTTAAATTTAAATCAGATGGTTGGTTTAGTGTAAAATTTGCTTTTCCTGTGGCAGTAGGAGAGAAGTTGTTATCTCTAGCGTTGTTGGGTAAATAAAAGCCGCCTTTAATTCTTGCTTTTTCATTATAGTTATCAAAACCAGGAATTGTTGCTTCAATTTTATTTCTGATTAAATCATAATCAGAAGCAAGTTTGGTCCAATTCACATTCGAATTAACTAAAGTAGCAGTTGCCATACCTGCAACAATTGCAGTTTCACTTAATAAAAAAGGAGAGTGAGGTTTTAAATGACCTTTAGATTGATGCACAACTCCCATAGAATTTTCTACGGTTATAAATTGTTCTCCATTGGCAGTAATATCTTTTTCTGAGCGTCCTAAACACGGCAAAATTAATGCTTGTTTACCGTGAATTAAATGACTTCTATTTAGTTTTGTAGAAATATGAACTGTAAGATTACAGTTTCTTAATGCATCTGCTGTGTATTCTGTATCCGGAGTTGCAGAAACAAAATTACCACCCATTCCAATAAAAACCTTAGCTTTACTGTTATGCATAGCTTCTATAGAGTTTACAACATCATAACCATGTTTTTCAGGTGCTTTAAATGAAAACTCTTTTTCTAAATTATCGATAAACGAATCCGGCATTTTTTCCCAAATACCCATAGTTCTATCTCCTTGAACATTAGAATGACCACGAACGGGGCAAGTTCCGGCACCTTTTTTACCAATACTTCCTTTTAACAGAAGAATATTAACTAATTCTCTAATATTATCAACCGCGTTTTTATGCTGAGTTAAACCCATTGCCCAACAAATAATGATGTTTTCATTATTAATTATTAGTTCGGTAGCTTTTTTAATTTCTTCTAGATTTAAACCTGTTTGAGGTAATAATTCTTCAATAGAAAAAGTATCAAGATCATTTAAAAGAGCATCTAAACCTTCGGTTTTGCTATTTATAAATTCATGATTAAAAACAGAATTAGGCGATGCTACTTCTTTTTCTTTCATTAATTTTAAAATAATTTTAAGTAAGGCAACGTCACCGTTTATTTTTACTTGTAAAAATAAATCGGTTAAATCTTGACCGAGAACCAACCCATTTTAATGGATTCTGTGGATCTTTATAATTTAGTAAGCCTACTTCGGTAACGGATTTACAGTAATTATTTTTCCGCCATTATTTTTAGTTTCTCCTAATGCGGTTAACATTCTTGGGTGATTAGTTCCTGGGTTTTGCCCCATAACTATAACTAAATCAGCATGATTAAAATCGTCTAAAGTAACAGATCCTTTACCAATTCCTAACGTTTCTGAAAGTGCGCTACCACTAGATTCATGACACATATTAGAACAATCTGGTAAATTATTAGTACCGTAATGTCTAACAAACAATTGATATAAATATGCTGCCTCGTTACTTGTTCTTCCGGAGGTGTAAAAAATTGCCTCGTCTCGGAGATTGTAAAGCATTTAATTCTTGTCCAATTATAGAAAAAGCGTTTTCCCAAGAAATTTCTTCGTAGTTATCTTTTCCTTCGGCAAATACATGGGTTGTGTAATTCGTCCGCTTTTTCCAATTTCATAATCAGATAATTTAGAAAGTTCATTAACAGAATGTGTTGCAAAAAATAGCGGCGAAACTTTATCTTTGGTAGCTTCTTCGGCAACAGCCTTTGCACCGTTTTCACAATATTCTGCTAAAAAAGCTCTTTTAGCATCCGGATCTCGCCATGCGCAACCAGGGCAATCAAAACCATCTTTTTGATTTAAATTTTTTAATAAACTAATACCTTTTACAAAACCAGCTTCTTCTGTAACATGTTTTAATGCAGAGGTAATTGCTTTAAAACCAACCGCAGAATCTGGAATGTCTTTTAACTTAATTCCGGTAAGTTTTTCTGGTGGTTGTGCGTTTGTATTTTTAGACATAAGTTTCGTTATTTTGAATGTATGATGGATTTGCGTAAACTGTCATTTTGTTGTCTCTCGTAAAACCTATTAAGCAGATACCGAATTCTTTAGCAAAATCTACGGCCAAAGAAGAACAAGCAGAAACGGCAATAATTACAGGTATTTTAGCGATAAATGCTTTCGAAACGATTTCATAAGAAACTCTACCACTTACCAATAAATAATTTGCAGCTTTTAAATTATTATTGATTAATAAATCGCCAACAATTTTATCTACTGCATTGTGCCTACCAATATCTTCTTTAATAGACAATAAATTATTTTTTTTATCAAAAATTGCAGCTGCATGACTACCTCCAGAATCTTTGAAAGTGTTTTGTAAAGCACTCATTTTAACAAACATTTTATGAATTTTGTTTGCTGAAAGAAGATTTTTATTTGATAATTTTTTTCCAGAAATTTCTAAGTCTTTTAATTCTTGTTTTCCGCAAATTCCGCAAGAAGAAACAGACAATAAAGTGCGTTTGTTTAAATAGCCTTTTCCTAAGTTTTCTTTGCTGATGTTTACATTTATAATTGCAGGAATATTCTGTGTAGTTTTTATGATTTCGAACTCAAGAGCACTACTTTTTTTATAAATATCTTCGGCGTAAAGTAAACCTCTAATAAGTTCAAAATCGTTATCAGGAGTTCGCATTACAACAGTATACGCATCATTATTAATATTTATCTGTAAAGGTGCTTCTACAACTAAATTATCTTCAATAGAAGATTGATTTGAGTCTGTAATTTTTAATCCTTGGTAAATAAATGTTTGCATAAGCCGTAAAGTTAACCTTTAAACGTAAAAAAATAAAGAAAATAGTGTAGTTAATTTAAGAGGTAACTAGGTGATTATGCTTTGGAGCAAACAATACAAATTAAGTTATTTTTAAAATCTGTTGTTAAAAAAAGATATGTATTTCCACCATCTTTAATTTTAGTTTCTTTTCTTATTTGAGCTACTGTTTTAGGGAAGTTTCGAGTCGTAATATTCGCTTTATTATCTAACACGGTTTTTTTAATCTTCTTCTTATCGTAATTTAAAATATGTTCAATTTTAAAGGTTCTACCCGGAAAATCTATTTTATTTTCTGATGTATATAAATGCGAGTGTTGCTGAAGTTTAAAAACGTTTAACTGATTTGTAATTTGATGGAATCCGCCGGATTTTAGAATCGCAGCATTTGGCTCGTACAAATAGGTAAGTGGTTCAGAATAATTAGAAACAGACTCTTGTTTATAAATAAAACTAAAATTTTCTGTTTTTTGTTTACCAATATTTACGGTAATGATTTTGATAGAATTATTATACTCTTTTTCTAAAATGAATAGTAACTCTTTAACTTCGTTATGAACCGCTATTACATGAATTTCTTTGACAAATTTAAGCTCGTTAATAGCACTAGTAATGTCTAAAATTGGTGAATTTTTAATTAAGATTATACTCGATTTAGAAAACAAAAAATCTATGTTTTCCGGCACATTTGGTAAACAATCTTTTAATAAAAAAACTTTTCCTTTTGCATCGTTTCTTCTAGAAGGATCTATATAAATACAATCGAAATTGAGATCAGTATTTTTTAAGAAATCCAATCCGTTTCAGAAAAAGTTACAATATTGTTTTTTTCTAATTGCTGATAATTATGATTTACAATTGCAGATAAATCAGTATTAATTTCACAATGTGTAACTGCTTTAAAGTTTTCAGAAAAATAGTAACAATCTACACCAAAACCACCGGTAATATCGATAATAGTATTTCCTTTTACAAGATTTGCCTTGTATTTTGCTGTAATTTCAGAAGAAGTTTGTTCGATACTTAATTTTGCAGGATAGTAAATCTTATCCGCAGTAAACCAAGTAGGTAGTTTTTGTTCAGATTTTTGTTTTGCTACAATTTGATTTGCCAGTTCTTGTACAGTAATATCTTTAAAAGGGCTTCCTTTTAAAATCAATTTGGTAATATCAGCTTTTAAATGATCTAAAATAAATTGCTGAACTTCTGTACGTAAAATGGCTAAATTCAAAAGAAATTACAAGTCTTTGGTTAATGATTTTACAATTTTATTATCAGATAAAAACTCTTTTAAAATAACCTTTAAAGCAGTATAGCAAGGTACCGCAGTTATCATACCTGAACTCCAAAAAGTAAGCCTCCAATAATAATTACTAAAAATATTTCTAAAGGATGAGATTTAGTTGTTTTCGAAAAAATTAATGGTTGACTTGCAAAATTGTCTATTAATTGTGCAATTAAATACCCAATCATTACATAAATTGTAGTTGGTAAAATTTCTTCTTGAAAGTTTAAACCAATATTACTTGTCATCGATAAAATAAACATTAAAACAGCACCAATCATTGGGCCAACATAAGGTATTAAGTTTAACAATGCACATAGAAAGGCAATAACAACAGCATTGGTAATACCAAAAATTAATAAAATTAAAGTGTATAAAATAAATAGAATTGTAATTTGAAGTAGCAAACCAATAAAATATCTAGAAAGTAAATTATTAATGGTTTCTAAAGATTTAGAAAATCTTGTTTCTGTACCGTTTGGTATAATTGCAAGCACTCCTTTTTTTAATATTTGACTGTCTTTCATAAAAAAGAAAGAAATAAATAATACAGAAAATAAGCCAACACTTAAAGAACCAACAGCACCTAAAACAGAGTTTAAAAGGTTTGGTATTTCTTTAAATTGAGATAAAAAATCTACATTTTTTAATTCGCTTAAAACATCAATACCTTTAGATGAAAAGTACGATGTTATTTGATTAAAAATCTCTTGAATATTGTTCTGCAATTCATCTACTTCTAATAACGATAGGCTTTTACCTTGTTCTGCAACTAAAGGTATAAACATAACTATTAAGCCTGTTAAGAAACCAAGCATTAATATCATTGTAAAAACAACGGCAAGCGTATTGGGAATTTTAATTTTCTTCGTAATGTAATTATAAGTGGTCTCGCAATTAAAGAAAGTACACTTGCAATAATAATATATACAATTACAGACTGAATAGCATACAAGAAATAACCAAGTAAAACTATACCAATTATTATAGCTAAAGCTCTTAAAATACCGTTTGCAATTGTTTTAGAAGTCATTAATTATAAGCTTTTACAGTTCCCATACTTAAATTATTACCATTTGCAAAAGTATGATTAGTTGGCAGCATTGTACCACTTTCTGTTGTAATCCAATCTTGCCAAGTTGCTGGTACTTCTACCATTTTCATGCTAGCAACATTCATTTTGTAGCTAATTGGTACATAGTTCTCATCCAATATCCAAAGATAAGAATCTCCGGGTGTTGTTCCGCCGTAGTATATTTTACTAAAAGTGCATCTTTATCATTTACTTTTTTAATCGTTCTAATTGTACCATCATCAAAAAGTTTGTGAGGTGCAACCAACCAAAAAGAATCGTTGTTAAAAATATCCCATGCACGTTTTACAATTTTCTCATCAGCAATATCTTGCTTAACATCATTATAAAAAACTGTACTTTTTTCTTTTGCTTGCGGATGTAGGTTTACACGGATTGTATCCCAAGAAACATCTGCAATATGATTTTCTTTGTCCCATTTAAAATGCCTTCTTCTGCCAAAACTCCATTCTATAAAACGTGTGTTTTTATAGTTTTCATGCTTAATAGCTTTTAATATTTTGTGAGCCAAGTCATCTGCTTTTTTATTGTAAGCTTTTACGTTGTTCATTGATATTTCTAGGCCAAAAAGCGAAAGTTTATGTTTAGTAGGTAACTTTATGCCGATTTGGTATTTTTCCAATCGGACCAAGTAGCCGATACTCCGCCAAGAGGAATAATAGATGTCCACATTTTATAAGAAATAGGCATATTATTCTCATCTAAAATCCATAAATAAGAATCTCCTGGGGTAGAACCGCCGGTTTTGTATGTAATTAAAAGCGCATCTTTATCGTTATAATTTACAAGGCGTCTTTCTGTACCGCTGTCAAAAACTTTGTAAGGTGCAATTAACCAAAAAGAATCGTTGTTAAAGTAGCTTTCTGCCTTCTTAATTAAGTCGTCATTTTTAGTAAGTTTATCATTTATATAAACTTCAGAATCTGATGGTTTTTTAGTTTTTAAAAGAACTTTATTTTCATCCCAAGAAACTTCAACTAAATTTTCTTGTTTGTGCCAAACATAAAAATGTTCGTTTATAAAATTCCATTCTATAATTTCTGTAGTGTCAAAAGCATCTTTATTTAAGGCTGTTAACATTTTAGTTGCCAAAGCATCTGCTTTTTCACCCTTTTCTCCGGTTGGTAATTTTTCGTTATTAGCAAAGTAATAAATACCTAAAAATAGGATTAAAATTAAAAATAGAAAACCTAGGATTTTGAAAAATTTCTTCATGAATATTAGATAAATTAGACTGTAAATTTATCAATTTTAAATAAGTTATGATTTGTTTTCTTTAGAATAATCTAAAATAGATTTTTAATGACAGAAAATTTTTCTAAACTTTTTGGGTAATTCTTTCGAAATAGTAATTTTTTCTTTCGTAAACGGATGTGTAAAATCTAAAGTTGCTGCGTGTAGAAACAAACCTTTTCCATTTAGTATTTTATCTTGTAGAAAATACTCTTTATCTCCTAAAATAGGATTTTTTAAAGAAAATAAATGCTTACGTAATTGGTGTTTTCTACCTGTTTCTGGTTGAAGTTTTACTAAATTTAAAAAATTGAAACGTTTAGAAATTACGGATTCTAAAACTTCGTAATTTGTAAAAGCTTCTTTGTTGTCTATTGGTTTGTCTATATAACCTTTAGCGTTCATTTTACCAATTGTTACTGCAAAATATGTTTTTCTGATGTTCTTTTCTTTAAACAATTTACTTAGTTCAATAATAGATAAACTGGTTTTACCAACCAAAAGTAAACCACTAGTTGGGTAATCTAATCTATGAACTGGTTGCGGTTTAACTGCATCTGCAAGCGTACTCTTAATAAGGTTTTGCGATAAAGCATTTGCAATAGTTACAAATTTGTTACCGCTAACTAAAATACCTGCAGGTTTGTAAATAATAGCTAAATAGTCATCTTCAAACAAAACTTCTAAATCTAATTTTAATCTTTCAAAAGTTGAAGTGTTTTCAGATTCATAAAGATCTATTTTTTCTCCTCCCGAAATATATATTGCAGTTGTAGCTATTTTATCATCAATAAAAATATGTCCTTTTTTAATAGCTTTTTTAATTCCTGATTTTGTTGGTATAGCATTAAATATTCCGACGCTGTATTCTTGAAAACGAATCGGTTTCTCTAATTTTTTTACAAAATGGGTTTCTAGTAAATTCAATACATAAAAGTTTTTATAAAATAATAATTCCCACAAAAGTGGGAATTATTTTAATCATTTTAATTGTCTTTTTGATATCCTTTTGGTCTTTTAGAGCGAATAGGTGCTTTTGGCTCTGGTTTTAAAATAAACTCATTGTCTTTTAATAAACGTAAAGCTTCTGTTACTGCTCTTTCTAATTGAGGATCTTTACCGAGATAAAACTTCTTTGGGAGTTTGATGAACTTCGATATCTGGGGCTACACCTTCTGCTTCTACAGCCCAATTACCATCAACATCGTAAAATCCACCTCTTGGTGCAACCATTCTTCCGCCGTCAATAAATTGCGGAGTATCCCAAGTACCAACCAAACCACCCCAAGTTCTTGTACCAACTAATGGTCCTAGGTTTTTCTCTTTAAACATATATGGTAATAGATCTCCACCAGAACCCGCTCTTTCATTAATAATCATCACTTTTGGTCCCCAAATTCCTGCCATCGGAGTTGTCCATGGTTTTCTACTTTCTGTTTTACTATTAAAATAACCTACAACTTCTCTAGACATAATATCTATCATGTAATCTGCAGCGGAACCACCACCATTATTTCTTTCGTCAATTACAACTCCTTTTTTCTTGCTGAGAAAAATAATATCTATTAAAAGATGTAAAACCAGGATTACTTGTGTTTGGTACATAAACGTAAGCTAATTTGCCGTTAGATAATTCATCAACTTTTCTACGATTACTTTCTACCCAATCTATATTTCTTAAACCTCTTTCGCTTGCTGTTGGTGTAATTAAAATTGATTTAGCATCTTTTAGAGAAGGTTTGTTATTTACTTTGATATAAATTTCTCTGCCCGCAGTTTGTTCTAATAATTTATAAGGATTCATATCCGACGTTAATTCTACACCATTTATAGCAACTAAATAATCACCTTTATTTACATTGATACCAGGTAAACCTAAAGGAGCATAAATATTCGGGTTCCAACGTTCGCCTTTATAAATTTTCTTAAATTGATAAAAACCTCGATTCTTTTCTAAATCTGCACCCAATAAACCAACGCCAACTCTGTTAATATTCGGGAAATCTCCGCCAGAAACATAAGAATGTCCAATAGCAACTTCACCGCTCATAATATCTACAACATAATTTAAATCAGATCTATGTTTTACATCATTTATCCACGGAGAATACCATTTGTATATATCATCCCAAGGAGCTCCATGAACATTATCTACGTAAAGAAAATCTCTCATGTAACGCCATCCTTCTTTAAAAATTTGATGTGCTTCTGCTTTTGGATCTACCTTTATTTTTAAATTGGTATTTAAGTTTTCTTTACCAGCTTTTGCTGCACTAGCTTTGTTGATGCTCCAGTTACTTCCTTTGGATAATAAAATAGAATTTGCGTTACTTGATGCTTTCATAGAAGAAACACCAGTAGCAAAAGTTGTTGCTTTTTCTTTGGTAACATCATAACTATGTAATGTTAAACCTCTAGAATTAGGGATAGATTCAGCAACAAAAACTTTATTTTTTGGACCTTTTAATAAACCAACATAATTTCTAGCGGGTAAATTTAAAGCGACAGCTCGATCGAAAATTCCATTTTCATCAATTATAGTTTTCTGAACATTATCTTTTTTGTTTTCTTTCTTAGAATCATCAGGCTTTGATTTTGGCGCTTCTTCTTCATCTGTTTTTGGAAGATTAGGAGCTTTATCCGAAGAATTTAAAACAATTGTGTATAACGTTCTTGTAACGCTAGGGTCGAAAGAAGACATGTCTAACCAACCCGTTTGTAAACCGTAATTTGTGCTTGCTAAAGTGTAAATATATTTACCGAAGCATCCCAAACAGGTGTAATTGCGTCTGCAATTTTATCTGTAATTTGAATCGTTTTTTTTGTACTTAATTGATAAGCATAGATCGATTTAAAGCTGTTGTCATTTTGTTTTGCATACACAATCCAATCGCTATCAGGAGAAAACTTAGGATTCATGGTTCTATTAGGATGCGCAAAACCATCTGCATCTGCTTTTACAATTTTCTTAGTGTCTAAATTGATAATCCAAATTACAAAATTGGTATCTGTATACGCTATAAATTTTCCATTTGGAGACCAATCTAGTTGAAAGTAAAAAGTAGGATTTGGTAATTTTATAAACTCTTGATTGTTTCCGTTTTGATCTGCTAATACCAATTCATATTCACCATTTTTATCAGAAAACCAAGCAACTTTATCTCCTTTTGGCGACCAAATAGGAGAACGGTCTGCAACACCGTAAGAGTTGGTTAAATTTCTCCAAGTACCATTTTCTTTTGGCACTGTAAAAATTTCTCCTCGATATTCAAAAATGGCTCTTTTACCTTTTGGCGAAACATTAGGATTGGTTAAGTTTCTACCGAAACATTCATCCACCTTGTTCTAGAATAGTTTAAATCTCCTTTAACATTTATTACAATTTGATTGGTTTCTTTAGTTTTTGGATTTAACAAATGTAAAAAACCAGCCTGCTCATAAACAATACCATTTTGGTTGGCATCAATGTTTTTAACGTCAAATTTTTTATGAAATGTAACTTGTGTTTCTTGTTTAGTTTTAATATTGTAAGACCAAATGTTTGCTGTATAATCTCGTTCTGAAATGTAATAAACATCACCATTATACCAAACAGGGTTTACGTGCCTTTCGCTATCTAATTGTGGTGTTTTTATTAATTCTTTAGTTTTTAAATTTACAATCCAAATTGGCATTGCTTGTCCACCTCTATAATTTCTCCATTCTGCATCCCAACTTGTAATTGGTGTGTAGGCAATGTATTTGTTGTCTTCTGATATTTCACCATAAGCAGCTCTCGGAATATCGAAGGCTTCTGGCAAACCACCATCTATAGAAATTGTATAAAACTTACTAGTTTGCGTTGGCCTACTTTCTCTGTTAGATCTAAATAAGATTTTTCCATCAGGCGTCCATCCTTGCACATTATCTGATGCAGAATGATATGTTAATCTTTTGGGTTCGCCACCGTTAATAGAAACAACATAAACATCAGTATTACCATCATATTGTGCAGTAAAAGCAACCCATTGTCCGTCTTTAGAAAATTTCGGACTAGATTCATAACCATCATCACTGGTAAGACGAATAGCATTGCCGCCATTTATAGAAACTTTCCATAAATCTGCAGCATGTACAAAAACAACTTGATTGTTACTTAAAGTAGGTTGCCTTAATAATCGTGTGCCTTGTGAAAAACTTGTGTAACTGAGAATTACAAAAAAAGAAGTGTAATTTTTTTCATGAGAATAAAGTTTGATTGAATCATTAAAGATACAGAAAATCAAACTTAAATAAATCATAAAAAAACGGACTTACTTCGCAAATAACTGGCTCATGTCTTTAAAAGCTTTAAATTCTAAAGCATTTTTTCTGGATCTTGAAAAAACATTGTTGCTTGTTCACCTACTTCGCCTTTAAAACGGATACAAGGCTCAATAATAAATTTAGTGTTGTGTTTTTTTAATCTTTCTGATAAATTTTGCCAATCTTCCCAAGATAATACGACTCCGAAATGCGGAACAGGAACATCGTGACCATCTACAGGATTAGAAATTCTTTCCGGGTTAAAGCCATCTTTTTGATGAATGACTAACTGGTGTCCGAAGAAATTAAAATCTACCCAATTTTCTGTACTTCGACCTTCTTCACAATTTAAAATTTCTCTATAAAAAGTTCTGCATTTTTCTAAGTTTTGAACAGGAATTGCTAAATGGAATGGTTGAATCATTTTTTTAATTTTGATTAGTTAATGTGTTAAGACCGTATTCGTTTAAATATGTTTCTATGTCTGATATATGGAGTGCATACGAATAATTACCTAAGTCATCTAACGCTCTCATTGCATGATTAGAGCATCTGCCGGATTCTAAAATTATCGAATCTTTTTTAATTTTAAAGTCGATATAATCTAGGGTTTTATAAGGTAGTCGGGTTAAACAATCTTTATAAAGCCTTATTGATTCATTAATTATTTTTTTGTCTTCGATGGTTGCTTCTTCATTTTCTAAATGAAAAATATAATCTTCTATTTTCTTTCTTTTTTAACGGATAAAATTTTAATTAAATCGTCTTTTCCTTTTGATGTTAAAATTGTATCCAAAGTTAATTCGTTACCGTTTTGTAGGTTGTAGTTATAAGAGATATTAAACTCTTCGCAATAGGCACCACAACCTTCGGAATAAAAAGTTACAGAATAGAGGTTTTGGTTTAAAGTGTTTATTTTATAGTTTAAGAAAGAAAGTCTAGACATTGGTTTATTTTCCGTAGCCCAAATATTTTCAAAAATACTTTTATACTTATCGTTTAAATTAATATCTAAAAGTTCGTTTGCAATTTCTCTATTAATTTTGTTTGCAATTTCTTCTGATCCGTTTAGAAGTGGAAATTCATAAATAAGAGTTGGATATTTAGGGCTAGACTCTTTAATATTTGTTATGGAAAATTCATTTTTTTTACAATTTGTAAAAAAAAGAGCAATTATAAAAAGTAATAAAAATTTCTGCATACTTAATTATTTAAAATCCTGCTGCGGCATCATCACCTCGTTTATCTGCACCTGCCTCTAGTTTTCCGTTTGGTAAAACTAAAATAGCGTCAACTCTACCAATTATTAACGAATTTCTTTCTAGAATTTTATAGCCTAAAGTTTCTAATTTAGCCTTTGTTTCTTCATTAAATCCGTTTGGTTCCATTCGAACTACATCCGGCAGCCATTGATGATGAAATCTTGGTTGATCTACAGATTCTTGCATACCCATTTTATACTCTGTTACATTTAAAATATTTTGCAAAACAGAAGTAATTATTGTTGAACCACCAGGAGTACCAACAACCATTTTTAATTTACCATTTTTTTCTACAATAGTTGGTGTCATAGAACTTAGCATTCTTTTTCTCGGTGCAATAGAGTTGGCTTCAGAACCTAATAAACCATATACATTTGGTACACCAGGTTTGCTACTAAAATCATCCATTTCATTATTTAAAATAAAACCTGCACCCTTTACCACAACTTTAGAACCGTAACCAGTATTTAGCGTTGTAGTTACAGAAACAGCATTTCCGAATTGATCTACAATAGAATAATGAGTGGTTTCATCACTTTCATAACCTATAATTTTACCATGAGAAACTTCTGAAGAAGGTGTTGCCTTATCCCAAGAAAAACTTTTCATTCTATTATTGATATATTTTACATTTGTTAAACTATCTACAGGTACATTTACAAAATCGATATCACCTAAAAAATTAGCTCTGTCTGCATAAGAACGTCTTTCTGCTTCGGTTAAAAGCTGAATGTATTTTGTAGAATTGTGTTCTATTTTTGATAAGTCATAAGGCTCTACAGCTTTTAAAATTTGCGCTAAACAAATACCGCCACTTGCAGGCAAAGTCATAGAAGTAATTTTGAAATCTTTGTAATTAAAAGTTATTGGTTTACGCCAAATTGCTTTGTACTTTTCTAAATCTTCAAGAGATATAATTCCGCCTAATTCTTTCACATAATTCACAAATAAAGATGCAGTTTTACCTTTGTAAAAACCATCTTTACCTAAATCTCGAATACGTTCTAAAGTTTGTGCTAATTCTTCCTGTTTTAAAATGTCGCCTTTTTTCCATTCCTTTTCAAAAACGGTAATATAATTATTAACCTTTTTAAACCTTTCTGTTGCGCTATTTAAGGATTTTGCTTGCTTTTCTGTTACCGTTATTCCGTTTTTTGCTAAATCGATTGCTGGTTGAATCAAGTCTTTAAAAGGAAGGTTTCCGAATTTATTATAAACCTCAAAAACTCCGGCAATCGATCCCGGAACTCCAACAGCAAATGCGCCCAAAGTACTTTTGTTTTTAATAACATTGCCAACAGAATCTAAATACATATCTCGATGCGCTGTAATTGGTGCTTTTTCTCTAAAATCTAACGCACCAGTTGTGCCATCATTATTTCTATAAACCATAAAGCCGCCACCGCCTATATTACCTGCAACAGGATAAACAACTGCTAATGCCAAATGTGTAGCAATCATAGCGTCGTATGCGTTACCACCTTTCTGTAAAATTGCAGCACCAATTTTAGAAGCTTCTTCTCTTGCAGAAACAACCATTGCTTTTTCTGCAATAAAACCTACAGTTTTATCTTTTTTACAAGCATAAAAAAGTAAGATAAAAACAGCTATAATTAATAAGGATTTTTTTCATTAGATTGCTTTAATTTCTTTTAATTTGATATTTGTAAATGCTATTAAATCTTTAAAAAATGCAGTAAAGTCTTCTTGTAATTCAATTTCTAGTACTTCTAAATCTTCAATGGCCAAATTCATTTGAGATATTCCTTTGGTTCTAGTATTCATTCCGTTTAAAACCTTTGCAATACCTGCTTTATTGTTGTAATTGAATAAAATGTCATATTCAATCATATATTTTATGAAGTTTTGAGATTTTACAGGAAGTTCTTCTTTAATTTCATTAAATAATTGATAAATAGACTTTGTGTAGATTTCTAACGGAATTTCGGAATAATCATTCCAGTTTTTTGCTAAGAAATAATCATAAAAAATATCGATTATTACACCGCTATAATGTCTGTATCTTGGGTGTAATCTTCGCTTACTTTTTCTAACAACTTCATGCGCATCTGTAAAAGTGTCTATTTCGCGATGTAAAAATATACCTTGTTGAATTTCTTTAGAAAACTCTTTGTAATTATTACCACGAATATGATCTGCAATAAAATTACCGATCATAATATTTTTATTGTTTTGAGATAAGTAGAGGTGTGCTAGAAAATTCATTTTTTAAAAGTAAACAAAAAACCACAACTATTTAGTTGTGGTTTTAATATATTATAAAGTAATTTTTACTAACTATTTAGCATTACTGGCATTACCAACATTGTAACTTGTTCACCTTCATCTGTACCATCAATAGGTGTTAAAATACCAGCTCTGTTAGGTAAAGACATTTCAATTAAAACTTCGTTAGAGCTTAAGTTGTTTAACATTTCACTTAAAAAACGAGAGTTAAAACCAATTTGCATATCATCACCTTGATAATCACAACTTAAACGTTCATCGGCTTTGTTTGCAAAGTCTAAATCTTCTGCAGAAATATTTAATTCTGTTCCTGCCATTTTTAAACGAATTTGGTGTGTAGTTTTACTAGAGAAAATAGAAACACGTCTTACAGAGTTTAAAAAAGAAGCTCTGTCTACAGTTAATTTATTCGGATTTTCTTTAGGAATTACCGCTTCGTAATTAGGATATTTACCATCAATTAATCTACAAACTAAAACCACGTTATCGAACGTAAATTTAGCGTTTGCATCATTATATTCAATAGTTACATCACTTTCCGATCCTCCTAAAATTCCTTTTAATAAATTTAAAGGTTTTTTTGGCATGATAAACTCTGCTGTTTGATCTGCAGTAACATCTGTTCTAGAATATTTTACCAATTTATGAGCATCTGTAGCAACAAAAGTTAAACTCTGAGAGCTAAACTGAAAGAAAACTCCGCTCATTACAGGTCTTAAATCGTCGTTACCTGCCGCAAAAATTGTTTTAGAAATAGCCGTTCCTAGAATACTTGCAGGAACAACCGTTTTACTTGGCGACGGTAAAGAAACCGCTTTCGGAAACTCATCTCCACCAAAATAAGCCATATCATATTTACCTTGATCAGAACTTATTTCAATTGTATTATCGCCTTCTGTTTTAAACGTTAACGGTTGGTTAGGAAAAGTTTTTAAAGTATCTAATAACAAACGAGCAGATACAGCAATAGAACCAGAGCTTTCACTTTCTACTTCTACCACAGAACTCATTGTTGTTTCTAAATCTGATGCAGAAACTTTTAGTTCATTTTCAGATAATTCAAATAAAAAGTTATCTAAAATTGGTAAAGTATTGTTACTATTTATAACGCCTCCTAAAACTTGCAATTGTTTTAATAATTGCGAACTAGATACAATAAATTTCATGTAATATGTTTTCTTAATTTGATTTACAAATATATTCTAAATATGTGACTTTAAAAATTATTTTATTAACAGGTTATTAGCATTTTTATTGATGATTTTTGAAACGTTATAATTATGTTAACAAGATTTAATTTGATTTTTAAAAAACTACTTTTGTTATACTGACTAATTTATAAATATGAATAAATTTTTACTTACAACCGTTGCTTTTTTACTGATTTCAATTTCTGTATTTTCTCAAAAACCACAAAAATTAACATCAAATCAAATTTTTGAAAAGATTGAAAAACTAAATTTCTTAGGAACTGCTTTATATATTGCTGCGCATCCGGATGATGAAAACACACGCTTAATTGCCTATTTAGCTAACAATGTAAAAGCAAGAACAGGTTATTTATCGTTAACTAGAGGAGATGGCGGACAAAATTTAATTGGCCCGGAAATAAGAGAATTGTTAGGTGTAATTAGAACACAAGAATTATTAGCAGCAAGAAATGTAGATGGTGGCGAGCAAATGTTTTCTAGAGCAAACGATTTTGGTTACTCCAAACATCCAGATGAAACATTAGAAATCTGGAATAAAGAATTGGTTTTAAGTGATGTTGTTTGGGCAATTAGAAATTTTAAACCGAGATGTAATAATCAATAGATTTAATCACAGAACGCCAGGTACAACACACGGGCATCACACAACTTCTGCAATGTTAAGTGTAGAGGCTTTTGATTTGGCAGGAGATAATTCTGTTTATAAAAATCAACTAAAATATACAGAAACTTGGCAACCAAAGCGTTTGTTTTTTAATACATCTTCTTGGTTTTATAAAAATGAAGCAGATTTTAAAAATGCAACAGAAGGAAAGTTAACATCTTTTGATGTGGGTACTTATTATCCTTTAAAAGGAATGTCTAACAACGAATTAGCATCTTTGGCAAGTAGTCAACATTTGTGTCAGGGTTTTGGTAGATTAACTACTAGAGGTTCTCAAAAAGAATATGTAGAATTTTTAAAAGGTGATAAATTAAAGGATGAGAATGATATTTTTCCGGAATTAACACAACATGGAACCGTTTAAATAAAGGAGGTGAAATTGGTGAAATTTTATATGAAATTGAAGAGAATTTTGATTTCGTGTATCCAGAAAAACATTTGCCAAAATTAATGAAAGCTTATGGTTTAATAGATAAACTAACAGATAATCATTGGAGAGAAATTAAGAAAAAACAGATAAAAGAAATTATAGAGGCTTGTGCAGGTTTGTATCTAGAAGCTTCTGCAGAAAGTTCTTCTGCAACACCAAATAGTATTATCAATTTAAATTTCGAAGTATTAAATAGAAGTAATTTTTCAATAGAATTAGTATCAATTGTTTCTAGTATTGATAATAAAAAAGTTAAAAAAGAGATAGATTTAGTAACTAATAAAAAACTTAATTTTAAAGAGACAATTACTTTAAAAACAAATACATATTCAGATCCTTATTGGTTAAGAAAAGACGCAACTTTAGGTATGTATTATGTAGAGAATCAAAATTTAATTGGTAAGCCGAAACACCAAGAGAAACAAAAGTATTGTTTAATTTAATGATTGACGGTAATCCAATAACATTTACTAAAAATGTTGTGAGAAGATATGCAGAAAGAGATAAAGGAGAAATTTACGAGCCTTTTGAGATTCTACCTAAAATTACAACAAAACTAAAAGATAAGGTGCTTATTTTTTCTGATGATATTGCTAAAGATGTTGTTGTAGAGGTTAGAGCTGGCGCTAATAATGTTAAAGGAAAACTTAGTTTAGAAGTGCCTTTAAATTGGGCAGTTTCACCAAAATATATTGATTTTGCAATCAAACAAAAAAATGATAAGAATGCATTTACTTTTAAGGTAACACCACCAAAAAACCAAGCAGAAGGTAAATTAAAAGTGATGGCAACTTCTAACGGAAAAGTTTTTGACAAAGAATTGGTAGAAATTAATTACAATCATATACCAAAACAAAGTGTTTTATTAAATTCTGAAGCAAAAATTGTAAGATTAAATATTAAAAAAGTTGGTAATTATATAGGATATATTAAAGGTGCTGGTGATGTTGTGCCAGAAAGTTTAAACCAAATTGGTTACAATGTTGTAATGATAAATCCTTTAGAAATTAATGATAAAAACTTACATAAATATGATGCAATTGTTCTAGGGATTAGAGCTTACAACGTTGTAAAAGAATTAAAATTTAAGCAAAAATTTTTATTAGATTATGTAAAAAAAGGTGGTAACATGATTGTACAGTATAACACGAATAGAAATGTTGATGTTGCTGCACCTTTTAAGTTAAATTTATCTAGAGATAGAGTTACAGATGAATTTGCTAAAGTTACTGTTTTAGAAAAAGAGCATCCGGTTTTAAATTTTCCAAATAAAATTACTCAAAACGATTTTAAGGGTTGGGTACAAGAAAGAGGTTTGTATTTTCCGAACTCTTGGAGCAAAGAATTTACACCAATATTATCTATGCAAGACAAGGGTGAAACAGCAAAAAAAGGAAGTTTGTTAATAGCAAAGTATGGTAAAGGAAATTACATTTACACAGGTTTAAGTTTCTTTAGAGAATTGCCTGCAGGTGTTTCGGCGCTTATAAATTATTTGCAAATTTATTGTCTGTTGGTAAAAGTAATATAGAAGTAAAAAATAAAATTAAGCAATAAATAAGTTAGCAAAGAAATCTAGCCCTGATTGAGCGGTTTGTTTGAGCTCGTTGAGGTACGAAACAGCGAGTAGCGAAAGCAGGAAATTGCTTCAAAAAAATAAGAATGAAACAACAAAAACATACCTGGAAAAAAGAATATTCGTTGGTGTTAATTGCCAATGTTATTTACATAATTGCATTTTATTTTATCACTAATTATTTTACAGTTTAGTCTATGGATATTGATAGCAAATTACACGCCATAGATTGGATTGTTTTATCTGTAACTTTAATTTCTATTGTTGCTTACGGTACATATGTTACAAGAAAAAATGCAAATGTAACCGACTATATTAAAGGCGGAAATGACACTAAATGGTGGACAATAGGTTTGTCTGTAATGGCAACGCAAGCAAGCGCAATAACTTTTTTATCTACACCCGGGCAAGCTTTTAATAGCGGAATGGGTTTTGTGCAATTTTATTTTGGATTGCCAATTGCCATGATAATTATTTGTTTGGTTTTTATACCAATTTATCATAAACTAAAAGTTTATACAGCATACGAGTTTTTAGAAGGTAGATTCGATTTAAAAACAAGAAGTTTGGCTTCTGTTCTATTTTTAATTCAGCGTGGTTTGGTTGCAGGAATTACCATTTTTGCACCGGCAATTATTTTAAGTGCGGTTTTAGGTTGGAATTTACTAACCTTAAACATTATTATAGGATTTTTAGTGATAGTTTATACCGTTTCGGTGGTACAAAAGCTGTAAATGTTACGCAAAAGCAACAAATGATAATTATTTTTATAGGAATGCTAATTGCATTTTTTATGATAATGAGTCAGTTGCCGGCTAATATTACGTTTACAAATGCCTTAGAAATTGCGGGTGCAAGTAATAAAATGCAAGTGCTAGATTTTTCTTCGGATTTAAGCAATCGTTATACAATTTGGACAGGAATTTTAGGTGGAACATTTTTAATGCTTTCTTATTTTGGTACAGATCAAAGTCAGGTACAACGTTATTTGTCGGGTAAATCGGTTAGAGAAAGTCAGTTAGGTTTAATTTTTAACGGATTATTAAAAGTGCCAATGCAGTTTTTTATCTTATTAATTGGTGTAATGGTTTTTGTTTTTTACCAATTTAATCCATCGCCATTAAATTTTAATCCCAATGTTAATGACGCTGTAACAAATTCTAAGTATCAACAAGAATACAAAGCTTTAGAAAACGAACATATAGCAATAGAAAATACAAAAAAAATAATTTTTGCTGATGGTTTTCAGACAGATGAAAAAGAGGAAATTCAATCTTTAAATGCAAAAGATTTGGCATTAAAAGCAGCATCAAAAGATGTTATTAAAAAGATTAATGATCAAATTGAAACCAACGATAAAGATTATGTATTTATCCATTTTATATTAAATAATTTACCAAGAGGCTTAATTGGGCTTTTATTGGCTGTAATTTTATCTGCTGCAATGTCTTCTACAGCATCAGAATTAAATGCACTTGCAAGTACAACTACCATAGATTTATACAAAAGAAATGTAAGTAAAAATAAGAGCGAAGAACATTATGTAAAAGCATCGAAATGGTTTACACTAGCTTGGGGTTTAATTGCAATATCCGTTGCATGTGTTGCTAATTTATTCGATAATTTAATACAGTTAGTAAATATTATTGGTTCTATTTTTTACGGAAATGTTTTGGGTATTTTCTTATTAGCTTTTTTCTTTAAAAAAGTAAACGGAAATGCAGTTTTTAAGGCCGCTGTAATTACTCAGATTTTAATTTGTTCTATTTATTATTTCGGAATTTACAAATTAGAAGCTGCAGGTTTAGAACCTATTATTAGCTATTTATGGTTAAATTTTATAGGTTGTATTTTGGTGTTGTTCTTTTCTTTATTTTTTGTTTTTAATGCAATAAACAAAGAAAGTAAAGTAATTTTATTGATTACTTCTTTAGCAATTTTTAAAATTTCTTATGATATTTTAAACGATGTGTCGTTAAGTATTACGCATGTAGTTACGCTAATTGTACTCTTCTTTTTCTTAGGATTTTTTAATATTGATAAAGCTGCATTAGATGAAAAATAAAATTATTAAATGGGGAATTATTGGCCCTGGAAAAATAGCAAACAAATTTGCAACAGATTTAGCAAAAGTTGAAGACGCAGCATTAGTAGCCGTGGCATCTAGAAGTCAAGAAAAAGCGAATGAGTTTTCTAAGAAGTTTAATGCTAAAAAAGCATACAATTCTTATTTAGAATTAGCCCAAGACGATGCCATAGATGCTGTTTATATTGCAACGCCGCATAGTTTTCATAAAGAACATGCAATACTTTGTTTACAAAATAAAAAGGCGGTTTTGTGTGAAAAACCTTTTGCAATGAACTTGCAAGAGGTAGAAACTATGATTTCTGTGGCTAAAGAGCATAATGTTTTGCTAATGGAAGGCTTATGGACTAGCTTTTTACCGCACTATAAATATGTTTTAGATATTGTTAAAACTGAAAAATTCGGAAAATTGGATCACTTAGAAGCAGATTTTGGTTTTCATCCGAAGTACAACTTAGAAAGTAGGGTTTTTAAAAAAGAAGTTGGCGGAGGAAGTTTGTTGGATATAGGAATTTATCCTGTTTTTGCTGCATTATCTAGTTTGGGTACGCCGGATAATTTTATTGCGGATGCTACTTTTTTTGAGAATGGAGCAGATGCGGAATGCCATATGACTTTTAATTATAAAAATGCAAAGGCATCTTTAAAAAGTACTTTCTTAGAAGAAACACCAACAGAAGCAATTTTTACATTCGAGAAAGCTATTGTTAAAATAAACACGCGTTTTCACGAGCCTACAACTGTAAGTGTTTTTGTAGATGATAAAGAAGAAGTTATCGATTTTAATTACAATACCATTGGTTTTAGTTTCGAAATAGAACACTTTAATCAACTTTTAAGAGAAGGGAAAAAGCAAAGTAATATTATGACTTTTGATTTTTCTAAAACTTTAATTAAAACCTTAGATGATGTTCGAAATACAATTGGTTTAACTTATAAATCGTAGTAGTTTTTAAAGTGCAAATATCCTTTGGCACAACAATTGACTTTTATAAGTTGAAAAAGCAATGTTTTTATTTTTAAAATATTGATTTTCAGTGAATTATTAACAAGAAATTTGATATTTATTTTTAGTGAAATAAAAATAAATGTCAGTATGACAGATATATAGAAGATGAGCAAACCAAAAGTAGTTAGAATAGACAATTTGTCGCTTAATAGCATGTTAAATGAAGACTCAGAATTGATTCCTTTAATGACGCCGGAAGATGAAGAAATTATAAATAATGAGAGTGTTCCGGAAATTTTACCAATATTACCTTTAAGAAACACTGTTTTATTTCCAGGAGTTGTAATTCCTATTACAGCAGGTAGAGATAAATCGATTCAGTTAATTAAAGATGCAAATAAAGGTGATAAAGTTATTGGTGTTGTTGCACAACGTAATGAAGATGTAGAAGAACCAGGTTTAAAAGATATTCATACAACAGGTGTTGTTGCACAAATTTTACGCGTTTTAAAAATGCCAGATGGTAATACAACCGTTATTATTCAAGGTAAAAAACGTTTTGAAATTGACACAATAATAGAAGAAAAACCATATTTAAAAGCAACTGTAAAAGAAGCGATTGAAGATAAGGAAGTAGATGATGTAAAGGAATTTAACGCAATAATAGACGGTATTAAAGAGCAAGCATTAGAGGTTATTAAAGAAAACCCAATGTTGCCATCAGAAGCATCTTTTGCAATAAAAAATATCAAATCTAATTCGTTTTTGGTAAACTTTATTTCCTCTAACATGGATTTAACGGTTGCACAAAAACAAGTTATTTTAGAAAAGGATAATCTTAAAGAACGTGCTTTATTAGCGTTAAAAAACCTTAATAAAGAACTTCAGAAATTAAAATTACGTAATGATATTCAATCTAAAACAAGAGAAGATTTAGATCAACAACAAAGAGAATATTATTTACATCAGCAATTAAAAACTATTCAAGAAGAATTAGGCGGCGCTTCTAATGATCAAGAATTAGAAGAAATGCGTAAGCAAGCTAAAACTAAAAAATGGTCTAAAGAAGTTGCAGATACGTTTGAGAAAGAAATCAATCGTTTAAAACGAATGAATCCGCAGGCGGCAGAATATGGCGTTCAGAGAAGTTATTTAGAATTGTTGTTAGAATTGCCTTGGGGAATTTATTCTGAAGATAAATTCGATTTAAAACATGCAACTAAAGTTTTAGATAGAGATCATTTTGGTTTAGAAAAAGTTAAAGAAAGAATTATAGAGCATTTGGCTGTTTTAAAGTTAAGAGGAGATATGAAGTCTCCAATTATCTGTCTATACGGACCTCCGGGAGTTGGTAAAACTTCTTTAGGAAAATCTATTGCAGAAGCTTTAGGTAGAAAGTATGTTAGAATGTCTTTAGGTGGTTTAAGAGATGAAGCCGAAATTAGAGGTCATAGAAAAACATATATCGGTGCAATGCCAGGTCGTTTGATTCAGAATTTAAAGAAATCAGGAACTTCGAATCCGGTATTTGTTTTAGATGAAATTGATAAGCTAGGGCAAAGTCATCAAGGAGACCCTTCTTCTGCAATGTTAGAAGTATTAGATCCAGAGCAAAATGAATCTTTTTATGATAATTACTTAGAAGTAGGTTATGATTTGTCTAAAATTCTATTTATTGCTACAGCAAATAATATTGGTCAAATTCCGTGGGCTCTAAGAGATAGAATGGAATTGATTAATGTTACTGGTTATACAATAGAAGAAAAAGTAGAAATTGCAAAAAGACATTTACTACCAAAGCAATTAAAAGAGCACGGTTTAACTACTAAAGATTTAAAACTTGGTAAAAAGCAATTAGAACAAATTGTAGAAGGTTATACAAGAGAATCGGGGTAAGAGGACTAGAGAAAAAAGTTGCTAAAGTGGTGCGTTTTGCTGCAAAATCAATTGCTCTAGAAGAAACATATGATATTGCTTTATCATCAGAAAAAATTGAAGAAATTTTAGGGACACCAAGAAATCGCGATAAATTTGAAAACAATGATGTTGCTGGTGTTGTTACAGGTTTGGCTTGGACACAAGTTGGTGGAGATATCTTATTTATAGAATCTATTTTATCTAAAGGAAAAGGAAACCTTTCTATTACCGGTAATTTAGGAAATGTAATGAAAGAGTCTGCTACAATTGCTTTGCAGTATATAAAGTCTAATGCAGAAGAATTTGGAATTAAACCAGAAATTTTAGAAAAATACAATGTACATGTGCACGTACCGAAGGAGCAACGCCAAAAGACGGGCCAAGTGCAGGTATTACAATGTTAACATCGTTAATTTCTTCTTATACACAACGCAAAGTAAAAAACAAGTTAGCCATGACTGGTGAAATTACTTTAAGAGGAAAAGTGTTGCCTGTTGGCGGAATTAAAGAAAAAATATTAGCAGCAAAAAGAGCAAATATTAAAGAGATAATTTTATGTGAAGACAACAGAAAAGATATCTTAGAAATAAAAGAAAGCTATCTAAAAGGCTTAACATTTCATTATGTTTCTGATATGAAACAAGTAATAGAAATAGCGCTTACAAAACAGAAAGTAAGTAATGCTAAAAAGTTAGTTTAGTAAAAAAAGCCTTTCTATTTTAGAGAGGCTTTTTTTATAATTATCTTCTTGTTATCTATTTGTTTAGGGTTAATAACATGTTAAAAATCTATGATATTTTAGGGTGTTTTTTTATATTTGAGTAATCAGTTTATAAAAAATACAAGCTATGGCATTCTATAATAAAGTAAAATGGGTTTTGGGTATTCTAATGGTTTTTGTGCTAATTGTTGCAACTAATCTAATAGATAGAAATAATTTTTTACGTGTTAAAGATTCTGTCGTTACGATTTATGAAGACAGACTTGTTGTAAATGATTTGATTTTTGAAATGTCTATAGCTACGCAAGAAAAAGAATTGGCAGCAATAAAAGCAGACACTGTTTTTTTCTTATCAGAAAACAATAAGATAAACGAAGATTTACAGAATTTTATTTTAAAGTACGAACAAACAAAACTAACTGCCAAAGAGGTAAAAGTATTTAATGAATTTAAGCAAAATTTTGAAAAAGTTAAAGTAGCTGAAAGAGATTTTATCGCCTCTAAATTTGATAATGTTAAAGGTCTTGAAAACGAACTTTTAAAAGTTAAAAAGAATTTATACCAATTATCTAAAATTCAATTAAACGAAGGAGGCAGGCAAATGTCTATAAGTAAAAAGGCAATTGATACTGTAGAGTTGTTTACTCAATTAGAAATCTATATTCTTATTTTTTTAGCAATTGTTATTCAAATAATTGTTATTTACCAACCTAAAAAAGAGTGATTTTATTTTTTAGAAAATGTTGATTAAAAAACAAGTTTTAAATACCTAATCTTTCAATTCTATTTTAGAGTTACTTTGTGCTAATAATTCTAAATAATCTTCCGTTTTAAAAGAATTAGTACTAAATCTAGAAGTTCTATTTCTACCTTCTTTCTGACGAATTATAGATCTTGCATACCGTCTAATTTCGTCTTTACAAGTTAAAATAATACCAGGAACTGGTGTGCTTTTGCCGTTTTCGTCTTTTGCTACCATTGTAAAATAAGAAGAATTACAATGTTTTTTTCTCCGGTTCTAATGTTTTCAGATTCTACACGTAAACCAACAACCATAGAAGTTCTACCAGTATAATTTACAGATGCTTTAAGTGTAAGTAGCTCACCAACCTCTATAGGATTTAAAAAATCTACTTTATTTACAGATGCAGTTACACAATAATTACTAGAATGTTTAGAAGCACAAGCAAATGCAATTTGATCCATAAGGTTTAGAATATGACCACCATGAATTTTTCCACTAAAATTAGAGTGCGAAGGCAACATTAACTCGGTTATTGTTAATTGCGATTCTTCTATACTTTTAAATTTTTTCATCTTATTATTAATTTTTTCCTCTAAAATGTGGTGAATCTTCTCTTGTGACTTCGGTAATAAAATATTTGGTATCGCCCAACCAAAAGAAAGATGTATAACGTTCTTTGTAAGATAGTTTTACATATTTTCCTTGATGTTTTTGTAAATCTTCAATAACTTTTTTGTTTTTATCTTCAACAGAAAAAGCAAAAATTTGCGCACCAGAAATTCCTTGACTAATTTCTCCTTCCCAAGTTTTTACAAGAACACCTTTTCTACTAATTTTTATCAGCTCGCCAGATCTTACACCTGTACTATAAGTTACAAAGTAGATAAAAACATAATATAATACAGTAAGTATTATTGCACTAGTTATTAAAACGCCTAAAATTTTTTTCATAAATCAAAAATACAAATCTAAATTTTAGTAATTATTAATTTTTAAAGGATTTTATGATAAACAAGCTTTATATAGTCGTGATTTATAAGAATCAGTTTTTTTGTAATCTATTTACAGTAAATTTGTGTACTTCAAAAAAAGCAAAATGAACTATATTTTATTTGATAGTGATGCAAGACAATCATTATTGCCATTTACATATACAAGACCTGTTGCAGACATAAGAATAGGAATTTTAACCATTAGAGAAAAATGGGAAAAACACTTAGGTTTAACTACAACAACAATTACAGAAGAATATTTAGAAGAAAAATTTCCGATGGTAGAAATGGAAAAAAACATTTTAATTAATGCTTCTTTTTGTCCTACGGATTCGTTAGTAGAAAAAATTAAAAATCTTTCTGAAAACGAAGCAATTTTTAAGGATGATAATGTAATTGCATTTTACACTACAGATTCGCAAGAAGAGGTAGATTTTGAACAATACACTCAAATAGATTTTGATGAAGATGTAATTCAGGTTAAAAACACTTGGGATATTTTTACCTTTAATGGTGAAGCTATTAAGCAAGATTTTAAATTGATTACTGAAGGGAAAACTTCTGCGCCAATACCAGAAGGCGTGCAAGTTTTAAATAAAGAAAATGTTTTTATTGAAGAAGGAGCTAAAGTTGTTTTCGCTACTTTAAATGCGTCTGAAGGGCCAATTTATATTGGTAAAGATGCTTTGGTTATGGAAACTTCTAATATTAGAGGTCCTTTTGCAATGTGTAATAATGCGGTTGTAAAAATGGGCGCAAAAATTTATAAAGACACTACAATTGGTCCTTTTTCTAAAATAGGAGGTGAGGTTAGTAACTCTGTTATATTTGGGTATTCTAGTAAAGGGCATGATGGATATTTAGGAAATTCTGTTTTAGGTGAATGGTGTAATTTAGGTGCAGATACCAACAACTCTAACCTTAAAAATAATTATGCAGAAGTTAAACTTT
Organism: Polaribacter sp. HA6-7; assembly: GCF_055693625.1. NCBI lineage: Bacteria > Pseudomonadati > Bacteroidota > Flavobacteriia > Flavobacteriales > Flavobacteriaceae > Polaribacter > Polaribacter sp. HA6-7. The sequence continues at coordinate 1,022,968 of NZ_CM146338.1, forward strand.
GGAGCTATGAAACAAATCGTTTTGCGAAAACAGGTTTACAATTCTGCGGATTAATGATGGGAGATCATTCTAAATGCGGAATTAACACAATGTTTAATACAGGTACTGTTATTGGTGTAAGCGCAAATATATTTGGTAGTGGTTTCCCTAGAAATTTTGTACCTTCTTTTAGTTGGGGTGGTGCTGCTGGTTTTACAACATTTCAAATGAAAAAAGTGTATGAAGTAGTAACTGCAGTTATGAAAAGAAGAAGCTTAGTTTTTGATGAAAAAGATCAGAAAATATTAGATCATATTTTTGAAGAAACAAAACAATACAGAAATTATTAAGTATAAAAATAGATTGATAAAAACGCCAAAATGAATTTTCATTTTGGCGTTTTTTATATGTAAAAATAGTGATTAATTTCTGTCGACAATGCTACCAGAACCAACAGATTTACTATCAATATGTTTTGGGTTTCCTCGATAGTAAATACTACCAGAACCAACTAATTTTGCTTTAATTTTGCTTTTAACAGTAATTTTTATGCTACCAGAACCTGCAATTGTTGCAGAAACTTCATCTGTGCTTAAATCATAAGCTCTAATACTACCAGTAACCTGCAATTGCACACTTTAATTCTTCAGTATTTCCTTTTAAATCAATATTACCAGAACCACCAATATTTGTGTTTACATCATCAGAATTTATTTTTAAATTGATGTTACCGGAACCACCTAAACTAACATTTAAATTATTAGACTTTATAACGTCGTTACTTGTTACATTACCAGAACCACCTAAGGCAACACTTTCGATATCTGTAAAAGGTATAGTAACAGTTAATCTTTTTGTGGTCCTTATATTGGTGTTTTTTTTGTATTTAATTTTTAAAATTCCGTTGTTAATTTCTGTTTCTATATATGGTATTATATTTTCCTCACCTTCTATGGTGATGTTACCTTCTGTGCCTTTTACTAAAATTACATCAAAAGAGCCACCGGCAGCAATACCTCTATAATTATCAGTACTTCTTTTAACAGTTACAATATTTCCGTTTCCTTTAATTTTTTTATTTGTTCCCCACCAGTTTTGTGCTTTTGCAGAAAATGTTAGTGATAAGAATAAAAGAGCAAAAGCTATTTTTTTAGTCATGATTTTTGGTTTTATAGGTTGATTTGTTTTTTATCTTTCTTCAATTCTAACACTTCCGTATTGAGAATTGATATGTATGCTTGCGTTGGTGTTTGCTTTTCCGTATTTACCCTCGTAATATTTACTTGTAGTTTTAGAGATGCTTTTGTAAAACTCTATTTTATCATCATCTCTTTTAAAACCGCTATATTGTAAGTCTATATTAAATAAAAAAGAAATATTTGGTTCTACAGCAATTTTTATCCCGGTATATTGTCCTGTAATATCAATCTTTTCAAAACCTTTTTTAAGGTTCTTAATTGTTAAAGACCCATAATCTGTATTTACAGAAAGTTGTTTTCTTACGGTTCCGAAACGCAAAGCAACATAATCAGAATTACCATCAATATTTTCTACATCATTAACAGTAATCGAACCATAATCTAAATTGAAATCTACATTTTTAGATTTATCTAATTTAATTGTAGAATAATCTGCATTTATTTTTAAGTTTTCTGATTTATCTATAGATAATTTAGAATAATCTGCATTTACTTTACCATTTTGCATGTAAGCAATTGTAGATGATGAACAATAATCTAAATTGATGTCGTTATTTTTTGCTGATAATTCTCCGACAGAAATTTTTCCGTAATCACAATTAATAACTGCGTTACCGAGATAAGTTTCCTAAATAAATACTACCATAATCGTTATCTAAATCTACAGCATTTGTTTTTGGCATTTTTACAATATAATTTATTTTGTAATTGGTGTTTTTACTTTTACCCCACCAAGACCAGTTGCTTTTCTTTTCTCCGAATACAGTTTCTGCTTCTACCATAGATTTTGAAGCGTTAAAATCTATTTTTATTGAATTTAATTTAGATTCTACTTCATCTAAATCATCGCCTTTTACAGTAATTTTAACTTCAATTTCAACTGAATTTTTATCCCAAGTTGATATGTTTAAATCGCCATATTTATTGTTTATAAGAACTTTGGCGTTTTTGTTTACGGTGTAACTTTTAGATATTTTTTTGTTCTTTCGTGTTTTTTATCATCAGTATTAGCGAAGGCAACTAATGGTATAAACATTAAAAAAAGTGCTATTTTATATATAAATTTCATTCTGAATATTATTTAAGTTTTTTAATTTATCTATTTGATCTAAAGTTCTTTCTAAAATATCTAGACGTCTTTGGTAGTTTTTAATCATTGCACTTATAACACGCCTTTGTTTACCATTTTTATTAAGATCTTTTATAAAAACCTTGTAATTGTCTTCTAGTTCTTCTAATTCTTCTAACGCATTTTCTATAATAGTTTCTGTGTCTAAATTTCTATTACTTTCTAAAGTTTTAATTTCTTGATTAATAGTAGAGACAAAATAATTTTGAACTTCTTCCATTTTAGGAGAAACATCTGCTAAATCCAATTGTCTTTTTTGATGATTGCTACCCAACCAAAAACCTAATACTAAAACAACAGAAGCAGCAACACTTAACCATTTCCAAGAGTTTTTCTTTTGTTTTGGATAGTTTAATTTTCTTTCAAATCGTTCTAAATGACCAGCGTTTGGTTCATTTGAATCAAAATTATTTTCAGAAAAAAATTGATGTAATTTATCTTCCATATACTTGTGTTTGTAAATTTTCTGCAAGTAAAACCTGCTTTAATTTTTTCTTGGCTCTAGAAACAGTTGTTCTTACATTTTCATTCGTGTATTCTAATATTTGCGAAATTTCTTCATAATCGTAACCTTCTATTAAATGTAAATTTAAAACTACTCTGTAATTCTCTTTTAAATTTTGAAGACAATTAAGCACAGTGCTAGCTTTAAATCCTCTGTAATCTATTGTTTCTTCTTCGACTTCATCATCAGTAACAACTTCCATTTTTACTTCTTGATATCTGTTGTTTTTCTTTAATTGTGTTAAACTTTTATTGATTACTATTCGTTTTAACCAAGCGCCAAAAGTAACTTCACCTTTATACATTTTCATTTTTGTAAAAGCAGTTAAAAATGCCTCTTGCATTAGATCTTCTGCTTCGAATTCATTTTTTAAAATACGATACGCTACATTATACATTGCTTTATAATAGCATTTGTACAATTCTAGCTGCGCATTTTTATCTTGCTTTTGGCAGCGCTCTAATAATTTGGTTATATGTGGTTGATTAGTTTCCAATAAAATGGTTCTATTCTATAGACAAAAAGCTTTTTAAAATGTGACACTTTCTAAGAAATAAAAGTAAACTTTTTTAAAAGAATACAATATTTAATGTTTTAGTTGTTGATTTTTAGATGTTTATAATTTGAAAATTAACCAAAAAAATCTCGAAACAAACGTTCGAGATTTTTTTATAAAGTATGTAAAGTAGTATTACATAGCTCCCCATTCTTTTAAAGAAGCCTTATTCATTTTTATGTAACCTGCATTTTTTGCTATTTCTGCATATTTTAAAGATTGTTTAGCAGCAGCAATTGCACTTTTCTTGTTTCCTGCTTTTGCATGAATTAAAGATTGTTTGCGTAAATACCGGAATTTAGGAGCATTTGCAGACATTGAAACTGCTTTGTCAATCCAAGTTTTTGCTTTATTAATATCTTTACCTGCTTCTAAGTAATAAGATGCGGCTGCATACATATCGTTTGCAGATGGCCCGCTCATCAATTTTTTTATATTTTTAGAAACCATTGCATCAGTTGGAGTTTCAAACTTTAAACCAACATAGGTGTTTTCCCACATAATACCGATTACTGCAGAATCATTTGTCAAATCATCAAAGCTAATTGTAAATGTTTCAATTACCATTGGTATATTTTGTGCGGCAACTGTTACTTTAGCAGCTACTTTAGTTTCATCCCATTTTGCAGGATTTCCCCAATTTGTTGCATCAGAATATAAAATGATATCCCAATTTTTTTGACCAGGAATTGTGTACAAAGCGTAGGTACCTTTATTTAATTTTTTTCCATCAATCATAAAATCAGTAGAAAACGTAACTTTCGTGTTTTCATTAGCTCCGGTTCTCCATACTTTTCCGTAGTCTTCTAAACCACCAAAAATCTTTCTACCTTTCATACTTGGTCTAGAATACTCAACAGTAACATCTGTTAAGCCAACAGCTTGCTCAATTTTTTGAAAAGGACTTGGTGCTGGAGTTTTTATTTGTGCATTTGAAGAAAAAGCCAAAGCAGCTACAAATAATGATAATATAATTTTTTTCATTTTATAAGTATTATTTAGTTTTTATAGTTTCAAAATTACAATTTCAAAAAAAGCGAAATGTTAATAAAAACTTAAAATAAGATGCTATTAAAAAGTACATTTCAATCGCTTTTTAGCATTTTTTTATGCTTTGCTTTTAGTAAAATATTTTTTTCTTAACCAAAAAGAAACACGCACTAATAGAATTAGAGCAGGAACTTCAACTAAAGGACCAATAACGCCTGTAAAAGCTTGACCAGAATTTAAGCCAAAAACTGCGATAGCAACCGCTATTGCTAATTCGAAATTATTACCTGCAGCGGTAAAAGCAACAGCTGTAGTTTTGTCATAATCTGCACCTGTAGCTTTTGTAAAAAAGAAGCCAATAATAAACATTAAACTAAAATAAATAAGTAACGGAATAGCAATTATTAAAACATCCATTGGTATTTGAACGATTAATTCTCCTTTTAAAGAAAACATAACAATAATTGTAAATAATAGCGCAATTAAGGTGATTGGAGAAATTGTTGGAATAAATTTATTGGTATACCATTCTTCTCCTTTTAACTTTACTAAAATTAATCTACTTAAAATTCCTAATAAAAAAGGAACTCCCAAATAAATGGCAACACTTTCTGCAATTGTTCCAATAGAAATGTCAACGATTGCACCTTCAAAACCAAAATAAGGAGGCAATACTGTTATAAATAACCAAGCATAAAAACTATAAGCAAAAACTTGAAAAATACTATTTAAGGCAACCAATCCTGCTCCATATTCGCTACTCCCTTCGGCAAGATCATTCCAAACTAACACCATTGCAATACATCTTGCCAATCCTATTAGAATTATACCGACCATATATTCGGATAATCGCTTAAGAATACAATAGCCAAAATAAACATTAACACCGGACCAATTATCCAATTTAAAATTAAAGAAATAGATAGTATTTTAATGTTTCTAAATACTTTAGGTAAAAGTGCATAATTTACCTTTGCTAATGGTGGATACATCATTAAAATTAAACCAATAGCAATTGGAATATTAGTAGTGCCACTACTAAAAGAGTCTATAAAATCTGGAAAGGTAGGTATAAAGTATCCTAAACCAACACCTATAGCCATTGCTATAAAAATCCATAAGGTTAAGTTTCTATCTAAAAAACTAAGCTTTTTTTAGTCATTTTTTAATCGAATTTAAAGTTTGTTATCGTGTAAAAAGTTACTGATATTATATTGTTTTGTTATATTGCAATATTACGATTAATATTGTAGATTTTAAACTTATTTTATTTATTTACTAATTAAATAACATTAAGTAAACATTAAAAAGGATTTGTATTTTTGCTGAATAATAAATCTAGAGATAATGAAAAATGTTAGCATTCTTGGTTGTGGTTGGTTAGGGAAACCTTTAGCGGTTTCTTTTTTAGAGGAAGGATATTTTGTAAAAGGATCTACAACATCCGAAGAAAAATTAACAGATTTAGAGGCTTTAGATATAGAGTCTTATATTGTAAATATTTCTGAATTTGAAGAGTTTGATACTTTTTTAAATACAGATATTTTAATTATTGCAATTACCTCAAAAGATATTGATGGTTTCGAAAATTTGATATCTCAAATTCAAAACTCTAGTGTTCAAAAAGTGATTTTTATAAGTTCTACTTCTGTTTATGATAGCTTAAATAAAGTGGTTACAGAAGAAGATGCAGTGTTAAATACACCGCTAACAGCTATCGAAAATTTATTTAGAGAAAATACTTTTTTCGAAACAACTATAATTCGTTTTGCTGGTTTATTTGGTGGCGAAAGACATCCTGCTAATTGGTTTAAAAATGGTAAAAAAATTCCGCAGCCAAAAGGTTTTGTAAATATGATTCATAGAGAAGATTGTATAGAAATTATACATGAAATTGTAGCTCAAAATTGTTGGAATACTACTTTTAATGCGTGCTCTAATCATCATCCTACAAGAAGAGAATTTTATACAATTACTAAATTAAGCAGAGATTTTGAAACGCCAGAATTTGAAAATAATGATGTTTATAAATGGAAAATTATTTCGTCAGAAAAACTACAAAAAACTTTAGATTATACTTTTATTCACGACGATTTATTATCCATATAAATCTACTAACTGTATTTTCTTTTTCTTAGAAAATTAAAGGTAAGGCCAAAGGCAAACAATAAAATTAAAGGTAATATTAGGTTTAAAAATTGCCAAAAAGTTCTTTCTTTATAAGCTTTTTGTTTGTCTAACATTTTAATTTTTAAGCTTTTGTTTCTTAATTTTAACAAACCTGCGTCATCTAATAAGTAATCTACAGCATTTAGTAAGAAATCTTTGTTGCCAAATTGCTGATTCGTCCATTTATCTCTAGCCAAGTCGTAAGGTTGTCCTTTCAAAATTTGATTTTTACCAATATCTCCATCAGAAATTACAATCATTTTATTTGGTTTAGATTGCTCTTTTAAGAGTGATGTTTTAAAAGGTTTTACTCTGTTTTTGTATGCCGAATTAAAAGAACCTTCTAGTAAAACAGCAAATAACTGATGACCGCCTTTATAATCTGTTTCTATAACTTCATCAGCAATAGATTGCAATTCTATAATTTTAGGAGTTCCTACTTTTTGTGTTAATAAAGAACTAACCAATAAAGGTGTTTTTTTTATGTTGTTTTTAAGAGTGTCTATTTGGTTAGCAAATTGTAATCTAACCGGAGAAACGTTTTTGGTAATTGTGTGATTCGGATTTCCGTTAACTAATGGATGGTAAAACCAATCTAAATTTTTAAACTGTGGTTGATTTGCAATTTGCCCTGTAGCAACCGGTATTTTTGCCGAGTATAAATCTTTTATCAAACTTGTGTTTATTCGAATTCCGTAAGAAAACAATAAGTTTGTAAGACCTAAATCTCTTGGATACGCTAGCATTTTACCCGAATTAACCAAACTATCTTGATCTGCTTGCACATTATCAATCATCCATAAAGTTTTACCTCCGTTGGTAATAAACTGATCTAAAACAAACTTTTCTTTATCTGTAAATTTTACTGTAGGTTTTGCAATAATTGCCAAATCTAAATTAGTTAAATCTTCTAAAGTTTTGTTAGCATTACTTTCTACAGAATCTAAAGTGAATTTTGCTAATCGGTATTTTTTTGCAACCTCACTTAAAAAACTATACTGATAAATATCTTTTAATTCTCCGTTACCAGTAATTATACCTACTTTTTTCTGCGTTTTTAATTGAATAGTATGTATGGCATTTGTAAAACTATATTCTAAATTTTCAATAGCTTTTTGCAATTGTTCTTCTTGTGATGCTACAATGGCATTTGGTAATAATGATACAATGGTAGACTTAGAACCCAAACTAACTTCTGCCCACGGAAAAATAATAGCTTCCGACATTTTACCATCTTCTTCTACCGTTAGTTGACTAGGCATCATGCCTTTCTTTATTAAGGCTTCTCTTTGATTGTCCGGATTTTCGAAATTGATTTTTATTCTCGAATTTTCCGAAGACAATTCTTCTAAATATTGTTGAGTTTCTACTTGTAATCGTTTAAATTCTGATGGAAAATCTCCTTCTAAATAAACCGTTATAAATAAGTTTTTATCAACCTTAGCAATACTGCTTTTAGTGGTTTCAGATAAAGTGTATCTTTTGTCTTTTGTAATATCAAATCTTTTATAAAAAGACTGATTTAGTAGGTTGATGCTTATCAATAAAACAATTACAATCGATATGTTTTTTATAGATTTATTCATTTTCTAAACGGATTTTTGTAATGAATAAAAAGAAAAATGTAATGCTTAAAAAGTAAATAATATCTCTAGTATCTATAACGCCTCTAGATATACTTTTATAGTGTTCGTTAATACCTAATTTCTTAATAACATAATTGTTGTCTAAAGAAACTGAAATGGCATCAAAACCATAAAAAAGTAAAAAAGTGATTAAAACACCTAATATAAATGCAACTATTTGGTTTTTTGATATGGTAGATGTAAACAGGCCAATTGCAGTATAGGTTGCTGCTAAAAACAACAAGCCGATGTAAGAACCAATGGTTGCACCAACATCTAAATTGCCAACAGAACTGCCTAATTGGTACACTGTGTATACATAAGTTAATGTTGGTAAAATAGCTATAATTACTAAAATTAAAGAAGCAGAAAATTTACCTAATACTATTTGCCAATTAGAAATTGGTTTCGTTTTTAGTAGTTCTATGGTACCATTGCTAAATTCATCAGCAAAACTTTTCATGGTAATTGCAGGAATTAGAAATAAAAATACCCAAGGAGCTAAATAAAAAAACGGATTTAAATCTGCAAAACCAGCATTTAAAATATTAAAATCGTCTTTAAAAACCCATAAAAATAAGCCGTTAATTAATAAAAAGACGCCGATAACCAAATATGCTATCGGACTCGAAAAAAACGAATTGAATTCTTTTTTTAGTATTGCAATCATTCTATAATTTACTTTCTAATTTAAAGATTCTATTGTAATTAAATGTGCTACATTTTCTTTTTGGTAAAAAAACAAAACCATTTTTTTCTAATAACGCTATCGAAGCAATATTATTTTTATGCGTAAAAGCTTCTATGGTTGTTAATGCTAATTTATCAAATCCAAAGGTAATTACTTTTTGCAAAGCTTCAGTCATAATTCCTTTTTGCTGAAAGTTTGGCTTTAGTTTATAGCCGATTTCGGCGTATGCACCAACTTTAGAAATATTATGTAACACAATACTGCCTATTACTTGATTTTGAAACTCAATTAACCAAAAGATTCTTTTATGCTGATCATATAAAGAATTACAAGATTTTATAAATGCAGATGCTTCTTCTAAATTCTGAATTCTTTTTGTACCTACAAACTTATTAATTTCTTCACTAGACCTTAATTCTAAAATAACGGCAATATCTAAATCGGTAGCTTTTCTTAAAATTAATCTTTCGGTTTTTAAAACCGGATATTCTGTGAAGTTAAAACTCATTTATTGTAAGCTAACTTTTTTGTCGACACTCCAAGCTGCAGGTTTATCGTTAAAAAAACTTTTGTTTTTGCCCAAACATTCTTAAAAAGTGCCGAGTTTCTGTAGTTTTCTAAATCTTGTTCTTCGTTCCAATAAGAATATGTAAAAAAGATATCTGGGTTGTTTTTATCTTGATATAATTCTAATAATTGGCAACCTTTAGAACCTCTTATAAATTCTTTTTTCTTCAAAAATTGATAAAAAAGTAGGTATGTGTTTCTGATGAAAACTCATCTTTACAATTCTTACAAACATAGTTTAGTTTAAAGTGGTAAATTCTTGTTTTGGCTCGTTAATAAAATTTATAGTAACAGTATCTCGATATGCCAAACCTAATAAAGAGCAAGCGCCACCAACAGTATCCAAATTGCTTCTGTAAATTGCAATTTCTATATAATTTGCAGAGTTAAAAATGGCTAATTTATGACCTTCGTATTGTTGATTACTGTAGGCGCTGTTAGACGCAACTTCGTTATATTTAGAAAACACTTTTGTAAATTTATGTTTTTTAGCATTGATTTCGAAATTTCTTCCTTTACCAATTTCTTGAAACATTTTTTTACTGATGTTTGTAATTACATTTCCGTAGTTATCTATATAAACAATGCCACCAATAATTTGATCTTGTAATTGATTTACTTTTGGCTGTATTTCTATAATTGTTTTGTATTCTGATATTTCTCTTCCTATTACTGTTAAATTTCCGCCACGAGCAATAAAGCAAGCAACTTGTACAAAAACTTCTAAAACTGGAAAACTACTTTCTATTCTATCATGAATAGTGATTTCTACAATTTTTGTTGGCTTAAATTCTGCAACAATCATAGAAATAATTCCGTTGTCCGGGCACACAAAATAATGACCATCCAATTCTAACGCAATGTGCTTGTTTTCTTCACTCAATTCAGAATCTACACCAATTACATGCACAGTTCCTTTAGGAAAACTTTTGTAAGAATTCTTTAGAATATACGCAGTTTCTGTAATGTTAAATGGCGAAATTTCATGTGTGATATCAACAATTTTTGCGTCTGGAAGTTCAGAGTAAATAGCCCCTTTTACAGCACCTACAAAGTGATCTTTCGTTCCGAAATCTGTGGTTAAAGTAATTAGAGACATTAATTTTTTAGCTGTTAATTAATTGTGTAAAAGTTGTTAACTATTTAACGCAAATCTAATCATTTTAGGAATTTTATTCGCTATTTTTAGTTGAAATAAAATTGATATCAATCTATAAAAAATAAACATTTGAACGAACGCATTATAGAGCTAGAAGAAATAAACCCAAAAGACTTTTTTGGGGCACATAATAGTACCATAGAACAATTAAAAAGGTATTTTCCGAAGATAAAAATCGTCGCAAGAGGATCTAAAATGAAAATTTACGGCGAGTCTGAACTTTTAGACGAGTTTGAAATTCGATTAGACCGATTGATAAAATACTATAACCGCTATAATAAATTAGATGAAAATAGTATCGAGCGTATTTTAACATCAAACGGAAACGAAGAAAAAACAAGTGCTTCTAAAAAAGCAAAAGATGTTTTGGTGCATGGTGTTAGCGGTAGATTAATTAAAGCACAAACAGAAAACCAGCGTAAAATGGTTTCTTTAATGGCTAAAAATGATATGTTATTTGCTGTTGGTCCTGCAGGAACAGGTAAAACATATACCGCAGTTGCTTTGGCTGTAAAAGCTTTAAAAGAAAAAGAAGTACGTAGAATTATTTTAACAAGACCTGCTGTAGAATCTGGTGAGAATTTAGGTTTTTTACCAGGAGATTTAAAAGAAAAATTAGATCCTTATATGCAACCCTTGTATGATGCATTAAGAGATATGATTCCGCATGAAAGGTTAGAATCTCATTTAGAAAAAGGAGTTATTCAAATTGCGCCTTTAGCATTTATGAGAGGTAGAACCTTAGACAATGCTTTTGTAATTTTAGATGAGGCACAAAATACTACTCACAATCAAATGAAAATGTTTTTAACCGTAATGGGTAAAAACGCAAAGTTTATAATTACCGGCGATCCTGGGCAAATAGATTTGCCAAGAAAACAAGTTTCCGGTTTAAAAGAATCTTTATTAGCTTTAAAAGATATTGAAGGTATTGCACAAGTTTATTTAGACGATAAAGATGTTGTAAGACACAGATTGGTTAAGAGAATTATTTCTGCTTATAAAAGCATAGAAACAGAATAGATAATGATAAAAATAGAAAAAGATAAACTAGGTTTACAAGACTATTTTTACATTGGATATTTATATTTAATAATCTTAGGAATTGTTAGTGATGCTATTTTTTACGGAATTTTTAGTGTTACTTATCTTAATTATACAACCATTTTAGATGCTTTAATATCTCCTATAAGTTTGCTTGCAAATAATTGGGTTTTATCTCTTGTACTAATATTTATGTTTGGTTTGTTGTATTTATATTTAACTAGATGGATGCCCAAATTGTATAAATACTTTAGAGTAAAAAAATGGTATCAAAAGATATATAATATAGAAAAATGGGATAAGAGATATGCTAAAATGGGAGACAAAAATAACCTGTTGCCAGCGTTAATGTTTTTGTTTTTTTTACTTTTTGTTTCTATGAGAACCGGTATGGGCATCGGTATGAAACATAAATATCAATCTAAAGAAATTATTCCAAATTATACGCTTGTTTTTAAAGACAACCAACAATTAGATGTTAGAAAAATAGGGCAGAATTCGGCCTATTTTTTCTATTTTATTCCAGGTGAGACAGAAATTACAGCAACACCAATTAGTGATAATTTAAAGCAAATAAAACGTTTAAAAAAGAAGAAAAAATAACTTTTTAAATTACTATTTTTGCACACTTAACAACACAACAACTAAAATGAATACAATTAACGAAACTAATTTTCAGTTTCCGAATCAGAAATCTGTTTACAAAGGAAAAGTAAGAGAAGTTTATAATATAGATAATGAACTTTTGGTAATGATAGCCACAGATAGATTATCTGCATTTGATGTTATTTTACCAAGACAAATTCCGTTTAAAGGTCAGATTTTAAATCAAATTGCAACCAAAATGATGAATGATACCGCAGATATTGTTCCGAATTGGTTACTTGCAAATCCAGATGAAAATGTAGCCGTTGGTCATTTATGTGATCCTTTTAAAGTAGAAATGGTTATAAGAGGTTATGTTTCGGGCACGCAGCAAGAGAATATAAATTAGGTAAAAGAATGCTTTGTGGTGTAAAAATGCCGGAAGGTTTAAAAGAAAACGATAAATTTCGAGAACCTTTAATTACACCTTCTACAAAGGCAGATAACGGCGAGCATGACGAAGATATTTCTAGAGAAGACATTTTAGCGAAAGGAATTGTTTCTGAAGAAGATTACATCGTCTTAGAAAATTACACAAGAGCTTTATTTAAAAGAGGAACTGAAATTGCAGCAAAAAGAGGCTTAATTTTAGTAGATACTAAATATGAATTTGGTAAAACGAAAGATGGTAAAATTGTTTTAATTGATGAAATTCATACACGAGACTCTTCTCGTTATTTTTATGCTGAAGGATACCAAGAAAGACAAGATAATAACGAACCACAAAAACAATTGTCTAAAGAATTTGTAAGACAATGGTTAATAGAAAACGGTTTTCAAGGTAAAGAAGGACAAGCAATACCAGAAATGAATGATGAAAAAATCATCGAAATTTCTAATAGATATATAGAATTATATGAACAAATTACCGGAGAAGCTTTTACAAAAGCTACTACAGATAATGTTCTAAATAGAATAGAAAATAATGTGTTGAAGTTTTTAGCTTCAAAATAAATCATCTCAAATTAAGTTAGATGTAAAAGCAAACAAAATCACTTGTTTAGGCAGTAATTATGTCAATTCGAGTGATTTCTTTTAGTTAACTTTACATAGAGAACAAACAAACAACAAATGATTATAGAACCAAGAACAAGAGGATTTATATGTTTAACATCTCACCCAACAGGTTGTGAGCAAAACGTAATCAATCAAATAGAATATATAAAGTTGAAAGGAAAAATAGACGGAGCAAAAAAAGTATTGGTAATTGGTGCCTCTACAGGTTTTGGTTTGGCATCTAGAATAACCAGTGCATTTGGTTCTGATGCAGCAACAATTGGCGTTTTCTTTGATAAACCAGCTACAGAAGGTAGACCAGGTTCACCAGGATATTACAACACAGCAGCATTTGAAAAACATGCACACCAAGCAGGTTTGTATGCAAAAAGTATTAATGGCGATGCATTTTCTAACGAAATAAAAGAAGAAGTTGTAAATCTAATTAAAGAAGATTTAGGGCAAGTAGATTTAGTAATTTACAGTTTAGCATCACCAGTTAGAAAACACCCAAATACTGGTAAAAGATTTAAATCAGTATTAAAACCAATCGGAGAAGTTTTTACAAACAAAACTGTAGATTTTCATACAGGTAAAGTATCAGAAATTTCTATAAATCCGGCAGAAGGTGAAGACGTAGAAAATACCGTAACCGTAATGGGAGGTGAAGATTGGAAAATGTGGATGGATGCTTTAAGTAAAGAAAATTTATTGGCAGAAGGTGCTACAACAGTAGCATATTCTTACATTGGCCCGAAGTAACAAAACCAGTATATAGAAACGGAACAATTGGTGCTGCTAAAGATCATTTAGAAGCAACAGCTTTTACAATTGCAGAAGATTTAAAAGCAATTAACGGTAATGCTTATGTTTCTGTAAACAAAGCATTGGTTACACAAGCAAGTTCTGCAATACCTGTAATACCTTTATATATTTCTTTGTTATTTAAAATAATGAAAGAAAACGGAACTCATGAAGGCTGTATCGAACAAATTCAGCGTTTGTATAGCGAACGTTTATTTGGTGGTGATTTAGCTTTGGATGAAAAAGGCAGAATTAGAATTGATGATTTAGAAATGAAAGAAGAAGTACAAGCTGCAATTGCAGAACTTTGGAAAGATGCTACATCAGAAAATTTAGCTGAAATTGGAGATTTAAAAGGTTACAGCGATGAGTTTTTTAATTTATTCGGATTTAAAGTAGACGGAGTAGATTACGACGTAGATGTAAATGAAATGGTACAAATACCAAGTATTCAATAAATAATAGTTACCAATTTTATTGGTTAAATTTTACAAATAATACCTTGCAATTTAATTTTGTGAGGTATTATTTTTTTATCTTGTAGTTAAATTTTTAAAACTTATGAAAGCAGTTACTATTAAGCAACTTAAAGATGAATTGTCGCATAAATCTGCCTCAGATTTAAAAGATTTATGCCTGCATTTGGCTCGATTTAAAAAAGAAAATAAAGAATTACTTACCTATTTATTATTCGAATCTCATGATGAAGAATCTTTTATAGCAACGATAAAAGAAGAAGTAGATTTACAGTTTAGCGAAATCAATACGAAGAGTTTTTTTACATTAGAAAAAGTGTTCGAAAAATATTAACGTCAATCAAAAAGCACATTCGTTATTCAAAGAAAAAGAAACAGAAGTAGAGTTGTTACTGTATTTTTGTGAAAAATTAAAAGCTTTTACACCTTCTATAAAAAGAAGTACGCGTTTACAAAGTGTTTTTGATACACAGGTAAGAATGATAAAAAAAGCTTTAGAAAAACTACACGAAGATTTACAATACGATTTTCAATTAGAATTAAACGAATTATTAGAAAATGAGTAGAACAAGACCTGTATTAGAAAACTTAATAACAGATAATATGTCTGAAGCAGAAGTTTTTCAAAATAAAACTTTACGACCTATTATAAAAATGCAACACAATTTGTTAATTGTGTTTTTTAAGAGTTATTTAAAGAAAAGAAAAATTGATTTTTCTGTTTTAACAGCCCAAAAGAAAAGAAGTAGAGTAAAAGCTATTTTTACAAAAGATATCAATTTTAAAAACCTAAATCTAGGTTTAATTATTGGAGATTTTTCGATGGAAGAGTATGCGTTTTACGATGAAAATTCATCAGAATTAAATAGAAGGATTTTACAGATAATTGCGCAAAGAATTCAAGATAGCTTAGATGAAATCTAAAAAAAAAAGGTGTTTGTAATTTTACAAACACCTTTTTTAAAATATAAATTTAAAATTATTGCTTCTTTTGAGCTGCTAATAATTTTTTCTGATATTTTCCTTGCACTACATCAACAATAACCAATACCGCTAATACAAAGTAAAAAGTAGTTTTACTCATTGGTACAATTTCGTTACCAAAAAGTTTAATATGTGCTAAATGTCCGCCTTCTGTAACTAACATTATTCCTACAATAAAAAGAATAAATAAACCCAATACTTCGTACATTCTGTTTTTTGCTAAAAAGCTAGAAATTCTATCAGCTAAAAATAACATTAGCAAACCACTAATTATAATAGCAATGGCCATTACAATAAAAGCGGTTGTAGAGTTTTCGATTTCACTAGTTAAACCAATTGCAGCTAAAATAGAATCGAAAGAAAAAACAAGATTCATAATTACAATACTTGTTATAACTGCATTAGCAGATTTAGCTCTTTTAGAATCACCTTCAATATCGTCATCTAAATTGTTAGTACCAATCATGTGCCAAATTTCTTTAATAGCTGTATAGATAATAAAACCACCACCTAATAAAACAATGATGCTGTGACCATTAAATTCAAAATGAACAATATCTTTTATTTCACCAGTTAAAAAAGAAAAAGGTTCTTGAAAAAAATCAATAATAGACACTAAAACAAAAAGCAATACAATTCTTAAAACAATTGCTATTAAGATTCCTGTTTTTCTAACTTTTTTTGATCTGCTACCGGCGCTTTTTTAGACTCTAAAGAAATATAAAGTAGGTTATCGAAACCAAGAACTGCTTGTAAAAGTACAAGCATAATTAATGTGAAAATTACTTCTAACATAGTTTTTTATTGTTTAATAAGTATGAAGTTCAAATATATTTGGATTGTAGAAAATACACAATTAATATTCGATTTACTTTTAACATTATAGTTTTAGGTAAATAAATGTTTAACTAGAATTCTAATACTTACAAAAGCTATTAAAATAGCAGTTGCCTTTTTAAGTTGCATAGGTTTAAGAATTGTTGCGCTTAATCTGCTTCCTATTTGTCCGCCAATAAAAACCGTAATTAATAAAATAGAAGTTAATTGCCAATCGATATTAAAATCTGGATTAGAATATTGCCCAATTAAACCAGCAATAGAGTTTACTAAAATAAATACACTAGCTGTGGCAGCAATTTTTTTAGGCGTATTCCAATTTGTAAGATGTAAAAGTGGTGCTAAGAAAATGCCTCCGCCAATACCAACCATTCCGAGAAATAAAACCGATAAAACCACCAAAGCCTGCATTTTTTAGAAAATTAGACTCTTTAAATTTAGCATCAGAAGAAATTATTTTTTTTGAAATCCACATAGTTATTGCTGCAAAAAGAAGTGTAAAACCCAAAAGAATAAAAAAGAAATTCTGACTTATTTTTAGTTTTCCGCCGAGAAATGCAAACGGAATACTTAAGAGAATTAAAGGCACTATTTTTTTCCATTCTATTTGTTTCTGCTGTTGAAATAATAAAACATTACTGGTAACAACAACAATGTTGCAAAGTAAAGCAGTTGCTCTAATTTGTGTAAATGCAATGCTTGTTAATGCTAAAATTGCTAAATAACTAGAACCTCCACCAAAACCAACAGCTGCATATAATATTGCCACTGAAAAAAAAGAATTATTACAGGTAAGTTTGTTAAAATTAAATCAAATTCCATAAAGCAAATATAATTTTCTATTTTTAGAAAGAATTATACTTAGCAAAACTTATTATGAGTAATTACCACATAAAACATTTAGAAGAATACTATCAAGTATACAGAAAGTCTATTAGAGAACCGAGAAAATTTTTGGGAAGAAATAGCCGAAGAGCATTTTATTTGGCGAAAAAAATGGGATAAAGTTCTAGAGTGGGATTTCTCGAAACCAGAAATAAAATGGTTTCAAGGTGCTAAATTAAATATTACAGAAAATTGTATTGATAGACATTTGGCAACTCGAGGAGATAAAACTGCTATTTTATTTGAGCCAAATAATCCGGATGAAGCTGCAGGACATATTACTTATAACCAATTGTACAAAAGAGTAAATCAGTTTGCAAATGTGTTAAAAGAGCAAGGTGTACAAAAAGGAGATCGAGTTTGTATTTATGTGCCGATGATACCGAGTTGGCAATTGCAACTTTAGCATGTGCGGAATTGGCGCAATACATTCTGTAGTTTTTGCAGGCTTTTCTGCAACAGCATTGGCAACAAGAATAAATGATTCTGATTGTAAAATGGTAATTACTGCTGATGGATCTTATAGAGGCTCAAAAACCATAGACTTAAAAGGAATTGTTGATGAAGCTTTAGAAAATTGTGGTTGTGTAGAAACTGTTTTAGTTGCAAAAAGAATTCAATCTAATATATCGATGAAATCTGATAGAGATAAATGGTTACAACCTTTGTTAGATAATGCTTCTGATGTTTGTGAGGCAGAGGTAATGAATGCCGAAGACCCGTTATTTATTTTATACACTTCGGTTCTACAGGAACGCCAAAAGGAATGGTGCATACTACTGCAGGATATATGGTTTATGCTGCTTATACTTTTAAAAATGCATTTCAATATAGAGAAAATGATGTGTATTGGTGTACCGCAGATATTGGTTGGATTACCGGACATTCTTATATTGTTTATGGTCCGTTAGCAAACGGTGCAACAACTGTTATGTTTGAAGGTGTACCAAGTTATCCAGATTTTGGTCGTTTTTGGCAAATTGTAGAAAAGCATAAAGTAAATCAGTTTTATACAGCACCAACGGCAATTAGAGCATTGGCAAAACAAGGTACAGAATTGGTAGATAAATATGATTTGTCTTCGTTAAAAGTTTTGGGTTCTGTTGGTGAGCCCATAAATGAAGAAGCATGGCATTGGTATAATGATAATGTTGGTAAAAAGAAAAGTCCGATTATTGATTCTTGGTGGCAAACA
This sequence comes from Polaribacter sp. HA6-7, assembly GCF_055693625.1. Taxonomy (NCBI): domain Bacteria; kingdom Pseudomonadati; phylum Bacteroidota; class Flavobacteriia; order Flavobacteriales; family Flavobacteriaceae; genus Polaribacter; species Polaribacter sp. HA6-7. Next base: position 1,041,403 of record NZ_CM146338.1, read on the forward strand.
GAAACTGGCGGAATTATGATTACACCAATTCCGTATGTTACACCTACAAAACCAACCTATGCAACATTACCCTTTATAGGTATTCAACCAGCTTTGATGGATGAAAACGGACAAGAATTAAAAGGAAATCAAGTAGAAGGAAGGTTGTGTATAAAATTTCCTTGGCCAAGTATTGCGAGAACTATTTGGGGTAATCATCAACGATATAAAGAAACCTATTTTTCTGCTTTCGAAAATAACTATTTTACGGGCGATGGCGCCTTAAGAGACGAAGTTGGTTATTATCGAATAACTGGTAGAGTAGATGATGTTATTATTGTTTCGGACATAATTTAGGAACTGCACCAATAGAAGATGCTATAAACGAGCATCCGGCAATTGCCGAATCTGCTATTGTTGGTTTTCCGCACGATATTAAAGGAAGTGCTTTATACGGTTATATTACTTTAAAGGATGCCGGAGAATATAGAAATCATGATAATCTTAAAAAAGAAATCAATCAATTAATTGCAGACAGAATTGGACCAATTGCAAAATTAGATAAAATTCAATTTTCAGAAGGATTGCCAAAAACACGTTCAGGAAAAATTATGCGTCGTATTTTACGTAAAATTGCAGCTAATGAAATGGATAACTTAGGCGATACAAGTACATTGTTAAATCCGGAAGTTGTGCAAAGTATTATTGATAATAGATTGTAAACTAATTTGTAGTAAGTTTTATTTATTATATAGGTGATTTCTGAATTAAAGATTTACAAAATTATAATTTATAAATCGCCTTTATAACAAATGTTCTAGGAAAAACAAAAGTTCTTCTTTCAGAAAATAAATTTGAAGACAAAGTAGAGTTTAATTTAGAAATATTGTTACCAATATTTGTGCCTAATAGTTCAAAGCCCCAAGGACTATTTTCTTTTTGATAAAAAATGGAAGCATTTAATTCGTTAAACGAATTGGTGTTTTTAGTAGCGTTATTTTTATAAAAATTATACAAATATTCAGTTTTAAATTTCCAATTTTCGTACTCATAATCTACAGCAACATCTAAATTAGATAAATTAGAAATTGCACTAAATAAAGAGTTTGTGTTGTCTTTATGTGTTTGAGAATATGAAAAATCTATATTTGGTTTATTATCATATACAGTTCTAAAACTGGCTCGGGTTAAAAATGAATTATTATTAGACTTAATTTTATTATTGTTTATAAATGTTGCGTAATTGGAATTTGTATATTCTGTTAATACAGTAGCTTTCCAGTATTTATAATTGTAAACAACTCTAAAATTTGTAGTTAAAGATTTGTTGGGAGTATCAATGTTAATAGGATTAATAATATTAAAAATAGTTGAAGTGTTAAAAATATTCTGGACTTGATTATTTCTTATCTTATAATAAATACTTGGGTAAAAACTCCAACCATAGGTTTTGTAATTTCTATAACTTAAACTAACAAAGTGATAAAAAGTTTCTTTTAAATCCGTGTTACCAGTATAGATATTATTGTAATTATTTAAAATATTATTAGAAATTAATTGTCTTGTGCTTGGAAATGTATTTGTAAGGTTGTATTTAAAGATAAGCTTCTTTCTATTAGTAATATCCCAATCCATTTCAATTTTAGGTAGTAGTAAATTAGATTGATAAGAGCTGTTGTTATTAAGGTCTAAACTTGTTCTGTAGTAATTTTGATATTTTAATTCTGCCGTAAAAATAGCATCACCAATTAATTTTTTATATAAAATACTTGTAAAAATTGTAAATTGGTTGTGATATAGATTATTAGAAAAATTACTAATAGTTGTATTATCTTGTTGTAAATTACTCTTAAATTTATTTTGTTCGAAATTATTACCAACATTAAAATAAAGATGATTCACATTATCTAATATCCAAAAGTGCTTTAAAGCCACATTATATTCAAACTTTTCAGTTGAAGATTTTTTTAGAACATTTATACTTTCTTTCTCATTGATGGGAATATTATTTGGGAAAATATTAGTGTTTGTTAACCAATTTGTGGAATCATCAATTTTATTAAAATTAAAATTTACAATTGCTTGTGATGTATGGTAAGTAGAAAACTTTTTTCTGCTTTTAAATAAGAATTTATTTTATCAGAATTAATTAAATTATTTTCATTAAAGTTTATTATAGAATTAGCTAAATCTCTATTGTTTTCGATGGTTTGGTTTATCGAAGTCTTTTCAAATTTAGTATAATATTTAATTCTTGTATTTTCTTCTGGTTTATATAAGAATTGTATTTTTCCTAAGAATAAATTCTGATTATTACTTTCATCTTCGCGCAATCTTTCAGTAATATTATCTATTAAATAATTTCTAAAGTTTTCTACACGACCATTTGTTTTATCTGATAGTGCAATTAAAAAAGAACTAATACTCAGTTTTTCATTTTTAGCATGTTGCATATTAAAACCACCAAATTTGTGTTTACTAGCTGTAAAATTTTGATTTCTTAATAATTTTACAACCGGAGATTGAATAACTTCTTTTAAGTTATTCATGTCTAAACCACCATCAAAATTTATATAATCTCTTAAAGTAAAAGATTTTCTGTTTGTATTGTTAAAATCTCCAATAAAACTATAATTAGTTTTTGGGCTGTATTTAAAAATTGCAGGATGTAAAACATATCTGTTTTTAATACCTAAACCTGCCTCTATATCTCCAAACACAAACTTTTTTTTGTCTTCTTTTAAGCTAATGTTCATCGCAATTTCATCAGATTTTTCTAAACCTTTCATAAAAGCATTTTCATGATAATCTTCTATAACATCTATTTTGTCAATTACATCTGCAGGTATGTTGTTTACTGCCAATTTTGTGTCTCCCGTAAAAAACTTTTTATTATCTACTAAAAGTGTCGTTACTTTTTTACCTTTTACAGTAACATTGCCTTTTCTATCCACTTCTACGCCAGGTAATTTTTTTAAAACTTGTTTTAGTTTACGTTCTTTACCATTTGTAAAAGCATCTGTATTATATGTGGTAGTGTCTTTTCTAATTCTTACCGGAATTTTATATTTAATTACAATTTCTTCTAATTTATTGGGGTCTTCCTTTAAAATAAAATTAATAATACTATCTTTTCTAGTATTGTTTAAAGTTTCTTTTCTAGTTATAAAGCCCATAAAACTTATAGAGGTATTATAAGTTGTGTTCTTTGTAAGCGATAAAGTATAATTGCCTAAATTATCACTAACACTATGGGCTAATTTACCTTTATTGGTGGGGAAAGCTAAAATATTTGCGCCAGTTAATGGTTTGTTATTTTCATCTAAAATTTTACCTTTTATTACTATTTGTGAGGATATAGCAAGAGAAAAGTTTAATATAAAAAATAAAATTAGATGTGGTTTTTTCATAATTTTTAGTCTATAGTAACTTTTCTAGCATCTCTCATTAATCTTATTTTCTCATTTACATCTATATTTTTTCCTTTCTTTAAACTAGGATTTTTTTATTTTTTTGGATTTAAAATGATTTTATCAACTAAATAATGAAAGTTATCTATTTCTAATTTCAAAATTAATCCGGGTAAACCACCATTACCTATAGGGCCATAAGGCAAGGGTATATCTGTAGTGTACCATGCAATATTAGTAATGTAATTACCAGATCTTGTATTTAATTTTTTATTAACTGCTTTATAGCAAGTGTAACCATCAATAATTTTAATTTCATTAAAGAATTCCCATTCTTTCATTCTAGAGCTATCATTAACAATATATTGTTTACTTAAAATTTCTGTATTATACATAGCATCTTTATTAATACCATTAAATTGATACCAATTTTTGTTGGCACCTGTAGAAATATCAGCAAATTTTGATTCAAATGGGTAAAGAGGTATATTTTTTCTTTTTTAAAAAAAGATTTTTCTTTATTAAAGTACAAAACATATGAACTTCTATTTACTTCCTCCGTAATTTTTCTAGTCATTTCAGGGTTAGAAGTTTTACGAATTTTTGTTCTTTTTGTTTTGTATGTAATAATTCCGTTTTGACTATGTAGTGCTGTTAAATTTGTTAAAAAAAATAATGTAAAAAAGATGTTTTTTAATTTCATAACGTTAGTCTTTTGTAACTTTTCTTGCTTCTTGCATTAAAAAAACCATTTCTTCTAAGTTTATTTTTTCACCTTCTTTTAAAGTTGGTATTTCAACTTTTTTTGTAGGGTTTAATATAACCTTACTTACCAAATAAGTAACTTTAGTTCCAATTTCTAATTGTAATATTAAACCTGGTAAACCACCATAACCTGCGGGTCCATAAGGTACAGGTATATCAGGTGTATACCAAGCTATATTATTTGACTTAACATTAGTTCTTTTATAAAATATTTCTTTTGTTGCTTTAAAACATATATATCCATCTATAATTTTAGTTTCATTAACAAAAACCCAATTACTCATTTTATCACTATCATCTACGATATAATTAGTGTTTTTAATAAAAGTGTTAAAAAAGTTTTCTTTTTTTAAGTTGTTTAATTGATGTGAATTTTTGTTTGACCTTACTAATACAGAAGCCAATTTAGCTTCTAGTGGATAAATTGGTATATTCTTATCTTTTTGAAAGTAAGATTTTTCTAAATTATAAATTAGTGTGTATTTTGTTCTATTTGCCTCAATAATCATTCTCTTTATCCGTTCACTAACATTAGATTTATTATCAACTACTTTAGTTGTATATTTAATAATTCCTGTTTGAGAAAATATATTTGATACATATAAAACAAATAGCAAAACTGTTATTTTTTTCATCATATTCATTTTTTTAAAAAGGGAAATTGTTTAATTTCCCCATAAATTAATTATAATCCCATGCAATCATTGTATAATGTATCAACGATGAAATCATTAAGAGCTTCATTTGATTCACCATCAACAAAATCTAGAAATTCATCAAGTCCTTCACATGCATATGCAATACAATCATCCTCTGGATCATTATTTTGAATATTTGTATTCGCGTTCATTGTTGTAATACCCGCTATAAATGCAAGTGTTAAAATTACTTTTAAATAATTTGTACTAGATTACAAGCCAATGTTTGGCGTAAAGTTTAATTTTAAATTGTAATTAAAGAAAGCAATTTTTTCTTCTCTTCCACAAAATAATTTTGATGGAAGATATCCAAATGTAAAAAAAATGAAACTCACGTTTTTATTTAAGTTAAAGTTTTAATTTATATGTATTTACGTTTAGAATAAGTTCTTTCGGTATTAAAACCTTTAAGTTTTTTTGTTTATTGTAACTTTGTAAATCTGTCATGCTTTTTCCCTGTGGCATATAAATTGACAACTATTTTTTATGCAACATTTCAAAGAATCAAAAAAGTAAAACCAAACCAAAAGTAACCTTAAAACAAGCTTTTAAAACCATTATTTGGCCAAGAAGAAACTTGGTTTTATTGGGTTTGGTATTAATAATTATAAGAAGTCTTTCTGGTTTTGTTTTGCCATTGCAAAGTAAAGTTTTAATGGACGAAGTTGTCCCAAATAAAGACTTTAATCAACTTTATAATTTGGTTTTAATGGTAATTGGCGCAATTTTAGTGCAAGCAATTACTTCATTTTTATTGACAAAAGTATTAAGTATTCAGGCACAATATTTAATATCAGAACTTAGAGCCCAAGTGCAGAAGAAAGTATTGTCTTTACCAATTAGTTTTTTCGATAACACAAAATCGGCGCTTTAGTATCTAGAATTATGAGTGATGTAGAAGGAGTAAGAAACCTTATTGGTACAGGTTTGGTGCAGTTAATTGGTGGTTCATTTACAGCAATTGTAACACTTGTAATTTTATTAAGAATGAATGTTTGGATGACACTTTTTACGTTTATTCCGTTATCTATTTTTGGTTTAATTGCTTTAAAATCTTTCAAATACATTCGACCAATATTTAGAGCAAGAGGTAAAATAAATGCAGAAGTAAAAGGTCGATTAACAGAGACTTTAGGAGGTATAAGAGTTATAAAAGCCTTTAATGCAGAACAACAAGAAAGTGAAATTTTTGAAAAAGGAGTAGCAAATATCTACGAAAACGTAAAGAAAAGCATGACGGTTACTGCTTTAATGACAAGTTCTTCAACTTTTTTAATAGGTTTAGCAACCACAGGTGTTATGGGAATTGGTGGATATTATATGATGGAAGGAAGTTTAACTTTTGGAGACTTTATTCAGTTTACATTTCTGTTAGCGTTTATGGTTGCACCAATTGTTCAAATGAGCAATATTGGTAGTCAATTAACCGAAGCATTGGCTGGTTTAGACAGAACAGAAGAGCTAATGAATATGGCTGCGGAAGAAGATAACGAGCATAGAACTATTGTTTTAGATGATGTAAAAGGTGATGTTGTTTTTGAAGATGTTTCGTTTTCTTATGAAGAAGGCAAACAAGTAATAAATAACATTAATTTTAAAGTTCCTGCAGGTTCTGTTACTGCTTTGGTGGGTAGTTCGGTTCGGTAAATCTACAATTGCAGGTTTATCGGCAACATTTTTAAATCCAGCAGAGGGTAAAATCACTATAGATAATAAAGACATGTCTAAGGTTAAATTATCTAGTTTTAGAAAATATTTAGGTGTTGTTTTACAAGATGAATTTTTATTTGAAGGAACCATAAGAGATAATATTTTGTTTCCTAGACCAAACGCTACTAAAGAAGAGTTGCAAAATGCTGTAAAAGCAGCTTATGTAAACGAATTTACAGATCGTTTTGATGATGGTTTAGATACCTTAATTGGTGAAAGAGGTGTAAAATTATCTGGCGGACAAAGACAACGATTGGCAATTGCAAGGGCTATTTTGGCAAATCCTAAAATGATTATTTTAGATGAAGCTACTTCTAGTTTAGATACAGAAAGTGAGGCTTTAATTCAGAAAAGTTTATCAGAATTAGTAAAAGACAGAACCACAATTGTTATTGCGCACAGGTTGAGTACTATTAAAAAAGCAGATCAAATTTTGGTAATAGAGGCTGGTGAAATTGCAGAAAGAGGAACGCATGATGAGTTGATTGCTAAAGAAGGTAGATATTTTGATTTGTACACATATCAATCTAAAATTTAGAAAGTATTAAAAATATATTATGAAAAAATTAGCAGTTGTATTCGTACTTGTATTCACAATTGTTTCTTGTAAAAAAGAAGCCAAAAAAGATGTTAAGCAAAAAGAAGTTGTAGAGGTAAAAGAGTCTAAATTTCCTTCGGAATTGCATAAAGTTTTTCAATTTCATGGCGGAATTTCAAATTGGAAATCAAACCATTTATTGTCTTTTAATATAAATGATGAAACGCATACGGTAGCGCTTCAATCTAGAAAAACCGTAATTAATGCACCAAAATATTCTTTGGGTTTTGATGGCAATCAGGTTTGGTTAGATGAAGAAAATGATGGTGATTACAAAGGAAATCCGAAGTTTTATTACAATTTATATTTCTATTTTTATGCAATGCCTTTTGTTTTAGGTGATAACGGAATTGTATATGAAAAAGCAGAAGATTTAGTTTTTGAGAATGTAAAATATCCTGGATTTAAAATTTCTTACAAAGCAAATATCGGGAATTCTGCTAATGATAATTATATTGTATACTACAATCCTGAAACTTATAAAATGGAATGGTTAGCCTACACGGTTACATTTAATTCTGAGACATCAAGCCATCGTTATAATTTGATAAAATATAAAAAATGGGAAAAAGTAAATGGGTTTCTTTTACCAAATGAAATTATTTGGTATGCACAAGACAAAAACGGATTGCCAACAAAACCTGTTGGAAATAGTGTGAAATTTACATTACCATTAATTAGTAAAACAAAAATGGCAAATTCATTTTTTGAAAAACCAAAAGGTTAATTATTTTTTGTTTTTAAATTCAATTATTTTATCATAAACCATACAGTAATACGCATGAAACCTTGGTAACAATACGTTTTCAAGGTTTTTTGTGTCTTTTAAAACTTTTAAATTGAATAATTTGATGTCATCAACTTCTTCTTCTTGAATTTTTAAAGTTGATAAAGGAGCTTTTAATTCGGCTATAAAAACATGATGATGCTCGTTATCTATAATTCCGTTTAGATGCTTTACTTGATGAATTCTTGTGCCAATTTTAATAAAGTCTTTTTCTTGTAATTTAAGACCAATTTCTTCAAAAACTTCTCTTTGTGCAGCTACTAAAATAGTTTCTCCTGCGCCTATATGTCCGGCAACAGAAATATCCCATAAACCCGGAAATACTTTTTTTGTCATTGCTCTTTTTTGAAGCAATATTTTGTCATCCGAAGTAAATAACCAGATATGTACAGTGGCATGAAACCAACCGTTTTTATGTGCTTCAGATTTTAAAGCAGTTTTGCCTATTGGTTTTCCTTCTGGTGTTAATATGTCTATGAGTTCGTCCATTTTTAAAAATTATGAATTACGAATTTGTAATTAAAAATTCGTAATTCATAATTAAAGTATTTTTATTCGAAGTAAGAAAAAGTTTCTCCGTCTTTAATATTTAAAAGCGTTTCGTAAATCATTTTAATTACATTTTCAACATCTTCTCTATGCACCATTTCTACAGTTGTGTGCATATATCTTAGTGGTAAAGAAATTAAAGCTGATGCTACACCACCGTTGCTATAAGCAAAAGCATCTGTATCTGTACCTGTTGCTCTAGAAAGTGCAGAACGCTGAAAAGGGATTTTTTAGCTTCGGCAGTTTCTGTAATTAAATCACGTAATTTTTGTTGAACCGCTGGCGCGTAAGCAACAACTGGCCCTTTACCAATTTCTAGTAAACCTGCTTTTTTAGGTTCTATCATTGGTGTAGTTGTATCATGTGTTACATCGGTAACAATGGCAACATTTGGTTTAATGGTTTGTGTAATCATTTCTGCACCACGCAAGCCAATTTCTTCTTGTACAGAGTTTGTAATGTACAATCCAAACGGTAAATCTTTTTTGTTTTCTTTTAATAAACGCGCAACTTCAGCAATCATAAAACCACCCATTCTGTTGTCTAAAGCTCTACAAACAAATTTGTCTCCGTTTAAAATATGAAACTCATCTCGGATAAGTAATTACACAACCAACATGCACACCCAAAGCTTCTACTTCTTCTTTTGTAGCGCAACCTGTATCAATAAAAATATTGTCTGGTTTTGGTGCTTCTTCATTCGATTTGTTTCTTGTATGAATTGCAGGCCATCCAAAAACACCTTTTACAATTCCTTTTTTAGTATGAATATTTACAATTTTACTTGGTGCAATTTGATGGTCTGATCCACCGTTTCTAATTACATAAATTAATCCGTTATCAGAAATATAATTAACATACCACGATATTTCATCTGCGTGTCCTTCGATTACAACTTTGTATTTTGCATCCGGATTTATAACACCAACAGCAGAACCATAAGTGTCTGTAATAAATTCATCTACATAAGGTTTTAGATAGTCCATCCAAATTTTTTGACCTTCCCATTCGTAACCAGTAGGAGCCGCATTATTTAAATATTTTTCTAAAAATGTAAGTGAATCTTTATTTAAAATTGATTTTTTAGCCATTATTTATAAATTTATAAAAATTGATTTTTTCTTGATAGATGTAAAAATAATACCATTTTTTAGGATTTCCATTAAAAAAATCACAAAATAGTGTAACAAAAGTGCTTACTTTTACACTAATCACACAACATTAACCAACAAAAAAGTAATATGAAATTAGCTATTAAAAATTTAACCAAAACATATAAAAATGGTGTAAAAGCCATTGATAATTTAAATTTAGAAATTGGCACAGGTATGTTTGGGTTGTTAGGACCAAATGGGGCAGGTAAATCTTCTTTAATGAGAACTATTGCAACATTACAAAGTCCGGATGCTGGTTCGATTACTTTTGGTGATATTAATGTTTTAGAAGACAACATGTCTTTGCGTAAAGTTTTGGGTTATTTACCGCAATCTTTTGGTGTGTACCCTAAAATGTCTGCAGACGAATTGTTAGATTATTTTGCAACTTTAAAAGGAATTGCTAATAAAACAGAAAGAAAAGCAATTGTAAAAGAAGTGTTAGAAATTACCAACTTATACGAAGTAAGGCACAAAAATGTTGCAGGTTATTCTGGCGGAATGAAACAGCGCTTTGGTATTGCACAACTGCTTTTAAATAATCCTAAATTAATTATTGTTGATGAGCCAACTGCAGGTTTAGATCCGGCAGAAAGACATCGTTTTTTAAATGTTTTACGTGAAGTTGGTAGCAATTGTACCGTTATTTTTTCTACACATATTGTAGAAGACGTAAAAGAATTGTGTAATGAGATGGCCATTTTAAAAGGTGGTAAAATCTTAAAACATAGTACACCTAAAAAAGCAACAGAAGAATTAGAGAATACTATTTGGACCAAAGTAATCCAAAAAATGATTTAGAAGAAAACATGAAGTTATACAACGTTTTGTCTAGAAATTTTAATGCTGATGATACGTTAAATATTAGAGTACACGCTTTAGAGAAACCGTCGGAAGACTTTGTTAAGGCAACACCACAGCTAGATGATGTGTATTTTATAGCTTTAAAACAAGATGAACCAGTTTTAACCAATTAATAGTTTTTGATGAAGAGTTTTAGTTACAAAACTCAAAAAACAGAATATTTAAAACGAATCGCTTAAAACTATTTTATTATGTTTTCTACAATTTTTAAACAAGAATTAAAATATTGGTTTAACAAGCCAGTTTTTTACATTTATATTTCAATATTTTTAATAATTTCTTTCTTCTTATCAGCAACATCTGCAGGTATTTGGGATGGAATTACAGGAACCATGGGTTCTTCTCGAATTGTAAACTCGCCAATAGGCATTACAGGTTTATTTAATGGGTTTACAACTTTAATTTTCTTTTTATTTCCGTCTATTATTGGTGTTTCAATTTATAGAGATTTTAAAAGTGAAATGCATACCATTTTATATTCGTACCCTTTTACGAAGGCTAATTATTTATTTGCTAAATTTTTTAGCGGAATCGTGGTGGTTTCTGCGATAGTTTTAGTGATAGCTTTAGGTATGATTATTGGTTTTCGATTTCCAGGAACCAATCAAGACATTGTAGCAAATTTTAATATTGTTACCTATTTAAAAACCTATTTGGTTTATATTTTACCAAATGTTTTATTTTTTGGTGCCGTAGTTTTTGCTGTGGTTACTTTTTCTAGAAATGTAACCGCTGGATTTATTACAGTAATTATTTTAATGTTTGTAGAAGGTGCGCTTTCTAGCATTTTATCAGATCCAGAGCAAGCAAGTTTATTAGCGTTGTTAGATCCTTTTGGTTCTTCTGCGTCTTCTTATTATACAAAATATTGGACGGTTTCAGAACAGAACGAATTACAAATTCCAATAGGAAAACTAGTGATTTATAATCGTTTGATATGGTTATTAGTATCTAGTTTAATTTTTGGATTGGTTTATAAGTATTTTAAGTTTACCCAAAATGCGGTAACATTTTCGTTAAAAAAATCGAAATCAGAAAGAGTAACAAAATCTAACTTTAGCGGAGTTACAAAAATTACTTTGCCTAAAGTAACTTATGATTATTCGTTTTTACAAAACCTAAAAGTGATGTGGAAATTGTCTAACATCGATTTTAAATACATTTTTAAAAGTTTACCATTTATATCAATATTAATTGTAGGGCTTTTAATGCTGTTTGGTACTTTGTTTATTTCAAGTGAAATTTTTGGAACAGATACATTGCCTGTAACTTGGCAAATGTTAGGTGGCGGAAATATTTTTAGTCTGTTTGTAATTAATATTTGTACTTTTTTATATGCAGGTATGTTGGTGCAAAGAGCAAGAATTGCAAAAATTAATCATCCGGTAGATAGCACACCTGTACCAAACTGGACGCTTTTATTCTCTAAGTTTATCGCTATTTTAAAAATGCAATTGGTTTTATTGGCTGTAATTATGGTTTCCGGTATGTTATTTCAAGCATATCAAGGCTATTATAACTTTGAGATTGGTTTGTATATTCAAGAATTATTTGGTTTAAAATTTTTAAACTATGTAGTTTGGGCATTTTTAGCAATATTTATTCAAACATTATTTAAAAATCAGTATTTAGGTTTGTTGGTATTGCTGATATTAGCAATCGGAATTCCGTTTTTAGATTTAATAGGAATTGAATTGGCAATTTTTAAATATAACGAAGGACCAGGTTTTAGTTATTCTGATATGAATGGTTATGGATCTGCATTATCTAGATATTTATGGTACAAATTGTATTGGATTTTAGGCGGAACAATTTTATTGATTTTAAGTATTTTATTTTGGGTTAGAGGCATACCAAATTCTTTTTCAGAAAGATTAAACATAGCTGTATCTAGATTTAAGATGCCACAAATAATTAGTTTGGTGGTTGTTGCAGTTGCTTTTATAAGTTTGGGTGCAACTATTTATACAGCAACAAGATCTAAAGAGAAAAATTCTGCATCTAAACAAGCAGAATTAAATGCTGTAAAATGGGAAAAATCATATAAAAAATACGAGAATTATAAGCAACCAAGAATTGTTGCTGTAAAAGCAGATGTTGCTATTTTTCCGAAGAAAAGAACCTATAAAGCAAACGCTGTTTTTACAATGGTTAATAAAACAGATACAGCAATTGATAGTATTTTCTTAAATCATAATTCGTTAGAAAGTACGTTCGAATTTAATAAACCAAACAATTTAGTTTTAGAAGACACGGTTTTTAATTTTGATATTTACAAGTTTGAAAATAAAATTTTACCGGGTGATTCATTACAACTTACTGTACATGTAAAAAGTAAAGAAAACACTGTTTTTCAAAGAAAATCGCCAGTTTTAGCAAACGGAACATTTATCAATAATTTTTCGATGTTTCCTTCTTTAGGATACTCTTCAGGAGGAGAATTGATTGATGATAAAACTAGAAAAAAATACGATTTACCACCAAATAACTTGCGTCCGCTACCAACAGACTCTACAGCATTGGGTAATACCTATATTTCTAAAGATTCTGATTGGATAGATTTTGAAGCTACTGTATCTACATCCGAAGATCAAATAGCGATTGCGCCTGGTTATTTGCAAAAAGAATGGACAGAAGGAAATCGAAAGTATTTTCATTATAAAATGGACAGTAAAATGTTGAATTTTTACGCATTTAATTCAGCAAAATATGAAGTTAAAAAAGAAATTTGGAAAGGAGTAAGTTTAGAAATTTATTATCATAAACAACACGATTATAATTTAGACAGAATGCTAAAAGGTATGAAAGCGTCTATTAATTATAACGAGAAAAACTTTAGTCCGTATCAACACAAACAATTAAGAATTATAGAGTTTCCGAGAACACAAGGTACATTTGCACAATCATTTGCAAACACAATTCCGTTTTCAGAAGGATTTGGTTTTATTGCGGCTGTAGATGATACAAATGATGACGGAGTAGATTATCCTTTTGCAGTAACGGCTCATGAAGTAGCGCATCAATGGTGGGCACATCAAGTAATTGGCGCAGATGTTTTAGGCGCAACAATGTTGTCAGAAAGTTTATCGGAATATGTAGCATTAAAAGTGTTAGAACATCAAAACGGTAAGCCAAAAATGCGAACGTTTTTAAAAGAAGCACTAGACGGTTATTTGATTCAAAGAACTTTAGAAACTAAAAGAGAAAAACCATTAATGTACAATGATGGGCAAGGTTATATTCGTTACCAAAAAGGATCTTTAGTATTTTATGCATTAAGCGATTATTTGGGTGAAGAAAAATTAAATAATGCTTTAAAAAAATATGTAGAAAAAGTAAAGTTTCAAGAAGCACCTTATACAACTTCTTTAGAAATGGTAAATTATATTAAAGAGGTAACACCAGATTCTTTAAAATATGTTATTAAAGATATGTTTGAAACAGTTACGTTGTACAAAAATAGAATTGTTGATGCAAAATCTACAGCTTTAGAAAACGGAAAATATAAAGTTGATATTGAATTTGAGGTTTCAAAATACAGAAATGATGAAAAAGGGAAAAAATATTATGGCCAAAAAGTAGGTGATACATTAAGTTATACAAACGAGAAGTTAAGCAAACCTTTGTTGTCTGTTAAATTAGAAGATTATATAGATATCGGTATTTTTACTGAAGAAGAAAAAGACGGCGTAAAAAAAGAAAAGCAATTGTATTTAGAAAAGCATAAGATTACACAAATTCGTAACACAATTTCTATTATTGTAGATAAAAAGCCTATAGAGGTAGGTGTAGATCCGTACAATAAATTAATTGATACAAAATCTGATGATAATAGGATGAAATTATAACTTCTTCTGGTTAATTTAGAGCACAAAAAAAGCAACTACTTTTGGGTAGTTGCTTTTTTAGATAGGGGTAAATGCTTTTATAATAATTACGTAGATTTTGTTAGGGCAAAAAGAACGTATAAAAATTATTTACCAGTTAGGGGTTAAATATTATTTGATAATGAATTATCAAACAACATTACAATAATAGTAAAAAATATGTTAAAAAAACAAATTAAAAATAAAAAAATCATTAATTCTTAATTTATTTAAAGGTTTTATAAGTTTTTGATTGTGTATTTTATTGTTTAATAGTGTTTTAGGTGTTCTTTTTTTGCAATCGATGTAATTACTGTTTTTTCAGTATTTATAATTTTACAACATCAAAAACAAAATTGATTCTATGTTATTGCAAATAATTAGGTAAATGTTACACTAAAATGATGCATAATTAATCAAGAAACTTAAGATAATAATTACTATTTTTATTTTTTTCAAATAGATACTAAATGATTTTTAAAGGATTAAAAGAGCGCGTTTTAAAAAAGAAACTAGATAAATTAGTTTCGTTAAAAGAAGAAACGAGTGCGTCAACTTTAAAAAAAATACAATCTGTTGGTATCATTACTTCAGAAGAAATATCAGCAGAGACAGACTTACAAAAAGTTTTTGAAAATACTTTGGGAGTCAAAAATGTGAAAATTTACAGCAAAAGAGATTTTAATAAAAACGATGAAATTTCTTACAAACATTTTACAGAGAAAGACATAAACTGGAGCGGAAATTATTTTCAAACGAACTTTAAAAGCTTTTTAGACGAACCTTTAGACTTGTTAGTTGGTTATTTTAATGAAAATAATATGTATTTAGAAACAGCCGTTTTACAAAGTAAAGCAGATTTTAAAGTAGGATTTTCTAATGTGAATTCTAAGCTTTATCATTTAGAAATTACATCAGAAATAATAAATTACAAAACTTTTACAGAAGAGGTTAAAAAATACTTACAGATTTTAAAAAAGCTATAAAATTAAACTTTCTTTTTAAAGTTGTTTATTCTTTCTAATAGAGATTAAAATCGGTAAAATATTAATCTTAAAATTGTAATTTTGTCTATCAAAATATTTATAGAATGCAAAAGTTTATAGGAACAGGAGTAGCTTTGGTTACACCTTTTAATGAAGATTTAAGTGTAGATTTCGATGCACTAATTAAATTAGTTAATTTTAATATAGAAAATGGTACCAATTATTTAGTAATAAACGGTACAACTGCAGAAAGTGCAACTATAAGTAAAGAAGAAAAACTAAAAATTATAGATGTTATTGTAACTACAAATGCGGGTAGAGTTCCTTTAGTTTTAGGAATTGGTGGTAATAATACTTTAGAGGTTGTTAAAGATATAAAAACAACCAATTTAGAGAATATAGATGGTATTTTATCTGTAGCGCCATATTACAGCAAGCCAACGCAAGAAGGTTTTTATCAGCATTTTAAAGCAATTTCAGAAGCAACAGAAAAGCCAATTATTTTATATAATGTACCTGGTAGAACAGCAAAAAACATGGATGCTGAAACGACGATTAGACTTGCAAACGATTTTGAAAACATTGTAGGTATAAAAGAAGCAGGTAATAATATGCAACAATATTTAGAGTTGATAAAGAACAAGCCAAAAGACTTTTTAGTTATTTCTGGTGATGATGATTTGGCATTAAGTATTGCGCTTGCAGGCGGTTCGGTGTAATTTCTGTTATTGGGCAAGCATATCCTAAAGAATTTTCTACATTAATAAAAGATGGTTTAGAAGGCAATAACAAAGAAGGTTTTGCAATGCATTTTAGATTAATGTCTATTATTGATTTGATTTTTGAAGAAAATAATCCGGCCGGAATAAAAACAGTTTTACAAGAATTAGGTATTTGTAAAAATGAAGTACGATTGCCTTTGGTAAAAGCAAGTGCAACACTTCAAGCAAAAATTGCTAATTTTGTAAAAAACTTTTAACTTTACTAAAAAAGATAAAACATGTTAAAACCAAAAATTCAAGACGCATTAAACAAACAGGTAACGGTAGAGGCACAATCTTCTCAAGTATATTTAGCAATGGCGTCATGGGCAGAAACACAAGGTTTTGAAGGTGTTTCTCAATTTATGTACGCACATTCTGACGAAGAGAGAATGCACATGCTAAAATTGGTAAAGTTTATTAATGAAAGAGGTGGGCATGCAATTATTTCTCCTTTAGCAGCGCCACCAGTTTCTTTTGGTTCATTTAAAGAAATGTTTCAAGAATTATTTAATCACGAAGTAGCAGTATCAGAATCTATAAACGATTTGGTAGATATCTGTTTAAAAGAAAAAGATTATGCAACACATAACTTTTTACAGTGGTACGTTTCAGAGCAAATAGAAGAAGAAGCTTTGGCTAGAAATATTTTAGATAAGATTAGTTTAATAGGAGACGATAAAAGTGGTTTTTATTTATTTGATAATGACATCAAGCAATTAATCACAGCACCGTAAGAAGAAGTTTAATATTAACAAACTTTTAGTAGCGGTTTAGGGCTATTTTTTGTTGTTTTGTAATGAAAATTACATAGCATAAACAACTGTGTAAAAAATCGTTTTATTTATCCATAATTAATCACTAATTTTGCCCGATGCAAAAAAATAAAAATTTAGCGTATTTATTTGTTCTTAGTTTACTACTGTTTTCTTGTGGTGAATATCAAAAAGTATTAAATAAAGGTACATCAGAAGAGCAGTATAAGATGGCTGTAAAGATGTACGAAAGTCAGAAATACAGTAAGGCTTTACGTTTATTCGAAAAAGTAACACCAACCTACAGAGGTAAACCTCAAATGGAGCGTATACAATTTATGGTTGCGCAATCTAATTTTAATGTAAAAAATTACGCGCAAGCAGCATATTATTACGACCGTTTTACAAAAAGTTATCCAAAGAGTTCTAAAAAAGAAGAAGCTGCATTTTTATCTGCATACAGTTATAAATTGGCATCACCAAGATTTAGTATCGATCCTACAGATACAAACAAAGCATTAGAATCTTTTCAAAGTTTTATAAACACGTATCCAGATTCTGATAAAATTGCAGAAGCAAACAAATATTATTCTGAACTTAGAACTAAGTTAGAAAGAAAATATTTCGAAATTGCGAAAACTTATTACAGAACGGCAGATTACGATTTAAGAAATTACAAAGCATCTATACAAGCTTTTGATAATTTACTAGAAGACTTTTTAGGAACAAAATTTAAAGAAGAAGCTTTATATTATAGATTAAAAGCGGCGCATGATTTTGTGTTAAAAAGCACAGATAGAAGAAAGCCTGAAAGAATTGAAGCTGCAATGAAAGCATATCAGAGATTAAAAAAGAGTTTTCCTGAATCTCAATTTATGGAAGATTCTGATAAAATGGTAGCTACATTAGAAGCAGAAAAAATTAGAGTAGAAGCTTTAATTGCAAAGCAGAAAGAATTACAGAATATACAAAAGAAATAATTATTTAAGATGGATTATAAAGATACAAAAGCACCGTTAAGTACTATTACTTACGATAAAAATGAAATTGAAGCGCCTACAGAAAATATTTATGAGGCAATATCTATCATAGCAAAAAGAGCAAATCAAATTAATTCTGATTTAAAAAGAGAATTAGTAGATAAGTTAGATGAATTTGCTACATATAACGATTCTTTAGAAGAAGTTTTCGAAAATAAAGAACAAATAGAAGTTTCTAAGTTTTACGAAAGATTACCAAAACCAACAGCAATGGCAGTTGAAGAATGGTTAAACGAAAAAGTATACCATAGAAACCCGAAGCAGAGTAATGTCTGTTTTAAAAGATAAGAAAGTTCTTTTAGGGATTACTGCAGGTATTGCAGCATATAAAACGGCTAGTTTAGTTCGTTTATTTATAAAATTAGGCGCAGAAGTTAAAGTTATTATGACTCCTGCGTCTAAAGATTTTATAACACCTTTAACACTTTCTACACTTTCTAAAAATCCTGTTCATTCAACTTTTTATTCTAAAGAAGACGAAAATGAATTATGGAATAATCACGTAGATCTAGGTTTGTGGGCAGATTATATGTTAATTGCGCCTGCAACAGCAAATACATTGTCTAAAATGACCAATGGTACTTGCGATAACCTTTTACTAGCTACTTATTTATCTGCTAAATGTCCTGTGTATTTTGCGCCTGCAATGGATTTGGATATGTACATACATCCGTCTACGAAACAAAGTTTAGATAAATTACAAAGTTTTGGCAATATTTTAATTCCTGCAACTTCGGCGAATTGGCTAGTGGTTTGGTAGGAGAAGGAAGAATGGCAGAACCAGAAGATATTGTTTCATTTATAGAAAATGATATTTTATCGAATTTACCTTTAAAAGGTAAAAAAGTATTACTAACAGCAGGTCCAACTTATGAAGCAATAGATCCTGTGCGTTTTATTGGAAATCATTCTTCCGGTAAAATGGGATTTGCAATAGCAAAAGCTGCGGCAAATTTAGGTGCCGAAGTTTTTTTAATTTCAGGCCCAAGTCATCAAAAAATTTCACACTCTCTAGTAAAACGAATAGACGTTGTTTCTGCAGAAGACATGTACAACGCTGCACATTCTTATTTTGCTGATGTAGATATTGCTATTTTATCTGCAGCAGTTGCAGATTATAAACCAAAAAACATTGCTACTCAGAAAATAAAAAAGAAAGATGCTACGTTAGACATAGAGTTAACACCAACAAAAGACATTTTAGCTTCTTTGGGTGCAATTAAAAAACAGCAATTTTTAGTTGGTTTTGCTTTAGAAACTAATAACGAACTAGAAAATGCAAAAGGCAAATTAAAAAGAAAGAATTTAGATGCAATTGTATTAAATTCTTTACAAGACAAAGGAGCAGGTTTTGCAACAGACACCAATAAGGTTACGGTAATTGATAAAGATTTAAACGAAAAATCATTTAAATTAAAGTCTAAAGTAGAAGTAGCAAAAGATATTATGAATGAAATTGTAGTAAGAATTCTTAAATAAGATTCTAATAGTATTACAAACTGTTGCTTTCTTTTAATAAAAAATCTAAATTTGAGTATGCGCAAAATAACATCACTACTTTTTATATTTTTTACTGTAATTACTTTTACTGCACAAGAATTAAATTGTTTGGTAACCGTTAATTCAGATCAAATTGCGGGTTCTAACAAACAAGTATTTTCTACTTTACAAAGAGCTTTAAGCGAGTACATTAATCAAACAAAATGGACAGATAGAACTGTAAAGCCAGAAGAACGTATCGATTGTGCTATGACAATTATTATTACTTCTAGAGATAACAATAATTTTACTGCCACATTGCAAGTACAATCATCTAGACCCGTTTTTAACTCTAGCTATCCATCGCCCGTTTTAAATATTAAAGACAACGAATTCAATTTTAAATACAACGAGTTTGATCCTTTAATTTATAATAAAAATGCTTTTGACAGTAATTTAATTTCTACCATTGTATTTTATGCAAATATAATTATTGGTGTAGATGCAGATACATTTGGCAAGTTTGCTGGTGATAAGGAATTAAAAGAAGCGCTAAATGTAATGCTACAAGCGCAACAAAGCGGTTTATCGCCATGGCAAAATGTTGTTGGTAAACAAAATAGATATTTATTAATAGATAATTTAATATCGCCTAAACTAAAAGCTTACAGAAATATACTTTACAATTATCATAGAAACGGACTTGATAATCTTGTAGGCGCAAAAGCTTCTGCACAACAAAGTATAGAAGATAGTGTAATTGCGTTAGAAAGTATTTACAACAAAACAGTTGGTAATTATTTAATTAGATTGTTTTTTGATGCGAAAGCAGATGAAATTGTAAATCTATATTCAGAAGATACCAAAACAAGAAATAAACAACGTCTTATACAAACTGTTCGAAAAATTTCTACCAATAATAATTCTAAGTGGAGAAAGTTAGATTAGGCTTTTTGATAGCTAAAAATTACTTAATTTTTAGCTACTAAAATCTACTGATTTTAATTTTATCCTTTGTGTTATAATTAAATTTTCGATGTTTAGTATTCAACAAATTTTCACTAATTTTATCTTTTAAAATCTAGAGAATTTGCTATCACAATTATCCATAAATAACTACGCGTTAATCAATCAATTAAGTATCGATTTTTCTTCGGGTTTGTCTATAATTACAGGAGAAACTGGTGCAGGTAAATCTATTTTATTAGGTGCCTTGGGCTTGGTTTTAGGTAATAGGGCAGATTTGTCATCATTAAAAGACACTACAAAAAAGTGTATTGTCGAAGCCAAAGTTGCCATTTCTAACTACAATTTACAAGATTTTTTCGAAGAAGTAGACTTAGATTACGAAGCAGAAACCATTATTAGAAGAGAAATTTTACCATCTGGTAAATCTAGAGCTTTTATAAACGATACACCTGTAACCTTAACGGTTTTAAACCAATTAAGAGTAAAATTAATCGATGTACACTCGCAACATCAAACAATGCAATTGTCTGATACTAATTTTCAGTTTTCGATATTAGATGCTTTAGCCAAAAATGCACCAAGAATAGCGTCATATAAAAGAGGTTTTTCGCAGTTAAATAAATTAAAAAGAGAACTTTTAAAATTAGAAGAAAAACAGCAAGAAGCAAATAAGCAGTACGATTACAATTTGCATTTGTTTAAAGAGTTAGAAGACGCTAAAATTAAAGTTGATGAGCAAGAAGTTTTAGAAGAAAAACTAGAAAAGCTAAACAACATAGAAGAAATTAAAGACAATTTAGCAGAAGCTTTAGAACTAACAATAAACGAAGAAATAGGCATTCAAAACTTGCTAAATACTTTAGACAATCGTTTGACTAAAATTGCATCTTTTTCTAAAGAATATCAAGAATTATCAGCAAGAATAACATCCGTAAAAATAGAAATTGATGATGTTGTTTCAGAATTAGAAGACGCAAACGAAAATGTAGATTTTAATCCTAATGAAGCAGAAGAAATCAACGATAGATTGCAACTGCTATACAATTTACAGAAAAAACATTTGGTTAATTCTAACAAAGAATTACTAGCAGTTTTCGAAGAAATATCAGAAAAAGTTGTTGCCGTAGAATCTGCAGACGAGTTTATACAAAAAAAGCAACAAGAAATAGCTTCTGTATCAGAAAAATTAGACAAAGTAGCCGGTTTAATCACAAAGGCAAGAACTACATCAATACCAAAATTAAACAAACAATTAGAAGTTTTATTGGCAGATTTAGGTATGGAAAACGCGCGTTTTTCAATAAAAATAAAGCCAACCAAAAACTATTTTGCAAACGGAAAAGATGAGTTAGAATTCTTATTCTCTGCAAATAAAGGCGGTAACTTTGGCGAGCTTAAAAAAGTTGCATCCGGTGGTGAATTGTCTAGAATTATGCTATCTGTTAAAACCATTTTATCAGAAAACACACAATTGCCAACCATTATTTTCGATGAAATAGATACCGGTGTTTCTGGTGAAGTTTCTAATAAAATAGCGGCAATAATGCAACAAATGAGTAAGAATATGCAAGTTATTGCAATTACACATTTACCGCAAATTGCTGCAAAAGGTAACAGCCATTATAAAGTGTATAAAGCAGAAGTTAATGGTGTAACCACCACAAATTTAAAACAATTAACAGCCGAAGAGCGTGTTAAAGAAATTGCAGAAATGTTAAGTGGTAAAGACATCTCAGAGTCTGCATTAACACACGCAAAAGAACTACTAAATTAAAAAAAGCATTAAATTGTTATACATATGTACAATTTACTTAAAGGGAAAAAAGGTATTATTTTCGGAGCTTTAAATGAACACTCAATTGCCTGGAAAGTTGCAGAAAGAGCACATGAAGAAGGTGCAGAGTTTGTTTTAACAAACGCGCCAATTGCAATGCGAATGGGTCAGTTAGATGCTTTAGCAGAAAAAACGGGCTCGCAAATTATACCTGCAGATGCTACTTCTATGGACGATCTAGAAAACCTTGTAGAAAAATCTATGGAAATTTTAGGCGGAAAAATAGATTTCGTTTTACACTCAATTGGTATGTCTGTAAACGTAAGAAAAGGTAAACATTACACAGATCCTAAGTACGATTTTACAACAAAAGGATGGGATGTTTCTGCAGTTTCTTTTCATAAAACTATGAATGTTTTGTACAACAAAAACGCCATGAATCAATGGGGTAGTATAGTTGCCTTAACCTACATGGCTGCACAAAGAGTTTTTCCAGATTACAACGATATGGCAGACAATAAAGCCTATTTAGAGTCTATAGCACGTAGTTTTGGATATTTCTTTGGTAGAGATCATAAAGTTAGAGTAAACACCATTTCTCAATCGCCAACGCCAACAACCGCAGGTAGCGGTGTTAAAGGTTTCGATGGTTTTATAAAATACGCAGACCAAATGTCGCCGTTAGGTAACGCAACCGCATTAGAATGTGCAGATTATACAATTTCTCTGTTTTCAGACTTAACAAAAAAAGTAACTTTACAAAACTTGTTTCACGATGGCGGATTCTCTAATATGGGCGTAAGCGATGCTGTGATAGAAAAATTCGAGTAATTTTTTTAGAAGCTATTTCCTGCTTTCGCTACTCGCTTTTTTCGTGCCTCAAAAGAGCTCAAACATGCCGCTCAATCAGGGCTAAACTTGTTTGCTAGCAATTAGAAACAGAAAAAACAAAAAGCATATTTAAAAGCTGAAATTTTTAGAAATAAAAACTTTCAGCTTTTTTAATTTTTCTACATTTACAAAACACATATTTCAAACACATTTTGAACCTTAATTTTTCTATCATAGTTCCCGTTTACAATCGTCCAAAAGAAATAGACGAATTGCTAGAAAGTCTTACACAACAAGATTTTTCGAACGATTTTGAAGTTCTAATAATAGAAGATGGTTCTACAGAAAAAAGCGAACAAATTGTAGCAAAATATAACAACAAACTAAATTTAAAATACTTTTTTAAAGAGAATAGTGGTGCAGGAGCAAGTAGAAATTTCGGAATGCAAAAAGCAACCGGAAACTATTTTATTATTTTAGATTCTGATGTATTGGTGCCTAAAAGCTATCTAACTGCAGTAAACAAAGCTTTAGAAAGTAAATTTACAGATGCTTTTGGCGGACCGGATGCAGCGCATGAAAGTTTTACAGATTTACAAAAAGCCATTAATTACTCGATGACGTCTGTGGTAACAACTGGCGGAATTAGAGGAAAGAAAAAAGTGTTGGTAAATTTCAGCCCGAAGTTTTAATCTTGGGCTTTCTAAAAAAGCCTTTCAAAACACACAGGGTTTTTCTAAAATGAAAAACGGCGAAGACATCGATTTAACTTTTAGACTTTGGGAAAATGGTTTTGAAACCCAATTAATAGAAAAAGCCTTTGTATATCATAAACGTAGAAGCACAATTAACCAGTTTTTTAACCAAACCTTTGGTTTTGGTACCGCAAGACCTATTTTAAATAAAAAGTATCCGGAAACTGCTAAAATTACCTATTGGTTTCCTAGTGTTTTTATAATAGGTTTAGATCTAAGTATTATTGCGGCATTTTTTGGTTACCCACAACTATTTTACTTATACTGCTTTTATTTGTGCATACTATTTCTAGACTCTTTGTTTCAAAACAAAAGTGTAAAAGTTGCATTTTTAAGTATTGTAACTTCTTTAACCCAATTTTATGGTTACGGCTCCGGGTTTTTAAAATCTAAATTTTTTAAGAGGTTTCGCTAACGTGTTTTGGTATGTTTTGTTGCGTGTTTTAATCACTAAAGTTAGCAAATAAAACACAGATAGAAAGTCCGCGAGGACTTTCGTAAGTAGGCAAGAAGCCAGCAATAAATTATATACGGTTTTATGCACTAATTTTATCTCTAATTTTCTGTATTAACTCAATAAATTTCTCACTTCTATGAGTTTTATAACAATGTTCTAATAAACTCATTTTTGAATGTTTTATATCACGATTTTGATGACTCAAAATTCTTGTTAAAAGAGCAAATAAAGATTTGCCTCTTATTAGAACGTCATAATTTTCAATAATCTTGTTTTCTAATTCCTTAGGTGCTTTTATGAAATTTCTGTCAGTTAAAAATTCCGCTTTTACTTTATTTTGAATCTTACATACAATATTTTGAGGGTGATTCCTTAATTGGTAGTCATTTCCCTCAATTAAATTTTGAACCTCAAAAGAATAATATTCGATAAAACTATTTAAAGAAGTTGAAAAAATTTCTTGTTCATCTCTATTTAATAAATTTTCAATTTGTCTTCCAAAATATAAATCGTTTTCAATGGAATATCCATTTGTCCAAATTATTTCTTCTAAATTTGAAGGTGGATTTATATAGACATACGTGTCTTTATCTGCTACAAAAATTGTTTTTAAGCTTGAAAACTCATTACGTCTTTCAAATACTTCTAATAGTTTACCGCGACCACCACAAGGTAAAAAATTTACATTTAAAATTCCTATTTCCTCTTCAATCCATCTATAAACAATAATATCATCTTTTCCTTCTACAAGAATTGTTGTTAAGTCAGAACGTTTTAATGTTTCAACAATTTCATCTACACTTAGTACTAATTCCATTCTTAAATTCCTTTGTCGTTAGATAGTATTATTTCTTTATCTGAATATTTAGAAAATATAAAAGGACTATGAGTTGCCATAAAGAATTGATTATTATTACCTTGATTTAATAATGTAGGAACAAGAGTTCTTTGCCAATCTGGATGTAAACTTAGTTCAGGTTCATCAATGAAAATTGTATTGTTTTTTGTAAAAGCATTATAACATATGAAACTTAACATTTGTTTCTCTCCTGCAGAAAGTTTATCTGATGATATTGCATTATTTACCTCTCCAAGAGTTAAGTTTTTTAGGTTAATTCCTTTGTGTTGAAAAATAGTTGTAATTAATTCGGAAAGAGTAGTGTAAGGCTTTAATAATTCTATCCTTTCATCTTCCATTTTTTCAATATCTACTTGTATTTCTTTTAGTATTAGTTTCTCATCTTTATTTTGACCTTTAATTTTTTTAATTATTGTATTTGATTTTTCTTGTTGTTTTGCGTTAATTTTTGAATTTATACTTGAATATTCTTCATTTAAAAGAGAAACAATATCATCTGTAGAAATTGAAGTTATAAAACGTTGGTTTCTTGATGACATTCTTCTTGAAAAATCATTTAATGCTTCCTTAATATCATCTTGAGGTCCATATCTTGGATCAAATCCATTTTCCATTGAAAAACCACCTTCAATACGTCTAAAAGTTGGAAAAAATATAGTAGGAATAGAGTTCTTATGTATTTCAATAATTCTATCATTTACCCTATTTGCTCTTCTCATTCCGTATTCCAATTCACGTACATTAGATTCACTTAAAACAAGAGGTTTTTCTTTATTAACACTAATTGAAATAGTACTGTTTTTTGAATCTCTTCTTACCGATAATATTTGATTACTTGTTGTTATCTCTGCAAAAGTGAAATTAATTTCCCTTATTAAACTCAGCATACGTCCTGAATTTAAAAACCAAATCAATTTTAATATTGTTGTTTTACCTGAACCATTTTTCCCAGTCAGTAAATTTAAATCTGTATTAAAGGTTAAATCTAATGGGGTTTTCCTTCCATTTAATCCTTCAACAAATAGTTTTTTTATCATCTAGTACAGTTTTTTAATTTGTGCATAATTTAATACGATTATCTTGTCGTTTTAATGACTTATAATCGAAGTTAGCGAAGTTATCTTTTTTAGTTTACATAATCAATAGGTAAAAACACTTGTTTTTAAGAGTTATTATCAAAATAAGAAACAGCAAACAACACTAAATTTTAATTTCTGTTATATTTGGTAGAAATTTTAGAATCTATTTTAATGAAACGTAGAAATTTTATAAAAAAAGCATCTGTAACGGGTTTGGGTATTGCAACGGTTTCTTCATCTTTAATGGCATGTAAAGAAACTATACAAGAAGATGCGACTACAAAAAAAGATGAAAAAGCGGTTTTACCTGTTGTTGTAGCAACTTGGCGTTTTCATAATGCCACAAAAGCTGCTTGGGAAGTTTTAAAAAATGGAGGTACTGCAATTGATGCAATAGAACAAGGTTGTAGAGTAGAAGAGGCAGATGTAAACAACACAACGGTAGGAAACGGTGGCACGCCAGATAGAGACGGACATGTAACTTTAGATGCGTGTATTATGAATAAAGATGGAAATTACGGCGCCGTGGTTTTCATGGAAAATATTGCACATCCAATTTCTGTGGCGCGTAAAGTAATGGAAGATACGCCGCATGTTTTATTAGCGGGTAAAGGAGCAGAAGAGTTTGCGGTTTCTAAAGGTTTTGTTAGAGAAAATTTACTTACGGCTTCAAGAAAAAAAGCATGGGAGAAATGGAAAGAAAAATCGGAATACAAACCAATTATCAATATCGAAAATCATGATACGATTGGTATGTTGGCCATTGATAAAAATGGTGATATTTCGGCGGATGCACAACAAGTGGTTTGGCTTATAAAATGGCGGGTAGAGTAGGTGATTCTGCTGTAATTGGTTCTGGTTTGTTTATAGACAATGACATTGGTGGCGCAACTGCAACGGGTATGGGAGAAGAAGTTTTAAAAACGGTTGGTAGTTTTTTAATTGTAGAGTTAATGCGACAAGGTAGAACGCCACAAGAGGCTTGCGAAGAAGGTGTAAAAAGAATTGTTTCTTCTAATCCTAATTATAAAAACTTTCAGGTTGGTTATGTGGCTTTAAATAAAAAAGGAGAATTTGGTAGTTATTGCATTCATCCTGGTTTTGGAGTAAGCAAATATCAAGAAGACAAACAAACCTATATAGCGTCTGGTTCTTATATTCAAAAAAAATAATTGCTGTTCATGTCTATATGAAGATAAAAAAAACCGAAACTTTTAAGTTTCGGTTTTTTATTTTAGAATTATTCTATGAGTAATTTTTTAGAAATTTTTCCTTTTTCTGTAACCAAGTTTACTGTATAAATGGCGGTTGGTAGTTTGTTAATTTTAAGTCTGTTTTCTATACCGTTTTCTAAATTTGAATAGGTATTTACTTTCTGACCTAGTAAATTATATAACTCTACTTTTTTAATGTTTAATAAATCGCTATTTCTAATTACAATTTCACGATTATCATTATCCATAAATACTTCTAAATTCTCGCTTAAAATAGTGTCATTTTCTACAGATAAAGCATTTTTACTAGCAAATGTAATAAAGAATCTATCGGTATATGTACCAACAGGTACGTTTAATTCAGTTGCTGTATCACTTAATAAGTAAGACGTGTTTGTTAACTTATCTAATAAATAGATATTGTCTTCAATATTTTCAACTTCATCAATTTGTACAGTAAAACTGTTGTTAGATCCTATGATTACGCTTAATGGTATTTCCATATCTTTTTCAAGAGAAGGTACCCCCGCTATAATTAACTTTCTGTTAGAATATTCTTGAAAATGCCAGTAAAAATCTGTACTGTTTAAATCGTAAATATCACTATCATAACCATTATCATAACCAAAAGTATTGTTTCTTCTAAAAGAGATACCAATTTGTCTATGCGATTTAATTTCGTCTGTAACATTATAATTAAACCCTAATTTTAATTTAGGTAATAAACTAGTTTCTTGATCTTGTGCAGATTTTTTCTGATTTGATTTAAAGAAGAAAGTTCCGCCAGCAGCATAATTATTATCTCTATAATTTCTTTGTGAATTTTCGAATCTAATTCTACCACCAATAGATGAAGATGAAACGAAGAACCCTTGACCAACACCAATATATCTGTTAGGCGCATGATAAACACCGTCACCTAAACTTGGTAAATTTCCTTTCGTAAATTTTAAATCGTCTATTATTAAATTATAAGGACTGTCTGTTGTAATCGTAAAAGATGTAACATCTTCCCAATCTAAAGTAATTTCTTGTCCTGTAATTCCGGACAGTTCTTGTGTAACCGGTGATGCTCCTCCGTTTGGAGTTAAGGTTACTGTTGGATTTGTTAATGGTAGAATTACATTATTAAATAAATAAATAGATTTTAAATCTACTTTCGCGTTAAAATCAAAAGTAACATCATAAGTACTAGTTGTTAAACCAATATCACCAATAATGTTTCCTAAAGTACCACCAACACCTAAGATGTTAGGTAATAAACCAATGTTTCCTGCAGATTTTGTAACTGTAGTTGTAATTCCGGATACAGTTTGAGTTACAGTGTTACCACTTAAAATTGCATCTGTCCAATCAAAAACTAATGCAGGTAAGCTACCCACACCGTTGGCTGCAATTCCCATAGAAATATTTCTTTGAGAGTATCCACCTTGATATCCTGTTAAATTATGACCTTCAGAACTTGCAGGATTTGCTTTGTCTTCTCCTGTATGTTCCCGGAAATAAATTGTACCGTCGATTTCGTTGATATTTGTATTGATAAAATCTGTTGCATCTAAAGCACTTGGATACGGATTACCTAATAAACTTGTTGTGGCAGGATCTACATCAAAAGTTATAGAACCATCATTAGGTGTACCAACAAATGTAAAGTTTTGTGGGTTTTGACCTGTACTTTTCATCGTGTAACCTTGTCCTCTTTTTATCGGGCTAGATTCTCTTCTTTGAACATACTCTGCTTGTGTAGTACCATTAAAATAAGAATAGATCCAATAAGGTGCAATTTTAATTGGCGTAACGCCTGCAACACCAGGTGCACCATCATAAATGTTACCGTTTCCGGACCAATCTATTTCTGTAATTGTAGATGCCGCAGAAGTAGGTTCGTTACCATCTTTCATTACTTCTTTAACTCTAAAAGAATCTTGGTTTAATTCTCTTACTGGAGAAGACCAATAATGATATCTGTAAATACTTGGCACAACAGCTTGTTGATCTCTGTATAATTTACCGTTACCTTCTACGTTAGAAAAACCAGCATGTGTTTGTATCAATTGACCGTCGCCAATTAATTTCATTTCTCCGTCTAAGATAAAATCTTCATCAAACTCTAAATATCTATTGTCTGATACCATTAGTTTAGAATCATCTTTTATCCAAACACATTCTACTACAACATTTTCTGTTAAAACTGCATGTGTAAGAGATGTTTGAGAGTCGATAACCATAACTTTGTCACGATCTGCAGCATTTGTACTTGGTCCGCCAGCAATTAGGCTACTATTTCCACCTGTCCAAGCATTTGCGTCTCCATTCCGAGAAAATACCGTTAATCTCTGAATATGTAAAATATTTTACACCATTAAAGTCGTACTGTGCAGCATATACATTTTCTGAATTTATAACAGTATCAGTTAACAACACGTAGTTTACATTAGAAGTAAAGTTTGCATCATCTGCTACTTTTAATACTTTAATTGTATTAGGTGTTGTTAATGCAGCGTCTAAAATTGCTTTATTTGCTGTAATTTGAGTGGAACCAACACTTCCTGTTTCAACGATTTTCCAGGTTCTACCAATTGTTTTTTCCGGCGCACAAACTAATTCTGTTTCTGTAATTGAGTTTATGTTACCATTGTTATTACCCCAAACTAAGAAATCTTTGTTTTTAGAAAAACTACCTGAATTTGCTATGTTGGTTGCTGCAATTGTATTTAAACCAATGGTAATTAATGCATCAGAATTTACAGATTTAGATTGTCTTTGCTCTAAAGCCATTGCATCGTCTTTACCAATACCTGCAATATCGTTATGAAAATTACTGTTTGCAGTGTAATCCCAAACTTTAGTATTACCATCTGTTAAAACATAATCTCCGTCGGTAACAGAAGTATTATTGGTATTACTTAAAGTAAAACCATATTTAATTGCTAAATAAGTTTCTACACTTTGTTTTTTTGCATCTGAATGAGCGTCACTGTATAAAATAACTTCTGCAACGCTACCATCTATAACTCTTGTTGTAAAGTTTCTGTCTCTACCAACTGTGTAAGTATATGATCCTTCTGAATCTGGTGAAATGTTTGCAGTGAATATTCTAGAATGCATTTCAAAAGTATCAGGTCTTGGATGCGCTGTTAATTGTGTTTCTAAACCGTTAACATACTGAACACCGTCTCTTACTTCTATTGGATTAAAAGTGGTATCAAAAACAAAATCTGTACCATTAGTTGTGTTTCCATTTCCGTGTCCTAAACCAGCACCGTCA
Organism: Polaribacter sp. HA6-7; assembly: GCF_055693625.1. Lineage (NCBI taxonomy): Bacteria > Pseudomonadati > Bacteroidota > Flavobacteriia > Flavobacteriales > Flavobacteriaceae > Polaribacter > Polaribacter sp. HA6-7. The sequence continues at coordinate 1,072,010 of NZ_CM146338.1, forward strand.
TTGTGTGTAAATGGAGTAGCCCAATCTGTATTAGATTGATCGTTGTATACAATATACATTGTTCTAGGGTTTAAAAGGCCAGTGTATGATAAACCATCTCCGTTTGCTTGATTAAAAGTTACTGTTGGATTAAAGTTTAAATTATTAGCAACAATACTTGCGTCTGGTTCTTGACCGGCAGTAGCATCAAAATCTAAACTAGCTGTTTGATCTTCCCAACGCGTAACTGTATTACCTCCGGTTACATCTTTATCAGCTCTTAACCATAAAGTATTTCCTGTAAAGTCTGGTGTTACAGGATCAGAATCTTCATCACGATAATCTACATTATCTGTACTAACATCTGAATCTTCATCAGGTAAATCTTGCGATGGTGTGTTAATTTCATCATTAACATCATATCTGTCATTTGTATTCGATCCTTCAAAATTATCATCTAGTCCATCGTTATCAGAATCTGTTCCGCTTACAGTATTGTCTGTAAAACCATTTTCTTCAATATCTAATAATCCGTCACCATCAGAATCGCTATCTAAATAATCAGGAATTGTATCTGGATTTGTAAGTGATGCATCTGTATTTTCTTGAGTAGTTAAATCTACACCAATAATACCTGCACAATCTGCCGCTAACGCACAATCAGGGTCATAAGCATCATCTAAACCATCGTTATCAGTATCTGATCCACTCGGAGAAATGTAACCAATTGTTGGTTGTGCTTCTATGTTGTCTCGGAATACCGTCGTTATCGGCGTCAATGTCTAAGCTGTTTATTATTCCGTCGTTATCTGAATCGCTACCTAAAGCTACTTCAGTTGAAATGTCTTCAGCAGAAAACACTCCTGCAGGTGTATTACTATATCCGGCAGCATCAATTAAACCGAATAATAACCACTAACACCTGCGCTTGTTCCTCCTCCAATTGGACCACCAAGACCACCATCACTTCCGTGACCAGGAATTATTGTGTAGTCTGCAGAAATATCTAAGCTTACAGGGTTACCATCTACATATAAAGTTAAAATACCGTTTACAAAAGTTGCGGCTACGTGATGCCATGCGTTATCAACTGCTATAGAAACAGGATGTGCTAAATCTCTTTGGTTAGTTGCGCCGCCGTTTCGAGTTGATAATGTGATTACACCATTGTTAATCCATAATGTTACACCATTTGTTCCTCCTCCTTCTTCATAAATAACTCTTTGCCCTGAAACGTCATCTGGTTTTATCCATGCAGAAAAACTTATATGTGTATAAGTGTCTTCCATAAAACCGCCATCTTGACTATATCTTAAAACGTCATTAGTACCATTAAATTCAGCTGAATGTGTTCCCTGAATTGCATCTGTAGAATAATCGGGTTGATTTGTTTCTGGTCTTTCGTTATTGCCGTTACCGTAAACGTCGTTAGAATTATTGTCTAATGGCCAATACGCATCTGGATTTGTTGCGAAAGTTGGTGAAATTGAAGTATCTGCTTGATCCTCTATAATGTCTGGTATACCATCATTATCATCATCAATATCAATATCATTTGTAATTCCATCTCCGTCTGTATCTACACCAATAATGTCATCTCTATAATCTAAATCTCCTCCAATATTAACATCAGCATCACCGTCTGTAAAATTATCTGCAGGTGTATTATCAAAAGAACCGTTTACATCAACATAATCATCACCATTATCTAATGTGTTATCTAAACCGTTTTTACCAACTGGGTTGGTAGTTGTACTACCATTGTTAGGTAAAGTAGTTAAACCAGATTCTAAAATATCGTTGATACCATCATCATCTGAGTCTAAATCTAAATAATCTGGCTCACCTGTTTCGTCTGTATTTACAGGCGTTATACCTGTGTCATATGCTAAATCTATACCAAAAAGACTGTAACTACCTGTTGGAGCTATGTATCCTGAAGTAGTTTGTGCTTCGATGTTATCTGGAATACCGTCGTTATCTGCATCTAAATCTCTAAAATCAAATACAGTATCTCCGTCGCTATCTATTGGAGTACAAAAACCGATATCGCCAATTGCAATATTTTGAGTGGCAGTAATACTACCGAACCTGCGTTTTCATAAACAATTTGAACTTGTGTTATCCATTCTGATATTGAGTTGATTGTTATATTTGATGAAGCTGTGCTTGTACCTAAGAAAGTATTATTACCTGTAAAAGAGTTAGAAGCACCAGTTGTATAATCTGCAGCCGTAAGATTGTAGGTTGTACCATCTTGCTTAGTAATGATTATTTTAACTCTATCAATTGCAATTGTATTCACATCTACATTTACATCGTAAATTGTAAAATTGATTCCAAAAACAGGAGCATCAAAATTGATAATATGTCTAGAAAAAGCAGAAAAAGAGGCACCTTGATTTAAATTATAAGAACTATTAGTTGTTGTTGCATTGTTTACTCTAAATTCACTTTCACTAAGTACGTTTGAGGTTCTAGATAATAATATGTTTACGTTGTTATTAGATAAATTTGCAGATGTTCCTAAAGGATCATCACCAGAAATAAAAGTAGTATCTCCGTTTGTGAATTCATTATTCCAGTTTAATATGCCTCCTGTAGGATCTGAAATTAAACAACTTCCAGGTCCCAGTTCTATTGCGTCTACAATACCATCGTTATCATCATCTAAATCTAATTCATCACTAATTCCGTCTCCATCGTAATCATTTGTAAAAGTATCATCTCTATAATCTACATCTCCAGAATTAAATACATCACCATCTTCATCAGGAAAATTATTACTTTGCGAATTGTCAAAAGAACCGTTTACATCGTTATAATTATCTCCGTTATCATAAGCATTGTCTAAGCCATTTACGCCGTATACACCTGTTAAAGTTAAACCTGCTTCAAAATTATCTAATTTACCATCGTTATCTGAATCTGTATCTAAATAATCAAAATCGCCATCTGTATCTGTATCTTCTCGAGTTAAACCACCGGAATAAGCAGTATCTACACCATTAGTATCATAAATACCATCTGGAGCGGTATAGCCTAAAGTACTTTGAGCTTCAATATTATCAGGTATTCCATCATTGTCAGAATCTAAATCTAAGCAGTTTAGAATTCCATCGCCATCAAAATCATCTGCAGGATTGATATATTCTACTTGGAAATTATTTAAATCGAAGTTAGAAGTTTGTCCGAAAAAAGAACTGTCAATGTAATAATCATTTCCATTTGCGGTTTGTGCACTTGTATAAACAACATTACCATTCACTAAATAACTTACATTTGTACCTGTTTTTCTGATACTTAGTATATTTCCACTTGCTCCGCTTCCGAAATTTCCTATATAATTACCGTTTTCATAGATTTGTAGTGTTTCATTGGTACCTCTTACATAAAAAGAAAAATCTACATCCGGCCAACTATTAGATGAATCTGTACCAGATTCATTAATACCAATAACAACTCTTCTATCCGTAAAGTCTGTATAGTTACCACTAATGGTAAATTTCATTTCGAAGTCACCATTTACACCATAAGTAGAAAAATCAGGTGAATGCGTACTGTTTACATAATTGGCGGTTCCGTTTGTGAAGTTTAAATTGTTACCATTATAGCTAAATCCAGAACCGAAACGGTTGTAAAAGATAGGTTTTCTGATATGATAGAGGCAGCATCACAACCTTCTACAGTATCTAAAATTCCGTCATTATCATCATCTAAATCTACACTGTTAGGAATTCCATCTCCATCAGTATCAATAAAAGTACTTGTATTATCTCTCCAATCTATTTCGCCACCTGTAGGATTGTCTCGGAAAGTCGTTAAAAGGAGTTTCATCGAAATTACCGTTAACGTCTGTATAATTGTCAGAATTCTCATAACTAGAATCTAAACCATTTAAACCGAAATTACCATGTAAAGACAAATTAGCTTCTGCGCTATCAGATGTTCCGTCATTATCAGAATCTAAATCTAAATAATCTGGAATGGTGTCATTAGAATTATCCGTATTTACAGGAGTTATATCTGTACCACCTTGTGCAGTTTCATAATTATCATCTAAACCATTATTATTTGCATCTGTAAAACCAGCGTTTGGTGCACCACTAGGAGCTATGTATGCGTTTGTAGCTTGCGCTTCAATGCTATCTGGAATACCATCGTTGTCACTATCTAAATCTAAATAGTTTGGTACACCATCGTTGTCACTATCTAAAGAACAATTTGTATTTTGTATAATTCCGATGGCATCGACTTCATAATCTACTGTGTTTATAGTACCTTTTGCAAATCTAAGATATCTAAAACTTACGTTTGAAGTTACAATTGTATTTTGAAAAGTAACATTATTAGTACTTTGCGGACGTATGGGGTGTAATAAATAAGTGCTGTTATCAGAAGATTCGCTTAAATCTATATATGCTGTGCCCGTAGTTACATTATTTCTTCTTCTCCAGGTAATTTGATATTGAGTTCCTGCAGGATAGGTTTGTCCGAAATCAAAATCAAAGGTACTAGTGCCGTTATAAACTTGCCCGAAATTACCGTCTGGTTCTCCAATAATATTATTAGAGTTTACAATACTAACTTCAGATTCTATAAATCCATTATCATATTTAGCACATTCGGTAGCATAACCTTCTAATGTATCAATAATTCCATCATTATCATTGTCGATATCTATAGAATTAGCGATACCGTCACCGTCTGTATCAATGAAACCAGCAACAGATACATCTCTCCAATTTACGTCATTTGGCAATCCTAAACTAGCATTATTGTCTTGATCTGGAAAGTTGTCTACTTGAGTATTATCGAAAGATCCGTTTACGTCTGTATAATTATCTTCATTATCATAAATATTATCTAAACCATTCTCGCCAACGTTGCCGCTTAAAATTAAATTAGCTTCTACAGTATCAGGTACAGTGTCATTATCAGAATCTAAGTCTTTATAATCTGGCTCTCCGTCATTTTCAGAATTTACTGGAATAATTGCAACACCTGCTGTTCCACCAGCAACTACTGGATCATAATTGTCGTCTAACCCATCATTGTCAATGTCGGTAAATCCGTTTCCTACAGATCCACTTGGGGCAATATATCCATTTGTGGTTTGAGCTTCGATGTTATCCGGAATTCCGTCATTATCGGTATCTAAATCTAAGTGATTAGGAATTCCGTCATTATCAAAATCAAAAATATCAGGAACACCATCTGAGTTTGAATCTATATAACTTGTGTTAGAGCCATCACCAGTACCATCATCTCTAGTATCTAGATAATTTGGCAGTTTATCACCATCTTCATCACCTAAAGGATCATAAGTGGTTGCACCTACTGTTAACTCTTCTGTATCTAGAACCCCGTCATTATCATCATCAACATCTACAATATCTGGTACGCCATCATTATCAGTATCTAATTCTTCGATCGCATTTAATTCTATTGCTATTTGTAAACTTTCTAAACCTTGATATGGAAACGGACCTTCGTCTGCATCTGTTCTTGGGTAAAATGAGATATTCATGTTACGGAATTAGGTTGTGCAATAAAAACAATATTGTTAGTTCCCCATTTATCTCTAGTTATAGATGAAATAGTTTGTCTTCCATTATTATCGATTTCAAAATCAAATTGATCCATATAAGTTCCGAATAATAAGAATTGGCTGGATCAGTACCGTCTGCATTTGATAAAGCTGTAAGTGTGTAAATTTTTAAAATATAAATTTTGTTTGCTACTAACTCTCCCATAATAGCAGTTACAGATTCTTCTGAACCAGCTAAACCTATACCATCACCAATATCTCTAATAGATACCCATGTTAAGTCTCCTGTTGGAGGCAGAGGTAGAGGGTTTACCCAAGTAGCATTACCACCAGCACTTCCTTGTCCACCGGTATTAAATCTATTAGAAATATCTGGTGTACCACCAGTATCTAACCAATTTGTAGGTGTACAGTTACCGCAATTTGAGGTTACTGTACCTGTACCAGGAATTGTTTGTGAGTAAGAATTATTAGTAATTGTTAAAAATGCAATTAACAAAAAAGATAATGTAAAGTTATTTCTTTTGTTTTTTAGATTCTGAACTTCCCCAAATTCAAGAATCCTAAGAAAAACATTTGTCATTTAATAAGATTTATTGTTTAAAAACACTAGTGTCAAATGCAAATATAATGTTAAAATTTTAACAATACAACAATCAATTAAATACTAGGTTTTTAAGTCATAAATACTTGATTTGTTAACTAGGTGTTTACACGTGTTTTCTTTTTTGGATTAAATTTAATTAATTAAAGATATTTTTAATTAAGGTGAAATAAATTTTTGATAAAATATATATTAAAAATAACTATACTAATATTTATAAAATGTTTAATTTTAAGCAATTGTTATTTAATAAAACCATACATATTTAAAATATGAAAAATTATATATCTACAAGTATTGTTGTTGTTTTTTTGTTGTTTGTTGTGGGAGATTTATGTTCTCAAGAAGTGCCGCCAATCGATGTTTTTACAACAGAAGAATATGGTGGTGAAAATCAAAATTGGTCTATTTCACAATCTGATAATAAATATATATATGTAGCAAATAACAAGGGTTTGTTAGAGTATAACGGGGAAGATTGGGAGTTGTACATTACACCAAACGAAACTATAATGCGTTCTGTAAAATGCATTTCTAACAGAATCTATACAGGATTTTTTATGGATTTTGGTTTTTGGGAAAAGGATGAGTTTGGTTTACTTAAATTTTCTTCTTTGGTTGAAACTGAAAAGGTAAAAATGCTAGAAGATGAGCAAATTTGGGAGATAATAGAGTTGGATGGATGGGTGTTGTTTAAGTCTTTGCAGAGAATATATTTATACAGCTTAGAAACTCAGAAAATAAAAATTATAGAAAGTTTTAATGAAATTACAAAGATTGCTAAAGTAAAAGATGTAGTCTATTTTCAAGATTTCGAAAAGGGATTGTTTAGAATTGAAAATGGCGCGTCTCTTTTGGTTTCTGAAAATGAAATATTTAAAAATAACAAATTAACAAACATTTTTCACTTTAATGGAAAACCTCTTTTTTTGACACAAAATAAAGGGTTTTATTACTTCGAGAATAACAAAGTGCAAAAATGGAAAATTGAAGCAGCTACTAAATTAGAAGATAATACTATTTATAGTGCGCAATTATTGGCAAACGAATCTTTTGTTTTAGGTACAATTTCTAATGGATTACTATACTTAAATAAATTTGGTGAAATTGAATATGAACTCAATCAGAATTTAGGCTTAAGCAATAACACAGTATTATCTATTTTTGAAGATTTTGAAAAAAATTTATGGTTAGGCTTAGATAACGGAATTAATCTTGTGAATTTTAATTCTCCTTTTAAAACGTTTTCAAATCAAAAAGAGTTTTTGGGTACGATTTATACATCTTTATTACATAAAGGAAATATGTATTTAGGAACAAACCAAGGGTTATTTGTTAAAAAATACAATACAAAGGAACCTTTTACTTTTGTTAAAGGTACGCAAGGTCAAGTTTGGAATTTAAAATCAATTAAGGGAACTTTATTTTGTGGTCATGATTCAGGAACTTTTATAATTGATGATAAAAAAGCAAAATTAATCTTTGATTCCCAAGGAAGTTGGGATTTTAAATCTTTTGATAAAGACTTTGTTTTACAAGGAAGTTACGACGGTTTATATGTTTTACAGAAAAAAATGACAATTGGGTTGTAAGAAATAAGATTAGTGGTTTTAAAAACTCTAGTAGATATTTTTTGATATTTGACAACTTTGAAATTTTTGTAAATCATGAATATAAAGGAGTTTTTAAACTAAAGGTTGATGCAGATTTAAGAAGTGTTATAAGTTTAGAAAAAGAAGAGTCTGTTCGCAAAGGCTTACATTCTAGTCTACTTAAATATAAAGATGAAGCTTTATACGCATCTAAAGAAGGTGTTTTTAAATATGATTTTACTAATAATGTTTTTAAAATTGATTCTACTTACAGTGAGTTATTGCCAAAAAGAAATTTTATATCTGCAAAATTAATTGCAGATAATACAACGAATAAATTGTGGTCTTTTACAAGTGATGGACTTCGATATTTAAGTCCTGGAGCTTTAAGTGATAAACCAAATTTAAATATTATTCCAGTTAAAAATACTTTATATAAAGGTGCTTCGGTTTCGAAAATATAATTCATTTAGATAATGAAAAATATTTAATAGGTACAATAAACGGATACTTAATAGTAGACTTAAACAAGATAAAGCTTCCTAAGAGTTTTACTATTAATATAACCAATATTATTAATTATGAAATAGATCAGCCATTTAAAAATGTAAACTTAACCAAAGAAGCTAATTTTAAAACTAAGGAAAATAGCGTAGAGTTTTCTTACAGTGTTCCTAGTTTTAAAAGTGGAGCGAACTTAATATATCAGCATAAATTAGAAGGTTACAATAGTAAGTGGAGTACTTTTTCTGAATCAAATAAAACACTCTTTGAGAACTTACCACATGGTAATTATACTTTTAAGGTAAGAGCTTTAGCATCTGGTAAAGTTAGTAGTAATGTAGCTAGTTTTAACTTTAATATTGCGAAGCCATGGTTTTTATCTGAATTTGCAATTGTAGTATATATTTTGATTTTTATTTTGATGGTGTTTATTTGGTATGTTTTATCTAAAAAATATTACAACGATAAACAGCAAAAGCTTTTGTTAAAAGCCCAAAAAGAGTTAGAGCTAAAAGAATTAGAAAGTTCTCAAAAAATTATCAAGCTTAATAATGAAAAATTAAGAAATGATATTGCTAGTAAAAATAGAGAATTGGCAACATCTACAATGAGTATTATTAAGAAAAATGAGTTTTTAAGTAATTTAAAAACCGAACTTCTTAAAGGTAAGGAACAAAACATTTCGAAGGTTGTTAAAATTATAGATAAGAATTTAAACAATACAGACGATTGGAAAATGTTTCAAGAAGCATTTAATAATGCAGATCAAAAATTCTTAGATAAGATGAAAGAGAGGCATCAAAATTTAACCCCTAATGATTTGAGGTTGTGCGCTTACCTTAGATTGAATTTGTCTTCTAAAGAGATTGCTCCTTTGTTAAATATATCACCAAGAAGTGTTGAAGTAAAGAGGTATCGATTGCGTAAAAAGATGGATTTGGATCACGATATCAACTTAACAAATTATATTTTGGATATCTAATACCACATCAATAGGTGTTAAGACCTATACATAACCACAACATTTGTATTTAACTTAAGTTTTTGAGGCTTTATCTTTCCATGTAAAATAAGGGATTATAAAGTGTTTTTAGATAAAAATTGCTATGTATGTTTTTTGTTCAGGTGTTTTTTATTAATTTAATAATTTATTGATGTTAAATTTATCAAAAAAATAAAACTCTTTATTTATGAGAAAACAAATCACATTTTTACTTCTATTATTTATAGGTTTTTGTGCAACTGCACAAACTGTAAATATAAAAGGTGTTGTTAAAGATGCCGCTACTGGCGATCCGCTACCAGGAGTTAGTGTAATATTAAAAGGTACATCTAAAGGAACAAATACAGATTTCGATGGAAATTACTCTTTAACTAATATAGATAAAGGAGTAATTTTAGTTTTTAGATATTTAGGTTATGCAGAAAAAGAAGTTACTGTTACTTCTAGTAATTTAAATGTATCCTTAACAGTAGAATCTGAATCTTTAGATGAAATAGTTGTAGTTGGTTACGGCGCACAAAGAAAAAAGGAAATTACAGGTGCAGTTGCTGTAGTTTCTAGTGAAGAAATTCAGAATTTAAAGCCAACAAGAATAGAGCAGGCTTTACAAGGGCAAGTTGCTGGTGTTAACATAACATCTTCTTCTGGTGCACCAGGTGCTGCTTTAAATATTCGAATTAGAGGTATTTCTACAAACGGAAATAACAATCCTTTAATCTTAGTAGATGGTAATGTAATAGAAGATTTAAGTGTCATCAATCCTTCTGATATCGAATCTATGAATGTTTTAAAAGATGCTTCTGCTGGTATTTACGGTGTTCGTGGTGCAAATGGAGTTATCATTATTACAACAAAATCTGGTAGAAAAAATACTGAGTTTAAATATAACTTAAACGCATATGCAGGTTTTCAAAGAACTACAAGAAGCATCAGTTTACTTAACGCTACAGAGTATGCTCTTTTAGCGAATGAAGCTTTTGCCGCTAACGCAGAGTCTTTACCTTTTAGTAATATATCTGGTTTGGGTGTTGGTACAGATTGGCAAGACGAAGTTTTTAAAGATGCAGCAATTTCTAGTATAGATTTTAATGCTACTAAAGGTACCGAAAAATCTACCTATTCATTTGGGGCTTCTCATTTAGATCAAGATGGTATTGTAGGTGGTTCTAAAGCGAATTTTAATAGAACTACAGCTAAATTTAATTTTAGTACAGATATTTTAAAGAATTTAAAGTTTACTTCTTCTTCAATTTATACAAATACAAATAGAAGAGGTTTGCGAGAAAATGCTTTGGGTTCTGTGTTATTTAATGCCTTAAATATGCCTTCTAATATTTCTGTTAGAGATGCTAATGGCGATTATTCTTTTGCACCAAATACAGGTGTTGGTATAGAAGTTGTAAATCCTTTAGCACAAACAGAGAATGCTTACAATAGAACTTGGGTAAATAAATTTGCGGGTAGTTATGGTTTAAATTATTCTTTTTTAGACGGATTTTCTGCTGAATCTAGAATTCAGTTTAACCATGCATCAGTAAAAACTAAAAGTTATAGTCCAGAGGTTTATTATGGTTCGGTAAGGTTTTTAATACGGTAAGTGCTCTTGCAGATTTAACAGATGCAAATAATACTTCATCTGTTTTTGAAAGTGAACAAACTTATAAAGATTATACTTTTGATGCTTTGTTAAAATATGAAAAGACATTTAATGATGTTCATGATGTAAAAGTGTTATTAGGTACATCGGTTTTTAGATCTCAAGGAATTAACGAATCTAATTTATTAGGTTTTGGAGCCAATGGTAATACATTAGAAAGTGTTAGTGTTGCAGGTTCAGATACATCGCAAGATAATTTAGCATTAAGTAATCAACCAAGACGTTTTTTTGATAGTAGGTTATTATCTTATTTTGCAAGATTACAGTATAATTATGACGGAAAATATTTAATGTCGGCAGTAATTAGAAGAGATGGATCTTCTAATTTCGGACCTAAAAATAAATTTGGTTATTTCCCCACTGCATCTGTAGGTTGGGTAGCTTCTAAAGAAAAGTTTTTAGAAGATAGTTCTGTATTAAGTTTCTTAAAATTGAGAGCTAGTTATGGTGTAATTGGTAACGATAGAATTTCGAGCTTCGGTTTTGTTTCTACATTATCAGGAGAAGGAGAATATGTTTTTAACAATCAATTACAATTTGGTACTGCACTTGGGGCAATTTCGAATCCAGAAATTAAATGGGAAAAACAAATTCCTTTAGATATTGGTGTAGATTTAGAGCTTTTTAATAAGATAAATATTACTGCAGATTATTTTAACAAAAGAACAGAAGATTTATTACTAAATCCGGAAGTTTCAGGAATCTTAGGAGCTTCTGCACCAGGTTCGGAAGTCCTATTGTAAATGCAGGGACTGTAGAAAATAAAGGTTTCGAATTCTCAATTGGTTATAAAGAAACTATCTCAGATGATTTTAACTTCGGAATTAAGTACAATTTCACAACTTTAGAAAATGAAGTTTTATTTGTAGGTAATGAAAGCGGCGTTTTATTTGGCGGTTCTTTTGGCGTAGGTCAAGATCCTCCTTCTAGGATGGAAGCAGGCATGCCAATTGGTTATTTCTACGGATATCAAACTGACGGAATTTTTCAGACACAAGCAGAAGTAGATGCACACGCAACACAAACAAATGCAAATCCTGGAGATTTAAGGTTTAGAGACATCAATAACGATGGTGAGATTACAAATGAAGATAAAACCTATATCGGAGATCCTATTGCTGATGTAACTATGGGTTTAAATTTCTCTTTTGATTATAAAAATTTCGATTTTAACATGTATGCTTTTGCATCTCTAGGAAATGAAATTATAAGAAACTTCGAAAGAAATTTACCATTAACAAACAGACCAAGATATTATTTAGATAGATGGACAGGTGCTGGAACATCAAATACTTTTCCGAGAGTTACAACAGGAGCAAACAGTAACTCACTTTTTTCTGACTTTTTTGTAGAAGATGGTTCTTTTGTAAGGTTGCAAAATATACAATTAGGATATTCTTTAGATCAAAAAATATTAGAACAAGTAGGTTTAAGCAAATTCCGTTTTTATGTATCAGCTAATAATTTAGTTACGTTAACAAAATATAGAGGTTACGACCCAACAACTTCTAACGGAGCGCCGATTGGTGGCGGAATTGATCAAGGATTTTATCCAACGCCAAAGACTTTTTTAGTAGGATTAAATGTTAATTTTTAAAAAATAGACCATGAAAAAATTACATATAAAATATTTAGCTTTCTTCTTATTCTCTTCAATTTTAATTACGAGTTGTAGTGATGATTTTGTTGATGTAGAATCGACAGCAGAAAACTCAGAAGATTATTTTAATACAGAAGAAGATTATCAAAATGCTCTAATAGGAGCTTATGATATGTTACAATCTTCATATTTAAACGTTTTGTTAGGTGAAATAGCATCAGATAATACATTAGCTGGCGGAGAAAGTGCAACAGATGTAGTCGCTATTCAAGAAATTGATGACATGATTCATACATCCGAAAATCAGCAATTAAGAGATATTTGGGGTTGGATGTTTGCAGGAGTAAACAGAGCGAATTATATACTAGAATTTAAAGACAAAATAGATTTTTCTGGTAAAGAAGAAGTTGTAGCACAAGCAAGATTTTTAAGAGCTTATTATTATTTCGAGTTGGTAAAATGGTTTGGTGATGTGCCTTTGGTTGTCGATCAAAGAATTCTTTTTGGAGATCAGTTTAATGTAGATAGAACTCCAAAATCAGAGGTTTATGCACAAATAGAACAAGATTTAATTTTTGCTGCAAACAATTTACCATACGTTCAGTCAGAAACTGGTAGAGTAACAAAAGGAGCTGCAGAAGCTTTATTAGGTAAAGCATATTTATATCAGAATAAATTTACAGAAGCTGCCGATGTTTTAGATAATTTAATTTTAAACGGACCGCATAGTTTAGTTACAGATGCAGCAACTTTTATGGATTTGTTTGAAAATGATAATGAAAATAGTGTAGAATCTGTGTTTGAGGTTCAATATACAGAAACGCAAGGTGCAGGTTTTGGTTGTTTACAGTGTAGTGAAGGTAATGTTGCTGTTGGTTTTAACGGTGTAAGAGGTTATGAAGGACCGGAGTTTACTCGGCTTTAGTTTTAACGTGCCGGTGCAAGATTTAGTAGATGCTTTTGAAGACGGTGACATGCGAAAAGATATTACAATTTTAGATATCAATGCTTGGGCAACTCAAACAGGAGCAGAATTTAATACTGGTTTCGAACATACTGGTTATTTTAATAAAAAATATCTACCAAGAAAAAGAGGTACAGATGCACAAGCCGATAGAAATTTAACAAATCCAAATAATTACAGAGCAATTCGTTTTGCAGATGTTTTGTTAATGGCTGCAGAAGCTCATAATAGAAAACCATCGGCAAATGATGCTAAGGCTTTAGAGTATTTAAATTTAGTAAGGCAACGTGCTTTTGGAGATATGTTACACAATATCTCAGAAACAGGAGCAAATTTAACAGCTATTATCTTTAATGAAAGAAGATTAGAATTAGCTGGTGAAGGGCATCGATTTTTCGATTTAGTAAGAACGGGAGAAGCAGCAGCGAATATTTCCGGTTTTCAAACGGGTAAAAATGAGCTGTTTCCAATTCCGGCAATAGAAATTCAATTAACAGGTAATCGTTGGTCTCAAAATCAAGGATACAATTAATAGTTAAAAGATGAAAAAAATAAATAATATATATAGATTCTTTATCGTGTTGATCTTGTTTACAGCGTGTAAAGATAATTTAAACGACCTTTCTTTTGCAGATAATATATCAGCACCAACAAATGTTACAGCTAATTATAATATCAAGCAAGATAATACTGGCGAAGTTACAATTACGCCAAATGCAGAAGGAGCAACTAATTACGATGTTTATTTTGATGCAGATACTACTACGCCTGTTAATTTAGAACAAGGCGAAAGTGCATCTAATGTTTATACAGAAGGTACGCACGATGTAAAAATTGTTGCTTATAATTTAAACGGAGATAAAACTGAAGCCATACAACAATTGGTAGTTTCATTTAAAGCACCTCAGAATATAGTTGTAGTTTTAGAAAATGATGCAGCCATATCTAAACAGGTAAATATTACGGTAAATGCAGATTTTGCATCAATGTTCGATTTTTATTCAGGTGAAGTAAATGCAACAGAACCAGTTTCCGGTAATATAGGTGAAACTATTTCTTACCTTTATAAAGAAGCAGGTGATTATTCAATTAAAATTGTAGCAAAAGGAGCGGCAATTGCAACTTTAGAATATACAGAAGAATTTACAGTAACAGAAATTTTAGCGCCATTAGAAGCGGCACCAAATCCGAAGAATAGAAAAGCAGAAGACGTTGTTTCTATTTTTAGTGATGCTTATACCGATGTAACATTAAACGAATTACCTACAACGTGGTCTTCTTCGGTTTCGAGGCAATTACAATAGATAATAACAATGTTTGGAAACTAACAAACTTAGATTTTGTGGGTATGGTTACCAATTACGATAGCGGTATTGATGTATCTTCTATGGAAAAATTACACATAGATTATTGGGTGCCAAATGACGCTATAAATGAGTTGTTGGTTAAAATAGTAAACACAGTAGACGGAGGTGAAGATGAAGAATCTTTAGGTACAACCGTTGGTGGTTCTTGGCAAAGTATAGATTTAGATATTACAGGTTTTGACGGCGGTGATCTGGCAAATAAAAATAAGATTACTCAAATTTTAATTGATTCTGATGGCATTTCGAATGTAGTTTATATAGATAATTTCTATTTCTATAAAGAACCAGATGCTTCAACTACTTTTAATGACGGTTTATTAACAAACGGAGATTTTGAAAACGGAAGTGAAGCTTGGTTAGTTGGTGTTGATGATAACTCTTCTGCACCGGTAGTAACAGATAATGGTAATACATATTATTCTGTAAATGTAACAGCTGCCGGAAATCCTTATGACGTAAACTTAAGTCAGAAAGTAGAAATTATTCAAGGTAATACTTACACATTAACTTTTGATGCTTGGTCAGACGTAAATAGACCAATTATTGCCGGTATTGGTTTAAGTGCTTCACCTTGGTCTAATACAACAGAAACGGTTAACATTACGACAACAAGATCAACATATTCAATAACACTTATGGCTACAGAGTTTGGAGCAATAGATGCGAGAGTAATTTTTGATATTGGTGCAGCAGTTGGCTTGGTAAATATTGATAACGTATCATTAATAGTGGGAAAAGGAAACGTTTTAAATAATTCAGATTTTGAAAACGGAAGCGAATCTTGGTTAATAGGAGTAGATGACAGCTCATCTGCACCAGTAGTTACAGATAATGGCAATACGTATTATTCTGTTAATGTAACAGCTGCTGGTAATCCTTATGATGTAAACTTAAGTCAGAAGGTAGAAATAGTTCAAGGGAACACATACACATTAACTTTTGATGCTTGGTCTGATGTAAATAGACCAATTATTGCCGGTATTGGTTTAAGTGCAGCACCTTGGTCTAACACATCAGAAACTGTAAACATTACAACAGAAGTAACAACTTATAGTGTAAGCTTAACAGCAACTGATTTTGGAGCAACAGATGCCGAAGTAATTTTTGATTTAGGTGCAGCTGTAGGGCAAGTAAATATTGATAATGTTTCATTATCTAGTAATTAAATCTAAAAGATAACTTTATAAAAATATAAAAATGAAAACATTAAAATATATACTATTATTTTCATTGACAATAACACTATTTAGTTGTCAAGAAGAAGATCAAGAATTTGGTCAAATAGCAGTTCCTAGTAATATTAATATTCAAAATGAAATTATAGGAAAAGATGACGTCAATGTTTATGGTGATGGATCTGGAATTGTAAAATTTAAAGCCACTGCGAACAATGCAGTAAGTTATATTTACAATTTTGGTGATGGATCTGATAAAGTGGCTTCTTCTAGCGGAGAAGTAGAGCACAGATTTACAAAAACAGGTGTAAATACATATAATGTAACAATTATTGCATCTGGTAAAGGTGGTGTTTCATCATCTTCTACAGTACTTTTAGAGGTTTTTAGTGCCTTTGATGATATTCAAGCAAGATCTTTTTTATCTGGTGCACCTTTATCTAAAGATGCTGCTGGTAACGATGTTTTAGAAGTTACAACGCCAGTTTCTAAAACTTGGTATATTGACAATACTGTTGATGGAGCTTTAGGTGTTGGCCCTTCTTTAGCGTTTGATATTCAAATTAATGGCGGACCAAGCCAATATTATTATCCAGCATTTTTTGCAGCAGCTGCAGGTACAACAAACGACTGTTATTCAGACGATGAGTTAACATTTACAATTAATGAAGATGGCTCAATGACGTATGCTTTAGATAATAAAGGAGAAACTTTTTTCAACGGAAATGCAGCTCACCAAACAGTTGTTGGTGGTTCTGGAGCAAACGGAGATGAATGTTTTACGTTTGATACTTCATTCGATAGTAATGTTTCATTAGCACCTTCATCAGAAGATTGGTCATTAGTAGCAGATCCTGCTTTTCAACCAAGGGGTACACAAATGAATTTTTCTAACGGCGGTTTTATGGCATATTATGTTAGTTCTACAAGTTTCGAAATTTTAGAAATTTCTGAAACAGAAATGTATGTTAGAACTTTAGATGGTGTAGATCCTAATTTAGCTTGGTATTTTAAATTTACAACAGTAAAACCAGGTTCTGCAACAACTTCTGCTTTTACAAATTTAGTTTGGGAAGATGATTTTAATACTGATGGAGCGCCAAATGCTGCAAACTGGACTTATGACTTAGGTGCAGGTGGCTGGGGAAATAACGAGCTTCAAACATATACAAACAATGCAGAAAATGTAATTGTAGAAAACGGAAGTTTAAAAATTAAAGCAAAGAAAAATGGTACGGGTTACACTTCTGCTAGATTAAAATCGGAAGGATTACAAGAGTTTACTTACGGAAGATTTGAAATTAGAGCCAAACTACCTGCATCGCAAGGTACATGGCCTGCAATTTGGATGTTAGGAGCTAACTTTAATTCTGTTGGTTGGCCAAATGCAGGAGAAATGGATATCATGGAACAAAAAGGAAACGACAAAAATACTGTTTTAAGTACTATACATTATCCAGGTAATTTTGCTGGTGGTGGCCCATCTATGTCTACGAGTTTACCAACATCTACAACAGAATTTCATGTATATACAATAGATTGGTCTGAAAATGAAATTAAATTCTCTATAGACAATGTAGCGTACCATACACTAGAGAATGATGCTTCTTTACCTTTTAATGCAGATTTCTTTTTTATAATGAATGTTGCCATGGGAGGTACACTTGGTGGTGATGTAGATCCTGCTTTTACAGAAGATGTAATGGAGGTAGATTACATCAAAGTATTTCAATAAATAAAAACTTTTATAAGTAGCTTTAAATAAGTTAACAATCGGTATTTAGATCTAAAATAATACATTCTTAAAATTTTGAATGCAAGATTTTTATATCAAAATTTAAAATTAATTAATCAAAAAAAGAAGTAAATGAGCACTGTTTTTAAAGATAAACCAACAGTAACTAATAACGGAAAATTAGTAACTATAGGAAAAGAGTCTTTTTATAAGATTGAAAACACACATACAATGCGTCCTTTTTTTATGACTATTGTGTCAGATTCAAATCATTGGATGTTTGTGTCGAGTAATGGTGGCTTAACTGCTGGTAGAAAAAATGCTCAATATGCTTTATTTCCTTATTATACAGACGATAAAATTACAGCGTTAGCAGAAACAACAGGTTGTAAAACTATTTTTAGAATTATAGCGCAAGAAAGCACAAAACTTTGGGAACCTTTTTCTGAGAGACAAGCTGGTTTGTATGATATAACAAGAAATATTTATAAAAATACTTTTGGTAATAAAATTGTTTTTGAAGAAATTAATAACGATTTAGAATTAACTTTTAAGTATGAATGGAATTCTAGTGATAAGTTTGGTTTTGTTAGAAAAGCAACCTTAGTAAACAATGCTAATGCCAATGTAAATGTTGAAACTTTAGATGGTTTTCAAGATATAATTCCGTTTGGTATTGGGTCAGATTTACAAGCAAATGTTAGTAATTTGGCAGATGCTTATAAAAAATGTGAATTAGAAGAAAATGTTGGCCTAGGTATTTATGCTTTAAGCGCAATTATTGTAGATAAAGCAGAACCTAGTGAAGCGTTAAAAGCAAATATTGTATGGTCTTTAGGTATCAATAATCCTACTTATTTATTATCATCATTGCAAATTAATAACTTTAGAAGAGGTTTTGCTTTAGAGCAAGAAACAGCTGTAAAAGCAGAAAAAGGTGCGTATTTAACTGCTTTTGAGTTCAATTTACCCTCAAATTCAGAAAAAAATGGTTACAAGTTGCTAATGTAAATCAATCGGTAAGTGATGTTGTAGAAATTTCTGAAATAATAAAATCTAAAACTGCAGTAGAAAATTTATTGCAAGATGATATTGATTTAGGGACAAAAAACTTAATAAAATTAACAGCCTCTGCAGATGGTTTACAGTTAACAGAAGACAATTTAGTAAATACAAGACACTTTTCTAATACGCTTTTTAATATAATGAGAGGTGGAATTTTTGATGATAATTATTCTATCGAAAAAGAAGATTTTATCAATTATTTGCAAAAAGCAAATAAAAATGTGTTTCAAGAGAATAAAAGCGACTTAAATGAATTAGCAGCTGTTTTTAACTTATCTGAAGTAAAAAATATTGCGAATTCGAGCTCAGATAAAGATTTTAAACGTTTATGTTTAGAGTATTTACCTTTAAAATTTAGTAGAAGACACGGAGACCCGAGTAGACCATGGAATAAGTTTTCTATCAATACGAAAAACGAGGTTGATGGTTCTAAGGTTTTAGATTACGAAGGAAACTGGCGTGATATTTTTCAGAATTGGGAGGCTTTAGCGCATGCTTATCCGGAGTTTATCGAGAGTATGATTCATAAGTTTTTAAATGCAACTACTTTTGATGGTTACAATCCTTATAGAGTAACGAAAGGTGGTTTCGATTGGGAAGTTATCGAAGAGCATGATCCGTGGTCTTATATTGGTTATTGGGGCGATCATCAAATTATTTATTTGCTTAAGTTTTTAGAGTTTATCGAAAAACATTATCCTAATGAATTGACAAAATTATTCACAGAAGATATTTTTGTATATGCCAATGTACCTTACAAAATTAAATCTTACGAAGAAATATTAGAAAACCCGAAAGATACAATTGATTTCGATTACCAATTAAATGCAGAAATCGACAAAAAAGAAGTGAAATTGGTGCTGATGGAGCACTTTTAGAAGCTAAAAACAGTCAGATTTATAAAGTTAATTTAATAGAAAAACTATTAGCAACTGTTTTGGCAAAGGTTTCTAATTTTATACCAGAAGCAGGTATTTGGTTGAACACCCAACGACCAGAATGGAATGATGCCAATAATGCTTTAGTTGGTAATGGTGTTTCTATGGTTACACTATATTATTTACGCAGATTTTTAAATTTTTACGAGAATATAGTAAATGACTCTTCAATTACAGAAGTAAGTATTTCTTCTGAATTACAAACTTTTTTCAATGAAGTGTTAGCTACTTTAAATAAGCATCAATCTATTTTATCTAGAGAATTTACAGATAAAGAAAGAAAAACAGTATTAGATAGTTTAGGGGAATCTGCAAGTAAATACAGGTTAAACATTTATAAAAACGGATTTTCTACAACTAAAAAAACTATTTCTAAGGAAGATTTATTAGCGTTTATAAACGTTACAAATACATATTTAGAGCATTCGATTAGAGCAAACAAGCGTAATGATAATATGTTTCATGCTTATAATTTAATGACAATAGAAAATAAAGAAGAGGTTTCTATTTCTTATCTATCAGAAATGTTAGAGGGGCAAGTTGCTGTTTTAAGTTACGGCTATTTATCACCAAAAGAAGCACTAGGCTTACTAGATGGTTTAAAAAATAGTGCACTTTTTAGAGAGGATCAGTACAGTTATATTTTATATCCTAATAAAGAATTACCAAGCTTTACAAAGAAGAATAATATCTCTAAAAATAGTGTAGAAAATTCAGAATTATTATCAGCTTTAGTAAAAGAAAACAACAAAGAAATTATAGAAAAAGATATTTTAGGAAATTATCATTTTAACGGTAATTTTAATAATGCAAATAGCTTAAAAGAAGCTTTAGATAATTTATCAAAAGAAAAATATCAAAAATTGATAGAGAAAGATTCAGCTAAAGTTTTTGCAATTTTTGAAGATATTTTTGATCATAAATCATTTACAGGTCGTTCAGGAACATTTTTTGGTTACGAAGGTTTAGGTTCAATTTATTGGCATATGGTTTCTAAGTTATTAGTTGCTGTGCAAGAAAACTGCTTATTAGCGGTAAGAAATAATGAAGATGAGGCTATTATTGGAAGACTTTTAGATCATTACTACGAAATACATGCAGGAATTGGTGTGCACAAATCACCAAAGCTTTATGGAGCCTTTCCTACGGATGCTTATTCTCATACTCCTGCAGGTAAAGGAGCGCAACAACCTGGTATGACTGGGCAAGTAAAGGAAGATATACTAAGTCGATTCGGTGAGTTAGGTGTTTTTGTGAAAGAAGGAAAAATTGTTTTTAATCCTCGTTTATTAAAAACATCAGAATTTTTATCAGCAGAAAAACTATTTAATTATGTAGCAGTTTCACGGTGATGAAAAAACAATTAAAGTTTTAGAAAATCAATTGAGTTTTACGTATTGCCAAGTGCCGATAGTTTATGAGAAATCAGACACTAAAAATGTAACTATTTTTTATGAAAATGGTGATAAAGATGTTTTTGAAAAATTAGAATTAACTCGGAAGTTAGTTCAAAATTATTCAAAAGAACCAATGAGGTGGCAAGTATTAAAGTTTCATTTTAATAAACTATAATAAAGATGAAAATGATAAAAAAGATGAATGGTTTCCTTTATGTTATATGGATAATTATGCTCTTTTTTATCGTTTCGTGCAAAGGTAATGCAACTAAAAACAAGGTTGATGTTAGAAATTTATCAGCATCAGAAATTCTAGGGAATAAAGAGTATTTGGCTATTTCGTATGGCGGATATCGACAAAATTCAAGAGATATTCAACCTACAATCAAAGAATTAAAAGATGATTTAAAAATTTTGTCTGCGATGAAAATTAAAGTTCTAAGAACTTACAATGTTCATTTAAAACAAGCAGCAAATTTATTAGAAGCTATTAATCAACTTAAGCAAGAAGAAAATGGTTTTGAAATGTACGTGATGTTAGGTGCATGGATCGATTGTAAAAATGCTTTTAATAATAATGGTAAAAAACCTAATCACCTTGAAGAAAGTAGAAGGAATGCTATTGAAATAGAAACAGCTGTTACATTGGCAAAAAAATACCCGAGAAATTGTAAAAATTATTTCTGTTGGTAATGAGGCAATGGTAAAATGGGCGACAAGTTATTATGTTCAGCCAAAAGTGATACTAAAATGGGTGAATTATCTTCAAAAATTAAAAAAAGAAGGCGAGTTGCCAAGTGACCTTTGGGTTACAAGTTCAGATAATTTTGCTTCTTGGGGTGGCGGAGATAAATCTTACCATACAGAAGATTTAACACGATTAATTAAGGCGGTAGATTTTATTTCTATGCACACATATCCAATGCATGATACACATTATAATCCGGTTTTTTGGAAAGTTAATAATGTTAAAGATGCTGATGTTTCTAAGGAAGTAAGAATAGATTCTTTGATGAAAAATGCTACAAAATATGCAGTAAATCAATATAAAAATGTAAAAAAATATGTTCAAAGTCTTGGTGTTCAAAAACCGATTCATATAGGAGAAACTGGTTGGGCAACAAAATCTAATGGCTTTTATGGTTCAAAAGGATCTAAAGCAACAGACGAATATAAGCAGGCATTTTATTACAAAGCAATGAGAGATTGGTCTAATAGCAACGGAATTACATGTTTTTATTTTGAAGCTTTTGATGAGCAATGGAAAGACGCTAAAAATCCTGAAGGATCAGAAAATCACTTCGGATTAATTAATAATAAAAGTGAGGCAAAATTTGCGCTTTGGCGTTTGGTAGATAAAAATGTCTTTAAATCATTAACACGAAATAATTTGCCAATTGTAAAGTCTTACAATGGTAATAAACAGAAATTAATGGAAGAGGTTTTACTTCTTGAATAATATTTAAAATGAAAAATTACATACAGTTATTTTTATTGACCTTTCTTTTTATCTCTTGTAATTCTGAGATAGAAATCGATGTTGTAAGTGTTTCGAAAAATAAAATCTTGGTAAATAATACACCTTATTTTATTAAAGGAATTTGTTACCATCCGGTTCCTAAAGGAAGTAATAAAAGAAGTTTTAAAAGTATAGATCAAGATTTAAAATTGATGCAAGAAGCAGGCATAAACACAATAAGGGTTTATGAACCAATTGCAGACGTTATTGTTTTAAATAAATTAGAAAAAGCAGAAATTAAAGTAATTATTGGGTTTGGGTATAAACAAGATGGTATAAACGATTTGTATTACGGCTCTTATTTAGACTACATAGAAAAGTTTAAAAATCACAAAGCAATTTTAATGTGGGAGTTGGGTAATGAATACAATTATCATCCTGAATGGTTTGATGGTGATATTTTAAACTGGTACAATGTTATGGATAAGGCTGCAGTAGCAATTCATAAAATAGATAGTAATCATCCGGTAGCAACAGCGCATGGTGAATTGCCGGATGCTATTGCATATGCCAAAGGAAAAAATATTGATGTTTGGGGAATGAATGTTTACAGATGGGATAATCCTGAAGAAATTTTTACGCAATGGCAACAAATCAGTTCTAAACCAATGTATTTATCAGAAGCAGGTAGTGATAGCTATATGACTATTGCTAAAGATGGCTTTGAAAAAGGAATTAATGAGAAGGCACAAGCAGCAGCTACTTCAAAAATTCTAAACAAGATTGTTGCGAATAAAGATAAGGGTAACGGTATAACATTGTTTTCTTTTACAGATGGTTTATGGAAAGCAGGTAATATCAATCAACAAGATATTGGTGGTTGGGCTCCTAATAGTTACGGGGTGCCATATGATGGCGCGCCCAACGAAGAATTTTGGGGAATAGTAGATATTAATAGAAAGAAAAAAGAGGTTTTTTCTATCGTGAAAAACGTGTATTTGTCTTTAGATAAAAAATAAAAATATTATGAAAATAGATCTAAAAAGCGTCTTATTATTTATGTCAATTTTGATGATACTAAGTTGTGAAAAAAAACAAGAAGTTTTAGATGTAGAAATTTATGAAACTTCTGCCAAAGGAAATAGGCTGTCTAAAATAAAGCCTTTTTTCGGTGATGAAAACTCATCAATAATAAAAATTAACGATCAAAAGAAGTTTCAAACCATAACAGGTTTTGGAGGTTCTTTTACAGAGTCTTCTGCGTATTTGTTAAACAAATTGAGTAAAGAAAAAAGAAATGAAATTTTAGAAGCATATTTTGGAGAGTCCGGCGCTAAATATTCTCTTACTAGAACGCATATGAATTCATGTGATTTTTCATTATCAAATTATTCTTATACACCAGTTGCAGACGATGTAGAATTAAAACATTTTTCTGTTGCCGAAGACAAAGATGATATTATACCGATGATAAAAGATGCAATGGCAATTTCTAAAGATGGTTTTAAAATAATTGCTTCTCCTTGGTCTGCTGCACCTTGGATGAAAGATAATAATAGTTGGGTTGGCGGTAAATTGTTGCCAAAATATTATGATACATGGGCCTTGTTTTTTCTAAGTATTTAGACGCTTACAAAAGTGAAGGAATAGATATTTGGGGATTTACAGTTGAAAATGAACCGCATGGAAATGGTAATAATTGGGAAAGCATGCATTATTCACCAAAAGAAATGACCGATTTTGTTCAGAATCATTTAGGACCAAAATTAGAAAAAGATGGTAAATCGGAAGTTAAAATTTTAGGATACGATCAAAATAGAGCTGGCTTAAAAGAATGGGTAGATGAAATGTATAAGACAGAAGAAAGTGCCAAGTATTTTGATGGTACAGCAATTCATTGGTATGAAAGTACGTATGAGGTTTTTCCGGAAGCTTTACAGTATGCACATCAAAAATCTCCAGATAAATATTTAATAGAAACAGAAGGTTGTGTAGATTCTGAAGTGCCAAAATGGAGAGATGATTTATGGTATTGGTCTAAAGAAGCAACAGATTGGGGTTGGGATTGGGCTTCTGAAAAGGATAGATATTTACACCCTAAATACGCGCCTGTAAATAGATATGCAAGAGATATTATTGGTTGCTTAAATAATTATGTTGATGGTTGGGTAGATTGGAATATGGTTTTAGATACACAAGGCGGACCAAATTGGTTTAAGAATTGGTGTGTTGCTCCTGTAATAGTAGATCCAGAGAAAGATGAAGTGTATTTTACACCAATATATTACACTTTAGCACATTTTAGCAAATTTATAAGACCAGAAGCTTCAATAATTGAAGTAACAAATTCTGATAAAGAATTACAAGTAACAGCGGCAAAAAATCCTGACGATTCTATTGCTGTAGTAGTTTTTAACGAAGGCTTAAATCAAAAAAGTTTCACTTTAAATTTTTTAGAGAAATCGGTGTCTGTAAAAATTGATGCACAAGCAATTCAAACAATAATTATTCCTGCAAACTAAAAGAAATATGGAAACAGCTAATTTATCAAAAAAGAAAAAGTTTTTTTCGGGCAAAAAGTAGCGTTCGGCTTAGGGATGTTGGCAAATCAAATGTTTCCGGCAGTTTTAGGTATTTTTACTGTGGTTTTAGTAGAAAATTTAGGTTTCCCTGGTTGGATGTTAGGTGTTTTATATTTTCTACCTAGAATTTTCGATGCAATTACAGATCCTATTATGGGTTTTATTTCAGATAATACGAAATCGAAATGGGGTAGAAGAAGGCAATATGTTTTAATAGGTGCAATTATAATGGGCGTTTCATTTGCTTTGATGTGGCAAATGTATACATCAAACTCTGTAAACTATAATTTTACGTATTTTTTACTTTGGTCTTTTGTCTTTTATTTAGGATTAACCATTTTTAGTGTTCCTTATGTGGCAATGGGTTATGAAATGAGTGACGATTTTCATGAACGAACAAATATAATGGCAACTGCACAATTAATTGGGCAATGGGCTTGGGTAATTGCACCTTGGTTTTGGGTTTTAATGGCAGACACAACATTGTTTGAATCTGGTGATGTTGCAACAAGATCTTTAGCAATATATGTAGCGATAGCTTGTGCTTTTTTGGCAGCGGTTCCTGCAATATTTATCAAAAGTAAATCAACCTTAAATGAAAACTACTCGTCTTTAACATTAGGTAACATAGGTGGTAGTTTTAATGAAATAATAGAAGGTTTTAAAGCTGCTTTAAAAATTGAACCTTTTAAAAAATTATGCATTGCTACTTTTTTAATATTTAACGCTTTTAATACGATTGCAGGTTTTTCTTACTACATTATTAAATATTACTTATTTGCCGGAAACGAATCTAATTTTGGTCTTTGGCCTACTTTATTTGGAAGTGTTGGTGCAATTGTAACTACTTTTTTAGTAATACCTATTGTTGCTAAAATGTCTAAAAAAATGGGAAAGAAAAAAGCTTTTTTAATTTCTCAAGGAATTTCTGTAGTTGGGTATATTTTACTATGGTTTTTATTTATTCCTGGAAAACCCTATATGTTTTTGTTTGCATTGCCATTCTTTTCTTTTGGCATTGGAAGTTTATTTACCCTGATGATGTCTATGACTTCTGATGTTATTGATATCGATGAGTTAAATACAAATAAAAGAAGAGAAGGTATTTTTGGAGCGATTTATTGGTGGATGGTTAAATTTGGATTAGCAATTGCAGGTTTGTTAAGTGGATTAATTTTAACTTTTGTAAACTTTGAATCTGGTGCAGCGATTCAAACTGAAGAATCAATGTTTGGTTTAAGAATTTTCTTCTCAGGATTACCAATCTTAGGAACTTTAGCTGCAATGTACGTAATGAGAAATTATGATGTTACTGAAGAAAAAACGCTTTTAATTAGAGCTGAGTTAGATAAGCGAAACAATAACAAATAGCTAAATAGTTTAGTTTTTAACTAAAACGAGAACACAACAAGTTTAATTTAAAACCTCTAAGTTATAATTAAGTTTTTTTCAATTATCTGAATTCTAGTATGTTGTTGATGTTTCTTTTCGGTTTTTATTTCTTTTTATCGAATCTTCTAACTATACATTACCCATACAAACTGCTTTTGTTTTAAAGTTTGTTTATTTTAAGTTTCTTTGTTTTTATACTTTTTCCTTGGCTATTGCTTGTTTAATCGTAATTTCATAATATATCAATCATTTTTTTATGATGTATGTTTTTTGTTGTGGTGTTTTTTAAGGATTGTTTAATTATATTGTTTAATATTGATTTATTAACTAAAAAACAATTAACACATGAAAAAAATTACTTTACTTTTACTTTTAATAACTGCTTTTGGGTTTGCTCAAAACTCTGTTACTGTAGACGGTTCTCAAACATGGAATGGTTATGTAAACGCATTTAATACTTCGGATGATAGTTATGCTTTCGGATTTAGTTATGATGTGGCAAATTTAAAAACTACACTTACTTCTACATCTGTTACATTACAACCTAACTTTGCAATTTGGTCAGCAGAAAATACAAATCCATCTTGGTTTGATAATACAACAACGCCAAATAAGTATATAGAGGCAAGTTCTTACGTAGAAAATAACGGATTAGCAGGTTCGGATTTAACTTTTTCTGCAAATTTAGATGCTCATACTATAAACTCAGCGTACAAAGTTGTTGCTTTTATAAAAGCCTTAGATCCCAATAATGGTTATGCAACTGTGGTTAATAAAAACATCGTGCTAACAAACGGAATGAGTTCTTTTTCTGTGTCTGCAACAGGTGCAGAATTGCAATCTGGTTTTATAATTCAGTATGGTTTTTCTGTTACAGGTGCTTTAGGAGACCCTGCAAATGAAACATCATTAGGAAGTGTTGTAGTTACTGAAAACGCAAGCAATGATTCGGAAATACTACCAATGATGGTGTTACTATTGATGGTTCTAAAACTTACAATGGTTATGTAAATGCATTTAATACTGCAGATGATAGTTACGCTTTTGGATTTTCTTATGATGTAGCAAATTTAAAAACAACGGTAAATGCATCAACAATTACATTACAACCTAATTTTGCTATTTGGACAGCCGAAAACACAAATGCTTCTTGGTTTGATAATCCTACAACACCAAACAAATATATAGAAGCAAGTTCTTATGTAGAAAATAACGGATTAGCAGATTCGGATTTAACTTTTTCTGCAAATATCGATAGTTATACAATCGATGCAGGTTACACTGTTGTTGCATTTATAAAAGCATTAGATCCTAATAATGGTTACGCAACAGTTGTAAATAAGAGTGTAACTTTAACAAGCAGCATGACTTCTTTTTCAGTTTCGGCATTAGCTGCAGAATTGCAAGCAGGTTTTATTATTCAATACGGTTTTTCTGTAAAAGGTGCATTAGGTAATCCGTCTAACGAAGCTAGTTTAGGTAGTGTTGTTTTAAGTTCTAATGCTGCAGTTGCAAGTGTAGAAAGAAATTCTTTATTAAACATTTCTATGTATCCTAATCCTACAAATAATTACTTAAATATTTCTTCGGATAATATAATTTCTAAAGTTAGTATTTATAATATTTTAGGAAAACAAGTAAAAAATATTCAAATAAATGAAAAATCAAAAAATATTGATGTTTCGAATTTGAGTAAAGGTGTTTACATGATTAAATATACAGTTGATAATACTGTAGGGAGTTCTAAGTTTATGAAAAATTAGAGTTTAGTTATTTATATTAAAACGTCTAGATACTTAATTGTTTCTAGACGTTTTTGTTTTTATAAATCTTTATTTTAAAAGAGCTTCTAATGTTAAAAGGTCTAAAACGCCGTCTGATAAAAGATTATTTTTAGTTTCAAAACTCTTAATTATATTAAAAGTTTCTTTTTTATAAACGCCATCTAATTCTAGTTTATATCCTTTTTTGATTAAAATCTTTTGAATTTCAAAAACAATAGGATGTTTGCTTCCAAATTTAATCTGAGGAGTATTCTTAAATAATGTAATTAACTTATTTGTGTAAAGATTTTTGTTGTAAGTTATTAAATCGACTCCATTTTTAACTAAAAATTCAATTTCTTTACTCGTTAATCCTTTCGATTTTAATTCAGAAGATTTAGATAATATATCTTCATAGTATTTTACTGTAGCTAATTTTTTAGCATAAGTATCAACCGCTATTTTTGTTTCGTTATCATCGTCTTCTGGTGTTCTAACATCTATATTGTTTGCAGACCATTGTAACATTATAAAACTATTAAGTTCTTCTACAGCCTCATAGTACTTTAAAACAATTTCTTGATTATAGTATTCTAAATCTAAGGTTTTAGTTGATGTATAACTAACCTCCGGTGAGTTGTATCTTTTGTACTGATTGTACTTTCCGTAGCCAATTAAAATAACAATAATTAACAACAAAAAAATTATAATTTGTTTCATTAAAATAAAAAGTTGTAGTTAGGTAATGCAAAAGTAATAAAATAGCTATTAAACTGCATTTAAATATACCCAATGATTATTTTCTTTACAAAATGTAGAATATTCTTTAATGGTTTCTAAATTTCCGTTTTCAATAAAAAAGGCAGTAAATTCTACACTATTATTCGTAGAATTATGAATTTGAAGTTTTACCCAATCAACAGATTTAGTCCACTTTTTTAATTCTTTGTATTCTCTATTAGACAATCTTGTTGAACTATGATGGCTTTTATGTAAATAATCTGTATTACCCAACACAAAAGCACTGTATCTAGAACGCATTAATTCTTCTGATGTTTTAACAGAGAATATGTCATCATGAGCTTTCTTACAGCAATTTTTATATAATTTATTTGGGTTACAAGGACATTTCATACTTAATTTAATTTTTCATTTTCTTTAATTCTAAAACATCTTTCTTCACCTAAATAATTTGGGTTACCAAATTCTTCAGACCAAAAACCATCTAAAATATCTTTTGATAAGCACCTATAAACAACTGTTCCTTTGTAAATATCGTTTTCATCACCTTTATATTCAAAATTAATAACTAAGATGTTGTCTTTAAAAAAACCTTCCCCAAATTGTTGCTGACTCTTATTAATTAGCCAAACAGCTTTAAGTTTGTTGTTATTTAGTAAGCTTAAATTTAAAATACCTTTATAAGTGTTTTCAGTATTATCTTGGTTTTTACCTATTATTTGATATTCACCAATTAAATCTTCTATTTGCATGATTATTATTAAGATTACAAAG
This sequence comes from Polaribacter sp. HA6-7, assembly GCF_055693625.1. Lineage (NCBI taxonomy): Bacteria > Pseudomonadati > Bacteroidota > Flavobacteriia > Flavobacteriales > Flavobacteriaceae > Polaribacter > Polaribacter sp. HA6-7. Next base: position 1,101,852 of record NZ_CM146338.1, read on the forward strand.
GTAAATGTTTCATGATTATAAAAAAAACCACTCTGTTTGAGTGGTTTTTTAGATTTTATTTTAATTGATTAGAGTTTAACAGAAATACTGCATTGGCTACAAATAGTTTTCCGTTTTCCCAAAAAGATCTAAATAAAGGATTATCTACCATATAAACAATACTTCCTCTTCCCATCGTTTGTTCTCCGAACAGTAAAGATTCAGGTACATTTTTTACAGCTTTACTTCCTGCATAACCGGAAACATTATTAGAGTTTTTATCAAAATAACCAACATTATATCCTTTTTTTAAGTAACTGTAAGAGGTTCCGCTTAGTTTTAAAGAAAAATATTCTTTATCATATCCAAAAGCTAACGGATGCGAATTGTCTAACGTACTTTTAAAAATACTTCCAGTAATTAAATTAGCAACACTTTTACGTTCTCTATCTTGGTAAGGAACTAAATTATTGTCGGTTTCTATTTCTGCATTCTTTTTTGTTTTTAAAGAGAATCCTTCTTTATTGGCAAAACTATTTAATGCATTTCCTATTGCTACTAATGTTCCGCCAGATCTTACCCATTTTTTTATGTTAGATAAAGTAGAACCACTTAAAATACTATTGTAATAACCACTAGGTAAGATTATAACATCATATTTACTTAGATCTGTATAACCAAAATTACTAGAGTTTATGTTTGTAATTGGGTATTCTAATTGAGTTTCAAAAAAGTGCCAAACTTCACCAAAACTTAAAGAAGAAGTTGCTTTACCAGAAACAACTGCTATTTTTTGCTTGTTAATTGGTTTAATTGCTGATGAACCAAAATCTACACCGAGACTGAGAAAAACCAGTGGCAACAGATGTTAATTTACGTTGATGTTTGTCTGCTATTGCTACAACTTTTGAATCAAAATCTGTGTTTCTGTTATCATTTCTAAGTATTATTAAAGTTCCTTTATCGTAAGATGTATTGTTTGCTGAAAATGATTTTTCTGCAAACCTTGGTACAATATTATTCTTTAATAAATCTGCTAAGAAAGTTGCATCAGCAAGATTATTCCATTTAGAAACATATGCATAAGCACTTTTATCTTCAGAATTTACAACAGTGTTTTTAGAGTTGTTAGTTGTAGAGTTTACCTTACTTTTAGATGCAACAGCATTAAAACCATGAGCATATGGTAAAGACCATGCTGTAATATCATAAGTTAAAGAATCTACTAATTTAGCATTTGGTTCAAACAAAGCTTTTACCATTTTACCTTTTGGCTGATCTGTATGAATAACTAAATCTTTATTGCTTACGTCTAATTTGGCATCTTTTTGTGTTGTATAACTATATCCTTTTACAGAACCATTTTTAGCACTTTCATATTTTATTTCATGAGTGTCTAATAACTCTTTTAGACGATTCATTTTGTCTGCATTTTCGTTCTTTAAAACATAACTTTTAAAGTTCAAACCGTAATTATTAAAGAATTTTCTGAATTCTGAGTTTAGCTTTTTTGCATTTTTTGAAGAAATCTCTACAGTAGATAAACCTGTAGTTAAATGGTGTGCAGCTCTATCTTTTAAAGTTAAAACTTCACCTTCATCTGTATGAATACCTAAACCTGCACGACCATGACCAGCTTGTTCATAGGTCATACCAATTGCGCCCATATATGTTGGGTAAGTATCGCCATAACTTGGGTATAATAAATCGAAACTTTCTTTTGTAAAATATAACCAACCTTCTTTATCGAAATATTTTGCGTGATTTTTACCAATTTGTGTTTGAAAATCTCTTTGCCAATCAGTAATAATTTCATGAAAAGGTTCTGCAGCAGGAGCAAAGTAATACGGATTATTTATTCCTTGTTCATGAAAATCTACATGAATGTGAGGCATCCATTTATTGTAAACTTTAATTCTTTGTTTAGATTCTACTTGTGTTGCCCAAGCCCAATCTCTATTTAGGTCGAATAGATAGTGATTTGGTCTTCCACCTGGCCAAGGTTCTGCATGTTCTTTAGCATTTTGATCTGTATTATAAGGTGTACTTTTTACTTGGTTGTACCAATTTACATATCGATCTCTACCATCAGGATTAATACAAGGGTCTAAAATAACAACCGTGTTTTCTAACCAAGCTTTTTTTGCAGTAACCAGTTCGTATAATGTTAACATTGCTGCTTCTGTACTAGAAGCTTCATTACCATGTACATTATAACTTAGCCATACAATGGCAATATCGTTTTTAGAATTACCGAAATAACCCCTGTTTGACTTAGATTATTTTTTCTTATGCTTTCTAAATTCTTAATATTTTCTGCAGAAGAAATGTAACTAACATACAAAGGTCTGTGTTCATTTGTTTCCCCGTATTTCTCTAACTTTACATTAGATAAAGTGTTGCTAACATAATTAAAATAGTCTACAACTTTATGATGTCTTGTAAAACGAGCGCCAATTTCGTAACCTAAAAATTCTTTTGGAGATTTAATTTTTTGAGAAAATAGTGTTCCTGTTAATAAAAAAAGAACAACTACAATAGATTTGATTTTCATGTAAGTGTTTGATTAGAAAATCAAAAGTAATAATATATTTTTAAAATTGTTAATTTGCAGAAAATAGAACTTGTTAAAACTTTGTTAGATTGATTTGTAGTGATTTACAAAGCTTAAAATAGTTGTATTTTTATAAAAAATTTAGAAGTCAAAATGAGCAGTAAGATAGATAGAGAATGTTGTTGTATTAAAAACCATGTAGCCTAATGAAAGTTACTCAAATTCCGTTTAAAAAAACAGGTTTTTTCTCTAATACAATGATAGATTATTTAGAGCAAAAAGATACTTTAAAACCGTTTTACAATAATTTTCCGAGATATTACAGGGTTTTACAATCAAATAGAAGAAAAAGAAACATCTTTTAGTTTGCAAACTCGTTTGGTTTTGGCAGAAGCGATAAAAAATCAATATTTAAATTTTGATGTTTCAGCGAAAACGGAAGAAAACATACAACTTTTAAAACTTAAAAATACTTTTACAATTACAACCGGTCATCAATTAAACTTATTTACAGGACCGTTGTATTTTTTATATAAAATTATTTCTGCCATTAATTTAGCAGAAGAATTGTCAGAAAAATTTCGAGAGAAAAATTTTGTGCCAGTTTATTGGATGGCAACAGAAGATCACGATTTTGATGAGATTAACTATTTTAACTTTAAAGGTAAAAAAGTTGTTTGGAATAGAGAAGATGGTGGTGCAGTAGGACGATTTTCTACTGAAGGTTTAGATAACGTTTTAAATGTTTTCGCAAATCAATTAGGTGGTTCTAAAAATGCTACATATTTGCGAACTCTTTTTTCTGATGGTTATTTAAAGCACAATAATTTAGCAGATGCAACACGATATATCGCAAACGAATTGTTTAAAGAATTTGGATTGGTAATAGTTGATGGAGATGATGAACAATTAAAAGAACTTTTTATTCCTTTTGTTAATGAAGAACTAGAGCATGGTACTTCGTATAAAGAAGTTTCTAAAACGATAGAAAAATTAGAAGAAAATTATAAAATTCAAGTAAACCCTAGAGAGATTAATTTATTTTATTTAGGTGATAACTTTAGAGAACGTATCGTTTTTGAAGAAGGAGTTTACAAGATAAACAACACGGAAATTACATTTACTAAATCAGAAATTCTACAGGAAGTAGAAAAAAACCGAAAGCATTTTCGCCAAATGTAATAATGAGGCCTCTATATCAAGAAGTTATTTTACCAAATATTTGTTATTTAGGTGGTGGAGGCGAAATGGCATATTGGTTTGAGTTGAAACAATATTTTAATAAAGTAAATGTTCCTTTTCCTATTTTATTATTAAGAAATTCTGTACAAGTTGTCTCAGAAAAACAACAACGAAAACTAGATAAATTAGATATTTCTATAGAAGAGTTGTTTTTAAATCAACACGAGTTGTTATCTAAAAAAGTAATTGAAAACGCAGATTTAGAAGTTAAATTTAACAATAAAATTACTTATTTAGAACAACAATTTGAAGAGTTAAAAACGGTTGCAGAAAAAACTGATGTTACTTTTATAAATGCAGTAAAAGCTCAAGAAAAGAAACAAATTAAAGGTTTACAGAATTTACAGAAGAGATTAATTAGAGCAGAAAAAAGAAGGCAAAAAGATTTGGTAGATCGAATTACTTTTCTTCAAAATGAAATTTTACCGAATCAAAGTTTAGAAGAAAGACAGCGTAATTTCTCTGAATATTATTTAGAATATGGTTGTGATTTTATAAAAGCGCTTAAAAAATCTTTAAAACCATTAAATCTTCAATTTACTGTTTTAGAACTTTAATTTAGTATAAAATTTACAGTTCTAAAAATATGGTTTATAACCATTAATTGTTTTAAAAATATCGATATTTATGAGTAAAGAAAAAGGTTTACATCCAAAAAATAAATTTAATACAGGTTATAATTTTGATGAACTTGTTCTTAATAATTCTAATTTAAAGGAGTTTGTAGTAACAAATAACTACGGAAATTTAAGTATCGATTTTTCGAACCCTAAGGCAGTAAAAGAACTGAATAAAGCACTTTTATTTTCTTATGATAAATTGACTGTTTGGGATTTTCCTGATGAAAATTTATGTCCGCCAATTCCTGGTCGTTTAGATTACATTCATCATTTATCTGATTTGCTTTCATCCGAAGAAAATATTAAAATATTAGATATAGGAACCGGTGCAACTTGTATTTATCCTATTTTAGGTGTAGCAGAGTATAATTGGACATTTGTTGGTTCTGATATTGATTTAGATTCTTTAGATTATGCGCAAGACATTATTTACGATAATAAGTTAGAAGATAATATCACTTTACGTCAGCAATTTAACGAGCAAAATATTTTAAAAGGAATTATAGAAGAAGTAGATTCTTTTACTGCAACCATTTGTAATCCTCCTTTTTATAAATCTGCAGAAGAAGCACAAGGTGCAAACCGAAGAAAGACTAAGAATTTAGGAAATAATGCAGTTAGAAATTTTTCGGGAATAACAATGAGCTTTGGTATGTTGGCGGAGAAAAAGCTTTTCTACACAATTATTTATACGAAAGTTCTTTATTTAAAACCAAAAGCAAATGGTTTACAAGTTTAGTTTCTAAGAAAGAAAATATAGAAAGTTTAGAAAAATCTTCAAAAAAATTAGGTGCAGTTCAGTTTAAAGTAATCCCAATGAATCAAGGTAATAAGGTTACTAGAATTGCTTGTTGGCAGTTTTAATTAAAAGTTTTTTTAATTGTATACTAGATCTTTAATATTGTATTTTTTGCAAAAGTAGTGTAGTATTGTATACACTAACATATGTACAAAAACCAAACAGATAAAAGCATATAGAGGTACTCCGAAAAGCTGATAAGGCCAATAATACGTCCAAACACCTAACTGAATCGTAATAACTTCACCGAAAGCAGGTAATATTAATGCTAAAATTAAAGCAAGTATAATTTTATTTTTTTGACTTTTATTTTTTAATAACGGAATTAATTTTAATTCTAATTTGTATAAAAAATAGAAGGCATACATCCAAGCAAAAGGTAGCCAAAGCGGTAATTCTCTGCTAACTTCATGGTATTGCCAATAACCGTTTGCAACACCCCAAGTTTCACCTACAATTCCGCCAAAGCAAGTTAAAAGCATTCCTATAAGTAACAACCAATTTTTATTTTTGGGTTTAATAATATCCTTGTAAACGTTATGTGTAAGTTTTGCAACTAAAATTAAGGCAATTATTAAGTCGTATTCTTTTAAATAACCAATAAAAACACCTGCAACTATTAGTTTGGCAATTCCTTTTAAAAGTTCTGCTAAAAATTTCTTCTTATTAGTTATCAAAATTCTGAGGGTCGTTTTTTAATTTTTGATATCTTTTCTCATACATATTATAGGTTATGTAATAGGTAAGTAGAAAATAAATACAGAAAATAGAAATAAATTTAAATGCAAATTGCAAAGTTAAAAAGCCTTTTAAACTTTCTAAAGCTTGAAAAATAAAACTAAAAGGAACGGCAAAATACAAGCTTTGTAGTAAAGCATATTTAAGTCTATTTTCTCTTTTGGTTCCCAATACTTTAGTAAACCTTCGTTTTTCTTTTTGTAGTAGTCTTTTGAGTTCATTAGAAACTTTTATTAATTTTCAAATATAAAAAAACCGAAGCAAATTTGCTTCGGCTTTATTATAGAATTTTATAATTCTTATAAATTAGGAATTACTAATTCTTGACCTGGATGAATTACATCCGGGCTTTTTAAGATATTAGTATTTGCTTCAAAGATAGCAGTATATTTAGATGACTTACCATAATATTGCTTTGCGATTTTACCAAGAGTATCTCCGCTTTTTACAGTATGGTTTGCAAAGATAGAAGTATCTTCTACAGAAATATCTGCCATAATATCTGTAGGGTTTTCACCACCAACTTTTTTTATTTCATCCCAAAGTAAATTTTTTTCATATTGGTTTTTTGCAGTACCTACAACATGTAGTACGCCGTTTTCTTCTTTTACATCTCCATTTTTAATAGCTAATTCTTCTCCTAGATTTAATACGCTTTGATATTTTGCTCTCATTTTAATTTTTTGATTTTTAATTATAGTCTAAATGTACAAAAAAACCAAAGCTTTTAGCTTTGGTTTTTCGATTAAACTACAAATTTTATAGTTAAATGATAATTATATATCAGTTATAAATTTTAAATAATAATCTTATAAATGAATTACTTCGTCGTAAGCATCTGCAACAGCTTCCATTACAGCTTCACTCATTGTTGGGTGAGGATGTATTGTTTTTAAAACTTCATGACCAGTAGTTTCTAATTTTCTACCAAGAACAGCCTCTGCAATCATATCAGTAACACCAGCACCAATCATGTGGCAACCTAACCATTCACCATATTTTGCATCAAAAATTACTTTTACAAAACCATCAGGCGTTCCTGCTGCTTTTGCTTTTCCTGATGCTGAAAATGGAAATTTACCAACTTTAAGTTCGTAACCTGCTTCTTTAGCTTTTGCTTCTGTCATACCAACTGACGCAATTTCCGAGTTGCATATGTACAACCAGGTACGTTACCGTAATCGATAGCTTCTGTATGCAAACCAGCTAATTTTTCAACACAAGTAATTCCTTCTGCAGAAGCAACGTGTGCCAAAGCTTGTCCAGGAACAACGTCACCAATTGCATAATAACCAGGTATGTTAGTTTGGTAAAAATCGTTTACTAAGATTTTATCTCTATCAACAATAATACCTACATCTTCTAAACCAATGTTTTCGATGTTCGATTTAATACCAACTGCAGATAATAAAATATCAGCTTTTAAAGTTTCTTCTCCTTTTTTAGTTTTTACAGTAGCAACAACACCATCACCGAAGTATCAACAGACTCTACAGAAGAGTTTGTCATAACTTTAATTCCGATTTTTTAACAGAGCGTTCAAATTGTTTAGAAATATCAATATCTTCTACAGGTACTAAATTTGGCATATATTCTACAATAGTAACTTCTGTTCCCATAGAGTTATAGAAATGAGCAAACTCAACACCAATTGCACCGTAACCTACAACAATCATAGATTTTGGTTGCGATGGCAACGTCATTGCTTGTCTATAACCAATTACTTTTTTACCATCTTGTGGTAAGTTTGGTAATTCTCTAGAACGTGCACCAGTTGCAATAATAATATTGTCTGCACTATATTCTGTTACAGTACCATCTTCTGCAGTAACATCAACTTTTTTACCAGTTTTTATTTTACCAAAACCATTTATAATATCGATTTTGTTTTTCTTCATTAAAAAAGCAACACCTTTGCTCATTCCGTCTGCAACACCACGACTTCTTTTAATAACAGCATCAAAATCTTTATCAATTGCTTCTGCTTTTAAACCATATTCATCAACATGTTTTAAATAATCATAAACTTGTGCAGACTTTAGTAATGCTTTTGTTGGGATACATCCCCAGTTTAAACAAATTCCACCTAAACTTTCTTTTTCTACAATGGCAACTTTAAAGCCTAATTGAGAAGCTCTAATTCCGGTAACATATCCTCCAGGTCCACTTCCAATAATTATGATGTCGTATTTCATTTTTTTAATATTTACTAGTTGTTTGTTTTATTTTGGGCGTTTTAACAGGCTTTACGTTCTATCTTTTTTTATCGTACCTCAAAAAAGGATGCCACTTCAATCCTTAACGCGTGCTAATTTACTAACTTTTTTACATTCTTTCAGGAACCTGAATTCCTAATAAAGAAAATGCCGATTTTATAGTGTCTGCAACTTTTTTAGATAATTGAACTCTGAATGTTTTTTTATCTAAATCTTGTTCTCCTAAAATGTGTACATTTTGATAAAAAGAATTAAATTCTTTCACCAAATCATAGGTGTAATTTGCAATAATTGCTGGCGAATAATTTGTTGCAGCTTGCTGTATTGTTTCAGGATATAATTCTAATTGTTTTAATAATTCTTTTTCTTTTTCGTGTAAATCTACACTTACAGATTTCGAATAATCAAAATTTGCTTTTCTAATTATAGACTGAATTCTAGCATACGTATATTGTATAAAAGGACCAGTATTTCCTTGGAAATCTACAGAAGATTTCGGGTCGAATAAAATTCTCTTTTTAGGATCTACTTTTAAGATAAAATACTTTAAAGCTCCTAAACCAATCGTTTTATACAACTCTTCTTTTTCTTCATCAGAATACCCTTCTAACTTTCCTAGTTCTTCAGAAATAGTTCTAGCAGTATCTGTCATTTCTATCATTAATTCATCAGCATCTACAACAGTTCCTTCTCTAGATTTCATTTTTCCGAAGGTAAATCTACCATTCCGTAGCTTAAATGATGTAATTGTTTAGCCCAATCAAAACCTAGTTTCTTTAGTATTAAAAATAATACTTGAAAATGGTAATCTTGCTCGTTACCAACAGTATAAACCATACCGCCAACATCTGCATAATCTTTTACACGTTGTATGGCTGTACCAATATCTTGAGTCATATAAACTGCAGTTCCGTCAGAACGTAAAACAATTTTTTCATCTAAACCATCATCAGTTAAATCGCACCATACAGAACCGTCTTCTTTTCTAAAGAAAACACCTTTTTCTAAACCTTGCGCAACAACATCTTTTCCTAATAAATAGGTGTTACTTTCATAATAAAGATTATCAAAGTTAACTCCCATGTTTTTGTAAGTAACGTCAAAACCAGCGTAAACCCAAGCATTCATAGTTTCCCATAAAGCCACTACATCTTTATCACCAGCTTCCCATTTTAAAAGCATTTGTTGTGCTTCTACAAATAAAGGAGCTTCTTTTTTAGCCTCATCTTCAGTTTTACCTTCAGAAATTAATTGAGCTATTTCTTTTTTATATTCTTGGTCAAATTTTACGTAATAATTACCAACTAATTTATCACCTTTTAAGCCTGTGGATTCAGGAGTTTCTCCGTTTCCGAATTTTTCCCAAGCCAACATCGATTTACAGATATGAATTCCTCTATCGTTAATAATTTGAGTTTTGTAAACTTTTTTACCAGACGCTTTTATAATTTCTGCAACAGAATATCCTAATAAATTATTACGAACGTGGCCTAAATGAAGAGGTTTGTTTGTGTTCGGAGAAGAATATTCTACCATAATAGCTTTTTCATTAGCCTTTGGTTTTTCAAAACCATAAGAAGTATTCTCTAGAATCGCATTAAAAAAGTTTGAGTAAAAAGAATCGTCTACAACTAAATTTAAAAATCCTTTTACAACATTAAAATTGGTGATTTCGGTAACGTTTTCTACTAAATATGTACCTAAATCTTCTCCTATTTGTACAGGATTACCTTTTTTGTAACGTAGCAACGGAAAAACAACAACAGTAATGTCTCCTTCAAATTCTTTTCTTGTTGCTTGAAACTCTACAGACGGAATTTCGATATTATATAATGCTAAGAAACCTTCTTTAACTTTAGTTTCTAGGGTGTTTTGAATATTCATTTATTAATAAAATTGAAATACAAAATTAAGGATTTTTATTTGTTTTTCTGAGTGATTTTTCCGGAAGAATAATTGTAATTTTGTATCATGGAAAAAATGCTGAAACAACTCCCAAAATTAGCTAAAGAAGCAAAAAAAGAAAACGAAAAATATTTTGCGAGACTTAAGAAACGAACGCCAAAAAGATTAGATTATTTAATGCAAGAATTGCACGATAAAGAGTTTGAAAAAACAGACTGTTTAACTTGTGGAAACTGTTGCAAAACAACTAGCCCAATATTTACTGATGTTGATATTGAACGTATTGCGAAATATCTAAAAATGAAGGTTGCAACATTTACATCGCAATATTTAGAGAGAGATGAAGACGATTTTATGGTTTTAAAATCTGCGCCTTGTACTTTTTTTGATGAAAGCGATAATACTTGTTTTATTTACAGTGTAAGGCCAAAAGCATGTGCAGAATATCCGCATACAAATCGTAAAAAGTTTATTGGCATAACAGATTTAACCATTGCTAATACAGCAATTTGTCCTGCTACCTATAATATTGTAGAAAACTTAAAAAAACGTTTGCCTTTAGAAGGTAACAAGAAAATTAAAAGATCTTAAACTCTTTTACTAGTAAAATTTGCATAATTTAATTTCACTATTTTAGTAGAAAATAAATTTATGCAAACTATTTTTTCTTATTTCGAATCGATACCATCTTCTCATCGAAGTTTAATTCTTGTTTCTGGTATTACATTTTTTGGCTTTTAGAAGGTGCAGTACCTTTATTTAATTTTAATTACAAAAAATGGAAACATGCTCTACCAAACTTGTTTTTTACATTTACAACGATAATTATAAATTTTTCGTTGGCATTTTTATTGCTTAAAACTGCAGATTGGGTAGATGTAAATAATTTCGGACTTATTAATTGTTTGCCTGAAATGCCACTTTGGTTATATGTTACTTTAGGAATATTATTTTTAGATTTTTTTGGCGCTTATTTGGCTCATTTTGTAGAACACAAAGTTGCTGTTTTATGGATGGTTCATTTGGTACATCATTCCGATCATAATGTAGATACAACCACAGCAAATAGGCATCATCCAATAGAAAGTATTATTCGTTTTGCATTTACTTTATTAGGTGTTTTTGTTATTGGTACGCCAATAGCTATTGTATTTATGTATCAATCGATGTCTTTAATTTTTACTCAATTTACACACGCAAATATTAAAATGTCTTCAAAATTTGATACTTTTTTAAGTTATTTTATAGTTTCTCCTGATATGCATAAAGTACATCATCATTATAAATTGCCTTATACTGATTCTAATTATGGAAATATTTTTTCTATTTGGGATAGAATTTTTGGTACTTACATGAAATTTGATAGAGATAAAATTGTGTATGGTGTAGATACTTTTCCTGATGAAGTAAAAAATTCTTCGTTAAAAGAATTGTTAAAACAGCCTTTTCAAGGATATAGAAAACCAACAAATATTTAATTTTTTACTGAAAAGCATTATATTTATCCAAAAAATAAATGCTATGAAAAAAATATTTTACCATTCACTTTTCTATTATTATTTACAAACAGCTTAAAAGCAGATCAATGGATGACATCTTTTGAAGATGCACAGAAAATTGCTGTAGCTACAAATAAATTTATATTAGTAGATTTTTGGGCTAGTTGGTGTGGCCCTTGTAAAAGAATGGATTCCGAATCTTGGAGTTCTACTGATGTTAAAGAATTAATGTCTAATTATATTCCTTTAAAAATAGATATTGATGTAGAAAAAAATTAACATCTAAGTTTACCGTAAATTCTATCCCTGAGTTTATATCATAGACCCAAATGGTGAAGTTGTTTTGCAAAGTAAAAGTTATATGCCTAAGATTGAAGTTATGAAGATCTTAAAAAATATTCATACGGAACAAAAATTTTACAAAATGAATATTTAGATTTTATGAAATTAAAATCTGGAGATAATTCTTTAAAAATTGCTGAGAAATACTTTAATTATTCGGTGTATGTAAAAGACGATGTGAAAAGAGATTTTTTAAGTATTGCAAATAGGTATTTAAAAATATCGAATAAGTTATATCGATCAGAAGGTGATAAAAATAAAAATTCACAAAAGATAAATTTATATGCAGATGTGTATAGATATTTAATACAAGGTAATTATAATAAAACTTTAAAAAAGTTAAACAAAGATTTTAAAGAAAATGAAATTATAGAAACCAATAAAGGGCTTTATAATTTTTTATACTTTACTGCTTACAGTAAACTAAATGATCGAGAAAATGCCAAAATTTGGTATGATAAATTAAAAGAAAATGAGGGGGCAAAAGTTTTTCTTCTCATGTCTAGAAAAATATAAAAAAACTCGAAGAAAATCTTCGAGTTTTTTTTATTTATAAATTAAATATTTTTCTCGAATCAGTTTAAAATCATTCAAATCTTTTTGCCAAGTATTTTTTATTTCATCAGCAGATAAACCTTTCTCTATTTGTTCTTGTAGTTTTTTTGTGCCCGCTAATTTTGTGAAAAAATTATTAAAAAAATCTTTAGCAGTGTTTTGCTTATAAGCACTAATCAAATAAGACAAATCAAGTTGATTTAAATTCTTAGAATCTCTTAAATCTTCGCCAAAACATAGCTTGTTTTGATGTTTAGGATATTTTGCTCCTTCATTTTCTTTCGGAGTAAAAGAAAAGCTATTCTTCGGTAAAAAAGGAGAACCATAAATTTGAAACTGCATAGATGTTCCTCTTCCAGCAGATACATTTGTTCCTTCAAAAAAACATAAACTAGGGTATAGGTTTATACTTTTATCGTTTGGTAAATTTGGCGAAGGTTTTATAGGTAAACTATATTGTGTTTGATGATTGTAGTTTAAAACTGGTATTACTTTTAAATCACATGCTATTCCGTTATTTAACCATTTTTCACCATTAATCATTTGTCCGTACTCGCCAATTGTCATTCCGTAAACCACAGGAACGTTATGCATACCAACAAAAGATTTATGGCTTGTTTCTAAAACAGGGCCATCAATATAATGAGCATTCGGGTTTGGTCTGTCTAATAACAAAACAGGAATATTGGCTTCTGCACAAGCTTCCATAACATAATGTAAAGAAGAAATATACGTGTAAAAACGAGCGCCAACATCTTGTATATCAAAAACAACAAAATCTATGTTTTTTAATTGCTCTTGAGTTGGTTTTTTATTTTTACCATAAAGAGATACAATAGGTAAATTTGTTTTGGTATCTAAACCGTCTTTTACAATTTCTCCAGCATCAGCTTTTCCTCTAAAACCGTGTTCGGTGCAAAAACTTTTTTTACATTTATTGTATTATTGTTGTGAAGATAATCTACTAAATGATGTGTTATTTTTTTAGAACCCATTACATTTGGTGCAACTTCGGCTCTTTGTAAAACGTTTAAAACAGAAGTTTGATTTGCCACAATGGCTACGTTTTTTCCTTTTAAAATATTTAAATATAAATCGGTTCTTTCTGCACCTGTTTTAATTTCAGAAATAGTTTTGACATGGTTATTCTGATTAACTTTTGTTTTCTGAGCACAAGAAATCAGGTTAAAATTCAGTAAAAGAACTAAGAATAAATATGTACTTTTGAAAGGTTTAAAATCTGTCATCAATTTGAATTACGAGTTATATATAGCCAAACGCATTATTGCAGGTAAAAAGTATAAAAATAGCATTTCATCTCCAATAATAAAAATTGCAATTGCTGCAATTGCCTTAGGTATGATTATTATGCTAATTGCTGTAGCAACAGCCGCAGGTTTACAAACCAAAATTCGCGATAAAATGGCCGGTTTTAAAGGTCATGTTCAAATTGTAAATTATGATAATAACAATTCTGATGTCTCTACAACGCCTATAGATATTGAGCAAGATTTTTATCCGGAGTTTAAAAATATCGATGGCATTAAAAACGTGCAAGTTTATGCCAGTAAAGGCGGTCTTTTAAGAACAGATACAGCTTTTGAAGGTGTTGTTTTTAAAGGAGTTTCCTCGGATTATGATTGGTCTATATTTAATGAGTATTTAGTTGAAGGTAGATTGCCAGATTTTACGTTACCAAGAACAAAAGGTGTGTTATTATCGCAAACAATTGTAAATAGACTTCAATTAAAATTAAATGACACAATTTCTGCGTCATTTTTAAAATCTGTACAAAATAAACTTCCATCTAATAGAAAATACCAAGTTGTTGGTATTTACAATTCGGTTTTATGCAGTTTGATGAAAATATGATGATTGGAGATATTAGAGAAGTTCAAAAATTAAATAAATGGACAGAGAACCAAGTTGGTGGTTTTGAAGTTGTTTTAAATAGTTTTGATGATATAGAAGCAAAAGGAGAAGAAATTTATAGCGAAGTAAGTTTAACACTCAATGCAAAAGCGATTACAGATATTTACCCAACAGTATTCGATTGGATTAAATTATTTGACAATAATGTTTGGTTTATTATTGCAATAATGATTCTAATTGCAGGTATAAATATGATTACTGCTTTGCTTGTTTTAATATTAGAACGTGTGCAAATGATTGGTATTTTAAAAGCTTTAGGAAGTAGTAATTCTAGTATAAGAAAGATTTTTTTATACAACGCTTCTTATTTAATTTTAAAAGGTCTTTTCTGGGGAATATTATAGGTTTATCAATTATTGGTGTACAACACTTTTTCAAACTAATTACATTAAATCCGAAACATATTACGTTTCTGTAATGCCTGTACATATAAGTATTGGTGCAATTTTAGCATTAAATATTGGGACATTAATTTTATGTTTTTTAATGTTGATTATCCCTTCTTATATAATCACAAAAATTAACCCTTCAAAATCTATTAAGTTCGCTTAAAAATTAGGTTAAGGTTTCTTAAAATATGATTTAAGGCATAAAAATATTTTATCTTTGCATCAGAAATTTAAGACATGAAATACGCAAAGAATATATTAGAAACTATTGGTAATACACCATTGGTTCAATTAAACAGTGTTACAAAAGAAATAGATGCTTTAGTTTTAGCAAAAGTAGAAACTTTTAATCCGGGTAATTCTGTTAAAGATAGAATGGCTTTAAAGATGATTGAAGATGCAGAAGCAGATGGTCGTTTAAAACCGGGCGGAACAATTATTGAAGGTACATCTCGGTAACACAGGTATGGGATTAGCTTTAGCAGCAATTATAAAAGGTTACAAATGTATTTTTGTAATTTCTGATAAACAATCTAAAGAGAAAATGGATATTTTACGTGCGGTTGGTGCAGAAGTTATTGTTTGTCCAACTAATGTAGAGCCAGAAGATCCAAGATCTTATTATTCGGTTTCCAAACGATTAGGAGCAGAAACACCAAATTCTTGGTATGTAAATCAATACGATAACCCAAGTAATGCAACAGCACATTACGAGCAAACTGGACCGAAATTTGGGAACAAACAGCTGGTAAAATAACTCATTTTGTAGTTGGTGTTGGTACCGGAGGTACTATTTCGGGTACAGCTAAATATTTAAAAGAGAAAAATCCAAATATTAAAATTTGGGGAATAGACACTTACGGTTCTGTGTTTAAAAAATATCATGAAACGGGTATTTTTGATGAGAATGAAATTTATCCTTATATCACAGAAGGTATTGGTGAAGATATTTTGCCAAAAAATGTAGACTTCTCATTAATTGATGGTTTTACAAAAGTAACCGATAAAGATGCCGCAGTTTACACAAGAAAAATTGCAAAAGAAGAAGGTATTTTTGTTGGTAACTCTGCAGGTTCTGCTATTAAAGGTATGTTGCAATTAAAAGAACATTTTACTAAAGATGATGTTGTAGTTGTTCTGTTTCACGATCACGGTAGTAGATATGTTGGTAAAATGTTTAATGATGATTGGATGCGAGAAAGAGGTTTTTTAGAAGATGAAATTAAAACTGCAGCAGATTTAATTAAAAATCATTCTGATAAACCTTTAGTTACAGCACAAACAGAAGAATTAGTTTCCCATGCAATCGAAAGAATGCGAGATTATAAAATTTCTCAAATTCCTGTAAAAGATGTTAATGGTTTTGTTGGATCTATAGATGAATCTGTTTTATTACACAATTTTATTTCTGATAAAGATATTGCAGATAAACCTATTAAAGATATTATGGGTAAATCATATCCTATTGTTGAGAAATCTGCAAAATTAGAAGAGATTTCTAAATTGATAAATAAAGACAATCAAGCTGTATTAGTGGCTTTAGAAAATGGCAATCATCATATAATTACAAAGTATGATATTATAAGTGCTATTTAAAATTATAATATAAAATTACAAAAAGAGCTTTCTATTCAGAAAGCTCTTTTTTTGATGATTGTTTAAAAAAGAAATACATTAAACGTTTTTATTGAATATTTTTAGTTTAAAGTTCATTTTTATTGATAATTAATAAATGAAAATAGTTAATTGTAAAAATATTAACACATAGTTTTTTAAAGAATTATATATCTTTAGGCATTAACTAACTTAATTCAAAAAAATGAAAAACCTAAAAATTCTATTTATTCTTACTTTAATAGTTGCTTGTAAAGAGAATAAAAAAGAGGACATTAAAGCAGATAATATGTTGTCTAAAGCTAAAGAAATTCACAAAAAAGTAATGACTTTAGATACGCATGTAGATATTAATGTTGCTAATTTTACAGACTCTATCAATTATACTCAAAAATTAAAAAACCAAGTCAACTTGCCAAATATGGAAGAAGGTGGCTTAGATGTTGCATTTTTTATAGTGTACACAGGTCAAGGAGATTTAACGGAAGAAGGTTATGATAAAGCGTATAAAAATGCAATGAGTAAGTTTAACGCAATTCATAAATTAACAAAAGAAATCGCTCCGAAAAGAATTGGTTTGGCTGTAAATTCTAAAGAAGCTAGAGAAATTTATGCATCAGGAAAAAAAGTAGCTATGATTGGTGTAGAAAATGCTTATCCTTTGGGTACAGATGTTTCTAGAGTAAAAGAATTTTACGATTTGGGTGCAAGATATATGAGCCTTTCTCACAATGGACATAGCCAACTGTGCGATTCTAATACCGGAGAAAAAGATAATGTTTGGTTACATAACGGTGTTAGCGATCTAGGAAAAGAAGTTATTAAAGAAATGAACAAATGGGGAATTATGATTGATGTTTCTCATCCTTCAAAAAAATCTATGCAAGATATGATTGCTTTGTCTAAAGCGCCAATAATCGCCTCGCATTCTTCTGCAAGAGCATTATGTAATCATAGTAGAAATTTAGATGATGAACAATTACAATGGATGAAAGAGAACGGAGGAGTTGTACAAACGGTTGCTTTTAGTTCTTATGTAAATACAGAAAAAGATAAAGTTTATAAAGAAGAATTAAATAAAGTAATAAAAGAATTAGCTGCAGCACAAGGAGAAGAAATGATGACTTGGGCAGAAGCAAGAAAGTTAAGTCCAGAAAGAGAGATGCTTTTATAGCTACTTACAGAAAATTATCTGCAGAAGCGAAAGAGAAAATGAAGTCTTCTGATGTTTCACCAGTTAATGTATCAGATTTTGTAGATCATATAGACTACTTAATAAGTAAAATAGGAATTGATCACGTCGGTATCAGCTCAGATTTTGACGGTGGAGGAGGAGTAGATGGTTGGAATGATGCATCGGAAACTTTAAATGTAACTTTAGAGTTGGTAAAAAGAGGTTATACAGAAGCGCAAATTGCACAATTATGGAACGGGAATTTATTAAGAGTTTTAGATGAGGTTGAAAAAGTAGCAAAAGAAATTCAATCTAAAGAAACAATATAATTACTTATATTATCAAAATTAAAAAACCATCTCAATTAAGAGATGGTTTTTTTAACTAACTAATTCAAATAATTTACACAATGAAAGCAGTTTACTACGTTGCTTTCATTTTTATAATTGCAACTACTGTGCCAAACTTTAAATTAGTGTTGAAAAATGTTAATAAAATATGATTTTTATATTTTTAGCAATAAAAAAACGATTCTTTTTAGGGAATCGTTTTAGTTTTTCGCTTATTATTGTGATATAAATAATTATTCGTTTAAAATTCAACTAAATTAATTAGCGTGTTTATGTGCTTTGTAAGAAGATCTTACTAATGCACCACTTTCAACAAACATAAAGCCCATTTCTAAACCTAAAGTTTCATACTTTTTAAACTGTTCTGGCGTAATAAATTCTTTAACAGGTAAATGTTTTTTTGTTGGTTGTAAATACTGTCCAATAGTAATGATGTCACAATTTACTTCACGTAAATCTTTCATTGTTTGTATTACTTCTTCTTCAGTTTCACCTAAACCAAGCATTAAACCTGTTTTAGTTCTCATTCCGTTTTCTTTTAAATACTTTAAAACACCTAAACTTCGATCATATTTAGCTTGAATTCTAACTTCTCTAGTTAGCCTTCTAACGGTTTCCATATTATGAGATACAACTTCTGGTGCAACCTCTATAATTCGATCTATTTGTTTTGTATTTCCTTGAAAATCTGGAATTAAAGTTTCTAAAGTAGTTTTAGGGTTTGCTCTTCTAATTGCATCTACAGTTTCTGCCCAAATAATAGAACCTCCATCTTTCAAATCATCTCTATCTACAGATGTAATTACTGCATGTTTGATGCTCATTATTTTTATAGAGCGAGCAACTTTTTCTGGTTCATCCCATTCTACTGTTTCTGGTCTTCCTGTTTTTACACCACAAAATCCGCAAGATCGTGTACAAATATTACCTAAAATCATAAAAGTTGCAGTTCCTTCTCCCCAACATTCTCCCATGTTTGGGCAGCTACCACTTGTACAAATTGTGTTTAATTTATATTTATCTACTAAACCTCTAAGTTCTGTGTATTTTTTACCAACAGGTAACTTTACTCGAAGCCATTTTGGTTTTTTTGGTCTTTCCGGTACTATTACAGATTCTATTGCCATTTCTATTGAATTTGAAATGCAAATTTACGAAGAAAAGATTTAAATACTTGTTAAAAACCAAATAGTAAAACCTATTAAAAAAGCAAAACCAATAAAACTTAAAATCTTTAAAATTAAACCTGGTCTGTGTTCTTTAGGTGTGTGGTTACTAGTTATTAATTTATAGTTTAAAATAGCATAAAAAGGAGCTGTTAAAAATGAAAGTATGGTAGCAATTTTAACTAACAAACCCATATTATCCATAAAAAAATGTAAAATCAAAAATGTACCTATAAATAAGAAGAGAATCCAAAACCAATAACCAAATTTAAACGGTTTATTAAATAAAAGTTTAGATGTTCTATCCATTGCTCTTGGTGATGCATCTAAAGTTGTTATGGTTGTGCTAAACATTGTTGTAAAAGCTGCTATGGCTATAAAAATGTAAGAGAAATCGCCGAGGTTTTTTGTGTATAATTCAATTAATTGAGTTGCAAATACACCTCCTTTATCAGAGAAAGTTGTTCCGGATTTATACATAACCAAAGCACCTAATAGTACAAAACAAATACCTAAAAATAGCGCACTGATATAGCCAACATTAAAATCGAAAACTGCATCTTTTTTCTTAGTTTTTATTAAAGAAGTTTCATCTTTTTCTACAGACCAAATCGAATGCCAAATAGATACGTCTAAAGGTGCAGGCATCCATCCTAAAAAAGCAATTAAAAAGGTAAGTTCTACAGCGCCAGAAGGTATAATTTGTGTTGCATCAAAAGCTTCTTTTGTGTTATAAAGAGCTACACAAACTGCAATAATTGTACTAAAAGTAAGAATTACTATAATGTATTTCATCACATTATCGAGTAATTTATACTTTCCAATAAGTAAGAAAATGATACTTAAAAACATTAAAAAAGTAGACCATAAAACCAAATTATCTGTAAAACCAAATAATTGAGAAGCTAAACCAGCGGTAACAATAGTTACTGCAGCTTGTATGGTAAACATGGTTGTAAAGTTTATAATATAATAAGCAACTAAAATACCTTTCCCTAATTTTTTATAACCATCTAAAAGTGTTTCTCCGGTTGCAGCAGCATATCTTGGTCCGAATTGAAAGAACGGATATTTAAAAATATGTACTAAAAAAAGTGCCCAAATTAACCCAAATCCAAATTCTGCACCAGCTCTTGTAGATTGTACTAAATGCGAAACGCCAATTGCAGCTCCTGCAAATAACAAACCTGGTCCAAGACTTTGTAAAAAAGTTTTTTTCACTTAAGATTTCTTAATAATTTCAGCTAAAAGTTTTTTTGCACGCAAAAGTTTAACTTTTACGTTATTCATTGGTTCGTTAATTTGTACAGAAATTTCTTTATAACTTAATTCTTGAAAATAACGTAATTGTATAACTTCTTGGTATTTAGGTTTTAATTGTTTTATGTCTCGTAAAAGATTTGCTAAATTCTGTTCTCGAATGATTTTATCTTCCGGAGTCGGGTTTTCATCAACGACTAAATAAACTTTATCTTCTTGTTCTTTAGAAGTTTCTGTAATTATAGAACTATTTTTTTTACGAAGTAAATCGATGTGTATGTTTTTAGAAATAGTAATTAACCAAGTTTTAAAAACATAAGTTTCATCAAAAGATTTTATTTTATCAAAAGCTTTAGAAAACGTTTGTATTGCTATGTCCTCTGCATCGTTTTCGCTCTTTGTTCTTTTTAATAAAAAATTAAAAACATCAGACCAATATAGGTTCAGTAGAAAACTAAAAGCAGATTGATCTCCGTTTTTAGCTTTTAAAATATTTGCTTCTAATTTTTTAATATCTATTTCCAATGATTTGGTTTTGATAACAAGTTAGCTATAAATATACTAAATTGAAAGAATAATAAACCAATTTCTAAAAAAGGAAGAAAATAAATTAATTGTGGTTCATCTAATTTTTTTGCTGATAAACCAATTACTAAAAATTGAACAAAGTAATAGGAAAGCAATATTGATAAAATAAGAATCCAATTAGGAAATAAAATAAACAACAAGGCTGCTGTTGCAAATAAAAACACTTTAGATATATAAAAAAGGCCTAATAAAAACTGATGTTTTTTCTTATAATAATTTGCAGTAGAAATATGTCTTCTTTTTTGTTGAAACCATTTTTTAAAATTTGTTGGAGCCAAAGATTCTGTAAAACTATCTTTAGTTGTACAAATTTTTGTATTTTTTTTATTTGCTACATCTTGTATAAACAAGTCGTCATCACCGTAATTAATATGCATGTGTTTTATAAAGCCTTTTACATTAAAAAACTCAGATTTTGCATACGCTAAATTTCTACCAACTGCCATATAAGGCATTTTTAGTTTGGCATAACTAAAATATTGTATTGCTGTTAAAAGTGTCTCGAAACGAACAAATAAGTTTACAAGAGATTTTTCTTTTTTGTACTTACCATATCCAATTATAATAGTTTTTGTTTCACTAAAATTTTTAGACATTTCTGTTATCCAGTTTTTAGAAACCGGTTTACAATCTGCATCAATAAATAATAAATGCTCGTAATTTGCCCCTTTAATACCAAGGGTTAAAGCATATTTTTTGTTTCCCCAAAAAGCTTCAATGTTTTCAACTTCTATACATTTAATTCTATCATCCTTTTTTTGAAAATCTTCCATTATTTCTGATGTAGCATCAGAAGATGCATCATTAATAAGTACAACCTCAAAATTAGAATATGTTTGTTCTAAAATTGATGGTAGAAATTTTTGAAGGTTTTTTGCTTCGTTTTTAGCACAAATTATAACAGAAACTGGTGTTTCTTTAGAAGTATTTGTTTGTTCTTTATCTTTAAAAAGAAAAGAAGTAAAAAATAAATAATATACAATTTGAAGTACTGCAAAAACTACAAAACTGTAGAATAGTACAGATATAATCATTTAAAGAATTAAATTAGTTATGTTGAGGCTCTGCACAATCTGCATATTGTTCCGGCGTTTTTCCGCAAAAGCCACAAGATTCACCAGATTTGTTTAACATTGGGTTTTGGCTTGCACAAGTACCTGCAAATTTACCGTCTTTTTTTGCCCAAATTTTAATTGCAATTCCTGCAACACCAAGTCCTAATAAAGCTAAAGTAATAAGTAATAGTTTCATAAATAATATTTCTAATGCAAAGATACGTATTCTAATTGTTACCTAAAAAATCACTTATACTTATTTTGTATCGTGACTTTTTAAATTATAAAGGGTCAAACATTTGTAACAAACTAAAACTATATAATGGATACAATTACAAATTCTTTACAAAATTTTTTTAACACAATTTCTTATGGATTAGGAAATTGGGGTTTACAGTTAATTGGTGCAATAGCAGCTTTAATAATTGGACTATGGATTATTAGGATAATTATGAAAGGTGTATCTAAAGCATTTGAAAAAACAAGTTTAGACGAAACTTTACAACCATTTCTATTAACAACAATTGGTTTTTTATTAAAATTATTATTAATTATTTCTATTGCAGGTATAGTAGGTTTACCAATGGCATCTTTTGCAGCGTTATTGGCAGGAGTTGGTTTAGCTATAGGTGCAGCATTTAATGGTTCTTTGGGGCATATTGCATCTCGGTGTAATGCTACTTATTTTTAAGCCGTTTAAGGTTGGTGATTTAATTAAGACAAACGGTGCTTTTGGTTTTGTAAAAGAAATTTCTGTTTTTGTAACAGTTATAGAAACTTTTCAAAATGAAACAGAAATTATACCAAACTCTGCTATAACATCTAACAAAATAACTAATTTAACTAAAATTGGTAATTTACGTATCGATATGCCTTTTGCTATTAGATATGATGCTGATATTTCAAAAGCTAAAGAGATTGTTTTAGATATTTTAAATAAAGATAAAAACGTTTTACAAGAAGGTGCAAGCAAACCAAGAGTTGCTGTAAATAATTTAGGACAAAATAGTGTTGAGTTATTAGCATTGCCTTATGTAAATTGTGAAAATTATTGGGATGTTTATTGGGATACTAGACAAGCTGTAGTAGAAGCTTTAGGTAAAGCAGGTTTCGAAGCACCATTACCACAGAGAATAGTTACAATGACTAAATAAAAGATCTTTAGAGATTAAATAAAAAAGACTGCTTTGTAAAGCAGTCTTTTTTTGTATGTTTACTTATTAGAAATTAAAAACTATTGACCGAAGAAAAATTAATAGCGGCATTAAAATCCGGAAATCAGAAAGTTTTTAGTCAAATTATAGATGATTATCAACAGAAAGTTTTTGGTACCTGTATCTCTTTTATTCCAAATAAAGAAGACGCAGAAGATGTTGCGCAAGAAGTTTTCTTAGAAGTTTTTAAATCTATCGCCAAATTTAAAGGAGATTCTAAATTATCTACCTGGATTTTTAAAATAGCCACAAATAAGTGTCTAGAATTTATCAGAAAAAAGAATGCTAAAAAACGTTTTGCTTTTATGCAAACCATTCTTGGTAATGAAGTGCCATTAGATAAAACTAGCTATTTTACAGAATTTAACCATCCGGGTGTTTTATTAGTAAATAAAGAAAAATCAGTAACTATTTACAAAGCTATAAATACCTTGCCCGAAGCGCAAAGAGTTGTTTTTACATTAGCTAAAATTGATGATAAAAGTTATCAAGAAATTGTAGAGATTACGGGTAAAAGTTTATCGTCTGTTGAGTCTTTAATGTTTAGGGCAAAAAAGAGTTTGCAAGAAAAATTAACAAAATTTTATAAAAATGATATTTAGGCGCAAGTTTTTACAAAAGTTTGCATCTAAATAGGTACGTGTTTATTTTAATAAAGTGTTAAAAATGAAAAATAAAGAAATAGATAAGAAAGTTGAAGATACTTTTATGGCTATAGAAACCATAGAAAAAGTAAAAGTAAGTCCTTATTTTAAACATAAAGTTCTTCAAAAAATAAATGAAGAAAAAGAAGAAAAAGAAAAGGTTTTCTCTTGGCTAACTCCGCAATTTCAATTGGCTGCTGTTTTGGTAATTCTGTTTTTAAATGCAATAACTATTTTTTACGCTTTTAATTCATCAGAAAAAACGACAAATTACTCTGTAGAAACGTTTTCTCAAGAGTATTCTTTAGAGTCTACAAGTAATTCTTATTTAAATTAATAAAATATGAAATCAAAATTACTCCCTATTTTATTATTGCTGTTGGTAGTTTTAAACGGCGTACTTATTTTTATGCTAATCAATAAACCTCACATTAAAGAAACCGAAAGGCGTGGTAGAGATTTTCTTATAGAAGAATTAAATTTTACCAAAGATCAAGAAAAAGAATTTTTGGTTTTAGATACGTCTCATAGAGAAACGATGAGAAGTTTAGATGAACAGGTAAAAAATAATAAAAATAAACTATTCAATTCTTTTGAGACATTAGAACAAGAAGTGGAATTAATAGCTAAAGAAATAGGCTCTTTAGAAGGTGAAAAAGAGTTAGAAGTATTTTCTTTTTTTATTAAGGTTCGTGATTTGTGTTCACAAGAACAGAAAGATAAATTAGAAAAGATTGTTAGAAAAGCTATACATGGCAATAATAAAATGCCACCACCAAGAGACGGTAGAATGCCACCTCAAAATAGAGGAAACCGACCACCACCAAGATAATTTTTGTTTTTAATTATATTCAAAAGCCTTATTTCTAAATTAGAAATAAGGCTTTTTGTTAAAATAAAGTTAACGCGCACAAGTTTTTTTAATACCTGCATCTAAATATTCAAAACAAGTAAAAACTTATAAAAATTAAGAATTTAGAAAACAAAATAGTAACATCTTTAGCAGTAATAGTTTTAACAACATCTATAAGTTATGCGCAAGAGGAAGAAAGAAGAGAAAAACCAAAAGGGCCACCATCAATAGCTAAAATTTTAAAAGATTTAGATGCTAATGAAGATGGTAAAATTTCTTTAAAGGAAGCTAAAGGTCCGTTGAAAAAAGATTTTAAGAAAATCGATACTAATGAAGATGGTTTTCTATCTAAAAAGGAGTTAAAAAATGCACCAAAACCAGAAAGAAGAGAAAGACCAAGAAATTAATAAAATATGTACAAAAGAAAATAAAAAAATAAAATTTGATTTGAGTTTGGTTAGTTGATTAAAGGCTTCGTAAGCAATTACGAGGCTTTTTTCTAAAAAAATATAAACTTAAGCACAAGTTTTTTAATTAATTGCATCTAAAATATATATAACTTTTAAAATACATTAATATGAGATTTAAAATCGTAAAAAAAATAGCTCTTTTAACAGTAATTATATCCTACAGTTTTGCGTGTAGTTCTTCAGAAGGTACTACATCAGTAGAAGAAATTGAAGAAGTTGAAGTAACACTTCATAGTGCATTTGCAGAGTTTGATACAACAGAAACAGATATTTATTTACAAGGTTCTAACGTTGTAATCGAAACCACGGGTTTACCAAATCATAAAACACCATACTGGAGTGAAAATCATCCATTATATGTAGCACCAACTGTAACTAGTACAGATAAAATGACACCAACCAGAATTGATACATCTCGGGCGAGATAATTCTGCTTCTTTAACCGTACCAGCAAATCCTAGTAAAGCCAACTCAACATCTAATACCCAATTAGGCGCAATTGGTATTGCAATTAGCGGTGCTTTTTTATACAATGATCAAGAAGGCAATGGACCTTTAGATTCTGCTGCAGGAAGTTTAGATTACTCAGGTGCACACATTGGCCCTTCAGATTATCATTATCATTTAGAACCTTTGGCTTTTTCTGATGATGACGATAAATTAAATGGTATTATTTCTGATGGTTTTTTTATTTATGGTAGAAAGTGCAACTCTACAGGAACATATCCAACAGATTTAGATAGTTCTGGCGGACATATAAGTACTACGCAACATACAGATATTGCAGAGTATCATTATCATATTATCAATGAGTTGTATGCAAGTACAGGTAGGTACATACTTTTTGCAGGACCATATCAAGGAACCCCAAATGCAGTTAACTAGAATATTACTTATCGTTATTCTAGCTCTTAGTAGCTGTAATAAAACTTCTGTTAAAACAACATCTAAAAAAGAAATTAAAAATTTTCTAGTTGATAAAAATGAATTAGAATTAATCAAAGAAAAAGGGCAGTGGTTTTACATGGGTAATCCTTTTAATGGATTTGCTGTAAAATATTATAGTAATTCATCATTATCTGAAAAAATAGGCTACTATAACGGAAAAAAAGAAGGTTTAGCTTATAAGTTTTTTAAAGATGGTACCATAAAAACTAAATCATTCTATAATGAAAATGTTTTAGAAGGAACAAAAATAAAATACTATTCTTCGGGTAAAGTTTTTTCTGAATCTAAGTATCTAAATGGTAAAAAACATGGGATAGAACAAGTTTGGTTTGAAAATAGACAATTGTCAAAAAAAGTACTTAAAAGATGGTAAAGAGAATGGTTTACAACAAGCTTGGTTAAAAAATGGAAAAATATATGTTAACTACGAAGCTAAAAATGGTAGAGCATTTGGTTTGCAAAGAGCTAATTTATGCTACCAATTATCTAACGAAAAAATTATAGAAAATGTTAAATAGATTTTTTTATTAATTGGTTTTATCATTATGATAAGCTGTAAAAGTAACAATAAAGAAAAAATGTCTAGTAGGGTAGATGTATTGCCTTTTTATAATGAAGCATCTTTTACTCCTAGATGGTTATCATCTTTAGATACAGATTTAGATGATTTTCATAGCATTCCAGATTTTAATTTTATCAATCAAGATGGTCGTGTAGTTAATCAGAATACATTTAAAAATAAAATCTATGTGGCAGATTTTTTCTTTACAACTTGTCCTGGTATTTGTCCTAAAATGACGGCAAATATGAGTGTAGTTGCAGATAAATTTAAAAACGATACCACTGTATTATTTTTATCTCACTCTGTTACGCCTTCAATAGATTCCGTTGCACAATTAAAAAAATATGCATTAGACAAAAATATTGGTAAAAATTGGCATTTAGTAACTGGTAATAAAAAAGAAATTTACGATTTAGGAAGACAAGCCTATTTTGTAGAAGAAAATTTAGGTGAACCTAAAGGATTAGACGATTTTTTACATACAGAAAACTTTGTCTTAATTGATAAAAACAAACACATTAGAGGTATTTATAACGGTTTAAATAAAAATTCTGTTTTGCAGTTAATTGAAGATATAAAAACCTTAAAGAAAGAGAAGTAGGTGTTTTTTTGGGGAATATTGTTGAAGAGAGCCTTAATTATTTAAGGCTTTTTTTATGCAATAACATTCACTTCAATTTCCAATGAAATTCCGAAGTTTTTAAATACTTTTTCTTGAATTTTTTGAGCTAATAAATAAATTTCTTTACCGGAGGCATTACCGTAATTCACTATAACTAATGCTTGTTTTTCATGTATACCAGCATCTCCAAAACGTTTTCCTTTAAAACCACTTTGTTCTACTAACCAACCTGCGGGAACTTTAATTTCTGTATCGGAAACCGGGTAATTAGGTATGTTTGGGTTTTCTTTTTGAAGTTCTAAGAATTGATCTTTAGAAATTACAGGGTTCTTAAAAAAGCTACCACTGTTACCAATTTCTTTAGGATCTGGTAATTTAGATTTTCTTATGGCAATTACTGCATTAGAAACATCTTGTAAACTTGGTGAAACTATATTTTTTGCTTCAAGTTCAGTTTCAATTGCTCCATAAGAAGTATTTAAAGTATGCTTGTTTTTTGTAAGCTTAAAGCTAACTGCTACAATAATGTACTTACCTTTTTCTTCGTTTTTAAATATTGAGTTTCTGTAGCCAAAATCACAAACTTCGTTAGAAAAACTAATTAGTTTTCCTGTTTCAATTTCTAAGGCTTCAACTTTAGTAATTACATCTTTAACTTCAACTCCGTATGCACCAATATTCTGAATTGGGCAAGTGCCAACATTTCCAGGAATTAAAGATAAATTTTCTATGCCACCAAAATCATTATGAATAGTCCATAAGACAAATTCGTGCCAATTTTCTCCTGCATTAACAGTTAAATAAACATTGTTTTCATCTTCTCTATCAATAGAAATACCTTTAAAATCTATATGAACAACTAGTTTTTCAATATCTTTAGTAAGTAACATATTGCTACCACCAGAAATTAAAAAAATATCTTTTTCTTGCTTTAAAATTTGTTGCAATAAATAAACAGAATCTACAGATATAAAGCGTTTGGCATTTACAGAAATGCCAAACGTATTATACTTTTTTAAGGATATGTTTTGTTGAATATTCAACTAGTTTTGGTATTGTTTTAATGCTTGTGCTAAAATTTCTACAGATCTTTTTAAATCTTTTTCATTTAATACATAAGCAATTCTTACTTGATTTTTTCCTTCGCCGGCAGTAGAATAAAAGCCACTTGCTGGTGCCACCATAACTGTTTCGTTATTATGATTAAAGCTTTCAAGAATCCATTGCGCAAAATGATCAGAATCTTTTACGGGTAATTCTGCAACACAATAAAAAGCTCCTTTTGGGTTCGCAACTTTTACGCCATCAATTTTTTGTAATTCAGAAATTAAAATATTTCTTCTAGATACATATTCTTCTTTTACATCATCAAAATAAGACTGTGGTGTGTCTAATGCAGCTTCACTTGCAATTAATGCATATGTTGGCGGGCTTAATCTTGCTTGTGCAAATTTTACCGCAGTTTTTATAAATTCTTCATTTTTTGATACAATACAACCAATTCTTGCACCACACATACTATATCTTTTAGATACCGAATCTATTACAATTGCATTATTTTCTAAACCATCGATAGAAAGTACAGATGTGTGATTTAAACCATCGTAAGTAAATTCTCTATAAACTTCATCAGCAATTAAAAATAAATCGTGTTTTAAAACAATTTCTTTTAATTTTTCAATTTCTTCTTCAGAATATAAATAACCGGTTGGGTTACCAGGGTTACATATTAATATAGCTTTGGTTTTAGCTGTAATTAATTTCTCGAAATCTTCTATTTTTGGTAGTGCAAAATTGTCATCTATACTAGAAATAACGGGTACAACACTTACACCGAAGCTGTAGAAAAACCATTGTAGTTTGCGTAAAATGGTTCTGGAATAATAATTTCGTCTCCTGGATCTGTAATACTTCCAATTGTAAATAATAACGCTTCTGAACCACCTGTTGTAACTACTATATTGCTTGAGTTAACTGGTATGTTGTTCTTTACATAATAGTTTGCTAACTTATTTCTGTATTCTTCAGAACCTTCAGATCTTGCATAAGAAAGTGTTTCTATAGTATTGTTTTTAACAGCATCTAAAGCTACTTGAGGGGTTTTAATATCTGGTTGACCTATATTTAAATGAAAAACCTTAACTCCTCTTTTCTTAGCATCTTCTGCGTATGGTACCAATTTTCTAATTGGCGATTCAAGCATTTGTATTCCTTTATTAGATATTGAAGGCATAATATATTGTTGTAATTTTTATCAATGCAAATTTGCAAAATATATTTTATATTAAGAATTATATTATTGAAAGTTTAAGGCTAATTTTTAGTTAAAAAAAGAATAATCAGCAAAAAAAATGTTGTATTTTTATAAATACCTAAACTAAAATAACTTGAATAATAATTCGCTTTTAATAATTTTTATTTTGTTTTTTTGACTTTTACTTGTCATTCTCAAAACGGATTTCGGTTTAAAAATACGTCTCAAAAAAAACAACGTCTTTCTTTTGAATTAATAAATAATTTAGTTGTAATTCCGGTATTCATCAATAACAAGAAAATGAGTTTTATTCTTGATACTGGTGTAAATAAAACCATAATTTTTAATCTTTCAGAAAATGATAGCATTGGTCTTCTAAATCCAGAAAAAGTATCTTTAAGAGGTTTGGGTGACGGAGAATCTGTAGAAGCTATTATTTCTAGAAATAATAAATTAAAGGTTAAAGACGCGATTGGTAATAATGAATCTGTTTATGTTATTTTAAAAGATTTTTTTGATTTATCTAGTAAAATGGGAACTACAATACACGGTATAATAGGCTATAATTTATTAAAAGATTTTGTAGTGAGAATAAATTACAAAACTAAAAAAATAGACTTTTATAATCCAGACTCGTTTAAATATAAACGATGTAAAAAGTGCGAAGTTTTGCCCATACAATTTTATAGAAAAAAACCATTTGTTGAGGTTGATGTGCAATTAGATACAGTTAACAATGTTCAAACTCCTGTTAAAATGTTGGTAGATTCTGGAGGAAGCGATGCAATATGGCTTTTCGAAAATTCTAAAGTCGAAATAAAAACACCATTAAAATATTTTAATGATTTGTTAGGTGAAGGTTTAAGCGGGTCTATTTATGGTAACAGAAGTAGAATACCAAAACTAATAATTGGTAAATATGAAATTAAAAGCCCTACGGTATCTTTTCTAGATTCTCTTTCTACACAAAATGCAAGTATGTTAAAAGAAAGAAATGGCAGTATAGGTGGTAATATTTTAAAGAGGTTTATGGTTTGGATAGATTACCCAAATAAAAAAATTACGCTTAGAAAAAACGCTTCTTTTAAAAGTGATTTTAATTATAATATGAGTGGTTTAGATATTGTTTATAATGGTAAGCAGTTAGTTAAAGAAGAGATTATTAAACCTGTTTCAGATTCTTTTAATAATGATATTCAAACAAATAATACAATTTCTTTTGTAGCCAATTACACGTATAAATTTAAGCCTTCTTATATTATTAAAAATGTTGTAAAAAACTCGCCAGCAGATAGGGCAGGTTTGCAACCAGGTGATATTCTCTCAAGTATTAATAGAAAACCCGTTCACTCATATAAACTAAATCAAATTGTAAGTAAAATGCAAGAAAGAGCCAATAAAAAAATTACAATTACAGTTCTAAGATACGGTTCTAAAAAAACATTTCAATTTCGATTAGAAAAAAGAATCTAACTGCCGGAAAGCATGCTTTTCTCTTTTTCTAAGAACTCTTTTTTATCTACAAAACCTCTAATTTTTAAAGTTTTTCTAGCAGTTTTTGCATTAGAGAAAATTGTAATTTGTTTAGAAAAACCACCAACCCTTTTTGTATCATAAGAAACTTTAATTTCTCCTTTTTCACCTGGCATAATTGGTTTTTCCGGTTTTTTAGGCACAGTACAACCACAAGAAGATTGTATGTTCTTAATAATTAAGGGTGCATCGCCAATATTTGTAAATACAAAAACTCGCTCTCCGTTAGCGCCTTTACTAACTTTACCATAGTTAATAGACTCTGTTTCAAACTTAAATTCTTGTGAGTTTATAGAAAAAGAGACAAATAAAAATAAGATTAAGGCTGTTAAAAGTTTCATATTTAATATTTTAAAGTGTAAAATTAAGCTTTATAATTTGTTTTAAAAAATCAACTACTAATTTTCTCTACAAAATAGATAATTGTATTTTTGTGAATTATATATCAAAAAGGATACCAAAGTATGACAATTCCATCTAAATACGATGCAAAACAAGTAGAAGATAAATGGTACGATTACTGGATGAAAAATAATTATTTTCATTCAACGCCAGATGAAAGAGAGCCTTACACAATCGTGATTCCGCCACCAAACGTAACCGGAGTATTACATATGGGGCACATGCTAAATAATACAATTCAAGATGTTTTAATTAGACGTGCACGTTTATTAGGTAAAAATGCTTGTTGGGTACCTGGTACAGATCATGCATCTATTGCCACAGAAGCAAAAGTTGTTGCTAAATTAAAAGAGCAAGGAATTAAAAAAAGCGACTTAACTCGTGAAGAATTCTTACAACATGCTTTTGATTGGAAAGATGAATATGGAGGAATTATTTTAGAACAATTAAAGAAGTTAGGTGCCTCTTGTGATTGGGAAAGAACTGCGTTTACAATGGATCCAGAAATGTCTGAATCTGTGATTAAAGTTTTTGTTGATTTATACAACAAAGGTTTAATTTACAGAGGTTACAGAATGGTGAACTGGGATCCGGAAGCAAAAACAACACTTTCTGATGAAGAAGTAATTCACGAAGAAAGACAAGGAAATTTGTATTATTTAGAATACAAAATTGAAGGTTCTGATGATACATTAACAATTGCAACAACAAGACCAGAAACTATTTTTGGTGATACTGCAATTTGTATCAACCCAAACGATGAGCGTTTTACACATTTAAAAGGAAAGAAAGCAATTGTGCCGCTTTGCGGAAGAATTATTCCGATTATAGAAGATGAATATGTAGATTTAGAATTTGGTACAGGTTGTTTAAAAGTTACGCCTGCACACGATGAAAATGATAAGAATTTAGGTGATAAACACAATCTAGAAGTAATCGATATTTTTAATGATGATGCTTCTTTGAATTCCTTCGGATTACATTACCAAGGGAAAGATAGATTTGTCGTTCGTAAAGAAATTGCTCAAGAATTATCAGAAAAAGGAATTTTAGTAAAAACTGAAGTTCATACAAACAAAGTTGGTACATCAGAAAGAACAAAAGCGGTTATTGAACCTAGATTGTCTGACCAATGGTTTTTAAAGATGGAAGAATTGGCTAAACCTGCAATTAAAGCAGTTTTAGGTGATGATACTGATATCAACTTATATCCAAAAAAATTCGAAAATACGTACCGTCATTGGATGGAAAATGTACGTGATTGGAATATTTCTCGTCAACTTTGGTGGGGACAACAAATTCCTGCTTTTTTCTATGGAGACGGAAAAGAAGATTTTGTAGTTGCAGAAAATATTGAAGATGCTTTAGTTTTAGCAAAAGAAAAAACAGGAAATGCTTCTTTGTCTGCGTCCGATTTAAAGCAAGATGAAGATGCTTTAGATACTTGGTTCTCTTCTTGGTTGTGGCCGATGTCTGTTTTCGACGGAATTAGAAATCCGAGAGAACGAAGAGATTAAATATTATTACCCAACAAACGATTTAGTTACTGGTCCGGATATTTTATTTTTCCGGGTGGCAAGAATGATTGTTGCAGGTTATGAATATAAAGATCAAAAACCTTTTAATAACGTATATTTAACAGGGTTAGTTAGAGATAAACAAAGACGTAAAATGTCTAAATCTTTAGGTAATTCGCCAGATGCACTTAAATTAATTGATGATTATGGCGCAGACGGTGTAAGAGTTGGACTTTTATTAAGTTCTGCAGCAGGTAACGATTTAATGTTTGATGAAGATTTATGTCAACAAGGAAAAGGGTTTGCAAATAAAATTTGGAATGCTTTCCGTTTGATAAAAGGTTGGGACGTAGATGCAAGTTTACCACAACCAGAAACTTCTAAAATTGGTTTAGAATGGTATGAAGCTAAGTTTCAAAAAACTTTGGCAGAAATAGAAGATCATTTTTCTAAATATCGTTTGTCTGATGCTTTAATGGCAATTTACAAGCTAATTAATGATGATTTTTCTTCATGGTTATTAGAAATTGTAAAACCTGCATATCAGAAACCAATAGACAAAACTACGTTTGATGCAATTATAGAAGTTTTAGAAAATAACTTAAAAGTATTGCATCCGTTTATGCCATTTTTAACAGAAGAAATTTGGCAACATATTACAGAAAGATCATCAGAAGAAGCATTGGTTATTGCTAAATATCCTACAATTAAAGAGTTTGATACGCAAATAATTACCAATTTCGATTTTGCTACAGATGTAGTTTCAGGAATTAGAACTATTAGAAAAGATAAGAACATTTCATTTAAAGATGCGGTTGAATTATTTGTAATTGATAATGATAAAAGTTCTAAAGATTTTGATGCTGTTATTCAGAAATTAACAAATACATCAGTAATAAACTATGTTTCAGAAAAAGTAGACGGCGCTTCATTTAGAGTAAAATCAAATGAATATTTTGTACCAATTTCTATAGAAAATATAGATGTAGAAGCCGAAATTAAAAAGTTAGAAACAGAATTAAAAAGAGCAGAAGGTTTCTTGTTTGGTATTAACAAAAAGCTTTCTAACGAACGTTTTGTGGCAAATGCACCAGAGCAAGTAATCGCTTTAGAACGTAAAAAAGAAGCAGATACTATTGCTAAAATAGAAACAATAAAGAGTAGTTTAAGTTCGCTTAAATAACTCGTACATACATTTTAATTTTTCTAAAAAACCATAATATTAAGTTATTATGGTTTTTTTAACATTTTAAGTTAAAAAGTTATAAAATACAGTTAGTGTTATACTAATTCGAAAAAATGTAGGTTTTAAAAGATAACTATTAATAAAACTTAAAATTATGAAAAAACTTATTATTCCCTTTGTAGCATTGTCTTTATTGGCAACATCATGTGTGTCTAAAAAGAAATATGCTGCTTTAGAAAGTCAATATATAGACGCTAAAGGAAATCTTCAAAAAACTACTTTAGAAAAAGAAGCTTTAGAAGGTAAATTTGCTAAAATTGAAAAAAGAGTAGCTAATTATAATGATAAAATTAACTCCTTAAAAAGTGACAACGTTACTTTGAAAAATGAAAATGACATCAAATTAGATATGGTTGGTAATACAGCCGTAATATCTAATAAGACTAGAGAAAGAATGAGAGAAACGCTAGCAAAAGTAGATGCAGCAGATTTAGCAGAGGCTAAGACTCTAAAAGATTCTTTAAACCTAGCGATATCTTATAATTTAAAGAATAAGATGAATACTTCTGATCTTAATAATTCTGATGATATAAATATAGATATCGACCAAACAGTTGTAATGATTTCTGTTTCTGATAAATTGTTATTTAATACGGCAAGTTATAGAGTAAAAAAAGGAGCTTATAGTTTAGTAGAAAAGTTGGCTAATGTTATAAATTCTGAACCAAGTATGGATGTGATGATAGAAGGTCATACAGACTCAAGAACTATCAACAATGCTTCTGTGCAAGATAATTGGGATTTGAGTGTTAAAAGATCTACGTCAATTGTAAGATTATTAGAAAATAAATACAATGTAGATGGTAGCAGATTAATTGCATCCGGTAGAGGTTCTACAATGCCTTTAGTAGAAAATAATACACGAGAAAATAGAGCGAAAAATAGAAGAACTAGAATTGTAATTCTACCAAATTTAGATAAGTTTTTTGCACTAATTGCTACAGATGAAGCATTAGCAGAATAAAAATTTAAAATAATATATTCCAAAAAAACTCCCAATTGGGAGTTTTTTTATTTGTTTAAATTCTCTTTGTCGTGGTTTTTATAAAACTGCATTATAATAAAAGAACCTATAAATGAAGATGCCATACCTTCTATTAATAAAGTAATTACTACTTCGGCAACGTTAAATTACCACCAATTAAAAAAGAGTTGTTCATTACAGTTAGAAAATCAGGATTTATAAATTGTACATAAATTACAACACCAATAATAGAAAGAATTACTGCAATAACAGAAGTTCTAATACCAATACCTAAATTTGTAGTGTATTTAGTTTCATTGTTTTTGTATACACTTTCTTTAATGGCTAAGTATATACCAAATAATACAAATGCTAAATTTAAAAATCTTAAATATGGGTTTTCTTCTAAGCCAACTAATTTACACAGTAGAAAAAATCCACCAATTAAAAATGTAATTAGCAATGCGTTTTTAATAATAATTTTATCTGTTGTCATCTTATCTTGTTTTTATATTCATGATTTCTTCTGAAACTCTCACCGAATTTTTATCTTATATTAAGAGACATTACAATGGTTTTCTACCGGAAATAATATTATAAAGAATTACAATAACTGCAATTACTAGTAATGTGTGTATTAAACTGCTAGTTGCAATTCCTGGCACAATACCTAAAACACCTAATGCCCAAATAATAATAAAAACTACGGCTACAAGCCACAAAATACTTCTCATGATAATTAATTTTTTTGTTCACTCAAAATTATAAAAATTGTAAAGTGTAGTTTAACGCTATCCATTTAAATATTATCTTTGATGCATACAAAAAGCTATTCATGAAAGTAATTGCAATGATTCCTGCACGCTACAGTGCTTCTCGATTTCCTGGTAAATTAATGAAAGATTTAGGTGGTAAAACCGTGATTTTAAGAACATACGAAGCTGCTTTACATACAGATTTATTTGACGAGGTTTATGTAGTCACAGATTCAGATATAATTAAAGAAAACATTTCTAATGCTAACGGTAACGTAATTATGAGTAAAAAAGAGCACGAATGTGGCTCTGATAGAATTGCAGAAGCTGTAGAGTTTTTAGACGCAGATATTGTAATTAATGTGCAAGGAGACGAACCATTTATAGACAAAATATCGTTAGAGAAATTAGTAGACGTATTTAAGAAAGATTTAAAAAAAGAAATAGATTTAGCTTCGCTAAAAGTAGAAATTACTAATAAAGAAGATATCGAAAATCCAAATAACGTTAAAGTAATTACAGATGTAAATAATTTGGCTATTTATTTTTCTAGAAGCGTTATCCCATTTCATCGAGATAAAAATATCAATGTAAAATACTATAAACACAAAGGTGTTTATGCTTTTAGAAAACAAGCTTTATTAGATTTTTATAAAACACCAATGACACCTTTAGAAGCTTCAGAAAAAATTGAAGCAATTCGATACCAAGAAATTGGTAAAAAAATAAAAATGGTAGAAACTTCTGTAGAAGCGGTAGGTATAGATACACCAGAAGACTTAGAAAAAGCCAAAAAATACTTAAACTTATAATATGTTTAAAAATATAAAAGTAATCGCATTTGATGCTGATGATACTTTGTGGGTAAACGAAACTTATTTTAGAGAAGCAGAAGAAACTTTTGCTGAATTAATATCTAAATACGAAACTAAAAATAAAATAGATCAAGAGCTTTTTAAAACAGAAATTAAAAATCTTGAAATTTATGGTTACGGCATAAAAGGCTTTGTTTTATCGATGGTAGAATGTGCATTAGAATTATCTAATTACAAGTTGCCACAAAAAACAATCGAAAAAATACTAGATATTGGTAAAGAAATGTTGGCACAACCTATAGAATTATTAGACGGAGTAGAAGAGGTGTTAAGTAATTTACAAGGCAAGTATAAATTGATAGTTGCTACAAAAGGTGATTTATTAGATCAAGAAAAAAATTAGAAAAATCGAATCTTCTAAAATATTTTCATCATATCGAAGTAATGAGCGATAAGAAAGAAAAAGATTATTTAAAATTGATGAAACATCTAGAAGTAGAACCATCAGAATTGTTAATGATTGGTAATTCTTTAAAGTCTGATGTTTTGCCTTTAGTTGCTTTAGGTGCATCTGCAATTCATATTCCTTTTCATACAACTTGGGCGCATGAAGAAGTTACATCCGAAGAAAAAAACGATGCAAGCTATAAAACAATTTCTAAAATTACAGACATACAAAATTTTTTATGAAGTATTTAGATATAGATTCTTGGAACAGAAAACAGCATTTTCAACATTTTAAAAGTTTAGAAGATCCTTTTTTTCGGTTACAGTAAATGTTGATGTTACAAATACCTTAAAATTGTCTAAAGAAAAAAACTTCTTTTTTTGCAATGTATTTGCACGCATGTTTAGTCGCGTTAAATTCTATTGAAAATTTTAAATATAGAATTCAAGAAGATAAAATTGCTATTCATGATGTAATAAATGCATCTGCAACAATAGCTAGAGAAGATCATACATTTGGTTTTTCTTATATTTATTTTGATGAAATTTTTAAAAATTTTAACGATAACTTTCTTAAGGAAAAGGAAAGAATTTTAAATTCAGAAGAATTGTTTCCACCGGTAAATTCTGATGATTGTATCTATTGTTCTGCATTGCCGTGGTTTTCTTTTACAAGTCAAAAAGAACCTGTATCTGGCGTTAAGAATGATAGTATACCTAAACTAGCATTTGGTAAAACATTTACAGAAAATAATCAAATAAAAATGCCTGTTGCTATTTCTGTAAATCATGCTTTGGTAGATGGTTATCATATTGGTTTATTTTTTGAAGAATTTCAGAGTCAATTAGATAAAAACAATTAACTTTGCATCTTTAAAATAAATAAATTATGGCAAGCATAAAAAACTTAAAAAAAGATATTAACTATACTTTAGGAGATATTATTGGATACGCTTCTGAAAAAGTTGATCTTAAAGGAGAGAATAAAGAAGTAGAGGCAGTTATAGATGAAACTATAAACACTTTTGACGATTTAATTGGAAAAATTAACGCAAAAGGTGTAGAAAACAAAAAAGCACATTACAAGCAAGTAAGTGCAGAGTTAGAAACAAGAGCCAACGATTTAATCGCTAAAATTAATAAGATTTAATCTTAATTTTTTTAGATATTTTTTAACAACCATCAACATTTCTGTTGATGGTTTTTTTATTAAATTTGGTTAGTTATACTAAAAATGAATTATTAACGTTAAAACTTTAAATATTATTAAATTATGGCTAGAGCAATGTTTGAATATACGAAAACGGTTTTAAAAAAAGTTAGCTTTAATTCAGATCTTTTTTGCAAAGAATTACAAAAAAGTTTAGACAGACTATTGCCGTACGAAATTAACGAACTTGTAATTTGGTTAAGAGGTTTTACAGCAAATAAACCAGAACTTTTAATATGTATGAATTTACTTAAGAAATAAAAAAAGAGGCTTTAAAGCCTCTTTTTAATTTATATAAAGTTTTTATTATTCTTTTTTACTTCTTCCTTTACCATATTTTCTCATTAACTTTCTAGCAAATTCTCTTTCAGAAATATGAAGTTTCATTATTTTTCTATAAGATAAAAACTTAGAAACTTTAGTGTTAAAATCTTCTTTTTCTGAAGCCATTTCGTTTTCTAACTCTAGTCTTAATAAAACTAGTTTTTTTGCATCAGATTCTTCTAATTTGCTTAAATCGCCTGCTTCTTTAATTTTTTTCTTGTATTCTATACGTCCTTTATTTCTAAGAAAATCTATCTTTTCTTCGTGTTTGTTGTATAAAGGCCAAAATTTTTCTGCCTCGCTAGAAGTAAGCTGTAATTCTTCTGTTAAATAAGCTGTTTTTAAAGCTTTAATTTTTTTCTACTTTCTTTAGTATGTTGTGCGATACTGCTAAAAGAAGTAAGTATTATTGTTAAAAGTAAGATGTATTTTTTCATTATTAATAGTTTTCGTTTAATAAAGATGTGTTTTCAGAATCTATAATGTAATCTTCTATATCTGTATTGTTTAGGCTTGCAAAAGCAAAGTCATTTTCGTTATTTACTTCATTATTAATTAAGGCTGCAAAATCTTCATCAGAAATATCACTAGCATTTTCAATTACCCAGTTTTCTATATCTGTTTCAGCTAAAGTGTCAAAATTTATTTCATCAGTTTTAAAATTATTATAAAAATTGATGCTTAAAAATAAAACAACAGAAGCGGCTGCTGCAATTGGTATAAACCTAATTATTTTATCTTTTAAAGAGATTACTTTACCTTTTTTAGAAACAATTACTTTGTTTATTATTGAATCTTCTAATGTGTCGAAGTAATTATCTGGTATAGAAAAACCATTTTCTTTTGGAAATTTTTCTTCTTTAAGAAAGGCAGAGAATTTATCTTCTGCATTCTCAAAATAATTTTTGGGAGCAGATAAACCAGTATTTTTTTAATTACCGATTTTAAAAAGTCTTCGCTATGTTTAATTTTGTTTTCCATAATTACTATTTAGACACAATTATTTACAAAAGGTTTAATCTGTTTGATTTTTTATATAGCTTTCTATTTTTTTAACTGCATGAAAATAAGAAGATTTAAGAGCTCCTACAGAAGTTTCTAAAATTTCTGACATTTCGTTATACTTAATTTCATCAAAATATTTCATGTTAAATACAAGTTGCTGCTTTTGTGGTAGGGTAGCAATTGCTTTTTGAAGTATAATCTGAATTTCATCACCGAGAAAAATACACATCACTTTCTAAACTAGATGCTAATTGTTCGTGCATTTCAGAAATATCTACATTTCTGTCTTTTGCACGTTTATTAATAAATGTAATAGATTCGTTTGTTGCAATTCTGTACATCCAAGAAAACAACTTGCTTTCTTGGTTAAACTTATCGATGTTTTTGTAAACCTTTATAAATGTGTTTTGTAAAACGTCGTCTGCATCATCATGAGAAACTACAATTTTACGTATATGCCAATACAAGCGCTCTTTGTAGAGTTTTATTAACTCTCTAAAGGCAGCTTCTCTAGTGGCAACATTTTTAAGTTGTTCTATTAAAACAATTTCGTCTTTCAATTGGGTTGTTTTTTAGTAAGACAAAATTTTATACAAAAGGTTTAATCTAGATTATTTATCTATTCTAGATCTAGAGTAACCAAACAATCTTTTTTGCTTAATTATTTCGGAATTCCTTCGGTAACATTTCTTCCCAACCTTTTTTACCGTCTAAAATCATTTTTAAAACTGTACGAGAAAAAATATCTAAAATTTCTTTATCAAAGTCATCAATATCTACAACTTTACCATTGTGCTTAAAGAATTTAAATAATTCTTTCATTCTAGGGTGCACTTTTAAGTTCTCGCTGGTAATGTATTCTCCTGATGCTTGATCGTGATAAGGATACATGTAAACTTTTAAATCTCTGTAGAAAAGTTTACCAAATGCTTCTAAAATTCCACCACTTAAATTTCTGTAGTACTTTTCATCAAAAATTTGAATTAAGTTTTGAACACCCATAGTTAACCCCATTCTTTCTTTGGTAAATTCACTAAAGTATTCTACCAATTTAAAGTATTGCTGAAAACTAGTAATCATTACATTTTGTCCGAGTGAACAAAGTAGTTCTGCTCTGTCTAAAAAGTCTCTTTCGTTAATTTTACCTTCTGCACTTAAATTACTTAAGGTAATTTCGAAAATAACTTGTGTTTTACTTTCTTCAACTTTATTTTCTTCGAAGAAAAGTTTTTTCGACTTCTCAAACATATCCATATTTACCTTAGTAACTGGTCTAAAGCTACCTCTTAAGGCCAAAATATTCTTTTTGTATAATACTTGTGCTGGTAATAAGTTGTTTCCGTCTGGGCCAAACATTACCGCATTTGTCATTCCGTTTTTAAGTAATTGTAAACTCATTAAACGGTTATCAACATACATAAAACGAGGTCCGGAGAAATTAATCATATCAATTTCTAATTGATCGTTACTTAAATTATGGTAAAAAGATTTTACCAATTCTTTCGGATTATCATTTAAGTAAAAAGCACCATAAATTAAGTTTACACCTAAAATACCTAAAGTTTCTTGCTGTAAACGAGCATCTGTTTCTTTAAAACGTAAGTGTAAAATAATTTCGTTGTACCCTTCTAAAGGATCTAATTGAAAACGGATTCCGACCCAACCATGACCTTTAAATTTCTTTGCAAAATCTATAGTTGTTACGGTATTTGCATAACTAAAAAATAATTTATCAGGATGTTTAGATCTACTTAATCGATCTTCCATTAAATCGATTTCATGACGTAACATTTTCTTTAAACGAGGTTGAGTAACATAACGTTTATCTTCTTCGATACCATAAATAGCATCAGAAAAATCTTTATCATATGCACTCATTGCCTTTGCAATTGTACCGAAGCAGCACCAGATCTAAAAAATTACGCGCTGTTTCTTGTCCGGCTCCAATTTCGGCAAAAGTACCGTAAATATCAGAGTTTAAGTTAATTCTAAGCGCTTTGCTTTTAGTTGTTGGTACACTACTTATTTCTTGATCTCCTTTTAAAGAAATTGCCATAAATTCGTTTTTAATTATCGCAACAAATGTACTAAATAAGTGTGTAATCAGTAAATTTTTATCTTATTTTTGTTTCAATGAAAACTGATAAAAAACTGTTAAATATTACTTTTTTAGGTACAGGTACATCACAAGGTATACCAATGATAGCAAGTAACGATCCTGTTTGTTTGTCTAAAGATTTTAAAGATAAGCGCTTACGATCTTCTGTGTTAATTTCTTCGGATGATGCGTCTTATGTTATCGATTGTGGTCCAGATTTTAGACAACAAATGCTTAGAGAGAATGTGCAATTGGTAGAAGGCGTTTTATTTACCCACGAACATGCAGATCATACAGCAGGTTTAGATGATTTAAGACCTTATTGTTATAAAATAGGAGAGATGCCTATTTATTTAAATGAGAGAACGTTAGAGAGTTTAGAACAACGTTTTCAATATATATTTTCTAAAGAAAACAGATATCCTGGTGCACCAAGTGTGAAACCAACTATTGTTGATAATCAAAGTTTTAAATTAGGTAATTTAAATGTAACGCCAATACAGGTTTTGCATGGTAATTTGCCTATTTTAGGTTACAAAATAGAAAATATTGCTTATTTAACAGATGTAAAAACTATTGAAACATCAGAAATTGATAAGCTAAAAAACTTAGATGTTTTAATAGTAAATGCTTTACGATTAGAGGCGCATCCTACACATTTTAACTTAGAAGAAGCCTTAGATTTTGTGGCAAAAATTAAGCCTAAAAAAACTTATTTTACGCATATTAGTCACAAATTAGGTTTTCATAAAGAAGTCTCTAAAAACTTACCGCCAAATGTTTATTTGGCTTATGATGGTTTAAAAATAACAAGTTAGATTTTAAATAATTATATTTTAACGTATATTTGTTATTATAGGTAATAAAAGCAAAAAAATTGCTTTATTTAATAAGCCAAATAAATCAACGCAATTAATAATATAGATGGAAAACAAGTCAGAGAATAGCAAAGCAACCAAAGCTAATCAAGTAGAAGATAGTAGAATTGCAGCAGTAAGAGACTTAATTTTTGGTGAAAATATTCAGCAATACAATTCTGAGTTTGAAGATGTTTTTAACAGAATTAAAGCATTACGAGACGAAACTCAAAAAAACTTAGGAGAATCTGTAGCAAATTTAGAAAATAAATTAGCAGATTTAGAAAGTCTAATGGATCATAAATTTCAAGATTTAAACGAAGATTTAGATAAGAAATTGGCAGATTTAGATGATGAAAAAGCAGATAGAAAAAAATTAGGAAAAGCTTTAGAAAAAATTGCATTGATGTTGCAAGAATAGATGAAAAAGGAAACTGTAGATAACAAAAAAGACAATCGTTTTGAGTTGCTCAGAGAACTTTTATTAGAAGAAGATAGAGATAAGTTTTCTGATCTAAGTAATAGAATTTTAGAAAAAGAAAGATTATCTGAGAAGGTTACGCCTTTAGTAGATGAAAAAATTGAAGATCTTCGTAAAAATTTTCCAGCTTATTTTGGAAGCACGATTACAGAAACAATAAAAGTACAAATTAGAGACTC
Organism: Polaribacter sp. HA6-7; assembly: GCF_055693625.1. NCBI lineage: Bacteria > Pseudomonadati > Bacteroidota > Flavobacteriia > Flavobacteriales > Flavobacteriaceae > Polaribacter > Polaribacter sp. HA6-7. The sequence goes on from NZ_CM146338.1 coordinate 1,145,229, forward strand.
GCAAGATGAGGTTGTAGAAGCTTTATACCCAATAATGGGTAAACTTATTAAGAAAGCAATTGTTAGTGAAATAACAAAGTTGTCTGACAGTATTAATAAAACCATCACAGAAAAATTCTCGATTACTGAAATCTTAAAAAGGTTTTTTAAAGGAAAAAAGAGTGATGCAGAAGATGTACTACAAGAAGTTTTTGAGCCAATAATAGAAGAGGTTTTTATCATAGAAAAAGACTCGGTTTATTATCGGGAAATTTTACAAGAGGTAATATTGCAGATAAAGATATGGTTTCTGGTATGTTAACAGCCATTAAATCATTTGCAGAAGAAGCGTTTTCTAAAGAAGATCAAAATTTAGAAGATATTCGATTCGATAACTTTCAGCTTACCATAAAAAACTTCAAAACGATATACATTGCAATTGCAACTTCAGGAGTAATTAACAATGAATTTAGAGAGAACTTGTCTGATAACGTAAATAATTTAGCAGAAATTATCTTAAGAGATCGCGATTATTTATCAGATGAAGTTAAACTGAATGTCTTAATAGAAAGACATTTAATAGATTAATAATAATGATAGCTAAAAAAGTTTTATTAGTTGGTAATTTTGGCGTTGGTAAAACATCTTTAATTAGAAGATTTGTTTTAAATCAATTCTCAGAAGACTATATAAGCACTATTGGTGTTAGGGTTAGTTCTAAAATTGTATCCTACGAAAATCAAGAAATTAAACTTTTAATTTGGGACGTTGCAGGAACAAGTGAAGATGAAAAAATACCCAAAGCTTATTTTTTAGGAGCAAAAGCAGCCATGTATGTTTTCGATTTAAGCAGAGAAGAAACGTATTTAAAATTAGATGAATACGTTGGTAACGTAAAAGAATTGTCTCGGTTTAAAAGAAATAACCATTGTGGGTAACAAAAAAGATTTACTTACAGAAGATGAGTTGTTAGCAGTTAAAAATAAAGTTTCTTTAGATATAGATCTAATTACAAGTGCAAAAGAAAATGAAAACGTAGAGAATGCATTTTTAAAGTTAGCAGCAAATTCATTAAAATAAAATTCACTTGATACCAGCAAAAATAGAAGATGTTTTTATACAAATTACCACCAATATTTCTGGTGTGATTTTAAATATCGATGCTGGTAAATTTGCTATCTCAGAATTTCGTTTAAATCAAAGTATTTTTGATGTCTGTCCTTTTTTAGAAGGAACATTAGAAGCTTTAGAAGAAAATACTTCGTTTCTGTTAGAGGGCATGGTTGTTAACGCAGATAATCAAGAATTTAATGTTGATTTAGAGTTGTTTAATACAAGCAAGGTTGTAACAGTTTTAATTCATAACAGAACAAATGTTTATAAATACGTCGATCAATTAAATCAAAATCGAAACGATATTTTCTTTGTGAAAAGAGAACTGGCAGAAAAAAATATTGAGTTAGATCGATTAAGAAAAATTGCAGATAAAGCAAACGAAGAAAAGTCTCGATTTTTAGCAATGATGAGTCATGAAATCAGAAATCCTTTAAATGTTATTTTAGGATATTCTGAAATGATTTCTAATGAAAGTATAAATGATAATGTTAAAGAATATGCCAATCTTTTATCTTTATCCGGTAAAAACCTTAAAGTAATTGTAAACGATATTTTAGATTTATCTAGAATAGAAGCCGGAAAATTAGATTTGGTAAATTCCGAATTAAATGTTCATGAAGTTGCTAAAAATGCCATTGATAATTATAGATTCCGAATAAAAACAATAAAATTACTTTAGCTTTAGAGGTTGATGAAAATATACCTAAAGTTTTAATTGGTGACGATGTTCGAGTAAATCAAATCTTATCTAATTTATTATCAAACGCTTTAAAATTTACTGAAAAAGGAGTTATATCTTTAAAGTTAAATATAGATTCAGAAGAAGAAAATCAGGTTCTTTTAAACTTTTTAATTGAAGATTCCGGTAGAGGAATGACTGCTGAACAAGCTTCTAAAATTTTTAATGAATATCAGCAAAATAATAAAGATGATAATCGAGTGTACGGTGGCGCTGGTCTTGGTTTGTCTATTGTTAAGAAGTTGCTTTTGGCAATGAACGGAGAAATCTCTGTGAAAAGTAAACTGAATTCTGGTACTTTGTTTAAAGTAAAAATTCCTTTTTCAAAACCGAAGCAAAATCAGCAATCTCAGAATCAGAATCCAGAGAAATTTACAGACATAAATTTAGTAGGCAAAAGAATATTAGTAGCAGATGATGATGTGTTAAATCAATCAATTGTTTCTCATATTTTAAAATCTGAAAATGTAGTTTTAACTTTAGTAAAAGATGGTTTTGAAGCTTTACAATTGTTAAAAAATAACATTTTTGATATCGTTCTTTTAGATATACACATGCCAAATATTACAGGCGAACAGTTAGTTCAAATGTCTAATGAATTTGCAAGTGATAACTCTAAAATTCCTTTTTTAGCATTAACAGCAAACACTACAGAAGAAGATGTTTTACGATATAAAAGTATTGGTTTTAAAGATGTAATTGGTAAGCCTTATACTGCAAAACAGCTTAAAGAGCAAGTTTATAAAGCTTTAAATTAAATTTAATACCAGCGTTTTTTCTTCTTTTTAGAAGCTTCAGATTTTCTACCTTTTTTATTTTTACTTATGGTGTTAGGTTGTTTTTTTGTGTGTTTTGGTTTGTTGATTACATACGGATGATCCGTAACCACTTTAATAGGTCTTTCGATTAGGTTTTCTATTAATTTTATATACCCATTTTCGTCAGGCGAACAAAATGAAAATGCTATTCCGGATTTACCCGCTCTACCTGTTCTACCTATTCGATGTACATAAGTTTCTGGTACATTTGGCATATCAAAATTAATAATACAGTCAACATTTGTAATATCAATACCTCTAGAAGCAACATCTGTGGCAATTAAAATGTTTGCTTTTTTATTTTTAAAATCTTCAATAGCTTTATTTCTTGTTGCCTGCGTTTTATCTCCATGAATACTAGCAACCTTATATTCGTTTTTTAAAAGTGAATTTTCTAATTTATCAACTCCAAATTTTGTACGCCTAAAAATAATAATTCTTCCATTAATTGTGTTTCTCAACAAGTTTAAACAGAGATCTGTTTTGTTTTTCTTTGGAAGATAATATAATAATTGTCCAATGTTTTTTGCAGTAGTTTCTTCCGGATGTATTTCTACTTTAACTGCATTTTTTAAGGTAGCATTAGCTAATTCAACTATTTTTTCTGGCATAGTTGCAGAAAATAATAGTGTTTGTTTTTTTCTAGGGCTAAGGCTTTCGATTTTTTTAATATCGTTTATAAAACCCATGTCTAGCATTAAATCTGCTTCGTCTAAAACAAAAATTTCTACATTACTTAAATCTATATTTCCTTGCATTTGCAAGTCTATTAATCTACCAGGAGTTGCAATTAATATATCTACACCGAAGCTAGTTTTTCTTTTTGAGGTTCTAAAGAAACGCCACCATATACAGCCGTTACAGTGCTATTTGTGTATTTGCCAAAACTTTCAAAATTTTCTAAAATTTGAATCGCTAACTCTCTTGTTGGAGTTAGAATAACAGATTTAATTTTCTTTTTTTCAGTTTCTAAATTCTCTGTGTCTTTTGTTATAAGTTCTAAAATAGGTAGTGCAAAAGCAGCTGTTTTACCTGTACCTGTATTTGCAGAAACGATTACATTTTTTTTATCTAAAATTAACGGAATTGCTTTTTCTTGAACCAAGGTTGCAGTGTGAAATCTTTCTTCCGAAACAGCTTTTAAAATTGAATTATTTAATGAAAACTTAGAAAATTGCATGTAATATTTTTTTGCAAAGGTAGTTTAAAAGAAAATATATTTTTATGATTTTATTTTAATACTATATTTAAATATTTTAAATATGCATTTCTAATTCTTGTATTAATTTAGAATGAGCAGAAAAAATAAAAAACCTTGGCCTACAAAAGCAGCTATGACTCAAGTTTATGATAAATATCTTTGGGGAAAAGGAGATGGCTTATTTTATTCTGGTGAAGGTTCTCATTTAGAATATATTGTAAAACCATATGTTCAAAATGTTCGTTTTTTTCTTAAATCATTTAAATCGCCTATTTCTGTGTGCGATTTAGGTTGTGGAGATTTTAATATTGGTAAACATTTTGTAGAATTTACTACAGACTATATTGCTGTAGATATAGTAGAAGATTTAATCAATTATAATAAAGAAAAATTTAGTTTAAAAAACTTAAGTTTTCTTACTTTGGATATTGCTAAAGATGATTTACCTAATGCAGATTGTGCAATTATTAGGCAAGTATTACAGCATTTGTCTAATAAAGAAGTAGAAGATATTGTTCAAAAATTAAATAGTTATAAATATCTAATTTTAACAGAGCATTTACCCATAGGTGATTTTGAACCCAATAAAGATATTATTTCTGGTCAAGGAATTCGATTAAAAAAAGAGCGGAATTAATTTGTTAACACCGCCTTTTAATTTGAAGATGCAATCAGAAAAAGAATTAGTGTCTGTTACTCTTACAGATAATAAAGGAGTTTTAGTTACAACGTTATATCAACTTTTTTAAACATCATTATTTATTTCGATCCAATAACCATCAGGATCTTGAAAATAAATTTGTTTAATGCCATCTTTTCTTAAATAATCTTTTGTAGGTGTATCTTTCCAATCAGAATATTCAATATTTAAATCGTTTAAATGTGAAATAAATGCATCAAATTGTGCTGTAGACAAAGCAAAATGAACTGCTTTATTAGTTTTTACTTCTAAATTTGGTCTAGGAATTAAATGTAATTGCCTGTCTTCATTTAGAGAAAGCCATCTTGTTTTAGAGTTTGAAGCAGTGTTTTCAATTTCTTTTAAACCTAATACTTTTTGATAAAAATCTATAGATTTTGTAACATCTTTTATAGAAATAGCAATGTGATTAAAGGTGAAATTATGCATAAAATTTTTGTTTTAAAAATAAGATTATAAGCGTTCTTCAATCCACTTTTTAAAACTAAAAAAGTTTTGAGGCGCAACGCCATGACCAATATTGTATTCTGAATAATCATTTTTAAAACCTAAATTATCTAAAAAAGGTTTCGATTTTCTAGCCCATTCTACGGGTAAAACTTGGTCAACAGAACCGTGCGAGCAATAATAATCCGTTTTAATTTCAGATGAAATATTTTCAGGTAATAATTCAGTATTTATATACCCGCTTAAAGCAATAACATGTTGAACTTTATTAGGGAAAAAGAAACTTAAAGAGTAGCTTAATATAGCACCTTGGCTAAAACCTAATAGAAATGTTTTATCTGTATTAGTATTGTATTTTAATTTAATCTCATCGATAAAAACGGCAATCTTATCAATAGATTCTTTGGCTTCTTTTAAATCAGAAAATTTACCATTTTTATCATCAAAATTAATAGAATACCAAGCGTAACCACCAAATCCCATAGACAAAGGTGCTTGTGCGCTTACAATTAATAAATTATCTGGTAATTCATTGGCAAAAGAAAATAAATCTTGCTCGTTACTGCCATAACCATGAAGTAAAATTAAAAGAGAAGGGTTTTCTATGTTAGTTTTTGGTTCTCTAACAACGTAATGTAAATTACTCATTTGGTAAATTTTTTAAATATTTTGAAACCATTCTTGAAACTTCTCGCCTATAAAAGGAACAAGTTTTTCTTCTCCTTTAATAGCGCCAATTAAAGAAATTATCCAAAAAACAAAAAGGATAAAGCCAAGTATTGCGCCAGCAGTAGCTCCAATAAATTCATAAACAACCCATCCATTAAAAGCTTGAATTAAGTTTAAACCTAAACTTTGTCTAATGTAAAAACTTGTAAAAAAGTTTTTGTTGTTATTATTTACAAAGAAAGCAATTAACAATCCTATAATCCATAAATGGCTAATAATTGCCATTGTTTTTCCTTCTTTTACAGTATGATTTTCCATTATTTATTTAAAATTAGTTGGTTGTTAGAAAAGATTCCGTAAACTTTTCCTGTTAGATTTTTATTTAAAAAAGCACTGTTTTTTGATGTTGATAAAATTGCGTCTTTAGTAAATACGTTTTTCTCTTCCGGATTAAAAAATGAGATATCCGCCATTTCTCCTACGGCAATAGAAGTTGGTTTAATTCCGAAAACTTCTCTTGGTTTTGAAGTGATGTTTTCAATAAAATCTGATAAGTTTAAAACAGAATTTAAAGCGCCAAATAAACTTTCTAAACCAATTGTGCCATCCTTAGCTTCGCTAAATTCTACTTTTTTATGTTCAATATCAATCGGGTTGTGATCTGAGGTAATAATATCAATAACTCCAGATTTTACACCTTTTTGCAAAGCTTTACAATCTTGATTAGTTCTTAACGGTGGATTTGTTTTAAAATTACTATCAAAACCATGTAATTCGTCATCAGAAAGTATTAAATGATGTGCAGAAACACTACATGTAACCTGTAAACCTTTCTTTTTAGCTTCTTTTATCAATTGTAAAGATTTCTCTGTTGAAATTGTAGGGATATGAAGTTTACCGCCAGTATATTCTAATAAAAATAAATCTCTAGCAATTTGTAATTCTTCTGCTAATGCTGGTATTCCTTTCAATCCTAACTTAGTACTGTTTATGCCTTCATTTGCAATACCTTCTCCAGCGATAGCTAAATTTTTAGGAAAACTTAATATTAAACCACCAAAATTTTGAGCATATAATAACGATACTTTCATCAAGTTATCATTAGCAATTGGTTTTTTATAATCACCAAAGGCAATAGCACCAGATTGTTGCATATCGAATAATTCAGCCATTTCAATTCCTTTACTCTTTGCGGTTAAAGCTGCAATAGGATATAAATTGGTCGCAGAACCGTTTGCTTTATTTATTAAAAACTCTACTGAAGATTTGGTATCTATAACCGGATTTGAGTTGGCGTTTACCGCAACTGCAGTAAAGCCGCTTTTCGCAGCAACTTTTAAGCCGTTTTCTATGGTTTCTCTTTCTTCGAATCCCGGTTCTCCAAAAGAAACACTTGTATCAAACCATCCGCAAGAAATATGCAAATTATCTTTATTTACTAGGGTGTAATCTTCTTTAGGGTCAATAGTGTCTTCTATTTTTTTGATAACTCCGTTTTCGATTAAAACATCTTTTTTTGGTTATGAAAAGAACTCGAAGCGTCTATAATTGTTGCCGATTTTATAAGCGTAATCATGGTTTATAGAATTTTAGAATAAAAATTTCTAATAACAAAGATACAATTGCCAAGGCTAAAAACCATTTCCAAAGCCACTGAACTTCGTTATTTTTATTAATTTCTGTAAAAACATCTTTTATAGAGTTATAAGTAATGATGTTTTTTTGTTCTTTTAAATCATTAAGATTTAAAAATTGTAAAGAGCTTTCTTCTTTAGGATTGTTAAAAGCAAGTTCTTTAAGTATAGAATCTTGTTTTTTTATTTGATAAAAACCAGCTTCTTGTGGTTCCTCTGTTGTGTTGATGACAACTTTATTTTGATAAGCTCGTTGTAAAGGAATAAAAGAGGATTTTTTGCTTGTAATTGATAGAATCTCATCTTTACTTGCTTTTACTTTTACTTCAATTTTGTTTTCTTCATTTAAATTGTAAGCTAATTTTGGATATGAAAAACTAGCTTTTGCAATGTTGTAAAATACAGGAACAACCAACGGTGAATTTATAAAGTTACTGCTGTTTTTATCGAGCGAACTTGATACAAAATAGATGTTTTTATTTATAAATTTTGAAATAAATGGTGTGTTATTTTCGAATGAAATTATCGAAGAAATATTTCCAGTAATAGGGTAGTGGTTGTTTACTGAAGGATATTGAAAATTTGAAATATTTTTTGAAAAAACATTTTCAAATATTGGATGTTTAAAATTAATTGAAGTTATTTTTAAGGTGTCTTTTTTGATGTTTTTAATCGAGCCAATTTTTAAATTTTTAAGAAATAAATTATAAGAAGAAATGTTTGTTTTTTGGTTCGGAATAATTACTAAATTCCCTCCGTTTTTTAGAAAATCTTCTAAACTGTTTTTAAGAATTTCCGGTATTTCTTTTAACTCGTTTAAAATAATTAATTGCTGATTTTTTAACGCGTTATAATTTACATTTTGTAATGATTTTTCTGAGAAATTAAATTCATTTTCAGTGTAAATTTTTTGTAAAAAATTAGCGCTGTTTCCTATCGAAAGAATATTGATTTTTTCGTTATTGTTTAATGTGAAATAATAAGTGTTGTCAAAACCAAAAGTATCGCTATAAGTAAGGGTTGTTTTTCCGGAAAAATCTAAAGATTTTTTTACTGTGAAAGTAATCGTTTTCTTTGAGTTTTCTTTAATAGGGAAGGTTTGCTTACTAACTAAAATGTCTTTGTTAAAAAGTGCAATTGGTACATTGTTTTGTTTGGTGCCAATGTTATTAATAACAACATTTACTGTAAAGTTGTTGTTATTTTTATTGCTGATAAAAACACTGTCTATAGAAATATTGTTTTTTTGCTAGATTGTAGCTGAATTAGCGATAATTCTTGTGTTACATTTGTGAACTTATTTATGTAAGTATTCTGAAAATCAGAAATTAATATGTTTTTATTTAAAGTGTTTGTTTTATTTTTATTGTTTAGGTTTAATTTTAATAAAATACTCTCTAAATCTAAATTTTTTGTGGTTTTTTCTACTTTTAAAAGTACATTTTTTAACTCGTTATTGCTAATGTTTTCGTAAAAATTAGAATTTGTTAATAAACTGTAAGAGCTTTTTAAGCTAGAGTTTTTAATAATTTCTTGTGCTGCAACTTTTAATAAATCTCCTTTCTCTCCTTTAGTATTTGTACTTAAAGAATTGTCTAAGTAAATAAAATTATGCTGTTTTTTATCAATATTTTTGTTGCTAAAATATGGTTGTGAAAAAGCAAAAACTATCGCGGTAAATAAAAGCATTCTTGTGGCTAATATTAGCCATTTTTTTATGCGAGAACTCTTACGTGTTTGTTGCTGAATTTTTTGAAGAAAAGCAACGTTGGAAAATGGTGTTTTAACGAATTTTTGTAACTGAAAAAGATGTACAATTATTGGTATAATTAGTAGTGCTAAAAAATATAAAATTTACGGATTTTTAAATTGCATCTATACAGTAAATATTCATTTTTAAAAATATAAATTTATTACAAAAATTACGATTAAAAAACTCTTGTTAATTACTAATTAAAACTTTTCGAAAACGCCTAAACCAAACAACGCAAAATCATATTTTACAGGATCTAATTTATCTAACTTTCTTAAATTTTTATCTAATTCTGCAACCGCTTTCCAATCGTTTTGTTTTCTTAAAAGTAGCTTTAACTTTCTTGCAACATTGCCGAATGTACATCTAAAGGGCAAGATAAATTAGCAGGATTATGAGTTGCCCAAAGTCCGAAATCTACACCTGTTTTATCGTTTCTAACCATCCATCTTAAAAACATATTAATACGTTTTGCTGCAGAATTTTTTAAGGGATCAGAAATATGTTTTAAGGTTCTATTATGATGTTCGATTTCAAAAAAACTTTTTTAAATTGATGAATAGAATTTTGATATGTATTCGAATTGTCATCAATATTTAAAATGTTTTCTAAACCACCGTGATTAATATAAATGTTTTGTAAAGATTTTACAAATTGTGTTAAATCGATATGATTAAATGTTCTGTGAACAAAATTTTCTAATACTTTTAAATCTTTACTTGTGTGATTTAAAATAAAGTCGTGTGGCGCATTATCTAACATTTCCATCATTTTATTCGCATTTCGAATAATCATGGTTCTATTTCCCCAAGAAATAATTGCGGTTAAAAAACCTGCAATTTCAATATCTTCTTTTTTGCTAAATAAGTGAGGTATTTGTATTGGGTCTGTCTCAATAAAATTAGGATTGTTGTATAGAACAACCTTTTCGTCTAAAAATTCTTTTAACTCTTTTTTATTCATGTTATTCGAACCCAAATCCTATAATCATTAGAATACTGTTATAGCAACCGTGTAATAACATAGACCAAATTAAGCCAAATTTAACTCGGATAAATCCAAAATATGCTCCCAATATAATTTGTGGTAAAACTAGTAAAGGAGCCGCAATTAATACATTGGGTGTAATATCAAAATTAGTTAAATGTACCAAACCGAATAAAACGGCAAAAACATAAAAACCTATTTTAAAAGAAGCAGGTTTTTTAAAAGATGTTATGGGTGCTCTAAATATTAATTCTTCTATTACAGGTGCTATAATTCCGCCAGTTAATAAAATTTGAAATAAGCTTAAGTTTTTAAACATTTCATCAATCTTATGATTGTCCATGTTTACAAATCCTATTTCATCTAAAATTACAAAAATTGGCGATATTATTAAACCTGTAGCAATACTAATAACTAATAAATGTAAGAATATCTTAAATCGATATTTTGTATCGGTATTTAGATCTTTCTCTAAAACTGGGTTTTTAATGTAGTCGATTAAGTTTAAAAAAGTTTCTTTCATATTATGGTTTACTACATTAGTGTTTCGTTAAAGTTATATGTTACAAAATTAAATGATTTTACCGTCTTTCATTGTTAATTTTCTGTCTGCCATTTCTGCTAAATCTTCGTTATGCGTTATCAAAACAAACGTTTGGCCGTATTCATCTCTTAATTTAAAGAATAATTCGTGCAAATTTTTTGCAGATTCACTGTCGAGATTTCCACTTGGTTCATCAGCCAAAATTACTGATGGATTGTTAATTAAAGCTCTTGCTACGGCTACTCGTTGTTGTTCTCCGCCGGAAAGTTCGCTAGGTTTATGGTTTATTCTATGGTCTAAGCCTAAAAAAGATAATATTTCTAGAGCTTTAGTTTCGGTTTCTTTTTTAGATTTATTTGCTATAAATGCAGGAATACATACGTTTTCTAAGGCTGTAAATTCGGTAAAAGTTGGTGAAATTGAAAAATAAAACCAATATGATTGTTTCTAAATGAAGAGAGGTCTTTATCAGATAAGTTTTTTAAGGAAATATTATTTATTGATAATTCGAAATCTTGCTCTTTTAAAGGTTTGTCTAAAGTACCTAAAATTTGTAGTAAAGTGGTTTTACCAGCACCGGAAGGACCAACAATTGCAACAATTTCTCCTTTTTTTACATGTAAATCGACTCCTTTTAAAACTTCAACATCATCATAATACTTATGAATATTTTTTCCAATTATCATATTTCTTCAAATTTAAAACGAATGTATAAAAAAGAAATCAGAAACACTTATGGAGCGTTTCTGATTTCAAATTCAAATCTTAAATAATATAGTAACTAATTAGCTAAAAATATTTTTTATACGATTGTAGTCGATAAAGTATACAAACCTTACAGATAAAGTGTGTTGTTGTGGTTGATCGAATAAATTATCTAAGTTTTTGAAGAATTTTAAGCCGGAATTATTGTTAGAATCAAAGATAGAATTTCTGTAAAATACTATTAGTTGACTTCCTGGTGCAAATTGCCGAAGTAGTTTAAATCTAAATTCCAGCTGTTAAAATTTAAATCGTTTGTATTATAATTGTTGTTTTCAGCCAAACTTCCATCGCTATTTAAATTGTAAAAACTATTGTACTCAACATCACTCCAATAATGTCTAAAACTTAAAGATAAAGAAGAATTTGTGCTAAAACTATATTTACCGAAATAGTATTTGTGTAGCTTTTTCGATCTCTTTGCCCAAATACAATGTTGTTATTTACTTGGTCTACATAACCTTGGTCATTTTTAGTTTTATTATAATTTAATCGATATTGAAGCGAAAATTGATTTGTAAAACGGTAACGCGGACTAATACTTACGCCATAAGATTGCTGCGGATGATTTGTGAAATTTGTAAAATATCCGTTGGCATTAAGTTCTAATTTTTTCTGAGAATTTGTAGAAATCCAACCATTTACATTCATTCTTTCCTGGTCTTTGAAAGAAAATACCGCTTGTTGTACCTTGTCTTGGCTCAAAATAATCTCGATTTTTAGAACCGTAGTTTAAATTACCACCAAACGTGAAACGTTTTTTAGTTTGTGCGCTTGCGTTAAAGCCAGCTTCGTAACCAGTGTAAGCACCAGAAAAATGCTGAAAATTAACCTGATTATAAAAGTTAAAACTATAATTGTTAAATTTTTTGGTTGGTTGTAAAGTTCTCCAACCTGCGCTGCCATAAATGGCTTGCTGGTCATTAGAAAACAAAATACCTAAATCATTTGGATTAAAATCTTTGTTTTCAAAATTATAACCAATTTCCCAGTTCCAATGCCCGAATTGTATCCAAAGCTATTATCAAAAGTATAACCGGTATTAGGGTTGTTTATATCATCAGAAATATTACTCATTTTAAAAGATCCATCTGCATTGTATTTGCTGTCTTTGGTTTCTATGTGCCAATCTAAAGCGGTAACGTTTGCATCTCTAAATCGACCATCTCTAGTTACATTTGTATTAATTAAAGTAACCGTAGAGTTTTGGTTAAACTGTTGGTCTAGAACCATGATGTTGTAATTCGAAAACGGATTTGTAGTTTCTTTTACGGTGGTTACAGTATTTGTTGTGGTTCCGCCGGACATTTGTTCTGTGGTTGTTTTTATTGTTGCTTCTGTAGTTTCTGTAATCGCATTAAAAAAACCAATTCCTAATCCGCTTTTAGTTCGTCCGAAATTTTAATCGCATTTAACATGGTAACTTTACCAGGATAATCTATTATTTCTTCGTTAATTCGTCTTCCATTTGCATCAAAATTTTCTTCTTTTATTAAGTTTGATGCTACATTAAATTGATCTATTGGTCTACCACCAACTCTTCTAGAGTAAAATAAATTTCCTTTATTAAAAAGTTCTGTTCCTTCTGTAAAAAATTGTCTTTGTTCTGTAAATTGTTGTTCGAATGGACCTAAATTTAATTCAACATTATCGAAACCAACCTGACTAAAATCCGGAATTAAGGTTGCATCTAAAGTAAAATTGTCTGTTAAACCATATTTTAGGTCCATACCAACACTGTAATCATACTCTGTTTCTCCATCAAAACTAATTGAAGTTGCAGAAGCGTATGGATACAAATTTAATCTAGTTGGGGAGTAATATTTTTAAAACCTTCTATTAAACCGTCATATTGAGTCCATCTTCCAACAGAATTATCAATATGTGTCCAAGTATGTTGTTCGTTTAATTTTTCTAGCCTTCTATGAAAATTAAAACCCCAAGATTGTACAGGTCTATTTGCAAATCTAATTGCCCTATATGGTAGTTTAATTTCTACATTCCAGCCTTTGTCTGTTATTTTTGTAGCGCTTTCCCAAACGGCACTCCAGTTAAAATCTTCATTACCGTTAGAAACTTTTGCATCTCCTTGATTACCGGTAACTTGAACTATGAATTCAAATGGGTTTTGACCGTCGTCATTAGGGTTTATAGTAACTAAGAAAAAATCTGCTTGACTAAAATTATCTCTAACCGCAAACTCTTGCGGAATATTTTCTGGATCTGGATCTAATAATTTTGCAGAAATATAAACGGCATCATCATCATAAGCTACTTTTACAAATGTTTGGTATTCAGAAGAAACTAATTTACCATTGTCCGGTCTAAAAATTACAAAATCTGATAATATTTCGGCATTTTGCCAAGCTTCATCATTTAATAATCCGTCTATTTTTGGAGCTTTGGTAACTCTTTGTGTAGTAACTGTCTTTCTGTTTTTGTTGTTTTGAGCTTGTGAAATTAAGACAGAAAACAGTACTAATTTAACTAATAAAATTCTTTTAAACATTTGATTTTGGTTGATTTACGTTTAAATACAAAGCGAAAGTATCTAACCTTTAGAGACTCGGTTCATAAAATTGTGTTAATTATAGTAAAGACTTTACTTTTTTAGAAGTGTTACAAATAAGAGGTGTTAAAAAAATCTTAAAGAAATATATAGATATTTTTTATTTAAAAGATTGCAGTTATAACCAATGAATTTGTATTTTTGTTTCTGTTAAAAACATTCACAAAATGAACTTACACGAATATCAAGGTAAAGAAATATTAAATAGTTTTGGAGTTAGAATTCAAAGAGGAATTGTTGCAAACACTCCAGCAGAAGCAGTAGCAGCTGCAAAAAAACTAACTGAAGACACAGGTACAGGTTGGCACGTAATTAAAGCACAAGTTCACGCAGGTGGTCGTGGTAAAGGTGGTGGTGTTAAGTTGGCAAAAAACTTAGACGAAGTTAAAAGTATTTCTGATGATATTTTAGGAATGATGTTAATTACGCCTCAAACGTCTGCAGAAGGTAAATTAGTTAACCAAGTTTTGGTTGCAGAAGATGTATATTATCCAGGTGATGAAGAGCCGGATGAATATTATATGTCTGTTTTATTAAACAGAGCAACAGGTAAAAATATGATTATGTATTCTACAGAAGGTGGAATGGATATAGAAACTGTTGCAGAAGAAACTCCGCACTTAATTTTTACAGAAGAAGTAGATCCATTATTAGGATTAATGCCTTTTCAAGCACGTAAAGTTGCTTTTAATTTAGGATTATCTGGTGTTGCATTTAAAGAAATGACAAAATTTGTTACAGCTTTATATACTGCTTACATCAAATCAGATTCTTCTATGTTTGAAATCAATCCTGTATTAAAAACATCTGATTCTAAAATTATGGCAGTAGATGCTAAAGTTTCTTTAGATGAAAATGCATTATATAGACATAAAGATTATGCAGCAATGCGTGATTTAAGAGAAGAAAATCCAATAGAAGTAGAAGCGAAAGCTGCTGGTTTAAATTATGTAGATTTAGACGGAAACGTTGGTTGTATGGTAAACGGAGCTGGTTTAGCAATGGGAACTATGGATTTAATTAAAGAATCTGGAGGTGAGCCTGCAAACTTTTTAGATGTTGGTGGTACTGCAGATGCTGCAAGAGTAGAAACTGCATTTGGTATCATCTTAAAAGATGAAAACGTAAAAGCAATTTTAGTAAATATTTTTGGTGGTATTGTACGTTGTGACAGAGTAGCACAAGGTGTTGTTGATGCTTACAAAAATATGGGAGATAAAATTACTGTGCCAATTATTTGTAGATTACAAGGTACAAATGCTAAAGAAGCAAAAGAATTAATTGACAACTCTGGTATGGAAATTATTTCTGCAACAGAATTTCAAGAAGCTGCTGATAAGGTTCAAGAAGTTTTAGAAGCTTAATTCTTAAAAAAATATATTTAGTTAAAACGTCTCAATTTTATTGAGACGTTTTTTTATTTCATATTTTAAATTGTATTTTTAAACTATGACATTTAAAATAAGATTTTTTGCTATTGTAATGTTGCTGTTTTTTGTTCAAACAGCAACATTACAAGCCAATGATTTATTTTTGAGGCATTCTAATTCTATAAGAGTTTTTCAGGATAATACAGTATTAATTAAAAAAATTAAAGCTAAAATTAATGCTTTAAGCAAAAGAAGAGATAAGCTAAAAGAACTAAAAAAGTGGTCTAATTCTCAAGAGAAAAAATATAATTTACAATTGAGTAAGCTTAATAAAAGTTTAAATAAGTTAGGAGAAGAATCTGAAATAATTTTAAATGTAGAGCAAATTGTTTCTAAGCTCCAAAAACAATTGAAGTATTTAAATAATGCAAGAGTTAATAGAGTTGCTAAAAATAAATTCACCCAAAAAGACGATTCTATTTATAAACGAAAAGCAGGTAAATTAATTGATAGTATTTTAAGGTTAAGAAGAAGTGTTGAGTAATTTTAAAGATTTATTAATTTATTTAAAAATACGAATTTATATAGCATTGTAAATGTTTTGATAGTTAATTTAGTATCCCATTAGAGAGAACAGGATAGGAGAGTATATTTTAATTTTATTTTTAGATAAAATAATATAAAATTTACCCTAGAATTAAAAATTATTACACAAAAATTTAAGCACTAACTTTTTGTGCTACTTTAGTAGCTTTAGTAGCTTTAGTAGCTTGCGAACAAGAAAATAGTTTCTTGATATTAGAAGAAAATGTTTCTTCAACAAAAAAACTTTGGGTTATTTTTATGATGTTGAAAAGTATTTTATTAGTAAAGTTTTAATGAATTAAATTTTCTCCTTTAAAACTGCAATTTCATCACGTAATTTTGCAGCAACAATAAAATCTAAATTTTTAGCTGCAGCTTCCATTTCTTTTCTTTTATCTCGAATTCTTTTCTCTATTTCTTCTTTAGGTAAATATTGTAAATCTTGCTCTGCGGCAACTTGTTTTGCGTTGTCATAATGATAACTTGATACTGCAGATTTTGACAAAGTATCGTCTATTTTTTTATTTATTTGAGTAGGTTTGATGTTGTTCTTGGTATTGTATGCTATTTGTTTTTCTCTTCTTCTATTAGTTTCATCAATAGTTTTTTGCATACTTTTAGTAACCTTATCAGCATACATTATAGCCAAACCATTTACATTTCTTGCAGCTCTACCAACAGTTTGTGTTAATGATTTTACATTTCTTAAAAATCCTTCTTTATCTGCATCTAAAATAGCAACTAAAGAAACTTCGGTAAATCTAGTCCTTCTCTTAATAAGTTTACGCCAATAAGAACATCAAATAACCCTTTACGCAGGTCTTGCATTATTTCAACACGTTCTAAAGTATCAACATCAGAATGAATATATCTACACCTAATACTTACTCTAGTTAGGTATTTTGTTAATTCTTCAGCCATTCTTTTGGTAAGAGTAGTAACCAAAGTACGTTCATCTTTTTCAACTCTTATTTGAATTTCTTCGATTAAATCATCAATTTGATTTAAACTTGGTCTTACTTCTATTGGTGGATCCAATAACCCGGTTGGCCTAATAATTTGCTCAACAAAAACTCCTTCTGTTTTTTGAAGTTCGTAATCTGCAGGTGTTGCAGATACAAATATTGTTTGATTTTGAATAGCTTCAAATTCTTCAAATTTTAAAGGTCTATTGTCCATCGCGGCAGGTAATCTAAACCCGTATTCAACTAAATTTTCTTTTCTACTTCTATCTCCGCCATACATTGCATGAGTTTGTGGTACGGTAACATGGCTTTCATCAATCACCATTAAATAATCATTAGGAAAATAGTCTAAAAGACAGAAAGGTCTTGTACCGGGTTCTCGTCCGTCTAAATATCTCGAATAATTCTCAATTCCGAACAATATCCTAATTCTCGAATCATTTCTAAATCGAATTCTGTTCTTTCTTTTATTCGTTTAGCTTCTAAGTGTTTACCAATTTCATTGAAAAAATCTACCTGTTTCATCATGTCTTCTTGAATCTGATGAATTGCATTTTGTAAAACATCCGGAGAAGTAACAAATAAGTTTGCAGGATAAATACTTAATTCTTCAAAAGAGTTAATGACTGAATTGCTTTCTAAATCGAAAAGTTCTATTTCTTCGATTTCATCACCAAAAAAATGAATTCTATATCCATTATCACCGTAAGACGGATATATAGTTACAACGTCTCCTTTAACTTTAAATGTTCCGCTTTTTATTTCGTGTTCTGTTCTAGAATATAAACTTTGTACTAATTGATGTAAAAATTTTGTTCTAGAAATTTGTTGACCTACTTGAATAGGAATAACATTCTTTTTAAATTCCGTTGGATTACCAATACCATATAAGCAAGATACTGACGCTACTACCAAAACATCTCTTCTGCCGAAAGTAGGGAAGAAGTGGTGCTTAATCTTAACCGTTCGATATCTTCATTTATAGATAAATCTTTTTCTATATAAGTTCCGGTTACCGGAATATATGCTTCTGGTTGATAATAATCATAGTAAGAAACAAAATACTCTACTGCATTGTCAGGAAAAAATTGTTTAAACTCAGAGTATAATTGTGCTGCTAAAGTTTTGTTATGAGCCAAAACCAAAGTAGGTTTTTTAACCTCTTTTACAACATTTGCAACTGTAAATGTTTTACGCGAACCTGTTACACCTAATAGCGTTTGAAATTTCTCGCCAGCATTAACACTTTCTGATAATTCTTTTATTGCTTGTGGTTGATCTCCGGTAGGAGAAAAGTTTGAAACTAATTTAAAATCCATGTTGTAAAAATACGGATACTAAATGAGAATTTATTTTCTTAATAACGAAAAGTGACCAGTTTGTTTTCTAATATTTCCGTTTACATCTTTTAGAACGGCGTTGTACCAATAATCATTTGTGGGTAAAAGCTTACCATTGTAAGTTCCGTTCCAACCATTTTCTGTTTTTAAGTCTATAATTTTAAGAACTTTACCAAATCTATCAAATATTTGTAAATCAACACCAGTATAAAAATTATTATCGATTCCGAAATGTTCCAAGTATCATTAACACCATCTCCATTTGGTGTAAAATGTCTCTGAAAATAAATAAATGAAATTTCATTTGTATTTATAATTCCGCATTCATTTCTATCTCTAATGTAAATTTTATTAAGACCGGTTGGTACATTGGTAAAAGTATACGATAAATTAGTATCACCTTTTTTAAATTCGGTTAAAGAGTTGTTATTTAAGGCGTATTCATAATCACCTAAACCCTCTACATTTATAGTAATACTATTGTTAAATCCTTCATCTTGATTATCAATGTATTTTATTGAAATGTTTTCTGCGATGCTAGATTCTAGAACAGAAAATGTTTTATAACCAGTAGTTTCTATATTATCTTCATTTCCTGGTTCGTTTTCATAAAACCTATTAATTATTACTTTGTAATCGCCACCTTTATTAATGGTTAAAGACGAATTTGTTTCATTAGGAATTTCTACAGAGTTTAAATACCATTTGTAACTATCTATAGAGTTACCAGTTTCTGAAACAATACTTTTAGTTTCTAAAACAGGAGAATTGTTTGGGAAATTTAAACATATAATATTAGGGTTAATTACATTTAACGGTTCTGAAGCTTGTTAACAAACAAGCTAAATTCTGCAATACCTTCACATGTATTTCCTTTAGAAATTCTTAAATAAATTTTTGTGTTATTTCCGTATCTGTTTGCAGTGTAAGGTGCCGTTATTTCGTTAGTTTCTTTTGCTGCATCTTCTGAAGTTAAATAGTATTTAAATTGATATTCACTTCTATTAAAAACACCAGATGAATTAGAAATTACCTTATCGATTTTCTCATCTAAATTAAAAGCGGCATCGTTAGACCCTTCACTATAATTTGTTAAATCTGTAGATGCGTTTATTTCTGCTTTGTAAATGTTTTTAAGTTGATTAAAGCCAGAAGTTGTTGGTGTAACTTTTAATTCTATTTGACCAAATACAGAACAACCAGTTGTATTATTAGTAACTTTTACTTTTAAAACATGTGAGCTTGTTATTGCAGCTTCTTTATTAACGTAGCCAACTTTATTAATTATCGGTGTATCATCTAATTCAAAAAACTCAACAGATACATCAGTAGCGTTATTTGATAATTCGATTTCTTTTGTTTCTAAATTGAAAAAAGTTTTTCCGTCTAAAGAATTAGTGTCATAATCACATTGAGTGTAAATTATTGAGTTGTTTATTGTAGGAATCGATTGAAATTCTACTTCTACAGAACTATTGTATGTTTTGTCATTACCACAACTATCTGTAGATTTAATTTCTAAATTATATTTTCCGAGCCTAAATTAGTATTTGTAATTTCTAAGCCTCTAGTGGTTATTATAATTGAAGGATCTCCTTCTTTTGTCCAAAGATACTTGTATGTGCCTAAAGAAACTTCTTCTAGTTCTGGCTCTAATTTTAAACTTTGATCAGCACAAACATTCTGTTTACTATTGCTTAAAACAATTGTAGGGTCGTTTACATCTACAATATCAACAGGTTTAAAAAAGATTGTAAAAAAGGAGGTAAGCCTTGGGTAGCTCTACCTGTGCCTAGGTCGACAGCTTCATTAATATAAATAACATTACTAGCATCGGCATCTCGGATTTTCGATAACACCAAGAAAAGGGGTTCCCGGTATTGAATTATAAATTTTTCCGTTAGGACCTAATTGTAAACCACTTCTATAACCCGTTTGAGAGCTAATTAACACCTTAGTATCAGCAACATCTGTTTTTGTCAAATCAAATTGGTAAATGTTGTTTTGTGAATTAAATGTAGATACATATAACTTATTAGATTGTTTAGAGAATTCTACTCCATAAGGAGCTCCTTCAGTATTCGGTTCTGTTAGTCTTTTTATATTTCTGCTTACTACCCCTGTATTAATATCAAAATCTAAAAGTACTAAGCTACCACCTCCAAATGAACCAAATCCTTCATTGTAATCTGCCATTGCAATTTTAGAGCCATCTGGAGATACTTTTAAGTAACCTCTTTTATCAGTTAAGTTGTAAAAAACGCGACTAATTACAGGGTTATTAATATCAACTCCTGCGCTTGTAATTTCATAGGCGAAAAATTGATTTTCTACTACTGATAAAGCCCGGATAGAACCACAACTACCTTGAACTGCAGTAACTTTTTCTGACCAAGAATAAGATAAGTCTTCACCAGTATATGGGTTTGTATCTAAACTAACGGGGCGAGATGTAACTTCACCTAAACCACCGTTTAAAGACAAGTCTATGGTGTAAAAGTTAAAACCAGGATTAACAGGATATGTTGTGTTACCAACAAAATTAGTACCAACTGTAAAAAGATAATAAATGTTTTTATTCGTTGGGTTTGGCACAAATAAAGCAGATTGCGTACTCGAAGGGTTTCCTTCTAAAGAAGTAGCTAGTCTACCATCAGAAAAAGTCATTATTTCATGTTTCGAGTTGTAAAGAGTTATTCCGTCTGAATAAAATAATAAATCACCGTCTGAATTAGAAATTGATGAACATCCTTCATCTGTACTTAATTTACCATTGTTGAGAGCTTTTGGTTCTCCGCTACTAAAATCTAAACCTGCATTTTCTCCAAAATACCAAAAATTAGCTTCTTTTTGTGCGTAAAAGTTGAGAGCAAAAATTAATATAAAAAATGTAAATAAATTTCTCATTTGATGTAATTACTATGAATTCATCAAATATATTTAAAATGTACTACAAATCTCTCTTTTTTAACAATGTAAAAGATAAATAAATAAAAATAAAAGTCCATACAGAAGCAATTACAACTGCAGAAAAATCTACAGTGTAACTTTTTGTAAAGGTTTCTCCTATTTGGTTTGCTACAGACCTAACAGCCCCTAATCTAGTAAAAGGTTCTTTTATTAAATTTGCCATAGATTCGAAAGGTAAAAACTGCATTACGCTATCTACTTTTTCGCTTGTGTTTTCAGAATCTTTAAAAGTCCGAATAAATATCCTTTAAACATGCTTTCTACAAATAACCAAACAACCATTGCTCCAACTGCAAATGCAGATCTTTTTACTAAAATTCCGAAGAATAACCCCATAGAAAAGAAGGCTACTAACTTGATAAAAAAGGCTAATAAATATTGTAAATCAGAAGTTATAATTGTCAATTCATTATAATCAGAATAAATTAAACCTAATACTAAAGAGACAAAGAATACGAATACAGTTGAAACAAAAGCAAAAACAATTACTGTATAAAATTTAGATAGTATAAATTCTTTTTTACTTAAACCATCAATTAAATTTTGTTTTAAAGTTTTGTAACTGTACTCATTTGCCATCATAGACACAATAACTAAGAGTAAAAAGAACTTTAAAATTGCAGCAATGTAGGTGTTAAAATGCCAAATGTATGGGAAATTAAAAATTCCTATTTCTGCCAAATGAAATTTTATTGGACCAATATCAAACTTAATTGCAGCAATTAATGCAATGCAAGTTAAAAGGCCAAAATAGATAAGTGAAAGTACTTTACTAGCTTTATTATGTTTTAATTTATGAAACTCTATAGTTAATAATCTTAACATGATGTTTGGTGTTTTTTGAAAGTTGATGAATGTTTTAAAACGCTGCTAAAACAATGAATTAGTTGTTGTTTGTTAAATCTAAAAATTGCTGTTCTAAACTTGGCTTACGTTTCACTAAATGACTTAAAGTTATTCCTTTTTCGAATAGAAAAGTATTTAATGTTGTTGCAGAAATAGCATCGTTTAAAGTAGCGATAATAGTTTCGTGCTCTTTTGTTACCTTATTTATAGAAGGATGATTTTCTAATTCTAAAAGTAATTTTGCTTCATCATCTTCAACTTTTAATTCAAATAAACCGTTAGAAGCGGTCATTTCATCAACTCTACCGCTATAAAGTTTTACTCCTTTTCTTATTACAACAACATGCGAGCAAACTTTTTCTACTTCGTCAAGTAAGTGCGATGCTAATAAAATTGTTGTACCTGTACTAGCAATTTTATTGATTATTTGTCTAATTTCATGAATTCCTTGTGGATCTAAACCATTTGTTGGTTCGTCTAAAATTAAAATTTCTGGATCATTTAGCAAAGCAGATGCAATTGCTAAACGTTGTTTCATACCTAAAGAAAATGTTTTAAACTTGCTATTTCTTCTCTCGAAAAGATTTACAGTTTTAAGTTTCTCGTCTATTTTATCTGTTGAAATTCCTTTGATAGTACAAATCAATTTTAAGTTTTGTACAGCCGTCATGTAAGGATAAAAATTAGGTCTCTCTATAATTGCACCAACTTTTTTTAAGGCTTCGTGCGTAGATAATTTTCCGTCGAACCAAGAAAATTCTCCGTAAGTTCTATTAACTACATTTAAAATAATTCCTAAAGTGGTAGATTTTCCACTTCCGTTGGGACCTAAGATTCCGTATACATTTCCTTTTTTAATATCAAAAGAAAGATTGTTTACTGCGTGTACGGTTCCGTATTTTTTATCGAGGTTTTTTAAAGATAAGATAGTTTCCAAAAAGTTGAATTTAGTCGGTTATGATAGTAAGACGACTAATTTACAATTTTGTTACTTAAAAAAAGGTATTTATTTAAATTGCTTATTTTAAGTGATTTGAGAGTTTTTGAATAATAGGATATTAATATTCGTTGAAATCAAAATCATCAAAAGGATCAAAATCATCTTCATCTTCATCAAATTCTGAATCTAATTTTTCTGCCACAAATTCTTTTTCTGGTGCTTCTTTTGGAATTTCTCCTACAGATAATATAGTTTGTGGTAAATCTTGTTTTTCATCCGAAGAAATATCTACAACATCAACATAAAAAGTCCACATATTTAAAAAGTCGTAAACATAAATAAGCTTGTCATTAACATTAGGTAATGTTTCTTTTAAAACACATGTTTGCATCGAAATACCTTCACCGGCTTCTGCCATGTTAAATAACGGGATTTCTTCTCCTTGATTCCATTCGTCATCCGTTCTATAAAAAGACGCCATTTCTTGCCCTTCAAAACCAAAAGATTTTGCAATTGTAAAATGTAAATCTTCTAAATTAAAAGAATTACTTACAATTATTGTTCTTAAAATGTCTTCTTTAGTGTCTAAAATTACGCGTATTTTGTACATAGAATGGTTTAACTTTTCAGTTGCAAAAATACAATTTTTTATACGTATTTTTACATAATTAATAATAGATTATGGATAAAACAAGTATTTTAAAATCATTTAACGAGCGTTCTAAAAACACGTTAATGGAAACTCTTGATATTGAATATGTTGCTGTTGGAGACGATTTTTTAACAGCCAAAATGCCAGTAAATTCTAATGTACATCAACCTTATGGGCAGCTTCATGGTGGGGCAACTGCCGCGTTAGCAGAAAGTGTTGGTAGTGCAGCTTCTAACTTTTTTATTGATAATAAAACTCAATTTATTAACGGAATTCAATTGTCTATAAATCATATAAAAAGTAAAAGAGAAGGTATGGTTTACGCAACAGCTAAAAATATTCACAAAGGTAAAACAACACATCTTTGGGAAGTGAAAATTGTTGATGAAAACGATGCTTTAATTTCTGTTGCTAAAATGACAAACATAGTTCTAGATATTCGTAAAAAATAATTTCAATTTGAATAATTTACTCGATACAATTGCTAAACATTTTTCTAATAATTTGCCTTTTGTTGCATACAGAAAACCGAACAAAAGTTTGGTTACTGCTTTTTTGCTAAAAGATAATAGTTTAGAATTTACATCAGAATTTACAGAAAGTGGTTTTGTTTTTGCGCCTTATAAAAAAGAAGAAAAGGCAATTTTATTTTCTGATAAAAAAGCTTTAATTATTTCTGAAAACATAGATACACAAGAAAAATCTCTAAGAGATGATATAGCAACTAGTTTAGTTGATTCTGTTAGGGACAAACACATAAATATTGTAGATAAAGCTGTAGAAACTATAAAAACTAGTAATTTACAAAAGGTTGTTATTTCTAGAGAAGAACTTGTGAAATTAAATCCTGTAAACATTTTAGAGATTTACAAAACATTGCTATCAACCTACAAAAATGCATTTGTTTATGTTTGGTTTCACCTGGAAATTGGTTTGTGGTTCGGTGCTACACCAGAAACGTTATTAAACTTAAAAGGCACTAATTTTAAAACAATGTCTTTAGCAGGCACTCAAGTAAATATCAACAAAAAAGACATAATTTGGAAGTCTAAAGAATTAGAAGAGCAGCAATTGGTAACTAATTTTATAGAAACACAATTACAACCAATTTCTAATAATTTAATTATTGATAAAACAGAAACAATTAACGCTGGAAGTCTTTTGCATTTAAGAACTAAAGTATCTCGGAATTCTAAGCGAAAAATCTAATTTAAAAGAATTGATTAGAGCTTTACATCCAACACCTGCGGTTTGTGGTTTACCTCGAAATTTAGCTAGTAATTTTATAGATTCTAATGAAGGTTATAGCAGAACATTTTATACAGGTTTTTTAGGTGAGTTAAACTTTAATGTTTCTAAAACAGCAATTCGAGAAACAGCTTTATTTGTTAACTTAAGATGTATGAAAATTAAAGAAAATACAGCTTATATTTATGTTGGTGGCGGAATTACAAAAGATAGTATCGCAGAAAAAGAGTGGGAGGAAACAGTTTCGAAATCTAAAACCATGAAACGTGTTTTAAACTAAAAATATAAATATAAAAAAACCGCAAATAGTAAATTTGCGGTTTTTTAATTTTTGTGTAAAATTTGAATTTGAATTGAAATTGTATATAATGTAATAAGAGATTAATTACTCTTTATTTATTATCTATTTCTTTTGAGTTGTTAAATTTAAGCAAATTTTTTGAATAAACTTATATATCATCGAAAGAAATGTCTGTAAAACTTTCTGTAGAAGCAGTTTCTTCTGTAGTAGTTTTAGGCTCTTCTTTCTTAAAATCTTTCTGATGACGCTCACTAATTACTTCATCTCCTTTTTCATTTATTATATAATCTGTTGCTTTTTTTAGCATTTCATGAAAATCTGTAAAATCTTCTTTATATAAATAAATTTTATGTTTTTGGTAATGAAAAGTTCCGTCATCGTGAGTAAACTTTTTACTTTCTGTTACCGTTAAATAATAATCGTCTGCTTTTGTTGCTCTTACATCAAAAAATACGTTCTTCTTCCTGCTCTTAATACCTGTGAAAAAATTTCTTCCTGTTCAACTCTCTCTGCCATGTTCTTTTAAATAGTAGTTATGTAGTTTATTATTAGTAACAAATCTAATAAAATATTTTACTTAGCAATGTTAAAGATTAATTTTCTTTTTCTAAAAGTTGTTGTTCATATAAATCTTTGTAATAGCCTTTTTCTGTTATTAATTGATTATGAGTACCTTGTTGACTAATTTTACCATCGTCTAACACAATTATTTTATCAGCATTTTTAGCAGAAGAAACTCTATGACTAATAATAAAAGTGGTTTTGTTTTTAGAAACTCTTTTTAAATTTGTTAGTATTTTTTCTTCAGTTTCTGTGTCTACTGCAGACAAACAATCATCAAAAATTAAAATTTTAGGATTCTTAATAATTGCTCTTGCAATTGAAACTCTTTGTTTTTGTCCTCCGGATAATGTTACACCTCTTTCTCCTAAAACAGTATCATACTTGTTCGGGAAATCGATAATATTTTTATGAACATCCGCATCTTTTGCAGCTTGTATAATTTGTTCTTCTGTTGCATCTTCTTTTCCGAATTTAATATTGTTACCAATACTTTCAGAAAACAAAAACGGATCTTGTGGCACAAAACCAATTTGATTTCTAACATCATTTAGGTTTGCTTGTTCAATTGGTTTATTATCAATTAAAATTAAACCTTCTTTTGTGTCGTATAATCTTGCAATAAGCTCTATAATTGTAGATTTTCCAGAACCGGTTTTACCTAAAATAGCGATTGTTTCACCAGGTTCTGCGGTAAAATTAATATTTTTTAATGCCGTAATATTTGTGTCTTCATATGTAAAGGTTACGTCTTTAAATTCTACTTTACCGTTTAAAACTGTTGGTTTTGTGTTATTATTCTCAATATCTGGCACTTGTTCTAAAAACTCGTTAATTCGAACTTGCGAAGCTTCTGCTTGTTGTATCATAGAAGTTACCCAACCTATTACTGCAACAGGCCAAGTTAAAATATTTACATAGAGCATAAATTCTATAATTGTACCAATTTGAATTTCATCATTTATATATTGTTGCCCACCAATGTAAATAACAATAATATTGCTTAAACCAATAAGAAGTACCATCAAAGGAAAAAAGTGCATTTGCTTGTTGTAAATGAATGTTTTTCTCTTTGCTTTTATCAGCAATTTCATCAAAATCTTTGATAATAGATTTTTCTATTCCGTAAGATTTTACCACACCAATTCCGGAGAAAAACTCTTGATTAAAAGTGGTTAATTTTGATAAATATTCTTGTACGATACTACTTCTTTTGTGAATTACTTTACTTAAAACGAAAATAGAAATTGATAAAACAGGGAAAGGTATTAATGTATACATGGTTAGTTTTACATCAATATTTATCATTTGAGTAAAACCAACTACAAGCAAAACAATCATATTCATGCTATACATTACTGCAGGACCAACGTACATTCTTACTTTAGAAACATCTTCAGAAATTCTATTCATTAAATCTCCTGTTCTATTTTTTTTGTAAAAATTTAAAGATAAGCGTTGGTATTGTTGATAGATTTCGTTTTTTAAATCGAACTCTATTAACCTAGAAGTTACAATAATGGTTTGTCTCATTAAAAAAGTAAAAAAACCAGCTAAAATTGCTACACCAATAATTATCAATACATTAATTAAAAGTTGATGTTTTACAAGTTCGATATCGGTAATTGTTCCGTTTTGGTAATCTTCTACAATATTTAAAGAATCGCCAACAATTTGCGGAACCTTAAGTGCAAGTAATTTAGATAAAATGGTAATTAAAATACCAATTAATAAACGCCATTTATACTTTATAAAGTACTTATTTATATATTTTAGAGCTTTCAATTTTTAATTTGAAGTTTTAGAGATAAAAATACTACTTATTGCAATTGTATTTATTTAATTAATGTTAAAAGAAATACAAATAAGAAGTACTTTTTAATGAAGTACGAAGATACATTTTTATAAATAATTTACTGCTTTTTTTGCCTTTGGAATCTTGATATAATAAATTGAAAAAAGAAATTAAAATAGATGTGTATTTAGAAGTAAAATAATATTATTTTTGTGGCTCGTTAAAAACCAAAACCATCGTGTTTTATTTCATAAAAGTTCTTTAGAAAAAATGATTAACAGAAGACATATTCGAGTTAAAGTAATGCAATCTGTATACGCAATGTTGCAGTCTCATAATGATGACATTATTAGAGAAGAAAAATTCTTAAAACACAGTGTTTTAAAAATGTTTGATTTATATGTGTTAAACATGCAGCTATTAGTAGAAGTACAAAAATTAGCTGCAAAGAAAATTGCACTTTCTAAAAAGAAAATTCTTGCTACAGAAGCAGATTTAAAACCAAACACAAAATTTATAGACAATAAGGTAATTAATATTATTGCCGAAAGTGTAAGTGTAGAAGGATATTTAGAATTAAATAACCTAAAACATTGGGAAGACAACGATGAGTATGTAAAGATTATTTTCGAAGAACTTCAAAACAGCGATTTGTATAAAAAATATATTGCTACAGAAGAAGATTCTTTTAAAATAGACAAAGCTTTTGTTATCGATTTCTTTAAAGAAATTATTGCACCAAATGAGAAGTTAGCAGAGTTTTATGAAGATGAAATGATTTCTTGGGTAGATGATATTCCTTTTGTAAATACTTGGGTTGTTAAAACTTTAAGCAAACAAAAAGCAAACGGATTGTTTGTTTTAGGTTCTTTATATAAAGATAAAGATGACGAAGAGTTTGTGTCTAAGCTTTTTAGAAAAACAGTTTTAAAACAAGCAGAGTATAAGCAAATTATAGAGGATAAGACACCTAATTGGGAGTCTGATAGAATTGCAGAAATAGATATGATTCTTTTACAAATGTCTATTGCAGAGTTTTTTAACTTTCCGTCGATACCAACTAGAGTTTCAATTAACGAGTACATAGAAATTTCTAAAGACTATTCTACAACTAAAAGTAGTTATTTTATAAACGGAGTTTTAGATAAGATTTCTAAAGAGTTTATAGCAAATAACAAAATTGTTAAAATAGGTAGAGGACTTATTTAAAATATGTAAACACAAAATATTTTATTAATTTTACAAAAAATAGATTTACAATGAAAAAAATATCATTCTTATTCGCACTTTTAATAGCATCAACTTTTATGGTTTCTTGCGATAGCGGAAGTGCAACAACAAAAATTAACAAAGCTAACTTAGATAATGCAAAATCTAGAGATGCAGAAATTAAAAAAGGAGTAGCTACAATTTCTTTAGACAAAAAAGAGTACGATTTTGGTACTGTAAACGAAGGGGATATTGTAGAAACTGTATTTAAAGTAACAAACTCCGGTAAAACAGATTTAGTTATTACAAACGCAACTGGTTCTTGTGGTTGTACGGTTCCTGTGTGGCCAAAAGCACCAATTAAGCCAGGAGAAACTGGTGAAGTTGCTGTTAAGTTTAACACAAATGGTAAACCAAACAGACAAATGAAAACTGTAACTTTAACTACAAACACAGAATCTGGTAGAGAAGTTTTAACATTAAGAGGTTCTGTTACACCTAAAGCTAAATAATCATAATGT
Organism: Polaribacter sp. HA6-7; assembly: GCF_055693625.1. Taxonomy (NCBI): domain Bacteria; kingdom Pseudomonadati; phylum Bacteroidota; class Flavobacteriia; order Flavobacteriales; family Flavobacteriaceae; genus Polaribacter; species Polaribacter sp. HA6-7. Next base: position 1,174,450 of record NZ_CM146338.1, read on the forward strand.
TTAACTCAATTTTATTACAATTAGATTCTGGTAGTTTGGCTAGTATGTTACCATTTGCTGCAATGATTTTAGTCTTATATTTTTTTATGATAAGACCACAAATGAATCGTCAGAAAAAAGAAAAAGCTTTTCAAGCAGAAATTAAAACTGGTACAAAAGTGATTACTTCTAGTGGTATACACGGTAAAATTACAGATGTAAATAATACAGATAATACAATAACTATAGAAACAGGAGCAGGAAAAATTAAATTCGAACGTTCTGCAATTTCTATGGAATTAAGTAAAAAATACGCAGCACCTGCTAAAAAATAATTTTGCTTAACAAATAATTTAAAGTGAGTATTGTCTAAATTAGATAATACTCACTTTTTTGTTTGTACGCTTTTGTGTAGATTGCAGTAACAAAAAATTTCTATTGAAAACAACAAAGAAAATACCCAAAACATTTATTAGTTTCCTTTTAGTTTCTTTACTAATTTGGCTTTTAATTACATTTTCTAAAGAGTATAATACATCTATTGTTTTTCCGGTAGATTATAGTAATATTTCTCAAAATAAATTACTTCAAGCTACACCAACCAAAGAGTTAGAAGTTTTAGTAAAAGCAAATGGTTTTAAGATTCTTAGAACTAGGTTTAACGCAAAAACAATTGTTATTGATGCTAGCTCATTGATTAAAAAAAGGCACCAAACATTTTTTACTTTTAAATAAGCAACAAAAAAATATAGCGAAACAATTACCTTCCGGTATAGAATTGCAAGAAATTGTAAAAGACACAGTGTTTTTAGATGTTGGTAGTTTAGTTTCAAAGAAAATAGCCGTAAAACCCAATTTAAAATTAAATTTTCATGTTGGATATGATCTTTCTGAAGAAGTTAAAATTGCACCAGATAGTATTACTGTTTCCGGTCCGAAATGCTGTTGTCAAAATTGAACAATGTAGAACTTGAACCTTTATTTTTGCAAGACTTAAAAGTTGATTTTACCAAACAACTATCAATAAAACCTAAAGAAAATTACAAAAATTTAAAATTTAAAACCAATAAAATTACTGTTTCGGAAAAGTAGAAAAGTTTACTGAAGGGTCTTTAAATATTGAATATAAAATTATTAATGTACCGAAGGAGTTGTAATAAATACGCTTTCTAAAGAAGTAGAATTTACTTATGTTGTTGGTCTTTCTAGTTTTAATAAAATTAATAAAAGCGTAATTAAAATAGAATGTGATTACAGCGAAACAATTGCAAGTAATTTAGGATATCTAATCCCTAAATTAGTGCATAAACCATCAGTAATTAAAGGTTACAAGATAACACCAAAAAAAATAGATTTTTTAATTCAGAAATAAGATGATAATTGGCTTAACAGGAGGTATAGGAAGTGGAAAATCTACAGTGGCTAAAATGTTTAATGAGTTTTCTACAGTTGCAATATATATAGCAGATATAGAAGCAAAACAGTTAATGAACACATCAAAAGTTATCAAAGAAAATCTTATTAAATTTTTTGGTGAAGATGTGTTTAAAAATGCAGTTTTAAATAGAGAATTTTTAGCAAATATTGTATTTAAAGATAAAGAAAAGTTAAAGGTTCTTAACAATATTGTGCATCCAGAAGTTAAAAATCATTTTAAAAAATTTGTAGCAAATAACTCTGATAAAGATTACATTGTGTATGAAAGTGCAATTTTATTCGAAAATAATACTCAAAATCAATTCGATTTTATAATTACTGTTTATACTGATTTAGAAGAAAGAATCAATAGAATTATAAAAAGAGATAATACTACTAGAAAAGAAGTGTTAAACAGAATAAATAGTCAATGGAAAGACAATAAAAAAATGCTTTTATCTAACTATGTTGTTGATAATTATAGTGTTAAAAATACCAAGATTTTGGTTGAACAGATTCATAATATTTTAACAAAAAAGCAATGCTCAATTTAAGGAACCCTATCAGTTCTGTTAAATAAGTCTTAAAGTTCTAATAAAACAGTTAATTTAGGTTAAAATCGATAACTACAACTTTTGAAAGTAGTAAATTTGATTTATGCGTAAAAAAATGTTTATTCTTATTGTTGTTTTAATGAGTATTTCCTTGATAGGAATTATTGCTGTACAACTCTATTGGATTAACAATGCGCTAGAAAGTAAACAAGCACAATTTAAAAATGATGTGCAAAAATCTTTGGGTGCTGCAACCGAGAGAATTAACGAAAAAGAAATTTCTACTTTTCAGAAAAAAATTAACGAAATAATTTCTAAAGAAGGATTGGCTGGAACAGCCGAATTGAAGCAACATTTAATTCAGCAAATAGATACATCAACAAACACTAAAATTACAGTTGGTGGTACTTTTTTAGAAGAAAATTTTAAGTTAACATCAGATTTTTTAAATCACGATTCTATTATTTATAAGAGAGTTACAGGTAGAACAGATTTTTCTAAATTATCTTTAATTAAAAGTCCAGATGAATTATTTCCGAAGTTAGACGAACAAAGGTTTTCTTTTACAAGAAGATACACAGAGTTTGATAGATTACAGACTATAGAAATTTTAAATTTTGTTAATAATAGAAAATTAATTCACCAACGTTTAAGTAATAAAGATTTAAATGCAATTATAAAAGAAGAACTTGTTAAAAGAAACATTGTATTAGATTTTAAATATGGTGTTTATGGTTCTGATGGTTTGGCAACAAAATTAAAATCTGGTTATTACACAATCGATACAAAAGATAGTTTTAAATATCCGTTGTTTTTTGATCCTTTAGGAAACACAACTTATAATTTACATGTTACCTTTCCTGATAAAAATGATCATATTTTGGCAGGAATTTCTAATATACTATTGCTGTCGTTGTTTTTTATATTCATTATAATTATTGCTTTTTCAAGTTCATTATATCAATTAATTCGTCAGAAAAAATATCAGAGATTAAAACTGATTTTATCAATAATATGACGCATGAGTTTAAAACGCCAATAGCAACAATAAATTTGGCGTTAGATTCGATAAAAAACCCTAAGATTTTGGGTGACGATTCTAAGGTTTTGCGATATGTGCAAATGATACGTGATGAAAATAAAAGAATGCATTCTCAAGTAGAAAATGTATTAAGAATATCTAGATTAGAAAAAAATCAGATAGATTTAAGTAAGGAAACCATAGACTTACACGACATTATAGAAGACGCAATTACACATGTTAGCTTGTTAATAGAAGATAGAAAAGGTAAAGTTTCTACTCATTTTAAAGCAATTGTATCAGAATTACCAGGAAACCAATTTCATTTAACCAACGTGGTTGTAAACATGTTAGAAAATGCAATTAAATATTCTGAAGGCGCACCAATTATAGATGTTTATACAGAAAGTACAAGTAAGTTTTTTGTGTTTAAAATAAAAGATTCTGGTATTGGGATGAGTAAAAATGTTCAGAAACAGGTTTTTACAAAGTTTTATAGAGAACAAAAAGGAAACATACACGATGTTAAGGGCCATGGTTTAGGTTTGGCTTATGTAAAAGAAATAGTAGAAAAACACCACGGAACAGTTTTTGTGGAAAGTGAGAAAGGAAAAGGTAGCATATTTACAGTAAAATTACCTTTAATTTAAAATAAAGAAATAATAATGGGAAGTAAAAAGATTTTATTAGTTGAAGATGATCCAAATTTTGGAACAGTTCTAAAAGATTATTTAGCATTAAACGATTATAACGTTACACATGCAAAAGATGGAATAGAAGGTTTAATTATGTTTAAAAACAGCGATTACGATTTATGTATTTTAGATGTAATGATGCCTCGTAAAGATGGTTTTTCTTTAGCACAAGATATTCGAGTAACAAATAAAGAAGTGCCAATTATTTTCTTAACTGCAAAAACCCTTAAAGAAGACGTTTTAAAAGGTTATGCAGTTGGTGCAGATGATTATCTAAATAAACCTTTCGATTCGGAAGTTTTATTACACAAAATTAAGGCTATTCTGCAAAGAAAAGAAACAGATAATTCTACAGAAAACGAACAGTTTGAGTTTACAATTGGAAATTTCTTTTTCAATTCTAAATTACGTCATTTATCTATTGGTAAAGATGGAGAGCCTGTAAAATTATCGCCAAAAGAAAGTAAATTGTTGCGTATGTTAGCGCTTCATAAAAACGATTTAATGCCAAGAGAATTAGCATTAACTAAAATATGGAGAGACGATAACTATTTTACTTCTAGAAGTATGGATGTTTACATTGCTAAACTAAGAAAGTACTTAAAATTAGACGAAAAAGTAGAAATTTTAAATATTCACGGAGAAGGATTTAGATTAGTAGATAAATCTTAATTTCTAAAATTCTTCCCAAATAAAATAACTCAGTTTGTATTTCAAGCTGAGTTTTTTGTATTTTTATATTATGGCAGAATTTATAAGAATCTATAACGAAAATCCAAACCCAAAAGAAATTGCAAAGGTTGTAAAAGTTTTACAAGCTGGTGGTTTGGTTATTTATCCTACAGATACGGTTTATGGTTTGGGTTGCGATATCACAAAACCAAAAGCTTTAGAAAAAATTGCTCAAATAAAAGGAATCAAGTTAGAAAAAGCCAATTGGTCTTTTATTTGTAACGATTTAAGCCATCTTTCTGATTACGTTAAACAAATAGATTCAGCTACTTTTAAAATACTTAAAAGAGCTTTGCCGGGTCCTTATACTTTTATTTTACCAGGCAGTAAAAACTTACCAAAAGTCTTTAAAAAGAAAAAAACGGTTGGTATTAGAATTCGAGATAATTCGATAATTAGAACCTTAGTGCAAGAACTTGGCAACCCAATTGTATCTACATCTATTAGAGATGATGATGATGTGTTAGAGTATACCACAGATCCGGAGTTAATTTTTGAAAAATGGCAAAATCTAGTTGATGTTGTTATTGATGGTGGTTATGGCGGTAATGAAGCGTCTACCGTAATCGATTTAACAGAAGAGCCGAAGTAATTAGAGAAGGAAAAGGAAGTTTAGATATTCTTTAATTCTTATTTTAAGTTTTCAAATCTTTTTCTACCTAAAATAAAATATTGCCAAACAACACTTGTATGTAAATTGTATTGTTGTTTCTTTTGTAATAACTTTCTCTTCTTTAAATATTTATAAAAATTTTTATAGAAACTAAAATGCGCTTTTACAACAGCTAAAGTATGTACGGGTCTTAATTCGATTAAAAACTTTAATCCTGCAATTCCGTCTAAAATTAATCTAGAAAAAATTACAAATAAAAACCACTTTTTAGGCACGTTTTTTACAACGTTTAGTAAACTATTTCTAAAGTTTAAAAATGTTTTATGCGGATTGGTTTCTTGTAAAGTTGCTCCGCCAACATGATAAACAGTAGACGCACCAACATATTTTACTTTATAACCAATGTTTTGAGTTCGCCAACATAAATCTATTTCTTCTTGATGTGCAAAATAATCTTCATCAAAACCACCAAGTTTGTGATAAACATTTGCTCTAATAAACAAACAAGCGCCGAAGCCCAAAAATTTCTGAAGTATCATCAAATTGATTTTGGTCTGTTTCTAGAGAATTAAAAATTCTTCCTCTACAATAAGGGTATCCGTATAAATCTATAAATCCGCCAGCAGCACCAGCATACTCAAATTTATTTTTATTTTTAAAATCTAATAATTTAGGTTGAATAATAGCTGTTTTATCATCATTATTAAAAACATCTAATACCGGTTTTAACCAATTTTTAGTTACTTCAACATCAGAATTTAATAAACAATAAATATCTGCATCAATAGCTTGTAAAGAATCGTTATAACCTTTTGCATAACCGCCATTAGTTGGGTTTTCAATAATTTTTACCGACGGATAATTCTCTTTAATATAAGAAATAGAACTATCTGTAGAAGCATTATCGGCTACATAAACTTCTGCTTCATTTAAGCTAAAATTAACTACCGATGGTAAAAACTGTTCTAATAGTTTTTGACCATTCCAATTTAATATGACGATTGCTGTTTTCAAGGGTGCAAATTTACGTTATAAATCTTATTTAAAACTATTAGAAAATGGTTAATTCTAATAAGATAATAACTAAATATAATCTGGTATGTCTTTTAAGAAAATATAAGTTTCATTTTCAAAGTCCATTTTACAATAAAAATGTTGTAAACCGTTGGTAACAATTAAATAATTTGCTTTTAATTTTAAGTTATATCTCGCAATTTGATCAAAAGTAGCTTGCGTAATTTTAATAGATGGCGCTTTACATTCCACAATAATATCTGGTTCACCTTTTGTATTAAAAATTAAAATATCTGTCCTTTTTTTCTATTGTTTATCGTTAATTGTTTTTCTAAGGCAATAAGAGATTTTGGATATTTTTTTCTTCTAAAAGATATAAAACAAAATGTTGTCTTACCCATTCTTCTAGTGTTAGTACCAAGAATTTTTTCTTAAAATATCAAAAATAAGCATGTTATTTTCGTTACTTTTGAGACGGAAATTGTAGTTGGGTAGGTTCAGTTTTTGCATCGGTCAAAAGTAATTAAAAAACAGTTATGATACATTTATTAGTTGGTAATACTGGCGCAGGTAAATCTACATACGCAAGTAATTTAAAAAAAGAAACTTCGGTATTATTTTTACTTTGGATAAATGGAATAAAGTTTTATTTTTTCCGGATAAGAAAGATATAGATGGTTTAGATTGGTTTTTAGAAAGAATTGACAGAGCAGAAATTATAATAGAAGATTTGATATTACAGTTAGAAAATAGTGGTGTAGATAGTATTTTAGATGTAGGACTTTCTAAGTTTTTACACAGAGAAAAATATAGAAAATTCGCCAACGATAATTCTATTAATCTTCAACTTCATTTTTTAGATGTTTCAAAAGAAATTAGAAAAGAAAGAGTATTAAAAAGAAACTTAAATAAAGGGTTTACTTTTGAATTTGAAGTTAGTGAGGCTAATTTTGAATTTATGGAAAACTGGTTTGAAACGCCAACAGAAGAGGAATTACAAAATGCAATAATTATAAAAGAATAAATGAACGAAGTTAAAGCCATTGTATCAGATATTAAAAGCGGTACTATAAAACCCATTTATTTTTTAATGGGAGAAGAACCATATTATATTGATAAGATTTCTGATTATATTGAAGAACATGTATTAGATGAAGCAGAAAAAGGTTTTAATCAACAAGTAATGTATGGTAGAGATGCAAGTATAGAAGATATTGTGTCTGCAGCTAAACGTTACCCAATGATGGCAGAAAGACAGGTTTTAATAATTAAAGAAGCACAAGACTTAAGTAGAAATATAGAAAAGTTAGTTTCTTATGCCGAAAATCCGCAACCAACAACAGTTTTAGTTTTAAATTATAAATATAAAAAGTTAGATAAACGTAAAAAATTACACAAAGCGATTGCCAAAACAGGTGTTATTTTCGAGAGTAAAAAATTGTATGAAAATCAAGTTTCAGATTGGATTCGTAGAGTTTTAAGCGGTAAAAAATACCAAATAGAACCAAAAGCAGCTTTAATGTTAGTTGAGTTTTTAGGTACTGACTTAAGTAAAATTTCTAATGAATTAGAAAAATTAATGCTTGTACTAACAGAGGCAACAATTATTAACGATAAGCATATCGAAGAAAATATAGGTATTTCTAAAGACTTTAATAATTTTGAGTTAAGGAAAGCAGTAGGAGAGAAGAATATTGTAAAAGCAAATCGAATTATTAATTATTTTGCAGAAAATCCAAAAAGTAATCCTTTAATAATGACTATATCTTTATTAAACGGTTTTTTTACGCAACTACTTTCTTTTCATGGTTTAAAAGATAAATCAAAAAACTCTGTGGCAAAAGCAATCGGTGTTAATCCGTATTTTGTAGATGAGTATTTTTTGGCAGCTAGAAATTATCCAATGCGAAAAGTAGCACAGGTTATTGCTATGTTAAGAGAGGCAGATGTTAAAAGTAAAGGAGTAGGAGCAAATCAAACAAGTCATGATATTTTAAAAGAATTGTTATTTAAAATTTTACATTAAAATATAAATTAAAATGAAAAATATTTTTGAAAAAGAGGTTAGTAATCAGGTTATTGCTAGAATCGATAAATTAACAACATCTAGCCAACCACATTGGGGTAAAATGTCTGTTTCGCAAATGTTGGCACATTGCAATGTTACTTATGAAATGGTGTATACCGATAAACATTCTAAGCCAAATGCTTTTATGAAGTTTATGCTGAAATTGTTTGTTAAAAATGCAGTTGTTTCTACTAAACCTTATAGTAAAAACGGAAAAACAGCTCCTCAATTTATAATTGTTGAAGAAAAAGATTTTGAGCTAGAAAAAACAAGATTGATAAATTATATCAATCAAACCCAAGAATTGGGCGCTAAACATTTTGAGGGTAAAGAATCTCATTCTTTTGGTGCATTAACTTCACAAGAATGGAATAATTCCTTTTACAAACATTTAGATCATCATTTAACTCAATTCGGAGTTTAAAAAGTAAAATAAAAAAACCGAGCATTAGCTCGGTTTTCTTTTTTAAGGTCTATATATTTTTTCGTATAAATCTTTGTAAATATCTTTAATTATAGCTCTTTTCATTTTCATTGTCGGTGTTAAATGACCGCCATCAATAGACCAAACATCTTTAGTAAGTTCAAAACGTTTAATACGTTCCCATTTACCAAATTGTTCGTTACATTTATCTACTTCTCTTTGAATTCTATTAATCACTATTTCAGAACTGATAATTTCTTCGTTCGTTTTTCCAATTGATAAACCTTTTTTATCAATCCAATCTTTAATAAATTCAAAATTTGGTTGAATAATTGCTGCCGGCATTTTCTCACCTTCACCAATAACCATTATTTGTTCTATAAATAAAGATTGTTTTAATTCTCCTTCTAATAATGGTGGTACTACATATTTACCACCAGAGGTTTTAAACATTTCTTTAGTTCTTCCGGTAATTTTTAAGAAGCCTTCTTTATCAAATTCACCTTTATCACCTGTATGAAAATAACCATATTTTAAAACTTCAGAAGTTTTTTTAGGGTCTTTATAATAACCCAACATTACATTTGGTCCTTTTACTAAAATCTCTCCGTTTTCAGCAATTTTAACTTCAACCTTACTTATCGTTTTACCAACAGTACCTATTTTAAAACCTTTGTTTTTTTGGTCGTTTACAGAAATTACAGGAGAAGTTTCCGTTAACCCGTAACCTTCCATAATTGGCATACCTGCGGCAGCAAAAACTCTAGTTAATCTTGGTTGCAATGCTGCACTACCGTAAACCATAATTTTTAAATTTCCGCCCAAAGCTTCTTGCCATTTAGAAAATATTAGTTTTCTAGCTAAACTTAGTTGTTTTTCGTACCACCAGCCATTTGCACCATTAGGCTCGAACTTTAGCCCTAAGTTAACAGCCCAAAAGAAAAGTCCTTTTTTAATTCCGAAAAGAGCTTCTCCTTTTAAAATAATTTTATCGTAAATTTTCTCGTACAAACGAGGCACCGCAGTCATTACGTTTGGTTTAATTTCTTGAGCGTTTTCAGATAATTTTTCTATTGATTCTGCAAAATAAATAGATACACCACAATATTGGTATAGATACAAAATCATTCTTTCAAAAATATGACAAACAGGTAAAAAGCTTAAACCTAAATCTTTACCATCGTCTAAAGGAACACGCTCTTTAGCGGCCAAAACATTAGAAACAATATTGTCATGAGAAAGCATTACACCTTTTGGTCTACCCGTTGTACCGAAGTATAAATAAGTGTTGCTAAATCTGTTGGTTTTACAGCTTTTTTTCTTTGTTCAACTTCATCTTGATTTGCAGTATCTTTTCCTAATTCTAAAACATCTTTCCAAGATTTTTCTGAAGCAATATCATCAAAAGTATAAACACCTTTTAACTTTGTATTTCCTTTGATTTGGTTAAGCTTTTCTAAAACTTCTTCATCAGAAACAAAGCAATAAATAGCTTCAGAATGATTTAAAACATATTCATAATCTTCTTTACTAATTGTTGGATAAATTGGTACATTTTGTGCACCAGTTTGTAAAACACCAATATCACAAATATTCCATTCTGTTCTATTGTTTGATGATATAACTGCAATTTTATCGTTAGGTTGAACACCTAATTTTAATAATCCTCTACTTAATTGGTTTGCTTTTTCTACATATTCTTTGGTCGAAGTACTTACCCATTTATCATTCAATTTAGTTGATAACGATTTATTTAAATTATACGTTTCTAATTGATAATAAGGGATGTCAAATAACCTGGTAATTTCTATCGGCATAAGTTCTATTTTGTAAAATGCAAATTAGGGAAATTACAGCTATTTAGCAAATACTTATTTTAAGAGATTATAAATTATTAAATCTTTATTTTTAGTCTATTATTATTTTTGATAATATAGAATTAATGCATTTTTTTGACAATTAAGGTTTAAATTATTATTGCATTTAACTGCTTAATTTTTAAAAGTTTGCGTTTTAATAAAATTAAAAATTCTTAAAATATATGATTTATTCTAAAATTGAAAAACCTAGCTTTTTGATTAAAAAGCTAGGTTTAATTGGTTTTGGTCAGCCCCTAATCTAACCGTTTTTCCATTATGCTGCAATTTACAAAGATTTAAAAAACTGCATATACGTATAAATACCTATTTATTATTTATTAAATATTTATTGAAGTTTTTACCGTTTATTTTGGTGTATTTAGAGTCGATTTCATAATTAACATCCATCCCTGTAATATCAAAATCACCGAGAAACATTCATGTATTTTATATTAAGATCTTCCTTAAATTGAGTGTTGCTAAATGAAACTCCGTTTTTAAATTGTGTATATTTAAATGTAGCGGTATCCTTAAATATTGCATTTGCAAAACTTACATTTTCACTAAATTTAGCATACTTAAATGTTGCAACTTCATTAAACTTGGTTTTATAAAAGTTGCTTTTTTGAAGGAATTTAGCATATTTAAAAGTGTTATCATCATTAAAAGTTGAGTATGAAAAATCTGAATCTTTGTAAAAATCTGAATATTTAAACATTGCTTTTCTAGTAAATTCACATTTTTTAAAAATTACTTCTTCTTCAAAACTTGCTGTAAAAGTATAACCAGATTCTTCTGTAGGTATGTAAGCCAAAACATCATTTTTAAAAGTGCAGTTTTTAAAAGAAATTTTTACGCTAATTAGTTTTTTGATTTCGTTTGTATTACTGTTGTTATTAGAACTCCAGTTAAACCAACTGCTTTTTTTCTTTTTAGGTACATTTTTTAAAGCATCATCCATAAATGTTAAATCTAAAACTCCTATGATTGTTGCATTTTCGATTGAGATATTTTTGCCATTTTTTATATCATTTAAAATAGTTGATGCCTCTATTTTCTTTTGAGAAAAAATAGAATTGTTTATACAAATCGTTAAGATTAATAGAGTAATTATTTTTTTCATGTTATAAAGTTTTAATGTTTTATATAATGACTTTGTAAAATCTGATTTGTGACACTTTCTTTTTTAAAAATTAAAAGACCGAGAATACATCTCGGTCTTTTGCCTAAAACTAAAATACTAAAATAAATTTTACATCATTATATATAAATATCAGCCCCCCAATATCCATTGATGAAAATCTAATATAAATATACAAAGAGTAACTGTGGATTTAATGTAAATAATCGTACTTGGTATTTCTAAAAATCTCTTTTATTAATAAGAATTCGTCTTTAAAATAGTCTTTTAAAGATTTTGACGTAAACGATTTAAAATCTTTGGCAAAGTGAGATTCATCGTAATAATCATACATATAAATTAGGTCCTTCAGATCAATTTTTTTCCTTCATATTCTTTCATTAATTTCTTAAATCTATGAATTCTAATATATTTAGAAGGTGTTAAGCCTACTGTTTTTTTAAAATTGGTTTCTAAAGTTTTTTGACCAAAGGGTAAGTCTTCTAAAATTTCATTGACAGAAATCATTCCTTCTTTAAGATGAATTTTTTTTACAAGTTCATCTATAATTAAAGTATTTTTATTTTCTGTTAAAGGTAAGGTTAGAATATAATCTTCTAGTTTATCGAATACTTGGTGATATTCATCTTTTCCTTTTAAAAAAATGTTTTCAAGTTCTGAAGTTATAACTTGGTTTATTTTATGAAAGCACTTGTATTTATTAGTTATTGATGAAGCATCGATATTGGTTAATTTGTGTAAAGATGTTGCTTTAAAATTCATACCGCAAACAATACCTTCTTTGTATAAATTAAATTTATAAGATTTGCTAAATTGCCCATAAACACTAAGCTTATGTAAATCTGTAACTTCTTTTGCAAGAGATATTCTTTGACCTTTACTATAAAAATAGGCTAAACCAGGAAAAGTTTAAAGGCGGAATTATAGCTTCTAACGGTACGTCTTTTTTTGATAATCAATTAAAAAAACTCCTGGATTAAATGAGAAGTTTTTGTAACATCAAAATAAGTTAGCTTCATAGAATTTTAATTATAATTTTAAAAATAAAAAAAATCCTATAAAGCTATTTTTAATTTATTTTTTATTGATTATCCAGTCTTTTGCATTTACAAAAGCTTGTAGCCAAGGTGTAACTTCATCTTTTCTATCCGCAGGATAATTTGCCCAATTCCATTGAAAAGTAGAGCGTTCTATATGTGGCATTGTTACTAAATGTCTACCAGTTTTATCACACATCATTGCTGTATTAAAATCAGAACCATTTGGGTTATTTGGGTAACCCTCGTAACCATATTTAGCGACAATATGATAATTATTTTCAGTTTCTGGTAAGCTAAATTTACCTTCACCATGAGAAATCCAAACCCCTAACTCTGTACCTGCTAAAGATGATAACATTACAGAATTGTTTTCTTGAACTTTTACTGATGTAAATGAACTTTCGTGTTTTTTAGAATCGTTGTGCACCAATTTTCCATGAACTTTATGTTCGGATTAATTAAGTCTAACTCCATCCATAATTGTGCGCCATTACAAATACCAACAGATAAAGTATCTTCTCGTTTAAAGAAGTTTTTTAAAGCTGTATTTGCTTTTTCGTTATATTTAAAAGCACCTGCCCACCCTTTTGCAGATCCTAAAACATCAGAATTAGAAAAACCACCAACAGCACCAATAAATTGAATGTCTTCAAGAGTTTCACGACCAGAAATTAAATCTGTCATGTGTACATCTTTTACATCAAAACCAGCTAAATACATAGCATTCGCCATTTCACGTTCTGAGTTAGATCCTTTTTCTCTAATAATTGCAGCTTTTGGTTTCTCAGTTTCAATTTTAGGTAATTTACCTGTAAAGTTTTACTGAAATTTATATGTTAAAGGCTGTTTTTTATAATTATCAAATCTATCTTGTGCTAAATTATTAGCAGTTTGTTTTTGATCTAATAAGAAAGAAGTTTTGTACCAAACATCTCTAAGTTCTGCAACATCAAAAGAAAATGTATCTGTATTATTTTTAATGTTTACAGTACCAGAGTTATTTGCAGTACCAATTTTAAATACCGCAATACCTTTATCTTCTAATTCTTTTTCTACTGAAACATCTGCTTGAAATACAATTCCGGCATTTTCAGAGAATAATACTTTTATAGAATCTTCTTCGTTTAAAACAGAAATATCAAAGTCTGCACCTAAATTTACATCAGCAAAACACATCTCTAATAAAGTTGTTATAAATCCGCCGAAGCAATATCGTGTCCTGCCTTAATTTTATCAGCTTTAATTAAATTCTGAATTGCATTAAATGTCTTTTTTACATAAGAAGAATTTGTAACATCCGGTGTTTCGTTACCAATAGCATTTAAAGCTTGGTTAAAAGAGCTTCCACCTAATTTATATTCGTCTTGAGAAATATTGATGTAATAAATATTTCCACCATCAACTTTTAAAACAGGCTCTACAACTTTAGAAATTTCATTACAGTTTCCGGCAGCAGAAATAATAACAGTTCCAGGAGAAATTACATCCCCATCAGGATATTTTTGTTTCATTGATAAAGAATCTTTACCAGTTGGCACGTTGATACCTAAATCTACAGAAAACTCAGAAACAGCTTTAACTGCTTTATATAAACGAGCATCTTCGCCTTCGTTTTTGCAAGGCCACATCCAATTTGCAGATAAAGAAATTGAACTTAAATTATCTTTTAAAGGCGCCCAAATAATATTTGTTAATGATTCTGTTATTGCATTTCTACTTCCTGCCTCAGGATTAATTAATGCAGAAATAGGAGCGTGCCCAATAGAAGTTGCTACACCTTCTTTACCGTTATAATCTAAAGCCATTACACCAACGTTGTTTAACGGTATTTGTAACGGCCCAACACATTGTTGTTTGGCAACTTTACCACCAACACATCTATCTACTTTATTTGTTAACCAATCTTTACAAGCAACAGCTTCTAGTTGTAAAACTTGCTCTAAATAGATTTTTAAATTTTTTGTTTTATAACGAGGATTTTTATATTTTCTGATGACAGTTTTATCTGTCATTATGGTTTTTGGCGAAGAACCAAACATATCTTCTAAAGCTAAATCCATTGGTTTTTCGCCAGTAGTTTTAGATTCAAAAGTAAAACGATTATTACCAGTAACTTCACCAACAGTATACATTGGCGAGCGTTCTCTTTCTGCTATTTTTTGAAGTGTCTCTGTATGTTTTTTAGCAATTACCAATCCCATTCTTTCTTGAGATTCGTTACCAATAATTTCTTTTGCAGATAAAGTAGGATCACCAACAGGTAATTTATCTAAATCGATTTTACCACCAGTATCTTCTACCAATTCTGATAAACAATTTAAATGTCCGCCAGCACCATGATCGTGAATTGAAACAATAAAGTTTTCATCACTTTCTACCATACCTCTAACTGCATTAGCAGCACGTTTTTGCATTTACGGGTTCGATCTTTGTACAGCATTTAATTCAATTCCTGATGCAAATTCTCCGGTATCTGCAGACGAAACTGCAGCACCACCCATACCTATTCTGTAGTTTTCACCACCAAGAATAACAATTTCATCACCATCTTTTGGTGTATCTTTTAAAGCTTGTTCTGCTTTACCGTAACCAATTCCGCCAGCTTGCATAATTACTTTATCGAAACCTAATCTTCTTGCCTCAGCTTCACTAGAAGCTGCATTTTCTTTATGCTCGAAAGTTAAAACAGAACCTGTAATTAATGGTTGCCCAAATTTGTTTCCAAAATCCGAAGCTCCGTTAGAAGCTTTTATTAAAATATCCATCGGAGTTTGGTATAGCCAATCTCCGGCTTCAAATTTTTGCTCCCAAGGTCTTTTTTCTTCTAATCTCGAGTAAGAAGTCATATAAACTGCTGTTCCTGCTAAAGGTAAAGAACCTTTACCACCGGCAAGTCTATCTCTAATTTCTCCTCCGGAACCAGTAGCGGCACCGTTAAAAGGCTCTACAGTTGTTGGGAAATTATGAGTTTCTGCTTTTAATGAAATTACAGAATCAAAATCTTGTGTTTGATAAAAATCGGGTTTATCTGCTGTTTTAGGAGCAAACTGTTCAACTTTTGGTCCTTTTATAAAAGCTACATTGTCTTTGTATGCAGAAACAATGTCATTAGGGTTTTGCTTTGATGTTTCTTTAATCAATTTAAAAAGAGAAGTTGGCATTTCTTCTCCATCAATAACAAAAGTTCCGTTAAAAATTTTATGACGACAGTGTTCTGAGTTTACTTGAGAAAACCCAAATACTTCTGAATCTGTTAATTTTCTATCTATTTTTTTTGCTACACTTTCAAGGTATTCAACCTCTTCTTCGCTTAAAGACAAACCTTCTTGATTGTTATAAGCAGCAATATCATCAATTTCTATAATTGCTTCTGGTTGAATATCAATAGCAAATGAGTCTTGATGTAAGCTCTTAAATTTTTCTGAAATCATTGGGTCAAAATCAGAAAATCCTTCTGAAACAGCTGTAAATTCTTCAATTCTAATGATATCAGAAATACCCATGTTTTGAGTGATTTCTACTGCATTTGTACTCCAAGGTGTAATCATTGCAGCTCTAGGGCCAACAAAAAAAGCATCTATTGATGCCTCATTTATTTTTGGTTGATCGGCAAAAAGCCAAGTCAATTTTGCAATTGTTTCTGTTGTTAATTCTTTTGTTGTTTGAACAGCGAATACTTTACTGTTTTTGTTTCCAAAGAAATGAATCATTATTGTGTTGTGTTAGCGTTTGTTGTAAATGACAAATTTACTTTTTTCAACTTAATTTTAACTATTTATTTACGCGAAATTATATAGTTTTTCAATAGGTTTTTAACAAAAAAAAGACGACTAAAAATAGTCGTCTTTTAAATTTTACTAAGTAATTACTTATTGTTTGATAAACTTTTTAGTAATCGATTGGTTTTGCGTATTTAATTTTAATAAATACATCCCTTTAGATAACTTAGAAACATTTATAGAACTGTTTGCGTTTTCTATTGTTTCTGATTGCACCAATTTACCTAAAACATTATAAATATTTATAGTTGCTTTTTCGTTGATATTAAAAAATAACTTGTTACCTGTAACAGGGTTTGGATACATTTTGAAACCGTTTAAAGTCTCTGAATTTGTACTTAGAGTTACAGTGTGACTTCCAATTCCGTTAAATGTGTTTTCAGGAAAAGCAGTCCATTCACCTGTTTTGTCAAAAGTAGTGTTAGGTGCAGTAATATCTCCGTTTCTTCTCAGTGTTACGTTACTGGCAAATTGTGCACCATTTCCAAAAACACCAATCATATCAATTAATACATCGTCTTTAAATAAAGCAACTGCGTCATCACCATTAAAGTTTACTGGTTGACCATAGTTTGTGTCAAAGTTATTTGGTTGCACTAAATCTACTTGTCCATTAGGATTAGATGCAGAATATGGTTGTAATTCGGAGCAGAGTTATCTCCGTTACCAACAACAAAAACATCTCCAGGAACAATGCTTTTTACAGATCCTTTATCTAAAGCTAAAGGTGTAGTCCAAACACCAGATCCATTTCTTTCTAACTTTAAAACATACCCATCAAGATCTACTGTACTACCTGTTAAGTTCACAATCTCAATTGCTTTGTTAGTACCTCCATCTCCTTCAACATATTCAGAAATAAATAATTCTGTTGCAGTACCACCGGAAGAACCGTCTGTGGTTGTTGCGCTAACTGCTGAAGATTTTGCAGACATATTATTATCTTTGTCTTTAGCTAATACAGATACACTGTAAGTAGTAGATGTTGCTAAATTTATGATTGTATAATTTGTGTCTGTTGTATTTGCGTGAAAAGTATCATCTAAATAAACGTCATAACTTGCAACGGCATTATTATCTGTAGATGCAGACCAATTTACCATAAAAGAGCTGTCTGTAACATTTGTAACTGTAACATTACTAGGTACAGTTGGAGCTGTTGTGTCTGATAATGTTTGTCCTGTAACTACGTCACTTGCTTCAGAACTATTAATTTGATCTTTAGCAATAACTTTAAAGCTATATGATGTACCTGCTTCTAAACCTGTTATAGAAGTATTTGTTGTTGTAGTTTGTTTTGTTAAAACATTATTAACATAAACATTATAACCTGTAACACCAACATCATCTGTAGAGGCTGTCCAGTTTAAATCGATTGATGTTAAAGTTATATTACTTAAAGTTACATTTGTAGGTTTAGTAGGTGCTTGTGTATCGCTACTAGTGTAAATACCCCAAGTATCTTGTGCTGCATCTCCGCCCCAAATTCTAGTTGCTAAATATGGATTATCTATAAAAGGGTTTCTGTTTCCTTGTGCATAAGTATTCGAAGTATTTTCATGAAATGTGTTACGATCTTTTTCAAAGTCTGAAACAGGATCTTCTGCATTCCATTTTAAGAATAAATCAATCATGTCATCTGGCGTAAATTGATTACTACCAACACCTACAGCAGTAGGTAAACATTGATCTCCGTAACGAAGATACATGTACATAATAATTCTAGCAACATCACCTTTCCATTCATCTCCAGGATACCAACCTCTTGTATTTGCACCTTCCGGACCATTGTAAGTTACGCTAGAACGAGAAGAATTACCAGTACCTAAAGCAAATTTATAATTATTTCTTTCTGAATTTCTGTTTTTATCTGCAGGTCTTAAGTTGTGTGCATCTGTACCAGGACCAGGATTATTTGTAACCAAACTTGGGTTTGCCAAAGATTTAGAAAAAACATGTTCTCTGTTCCAAACAAAGCTATCACCATTTCCTCTATCTTGTAAAGAATTATCTCTAGTTCTGTCGTTTGTAATATCTTGGTCGGTACCATTTTCCCAACCATAAATTAAAACAACTCTAGATGCATCTACATCTTTGTCTGTAACCTTAGAAGCTTCCCAAACACCAGGAGTGTAACTTAATAAGTTTGTGTGTGTACTAATAATTTTTGTTGCTAAAGCATCTTTTAAATCTGTACTAGATAATTGTAAATTAACATCACTATAATAAGCTTCTTGACAGAAAGAAATTAAAGAGGTTAAAGTAAGAATACTAAAAAGTAATTTTTTCATCATATGTATTTATTAAAAATTAAAAAATAGATATTTCTTTTTCTGCAATTAAACCTTAATATTAGCAATATATTAAGCTTGTTTTTTTCTAAAAGCGCCATATAAAATCCGTCGAAACCGTAAATATGAGCTAATACTTTTTTATCTTTTACAAAAGTAAAGTCTTTTCCTGCTTCTGATGTTAAGAAATTATTAACTTGATCTTGATTTTCTGAAGGAAGTATAGAACAAGTAGCATACACCATTTTTCCGCCTGGTTTAACCATTTTAGAATATTGTTGTAAAACGTCTTGTTGAACTTTTTTAATATTGTCTATAAATTCTGGTTGTAATTTCCATTTAGAATCTGGGTTTCTTCTAATAACACCTAATCCAGAGCATGGTGCATCTATTAAAACTCTATCTGCTTTACCGTGCAATTTTTTTATAGGTTTTGTAGAGTCGATAACTCTTAAATCTATATTGTGGGCCTTGTTTCTTTTAGCTCTTACTTTTAGTTTACGTAGTTTGCTTTCGTAAATATCCATAGCAATAACTTGCCCTTTGTTTTCCATTAAAGCAGATAAATGTAAAGTTTTACCACCAGCACCTGCACAAGTATCTACTACTTTCATACCGGGTTTAACATCTAAATAAGCAGCTACCAACTGAGAAGAAGCATCTTGAACTTCAAAAAAACCATTGTGAAAAGCTTCTGTTTTAAATACATTTGCTCTTTTCGGTAATACCAATGCATCTGGATGATTTGGTACAAATTCTGTAATTACGTTTTCTGCTCGTAACTTTTTTTGAAGTAATTCTTTAGAAATGTTTAAAGTATTAGTTCTTAAAATAACTTTTGCTTGCTCGTTTAAAGCGGCAATTTCTTTGGTCCAAACTTCATTTCCTAATTCTTTTTCGCATAATTCATCCATCCAATCTGGTATAGATTCTCTAAATTTTCTTGTTTTAGAAAGTTCTGCAAAACGACCTTTAATTCTTCTTTCTCGGTACATCACCAATTTGGTTCCAGTCTCGGTAAAGCAATTCCTCTTAGAATACACCAAACAGAAAAGAGTCTCCAAATATTATCTCTATCATAAGGTACTTTTACTTCGGCAATTTCTGCATAAAGTCTATTCCATCTTACAATGTCGTAAATTGTTTCTGCAACAAATTTACGGTCTCTTGCGCCCCAACGTTTGTCTCTTTTTAAGGCTTTTTCTACAGCTTTATCAGCATAAACACCTTCGTTAAATATATCTCTAATACTGTCTATTACAGCAAAAGTTAAATTTCTATGTAATCTCATTTTATAATTTTGTACAAGGGGCAAAGTTACAAATATCTATTACTAGATTCTAGTTTTAACATTAATATTATTTTAAATTAAAATACACATAATAAAGAAGTCTTGGTTTATTGTTTAATTTGTATTATATTTAATCACAGTTTATTACGTTTTTATAATTCAAAAAATGAAAACGGAAAAACAAAGTATTTTAGAAATGAATTGTCATTTTTACAAATAGCAAATTTTGTTTAATTCTTAATCCTCCATATAGATGAAAAGCATAGCATGTAACATTTTAACAAATTGTAGATATAGTTTGTTGAATTCTTCGATTTTAAATTTAGAAAACGAAAATATCGTTATAAATGAGTTTTCGAAAACTTTACAAGAGTTTCCTTCCTAAATTTTATTTAGTACTTCAATAGTTTTTTAGATCCAAATATTAGCTTTTTCAAGGCTTGTATATGATCATCTTATTGTTTCCCAACAATAAAATGAATTCCCTGTTACTTTAAATTATTCTAATTAATTTTAAAACTCTCGACATGAAAAAAGAGATTATTAAAATTTTGATGGTATTTTTTTTAGTTTTAAAAACTACGATTCTTTTTTCTTTTTCAGAAAAATCTATTTTACTAAGTAAAGATTTAGCTTCTTTAAAAATATCTACCAACAAAATAAACCCTGCAGTAAACGATATTAGTTTATTGCCTAAAAATACGATTGTACCTTTAATAAATGATACTACAAATTTTACTTCATTAACCGTTACAGGCACTGAATTTTGCCCAATCATTGGAAGTTGTATAGATGATTGGACAGGAAACGGAGCAAATGTAATTGATGGCGATACCGATAATTTTTCTAGAGCATCAATTTTATTAGGTGGTGATGCTGAGGTTTTATCAATTACATATCCTACAGAAGATATTCCTGCAGGTTCATATGCTGGTTTTAGAATTAGAAATGCTTCACTATTAGGTTTGTTAGGTAATAATACTGCTATTAGAACAAGAGATGTAAATGGAGATATTGTAGATACTTATAATTTAGAAGGCAGTTTAATATCGGCACTAGATTTTAGTAATGCTACTAATGTAGGTTTTGTTACTACGGGTAATTTTAGAACAATAGAAATTGTATTTGGCGGAGATTTGCTTAAAACAGGTAGTTTAGATGTTTTCTATCCATTTATAAAACTCTATCAAGAAAATGCAACTTCTTTAACTTGTAATGATGTAAATACAATTACAAATCCACAATTTCCAGTAGAAGTTGTAGATGTGGGTGTAACAGGTGTTAATGTGTCTTTATTAGGTGATGTTATTCAAAATCCGAATTTTTAATTGATTCAGATTTAACAAATCATGCAACTTTAAATGCAGGTTTAGTTGGGGTAGGCGTTCTAGCAACTTCATATATTTCAATAGCAAAACAAGCAGATTTTTCAACAGGTGTTGTTACTCCTTTCTCATCAAATACTTATGCTGGTTTTAACATAACTTCGGCTAATTTATTAACCGCAGATGTAATTGGTAACATCACTATTTCTACATATTTAGATAATGTTTTTCAAGAAGATAATTCTAATTACAACGCTTTGGTAAATGTACCATTATTAAGTTCAGACACTCAAAATGTAGGTTTTGTTACAACAAAGCCTTATGACGAAATTAGAATAACCGTTTCACAACCAATTGGTGTAAATTTAGGTGAAATTCAAGTAAATTATCCTGTTGTAAAAAAATATTGTGTTAGCAATCCTTTTAACTGTAATGAGCAAGTTTCTTGGGTTCATTCAAATCATCCGGTAGAAATCTCTACTGTAAATAGCAATGGTTTGATTGCTGCTGGCGGAACTATAGATAATATCGACAATATTATAAATTCAGATACTACAGATTATGCCGAAATAGATTTAAGCGTTGGTGTAATTTCTAATCTAGAAATTGGTGTTTATGATGTTTTGCAAGAATATTCAGGGCCTCAATTTGTAGGTTTCGAAATTGAAACAGCAACTTTATTAGATGTAAATCTTTTAAATAACATTTCATTATCTACCTACTTAAATGGGGTTGCAACTGGCGATAGTGTTAGCGGCGCTAATATACTTTTAAGTGCACCACTTTTAGTGGGGTTAAATAAGCAAACAATTGGTATGGTTACTTCTAATATTTTTGATGAAGTAAGATTAGAGTTTAATACAACGGTAGGTGCAAATTTAGGTGTTTTTAGAATTTATAATTCTACGATAAAAAAATTGTGTACTAAAGAATTAGCCTGTAGCGAAACCTATTACTTGAATTCGCCGGAATTTTCTACTTATGTAGATTATTCAAAATCAAGCGTTTCTGGTTTAGTTTGTGTAGGCTGTAATGTTTCTAATACAGACGCGATATTATCTGCTTCAAATTCAGATTTTGCATCAATAAATATTACAGCAGGTGTTGCTGCAACTGGTAGTTTGGCAGTTAGAGACGCTACAAATGCTTATCCAGCAAATTCTACTGCAGGTTTTGTAGTTAAATCAAATTCTTCAATAGTAGAAGTTTCTTTGTTTGATAGTATAACTATAGAAACTTTAGACCAAAATGGTAATGTACTAGAATCTGCTTCGGTTCAGACTTAATTGATTTAACTGTTTTAATTAATCTTTTAGGAGGAACACCTAACGGAATTTATAATTTAGGTTTTGAAACCACACAGAAATATTACGGAATTCAAATTACTGTTGCAAAATTGGTAGACGTAAATACAAATTTAGATCTAACAGATAATAATGATTTAGATATTTACGGTGCTTTTGTAGACACGCGAGGCGCAACAGGTGCTGGTTTTGAGTTTTGTTTAGACACAGATAAAGATACAGTGCTTGATGTTAATGATTTAGATGATGATAATGATGGTATTATTGATGCTGAAGAAAACGGAGGTATAAATCCTATTTTAGATTCAGACGGAGATACAATTTTAGATTACAAAGATTCTGATACTCCTGGTTTTGTAGATTCTAATTTAGACGGAGTAGATGATAGATTTGATTTAGATTTAGACGGAATTATAGATCAACATGATACAGATGCCGATGGTGATGGATGTCCGGATGCTATTGAGGGTGCAGGGAATTTTATTTTTGATGATTTGGTAAATAATAATTTTGGAACGATTGCAGAAACATCTGTAGGAACAAGTTTAGGTATTCCGTTGTTAAATGGTGTTTTGGCTTCTCAAAGTATAACACCAGCAGTTCGTGATAATTTAGATAATTACTCTTGTTTTATAGATTTATCTATTGTTAAAACAGTTGAGAATCCTGTTGTTAAACTTGGCGAGACCGTAATTTTTAATATTACGATTACAAATAACGGAGGTTTAATTGCTAATAATGTTGTTGTAAAAGATGTTTTACCGTGAAGGATTGACGTATAATGAAAGTTCTTCTTCTATTCCAAATAATACATTATACAATCCAGAAACTGGTTTATGGAGTTTTGGAACGGTTCAAATAAAACAAGGCGAGTCGTTTACCTTAAAATTAGCATCAAACATTATAGAAAAAGGTATTTTAAAGATAAATAAAACAGAAGTTTTTACATTTAACAATGCACAAAATGAATTCGATTCTATAGCAAATTCTGATGATTAAATAATACGAAAAATTCTATATTAGTTTTAAAGGATAATCTGTATTTTCGTTACTCCTAAAAATTAATTTTGAATTTAGATTATCCAATAACATATATTAAAGGTGTAAGTGTGCAAAGAGCTGCTCTTTTGTATGCAGAATTGGGTATTAAAACATGTAATGATTTACTTAATTTTTATCCTTTTAGATACATAGATAAAACTACTTTTTACGCAATAAAAGATTTACAACCAAGTACAGCAGAAGTTCAAATTGTTGGTAAGATTACTAGAGTAAAATCTGTGGCTCAAAAAGAGGAAGTAGGTTAGTGGCAACATTTCAAGACGCTACTGGCACCATGGAACTAGTTTGGTTTAAAGGGCAAAAATGGATTAAAGATGCTTTAAAAATTAACGAGCCATACGTGGTTTACGGTAAATTAAACCATTATAATGGTAATTTTAGTATTCCGCACCCAGATTTAGAATTGGTTAAAGATTATAAAAAAGTTGCAAAGCAAAATGCAACCTGTTTATCATTCCACAGAAAAATTAGTGAATTCGGGTGTTTCTAATAAAATGATTCGAGGTTATGTGCAAAATCTAATTCAACAGGCGTTTGATATTATTACAGAGAGTTTATCTAAAGATATTTTAGAAGAATACAAGTTAATGCCCAAAAGAGAGGCACTTTTAAATGCTCATTTCCCTAAAAATCAAGAAAGTTTAGCCAAAGCACAAAGCAGATTAAAATTTGAAGAATTATTTTTTATTCAATTACAATTAGTTAGAAAAAAGTTAATTAATAAAACAAAAATTAAAGGTTTTGTATTTGAAAATGTAGGACCAATTTTTAATAATTTTTATTCAGAAAAACTTCCTTTTGATTTAACAAATGCACAAAAAAGAGTTTTAAAAGAAATTAGAAAAGATGTTGCCTCTGCAGCACACATGAACAGACTTTTACAAGGCGATGTTGGTTCTGGTAAAACAATTGTTGCAATTTTATCGATGCTTTTAGCTATCGATAACGGCTATCAAGCAACCATTATGGCGCCAACAGAAATTTTAGCAAATCAACATTTTACAGCTGTATCAGAATTATTAGAAGGCTTAAATGTAAAGGTAGATATATTAACAGGTTCTGTAAAAACAAAAAAAGAAGAGAAATTCATCAAAATTTAGAAGATGGCACTTTACATATTTTAGTAGGTACACATGCTTTGTTAGAAGATAAAGTTGTTTTTAAAAACCTAGGAATAGCAATTATTGATGAGCAACACAGATTCGGAGTTAAGCAAAGAGCTAAATTATGGGCAAAAAATACATTGCCACCTCATATTTTAGTAATGACGGCTACACCAATTCCTAGAACTTTAGCAATGTCTGTTTATGGTGATTTAGACATATCTGTAATTGATGAGTTGCCTCCTGGTAGAAAAGAAGTTAAAACTGTACACAGGTTTGATAGCAATAGATTGTCTGTTTTTAAGTTTATGAAAGATGAAATAGATAAAGGCAGGCAGGTTTATTTAGTGTATCCGTTAATAGAAGAATCCGAAGCTATGGATTATAAAGATTTAATGGATGGTTATGAAAGTGTTGCAAGAGAATTTCCATCACCAAAATACCAAATAAGTATTGTACATGGTAAAATGAAACCTGCTGATAAAGAATTTGAAATGCAACGTTTTGTAAAAGGCGAAACACAAATTATGGTAGCTACAACTGTTATAGAGGTTGGGGTTAATGTGCCTAATGCGAGTGTAATGATTATTGAAAGTTCCGAAAGATTTGGACTTTCACAATTACATCAACTAAGAGGAAGAGTAGGTAGAGGTGCAGATCAAAGTTATTGTATTTTACTATCTAGTTATAAATTATCTGAAGAAGCTAAAACACGTCTTAAAACAATGGTAGATACCACCGATGGATTTAAAATTGCTGAAGTAGATTTAAAATTAAGAGGTCCGGGTAATATTATGGGAACGCAACAAAGTGGTGTTTTAAATCTTAAAATAGCAGATGTAGTCAAAGATTCTAAAATTTTGGTTGCCGCTAGAAATACAGCTATTTCTGTTTTACAAGATGATAGTAATTTATCGAAAGAAGAAAACTTACCAATAAAACAAGCATATATAAAAATGACCAAATCATCTAAGATTTGGTCAAATATAAGTTAAACTTTTAGTTCATTTTTTATGGAGTAGAAGCTACCACAGCGCCTAAAGCATATAATTGCTCTAAAGTTGGAGACTCGCTACCACCTTCATCTTCTAAAGTAATACCAAACGCTTCAGATTCATTTGCGTTTTCAATAGTGAAAATCTTATTAGTATCTGCTGTAAAAGTATCGATTGTACCTAAACTTGTAGGTGTTAAAGGACTCATTTTTAAAGACCAAACCTGGTAAACTTTACCTTTTGGTGGTTCCGGTAATCCTTTAGCATCTAAATAAATACTTTTTGTTTTCTTGTCCCAATAAACTTTAGCGTAAGAATCCGGAGAAACTTTCTGTCCGTCTAGTGGTACTGATATAATTTCTTTATCTCTAAAAACTGTAATTAGTTTTTCTGCTTCTGCTAAACTATTAGAAGCTTTCTCTATTTGTTCTTCAAGTTGTACTTTTTCTGATGCAACTTGTTCTTGTAATTTATTGTTTTTAGAAATAGACCAAATTAATGTACTTCCTAAAAGTACAGCAGCTGCCCAACCAGTAAACTGAGTCCAGTTAGTTTTGCGTTCTGCAATTTTAATTACTTTTGTATCGTTATTATTTATGCCCTTTAAAATATCTGTAAATAAATAAGTTGAATCTTTTTTTGCAGCAGCAGTTAATTTTACAATAGCATTTTCTATTGAGGTAACTTCGGCCAAAAGTTCGGGCTTTTTTAACTGCATTGTACACTTCTTCATTCTCTTTTTCAGAGAGAGAGCCTGCTACATACAGTTCTAAAATTCCTGATTCTATGTATTTTTGTATATCCATTATTAAACGCCTACCATTGTTCTTAATTCTGCAATACAATTTCTATTGCGTGTTTTTACTGTACCAAGTGGTATGTCTAATTCTTCTGATGCTTCTTTTTGTGTGTAGCCTTTAAAGAATAACAATTCTATTACAGATTTACATTTATCACCAAGGTTTTTTACAAACTCTTTAATGCCTATTGCATCTGTAGAATTATTTAGATTATCACTTGTTTCTAATATATCTACGAAAAAATCTGAGTTAAGGTTTTGTTTCGACTGCTTAAACTTCTTAGAACGAGTGTAATCTATAGCTGCATTTCTTGCTATATTTAAAATCCAAGTAAAAAATCTACCTTTTTTAGAGGAGTAAGAATCAGATTTGTTCCAAGCTTTTATAAAAACATCTTGTGTTATTTCTTGGGCAACATCGTCATTTTTTACGATAGTATTAACAACACCGTAAATACTATTACAATACATATTGTAAAGTTTTTCATAGGCTTTTACATCCTTTTGTTGAAAATCTATAACTAGTTTATCTAAATTCATAATTTCTATTAATTGCTAATCTATTAAATATAATTGATAATTTAACAAATATTAACATTTTTAAAATAGCTGTTTACTATTTTTAAAATCAATTTTTAAGCTTAACTGTTTGTGGGTCAGTAGTTTTTATTTTTAATCTTCTTAAACTGTTAAACTTTATTTTTTTCTAATAGAATAAAAGAGTTTTCGGCAATAATTATTTGTTTAAAATATTCTTTTAAAGCGAAATATTCTTCACTCGTATATGTTTTTCTATTGATACTAAAGCTAACATATAAATTTATTGTATTATCTTTTTGTTCTGACTTTATAATAAACGTACCTCCTTTATTAGGTAATGCAATTGCTTTGTTTTTCGGTAATTTAGATACTTTATATTCTTTTGGAATTGTTAAACTTAATGAAAAAGTACTTTTAAAAGGGTGTGCGAAATCTACCGGATAATTTCTTTCTTTTAATTTAAAAGGATTCACATTTATTCTTTCAAAAATAAAAGGGTTAATTCTAGCCGTGTTTCCTAAATCTTCATTCATAAAGATCTTAACTTTAAAAACTTCTGTAATAGGTTTCTCAATTAAATCTTTAGAAACAACTTTATAGTCTTCTACTTCTAGATCAACATGTTTAGATTCTACTTCATCTAAGTATGAATCTTTTGATAAACTTGCTAGTTTTTTTCTTTGTTTTTGTGCGTAATATCCTGTTTTTCTTATAAATAAGTTTCCAGTAAATACACCTTCTGCATTTAAAGTAAGTTTACTATTTATATTTTTATTTGAATTTATCGTTGGCTCTAAATAAGTCCAGTTTCCTTCTTTTTCATAATTTATAACCCTTGCTTCTCCGTTTAAAGTTCTTATCGGAACCAAGCCAAAGGGTAAAAATTTATCAGTAGCATCTAAATAATAATCTTTATCATCGATATTTACTTTAACGATTACGTAATTATAATCATAAATAACAGGATGTAGTTTTGTCGGGATACCATTATTTCTTGTTGATAATACAACTAAATTTGTGTTTATGTTTGCAGCCGTTAAACTATTATAAAGTGATACGTTTATTTCGCCAACATTGCCGGATTTTTCATTAAAAGCTGTTTTTACTTTTGCGTCTTCATTGGTCCAATTTTTATCATTCCATGTATAATGATTTTGAATAAACTTGTAAATTTCTTTTGCTTTTTTAAGTTCATTTTCTATTGAGAATAAATTTTCTCGTAAATTTTTTCTAAAAAACTCTTCTTTGAAGTTTGATTGTTAAAAAATTGAGCTTTTAACTTTTTGTCTGCTTTTTTCCAAGTAGTTGTGTAGCTTGTTTTATCACCTCTCACATCTGTGTATGAGATTAAATCGAAAGTAATTCTTGCCAAATAATTTTTCTTACTTAGCATATATTCTTCTTTTTTAAAGGCCGGTACGTTATTCATACCATAAGAATATATAATACATGCACCTTCGCCAACGCCATCTATATAAACACATTTCTTTTTTATAGATGGATTATCTTTGTCTAAATTTAAATAGCCAATTAATCGAACATGGTATTTATAATTACCCAAAACAGCTGCGTCAAATTCACTTTTAATTTTTGGTATTTCAGATTGAAAAGTCCAATCGTCTAAACCTAAATATGGCGATAAAACACTGTATTTATATTCGATAACACTACCTTCTTTAATTTTAGAAAGTGTAAATTTTTTAGTTTTCCAGCTTTCACTATTTTCGATAGTAAAAACATCTTTATCCATAAGATTATTTTTTACAATTCTAGAATCATCATTGATATTGTATGTAATTGCTTTTAAATCAACTAATCTTTCTTTTTTGTATAAATCGATGCTAATATTTGCTAAATCGAAGGCAGATTTATTAAAGATTTTAATTCTGTAATAATAATCTGTTCTAGTATTATAATCGTTATTTGGATCTAGATAAACATTGGCATGTTCATATAAAACTACAGCAGCGGCAGTAGAATCTTTGTCATAAATAGACATTTTTAATTCTTTGAGTGTAGTTTTACCTAGTTTAGTAGATTTTTTTGCTTGTGCAATGTTAATAGATGTGTGTGTAAGTAATAGTAGTAGTAAAATTTTAATCTTTTTCATTTGAAAGTCTAACAATTTTTTTAACAGAGCTTGTATTTAAGTAGTTTTTAACAATAGTTTTTGCAAGGTTTTTATCTTCTATTGGTGTTAATACAGATTTTAAAATATCTAAACGATTTTCTTGATAAGCTAAATTTGTATAACCATAACCAAAAACCTCTTTGTTTTCTACAAGTATAACAGCGTGCTCTTCGACTTCTCTTCCTTTTTCATAAATTAAAAAATCTTCGTTGTTAAACTCGCGCAAGTTTGGTTTTCTTTTTTTCTGAAGTTAAATTTTGGTGAAAGTATATCTAATTCTATATAATATTTAAGTCTAGTAAATAAATCGTTGCCAGTTTTTTCGAAAGAAATTGCAGCAGCTCTATCTTGAATTTTTACCGCTCTACGTGTTTGTTTTAAAAACAATTTATTTACTTCTGCTTTTACATTTTTGCCACGACCTAAAAAAATCACTTTGCCTTTTGCATCATGAATGTAAAATAAACCTTGTTCTTTTGGTACAGAATCGATAAGTTTCTGTAACCTTTCTTTTTCAACTCTTTTGTCGTGGTATTTAACAGAATTTTGAATAATAGATTTGTCGATGTCTTTCTCTAACAGAAGTTTAAAAAGTTGCACGGTCGCCAATGCGTCACCGGAAGCTCTATGTCTATCGGTCATTGGTATACCTAAGGCTTTTGTTAATTTACCTAAGCTATAAGAAGGTTGATCTAATATTAGTTTCTGACTTAATTCTACAGTACAAAGTGTATTTCTATTAAAATCATAACCTAATCTATCAAACTCGGTGCTTAAAATTCTATAATCAAAAGCAGCATTATGCGCAACTAAAGTACAATCTGTAGTAATTTCTATAATTCTTTTAGCAACCTCATAAAATTTAGGTGCATTTTGTAGCATTTTGTTGTTTATACCGGTAAGTTTTACAACAAATTTTTGGATTTCTTTTTCAGGATTAACAAGACTAATAAATTGATCTACAACCGAGTGTCCGTCAAATTTATAAATAGCAATTTCTGTAATGCCTTCTTCATTAAATTTACCTCCTGTTGTTTCAATGTCTAGTATAACGTACAAATTCTATATCTTTTTAAGCAATTAATTAGTTGTAGTTTCTATTACCAAAGATAGAACTTCCTACTCTAATCATAGTACTACCACAATCGATAGCTAAGTTATAATCGCCACTCATTCCCATAGAAAGAGTTTCTAACTTGCAATTGTCTTTAATTGTAGCAGTTTTATGTTTGTTAAAAAAGGCTTTTAATGATAAAAACTCTTCTTCTAGTTGTTTCTTGTTTTCTGTAAATGTAGCCATTCCCATGAAACCTACAATTTTAATATTTTTTAAATTTTGTAATTCTTCAGAAATTAATATTTTTTCAATTTCATCAAAAGATAAACCAAATTTAGTTTCTTCCTTTGCTATTTTGGCTTGTAATAGACAATTAATTACTCTGTTATTTTTTTGGCTTGCTTATCTATTTCTTTAAGTGTCTTAAATTTATCTACACCATGAATTAAATCTACAAAACTAGCCATGTATTTAACTTTATTGCTTTGCAAATGGCCAATCATGTGCCATTTAATGTCTTTTGGTAAAACCTCGAATTTGTTTACCATTTCTTGAATTTTATTTTCACCAAAAATACGCTGACCAGCATCATATGCTTCCTGTAAGTCTTCTACTGGCTTTGTTTTAGAAACAGCAACTAAAGTTACAGAACTTGGTAAACTTTCTTTTATTTGATTTAGATTTTCTGTAATCATTTTAAAATTCGTAAATAGTTAATGCACTTCTTAATTTTGGTTCTATATAGGTAGTTTTTGGAGGCATCAACAAACCAGCATCTACTATTTCTTTTAATTCTGATATGGTTGTTGGTAACATGCCAAAAGAAACTTTAAACTCGCCAGTAATCTACTTTTGTTTTCAATTCTAAACTATCAGATTTATCTTGTGAATATACTATTTTAGAATCGTTTCTGATGTCTTCTATACCCAAAATTGGTTTTAAAACCGTTGTATATAATATTTGGGCATCTAATTTACTTAAAGAATCTGTAAAATTATATAAAGATTTGCGCAAGTATAAAGCATAAAACTCTCCATTAAGATACATGCTAAAATGGTGTTTCTCTTTTGGTTTGTACAACTCTTGTTTTCTGTTTTCTATTCTAAAAATAGTGTCTAATTCTATTAAAAATTCATGCGGAGTAAGGCCGTTTAAGTCTTTGATAAATCGATTAAATTCGTAAATACTTAATTGACTTTCTGTAACAAATAACTCATAAAAAAGTTATAAGCTTCTTTACCTGTATGATTTGGGTTTTCTTTTGCTAGTCGATCTGCCAACAAACAAGAAGATGTTGATCTATGATGACCATCGGCAATATATAACGTATCAACCTCTTTAAAACCTTGTTCTATCTTTGCAACATCTGTCTTATCATTAACAACCCACAAGAGATGAGCAGTTTTATCTGTTGATGAAAACTCGTATTCTGCTCTTTCTTTTGTGTATTTTTTTATTATTGATGATATATCATCATTGTCTGGATATGTTAAAAGCACTGGTTCTGCATTAAAACCAGTGTTTTTTAAATAATTTTCAAACAACAGTTCTCTTTCTCTTAAAGTGCCTTCGTGTTTTTTTATAACATCGTTATGATAATCTTCTACAGAAGTTGCAGAGATTATTCCGCAGAAAGAATTTGTTGCAGTAATTTTTTGATAAATGTAAAAACCAGGTAATTCATCTTGAAAGAAAATTTCGTCTTCTTTAAATTCTAAATATCTGTTATGTACCAATTTAAAGCGTAACTCTCCTGTAATATCTTGTTTGTGATATTTATAACCAGGATTTATAACGTGTAAAAATGTATACGGATTAAAAGCTAATTTAGAATTTAGCATTTCGGTGTATAAACTTCATAAGATTTAGAAGAAACCAAAGCTGCTTTATCTCTTTTAGCTCTTACCGCTTTAAAAGGTTTAACAATTGCCATATTTTATCTTAAAAGTGCAATAATTTGAGATGCTAATTCTGCACCAATTCTTTCTTGTGCGTCTATACTTTCTGAACCAATGTTTGGTGATAAAGAAATCTCCGGATTCATTAATAATTGTACCGCAGGTGTTGGCTCTGTTTCAAAAACATCTAAACCAGCAAATTGTACTTTACCACTTTCTATAGCTTTTACTAAATCTACTTCGTGTAAAATACCTCCTTTTGCAGTATTGATGATTCCTACACCATCTTTCATTTTTTCAATTTCTACACCACTAATAATGTATTCTTCTTGTGCTGGTGCATGTAAAGTAATAAAATCAGATGCTTCTAGAACATCATCTTTATCTATAGTTTCTATATTAATAGTAACTTTTTGACCGTTAAAAAAATCTATAGAAATTGGTGCTCCTGTAATTCTATCATCCGAAGCAATTACATTCATACCCAAAGCTAAAGCAATTTTAGCAACAGCTTGTCCTGTTTTTTCAAAACCGATAATACCTAATGTTTTTCCGCGTAACTCTAAACCGCTTGCATAAGCTTTCTTTAAATCTTTAAAGCGAGTATCTCCTTCTAAAGGCATTTCTCTGTTAGAAGAGTGTAAAAATCTTGCCATTCCGAATAAATGAGCAAAAACCAATTCTGCTACAGCATTTGCCGTTGCGTTTGGTGTATTTATAACGTGCAAACCATTATCTTCTGCAAATTCTACATCTACATTATCTGTATTTACACCACTAATACCAATCAATTTAATACTTGGGCAAGCTTCTATTAACTCTTGTCTTACTTGCGTATTATTTTTAACCAATATTGCATCAATATTATTATCGTTTATATAGTTTTCTAATTGATTTTGTGCAACTTTAGTAGTTAATACTTCAAAACCTCCTTTTTCTAAAGCGTCTATTCCGCTGTTAGAAATACCGTCATTTGCTAATATTTTCATTCTTTTATTTCAGTCTGTTCAAATTTGTAATTAAATAAGAACGGTTTGTATTTTATTTTTGATTTCTCTCAAATTCTTGCATTACATCTACCAAAACCTGTACACTATATAAAGGTAATGCGTTGTACATGCTTGCTCTATAACCACCAACACTTCTGTGTCCGTTTAAGCCATTTATACCAGCTTCTTTCCACATTTTATCAAAAGCTTCTTTTAAAGAATCATTTGTAATGTTAAAAGTTGCATTCATAATACTTCTATCTTCTTTAGCTACAATTCCTTCGAAAAACGGATTTCTATCAATTTCTGAATACAATAAATCGGCTTTTTTAGCATTTACTTTTTCAATAAATGGAATTCCGCCTAAATCTTTAAGCCATTGCAAAGTTAACATAGAAACATAAACAGCAAATACAGAAGGTGTATTAAACATACTATCTTTATCTATATGTACTTGATAATTTAACATAGAAGGAATGTGTCTTTCTACTTTTCCTAAAATTTCTTGTTTAATAACAACTAAAGTTGCACCTGCTGGCCCCATGTTTTTTTGAGCACCTGCATAAATTAAATCGAACTTTTCGAAATCTAATTGCCTAGAAAAAATATCTGAGCTCATATCACAAACTAAAGGAACATTTGTTTTCGGAAAAGTTTTCATTTGTGTACCAGCAACAGTATTATTACTTGTGCAATGAAAATAATCTACATCTTCCGGGATATTATATTCTTTAGGAATGTAAGAAAAACCTTTATCTTTAGAAGAACCAACTTCTATTAACTCGCCAAAAGCTTTTGCTTCTGTTATAGCTTTGTTAGACCAAGTACCCGTATTTAAATACGCAGCTTTTTTGTTTAATAAATTATAAGCAACCATTAAAAACTCTAAACTAGCGCCACCTTGTAAAAACAAAGCTTTGTAGCCTTTATTTTCTAAACCTAATAATTCTAGAGCTAAAGATCTCGCTTTTTCTATAACGTTTACAAAAGATTCGCTTCTGTGAGAAATTTCGATTAAAGATAAATTATCATCATTAAAATTTAAAATTGCTTCAGATGCTTTTTTAAGAACTTCATCCGGTAGAATACAAGGTCCTGCGCTAAAATTATGCTTTTTCATTTTTATAGTTGGTTGTGTTATTGTTTTATATTTTAGATAAGAATTCTAATGTGTTAATTCCGTCTGCATAATCCCATAATTTAGGATTCTGAGTTTCGCCAAAAGCAATTTCATTTTCTATAAAGTTGTTTGCAACAATACATTGAATTTTTTCTTTATCTTGATGTAGTTTAATTTTTAAATCTATTTCGTTGTCATAATATTCGTAAAATATTGTGGCAATAGGAGATGCGTAGCTTTCATCTTCTTTAATCATTAAAAAACCATTTTCTAATAAATCAAACTCGCTCATTAAATAGACAGCTTTGTTATAATCGTAATTATTGGCATATTTTGCATTGCCTATAATGTCTTTTTTAGCATACATTCCTGTAAAAAAAGCATCAAATTTATAATCTTTTGGCACATATAGTTTAGAAACACTTCTACAACCTAAACCAAAATATTGAAAAACATCATTAGATAATTTCGTAAAATCTTCTTCAGTTTCTTTACCTGTTAAAACCGCTACAGAATTTCTACTTTTTCTGATGATATTTGGTTTGTTTTTAAAGTAATATTCAAAGTAACGAGCCGTGTTGTCGCTACCAGTAGCAATTACTGCGTCAAAATTTTCTAATTTCTGCTCTGTAAAAGAGATGTTTCCTTTAAAACTAGAATTTACATATTCTAAATACTTGGCTAAAAAAGGTAGCAAATGTTTATCATTAGAAGATTGTTTAACCAAAACTGCATTTCCTGATATTAATACTGATAAAAAATCATGAAAACCAACCAAAGGAATATTACCTGCCATTACGATTGCCACAGTTTTAGCAGTAGCATCGTTTATCGAATTTTTAGAAATCCATTCTTTTAAGTTGTTTTTTGTTAGTGCGTTAGACCAACTTTCTAAAGAGAATAAAATATTATCTTTAGTAAACCAAGAATTATTTTCTTGAGCTAATTTTATTTGATGCTTAAATCCATCAAAAAAAAGATCGTTAAATTCTACACTTTCTTTTTTTGCTATTTTTTCTTGAGAAAACTGACTTAAAAATGCTCCTAATTTTACAAAAGCAGTAATTCTATTTTGAATACTATCCATTTATTTTGGTTGTAACTATTTTTGGCGTTATTTTTGCAATTGCAAAGGTACAAAACAGAAAAGAAAATTATGGCAATTATAATAACAGATGAATGTATAAATTGTGGTGCTTGTGAACCAGAATGTCCTAACACAGCAATTTATGAAGGCGCAGACGATTGGAAATATTCTGACGGAACAGATTTATCGGGAAGCGCAGTGTTACCAAACGGTAAAACAGTAAATGCAGATGAAGATCAAGAACCAATTTCTGATGAAGTTTACTATATTGTAGCAGATAAATGTACAGAATGTAAAGGTTTTCATGAAGAGCCACAATGTGCAGCAGTTTGTCCTGTAGATTGTTGTGTGCCGGATGATGATAATGTAGAAACTGAAGAAGAATTGTTAGCAAAACAAAAGTTTTTACACAACGATTAATCTTTTTTAAGTATAAAATTTTAAAATCCTGAGTTTTTTACTCGGGATTTTTTTATGAATTCTTTTCTAAATAATTTATTATTAGCTGTCTGTTTTTCCATAACGATGCGTTGTGTTTTTCATCAGAAATATAAGTAGATTTTTTTGAAATCTTCTTTTGTGTAAGGTATTAGATTTTTATTAGGTGTTTTTGTCGGCTCGTTTAATAAAACTTCTGTTACTTCATTTAGATTAACTTCTACTTTAATATTGAATTTTATTTTTTCTCTACTTTTTGAGTTTTCAATAAATTTTATAGGTCTATTTATGTACGCATAGTTTTTTATTTCCTGTTTTAGATAAGAAGCGTAAACGCTACCATTTTTGTCTTTTTCATAAAATAGAGTAGTGGCATCTTCGTTTTCTGAATATTTAATACCTAAAAGCCATTTTAAATTTACATGTTCACCTCGTTTTCCTTTTGCGTACTTATAAATTATTTTTTGTATGCTAAAATTAACAGGATTAATATATATTTTACCGGAATATTTTGCTTTAGATTTTTTAGGTTTAAATGAAATAACATACATTTTGATATCATTTATAGTTTCACTTTTTTCTAAAGATTGACTGTAAAATTTGCGGTTTAAAAAGTTGTTTTCGTCATTATTTAAAAAACCAACCTTTATTTTCTATAATTCTTTTGTTATTTGTTATTCTAAAATTGCCAAAAGAATTGTCGTTTTTTAAAGAATCGGTTTTTTTAGAAACCTCTTTAAAAGATAAAGAGTCTTCAACTTTAAACAATCCTGTTTTTACTTTATATGTTTTATTTTTATCTAAATGTGTTAAAACAATATTCTGAATTTTATTTTGAATATTATTTAAGGTTATGCCATTAGACAATTCTTTTTTTCGATATCCTTCCACATTATCAATCTTAATAATAGAAACTTTTTTATTAGTCTTTTTTGGTTTTATACTTTGTGTATTAATCTTAGCATAAAATTCCTTAGAAAACTCGGGACTTATATTTTTTAAATTTTTAGAAAAATTTTCAAAGTCTTTTTGTGCCAATTTTCTATTTTGTTTATTAAGTAGAGAGCTAGATTCTAAATCTAATTCTAGTTTGTTAAAATCTATTTTTTGATTTTCGTAAACATATATGTCTTGTTTATTACTAAAAGTAATATAATTTTTACGCATACTGTCTACAGTTTTCTGTATTAAACTTTCTAGGGATATTTTATCAAATTTTAGCTCTATCTCTGCTAATTGATTTATATTTTCAAATAAGTAGACTTTGTATTTTTGGTTGATTAAATCATTAATAGTCAATGTTACAGATTGATAACCCAAAGAAGAGAAAGTGATTTTGGTAGCATTTTTAAGTTGTAAATTATAATTGCCTAATTTATCGCTTACTGTACCTGTTTTGTTGTTTGTTATAATTGCAACACGATCAATTGGTTTATTAGAAGTTTTCGAGAATACATAACCGTAAATTTTTTGGGCGTTTAGAGAGAAATTAACAATTAAAACTGTTAAAAATAGATGTAATTTTGTTTTCATAGGATGCTTTTATTTCTAAAAGTATCATTTTTTATTATTGTAAAATAAAACCTTAAAAAGTTTAACAAAGTATTATATTTGCACTCTCAAAAATTTATGAAAGATTAACAAAAATTAGGTTAAATCTTTCTTTTATTAAATTTATTACACATGAAAGCCGGAATTGTAGGATTACCAAACGTAGGAAAATCAACCTTATTTAATTGTTTATCTAATGCAAAAGCGCAAAGTGCCAACTTTCCTTTTTGTACAATCGAACCTAATTTAGGTGTAGTAAATGTGCCAGATAAAAGAATAGAAAAGTTAGAAGAACTTGTGAATCCGGAGCGAGTTTTACCAG
This sequence comes from Polaribacter sp. HA6-7, assembly GCF_055693625.1. Lineage (NCBI taxonomy): Bacteria > Pseudomonadati > Bacteroidota > Flavobacteriia > Flavobacteriales > Flavobacteriaceae > Polaribacter > Polaribacter sp. HA6-7. The sequence goes on from NZ_CM146338.1 coordinate 1,212,089, forward strand.
CTACAGTAGAAATAGTAGATATTGCAGGTTTGGTAAAAGGAGCAAGTAAAGGAGAGGGTTTAGGAAATCAATTCTTAGCAAATATTAGAGAAACAGATGCAATTTTACACGTTTTGCGTTGTTTTGATAATGATAATATTATTCATGTAGATAATTCTATTGATCCTGTTAGAGATAAAGAAACAATCGATATCGAATTACAGTTAAAAGATTTAGAAACAGTTCAAAAAAGACTAGAAAGAGTAAAAAGAACTGCTAAAACTGGTAATAAAGAAGCGCAAGCAGAATTGGTTGTTTTATTAAAAATTGAAGAAACTTTATTACAAGGTACTTCTGTTAGAGCTTTAGATTTTTCTGAAAAAGAAATAGAATTTGTACAATCTTTGCAGTTTATTACAGCAAAACCGGTATTATATGTTTGTAATGTAGATGAAGGTTCTGCAGTTTCGGTAACGAATATGTTGAAAAAGTAAAAGAAGCTGTAAAAGAAGAAGATGCAGAAGTAATTGTATTAGCTGTTGGTACAGAGGCAGATATAACAGAATTAGACGATTACGAAGAAAGACAAATGTTTTTAGCTGATATTGGTTTAGAAGAAGCTGGTGTTTCTAGGTTAGTTCGTTCTGCGTATAAATTATTAAATTTACAAACGTACTTTACAGCAGGTGTAAAAGAAGTTAGAGCTTGGACAATACCTATTGGTTCTACTGCACCACAAGCAGCAGGAGTAATTCATACAGATTTTGAAAAAGGCTTTATTAGAGCAGAAACAATTTCTTATGAAGATTATGTTACTTTTGGTAGCGAAGCTAAAGTGAAAGAAGCTGGTAAAATGAGAGTAGAAGGTAAAGATTATATTGTAAAAGATGGTGATGTAATGCACTTTAGATTTAACGTATAATTACTTTTTAAATAAAATTATTAAAAATCCCAATAAGAAATTATTGGGATTTTTTTATCAATTTTTTCAACCAATCATTAGGTATCATGTCTATTGTTAAGTTTATGCGTTCTTCATTACAATTGTTAGTAATTTGATGAGGCTTTGTTAAATCTAAATACCAACATTCGCCCGGTTTCATATTTACAGGTGTTTTGTTTAAATTAAAAACCATTTTATCATTATTTAAAATAGGTATTGTAATTCTAATTACAGATTTTTCTACCGTTATTCCTAAAGTTGGGTCTGTGTGTTCTTTTACATCAGAATATGGTGCAAGCCTTAATAATCTAACTAAAGTTACTGTTGTATTTTTTTGAAATTTTTCAACAATACTTTTTAGATATACTGATTTTTCTAAAGACTTTGTATTTAGCCATTTTGTCCAAGAACCATCGGCATAATCTTTCGCAGGTGGCGGAAAAGGTAAAGACGAATCTACTATATGAGCAGGACCTCGTAATTGGATTACATTATAATAAACAAAATCTTCATGGCATAAAATTTTTGCTTCTTGCGATAGTTTTTCAATATCAAAATTAAAAGGCAGTTGTACTCTGTCTTTAGTTATTTCTAAAATTTTATTCTGAGTCTCCATAAATTTATACTTAAAATTATTTACTACTCGAAAATAGAGGTTATAATAAAGATAAAAATGAGTATAAATACGTGAATTTTAATAATCGCTATTTAAGTCATTTTAATCTGTAAATAAATATCTAATGTAAAAACTTATTTTTGTTGATTGATAAAGGAGTTTCTATTTAAAATTAATAAGGTATAATTAGTAAATGATTTTACAGATTAAAAATAAAAAATCTCATTATCTATTTATAGATAATGAGATTTTTAAATTATAATAGGCAATAGATATTTATTTCTTAGTATAATTCTCTGGAATAGAAAAACTATCTCTAAAACCTTCAACAAATTTTATGTTTGTAATTTTAGCATTTCCAATTTTATCTGTTAAACCATCTTTAGAATTCCATCCGTAGAAATCCCAATTTGTGGCAATAGAAATACCTTCTATTTCTGTATAATCTGTATATTTTATAGCATGAGGATCTGCTTCTGCAGCTTCTTTAGTTTTACCAGCAGTTACAATATATGCAACGTGTTCTAGTAAATCAGTTTCGTTATTTTTATAAACAACGTACCAATCATCTGGTGCATCACCTGTATTTGCTTCAAAACTTAGTTTAGCCGTTTTTAAGTTATTGTTAGCTTCTTGTGTTTTATGATTAAAATCCCACTTTGTACCGTTGTCGTTTAACTTATAAGGAAATAGGAAAAAATAATTCCAAGTATACGCATGAAAACGCACTCCAGGATTTGCTTTTAATCCATCAGAAACAAAAATATCTTGTTTGTTAACATAGATTTCATCACCATTTTTATATGCTATTTTAGCAATATCAGAAGAAGTAGAAACTGTAATGTTAGCGTTTAAAATTTCATTGCCTCCAAAATTTATAACAGCATCGTATTGTATAGCTTCTTTTGCTAAGAAAATATCTTTTTTGTGTGCAGTTTCTATAACTTCAGCAAAATTTTTAGAAACAGTTTCTTTTTTAACTATTTCTGTTGTTTTTTCGGTTTTAGGTTGTTGTTTGCAACCTATAATAATTGCAGCACCAATAATGGCTGTAAAAAGTAATTTTTTCATGTTAGTTTAATTGAAAATTTAATTTAAAAATGATTAATCGTTTTTATGCTAGAAGCCTTACAAAATTTTAAGACTAACTTCCTTTAATTCTCATCCAAAGATCAGACATTAGGTTTTTAGCATCATTTTTATCTTTTTTTACTTCTATAAAAGTTACGTTCTCATTTTCATCAACATTAATTTTATACTTAAAAACAAAATTTTCTGCATTTTTACGCATGCTTAGGGTTCCGAATCTTAAATCATTAAAATATAAATCAGAATTTTGTTTGTTAATAGTGTACCAACCTTTAGAAATTGAAATCATTCGTTTTACTTTTTCATTATTCTTTAAATTTCCTAATAAGTGATGATTCTTGGGATAAAGGGAAAATTCGATTGGGTTTTTATCAAAAAAGATGAATGCCCAATTAAAAAGAATTTTTAGTTTCTACGTTTGCAGACCATAATATAGTATTTAAGGGCGCAGGTTTGGTTGCAATTTTAGAATAGATAATGTTTTGATTATTTAGCTCTTTGGTGAATTTTTTGTAAGAAAGACCTTTTAAAATTAAGGTAATGGCTAAGTAAGAGCTACTTATTATCAACCCTAAATTATTGTAAGTTTTTCTCTTTTTAGAAGTTCTTTTTTGAAACATTGCTAAAAGCACAAAAATGATAAAAGGTATTGTATATAGCGGGTCTACAACAAAAACATTTTTAAAGGCTAATCTTATATCTAAAGGCCAAAATAGTTGTGTGCCCCAAGTTGTTTGTGCATCTAAAATAGGATGTGTTATAAAGGCCCAAAAAAAGAGCAAAGTCCAATCTTTAAAATTTTTATATTTCTCGAATTTTAAAACTACAAGAGCAAAAATTGGAGCAAATATTACAGAGAACAAAATAGAATGAGTAAAACCTCGATGAATTTCTAAAGCAGTTACGGTATCTGTAAAAAAGCTAGAAATTACGTCTAAATCCGGTATTGTGCCTGCAATAGCACCATACAACATTGCTTTATTGCCAATTTTTTTGCCTAATACGGCTTCACCAACAGCAGCGCCTAAGACTATTTGAGTTAAAGAATCCATAGGTTTAGAGTTTTAATTAGTAATAACTTTTTCTAAATTTTTTTCGACGGAAAAGTCAATTAAGTTCATAAAGTTTTCATGCACACCAAGTGTTATGTCTAATTTTAATTCTTCAATAAACTTTAAAATTAAGGTAGATTTAAACTGCAAATCGTACAGAAACATATTTTTCAAAAAGATTACCAATACTTTTGTAGTAAAGCTGTTCAAAACTATTAAGGTTTTCTCGGCTTTTCAGAAACGTATTCGTAAGAATTTATTTTAAAAGATTCTAAAACGCTACCTACATAATTTTTGTGCAGAATTTGTTTAGGGTTTACTATGTTTAGTTCTTTTATAGTCGGATTTAAAAAAGCATGTAAAATTGCTTTAGAAACAAAATCTACAGGAACGATGTTTAAACCACTTTCTTTATCAATCCAAATTCTAAAATTATTTTTAGATTTTTTAGCGTACTTGTCTAAAAAGATTGCCCAAGAATAAAATACATCAAATTTAGGAGTTTCAAAAAAAGGTGCATCTAATAATCTACCGCAAATAATACTTGGTCTTAATATTTGTGCGTCTATATTTTTTAATTTGCAGGTTTCTTTTACATAAAATTCACTTTCATATTTAGATTTCTCATACGGATTTCTAAAATTTGTGACATTATAATTATCAATAGAGTCGTTTACTTTTTTATCTTGAATACCAAATGAATATGCAGTACTTATGTATAAAAATCGTTTTACATTTTTAGGCAGTTCTTCTAAAAGATTTTTAGTTACTAAATAATTTTGAGCATGAACAATTTGTTTAGAATCTGTTGTTTGTAATAAACTTGTAGAGCCTGCGCAATGTATAACAGTATCGAAATTATATTTTTTTAAAACCGTTTGATCTATAGATTCTAAATCATGAGAAATTACGGTGATTTTTTCTAAACAAGCTTCTAGTGTAAAATTATTCAAAAACTCAGGACGAGATTTATCTTTAAGAATTGCTAAAAGTCTTTCTTTTGCAGTTTTTTCGTGAGCTCGAATTACTACATAAAGATGATTAACTGTTTTATCTACAATAGCTTTACGTAACCATTCGAATATAATGTGACTACCAACAATTCCTGTACCGCCAGTTAATAAACAATTCATATAATTTTTTTGAAGTAATTAAAAAGTGAAATTAGTTCTTTAAACTAAAAAACCTCACAAATATGTGAGGTTTTTCTAAAATATTTATCCTTTATAAAAAGGTAGTTTTACAATTGTGGCTGGTATTATTTTTTTTCGAATTTGAATATTAATTCGAGTACCACTTTTTGCAATATTTGTGGGTACATATCCTAAACCAATACCTTTATTTAAGCTAGGGCTCATGGTACCGAGGTTACGTTACCAATTACGTTACCTTCAACATCAACAATATCATAACCTTGTCTTGGTATACCTCTTTCATTTAATTCAAAAGCAACTAATTTTTTTGTTGGTTTTTCTGCTTTTTGTTTTGCCAAAGCTTCAGAATTTACAAAATCTTTAGAAAACTTTGTAATCCAACCTAAACCTGCTTCTATTGGCGAAGTAGTATCATCTATATCATTACCGTATAAACAATAACCCATTTCTGTTCTTAAAGTATCTCTTGCAGCTAAACCAATTGGTTTTATACCAAATTCTGCACCAGCTAAGAAAACTCTATTCCAAATTTGTTCTACTTCTTCATTTTTGCAATAGATTTCAAAACCACCAGAACCGGTATAACCTGTAGCAGAAATAATTACATTTTCGATACCTGCAAAATCGCCAATTTTAAATTTATAAAATGGTATTTCAGATAAATCTAAAGAAGATAAAGATTGCATTGCTTCAACAGCCTTTGGACCTTGAATTGCTAGTAAAGAATAATCTTCTGATAAGTCTCTTAAATCAGCATTAAATTCTTTGTTGTAAGAAGAAATCCAGTTCCAGTCTTTTTCTATGTTAGATGCATTTACTACTAAAAGATATTCGTTTTCTTTAATTCTGTAACAAATTAAATCATCTACAATACCGTTTTCTGTATTCGGTAAACAGCTATATTGTGCATCTCCAATTTCTAATTTAGAAGCATCATTAGAAGTTACTTTTTGTATCAGTGCCAAAGCATTTTCACCAGAAACTAAAAACTCACCCATATGGCTCACGTCAAAAACACCAACAGATTCTCTTACCGTTAAATGTTCTGCAGTAACGCCTTCGTATTGAACCGGCATATTGTAACCAGCAAAAGGTACCATTTTAGCGCCTAATTTTTCGTGAACTGAATGTAATGCAATATTTTTCATGTATAGATTTCTTAAATTTAGCGCTAAATTATTGAAAAATTCGCAATTATCAATCACTAATATTTTGTTAATATTTTTAACTAAAAAATAAATAATGTTACATTTGGGTAAACAACTTATAAATCAGCTACAATGCAGCCATTCAAATTTATTTTAATTGCTTTTTTAGCAATTACATGCAACGGATTTTCACAAACACCATCAGATTTTTTATCCAAAGATTTTCATAAAAGTAAAAGAGATGCTTTACGAGCAAAAATGCCAAAAAATTCTGTAGCTGTAGTATTTGCAAACCCTTTAAGAAATAGAGCTAATGATGTGGATTATGTTTTTCATCAAGATCCTAATTTTTATTATTTAACAGGTTATAGAGAACCAAACGGAGTTTTAGTTTTGTTTTCTGAAAATCAAACTGATGAAAACGGATTAGTTTATAACGAAGTCTTATATGTTCAGAAAAAAATAAAAGAGCAGAACAATGGAATGGTAAAAGGTTAGGAGTCGAAGGAGCAATAAATGAATTAGGTTTTAAAGTAGCAAAAAATGGCGAAGATTTTATAAATGATAAACTAGATTTTAAAAAATTTGATAGAGTTTTTATCGAAAAATTTAATGACGATTATAGAAATTCTGCCAGAGAAAAAGCAGAGTTATATGATTTAGTATTGTCTTTTAAAGAAAAAGCAGATTTTAATCCAAAAAACTTTTTGTCACCATTAAAAAAGCAGATTTATGAAATGGTAAAATCTACACCAATAGAAAACAGTGCTAATGTTGCGCAAATAATTGGTAGAGCAGTTGCTTATGATGCATCTTTAAAAAATGATGAGGATTTAATGAAGTTTAAAGAAGCTACAGATGTTAATTTAAAGAAAGATTTACAGCAAAAGATAGCCTTAAAATTAAATGCTAAAACAAATATTGATGTAACTTTTTTATCTAGAAATTTAGCAACTTTAAGAGAGGTTAAAACAAAAGAAGAATTGGTTTTATTAACTAAGGCAGTAAGAATCTCTGCAATTGGGCAAGTAGAAGTAATGAAAGCCATGAAACCTCATATGTCTGAAACAGAATTACAAGGGATACACGAGTTTGTTTATAAAAAATATGGTGCAGAATATGAAGGATATCCGTCTATTGTTGGTGCAGGAAATAACGGTTGTATATTACATTATATAGAAAATAATAAAACAAAAGTTGGTAACGATTTAGTTTTAATGGATTTAGGCGCAGAGTATCGAGGTTATACGGCAGATGTAACCCGTACAATTCCGGCAAACGGTAAGTTTACAGAAGAACAAAAAGCCATTTACGAAATAGTTTACAAGGCTCAAGAAGCAGGTATTGCGGCTTATAAGATAGGAGAAAGTATGGCGAAACCAAATCTAATTTCTAAGAAAATTGTAGACGAAGGTTTGTTCAAATTGGGCATTATAAAATCTATTGACGAAAAACATCCATATTATCCTCACGGAACTTCACATCATATTGGTTTAGACGTGCACGATCCAGGAAATTATGGTAATTTTGAAGAAAATATGGTGGTTACTATGGAACCAGGAATATACATTCCGGAAGGAAGTAACTGCGATAAAAAATGGTGGGGAATTGGTATTAGAATAGAAGATGATATTTTGATAACTAAAAATGGGCCCAAAAATCTTTCTGCCGAAGCACCAAGAACCGTAGAAGAAATCGAAAAAATGATGGCTAAAAAGTCTGTTTTAGACGATTTTGTTTTACCAGATTTAGATAAATAAATGAGCAAAACAGCAATCATATTAGGCGCAACAGGTTTAACCGGTAATTTACTTTTACAAAAGTTAATTGCAGATGCTTCGTATACAAAAATCAAACTTTTTCTAGAAGTACTGTAAATATATCATCAAGTAAAATAGAAGAGCATTTAATAGATATGTTTGCTTTAGAAGCGCAAAAAACACTTTTTACAGCAGATCAAGTGTTTTGTTGTATTGGCACAACAGCGGCAAAAACAAAAGATAAAGAAAAGTACAAATCTATAGATTATGGCATACCTGTTACTGCTGCAAAATTAGCCAAAACAAACAATATTGCTACTTTTGTAGTGATGTCTTCTATGGGTGCAGACGCAAAAGTTCTTTATTTTACAACAGAGTTAAAGGCGAAATGGAAAGAGATATTTTAGCTCAAAAAATAAAAAACACATATATTTTAAGACCTTCTTTAATTGGTGGTAAAAGAGATGAGTTTCGTTTAGGAGAAAGTATCGGTAAAGGAATTATGAAACTCTTAAATCCGTTGTTTTTCGGGCCTTTAAAAAAGTTCAAAATGATTCATCCGGATAAAATTGCAACTTGTATGAAAACGGTCGCAAATACTTCTAATAACAAATCAATTATAAATTCAGACTTAATTTTAACGATAGCAAATTCTAATAATAATGAGTAAAGAACAACCAAACAACCCAATGCACGGTATAAAATTGGCAACAATTTTAGAACAATTGTTTAAAGAATATGGTTGGGAAGAATTAGGAGATCGATTAAACATAAATGCTTTTAGAAATAACCCAACATATAAATCTTCTTTAAAGTTTTTAAGAACAACACCTTGGGCTAGAGAAAAAGTAGAAAAGTTTTACGAAAGAAATATGTTATAATTTTTTTTGAAGCTTTTTCCTGCTTTTCGCACTCGCTTTTTTTCAGAAAAAGAAAAAAGAGCTCAAACAAATGCTACAATCAGGGCTAGAATTATTTGTGAACTTTAACCATTTAAGTAATTAAATTAAATATCTGCAAACGATATTTTACTTTACTTAGAAATAATACTAAGAACCAATTCTTTAGTTAAAGGTTGCCCATTTGCTATTTTTTTTATGTTTTCGAATGTAAAAACAAAATCACAACCAGATTTGTAATTAGAACATCCGTAAGCCGTTTTTCCTTTTAAAACTGTTCCTTTTTTACATTTAGGGCAGCTAATTGTATCCGAAGAATTTGTGGCAACTTTTTTAACAGCTTGTTGTTTAGGTTCTAGTTTTAAAGCGAAATTTTCATCAAACCTTATTAAACCATCAACTTTATTATCATTTAAAACAAAACCTTTTAAGTTTGTTGTACAACCTTTATCAATTAATCGAATAGTTTGATTTTCAGAAACTTTTTTACCGTAAATTTCAAAAGGTATTTTTAAGTCGCAACCAGCTTTGTATTCAGAACAGCCATAAGCAGAAGTACCTTTTAAAAGCTTTCCTTTTTTACATTTTGGGCAGGTTTTACCCGTAACTTCTTTTTTCGATTTAGCTTTTGGTTTCGCAGCTTCTGTTTGCTTTACTTGATTTGTGTTTGCAGAAGAAATTCTTTTTTAGATTTATTAGAACGGACTTCATACACCAACTCATCAACCATTTTTTTCATATTATTGATAAACGTTCCTGCGTTAAAATCGCCTCGTTCAATTTCTTTCAAACGTTTTTCCCAAAGTCCGGTTAATTCGGCAGATTTTAATAATTCGTTGTCAATAATATTAATTAAATCGATGCCAGTTTGTGTTGGTAATACCAGTTTTTTCTTACGCTCAATATATTTTCTTCGAAATAAAGTTTCTATAATACTTGCTCTTGTAGACGGTCTTCCAATTCCGTTTTCTTTCATTAATTCGCGCATTTCGTCATCATCAACTTGCTTTCCTGCAGTTTCCATGGCGCGTAATAAACTTGCTTCTGTGTAATTTCTTGGTGGTTTTGTCTCTTTTTCTAAAAAAGAAGGTTCATGAGTTCCTTTTTCTCCTTTTACAAAAGAAGGCAACGTCATTTTCTCATTCATTTCTTTTTTAACCTTACTTTCTTTAGTTTCAAAAACAACACGCCAACCTTTATTTAAAATTTCTTTTCCGGTTGTTTTAAAAGGAACTTCTGCTGCCTTACCAATTACAGATGTATTAGAAACATCAGAATCTGGATAAAATACTGCAATAAATCTTCTTGTAATAATATCGTAAACCTGTTGTTGGTTGTATTGCAAATTACCTTGAATTCCTGTAGGAATTATTGCATGGTGATCTGTAACTTTTTTATCATCAAAAACACGCTTTGTTTTTTTGATTTTCTGACCTAAAAGTGGTTGTGTTAATTCGCTATAATTGGTTAATTTAGATAAAATACCGTGTATTTTTGGATACAAATCGTTTGGTAAAAAAGTAGTATCTACTCTTGGGTAGGTTACTACTTTCATTTCATATAATTTCTGTACGATTTTTAAAGTTTCGTCTGCAGAAAAACCGAACTTGTTATTACAATATACTTGCAAACCTGTTAAATCGAATAATTTTGGTGCATATTCTTTTCCTTTCTTCTTCGTTACAGAAACAATTTCAAAATCTGATTCTGCAACTTTATTTGCTAAAATTACACCATCTTCTTTCTTTAAAAACCGTCCATCTTCATAATTAAACAGCGTATTTCTGTAGGTAGTTTGCAGTTCCCAGTAAGGTTGTGGTTTAAAATTTTGTATTTCGAAATAACGGTTTACCAACATGGCTAGGGTAGGAGTTTGCACTCTACCAACTGACAAAACTTGTTTAAAGCCGCCAAATTTTACTGTATATAAACGAGTTGCATTTAAACCCAATAACCAATCTCCGATAGCACGAGAATAGCCTGCGTAATATAAATTATCGTAATCTTCTGCAGGTTTTAAATTTTTAAATCCGTCTTTTATAGCTTCCTCTGTAAGTGAAGAGATCCATAAACGTTCTACTTTACCTTTATAATTACATTGGTTAATTACCCAACGTTGTATCAGTTCTCCTTCTGTACCGGCATCCCCACAATTTATAATAACATCTGCTTTTTCGAATAAAGATTTTACGATGTTAAATTGTTTTTTAATTCCGGAATCTCCAGTAACTTTTGTATCGAAACGATCTGGTAACATTGGTAAGTTGTTCAAATCCCAACTTTTCCAGTGTGGTTTGTAATCTTTAGGCTCTAAAAGTGTACACAAATGTCCAAAAGTATAAGTTACCGCATAGCCATTTCCTTCATAAAAACCGTCACGTTTTGTGTTGGCTCCTAGAATGTTAGCAATTTCTCTTGCTACAGATGGTTTTTCAGCGATGCAGACTTTCATTAATTATTTTTGTGTGGTCGAAAGTAGTAAATAATTATATATTTAATTAAGCTCTTTTTACGATTGTTAATAAATTTGAAGTTTTATATAATTTAAACTTTACATACCTATTAACTAAATTTTATTTCAGCTTAGAAAGTTCTTTTTTAAGATCTTCCCAAGTAGATTTTTTCTTTTTATTAGAATTAATAACTTCTTGTTGTATTTCATTCTTTTGAGAATCCGTTAAGTCATCCCATAACGCTGTTTTTTCTTTTTTGCTCATATTTTAAGAATAAAAATGTTATTTAATTAAAGCTAATTGAATTCGTTTTCTCACAACATCAACCTCTAAAACTTTTGCTATAATTTGTTGTTGCAAACTTACAATAGTATTTACATCTTTTACAAAAGTATCCGATAGATTAGAAACATGAATTAGACCACTTTCTTTAATACCAATGTCTACAAAACAACCAAAATTGGTAATGTTATTTACAATGCCGGGTAATAATTGCCCGATTCTTAAATCTGAAATTGTTTTAATAGTTGCATCAAAAGAGAAAACTTTGGCCTTTTCTCTTGGATCTAAACCAGGTTTTTCTAATTCTTTTACAATATCTGTTAAAGTTGGCAAACCAATGGTTTCTGTAATATAGTTTTTTAGATTTATTTGCTTTATCAAATCAGATTTTCCAATAAGATCTGCAACTTTTATCTTATTGTCTTTTGCAATTTTATCTACTAAAGCATAACTTTCTGGATGCACAGCAGAATCATCTAACGGATTTTCACCATTCTTAATTCTTAAAAAACCTGCCGCTTGCTCAAAAGCTTTCTCTCCTAAACGAGGTACTTTTTTTATATCGTTTCTAGAAGAAAAAGAACCATTTTTATTTCTGTAATTTACAATGTTTTCAGCTAATTTTGGCCCGATTCCGGAGACATAACTTAATAAAGATTCGCTTGCCGTATTAATATTTACTCCGATGGTGTTTACACAACTTTCTACAGTTGCATCTAAAGATTTTTTTAATTTAGTTTGATCGACATCATGTTGGTATTGGCCAACACCAATCGATTTAGCATCAATTTTAACCAATTCTGCCAACGGATCTTGCAAACGCCTACCTATAGAAACAGATCCACGAACGGTTACATCGTAATTAGGAAATTCGTCTCTTGCAATTTTTGAAGCTGAATAAATAGAAGCGCCAGCTTCACTAACAACAAAAACATCAACAGTATTTTTAAATTGAATTTTCTTTACCAATTGTTCAGTTTCACGAGAAGCAGTACCGTTACCAATAGCAATAGCATCAATTTTATATGCTTCTGCTAACGAACTAATTTTTTGAATGGCTTCAATTTTTTTATTTTGAGGTTCATGCGGAAAAACGGTTTCGTTATGCATTAATTCTCCTAATTCATTTAAGCATACTATTTTACATCCAGATCTAAAACCCGGGTCTATGGCTAACACTCTTTTTTCACCTAAAGGTGCTCCTAAAAGTAATTGTTTTAGGTTTTTAGAAAACACTAAAATAGCATCATTATCTGCTTTTTCTTTTGCTAGTGAAAGTCTTTCGTTAGATAAAGAAGGATATAGTAATCGTTTGAAGGCATCTTTAATAGCGGATTCTATTTGTTCTGAACATTCATTTTGCGTTCTAATAATTCTATTTTCAATTCTTTGCAATAATCTTTCGCTATCAACTTCAATTTTAATTCTGATAAAACCCTCATTTTCGGCTCTTAAAATTGCTAAAAATCTGTGAGAAGGAATTTTATTTAAAGACTCATTCCAATCAAAATAATCTTTAAATTTTTGTGCTTTTTCATCGTCTTTTTTAGACTTTATTACTTTGGATGAAATTGTAGCAAAACGTTCTAATTCTCTTCTTATATTATTTCTGATGTCTGCACGTTCATTAATCCATTCTGCAATAATATAACGAGCGCCTTCTAAAGCTGCTTCAAGAGTTTCAACATCATTTTTAATGTATTTTGAAGCCGTATATTCTAAATCATTTACACGTTGACTCATTATCATTTTTGCCAACGGTTCTAAACCTTGTAATCTCGCAGTTTCTGCTTTTGTTTTTCGCTTTTTCTTAAAAGGTAAATACAAATCTTCCAAAGAAATTAAATCTGTAGAATTATTTACTTTTTCGGTTAATGCTGATGTTAAGACAGCTTGTTCTTCTAGCGCCTTTAAAATACTTTTTTTACGTTTTTCTAAAGTTTCGAAAGCTTCTTTAAATTTTACAATTTCGCCTATTTCTACTTCATCTAAATTACCTGTCATTTCCTTTCTATATCTACTGATAAAAGGAATTGTAGCATCTTCATTTAATAAAGAAATTGTATTCTCTACAGATTTAGAAGAAAATTGTGTTTGTTGTGTTATATATTGAAGTAACTGCATTTTTAATTTGAATTTAAGCGAAAAAAAACCTCATAAAAATAAATTTTATGAGGATGTAAATATAGTTTTATTTTGTGTTTTAAGTAATTACTTTTTCAAAAGCTAATCTTTTTGCATTGTAATTGGTGTATATAATTCCGCAGTATTTGTAACCTAATTTTTTTAATAAAGATTGCATACCAAGGTTATCTTCGTGTGTATCAATTTTTAAACTTCTAACTTTTTTTCTAATAATTGTAAATGAAACTCATGAAACATAAAAGTGGCTAGCCCAAATTTTCTAAATTCTTTTTTTATTGCCATTCTATGAATTACACCGTATTTTTCATTTTCAGAAACCATCCATTCACCATCAATAACTTCCTTATAAGTTGGTTCTTTTCTTAAAGTGAACATAGAAGTTGCCATAATTTGATTTTCATCATTTACAACCACATAACTTTCATTATTTTTGATATCGTTTTCAACTTGTGTTGCATTTGGATATCCGTTTTGCCATTGATCTATTTTTTGTGATTTTAAATACGCTTTTGCATCATCAATAATAATAGCAATTTCTCGGGATGTCTTCAATTTTAGAAAGTCTAATCTTCATCAATATTTACTTAAATCATTTTAAAATCTAATAGCAATTCTCCGTTTACAGAACACTGTAAATGATCTCCTTTAAAGATTTCTCCTTTACCTAAAGCGGGTGTGCCAGTAAAAATTAAATCGCCAGGTTGTAAGGTCATATATTTAGAAATAAACACAATAATATCAGCAAAATCATTTATCATATATGCTGTATTGCTCTTTTGTTTTTCTACTCCGTTAATCTTTAAGTCGAAGTCTATATCATCTAAATTGTAATTAGAAACAGGTTTAAAACTAGAAATAGGAGCAGCACCATCAAAACCTTTTGCAAATTCCCAAGGATGCTTTGTTTCTCTCGCGTTTTTTAGGATATCCGTAGCTGTATAATCGATACCAACGGCAATTTCAGAAATGTAAGTGTTTGCATCTTCTTTGGTAATGTTTTTACCTTCTTTACCAATTTTTACAACCAATTCTACTTCGTAAATTAACTCGTTTGTAATTTCACTTGGGTAAACTACATCACGATTTATAGCTAAACTAGATTCTGGTTTTGAAAAGATGAATTTTTTACCTTTTTTCTTTTCTTCAATGTCTTTTAAATCGGTAACATAATTACTACCTATTCCTAATATTTTCATTGTGGTTATTGTTTGTTTATGGATTAGTAAATATAAAAAAATCCACCAAAAACAATTGCTTTGGTGGATTTTTAATGGTTTATATTTTTGTTAAGCTTCTACTTTTTCTTTTTTAGAAGCCTTTGTTTTAGAGAAATCTATAGTTTCTTGATTGTTTAAAATGTCTTTAATTGTTTGTCTTTTTCTGATAAGATAATCTTGCCCTTTATGCACCATAACTTCTGCAGGTAAATAGCGAGAATTGTAATTAGAAGCCATAGAAAAGCAATAAGCACCAGCGTTATGAAAACATAAAATATCTTCTTCAGAAATTTCTGCAATTCTTCTATTAGACGCAAAAGTATCTGTTTCGCAAATATAACCTACCACAGAATAATAACGATCTCTACCTGTAGGATTCGAAATATTTGTGATATGATGATAAGAATCATACATCATTGGTCTAACTAAGTGGTTAAAACCAGAATCTACGTGTGCAAATACGGTAGAAGTTGTTTGTTTTACAACGTTAACTTTTGCTAAAAATACACCAGCTTCTGAAACCAAAAATTTACCAGGTTCGAACATTAAAGTAATATCTTTACCGTATTCTGTACAAAACTCATTAAATCTTTCAGATAATTGTAAACCTAATTGCTCGATGTCTGTAGAAATATCACCTTCTTTATAAGGTACTTTAAATCCGCTACCAAAATCGATAAAATCTATATTTTCGAATTGTCTTGCAACATCAAATAAAATATCCGAAGCACGTAAAAAAGTATCGATATCTAAAATATCAGAACCTGTGTGCATGTGAATTCCGTTAATATTCATTCCGGTATTTTCTACAACACGCTTAATGTGTGGTACTTGGTGTATTGAAATTCCGAATTTAGAATCGATATGACCAACCGAAATTTTAGAATTTCCACCAGCCATAATATGTGGATTTATACGAACACAAACCGGAATATTTGGATGTTTTTGACCAAATTGCTCTAAAATAGAAAGGTTATCAATATTAATTTGAACACCTAATTTTGCAACTTCTTCAATTTCAGATAAAGAAACTCCGTTTGGTGTGTAAATAATATCTTTAGGGTCTATACCTGTAGCTAAACATAACTGAACTTCTTGAAAAGAAACAGTATCTAACCTAGAACCTAAGTTTTTGAAAAACTGTAAAATATTAATGTTAGATAGTGCTTTTACAGCATAATTTAACTTTAAGTTTTTTACGCTGCTAAAAGCATTTGTTAATCTGTTGTATTGAGATTCTATTTTGTCTGTATCGTAAACATATAAAGGACTTCCGTATTTATTTGCCAACGCTGTTAATTGTGTACTTTCCAATTTTAAATAATTTTAGAGTGTCAAAAGTAAATAAATTGTTTAATAAATTACGTTTTGTTTAAAAATACAACAAATTGTTTTTTATTGTGATTTTTACCCTTATTTTTAGGTTTTAGTTCGTTAAAATGATGTTGATAACTAATTGCTAAAAATGTTTATTTTTTAGTGCTTAAAACTTATTTTTACGATACGCCAAACCAATAGTAGCAAGAGATTATATGAGTCAAGAAACAAAATATACAGAAGATAATATTAGATCTTTAGACTGGAAAGAGCATATAAGAATGCGTCCCGGAATGTACATTGGTAAGTTAGGTGACGGTTCTTCTGCAGATGATGGTATTTATATTCTTGTAAAAGAAGTGTTAGACAACTCTATTGACGAGTATGTAATGGGTGCTGGAAAAACCATTGAAATTTCTATTCACGGTAGTAAAGTTACTGTTAGAGATTATGGTAGAGGTATTCCTTTAGGTAAAGTAGTCGATGTAGTTTCTAAAATGAATACGGGTGGTAAATACGATTCGAAAGCTTTTAAGAAATCTGTAGGTTTAAATGGTGTTGGTACAAAAGCTGTAAATGCACTTTCTTCTTATTTTAGAGTAGAATCTTCTAGAGAAGGAAAATCTGCTTCTGCAGAATTTTCTCAAGGTAATCTAGAAAA
The DNA here is from genome assembly GCF_055693625.1 of Polaribacter sp. HA6-7. NCBI lineage: Bacteria > Pseudomonadati > Bacteroidota > Flavobacteriia > Flavobacteriales > Flavobacteriaceae > Polaribacter > Polaribacter sp. HA6-7. The sequence continues at coordinate 1,228,804 of NZ_CM146338.1, forward strand.
TGAAGAGTTTTTAGAAGAGTCTTCGCGTAGAAAAGGTACCAAAGTTTCATTTGTACCCGATGAAACGATCTTTAAAAACTACAAGTTCAGAAATGAATATGTAGCTAAAATGCTAAAGAACTACGTATATCTAAATCCTGGTTTAACCATTATTTTTAATGGAGAAAAATTCTTTTCTAAAAACGGATTGAAAGATTTATTAGAAGACAACAATAATAAAGAGGACATGTTGTATCCAATAATTCATTTAAAAGGAGATGATATAGAGGTTGCAATTACACACAGTAAAACACAATATTCAGAAGAATATCACTCTTTTGTAAACGGGCAACATACAACACAAGGTGGTACACACCAAGCGGCATTTAGAGAAGCAGTTGTAAAAACTATTAGAGACTTCTACGGAAAAAGTTTTGAAGCTTCTGATATTAGAAAATCTATTATCTCTGCGATTGCCATAAAAGTAATGGAACCTGTTTTTGAAAGTCAGACAAAAACCAAATTAGGTTCTACAGATATGGGAGGTGATTTGCCAACCGTTAGAACGTATATTAATGATTTTTTAAAAACCAAGTTAGATAATTTTTTACACAAAAATGCCGATGTAGCAGAAACACTGCAGAAAAAGATAATTCAGGCAGAAAAAGAGCGTAAAGAATTATCTGGTATTCGAAAATTAGCAAAAGATAGAGCTAAAAAGGCAAGTTTACATAATAAAAAATTAAGAGATTGTAGAATACATTTAGGTGATGTTAAAAAAGAGAACTATCTAGAAACAACACTATTTATTACAGAGGGAGATTCTGCATCGGGTTCTATCACAAAATCTAGAAATGTAAATACTCAAGCCGTATTTAGTCTAAAAGGAAAACCTTTAAACTCTTACGGATTAAGTAAAAAGATTGTGTACGAAAATGAAGAATTTAATCTGTTACAAGCAGCTTTAAATATAGAAGATGGTTTAGAAGATTTACGTTATAATAATATTGTAATTGCTACCGATGCCGATGTAGATGGTATGCATATTCGTTTATTATTGATCACTTTTTCTTACAGTTTTTTCCTGAATTGATAAAAGAAGGACATTTGTTCATTCTAGAAACTCCGTTATTTAGAGTAAGAAACAAAAAACAAACTTTTTATTGTTATTCTGATGAAGAAAAACGAGAGGCAATTGAAAAATTAAGAGGGAAACCAGAAATAACTCGATTTAAAGGTTTGGGTGAGATTTCGCCAAACGAATTTGTACATTTTATTGGTGATGATATTCGATTAGATCCTGTGATGTTAGATAAAGAAATGTCTATAGAACAAATGTTGCAGTTTTATATGGGTAAAAATACACCAGACAGACAGAAATTTATTATCGAGAATTTAAAAGTAGAATTAGATTACGTAGAAGACGAAGCATAGATGAAAAAAGTAAAGACAGTTTTTAATATATTTTCAATAATTTTTCTAATCATTTTAATTTTCCGGATAACACAGGTTAATTATAATGATTTTTCGTACAAAGAAAACACTTCTGCCTATTTAGGGATTTTATCATCAGCTATGATGTCTTTAGCATTGCAGTTGATTATTAGAGGAGTAAAAGAAAAGAAATAAGGAATTTATTAGATGTTATTTTTTTAAAAAAACTGATATTTAGTAAATATATATTTTTTTGCGTTAAGGATTGAAGTGGCATCCTTTTTAGTTGTCAGTTCGAGTAAATTTGTGAAGAATGAGCAAATTTTTATCGAGAACAAAACTAAAAAGATATAACGTAAAGCCTGTTAAAACGCCCAAAGAATAAATAAATAAACTCTTAAACGAATAAACGTTTTTTACATGAGTGAAGAAATAAACGAAAACGAACACGAAGAAGAATTAACAAATGAAGGAGAACAATTAGATTCGCCTCAAGAAGAAACCATAACTAAGGTTACAGGAATGTACAAAGAATGGTTTCTTGATTATGCTTCGTATGTAATTTTAGAAAGAGCCGTACCTTCTTTAGAAGACGGTTTAAAACCAGTGCAACGTAGAATTATGCATTCTATGAAAGATTTAGACGATGGACGTTACAATAAAGTAGCAAATATTGTTGGTCATACAATGCAGTATCATCCGCATGGAGACGCAAGTATTGCAGATGCGATGGTGCAAATTGGTCAGAAAGAATTACTAATCGATATGCAAGGTAACTGGGGTAATATTTTAACCGGCGACCGTGCAGCAGCTTCTCGTTATATAGAAGCTCGTTTATCTAAATTTGCGTTAGACGTTGTGTTTAATCCGAAGACAACAGAATGGAAGTTGTCTTATGATGGACGAAGAAAAGAACCGATAGATTTACCTGTAAAATTTCCGTTATTACTAGCCCAAGGAGCAGAAGGAATTGCTGTAGGATTATCAACAAAAGTTTTACCACATAATTTTATTGAGTTAATAGACGCTTCTATAAAATATTTAAAAGGAAGAAGTTTTAAAATTGTACCGATTTCTTAACGGGCGGAATTGCAGATTTTACCAATTATAATGATGGTAAGCGTGGTGGAAAAGTACGTGTTAGAGCAAAAATTTCTCAGTTAGATAAAAAGACTTTGGTAATTTCAGAAATACCTTTTTCTACAACTACAACATCTTTAATTGATAGTATTTTAAAAGCCAATGATAAAGGTAAAATTAAGATAAAGAAGATAGAAGATAATACAGCTGCAGAAGTAGAAATTTTAGTGCATTTACCACCCAACGTATCGCCAGATAAATCTATAGATGCGTTGTACGCTTTTACAAATTGCGAAACCTCTATTTCTCCGTTAGCTTGTACAATTCAAGATAATAAACCAGTATTTGCAGGTGTATCAGAAATGTTAAAGCACTCTACAGATTTAACGGTAGAATTGCTTAAAAAAGAATTAGAAATTCAGTTAAACGAATTAGAAGAGCAGTGGCATTTTTCATCTTTAGAAAGAATTTTTATTGAAAATAGAATTTATAGAGATATAGAAGAAGAAGAAACTTGGGACGGTGTAATAGAAGCAATTGATAAAGGTTTACAACCACACATAAAACATTTAAAAAGAGCAATTACTGTAGAAGATATTACACGTTTAACAGAAATTCGTATTAAGAAAATATCAAAATTCGATATTGATAAGGCGAAGCAATTTATAGAAAGTTTAGAAGAAAAAATTGCAGAGGTAAAAGGGCATCTAGACAATTTAATTGAGTTTGCAGTTACTTACTTTAAGCGTTTAAAAGATACTTACGGTAAAGGAAAAGAACGAAAAACAGAGATTAGAATATTTGATGATATTGTGGCCTCTAAAGTTGCAATGAATAATGCCAAACTTTATGTAAATAGAGCAGAAGGTTTTATTGGTACTTCATTAAAAAGAGACGAATTTGTAACAGATTGTTCTGATATAGATGATATTATTATCTTTAGAAAAGATGGTAAAATGATGGTAACAAAAGTAGATTCTAAAACCTTTGTTGGTAAAGATGTTATACACGTAGCTGTCTTTAAAAAGAAAGATAAAAGAACTGTTTATAATTTTATGTACAGAGATGGTGTAAGAGGACCATCTTACATGAAACGTTTTAACGTAACTTCTGTTACAAGAGATAAAGAGTACGATTTAACAAACGGAAATAAAGGTTCTATTGTGCATTATTTTACTGCAAATCCTAACGGAGAAGCAGAAGTTGTAACAGTTAATTTGCGTTCTGTTGGAAGTGTTAAGAAATTAAAATGGGATATAGATTTTGCAGATTTAGCAGTAAAAGGTAGATCAGTAAGAGGAAATAGAATTACAAAGTATTCAATTAAATCTATTGATTTTAAATCGGAAGGAGTTTCTACACTAAAACCACGAAAAATTTGGTTTGATGATACAGTGCAACGTTTAAATGTCGACGAAAGAGGAGAGCTTTTAGGTGAGTTTAGAGCAGAAGATAAATTGCTAATTATAACACAATCTGGTAAAGCAAAAGCTGTAAAGCCAGATTTAACAATGCATTTTGAAGACGATATGATCGTTTTAGAAAAATGGCAACCTAAAAAACCAATTTCTGCTATTTATTTTGATGGTGAAAAAGAACGTTATTATGTAAAACGATTTTTAATTGAATCAGTTGACAAGGAAGAGGTTTTTATTTCAGAACATGCAAAGTCTCAACTAGAAATTGTAGCAACAGATTACAGACCTGTAGCAGAAATTCAGTTTTCTAAAAGGAGTTTAGATAATGAAGAAGTTAATTTTGAAGAGTTTATAGCTGTAAAAGGAATCAAAGCGCAAGGAAACCAGTTAACTACAGATAAGATTAAAAATGTAAATCTTTTAGAATCTTTACCATATGAAGTAGAAGAGGAAGAGGTTGAAAGTAGCGGTTCAGATCAAGAAAATGAAGAGGCAGTAGATGACAAATTACCAATTGATGTACCAGTACCTGAAACAAAAAAGCCAATTTTAGAGGAACTTTCTGCAGAAGAAAAAGCAAAAATAGCTTTGCAAAAATCGATAGCGAAAAAAAGGCTGAAGAAAAGAAGAGAGATGATGAGAATCAAACAAAATTATTTTAATAAGGCAATATCTTAATATTAAGTTAAAAAAATGAAATATTAACTATATAATGTTAAGATAAATTTAAAATTGTACCTTAGGTAATGTAAAAGATTTCAATAAATTCATTTTTAGGTTTTTCTGTGGAAAATAATTTCTTTTACATTCAATTTTTAAAGATTTAGAAAAGTAGCCATGAAAAATAAGCTTATACTAGTATTTATCTTTTTTACTTTTACTGCCCTTTCTCAGTCAGAAATATACTATTATAAAGATTTTGAAGCCAATTTAGAAGTTTTAGATATAGAAGATAAAACTTTTAATTTGTTAGAGAATAATATTTTAGAAAAACAATCAGACGCTATTTATTGGTTTAAAATACCAGCATCTAATTCTAAAGAGGATTATATTTTTAGAATAAAAAATTACAGAGCTAACAACTCTATAGCATATCAAAATAGAAGGCCATTAGAAAAAATAAAAAATTCTAGATTTACTTCATATAAAATACAAAGAGATTATCCTGTTTTTATAAAAGTTAGTTCAGAGTATAGTGCATATTATCCGGTCGAGTTAAAATTAGAAGAAGAGTATCATTTTGATGAAAGTGTCCAAATTTTAATTAACAGTTTTTATTATGGTGCTGCTTTTTTAATTATTGTTTTTAGTATTGTTTATTATTTTTTCTTTAAAGATAACTCTTTTATTCATCACTGTTTTTTACTAATGAGTTTAGTATTTGCCTTTTTGGCATCAGATGGTATTTTTAACTTTTTTAATTTTAATAATACTATTATTGATAATTTAATTTTATTCAATTATTTTTTTCTTGGTTTTTTCTCTTTTAAGTTTGCTCATAACTTTTTATTAGTTGATAATTATTATCCTGGGTTAAAAAAATATTCACATATTATTATAGTCAATATATTTTTGTTTGTAGTACTATTCTATTTCTTTAGAAAATCAGAATTGTTTGTTATTTTAAATATATTAACTTTTCTTTTGTTTTTAACCTATTGGATTGTAAGTGTACTTTTAATTAATAAGAGTGCGCACATTAAGTTATTTACAATTGCATTTGTTATTATATTATTTAATGGAATTAATTTTACAGTCCTAAAGAATTTCGGAATTTCATTTTTTGACAATGCCCCTTTCAATATGAAAATTGGAGGCCTTGTGCAAGTTGTTACTTTATCTTTTGCAGTTGTATATAGAGAAAAGACATTAAGAAAAAGAAATTCTTACATGAAGAACGAAATAATTAATTTTAATAAAGAGATAGATTTATTAACGAGTAATATAGACAAAGAATCTAAAATTAAAGATATAGAGAATTTAAGTATTAGAGAAAGAGAGGTTTTCGATTTAATTGTAATTGGTAAGTCTAATAAAGAAATTGCTTTAGAGGTAAATGTATCTATTAATACGGTAAAGTTTCATGTAAAAAATATTTACGGGAAACTAAATATAAAAAGTAGGAAAGAGGTGCTGACAATTGATAAAAACCAGTAAAAACAAAGGTTTACATCGATTTACTACCCGTTTACTACCCGTCGACTACCCATAAAACACCCTTGTTTTTTTTAATAATTACTGACTTTTTGTCTAAATTTGAACTATAAGAAAAGCATTCCCCCAGTCTTTATTAATAAAGCCTTTAATTTTAAATTAAAGGCTTTATTTTTTATGGCATTTCTTCAAAAAAGCTAATTTATAATCTGGTAGCAATTCCGGATTACAGATTTTTATAAGATCTTTTAACACCAAGTCTCGGTCTTGTACCTGCAAGTTCATAATAAATTACACCACCTGTTTTTCCTTTTTTTATTGTTGGAGTAAAAATTTTACCTTGCTGATAAGAATTAAACTTCGCATAAAGTTTATTACTTTTTAAAAGTTGATCTTTCGAAGTAAAATAACCAGGAGCTATCCAATAATTTGCACTTTGACCTTTATCAAAAACACTCTCGAAACTTAAGGACAAACTCCCTTTACCTTTTGTGTCTTGCCATAAGTAATTTAAATTTGCATCTCTTAAAAATTGTGCAACGTAACTTTCTCCTGCTGGTAAATTCCAAATATCTTTACTCATAATTGCACCGGACAAAACAGTAGGTTTGCTTTTTGCTGATAAAGCAATTTTTTTGCATTTAAATAATTTTTTTCGATGCTATTAAAAATACTGTCAGCCTCTTTTTCTTTATCAAATAAAACCCCAAAAAATTTAATCCATTCTGCTCTTCCTAACGGAGTTTCTTCTAGCCAATCACCATTGTAAATAACATTTATACCTGCTTTTTTTATGGTTGTTAGGCTTTTATCAGCACTAGAAACACTATAACCAACTACTAGTTCTGGTTGAAGATTAAGGAGTATTTCTGTATTTAAAGAACTTTCTTTTCCAATCTCTATAATTTTATTTTCTTCAATTAATTTTCTTGTTTTTTTTGAAGAAATATATTTTGAATAAGGAAAGCCTACAATAGATGTTTCTTCATTTAATAACTCAACCATTGGTATATGAGTTGTAGAGGTAACTACAATTTTTCGAATTGGTGTAGAGATTACAGTTCCATTTGTGGTTATCGTTTTTTTGTTTTGCTTGTTTCTTATAATATATTTAAAAACGTTATTAGAGTTTTGATATGCTGTTTTAATTATTAATTTTTTTGACCCATTTTCATTAATAATGTCAAAACCTTTAGCGTATTTAATTTTACTTTTTAGGCTATAATTGTTATCAATTTCTTTGTTGTTTTTTTGACATGATACAATTATTGATAGAAAAGTGACAAGTAATATTTTTGAGAAATTATTATTCATGAAAATTAATTTTAAGACAAGATTACAAAAATGTTTTCTAATATCAATTTATAGTCTACATTTGTGCCGATTTTGGTTTTGATGTAAAAATTGGTTTGCATCAAATTAAAAGGGAATCTAGTTAAAATCTAGAACTGTTCCCGCAACTGTAAGCTACAAAGCTTGTAACTATTCTTTTACCACTGACATTTTTTTGTTGGGAAGGTTTGTTACAAGACGCAAGTCAGGAAACCTGCCATTATCACGAGTTAAAAAAACTTTCGGGATAAAAGTTTATGTACTAATCTATTTTCGTACACAAAATTTACCTGATTTATTGTAAATCAAATTTATTAGAAATGAAAAAGCAATTTATTATTGTTGGTGCGTTGGCATGTAGTTTTGTCAGCACAAATCTTTTTGCTCAAAAACAAAAAGAAAATGTAGAAACTTTAAAAGAGGTTGTAGTTACTGCAACTAAATTTAATTTAAAAAAAGAAAATACTGGTAAGGTAATTCATAAAATTACCCAAGAAATGTTGCTTCAGAATTCAGGAAAAACGGTTGTAGAAATTTTAAATAACCTAGCTGGTATTGATGTAAAGGGAGTAAATACAAATCCATCAGAACCTAGAAGTATTAATATTAGAGGTGGTAGAGCTAGACAAGTTTTAGTTTTAATTGACGGAGTACCAGTTACAGATCAATCAGCAATTAATCAAGAATTTGATTTACGTTTATTAGCGGTTAATCAAATAGAAAGTATCGAGGTTTTAAAAGGTGCATCATCTACATTATATGGTTCTGGTGCTGCAACGGCGGTAATTAGTATTACCTTAAAAAAGGCTTCTACAGACAAAGTTTCTGGTTCTTTTAAAACAAGTTTAGGTACTAATAATACTGCAAATTCTTCTAATGGAAGTTTGTCTGATAGAAACCAAAACCTAAATGTTAACGGTACTTTAGGTAAAATTAATTTTTTAGGATCTTTTAGTTTAACAGGAGTTAACGGCATTTCATCAGCAAAAAGTAACACAAATACTGCTTTTGAAACCGATGCATTTTATTCTAAAAACGCTTTAGTAAAGTTAGGTTATAAAGTAAATGAGAAGTTAACTTTAGAGACTTTTTTAAATTATGATGAATTTGATTATGATTTCGATGCTGGTGCTTTTGCTGATAGTAAAGTTAATATTGGTAGTCAAGAGCAGTTTAGAGTTGGTTTTAAGCCAACATATACTTATAATAAAGGACAACTTTATTTATTAGCTTCTGCAAATGTGGTAGAAAGAGGTTTAAGTCAGTTTAATTCTTTTGCGGGTGTTTTACAAGATTATGAATTTGTAGGTAGAAGTGTAAATGTAGATTTAGTAAATAGATATGAGTTTACAGAGCAATTACAATTAATTACAGGTTTAAATTATCAAATTCATAGTAACAATACAATTACTCCTTTTGGTAAGATAGAAAAAGGATTGGCTAATTTTAATACGGTAGATCCTTATGCGAGTTTAGTTTATATTTCTGATTTTGGTGTAAGCGTAAATGTTGGTGGTCGTTTAAATATACATAATGTTTATGGCAACCATTTTGTTTATGACGCAAATTTAGCTTACGCACTTTTAAATACTAATGATACAGCTTTAAAGCTATTTACTTCTTATAGTACTGCATTTATAGCACCAAGTTTGTATCAATTATACGATGGTTTTTCTGGTAATATTGATTTAAACCCTGAATCTAACAAAACGTTTGAAGCTGGTTTTGATTTAAACTTTAAAGATTGGTTGCAATTAGAAACAGTTTACTTTAATAGAAAAGAAACAGATGCTATTATTTATGATGCTTCTACGTTTAAATATGGTAATGGTTCTTCTGATGCAAAAGGATTTGAAGTAAGTGCTAAAGTAGTACCAACTTCATTTTTAGCAATAAATGCATCATTTACTTATACGGATAGAGATGTAACCGAAGATTTTAATGATTACATTCCGAGAAAATAAGTTGGTTGCTGGTTTAGATATTACTCCGTTTGAAAATGCATTTTTTAATTTTACTTATAGAAATGTAGGTGAAAGAACAATTTTTGATAGATATGGTTCTTTTGGTACAGCAGGTAAAGATGTTGTATTAGAAAACTACCAAGTATTAGATTTTATGACGAATTATAAAGTTTTAGGAGATACAGTTACATTTTTTGCGGCAGTAACAAATCTTTTAAATGAAGATTATGATGATGTGTTTGGATATGCTACCGGAGGAAGAAATTATAAACTAGGAGTTCGATTACAATTCTAAGAGGAAGGTTTCAAAAAAAGAAAAAGTAAAAACTCCGTTTGTTACGTATGTAATAAACGGAGTTTTTTTTACAATAATATTTTAACTTCTTTCTTAATAAATTCGATGGCAGTTTCTGTTGGCGGAGTAGTAGTACTATAGTCTGTAAAAATAATTTCTCGAAGTTCGTTTGCAGATTTGGCTTGTTCTGCAACTTGTTTATATTTGTTTATTACAGCATTTTTTGCAGCGTAAACAGCTGTCCAAGTTTCATTTTGCACATAAATTTGTTGCACTAAATTATGGTCAAATTCTTGCTCTATATTTGCTATCAATAATTGTAAATAATCTTGCGTGTTTGTAGATATTGGCGGAATCCTCATAAGCATTTTTACAGGGTTTATTCTATCGCAATACAGCATTAAACGTTCGTAAGCTTGTAATTTAATAGGTAATGACTCCTTTTTTTGTTGTGCTAAAAGTTCGAGTTTTTTTTCAGAAATTTTATTTGCAATAAAGCCATTAAACATATAATAAGCAACAAAACCTGTAACTACTGCAGGCAATACATAAGCAACGCTTTCTATAAATTTATCTTCCATTAATTATGTTGTGTTTAGTAAGCACGAATATAAGATTCCTATTATAATAGCAAGTCCAAAACTTAATAAAGTACCAATTAAAATATATTCGGTTAATTTTCTGTCTTTAGAAGAGGTTAGATCACCAAATCTAAAAACAGATTTAGCTGCTACTAAAAAACCAATAGCTTCCCAATGATTTGTTACAATAAAAGTAAAAACAAAAAGACGTTCTAAAATACCAATATATCTACCAGCTTTTGCCAAAGAATCATCATTATTTGTTTTTGATTCTGGATTCCATTGTGTTATAAAAACTTTAATAATGATGCCAGATACACTTGTGACTAACAGTAATGCAACTATTAATAGCAAATTTTGTTGTGTAAATATATTTGCTAATTCTATATGTAAACCTTGGTAGATAGAAGTTGTGATTATCAATACAATTATATGCAGTAATTGATCTATAAAAAACCAATTTCTTTTAGTTTTATCATTCTGAAAATATAGTTTTATAACATCAATTAAAAAATGTGTTGTTATTACTACTAGAATACCAAGCCAATATATATTCAATTTAAATTCAAGAAGAATTAATAGTAAAATGGCGTGTATGCCAATATGTAGATATAACTTAGAAGACTTTAACTTGTTTTCTTCTTTGTTTTTTACCCATTTGTTAGATTGCAAAACAAAATCACCTAAAATATGAGCCAATAAAAGTTTTAAAAATAAAAGCATATTAATTGTTTATTTTTTGTGCTATTAAATTCATAAAAAGATTGTTTAGTTTTAATACAGGCTCTAAACCAGCTCTTTTTTGTCTTTCACTAACCCTGCCTTGTGTAATACTAAGCATTTTTGCAATTTCTTTTTGAGTTATTTCAGGATTTTCTAAAACGATTTTAAATACTTCAGCAGAATTTACAGACCAAGAATCTATAGTTAATAATGCCAAATCAAAAGCAATATTAAAGGTTTTATCTATTTCTTGCCATGGTGTTTTTATCGCTAAACTTTGTTTTTTTAAATAGTTATCAAAAGCAAAACCGAATTTATAAAAGCTTCTCCGTTTGCTTCTGTAATCTTATCAGCATTGTATTCCTTTTTACCAATTCCTATACCAATTCTAACATCTATATTTGCTATACTTTTTAGTGCCGATTTTATTTTTAAAGCAACAAAAAAGGCTTCTTCGGGTTTTTTAACTTCTACTTGAAAACTGTCGCCTCTATAGATTTGCCAGTATTTTGGTGATTCGCCAAAATTGACTAAAATTTCTTTTAGAGATTTTAGCCAATCGATATTGGTTGTTTTTCTAGAGTTGATAATGTCTCCGGTTAAAATACTAGTCATATATTTGCAAATAAATTTAAGTAAATATACTAAAATTTAATAGTAATAAATTATTTTTATCTGTTTTAAAGCAGATATTGTAGTTTATCTGTCTATTTGCAGATATTTAATTTTATCTGTTTCATGCTATTAAAGTTGATAAAACTTAATTGTTTGCTAAAATTATAAAAAATTAGAAATTATAAATGTGGAATAATTTGTGAATAAATAATAGTATTCATTTCATAAAATCACAATTAGTTTCGTTAATTTTAACGCTTAAATACTTCAAAAAAATATCTCTTGAATAATTACTTAGAATCTTTAAATGAGCCGCAAAGGCAAGCTGTTATACAAAAGGATGGACCAATGATAATTATTGCTGGTGCCGGTTCCGGTAAAACACGTGTATTAACCTATAGAATTGCTCATTTAATGAAGCAGGGTGTAGATTCTTTTAATATTTTGTCTTTAACCTTTACCAATAAAGCTGCAAAAGAAATGAAAGCTAGAATTGCTTCTGTGGTAGGACAAAGTGAGGCAAAAAACCTTTGGATGGGAACTTTTCACTCCGTTTTTGCAAGAATTTTACGTTCAGAAGCAGATAAACTTGGTTTTCCAACTAATTTTACAATTTACGATACACAAGATTCTGTTAGGTTAATAAGTGCCATTATTAAAGAAATGGGCTTAGACAAAGAACGTTATAAGGCAAAACAGATTTTAGGAAGAATCTCTTCATTTAAAAATAGTTTAATAACCGTTAGAGCATATTTTAATAATTCTGATTTGCAAGAAGCAGACATGCATGCAAGCAGACCAAAAGTAGGTGATATTTATAAAGCATATGTAGATAGATGTTTTAAAGCTGGCGCAATGGATTTTGATGATTTGTTGTTAAGAACCAATGAGTTGTTAGCGCGTTTTCCAGAAGTTTTAGCAAAATACCAAGACAGATTTCGATACATAATGGTAGATGAGTATCAAGATACAAACCATTCTCAATACATTATTGTTCGTGCTTTGGCAGATAAATTTGGTAACATTTGTGTGGTAGGAGACGACTCGCAAAGTATTTATAGTTTTAGGGAGCAAATATTCAGAATATTTTAAATTTTCAAAAAGATTATCCGAAGTTAAAACATTTAAATTAGAGCAAAATTATCGTTCTACAAGCAATATTGTAAATGCAGCAAATTCTGTAATCGAAAAAAATAAAACAAAGTTAGATAAAGAAGTTTGGACCTCTAACGACGCCGGAGACGCAATTAACGTAATGCGCACAATATCCGACGGAGAAGAAGGTAGGTTTGTTGCTCAATCTATTTGGGAAAACCAAATGAATCATCAGCTTAAACCTAGCGATTTTTGCGTTTTATATAGAACAAACTCACAATCTAGAGCAATAGAAGACGCCTTACGTAAAAAAAATATTGATTATAAAATTTACGGAGGAATCTCTTTTTACCAAAGAAAAGAGATTAAAGATATTCTATCTTATTTACGTATTTTAATCAATCCTAATGATGAAGAAGCCTTAAAAAGAATTATAAATTATCCTGCAAGAGGTATTGGTGCAACAACAATAGATAAACTAACAATCGCAGCAAATCATTACAAAAAATCTATTTTCGATATTATAAAATATATAGATAAAATAGATCTTAAAATAAATTCGGAACAAAGAATAAGCTTCAGAATTTTATGAACATGATGCTACGCTTTCAAATAGAAGCTAAAACTAAAAATGCTTTTGAAATTGCAGAAACTGTTGTAAAACAGACGCAATTAATTAAAGATTTAGAAAAAGACGGTACACCGAAGCTGTAAGTAAAGTAGAAAATGTACAAGAACTTTTAAACGGAATTAAAGATTTTATTACTGATAAAATTGAAGAAGGACAAGACGCATCTTTAACTACTTTTTTAGAGGATGTTGCGTTGGCTACAGATTTTGATTCAGAAAAAAATGATGACAAACCAACCGTTTCTTTAATGACAATTCACCAATCTAAAGGATTGGAATATTTGTATGTTTATGTTGTAGGATTAGAAGAAAATTTATTTCCGTCTGCAATGAGTATGAATACCGAAGCGAGTTAGAAGAAGAGCGCAGGTTGTTTTATGTAGCATTAACTAGAGCAGAAAAAGTAGCCTATTTAACGTATGCTCAAACTCGATACAGATGGGGAAAGTTAGTAGATGCAGAACCAAGTAGGTTTTTAGAAGAAATAGACGATCAATATTTAAATTACATAACACCAAAAAGTCCGAGTCCGGCAGTAAATAACTTTTTAGACAAAAGTATTTTTGATGATGCGCCAAAAGGAATTCGTTTTCAGAAACCAATTCAAAGAAAAAAATGGAGCGAGATTTGGCAAAGAAAAAAGAAATAGCAATACCCAAAAACTTAAAAAAAGTTTCAAATGTTTCTCCTAAAATGAATCTTTTTGATGGAGAAATATCAAAAGGAAATATTGTAGAACACAATAGATTTGGTAAAGGAACAGTTATAGGTATAGAAGGTAAAGGACCCGATAAAAAAGCAGAAATTCAGTTTGCTACCGCAGGTAAAAAGAAATTACTATTACAATTTGCTAAATTAAAAGTGATTGGGTAAAAAACTAAAAATAAATTGCTATTTTGCAACTTTAAAAAACTACAAAATATAACTTGTCAGTTCTAGTGTTTTCTTTTGATAAAATGATAAAGGAAAATGTATCGAGAACACTTCTCAAAAAAATATAAATGACATTCGATTTAGAGTACAATTCAGGAAGACCGTTAATGATTATACCAGAATACGGCAGACATATACAAAAATTAGTAGACCATTGTGTTGCTTTAGAAACTAAAGAAGAAAGAGACAAAATGGCCAAAGCAATTGTAGATGTAATGGGTAATTTACAGCCTCATTTACGCGATGTGCCGGATTTTAAGCACAAACTTTGGGATCAATTGTATATTATGGCTGATTTTAAATTAGATGTAGAATCTCCTTATCCGCAGCCTTCTAAAGAAGAACTTAGAGAGAAACCAGAAGGTTTGGCATATCCAAAATCAGCATCTAGATATCGTTATTATGGTAATAACATACAAACCATGATAGATGTTGCTTTAAGTTGGGAAGAAGGAGAAAAAAGGAGGCATTAGTTTATACAATTGCCAATCACATGAAAAAATGTTATCTAAACTGGAACAAAGATACGGTAGACGATAAAGTTATTTTTAAACATTTATTCGATTTATCAGACGGTAAAATAGATCTAAGAGAAACAACAGAACCACTTTCAGAAAGTAAAAACTTACTTAGAAAAAGAAACTCTCAAGGTCAGAATAATTCGAAGAGTAATTACAAGAAGCAACACAATAATCAACATAAAAATAGAAAAAGATAAACGTTTATGGCATCATTTAAAATTGAAGGCGGACATAAATTAAACGGAACAATTACACCTCAAGGAGCAAAGAATGAAGTTTTACAAATACTTTGTGCTGTTTTATTAACTCCGGATAGAGTAGTAGTAAACAACGTTCCTGATATTATTGATGTAAATAAACTAATTTTTATTTTAGGAGAATTAGGTGTAAAAGTAGAGAAGTTAAGTAGTAATGCTTATGCTTTTCAAGCTGATGATATTAATTTAGAGTATTTAGAATCGGCAGACTTTAAAAGAGACGGAAGTTCTTTAAGAGGTTCTATTATGATTGTTGGACCGTTATTAGCTAGATTTGGTAAAGGTTATATTCCTAGACCTGGTGGCGATAAAATTGGTAGAAGAAGATTAGATACACATTTTGAAGGTTTTATTAGATTAGGCGCAAAATTTAGATATAATAAAGAAGAATACTTTTACGGAGTAGAAGCCGATGAACTTCAAGGAACAGAAATGTTGTTAGACGAAGCTTCTGTAACTGGTACAGCAAATATCTTGATGGCTGCAGTATTAGCAAAAGGAGAAACTAAAATTTACAACGCTGCTTGTGAACCTTATATTCAACAATTATCTAAAATGTTGAATGCGATGGGCGCAAAAATATCAGGTGTTGGTTCTAACTTGTTAGTAATTGAAGGTGTAGAGTCTTTAGGAGGTTGCGAGCATACGGTTTTACCAGATATGATAGAAATTGGTTCTTGGATTGGTGTCGCGGTTATGACAAGATCAGAATTAACAATTAAAAATGTTAGCTGGAAAGATTTAGGACAAATACCTAGCGTTTTTAGAAAATTAGGAATCACTCTAGAGAAAAAAGGAGATGATATTTATATACCCGAACAAAAATCATACGAAATTCAGAATTATATAGATGGTTCTGTGTTAACAGTTGCAGATGCACCTTGGCCTGGTTTTACTCCAGATCTACTAAGTATTGTTTTGGTTATTGCTACACAAGCAAAAGGAACTGTTTTAATACATCAAAAGATGTTCGAAAGTCGTTTGTTTTTTGTAGATAAATTGATAGACATGGGCGCAAAAGTTATTTTATGTGATCCGCATAGAGCAACAGTAATTGGGCACAATTTCGAGAGTCAATTAAAAGCAACAAAAATGACTTCGCCAGATATTAGAGCAGGTATTTCTTTATTAATTGCAGCACTTTCTGCAAAAGGAACATCAATAATTAATAACATCGAACAAATAGATCGAGGTTATGAAAATATAGAAGCTAGACTTAAATCTATTGGAGCGAAAATTGAAAGAATAGAAGATTAATTTTAAGTATATAAAATGAAAATAGTGTCAGTTTGACACTATTTTTTTTGTTGGCAACATTTTTGCCATTAAGTAGTAGACAATTAAATGATTACAAAGAAATGAGTAAGAAAGAAAATATAAAGGAAGAAGAACTTAAAAACGAACAAAGTACTTCTCAAGTTGAAGAAAATCAAGAGATTGAAGCAGATGTTGCTAAAGAAGAGCCTACAGCAGAAGAGTTAATTCAAGCTGAAAAAGATAAGTTTTTACGCTTATTTGCAGAGTTTGAAAACTACAAAAAAGAACATCGAGAGAAAGAATAGAGTTATTTAAAACTGCAGGACAAGAATTAATGACATCTTTACTGCCAATTATTGATGATTTTGAGCGAGCACTGACACATATTGAAGAAGATAAAGAAGCAGAAGAATTAAGAAAAGGTGTATTGTTAATTTATCAAAAATTCTACAACACTTTAGAGCAAAAAGGTTTATCAAAAGTAGAAACAAAAGCTGGCGATACTTTTGATGCTGAAATTCATGAAGCAATTACTCAAATACCTGCACCATCAGAAGATTTAAAAGGTAAAGTAATTGATTGTGTAGAAAAAGGATACAAATTAGGAGATAAAATTATTCGATACCCAAAAGTGGTAATCGGACAGTAAATAATTACAATTAACAATGCACAATTACCATTGATCATTGATTACTGTTAATTGATAATTGAAATAAAAATGGCAAAACAAGATTTTTACGAAATATTAGGTATTTCTAAATCTGCAACTCAGGCAGAAATTAAGAAGGCTTATAGAAAAATGGCTATAAAATATCATCCAGATAAAAACCCTGATGATAAAACCGCAGAAGAAAATTTTAAAAAAGCTGCAGAAGCTTATGAAGTTTTAAGTGACGAAAACAAAAAAGCAAGATACGATCAATACGGTCATGCTGCTTTTGATGGTCCTCAAGGCGGAGGCGGTTTTGGTGGCGGTGGTATGAATATGGATGACATATTTAGTCAATTCGGAGACATCTTTGGCGGTGGCGGTTTCGGCGGCGGCTTTGGTGGTGGTTTTGGCGGTGGCGGTGGTCAACGTCAAGCTAGAGTTAAAGGAAGTAACATGAGAATTCGTGTAAAATTAACTTTAGAAGAAATTGCAAAAGGAGTAGAGAAAAAAGTAAAAGTAAAACGTAAAGTTCAAGCAGACGGTGTTAAGTACAAAACTTGTACAACTTGTAATGGTTCCAGGCAACAAATGCGTGTTACGAACACAATATTAGGTAGAATGCAAACTGCAACTACTTGTGGTACTTGTTCGGTGCAGGAGAAATTATTAGTAGCAAACCAAACGGAGCAGACGCGCAAGGTTTAATTGTTGCAGAAGAAACAGTTTCTATAAATATACCAGCAGGTGTTACAGAAGGAGTTCAATTAAAAGTAGGAGGTAAAGGAAACGAAGCTCCTGGTAAAAATTCTATCGCAGGAGATTTATTAGTTTTAATCGAAGAAATACAACATGATTCTTTAAAAAGAGAAGGAACAAATATTCATTACGATTTGTATGTAAACTTTTCTGAAGCAGTTTTAGGTACAAGTAAAGAGGTAGAAACTGTAACTGGTAAAGTAAAAATTAAAATTGATGCAGGTACACAATCCGGAAAAATTTTAAGATTAAAAGGAAAAGGTTTACCTAGTATCGAAAGATACGGCACAGGAGATTTTTTAATCCATATTAATGTTTGGACACCGCAAGAATTAAACAAAGAACAAAAGCAGTTTTTCGATAAAATGATGAACGATGATAACTTTGTTCCTGCGCCAAATAAATCTGATAAATCATTTTTTGAGAAAGTTAAAGATATGTTTTCGTAGACATATGTTAAAAAAATCAGTAAAAAAATGAATATTAAATAAAAAGGATACTTTTTTTACTAGATTTAATATATATTTGCAGTGTTGTTGGTTCGCCAACAACACTTTTTCTTTTTCATAGCAATTTTTCCCACTCAATTTATTGAGTGGGTTTTTTTATCAAATAGAAATCGTACAATATAATTTAAAGCAGGCTTATCTTATCGTCTTAATTTAATTAAGAAGGAAAGTCCGGACACCAAAGAGTATCATAGCGGATAACATCCGTCCAGCGTAAGTTGAGGACAAGTGCAACAGAAAGCAAGTACAGTTCGGCTGTAGTGAAACCAGGTAAACTCTATGAGGTGCAATGTCATGTATATTAGAACTTGAGAGCTACTCGCTCGATTCTAAAGGGTAGACAGATTGATTCTAAGAGTAATTTTAGAACTAGATAAATGATAAGAGCCTTATTTTATAAGGAACAGAATTCGGCTTATTAGCCTGCTTTTTTTAATTGATTACGATATCCTTAATAAAAAACAGATTATCTTCTTTTTTATTGAATAATATTCAGCTATTTAGAAATTTGCCTTTTTTTATTTATTAATTATTGCAATCGGTTATTTATCTTTTAAAATTAATATAAAAAATGTAAGTTTGCGAGAATAAATTTTAAAGAGTTTAAAACTTAATTTTTTAAAATTTTTAACAAAAGACTTATCAGTAATAAAAGATTTCTTTCATGAGTATTTATAAAGATTACCTAAAACAGATTGAAGAACGAAAAACGAAAGGACTTCATCCACAACCAATTGATGGTGCAGATTTATTAAGCGCAATTATTGAGCAAATTAAAGATACAGAAAATGAGTATAGAGAACAATCTCTAAACTTTTTTATCTATAACGTTTTACCGGGTACAACAAGTGCAGCCGTTGTAAAAGCTAAGTTTTTAAAAGAGATTATTTTAGGTGAATCTATTGTTCCAGAAATTTCTACAGATTTCGCTTTCGAGCAATTATCGCACATGAAAGGTGGGCCATCGGTTAAAGTATTACTTGATTTAGCTTTAGGAGTTGATGAAGTAACAGCGAGTAAAGCTGCAAAAGTATTAAAAACTCAAGTATTTTTATATGAAGCAGACACAGATCGTTTAGAAGAAGCTTTTAATAACGGAAGTTCTATCGCTAAAGATATTATTGAAAGTTATGCCCAAGCAGAATTCTTTACAAAGCTGCCGAGAAATAGAAGAAGAAATAGAAGTAGTTACTTACATCGCTGGTGTAGGTGATATATCTACAGATTTATTATCTCCGGGAGGTGATGCACATTCACGTTCTGATCGTGAGTTACATGGGCAATGTATGTTTGAACATAACAAAGACATGCAAAATGAATTATTAGCTTTAAAGGAACAGCATCCTGATAAACGTGTAATGTTAATTGCAGAAAAAGGAACTATGGGAGTTGGATCTTCTAGAATGTCCGGTGTAAATAACGTTGCATTATGGACAGGTATTCCTTCAAGTCCATATGTACCTTTTATAAACATTGCACCAGTAATTGCTGGTACAAATGGTATTGCTCCGATTTTTTTAACAACGGTTGGCGTAACAGGAGGTATCGGTTTAGATCTTAAAAATTGGGTAATTCAAAAAGATGAAGAAGGTAATACTATTGTAGATGAAGATGGAGAACCAGTCTTAAAACAAATGTATTCTGTAGAAACAGGTACTGTTTTAACGATCAATACAAAAGAAAAAAAATTATACCACGGTAAAACAGAATTAAAAGATATTTCTGCAGCTTTTACTCCGCAAAAAATGGAGTTTATGAAAGCAGGTGGTTCTTACGCTGTTGTTTTCGGTAAAAAATTACAAACATTTGCTTGTAAAACTTTAGGAATTGAAGTGCCACAAGTATATGCACCTTCAAAAGAAGTATCTATAGAGGGTCAAGGTTTAACAGCTGTTGAGAAAATATTTAATAAAAATGCAGTAGGTACATCAGGAGCTACATTACACGCAGGTTCTTATGTTCGTGCAGAGGTAAACATTGTAGGTTCGCAAGATACTACAGGTTTAATGACGTCTCAAGAATTAGAAATGATGGCTGCAACAGTTATCTCTCCAATTGTTGACGGTGCTTACCAATCTGGTTGTCATACAGCATCAGTTTGGGATGATAAATCTAAAGCTAACATACCGAGATTAATGAGCTTTATGAACGATTTTGGTTTAATTACTGGTCGTGACCCTAAAGGAAAATATTTCCCAATGACGGATGTTATTCATAAAGTATTGAACGATATTACTGTTGGTGATTGGGACATCATTATTGGTGGAGATTCGCACACACGTATGTCTAAAGGTGTTGCTTTTGGAGCAGATTCAGGAACTGTAGCTTTAGCATTAGCAACAGGTGAGGCATCAATGCCAATTCCAGAGTCAGTTAAAGTAACCTTTAAAGGACAAATGAAATCTTATATGGATTTTCGTGATGTTGTGCACGCAACACAGCAACAAATGTTAAAACAATTTGGAGGTGAAAACGTTTTTCAAGGTCGTGTAATCGAGGTACATATTGGTACTTTAACGGCAGATGAAGCATTTACATTTACAGATTGGACAGCAGAAATGAAAGCTAAAGCATCTATCTGTATTTCAGAAGATGATACTTTAATAGAGTCATTAGAAATTGCTAAAGGTCGTATTCAGATTATGATTGATAAAGGAATGGATAATGATAAGCAAGTGCTGAAAGGTCTTGTAGAAAAAGCAGAAACTAGAATCACAGAGCTTAAAACAGGTATTAAGCCTTCTTTAAGACCAGATGCAGATGCTGTTTATCATGCAGAAGTTATTATTGATTTGGATGAAATTGCAGAACCAATGATTGCAGATCCAGATGTAAATAATGATGATGTTTCAAAACGTTATACACACGATAACATCAGACCATTATCATATTACGGAGGAACTAAAAAAGTAGATTTAGGTTTCGTAGGATCATGTATGGTTCATAAAGGAGACATGAAAATTTTAGCTCAAATGCTTAAAAATGTCGAAGCTCAAAATGGGAAAGTAGAATTTAAAGCACCTTTGGTTGTAGCACCACCAACATATAATATTGTTGATGAGCTTAAAGAAGAAGGAGATTGGGAAGTATTACAAAAATACTCAGGATTTGAATTTGACGATAGCGCACCAAAAGGATTAGCACGTACAAAGTACGAAAACCTGCTATACCTAGAGCGTCCAGGTTGTAACCTATGTATGGGTAACCAAGAAAAAGCAGAACCAGGAGATACTGTAATGGCAACATCTACACGTTTGTTTCAAGGAAGAGTTGTAAAAGATTCTCGTGAGAAAAAAGGAGAATCTTTATTATCATCTACACCCGTAGTTGTTTTATCAACAATTTTAGGAAGAACACCAACTATGGCAGAATATGAAGCTGCTGTTGACGGTATTGTTTTAACTAAATTTAAGCCTTCACAAAAACAATTAGTTAGATAATTAAAAATCTATATAAATAGAAAATCCTGAGTTTTTAAACTCAGGATTTTTTTGTTTATATCTAAAATGAGTATCAAATTTTTCTATTTAGGTATAAGTTTTAAATCTTTATTAATAAATAAATCATTTATCAAATAATTATAAATTTTGTATCTTGTGAATTAGTAAAACTTATAACAAAAACCTTTAAATTATTTATAATTCTTATGGCATTTGATATTGATATGATTAAAAAAGTGTATTCAACCGTTGTTGAACGTGTTGATGCTGCTCGTGAACTTACAGGAAAACCACTAACCTTAGCAGAAAAGATTTTATATTCTCACTTATGGGATAGTAATTCTGATAAGGCGTTTGTAAGAGGAAAAGACTATGTAGATTTTGCTCCGAGATAGAATTGCTTTGCAAGATGCAACAGCACAAATGGCATTGTTACAATTTATGCAAGCTGGTAAATCTAAAGTAGCGGTACCAACCACTACCCATTGCGATCACTTAATTCAAGCTAAAAATGGCGCAAGTTCAGATTTGCAAAATGCATTAAATACAAGTAATGAAGTATTTAATTTTTTAGAATCTGTTTCTAATAAATATGGTTTAGGTTTTTGGAAGCCAGGTGCAGGAATTATACACCAAGTAGTCTTAGAAAATTATGCATTTCCTGGAGGAATGATGATTGGTACAGATTCTCACACAGTTAATGCTGGAGGGTTAGGTATGGTTGCCATTGGAGTTGGTGGTGCAGATGCAGTAGATGTTATGGCAGGTATGCCTTGGGAGTTAAAGTTTCCGAAATTAATTGGTGTAAAATTAACAGGTAAATTATCCGGTTGGACAGCGCCAAAAGATGTTATTTTAAAAGTTGCTGCTATTGTTTCTGCTAAAGGAGGTACTGGCGCTATTGTAGAATATTTTGGAGAAGGTGCTACTTCTATGTCTTGTACAGGTAAAGGTACAATTTGTAACATGGGAGCAGAAATAGGAGCTACAACTTCTACATTTGGTTATGATGAATCTATGGAACGTTATTTACGTGCTACAGACAGAGGTGATGTAGCTGATGCTGCAAATGAAGTTAAAGATTATCTAACAGGAGATAAAGAAGTATATGCGAATCCAGAGCAATATTTCGATCAAGTAATAGAGATTAATTTATCAGAACTAAGTCCGTTATTAAATGGTCCTTTTACTCCGGATTTATCTACAAAAGCTGGTGCAGATATGACAGAAGCAGCCAATGCTAACGATTGGCCTTTAAAAGTAGAGTGGGGATTGATTGGTTCTTGTACAAACTCTTCTTACGAAGATTTATCAAGAGCTTCTTCAATAGCCCAACAAGCTATAGACAAAGGTTTAAAGACAAAAGCAGATTTTGGAATAAATCCTGGTTCTGAAAAAGTTAGATATACTGCAGATAGAGATGGTATTTTAGGAATCTTTGAAAAATTAGATGCTAAGATTTTTACAAATGCTTGTGGACCTTGTATAGGGCAATGGGCACGTTATGAAGATCCAAAAAATGCTCCTAAAAACTCAATAATTCATTCCTTTAATAGAAACTTTGCAAAACGAGCAGATGGTAACCCTAATACGCATGCATTTGTTGCTTCGCCAGAGATGGTTGCAGCTGTAACTATTGCTGGTCGTTTAGATTTTAATCCTATTACAGATAAATTAATTAACGAAAACGGAGAAGAAGTAATGTTAGATGAACCTACAGGATGGGAATTGCCGCCAAAAGGTTTTGAAGTTAAAGATGATGGTTATCTAGCGCCTGAAGAAGATGGAAGTCACGTTAAAATTGCTGTAAATGAAGATTCTGAAAGATTACAATTATTAGAGCCATTTACGCCAATTGGAAATGATATTTCGGAGCAAAATTATTAATTAAAGCTTTCGGAAAATGTACAACAGACCATATTTCTATGGCAGGACCTTGGTTACGTTTTAGAGGGCATCTAGACAATATTTCTAACAATTGTTTAATTGGTGCAGTAAATGCGTTTGGTAAAAAAACAAATTTTGTTAAAAATCAAATTACAGGAGAATTTGGTGGAGTGCCGGATACAGCCGGAGCTTATAAGGCAGCAGGAATAAAAACAGTGGTTGTAGGAGATCATAACTATGGTGAAGGTTCTTCTAGAGAGCACGCTGCAATGGAACCTAGACATTTGGGGGTAGTTGCTGTAATTGTAAAATCTTTTGCAAGAATTCACGAAACAAACCTTAAAAAACAAGGAATGTTAGGTTTAACCTTTGCAAACGAAGCTGATTATGATTTAATTCAAGAAGATGATACATTTAATTTCTTAGATTTAAATGAGTTTGCACCAGACAAACCTTTAACTATAGAATTAGTACATGCAGATGGATCTAAAGATACTATTATTGTAAATCATACTTATAACCAAAGTCAAATAGATTGGTATAATGAAGGTTCTGCATTAAACTTAATAAAAAAGGAAAATGCTTAATATTTAAGTCAATTTAATATAAAACTCTCGATGAATTTCGAGAGTTTTTTTTACTTTTAATTTATGAAATTAAATCCTTTTGAATCTTTTTTAAAGAATATATCAGAAACGCCTTTATTAGCTATAGATAAAAAAATACATCTATCTAGTTATGTACCAATAAACATTTCTAATACAAATAAAGACTTATTAAGTTTTGATGTTTCTTCTTCGAAAGATTGGGAAAATTATATTGAAGCTTTTTTAAAAAAAGAAAATAAGCATGTAGCTTATGGTGGTTATCTAGAAAAAGAAATTTATATGACAGAAGTTCGTATTTTAAAAATTTAAGTGAAGAAGATAAAAGAAATATACACTTAGGTATTGATTTGTGGTGTAAAGAAAAAACCAAAGTATTGGCCGTTTTAAAAGGAAAAGTACATAGTTTTAATTTTAATAAAAATCACGGTGATTACGGACCAACAATTATTTTAGAACATAAAATCGCAGATTATAACTTTTATACTTTATATGGACATTTATCTGAAAATTCGATTCAAAATTTAAAAGTTGGCGATAAATTTAATGAAGGAGAAGTAATTGCAGAATTAGGAAATGCTACAGTAAACGGAGATTATGCACCACATTTACATTTTCAAATTATAAAAAATTTACAAGGTAATAAAGGTGATTATCCAGGTGTTTCCTCTAGTAAAGATTTAGATTTTTATAAAGAGAACTGCCCAAACCCTAACTTATTATTAAAAATTAACGATTAATTCATACTTTTTGTAAGTATATAAGCTGTTTTAAGACTTTTATAATAATTGTCTAAAACACTACCCTTATGAAAAATATATGGTTTTTTGATCACGTTAATTTGTTTCATCTTTTATGTCCACATAAATTTAAAGACTACAAAAAATGCCACAGTTTTGATACTTATCAAAAAAGTGATTATATCTATTTTACAGAAGATGCAGCAAATAAAGTTTTTCTTATTGAAAAAGGAAAAGTTAAAATAGGTTATTACACAGAAGCTGGTGAAGAAGTTATCAATGCAATTTTAACAAAAGGAGAGCTATTTGGCGAAAAGGCTATTTTGGGAGAAGAAAAAAGAAATGAATTTGCACAATCTATAGATATGAAAACGTCTATTTGCCCAATAAGTGTAGAAACAATGCATGATTTAATGCGTGATAATAAAACATTTAGTTTAAAAATTTATAAATTCTTAGGACTTAGATTTAAAAAGTTAGAGAGAAGATTACAATTAATTTTATTTAAGGATACGTAACTCGTTTTTTAGAATTTACAAAAGAACTTTGTGAAGAATATGGCTACGATTGCGAATCTACTGGAGATAAAATAATAGTTCATCCGTATACCCAAAAAGATATTGCATCTTTAATAGGTACATCTAGATCTAATTTAAATGTTTTAATGAACGAACTTAAAGATGAAAATATTATAAACTTTAATAGAAAAGAACTTAGAATTTTACAAAAAATGGCTTAAGTGTTCGCTAGCTAACATTTAAATATTTCTTTAGCTTTTAACTTTGTCATCAACATTAACAATAAACATTTAATAAGATGAAAAAAGTTTTAAACTTAGCAATTATTTTTGCTTTAACAACACTATTTGTTGCATGTAGCGACAATGAAAATGAACCAACCACAGGTAATTTAACTGTAAATTTATCAGGATTAGAAGAATTAGGTGCAGATTTTGTATATGAAGGTTGGTTAATTGTAAACGGATCTCCGGTTAGTACTGGTACATTTACTAGTGTTAATTTTCCGCAGAGTTACACTGTAGACCTTGCAGATTTGCAAGACGCTACTAAGTTTGTGCTATCTATTGAGCCAGCAGTAGATTCTGACCCAGCACCTGCAGCAACTAAAATTTTAGCTGGTGATTTTTCCGGAAATTCAGCAAGTGTAAATTCAGATAATATTGTAGTTGATGCTTCGGAGATTTAAAAACTTTAGGAGAATCTTACGGAAAATATATTTTAGCTACTCCAACTGATGACGATGATACAAATGAAGCAAGCGGAGTTTGGTTTTTAGACAATTCAGATGCTCCAACAGTTACAGCTGGTTTAGGTTTACCTGCTTTAACAGATGGATGGAAATATGAAGGTTGGGTGGTAATAAATGGCACACCTGTTAGTACCGGAACATTTTTAACGGGTTCAGGAGCCGATGATAACGCTGCAACATCTCCTTTTAAAGGAACTTTAAATAATGGTCCTGGATATCCTGGAGAAGATTATGTAATGGGTTCTGCAGCTGGTGTAGATTTTCCTACAGATTTAAAAGGAGCAACGATTGTAATATCGGTAGAGCCAAGTCCGAGATAATAGTTCAGCTCCATTTACATTAAAACCATTAGCGCATTTAGTGCCAAGTACCGCAAAAGATCATACAGTTTTAACAATGGGAGCAGGCCCTGTTGTAAATTTATCCGGAACAGTAACTAGATAACTGAAAAAATATATCTACTATTTAATTTTGTTAATGGTTGATTATTAAGAGCAATTCAATTTTTTTGAGTTGCTCTTTCAGTTTTTATCAAAAAAAATGCTCAAGTAAAAATAAATTTTAAATGAGCACCAACTAACCAACCAAGTTGTATTATTTTATTTCGAATTTTAAAGGCATCAAATAAATTTCACCTTTTTTAATTCCTTTTAAATTAACTTTCTTGTAATTAAATTTACTTTTTAAATAGGTGTTTAATTCTGATACTTTAGAATCTACAGACAGAACAACTATTTCGTTTTTATTATTAATTATAAAAGATACTTCTGCAGAGGTAGTTTGTTTTAAAACAACAGGAATCTTATTTCCTAAATAAGAAGACATTTCTGTTCTTAAGTTAGAATTTTCTTTGGTCTTTTTTAATACTGGATCTGTTGCAGTGGCTGTAAATACTGTTGATAAACTAATTGCTAATACTGCGATAATTGTTTTAAAATTTTTCATAATAAGTGTGTGTGAGATTAATGTTATACTGTAAAGACTACACTAACTTAAAAAGGTTTCACACAAAGTACTAGTTTATGATTTTATTAACGCTATTTAACTGAATTTAAGAAAATTAAGAGGTTTTTTAAAGTTTTTAAAAGTTCAAATAACTAACTTTCTCAAATAAATATTTGGTAATAAGTTATTTCGAGTTATTATTTAAACTATCTAAAATTATATTACAACCTAAAATAATTTCTTCATCAGAAATATTTAAAGGAGGAGTAACACGAAGTGCGCAATTTTCAAAAAGTAAAAAGAAAAGAATAAGTCCTTTATCTAAACAATCAAAAACTACTTTTGCTGTAATATTAGGATTTTCTAAAATTACAGCAAGCATTAAACCTTTTCCTCTAATTTCTTTTATAGCTGGATGTTTTAAATGCTTTCTAATTAAATCTTCTTTACGTAAACTTTTTTCAAGTAAATTTTCATTTAAAATCTCTGTCACTGTTGCATAACCCGCAGCTGCTATAACAGGGTTTCCTGCAAAAGTAGAAATATGACCAAGTTTTGGATTTTCTTTTAAAAGCTCCATATTTTTAAAGTCAGCAATAAAAGCACCTATTGGCATTCCGCCACCCAAACCTTTACCCGTGATAATAATATCTCGGAATTATATTGTAGTTTTCGAAGCCCCAAAAGGTTCCTGTTCTACCTATTCCTGTTTGTATTTCATCTAAAATTAAAAGTGCACCTACTTTTTCACATTTCGATTTTACTTTAGCTAAATAATTGTTTGTTGGTGCAATAAAACCAGCGCCACCTTGTATTGTTTCTAAAATTACAGCAGCTGTTTTGGTTGTAATTTTGTCTAAATCTTGTTCATTATTAAATTCAATAAATTTAGAACCAGGAATTAAAGGTCTAAAAGCCTGAATTTGTTCTTCGACTCCGAAAACACTCATTGCGCCCATAGTATTGCCATGATAAGACTTTTTTGCGGCTATTATTTCAAATCTATTTGTAACTCTCTTTGCTAATTTTAAAGCACCTTCTGTAGCTTCTGTACCTGAATTTGTAAGATAAACTGAATTTAATTTTTCTCGAGAATTTTTTACCAAGATTTTACATAAGTCTACCTGCGGTTTTTGTACAAACTCACCATAAACCATAACATGCGAATAAGCATCTAATTGACTTTTAATAGCATTTGTAACCTTCGGATGATTGTGGCCTAAGCTATTTGCAGAAACACCAGCAACAAAATCTAAATATTTTTTTTGATCTGTATCAAAAATATAACTTCCTTTTGCATGTGATATTTCTAAAGCAAATGGGTGAGGAGACGTTTGCGCTTGATATTTAAAGAAATCTTCTTTCATTTACTTATTTTTAGAAGTACTTTCTCTTGTGTTATTTTTAGGATCGTTCATAATTAAAGGTTTTATAAAATCTTTATCACTTTTTACAGGTAACTTTTGATTTTTATCATCTTTAAAAATATCTTCTTTTGTTTTTGGTTGCTCGCTTTCTCGCCAAATAAATCCTTGTAATTTTTTATCTTCTGATGGAAATAGGGAAGGAGGATATGTTTTTCCTTCTGATTTTTTTAAATATTTAATTGTAGCAATTTGTCCGTTTTCTAGAGTAAACTCAATATTACTAGATATTTCTTTGGTAATTGTTTCTATAACACCAGTTTCTTCGTTTCTGTTATAATACACAGATTCGGCATTTCCTTTTACCAACAATAATTTAAGTTTATTTTCTTTGAATTTACCAAACATATTTCTTCCTTTTATTTGGTTATATTCATCTATAGAAAGAGAATCTTTAGAAACTATAAAAGCGTTATTTAATACCTTTAAAGAATCTAATTTTTCAGTTTCTACATTAGATATTAAGTGAATAGTGTCACCTGTTATTTGGTTGCCATCAGACCATAGCACAGGGTTTCTAAACATTTTTGTAACACCTGTTTTTTGATCTGTATGTATAGAATCGCATTTACCTTGCAAATCTGATTTGAAAATTTTGACATCATGATAAGTTCTTACAATTCTTTTTCTCGGAGCACCAGTTATCAAAAGTGTATCACCATGAATAAATGTGGAATCTTTGTCTACAATAGAAATTGCCACAGCTTTTTCAATGATAAAAAGTGAATCTTTTTCTTCAAAAATTTCGGCATAATTACCACGAGTAACAAAGTTTTTAACTGTATCTATTACCTGAATATTGTTTGTAGCAGAGGCAAAACCTTGTTTTTTATCATAATACAAACTATCGCCTTCTACAGTTCTTTCTTTCAAAAAAGTTTTGCATTTTTTACAAAATAAGAAATATCTGTTTTTGTATTGTAAAAACCTCTTTCACAATAAATTTTATTTTCATTTTGAGTATTTGTAATTGTTGAAGGACCATATAAATAGGTTAAACCCGAGTTTGTATAATAATCTAAATGATTAGATTCTAGGTTATGCTCTGGGTTTACAACGGTAACTCTTGTAGTTGCTGTAAACTTTTTAGTTTCTAAATAATAGTTTCCGTTTTTACTATTTAAAGTATTTGTTTGGTCTTTTATAGTAGCATAACTTCTGTAATATAATTTCTGATTTAATCTATCAAACTGCAAAGTATCTGTAGTTAAAGTCATTTCCGGATCTTTTAAAACTACATTTCCCCAAGACAAAGCTTGTTTAGAATTAGCATCATAATCTAGATAATCACTAGTTTGCGTAATCGTATCACCTTGTTTAATAGTTACATTTTCTAATGCTTTAAAAAAGTTTTCTTTTTGATAAAACAAAGCTTGTTTACATGTAAGAATCGCGCCTTCATGCGTCATTTTTACATTACCAATTAATACGGTTGCTCCAGGATATTTGCTTTCATCTACATATTGTTGTTCTGCAGAATAAATCATTTTTTTGATTGTGAGAAACCTAAAAAACTAATTAAAAGAAAAGTAAATAATAGTATTTTTTTCAAAAGTTACTGTTTTAGGCAAAAATACTGAAAAGATAGTAGTTGATTACTAAAGAAAAGTGAAAATAATTAAGGCATTTAAACAGATTTAAAAATCAAAAAAGCATCTTTTAAATGAATAAAAGATGCTTAAATTATATAGTTTTAGAAAATAACTATCTCATAATAGTTTGTTTTCTATCCGGACCAACAGAAACAATCTTAACAGGTACGCCAGTTTCTTTTTCAATAAAAGCAACATAATCCATTAAGTTTTTTGGTAACTGATCTGCAGAAGTCATTTTTGTTAAATCTTCATCCCAACCTTTAAATTCAGAATAATTTACAGAAACATTTTCTGGTTCGATGTTGTATGGTAAGTGCGAAATTTCTTCACCTTTATAATTGTAAGATGTACAAACTTTTAAAGTATCAAAACCGTAAAGAACATCTCCTTTCATCATCATTAATTGCGTAACACCGTTTACATCTACAGCATATTTTAAAGCAACTAAATCTAACCAGCCACATCTTCTTGGTCTACCAGTTGTAGCACCAAATTCATGACCAACTCTAGCCATTTCTTCACCATCTTTATCAAAAAGTTCTGTAGGGAAAGGTCCTGAACCAACACGAGTAGTGTAGGCTTTAAAAATTCCGAAAACTTCACCAATTCTATTTGGCGCAACACCTAAACCTGTACAAGCACCAGCGGCAGTTGTGTTAGATGATGTTACGAAAGGATATGTACCAAAATCGATATCTAATAAAGATCCTTGAGCACCTTCTGCTAAAATTGTCTTTTTATCTTTAATAGCTTGGTTTAAAAACTCTTCGCTATCAATAAAAGCTAATGTTTTTAATTTATCGATTCCTTTGATAAATTCTGCTTCTAATTCTTTTAAATCATATTCTATCTGAACATCAAAGAATTCTAACATTTTGATATGCTTTTCTGTTAAAGCATCGTATTTTTCTTTCCAGTTGTCTAATTCTAAATCACCAACACGCATTCCGTTTCTACCAGTCTTGTCCATATAAGTTGGGCCAATTCCTTTTAAAGTAGAACCAATTTTAGCTTTACCTTTAGATGTTTCTGATGCAGCATCTAGCAATCTATGTGTTGGTAAAATTAAGTGTGCTTTTCTAGAAATTAATAATTTAGAAGTATAATCTATGTTATGCTTATCTAAGTTTTCTAGTTCTTTTTTAAAAATTACAGGATCTATTACAACACCATTACCAACTACATTTAATGCAGTTTTGTGAAAAATTCCTGAAGGAATTGTATGTAAAACGTGTTTGTGTCCATCAAAAATTAAAGTGTGTCCTGCGTTTGGGCCTCCTTGAAAACGAGCAATAATATCATAGTTTGTTGTTAAAACATCTACGATTTTTCCTTTTCCTTCATCTCCCCATTGCAGTCCTAGTAATAAATCTACAGCCATTAGTTGTGTAATTTGTTGTTTGTGTTGTGTATTGTTGTTAATTAAGATTTTTTCTTTTTTGTACCGTAAAAGTAAAGTGAGTGATTTTGAATATCAATATCAAAAATATCTTCTATGGTTTTTTTGATAATTTGAATTCTTGGGTCACAAAATTCTTTTACATCACCTGTATCTGTAAAAATAACATGATCGTGATTTTTGTCGAAATAACTTTTTTCATAACGGGCCATAGATTGCCCATCGAATTGGTGTTTTCTTACCAAACCGCAACTTAACAGAATTTCTATAGTGTTGTAAAGTGTGGCTCTACTAACTCTATAGTTCTTGTTTTTCATCTTAATATAGAGAGATTCTATATCAAAATGTTCGTCGGCGTCATATATTTCTTGAAGAATAGCGTAGCGTTCAGGTGTTTTTCTGTGCTTGTTTTCTTCTAAATATGCTGTAAATACTTTTTTTACTACTTCTTGATTTTCAAGAGAATTACTCATTATCTTAAAATTTTACGAAAAAGCAAAAATACAGTTATTTCTGAATAAATAACTTCTTTTTTGAAGAGTATATTTATAAACTATTAACACGGTCAACTTTTTTAACACCTTCTACCTTCTGAATGCTGTTAATTAGTTTGTTTAATTGTCCGCTATTCTTAACACTTAAACTAATTTTACCATCAAAAATACCTTCATTACCTGCAATGTTTATACTGTTAATAAAAACACCCATATTGCTAGAAATAATTTTTGTTAAATCATTTATAATACCTCTATTATCTACACCGCTAATGTGTAAAATAACCTTAAAGTCTTGTTTTGTAGAATCTATCCATTTGGCAAGCATAATTCTGTAGGCATAATTAGATTGCAAAGAAATTGCATTTGGACAATTCTTTTTGTGGACTTTTATACCTTCGTTAATTGTTAAAAAGCCAAAAACATTATCACCAGGAATAGGGTTACAACATTTAGAAAGTTTATAATCTAATTTTTCTTCTTCTTTACCAAACACTAAAGCATCGTATTTGCTTGTAACTTCTTCTGTGTCTACAGTTTCTTTATTGTTAGATGGAGACCTTCTTAACTTTGTTTTGAAAAAGTTTAAAATAGTACTGTTTCTTTGTGCAACATATGCCTTTAAGCTAGTATTGTCTATAGCACCATTACCAACTCTAAAAAACAAATCGAAACTAGTTCTAATCTTAAAAAAGTTTACAAGTTCGTTTATTGTTTTTTCGTTAAAAGGTATTTTTAAATGTCTTAATTTTCTTGTTAAAATTGCTTTACCTTCTTCTGCAATTTTCTTTTCTTCTTCTTTTAAAGCCGCTCTAATTTTTGTTTTTGCTCTTGCAGTAATTACAAAATCTAACCATCTAGCATTTGGTTTGTTATTAGAAGAAGTAATTACTTCTATTTGATCGCCACTTTTTAATTTATGACTTAAAGGAACCAATTTACCATTTACTTTTGCTCCTCTACATTTTAAACCAACATCTGTATGTATTGTAAACGCAAAGTCTAAAGCAGACGCATCTTTTGGCAACGATTTTAATTCTCCTTTTGGTGTAAAAACGTATATTTCTTTTGCATATAAATTCAGTTTAAACTCTTCTACAAAATCTACTGCATTTAAACTTTGGTTTTCTAAGGATTCTTTTAGTCTATTTAACCAAGTTTCTAAACCACTTTCGTTAGAATTACCTTGTTTGTATTTAAAGTGTGCAGCATAACCTTTTTCTGCAATTTCATTCATTCTGCTAGAACGAATTTGCACTTCTACCCATTGTGCATCTGGTCCAACTACAGTGATATGTAAAGCTTCATAACCTGTAGATTTGGGCTGAGAAATCCAATCTCTTAGCCTTGTTGGGTTTGGTTTAAAATAATCTGTAACAATTGTGTAAATTTTCCAAGCATCAAATTTATCATCATCAGAAGTAGGTTTATAAATAATACGAATTGCATATTTGTCATAAACTTCTTCAAAAGTAACATTTTGCTTTCTCATTTTTCTACGGATAGAATAAATGGATTTAAACCTACCTTTTATTTCATACGTAAAGTTCTCTTTGTCTAGACCTTTTTTTAACGTTTCGGCAAATGTTTCTAGGTATTTTTGTTGCTCTTCTTTACTTTCTTTAATTTTAGTAACAATATCTGTATAGACTTCGGGTTCGGTATATTTTAAACCTAAATCTTCTAGTTCTGTTTTAATGTTATACAAACCTAATCTGTGTGCTAGTGGCGCATAAATATATAAGGTTTCAGAGGCTATTTTAACCTGTTTGTGTGCAGGCATTGCATCCATAGTTTGCATATTGTGCAATCTGTCGGCAATTTTTATTAAAATAACTCGAACATCATCATTTAAAGTTAAGAGCATTTTTCTAAAATTTTCTGCTTGTATAGAAGCATCTTGCTCTTTATTTAATCGAGAAATTTTAGTTAAACCGTTTACAATTCGGCAATTGTTTCTCCGAACAATTGCTCCATATCATCTAAAGTATAGTCAGTATCTTCTACAACATCGTGTAATAAGGCAGCTGCGATAGAAGTTGCACCCAAACCAATTTCCATAGCAACAATTTTAGCTACAGCAATAGGATGAAATATATAAGGCTCTCCTGTTTTTCTTCTTTGTTCCGAATGGGCATCTACTGCAATCTCAAAAGCTTTTCTAATCAACTTCTTATCATCTGCAGATAAAATTTCATAAGTACCTTTTAATAGATCTTTATATCTATTTGCAATTTCCTTATTTTCTTCTTCTATAGTTGCTGTGTACTGCATATATTACTTTGTAGATAATGAATTATTCTAAAGTGAATTTAAGAATAAGAATTTTAACAAACAAGCATTTCGTTTTCTAAATTAACAGCAGTATTATTTATTATTTTTGAAAAATGAAAAATCTATTACTCGTAACCTTACTAACTTTATTTAGTTTTAATTTTTATGCGCAAGAAAATAATAAGAAGCATTCGATTTTCGAAATCCAAAAAAGGAAAATTAATATTGATATAGATACAGCTCTTTTTGAAAATTTTGCAACAAATATGTACGGATCTAAAAATAAAGATGCCGTAGTTATAGCTTTGTATTTACCGAATTCTTATGAAGATCAAAAGCTAAAAATAGCTAGTAAACAAAACGATAAAGTTTGGGCAGAAAAAAGTGCTTATGGTAAAAAAGTATATACTACGAATTACGAAATTAGTAAATCTGATAAACGGTATGTAAAATCAGAATATATTATTAGTATGCAAGATAGTTTCTGTATATCGTTAACCACAATGTTGCCTGTAAATGCATTAAAAACAGATAAAGAAATGATTAAGGATATTGTAAAATCAGTATTAAAGAAAAACTAACTTTTATTATTTAAATTTAAAACCCTTTCTAATAGAGTAGGATGCGAGTAATGCATAAAAACGTAGGCAGGATGCGGTGTTAAATTACTTAAACTATTTTTAGAAAGTTTTTTAAGAGAGCTTATTAATGGTTTTGCTGCATAGGTTTTTTTGCGAAATCATCTGCTTGATATTCAAATTTTCTAGAGATAAAATTCATTATTAAATTAGTTATTTCTGATATTGGTGAATATAAAATTCCGAAAGCAATTAGACCAATATGAAAACTTGGTTTTGTAACACTTAAGGCTTCAGAAAATATCGGATAATTAATAAATAACGATAATAAATAAAGTGTAAATCCTGTTATTAAAATTGAGGTAACAAGATTAAAAATGATATGTTTTTTCTTGTAATGCCCAACTTCGTGTGCTAAAACGGCAACAATTTCATCTGTTTCTAAATCATTTATTAGTGTGTCAAAAAGTGTAATTCTTTTTTGAGAACCAAAACCAGAAAAATACGCATTTGCTTTTGTAGAACGTTTAGAGCCATCAATAACAAAAATATTATCGAGTTTAAAGCCAACTTTTTCTGCGTATTTTTCGATAGCAGTTTTTAATTCTCCGTTTTCTAACGGAGTTTGTTTATTAAAAATTGGCACAATTAATTTTGCATAAAACATATTCATAAACAAAGAAAAGACAGCAACTAAGAGCCAAGTATACAGCCAAAAATTTTCTTTTGTTTGCTGATAAAACCAAATAATTATCGATAAAATAAGTCCGCCAATAATAATTGTCATTAGCCAACCTTTTATTTTATCTAACCAAAAAGTTTTTTAGAAGATTTATTAAAACCAAATTTTTCTTCGATAACAAATGTTTGATAGTAAGAAAAT
This sequence comes from Polaribacter sp. HA6-7, assembly GCF_055693625.1. Taxonomy (NCBI): domain Bacteria; kingdom Pseudomonadati; phylum Bacteroidota; class Flavobacteriia; order Flavobacteriales; family Flavobacteriaceae; genus Polaribacter; species Polaribacter sp. HA6-7. The sequence continues at coordinate 1,264,522 of NZ_CM146338.1, forward strand.
GGCGTAGTTAAAATATCAGAACCCAACATAATTACACCAAAGAAAATTAGAGCTACAAGAATGTTATTATCTGTAAAACTACGGGCAAAATTATCTACATAGCTAAATCCTTCCAAAATAAAAAAAGTAAGGTTAAAGTAAATGAAAATGTACTTGTAAGATTAGAGAATTTTGCATTTGTCTTTTTATAAGCTTGAGATTTTTTATAGGCAGTTTCTTCGTAAACATCTGCTAATTCAACCGGAATTGTATCATCAAAACGTTTTGCGTTTAAGTAATCTAAAACCTTATCGATTATAAAACTAATAATTAGAATCGCAATTAATATGTAAAACAAAGTTGTAGGTTGCATTGTTAATTGATGAGTTTATTTAAAATTTCTTTGTCTTTTGCTTCAAATAAAACAATTGCAGCTGCTACAGAAACATTCATAGAATCTATTTTTCCTTGCATTGGTATGTTTATATTTTGTGTTGCTTTTTCTCTAAAAACTTCGGTTAAACCTGTAGCTTCTGTACCCACAACAATCGCAGTTCCTTCTGTATAATTTTCTTTATAATATTCATTAGAATTCTGTAAAGTAGTCGCAAATATTTTAATGTTATGCTCTAGTAAAAAAGCAATAATTTCTTCGGATGAACCTACAGCAATTTGATTTGTAAAAACGCAACCAACACTAGAACGAATAATGTTAGAATTGTACATATCGCTTTTAGGATTTGCGATAAAAACGGCATCTGCATTTGCGGCATCCGCAGTTCTTAAAATAGCACCAATATTTCCTGGTTTTTCTACACCTTCTGCTACTAAAATTAACGGATTACTAGAAGAGAATTTAATAGCGTCTAAAGAAAAGTTTTTAGATTTTGTAACCGCAATAATGCCTTCTGTACTATCTCTGTAAGCTAATTTTTGATAAACTTCTGTAGAGATTTTAATACGATGAATATTTTCGTTAAATAAATGTAAGATTTCTTTTTCTGTAATTATATCTTCTACAAACAAAACAGTGTCAAAATTATAATTAGCAGCAATTGCTAAAGAAATTTCTCTTTTACCTTCTATAATAAATAATCCTTTTTTTTGCGTTCTCTAGACTTTTCTTGAAGTTTTAAAAGGTCTTTAACGTATGTGTTTTGTATGCTTGTAATTTCTTTCATCAATACAAATATACCTATTTATAGGTATTGTAGTAATAAAGATTTTATACAATATTTGTGTTGTAATAAAACAATTACTTTAAATTGTTAGACAGATTGTTTTAAGATCCGATTGCTAAGAAAAAGGAGAATTTAAGTATGTTTTATTACTGTTAACTGTTTTTGATTAAAAAGGCTCGCAAATTGCGAGCCTTTTTTTATTTGTAGAAAATTTTTATTTGGTTTTGTATTTGTTAGAATAACGTTTCCAAAGTTTAGTTTGGTGCGTTTCTAAACTTATATCTCTACCTTGTATAAATGCTTTTGATAAAATGTTTCCTCTCATTTCTAAAGCATCACCTTCAGAAATAAACAAAGTAGCATCTTTACCTACTTCTAAAGAACCAGCAAAAGAATCGATTCCTAAAATTTTAGCTGTATTTAATGTAATCAATTGTACAGCTTCTTCTTTAGTTAAACCATGTGCTGCAAAAGTACCTGCATAAAACGGTATGTTTCTAGTATTCATACGTTCCATTTGTCCTTCCATACCAACACTTACAATAATACCTTTATCTAAAAGTGTTTTTGCAACAGTGTATGTAGAATCGTAAGAATCATCTTCGTTACCTGGGTTTCTATGTGGTCTTTGTAAAATTACAGACACATTATTTTTTACTAACAAATCGGCTACTTTATCTGCATGCTCTGCATTTACGATTGTAATATTGTTAATACCTAAATTTTTAGCAATGGTAACTGCATCTGTAATTTCTTTTTGTCCGTCTACGTGAATAAAAAGCTTTTTAGAACCGTTAAATAAACCTTCTGTAGCTTGATATGGTAAATGAGTTTTAGCTTTTTTACCAGCTAAATAGATTTTAGCATTTTTAAAATAAGATCTTATTTCATCTACTTTACCAGCATATCTAGAATCTGGTTTTAAAGCAGGATCTTCGCCTAACCACCATCTACCAGTTGTAAAACTAGAAGGCCAGTTCATGTGAATTCCGTCGTCTGTTTTAATAGAAGCGTCTTCCCAATTCCAAGCATCCAATTGTACAATAGAAGAAGTTCCGTAAATTGTACCGCCTCTTGGCGTAATTTGTGCCATTAAAACTCCGTTAGGTCTCATAGACTCTACAATTTTACTTTCTGCATTGTAGGCTATTAAACTTCTAATATGCGGATTCATTCTACCAATTTCTCTTTGGTCATCACTGGCTTTTACAGCATCAATTTCAACCAAACCTAAAGTTGCGTTGGCAGCAATAAAACCTGGGTAAATATGTTTTCCGGTTGCGTTTATGATAGTTCCTTGTCTAGCTATTTTCATTTTAGCACTACCAACAAAAGTAATTTTACCATTGTTAAACATTACTAACGAATTTTCAATGACTTTTCCGTTACCAATATGAGCCGTTGCACCTTCAATTGAAAAAGCTTTTGTTTGCTTATCTGCGGGTGTTTGTTGTGCGATACTATTTCCTATAACAAAGAAGAATAGTAAACTATATATAATTTTTTTCATGTTTTCTAGTTTTAAATTTCTTCTAAAGTATCACAATGAAAATCTCTATCTGCTCTTTTCATTGGTACTTTTGTCTTACCACCATTCATTTTTTCGTTAAGCATCATATTAATTAATCTGCTTTTTTCTTCTTTTATAGCGGCTCTTTTTTTGATGTCTTCTTTTCTATCAAAGAAAATTCTACCATCTACAATTGTTTTTTCTGCTTTTGCGTAAATAGACATTGGGTGATGGCTCCATAAAACAACATCAGCATCTTTACCTTCTTTTATACTACCAACTCTATCATCTATATGTAATAATTTAGCAGGATTAATGGTTACGGTTTTCCAAGCTTCTAATTCAGACATTCCACCATACTTCATTGTTTTTGCAGCTTCTTGATTTAAACGTCTAGACATTTCTCTATCATCAGAATTAATTGCTACAGTTACACCAGCATTATGCATAATTGCCGCATTGTATGGTATAGCATCATTAACTTCGTACTTGTAAGCCCACCAATCAGAAAAAGTAGAACCACCTACACCATGAGCTGCCATTTTATCGGCTACTTTATATCCTTCTAAAATATGTGTAAATGTGTTTACTTTAAAGTTGAATTTTTCTGCAACCTTCATTAACATATTAATTTCTGATTGAACATAAGAGTGACAAGAAATAAAACGTTCTCCGTTTAAGATTTCTACTAATGTTTCCATTTCGTCATCTTTTCTGTATGGTTTACCAGTTTTCTTTAAAGCTTCATATTCTCTTGCTCTTGTAAAATAATCTGTAAACATTTGTTCTACACCCATTCTTGTTTGAGGAAAACGAGTTCCGTTAGGACTTCTAGATTGTTTTACATTTTCACCTAAAGCAAATTTTATAAATTTAGGCGAGTTGTCATAAATCATATTTTCTGCATTTTCTCCCCATTTCAATTTAATAATTGCCGAACGACCACCAATTGGGTTTGCAGAACCATGTAGTATTTGAGAAGATGTTGTACCTCCGTAAAGGTTTCTGTAAATATTAATATCGTTAGGATCTATAACATCTTCCATAGTAACTTCTGCAGAAGAATTTTGTGCCCATTCATTTACAGCAGATGCAGCAATATGAGAATGTTCATCTACAATACCTGCAGTTAAATGTTTACCAGTACCATCAATTTCTGTAGCTCTTCTTGCTCTTAAATTTTTACCAATTTTTGCAATTTTACCATTTTCTAATAATACATCTGTATTTTCTAAAATACCAGCATCTTCACTTGTCCAAACAGTAACATTTTTAATTAAAATCGTTTTTGTTTCCGGTAAAGAATAATTTCCGAAACCAAGGTTTGGATAACTTACCGGAAGCACAACAACAGGTTGTTCTTTCGATTTTTTACTTTTCTTTTTACTATCTTTTTTTACTTTATTACTTGCAGACCAAGCTGTTTCGTTTCCTAAAGTATCAAAAGCAGTACCTTGCATTACGTTAGCTGGGTTTATAATTTTACCCATCATTCTTGTATAGCCGCTATCTTCATTTAAAGTAATAGAAATCCAATTATCTTTAAATGAAAATTTAGATTTAATCTTTTTGTCACCTAATTTAATAACTGCTGTTTGTTTCGCTCCTTTACCAGAAATGGCTAAATCATAACTTTTATTGTTAACAGAAAGCATGTAGTTTCCTGTTATATCTTTAATAGAGATATCGTTTATTACATTTTTATCTCCTTGAATCCAGTTTTCGTAAATGGTTGTTTTAGCATCAAAAATATCACCGTAAGTAATAATAAAGTTTGCATAACTGCCTTGATTTAAATTACCAATATTGTTATTACCTATAATAGTTGCAGGAATAGTAGTTAAAGAAGCTAATGCTTTTTTAGAATCAAAACCGTATTTAATTGCTTTTTGTAAGTTCTTATGAAAAGATTTTACAGATTTTAAAGAGCGCGTTGTTAAAGCAAAATTTACTCCGTTTTCTGATAATACTTTTAAATTAGAAGGTTCTTGATTCCATTTACGCATATCTCTTAAAGAAATTTGTTGCGCTAATAAAGGATTAGAAACATCATATGCATTGCTAAAATTAATAGGAATTATAAAATTCGCATTTGTATTCTTAATATCCGCTATTCTTTCAAATTCGTCTCCGTAACCTACAATTGTATATTGTATCCCAAACTCATCACCAACTTTGTCTGCTCTTAAAGCATCTAGTAAATTGCTAGTTTCGAAAATTTGTACTAAATTTTTATTACTATTTAAAGCTTCTAAAGCCAAATCTTTATTTTTCATGTTACCATTAGCGTACCAATTAGCATCATTATAAGTTTGTCTTAACAAAGCCATTGCACCCATTCTAGAACCAGGATATGCTTGTCTAGAAGTTACACTTTTATTAAAAGATAAATATTGAGCAGATTTAGTATCTAAAATTCTGTAAGCATCAGAAGAATTAGGATTTAAAGCAATTAATAAACCGTTTCCACGAATAATTCCATCATTCATGTGCGTATTAACTACACCAAAACCAGCGTTAATTAAATCTTTGGCTTTTTTAGAATCGAAAGAAAAATCTTTAATAGGATTCACATCCGGTCTAATATGATCGTTCCAATAATAACCTTCTCTAGAAGCAGCATATTGCGTTCCTCTAGAATTACCGGATGCTCTATTTGGTTTTTTAATACCAAAATCTGAATATAAATCAATAAAAGAAGGATAAATTGTTTTGCCGGATAAATCTACAATTTTTGCACCTTTTGGCACATTAATAGATCTACCAACATTGGTAACTTTACCATTTTCTATTAATAAAGTTCCTTTTTTAATCACCTTTTCTCGTGTCACATAAATAGTAGCATTGGTAAATGCAACTAATGTGTTGTCTGTAATTTTTACTCCTGCGTCTGTTGGAAAATAATCTTGCGCTTGCATAGAAAAAGCCAACATACACGAGAATAATAAGAGTAATTTTCTCATGAGTTTGAAATAGTTATTTGAATTAATTGCCCTAAATTTAATTAGTTGCATTTTGTTAACTGTTAAATGTGGTTAATTTAACATAAATTTAAGAAAATGAAATCTACTCAATATCATCAAAATAGGTGATTAATAAATCGACAACATAATTGTAAGATTCAATTCCGTTTGTTTGATTATTTGCTTTTAAATAAGAGTTATAGCCTTTTTTTATAATAGGTTCAAATGGGTTTTTGTACTCTTGCCAAAAGTGATAGCTCGCATTAAAATCTTTCGAAATTCCTGGGTTAACCGTTTTCCAAAGTTCTTTGTATAGTTTAAAATCTCTTTTTCTAATTTCTGATATACAATAACTAAAAGCCATTCTGTAGCTGGCATATTTAAAGTACAAATCGTCATTATAATTCGCGGCTAAAAAACCAATAAAGTTCGCTTCGTTTTCTGCTGCGAAACCAATTTGATGCGCCATTTCATGACAAATAGTTGTTGGGTATCCTGTTTTCGGAATTCTATTATTTACTTGCGCTTCACCTGTTAACGGATTCAAATAACCAGATGTGCCGTTGTAGGTTTGTATCAAACTCATTAAAGAACTTTTTACAGATTTATATTGATATTTTAATTGCGGAAAATCGGTTTCTAAGTTCTTGTACCCATTAATAGCCATTTTATACATTTCTTTTTGATTATACGGATTTTTAACTTTTAAAGAATCGTTATTTGTTAGCTCAAATTGATATTTATTTAACTTATTAATAATTAATGTTGTGGTAGAAATTAATTGTGCAGTTGTATATTTATTTTGATGATAATTTAAGTTTTTAGCCAAAGGTTCTCTGTAATAATTTAATCCCTTGAAAAGATAAAAACAAAAGTAAATTATTGCTATAATTGCAGTAAAATGAATCATTTTCGGAATAAAATTTTTAAATCGAGTTTTAATTAATCGAAATAAAAAACGAAGGAAAATAAAAAGTAAAAAAGCAATTAAAAGATCGCCAACAGAAAAAGGAATCCATCCTAAAATTATTCTTAAAAATTTAGAAATGTAAGGGTAAATTCCGTTAGAATAATAATGCTCTATAAACGCATTATTCTTTGCCGAAAGCTGCACTAAAAGAATCATTATTGGCAAAGAAAAGGCTAAAAATAAATGTTTTTTATTAAAATTCATATGTGTAAAAATAAGAATTCAAAATAGAAGTTGACTGGTTATTAACAAGATAATAACAATTTAGTTTACAATATTTGTCAACAAATAAATGTTATATATTACAAACATCTAACAAAGTAAAAAAGTACATTTGCAATCATGGAAAAAACGAGTGCAATCGCAGGAAAAAAGATAGACAAGAGTAAAATTATTAGTCTAGAAAAAGGGAAAATCCCACCACAAGCAGTAGAATTAGAAGAAGCTGTTCTTGGTGCAATGATGATTGATAAAAAAGGAATTGATGATGTAATTGATATTTTAAGTGCAGAAGCATTTTACGATCAAAAGCATCAAGAAGTATACGCTGCAATTTACGAATTGTTTCAAAACTCAGAACCAATCGACTTATTAACAGTATCTAACTTACTTAGAAAGAATGCTAAACTAGATTTTGTTGGCGGAGATTTGTATTTAATTCGTTTAACACAAAAAGTAGCTTCTTCTGCGCATATCGAGTTCCATGCTCGTATTATTCTTCAAAAATACATCCAAAGAAAATTAATTTCTATATCAAGTGAAATTATAGAAAATGCTTATGATGAAGGTACAGATGTTTTTGACCTTTTAGATGATGCCGAAGGTAAGTTATTTGAAGTAACACAAGGAAATTTAAAAAAGAGTTCAGAAGATGCAGGATCGCTTGTTAAGCAAGCATTAAAAAAGATTCAAGAAATTGGTAACCAAGAAGGAATGTCTGGTTTGGCTACAGGTTTTACAAAATTAGATGCGTTAACTTCGGTTGGCAACCATCAGATTTAGTTATTATTGCTGCAAGACCCGGTATGGGAAAAACAGCATTTGTAATTTCGATGGCTAAAAATATGGCGATAGATTTTAATCATGGTGTAGCTATTTTTTCTTTAGAGATGTCTTCTGTACAGTTAATTACACGTATGATTTCTTCGGAAACAGGATTGACTTCAGAAAAATTAAGAAAAGGAAATTTAGAGCCACACGAGTGGGAACAGTTAAATGTAAAAGTAAAACGTTTGTCTGATGCCCCAATATTTATTGATGATACGCCATCTTTATCTATTTTCGATTTAAGAGCAAAAGCAAGACGTCTGGTGTCGCAGCACAATGTTAGAATCTTAGTAATTGATTATTTACAATTGATGACTGCAGGAGGAAAAGCAGGCGGAAATAGAGAACAAGAAATCTCTATGATTTCGAGAAACTTAAAAGCTTTGGCAAAAGAACTTTCTGTACCAGTTATTGCACTTTCTCAATTATCTCGTGCGGTAGAAACTCGTGGTGGAAGTAAAAGACCTTTATTATCAGATTTACGTGAATCTGGTGCAATTGAACAAGATGCCGATATTGTTAGTTTTATTTTCCGTCCGAATATTACGGAATGACAGAATGGGATGACGATGACCATTCACCGTGTGAAGGACAAGGAGAATTTATTGTAGCAAAACACAGAAATGGTGGTTTAGATAATATTCGTTTAAAATTTACAGGACATTTAGCAAAATTCTCAGATTTAGAAGAAGGATTTAGTTCAGAATTTCAATCTTCTATGAATGCAGATTTCCCAGAAGATCCATTTGCCGGAGAAGGTGGTGTAGATCCAAAAGATGCTTTTGGAGATGATGATGTTCCTTTTTAAGTATTAAAGTATTTATAAATTTATAGAAATACACAATTGCTTCTAAAGTAATTGTGTATTTTAGTTTTTAATATGAAGAAACTTTTAACAATATTTATATTTCTATTCGTTTCCAACTCAATTTGGGCATCATTTATATATGTTCCTATGAGTGATGATAATCAAAAAAATCACTTAAAAGCATACGGAATTGTTTATTATTCTTTAGAAGCAGGTTTAAAATCTAAATGGCTTTTAAATTATGATGGTGGCGCATTTTTAATTGAAAACAATAAGATTGTAGAAAATGAATGCAAAATTAGAGGTGTTTCTTATCAAGTAATTTCAGATGTAAAATCACAATTAATTTTACAGGAAATTGCTGCACCTTCTTCAAATCAAGATGCTGTTACCTTAGAAAAAGCGCCAAAAATAGCGGTATATTCTCCTAAAGATAAAATGCCTTGGGACGATGCTGTAACCATGGTTTTAACCTATGCAGAAATTCCTTTTGATGTAATTTATGACAAAGAAGTTTTAGACGATAAGTTGTTGTTGTATGAATGGTTGCATTTGCATCACGAAGATTTTACAGGGCAATATGGCCGATTTTATGGTTCTTTTAGAACGACGCCATGGTATATAGAAGGAAAGCAAAGAGCAGAAAAACTAGCAACCGAATTAGGTTTTAATAAAGTTTCTGAAGAAAAATTAGCTGTAGCTAAGAAAATTAGAGATTATGTAGTTGGTGGCGGATTTATGTTTGCAATGTGTTCTGCTACCGATAGCTTTGATATCGCTTTATCTGCAGACGGAATTGATATTGCAGAAGCAATGTTTGATGGTGATGCGTCTACACCAAATTATCAATCGAAAATAAATTATAACAAAACCTTTGCATTTAAAAATTTCGATTTAATTAAAAACCCAACAACTTACGAGTTTTCTTCTATTGATATGACAAGAAAACGTAAAATACCTAAAACTTCAGATTATTTTTCTTTGGTAGAGTTTTCTGCAAAATGGGATCCTGTGCCAACGATGTTAACACAAAACCATACAGTTTTAGTAAAAGGATTTATGGGACAAACTACTTCTTTTGATAGAAATACAATTAAAAGTAATGTTTTAGTTTTAGGAGAAAATAAAGTGAATAGAGAAGCAAGATATATTCACGGAACAAAAGGTAAAGGAATGTTTACTTTCTACGGCGGACATGATCCTGAAGATTATACCCATAGAGTAGGAGACCCTAAAACCGAATTAGATTTACACCCAACTTCACCCGGTTATCGATTAATTTTAAACAATGTTTTATTTCCGGCAGCCAAGAAGAAAAAGCAAAAAACATAATTATCCCTTTTTTTCTAGTTGTTTGATATAAAAAGAAGGATTCAATTCAGTTTCTTTAAAGAAGGCTTTCGAAAATGTTTCTGCATTTTTAAAACCGACCTCCTTCGCAATTGCATCAATACTAAATTTACGAATGGTAGCATCTTTTTCTAATAAATCTAGTGCATAATCAATTCTCAATTTTCGTAAGTACGTAGAAAAATTACAACCTTTTTTTGATTGATAACTTTAGAAAGATAATTAGAATTTGTTTCTAATTCTTTAGCAAGTATACTCAGAGTAAGCTTATTATTTTTAAAGTTTTCTGGCTGTTGTTCAAAAGAATCTAACTTAGCAAGCAATTCTGTAATAATCGTTTCTGGTAAGTTTTTCTGAACATTCGTATTAGAGTTTACTGAATTTTCAACTACTTTTTTATTTTTTAATTTGAGCGTAAGCTTATCAAATTTTTGTTCTTGTTTTTTTCGTTTTTTAAATTGATATAGAAATAATATAAATGATAGAATTAAAACTATCACAATATAAATTCGTGATTTCTTGTAAAAAGAGACCTCGTAGTTTAATTCTGATATGATTTTCTGTTTTTCAGCAATTAATTTTGGTCTGTCGTATTCTTCTGTAAATGTTTTAGATAGATTTTTATTTCTCGAATTTGATATGCTATCAACAGCAAGAAGTTTATTTAATGTTTTTAATTGATTGTCTAAATCATTTTCAGTTCTATAGTAATTTTTTAACCATCTATAAGAATTTATTAAGTTCTTATTAATTATTTGTTTTTCTAAATAAATTGAATCTATTTTTTTATGATATTTAAAAGAGTTTGACCTATCACCTAAGTAATTATAAGATTTTGCAATTTCACTATAACTCTTCATCAATAAAAGGTAATTTTCATCATTTAATAATTGTGGTATAGATTTTAAACTAGTTTCAATAGCTTTATTAAATTTGTTTTCTTTAAAATATAAATTACTTTTAATAGCATAACAGTAGCCTAATACAACTTTATCATCTACTTTAAGAGCTAATTCAAATGCTTCATTTATAAAAAACCTACTTGAGTCTATTTTTCTCAAATTAGAGTAGGTTAACGATAAATTCATTAGTAATGAAAAATAGTTGTCATTGGAAAGACCTTTATAATTCTTATTAAAATAACCATAAGCTTCTAAGTATAAGTTTTTAGCGTCATTAATTTCGTTGTTATTAGATTTTAAAGTTCCTATTCGTTGTTTAATTATGAATTTTAGGCTGTCACTTTTATTTAAAGTAGCACACTTTAAAGCAGAAAGATAATTTTTTAAAGATTCATTATTTGAACCTTTATGAAAAAATAAATTCCCTTTTTGTAAAAAAACATAAGCAGGAAAAATTTTTGTCGGGTTACTTTTTGAAATATTAATTATGGAGTCTAAATAATCAATATATATGGAATCATTTTTATGAACCTCTCTTAAGTAGTATTTTCCACTAATAGCATTTACAGTATCTTTTTCCTTGACCGCTTTATTAAAATAAAAATTGGCAAACTTTTTAGCCTTTAAAAAATCCGTAAATTTATATTCATAATATTTATCACTTAATTCATCAAACGTATAGTTTTCAATATTTTTAGAATTTTGGGCAATTGTATTAAAATTGCCAAGAAACAAAAGGAATGACGTTATGTGTAAAACTATTTTCAAAGGAGTGCTTTTTCTTTTTTCAATGCGAAAATACATTTTTATTTATTTTCGCAAAAAGTGCTTTAGTTTTAAGATTATTTTAAAAACACTACTTCTTTTTTTAGTTGTTTGATATAAAAAGAAGGATTCAATTCAGTTTCTTTAAAGAAGGCTTTCGAAAATGTTTCTGCATTTTTAAAACCGACCTCCTTCGCAATTGCATCAATACTAAATTTACGAATAGTAGCATCTTTTTCTAATAAATCTAAAGTATAATCGATTCTTAATTTTCGTAAGTACGTAGAAAAATTACAACCTTTTTCTGATTGATAACTTTAGAAAGATAATTAGAATTTGTTTCTAATTCCTTAGAAAGTATACTCAGGGTAAGCTTATTATTTGTAAAGTTTTCTGGCTGTTGTTCAAAAGAATCTAACTTAGCAAGCAATTCTGTAATAATAGTTTCGGGTAAGGTTTTCTGAGTATTTGTATTAGAGTTTACTGAATTTTCAACTACTTTTTTATTTTTTAATTTGAGCGTAAGGTTATCAAATTTTTGTTCTTGTTTTTTTCGTTTTCTAACTTGATACAGAAACAATATAAATGATAGAATTAAAACTATCGCAATATAAATTCGTGATTTCTTGTAAAAAGAAACCTCGTTGTTTAATTCTGAAATAATTTTTTGTTTTTCAGCAATTAATTTGGGTCTGTCGTATTCTTCTGTAAATGTTTTAGAGAGGTTTTTACTTCTTACATTTAATATACTATCGACTTTTAGGTATCTATTAATGTATTTGAGTTGATTTTTTATGTCTTGATTATTCTTATAGTATTTAATTAGAAAAGAATAACTATTTTTTTGTGCATAAAAAGTGATTTTTTGTTTTTGATACAGTGAGTCTATAAGTAAATTATATTTTAAAGCTTTTTTAGTTTTATTTAATTTTATGTATGATTTTGCTATTAAATTATAAGCATCAAAAATTGCCCTATAATTTTCATCCTCTATTAAATATGGCAAAGATTTAGAATAATATTTTATAGATTTTAAATATTCTTTTTCGTAGTAGTGAATTAAACCTTGATTATTCAGTGAATATCCAATTAACAAACTATCTTTTATTGATTTGGAAAATTCTAAAGCTTTTTTATTATAATACCTACTAGAATCATTGATTTTTAATTTTAGATAATTTCTAGATATATTAAAAAGTGTAATAAAATAGTTCTCTGAATTAATAATATTTTGCTTTAAATTATTTTCATCAATTATTTCTAATAATATTTTGTTTGACTCATTTATTTTACGTGTTAGAGTTTTAATACTTGCCAGTTTTATTTGAAAAAGATATTTTAAACTATCATTCTTATTCTGTTTTAAATATTTAAATCCTAAAAGACAATTTTTTAAACATTCATTGGTTTTTTCATTGTTATAATAAAAAAAGTCTTTTTATAATAAGCAAGCGCAGGAAACATTTTTGTCGGGTTACTTTTTGAAATATTAATTATGGAGTCTAAATAATCAATATATATGGAATCATTTTTGTGAACCTCTCTTAAGTAGTATTTTCCACTAATAGCATTTACAATATCTTTTTCCTTGACCGCTTTATTGAAATAAAAATTAGCAAACTTTTTAGCTTTTAAGGAATCCGTAAATTTATATTCGTAATATTTATCACTTAATTCATCAAACGTATAGTTTTCAATATTTTTAGAATTCCGGGCAATTGTATTAAAACTGCCAAGAAACAAAAGGAATGACGTTATGTGTAGAACTATTTTCAAATGAGTGCTTTTTCTTTTTTCAATGCGAAAATACATTTTTATTTATTTTCGTAAACAGGTGCTTAAGTTTTAAGTTTATTTTAAAAACACTACTTCTTTTTTTCTAGTTGTTTGATATAAAAAGAAGGATTCAATTCAGTTTCTTTAAAGAAGGCTTTCGAAAATGTTTCTGCATTTTTAAAACCGACCTCCTTCGCAATTGCATCGATACTAAATTTACGAATGGTAGTATCTTTTTCTAATAAATCTAGGGCATAATCAATTCTCAATTTTCGTAAATAAGTAGAAAAATTACAACCTTTTTTCTGATTGATAACTTTAGAAAGATAATTAGAATTTGTTTCTAATTCTTTAGCAAGTATACTCAGAGTAAGCTTATTATTTGTAAAGTTTTCTGGCTGTTGTTGAAAAGAATCTAACTTAGCAAGCAATTCTGTAATAATAGTTTCTGATAAGTTTTTCTGAGTATTTGTATTAGAGTTTACTGAATTTTCAACTACTTTTTTATTTTTTAATTTGATTGTAAGGTTATCAAATTTTTGTTCTTGTTTTTTTCGTTTTCTAAATTGATACAAGAATAATATAAATGATAGAATTAAAATTAGCGCTATATAAATTCGTGATTTCTTGTAAAAAGAAACCTCGTTGTTTAATTCTGAAATAATTTTTTGTTTTTCAGCAATTAATTTGGGCCTGTCGTATTCTTCTGTAAATGTTTTAGAAAGGTTTTTTTCAGCAGATGCTTGAATACTATCAAGAAATATTTGTTTTTCAATATATTTTAACTGGTTCTGTAAGTCTCCATCATTTTTGTAATGGTTAGCAATAAATTTGAAGTTATATTTTAAATGCTTAGAAGGGATTTGTAATTGTTCATATAAGGAATCAACTAAAAAATGAAATTTGAGTGCATTTTTATAATTGTCTAATTTTTCATAGGATTTAGCAATAAAATTGTAAGATTTAGATAACAATCTAAAATTCTCTGATTTTATTAATAAAGGAATTGATTTTTTACTGTTAATAATTGTTCTACGAAAGTCATTTTCTTTAAAACTAATTTTAGCATCTATATAAAGGCAATAACCTATTAAAATACTGTCATTTAATTTTATAGAATTAAGCAATGCTTTTTTATTATAAATTTTACTTGAATCAATGTCATCAATTTTTAAATACTTTGCAGATAAATTAATTAATACTCCAACATAGTTTACTTTATCAATATTTTGGAAATTAGAATCATAGTATTTTACGCAATCAAGTAAGTCTTTAATAGCATCTTTATGTTTACCATGATAACTTTTAATGCTACTTAAATATTCTTTTAATAAATATTTCAGGCTATCATTTTTAAACGTTTTACTAAATTCAAGACCTTTTAAGCAATTTTTTAGACCTGCATTAGCCTTTTCTTTATTTATAAAATAAGTAGTTTTACTCAAATAAGCATAAGTAGGATACATTTTATTTGGATTCACTTTAGTTTTACTAATTAAAGAATCTAAATAATTTATATATATAGAATCGTTTTTATAAACTTCGCTTAAATAATACTTCCCGTCAATAGCCTTAACTGTATCTTTTTCCTTAACCGCTTTTTTCAAATAAAGATCAACAAACTTTTTAGCCTTTATAGAGTCTGTAAATTTATACTTATAGTATTTTTCAGATAATTCATCAAACGTATAATTTTCAGTTTTTTTAGAATGCTGGCAAATTGTGTTAAAGCTAACAACAAATAATAGAAGTGATACGAACTTAGAAATGTGCAATTTTAATTTTTTTAGCAAAAATACTTAATTTATCACATAATTTTAATGAAATTTTAGTCAGTTAGCTATCAGGTAATTAAAGTTCCCATTTGTACCTAGTATACCGTAATTCATGAATTCCGACTAGCTTCATTAGAATTTCCTTTCAAAAAAATACATTTACACCGAAGAGTAATTGAAGAAGGGTTTATTATCAAACTTAGATAATTAAAAGGGAAAATTTACGTGAAAAAGAAATATTCGAACCCTTCTTTTACTTTCGCTTTTAAGTTGTCTATTGTATTAAAAAAATTACTTTTGCTAAAACAAAAACAACAGAATGCCAACAACACAACAATTACAAGATTTTACACAACAGGTTCGTAGAGATATATTAAGAATGGTGCACAAAGTAAATTCTGGTCACCCAGGAGGTTCTTTAGGATGTGCAGAGTTTATTACTTGTTTATATCAAGAAGTAATGGATTATTCTACAGATTTTAAAATGGACGGTGAAAATGAAGATTTATTCTTTTTATCTAACGGTCATATTTCACCTGTATTTTACAGTGTTTTGGCTCATAGTGGTTTCTTTCCTGTAGAAGAGTTAAATACTTTTAGATTACTAGATTCTAGATTACAAGGGCATCCAACAACACACGAAGGTTTACCTGGTGTGCGTATTGCATCTGGTTCTTTAGGGCAAGGTTTATCTGTAGGTATTGGTGCTGCAGAAGCAAAAAAACTAAACAACGATTCTAAAATTGTATATACTTTACACGGTGATGGTGAATTGCAAGAAGGTCAGAACTGGGAGGCAATTATGTATGCATCAGCAAAAAAAGTAGACAATTTAATAGCAACTATAGATTTAAACGGGAAGCAGATTGATGGTACTACAGACGATGTTTTAAACATGGGAAGTATTAGAGCAAAATTTGAAGCTTTTGGTTGGGACGTGTTAGATGTTAAAGAAGGTAATGATATCGAAGCAATTTTAGCAGGATTAGCAGAAGCAAAAGCTTTAACCGGTAAAGGAAAACCAGTTTGTATATTATTACATACAGAAATGGGGAACGGTGTAGACTTTATGATGCACACTCATGCGTGGCATGGTAAAGCACCAAGTGACGAGCAATTGGAAACTGCATTAGCTCAAAATCCAGCAACTTTAGGAGATTACTAATCATTTACTATTATTATAAATCACAAAAAGAGTTTTTCATGCATTTGAAAAACTCTTTTATATTTTTATTTAGAATAATAGTGTAAGATTAAAAGTATCTTTACAACTAAGAATTTAATTTTTTAACCTTTTTAGAAATTACATGAAAATAGGTATTGTTTGTTATCCAACCTTCGGAGGAAGTGGAGTAGTAGCTACAGAATTAGGTATGGCATTGGCTAATAAAGGACATGAAGTTCATTTTATAACATATAATCAACCAGTTCGTTTAGATTTTTTATCTCACAATCTACATTTTCACCAAGTTGTAATCGAAGAATATCCTCTTTTCGAATATCAACCCTATGAGTTGGCGTTGTCAAGTAAAATGGTAGAAGTCGTAAGAAAACACGATTTAGAAGTTTTACATGTACATTATGCAATTCCGCATGCTTACGCTGCATATATGGCAAAACAAATGCTAAAAGAAAAAGGTTTAGATGTGCGTGTAGTTACTACCTTACATGGTACAGATATCACTTTGGTTGGTAGTCATCCAACCTATAAAACAGCCGTAGAATTCAGTATTAATAATTCTGATGTAGTTACTTCTGTTTCTAACAATTTAAAAGATACTACCAATAAGTTATTCAATATTATAAAAGATATAAAAGTAATCTACAATTTTATTGATGTAGAAAAGTACGACAATGCACATAAAGAAGAATGTAAAAGAATTGCTTTGGCACAACCAAACGAAAGAATCTTTACGCATGTTAGTAATTTTAGACCTGTAAAAAGAGTAGAAGATGTAATTAAGGTTTTTGCCGCAGTAAGAAAGGAAATTCCTTCTAAATTATTGATGATTGGTGAAGGGCCGAGAAGAGCAAAAGCAGAAAAATTAGTAAAAGATTTAAAAATTACTGCTGATGTCTTCTTTTTAGGAAACAGCACAGAAGTTGCTAAAATTTTATGTTATACAGATGTGTTTTTATTACCATCACAAACAGAAAGTTTTGGTTTGGCAGCATTAGAAGCAATGGCGGCAGGTACAGCTGTTATTTCTACCAATACAGGCGGATTGCCGAGTAAACATTCATGGTCAAACAGGATACTTAAGTAATTTAGGAGATGTAGAAGACATGGCTAAAAACGCCATTTCAATTGTTAAAGACGATGCAACTTTAGAGCAGTTTAAACAAAATGCAAAAGCACATACAAAACAATTTTCTTTAGATAGTATTTTACCTGTGTACGAAGAAATATACAAGTCTTGTTATAAAAAGTAACACTTAAACTTTATAAAAAAAGCTCAAACAATATGTTTGAGCTTTTTTTATATCTAAAAATGTAGAAAACTTATTTTCCAAAAAGACCACCTAACATTCCTCCAAGGCCACCTTTACTCTTATTTCCTCCTAAAACCATTCCTGCAACATCATCAATTACACTTCCGTCACCATCAGCATCTAAAATTTTCTCTAAAAAGCTTTGATCGTTGTTGGCAGAACTACCACCTAACAAACCACCTAAAAGACCTGTTAAATCTCCTGAATTGCTAATATTTTGTTCTTGCTTTTGTTTACCTAAAACACCCATTAAAATTGGTGCAGCAACTTTTAAGATATTTCCTACAGAACCAGCATCTAAACCAGATTTCTGACTAATTACCTGTTCTACACCTTGTTGTTTGCTACCTAAAATATGTCCTAAAATACCAGCACCATCTTGTTTCACAGACTCATCAACACCACCTTCAAATAAACCACCTAAGTTGTTTAAAATACTACCATCATGTTTACCTGTTAAAGCTCCCATTAAACCAGCTGCACCTTCAGGAGAAGAAGCGTTTCTTTCCATTGCTTTCATTAAAACGGGTAAAGCCATTGTTAATGCACTACCTGTTTTACTTGTATCGTTACCTGTAGAACCTGCTACACCGGAAACAATTTGTTTTCCTAAATCACTGTTTAATAAGTCTAATATACCTGACATTTTTATGTTTTTAATAATTAATATGAATGTTTTCTAAAAATATGACACAATATACAAATAAAGTCACTTAAATTTTTAATTATTTTTTTATCTTTCACCACTGAAATAATTTTAAACAAATAGATGAAGAAACTAGCATTACACTGGAAGATTTTAATAGGAATGGTTGTAGGTATCCTTTTTGGATTGTTAATGACAACAGTAGACGGTGGTTCTACTTTTGTTGCCAATTGGATAAATCCTTTTGGAAGCATTTTTGTAAAATTATTAAAGTTAATTGCGGTTCCTTTAATTATAGCTTCTTTGGTAAAGGGTATTTCAGATTTAAAAGACATTTCTAAGTTTAAAAATATTGGTTTAAAAACAATCGGAATCTATATTTTTACAACAGTTATAGCGATTACCATTGGTTTATTATTGGTTAATGTTGTAAAGCCAGGTGATGGTATATCAGAAGAAACTATTACAAAATTAACAGAAACATATGCCAATAGTGGTGGTGTGCAAGCAAAAATTGCAGAAGCTTCAAAACAAAAAAGTAGCGGGCCTTTACAGTTTTTAGTAGACATGGTGCCAGATAATGCAATGAAAGCTATGAGTAACAACAAATCGATGTTACAAGTAATTTTCTTCACAATATTTTTAGGAATCTCTATGCTTTTAATAGGTGAAAAAAGATCGAAGCCTTTAAAAGATTTTTTCGATTCTTTGAATGAAGTTGTTTTAAAGATGGTCGATTTAATTATGTTATTTGCGCCAATTGCAGTATTTGCTTTATTGTCTAATGTAGTGGTGTCTTCTAATGATCCGATTTATTAATTGCACTTTTAAAGTATGCAGCAACCGTTGTTGGTGGTTTATTTTTATTGGTTGTTTTTTACATGATTTTGGTAAAAGTGTTTACAAAAAAGAATCCTTTTTGGTTCTTAAAACAATTAAGTCCGGCGCAATTATTGGCGTTTTCTACAAGTTCTAGTGCAGCTACTTTACCTGTAACTATGGAGCGTGTAGAAGAGCACATTGGTGTAGATAAAGAAGTATCTAGTTTTGTTTTACCGGTTGGTGCTACCATTAATATGGATGGAACCTCTTTATATCAAGCAGTTGCAGCAGTTTTTATTGCACAAGCGCTTGGATTCGATTTGACTTTTGTAGATCAATTAACAATTATAATTACAGCTTTATTAGCTTCTATTGGTTCTGCTGCAGTTCCTGGTGCAGGTATGGTAATGTTGGTAATTGTATTAGAATCGGTTAATTTTCCAGCAGATAAATTAGCCATTGGTTTGGCATTAATTTTTGCGGTAGATAGGCCTTTAGATATGTGTAGAACCGTAATAAATGTTACCGGAGATGCAACCGTTGCCTCTTTAGTTGCCAAATCTGTTGGTAAATTACACGACAATCCAACTCCAAAAAACTGGGACGATCATTACGACGAAGTAAAATAATACGTCTACAAAATGTCTTTAAAAATAACCAAACCGTTAGTAACTGTAGATTGGTTGTACAAGTATATAAACGATACAAATCTTGTCGTTTTAGACTGTACAATACCTAAAGTGACGGATGTTACTACAACAGACATTGCAAAGAAATGTATTAAAGGTGCCCTGTTTTTTGATTTAAAAAAAACTTTTTCAGATCAAAATGCAACGTTACCAAATACAGTTTTAACGGCAGAAGTATTTGAAAAGAAAGCTCAAGAATTAGGTATAAATAACAATTCTGTAATAATTTGTTATGATGATTTAGGCATTTATAGTGCACCAAGAGTTTGGTGGATGTTTCAGCTAATGGGGTTTCAAAACATAGCGGTTTTAGATGGTGGTTTGCCGAATGGAATGCTAACAACTATCCAACTGTTGCTAACTATTCTATTAAAAGTGATAAAGGGAACTTTACAGTCGATTTTAAGCCAAATAAACTCAAAAATACAGCTGCTGTTTATAAAGCAATGTCTAAGGACACCAGCGTTATTATAGACGCTCGTTCAGAAGAAAGATTTTTAGGAACAGCGCCAGAACCTAGACCAGAATTATCTAGTGGACATATTCCTAATTCTATAAATATTCCATTCAAATTTGTGTTAGAAAACAGAAAAATGAAATCTTTTGATGATTTATTTAAAATTTTTACTAAATTTGAAAACGAAAATGAAATCATATTTACCTGTGGATCAGGGATAACGGCTTCAATTTTAGCCTTAGCAGCAGCAGTTTTAGAAATTAAAAATACAGCTGTTTACGATGGCTCTTGGACGGAATGGGCCAGTAATGGTAATTTACCAATTGTAAAAGAAGTATGAATTTAGATTGGACTAAAAAAGACTTTGAAGCCTATGTATTATTATATGCAGCTCATTGTAACCATGTAGAAGATATTGCAGAGCAAGATTATATCCGAACCAAAGTAGATGAAGTAACTTTTCATAGAATGCATACAGAGGTTGTTGTAGATTCTGATGAAGAAAATTTAGATAAAATACAATCTTTTGTTTCAGATAATGAATTTACTCAATTCGAAAAAGAAGAATTATTAAAGAATATAAAACAAGTGTTTTTTGCAGATGGAACTGTAGACGAACATGAAAAAAAGGTTTTAGCATTTTAAAGAAAATAATTAGCTAAAATTTATAAATAAACGCATTACTGACCCTGCACGTACGAAATTTTTTCTATGGATTAGTCGAAATGGGGGTTTTTACTAAATTATAAGTAGGGTCGTAATGAAGTTTTTTATCAATCAATCAACGGCTTTAATCTTTTTAAAGCCGTTGTTTGTTTTTAATTAAGGCACATGCTGCTTTACACAATTTTTACTGTACTTACTCCGCTACTTTTTTTGGTAATTTGAATTTGTGTTGGTATGCGCTCTTTTAAGTTTTCTACATGAGAAATAATACCAATTGTTTTCCCTTGAGATTGTAAAGTTTCTAATGTAGCAATTACCGTCTCTAAAGTATTGCCATCTAAAGTACCAAAACCTTCATCTATAAAAAGAGAATCTATTTTTACATTTTTACTTGCCAAATCAGACAGCCCCAATGCCAATGCCAAACTTATAATAAACTTTTCACCTCCACTACAAGTGTCTACCAACCTAGCTCTGTCTGTTTGATAATGGTCTATTAAATTAAAGTTCAGTTCTTCTTTGGGTTTGTAAGTGTCTTCTAGTTTTAAAGAATAACGTTTGTTCAAATTATACAAATGCACATTTGCTAAATCTAACAATTGTTTTAATGTTAAACGTTGTACATACACATTAAACGCATCTTTTGAGTTACCAATAATTTTAAACAACTCGCGCCAAACGTTGCAAATTTCGGTTTGAGCATCTATTTTTTTATAAACCTCTTTATTTCTGTTTTTAATTTCTAAATCTTTTCTAAAAGTTTCTTCAATTTTACCTTTTTTAGTTAAAAGAGCATCTTTTTTGGCTTTTTCAGTGGCTAATAACTCTTTGCTTTCTTGCTCGGTAGTTGTAAAGTTTTTCGCTGCCTTTAAAGCGTTAAATTCCTTTAAATTATTTTCTTTTAAGGTTTTAATCTTTACTAAATTTTCTTGTATTCTTTCTTTTAACTTTTTATAATTTACACTTTGCTCGTCAGATAAAAGAGCTATTTCTATAGCTGTACGGGTTAAAAATTCACTAAGTTCAACTTCTTTATTAAAGTTGCTTTCTAGTTTAATTTTGGCATCTTTTAGCTTTTCTAAATCAATTGTTGTGTTGGCTAAAGACGTTTCTTGTTTGGTTTTTAAATTTTGTAAATTCTGCAGTGCTTCTTTACCAATTCGTTCTTCTTTCGATTGTTTTTCAATAAGTGATTGTAATGTTTTTCTTTTAGAATCTACAGAGGTTTCTATTGGTAATATGGCTACTCTTTGTACTAGAATTTTATTCGCAATGGCATCTTTTTCTTCAAAGGTTTTTTGCAAGGTATCCATATCTTGATGTTTTACCTTTAAAGTACTATCTATAGCTTCTATTTTAGCGGATAATACCTTTTGTTCAGATATAAACGAGGCTATTTCTTTTTCTTTGGCATCATAAGTTAAGATGCTGTTTTCTGTATCTTTTAGAAATTGATTTATACCGGAAATAGCAGGCATTTCTATAGCATATTTGGCTAAAGAAATTTTTAAACGTTCTTCTATTTCTTTGCTAAGTTTTGTATGGGTAATAACTTTTTCGTTATGCGCTGAAATCGATTTTTTAGCATGTTTAACTTGTTCTTCTAAAGCAACAATTTGTGTGTGCAATGCACTATATGTTTGCTGTTGCAGTTGCATTGCTTTGCTAAGTCTGTCTTTTTCGTTTTGAGTTTCTTGGGCTTTTTGTATATTTTCTTGATGCACTTTTAATTTCTGCGCTAGCAATTGAATTTCACCATCAATTTTTTCTGAATCAGCCAATGCAGTTGCAACAGGTATTTTGTCTGCTTTTGCAGTTAATGCAGTTATTTCTTCTTTTTTATTTTTTAATTGAAGCGTTGTATTTTCTATTCGGGTAGTTATGCTAGTTTTTTGTAGTAAAAGTTGATTTTGCTTTGCGTTCAGTTTTGCCAAATCTTCCTTTCGTTTCGTTAACGTGGCGGTTGCTTCGCTAATTTGAATTGCGGGTGAGTTTTCTGCAAACGGATGTTCTGTAGCACCACACAAACCGCAAGGTTCTCCTGGTTTTAAATTAGCTCTATCTGCTTTGTATTTGGCAACACTGCGCTCTAATTCTAAAATTTTAGTAGCATCTGTAACCAACGCTTCTTGTGTTTTTAGGTCTTTTTCTAAGGCACTAAGGTTGCTTTGTACTTCTTTTTCTTCTGTGGTTAATTTGTTTACGTCTAAAACCGTATGGGCTACCTGTTTTTGTAAAAGGATGTATTGTTCCGAAAGGCTTTTTAATTCTTTCCAATTCTCTGCTGCTTTTGCATCAATGGTTTGCAGCTGTAAAATGTCTTGTAATGTGTTTTTTTCTGAGTCTTTGTTTAAAAGACTTATTTTATTTTCTAGCTCTTTTTTGGCATTGATTTCTTTGTCAAAAAGTAGTTTTTTGTTTTTTAATGATTCTTCGGATGCGTCAATTTCTTTGTGAATCCTAATGATAGCCTCGTCACTTTCGGTGATTGCCGTATGGTGAGTTTTTAACGCCGAAAAATCTTCTCGCCAGTTGGTGAGTTCTTTAGATACCGAGGTTAAAAAGAATTCTTTTCGATGTAATTCGTTGCAGTCTTAATTTTAGCCTCAATAGAGTTTAATTGCTCTTTTAATCGATTTCTTTCTTCAGTAGCTTGTTTTATTTGCAAGTCTAAAACCTTTTCATCTTCTAGAATTTTCAGTTTAGCTTGCTTCTCGGTTTTAAGCGCAGCATCTAATTTGGTAATTTCTTCAAACTTTGGCAACCAAGCATTAAAGTTTTGTTCTTCTTTTTTTAAGGCCAAGGTATCTGCGGTTACCTGTTTTTCTAGTTGCAGTATTTTAGGATGTAAATCCTTTAATTCTTTATCTAAATTGCCCTTTGCTTTTTCTTTTTCTAGAATAGCAATATCTAGCTCTTTTAATTCTTTTATCTTTTCTTTAAAAGGCAATGCTTTTTCGTGCAAAGCATAGGCGTCTAATTTCGGTTTTTGTTCTTTAACGTATTTTTCAATAGCATCGGCATTTTTTTCATTCTCTTCCTTTGCTTTTGTCAATTTCGAAAATTCTGTATACCAGTCTACAACGGTTTGCGATGTTTTAATAACATTTGCAGCTGTTAGAATCGCGGAATCAATCCCTTTACTTTCTTCTGATAATTCCTTTTTTTGTTCTTCACTTAAAATATCATCCGCATTAATTTTTGCCTGAATTTCTTTTAAGGTATTTTCTTCTTTGGCCTTTCGTTCTAAGATTCCTTGGCCAATTTTTTTATAAATCTGTTCGCCAGTAATTTGTTCTAAAAGCTTTCCTTTTTCTGGTCCTTTGGCAGTTAAAAATGCAGCAAACTCACCTTGGGCAAGCATTACAGATCGTAAAAATTGGTTGTAGTCTAATTGAGAAACTCTTAGCACTTCTGCTAATAATTGTCTTTTTTGAGTTGCTAAAATAGCACCTGTCGTTAAGTTTTTTAAACTTACTTCTTCTTTGGCGTTTTTGTAACGCTTTCCATTTTTGTCAGCAATTCTGATACCCCAAAAAGCCTCAAAAGAAGCCGTTTTGTTTGTAAACACAATTCTACTATACGCGTTTGTTGCGCCATGGCTTACCACATCTAAAAGTGTACCTTTTGTGCCGTTAAATCTAGGTACGTTATGGTACAAGGCAATGGTAATTGCATCTAAAATAGTGGTTTTACCTGCACCTGTAGCGCCTGTAATGGCATACAAACCAACATCTCTAAATTGTTCACTTTCAAAATCGATACAAATAGGTGTATCAGATTTTAAGGAATTGATATTCTGTAATTCAATTTTTAAAATTTTCATATCTAGATGCTTTTACTGTTTTTTTACAGATTGTAAAATCTCATTAAACGCATCCCAAATGGCTGGTTTTTGCTCTAAATCATAGGCCATTTCTTTGCATTTTAGCTTAAAAACTTCTGTAGGCACCAATTCTTTTATAGATTTTGTATTTTCTAACAACTCTTCAATCCCTTTTACAGAGCGTTCTCTTTGCAAGCCAATTTTTAAGATTTCAAAAGCGTGCTGTTCTGCTGCACGTTTTAAATCTTCTGTATTTACCGTATGGTCTTCTTTTAAAACGATTTCTACCCAAGGCGTTAAATTGTAATCGTTTGTGGTAAGCTCTTTAAAAATTTCGATGCAAGTTGCTACAGTACCTGTAATTTTATAAAATTCGCGAAATCTTGGTACAATGGCTTCTTCAATATTGCAGATTGTATTATCCTCTACAGTTAATACAATAACTTTTTTCTCGTAACTCACTTCGCTAAAACTTAACACTGTTGGCGATCCCGAATATCGAACCTTTTCGTTGCCACCAATTATTTGCGGTCTGTGCAAATGCCCTAAAGCCACATAATCAAAATAGGGATTAAAATCTTCTGCACCAATATGGCCTAAAGTACCTACATAAATATTTTGCTCACTATCAGAAACAGAGCCACCGGTAGCAAACAAATGTCCCATGGCAATTACAGGTGCATTCTTAGTGTTGATAGCTTTTGCAGCCGCGGCAGCTGCATCGTAATGATGTATTAATGCCGTTTTGTATTTGTCTATCAACTCGTCAAAAGTTTCACCGGCAACAGCGCGCCTAATATCACCGTCTCTTAAATAAGGTACGGCAGCAACAATTACTTGTTGGTTGTTTACATCAATGGTAAAAACTTCGTCTTTAATGTCTTCTGTAGCTTTGCCAATTACTTTGATAGACAAGGCGTCTAAAATAGATTTTGGTGCATTTAAAGTACCTGGCGAATCATGATTACCACCCGTAATAATAACCGATTTACATGTAGTTGCTTTTAAATTCATTAAAAAGCGGTAATACATTTCTAAACTTTGGTTAGATGGTGAACCCGAATCAAAAATATCACGAGAAACCAATAAAACATCTATTTTGTTTAGAATGATGTAGTTTTCTAACCACTCTAAAAATAGTGTTTGTTCTTCAAATTGAGATTGTTCGTGCAGTCTATGTCCCAAATGCCAATCGGCAGTATGCAATATTTTCATCGGTTACAATTTTAAGAAGTGTGTCTTTTTCTAAAAACAAAGTTAACAACAATTAGTCTAAAGCACCATGACTTTTTGCAGTTGCTATCCAATGGCTTGCAATTTCTTGGGTATTTGCGCCCAAACCTCTTGCCAATTGTAAGGCTACGCCAATTAATAGAATGGCGGCATCGCTAATTTTAGCCAATGTATCTAAGCCACCAAAATTATCTTGAATCTTAGCCATTAATAGCTCGTTGTGTGCTGTGGCAAAGTCAATTGGGTTGTCTATGGTATTATCTATAGCCGGTAACATTAAAGCATCTAACCAATCTGTACCAATGCGTTGGGTTAAGTCTTCCGGCGATGCAGTACCCATTGCTTGCCACATTTGCAGTGTTTTGGTGTCTCCGGAAGTAGACAAACCTGTTTCTAACAACAACTGAAAAGCAACATCTGCAATATTTTGCATCATTTCTAAATACGCATCTTGGGCATTTTCAAAAGGTGTTGCTCCTTGTCCTTTTAAATAATTACCCACCGTTAATTTGGGCAAATTTAAAACCTCGGCACAATCTGTTAAGCACGGAAATTCTTCACCCTCGAACATATAATGTGCTTTGTTAAACTGTATTTGACGCCCTAAAGGATACAAACGACAAGCCAACGGTCTGCCATTATGCACACTGCAACCTTTGGTATCTATGTATTGGCTGCAAGCACTTTGCCCTTTGCTATCTTTTTTTCCGTTAAAGGTTAAACGAACGCCACCAAAATCTGTATACAAATCTCGAAACGTTTTTGGGGATACTTTTTTCTCGATGCTAAATTGTAACAACTCCCACGGATTTAACATTACGGCTTTACCATAGCAACATGTGCCGGCTCTAGAGCAGGTAAGGGGTAAAATACTTTCTGATGTTAGTTTTGTGGTTTGCATTGTTGTAGTCTATAAAACGGTAAATGTATTGTTTTTTTGCGTTCTTTTTGGGGTTGGTGATTGAATCTGTTTATTGTGATTTATAATAAAACCTTTTATTTTATATGTGCTTGATTATTTCTGTTGTTTTCTTAATGATTCAATTGCTTGTTCAATTCCGATTCAGCTTTATTTTTACTCCATTCATCCCAAAAATTAACTGTAGCGCTATCAGGTTGTATAATTGGTTTGTCTATTATTACCCTGCTAGGAAGCAAACACGCATCCCCTACAATTAGAGCTTCTCCAACATCTAAAATTGGTAACATATCCGAAAATCCACCAAGATTATCAGGGAACAATTTCTTTATTACATTTTGATCATCCGGATTTGTTAGTCTCATAGCTACAAAATTTCCACATTGGCTAAGAATAGTTTTATTCACATCTGAAGGTCTCTGACTTATAACAACTAAAGAAACTCCATATTTTCTTCCTTCTTTAGCAATACGTTCAAAATTTTGTAATCCTTTTTCTTCTATACCTCCTTTAAGATTAGCAGGAATATATAAATGTGCTTCATCACAAAATATGGCAATCGGATGTCTTTTTTCTACTTCCATCCATTGTTGAATTGAAAATATTAACCTACCAATTAAACCAGTTATTAGAGGAAGTATATCAGAAGGCACTTCTGAAAAATCTATAATTTTTAATCCTTTATTATTTCCGAAATCTAATAAGTTTTTGATAAGAGAAATAAACCAATCATATTGAAGTAATTCATCTTCTGAGTTAAATATAAAGTTTAATCTTTTATCTGCTTGTTTACTTTTTAATCTTTGAATAAATCGAGTAAGCTTTTTGGCTAAAGGTCCATCTCTACCTGCTTTACTAGAGGAATAATCTCTTTCTGTATCTAATTCTTGAAGAGAGGTTAATACATCACTAATTTTGTATGGAATAGGGCTTTCAACAGTGAAGTTATTCAAAACATCTTGTTGGTCTTCTTCTTCAAGTTTCTCTTTTTTGTATTTTATTATTAAATCAAATAATGCTCTTGATTGATTTGGTGCGTTATTATCACTTCTGTCCAAAAGCATTGATTCAATTTCCTCATAAGATAAAAGCCAATAGGGTAAAAACATAACATTTTCATCTGTTGGTTTATCAGAGGGACCAGCAATTTTTAATAATGTTGTGTTTTCTAATTTAGCTAAAGGCTTGTATTCACCATGTAAATCGAAGATAACACTATTAATAGATTTTAATTTAGTTGCTTTCTCTAAAACATTTGCTACTGTCCATGACTTACCGTGAGCCAGTTCCTCCAACAATTACTGCATGTCTTTGAAAGAATTTATTTCCATCAAGATTTGCATCAGATTCTTCTGCAATAGTATACTTTCCAATTTTAAGAGGATTTTCGCTATTAGAGGAAATAATATTCATAAAAGTAGAAAGATCGTTTCCTTGGAGTAAAAAACAATCCGCATTTATACTTGGTACAGTGTTTAATGTTCGTTTAAAAATGTTTTTTTCAGTCCCTATTTTTTCAATTAAAGTACCTACTAGATTTACCTTGATTAGGTTTTCTATTATAAAATCAGGCTCGAAATTTTCATCAATTTTATCAGCAATACCTTTTCGCATTATTTTAGAAATCAAGCCAATGATTTTTTCACCAGTTTTTGTAGAGCGAATTTGTACAATTTGATTTATTTGAACATTATTAAGAAGTTCCTCTTTATCAACCTTGATTGATACATTACCTGTATCAACACTTTGTACTTTTCCAATTAAAAAATCTGTTTCCATAAATTATAATATTTCCATGAAATTATTTAGTTTCCAAAAATCGCCTTCGATAATCTCTTCTGTTTGTTCTGTTGAATTACTTTCTTTGTAAATCACTCTAGTTTTACCCATTTCAGCTTCTTCAAACAAGATATATTTTTTCGCATTTGCTAGCTCCTTGAAGGTGCTTGAAGTGATTTCTTTTGTTATTAAAACAAGAGGTACTCCTTTTTTTATATTGGCTTGAATTTTTGGGGTTAGATGCTTGTCATTAAAACCAAAACCTACCACAAGAAAACTTAATGTATCATTGATTAGGATATCGGATTTTTGAATTAGTTCTCGGTAAGGAGTATTGTAAGTCTCCTCAAATTTGTTTTTACTTGGAACAACAATTTGCGGTGTCTCTGTCGTTATTTGATTTGACAAATATCTAATTTCTCCGTTTACGTTAAACCAATTTAAAGAACCATGTACTTTAATAATATTTACAATGTTTTTGTCTTGAAAGTTTGTTTCATCAAATGCGGATAAAGTTTTGCCTTCAAATCCATCTGAAAAGCAAATGTTCTCATAGGCTAATAAGTGCTCTAAAACTCTGTCGTAATTTGTTGTAACAATGTTTAATACTTTAGGATGTGTTTCAATGAATTTTTCAATTAGTAATTTAATTCCATTAAAAGTATCAGTCTCATTAGAAGTAATTTTTTTAAAACAGACATGTCTGCATTATTTACCTCATTCCATATTGTTTTTTTTATTTGGGGTAATTTCTCTCGATATTTATCTTTACTAAGCTCTTCTTCTAGATTATCATTAGAAATGTCAAAGTCTGTTATTTCCTTCTTTAAAGACTCGTTTAAACTCCACATACTTGGAAGTCCAAAAGAAACAGTTGCTCCCGAACCCCAAACTATTAATGGTGGATTTTTTAAGAATGTCTGAACAATTTTGAAAATTTGTTCTTCGATATCATTTTGTTTCTTCATTCAGAGCAGTTTTTTGCATTAAACTAAACTTAATTCAATCATAATCTCTTTTTCAACGATTTATAATCAACGTTAGCGAATTTCGTGTATTTATATGTAAAAGCCAATAGTAAATACATATTTGTTTCTAAGTAAACTATTTATGCGCCTTAAGGTTATACTATTTGCACTAGGGTGTATTTGTGCATCCCTCAGTAGGTTTTGTTGCATTGCTCAGTAGGTTTTGTTGCTTTACTGCTAAGGTAGTTTACAGAAGTACTAGTATTCTTTTGTAACTATTGTACTATTTATTTAAAAATATACTAGTATATTTTTAAAATTATTGTAGAATAATTTGTAGATTTAAAATTGGTAGGTAAATAGAAGATAATTAACAAGATACAAAAAATAAATTACAAATGGCGTTACGTTACAGAATTTCTAAAAGAAATAATAGCATTGGTAAAAATACCGCGAATTATATTTTACAAGCCGTAAATACAGGTACGATAGATTTAGATACTTTAAGCGAAAGTATAAGCAACGAGTGTACTTTACACAGTGTAGATGTAAAAGCTGTTTTAATGGCATTGGGTAAAAAGCTAGATTATCATTTAAGCGAAGGTAAAATTGTAGATCTTGGTGATGTAGGCAAGTTTAAAATGGGGTTTAGCGGTGTGGCGGCAGCTACACCGAAGCACTAAGTGTAAAACGAAACATTAAAAAGTTTCATATCAATTACCAACCAGCTCTTAAAATGAAAAGAAAATTAAAAGGCGGGTTAACTGTGTATAAAGAAAGTAATAGGGTGTAAGGGTTTTAAACTTTACAATACATTTTCTGTTACTTTGATTTCTAAGTTGTCGAAATCGTACAAGTTATGGTCTAATAAATGCGACGGAAATACGTTTTGTAAAGCATTCATCATAATCGAGTTTCTATTCGGGAATTCCTGTTCCCAATCTGCAATCATTTGTTTTACTTTTTTACGCTGTAAGTTTTCTTGCGATCCGCATAAATTACAAGGTATAATCGGGAATTCTTGATACGCTGCATAGGTTTCGATATCGCTTTCTTTGCAAAAAGCCAAAGGTCTTAACACCACTAAATCGCCAGCATCGTTTTTAAACTTTGGTGGCATGGTTTCCATTTTTCCGGCAAAGAAAAAGTTTAAGAAAAAGGTTTCTATAATATCATTTCTGTGGTGGCCCAAAGCCAATTTATTGCAACCTAGATCTTTGGCAGCCTCGTACAAAGTACCTCTTCGTAATCGAGAACACAAACTGCAAGTTGTTTTGCCTTCGGGTGTTTTATCCATTACCACTTTGTAGGTATTCTTTTCTATAATTTTATAAGGTACTTTTAAATTGCTTAAATAAGTTGGCAACACCTCTTCTGGAAAACCGGGTTGTTTTTGGTCTAAGTTAACGGCAACAATTTCAAAAGAAATAGGCGCTACTTTCTCGGAAATACAACAACATATCTAACATGGCATAACTATCTTTTCCGCCGGAAAGACACACCATTATTTTGTCTCCTTCTGCAATCATAGAAAATTGCTTGATAGCTTCTGCAACCGAACGCTGCAATTTTTTTATTACCTGTTTCTTTGTATCCATTTTGCAAAAATAGTAGTTTGTAAAAGAAGGGTAAAATGAAATTTAAAATTAATCGTATAAATTTTATAACCGTCTTTTGTACTTGTATGGATGACAAGTTTGCCTATTCTTTTCTGTAGACTGACAAACTTACTTGCAATGTGAAGTCTTTATAAAGCCATTGATAGCCTCAAATTTTAAATTGAAAACTTTCATTTTGCTATTTTGGTAAAACTTTTATTGGAAAGAACTGCTTTGGCTTGGTTTTAGTGGCTTTGTAAGTGTAAATTAAAAAAGTTTGTAAAGTGCAAGAGTTGTAGTTTATCAAACTTTATACATAAAATACATAGTATTATGATGCAAGTAAAAGAGAACAACACTGTAAAAGTACATTACACAGGGAAATTAACAGACGGACAAATTTTTGATACTTCGGAAGGAAAAGAGCCTATTGAATTTACTTTAGGACAAGGACGTTTGATTCCTGGTTTTGAAAAAGGGTTGTTAAACATGAAGCTGAACGAGAAGAAAACATTAAACATTGCCAAAGAAGATGCGTATGGTGAAGTAAATGAACAATTGATACAAGAGGTTGCTAAAAAAGATTTACCACAAGACATGGAGCCACAAGTAGGTATGGGATTGGTATCTAAAGCACCAGATGGTAGCGAAATGAATTTAATGGTGGTAGAGGTAAAAGAAGAGGCTATTGTTATTGATGGAAATCATCCGTTAGCGGGTAGAGATTTGGTATTTGATATTGAAGTAGTAGCCATTACAGAAACGGCTACAGAAGCATAAGCTTTAAGCGATTTTATAAAAAAAGCCTTTGCATTTGCAAAGGCTTTTTTATTTAGAACACTGTTTGTACAGCATTTTGTATTTGAAGATCTGCCATGTCTACAATAGCACGATTGCCTTGTGGTTTTAAAATAGAAAGTTCTGTACAAGCAATAACAACAATGTGTTTGGCTGCATAGTTTTTTAAAATTTTTTGATATGCTTTCACTAATTTTTTGGTTTCTGTATAAGCATAAATTGCTTTTCTAGCGGTATCAATTAATTCCATTTCTTCATCCGTAGGCAATACCACTGCAATGCTATTTTCTTTAAAAAACGAATTTAAATACGTTGCTTGCATGCTATGTAAAGAGCCAACTAAAAGGATTTTAGAAACTTGATGTTGCTTAATTTTTTCTAGTGTTAAAGGCAATGGATGCACAAAATCCGTAGTTGTATCAATACGATCTATTGTTTCGTGTAATGTAATATTAGGTACTATAATTTTATGAGGTTGTACGGCTTTTATTGCTTGTATATCTTTTTTTACAATAACATCTAAGGCTTTTGATGTGTTTGGTAATAACGGATTGATGTTATTAAAATTAGTATTGTACAACCACAAAGGGCAAGTACTATACCCGCCTTTTTTTAAATTGTATTGTTTGTTTAATTCTTGTAAATAATAGGCAGTTGCTCTGCTGCCCAAACCGTATAGTGCTAATTTCATAGCAAATTATTTTAGTTTCTTGTTAGTATGTAATCTGCAAAATAGGCATTGGTATCCATAATTTTAGTATCTAGCGTAAAGCTAGTGTTTGCAATGATTTGTTGTATCAAAGCATCGTTGTACTTTCTAGATATTTCTGTATGAATTTTTTCGCCTTCTTTAAAGTGAAAAGTGGTGTTTAATTGCTGTACCGTTACCTCTTGATCGTGGGTGCTTACAATAAAACTTTTGGCAATACCTTCTGCCTCGTTATATTCTGGTTGATGTTTAAATTGCGATGTATTAAAATCTGCGTTTAATTCTGTATTGATGCGGTCTAACAAATTTAAATTGAATTTTGCCGTGATACCTTGTGCATCATTGTAGGCAGGCAACACAATTTCTTTCGATTTTATCAAATCTGCACCTAACAATAGTTTGTCGCCTTTTTGCAAATTTGCGCCTAAATTATAAATGAATTCTGTCGCAATCTCATCATCCATATTCCCAATATTAGAACCTAAAAACAACATCACTTTAGGGTTGTTGTTTTCCTTTAGAGAATGAAGTACGTTAAAATAATCTCCTTGTTGGGTTTTTACAGAAACATTTGGCAATTCTTTGGCTAAATTGTTTTTTAATTGCGCCAAAGCATTTGCAGAAATATCTATTGGCATATAATCGAAACGATAATTTTGTGCGTCTAAAACCTTTAAAAGTTCTTTGGTTTTTGTGCCATCGCCAGCGCCCAATTCTATCAACTCGAAATGGGTGTTTTTATCAATACCAAAAGCATCTATTAACTGTTGGGTTTTATTTTTAAAAATATCAAACTCGCTTCTTGTTAAATAATATTCGGGCAGATTCATAATCTGTACAAAAAGCGCATCGCCAATTTTATTATAAAAATATTTAGAAGGCAACGTTTTAGGTGTTGCTGTTAAACCTTGTTTTATTTCTTCTTTAAAAGTTTCTATCATCTTATTTTACTAATCGAATTCCTGTAAATTGCCATCTATCTGTTGCACTAAAAAAATTACGGTACGTGTGCCTGCTATGGTTTGCAGAGGTTGCTGTAGATGCACCCCTTAACACCATTTTGTTGCTCATAAATTTACCATTATACTCGCCAACGGCACCGTTTGCAGTAACAAAACCAGGGTAGGGCAAATACGCACTATTTGTCCATTCCCAACGCAAACCCCAGTCTAATTTTTTAGCAGCAATTTCCCATTCAAATTCTGTTGGTAATCGTTTGTTTTTAAAAGTTGCAAATGCATTGGCTTCAAAATAACTAATATGGCACAACACCGCATCTAAGTCTATTTTTTGTAAACCTGCTAAAGTGTAATAATGCCATTGGTTATTTATTTTATGCCAATACATAGGCGCATTTATTTTTTGGTCTTGTATCCAAGACCAACCTTCATCTAACCAAAGGTTAAAATCTGTATAACCGCCAGCCTCTATAAACTCTATAAAATCTCTATTAGTTACTAGGTAATTGTCTATTTCAAAATCTGCTACATATACTTTATGCACGCCGAGTTCATTATCATAACAAAACCCTTTTTCTTGATGCCCAATAGTATACACACCTGCGGCAATTTTAATACTTGTATGCGCTGTGTTTTTATGGGCAACCAAATTGTATGTATCTGCAAAGGTTGGTAGTAAAGGGTTGTGCCCCAGCATATATTTTACATCAGTAACCAATAATTCTTGATGTTGTTGCTCGTGTTGTAAACCTAAAACAATTAAATCGATAATTTTTTGATCTGTAATGCGATCTATTACTGCTAGCATTTTAGCATCTACATGTTTTCTGTATTCGAAAACAGTATTTGTGCTAGGTCTAGACATGTTGCCTCTGTTGTTTTGCAAAACTCTGCTACCAACATTGTTGTAATAACTATTAAATAAGTAGTTAAAATTAGCATCAAACTCTAGGTAGTTTTTATCTATTTCTTTTAAGATAAAGGTTTCGAAAAACCAAGTAGTATGTGCCAAATGCCATTTTGCAGGACTCGCAAATTTTGCCACTTGTATGGCAAAATCTTCTATTTCTAAATGATTGCAAAAGGCTATCGTAGCAGTTCTAATTTTTTTATAACTTTCTTTTAGCTGCATTAATTATATTGGGGTCTTTGTTTAATTGTTTTGTGAAATTTACTAAAATTATAGTGCATTGCTACCTACTTAGTACATAAGTTAAAAGAAACATTACATTAAATTCACATGAATTGCTATTCTAATTTTTAGAAAGCTTTCTAAATAATCCGTAATTATTTATTAACTGATTCGTATGCTGTTCTTTAGTGTAAAAATTAGTACATCGTATTATTGTTGGCAGATGTTTTAGGCACTTGCTGTATGCTATCCCAATGCTCAACAATTTTACCATCATCTGTAAATCTAAAGAAATCCATAGTAACATATTGGTCATTTCCTGGCCAAATTTGATGTGTGTGTAGTGCCACCAAATCGCCTTCTGCAATTGTTCTTACAAACTGAATAGACTTGTCTTGATACTCTTTGTGCATTCTAGTAAAATAATCGATAAATGCTTGCGGGCCATCTGCTACCAAAGGGTTGTGCTGAATATAGGTGTCACCAACATACAAGGCTACAGCCTTTTCTGGATTGCCTTCGTAAGCCATTTTATAAAATGCAATGGCATTTTTTTATTGTTTTCGAGATTCATAAGCTTGGTTTTAAAAGTATTTTAAAAAACGTAGAATCTCTAAGATACAAAAAAAGTACAGTTTGTAAATACTGTACCTTATAGAGTGCTATTTACAAAAAGTTATAGTATCGATTTTAAATCTTTAAAATCTTTAATAACCGCATCGGCATTTTCTAATGTTTGTCCTTCGGATAAAATATTGGCATACCCAAAAACAAAGATATTGGCATCATTAGCAGCTTTAACACCATTGTCAGAATCTTCAATAAC
Organism: Polaribacter sp. HA6-7; assembly: GCF_055693625.1. NCBI lineage: Bacteria > Pseudomonadati > Bacteroidota > Flavobacteriia > Flavobacteriales > Flavobacteriaceae > Polaribacter > Polaribacter sp. HA6-7. Next base: position 1,300,068 of record NZ_CM146338.1, read on the forward strand.
CACAGAGTTTTCTTTGGGTGTATTTCCTAAAACAGCTGCTTTGTTAAAAATTTCCGGGTTTGGTTTCGATTCCTTTAAATCTGCGCCACTAATTTTAGCCGCAAAATATGGATGTAAATTAAAACGATCAAAAACACGGTTGATGTTAATCATGGCAGAAGAAGAGGCGAGTACCAATGTGATGTTTTTCTGGTAGAGGTATTTTATTAAATCTTCTACACCAGTAACCAAATGCAAGTGCGGGTCGTTTTCGAAAAAGTTAACGTATCGCCTGCGTTTATCTAAAACCAAATCTTCCGGATTTTCATTTAGCTGAAAGTGTTTTACTAATTTTTGAAAAGCGTTTATTGTAGAAGAACCCGTAAAAGATTTGTACAAAGCATCAGAAACGGTAAGGTTTAAAGAATTAAAAGTTTCGTAATAGGCTTTTTTATGAATCTCTTCAGAATCTATAATTACACCATCCATATCAAAAATAACACACTTTATTTGTGAAGGTAATTTCATAACTAATCTAAAAATTTTGCTTTTAACTCTTTGGTGGGTATCATGCATTGCTCTTTTTTGCCAAACCATTTGTAACGGTTTTTAGCAACAAACTCGTACACATGATTTCTAAAACTCTCTGGAAATAAGTAAAATATGCGTGTTACATGCCATAAACCGCCAAAAGACTGCATAATTTTTAAAGCTGCTGTTGCTTTTACATCATAAGAAACGTCAGGTTCATATAAAATAATTGAGTCTAGTTTACGCGTATCAATGCCCAAATAGTTTATAATTTCTGTACCCTTTTTAGATTGAAGCGCAGTAAAAAGAAACTCGTTTTTTTTATCGTATTTAATCGTTTTTGTAACCGCATTATTGCATAAATTACAAACACCATCAAATAAAATTATCTTCTTGTCTTTAGGTATATCAAGCATTTAAAAAGGTTCTCATAAATTTATAACAAAGATACTTTAAGTTTTTTAAAATTTCTTGTAACATAATTTATTTTAAGACGTCTTATGTGTGTATTTGAAATGTGAATTCTTGCTTTTAACAAAAAATTAGTAAGTGTACTCATTGGTAATCAATACTTTTATACAAAACAACCACCAAATGATTAAAATAGAAGGACTACATAAATCTTACCCTATTGGTAAAGATTCTCTACACGTTTTAAAAGGAATCGATTTACATATTAAAGAAGGCGAATTTGTTTCTATTATGGGATCTTCTGGTTCGGAAAATCTACCTTACTAAATATTGTTGGTTTATTAGATGTGCATGACGAAGGTACTTACCACCTAAATGGGCAGTTGATAAAAAACATGAACGAGAAAAAGCCGCAATTTTACGTAATAAATTCTTAGGCTTTATTTTTCAATCGTTTAATTTAATTTCATACAAAACAGCTGTAGAAAACGTTGCTTTACCTTTGTATTATAAAGGTATGGCAAGAAAAGAGCGTTTGCAAATAGCATTAGATTATTTAGAAAAAGTTGGTTTAAAAGATTGGGCAAATCATTTACCAAACGAATTGTCCGGTGGACAAAAACAACGTGTTGCCATTGCTAGAGCTTTGGTTACCAAACCTAAAGTTGTTTTAGCCGATGAGCCAACAGGAGCCTTAGATTCTACCACAACAGATTCTGTAATGGATTTGTTGAAGGATATTAATGATGAAGGAATGACGGTTTTTGTAATTACGCACGAAGAAGAGGTGGCAGAACAAACCAAAAGAGTGGTACGTTTAAAAGACGGTTTAATTATTAGTGATGAAATTACTTCTGTAGGAAAAGCTAAAGCCGTTTAATATGTTTGATTTAGATCGTTGGAGAGAAATTTTTCAGAGTATAAATAAAAACAGATTGCGTTCTGTAATGTCTGGTTTTACCGTAGCTTTTGCAATTTTACTATTTACTTTATTGTTTGGTATTGTTAGCGGGTTAAGTAATTCTTTTAAAGGTGCTTTTGCAGATGATGCACAAAATGCCATGTTTGTAAGAGTCCGGAAAACGTCTAAACCCTACAAAGGTTTGCAAACAGGTAGAACCGTTCAATTAAAAAATAAAGACTACGATTATATTTCTGAAGAGTACGGAGACAAGATTCAGTACAAATCTTCTAGAATTTATAAAAACTTTACCATCAAGTATAAAAGTGAGGCAAGTAATTACAGTGTAATGGCTGTAAACCCGGACCATCAATATTTAGAAAAAACAATTATAGACGAGGGTAGGTATTTAAACGAAAGAGATTTAAAAGAAAAATCGAAAGTAATTGTAATTGGTAGGTTGCTTAAAAAAGATTTATTTGGCGAAAGACCTGCATTAAGAAAAAGAGTAAATGTAAACGGAAGTTCGTATTTAGTAATTGGTATCTTTTCTGATGAAGGCGGAGATAACGAAGAAAGAAAAGCATTTATACCATTAACCACGGCACAAATGATGTATGGTAATAACGATTACATTAGTCAGATTGCTCTAGGTTACGATCCTAATTTAAGTTTAGATGCAGCTGTTGCTTTTGGAAATCGAATGGAGCGCGACTTGAGAAAAAGATGGATATTCATCCAGACGACCAAAGTGCGCTTTCTGTTAGAAATATGGCAGAAGCCAACAAAGGTATTGGGCAGTTTATGGGCGTTTTATATGCCATTGTAATTTTAATTGGTTCTGGTACTTTAGTGGCAGGTATTATTGGTATTTCTAATATTATGATTTTTGTAATCAAAGAAAGAACAAAAGAATTTGGTATTAGAAAAGCACTAGGAGCCAAACCTGCGTCTATTGTTGGTATGGTTGTGCAAGAATCTGTATTAATTACCACGCTTGCAGGTTATCTAGGACTTACTTTAGGTACGTACATATTAAGTTTAATTGGCGACACTTTAGAAGAAGATTATTTTATAAAAGACCCAAGTGTAAGCCCAGGTATTGTAATAGGTGCAACGATAGTTTTAGTTCTATCTGGATTAATAGCGGCGTATGTGCCTGCAAAAAAGGCCGCAAATATTAAACCAATAGAAGCATTAAGAGCAGATTAATTATGAAATTTTTATTCGATTCAGATACTTGGCAAGAAATTTACGGAAGCATCCGTAAAAATAGAATTAGAACAGCAATTACTATAATAGGAGTTTTATGGGGTATTTTCTTATTAGTAGTTTTATTAGGAGCTGCTAGAGGAGTAGAAAATGGCTTTAACAAACTGTTTGGTAATTTTGCTACCAATAGTGTTTTTGTTTGGACACAAGCAACAGATACACCTTTTAAAGGTTTTCAAGAAGGAAGAAGGTTTTCTTTAACAATGAATGATATTGAGGTTTTAAAAACTGAATATAGTGATGAGATTAAATTATTAGCACCAAGAAATCAAACTAGTAATTTAATAGTAAAAGATTTTAAATCTGGTAATTTTCAAGTAAGCGGAGATTATCCTGTTTTAGATCAAATTCAGAAAAAACAATTGCTATATGGTCGTTTTTTAAATGAGAATGATATTTTATCAACCGCAAAAGTTACTGTCATATCAGAAGATATGTACAAGCAATTATTTGATAAAGATGAAATGCCTATTGGGCAATATGTAAAAATAAATAGTATTAATTATTTGGTTATTGGTGTTTACAAACCCTCTAATACAATAAATTTTGATGGAGATTGTGCATACATACCGTTTACAACTTTTAGAAAAGTATACAATACTGCAAATAAAGTAGATTGGATGATGATTACTGCTAATGAAGGTACAAACATCGAACAAATGGAAAGTGATATATTGTTAACTTTAAAAGGTTTGCACAAAGTACATCCAGAAGACGAAAGAGCATTTGGTAGTGTAAACTTAGGTAAAGAAATAGGTAAGGTTACCGGTTTTATAACTGGTATGCAGTTTTTAACTTGGTTTGTAGGTATTGCAACGTTAATAGCAGGTGTATTTGCTATTGGTAATATCTTATTAATTACAGTAAAAGAACGTACCAAAGAAATAGGGATACGAAGAGCCTTAGGTGCAACACCAAAGAGTATTCGTCAGCAAATTATATTAGAGTCTGTTTTTTTAACAACAACAGCAGGTATGTTAGGTATTATTTTAGGGAGTTTTGTGCTGTTTTTGATAGATTCAGCAGCAAGTAGTAATGAAGATATTCCGTTGATAAATCCAACAGTAAACATACCCATAATTTTAATTGCCTTTGCCACATTAATTTTTCTAGGAACATTAATAGGATTAATTCCGGCACATATGGCAACAGTAGTAAAACCAATAGAAGCATTAAGAGAAGAATAAAATCAATTAACAACAAATCATGAGTAAAAGATCTAAAATTATTTTAATAATTATCGCAGTATGTTTTATTGCAGCACTTGTTTGGTTCGGTAAAAAGAACAAGAAAAGTATTGTAGCATATGAAACGGAAACACCTTTTAGAACCACAATTGTTAAAAAAACTGTGGCTACAGGTAAAGTAACACCTTTAGAAGAAATTGAGATTAAACCTCAAATAACAGGAATTATTGATAAAATAATGTTGTTAGAAGGCTCTAAAGTTAAAAAAGGAGATTTAATTGCAACTGTAAGAGTTGTACCTAACGAGCAATCTTTAATTAGTGCAAGAGGTAGAGTAGACAATGCAAAGTTACGTGTTAACAATGCAGCAATTTCTTACAAAAGAACTAAAAACTTATTTGATAAAGGCGTAATTGCTAGAGCAGAGTATGAAGGTGTAGAGCTTACATACAACCAAGCAAAACAAGATTTAAAAAATGCTCAAAACGATTATTTAATTATTAAAAGAGGTTCTGCAGGTTCTGGTGGCGCAGCAAATACTAATATTATTGCACAAATGTCTGGTACAATCTTAGAGATTCCTGTGAAAGAAGGAGACCAAGTTATTCAGTCTAACAACTTTAACGCAGGTACAACAATTGCGTCTATTGCAGATATGAGTAAAATGATTTTCGAAGGAAAAGTAGACGAATCTGAAGTAGGAAAATTAGTAAAGAATTCAGATATAGAAGTTTCTATTGGAGCTATCGAAGGAAAGAAATTTCCTGCGAAATTAAACTTTATTGCACCAAAAGGAACAGAAGAAGGTGGTGCTGTACAATTTAAGATTAAAGCAGATGTTTCTTTAGATGATAACTTTTTTATTAGAGCAGGGTATAGTGCAAATGCAGATATCGTTTTAGTAAAAAAAGATAGTGTTTTATCTATAAAAGAAGGTTTGTTAAAATTTGATAAAAAAACTGAAGAGCCTTATGTAGAGGTTAAAACAGGTGAAGATACTTACGAAAAAAGAACGCTAAAATTAGGAACATCAGACGGTGTGAATGTTGAGGTATTAGAAGGTGTTACAAAAGATGATGAAATTAAAATTTGGAACAAAGCATCTAAAAGCGATACACCTAAAAACTAAGGTTTAGCAATTCGTTTAAATATAAATAAGGATACATGTAAAAGCATGTGTCCTTTTTTTATTTTAAGAATTTGAGGTTTAATTTAAGCAAGAATGGATGTGTATTTAAATAATTAATTAACAATAAGTTGCTTACGTTAAGTTATTAGTTTTAAGGCTGCTATAAACAGTAGGATTATGTTTTTCCATATATAATTCAGGTTTAGGTATTTTCGTAAACCCAAATTTTTTATAAAGCCATTCTGCCGTATCTGTTAATAAAATCCAGCGTCTCAATCCTTGTAGATTAGGATGATCCATTATTTCATTCATCAGCCATTTACTTAATCCTTTTCCTCTATACTCATTTAAAATATAAACATCTCCTAGATAAGCAATAGTTGAATAATCTGAAATTATTCTAGCAAAACCAATTTGTTTGTTTTCATAATAAATTCCAAAATTTAAAGAGTTTTCAATGGATGTTTCTAAAGTATCAATTGGGATTCCTTTGGCCCAATCAGTTTCGTTTGAAAGGAATTTGTGGATACTCAAAACATCTAATTTATTCTTGTCCGTTGAAATGGTATAATCATTTCTATGTGTTTCTCTAATTTCCAATACAGTTTTTAATTATTTTAAAGTATTTAAATATAATTAGTTTTGTTTAAAGTTTTTGATTTTGAATAAAAATATTCCACTTTTATAAAATAGCTGCTAATCATTCGAATCATTCAAAAGACTTTTTATATATTTATTTAAATAATAAGAACTTTTATGATGTAATACTAATTTTAGCAATTTTTGTTATTTATTTGTACTTTATAAATTAGCAATAATGTTTAAATTAGTCTTACTTAGTATAGCAATTTTTCAAGGAATCATAATTGGTATTATATTGCTTTCTTCACCATTTTTTAAAAATAAAATAAATAAATTTCTTGCTTTTGCACTTTTTTCTATTTCGTTTTCGCTACTTAAGATTGCTTTAGATATTAGTCAAATATTTGAAGTTTATCCTTTTCTAAGATTTATAGAGGTAATCGATTCTGAGGCATTACTTCCTGTATTCGTTTTTTTATTTATTGCTCATCAGGTTAATAACGTTAAACTAAATTTTAGAAAAACATTTTGGCTATTTATACCTGCACTTATCTCAACATTAGGTTTTGGATATTTAGAATTTGGTTTAAATAATGAAATAAGTGAAGAAATTAGTTTGTATAATATTGTTATTGCAATTTCGATTTTAGTTGTTCTACTTATCTTCTATCCTTATATTCTATATAAAACATATAAAGTCATCCAATACTCAAAACATAAACTAGAGAAAAAGTGGTTAACTTATTTATGGTCTTTCGAACTCTTTATTCTAGGTTCTCTTATGCTCATAGTAATTTTAGCACCATTTATGATAAGTGAAATTTTAAATACATTACAAATTTTAGCATTAATTTCTACGTTACTCGTACATTGGATTGCATATACAGGCGTATATAAACTAAAACTCTTGAACGACCGTAACAAAATTAAAAATTTAATAAAATACAGTAAATCAGAAAGTGAAGCGGCGCATACTTTTGAGTCTTTTGAACAACCTATAGCAATTAAAAAACAAATTGTAATATCAGAGGACAATAGTTATTATCAAAAGTTAGAGAACCTTTGTTCTGTTCAACAAATTTATAGAGATAGTAGTTTAGACCGAAATTCAGTAGCCGAGGTTTTAGGTATTAGTCCTAGTTATGTTTCACAATTAATTAATTCAATTACAAGTGAAAACTTTTCAACCTATATTAATAGGTATCGTGTAGAAGAAGTAAAAAGACTCATTTTGGATCAAGAATTTAAAAACTACAGTTTATTAGCAATAGGTTTAGAATGTGGTTTTTCTTCAAAAACTACGTTTCATAACTCATTCAAAAAAATTACAGGTATGACACCAAATGCCTACAGAAAAAAGTACAAATAGGTTCCATCTTGTTTGGTTTAGAGGTTTTGGAACTTTTAAAATACTACTTCTCAATAGTTTTGCATCTAGAAATATTTATTAAAACAATAAAAATTAATTATGCAAAAAAATCAAAAACTAATGAGAAATGCTTTAAAAGGAAAAACTTTATCACTAATTCTATCAATTGGTTTCATTTTAACAAGTTGCAACAAAGATGATGATATTGGTAATATACCTAGTCAATTATCAAATGATATCGAAAATAAAGACTATGTTAGAATTATTGAAAAAGATATTGCTAATTTACCAATTAACACTCAAGTTGCTATAGCTCTCATTAAAAACGGAACTACAGAGTATTTAGGAGTAACTAATGATAATAATACATTAAGAAGAATAAATAACGCTGAATCAATTTTTGAAATAGGCTCAATCACCAAAGCATTTACAGGTGTTTGCTTCGCAAAAATGGTTTCAACAAAAGAGGCTTCATTAACCGAAACACTGCAAAAACAGTTTGATTTTTCAATACCAACAGGTGGTGATATTACACTTGAGCAATTAGCAAACCATACTTCGGATTACCAAGATTACCTTCAAATATAGCTGAGGTTGTTGATTTTGATATTGATAATCCTTATGAAAATTATAGTATTGAAAACTTAGAAAGTTATCTGCAAACTGATGTTAATCTCAACTCAGTAAGTGGTACAGAATATTTGTATTCTAATTTAGGAATGGGTATTTTAGGGTACACTCTAGCACAAAAAAGAAGTACTACTTACGAAGAATTATTACAAGACATTATATTCTATCCATTAAATATGGCGAATTCTACAACTTTATTAGACAATGTGGATACATCAAAATTAGTAGAGCCAAGAGATATAAACGGAAATGTAGTATCGCATTGGGATTTTTCGGAAACAACTTCTGCAGGTGGTTCTATAAAATCTTCGGTATCTGATATGTCAAAATTCATTATTAAAAATTTTGATAATGATATGGTGTACAATATGGCGCAGAAAAAAACATTTGATATAGGAAATAATTTCTATATGGGTTTAGGTTGGAATTTGTTAGAAGGTGATGGATTTAAAATTCACCATCATAATGGTGGTACAGGTGGTTTTTCTTCTATGCTTATGTTAGACAAAGAAAAGCAAACAGGTGTACTAGTTTTATCTAATGTTGAAGGTTTTAATGACGCAATTGAGGAGTTATGTAATTCTTTGTTTATAGAGATTAATAAGTAAATTTCTCACTCTTTATGATTTTATGTTAAATTAGATTATCACTTCTATTTGTTTTATTAAAAACTATAATATTAATAGATAAAACTAAACAAGTTATTTTAAATTATTAAACAACCTTAATCTTTGAAACATAAAATTTTTGAAATTACAAATATGATAAAAATAGGATTACATATATTAAAGCTTGCTTTTTTGTTAATATCAATTAATGCTTTTAGTCAAAATATCAGTTCTGTTACGAATAGAATAATTACAAAAAAATGATATCTCAATATTTTAAAAACAAAAGAACCATAAAAATTCTTTTACCAGAAAAATATGATGTTAACAAAAGTTATCCAGTAATATACACATTAGATGGTTTTGAACTTTTTCCTATCGCAAGTAGTTATGTTAATTTTTTAACGAAATATGGTGTAATACCAAATTGCATAATAGTTGGAATATATCATAATAATAGAAATTACGAAACTATGCCCAATTATGGCAGTGATATAAGAATTCCTGTAACAGAATTTTTAGAAGGCTCTGCCAATCTTAAAAATCATTTGCTCGAAGAAGTAATACCAATAATAAAGAAAGAATATACAGTATCAGGGTTTAATGTAATTATAGGTCATTCTAATACGGCTACGTTTGTCAATGAGATAATATCAAAAAATGAAAATAATTTTAATGGATATATTGCAATAACACCAGATTTACTAAAAAAACAAACTGATTATTTGGAAAAATATCTTTCCGAAAAGCAATTGAAGCGTACTTATTATTTTGTTAGCTCTGGTTTAAAAGATGATAAATACAGATTAGAGTCTGGTATTGTATTAGACACGGTTTTTCAAAAATCAAAAAATACAAATTTTAAAGGCTTACATAAAATTTATAATGCAGGACACTTAGATTTAGTACCAAAATCATTAAATGATGCTTTGATGTTTATTTTTTCAGATTATAAGAATTATGATGATTTTAACGATAAAGTATTAAATAGTAAATTTTCTATTTCTGATTACATTGATGAAAAATCAATCCTTATTAATAACATTTACGGAATAAACTATAATTTAAATGAAGAAGACTTCTATTACCTATTGAATTTAGTTTTAGAAAAAAGATAGAAAACTTTTTGAACAAATTTTTGAAGTTGGTGAAAAAAATGAATTCTTCTTTAAAGACGACAAATATGCATCAAAAGCCCAATATTACGAAGAAATTGAACTTTATGAAGATGCTTTAAAAAATTGGAAACTTCAGATAGAAAATGGATTTTATAAAAACACATTTTATTTTGAAAGACCATTTATCTTACTTACTACAAAATTGAATCGACCTAAAGAAGCTATAGTGTTTTTAGAAAAAGCAATTGAAAAATATCCTGAAGGTAAATTAATATTTAATTATTTAATCGCAAAGACTTCCTTAAATACAATTTAAAAAAGAATAAGGGAGTTAAAGCGATTAATTATTGCATCAATAGATTTAAAGAAAATAATAAATTTAGTTTAAAGGACGCACTAGAAATTAAATCTAATATTATTAAAAATTAATACAAATCATCTTTAATTCACCATTAATTATTTTTCAATTCATATTACAAATGAAAAAAGTTATTATTAACTCATTTTTATTAATTTCTGTATTTACAGTATATAGTCAAACAATCGACCAACCATTTTCTAAAAAAATGAAAAAAGACTTAAAAATCTTTAAAGAAATACGTGTAAAAGCAAATTCAGGTCTTTATAAATATCGAACAGAGGCACAAATAGATAGCATCTACAATTGGGCAAATCTTGAAATTGAAAAATCTTCAAGTTATCGTGATTTTTATAATATTATTTGTAAGCTTACTGATTTTGAAGGAAGTTTGCATAATGAAACAAGTCTGCCGTGATAAAATCTTAAAAAAATTACAACAAGAAAGCTATGGTTATTTTCCTTATCCTGTAAAATGGAATCATGGTAAGTGGATTGTTAATTTTAAAAATGATAAAATTCCACTAGGCTCTCAGATTTTAGCAATTAATAGTTTACCTATCTCTGAAATAATTTTAAATCTTCAAAAGTATTATACTACCGATGGGCTTAATGTATCAGGTAAAAGAATTGGTATTAGAAAACATTTTGCAAAATATTATAGGTTAAATTATGGTCAAGAAAAAGAATTTAATATAACTTTTATTAGAAATGGATCAAATTTTAAAGAAAATATAATTGTTGAAGCTATAAGTTATTCTAATTATTATAAAAATTTTAATAACAGGCACTCAAAACCTTACGACAATATTTATTATACAGAATTAGCGGAAAGTGAAAAGTATAGTTTTAAAATATTAAATGCAAAAACTGGATTTTTGACTATTAATACTTTTAGTTTGGGAGACGAAACAACTAAAGAGCATAAAAAGTATTCAAATTTTTTAGATAGTATTTTTATTAAAGTTAAATCTTTAAACTTAAAAAACCTAATTGTGGATGTTCGTCAGAATAGTGGGGGCAATGACCCAAATGATGTGTTAACTTACTCTTATCTCACATCAAGAAAATTTCAAGAAAGTAAACAAGTTTGGATAAGTTTCAAGGAAATACCGTTGTTAAAGAATCTTAATATTTCAGTTCCTAAATTTTTGAGGCCATTTGGTGTTGGTAAATATAATCGTCACTTTCAAAAACGATTTCCTGTAGAAAAGGATGGAAAGTATTTTATTAGTCAAAACACAAGTGAAATGAAAATACGAGAACCAAACAAAAATGCGTTTATAGGTAATATCTATCTTTTAGTAAGTCCTGCAGTAGCTTCGGCAGGTAGTTTATTTGCATCAATGGTTTCAGGGAATGAGAATACTACAGTAATCGGAGAAGAGTCGATGGGAGGATATTATGGGCATAATGGTCATACATCTTTAGGATACGTGCTTCCTAAATCGGGAATTATTACTGATTTTTCTATAGATAATATTCAACAAGACGTTGTTAATAGAAAAAATCAATTAGTCAAAAGAGGAATCATACCCAACTACACGATTCATCAGAGATACCAAGACTTTCTAGAAAATAAGGATACCCAAATGAATTTCACATTAGAATTAATTAAAAAGGATGGGCAATAAAATATTCTAGATTATTATAATAACAATAAATTAAAATATTACTATTTATAAGCAGATTATCTATAGTTAAATAAAAACAAATATGAAAAAAATAACTTTTGGATTCGCACTACTATTAATTTTTTCTTGCAATGAAAAACAAGACTTGAAATTTTCATTGAGTGGAATAACAAACGGATTAGAGAATGGGACTATACTATATTTAGACTATAATAATAAACCAATAGATTCTTCTATAGTTAATGATAATACTTTTAAATTTAAAACCAAACTAGTTCATACACCAATAAAATTATGGCTTCATAACAAGAATTTTTCTAATTATAGAGCATTTTGGGTAGAAAATAAACCGATGTTATTTGATGCTACAAAAACTGATTTTAGAAATGCGAAAATAACAGGTTCTGAATCCGAAAACTTGAGTTTTAATTTTTATCAAGAAATAGATACACTACCTGAAAATGAAATAAAAGAAAAGGAAATTGAATTTGTAAAAAACAACCCGAATAGCATTGTAAGTGCATCAATGCTCTCTCTATATTCTACAACTTGGGGAAAAGAAAAAACAAAAGAATTATATGAAAAATTTTCAAAAGAAAATAAAAATTCAAAATTTGGTAAGGAAATTGTTAGATATATCGAGTTAAATAAATCACCTAAATTTGGAGATCAATTTATAGACTTTGAATCTGAAAATCAAAATGGCGAACTAAGTAAACTATCAAAATTTAATGGAAAAATAGTATTACTTGAGTTTTGGGCTTCTTGGTGTGGTCCTTGCCGTCAAGAAAATCCAAATCAAGTTAATACTTATAAAAAATTTAATTCTAAGGGGTTTGAAATATTTGCTGTTTCTTTAGATATCGATAAAGAAAGTTGGCTTAAAGCTATTAAAAAAGATAATTTAAATTGGGAACAGGTTAGTGATCTAAAAGGAGAAAAAAACGAAGTTTCACTTATTTATGGTGTTAATGAAATACCTGACAACTTTTTAATTGATAAAAATGGATACATTATCGAACGAAATTTAAGAGGCCAAGAACTAAATTCTAAATTAGAAGAAATATTAAATAAATAATTTTTTAATTTTTATAGGTTAACTAAAAAGATAAAAAACAATATAATTGAAATCATTCATTTTATTTACAGTTAATTATTTTTAAGAAATCACGAAGATTTTATGGTTCTTAAAAATAAAAAATCCAGAGAATAATTTCTCCGGATTTTCTTATAATTTAAATAGTACTTGTTTATAAATTACAAACAATAGAAGTTTTAGTTCTTTTGTTTCTTTTTAAAATCTTCAAATTTATTACCTTCTTTTTTAGGCCAGCTGTTGTTAGAAGTATCAACATCAGCAGTTTCAAAATCAGGATCTACTACTATACTTGTAATTTCTTTTGTAGAAGAAAATACTCTTCTTGCAGTTGTATCGCTACGCATCCAAATTTGTGCAGGAAAAGTTTCTCTTTTTGTAGTACCATCTGCATACGTTAATTCAACGATAATTGGCATTACTAAACCACCTGGCTTTTCAAATTCTACAGAGTAAATATACGCAGGTACTTCTTTACCATTTGCATATTTATTCATTGCATTTGCGTTTGCATCTTCTTTTTTGTCTGTAATATACACTAAGTCACCTAAGTTGTCAAAATACTGCTTGTATTGTTCTTTTAACTTAGTTACTCTTTCACTTGGCTTATCTGTTAAATATAAAGGCTTAACAGTTTTAATTCCGATATCTGTAACATCTGTAGTGTAAAACCATCCTCTAAAGAACCAATCTAAATCCATACCGAGATGCATCTTGCATAGTTCTAAAGAAATCTTCTCGAGTTGGGTGTTTAAACATCCATCTTTGAGAATACGTTCTAAATGCATGGTCAAACAATTCTCGGACCCATAATTGTTTTTCTTAAGATATATAAACCAGCAGCTGGCTTAGAATATGCATTAGGACCAAATTGCTTTACATAATCTCCTTGAGACATAATAGGAGAGATGTTTGCTTGGTCTCCGCCCATATAACGTGTAATGTTTTTAGCAGGATTAGAAGCAAATAATTCTGGATCATATACATCTTCAGCTAAAATTTCTACGAAAGAGTTTAAACCTTCATCCATCCAAGTCCATTGTCTTTCATCAGAATTTACAATCATTGGAAAAAGTTGTGACCAACTTCATGAATAATTACTCCTAACATTCCTTTTTTAGTTCTGTCAGAATACGTTCCGTCTTCATTTGGTCTACCAAAATTAAAACAGATCATTGGGTACTCCATACCTTGTCTTTCTGAGTGCACAGAAACAGCTTTTGGGTAAGGATAATCGAAAGTTAATTTAGAATACTCAATTAAAGTTGTTGCAACAGCTCTAGTAGAGTGCTCTTCCCATAACGGGTTTCCTTCTTTTGGATATAAAGAAGTAGCCATAACAGTTTTACCGTTAATGTTAACTGCCATTGCATCCCAAATATATTTTCTTGACGTAGCAAAAGCAAAGTCACGAACTTTGTTTGCTTTAAATTTCCAAGTTTTTGTACCCGTAGCACGTCCTTTTTCGTTTTTCTCTGCTTCTTTTTGAGTTACAATTAGAACTGGCTTGTCAAAACTTTTTCTAGCTTTTTCAAAACGCTTACGTTGTGTTTTAGATAAAACATCTTTTTCATTTTGTAAAGAACCTGTAGCCTCTACAATATGGTCTGCTGGTACTGTTAAGTTTACTTCGTAATCTCCAAATTCTAAAGCAAATTCAGAACGACCCTAATTGCATGTTTTGCCATCCTTCTACGTTATTGTAAACTGCTAATCTTGGAAAAAACTGAGCAATTGTATAATTTTTGTTTCCATCAGGAAAAGATTCTAAACCAGTAACGACCACCATCTTTGTTGATATCGTTGATTAAGTAATTCCATTCAATTCTAAATTCGAAAGTTTTACCAGGTGATAATGCTTGTGGTAAATTAATTCGCATCATTGTTCTGTTAATTGTATGAGACAATGGCTTACCATTACTTTCTACTTTTGTAATATTATATCCAAAACCTTTCTTTTCTCCCATGTAAGAGCTCATAAAGTTGTCTCGAGTAACAAAGGCAGCAGCACTGTTAGATTTTGCCAACGGTGTTTTAGAATCATCTGCACGCATGTTTTGGTCTAACTGTACCCATAAATATTCTAAATGGTCTTTAGAATTATTGTGGTAAGTAATGTTTTCGTCACCATAGATTTTGTTTGCATTTTCGTCTAAACGAATATCCATTATATAATCTACTTTTTGTTGCGAGTACTGATGTCCTGGAGCACCAGATGCAGTGTGTTGATCGTTTGGAGTAGCGAAAACATCTTTCATTTGTCTGAATTTGTTTTCGTCTGTGTGCCCTTGCTGAGTTTTCTTTTTTCTGTTGTTTTCTGTTGTGCTATTGTTGCAAAACTAACAAAGAAAAGAGAAAACATTAGTAAAGAAAGTTTTTTCATTTTGTTTGAATTGAATTAATTATGTCGCCTAAATTAAGCATATAAGTGCAGTTCTGTTAAATATTGTTAAAATTTTAACAAACCTTTATAAAAAAAGCGGTGTAAATATTAATTTACACCGCTTATAGTAATTGAATAGCTAAAAATTAGTTCTTCATTTTCTTTTTAAACTTACTAAATTGATCTTTCTTTTCTCTAGGAAAGCTGTTATTAGATACATCTACATCTGCAGTTTCTAAATCTGGATCGATTACAATCTTAGTAATTTGCTTATCTGAATGAATTGCTTTTGTTACTTGCTTGTCATTGTATCGCCAAATTTGTGCAGGATACGTTTTCTTTTCTTTAGTGCCATCTGCATATGTTAATTCTACTATAATTGGCATTACTAAACCACCTGGTTTGTTATAAGTAACTTCATAGAAATACTTTGGTTTAGCAGATTTTGGTTTTTTAATTGTTAAACCAGCACTTTTATCTTCAACAAAATTAACACTTCCGTTGTTAGATTCTTCTGCATAAAACTTTTTAACACCTTCGATACCGATGTCTGTAACATCTGTTGTGTAAAACCACCCTCTCCGAACCAATCTAAATCTACACCGAAGCATCTTCCATTGTTCTAAAGAAATCTGCAGGCGTTGGGTGCTTAAATTTCCATCTTTTTGCATAGGTTTTAAAAGCATGGTCAAATAATTCTTTACCCATAATTGTTTCTCTTAAAATCCATAAAGCAGTTGCTGGTTTACCATAAGCATTGTTACCAAAACTGTACACATTATCTCCTTTAGACATAATTGGCGCAATTCTAGATTGATCGCCGGCCATATAACGAACTATGTTTTTAGGATAACCTCTTGTAATAGGAAAGTCTTTATCGTAGTCTAATTCTGCAAGCATTTCCATGTAAGAATTTAAACCTTCGTCCATCCAAGTCCATTGTCTTTCATCAGAATTAACAATCATAGGAAAGAAGTTGTGCCCAACTTCGTGAATGGTAACTTTAATCATTCTATACTTTACTCTATCAGAATAAGTTCCATCAGGGTTTGGTCTTCCTGGATTGAAACAAATTTGCGGATATTCCATACCCATTTGTCCGTCTACAGAAATAGCTTTGTGATAAGGATAATCAAAAGTATATCTAGAATACGTTTTTAAAGTTTGTGCAACTGCTCGAGTAGAATGGTCGCCATATAAAGGATTTGCTTCTTTAGAATATAAAGATTCTGCCATTACAGTTTTACCATTAATATTTACAGCCATTGCATCAAAAATAAATTTTCTTGAAGTTGCAAAAGCATAATCTCTTACGTTTTCTGCATAAAATTGCCAAGTCTTTGTTTTTTTAGACTTCTTTTTTTCAATTTTTTCTGCTTCTTCTTGCGTTCTAATAACTACAGGATTGTCAAAAGTTTTTCTAGCTTTTTCAATTCTTTTAATTCTTTTTTAGAGAATACATCTTCTGGATTTTTTAAAACACCAGTTGCCCCTAACATATGGTCGTCTGGCGTAGTAATGTTTACTGTAAAATCTCCAAATTCTAAAGCAAATTCACTTCTTCCCCAAAATTGGTCGTTTTGCCATCCTTCTACATTATCATACACACACATTCTTGGGTAAAACTGTGCAATCACATAATTATTATTACCGTTTTCTTTAAAATGCTCGTAACCAGATCTACCACCATCTGTTCTGTGGTTGTTGATATTGTACCACCATTTTATTTTAAACTGAAACTTTTTTCCGTAAGCCAATGGTTGCGCTAAATTAATACGCATCATTGTTTGGTTAATCGTATAAGATAAATTACTATTATCTATGTTTTTAACGTGTTCAATTTTAAAACCGCCATCAAAAGGTGCATCGATATAAGATTTATTAAATCTTGCTGTTGACGTTTTACCCGGAATTCTACTAGATTGAATATCTGGAGTTTTAGAATCTGCAGCACGCATATTTTGGTCTAATTGCACCCATAAATATTGCAACGTGTCATCAGAATTGTTGTGATATGTAATTGTTTCTTCACCATAAATTCTTGCGTTTTCATCATCTAAAACAATATCCATATTGTAATCTACTTTTTGCTGCGTATATTTTATTCCTGGTGCACCGAAGCAGTTCTTTGTAAATTAGGAGTTGGTAAAATTTCTTTTAACTGTCTAAATTTGTTTTGATTTGTGTGGCCTTCTTTTGTTACAGATTCTTGTGCAAAAGTTGCGCCAATTACAAATACAAAAGAAAGGATTAGTAGCCCTATTTTTCTCATAATTTGAAATTTGAATTGATTAATAATAGTTAATATGTTAGTATTTCTGTGTAATTATCTTTCTCTAATAAAACGCTTTTATTTTTTTTACCAACTTTAGACTTTATTAAGTTTTGTTGTTCGGAAAGTGTTTCATTAGTATTTTGTTGCTAATTTCTATAGAAGAAACAGCGTTTACATCTTCTATTTCTAAATAGAAAAAAACCAAATCGCCTTCGTATTCTTTGCCAATATAATTAAAGTTTTTAGCGTTGTTATTAATTTTAAAATGCAATTTATCTTTTAAATAGTTTTCAAAATAAATATCGTTATTTTTTAATTCTTTTTTGGTGGTAAGCTGCAAATCGATATTGTTGTCTTTATTTAGAGCAGTTTCAATATCATCCATAAAAACATTTATAATTACCTGTACAGATTTACCTTCCTCGTTGTATTTTATTTGAGTTAAGCTTAAATAATATTTGTGTACAGAAAAAGAACTTAGGGTTATTACGAATAGTAATAAAATATATTTTTTTAATTTCATATAGTTTTAAAAAACAATTACTGAGCCAAATTACTCTTTTTTTATAATTAATAAGTAAGATTTACTTTCTGATTGTAAAATTTTAATAAGTTCTAAGATCTTTTTTTCTTTGTGTAAATCTTCTATCCCTAAAGGATTGCAATATTCAAGAAAATGAAAATAGCGATCGATTGGTATTTTTAATTCATCAAAAAAGAATTTATCACCTAACTCTGATAATATTTTGTACGGAAAAGCTTTTTGTCTCGCTAACTTTTTTCGCAAAGCCCATAAACGTTCAGAATCTTTAAAAGGCATGCTAAAACCAGCACCCGCGCCAGCAAATCTTGCAGTTGGGTCTGTGGTAACCAAATCGGGTTTCATTTTATCTATAAGATCATCTGGTGCTGCGATAGACATATCGATATCAGAAAAATCTAAAATACTTTTTAATGCTTTTTCTTTTTTATCTATTGGAACAGATTTAGAATCGGCCTCTAAACTGCCAAGTAAATCATGTCTTTTTAGCTCGAATGTATCTAAAACGACTGTGTTGTAAGCTAATTTAACAGCCATTTTTTTTGTGCTAATAATTTGCTCTGTAATAGTAATTATTTTGGTAATGTGTTGTATAGACGAAACTCTTACAGAATCTCCTTGTTTTACAAAAAGCCTAAAAGTACCATCATCCGCAGAAAAAGTACCTTGATTTGTTTTAAGATTGATAATATTGGCATTTTTTACCAACTTTAAAGAATCGTTAACTTTTCCGTTGATTATTGTTCTTCTATCTTGAGCAAAATTGAAGAAACTAGTAAAGCATAAAAAGAGGAAAAGTAATTTTTTTGCCATTTAATTTAGTTAGTTGTTTACAAATTACGGAATTACCTTGATTAAAATTACTGTTTATTTTTATAAACTTCTGTTAAAAGATACTCATTTTAAACTAGTTTATAGATTTTCGATAATATTAACTTAAATCATTTTGACATATCTAAAATTATAGATATGTTTGTTGTATGGATTTAAAATTAGCGACGCAAATAGGGAAGTGTTTATCTAACAAAGTGAGGTTTCAGATAATGGAATGGTTAAAAGATCCTGAAAATAATTTTCCGCCACATGAAACACTAAAGCATTTTAATGATGGTGTTTGTGTAACTTATATTCAAGAAAAAACAGGTTTGTCTCAATCTACAATTTCTACTTATTTAACAAATATGGAAAAATGTGGCTTATTAATCTCTACAAGGCATGGTAAGTGGTCTTATTTTAAAAGAAATGAAAAAGTGATACATAATTTTGTAATGTTTTTAAAATAAAAAAATTTAATTAATCATTTCGATATATCGAAATATAACAATGTGTAATATGAAAATATTAATAGATATTCTTGGTTGGTCTGGTTCTGGTTTCATAATTCTTGCTTATGCAATAACCCTATTAGAAAATAAAAAGTTTATTACTTATGGTAAATATTTAAATTTAGTTGGCGGAGTTTTAATAGCTATTAATTGTTATTACTATAATGCTATTCCGCCATTTGTTACTAATTTACTATGGAGTATTATTGCTACATTAACAATATATAAATCTAGAGGTAAAAAAGAAAAATGTGACAAAACGAAATGTATTTCTTAAGTATTTGTTATTCAGATTTTATATATATCATAGATTTAATGCTTTAAAAATTCTAAGCTTTCTATTTTTAAGATTGTTATTAGTTTTAACATCTTTTTATCTTTATATAATTGAATAATGTTTTTGTTTAAACAATAATTTATAAAAAGAGTATGTTGTTCTTTTTTAATATTTAAATCATTTTTAAAAAATCTTCGCCCAATAGGTTGTAAATTTTCTTAACTATTTTATCTTCTTCATCTAATACATCGCTAAAGTTTTTCTTTTTCTTTTTCTTGTTAGAATTACCAACACCAAAAGAGAAACCAACGCCTTCAAAAGTATTTGGCAATCTTAACTTAGTTGGTTTTATTAAATGAGCTTCACTCAAACCTACTTTCATGTTTGCAATTTCTTTTAAATCTAAATTTTTAATACCTATCAATAAATCGGCAACGGCTTTTTCTTTATAATTCTTTTTAGGTGTTTGTTTAATATCTGCTGCTAGAAAACCTGTTAAATTGGTTCTTTTGTATACAATTTCATCTAAATTATAAATCGCTTCTTTTACTTCGATCAAATTTTCTTTTTCTATAAAATGATAGGCTTTTACAATCATTTTTTTTGTTTGATAACCTATAGAACTCAATTGTAAAGTGTCGTTAACTTTAGCTTTTATTTGAAATTTTCCGTTTTCTAGAGAAAATGTTCCTGCTTTAGTATTTAAATTGATAATGTGTACATCTTTTACTACGGTAGTAGAATCAATAGTTTTTCCTTTAAATATAGAAGCTTGTTTTTGTGAGTAAATTGACAGAGGAATTAAAATAAAAATGTAAAGTAATTTTTTAGGCATGTGGTTGATTTTCTACAAAGTAAGTAGAAACCAGTCTTAAAAATCTATTAAAGCAATTGTAAAAGCATGTTAAAATTAATCCTTTTTTAGAGTCACTTTAATATCAGATGCCTCTTTTAAAGGAAAAGATTTACTTTGCTTTAAAAGTATTGCCATTACTTTTAAATTTTCCTTTTTATTAAAATGATAAATAATATTTTGCTGTATACAATAATTTAAAAAAGGATTAATTTGTTCTTCTTTAATCTGCAAATCTGTTATAAAAAAATCATCAGAAAAATACTTTCTAATTTTAGACAATCTGTTATCTTCTAATTGAATTTTCTTTAAAAGCTTAGCGCTTCGATTATTGCCATTTAAAGCATTTATTAAATTATCTAAATTTACAACGCCACCACTACTAACTTTAAAAATAGCTTTGTCTTCTTTTGCAACAGTATTGGCATATGGTAAATTTAATGTTGCTGAATTTATTACCGGACCTTTATACACAAAAATATCTTTGTCTTGTTCGAAAATACTACGTGGTTTTTCTAAAGTAAACTCTTCTAAACTAACAATTTGCTGTGTTAAATTGATGTCTATTTTTAAACTTTTTAAATCCTTTTTTTGATATTAATTACGCTATTTTTTAAATTGATATGAGAAAAAGATAAGCTATCGCCTAATTTTACAGGAATAATAAATTCGCCTAAATCATTAGAAATAGTACCAATATTGGTATTTAAATTTATAATATGTACATCTTTAATTGGTAAGCTATCTAAGCTTACAATTCCGGCAATTTCTAATCGATTACTTTGTGTATAAGTTTTGCTGATAAAAGTAATAAGAAGAATGAAAAGGATACAATTTCTCATGCTACAAAGAAAATTGGTAATCGTCTTAAAATTGTATTAATGCAATTGTAAATTTTTGTTAAACCTAAATTCTAGTACAATTTTATTATTTTTGATGTATGAAAAACATGATCATAGCAAGTACTTCTACAGTTTTTGGAAGTACATATTTAGAATATTTATTGCCAACATTAAAAACGCATTTTAAAAATGTAAAAACCATAGTTTTTATACCTTTCGCAAGACCAGGCGGAATCACGTATGACGCCTATACTGCAATAGCAAATAAAGCATTTGCTACCATTAATATTGCCGTAAAAGGGTTGCATGAGTTTGAAAATAAAAAAGAAGCTTTACAAAATGCTGAAGGAATTTTTACCGGAGGTGGAAATACGTTTGAGCTGGTAAATCAAATTTACAAACATGATATTTTACAAACTTTAAAAGCGGTATTAGAAAACGGAACGCCTTATTTAGGTACAAGTGCCGGTAGTAATATATGTGGTGTTAACATGAAAAACACCAATGATATGCCAATTGTGTATCCGCCAAGTTTTAAAACTTTAGGTTGTATTCCTTTTAACATAAACGCACATTATTTAGATCCCGAAGAAGGTTCTACGCACATGGGCGAAACAAGAGAAACAAGAATAAAAGAGTTTCATGTTTTTAATGATACGCCTGTTTTAGGTTTAAGAGAAGGTAGTTGGTTAGCAGTTAAAAATGTTGAAATTACTTTAAAAGGTTCACATACGGCAAGGTTATTTACTAAAGATAATGCTGCAATAGAATTGGAAAGTGGAGTAGAAGTAGTTGTTTAAAAATTAGATAGTATCAAACATAAAAAAACTCCCATGAATTGGGAGTTTTTTTATTTCTATAGTTTTCTTTTAAAATAAAAAGATTTTCTTTTAGAATTGCTGGGTTTACTTTTATTAAAGTATTTCAAAATCATTAAAATAATAATTAATAAAGATATCCAAAGCATAGATTAATAGGTTACATAATCTACAATTTCTAAACCATAACCAATCATACCAACTCTTTTTGTTTGTTGCGAATTGGTAATTAATTTTAATTTACTAATATTTAGATCATGTAAAATCTGTGCACCAATTCCGAAATCTTTATTATCTAATTTAATGTCTCGGTGCTTTTATTTCGCCATGTTCTTGATTTTCTTTTAATATTTTTAATCTAGTTAACAAGTTTTGCGATTGATTTTGTTGATTCACAAAAAGGATTGCACCTTTTCCTTCATCATTAATCACTTGAAACATTTGGTCTAATTTCTTATCTGCATTATTAGTTAAGGTACCTAAAATATCGTTATTAACTAAGGTAGAATTTACTCTAGTTAAAACACCTTCTTCTTTAGACCAAGAACCCTTTGTTAATGCAATATGAATTTGATTATTAGTTGTTTGCTCATAAGCTCTTAATCTAAATTCTCCAAAACGTGTTATAATATCAAAATCTTCTTTCTTTTCGATTAAAGAATCGTGCTCCATTCTGTAAGCAACTAAATCTTCGATAGAAACAATTTTGATGTCAAACTTTTTGGCAACTTCTAAAAGTTGTGGCAAACGTGCCATTGTACCATCCTCGTTCATGATTTCTACAATAACACCTGCAGGTTCTAAACCGGCTAAACGTGCAAAATCTATTGCCGCTTCTGTGTGCCCAGTTCTTCTTAAAACACCACCTTCTTTTGCTCTTAACGGAAAAATATGTCCGGGTCTTGCTAAATCGAAAGGTTTCGTTTCTTTATCTACCAACGCTTGCATTGTTAAAGCTCTATCAGATGCAGAAATACCTGTAGTAACTCCTTTACCTCTTAAATCTACAGAAACTGTAAAAGCTGTTTCCATTGGGTCTGTGTTATTATTCACCATCATTCCCAATTCTAACTCTTTACATCTTTTTTCTGTTAAAGGAGCACAGATTAATCCACGACCATGAGTAGCCATAAAATTAATCATTTCTCGAGTTGCTTTTTCTGCGGCTGCTAAAAAATCACCTTCATTTTCTCTGTTTTCGTCATCTACAACTATAATAACCTTACCGTTTCTTACATCTTCTATTGCCGCTGCAATACTATCTAGTTGTGTGTTATTTTTATTTGATATTGAAGTCATATTTATTTTAGTTGTCTTTTTTAGACTTAAATTTTAAAAAGAAATTTTTAATAGGTTGTGTAATTGCATCTACATTAAACAAGCCTTTATCTTTGGTTGCTCTTCTGGTTAATAAGATACCAAAAGGAACCATTATCATTGCAGAAACCCAAGAACCTAATAAAGAAGATATAGAGCTTTCTTCTGCTAAATTTTTACCAAATGTATTACCAAAGAAATACAATACATAAATAGAAATGGCTAAAATCATGGGTAAACCAAAACCACCTTTTCTAATAATAGAACCTAATGGTGCTCCGATAAAAAATAAAATTAAGCAAGAGAAAGATAATGCAATTCTGCCGTAATATTCAGAATCAAAAAAGTTAAGAGTTTTTCTTTTCCTTTTTATAGTCGTCATATTATTTTTCACATTGGTTAAGGCACTATTCATTTTGGTTTTTGCACCATTTAAAATACCTATTTTATCTTTAAGTGAAAAGTTGTTTAATATTTTTGTTGAATCTAAGTATTTAATATTTAGTGTATCGGAATATTTATAAAGTTCTTTAGATTTAGAAATTGTAGCAATACTTTTGGCTCTTAACGAAAGAATTGTGTTATAAGAATCTTTAATAACAGGTATGGTGTCTTGTAATTGGTTTAATTTTAGCATTTTAAAGCTATTCTTAAACCTTTGTTCATCCAATTGTCCGTCACCAACTAAATCAGAAATATCAATATTGAATTCATATTCTTTAAATGTTGCTTGAGAAGCAGGCATTTTTGCTTTTTTATCTCGGAGATCTTTGAGACTTGGTATGGTCTTCATAGTAATAACCGTCGTACAATATAAAAGTCATGTATCTAGAACCTTCTTCAGAAATAATTTTACCTCTTTCTGCAGTAATTACTTTTTGATTGCCTTGTCTAGAACTTAAATCATAGATTAAAACTTTTTTTAAGAGATTTTTTTCTTCACCATATTTTTCTTCAAACTTAATTTGATAATTTGGTAAATCGCTATTAAAACTTCCCGGAACTAATGCTAGTGCGGGTTTTTTCTTTTTTATATTATAATATAAATTTTGTTGTTTTAAAATAGCATAAGGAAAAATATTATTCAAAAATAAGAAGTTAATACCACTTAGTATTAGTGTTAAAAATACAAGAGGTCTAACCAATCTTTGTAAAGAAATTCCTGCTGATTTAGCAGCGGCAAATTCGTAGTTTTCACCTAAACTACCCAAAGCCATAATCGAAGAAAGTAAAACGGCTATTGGCAATGCCTGTGGCACAATACTTAATGATGTATAGTATAAAAACTTTAAAATAAACACAACACTAATACCTTTACCTGCAATGTTTTCGAAAGTTTGCCATAATAATTGCATTACTAAGACAAACAATACAATTAAAAATGTTGCAGCAAAAGGTTTTAGAAATGTTTTTAAGATGTATTTATCTAAAATTTTCATTGTAGCAAAAGTAGTTTCTTAAATATAAATATGCTACTAATTTTGTATTAATCGATAAAATTAGTCTATTGTGTAGTTTTTGCTTAAAAACTTTGCTTTGTTAAAAGAAAAGAAGTTTTTAGATAATTCTTCGTTTTTTCTAAATTTTGTGATTGTAAAAGTTGTTTTAGAAGTATTTGCTCCTGTTTGAATAAGCTTGTAAATGTGCTTTGTTTTAGCATCGATACCCAACTCTACTTTTACAATTTCTGAAGCACTATCTATAGGATTTAAAGTAACAAATTGTATTTTTCTACCTTTAATGTTTTGTAATTTACCCCATTGTAAATTGTAACCTTCTTTATAAAAAGTTAATAGTTTAGAAGGATAAATAAAGCCGTCGTCTCCACTTAAATCGCTATCAGAAATCGAAATTTCTTTTTCCTCATGATTGATTACATATAATTTTTTGCCATCATATATAAACTGATTGCCTAAATAATTTAAGCTATATTTTTCTCCTTGTAAATTAATTTCACCTCTAATTGGTGGTTCATCTCCTTCTTTAATTCCGGCATCTTCATTACTTAACGTTTGGCTAAAACCAATGTACATATTTTTATATGCGCCCATTTTAGTAGAAACTTCGTCTAATAAAGATTTTGCTTTTGCATCGTTTTGAGCAAATGTAATAGTTGTAATAAAAAGACTTAAAAATAAGATTCCTAATTTCTTCATAATTTAATAATTGTAAACTCTTTTATGAGATTATACTTTTTTTCGTTTTCTAATAATTGATCTAGTGCTACAAAATCCGGTACTAAAACTTGTCTCGCCTTACTACCTTCAAAACCACCTACAATTCCTGCCGCTTCTAATTGATCTATTAATCTACCAGCTCTATTGTAACCAAGTTTTAACTTTCTTTGTAGTAGAGAGGCAGAACCTTGTTGTGCTGTAACAATAATTTCTGCGGCATCTCTAAACAGTTTATCTCTGTCTGCAATGTCTATATCAACAGTTGTGCCACTTTCATCATCAACATATTCTGGCAGTAAAAATGCTTCTGAATACGCTTTTTGAGAACCAATAAAATCGGTGATTTTTTCTACCTCTGGTGTGTCTACAAAAGCACATTGTATTCTATTGATATCATTACCAGCGGTGTATAATAAATCTCCTCTACCAATTAATTGATCTGCACCACCAGCATCTAAAATTGTTCTAGAATCTATTTTTGATGTTACTCTAAAAGCAATTCTTGCAGGGAAATTGGCTTTTATAATACCTGTAATTACGTTTACAGAAGGTCTTTGGGTTGCAACAATTAAATGAATACCAATAGCTCTAGCAAGTTGTGCTAAACGCGCAATTGGTGTTTCTACTTCTTTACCAGCAGTCATAATTAAATCTGCAAATTCATCAATAACTAAAACAATATAGGGTAAAAATTGATGTCCGTCGTTAGGATTTAGTTTTCGAGCTTTAAATTTAGCATTGTACTCTTTAATATTTCTAACCATTGCAGCTTTTAGCAAATCGTAACGGTTATCCATTTCGATACATAAAGAATTTAAAGTATGCACAACTTTTGTCGTATCAGTAATAATGGCTTCTTCAACGTCTGGTAATTTTGCTAAATAATGTCTTTCAATTTTATTAAAAAGTGTTAACTCTACCTTTTTAGGATCAACTAGAATAAATTTAACTTCTGCCGGGTGTTTTTTATAAAGTAAAGAAGTTAAAACAGCATTTAAACCTACAGACTTACCTTGACCTGTTGCACCCGCCATTAATAAGTGTGGCATCTTTGCAAGATCGACTACAAACGTTTCATTAGAAATGGTTTTACCTAAGGCAACTGGCAACTCCATTGGCGATTCTTGAAATTTCTTTGATGAAATTACAGAATGCATAGAAACTATTGTAGATTTTTTATTTGGTACTTCAATACCAATTGTACCTTTTCCAGGAATCGGGGCAATAATACGAATACCCAATGCAGATAAAGAAAGTGCAATATCGTCTTCTAAATTTTTAATTTTAGAAATTCTAATTCCAGCTTCGGTACAATTTCATATAAGGTAATTGTTGGTCCTACAGTAGCTTTTATTTCTGCAATACCAATTTTATAATTTTTTAGAGTTTCTACAATTCGGTCTTTGTTGGCTTCTAATTCTTTTGGATCTATAGATATTGTTTCGTTGTATTGTTTTAATAAATTAAAAGTAGGAAACTTAAAATTTGCAAGTTCTAAGGTTGGGTCAAATTCACCAAAATCTTTTACTAATTTATCAGATAAATTCTGAGTCGAAGATTCTTCTTCTCTACCAATAGCAACATCGATGCCTACGTCGTTTAAATCTTCTACAGTTTCTTCAATATTTGCTTCTGGTTCATGCGCAACAGTTAAAGTTAACTCTTCTTTTTTTGTTTCAACATCAGAATGTTTAGAAATTGTTGGTTTTAAATCGATTACAGATTTTTCGAAATTAGACTTTTCTTTATCATCGGATGATTCTTCGACCGTTTTCTTTACAACTTCATTTGTTTTTTCCTTTTCAATAGCCTTTTCATCTTCTTTTGCATTAGAAATGTTTTCTTCAACAATTAAAGATTCTTCTTGTTCTTTAGCCGCTCTTTTTTGTTTTAACTTTTCAATAAAAAGGTCAAAAGTAACCTTGTATCGAACTACAATATAGGCAGCAAATAGAAAGATTAATGCAATTGCTAAACCAGTTTTACCAATAAAATCTTGTAAATATTGGTTGATTTCAAAACCAACAATACCAGATAATAGTGCAAACTTTACATGCAGAAATCCAAGTGAAATCGATATTAAAACCATCGCAACTAAGCTCCAGTTCCAAGCAAGAATAATTTTAGAAAGTTTTCTTTTAAACAATACATCTAAACCCATTAAAAATAACTGAATTGCGATTATAAAAGAAGCAATTCCGAAACCTTTGTATATAAAAAAGTGACTTAAATTTGCGCCAATTTTACCTAATAAATTACTGCTTTTAACGGCTCTATTTGTTAATTGATCTAATGTGCTTTGGTCTTCTTGCCAATTAAAAAAGAATGATATAAAAGCAATGCATAAAAAAACAGAAAACGATATTAAAAAAAACCAAAAATTGTCTGTGCCTGTTTTGTTTTTAAAAAAGCAAAAATAGGGGTTTATTTTCTAATGTTTTCGTGTGTTTTTTTACGCTAGGTTTTCTTTTAGCCATTAAGTAAATGAATTATTATAAGTGAGTTATGCTAAAATAGTAAAATGATTTTTGGAATATAAATGAACCCGGAAATAATTAAAGATATTATAGCTGCAAAGGTAGGTGCCCCAGCAGCAATATCTTTTATAAATCCGATTTTAACATGAAAATCTGGATGAATAAAATCTGCAATTTTTTCTACAGCGGTATTTAAAGATTCGGCAACTAAAACCATT
Source organism: Polaribacter sp. HA6-7 (assembly GCF_055693625.1). NCBI lineage: Bacteria > Pseudomonadati > Bacteroidota > Flavobacteriia > Flavobacteriales > Flavobacteriaceae > Polaribacter > Polaribacter sp. HA6-7. The sequence goes on from NZ_CM146338.1 coordinate 1,328,376, forward strand.
CCTATTACCATAAATTGAAACATCCATTCTATATTAGAGATGTTAAAATAAAAGCCTAAAATAGTTGCAATTATTGCGATTGCAATTTGCGCCTTAATACTATCTTCTGTTGTAATAAGCAACCATGTACCTCTAAAAGCAAATTTTAAACTGCGTAATCTACCTTTAACAAAGCCGTCGTTTGGGTTTTTCATTAAATTATATTGCTTTTAATGCAGCTTCATAATTTGGTTCATCTGCTATTTCAGAAACTTGTTCAGTATAAATAACTTTACTTTCTTCATCTAAAATTACAACTGCTCTAGAGTGCAAGTTAGCTAAAGGTCCGTTAGCAATATCAAGTTCATAATCTTTACCAAAACTTCCGTTTGCAAAGTCAGATAACATTATAACATTATCAATACCTTCTGCACCACAAAAGCGAGCTTGCGCAAATGGTAAGTCTTTAGAAATACATAAAACAACAGTGTTTTCTAATTCTGATGCTTTTTTATTGAATTCTCTTACAGAAGTAGCACAAGTACCAGTATCTATAGAAGGAAAAATATTAAGAACTACTTTTTTACCTTTAAAATCTTCTAACGTTTTTTCTGATAAATCTACTGTTTTTAAAGAAAAATTAGATGCTTTAGAACCAATTTTTGGTAAATTTCCTATTGTATTTATTGCGTTTCCTTTTAAAGTTATATCTGCCATTATTTGTTTTTTTAATTAGAAATCAAAAGTAATAATAATTAAATTATTCGAGTAATTATATAGATGGAAACCTAAGAAATATTTGTTTTGGGATTTTTTTAACAAAACCAAAAGTAAATGAATATCGTAAGTGCTTTTGAGAACAAAAAATTAATAACTCAATTTACAAATTATGAAAAAATTAAATTTTATCAAAGCCTCAGTATTTATTTTTGCAATGTTTTTAGGTCAATCTTTTATGGCACAAAAAACCAAAATTGTTGGTGGTGCAGCAATGTATCCTTCTAAAAACATCGTAGAAAATGCTGTTAATTCTAAAGACCATACAACATTAGTTGCGGCAGTTAAAGCTGCAGATTTAGTTAGTGTTTTATCTAGCGATGGTCCGTTTACAGTTTTTGCACCAACAAACAAAGCTTTTGGTATGTTGCCAAAAGGAACTGTAGATGCTTTGTTAATGGCAGAAAACAAAATGAAATTACAGTCTGTTTTAAAATATCATGTTGTTGCTGGTAACTGGAGTGCAACAGAAATTATAAGCCTTATTGAAAAAGGAAATGGTAAAGCTGTAATTAAAACAGTAAGTGGTGCAGAAATTACTGCTTGGATGAAAGGAAAAGATGTTTATATTTCTGATGAAAATGGAGGAAAAGCAAAAGTTACAATTGCAGATGTAAACCAATCTAACGGAGTAATACATGTGATTGATGCCGTATTATTGCCTAAAGCCAAAATGTAGTTAAATAATTTCTAAATAAAAAAGCTACCTTTTTAAGGTAGCTTTTTTTGTGTATAACTTCTGTTCGCACATTTATATAATTTATGAACTAATTGTACTTTTGTTGTCCGAAAAACAAAGAAAGTTGAATCTATCTCAATACACCTCAGAATTTAATTACAACCTAAAACTAGCAGCACCAGTTATGTTAGGTATGCTTGGGCATACATTTGTTAGTTTTATAGACAATATTATGGTTGGTCAATTAGGTACGGCAGAGTTAGCTGCGGTTTCTTTGGGTAATAGTTTTATGTTTATTGCAATGTCTATTGGTATTGGTTTTTCTACAGCCATAACACCATTAATTGCAGAAGCAGATTCTTCTAACAACTTAAAACAAGCAAGATCTACCTATAAACATGGTTTGTTTTTATGCACTACTTTAGGCATTTTATTGTTTTTATTAGTGTTTTTTTCTAAGCCACTTATGTATTTAATGAAACAACCCGAAGAAGTTGTAGCATTGGCAATACCGTATTTAGATTTGGTAGCTTTTTCACTAATTCCGTTAATAATTTTTCAGGCAATTAAACAATTTAGTGATGGTATGTCGATGACAAGATATCCTATGTACGCTACTTTATTAGCAAATATTGTAAATGTGCTTTTAAACTATCTACTAATATTTGGTAAGTTTGGTTTTCCGAAATGGGAATTGTTGGTGCAGCCTATGGTACTTTAGCTTCAAGAATAATAATGGTTATCTATTTATGGCTTCTTTTACGTTTTAAAGAAAGATCTAAAAGAATTGTAAAAAATATTCAGTTTTTTGTTTTAGACTTTTTAATGATTAAAAAGATTATAAACTTAGGTTCTTTAAGTGCAATGCAAATGTTTTTTGAAGTAGCAATTTTTACTGCTGCCATTTGGTTAAGTGGTTTGTTGGGTAAAAATCCGCAAGCAGCAAACCAAATAGCATTAAATTTATCTTCTATGACATTTATGGTTGCCATGGGTCTAAGTGTGGCTTCTATGATTAGAGTTGGTAATCAAAAAGGATTACAAAATTACAGAGAGTTGCGCAGAATAGCTTTCTCTATATTTTTATTAGGAGTTTTGCTAGCCACATTCTTTGCGCTATTATTCTTTATTTTTCATAAAAGTTTACCAAATTTATATGTAGATTTAAGCGATACAGCAAATTATGTAGATAATAAAGAAGTACTATCTATTGCAGCAAATTTATTATTGGCGGCAGCATTTTTTCAAATATCAGATAGTATACAAGTTGTTGTTTTAGGAGCTTTAAGAGGATTACAAGATGTAAAAATTCCTACGGTGTTAACCTTTATATCTTATTGGGTTGTTGGTTTTCCGGTTTCTTATTATTTAGGGCAAGAAAGCATGTACGGCAGTTTTGGTATTTGGTTAGGTTTGTTGGCAGGTTTAACAACAGCATCTGTTTTACTATTTATAAGGTTTAATTCCTTAACTTTAAAGTTGATTAAAGAGAAAGACGAAAAAATAATTGTTGCTTAAATTTAAAGCAACATTGATAGATAAGTTTTAAAATATTAAAAAATAAATAATGGATTTACCAAAGTTTTTACTTGCAGATAATAGCAACGCACCAGAAGATATATTTGTGTTGCACACAGAATTCTCACGTTTTATAATTAATTTAAAAGATGATGAAATTGAGTGGTTTGAAGATTTAACAGGAGAAAATGAAGAAGATATTGCTACAGAATTAGCAGATTTAATGGATAAAGCAGGTATGTTTTATGATGAAGAAATGAAGCAGTACGAGTAATAATATTATATTCTGATTATAAAAAGCCTCATAATGAATAATTATGAGGCTTTTTATTTATCTATTTCTTATTGTTTAGTTGGTTTAGGAACTGTAATTCCTAATTTTTTAATGACTAAATCTGTAATATCAAATTTAGGATCTAAGTAAGCAAATTGATTTCCGGTAGTTGTAAGAATTTGAGTATAACCATTTGCTTTAGAAACTTCTGCAATAACATTAGAAAGCTTTTTGTAAAGCGGACGCATTAATTCGTCTCTTTTTAAGCCCATTAATGTGTTACCATTTTTTTGATATTGGTTGATGTCTTGTTCTAAAGAAGCCAATTCTTTTTGAACTGTCTTTTTCTCTAAATCGCCCATTTCTTTTTCTTTAGCTTGATAATCTTTTAATCTCGCTCTAAAATCTTCGACTTTCACAGTAAAAGAAGAATCTAGTTTCGCACCATATTTTTGAGCCATTTTTAAGATAACTTTATTCTCTCGGCATAAGGCTAATAATGTAATCGCTATCGATAGATCCAACTTTGGTTTGAGCAAAAGAAATTGTGCTTATAAAAGCGATAAACAATAATGTGATTTTTAATTTCATAATTTAATTTTAGGATAACAAATGTATAAAAGATTATTAATTTAAATAAGCCTCTAAATTTTTAAGATCTTCGGTGTTTTTAATATTAATTTTGGCATCTGTAATTAACAGTTCTATTTCAGAAGAAAGAATTGTTTTGTAAGATGTAATATTCGTTTTGTTTTTTGTTCTTAATAAAGAGATAATTAATTTCTTAACTATAATTATGTCATGCGAGCAATAGGTTCTTAAAGGCGCCATAATATTATAAATTAAATCTTTAAAATTTAACGTATTTATTATTAAAGCATCTGTGTTTTCTTTTTGTTTAATTTCAAAATTGGTAAGTTGTGCTCTAAGCGCCAATAATTCAGATAAATAATCTATTGCATTTATAGCTGTACCAGGATCATTTATTCCTGGTGACATTGATTTTACTGCTACTTCTGTAATTTGTTTGAAAGCTAAAAGATAATTGTTATCAATTAACTCTCCTTTAGAAAATTCAAAATTATTGTATATTTTTTCTAAAATTTCTTCGCTTAATTTAATATTCGATTTAAACAATACATCACCTTCACTGCAATAAGAGCCTTGGTTTGATAAAATTTCTAATTCAAATTTATGTTTGCAAGCCATATCAACTAAAATATCTGTAGATACAGTTTTAAAATAACCCGACTTTTTCGTCTTGTGTTCAATCCAGTTTGATGTGTCAGATTTATCTTTGACTTCTTTTTCAATTTCGATTAACCTTTTTAAGCTTTTTTCTGCTTTTCTATAAATTTTAAGTAAAATATTGTTAATCTGAATTTCTTGTGAAATTGAATGGATAAAATAGATAAAAGCGCCAAGAGAATTTATCATGAAAACGATAGAAAGTACCACAGAAAAACCTGGTAATTGATAATCTTTACCATTTGGTTCTATAAAAACTAAAATTAAAATACAGTAAATAATGGTAAATAAATAGCAGCCTAAAACAATTTGATGTCTTCTGTTAGAAATTAGACCAGGTAATAATCTAGGAGAAAAATTACTAGACGCTTGGTTAAGTAAAATCATAACCATAGAAAAGCTAAAAACCATTATTGATGTTAATCCTGCAATAAAAGTAGAAAGAATAGTTCTTGCAGTTTCTTCGTCATTCACTACTAATTCTGGTAAAATTTCTTGAAAATAATCAGAAATTCCTAGATTTTCTAAAAACATCATTAAATAAGCAAAAAACTCCGCCCAAAGCAATAATAGAAGGGTAGAAGGCAATTTTGTTTTTTAAATTGTAAACCTTACTTAATAATGTAAAAATTTTATCTTTCATTTAAAGTTTCGAATCAATTTCTTTTTGAATACTATGAATGTCTGTTAAATAATCAAACCACAAGGTATCAGTATCTCTTTTAAACCAAGTTAGTTGTCTTTTTGCAAATCTTCTGGTGTTTTTCTTTATTTCTGATATTGCAAAATCTTTAGTAAAGTTGCCTTCAAAATAATTAAAAAGTTCTCTGTAACCAACAGTTTGTAAGGCGTTTAAATGTTTAAACTCAAAAAGTTTTTTGGCTTCTTCAATTAAGCCATTTTTTATCATCAAATCTACTCGTAAATTAATTCTATTATAAATTAATTCTCTTTCTGCATTTAAACCTACTTTAATGCTATTAAAATCCCTGGGTTTTTTAGGTTTATTTTTAAAAGTAGAATAAGGCGTTCCTGTACCAATACAAATTTCTAAAGCTCTCATTATTCTATGCGGATTTTCAATTTCGATAGTATTATAAGTAGCAATATCTAACTCTTTTAATTGTTGTTGTAAAACTTCGATTCCTTCAGACTCTAATTGTTGTGTTAGCTTTTTTCTAATATTAGCATCTACTTCCGGAAAATAATCCAATCCTTTTAAAACAGCATCTACATACAAACCACTACCGCCAACCATTATCTGTATTGGGTTTTCTTGAAATAAATTGTCTAAAGTTTGTAAAGCATCTCTTTCGAACTCACCAACATTATAAGTGTCAAAAATACTTCTATCTTGAATAAAATAATGTTTTGCTGCGGCTAATTCTTCTGGTTCTGGTACGGCTGTACCAATAGTCATTTCTTTATAAAACTGTCTAGAATCACAAGAAATAATGCTCGCATTATATGCTTTGGCAAGTTTAATACTTAAAGCAGTTTTACCAATTGCGGTAGGACCAACAATTGTTATTAAAGTGTTTTTGTATTTGTTCATTTAATTTAAAATGCTACCGCAATTGTAACAGAATGTTGCGTTTTTTTATGTTTTTCTTTTAAACAAGTTGGGCAAGATTGTGTATTTGTGTCTATATCTTCATCTGCTTTTGTCATTTCAGAACTAACAATTCCGGTTGGAATTGCAATAATAGAATACCCTAAGATCATAATTACACTTGCAATTAATTGGCCTAATGGTGTTTGTGGTGCAATATCACCAAAACCAACTGTAGTTAATGTTACAATTGCCCAATAAATACTTTTAGGAATATTTGTAAAACCATTTTCGGCACCTTCTATCATATACATAACTGTACCTAAAATTACACAAACTATTAAAACGAAAAATAAAAACACAGCAATTTTTGCTCTACTAGATTTTAATGCTAATAATAATTTGTTTGAAGCGCCAATATATCTTGCTAATTTTAAAATTCTAAAAACTCTTAACAATCTTAAAGCTCTTAAAGCCACTAAACTTTGCGAGCCTATCAATATAAATGATAAATATTTAGGAATGGTAGAAAGTAAATCAATAACACCATAAAAGCTAAAGATGTATTTAAATGGTTTTCTTATCGATATAATTCTTATAATATATTCAATTGTAAAGAAAATTGTAATAATCCATTCGCCAATGTTTAAAAAATCATGATATTCATTATCAAAACTCTCTACACTTTCTAACATTACCAATAAAATACTGGCAATTATAGCAATAAGTAATGCAACGTCAAAAAGCTTTCCTTGTTTGGTATCTGCTTCATAAATAATTTCATGAAGTTTTTCTTTCCAAGAAGATTTTTTTTCGTTTTTATTCAAAATAATTATAATTTTCTAATACAATACTACGATTATTTACCATGTTTAAAAAATTTTTACAACTATTTTTAGCAGTGTTTATAAGGGATTAGAAAAAAATATGAAAAAAAGTTACATTTTAAAAAACCGTATATCTAATAACCTCGTAAGTAGTGTGAGATTCAATTAAATATTAACTATAAAACTCACACAATGAAAAAAAGTAAAATTTTAATAGGAACCGTAATTGTTGCAATTATTGGTTTAATTACAGTAGCGGCAGATCATATTGATGCACCTGCAGCTCAAGGAACATCTGCAGATATTACAGATTTTTATGCTTTCGAAGGAGAAAACACAGATAATTTAGTATTTGTAGCAAATGTTCAAGGTCTTTTAAGTCCTTCTGCCACTTCAACAACATCTTTTGATGAAAATGTTTTGATAGAGTTTAATATTGATACAGATCGTGACGCTGTAGAAGATTTGGTAATTCAAGCAATTCCTAGAGATGGTAAAATGTATTTCTTTGGGCCAGTAGCACCTTCTTTTCCAGGATTAACAAGTGATATTGCTACAATGTCTTCTGTAAAAGGAGAAGTAGATATTACAGCGTATGGTTCATCAGCAATTATTGCAGAAAATAGTGCAGGAATGAAAATGTTTGCAGGACCAAGAGATGATCCTTTCTTTATGGATTTTGCTAGATATAATGAAGTTGTTGGCGGAACTGCTCCTGGTTTTAATAACCCGGGTTCTGATACTTTTGCAGGTTCAAATGTACTTTCTATAGTTGTAGAAGTTCCTAAAAGTATGGTTGGTACTTCGGTACAATTAATACTTGGGTAGAAGCTAAAGTAAAACAATAATTAACAAAATTTAAAAACAAAATATCATGAAATTTAATTTTATAAAATATACAGCAGCTTTATTAATGTCTTCTATAGTATTTATTAGCTGTAATAATAACGACGATGATGTGGTTGCAGTTGTAGAAACAGATTTTTCCGGAACTTTTATGCAAAAAGACCAAATGGGAAGACCAGCAGTAAATACTGTTTTTGTTTCTTCGGATAATAAAGATGAATTTAATAATACAATTCCATCAGAACAAAACGCAAAGTTTCAATCTATGTTTGAAGCTAATTTAAAAGGATTAAGTCCTGCGTATGCAAATGAAGGAGATACAAATGCTTTAGGTTTAGATGTTGCAGCTTTTACTGGTTTATTAGCAACAGATGTTTTAAATGTTTCTTTAGACGGTACAACTACTTTTTACGACGGAGAAAACGTTTTAACAGGTAGAGCTTTAGCAGATGATGTAATTACTGTTGAATTATTATTGATTTTTGGTGGAGAAGATTTTATGGAAAATCCAACTTTATCAAATGATAATGTAGATGCAAATGACAAAGACTTTTTAACAAGTTTTCCATATTTAGCTTCTCCTTGGTAGTAGAAGCTTTTAGAAATGGCACATGTTTAAGGGAGCATGTGTCATTTTATTACAAAAGTTAACTCTCTAATATCTCGATGTATTTTCTCTGATAATACATCAGATATTTTTAACCAACATAAAATACAAACAATGAAATATATCCAACTAATTTTATTATTTGTAACTTTTTCAATCGCAACGAGTTGCAGTAATTCAACAGACAAACAAATAACAAATACTAAAGATTATAATGCCTATTTAAAAGCTACAGAAAATAACTCTTTAGAAAACATACAATTAGATTCTAATTTTTGGTCCAAGAAGTTAGAAAAGACTCCGAATCAATTTCCTTATTATGCAAAATTAGCATCAGCAAACAATGCAATGTTTAAGTTAACAGGAGAAATTGAATCTTTAAAAAGTGCAGAAAAAAACTTAACCATTGCCAATGAAAAAACATTTTATAATAACGCAGGTTATTTAAGAGGTTTGGCAAGAAACTACATTTCTCAGCACAGGTTTAATGAGGCTTTGCTTTTATTAAAAAAAGCAGAAAAAAACGGAGAAAAACTTCAACAGACTCAGTTTATGTTAATAGATGTTAACCTAGAATTAGGCAATCTTAAAGAAACTGAAAAATACTTATCTAAAGTTAAAAACTTTAAGAGTTTCGATTATTTAATAAGACTTTCTAAATACAACGATCATATTGGTAATTTAGATAAAGCAATAGCATATTTAGAAGCATCTTTAGAAATAGCAAAATCTTCAAATAACAAAACTTTAATTCAGTGGAATTATACAAACCTAGCAGATTATTATGGTCATGCAGGTAGAATAAAAGATTCTTATAATGCTTATTTAAAAGCTTTAGAACTAAACCCTAAAGATAGTTACGCTAAAAAAGGAATTGCATGGATTGTGTATTCTTACGAGCGAAACCCTAAAGAAGCTTTAAGAATTTTAGAAACAGTAACTCAAGAAAACAAATCCCCAGATTACCACTTATTAAAAGCAGAAATTTTAGATTTTATGGAAAACTCAGTAGAAAAAACAACAAATCGAAAAGTACATTACTCAAGTATCAGACTCTAATTACGGAGTTATGTATCATAAATACGACGTTTTATTGTATGCAGATAATAAAGATTTAAAATCGAAAGCTTTAAATATAGCTGCTCAAGAAGTAAGAGAAAGACCAACAGCACAATCTTATGATTTATTAGCGTGGTCTTATTTTAAAAACGGACAAATAAAAAGGGCTTTAGAAATTACAGAAAAATTTGTTTTAAATAAAACTTACGAACCGAAGCGTTATTACATGCCGCATATATTTTAAAAGCAAATGGTAAAATGCAAGAAGCCATTATGTTAAAAGAAGAATTGGTAGAAAGTATCTACGAATTGGGGCCTTTAGCTGAAAAAGATATTTTAAATATATAAGTTTGCAAAAAATATAAAAATGAGAAATTTACTATTCGTATTTATTTTTCTTGCAACTTGTTTACAAACAAAAGCACAAGAATTAAAGGGTAAAATTATAGATACTTATAATAATCCTGTAGAAAATGCATATGTGTTCAATGTTAGCTCTAATGCGCATACACATTCAGATTTAAACGGAAATTTTAAAGTATTAAATACAAATATTGGTGATACAATTCAAATAGGTATTTTAGGATTTCAGAAACAAGAAGTTGTTTTGACAGCAGAAAATTTTAATGATTTTAAAGTTGTTTTAAAAACTAAGGTATTTCAATTAGAAGAGTTGGTTTTAAGAAAAGAAATTAATGCTTTACAAACGATATCTAAAATAGATTTAGAAGTTAATCCTGTTAACAATTCACAAGAAATTTTAAGAAAAGTACCAGGTTTAATTATAGGGCAACATGCCGGTGGCGGAAAAGCAGAACAAATATTTTTACGTGGTTTTGATATTGATCATGGTACAGATGTTACACTTTCTGTAGATGGTATGCCAATAAACATGGTTTCGCATGCACATGGTCAAGGTTATAGTGATTTACACTTTGTAATACCAGAAACAATTCAAAAAATTGATTTTGGTAAAGGACCTTATTATGCAAAACAAGGCGACTTTAACACGGCTGGTTATGTTAACTTTTCTACTAAAAAAGCATACAAAACAGCATGATATCTATGGAAGTAGGGCAGTTTAACTCACAACGTTTTTTAGGTATGTTCGACCTTTTAGAAGGTAATAAGAAAGATGATGCTTATGTTGCAGTAGAATATATTGCTACAGATGGTCCGTTTGAATCTCCTCAGAATTTTAACAGATTAAATTTATTTGGTAAATACAATACCTTTTTAAACGGTAAAGACAGAGTTAGTGTAACAGCTTCTCACTTTACAAGTACTTGGGATGCATCAGGGCAAATACCGAAAGAGAAGTAAATAATGGTAATATTACTCGTTTTGGTGCAATAGACGATACAGAAGGAGGTACAACATCTAGAACAAATTTTAATGTTGAGTTAAATAAATCCTTGTCAGAAGAAAGTATTTTAAAATCGAATGTGTTTTATTCTAAATACAATTTCGAACTATTTTCTAATTTTACGTTCTTTTTAGAAGATCCTGTTAACGGAGATCAAATTAGACAATTTGAAAACAGAGATATTTTTGGTGCAAATGCACAAATTATTTCAAATAAATTATTTGGTGACGTTGAAGCTAAATTTACTAAAGGTGCAGGTTTACGATATGATATTATAAATGATATAGAATTGTCTCACACAAAAAATAGACAAGAAATTATCGATAGAATTCAATTAGGAGATGTAAGACAAACAAATATGTATGCATTTTTTAATTCAGAATTTGAAATAGGAAAATTTAAAATATCACCAGCAGTTCGATTAGATTATTTTAAATTTATTTACAACGATGCTTTGCAAACGAACTATAATACGTTAACAAAAAACAAAGCTATTGTAACACCAAAATTAAATTTCTTGTATTCTCAAAACGATAACTTACAATGGTTTTTAAAATCTGGAATTGGATTTCATAGTAATGATACAAGAGTTGTTTTACAGCAAAATGCAGATAAAGTTTTACCAAAAGCATATGGTTTAGATTTTGGTAATATCCGGAAACCAACAAAAAATATGGTCGTTAATACGGCTGTTTGGTATTTATTATCTGAAGAAGAATTTGTTTATGTAGGTGATGCTGGTATTGTAGAACCTTCAGGAGAATCTGAGCGTTATGGTTTAGATTTAGGCGTAAGATATCAATTTACAGATTGGTTATATTTTAATACAGATGTAACATTTACAAAAGCTAGAAGTTTAGAAAATATATCAGGAGAAGATTACATTCCTTTAGCACCAGATCTTACCGCAGTAGGTGGATTGTCTGTTAATAATTTAGGTAATTTTTCTCGGAGGATTTCAATATAGATATATAGATGATAGACCAGCAACAGAAGATAATTCTATTGTTGCAGAAGGTTATTTTGTTGCAGATTTTAATGTAAATTATAAAATGAAAGACGTAACATTAGGTTTGGCAATCGAAAATATTTTTGATGTAGCTTGGAACGAAACTCAATTTGCTACAGAATCTAGATTACAAAACGAACAAAACCCCGTAGAAGAAATTCATTTTACACCAGGTACACCATTTTTTGCAAAAGCAAGTATTACTTATACTTTCTAAAAAATGATGTTAAGATTTTGACCATGTTTGTTTTGGTTGATTTTAGTTGGATAGATGCCTGTTACTTTTTTAGTAGCAGGCATTTTTAATTGTAAGATATTACTCAATTCTTTTTGCTTGTGTTGTAAACGATAATCCTTGTTGGCCCATTGTAGAAGTCATAATACCTTCAAAAAGTGGTTCAGAACTATTTTTAGGTAATTTCCATTCAAACAAAAAATTAGAACCTGTGCCACCAGTTATATCAATTTCATCAATAATAATTTCGGTAGTTTCCATTGGCGTCAAATAAATAGGATAATCAAAGTAAGTTCTTATTGTTTTACCATGCGTGTCATAGTATTTAGCACTTAAAATATAAATAGAATCTTTGTCGCTTGTATTCCTTAAACTAACCATTGCCGTTAAGTTATGCTTTTTGTGCTCAGACAAACTGTAGATTTGCGAATAAATAGAAAGGTAAGATTTTCCATATTCTAGAGAATCTTTAGTCGAAATGTTAATTGCTCTCTTTGTCCAGTTTTCTGGATTTATAGAACTCAGTTCTTTTTTTTGAGTACAACTAGTTATCAATAAAATTAACGTAAAAAAATGTAGTATTTAGTCATAATGATAAGCTTTATAGATTCAATAATTTTTTTGCAGCATTAAAAGGCGTTGTAATGCCGTTTTCTAAATTATTAATCTCATTTTGTAAGGCATTTTTAACTTGTGGATTATTATAAAAATTTGCTTTTAATTGCTGATCGATAGTAGATAATAGCCAATATTTATTTTGTTCGTTTCGTTTTTGAGTAAAATACTTATTGTTTTTTGTTAAAGAAATATACTCTAAAATCATTTGATTAATTTTATCAATACCTTTGTTATGAAGCGCGCTAGCAGTTAATACTTTTGGTTGCCATTTACTTTCTTTTAAAGGATATAAATGCAAAGCTCTATTAAATTCTACTTTTGCAATTTTTGTATTTCTTTCATTTTCACCATCGGCTTTATTAATGACAATTGCATCTGCCATTTCAATAATTCCTCTTTTTATACCTTGCAATTCATCTCCGGCACCGGCTAATTTTAATAATAAAAAGAAATCTACCATAGAATGCACAACGGTTTCCGATTGCCCAACACCAACAGTTTCTATAATAATAGTATCATAACCGGCAGCTTCACATAAAATAATGCTTTCTCTTGTTTTTTGAGCAACACCACCTAAAGAAGTACCTGAAGGCGAAGGTCTAATAAAAGCATTTTTATCTGTTACAAGCTGTTCCATTCTTGTTTTATCGCCTAAAATAGAACCTTTATTTACAGAGCTACTTGGGTCTACCGCCAAAACAGCAACTTTATTACCTTTAGAAGTTAAATATTTACCGTAAGCCTCTATAAATGTACTTTTACCAACACCTGGAATACCAGTAATACCAATTCTTATAGATTTATTTGCGTGTGGCAAACATTTTTCTAAAATTTGGTTTGCCTTTTCTTGATGTTTCGAATTAGTACTTTCTACTAGCGTGATTGCTTTACTTAAAAAAGTGATATTTCCTTCTAAAATTTTAGAAACAAACTCATTAACAGAGTTTTGTTTTACTCTATTTAGTTTAATTTTTTCCGCAGAAGATCTACTAGTAGTTTCCGGCTGTGAAACACCATCTTTTTCGTGTAAAGCAGAAGAATTTTTGTTCATTGTTTAAGATAATATGTAAATTTAAAGATAATTAATTACAAATTTTGCAACACTTCAAAAAATGTATCGTCTTTAGAGTAAGAAAGAAGTAATGACATCAACCAAACAATTACATCAACCTATAATTAATAAATGCAAAAACAATTGCGCAAAGTCGCAAATGCAATTGTATAATTTATATTGCAACGCTATGTTTATGGTTGCAAATAGATATGTAAAAGACAGGTTTTTGGCAGAAGATATAATGCAAGATGCTTTTATTAAGGCTTTTAAAAATATCAAAAATTACAAAAATGAAGTTGCTTTTGGTGCTTGGTTAAAAAGAATTGTAATCAATCAAAGTATCGATTTATTAAAGAAAAATAAATTAGAATTAATAGCCATAAATAACGATGTTATTACAAAGGTAGAAGAAGAAGATTGGCAAGTAGAAAACACAATTTCTGTAGATGAAATTGTAGCAAATATAAACTCGTTAAAAGAAAAATACAGACTGGTTTTAACCTTGTACTTGTTAGAAGGTTACGATCATCAAGAAATTTCTGAAATATTAAATATTACAGAAAACACTTCTAGAACACAATTGTTAAGAGGTAAAAAAGTATTAAAAGAAAAACTAAAAAACACGATGTATGCCGCAAGATATTAGAGATTCTGTAAAGAAATACAAAGAAGAAAAGGTTGATTTATCAGCAAATCACGTAAATAAATTTGAAGCTTTATTAGAAAAAGAATTACACGGTAAAAAGAAAACTAAAATCAATTATAAATGGTTAAGTATTGCTGCAACTGTAGCTTTATTAGTTAGTATTTGTGTGCAGTTTTATCCTTCAAAATCTATTAACGAAACAAAAAAAATAACTAAAGAAATAAGTTTAGGAAGTATATCGCCGAATTTGAAACCATAGAAAAATACTATAAAAGTAGTATTAGTTTAGAAATTAGTCAATTAGAGTTAACAGAAGAGAATAAAGAGGTTATAGATGATTATTTATCTAAAATATCAGAATTAACAAAAGAATATAAATTATTAACCCAAGAGCTCAATACAAAAGGGGTTAATGATGTTACCATAAATGCATTAATAAGTAATTTAAAATTACGATTACAGCTGTTACAACGCTTGAAAAAGCAATTACAACAACTTAAAAATTTAAATAAAATACAAAATGAAAATCAAATTATATAATACATTCAGTTTTTTAGTTGCATTTCTATTACTCGGTACTATTTATGCGCAAAAATTCGACAAAAAATATACAGAAACTTTTACCGTAAATAAAGATGTACAATTAGACATTAATGCATCTAATTCTACAATAAACGTAACTACTTGGAATAAAAATGAAGTTTCTATAATTGCAACGATAGAAGTAGAGGGAATTTCTAAGGAAAAAGCAGAAGAATACTTTAAAAAATGGAATTTTGAAGCACTCGGAAACAAGAAAAAAGTAAGTGTTGTCTCGAATTCGGTAAATCTTTAGGCTTAAATAATATTGTCTTTTTTGAAAATATGGATATAAACATTCCTGATATTAATATTGCTGATATCAAAATACCAGAAATTGAAGATATAGAAATTCCAGAAATGGACTTCGATTTTGACTTTGACTTTGATTCTTTAGAGGATATTGAAAAAAGAATGATAAGAGAAAATAAATACTCTTTCGAATATCATAATGATAACGAACACATCATTATTAAATCTAAAAAAGAATGGGAAGAATTCAAAAAAACAAAACGATTTAAAGAAATTGAAGAAGAACTTAACAATTCGGCAAAAGAATTAAAGCTGAATTAAGAAATTCTAAAAATCATTTAAAAAACATCGATAAGCAAAAGTTAAAAGAAGCTTTAAATGAGGCTAAACTCCAAATCAAAAATATTGATAAAGAGCAAATTAAACAAGGTTTGTTAAAAGCACAAGAAAGTTTAAAAAACATGAAATTTAATTTCAATTTTAATGCTGATGAGAAAGAAACAAAAGGTAAAAATGTAAAAATTAAAAAAACGATAGAAATAAAAGTACCCAAAGCCGCTACTTTTAAATTAAATACTCGTCATTGTAAAGTAAATTTACCTAACTCAGTTGCTTCGGTAGCTTAAAATATGGTACTTTCAATGCAAATAACTTAATAGGAGGTAAGCTAAATATAGATTCATCACCTGTTAACATAAACAGTTTAAACGCTTGTACTTTATTTTTAAACAATGTAACCGATGCAAAAATAGCATCGGTTACAAATACTAATATTTTTAATAATTTTTCGAAATTAGAAATCGATAAAATCAATAAAAAAGTCTCAGTAACAGATAAGTTTGGCGAAATTACTATTAAAGGTTTTGATGCAAATTTCGAAGAGTTTGTTTTAGATTTAAGTAACTCAGAAGCAATCTTAAACTTTGGTAATGTGCACTCTAAATATAAATATCAAGTAAATAAGGTTAATTTGAAAAACGAAAGAGTAAAATATTTTAAAAATGATGCAACAACTAATAACTTGTTAAAAGTAAATGGGCAATTTAGTACTATTACAATCAAGTAAAATTAGAAACACATATTTAAGTAAACTTCACTCAAATTCCATTTCTCTATTCTTAATAAAGTGCCTATCTTTATCCGCTGTAATTAGTCACTTTTTTTAATGGAACTCTACAAAGAAAATCAATTGAAAGTATACAATTCTCTTACTAAAAAGAAAGAGGATTTTAAATCGATAACAGAAGGATACGTAGGCATGTATGTCTGCGGACCAACCGTATATAGCAACGCCCATTTAGGTAACGTAAGAACCTTTATGTTTTTTGATGTGGTGTATAGATATTTATTACACTTAGGTTATAAAGTACGTTATGTACGTAACATAACAGATGCTGGTCATTTAGAAAATGATGCAGATGAAGGTGAAGATAAAATTGCTGTAAAAGCACGTTTAGAACAAATAGAACCTATGGAAGTTGTACAGCGTTATACTGTAGATTTTCATGATGTTTTAAAAAATTACAACTTTTTACCACCAAGTATAGAGCCAACTGCAACAGGGCATATTGTAGAGCAAATAGAAATGATTAAAGAAATCATAGAAAAAGGATTTGCGTATGAGGTAAATGGTTCTGTGTATTTTGATGTACACGAATACAATAAAAAAGAAAATTACGGAATTTTATCTCGGTAGAAAAGTAGAAGATCTATTAAATAATACAAGAACTTTAGACGGACAATCAGACAAGAAAAATCCACAAGATTTTGCACTTTGGAAAAAAGCTGATGAAAAACATATTATGCGTTGGCCTTCTCCTTGGTCAGATGGTTTTCCTGGTTGGCATTTAGAGTGTTCTGTGATGAGTACAAAGTATTTAGGAGAAAATTTTGACATTCACGGTGGCGGAATGGATTTAAAATTCCCACATCACGAATGTGAAATTGCACAATCTCAAACATGTAGTGGTGTAACTCCTGTTAATTATTGGATGCACACAAATATGCTTTTATTAAATAGCCAAAGAATGTCTAAATCTACGGGTAATTTTATTCTTCCGAATGAAATTTTATCAGGAGAGAACGATATTTTACCAAAAGCATTTTCTGCAAGTGTTGTTCGTTTTTTTAACATGCAAGCAAATTACAGAAGTATTTTAGATTTTTCTCGGTGAAGCTTTAGAAGCTTCGGAAAAAGGACACGCTAAATTAATGGAGGCCGTTACTTTTTTAGATAAAATAGAAGCTAAAAAAACATCTACTTTTAATGTTGATTCTTGGAAAAAAGATTGCTACGCAGCCATGAATGATGACTTTAATACACCAATTTTAATTTCACATTTATTTGAAGCTGTAAAAGTGATCAATCAAATTAAAGAAAATAAAGCAAGTTTAACTGCGGATGATTTAGCAACATTTACAGCAACTATAAATGCATTTGTTTTTGATGTTTTAGGATTGATGAATGAAAATTCGCAAGACAGTTCAGAAAAAATAAATGGTGTTGTAGAGTTGCTTATAAAATTAAGAAAAGAAGCAAGAGAAAATAAAGATTGGGCATTATCAGACCAAATTAGAGATGAATTAATTGCATTAGGAATTCAATTAAAAGACGGTAAAGATGGTACAACTTTTAGTTTAAATTAATTTTTTTAGATTTTGGTTTATAAAATTAAAGTGCTTTTTAAAATTTAATATTGAAAAAAATCCTTTCATATCCATTTATTCTTTTAGTTCGTTTTTATCAAACGGCCATTTCTCCGTTTACACCGGCAACATGTAGATATAGTCCAACGTGTTCTCATTATACAATAGAAGCGTTGCAAAAACATGGTTTGTTTTCCGGTGGTTGGTTAGCTTTAAAAAGAATATTTAGTTGCCATCCTTGGGGCGGTAGTGGTTATGATCCTGTGCCGAAAAGAAAGAATAACAATTAATTTATTTAAAACAGCGATTGCTTTATTACTTTCGCACTTAGAAAAAATAAAAATATGAGTTTTTTAGCAATAGAATGGAATCCGTCTATAGGAATAGATTTAGGTTTTTTTACAGTTCGTTGGTATAGTTTAATGTTCGTAGCAGCATTTTTACTAGGCTTGCGTTTTATGAAAAAAATATATATCGAAGACAAAATTCCTGTAGAAAAAATGGATCCATTGTTTATGTATGTTTTTCTATCGATGTTAATAGGAATGCGTTTAGGAGACGTTTTCTTTTACAGTTGGGATTATTATCAGCATAATTTATTAGAAATATTTTTACCATTTAAAAAATCTGCAGAAGGATGGAAGTTTACAGGTTTTACAGGTTTTGCTAGTCATGGTGCTGCCATTGGTATTCCAATTGCGATGTATTTTTATGCAAAAAAACATTTACAAAAACCTTGGTTGTTTATTTTAGATAGATTGGCAATAATGGTTGCTTTAGCAGGATTTTTTATTCGTTTTGGTAACTTTTTTAATTCAGAGATTTATGGAAAAGAAACAGGAAGTAATTTCGGTGTAATTTTTAAAGCAGCAGGAGAAACTGCACCAAGACATCCAACGCAATTATACGAAGCTTTTAGTTATTTAGCACTATTTTTTGTGATGTGGTATTTGTACTGGAAAACAGATAAAAAACAACAAACAGGATTTTTATTTGGTTTGTTTATGGTTGTTTTATGGTCTTTAAGATTTATAATAGAATTTTTAAAAGAACCACAAGTTCAACAAAGAGGAGAAGAATGGATATTTAGTCCGTTAAATACAGGACAAGTTTTAAGTATACCTTTGGTTTTAATAGGTGTTTGGCTAATGTTTAGAAAATCTAAAACTAAAGCTTAATTATTTTTATGGAGAAATTAAAAAAACGTTGGAATATAGAAAGTAACTGGTCTGTAGTTGCTATTTTTATTGTTTTTGCAATAAACGGTTCTTTTGCCGCTTGGGTTGCAAAACCAATTACTGCTTTTTTAGGATTAGACAGAGAAACAATATCAGGTTTTATATACTGGCCATTAAGAATATTACTTATTTTTCCGGTTTATCAATTAACGTTACCAATAGTTGGTTGGCTTTTTGGGCAATTTAAATTCTTTTGGGCTTTCGAAAAAAAGTTTTTAAGTAGATTAGGTTTAGGATTTTTATTTAAAAAAGAAGATTAATTTTCTATTAATTCTTCATTTTTTCTCTTATTTATGATGTAGCTATAAACCCACATAATGGTAAAAGTTGGTATTATATCTAAAGGTAAAATCTCTTCTAAAAAAGAAACTATACCTGCAACTTTACCTTCTTTACCTTTGTACATCTTAGTCATTATATAACCGAGATATTGGCGCCCAAAGAAAATCTAAAAAAGGTACTGGTATTAAGCCAAAAGCATCTAATGCAATACTTGCTATCAATTTTTTGTATTTATTATTCATATTTAATATCTATTCAAAATTCTTGCCAAAAAATAATTATTATATTTAAAAGGCATTAGTTTAATTCTAAAATACATTTCAAAGTGAAATTTAATCAATTTAAATCAAATATAAACTCTTTTAAAACAAGCAAATTAGGTGGTTTAGATGCTCAGTTTAAATTAGCGCTGAACTTAGATTAAGATATGATGCAGATAAAATAAAAGCGAGTAATCCAAAGAAAGCCGCTGTTTTGGCATTATTTTACCCTAATGAAAATAATGAAACCACATTTATTTTAACAGAAAGAGCTAGTTATAAAGGTACACATTCTGCACAAATAAGTTTTCCTGGTGGAAAAATTGATATTTCTGATAAAAATTTAGAAGCTACAGCTGTAAGAGAAGCAAATGAAGAGATTGGTATAAAAACAGCATCGGTAGAAATTATAAGAGAACTTACAGATGTTTACATTCCGCCAAGTAATTTTTTAGCAACACCATTTATAGGTTATCTATCCGAAAGACCAAAATTTATTACAAATTACGAAGTAGAAACTACCATAGAGGTTTTATTAGAAGATTTATTAAATGATACATCGCTAACAACGGTCAATTTAAGCACCTCATATATGAAAAATACAGATGTACCTTGCTTTAAACTAAATGGTTATGTTGTTTGGGGTGCAACAGCAATGATGTTATCAGAAATTAAAGAACTTTTAAAACAATAAGGTTTGTAAATTGTTTTGTAAATTTGCAGTTAACCAAGTATTAAAAATTAATCTATAATGCCTTTATTTAAAAGAAATCCTTTTGGTCATATTTTGTTTTTAAAAAAATGATTATTAGAATTTTTGGTGTAATTTCTCATGGAAGATATCGTAAGTTTAATAATTTACAAATTGAAGGATCTGAAATATTAAGAAATTTACCAGATAGAAATGTTTTATTTATTTCGAACCATCAAACGTATTTTGCAGATGTTGCTGCAATGTTTCATGTTTTTAATGCTGCCTTAAAAGGTAGAGATGATTCGATTAAAAATGTAGGTTACATTTGGAATCCGAAATTAAATATTTACTTTGTTGCTGCAGGAGAAACTATGAAATCCGGTATTTTACCTAAATTATTTGCTTATGCCGGTTCTGTTTCTATTGATAGAACATGGCGAAGTGCAGGTAAAAATGTAAACAGGCAAGTTAAAAACTCTGATATTTCTAATATTCAGAAAGCTATTAAAGATGGTTGGGTTATAACATTTCCGCAAGGAACAACAACTCCTTTTAAACCAATTAGAAGAGGAACAGCACATATTATTAAAACTTGTAAACCAGTTGTTGTACCTATTGTTATTGATGGTTTTAGACGTTCTTTTGATAAAAAAGGCTTGTCTATAAAAAAGCGAAATGTTTTACAATCTATGGTTATTAAAGAGCCTTTAGATATAGATTATGATAACGAAACGGTTGCAGAAATTGTAACTAAAATTGAATATGCGATCGAACAACATCCTTCATTTTTAAAAGTTTTAACTGTAGAGCAGATAGAACAATTAACTAAGGAAGAAGAAGAGTTAAATAAGCAAAGAGAGTTTTGGTCTTAAAAATTAAGGCCTTCTTTTTCTTTTCAATTCAAATAAAGTGTATTCAAAACCGATAAAGAAACTATATCGATATTTTAAATCATCGTATAAATATTCTAAATCTGTTCTCTGAGTTATTTGATTTAATACGCTTAATCTAAACCTGTCTCCTAAAAAGTATTCAAATTGTAAACCTGCAGATAAACTAAATAAATTTTTACCTGTTCGGTTGATAATACCAGCGCCAATACTTGGGGTTACATGAAAATTGTAATCATCTAAAACTTCCATAAAAGAAAATCCGCCAAAAGCGCCAAATCGAGTATAAATATCATCTAAAAGAGCTTGTTCAAACTCTAAACCGTACATAAAATATCCGTATTTTTTGTCTTGGGTTTCGTGTTTTAATCTAAAATTATAATTTAAAGTTCCTGCTCGGTTACCAAGTTCATCACCCCAAATAAGAAGTTTCATGTCTTGATGTAAAGAAAGATTTACAGAATTTTGTGCTTTTAATATTGAGCAACTAGCTATAGATATAGCTAAAAATAGGATGGGGGTTATCTTTTTCAGAATCATATTTTTACTTTATTATGCACATAAAGGTACTATTTTTTTTGATTTGGTTTAAAAAATTATTTCATTTTTAAAACTTTTTCAATTTGTTCTAATTCATCATTATCAAAAATGATGTTGTCTAAAGCTTTTAAACTATCAGAAATTTGAGAAGTTTTACTTGCTCCAATTAATACAGATGTAATTCTTTCATCTTTTAAAATCCAAGAAATAGCCATTTGAGCCAAATTTTGGTTTCTATTTATTGCAATTTCATTTAATGCTTTAATCTTTAGTAAATTTTCTAAAACCATATCTGTTTTTAAATATCTACCATCTTTTATAGCTCTAGAATCTTTTGGTAAACCATTAATATATTTATCAGTTAACATACCTTGTGCTAACGGAGAAAAACAAATGGCACCAACTTTAGATTCTTCTAATAAATTTAATAAACCATCTTCTACCCAACGGTCAAACAGACTATAACGTGGTTGATGTATTAAACAAGGTGTACCTAATTCTTTTAAAATTTCAAATGCTTTTTTTGCCTCTTTTGGTTTGTAATTAGATAAACCAACATACAAAGCTTTACCTTGTTTAACCATTAAATCTAAGGCGCCCATTGTTTCTTCTAAAGGCGTATTGTAATCCGGTCTGTGATGATAAAATATATCAACATAATCAAGATTTAATCGCTGTAAACTTTGGTCTAAACTAGAAATTAGATATTTCTTTGAACCATTATTCCCGTAGGGTCCTTCCCACATATCGTAACCTGCTTTTGATGAAATAATCATTTCATCTCTATAGTTTTTAAAATCTTTTTTAAGGATTTTTCCGAAAGTAGTTTCTGCAGAACCGTATGGTGGACCATAATTATTAGCCAAATCAAAATGAGTAATTCCGTGGTCAAAAGCACATTTAATTAAATTTCTAGCATTTTTAAAATCGTCATTTTCTCCGAAATTATGCCATAAACCTAAAGAAATTTCCGGTAGTAATAATCCGCTATTTCCAGTTCTTCTATAATTCATTTTGTCATATCTTTCTTTAGAAGGAGCGTACTTTTGTTTTTTACTCATTTTGTATAGATTTTCTAAATCCGAAAGCTGCAATTAAGCCTATAATAGGGATTATGGTAAATGTTAAAAATAAATTTTCATATTCGTTAATTGTCGGATTTTCACCTAACATATAACCGTTAAAAAGAGACATAAAAATATCTGGTGTAAAACCAACTACAGATATAATACCAACTAAAGTACCTGTAAACTGTAAAGGCGTGTTGGTTTCTTCTATGATTGCAAAATATAAACCTCTTAGTGCATAAGTACCAAAAGCCATTAAAATAAAACTTGTAAAAGAAAATGCAATTATTTGGTTTTTAAAAACACGAGAACCTAATAGTAAAGAGCAGAATATTAATAGTATAAAACTAGGAATTAAAATTTTAGAAGGTATAAATTTATCAGCAACATACCCAATCGAAATTGCTGATAATGGTCTTAAAAACTGAATAAAAACAGCAAAATATGTAGCTTCTTGCAAACTGAAATTCCACACATCTTTTGCATAAGTACCATAAACTCCTGTAAGCTTATAAGCACAATATGCACAAAAAATAATTAATGAATGATAAATTATTTTTTTCTGTTTTAGTAAAGAGAAAGCTTTTTTAAAATTGAATTTAGCTTCTGTATTTAAATTTTTAACTTCATCTTTTGGTAAGAATTTCCAAACTAAAAAGGCAATTAAAAAAACAATACAGGTTATTGCTCCAATTATGTATTGTAAAGTATCTATTTTAGTTTCTTGGCTAATTTCAAGGGCATTTTTAGGAAAAAAGTAAGTAAGAATACTTGCGCCAAACAAAGCGATTGAAGCTGCAAAAAATCCTCTACCACCATCCAATATACCAAATGATAATCCTTGATTGTTCTTATTTCCCCATTGTCTAGTTGCTTTTATAAGCGATGCCCAAAATAATAATATTGTAGAAACTCCCCAAAATGCATATAATATTTTCAAGCTATTTATAGACGGAATCATAGTCATCCAAAATCCACCAAAAGCAGTTAAAATTAAAGATAGCGTAAGTAATTTTCTTGCTTGCCATTTGTCTGCTAGAAAGCCACCAATAAAATAAGAAATAACAGCAGTTAAGCCATATAATGCTTGGGCTTCACCAATTTGAGCATCAGAAATTACAAAAACATCTCTAATAATTGGCTTAAAAACACGCATTAAGATAAACGGAAGTAAAAAAATAGCTTCGCCTGCAATAATTAGCGTAAGCATAGAAGCTATTTTATTTTTGTTTTGCATTTTACTAAGATAATGCTTCTTTTAGAATAGTTATTGGGTGTTTGGCAATTCGTTTTGTACCGTCGTAAATTTGATGTCTGCAACTTGTACCAGCAGCGGCAATTTCTGTTTCTTTAGGTGTATTTCTAATTTTTGGAAATAAAGTATCTTCACCTACTTGCATAGAAATTTGGTAATGTTCTTTCTCATAACCAAAAGAACCTGCCATACCACAACAACCGTGAGTTTATAATTGTTACGTTATAATTTTTAGGAATATTTAAAATTTGAAAACTTGCGTGTGTACCAGATAAAGCTTTCTGATGACAATGGCCATGAACCTTTAAAGTTTTAGTTTTATTAGTAAATACATTAGTATCAAACTTTTTGTTTTCTAATTCTTTTGCAAGAAATTCTTCAAAAGTAAACACATTTTTTGCAATTTTTTCTGCGGATTTTTTGTCATCTGCTAATCGAATATATTCATCTCTAAAAGTTAAAATAGCAGAAGGTTCTATTCCTATTAAAGGGGTTTTCTCTGTAATAATATCTTTAAAAATAGTTACATTAAAATTACAAACAGCTTTAGCTTGTTTTAAAAATCCTTTAGAAATATAGCTTCTTCCAGATTCTTCATGATTTACAATTTTTAAATTATAGCCAAGTTTATCTAATAAGTAATAAGCATCTTTACCAATTTCTACATCATAAAAGTTAGTAAATTCATCACAAAATAAATAAACTGTTTTTTTATGTTTTGTAATTGGTTGTTTTTTATACCATTTTTTTAAAGTTGATTTTGCTAATTTAGGTACTGTTCTTTCTTTAGCAACACCCATGGCAGCTTTTGCAAACGGTGTATTTAAAATAGCATTTGTTAAACTAGGTACAATGCTACCCAACTTATTGTATTTTACATTTTCTGCAAATAATTTACTTCTAAAAGAATAACCATTTGTTTCTTGATATTGATATAAAAATTCTGCTTTCATAGTAGCAATATCAACATTACTTGGGCATTCTGAAGCACAAGCTTTACAGCTTAAACACAAGTCAAATACTTCTTTTAACTCTTTGTGATTGAATTTATTTGCTTCTTTAGAATTTGTTAGAAATTCACGTAAAGTATTTGCTCTTGCACGTGTGGTATCTTTTTCGTCTTTTGTTGCTCTATAACTAGGGCACATTGTTCCGCCAGCTTCTACGGGTTTTCTACAATCGCCGTAACCATTACATTTTTCTGCTAATTTTAAAATCCCTTCACTGTCAGAAAAATCTTGAATTGTTTTAATTTCTCGCTCATCACGATCAATTTCATAACGCAAATTCTCATCCATAGAAAAAGCATCTGTAATTTTACCTTTGTTAAAAATATTATCGGGATCAAAAGCTTTTTTATTCTTCTTAGCAATTGATAATTTTTTTCACCAATCATTAACGGAATAAATTCTGCACGTACAATACCATCCCCATGTTCGCCGCTAAAGGAACCTTTGTATTTTTTTACCAATTCTGCAGTTTCAGTAGTTATTTTTCTAAATAAAACAACATCTGCTTTCTTTTTTAAATTTAATATTGGTCTTAAATGCAATTCACCAGCGCCAGCATGTGCATAATACACAGCATTTTGCTTGTATTTAGACATTATTTGGGTGAATTCTTCTATATAATTTGGCAAATCTTCTAGGGCAACCGCTGTATCTTCTATACATGCAACCGCTTTCATATCGCCAATCATATTACCTAAAGCACCTAAACCTGCTTTTCTTAAATAATGAACTTTTGCAATGTCTTTACCGTAAACTTTAGGGTGATGATAACCTAAATTATTTTTTTCTAAATCTTTAATTAAATTATCGGCTAAAACCTCTGCTTTATCTAAAGAATTTGCAGAAACTTCTAACATTAAAACAGCTTCTGGATCACCTTTTAAAAAGAATCGATTTTTTGCCAAATCTCTATTGTTTTTAGTACAATCTAATATGGTTTTATCCATAAGCTCACAATTGTATAAATTATGATTCATTGCAGTTACAGTAGCAATTAAGCTTTCGTTTACACTTTTAAAATGCGTACAAACCATTATACTTTCAGTAGGTGGTAAATCGTCTAATTGAAGTGTAATCGATGTAGAAAAAGCTAATGTGCCTTCGCTACCACTTAGAAATTTAGCAATATTAATTGTAGATTCAGTTCCGCCAAATAAGTCTGAAGATAAAAATTCATCAACTGCATAACCTGTGTTTCTTCTGTGAATTGTTTCTTTCGGAAATTCTTTTTTTATTTCTTTCTGATTTTCAATTTGAGATAACTCAGAGTAAATTGCTCTATAAATTTTACCTTCTTGCGTATTTTCTTTTATTTTTTCAAGAAACTCATCAGAAGTAATTTCATTAAAAGTAGCAGAACTTCCATCACTTAAAATGGCTTTAATTTCTAAAACTTTGTCTCTAGTTACACCATATTTTATAGAAGTGCTTCCTGATGAATTGTTACCAACCATTCCGCCAATCATGCATCTATTAGAAGTAGAAGTATTTGGTCCAAAAAACAATCCGAATTCTTTTAAATAAACATTTAAAGAATCTCTAACAACACCAGGTTGAAGTGTTACAGTTTTATTTACTGCATCAAAAGAAATAATTTTTGTAAAATGTTTAGAAACGTCAACTACAATACCATCGCCAACACATTGGCCTGCAAGAGATGTACCTGCTGTTCTTGGTATTAAAGTCGTGTTGTTTTTTTGCAAATTCAATTAATGTTTTTAAATCTTTATCATTTTTAGGAAAAGCAACCGCTAAAGGTATTTTTCGATAAACAGATGCATCTGTAGCATACAATGTTTTATGTAAATTGTCGAATAAGACGTCTCCGGAAAGTGAATTATGAAGTTGTTTTAAAACAGTATTTTGAATCATTTTCTTTTTTAAATAGGTGTTGTTAAAACAAATATCTGAATAAAATAATGATAATTACAGAATAGGGAAGTGGTTTGTAAATTTTTATTGATTTTACAAAAAAGGCTCAAAATTATTACTGAATTGAAATTTATATTAATTTTTTATGCCTAATTCTAGTATTTTAAATTTTGAAGCTTCTATTTTTTAGCTTTTTCTACAAGTTCAATTTTATTTAAAGTTGTTTTTGTAGTGAATACGCCATAATTAATAGTAACATTTTTCTTGTCAATTTTATCAATAGTTCCTACAGAATTAGAGTCTATAATTCTAACACGATCATTAATTTTATAATTGTAAGAAGCCTTTTCTTTTGCAACTTTAATTTCTTCTATTTTTTTCTCTTTTCTAACTTCAACTACCTTTTTTAATACTTCTTTTTCTACCTTTTTTATAACCTCTTGCATTTGTTTTTCTACAACTTTTGCTTTTTGTTTTTGAGATTTGGTTTTAGGCTTTATCGGGTTTTTCTTTGCATACTTAACTTTTTCGTCTGCAACCCATTTATTAAAACTAGTGTTTAATTCTTTTTTATTATTATTTTGAAAGTATTTGTTTAGAAACTCATTAATTTTTCTACCAAGAGAAAGCATTCTTTGGTTATTATCATACAACTCTTGAAAACCAGCTAGTTTAGACTGAATTTTATCTTCTTTTTCTTGTAAACTATCCAAATGTTCTTGTCCTTTAGACTTTTGTTTTTCAAGATTATCTGAAGTTCTTTGCAATCTACTGCGTTCTTTTTGCAGTTTAGAAATTGTTTTATCTAATCTAACCTTTTCTGTTTCGACTCTTTTTTTAGCTTTATTAATTAAGCTAAAAGGAATTCCGTTTTTTTGTGCAACTTCAAAAGTAAAAGAACTACCTGCTTGTCCTACAAATAGTTTGTATAACGGTTCTAAAGTTCTCTCGTTAAACTGCATATTTGCATTGGTAACATTGTCTAATTCGTTTGCTAAAACTTTTAAATTAGAATAATGTGTTGTTATAATACCGAATGCTTTTTTATTATAAAACTCTTCTAAGAAAATTTCTGCTAAAGCACCACCTAACTCTGGATCAGAACCAGTACCAAATTCATCAATTAAAAACAAGGTGTTTTCGTTACATTTTCTTAAAAAATAGCGCATATTTTTTAAGCGATAACTATAAGTACTTAATTGATTTTCTATGGATTGATTATCTCCAATATCAGTTAAAATTGTATCAAAAACATAGGTTTGACTTCTTTCATCAACCGGAATTAACAAACCGCTTTGCAACATTAATTGCAGCAAACCTATTGTTTTTAGAGTGATACTTTTTCCACCTGCATTTGGTCCGAGAAATTACTATAATTTGCTGTTTTTCATTTAATTCTATAGACTGCGAAATGGTTTCTAAGTTTTGCGCATTATTTTTTTCCATAAAATAGGATGATAAGCGTTTTTAAAATAAACTCTTTTTTCTTTCGTAATTTTAGGTAACACAGCATTCATTTCTCTAGAATACTTCGCTTTTGCACCAACAGCATCTGTATGAACTAAAAAATCTAAATATTCTTCTAGAAGTGGCGTAAAAGGACGAATTGTTTCTGCTAAAGCACGTAATATTTTAATTACTTCTTGCTTTTCTTCGTACACTAAATTTTGATATTCTCTACTGTATGCTAAAGTTGCTTGTGGCGCTATATAAACGATATTACCGGATTTAGAAGCGCCCAATAAACTACCAGCAACTTTTTCTTCTGTGCATTGCAGAAACAGCCAATACTCGCTGATTATCTACAATTGTTTCTTTGATATCATCTAAATAACCTGCGGAAATTGCTTTTGATAAAGCACTAGAAAAACTTGCACCAATTTTACCTCTAATGTTATTAATATCTCTTCTAATTTGTTTTAATGCGGCAGAAGCATTGTTTTTTACTTCACCGGAAATATCAATAATTTTTTTTATTTCATCATCTACATAGGTTGTAAATTCTATTTTTTGAGAAACTTCAAAAAAGGTTGGGAACTGAACTTTAAATTTTTTAAAAAATTTAATCAATTCATTTACAGTTAAAGAAGTCGTTGCAATTTTTAAAAAAGCTTCTGTTTCTATAAAACTGTTTTCTATTGCCAAACGTTTTACACTTTCTGTAACATTATCAAAACCATGATTTGGTACTCTGTTTTCACTCTCAAAAGAAGATAAATATTCGTTTACCAAATGCAATTCTCTAAACAATTGCTTTCTACTTTCTATAGGTGTTGTATTAAAAACTTTTTCTTTACCTAAACCACTAATACAATGTTCTGAAACATGCTGTAAAACAGTCGTAAATTCTAAATCTTGTAATGTTTTTTCTGAAATATTTGTTCTCAACAAAAGTGTTTTTATTTATCTAACAAATTTATAAATTCTTTTGGTAGGTTTTATAAAATGACGTTCTTTTTTACAGTTCTATTGAATATGAAAACCTTTTTGTAATTAGTTGTTTTTTAAGAACTAATATTTCTAAATTTTAATAGATAAAAAAGTTTCAATTAAAACTCAATTATACTGTTAAGAGCTTATACTACAGGCAACAGTATAAGCTCTATTAACAATTTTAAAAAAAGTTTTTGAAACAATAACTTCTGATGTTTTTATGTGTTTTTTTAAAGTTTAATTATTTTTTTATTCCACTTCCTTTATCGGTATTTATTTTAATGAAATATATACCTGCAGGTAAGTTAGAAATATTGATTCTTTGTTTTTTAAGATTATTTTTTAATACTTTACCTTGAATGTTATAAATGCTAAATTCGTTTATTTTAATATTATTGTTAACTTTTAGTGAAAGTATATTTTCAACAGGATTTGGATAGGCAACTATATTTTTATCAATAAAATTAGAATCTAAACCTGCCGTTGAAGAAATTGTAAAAATACCTTCTGTAAAGTTTTCTTGATAGTTGTTACTTATAAATAAAGATCCTTTTTGTATAGCATATGTGCCAATAGTTTCTCCGGGAATTCTAGTCATGTTTCCAGTAAAAACATCGCCATTTATTAAACTACCATTGATAATTTGATATGTTAAATCTGGATCTACACTTCCTAAAGATTTTGTTATATTATCTGCTAAAATGCTAATTGGTCTTTTTGTAATATTTAAAGTTCCGTTTATAAAATTTAAAGAATAGTTGTTGTCGGAACCCTCTGTTAAAATTATGCTATAAGATCCAATATTAGAACTTTGTGATGCTACAGAAGAAATTTTTGGTTCTTCATCTAACATAGTCGCATTCTCTCCATTTATAAAACCTGAATATTGGTATGTAAAAGTAGGGTTTGCATCTCCGTAATTTCTTGAGTAGTCATCTGCTGTAACGTTTAAATTAGCTTTGCTAATTGTTAAAGTAATATCTTTAAAACCTGCTTTATAAATGTTGTCTGCTGCAATATTAGCTCTTATGGTTACTAAGGCTGCGTCTCCAATATTTACTATGTTATTATTTGTGCCACTTAAATAGGTTCCATTTGCGTTTCCTTCTATTGTATAGCTAATCTCACCGGAAGAATCTGATGTAGCGTTTAATTGAAAATCTGTATCTCCATAAGTTTTGTAAATGTCCGAAAATGTTATAGTTGGTGCTAAAAGAGCGTTGGTTGTAAAGGTTTCTAAATTACCATAATTAATTCCTGCAGAATTAATTGCGTAAGATCTAAATGAATATTGCGTATTTGGATCTAAGTTCGTTATAGTTTTACCGAAAGTTCCAATTCCAGTTCCGTCACTTATTTTTACAACATCGTTTCCATTAATTTCTGGATTGCTATTTTCTGCACTTATTGCGTAAACAATTCCTCTATCAGTAACCAAGGCACCACCATTGTTAGAAATATTACCTGATAAATTTACACTACTTTGAGTAATGTTAGTTGCTGCTGTTGTTGTTAATGTTGCAATTCTAGTTAATTGAGTTGAAGCTGTGTTCGTTATTATAGGAGCATTATAATCAAAATAAATGTACGAGGTATTTTCTGCAATATCATTTATACTAAAACTACTTTTAGGTTTTATTTTGAAGAAAATCCAACCATGACTTTCTGGTTCGTTAGATAAACTATCTGCTAAGTGAATGTTTTCAAAAATAAATTCTACCTTATTACCTTCTTTTATAGATGTTCTGTATTCATGACTTGCGGAAACAGGTGTAAAGGTAGACCAATCTAAATCTGCATCTAATTCATTTTTAACTACAATATTAATAGCGGATGCAGTACCTGTATTTTGAAAACGAACTCTGTAATTTAAAAAATTAGGCACTTCTATAGCGTCTATATAGTTTCCTTCAAAGCAAATAATATCATTAGGATCATAAGAATTTACTACAGTTTCTGTAAACGAACTTGTATTGTCTGTTGGGTTAACATCTGTATCTGTACTACTAATATTACTGGTATAAGTTATTAAGTCACCTCCATTTACAGGGTTTATAGTCGCAACAGGAGTATTTATATTGAAATTGACATCAATAAATTTCTTTTCAAATGGAAGTAGATTGTTGTAATTCCAACTTAAAATTGTATTTGTTTGAGAATCAGGAGCAATACTAGCATTTAAAAAGCTTAGTTGATTATCCGGAAATTCTAAATCTACAGAACCAGATAAGGTACTAGAACCTATATTTTCATAAAAAACTCTTACAGAAGTATCAAAACCAGGTCTTGCTTCAGATGTAGGTATTACTGTTATTTTAACATCATTTACAACTTGATTTGCTGTAATACAAAAATCAATTACTTCTGTATTACCGTAACCTGTAAATGTTTTTGATTGAGTTGTTGGAGTAACGGAAAAAAAGCTAGGTAAATTTAATAAAATTTCAACTGTATTTGTTGCCTCTTGTGTGTAAAGTATGTATTCTCCGTTAGAATTTGTAAACGCTACATTGGCAGAATTAGTGCTAGTATTTGTTAATTTGGTGTTTATAGATTTAGTATCTAATGCATCACAACCATTGTTATTAAAATCAAAAGAAACTGTACCTGTAATGGTATTAGAATTTGTTGGAATAAAAGAGCATATATCAGAATAAAATGATGATCCATTTTTATTTGTAAAAGTTGAATTTGCATAAGCTAAATTATCTACACATATTAATTTTAAATTAGGATTATTTAAAACGTTAAACCTGTTGTTGGTTATTGCAGAATTATTTCCGTTCTTAATATT
Source organism: Polaribacter sp. HA6-7 (assembly GCF_055693625.1). Taxonomy (NCBI): domain Bacteria; kingdom Pseudomonadati; phylum Bacteroidota; class Flavobacteriia; order Flavobacteriales; family Flavobacteriaceae; genus Polaribacter; species Polaribacter sp. HA6-7. Next base: position 1,360,482 of record NZ_CM146338.1, read on the forward strand.
TAAACTAGTTAATTGGTTATTGTTAGCGTATAAGGTGTTTAAACTTGTTTGTCTAGATAAATCTAAGCTTGTAATTTGGTTACTACCACAGGCCAAAGTTTTTAATAGCGTATTATTTGTTAGGTCTAAATTTGTTAACTGTGTAGTCGAACAATTTAATGTTTCTAGAGCTGCATTTTGTAATAAATTTAAATTTATTAGTGGATTATTTCTGCAATCTAAATGAGTTAATCCTGTATTGTTAGTTACATCTAAATTAGATATTTGGTTTACAAAACATTTTAAAGTTGTAAGAGTATTTGTGTTTGGTAATATTAAAGAGTTAATTGAATTATTATCGCAAATTAAACTTGTTAAAGATGTGTAAGAAGAAGCATCTAAAGAGGTAATTTGATTTCTTTGGCAGTTTATAGATGTTACTGTATTGGTAATTGGTAAAGTAAAAGCAGTAATTAAGTTATTATTACAGGTTACATTAATTAAATTTGTTTGCGCAGAAATGTCTAAGGTTGTTAATCGATTTCTACTAATGTCTAAGTTAGTTAAGGTGTTTGTAGTAGGCAGTATTAAAGAATTAATTTGGTTATAATTACTAGTTAAAACACTTAATGATGTTTGAGATGATACATCTAATGTTACTAAATCGTTTGTATGACATATTAAAGTTTCTAAACTACCGTAACTAGGCAAAATTAAATTACTTATTCCGGGGTAATAATTAATAGTAACATTCGGATTTTGATTATTAGAACAATCTAAATATGTTAAATTAGTTAATGCAGAAACGTCTAAACTTGTTAATTCATTATTACTACAGATCAAAGAAGTTAAATTTGTAAAGGCTTCAATACCTGTAAAATCACTTATTCCAAAAGATATAATTCCACCACCACCACCAACACAGTTTGGATCATTTGGATCCGGACAAAATCCTCCCATATCTTCAACACTTTGAAAGTTAGAGATATTTAAAGAGGTTACAGCTTGGGCCTCTGATAATGAAATTTGGTAATCGTTATTTGTATCTATAGTAGGTGTGTAATTTAGTAATGCCTGTTTAAATTCGTTATCTCGGAATATTTACATTCTGACTTTGTGAATAATTAGATATTAATAAAGTAATAATTGCAAAAAATAGTAATTTTGATTTCATAGCTTTTGTTTTATTTATACAAATATTACTTATTTTATAATTTTAATTATGAGGGTTTTACCTATTTTATTTTTGGGATATAACTGGAATTTTACTTTAAAATAATTAGTTATATAAATTTAATGTTTTCATAAAGTATATTAATTTTGAAATCTCAGAAAGTGTATCATTAACTTAATTAAATTTCGAATGCAACTAAAAATAGCCGATAGCTGGAAAAATATTTTACAAAATGAATTTGATAAAACTTATTTTAAAGAGTTGCTCAATTTTGTAGATGAAGAATATAAAAATCATCAATGTTTTCCTAAAAAAGAAGATGTTTTTGCTGCTTTCGATTATTGTTCTTTCGATGATTTAAAGGTTGTTATTATTGGTCAAGATCCATATCACGACGAAAATCAAGCAAATGGTTTGTGCTTTTCTGTACAAGATAATATGATACACCCGCCTTCGTTAAAAAATATTTTTAAAGAGATTTCTACGGATTTAAATCAAGAGATTCCAGAAAGTGGAAACTTAGAAAAATGGGCAAAACAAGGCGTTTTATTATTAAATGCAACTCTAACAGTTAGAGCGCACGAAGCCGGAAGTCATCAGAAAAAAGGATGGGAAACCTTTACAGATGCTATAATTAAACAAATTTCTAATGAAAAAGAAAATGTAGTTTTTTTACTTTGGGGTAAATTTGCTGAAAGTAAATCTAAATTAATAGATATAAAAAAACATATAATTCTTACTGCGCCACATCCTTCTCCTTTAGGCGCATGGAGAGGTTGGTTTGGTTCTAAACATTTTTCTAAAACCAATAAAATTCTTCAAAAATTACAGAAAACTACGATAAAATGGTAGGTAAAGAAGAAGATTTATAATATGGCAATAATAAAGCTTCTAAAAGGTCTTCTGTAGTGTCAGCATAATTTACTTCGATAATATTTTCAGAACGAATCCATTTTGCAATTTTAGGCACCTGTTTTTTACTTAGTTTTTTTATTGTATGAACACCCATTTCTTTTAGTGCAAGTGCGTTGCATTGTTGTTCATATTGATTTTTCATAGGTATAACCATTAACCTTTTCTTTAAAAATAAGGCTTCAGAAGGTGTTTCGAATCCCGCACCACACAAGACACCACTAGAACTTGCCATACTTTTTATAAAATCAAATTCGTTAACAGGAAAAATAGTAATATTTTTCTCGAAGATTAATTTCGTAGTATCCTTAGAAAAAATATGCCATTTTACAATCGGAATTTTAGAAAGTATTTTTGCTATTTTATCATGATGATAAGAAGGTAAATAGACAGTAAAATGGCCTTTGTTTTTTACTGTTTTGTGTCTTATTTTTTTCTGATAATTGGCAAAAATATTGCTGAACTATAACTGTTAAAATGAAAGCCAAATCTTACTTTAGAAGGTGCATAATATTTTAAAATTAGCTTTTCAATTTTAAATTTACCTATTTTTGGTGAAGCTGCGTCTAAAACAGCATTTTGATGACTTAAAGAAATGATGTTTACATTATTTAACCGAGCAGCCCAAGCAGAAACTGGTTCAAAATCATTTATAATTAGGTCGTAATCTTTTACAGGTAAGTTTTTTATTTCTTTATAAAATCGATATAAATTCATTTTTTTATAACTCGCTATAAAGTCTATTCCACCGTTTTTACCAAAAGTAAAATTTAAACCTTTTAAATTGTATTTTACATCAAAACCCAACGGAATATTATTTTCGTTACCACTTAATAATATATCTAAATCTCCTTTTTGTTGTAAAATTGGTATAATTTCTTTTGCTCTGGTTAAATGTCCGTTTCCTGTACCTTGTATAGCGTATAATATCTTCATAAATTATTTTACCGGTTTTTTTATGTCAAATTCTTTTAAAAATTCATTAAAAATAAAGTTTTGAGAATCTTGTTTTTTTAAAGCTTTTAACTCTTTTTTAGATAACTTTACTGTATTGTTTTTTACAATTTCATCTTTATTATATTCGTATAAAGTCCATTGCTTTTTCTTATATTCTAATGCAGTTAAATTTTCTATCCAATCGCCGGAGTTTAAGTAAGTTGTTTTTCCTTTAGCGTTCGCAATTTCTCTTATTTCTGGTTGATGAATATGACCACAAACTACATAATCGTAGTTGTTATCAATTGCAATATCAGAAGCGGTTTCTTCAAAATGATTGATAAATTTTACAGCACTTTTTACACTGTTTTTAATTTTTTTTGATAAGGATAGTTTTCCGTAACCTAATAATCTACTAATCCAATTTATAAATGTGTTAATCAAAATAAGTAAATCGTAGCCTTTACCGCCTAATTTCGCCAGCCATTTCGAATGTTTCATGGTTACATCAAAAACATCACCATGAAAAATCCATGTTTTTTTATCATCAATATCTAAAACAAGTTTGTTCAAAATTTTAAAATTCCCCAATTGAAAACCTTTAAATTTTCTAAGCATTTCGTCATGATTTCCGGTAATGTAATACACTTCTGTTCCCTTAGAAAGTAGTCCAGTAATGTGTTTAATTACATTCATATGAGATTTAGGAAAATAACGTTTGTTAAATTGCCATATGTCTATAATGTCTCCGTTAAGTATTAAAACTTTTGGATCTATAGATTTTAAATAGTTTAATAATTCTGCCGCTTTACAGCCATAAGTGCCTAAATGCACATCAGAAATTACAACATAGTCTAACTTACGTTTTTTGTTTTTTTCATCTTAAAAAGGTCAATGTTTAGAAGTTATTCTTTGGTTACATAAAGTATTTAGAAGATACTTATAGTTATGTAAGGTTAAATAAAATGTACGCAAACGCATTCTGTATATAGTTTATCAAACTTACAGACACTGTGTTTTGTTATGGTAAATTAATAATGAAAAAAGTAAGTTAATTCTTATTAAAAAGTTTATAAATTGTAAGCTAAGTGTTAAGTGTAGTGCTTTAATTATTAGGTAATTATTTTAATTTTGATGTGAATATTTTTCTAATAACATCTAATTCTTTTTTATATTTTAAGTCTGTTCTTAATGCAAAATATAAGGTGTTTTCTGTCTTAATTTTACCTTTCCAAACTAATTTTATTTCCTTTTTTAAAATTTGTTCTTCACATAAAAAATCAGGAACTAATGCAAGTCCATTACCATTTTTTAAACATCTAATTATAGAAGTAATATTTGGTAAAATATAATTGGGTTTAAAACTTGGCTTTTTATTAAAGTTTTCAAACCAAAAGCGTCTAAAATGCTCCATTTCGTTTGACGAACTGTACCATAAATTTTTGAGTAATTCTTCTTCTAGTTTTTTATAATTTTTAGAATTGATATGGCTTGTTATTACTGAAGTATCTGTTTTATTTCCTGCAATTAATACAATTCTTTCTTTAGAAAAAGGAATATATTCTACCAATGATTTTTTTCAACTTGTTTTTTAGGAGTAATTACTAAATCTAAAATACCATTATTTAAATCTTTTATTAAATCTGTATGCGCACCAAACCTAGCAACCAAATCAAAGTTTAATTTTTTAATTTCGGGTTCTAGAATCAATTGAAACATTTCAGAACACATTCCTATGTTTAAAGACGGGTTTTTTTCTTGAGTTGTTTTTTTAAAATGTTGCTCTGCTACTTCTAATTTTGTTAGCGATTCTATAATATATTCATATAAGAACTTACCATCTTCGGTAGGAATCATCTTTCTAGAAGTACGTTCAAACAGTTTTTTACCTACATAGGCTTCTAATGCATTTAAATGCACACTAACACCGGGTTGAGAAGCGTAAAGTGCAACAGAAGCTTTGGTTAAAGTTCCGTTTTCATATATTTCTTTAAAAGTTCTGTACCATTCTAAATTTACCATAATCATTATAATATTAATACAAAGGTATAATTTGTATTATTTTTACAATAGTAAATGTAGCTTTAATTTTGCTTCGGATAAAATTATAAACATGAAAAATATATTTATTATAAATGGAAGTCATCCATTTGCACATTCGGAGGAAGATTTAATGAAACACTTTTTAAAAGCACAATTTCACATTTTGATACACTAGAAGGGTTTGATGTTAAATTTACTCAAGTTGGTGAAAATTATGATGTTAAAAATGAAGTTGAAAAATTTAAGTGGGCAGATATAGTGATATATCATACACCAATTTGGTGGTTTCAAATTCCGTTTGGTTTTAAACAATATATTGATGAAGTTTTTACAGAAGGACATCAAAATGGAATTTATGCAAGTGATGGTAGAAGTAGAAAAAATCCTGATATAAACTACGGTACAGGTGGTTTAATGCATGGTAAACAATACATCCTTACAACTAGTTGGAATGCTCCTAAAACTGCATTTACACTTGAAAACGAATTTTTTAATCAGAAGAATGTAGATGAAGGCCCAATGTTTGGCTTTCATAAAATGAATGCTTTTACAGGTATGAAGTTGTTAGCTACTCATCACTTTCATGATATGGAAAAAAATGCTGATGTTCCTTTAGAATTAGATAACTATAGTGTTTTTCTTAGAGATTTAATAGCAAAACTTTAAGACTATTATATTAATAGTATTGTTAAATTGAAACAAAAAATCCGCTGTAAAAAGCGGATTCATTGAATTTGGAATTAAGAAACAAATAAATTATAAAATATTTATCTGTTTTAATGTCGTTTGGTTTGTTGTTATAGTATCTGCCAAACCACAAGGTTTAGAAGTACTTCTACAAGAAGAAAAACACATAAGACTTACTATACAAATTGCAACAAATACTACTTTTTTCATCTTTTAAAAATTTTAATATTTAAATGTACATATTTTTTACGAACTCAGTTGAGTTTTTCTTCTCTTCTATAACGTTAAAACTTACCATTTTATTTTGAATTCTCGTAATTAAATTTTTGGTAATTGGTTTTCCGTCATTCCATTCGGTTATTTTTAACCATTTCTGAATGTCTTCTAGCTTTTGCTCGTATCTTTTTGCTAGAATTTTATCGATATCTTCTATTTCCTTAAAATTGGCAGTTTGGTCGTTTATAATGTCTAAAACCTTTTTTACTTCGCTAGAATTGTTTTCTAAAACTTCATTTCTAACAGCAACAACAAAACATGGCCAAGGTGTTGGGCAATTATCGACTCTTCTAAAAGTGCCGTTATCTACCAATGGTTTTGTTGTAAAATGTTCCCACATAAAGTAATCTGCTTCACCATTTGTTAGTGCATCAATACCACCTTGCAAATTTCCTATAACTTTAAATTTAAGTTTATCAACATTCCAACCTTGGTTAAATGCATTTACAATTGCCATTAAATGAGAACCAGAACCATATCTACTAATTGCAATTGTTGCATGTTCTAAATCTTCAATTTTTTTGAATTTAGAATCTTTAGCAACATGAATTCCCCAAATTAACGGAGTTTCTACAAATGTTTGCACTATTTTAGAGGGATTACCAGCAGAAATATCTTTAATAATTCCTTCTGTTAAAACAATTGCAATATCAACTTCTCCTGCACGCAATGCTTTGCACATGGCACCAGTTCCGCCAGGGAAATCTTGCCATCTAAGATTGATGTTTTCTTTTGTATATTCTTTATTTTTAAGTGTTAAATACCAAGGATAATTAAAGTGCTCTGGTACACCACCAACTTTTAAATTCGTCATTTATTCAGCTAATTTGTTAAGCGAATATTCTATTAAATTTTCTACAACTTTTTTGTAATCTTCACTAAATGTTCCGTTTGCTCTATTTGCAATAATTGCATTCATAGAAATGGCATTATGGCCTAACAATTTAGACAAACCGTAAATAGCCGAAGTTTCCATTTCTAAATTTGTAATTCTATTACCATTAAAGTTAAAAGAATCTATTTTACTATTGATCTTTTCATCTTGTAAAGCCAAACGTAAAACTCTACCTTGTGGTCCGTAGAAACCACCAGCAGTAGCAGTAATTCCTTTAAAAATTTTATCCGAAGATAATTTTTCTTCTAAAGAACTACTATTTTTTACTAATAACGGATTCGATTTTTTTGTACTCCAATTAGTATGTTCTACAAAAGCATTTTCAATTTCTGGATTAGAAATTTCATCAATTTGATAGGAGTGAAGCATTCCGTTTAAGTCTAAGCCGAAAGAACTCATTAAAAACGAATCTACCGGTATGTCTTTTTGTAAAGAACCGAAGTACCAATTCTAACAATATTTAAAGCTGTTAATTGATCTTTAGGTTTTCTTGTTTTTAAATCGATATTTACCAACGCATCTAATTCGTTTAATACAATATCTATATTGTCTGGGCCAATACCTGTAGAAATTACAGACATTCTTTTGCCTTTATAAACACCTGTTGTTGTTTTAAATTCTCTTTTTGAGTTGTAAATTCAATTGAATCAAATCTATCTGTAATTTTATCTACTCTGTCTTGATCGCCAACAAAAATTATATCGTTAGCTATATTTTCCGGTTTTAAATTCAAATGATATATGCTACCATCTGCATTTAAAATTAATTCCGATTGTTGTATACTCATACTAATTTGTTATTTGTAATAGTTTTTCTGAAGCATTGCTGTACAAAAAGCTATATTTTTTAGAACCGCCAAGGTACGAATTATCAGAACGTAATTCTCTGTAATAATTCGTTTCATTTACTAGCAGTTCTTTTCCTCTTTTAGAGAGTTTTGTTGGGTTTATAGAATCAAACGCATTGTTAAGGTTATTGATAGCTGTTTCATATTGAATGTCACCAAACCCAAAAACTTGTTGCAATTCTAATAATTTTGTAATGAATTGTTTTTTTGTTGAAAAAGTGTAATTATTGGCCGTTTCTAAAATAAAATTTTCAGTATTATTTAAACCATTTTCTACAGACGGAAACCTTTTTAAATGAACTTTTAAAGCATCAACTAAATATTTAAAGGCTTTATTTGGTTTAAAATTATTTACAGTTTCTAGGCGTAATGGGCTATTAGAACAGTATAATTGCCAAATATAATCTGCATATTCAATATCATTTTGATCTAATTCAATTTTATTTTTATAGTGTTCTAAAATTTGATTTTCAGACAAATCTGTAAGCGAAAACATTTTATCAGAACCTTTAATTTTACCGCTACAAACTAAAAATATAGTATATCCTTTTCTATGTTTTTTTAACCAAGAAAGTACAGCTAACATATTAATTTGACAAAATAAATCATGCTCAAACCATAAAATAATTTCTTTACTATTTTTTGTATTACAAAGACTTCTATATTCTTTTAAAGTTAAATTGATAAACATTTCTTTAGAAACATTATAGCTGTTTTTAAAGAATTGAAATCTTGTATTCCAAAATTTTTCGCTACCAACGTCTGTTAACGTTTTACCTTCACATAACATTTCTCTCCAAGTTATAATTTTACCTTTTACTTGAAGTTTTTTAAGATAGTTTGTTGTACAATCTCCGTTAGTTATATGTAAAGTTTTGTTTAACATCTAATCACCCACCAACTCTTTTTACCTTAAATCCTTTGTCTTTAAGCATTGTCATAATTTTGTTTCTATAATCTCCTTGTATAATAATTTTATCATCTTTAAAACTTCCGCCAACAGATAATTTTGTTTTTATCTCTTTTGCTAAGGTTTTAAAATCTGAAGTTGCGCCATTATAACCTTCTAAAATTGTAATAGGTTTCCCTTTTCTTTTTTCGTATTTACAAACTATAGGATCGTCTTGTAACCAAACATTCGATTTTTCTTTTTTTGGTTCTTCGGATTCTTTATGCTCCGGAAAAAGGTTTTTTAATTGATCTTTTAAATCCATTTAAATAATTTGATATTAATTTTTTAAAACACAAAAGCGTAATTTAATTTTAAATTACGCTTTTGATTTAAAGATTATTTTTTTAACCCTAATTCTCTTAAACGTTGTTCTAAAAACTCTCCGGCAGTAATATCTTCGAATTGTTTAGGATTGTTTTCATCAACACAATTTTCTAAAACATCTAATTTCATTTCTGATATTGGATGCATAAAAAACGGAATGGAATATCTTGAAGTTCCCCACATTTCTTTTGGCGGATTTGTAACTCTATGAATTGTAGACTTTAGTTTATTGTTACTGTGTCTAGATAACATATCACCAACATTAATCATTAATTCATCTGGTTCTGCCATGGCATCAATCCAATCGCCATTATGATTTTGTACTTGCAAACCTTTACCTTGTGCACCCATTAATAATGTTATTAAATTAATGTCTCCGTGCGCAGCAGCTCTTTCCGCTCCTTTTGGTTCTGTTTCTATTGGTGGATAATGAATAGGTCTTAAAATACTGTTTCCGTTTTTAATAAAATTATCAAAATACGTTTCTTCTAAACCTAAATGCAATGCTAAAGAACGCAAAACATATTTTGCAGTTTTTTCTAACATTTTATAAGTTTCTTTACCAACTTCGTTAAACTTTGGTAATTCTTCTACAAGAACATTTTCTGGATATTCTTTAGCTCTTTCAGGATCATCTTCTACATATTGACCAAAATGCCAAAATTCTTTTAAATCTCCTTCTTTTTTTCCTTTAGCAGATTCTTTTCCAAAAGAAACATAACCTCTTTGACCTCCAATGCCAGGAATTTCATACTTTTCTTTAGTTGCAACAGGTAGTTCGAAAAAGTTTTTAATTTCTTCGTACAAATCACTTACTAATTTATCATCTAAAAAATGACCTTTTAAAGCCACAAAACCTATGTTCTCATAAGCGTGACCAATTTCGTCTATAAATTTTTGCTTTCTATTTTTATCATCAGATAAAAAATCGGCTAAGTTTACACTTGGTATTTTATTCATCTTTGTAGTTTTTTTATTAAAAACAGCCTATAAAGTTACTAAAAAATCAGTAATTGATAAAGTGTTCTTATTTTTTTGAAAAAGGAATTAAGTAACTTAAGGTATAATTAAAACCAAAACCTGTATTACTTTCGAAAATTCTGTTAAAACCAGGAGAAAATAAGGCTTTAACTCCGTCGGGATCTTTAACGCTCATCATTACTTTATAAGAAACACTAAAGCCGATGTAAAAATTGGTAAAGGTTTCTGCTTTGATACCCAACATAAGTTCAGACCAATGTGCGTTTAAACCAGTACTTGTTACAGCATTTGTGTTTAATTCTGCAGGAAAGTAATTACCGTTTTCAGCATCAGAAACATTGGGTGTATAATTGTTAAGCGTTTGCTCAAATAAGCTAAAACCATATCTGTAACCTACAAAAATTTCGTTATTCATGTCTAACCAATTTTTGTAAGCATTGTAATTAAATCCTAAACGGATATAACTTCCTTTTGAAGTTGTGTTTAAATAATCTTCATTAGAAGTTTCTTCTTCGAAACCAGCTTCTGCAGCTAAATAAAAATTCTTTTTTAATCTGTAATCTCCAACTATTTCAAAACCGCTGTAAGCACCATCAATAGTGCCTTTTATTGGTTTGCTAATATCTACACCTAAACGTAATCCATAATTGGTTTTATAAACAATAGAATCTGAAACTTTGTCTAAATTATCATTCTCTTTTTCTTCTTGAGAATAACCATTTATAAAACTAAAAACAAAACAAAAACTAATGAAATATCTGAACATGCGCTGTAGTTTGGTCATTTAAATTCGTAATTGTTGCTGGTGTAAAATCGGTTATCCAAGTATTATTTTCTGATGAAAAAGAAACGTTGTTAAAAATAACTTTAAAACCACAAGATCTAGAAACAAATTCTTGTTCTGTATTATATTTAATGGTAAAATTTGCAATTTCATTTGCAGCTGTAGAACCGTTTGTTGCATTTTTTTTAAGCGAATAAACTGTTTCTTCTGTTAAAGAGTTTAACGGTATTGCAATACTATCTTGTGTAACGCTTGTATACTGTGCAATCGTATCTTTTGTGCCCGACCAAATAGATAATCTTTGCACATTTTTAGATGTTTCTCTATTGGTTTCATCATAAAAAGTTATGATTAACTTTGGTGTTACCGGGTTTTGTAAACAAAAATCGTCTTTTTCGCATGCCGAGAAAATAGCGATTGTAAGCAATAAGAAAGGAATCAGTTTTTTTATCATTTAGATAAATGTTTTAATTTATTTCTACAGATTAATCTTCTTCTTCAACTTCTACAATTTTATTAATTGCTGTCGCTAATTTAAAGTCTAATTCTGTAACGCCATCTGCATCATGTGTTGTTAATGTAATATCTAAGGTATTGTAAACATTTGTCCATTCCGGATGATGATTAAGAGCCTCACATTCAAAAGCAATTCTATTCATTGCAGACATACAATCTTTAAAATTATCAAATTCAAAGTCTGTATGCAAAGCATTGTCATAATACTCCCAATCTACTAATTTTTCTAATTTGTTAGAAATTTCGAATTCTGTTAATTTTTTCATTTTTGTAAAATTTAAATTAATTCCTCTAAATATAAACTTTGTGAATTTAAAGTGAATTAAAAAGATGTTAAAACAAGTTTATTATTTCTCAAATAAAACAACAGTTTCTATATGACTTGTATGCGGAAATTGATCTACCAAACTAATCTTTTTCATTTGATAACCCGCTTCTCTTAATAACTCTGTGTCTCTTGCTTGCGTTGCCGGATTACAAGAAACATACACCATTCTATCTGCATTTAGATTGATGATTTTTTTAAGCGTTTTTGGTGCAATACCAGCTCTTGCAGGATCTAAAATAATCGTTTTAATTTTATTTTGATATTCTGGATGCGCAATTAAAAATTTACCAACATCTGCTGCATAAAATTGTAAACCTTCTATATTGTTTCTTTTCGCGTTTTTCTTTGCATCTTCTATGGCTGAAGCAACAATATCTACACCCACAATTTTTGCGTTTTCGCTTTTAAAAGCTACAATTTGACCTATTGTACCTGTACCACAAAATAAATCCATTACAACAGTGTTGTCAACTTTGTCTTTATCTTCTAAAACGTATTCTACAACTTTAGAGTATAATTTTTCTGCACATTTTGGGTTGGTTTGAAAAAAGCTTTTCATGCTAATCTCGAAATTTAACCCTAATAATTCTTCTACAATTTTATCTTTACCATACACAAGGTCTAATTTACCTGCGGTTGCTATTGTTCTATCGCCAGTTTCATCGTTAATTGTATGTAATAAACCTGCTAAACGATCTCCGAAAATATCTTTTAAAAAGTTTGCAAATTTATCTAAATCAAAATTTTCTAATTCTGGTGAAGTTGTAACTAAATTACATAATAACTCGTCTGTTTTAAAAGATTTTCTTACAACAAAATATCTAAAAAAACCAGTTTTTCTAGGACCGTGCCAAGGTTCTAAACCTGTTGCTTTACAATACTCTCTAATGTTTTTTAGATTGTCTTCTAATTGTTTGTCAAATAAGCCAGAATCTTTTTCTAGATTATCACCCATCCACCAAACACCACGTCTTTTAAAACCTAGTGTAAACTCGTCTTTATCTGTTTTATTAATTCTGTCATAACCAATTGCAGAAAAACCATATTCCATTTTATTTCTATAATGAAATGCGTTTGGCGATTTTACAAATTCGTCAAATAAATCTTCTATATTTTCTATTTTACCAATTCTTTTAAATAGAGAAAGTGTACTTTCTTGTTTGTATTTATGCTGTAAATCTATAGGTAATTGAATGTAAGGTGCACCAGGTATGTCTTGATACGGAACTGCAACTTCATCTTCTGATGGTTGTAAAACATCTATTAATTTTGCTTCTGCGTATTTTTTACTAGACTTACTTATTTGCGCTTTTACCAACTGACCAGGTAATGTATTTGGAACAAAAATTACAAAACTACCTTCTTCGGAATGGATTCTTGCAATACCTTTTCCGCCAAAAGCATAATCTTCAATTTTTAATTCTAAAACCTGATTTTTTTTACAAACTTGTTTCGTTCTCTACGTGGCATTTTAAAATATTTTGGTCTGCAAAATTAGTAAAAGATATTGATTAGTGTACTTGTTATTGCTACGAATTCTTTTAATTAATTATAAATAACAAAACTTTGCAGGTTTGCAATACGCGTTAGCGATTGAAACGTTATCCTTTTTGTTTTTCACAAAAAGATTTAGTGGAAAGCGCGACCTTTAGGTAACGCCCAAAAATTTTGTATTTAAAAGGTTTATTTTATTACTTTTGTGAAACTTCGGGGATGATTTCTTTCCCACGCTGAATTTCTGATAATTTTTCAGAAGGATAAAGGTAGAATAGGAATGGTTATTTTATAAACTTAAAACAATAAAAATGGCTGTTTTAGACAAACTTACGTCGCAAGAAGCGATAGAATTAGAGAACAAACATGGTGCGCATAATTATCATCCACTTCCGGTAGTATTAAGTAGAGGAGAAGGTGTTTATGTTTGGGATGTTGAAGGTAAAAAATATTACGATTTTTTATCTGCATATTCTGCAGTTAACCAAGGGCATTGTCATCCAAAAATTGTAGATGCAATGACAAATCAGGCAAAAACATTAAGCTTAACTTCTAGAGCTTTTTATAATGATATGCTTGGTAGATACGAAAAATTTGCAACAGAGTATTTTGGTTTTGATAAACTTTTACCAATGAATACTGGTGCAGAAGCTGTAGAAACGGCTTTAAAGATTGCTAGAAAATGGGCGTATGAAGTAAAAGGAATCGATGAAAATAAAGCAGAAATAATAGTTTGTGAAAACAATTTTCATGGTAGAACAACTACAATTATTTCTTTTTCTAATGACCCGGTTGCTAGAAAAAACTTTGGTCCGTATACAAAAGGTTTTCATAAAATAGAATATGATAATTTACAGCAATTGCAAGAAACTTTAGAAAGTAGTAATAATATTGCTGCTTTTTTAGTGGAGCCAATTCAAGGTGAAGCTGGTGTGTATGTGCCCTCTGAAGGTTATTTAGCAGCTGCAAAAAAAATGTGTGTAGATCATAATGTATTATTTATTGCAGACGAAGTACAAACTGGTATTGCAAGAACAGGTAGATTATTAGCTACTTGTGGTAACTGTTCTTGTCCGAGAAAAAATTGTTCCGGTATACCGTGAAGTTAAGCCGGATGTTTTAATTTTAGGTAAAGCATTAAGTGGTGGCGCGTATCCTGTTTCTGCAGTTTTGGCAAATGATAGTGTAATGAGTGTTATTAGACCAGGAAATCATGGTTCTACTTTTGGCGGAAATCCTATTGCGGCGGCTGTTGCAATGGCAGCATTAGAGGTTGTTACTGATGAGAAATTGGCAATTAACGCAGATAAATTAGGAAAGATTTTTAGAGCAGAATTAACAGAGTTTTGTAAAAATAATCATTTAGTAGAGTCTGTGAGAGGAAAAGGGTTGTTAAATGCTATTTTAATTAACGATTCTGAAGATAGTTCTACGGCTTGGGATATTTGTATTAAATTAAGAGATAATGGTTTGTTAGCAAAACCAACGCACGGTAATATTATTCGTTTTGCACCACCTTTAGTGATGACAGAAGAAGAATTAATGGATTGTATTTCTATTATTAAGAAAACAATTTCTGAGTTTTAAAAAACTTACTGTATCAATATATAAAAAGCCACAAATTTACTTTTGTGGCTTTCTTTTTATAAATTTATTATTTTTGATGCTTTTCTAACTTAAAACAAACTTTAGTATGCAAAATGCAATTACCGAATTAGAGCAATTAACTTTAACAAATTCTGCCGTGAAAGTTTCTAAAAGAAACAGCGAGTTGGTGTAAATTTTTATCTATTCTAGGTTTTATTTTAATTGGTTTAATGATTTTTGGAAGTTTTTTTATTGGTTCTATGTACAATAACTTTCCTGCAGCACAACCTGCACCTGTAGATATGGGCTTAATTATAACAATAACTTATATTGTTTTTGCTTTAATTTACATATTACCAGTTTATTATTTATACAACTTTTCAGTAAAAATGAAAAAAGCCTTAATTTCTAAAGATGATGCTGTTTTGGCAAAGGCATTCGAGATGTTAAAGTCGCATTATAAATTTATCGGTGTTTTAACCATTATTATAATATCTATATATTTCTTAGGAATTATAGTAGGTGTTACGGGCATGACAAGTGCTTTCTAGTCCAAAAAAACCGGAAGTCAATAGCTTCCGGTTTTTTTATTAATTGTTTTTGGTAGTATCTTTTTTCTTATTAAAAAGACCGCCTAAAACATTTTTAATTTTATCTTTTGTTTTATCTGTAGTTGATGTTGAATCTTTCTTATCTGATCCGAGATAATAAATCTTTCAATTTATCTTTACCTTGATTGATTAGACTTTGCTTTTGTTTTTCTACCAAGCTTTTTACTAAATTTTCTGTTGCACTTTTAATGTTTGATGAAAAATTAGGACTCGAAAAACTACCCGTTAAAGTCGCATTTACAGGAATACTTTTAACTTCTGCCGCGTCTTTAGGTGTTAGTTTTGCAATTGCATTTGTTACCGAAGAACCTAGATATTTTACTGGTACATCAAAAGTAATATTGTAATTCATAGAATTGTCAAAACCATGAGAACCACCAACATTAATTGCAACATCTTTGTATGTAAGATCGAATGGTTTTACGCTAACTTCACCGTCATTAAACGTAAATAAAGCGCTTACATCGTTTAAATTTAATTTACTTACATCTAAAAAATCTACTTTAGAACCTAATAAACTTAATACTTTAGAATTACTAGCTTTTAGTTTTGTGTTTAATAATTGTCCTAATAAATCACCTGAAATAGATTTTAATTGAGGCGTCATATCTTCACCTAAATTACCGGATACTTTAATTTTAGAATTAATTTTACCTTCTACAGATTTTGCAATAGGTGCAATAGCTTTTAACATTTCTAATTTGCTAAAAGAATCGGCAATATTTAATTCGTTTAAGTTTAAATCCATATTAAATTTAGAAGTTGTTCCTTTCGTAGAAACTTCTCCATCAAAACCAATATTTCCTCCAAAAACACTAGTTTTTAAGTTTTTTAAACTAACGGTTTCATCTTTAATTAAAATTTTACCGTAAACTTTTTCTAAATTAATATTGTCGTATACAACGGTGTTTGCGTTTGCATTTAAAGTAATGTCTAAAAAAGCAGGTATTTTTAATTTGCTGGTTGTGTTTGAAGTGGTATTCTCATCAGATTTTGTTAAAAAATCATCAACTTTAAAGTTTGTTGAGTTTAGATTGAAATTTCCTTTTAACTTTTGATCTTTAAATAAAAATCCATAAAAATTTTCCAAATTCCCTTTAATTGATAAATCAGAACTTCCTGTTTTTGCATCAAATTCTTCTAGTGAAATTGTATTTGTATTAAAATTTACAGCAGTTTTATCGATAATAAAAGGATTTGCAACATCTTCACCGAATATTTAAAGTTAGAAACAGATACTTTCCCTTTGTTTCTAATGTTTTGATAATTGCCTTTATCGATAGAATTCATATCAAAATTAGTTGTAACATCTGCAGTTAAAATTCCTTCTAATTCATTTTCTAAAGCTACCGGATAAACTTTACTGATATTCTCTAAATTAATTGTTCCTTTAGCTTTTAGGTTAATTGTTGCGTTATCTGTAATGTTGGCAACTTTACCTGTTGCATTAAATACATCTTTATCAATTTTAAAAGAAGTATTATTAATTGCAATGTAAGTGTCTTTAGCTAAACCTGTGTTATTAATAATATTGGCATCTAAATATATGTTATCCACAGATTTTGGTAAATCAGCATATTTAAACATTGCATTTTTAGATACAAACGAGATGTCTAAAGTCGGAATTGTAGTTTCTGATAATGTACCTTTAACAATACCTTTTAAATCAAAATTACCTTCAGTTTTAATAGTGTTTAAATTACCAGCGTATTGTTTCGGCATTAAAGCTAAAAGGTTTTTAAAAGAAGATGTTGGTGTTTTAAAAGTGATATCATACAATTGATTTTCTTCTATTAATTGTATAAAACCGTTAAATTCTAATGGCAATTGATTAATGTAACCTGTATTTTCTTTAAATGAATATTTTAAATTTTTTAAGTCGATTCCTAAAACAGCGTTAAGCTTTATATTTACATCATTTAAATAATTTACATTATCCATATCTAAAGAAACTTTAGCAGTAGTTTCTGTATCTAAATCTAGAATGTCTTGGGCAAAATTACCTTTACCAATATGATAAATACTATCTACAGCTAATTTAATTTTGGTAGTTTCATCAAAATAGCTATAATCTACATTTTGTAATTCATATTCTTTTATTGCTAAAGAAAGAGAACTGTCACTGCTATTTGCACTGTTATCAGATTTTTTAGCGATATCATAATTACCAATATTATCTTTGTTTAGTATGATGTTTACGGCAGCATTATTTGCAGAAATACTATTAATTTCTAAAGTTTCTGATGCGCTTTTAAAAAGTTCTGTAATTTTTAAATTTAAATTAAGTTCTTTTGCATTAAACAAAGTATCACCTAAAAAAGGAGCTTTATTTGTAACGTTGATGTAGTTTACTTTTAAACTGGCTAAAGGAAAGTTTCTTAAAAGGCTTAAATCTGTCTCTTTAAAAGTTACAGTTGCATTTACGTTATTGTTAATGGTATTAGAAACCATTTTTACAATTTTATCTTTAAATAAAAACGGAACAGATATTAAGGCAATTAATAAAACTAGTATTGTAATTGCTGCCCATTTTAATATTTTTTTACCAAGAGAAGTTTGGTTTTTATCTTTCATCATAATAAGTACTATTATAAATTAATACACACAAAAATACCTCTTTTAAAAGAGGTATTTTAGTTTATATACTGTTAAAAGTAACTCAATTGAGTTAATTTTTTATTAATGATAATGCATTGTTATTTAAACATATCCATACCAGGTATGTTTGGCATGTTTGTTTTGGCAGCAGCGGCCATTTCGTCTTCGTTAATTTTAGAAGCTTTGGCAATTGCTTTATTTAAAGTTAAAATTAAGTAATCTTCTAATTCTTCGGCATCAGAAAGTAAAGAAGGATCTATCGTAATTGCTTTAATTTCTCTATTTGCAGTTAGTGTTACTTGAATTTTTTTGTCTGCTGTTACTTCATCAATCAAAACAGAGTTTAATCTTGTTTTTGTTTTTTCTACTTCTTGTTGCGCTTCCTTTAGCTTATTCATCATTCCGTAAATATCTCCAAACATCTTTTTTCAATTTAAAATTAGATTACAAATTTACGAATTCATTATAGAAAAATATAGGCTAAAATTGAGAAAATATTTACGGTAAACTCACTTTAATAATCTTATTTTTGCAATTGCTTTAAAAAATGAAGTAATGAAAAATATAGATACAAAAGCACCAATTGCAGATAAAGAATTAGAAATTTTAGAAAAGCATGGCGATGTTAGAGAAGATAATTATTTTTGGATGCGTTTGTCTGACGCTCAAAAACTATCTGAAGTTAGAGATGAGCATACAACCAAAGTTATAAATTATTTAGAGGAAGAAAACACTTATCACGATAAAGTTACAGCGTCTTCAAGAAATTTCGAAGAGAAATTATTTGAAGAAATGAAAGGCAGAATTAAAGAAGATGATTCTTCTGTGCCATACAAGAGCAATGGTTACTTTTATATAACGCGTTTCGAAAAAGGAATGCAATATCCTATTTTTAGTAGAAAAAAAGACAACTTAGATGCAGAAGAGCAGGTTATGTTTAATGTAAATGAGATGGCTAAAGATTTTGATTATTTTCAATTAGGAGGCTTAAATATATCTACAAATAATAAATTAGTGGTTTTTGCTACAGATACTGTAAGTAGAAGACAATATTTTTTAAGAATTAAAAACTTAGAAACCGGTAAAATTTATAAAGATATCATAGAAAATACTACCGGAGCCTCTGTTTGGGCAAACGATAATAAAACTATTTTCTACACTAAAAAAATCCGCATACATTAAGAAGCGAAAAAATTTATAGACATGTTTTAGGCACACCAACTTCTGAAGACGTAGAAGTTTATCACGAAAAAGACGAAACTTTTAATGCGTATGTTACAAAATCTAAATCAGACAAGTATATCATCATAGGTGCTAGTAGCACAGTATCTACAGAAGCACAATTTTTAGATGCAGATAATCCTACTGGTTCGTTTACAATGTTGCAGTCAAGAGAAAGAGATTTAGAATATAGTGTTTCTCATTTTGAAGATCATTTTTATTTATTAACTAATAAAGACGATGCAACTAATTTTAAGTTGATGAAAACGCCAGTAACCAATACAGCAAAAGAAAATTGGGTTGATGTAATTCCACACAGAGAAGATACATTATTAGAAGATTTCTCTATTTTTAAAGAATATTTAGTTCTAGAAGAACGCACAAACGGCTTAAATAAAATTAGAATTAAACGTTGGGATAATGTAGAAGATTATTATTTACCTTTTACAGAAGAAACCTATTCTGTGGGTGTTTATGCAAATCCGATTTTGATACAGATGTGATACGTTATTCTTATAATTCGATGACAACTCCTGCTTCTATTATCGATTTTAACATGAAAGATAAATCGAAAGAAGTTAAAAAAGAGCAAGAAATCTTAGGAGGGAAATTCAACAAAGAAAATTATAAAAGCGAACGCGTTTGGGTTACTGCCGAGAGATGGTAAAAAAGTAGCAGTTTCTTTAGTATATCATAAAGACACAGTTTTAAATGAAAATACGCCATTGTTACAATATGCTTATGGATCTTATGGTTATACAATTTCAGACGGATTTTCATCAACTAGATTAAGTTTATTAGATAGAGGTTTTGTCTATGCATTGGCGCATATTAGAGGAAGCGAATACTTAGGTAGAAACTGGTATGAAGATGGTAAAATGTTAAACAAAAAAATACGTTTACAGATTTTATAGATTGTTCTAAGTTTTTAATTGAAAATAATTACACTTCTGCAGCGCATTTATATGCAATGGGTGGTTCTGCTGGCGGATTGTTAATGGGAGCAATTGTTAATATGAATCCTGAATTGTATAACGGTATTATAGCTGCAGTTCCTTTTGTAGATGTTATTTCTACAATGATAGATGATTCGATTCCGTTAACTACCGGAGAATATGATGAGTGGGGAAATCCTAACGACAAAGAATATTACGATTATATAAAATCATATTCACCTTACGATCAAGTAAAACCGCAAGATTATCCAAATATTTTAGTAACTACAGGATTTCACGATTCTCAAGTTCAATATTGGGAACCTGCAAAATGGGTTGCAAAATTAAGAGATTTAAAAACTGATGATAATATATTGTTGCTAAGAACAAATATGGAAGCAGGACACGGTGGTGCATCCGGTAGATTTAATGCATTAAAAGAAACCGCTAAAGATTATTCGTTTTTATTAGCTTTAGAAGGTAAAATTGATGCGAAATAATTAAATTTTAATTCAATTTTGTAATTCAAAACGAAAATGTACTTTTGCAGACGGTAAAAGACAATCAAACATCATTATTTATCAGTAATGATGTTTTATTTATGCATGTAGAATGGTAAAGAATAGCGCAATTAATAATAGTATTTTAGAATTAGTAGGAGAAACACCATTAATTAAACTTCGTAATATTACAAAGAATTTTAAAGGTAATTTTTTTGCTAAAGTAGAAGCTTTTAATCCTGGTCACTCATCAAAAGACAGAATTGCTTTACATATTATTAATGATGCAGAAAAAAAGGGATTCTTAAAAAAGGAGCTACAATTGTAGAAACAACTTCGGGTAATACCGGTTTTAGTTTAGCAATGATAAGTATTGTTAAAGGGTACAAATGTATTTTAGCAGTTAGCGATAAATCTTCTCAAGATAAAATTGATTTGTTAAAAACAATGGGAGCAGAAGTGCATGTTTGTCCTGCAAATGTTGCTGCAGATGACCCTAGATCTTATTACGAAGTAGCCAAAACAATTCATAAAAAAACAAAGAATTCTGTTTACATCAATCAATATTTTAACGAGTTAAATATTGAAGCACATTATAGATCTACCGGACCAGAAATTTGGAAACAAACCGAAGGTAAAATTACACATCTTGTTGCAGCAAGCGGAACAGGAGGAACTATTTCGGAACAGGTAAGTATTTAAAAGAACAAAATCCTGGTATTAAAATTCTTGGTGTAGATGCCATTGGTTCTGTTTTAAAGAAATTT
This sequence comes from Polaribacter sp. HA6-7, assembly GCF_055693625.1. Lineage (NCBI taxonomy): Bacteria > Pseudomonadati > Bacteroidota > Flavobacteriia > Flavobacteriales > Flavobacteriaceae > Polaribacter > Polaribacter sp. HA6-7. Next base: position 1,381,829 of record NZ_CM146338.1, read on the forward strand.
CATGAAACAGGTGAATTTGATGTTAATGAGATTAAACCATACAAAATAGAAGGTTTAGGAAAAACGTTAATTCCTACAGCAACAGATTTTGATGTGATTGATGTTTATGAAAAAGTTTCAGACAAAGATGCTGCATTTGCCGCAAGAGATATTGTAAAACAAGAAGGTTTGTTTTGTGGTTACACAAGTGGCGCTGTAATGCAGGCTACTAAACAATATGATGCTATGAACTTTTTTGACAAAGACAGCTTTGTTGTAGTAATTTTTCCTGATCACGGTTCTAGATATTTAAATAAAATTTACAACGATTCTTGGATGAAAAATCAAGGGTTTTTAGATTAATTTTTTTCTTTTTCTTCTCTTTTTAGCTTAATTGTATAAACTGTTAAAATTTGTTAACTTTGCAAACTTCAAAAAACAGAAGACAAAATGACGACAGATTTATTTGATAGAATTGTAAAAGATAAAGGCCCTTTAGGTAAATGGGCAGATAAAGCAGAAGGATATTATGTTTTTCCAAAGCTAGAAGGACCAATTTCTAATAGAATGTCTTTCAATGGAAAAAAAGTAGTCACTTGGAGTATTAATGATTACTTAGGTTTAGCAAATCATCCAGAAATACTAAAAGTTGACGGTGAAGCTGCATTAGAACACGGTATGGCTTACCCTATGGGCGCTAGAATGATGTCTGGTCACACGCCTTTACATGAACAATTAGAAAGAGAATGTGCAGAGTTTGTTGATAAAGAAAAAGCATATTTATTAAATTTTGGTTACCAAGGTATTATGTCTGCAATAGACGCGTTGGTTACTAAAAACGATATCATTGTTTATGATATGGATACGCACGCTTGTATTATCGATGGTGTTCGTTTACATTCGGTAAACGATTTGTATATCGTCATAACGATATGGAAAGTTTCGAGAAAAACATTAAACGTGCCTCTAAAATGGCAGAGAAAACAGGAGGAGGGATTCTTGTAATTTCTGAAGGTGTTTTCGGAATGAGAGGAGAGCAAGGTCGTTTAAAAGAAATAGTTGCATTTAAAAAAGAATATAATTTTAGACTTTTAGTTGATGATGCGCATGGTTTTGGTACTTTAGGTAAAGACGGTAGAGGTACTGGTTTTGAACAAGGAGTTCAAGATGATATCGATGTTTACTTTGCAACCTTTGCAAAATCTATGGCAGGTATTGGTGCATTCTTAGCAGGTGATGCAGATGTAATACAATATTTACAATATAATTTAAGATCTCAAATGTTTGCAAAATCTTTACCAATGGCAATGGTAAAAGGTGCTTTAAAACGTTTAGATATGATTAGAACAATGCCAGAGTTAAAAACTAAATTGTGGGAAAACACAAATGCGTTACAATCTGGTTTAAGAAATGCTGGTTTCGATTTAGGTACAACACAAACATGTATTACTCCGGTATTCTTAAAAGGAGATATTCCTGAAGCAATGGCTATGGTAAACGACTTAAGAGAAAATCATGGAATCTTTTGTTCTATTGTTGTATATCCAGTAATACCAAAAGGATTAATTATTTTAAGATTAATACCTACTGCAACACATACACAAGAAGATATAGACGAAACAATTACTGCTTTTTCTGCAATTAGAGAAAAATTAGAAAACGGTACTTACAAGAAAATAGCTGCTCAAATAGCTTAATTCTTGTTCATAAATAATATTAAAAACAGCACAAATAAGTGCTGTTTTTTTTGTTTTAAATTTCAACAAAAAATTAAATTTTGATAAATATTCAACTTTAATTAAAATTTTACAGATATAGTTTGTTTAATTGAAAATAAATTTAGAATATTTGCATATATAAAAAAAGAACATGAATTTTATTCAATCACATCATCATCATTTTTACAATTGCAATCAAGCGATATAAAAGTGTATTGAATAAAATCAAGATATTTATAAACCCGTTTGAGCAAATCAAGCGGGTTTTTTCATTTTAAAACCGTATTTGTTCAAACATCAAATAAAACAAAATGAGTAATTTAAGAATTGCAGTACAAAAATCAGGAAGGTTAAATGAAGATTCAATGAGAATCTTAAAAGACATCGGTATTTCTATCGATAATGGTAAAGATCAATTAAAAGCAGCAGCCGGAGATTTTCCGGTAGAGGTATTTTATTTAAGAAATGGCGATATTCCTCAATACTTAAAAGACGGTGTTGTAGATGCAGCTATTATTGGCGAAAATGTATTAATAGAAAAAGGAAGCGATATCGAATTTGTAGAGCGTTTAGGTTTTTCTAAATGTAAAGTTTCTATTGCTGTGCCAAAAGATTCTAATGCAAACTCTTTAAAAGATTTAGCAGGTAAAAGAATAGCAACATCATATCCGAAACAGTAAAAAAGTTTCTAAAAGAACAAAACATCGATGCACAATTGCACCAAATTAATGGTTCTGTAGAAATTGCACCTAATATTGGTTTAGCAGACGGAATTTGTGATATTGTTTCTAGTGGAAGTACGTTGTTTAAAAACGGTTTAAAAGAAATAGAAGTTCTTTTAAAATCTGAAGCAGTTTTAGCTGTTTCGCCAAAAATTTCTGAAGAAAGAAAAGCAATTTTAAATAAAATTCAATTTAGAATTCAGTCTGTTTTAAAAGGTAGAAATTCTAAATATGTGTTGTTAAATGCTCCAAACGATAAATTAGAAGATATTTTAAATTTATTACCAGGCATGAGAAGTCCTACTGTTTTACCTTTAGCAGAAAAAGGTTGGAGTTCTGTGCACACAGTTATCAATAAAAATGAATTTTGGGAAATTATAGATGAACTTAAGGCAAATGGTGCAGAAGGAATTCTAGTTTGTCCAATCGAAAAAATGGTACTTTAAAATCGTTTCAGTATTTAAAAGAGAAATAAAAATGTTTTTTTGGGCGTTTTAACGGGCTTTTCGCACTCGCTTTTTTTCAGCAAAAGAAAAAAGAGCTCAAACAATTGCTGCAATCCCTAACGCTAGAGCACATTTATAAGAGATAGTAAATTATGAAAATCATTAATAATCCATCAAAAAAAGATTGGAATAAAATTTTAGAAAGACCAACAAAAACCGTTGATGATATCGAAGGTGTTGTAAATGAAGTTTTTTTAGATGTTCAAAAAAACGGAGATGCAGCTGTTAATAAATACACAACTAAGTTTGATGGTGTTTCTTTAGATAATACATTGGTTTCTTCAAGTGAAATAGAAGAAGCAATTGCATTGGTTTCTTCAGAATTAAAAGAAGCAATACAATTAGCAAAGACGAATATTACAAATTTTCATAAAGCTCAAAAAACGGATAAAGTTTCTGTAGAAACTACAAACGGAGTTTCTTGTTGGCAAGAAAAAAGAGCCATTCAAAAAGTTGGTTTATATATTCCCGGAGGTACAGCACCTTTATTTTCTACCGTATTAATGCTTGCAATTCCAGCACAAATTGCGGGTTGTAAAGAAATTGTATTGTGTTCTCCTCCAAATAAAGAAGGTAAAATAAATCCGGCAATTTTATTTGCAGCCAATTTATGTGGTGTTACTAAAATTATTAAAGTTGGCGGAATTCAAGCAATTGCGGGTTTAACTTTTGGTACAGCAACTATTCCGCAAGTTTATAAAATTTTCGGACCAGGAAACCAATTTGTTACTGTGGCCAAACAACTTTCTACAAAGTTTGGGGTTGCCATAGATATGCCAGCAGGACCAAGTGAATTATTAGTAGTAGCAGATGATACAGCTAATGTAAGTTATGTAGCATCAGATTTATTAAGTCAAGCAGAACATGGTGTAGATAGTCAGGTTATTTTAGTTTCTACATCAGAAAAATTAATAGCAGAAGTTTCAAAAGAAGTAGAGCGTCAACTTGATAAATTACCAAGAAAAGAAATTGCTTCTAAAGCCATTGCAAACTCGAAATCTATTTTTGTAGAAAATGATAAAATTGCTTTAGAATTAATTAATGAATATGGGCCGAACATTTTATAGTTTGCACAAGTGATAACGATTTTTATGTTGATAATATAGAAAATGCAGGTTCTGTTTTTATAGGAAACTATACACCAGAAAGTGCTGGTGATTATGCATCTGGTACAAACCATACGTTACCAACAAACGGTTTTTCTAAATCGTATTCTCGTGTAAATTTAGATAGTTTTACAAAAAGTATTACTTTTCAGAAAATTTCTAAAGAAGGTATAAAAACTATTGGTAATGCAATAGAATTAATGGCAGAAGCAGAAGGTTTACAAGCGCATAAAAATGCAGTTTCTATTCGTTTAAAAGATTTGTAAAATAAATAATGTTGCTCTTTTTTAGAGTTATTTTGGTATGAAAACAAGTAAAATTATTAGTGATTTAGTTAGAGATAACATCAAAGGAATAAAACCATACTCTTCGGCTAGAGATGAGTATAAAGATGTTGCTACAACAGAAATGATTTTTTTAGACGCAAATGAAAATCCTTTCGAAAATGGTGTAAATCGATATCCAGATCCTCAGCAAAACTATGTAAAAGATTTATTAGCCACAATTAAAAATGTTTCAAAAGAAAATATTTTGTTGGGTAACGGAAGTGATGAGGTTTTAGATCTAATTTTTAGAGCATTTTGCGAACCAAATAAAGACAATATTATAACATTACCGCCAACTTATGGTATGTATAATGTGTTGGCAAATATCAACGCAATAGAAAACAGAGAAGTTTTATTAGATGACAATTTTCAACCAAAAGTTTCACAAACTTTAAAAACTGCAGATAATAATAGTAAGATTTTATTTTTATGTTCGCCAAACAATCCAACAGGTAATAGTTTTACAGTGCCAGCGGTTAAAGAATTATTAATAAAGTTTAAAGGTTTAGTAGTTCTAGATGAAGCTTACATAGATTTTTCTGAAGAAGAAAGTTGGTTGCAAAGCTTGCAAAAATATCCTAATTTAATAGTAACTCAAACACTTTCTAAAGCATACGGTTTAGCAGGAATACGCTTAGGTATTTGTTATGCATCAACAGAAATTATCAATATTTTAAATACCATTAAACCACCATATAACGTAAACGAATTAACGCAACAAAGAGCAATAAGTCGTTTGCAAAAAATGGATGAAATTGATAATGAAATTTCTCAATTAAAAAGTGAAAGAGATCGCCTAAAAAAGGAACTAGAATGTTGTGTAGATTTTATTGAAAAGGTGTATCCTTCTGATGGGAATTTTTTATTGATAAAAGTAGATAATGCCACAAAACGATACAATCAATTAATAGAATTAGGTGTAGTTATTAGAAATAGAACAACACAACCACTTTGCGAAAACTGTTTAAGAATAAGTGTTGGTGTTTGCGAAGAAAATCAAAAATTATTAAGAGCTTTAAAATCTCTTGTATAAAGTAATTCTGAGTTTTAGAATTCGATAAAATTTATTAAAATGAGTAAAAAAGTACTATTTATAGACAGAGACGGAACTTTAGTTTTAGAACCGCCAGTAGATTACCAATTAGATAGTTTAGAAAAGTTAGAATATTATCCTAAGGTTTTTAGATACATGGCAAGAATTGCCGAAGAATTAGATTTTGAGTTGGTTATGGTAACTAATCAAGACGGTTTGGGTACAGATTCTTTTCCGGAAGATACCTTTTGGCCTGCACAAAACAAGGTGATTTCTGCTTTCGAAAAAGAAGGTGTTGTTTTTTCTGAAGTTTGTATAGATAAAACTTTTCCGCATGAAAATGCAGAAACAAGAAAACCAAGAACTGGTTTGTTAACTAAATATTTTTCTGAGGATTATGACTTAGAAAATTCTTTTGTTTTAGGTGATAGAATCACAGATATGGAATTAGCAAAAAACCTTGGTGCTAAAGGAATCTTTTTATCAGAAAACCCGAATTAGGCGCAGATGAAATTGAAACTTCAAAACAAGAAATTCTTGATTGTATAGCTCTAACTTCTACAGATTGGAAAGAGATTTATGAGTTTTTAAAATTAGAAGATAGAGTATCAGAAATTACTAGAAATACAAACGAAACTAAAATCTATATCAAGTTAAATTTAGACGGTTCTGGTAAAAATGATATTGATACAGGTGTTAAGTTTTTCGATCATATGTTAGATCAAATTGGTCGTCATGGTGCAATGGATTTAACAGTTAAAGTTGACGGCGATTTAGAAGTAGACGAGCATCATACTATAGAAGATACAATGATTGCTTTAGGTGAATTATTTCATAAGGCGCTTGGTAATAAATTAGGCATAGAACGCTACGGTTTCTGTTTACCAATGGATGATTGTTTAGCGCAAGCTGCTGTAGATTTTGGAGGAAGACCTTGGTTGGTTTGGGAAGCAGATTTTAAACGAGAAATGATTGGAGACATGCCAACAGAAATGTTTTTACATTTATTTAAATCGTTTACAGATGGTGCAAAATGTAACTTAAATATAAAAGCAGAAGGCGATAACGAGCATCATAAAATAGAAGGAATTTTTAAAGCTTTTGCAAAAGCAATGAAAATGGCCGTAAAAAGAGATGCAAACAAAATGTTTTTACCATCTACAAAAGGAGTGTTATAAAATTGCATTTAGCTGTTAGTTGTTTGCTAATAGCCAAAAGTTAAAAGAAAAAAATGAAAGTAGTAATTATAGATTACGGAGCGGGAAATATTAAAAGTATTCAGTTTGCTTTTAAACGATTAAGTTTAGATGCTGTTTTATCTAATAATATTGATGAAATAAAAGCTGCTGATAAAGTTATTTTTCCTGGAGTAGGAGAAGCAAGTTCTGCAATGAAAATGCTAAAAGAAAGTGGTTTAGATAAAGTAATTCCTACTTTAAAACAACCTGTTTTGGGTATTTGTTTAGGTATGCAATTAATGTGTAATTCATCCGAAGAAGGTAACACAAAAGGTTTGGGTATTTTTGATGTTGATGTTAAAAAGTTTTCTAAAGCTGTAAAAGTCCCGCAAATGGGATGGAATGTAATTTATAATCTAAATTCAGAATTATTTACAGGAATTAAAGAAAAAGAGTTTATGTATTTGGTACATAGTTTTTATGCAGAAAACTGTAAAGAAGCAATAGCAACAACAGATTACGAATTAGAATACGCATCAGCTTTACAAAAAGATAATTTTTACGGTGTACAGTTTCATCCGAGAGAAGTCATCAAAAGCAGGTGAACAAATTTTAAAAAACTTTCTAAATTTATAAAATTATGCCTTTTGCTATTTGCATTTAGCAGTTCGCTAAAAGCCAAAAGCCAAAAGCCAAAAGCCAAAAGCTAAAAGAATGAGAATAATACCAGCCATAGATATTATAGACGGAAAATGTGTTCGTTTAACAAAGGGAGATTACGATACAAAGAAAATTTATAACGAAAATCCGTTAGAAGTTGCTAAAGAATTTGAAGCTGCAGGTATCGAATATTTACATGTTGTAGATTTAGATGGCGCAAAAGCAAGTCAAATTATTAATTATAAAGTATTAGAACAAATTGCTTCTAAAACAAATTTGAAAATTGATTTTGGTGGTGGTTTAAAATCTGATAAAGATTTAGAAATTGCTTTTAATTCTGGCGCAAATCAAATAACAGGTGGAAGTATTGCTGTAAAAAATAAAGAAATTTTTGAAAGTTGGATTGCTAAATACGGATCAGAAAAAATTATTTTAGGTGCCGATTTTTATCCTGATAATTCCGGAGGTAAAATAGCAACCAATGGTTGGCAAGAAGAAAGTTCTTTAGAATTAATACCGTTTATTGCTGATTATCAAAAAAAGGAATTCAGTATGTAATTTGTACAGATATTTCTAAAGACGGTATGTTGCAAGGACCAAGTTTTGAAATGTATCAGGAAATATTAACCGAAGTACAACCTTTAAAATTAATTGCATCCGGCGGAATTTCATCTTTTGATGAAATTCCAAAATTAGCAGAAAATGGTTGCGAAGGTGTAATTATAGGAAAAGCGATTTATGAGAATAAAATCAGTTTAAAACAATTAGAAAACTTTATAATTAAAAAATAGTAATTTGCTTTTAGCAGTTTGCTATTTGCAAAAAGCCAAAAGCCAAGAACCAAGAACCAAAAGTTATAAATAATGTTAACAAAAAGAATAGTGCCTTGTTTAGATATTAAAAACGGAAGAACTGTAAAAGGTGTAAACTTCGTTAATTTAATAGATGCAGGAGATCCGGTGGTTTTAGCAAAACAATATGCAGAATTAGGTGCAGACGAATTGGTTTTTTTAGATATTGCTGCAACGTTAGAAAATAGAGGAACCACTTTAGATATGGTTTTAAAAGTAGCCGAACAAGTAAACATTCCGTTTACAGTTGGTGGCGGAATTTCTTCTGTAGAGCATGTAGATAAATTATTACAATGTGGCGCAGATAAAGTTTCTATAAATTCTTCTGCAGTAAAAAGACCCGATTTAATTAACGAATTGGCAGATAAATTTGGTAGCCAATGTGTTGTTGTTGCTATTGATGCGAAACAAATTAATGGCGAATGGTTTGTGCACTTGGCAGGCGGAACAATACCAACAGATATCAAACTATTTGATTGGGCAAAAGAAGTAGAAAAACGTGGTGCTGGAGAAATATTATTTACTTCTATGGACCATGATGGTACAAAAGCAGGTTTTGCAAATGAAGCATTGGCTTATTTATCAAAAACACTAAACATACCAATTATTGCTTCGGTGGCGCTGGTTCTATCGAGCATTTTGCAGATACTTTTACTAAAGGAAAATCTGATGCAGCACTTGCAGCAAGTGTTTTTCATTTTGGTGAAATACCAATTTTAGAATTAAAAGAAGCTTTAAAAAAACAAAATATACCAGTAAGAATTTAAGTTCTAAATTTTACCAATATGAAAGATTTAGAGTTTATAGAATATCAAGATCAATATCAAAAAGAGTTTAAAAGTATAAATTTACATTGGTTAAAGAAATTTGATCTTTATGAAAAAGCAGATGATCTGTTATTAGATAATCCTAGTTTATTTATAAAGAATGGTGCACATGTATTTTTAGCTAGAATTAATAATGAAATTGTTGGAACTATATGTTTAAATCCTATAAATAAAAATAGTAGCGAAATTTTAAAATTTGCCGTTATTGATGGTTATAAAGGTTTAGGAATAGGTTATAAATTAATGCAAATTTGTATTGATTTATGTAAACAAAATAATGTTGAAACAATTGTTTTAGAATCTAGTACAAAATTAGAAAAAGCTCTAAGTTTATATGAAAACTTAGGCTTTAAGCATGTAGAAATTAAGGATACACATTTTGTAACTGCGGATATAAAAATGGAATTAAAATTAAGATAATGAATATAGATTTCAATAAAAATAATGACGGATTAGTGCCAGCTATTATTCAGGATGCGACAACAAAAAATGTTTTGATGTTGGGGTATATGAATGAAGAGGCGTTTAACAAAACAGAAGAAACAAAATTAGTCACTTTCTTTTCTAGAACTAAAAATCGTTTGTGGACTAAAGGTGAAGAGAGCGGTAATACTTTAAATCTAGTTGATATAAAGCTAGATTGCGATAATGATACACTTCTTATTCAAGTAAACCCAAATGGCCCAACTTGTCATACAGGAACAGATACTTGTTGGAAAGAAGAAAACACACCAAATTATGGTTTCTTTTCTACTTTAGAAGATGTAATTACAGAAAGAGTTGCAAATAAAGACACAAAGAAATCTTATGTTGCCAGCTTGTTTTCTAAAGGAATTAATAAAGTTGCCCAAAAAGTAGGTGAGGAGGCAGTAGAAACTGTTATTGAAGCAATGGATAATAATGATGAGTTGTTCTTGTACGAATCTGCAGATTTATTATTTCATTATTTAATGTTATTACAAGCAAAAGGTTTTACTTTAAAAGATATTGAAGCAGAGTTAATAAAAAGGCAGAAATAAACTTTGTTAATTAGCAGTAAAAACAATTGTTTTTCCATAATTAATAGGCGCATCTCCTGTAGCAAAAATCATTTTTGTTTCTGATAATTCTTTTAATTGTAATATAAATAAACGGGTTTTAAAATTATTCTCTAAACTTTCTCCACGAGAAACATTTAGAAATATTTTGCCCGTTTCTTCGTAAAAATTTAAAGTGAATGTAGCGTATTGTTCTGTTGGATTTTGATAGAAACAAGATGTGTTGCCTAATGTGGATTCAACTTGTTCTTTATCATGATAAAAAGTAAAAGTATCATCTACATAACAATCATTAAACTCACTTAATACATCATTTGCAAAATTTAAATAAAATTGATTAACTGTCCAGGTTTTAGAAGAATCATCATTTATTTTTTTAAATCTGCTGCTGTATATTTAAAATCTATTTCGTTGTTCTCTTTACTGCAGTTAAACAATAATAATGTGGTGAAAATATAAAGGAATACATAGATTTTTTTCATGATTGTTGATTTTAAATAGTTTTTAACCAACTATTATGCCAAGAGCATATAATCACATTTTATATGTAAAAAAGTTAATTATTTATCAAGTTTAAAGTAACAAAATAAATATTTTGTTTAGTCATTTTTGCTTTTAACCAAGCGTAAAAACTCATTAAGAAAATATCTTCATTATTTCTATTTATCCAATTAAATGATTTTTCTACTCTATTGTAGAATTCAATAGTTGTAGCTATTTCCGGTTTTTTATAATAGATTTCAATCAATTTTAAATAAGAGATTACTCTTTCTTGTTTTATTGCCGATAAATGTTTAAAATAGTTTCTTTTAAAACTTATAAACCTAGAATCTACCAAATCAATATTTCCTAAATCAATATGAAGTAAAATTTCTATAAGATTTTTTTAATGGTCCATACAATTCCTGCTTTATCTATATACCAATTGTCAGTATGATAAAAAGTAGCCAACAAATTTTTAGCTTTTTCTAGAGAGTTGTTTTGATAATAATAAACAATCAGTGAAAGTAAAATGTCTAATTGAGAAACAAGATTTATATTTTTCTTAGTAATATAGGGTTCTAAAAGTTCTATAGCTTTTTCTTGTTCATTATGATAGTTATAATTTAAACTCAATAATAAATGATAATTTGGAGCAAAATCAGAATAATATTTTTGCTTTTTTTCATTCATATAAAAATACATTAACGCTAAATACTTCTTAGATTCTGTAAATTTTTTGCTTCTAAAAAGAACATTTGCAATAAGGTATAACACTTCGATATGATAGTAAAGTTGTTTGTCTTTAGATGTAAGATGCTTAATAATAGCATAAGTGTCTACCGAAATTTTTCAATATTCCAGTAATCAAATTTTTGCGCTGAAGAAATACTAGTAATTTGAATTATTTGATATAAAGATTTGAATGATAAGGAATCTGAAATGATAATATTTTGCTCTTTTAAAACATTTTCAATCAGTGTTTTGATGTCTTCTTTTGATTTTTGCTGTTGATATTCTGCTAATGAAATTCTAATTTTAGCACAGGCAATATTAATATTGTCTTCTATAATTAACTGTTTTTGATTGTCATTAAAAGTGGAAATAAGGTTATCAAAATTTAAAGTTTTATTTAAATGAGCATATTCAATTTTAGTGTGATAAATCTCGTTTAAAATTGTAAAAAGTTGATGTTCAATAGCAATATTTTCAGTTTTGTCTAAAATTTGATATCCAATTTTAATTTGTCCTTTTTTAAGAAAATTTCTTGCAGAAAGAATGTATTTAATCAATTGTATATCAATTGAATTTTCTTCTTTCATACTTAGATTTGCTGTAAAATCAATCAAAGACTTAAATAACCTTTTTCTTAAAGCGTGTAATGCTACTTTATTTTGTTTGCCATATAATTTGAGAGAAATCTCTGTAGAGGAAAAGTTGTCTGACAATAAAAGACGAACTAATTGAATGTTTTTTGCATCTTTTCTTTTGTTCTTTTTCTCTAAGTATAAAATAAACTCTTGCCGATTTTCTTTCGTAAAAGTTTCTAATATTTCTTTTAAATTTATCATTATATCGTCAGTAAAATATATGTAAATATAATTTATTATTGTTTTACTTGTGTTATTGGTTGTTTTTAGTCGTCAGTAATTGGTTGAAATTAAATTCTAAGAACTTCAAAACTGTCGCAAATTTGTATCATAATTATTAAACTAAATATTATGAATTATCAAACAACAGTTTCATCAAAAGAAGAGACTAAGAACAAAAGAGCAAAGAACAAATTAAAAAATGAATTGAACCAAAAACCAACATCTGCTTATGTAGGTGCAACTTGGGGAGTTGTAATTATTGGATTACTTTCTTATTGTATTGGACTCCGGAATGCAACCATGCAGTTAAATGAAAAAGGGTATTATTTTGCTATTCTTTTAATGGGAATTTATGCTGTTATTTCTCTACAAAAAGCAGTAAGAGATAAAGCTGAAGACATAAAAGTAAGCGAAATTTATTATGGAATTAGTTGGGTTATTGTAATTGCATCTTTACTATTATTAATAGTTGGATTGAGAAATGCTGATTTACTTTTAAGTGAAAAAGGATTCTACGCCATATCTTACTTATTAAGTTTATTTGGTGCAATTACTGTTCAAAAAAATACTAGAGATCTTGATTTTATCAAAACTAAAACTGAAGAAGAAAATAGTTAGTTTGATAATGGTTTGTACACCAAAACCTCATAAGCTTAAACTTATGAGGTTTAAAAAATAAACGCTCACAAAATATTGTGAGCGTTTTCTAATGAAAAGTAAAAATAGAAAGTTTAATACTCATTCATTAGAATTACTTTAAGGTGAGGATAGTTTTTTTAAACTCTTTTTCTAAACCAATTACATGTGCTGCACCAACAATAATAATATTTTTTGTTTTTTTAGAAACTAAAATTTGTTCAGCAATGTTTTTAGCCATTCTCATATTTCTTTCGTCAAAATATTTCCTTCCTTCTTTACAACCTTCAGTGTCTTTAATCACATAAGAAAAAGAAGCCATATCATGCAATTGCTGCAATGATTTTCTTTTATTTGTATGTTTGCCCAATTTTCTAAAAACAGCAGGTAAAATAGCGCTATTATAACTTTTTTTATACAATTTAGAATTTGCTGTGTTATTGCCATTTTTAGCACCTTCTTTACTACACTTATTCCAAGCTAAATGATATTCTTTATTGGTTTGTTGATCATCCATATTAATCACTCTTTTATGGTTCATAGCTAATGCTAATTTATATGTCAAATCTCCGTCTTCATGTCTTGTTGGGTTTTTAGATCCATTTACACCATATTTTTTTAAATAGGTATATAATTCATAGTTTCCATTATCTCTTTTGTAAATAAATGATTTAATAAGGTAATCTAAATCATCATCACTCATACTTGAAAAATTTTTTCCAATAGTAGCGTTAAATTTAACGTTGTTATAATTAAAAGTCTTTTGTAAAGAATCTGATAATTTGTAAAATTTTTGATATCCTTTAGACCAACCTTTTTTTAAATATTCCCAAGAAATAGAATCGTTGGCCATTGGCGATTCTACATAGATTGCTTCGGTTTGTATTTTTTTGCAAATCGTAACATAGGTTTGTAGCTATTTTTTACAATTTTAGGGACTGTGTGCATTGTGCCAACAATTAAAATTTCTTGTTGATTTTCTTGACTTGATAAATTAGAAATTGATAAAATAAATACGATAATTAATGTAATTAGAGTTTTCATAATGAGGTTTTAATTGATTAAACTTTCTGATACAAAACTATAAACTAATCAACAAAAAACTCAATATTTATAAGTGTTTGGGGTGAAATACAGCTATTCTGTGGTAGAATTTAAAATGCTTTTTACATTATTTTGATACGTTTTAGAAACGGGTACTTCTATCCGGAGAAATAAGAGAATAAATAGTTTGCTTTTTTCTGTTTTCCATTGTAAAAAGTGATAAGGATTTATCAAATAAGAACGATGAGTTCTTAATAATTCGGAAACTCATTTGCAATCACAGAAAGTTTATTTCTAATTAAAGTCTTCTTTAAAATAGAACCGTTTAAGTAAAAACTTCTATATAATTGTCTGATGATTGTATGCAAATTACATCATTAAAAAGTAAACGCAAACCTTCATAATTACCTTCGCCTTTTATTTCAATTTTTTTGCTTCAGTTTTTTTATTTTTATATTTTCCAAAAGCAAATCTTCCAAAAATAACAATTGGTAAAATTGTTAAAAAAGCAGGTATTAAAATTGCTTTTAAATGATAACCCAAGGTATATGGGTATGGTTCTCCGGGTACAACTGCATATAAATAAAATAACCTTGCAGCTATAATACTTATTATAACATAAATTAATAGAAATAATATTTCTGATATAACATACCAATTTTCTTTATACTTTTTAAATAAAATCTCTTGTATTGGTATAAATACCAAATAACAAGTTCCTACCAACAATCCATATAAAGACATGTAAAGTGGCATTTCATCATCTTTAAATTGATTAACGTCAAAAGGTTCTGTGTAAAACAAGAATATAAACACCCAAATAGCCAAACCAAAAGCAACAATACAATGGTTTTTTATTGATGGATCAAAAGGATATTTTCTATACAATAGTTTTTTCACTAATTAGTTTTTTTTTGTAAATCTTAACTAAGATAGCTTCTAATATAAAAATAAATAAGAATAACAATCCGGCAAACATTGGAAGCAAAAAGCAAAAATACCCGCCAAAACCCAAATAATAAATGCAATTAAAGCTCGGTATTTAAAATATTTGGCTAAAACGGGGTTATGCCAGTTAAACCTTTTTCTTTTTAGGAATGTAAATGTTAAGCAAATAATTAAAAAAACCAATTGCAGATAAGTTAAAGCAGTAAAAAGCAAATGGGCCTTTTAACATAAAGCCTCTAACATAAAAAGCAGTTGAAAAAGGGAGAAGAACTATAAAAAATAAAAGAAAAATATTGTATCGTAATACCTTTTTATTTATTGTAGAAACATATTTCATAATTCTCATATGTGCTACCCAATATAGAGCTATCACAATAAAACTAACTATTAGACCAATAATACTTGGAATTCTATTTTGTAGAATTTGTAAAGTATCTGCTGCTTTTAACTCTTTATAAGTTGGTGCTACAATGTCTAAGACTAAAAGAGTAATTGCAATAGAAAAGACAGCATCACTAAAACTTATTACACGTTGTTTATCAAATATTTCTCCTTTCATTTATTCAATTAAATATATAAAATTAAATATACTATTTCTAAAATTTCTTAAAAATAGGTTTAAAATATATTTATAAGAAGATAAAACTTATGTTTTCTTTAAAATAATTTTAATGTTTAGTTATATTTTCTTTGTCAGTATAAGAACTGACGAAAATTTATGCATTGTTTATTTTTAATAGTAGTATTTTCGCTTTTTAAATTTAAATAGATGTTTTTAAAAAATTCTAAAATATTAATAGTTCTCGCTTTTTTTACAATTTACGTTGTTTGGGGGTCTACATATTTGTTTAATAAAATTGCTGTAACTGCTTTACCAGCTTTTTTATGGCATCTGTAAGGTTTTTAATTTCTGCGGTTTTAATACTTATAATTTCTAAAATTATGAAGTTAAACTTAAAAATCTCTAAAAAGCAATTAATTAACTGTGCTGTTTCGGATTCTTTTTTTGGTTTATGGTAACGGAGTTTTTGTTTGGGCTTTAAAATATGTAGACAGTGGTTTTGCTGCATTATTGGCTGCTACGCAACCATTGTTTGTGCTAATTTTATTAAGATTGATCGATAGAAAACCAATGCAAAGACAATCGATTATTGGTGTTGGTTTAGGTATTGTAGGAATGTATCTTTTGGTTAGTCAAAAATCAATTACAACTTCAGAAGGTAGTTTATTGGGAATCTTTATGATTCTTACATGTGTGTTAAGTTGGGCTTATGGTGGTGTTTTTGTTTCTAAAGCAGATTTACCCAAAAACTTTTTTGTAACAACAGGATACCAAATGCTATTTGCAGGATTGTTATTATTATTGATGAGTTTTTCTTTTAATGAAACAATGTCTTCTCCTTTAAATTGGGCAATAGAAGTTCAGTTTTCGGTAATTATGCTGATAATTTTTGGAAGTATTATTGCTTTTACAGCTTTTAATTATTTACTAAAAGTAGTTTCTACAGAAAAAGTAGCAACTTCTGCATACGTTAATCCTATTGTGGCTTTAGTTTTAGGTTGGTATTTTTTAGATGAAGAATTAACTACTCAATCTATAATTGCATCTGTAGTTTTGTTATCTCGGAGTTTACTTTATCACTTCAAGAAAAAGAAAAGTGAAAAATGTTACAGGTACTTCTAAAACCTAAATAAAAGCATCGATAAAATTCCTAAAAACATAATAATTTTTAGTAAATTACTAATAACACTGTAGTTTTTTTAGTTCTTGCAAACCAAATTTTATATAATAAATAGAGTAGTGGTATGCAAATTAAGAATAAAATATACCAAAAGAATAATGATTCGTTTTTTATTGATTGTAAGATAATCAGTATAAAAACTAACATTATAGAGCTGATAAAAAAGCAATTCTTGCAGATCTTTTTCTTCCTATAAGAATAGGCAATGTTTTAGCTTTTATTTTTAAATCTCCGTTTACATCTTCAATATCTTTTATAATCTCTCTAATTAATGTTATTGTAAAAGAAAAGAATAAATAAATAGCAATTATTAAATCAGAAGAAATTTTTGAACTAGATTCTAAATTTGTGCCAATAAATTTGAATTCAGAAACTAAAAAAATCACTAGAGCACATAAGAAACTTACAATAAGATTACCAATTAAAGCGATTTTTTTAAACTTTTAGAATAGTAAAACAGGATGATCGCAGTTACAATAAAATATAATGAGTTTAAAGGTGTATTTGTTGCGATGGAAACAAAAATACCAAGAGCTAAACCAAAGACGTTAAGTAAAATATAAAAAGACCAAGCTTTTTTAATCGAAAAGTTTTTATCTAAGAATAATTTTGATGGCTTGTTTATTTTATCAGTTTCAATATCAAAAATATCATTTATAATATATCCGCTTGCGGTAATTAAAAGTACAGCGGTCGTTAAAATAATAAAATTAAAATGCGATAATAATGTATTTGAAAAGTTAGATTCTAATAATGCGTATTTAGTCAAAACCATTGTCAATAAAACCATTAAGAGGTTTTTATAACGAATCAGTTTTAAAAAAATAGGCATTTTAGTTGAAGTTCTTTTAATTCTAGCTAAATCTCTTTTATTATCTCTATCTTTTAGCGTATTTCTTTTGTCGTGAATTTGTTTTCCTTTAGCTAAGGCAATTTCTAGTTTTGCAAATCCTCTATCATTAATAAATAATCTTAAAGGTACAATTGTGTTTCCTTTTGCTTCTACATCTTTTTTTAAACTTCGTAATTCTCGTTTGTTTAATAACAATCTACGTTCGCTTTTTGGCTTATGATTAAAATGATGCCCAAACATGTATTCTTGTATGTACATATTTACAATAAACAATTCTCCGCGATCATTAAACTCGCAAAAACTCTCTGTAATTCTTGCTTGACTTAGTCGTATAGATTTAATTTCTGTTCCGGTTAATTGAATTCCGGCCACAAATTTATCTAGAATTTCAAATTCAAATCTCGCTTTTTTATTCTGTATGTTTATTTTTTTCTGTACAGCCATAGACTGATTTTATGTTTAAAAATTTTTAACAAAGATACATTTTTACATTCGGGAAAGAAACGTAATTTTGAATTCTATTCTAGAACTAATATTCTTATAAAATGAAAAAAATAGTATTACTTTTTTTACTGATTGCAATTTCTTGTAAACCTGCTAAGAAAGAGTTGAATGCACAAGAAATTATAGATAAAACAATGATTTCTTCTGGTGCAGATAAAGTTAAAAACTCTAAAATTGGGTTTAAGTTTAGAGATGTAGATTACGCTGCGGTTCGTAAAAATGGAAATTTTGAGTTATTTCGATTTACAAATAATTCTGATAATAAAACTGTAGAAGATGTACTTTCGAATAATGGATTTAAGCGTTTTGTTGATGGTAAATTAGTTAAAACAAACGATTCTATAGCAAATGTTATTGCTAATGCGGTAAATTCTGTACATTATTTTTCTGTTTTACCATTTGGTTTAAATGACAAAGCTGTTCATAAGAAATTATTGGCATCATCAAAAATTAAAGGTAAAGATTATCATAAAATTGAAGTTACTTTTTCTAAAGATGGAGGAGGAGAAGACTTTGAAGATGTATTTATTTATTGGATTGGTAAAGAAGATTTTTTAATTGATTATTTGGCGTATTCTTACCACACAAACGGTGGTGGAAAACGTTTTAGAGCTTTAAAAAAAGAGTCAATAAAAAACGGAATTCGTTTTGTAGATTTCGAAAATTACAAACCGTTGCATAAAGAAATTTCTCTTTTTGATATTGATAAAGCTTTCGAAAAAAATGAGCTTAAAAAAGTATCAGAAATTATTTTAGAAAATATTGAAGTTAAATTACTTAAGTAGTTTTAAAAAAGAAAAAGACTTGTAGTTTGATAGATATCTAATTATAAGTCTTTTCTAGTGTTAGAAAACATTATGCTAATCAATTTTTTCAATTTTACTAGTTTTATCATCAGCTGAAATAGTAACAATAAATAAACTGGCATTGTCATTATCGCTCATGTTTTCATACATTTTTTTACCCAATATTTTATTTGCAAATACAGGTGTTGTGTTGCTGTGACCAACAATTAACACTGTTTTACCTTTGGTATTTGCTTTAAATACAGAGTCGTACATTTTACCAGGATTGTAACTTGTAATATTTAAATTTTTACTATTAGCAGTAGGTTTTGCAGTTTGTTGTGTTCTATTGTAGTTTGTAGAATACACGGCATCTAAATCGATGTTTTTAAAATATTCTGCCCATTTTTTAGCTCTTTTTAATCCATTTTCATTTAAATCTGGATTTTTATTTCCGCTATCTGTTCTGTCTTTTTCTGCATGACGAATTAAATAGTAGGTTGTTGTTTCTTGAGAGTTACAAGAAACTAATAAACTAAAAATTAAGCCAAATACTAGAATATATTTTTTCATGATAATTTGTTTTGATGTACGAATATAAATAAAAAAAGCGATACTTATTAAAGTACCGCTTTCAACTAACTAACTAATTAACCTAACTAAACTATAACTTTTCTACCAGATCTGATTGATTTCTAAACACTAATTTGTCATCAAAAGAATCTAAAAGAATAATACTATCTGTTGTGATTTTTCCTGATAGAATTTCTTTAGAAAGTTGGTTTAAAACTTCTTTTTGAATAACTCTTTTTACAGGTCTTGCACCAAATTCGGTTGATATCCTTTTTTAGCCAAATAACTTATAGCTTCATCTGTAGCGTCTAAAGTTATTTCTTGTTTCCCAATCATTTTCTTTAAACTTTCAATTTGAAGTTTTACAATCTCAAAAATGTCAGACTGTTTAAGTGGTGTAAACATAATTACATCATCAATTCTGTTTAAAAATTCGGTCTAACAGATTGTTTTAAAAGGCCTAAAACTTCAATTTTAGCCAATTCTGTAACAGCTTCTAAATCTGCTTTAGGGTCGCTGAATTTCTCTTGAATTATATGACTTCCCATATTAGATGTCATAATAATTATGGTGTTTTTAAAATCTGCAACACGTCCTTTATTGTCTGTTAACCTACCTTCGTCTAAAACTTGTAATAAAATATTAAAAGTATCTCGGATGCGCCTTTTCTATTTCATCTAAAAGCACCACAGAATAAGGTCTTCTTCTAACCGCTTCTGTAAGTTGCCCACCTTCATCATAACCTACATAACCAGGAGGAGCACCAACCAATCTACTAACAGAATGTTTTTCTTGATATTCACTCATATCAATACGAGTCATGGCATTTTCATCATCAAAAAGATATTCTGCCAATGCTTTTGCTAATTCTGTTTTACCAACACCTGTAGTACCTAAAAATAAAAAGCTACCAATTGGTTTGTTTGGGTTTTGCAAACCTGCTCTAGATCTTCTAACGGCATCAGAAACAGCAACAATTGCTTCTTCTTGACCTACAACTCTTTTGTGCAGTTGTTGCTCTAGTTTTAATAATTTTTCTCTTTCGGATTGAATCATTTTTGTAACCGGAACACCTGTCCATTTTGCAACAACTTCTGCAATATCATCTAAAGTAACTTCTTCTTTAATTAAAGAACTTTCAGTTTGATTTTCTTGCAATGTTTTTTGTAAAAGCTCTAAATTTTCTTGAGCTTGTTTAATTTTACCATAACGCAACTCTGCAACTAAGCCATAATTACCTTCTCTTTCTGCTTTTTCTGCCTCTAGTTTAAAGTTTTCTATTTCTAATTTTGCATTCTGAATATTATCTACTACCTCTTTTTCTGATTTCCATTTTGCATTAATTTCATTGCGTTCTTCTTTTAGATTTGCCAAATCAGAACGTAAAGATTTTAATTTAACTTCATCTTTTTCTCGTTTAATGGCTTCAATTTCAATTTCTAACTGCATTACTTTTCTATCTAAAACATCTAATTCTTCTGGTTTAGAATTGATTTCCATACGCAATTTAGATGCAGCTTCATCCATTAAATCGATGGCTTTATCTCGGTAAAAACCTGTTGGTAATATATCTTTGAGATAATTCTACAGCACCAATAATGGCTTCATCTTTAATGCGAACTTTATGGTGAGTTTCGTACTTTTCTTTAATTCCGCGTAAAATAGAAATAGCACTTTCTGTGTCTGGTTCATCAACTTGAACTTTTTGAAAACGTCTTTCTAATGCTTTATCTTTTTCAAAGTATTTTTGATATTCATCTAAAGTAGTAGCTCCAATTGCACGTAGTTCTCCACGAGCCAAAGCAGGTTTTAAAATATTAGCAGCATCCATAGCACCTTGTCCGCCACCTGCGCCAACTAACGTATGAATTTCATCTATAAAAAGTACAATATCTCCATCAGAAGTTGTAACTTCTTTGATAACTGCTTTTAGGCGTTCTTCAAACTCACCTTTATATTTTGCACCAGCAATTAATGCGCCCATATCCAAAGAAAAAATTAATTTATCTTTTAGATTTTCTCGGTACATCACCATCTACAATTCTATGTGCTAAACCTTCTGCAATAGCCGTTTTACCAGTTCCTGGTTCTCCAACTAAAATTGGGTTGTTTTTAGTTCTACGAGATAAAATTTGTAGTAAACGTCTAATTTCTTCGTCTCGACCAATTACCGGATCTAGTTTGCCATCTTGCGCTAATTGATTTAAGTTTTTAGCAAATTTATTTAAAGAATTATACGTTTCTTCTTGTGATTGAGAAGTAACTCTTTCTCCTTTTCTTAACTCGTCAATAGCAGCTTTTAAATCTTTTTCACTCACACCTTGGTCTTTTAAAACTTGTGCAATATTACTTTTCGATTTAAAGATTGCTAAAATTAAATGCTCAATAGAAACATAATCATCTTTCATGTTTTTAGCAATAATTGATGCTTCGTTTAAACTTTTACCAGCTTCTCTAGAAAGCATTAATTCTGCACCGAAACTTTAGGCAAGCTTTCTAATTGTTTATCTATTACTTGCTCTAAAATTGCTGTATTTATATTTAATTTCTTTAATAGAAAAGGCAAAACATTTTCGTCTACTTGTGTTAATGCTTTAAATATGTGTTCATTTTCTATTTGATTATGACCAAAACCTTGCGCAATTTGCTGCGCCATTTGAATGGTCTCTTGCGATTTTGTTGTATAGTTATTAAAATTCATTTTCTATTTTTTTGTTTTTTTGATAAGATTAAAGCAATTTTAATACCATTAGATTATTTAACTTTAAATAGGTCAAAATGTCTGTAAATCACTTATTTTAACTGACTTTTTGACTGATGAAAGTTTCTTATATTTGTATCGACAAAGTAAAAAAACAAGTAAATGGGTATATTTAACAACGTATTTGGAGGAAATAGTGATAAAAAATCAAAACCAGAAAAAAAGTCATATTTAAACTGGATTCCTTTAAATAGTATAGATCAATTAGAGATTATAGAGAAACAATCTGAAACAGAGGCTGTTTTAATTTTTAAACATTCTACTAGATGCGGAATTAGTAGTATGGTTATAAAACAGTTTGAAAACCTTTTTTTAGAAGAACATCAAAATTTAAAAGTCTATTATTTAGATTTATTAAGTTATAGAAATATTTCTGATGAAGTAGGGTATAAGTTTCAAATTATGCACCAATCACCACAACTAATTGTGGTAAAAAATGGTGTTTCTGTGCATAACGCATCGCATTATGATATCACTCAAACAAACTTATCAAGATTTATATAGCTTAAATTTGGGAAAAACCTATTTTAAGTCTTACTTTTGTAGCTTAAAATTTTTAAACTTTTGGCAGAAACAAACACTTCACAAGTAAAGGTAGGAAAAGAATTATACGGATATCAAAAAGATGCACTTCAAGAGATTTTTAATCGTTTTGAAACTGCACCAAAAGATTATCATTTATTATATCAATTACCTACAGGAGGTGGTAAAACTGTTATTTTTTCTGAAATTGTTCGACGTTACATAGAAAAATTTCAGAAGAAAGTATTAGTTTTAACACACAGAATAGAATTAAGCAAGCAAACATCTAAAATGCTTAATGAGTTTGGTGTGCACAATAAAATTATTAATTCTACAGCCAAATTAGACGATCAAAACGATTTTAATTGTTTTGTTGCCATGGTAGAAACGCTAAAGAATAGACTTACAGATGATAAGTTAGACATTTCTGATATTGGTTTGGTTATTGTAGATGAGGCGCATTATAACTCTTTTACTAAAATATTTAAGTTTTTTAATGATTCTTTTATTTTAGGTGTAACAGCTACTCCTTTAAGTTCTAACATTAAATTACCAATGTACGAGAACTACCAAGAACTTTTTGTAGGAGAACCAATTCATCATTTAATAGAAAGCGGTTATTTAGCACAAGCAAATATGTATTCTTACAATGTTGGTTTAACTTCTTTAGAAGTTGGTGCTAACGGAGATTATACAGTAAAATCTTCTGAAGATTTGTATATGAATACAGACATGCTTACTAAATTAGTAAGCGCTTACGAAGAAACGGCTAAAGGTAAAAAAACGCTTATTTTTAATAATGGTATTAATACTTCGATACAAGTATTTCATGCGTTTAAAAAAGCGGGTTACCCAATTGCCCATTTAGATAATACAAATACTAAAAAAGAAAGAGAGCTTATTTTAAAGTGGTTTCATAAAACACCAAATGCTATTATTACTTCTGTAAGTATTTTAACTACAGGTTTTGATGAGCCAAGTATAGAAGCCATTATTTTAAATAGAGCTACAAAGTCGCTTACTTTATATTACCAAATGATTGGTCGTGGTTCTCGTATTTTAGGAGACAAGAAAACTTTTGAAGTTATTGATTTAGGTAACAACTTTCATAGATTTGGGCCTTGGGGTGCAGATTTAGATTGGCAAAAAATGTTTAGAGCGCCAGATTATTATTTAGATTCTATACTTTCTGATGAAGAAATAGAAAGCACTTTTAAATACGAACTACCTGCAGATATTAAAAAAGAATTTGCAAAATCTACAGATACTTATTTCGATATGAAAAAAGTATATATAGATACAATTAAAGCAGGTGAATCTTCAAAGCGAGTATTAGAAAAATCGATAGTACATCATGCAAAAATGTGTATCGAAAATAGTGAAGATGTTTTTGATGCTTTAATTTTAGCAAAAATGATAGGCGAAGAAATTGATGATAGAATTAATAGATATGCTAAATGTATTTCTAAAAGTACACACAATTTTGTTACTTGGTTAAAAGATGATTATCGAAAGAAATTAAATGCATATTTACGTGCAAATTTCGACGAAGATTTCGAAAAAATTCATGGGCATCCGCCAATTGAAGAATAAATATAAAAAGCTCTGTTAATTCAGAGCTTTTTTTTGTTTTAGACTTTTTTAAAGTAATTAAAAAACACTTTTTACATTAAATATTATTTTTTTTGATAATAATAAGTCGAACAACCTTAGTGTTTAAAAGAAGAAATACTGCATATTAAATAAAAGTAAATTTTTTTTCACTTTTGTTTTTTGTATTGAAAAATAATATACATTTGATTAACTTATTTAAGTAAAATGTTTAGTTTTTCTTATTTCGGAAATAATTTTCTAACGGAGAATGAAAATTATATCGCATTTTGGAAATGCAACGAAAAAATTAAGGTATCTCCATTTTCAATTCTTCAAGAATTGCAGCTTTTTTCTAAGTTGCATGTAGTTTACTTGCAAATATTACAGTGATAAACCCTTTTTTAAAAGGTTATAATATCTATTCTAAAACTTAAAAATGTTTTAGTTCAGACAGGTTTATCGTACAATTAATTTAAAAATACAAGTGAACACAAAATATAAAGATTTAATCGAACAAACGTTCGATTTTCCTCAAGAAGAATTTAAAACTGAAAACAATAAATTATTCGGCACGGAATAAATTTAATGGAATTAACAGCCAAATATGGTGCACCGTTAAAGTTTACCTACTTGCCAAAAATATCAGAAAACATCAATAAAGCAAAAGAATGGTTTGAAAATAGTATGCAAAAGCATAACTATAAAGCAGACTATTTTTATAGTTATTGTACTAAAAGTTCTCATTTTAAGCATGTTTTAAATGAAGCTTTAAAAAATGATATTCATATAGAAACTTCATCTGCTTTTGATATCGATATTGTAAAAAAATTAAAAGCAGAAGGTAAAATTAAAGACAACACATTTGTAATATGTAATGGATTTAAAAGGGATCAATACATTAAAAATATTGGTGATTTAATTAATTCTGATCATAGAAATGTAATTCCTATTATTGATAATTTTGAGGAGTTACCGTTGTTGCAAAAAGAAACAGAAAAACCTTTTATGGTTGGTATTAGAATTGCATCCGAAGAAGAACCAAAATTCGAATTTTACACATCTAGATTAGGTATTGGCTATAAAAATATTGTTTCTTTTTATGAAAGAGAAATTGCTAATAATACTCAAGTAGATTTAAAAATGCTACATTTTTTTATCAATACAGGCATAAAAGACAATGCTTATTATTGGAACGAGTTGATGAAGTGTTTAAACGTTTATATCAACCTTAAAAAAGTTTGTCCGTCTTTAGATAGTTTAAATATTGGTGGTGGTTTTCCCATAAAAAACTCTTTGGGTTTTGAATATGATTATCAATATATGATTGATGAAATTATCAATCAAATTAAATTGGCTTGCGAAGAAGCAGATGTAGATGTACCAAACATTTTTACAGAATTTGGAAGCTTTACTGTTGGCGAATCAGGCGCTGCTATTTATGAAATTTTATATCAGAAAAAACAAAACGATAGAGAAAGATGGAACATGATAAACTCGTCTTTTATTACAACGTTACCAGATTCTTGGGCAATTAATAAACGCTTTATTATGCTGCCAATTAATAAGTGGAACAAGCAGTACGAAAGAGTTTTGTTGGGCGGTTTAACTTGTGATAGTGATGATTATTACAATTCTGAACAACATATAAACGGAATTTATTTACCTGTTTATGAGAAGAATAATCCGTTATACATTGGTTTCTTTAATACCGGTGCGTATCAAGAATCTATAGGTGGTTTTGGTGGTTTGCAACATTGTTTAATTCCGCACCCAAAACACTTATTAATCGATAGAGATGAAAACGGAGAATTAACTTTTAACGTTTTTAAAGAACAACAAAAAAGCAACGAATTATTATCAATATTAGGTTATTAAAAAGAAAATAATCAATTAGATTTTAAATTTAATTCCTAATTGATTTTATAATTACAAGTATCTCAAATAAAATGAACACAAATAAAACATATGCAGGAATTTCGCAGGAGTTCGGAAACCTGTCAACTTCAAAAATAGTAATTATCCCTGTTCCTTATGACGGCACAAGTACATGGCAAAAAGGTGCAGACAAAGGTCCGGAAGCATTTTTAAATGCATCAGAAAACATGGAGCTGTATGATATAGAAACAGATACAGAGGTTTACAAAGAAGGCGTTTATTTAGCTGACGCGATTACTGAAAATTCATCTCCGAAGCAATGGTAGAAGAAGTACATCAAATAACAAAAAAATATATCAATAGAAATAAATTTGTAACTGTTTTTGGTGGAGAACATTCTATTTCTATAGGGACAATTAGAGCATTTAATGAGTGTTTTAGCGATTTAACAGTACTACATATTGATGCACATGCAGATTTAAGAAAAGAATATGAAGGTTCTTCTTGTAACCATGCTTGTGCTGTTTATGAGGCAAATCAAAATACAAATTTGGTGCAAGTTGGTATTAGAAGTATGGATATTTCTGAAAAAAGAAATATGAATTTAGATAAGGTATTCTTTGCACACGATATGGCTGTAAATGAAGATTGGATGGAAGATGTTATCGACCAATTAGGTAAAAATGTTTTTATCACGTTTGATTTGGATGCTTTAGATCCGTCGATTATGCCATCTACAGGAACACCAGAACCAGGTGGATTGTTTTATTATGAAACGTTAGAATTTTTAAAAACAGTATTCGAGCAAAAAAATGTTGTTGGTTTTGATATGGTTGAGCTTTGCCCAAATGAAAATGAAAAATCATCTGATTTTTTAGCAGCAAAATTATTTTACAAAATGTTAAGTTATAAGTTTTCATCAAATGAAGATTCTTATGATATAGGAGAAGATCTTACAAAAGAAAATGTGTTTAAAAAAGTGGCAAAATTTAAAAATGATGAAGATGAATACTAATCAAAAACCAATATCAGAATTTATAGAAAAGTATTTTCTTCACTTTAATGCAGCGGCTTTAGTAGATGCTGCAAAAAGTTATGAAACGCAACTTAATAAAGGAAACAAAATGTTGGTTTCTTTAGCTGGTGCAATGAGTACGGCAGAATTGGGTAAAATTTTTGCAGAAATGATTCGTCAAGATAAAGTTCATATTATCTCTTGTACAGGCGCAAATTTAGAGGAAGATGTTATGAATTTAGTAGCACATTCGCACTATAAGCGTGTACCGAATTATAGAGATTTAACACCGCAAGACGAATGGGATTTATTAGAAAAAGGTTTAAATAGAGTTACAGATACTTGTATACCAGAAGAAGAAGCTTTTAGAAGAATTCAAGAGCATATTGTAAAAATTTGGAAAGATGCAGAGGCGAACGGAGAACGTTATTTACCGCACGAGTATATGTACAAGTTGTTACTTTCTGGTGTTTTAGAAGAGCATTATGAAATAGATTTAAAAGATTCTTGGATGTATGCGGCGGCAGAAAAAAACTTGCCAATTGTTGTACCTGGTTGGGAAGATTCTACAATGGGTAACATTTTTGCATCTTATGTTTTAAAAGGAGAATTACAAGCTTCTACAGTAAAATCTGGAATAGAGTATATGACCTTTTTAGCCGATTGGTATACAGAGAATTCTAAAAACGGCATTGGTTTTTTTCAAATAGGTGGTGGAATTGCTGGTGATTTTCCTATTTGTGTTGTACCAATGTTGTATCAAGATATGGAAAGAACTGATACACCATTTTGGAGTTATTTTTGTCAAATTTCTGATTCTACAACAAGTTATGGGTCCTATTCAGAGCAGTTCCTAATGAAAAAATCACTTGGGGAAAATTAGATATAGATACACCTAAGTTTATCATAGAAAGTGATGCAACTATTGTAGCGCCTTTAATATTTGCTTATTTACTAGAAATGTAACACTTAAATTTTGCTTTTTGGCAAATTGAAAAACTATATTTATGAAAAGAGTAATTGTAGATTATGCAAAACTAACAACAGATATTTTAGATTTGTTGATAGAAAAATATCCTGATGGATATGATTATTTGGATATTTTATCTTTTAAAAATGCAAAAGGAGAGTATATAAAAGCTGTTGAAGTTAGGACAGAGGAAACCATTTATTTGGTGAAGATTAGTACTAAATTAGAGCAAACAATGGAAGATTATGCAGAAGATGAAGATTCTTTTGATGACGAATTTCAATTTAACGATTTAGATTCTTAATAAATAAAAAGCTCCGAAATTTTCGGAGCTTTTTATTTATTATCTAATTATTTCTTCTTTTTCAATTCAAAAATATCTTTTCTTCTGTCTTTTAAGTTTCTAACAGAACCAAATTTGTTTAAATCTTTTAATAAATCTAAATCAACATCAGCAATTAAAATCATTTCTGTGTTTGTAGTTGCTTCTGCTTTAATTCCGTTAGCCGGAAAAGAAAAATCACAAGGCGTAAAAACCATAGATTGGGCATATTGTATATCCATATTATTTACTTTTGGTAAATTACCAACACTACCAGCAATGGCCACATAACATTCATTTTCTATAGCTCTTGCCTGCGCACAATGTCTAACTCTAGAATAGCCATTTTGTGTGTCGGTTAAAAAAGGAATAAATAGAATATCCATACCTTCATCTGCAAGCAATCTACTTAATTCTCGAAACTCAGAATCGTAACAAATTAAAATACCTATTTTACCACAATCGGTATCAAAAGTTTTTAATTCATTACCACCTTGCATTCCCCAAACCTTTGCTTCATCCGGTGTAACATGTAGTTTTTCGTAACGGTCTGTTGTACCATCTCTTTTACATAGATAACCAACATTATACAATAAGCCATCTTTAATTTCTGGCATACTACCGGTAATGATATTAATATTGTATGTTATAGCTAATTCAGAGAATTTTTGAACAATTTCTGGCGTATATTTAGCCAATTCTCTTATGGCTTGCGATTCTGGTAAATGATTATTAGCAGCCATTAGCGGTGCATTAAAAAACTCGGAAACAGTGCAAAATCCGATCGGTATGCAGAAACGGCATCTACAAAATATTCTGCTTGTTGCATTAATTCTTCCAAATCTTTATACAAGCGCATTTGCCATTGTATTAATCCTAATCGAACCACTTTTTTATTACTCGTTGCTCTTTTAGATTTTTTTGATAATAAATGTTATCCCATTCTAGTAATACAGCAAACTCACCGAATTTTCATCACCTTCTAAATATCCCTTTAAAATTTTTGAAGGATGAAAATCATTAGAAATTTGAAAATTTAAAACAGGATCATGAATTTCTTTTCTTTTTACTTTTTCTATGTATTCTTTTGGGGATAATTTATTAGAAAACTTGTGATAATTAGGAATTCTACCACCAAAAGCGATGCCTCTTAAGTTTAGTTTTTCTGTTAATTCTTTTCTGTAATCATACAACCTTCTACCTAAACGTAAACCTCTATATTCAGATTTAATAAAAACATCAATGCCGTATAAAACATCACCGTTTGTATTATGCGTATTAAATGTAAATGCGCCTGTTATTTCTTTATACGTATGTTGGTCATCAAAACTATCGTAATCTAAAATTATCGAAAGAGCACAACCGGCTAATTCTCCGTTAATTTTTATCACTACTTGTCCTTCCGGAAATTTATCAATTAAAGCCTTAATTTGGTCTTCTTTCCAATAAGAATCTGGCATACTTGCATATGCTTCAATCATTGCTTCTTTTAACTGTTTGTAGTCATTTAATGTTAAATAATGAAGCTCAATATTCTCTATGTTTTGTATCATTTTTAATGCAATGGTTTTTTAAAATAGACCATTTTCTTAAAACAAAATTAGAAAAAAAGAATTGATTTAACGAATTGTTAAAAATTTATTTTACTGTTTTTTAGTGAGTTAATTGGTTTTCTAAAATAGTTTTTTTGTACTTATTTGTAGCTTTTTTTAAACTTTCTGATAGTGATTTTAACCAAACCATATGATTAGAAATTAAATAGGCTTCTTGCAATGCATGCAATGTTTTTTGATCTATTTCGGTATTGCCTTTTTTTATGCTTTCATCTCTTAAATTAGATAATTTTTGATATGCATTTAAAAGTTTGTTTTCTGCTTTTTCTACAATTTCTTCAGCTACTTTAGCATTGCTAGTTTTTGCTTGTAAATTGGTACAAGCAAGTTGTAAAGAGTTGCTAATTTTATCAATTAAAATATCAAATTCTTTAGAAGCCGGAGTCGTTTTATGATTGATTATAAAGTTACCAATAGAAGCAATTGCAGAAACCATAGTTTGGTTAATGGTTACAATTTCATACACCAATTCAAATTCTTTTTGTTTTGATTTAGGGTCTTGAGTTAATCTTTGAAAAGAAGCATTTAAATTACTTATTGCTAAAAACACTTCTTTTCGAGCTAAATTATAATGTAATTTATTGATATTTGGGTTTTTATATAGTTCTTGCGTTGCTAAAAGATAATTTTTATTCATTTTAAGCGCATTTACTAAAATTTGTTTCTGATTATCGATTTCCCAAGTAGGAAGTATTAAATAATTAGTTACAATGGCAATTATAGCTCCGATAATAGTGTCTAAAACTCTGTACTGAATTACTTCATATGCATCAGGATTCATTAAAGAGTATACAAATACAATACTTATTGTTACCAAAGCTGTTGCAGATTTATAATTTTGTTGCAACAATGAAACAGCAAAAATTAATGAAGAAAAAGCTAAAATACTATAAACTACAATATTTTGAGTTATAGAAACAATACTTAAAGCAATTGCAGCACCAATTAAAGTTCCTATAATTCGATCTTTGGTTCTTAAACGTGTTAAACCGTAACTTGGTCGCATGATTACGATTATGGTTAATAAAATCCAATAGGTATTTTGTATTTCTAGAAAATATCCGAAGAGATAACCAAAAACCAAGGCAAATGTTAATCTTACAGAGTGTCTAAATATGGTAGATTTTAAGCTTAAATTCTGCAACAACACATTAAAACGATATTCTTGTAATGTTAAAAACTGATTTGAACTTTCTCTTTTTAAAGAAATTTTAGATGCATCATGTACATTGGCCATTACACGTCTAATTACTCTTATTTCTTCTAATAATTGCTCTTGATAATCGTATAAGTTTTGCAACACCAAAGCACCTTCTCTTGCTTCCGGTAGTTGAACAATTTCTACATATTGATTAATAGATTCTTTTGTTTTTGAAAGAGCTTTTAATAAAACATCTTTATTGGGTATTTTTTCGTTCTGAATTAATAATTCTGATAAAACAATAAGATGGTTTCCCATAATTTTGTTTAGTTTTTTAGATGCCTTTAAAAATGATTTTCGTTCGCCAAAAATAGAATCAATCATTTTATAATCTAAATGCTTTGCTTCAATTAATTCGAAAATCTTAATAGAGGAAACAAAAATTAGTAATTGTTTTTCTTCATATCTAGATCTACCAGAGCGTTTTCTTGCGGTAAGTAATACTTCTCTTAAAGTTTCGTGTTTTTCATTAATTTGATTCTGAAGAACAAAAGTTTTTTTAAGTAACTCGTCTCTTTTTGTTTTTTTAGTTAAAAGTTTTGCTCTTAATTTTAAATAATCGCCAATTAGTAATAAAGAGTCAGATAATAATTGATTTTGATCTTTTTTAGGAGCTAGTTTTTGAAAAACATAAGAAACCACTAAATACCATAATCCGCCAAGAGTCATTAAACCAAGGTGAACTAATATTTCTTGAGTAGTTTGTTTCTGAATGGCAAAAGCAATAATCATTGCTAATAAACCGAAAAAGAAACCAACGAAGCTCTAAAACCATATACAGATAATAAAGAAACTATAAACGAAATAATTGTAATTACTAAAATTAAAACCACTAAAAAAGGTTTAGCAAACAATATTGCAGCCGTAATAACCATTGATAATAGAATACTTATTAA
Source organism: Polaribacter sp. HA6-7 (assembly GCF_055693625.1). NCBI lineage: Bacteria > Pseudomonadati > Bacteroidota > Flavobacteriia > Flavobacteriales > Flavobacteriaceae > Polaribacter > Polaribacter sp. HA6-7. The sequence goes on from NZ_CM146338.1 coordinate 1,413,697, forward strand.
AATAGCATTTACTTTTCTTTTGATACTTCCAGGTATATCACTTGGTGAATTTAAAAAAGTACCAACTGCAATTGCAGGTGCGTATTCAAAATATCCTAAAAAGTAGAGTAGGGCAAATGGTATTGCAATTGCAACACCAATTCTAATGCCTCTATTAAAATCAGAACTTTTTAAGAATAACTCTAAATGTTTTAATTTCTCTTTCAAGATTTGTAGTTGATTGTTAAATTTATAAGATAGAAAAATCTTCTAACTAAGTGTTTGTATTTTGATATTAAAAAAACAAACCTCATTTTTTAATTTAAAAATGAGGTTTTGTTTCTAAAATAAATGCTATTTATTTGGCGGGTAAAACTTTACCAATACATTCTCCAAAACCAATTCTTATGGTATCATTTTTACAATGAGCACGCATAATAACAGTATCGTTATCGTTTATAAACTTACGTGTAGTTCCGTCTTTTAAAGTAATTGGGTTTTGTCCACGCCAAGTTAACTCTAACATAGAACCAAAACTATCTTTGGTTGGTCCGTAAATTGTACCAGAACCCATCATGTCACCAGCTTCTACAGGACAACCATTAACGGTATGATGTGCTAATTGCTGTGCCATCGTCCAGTACATATATTTAAAATTTGAGTTTGCAACAATTGTTTCTTCACCATTTTCTGGCTGAATACCAACTTGCAAATTAATATCGTAACTACCTTTTCCTTCTTGCTTTAAATAAGGTAAAGGCTCATGCACTTGCTTCGGATTTTCTGTTCTAAAAGGCTCTAATGCATCTAAGGTAACAATCCAAGGTGAAATTGTAGAAGCAAAATTCTTTCCTAAGAAAGGGCCTAATGGCACATATTCCCAAGCTTGAATATCTCTTGCAGACCAATCGTTAAATTGCACCAAACCAAAAATATATTCTTCTGCTTCTTCGATAGGAATTCTGTCTCCAAGTACATTTGCATCCGTAGTAATAAATGCCATTTCTAATTCAAAATCTAATAATTTAGATGGTCCAAAACCAGGAGTTTTACTTCCTTCAGCAGGTTTTGTTTGTCCTAACGGTCTTCTAATTGGTGTGCCGAAGGTATTATAGAAGAACTTCTACCATGGTAACCAATTGGTATATGTAACCAGTTTGGTAATAATGCATTTTCCGGATCTCTAAACAAAGAACCAACGTTTGTAGCGTGCTCTTTACTTGCATAAAAATCGGTATAATCGCCTACAGAAACGGGTAAAAGCATTTCAACTTCATCCATTCTAAAGATAATTTTGTCTTTATGGTTTGCGTTGTCTCTTAAATTGCCATTTGTTACATCAAAAATTTCTGCAATTCTATTTCTAACCAAACGCCAAGTTTTTCTACCATCTGCAATAAAATCATTTAAATTATCTTGTAAGAAAATATCATCTGTTAATGGTATTCCTTCAAAATAACCTAATTGGTGTAAAGCGCCTAGATCAATAGCAAAATCGCCAATTCTACTTCCTATTGTAATAATATCATCTCTTGTAATAAAAACCCCAAACGGTATATTTTGTATCGGAAAATCTGAATCTTCTTCTACCTTTAACCATGATTTTCTATTCGGATTATTTGCTGTTATGATCATCTTATAAAAATCTTTATTTTGTTCAAATTTATGCAATTTTTTCTCATCTTTAAAATGAAATTTAACGAATAACTTATTTTTAACAATGCTTTTTTTGAATTGTATAAATCTTAATAAGTTCTTTAAAAATATACGAAAAAGTTATTTAATAGGATTTTGTTTTTTGTTACATTTGATACTTATTCAAAACAATTACAATGCAATTAGACAATCAAATTTTTGACCTTATTCAGGAAGAAAAAGAAAGACAATTAAATGGTTTGGAATTAATCGCTTCAGAAAACTTTGTAAGCGACCAAGTTATGCAAGCTCAAGGTTCTATTTTAACGAATAAATACGCTGAAGGATATCCTGGTAAAAGGTATTATGGAGGTTGTGAAATAGTTGATATTGTAGAGCAAATAGCAATAGATAGAGCTAAAGAATTATTTGGTGCAGAGTACGTAAATGTACAGCCACATTCTCGGTTCACAGGCTAACACAGCCGTTTTTGCTGCTTGTTTAAAACCTGGTGACACTATTTTAGGTTTCGATTTATCGCACGGTGGACATTTAACTCATGGTTCTTCTGTAAATTTTTCCGGTAAATTATACAACCCAACATTTTACGGTGTAGATGAAGAAACAGGAATTTTAAATTATGATAAAATTCAAGATATTGCAAATAAAGAACAACCAAAACTTATTATAGCTGGTGCTTCTGCATACTCTAGAGACATCGATTTTAAACGTTTTAGAGAAATTGCAGATAGTGTTGGTGCACTTTTATTAGCAGATATTTCTCATCCTGCAGGTTTAATTGCAAAAGGAATTTTAAATGATCCTTTGCCTCATTGTCATATTGTTACTACAACTACTCATAAAACATTACGTGGCCCAAGAGGTGGTATGATTATGATTGGTAAAGATTTTGAAAATCCTTTCGGAGAAACACTTAAAAGTGGTAAACCTAAAAAAATGTCGACATTATTAAATTCGGCAGTTTTTCCTGGTAACCAAGGTGGGCCGTTAGAACATGTTATTGCTGCAAAAGCAGTAGCTTTTGGCGAAGCTTTAACAGATGAGTTTTTAGAATATCAAATTCAAGTAAAAGAAAATGCAGCTGCAATGGCAAAAGAATTTGTAGCAAAAGGTTATAAAATTATTTCTGGTGGTACAGATAACCATTGTATGCTAATAGATTTACGTAATAAAAATATTTCGGTAAAGATGCAGAAATTGCTTTAGGTAAAGCAGATATTACGGTTAATAAAAATATGGTTCCTTTTGATGATAAGTCTCCTTTTGTAACTTCAGGTATTAGAGTTGGTACGCCAGCGATTACAACAAGAGGTTTAAAAGTTGAAGATATGAAAGCTGTTGTAGACTTTATTGATGAAGCGATTAATAATGCAGATAACGAAGAGGCTTTACATGAAATAGGTGAACGTGTTTCTGATATGATGAGCGCAAGAAGACTATTTGTAATGTAATCGTCTATAAAAATTATAAAAAAAGCATCAAGAAATTATTCTTGATGCTTTTTTTATGCTAAATACTTAAAAGTTGTTTTTACCAGCTTTTAACTTCTTTTTCTATTTTTTCTCGGGTTTCACCGTATTTTTCTTGAATTTGTCCAACAAGTTTATCAAATTTACCATCAGTTTCGGTAGATTTATCGTTGGTAATATTACCAAACTCTTCTTTAAATTCACCTTTTATTTGTTTCCACTTACCTTCGTTTGTATCCGTATTCATATTATTTAGTTTTATGTACTATTTCTAGTACTGGTTAATAATACTACAAATTTAAAACCTTTATATATAGTATATTAGTGGTATCAATCGAAAGAATAACTCATATGAAATATTACTTGCTTTTTCTGAGTTTTGAATTTTATCAGCAACTTTGTCTTTATCTTTAGTAACACTATGAACTTGATCTTTTAATTTATCTTTATCTTCTCCTTTTAATCTATCTTTATCGCTATCAGTATCTTTATAGCCTTTTTTTACAGTTCCTTTTAAGGGATGTAAACCTCTTTCATGAACATCTCCGGAGTTTCCTTTTGTTACATTTTCGGCACTTGGTCTTTCTTTATTTGACATAATATTTTTCTTTAAGTTATAATACACCAAAATTAATTTTAATTGTACGGTTGTATTAACTAATAAGGATTAAATAATGACTCAAAAGAAATAAAATCAGTTTTCTTTAGAACGTTCTAATAAGTTTTCTCGAATAGATTTTTTAGCTTTAGCTCCCATTTCTTTTAATTTCTGAACGCTTTTAATAAGGTTTCCTCTACCATCAACTAATTTATTCATGGCATTAGAATATTCTCTTTTACTGTCATCAATTTTTTTACCAATTCCAATCAAATCATTTAAAAGACCTTCAAATTTATCATATAAAGCACCCGCTTGTCTTGCTATTTCGAGTGCATTTCTTTGTTGTTTTTCATTGTTCCACATCGTATCTATGGTACGTAATGTAGCTAATAGGGTAGAAGGTGTAACAATAACAATATTTTTATCGAAAGCTTTGTTATATAGATGCGTGTCTTCATTTAAAGCAATTGCAAAAGCAGGTTCTATCGGAATAAAAAGCAATACAAAATCTGGAGATGCTATCTTATATATGTCTTCGTATTTCTTATCACTTAATTGTGTAATGTGTCTTTTTAAAGAATTTACATGCTCTTTTAAGAAAGTTTGTCTTAAACTTTCGTCTTCTTCATTTACATATTGTTCATAAGCCACTAAAGAAACCTTAGAGTCGATAATCATTTTTTTATTGTTCGGCAGATGAATAACTACATCGGGCAAAACCCTTTTGCCATCGTCATTTGTAAAACTTTGCTGCACAAAGTATTCTCGGTCTTTTTCTAAGCCGATTTTTCTAAAACTCGTTCTAAAACGAGCTCACCCCAATTTCCTTGAACTTTATTATCACCTTTTAGAGCTTTAGTTAAATTAATGGTTTCTTTACTCATTTGTAGGTTTAACTCCTTTAAACCAAGTATTTGCTGACGTAAAGCAGCATGATAATCGATACTTTCTTTATGTGTTTTTTCAACCTTATCTTCAAATCCTTTTATTTTTTCTTGTAAAGGATTTAATATATTTTGAATATTTTCTTTGTTCTGAACAGTAAATTTGTTCGATTTTTCATCTAAAATTTTATTCGCTAAATTTTCAAATTCTTTGGTGAACTTTTGTTGTAAATTTTCTACTTCGGTTTTGTTTTCCTTTAATTTAAGCTGAAGATTTTCAATCTCAAATTCTTGTTTTGATGTTATCGCAAGAAGTTTTTCTTTTTCTTGTTGATTATTTTTTAATTCTTGCTGATTTTCTATGAAGTTGTTTTCTAAAGTTTCTTTAGATTGAGATAACCTAATAGATCTCTCTTCTAAAGTGGCATTTGCTTTTTCTAAAATCGATTTTTCTTTCTCAAAATTAATTTTTGAAATTAATTTACCAATTAAAAAGCCAAATATTAAAAAAACTACAGCAATTATTAAGTATATGATTATTTCTGTCATCATGTCGAATTAAGTCCTTAAATTTATCATTTATAAAAAGAACATAAAACCTTTACTTTAGGTTTTTGTAAACAATTAACTTATCACTATCATTTGAAAGCAATATCTAAGTTTATTTTACATACTATTTTGGGTTGGAAGATTGAAAATGGTTTTCCGAAAGAGCCTAAGAAATATATTGTTATTGCCGCACCACATACTAGTTGGGTAGATTTTCCTATTGCAATTTTAACAAGAATGAGCGAAGGTATAATGGTTCATTTTATAGGAAAAAGTTCTCTATTTAAATGGCCGTTTGGTTATTTTTTTAGAATTCTAGGAGGCACGCCTGTAGATAGATCTAAAAGTAATAATATGGTAGATGCTGTTATTAAACTTTTTAATTCTAAAGAAGAATTTAGGTTAGGCATTTCGCCGAAGGAACTAGAAAAAGGTAGAAAAATGGAAAACAGGATTCTATTATATTGCAAAAGGAGCTAATGTGCCAATTGTTATGGCAACGTTAGATTTTGAAAATAAGACAGTTAAAATATCTGAACCTTATTATCCAACAGACAGTTTAGAGAAGGATTTTGATAATTTTAAGAGTTTTTTAAGAATATTAAGGGGAAAAACCCTGAATTATTTTAAAGAATGTAGTTTTAATAAATAAAATTCACTAAGTTTGTATTAGTAAATCGTTTTTAATAGAGATTAGGGGCTCTATTATTAAAAATTTACTTTATAGCATATGCTATGATGTAAGTCTTCAGTTCGCTGAAGACTTTTTTTATGAATTTTTTCTACAACTTTTTCTGCAATACCAATAATTACTTCTGTAGCTTTTACCATAGATTCTACAGGAACATATTCATATCTTCCGTGAAAATTATGTCCGCCAGCAAAAATATTAGGACATGGCAAACCTTTATACGATAATTGAGAACCATCTGTACCACCTCTTATTGGTTTAATTATAGGTGTAATTTCTAAGTCTTTCATTACTTCTTCAACCAAATCTACAATATGCATAACGGGTACAATTTTTTCTCGCATATTAAAATATTGATTTTCTATAGAAACTTCAATTAACTCTTCACCCAATTTTTCATTAAAATCGAATGCTATTTTTTGCATCAAATATTTTCTTTTCTCAAATAAATCTAAGTCATGGTCTCTAATAATGTATTCTAAAACTGTTTTTTCTACATTACCATGCATGTCGTGTAAATGAAAAAAACCTTCGTAACCACTTGTTTTTTCTGGCACTTCTTCTTGCGGAATGGCTGCCATAAAATCATTTGCAATTTTAAGAGAGTTTATCATTTTACCTTTTGCATACCCAGGATGAACAATTTTACCTGTAACAGTTACTTTTGCACTAGCAGCATTAAAGTTTTCATATTCTAATTCTCCTATTTGGCTTCCATCCATAGTGTAAGCCCATTCTGCATCAAATTTATTTACATCAAATTTATGTGCACCTTTACCAACTTCTTCATCGGGTGTAAAACAAATTCTAATTTTACCATGCTTAATTTCTGGATGTTTAATTAGATATTCCATAGCGGTTACAATTTCTGTTACACCAGCTTTGTCATCTGCACCCAACAAAGTTGTACCATCTGTAGTAATTAAAGTTTGCCCTTTATATTGTAGTAAATCTTCGAAATAATCTGGAGATAATATGATGTTTTTTTCTTCGTTTAAAAGAATATCATTTCCTTGGTAATTTTCTACTATTTGTGGTTTTACGTTTTTACCAGTAAAATCCGGACTTGTATCAATATGCGCAACAAAGCCAATTGTAGGTACTCGATGTTCTATATTACTTGGCAACGTTGCCATGATGTAGCAATTTTCATCTAAATCTACATCTTGCATTCCAATTTCTTTCAATTCATCAACTAAAACCTTTGCTAAATCCCATTGTTTTTCTGTACTAGGAAAAGCTGGGTTATTTGGATCTGATTCTGTATCTACAGTTACATACTTAATAAACCTATCTGTAATGTGTTTTTTATCAATCATTTACTGTTCAATTTTAATTTTATCTATTAAAGTTAAAGCCTTACAAATTCTTTTTGTACTAAAGAATCGCCATAAACTTCTGCTTTTATAGCTAAAGAACTACTTTTATTTAAAGGTACAAATAGTTGTAAAGATTTGTATTTAAAATTCTGTTTTTTACCAATAGAAACAACATAATAACTTTTTCTATTTAAAAAAGTTATTTCTTTCTGTTCTTTTTGAATTAGTTTATTAGTTAAGTTTTTGTGTTCTATTTTTAGCTTAAAAATATCATCTATTTCTATAGCGTTATTGATAAAGTTTACATCTAAAAGCAAGCTTTTGGTAAGTTGCTTTGTTGTATCTGCTGTATAAATAGAAGATTGATAATTGTCTGTAAAATTGCTTGTTTTCCAATTATTAGGCAAACTTATTTTAAAGTTGTTTTTAGCATCTGAAATTTCTTTTAAATTCTTAAAATAAATCTCATTACAACTAAGGTTTTGTTTTAGGTCTGATGACTTATTGCAATTAAAAAGTAGGAGTAAAGCTCCTAAAATAAGTGCGTATTTAAAAAGAAATTTACAATTCAAGTTTTCCTATTTTATTTGCACCACCTAACCAAGCAGTATTTTTATTTATAAATTGAATGGTATAATAACTATCATTAGAAACTTTGTTCCATGTTAATCCACCATCTTTAGAGTAAGAAATACCAGTTTTACCTACAGCAAAAACTTCTTTTCCGTTTGTATTAGGTACATAATGTATGCAACTTTTATAATTAGGATTTTCTGCATCTGCAATTAAAGTCCAAGTTTTACCACCATCTGCAGTAATTGCTTTATTAGCCTTATTTTCTAATGGTTTCGAGTAATCGCCGCCAATTGCAATTCCGTTATTTTTATCATAAAAATCTATAGAATACATTCCTTGTGGTCCGTTACCTTGTATTATTGGGGTTTCAAATAGTTGCCATGTTTTTCCGAAGTTATTAGACTTTAAAATTCTAGATTTTTTACCGCCAGAGGCAATATAAACGGTACTGCCAATTGTTTTAATATTGGTGTTACTTGCAGCAAAAAAGCTTCACCTTCGGCTATTTCAGGTAAATTTTCACACGGAATTTTATGCCAGTTTTCTCCGCCATCATCAGTAATTAAAATAGAAGCACAATTCTCTGTAGGATCACCAACGGCAATACCATGCTTATTATCATCAAAAAATGCAATTGCATCATAAAAAACTTTGGCATCTTCTTCTGTATATTGTAAAGTAGCTTCCATATCAGAAATTTTATAAAGCAATGCAGGATTGGCTATGGATAATGCAAAGTAATCTGAACCATTAAATGCTAAACTTCTAAAGTTAGGAATTATAGAATCTTTATATTTTATATTTAAAATAGACCAAGTTTTACCGTTATCTACAGTTGTTCCTATAGTTCCGTTAGAGCCAGCATAAACAACTGTTGTCGAATCTATTACTTGAATTGCTCTTATGCTAGTAGCATCAATTTTATATGTTTCAATAGAAATTGTACTAATATTTCTTGGCTGATATTCTTGTTTACAAGAGATTAAAAAAAGGAAAATTAAAATAATACCGAATATTCTTCTCATTTTTGATATTTTTATACGACTAAAGTAATCAAATCATAATTGATAATGAAAAAAGCATTGGTAATTTCAGGCGGAGGTAGTAAAGGAGCATTTGCAGGAGGTGTTGCGCAGTACTTAATGAAACATGAAAACAAAAAATACGATTTGTTTTTAGGAACCTCTACAGGAAGTTTAATGGTATCTCATTTGGCTATGGATATGTTAGATGAACTTAAAGAGTTGTATACCAATGTTAATCAAGAAACTATTTTTAGTAACAATCCTTTTAAAATTAGAAAAGTTGCTGGTGAAAAAGTAATAAGCATTAACCACTTAAATACATTTTGGAATTTTTTAAATGGTAGAAAAACTTTTGGGGAAAGTAAAAATTTAAGATCTCTAATTAAGAAAAATGTTACCAAAGAAATGTATAATAAAATTAGGGCGGCAAATAAAGAGGTTGTTGTTACTGTTTCTAATTTAACGGCAAATCAAATTGAGTATAAATCGATTAACGATTGTAGTTATGAAGATTTTTGTGATTGGATTTGGGGGTCTTGCAACTATGTTCCGTTTATGAGTTTATTAGAAAAAGATCATTGTCAATATGCCGATGGTGGTTTTGGTTCTTTAATACCAATTAGAGAAGCTATTTTAAGAGGAGCTACAGAAATTGATGCAATTATTTTAGAGACAGAAGTTACTCAAATTAACAGGTTGCCTGCAAAGAATCCGTTTTCTTTATTATTTGATGTCATGGATTTTATGTTGGTACATGTAGAAAGGCACAATATTACTATTGGTAAATTAGCGGCTTCAAATAAAGATATCAAACTAAACTTATATTATACACCAACAGTTTTAACCACCAACTCTTTGGTTTTTGATAAAAAACTAATGAAAAAATGGTGGAAATCTGGATTTAATTATGCTAAATCTAAAGAAGAAGAGAAGATGAGCGAATTTAGACCAGATATTCTTACAGATCAAGAAATGGAAGATTCTGCAGAAGAGGCAGAAAATTTAAATATCTAGCAAAAAAATCCAGCAATTAAGCTGGATTTTTTAATTTGTTATTTTAATTCGGAATACATATTATTCTTTGCCGGTGTAGCCAATTTAGAATTAAATATTTCTTCTGTTTTAATAAAGTCTTTTGTTTTTGCTGATGATTTAGCGCCAGTAGAAATATATTCTAGAGTTCTATCTAATAAAGGATCTGATCTTTCACCTAAAACACCTAAGTTTCCAATATCTTCACCTAAATTAATACCTGTAAAATTTGTTCCAGGGACAATTCCGTTCGGGTAATTTTTACCATCTTTATTTGTAATTTCTAAAACCAATGGCTGCATTGCATATGTATGCTCTGTGTTTAAATTGTCTCCACTTCTAAATAAATTATCAGAATCGTACAAAGTAATAGAACCTACTTGTTTACCTACAGTTGTTGTACCAACAATTTTTACATCGATGTATGCATCTAAAGCATTTATAACTAATTCTGATGCAGATGCAGAGCTACCGTAAACTATAAAATAAACTCTAGATAAGTTTAAACTGTTTATAGCTTCATCAACAACAATATTATCATTAGCATCTGTTTTGGTAATTTTTGTTGGAAAATTATTGGTAAAATTATCTGAAGAGAATGCGCTTAAAACTTTGTTATTCCACACTTCTTTAGAATAAACTTCTCCTGTAAATTGACCAGTTACCATGCTTCCTAAATATCCGGCAGAATTTGTAGAACCACCACCATTATACCTTAAATCGATAATTAAATCGTTTACAGCTTCTGCTTTAAAATTACTAAAAGCAGCATTTAAATCTTGGTCGTACGAACTTGCAAATTGATTATACATTAAATAACCAATTTTTTGAGTTCCATCTGTAATCACTTTAGAAACTGCAATTGGGTTTTCTTGAACTTCTGTTTTTTCTAGAACAGCAGTGCTGTTATTACTTATAGGACTACCTTCATTATAATCTGAAAAACCTAGTGTTATTGAAGCATCATCATTAAATAATAAATCTCTAAAATTGGTATCTGTTAATTGAATTCCGTTAACAGTACTAAAATAAGTACCTCTTGTAACCCCAGCTGTTGCAGCACTAGAGTTTGGAATTACATATCTTACGTAACCAAATATTTTTGTACTACTGTTTACATCTCTTACTAGACCAAAATCTAAACCAGTACTTAAATTAATTCCTTGAAAAGAATTTTCTAAAGCTACATAATCATCAACAATCCAAGAAAAACGATCTACAACTCCGGGTTGACTTAATAAACTATTAAAAGTAGCTTCGGTGAGTCGTATTGTCTAAAGTGTGTGTATAAATCCTCAAAATTATTGAATCTGTTATCAGCTAAATCTGCACATCTTCTTGCCATAAATAATACAAGTTTAATCCTTTCCGGATAAAATAATTTATTTCATCATCTGTGGTAATAATAAATTCTTCAACCTCTTCTCGAATTTGATTATTGACTTCTTCTTTACTGCACGATGCAGTTAAAACTAATAAGGATAGTAAACTTGCTAAAAAGTATTTTTTCATATTAATATGTGTTAGGTAAATCTTGTTTAATAAATACACCATTATCTAATTCTCTCTGTGTATCTATAGATTTGTATAAATATATAAAATTATTAGGATTACAAGTAACATTTGTACCAAGATTTCCTGTTGAGATATATTCTAATACTTTATCTAAAATAGGTTCTGACCTTTCACCAATAAAACCTAGATTTAAAATATCTTCATTTGGACAAGTTGCAATTGTTGGTGTAAAACCCTCGTTATAGGTTTGGTCGTCTTTATTGTAAAAACTTAACACAACAGGTTGTAAAGTTACTGTATGTGTATTGTTTTTTAGTTCGATATCGTAGTCTTGAGAATTATATAAAGTTATAGAACCTGTATTATTACCACTAGTAGCTGTACCTACAATATGTACGTTTATATAAGGTTTTAGGCTGTTTATTAATAGTTCTATTGCAGAAGAAGCGCTAAAAGAATCTCCATTTAAAATTATATAAACTTCTGTTAGGTTTAAACTATTAAAATCTGTTGAAGAATTAAGTTTATCAGGAAATTTAGTTAGTAAAGAATCTGGTTGATTTTCTAAAAACCAAGGTTGTGCTTTCGAGTTCCATTCTTCTTTTATAAACACTTCATCTGTAAATTGCCCGGTAATCATAGTTGCCAAATTGGTAATGTTTTTAGCGAAACTACCACCAGTAATATTGTATCTTAAATCTAAAACCAATTCGTTAATATTTTGATTTTTAAAATTTAAGAAAGTGTTGTTTAAATTGTTAATTGACGATTTAGATAAATTGTTATTGTACATTAAATAGCCAATATTGTCTGATCCTATATTAAAGGTTTTTTCTAAAAATGTAGTATCGTAATCGTAATTTTCTTTATCTAAAACAACCGTTTTTGCATTTGGTGTAACAGTTGTTCCGTCAAAATCTACCATACTTAAAGTATAAGATGTATTGCCATTTATTAATAAATCGAAATAATTATCTTCTGTTAATAAGATGTTATTTACAGCGTTAAAAAACTCACCTCTTTGTAAATCCTTTGAAGCTGCATTCGAATTAGGTAAAATATGTGTTACATAACCAATAACAGTATTTGTAGTAGTGTTAGGTTGTGCGATAATGCCAAATTCCATTCCGTTTACAAAAGCAGACCTTGGTATATCTAAATCTAAATTTGTATAATCTTCAATAAGCATAGACTTTTCATCTGTACTTAATAATAAACTAGAAAAAAGTGTATTATAATCTGCAAAACCAGTTAAATAAGCATTTAGTTGTTGGTCTGAGTTAAAACGTCTGTCAGATAAATCATCAATTTCATCTTGATGCAAATAATATGCGTTTAAACCTTTCCAAACAAAATCGTGCACAACTAAATTATTGGGTATTTGGTACTCTTTAGAACAATTGATAAGTAATAGTGTAATTGCGCCTAAATAAAAGAGTTTTAAGAGGTTTTTCATTTATAAAAAATAAGAATTGTTTTAATAATCTAACGCAATATAAATAGAAATAGTATTATTTTTAAATTCTTGTGTAACAAAATATATTGTTACTCGTCGTAATGATGTAAACCCGATAATAAAATAAGTTTAATTAACAGGTTTACCATTAATCAACCAAACAAAAATGAACCAATCAGACTTTTTAAAAGTTGTTTTACCTTTTAAGGATAAGGTCTTTAGATTAGCCAAAAGATTATTGGTATCTACAGAAGAAGCAGAAGATGCTACACAAGAGCTTATTTTTAAGTTGTGGCGTAGTAAAGATAAAATAGCTGGTTATAAAAATGTAGAAGCATTTGCAATGACAATGACAAAAAATTATTGTTATGATAGACTAAAATCTAAGCAAGCAAGTAATTTAACATTAGTGCACAGTAATTATAAAGAGAAAGAAACGTCTTTAGATAAAAAACTAGAACATCAAGACAGTGTAAACCAAGTGCACCAATTGATAGAAAAGTTGCCTGAGCAGCAAAAGATTATTATTCAGTTAAGAGATATTGAACAATATGATTTTGATGAAATATGTAAAATGGTAGATATGAAGCCTACCGCAGTAAGAGTGGCATTATCTAGAGCAAGAAAAACAATTAGAGAACAATTAATTAAAAAACACAACTATGGAGTTAGCTAACATAGAAAAATTAATAGAAAAGTACGAAAACGCAGAAACTACTTTGCAAGAAGAGGCAACCTTAAGAAACTATTTTAAAGAAGATGATGTACCACAACATTTGCAAGAGTATGCTTATATGTTTACCTACTTTTCTGTATCGAAAGATGAAACGTATACAAAAACCATTAAGTTAGAAACTAAAAAATCTAAAAAGAAAAACTTTAAATGGTTGTCTGTAGCAGCATCTGTAGTCTTATTATTTAGTGTATTTGTTGGTAAACAACAATACAGCGAGTACCAAGAAAGAAAAGAAGCAGAAAAAATTTATGCAGAAGTAAGTAAAGGATTAAAATTATTGTCTAAAAACTTAAAAAAAGGAGAACAAGCAGTTGCAACTTTACATACTTATGATAACTCAGTAAAAAAGATTTTAAGATAAACCAAGTAAATATTAGTAAAACCAAGTAAAACAAGAAAAGATGAAAAAAATATTATTATTAATCGCATTTATAGTAACACCTTTGTTAAGCAATGCGCAATCTTTATATGATTCTTTAGAAGACATAAAAGAAGTAGATATGGTAGTTGTTACCAAAGATGCATTTGAAATTTTATCGAAATTTAATTCAGAAAAATTTAAAGATAGCGATGAGATGAAAGTGTTTCAAATGATACAAGAATTAAAAGAATTCAAAATGTTTTCTACAGAAGACAAGGCCATTGCAAACAAAATGGAAAGCATGGTAAATGCGTCTATTAAAAAACAAAACTTAACACAGTTAATGAGAATCAAAGAAGACGATTCTAGAGTTAAGATTTATGTGAAAGCATCTAAAAACAAAGACTTTGTTAATGAAGTTTTAATGTTTATTAAAGGTATCGATAAAAAGACAAATGGCATGTCTGAAGCAGTTATTGTCTCTTTAACAGGTAACATAGATATTAATAAAATGTCTGATCTAGCAGATACTTTTGCAAACAAATAATACAAAACATGTACAATCTAGTTTTTTTAAAATTAGATTGTACTTTTTAAAACTTAATCAATGAAAAAATTAACAACCATACTTTCTTTACTTTTTGTACTAGTTTTTGCAAGCTCATGTAAAAACGATAAATCATTACAAAGTTATTTAGTAGACACAAGCGGTAAAGAAGATTTTTATACGGGCGATTTACCAGTAAGTTCTTTACTAACTGCAAACTCAGATGTTTCTGATGATGTAAAAGAAACCATGAAAAGTATCAAGAAAATTAATGTAGCTTTTTTACCTAAAACTGCAGATAATTCTGTTGCTTACGAAACTGAAAAAGGAAAATTAAAAAAGATATTTACCAACAACGATACTTATAAGAACCTGATGTCTATGAAGACAAAAGGAATGAATGTAAAAGTCTACTATTCTCGGTGATACAAATTCCATAGACGAAGTTATCGCTTTTGGATACGGTAAAGAAGCCGGAGTAGGAGTCGCAAGATTATTAGGAGAAAATATGAATCCTTCTAAGATAATCGATATGCTAAATAGCGTAAATGTAGACGGAGACAGTACTTCTTTAAAACAGTTTTCTAAGATGTTCAACAAATAGTTAGCATTTTAAACTTACAAAAAACCTCAATTTCGAAAGAAGTTGAGGTTTTTTAGTTATTTTTAGAAAAAATTCTAATGAAAATAAGATTACTATATGTAGCATTTTTAATGCTACTAACTTCCTGCGTGAGTATTAAAAAACACAACGAACAAATTTCTAAACTACATTCGGTAAAAGATTTAAGAAAGGATATTGATGAATTGTATTCTGAACTTAAAAAATACCATCCAAGATTATATCAGTATAGAACTAAAGAAGTTTTAGATTATAAGTTTGATAGTTTAAAAAAATCACTGAATAAACCTTTAAATAGTAGGGATTTCTATAAAAAAGTAGTGGTAGTTATTTCTCAAATGGGGCACGGACATACTGCTATTAGTCCGCCTGCAAAAATAAGAACCAAAAAGGAGAGAAAACTTGATTTAAAAATGAAAAACGAGTTTAATGAGTTAAAGTTTGAAACATTAAATTCTAAATTATTTATAAGTGACGGGGCAGAATCTGATAGTTTACTAATAGGAGCACAAGTTCTTAAAATAAATGATGAGGACATTTCTGATATTTATGTAAATTATAGAAAAACCTTTTCTTCAGATGGCTTCAATACCACATTTTACGATAAAGTAATTGGTAAACACTTTAAAGAATTATATTTAAAAAATAATGGTAGACAAGATAGTATTCAATTAATTTTAAGTTTAAAAGATTCTTTATTTAATAGAACTTTCAAAAGAGTTCTAAGAAAAAAACGAATAGCAACGATAAGCAAAAAGATTCACTAAAAATTAAACCGAATACAAAAGAAAAAAATAAAATTTCATGGAAAGAAAAACGAAAGTATAATAAAATTCATGGCTATAATTATCGAGACAAAACTTATAATAGAAATTTAGAATTTATCGGAAAAGATAGTACAATTGCATACATGAAAATTAGAAGTTTCACTAAAGGAAATTTCAAAAAGTTTTATGAGCAATCCTTTGCAAAAATAGCTCAGAATGAAACACAAAATTTAATTTTAGATTTACGTTTTAATGGAGGTGGTAAAGCAAAAGAAATTAAAAATTTATATTCTTATTTAACAGATAAAGAATTCCAGTTTTATACGCGAAGTGAAGTAAAAACTAGAATGCCGTTATTAAAAGTAATTTATAGTAACAGCACATCTGCATTTACTAAAGTAATTTTTGGTGCAGTTTCACCTTTTATTGCTATGCATAGAATGTTTAGTGTCGAAAAAGAAAACGGTCAATTATATTTTAATTATGGTACAAAAAAAGAGAAACCTAATCCTTTGAATTTTAAAGGTAAAATATATGTTTTAATTAATGGATATTCATATTCTGCTGCAGCATTATTAGCAACATATTTGCATGGTAGCAAACGAGCGTTTTTTGTGGGTGAAGAAACAGGTGGTTCTTATAACGGCACTGTTGCTGGTTTTATGAGGCAGCATAGATTATCTAATACCAAAGTAGCAGTGAGGTACGGAGTTTTACATATTGCAACTCCTTACAAAGAAAACCCCGATGGTTATGGTGTTAAACCAGATGTAGAAATTATACCAACAATAAAAAATAGATTAAATAAAACAGATCCAGAATTGGATTGGATTTTAAGTGAAATCGAAAAATAATTAGTAAAATAATCGACAATGAAATTTAGTTTCTTATAAAATTACAAGTTGTAATTTTTATTAAATTTTTGTACCAATTACAACTAATTCTTTAATGTAATTTTAGGCTTTTTGGTACGTTTTTTGAATTTAACTGCTCATTAACACGTTCTATCTTCATATTTAGTATTTTTGAAGTTTAGAAGAATATATTATTTATGAAGATTAAAATCCGGATTCTACTTGCATTCCTATCGATAAACACCATAAGTTTCTCACAAAATAATGCCATTTATAGGGCAGAAAGAGAAAAAACGCACAACTTAATTCATACCAAACTAAAAGTTAATTTTAATTTTGATAAAAAAGAATTAAACGGTGAAGCTTGGGTTACTGCAAAACCTCATTTCTATGCTACAAACCTTTTTACGTTAGATGCAAAAGCAATGTTGTTTGATGAAGTTTCTTTAAACGGAACAAAATTAAATTACGATTATGATGATGCTCAAATTGTAATAAAACTTCCAAAAAAGTATACAAAAGAAGAAAAATTTACGATCTATTTAAAATATACAGCAAGGCCAGAAAAAGTTAAAGACAAAGGTAGTGCGGTAATTACTGGTGCAAAAGGGTTGTATTTTATAAATGCTGATGGTGCAGATAAAAATAAGCCAACACAAATCCGGACACAAGGAGAAACAGAGGGAAGCAGTTGTTGGTTTCCAACAATAGATGCGCCCAATCAAAAAACTACACAAGAAATTTACATTACAGTTCATAACAAATTTGTTACTTTATCTAATGGATCACTTGTAAATCAAACTAATAATGGCAATTTAAGAACTGATTACTGGAAAATGGATCAAAAACATGCACCTTATTTATTTTTTATGGGTGTTGGCGAGTTCGAGATAGTAAAAGATTCTTATAAAAATATTCCGGTAAACTACTATGTAGAAAAAGAATATGCACAATATGCAAAAGATATCTTTGGTAATACACCGTAAATGATACAATTCTTTTCAGAAAAATTGGGCGTTGCTTATCCTTGGAATAAATACAGCCAAATGGTTGTTAGAGATTATGTTTCCGGTGCTATGGAAAATACCACAGCAGTTGTTCATGGTGAACAAGCCTACCAAACACCCGGACAATTAATAGACGAAAACACTCATGAAAACACTATAGCACACGAACTTTTTCATCATTGGTTTGGCGATTTAGTAACAACAGAGAGTTGGGCTAATTTAACACTTAACGAGTCTTTTGCGAATTATAGCGAATATTTATGGCAAGAATATAAATACGGAGAAGAGGCAGCAGAAATGTACATGCATTCTAATGTTAGTTTATATTTAGAAGGTCAAGAATCTGATAAAGATTTGGTTCGTTTTAATTATTTAGATAAAGAAGATATGTTCGATTTAGTTAGCTATAACAAAGGTGGCGCTATTTTGCACATGCTAAGAAACTATTTAGGAGACAAAGCTTTTTTCGAAAGCTTAAAAACGTATTTAAATGACTATAAATATAAGGCAGCAGAGGCACATCAATTGCGTTTAATTTTCGAGAAAGTAACTGGTAAAGATTTAAACTGGTTCTTTAATCAATGGTATTTTGGTGCAAATCATCCAAAAATAGATGTTTCTTATGATTATAATAAGTTAAGAAAAACTGTGACAGTAAACATTTTACAACTGCAACCAGAAAATTTTCAATTTCCTTTAACATTAGATATTTTTGAAGGTAATAAGCGTAGAAGAGAAACTGTTTTTGTAGAGAATAAGGATGCTTCATTCACATTTCCTTTTAATACAATGCCGGATTTAATTCAGATAAATTCTGATGGTGTATTGTTGGCAGAGTTTAATGAAAATAAAGTTTTAAGTGATTATATTTTTCAGTTAAAAAATGCAACACATTTTATGCATCGAAGAGAGGCTCTTTTAGAAGTTGTAAAAAAACAAGACGATAAAGTTGCATTTAATGCTGTTGTATCAGCTTTAGATGATTCTTCATATAAAATTAGAGTACTAGCTTTAGAAAATATCGATTTAATTAATAAATTTTCTAAGAAAGATGCCATTAGAAAAATTATGCAATTGGCTAATAATGATGCTAAAACATTAGTTAAAGCTGCTGCTATAGAAACTTTAGGGAAATTAACAGACCCGAATTAAAATCTATTTTTACAAAAGGTTTGCAAAGTAAATCGTATGCAGTTTTAGGAAAATCTTTAGTTGCTATGTATTATATAGATAAAGATTTGGCTTTAAAAAAATCTAAAGAATTACCAGACGATGTTCGTAAAATATTGGCAACACCGTTAACACAAATATTTATTGAGTCTAAAGACGAAACAGAATTACCATTTATTGCTAAAAGTGTTGTTTACGGTATGTTTTTATCCGGACAAGGACCAACAAAAGTGATGTATGAAAAAGCTTTTAAAATGATCTCTAAAAGTAATAATATGTTGGCTATTCAGAATTTAGTAGAAGATATGGTAACCAAAGGAAATCAATATAAAAAGTTTAGCTTCGACAAAGTAGTAATCAACTTAATGAGAACAATAATACAAGAGCAAGAAAAATCTACAAACACCAATAAAGATAGAAATATTGCGATTGTAAAAGAAGCAATGACGGGTCTCTTGTAATATTTTTTATTAAAAAATAGTAGAATGCTTTATATTATTGCAATCTCTTTATTATTAATACTTTTAATATTTACTATTAGAAGTAATAAAAAAAGAGCGATTAAAAACATTGAAAAAATTTCTGTACCCAACCATTGGCATAGTGTTTTAAAGGATAACGTTTTATTTTATCAAAAACTTACAGAAAAAGAGCAACAACTTTTTCGAGAAAAAATGGCAGGCTTTTTAGCATCCGTTCATATTAGGGCTATTAAATTTGAATTGGAAGAGTTAGATGCGTTGTTAGTTGCTGCCAGTGCTGTAATTCCGGTATTTAGATTTCCTTCTTGGCAGTATACAAACTTAACAACGGTTTTAATTTATCCAGATTATTTTGATGATGATTTACAGTTTGACTCTAAGGCAGCACACAGAAATATTGGTGGTTTAGTGGGTACAGGAAGGTTTGAAAATCAAATGATTTTATCAAGAAAAGCACTGCATCATGGTTTTCATAATAAAACAGATAAAGGAAACACAGCTATTCACGAGTTTATTCATCTTCTCGATAAATCGGATGGTGTTATTGATGGTATTCCGAAGTTTTACTAGAAAAACAATACACGATTCCTTATTTACAGTTAATTCATAAAAAAATCGAAGAAATTAATAATGATGATTCTGATATTAGAAATTACGGAGGAACATCTGAAATTGAATTTTTAGCTGTGGCTGGAGAGTATTTCTTTGAAAGACCTAAACTAATGAAAAGAAAACACCCAGATTTATATAAGATGTTAGCGTCTTGTTTTATCAAATAATTTTTAGAAGTTTAAAAAGAGTAAAAAAAGTAGATTTAAGAACGCAAATTATTCTTGTTCGTAAATAATACTTCTTTGAGTTTCTTTCTTATAACTATTTTTAGGTGTAATAATATTACTAGCTTCCGGAAGATAATTTTTACTTTTGGGGTTTAATAAATAATCAAGTTGATACCCAATCATTTTTTTAAAAGGAACTAGAAAATTAGAAGTATCACAATTTTCTATTTCTGCTTTTTTAAGTAGATTTAAAACCGTGTAAACAGACTCTATCGTACTAAGACAAAGCGATTCTCGCTGTTGTTTGATAATAAATTTAGACTTTATTTTGTTGTCGAAACTTATTCTATTTAATTCCTGTAAGTTTTTACTTAGCTTCAGCATTTTTCTTGCACAAGGCCAAGTACCATCAAGAATAAAAATATGAGGTTTTTTATCTAAAAAACGTTCTATTTCCGGTTTTTTTCTAGTAGATAAATTAAAACTTTCTTTACCTGGGTATAATAAGAAAGAAGAATTTTCCTTATTATCAATTATATCATTAATTCGTTTGTTTTTGGTAAAGTCTACACCAACTACTATTTCAGCATTTTTTAACTGAAGATTTGTCATAACTCCCGTTCCGTTTTTCTCTTTTTTATATTCTTTCGGATGCATTAAAATAATAAAACGAGTTTTTGTATCAAAAGAACGGATGTGTTTACAAATACAAGTACTATTTGGTCTCATACATTTGTAACATTGTATTCTGTAATTATAACTTTCTTCTTGCAAAATAAATTTTTGTTTAGATGCCTTTAATTTGTGAGTATTAAAAATTTAGTTTGCAAAACTACTACTTTTTAAATCAGAAATATATCAGGGAAAAAAGATGATCATCATCTGTAAAATTTTTCTCTTTTCCAATTTTAAAAATACTACAATATGTAAAGAAGTATCTACGATGAAACAGAATAATTTAGTTACTCAAAAGTTAATTTCATTTCTATTTCGGATCCAAATGATATGTAAAAACAGCTTTTTGCTTAGTAAATGGTTTTTCTAGGTGATAAGCGTAAGGTGTTGTTAAAGTAGAATCGTACCTTTTTAACCAATAGTCTTTATAAATATGAACATTTGTATCAATTACCAAAGAATTATAGTGTTCTGTTTTCTTAGAAATAGCAACTTTTAAAGGATTGAAATTATTTGAAATTGTATTATTTAGTATGCTATTTCTAACATCAAAAATAACATCTAAAAGTTCTTCTTCTTTGTCAGGTTCATCAGTATTAATTAAAGAAGAAGTGAGCACCACATTTTCTGGAATCAAAATTACGTCTTTCTTAAACTGAGGTAATAAATTCATTAAAATAGGTACATAACATTCTCTATATAAAACAGCATCTAAAGTTTCGCTTATTAAAATGTTATAACATACACTTTTAGGTACTTTTATAGTTGTGGCGTCTGCAGTATAAATTGAACTTATGTATGGAAATAAGTTAAAGGCATGAATTATTTTTTTGTTGAATTTATTGATGCAATATTAATATCAAGCAAAGAAAACTCAATTTCACTTTGTTTAAAAAGAGTACATATCAATGTGAAAAAAGGTGCGTAAGGTCCGCAACCGGCATAAAATATTTTTATCTTTTTTTAGGTTTTTTGTCTTGCAGTTCTTTTATCGCAGTATATATCGCTTGTAAAAAAAGAGTTGTTCTTTTGTAATCTAATAAACATAAAGCAGCATAATTTAAACCCAAGGCTTTTCCTTTTGAAGTAGGTATTGCTGCTAAATTTTCAATTGAAAAATCAGAACCTGTAATAGCAGTTGTTTCTTGTAATTTAAGATGAATTTTATCTAAACTAATTTTAGCATTTTCCTGAGTAATTTCAGGATCTAACAGTTTTGTGGTTTCTGTTTTAATTTCAATAAAGTTAGGGTTACTATTCAAAATTAAATTGTTTTTAAGTTATAAAACGAATGTAAGTTTTTAGTTGGCAAAGAATTTACGTATAAATACCTGTTTTTGTAAGAAAATCAATCTTAATAAAAAGCATTAAAAATTTAAAGAGTAATTATAATTGAGGTAGTATCTTTGCATTTTAATAAATTAGATGTCTACTAACGCACTTTTAATTACTCCGCCATTTACGCAGTTAAATACTGCTTATCCTGCTACAGCATATATTAAAGGGTTTTTAGATGCTAAAGATGTTAAAACGAAGCAGCTAGATTTAAGTATCGAGTTATTTACAAGTGTTTTTACTAAAGAATTTATAGATGCCATTTTTAAACAAGCAGAAATGCTTGGTAATACTGCGTTGCCTTTGGTTTGGCAACAAAGAGAAGCATATATAGACAAAGTAGATACTGTAATGAATTATTTACGTGTACAAGAAGTTACTGCAGCTTATCAAATTGTGCACAAAGATTTTTTACCACACGGGCACAGGCGTATAAAACTAAACAAAGATTTATCTACAGAGTTTGGTAAACTTGGTATTTTAGACAAAGCAAAACACATTGCCACTTTATTTGTAGAAGAATTGGGCGATTTTATAAATACCAATGTAGACGAGTTTTTTCTTTTACACGTTATGCAGAACAAATTGGTAGAGCAGCATCTAGTTTTAATACTTTAGAAGAATGTTTGCAATATGAAACCACTTTAATAGAAGACGAAATGTTGTATTTGTTAGAAGAACAATTACAACAAGATGCTTATAATTTGGTTTGTTTTACAATTCCGTTTCCTGGTAACTTGTTTTCGGCATTAAGATGTGCGCAATTTATCAAAGAAAAATATCCAACAATTAAGGTTGCTTTTGGCGGAGGTTATTGCAATACAGAACTTAGACGTTTATCAGACACGCGTATTTTTAATTACGTAGATTTTATAACTTTAGATGATGGTGAAGGGCCGTTGTTAAGAATTACAGAATATTTAGAAAATAAAATAGGAGAGGAGTCTTTAGAAAGAACTTTTATTTGCAGAGAAAACAAAGTTGTTTATGCAGATAAAACTCCGAATACAATTTTTCATCATAAAAATTTACCAGCACCAAGTTATGTTGGTTTGCCAACAGCAAAATACTTATCTTTTTTAGATGTTATGAATCCGATGCACAGAATGTGGTCTGATGGTAAATGGAATAAGTTAACTATTTCTCATGGTTGTTATTGGAAACAATGCTCGTTTTGTGACGTTACTTTAGATTATATCGGCAATTATCAAAACACTACTGCAGACGATTTGGTAAATAAAATCGAAAAGATAATTGCAGAAACAGGTATAACTGGTTTTCATTTTGTAGACGAAGCAGCACCACCAAAAATGTTAAGAGCATTAGCCAATAAATTACTAGAACGTAAAGTGTTTATTACTTGGTGGACAAATATTAGATTCGAAAAAACTTTTACGCCGTAACTGTGTGCACTTTTATCTAAATCAGGTTGTATTGCAGTAACTGGTGGTTTAGAAGTTGCATCCGATAGGTTGTTAGCAAAAATGAAAAAAGGAGTAGACATTGGGCAAGTAGCAAGAGTTACCAAAGCATTTTCCGATGAAAATATAATGGTTCATGCTTATTTAATGTTTGGTTTTCCTACAGAAACAGCGCAAGAAACTATCGATTCTTTAGAAGTTGTGCGTCAGTTGTTTTATAACAATTGTATTCAATCTGCTTTTTGGCATCAATTTGCTTGTACAAGTCATAGTCCGGTAGGTAAAAATCCAGAAGAATTTAAAATTAAAATTACAGGACCAAAGTTTGAAGGTTTTGCAGAAAACGATTTATTTCACGAAGATCCAACAGGGGCAGAGCATCATCTTTATAGCGAAGGATTAAATATTGCATTAAATAATTATTTAAATCATAAAGGTTTCAAAATTCCGTTGTCTAATTATTTCAATTTTAAAGTACCAGAGGTTACTGTTAAAAATAATTTAATCGCTAGTCATTTATAGATTTTTTTAGAAGCTATTTCCTGCTTTTCGCACTCGCTTTTTTTAGTATGTTCACTTTATAAATTTGTTCATACTTCACAAATTTTCGCGAACAAACTAAAAAAGAGCTCAAACAAATGCTACAATCAGGGCTAAACTTGTTTGTTACTTAAGTTAAGAATCAAAAAATAGTTTTTATTTGTAAACGTAAATATGCTAACATGATTTAGCAAAAAAATATCTAGTATATTTATAAAAATATAGTAGATTTTTTTAGAAATATTAGTTAATCATAATTTTTATACCTGCTGTAAGTTGTCTTTGATAAAGAGGCAACATCAATTCAATAATTATTTTAGTATAATTATATGCTATTGTAAGTTACATTACAAATTTCTTAAAAATATCATTTAAAGAATCTTCTGGTTGTTCACACAAACCAGGGTGTGTTTTAGAGCTTTGTATAATTGTACTTCTGCAAGCAGCAAGCCATCTAAATCTGTCTGCAATTTCAAATTCACCAATTTTACCTCCGGCTTTATTGCCTTCACAAATTTGCACCCAAGCTGCTAAGTAATTATTTAAAAAATTAAGATCTAATTCTCGGGCAAGTGCTTTTAACTTGTCCGGGTTAATATGGTATTTAATTCCTAAAAACTTTTTTCTTTTAGAAAATAGAATTACACCCACGTTAAAAAATTCTTCGCGTTCTACTTTTGGCACAACACGTATAATTGCATATTCAAATGTAAATCTATCTTGCATCTTCTGCTTCTTTTACTAATGAATCTAACATCTTTAATTTTGCATTTAAAAAAGTAATATATGCATTTCTCATTTCGTTAGGTTTTAAAACTTCACCTTCATTCTCCAACCAATCTTCCGGAATTTTAGAAACGATTTCATTTATAATAGATTCGTTTATTTCTTTTTTAATTTCAAGTGCAGCTTCTTTTAGTTTTGTTGCTTTTTCTAAAAGTACATGGTCTTTAATTAACGGAAACGTTCTTGTTAAATGATTTTCCCAAGTACTCCAATTATGGTGAAAGTAAAAACTAGCGCCATTGTCAATTACCCAAAGTTCATTATTCCAATGCAGCAAGTTTGTATTTTTTGTTGTTCTATCGATATTACTAATCAAGCTATCTAACAATACAACTTTAGATGCCGTAAAAGCATCAACTTTAGAAACCAAAGGGTCGTAAGTAATTGCGCTCGATAAAAAATGAAGTCCTAAATTTAAACCCACACTAAATTTTAATAAATCTTGTATTTCTTCATCGGGTTCTGTTTTTGCAAAAGAATCATCCAAATTCATAAATACTAGTTCGGAACTTTCAGGTTTAAAGCTCTCGCAAGTTCGCCACCAATAAATTCAGAAATTAGAGCTTTGGTTCCTTGTCCGGCTCCTCTAAATTTTAAGACATACAAAAAACCATCATCTGCTTTTACAATTGCAGGCAAAGAACCACCTTCTCTTAAAGGTTGTAAATACTGAACCACATTTACTGTTCTTATATCAATTTTATTCATAAGTACTAAAATATACTATTTAAACAAGTTTGTTGTAAAAATTAGCTTTTTGTTGAAAACGAAAAGTAAACGTAAAATTATTTTTGATATTCTTCAAAAGTACCATCATCATAAAAAACTACAATTCGTTGAATATTTTTTCCGCTGTTATTTTTTTCTGAAGAAAATAAAGTAGGTGAAGAAGGGGTGTGCTGTTTTATTTTCTGAACTGCATTTTTAGGAAAAACACCTTCGTCTTTTAAGAGCCAATTAATATCTACGTCGTTAAATTCTGATGTTACTTTTAATATAAAATCTAAACTTGGTTTGTTTCTTCCGGATAAAATATGAGAGATGCTAGAACGTTGCACACCAACTTTATCTGCAAACGTAGATGCCGAAAGTTGATGATGTTCCATTACTTTTTTCAGTTTACTTGTAAAATTGGCTGTGTTTATCATTGTAACAACTTGTTGTTTTACAAATGTAAAATATATTATTGTAACCACAAAGGTAAATTTACACCTAGTTTTATTACGCGTTTAAATTGGTAAAGTAAAACTTTAGTTAATCTACATAAAACACTAAAATACATATATTTAAAATTTTTAAATAGAAAATTATTATATTGATATATAATCAAATATCTTTCTGAATTGAAAAATAGAAATCATGTTTACAAAAGTAACTTTGTAAACAGAATTATAGGTTTACATTTGTAACAATTGGGTGATTTACATTTGTAACATTTTAGTTTGATTACAAATGTGATTGCTTTATTTTTACAAAGATTTTACAACCGATTATTATGAGCTTGTTAGCAGTAGATTTTTTGAACACCATTTTTAAAGAACAAAAAGAAACTTCTCTTCTCGGAAAATGGATTCGTTTTAAAGACATAGAAAGTTTGTTTCAGAAATATGAATCAAAATTTCTTGTGCAAGAAATAGGTACATCAGAAAAAGGAATGCCTATTTATAAACTTAAAATAGGTAATGGTAAGAAAAAATATTGTTGTGGTCGCAAATGCACGGAAATGAAAGTACGGGTACAAAAGCATTATTCGATCTATTTAATTGCTTTTTAAATACTAATAAAGAGCAATTACAAACAATTTTAGATGCATGTACATTGGTTTTTATACCTATGTTAAATCCAGACGGAGCAGAAGTTTATACAAGAGTAAATGGTAATAATATAGATCTTAATAGAGATGCTGTAGATCGAATTGCAAAAGAAAGCAAGTTATTAAGAAGTGTTTTAGAAGATTTTAATCCGCAGTTTTGTTTTAATTTACACGACCAAAGAACTATATTTAATGTAGAAAACACTAAAAACCCTGCTACAATATCTTTCTTAGCGCCATCAGAAGAGGTAACAAGGGCGTTAACTAAAGGTAGAAAACAGACAATGAATGTAATTCTAGCTATGAACGCTGTTTTGCAAAAAATGATTCCGAATTATATAGGTAGATACACTGATGAGTTTTACCCAACGGCTACCGGAGATAATTTTCAAAAGTTAGGTTACAATACTGTCTTAATTGAATCTGGGCACTATCCTGATGATTATGTAAGAGAAGTGTCTAGAGAATATACTTTTTATGCTATTTTACAAGGTTTGTATCATATTGCAATTACCGAAGATTTTAGTGAGTATAAAGACTACTTTACTATCCCAAACAACGCAAAAGATTTTTATGATATAATTCATCGATATTCAGGCGAAAAGAAAGATATTGCCTACCAATATAAAGATCAAATTGTTGATGGTGAGTTAGTTTCGACATTGGTTAAAGTAGAAGAAAGTAGCTTAAAAGGCAAAATTGGTCACCACGAAATCGTTTTCGAAAGCTAAAAACATTAGATATTTCTCATTTTTTTCATTGTTCTCTTAAATTAAATTTATAAATTTGCGATTATAATTGAATAATATATAAATTATGAAAAAATTCATTTTAGACGAAATAGACCATCAAATCTTAGACATTTTAATAGAGAATGCTAGAACACCATTTACAGATATTGCAAAACAATTATTAGTGTCTGCAGGAACCATTCACGTTCGTGTAAAAAAGATGGAGGATGAAGGTATTATTCAAGGTTCTACTTTAACACTTAACTACGAAAAAATGGGCTATTCTTTTATAGCACATGTTGGTGTATATCTAGAAAAAACGTCTATGACACAGAGCGTTATAGAAAACTTAAGAAACATACCTAACGTTACTGTTGCATATGTAACAGCAGGTAAATATAATATTTTCTGTAAAGTTAGAGCAAAAGGAACAAATGATGCAAAAGACATTATATATCAAATAGACGATGTTCCTGGAGTAAATAGAACAGAAACTATGATTGCTTTAGAAGAAAGTATAAACGATAAAAAGAGAATGATGCACGCAATTTTTAAAGAATTGTAGAGTATTTTACTTATTAATAATTAGAAATCCTTATCATTAAAATGATAAGGATTTTTTTGTGGATTCTACTTTTGATTGTTTATGTTTGTTAACGTTATGAAATATACAACGTATGGCAAGTAAAATTAAATTTATCGCAAATTCTATAGCAAAAGAACAACTTTTACATTTATATAAAGAAATGTTGTTACCTAGATTGATAGAAGAAAAAATGTTAATTCTTTTGCGTCAAGGTAAAATATCTAAATGGTTTTCCGGCATTGGGCAAGAGGCTATTGCAGTTGGTGTAACGGCTGCTTTGTACGATGATGAGTACATTTTACCAATGCACAGAAATTTGGGAGTGTTTACAACACGTAAAATTCCTTTATACAGACTTTTTTCGCAATGGCAAGGTAAATTAAATGGTTTTACTAAAGGTAGAGATAGAAGTTTTCATTTTGGGACACAAGAATTTCATATTGTTGGCATGATATCGCATCTTGGGCCACAATTAGGCGTTGCAGATGGTATTGCATTAGCAAATAAAATAAAACAAAATGGCAAAGTTTGTGCAGTTTTTACAGGAGAAGGTGGTACAAGTGAAGGAGATTTTCATGAGGCCTTAAATGTTGCTTCTGTATGGGATTTACCGGTATTATTTTGTGTAGAAAATAATGGATATGGTTTGTCTACGCCTACATCAGAACAATTTAAATGCAATCATATTGCCGATAAAGGCATTGGTTATGGCATGGAGAGTTATGTAATTGATGGGAATAATATTTTAGAGGTGTATGCAAAAGTATCTGAAATAGCCGAAAGTATTCGAAAAAAACCAAGACCAGTATTGTTAGAGTTTAAAACCTTTAGAATGCGTGGCCACGAAGAAGCGAGTGGAACAAAGTACGTACCACAAGATTTATTAGATAGTTGGGCAGATAAAGATCCGTTAGAAAATTTTAAAGAATTTTTATTAGAAGAAGGTGTTCTTTCAGAAACATTAGATGCGTCTTTTCGTACTGAAATTACATCAGAAATAAATACAAATTTAGATATAGCGTATAATGAGGAAGAAATTACACCAAATTTAGAAGAGGAGTTAAAAGACGTTTATAAAGATTATAGTTATAAAGAAATAGTTCCGTCTCTTGACAAGAAAAAAATAAGATTTGTTGATGCCATCTCGGAAGGATTGGAGCAAGCAATGGAAAAAAATGGTAATTTGATTATCATGGGGCAAGATGTTGCAGCTTATGGCGGTGTTTTTAAAATTACTGATGGATTTTTAGAGAAATTTGGCAAAGAACGTGTAAGAAATACTCCAATTTGTGAGTCTGCAATTGTTTCTGCTGCTTATGGTTTGTCTGTTAACGGATTTAAAGCTGTTATGGAAATGCAATTTGCAGATTTTGTATCATCAGGATTTAATCCTATTGTAAATTTACTAGCAAAATCACATTATCGTTGGCAACAAAAAGCAGACATTGTAGTAAGAATGCCTTGCGGTGCAGGTGTTAATGCAGGGCCTTTTCATAGTCAAACAAACGAAGCTTGGTTTACCAAAACTCCTGGTTTAATTGTTGTTTATCCGGCTTTTCCATCAGATGCAAAAGGGTTGCTAGCTTCGGCAATAGAGAATCCAAACCCTGTAATGTTTTTCGAGCATAAAGCTTTGTACCGTTCTGTTTATCAAGAGGTATCAACAAATAGTTATACAACAGAAATTGGTAAAGCAGCTGTTGTAAAACAAGGTGATGCATTAACAATTATTAGTTATGGTGCTGCAATACATTGGGTTTTAGAGTCTTTAGAAAAGCAACAAATAGAAAATATAGATGTAATCGATTTAAGAACGTTACAACCTTTAGATGTTGCAACAATATATAGTTCTGTAAAAAAGACAGGTAAAGCAATTATTGTACAAGAAGATTCTATGTTTGGTGGTTTGGCTAGTGATATTTCTGCATTAATAAGCGAAAACTGTTTCGAATATTTAGACGCACCGGTTGCTAGAATTGCAAGCTTAGAAACTCCTATACCTTTTCAAGCGGAATTAGAAAATCAGTATTTAGGAAAAAGTCGATTAGATAAAGCTATAGAAGTGCTTTTAAATTATTAAAAATTAGTATTTTTAGAGTTAAAAATTAGTATTCATGATTAACAAACAAGTTATACTTAAAAATAGACCAAAAGGTTATCCAGATGAAAATACTTGGCAATTAGAAAGTAATGAAATTACTGAGTTACAAGACGGAGAAATTTTAATAGAACATCATTATATATCATTAGACCCAGCAATGCGCGGTTGGATGAATGATTCAAAATCATACATTCCGCCAGTAGCATTAGATCACGTTATGCGAGCAGGTGCTATTGGTAAAGTTATCAAAACAAATAACAATCCAAAATTTGAAGTGGGAGATTGTGTAACAAGTTGGGGTGGCGTACAACAATATTCTATTACAAACGGAGATGGCTGGTTTAAAGTAGATGAAAGTTTGGCCTCGATGCCAATGTATTTGGGTACTTTAGGTATGCCAGGAATGACGGCGTACTTTGGTATTTTAGAAGTAGGAAAAGTTAAACAAGGAGATATCGTTTTGGTATCCGGTGCTGCAGGGGCTGTTGGTGCTATTGTTGGGCAAATAGCTAAAATAAAAGGCTGTACAGTAATTGGTATTGCTGGCGGAAAAGAAAAATGTGACTACATTGTAAATGAGTTAGGTTTTGATGGTGCTATAGACTATAAAAACGAGAATATTTATTCTGCCTTAAAAAAGAAATGTCCTAAAGGTATCGATGTCTTTTTTGATAACGTAGGTGGTGTAATACTAGATGCAGCATTAAGCAAATTAAGAATGCATGCAAAAGTAATTATATGTGGAGCAATTTCTCAATACAACAACAAAAGTAAAGTACAAGGTCCTAGTAATTATCTATCATTGTTAGTAACACGTTCTACAATGCAAGGTCTTATGGTAATGGATTATACCAAAGATTTTGGTAAAGCTGTAAAAGAAATGAGTGGCTGGTTACAAGAAGGGAAACTAAAATCGAAAGAAGATATTTACAACGGAATCGAAAACTTTCAAGAAACCTATAATAGACTTTTTACGGGTAATAAAAACGGAAAATTAGTTTTAAAAGTAAAAGAGTAGTGGAGCAAGAGCATTTTTTTCAATGCCCATATTGTTGGGAAGAAGTATCGATGATTTTAGATGCAAGCGTACATCAGCAAACCTATATAGAAGATTGTGAGGTTTGCTGTAATCCTATAGAAGTTACACCAACTTTTGAGGCAGGAGAATTAATAGCCTTTAATACACAAAGTATCGAACAATAATTTTTAGAAGCTATTTCCTGCTTTCGCTACTCGCTTTTTTTCGCTTCGCTAGATTGTTTTTATAAAAATATCTTTTTATAAAAAAATCTAAAAAGAGCTCAAACAAACCGCTCTATCAGGGCTAAGAAATTTTGGAAACAATAGCTCTATACCGATTTTAAGTGCTTAATTTGCTAATGGATTTTTCCAAGAGAATTCTTTAAAAGCATGCTGCCAATCTTCCGGAAACTTTGCTTTTAAACTTAAGGATTCCTCAGAAAAAGGATGCTTAAATTCTAATTTACCAGCGTGTAAAAACATTTTGCACCAACCAAAGTTGTTTTCAAACATTACATTGTGGTTTTTATCGCCATATTTAGGGTCGCCAATCAACGGATTGCTGATTTTATTGGTATGAATTCTTAATTGATGCATTCTACCTGTTTTAGGTTTCATTTCAATAAGACTATAACGAGAAGAATCGTAGGGTTTTACAGGAATTTCTAGTGTTACCTTTTCTAAAGTTTTTAAAACTGTTAATGCATCTTTGTGTACATTGGCATCACGTCCTTTTACTGGCGAATCTATTATTTTTTCTTCTCGAGCAAAACCTCTAACCAAACCGTAATATGTTTTTTCAATTTGATTATTAGTAAACAATTCTTGAAACTTAGAAACGTATTGTTTTTCTTTTGCTAATAAAATAATACCGAGATGTTTTTCTGTCTAAACGATGTATCGGGTACGTTTTTATTCCTTTCAACGCTTCAACTAATTGTAAAAGAGAGGCTTCATCAGCAACGTTTCTAGAGTGATGCGCATGATGAACCACAACATTGTTAGGTTTACTAACGCATAAGATATAATCATCTTCAAAAATAATGTGTACACTCATTTCTATTATTTAGATTTCAAAAATACCATTTAATTTGTGATATCTTTAAATGAATTTAAATTCCTTTTTTGTAAATTTAGATACCTAATAATCAATAAAATATTTAATTATGAGAATAGTATTGGTAAGTTTATTAGTTTTTTGCTTTGGTTGTTCTAGTTTAAAAAGTACCGCTACACAAGCAGAAATTGATAATTTAAAAGAAACCGTAGCTAGTAAAAATATAGAAGCAATTTTTGATTGGGCGCAGCCAATGGGGTTAAATAATAATGTAAGAGGATTAGAAAATTTATTACCGCCAGGTAGCTCTACAAATAATATTAATTTATCCGGAAATGCTAATTTTTTTAGAATTAAAAATGATAGTGTTCATGTAGATTTGCCTTTTTACGGTCAGCAGCAATTGTCTAGGGGTTTCAATGCAGATGCAGGAATTAAATTTGAAGGCAAGCCAAAGGTTGTTAAAAAAACTTTTGATGCTAAAAAAGGAGCTTATATTTTAAAGTATACTTTAAATGCAAAAGACGAAGGTTACAATGCTACGTTAACTTTATACCCAAACAGCAATTGTAGTTTGAATGTAAATAGCAGTCATAGATCAACAATTTATTATAACGGAAATTGGAAAGTATTAACCGAAAACAGTAATAACTAAGTTTTAACTTGCTTTCTTATTAGCAATATTCAAATACTGAATTAAGCAAAGAGCAATTAATCCGCAGATAAAGAAACCTATAAATAATGGTAATGCAGTTTTATCTAAAAATCCACCAATATATGTAGCAATAGGAACTGCCATTATAGTAGAGAAAAAACCATTAATTGCTGCACCAATACCAGCAATATGACCAATAGGTTCCATGGCTAAGGCACGCGTATTTCCGAATAAAAAGCCAATTGCAAAAAATTGTACAGCAAAAAATGTTATCAACACATAAATACTTGGGTTGCTTTCACCATAAAATAGCGATATGTAGATAATTGGAATAAGTGTAAATAATACTGTAAAAATTTTAACCAATTTAAACATTCCTAATCTCACAACTAAAGTTCCGTTTAAGAATGTTGCAATACCAATGCTAATTGCCAAACCTGCAAAAATAAACGGAAATTCTTCTTTTAAATGATATTGTTTTTCGAATATTTGCTGACTTGCACTTAAATAAACCATAAAAGAGCCAGTAATAAAACCAGAGAATAAAGTAAAAATTACAGCATTTTTATGTTTTATAAATTCTTTTGTTCCCGAAACAAATAAAGATAATTTAAATTTTTTTCTATTTGCTACTTTCAGTGTTTCTGGTTGTCTTTTCCAAAGCCAAAGCATTACAAACAAACCAAACACTAATTGGCTATAGAAAATAGATTTCCAGCCATAAGAATCTAGCATTATTTTACCAATAGCAGGTGCAACAACAGGAACTAGAATAAAAATAACCACAACAAAAGACATTACTTTGGCCATATAATTACCGCTAAAACGATCTCTAACCATTGCAATACTTATAGTTCTAGGTGCAGAAAGACCAATACCTTGTAGAATTCTACCAAATATCATCATTTCTAAATTTTTAGAAAAGATACACACCAAACTTGCAAAAGCAAAGACAATAAAACCTACATAAATTACAGGTTTTCTACCAAAGCTATCTGATAACGGACCTGAAATTAACTGTCCAAAACCTAAACCTAGAAAAATCATGGTAATTAATAACTGATTATTCTGAGAATTTGTCACATTAATAGACAGACCAATATCTGTTATTGCAGGTAATAAAGCGTCTATAGCTAATGCCACTAAAGACATTAAAGAAGCCATTACAATAATAAATTCTATTTCAGATTTTTGTCTAATTTCCATTCGGCAAAAGTAGTTTATTCACTTTTATAATTCTGTAAATATTCGTTTTTTACATAAAAAAAGGACTACAAAATTGCAGTCCTTTTTATTATGTAAAAATTAAAGAAATTATTCATTTCCAATAAAATCTATTTCATTGCTGTTTCCTAAACCTTTTGGGTTTGATCCCCATTTATTTTCACCATTTTCACTATCAGTACAAGCTAAATACAAGTTGTAAAAAGGAATCAATAAAAACCAACCACTTTTACCAGCATCGTGCATTCTTCTAACTCCTACAGCTAAATATGGTAAAAATACTGCAATAGAATATATGGTTTCAATAAGCGATGTTTCAGTAGAAACCAATGAACCATACATTATAAACTTAAGCGAAAATGATATTATTGAATTTATCAATACAAACATCCAATACTCTTTTCTTCTTGCTCTTCCTTTAAAATCTGTATACTGCTTTAAAACTTTTAAATACCAATTCATTTTTCTTATTTTTAAGTGAACTTATTCTTTTCCTATAAAATCTATTTCTCTGTTATTGTTTATTCCTTTCGGATTTTCACCGTATTGATTCACTTTATTTTCGCCTTCCATACAAGTTAATATCAAAAACCAAAAACCACCAATGTATGGTATAAGGTTGATAAAAAACCATGCGCCACTTTTACCTAAATCGTGCATTCTTCTTGAGCTTACAGCTAAAGAAGGTATAATGGTAGCTAATGTATAAATTAATAAAAGGATTAAAAATAGATATGAAGTGTTTTCAGTTTCAAACTCTTGGTTATAATCAAAAAGATTTTCGTTAGAATATATAAAAAGAAACAATAAAAGTCCTGTAAACAAATAATGAAATAAAAAGAACATCCAATATTCTTTTCTTCTAGCTCTGCTGTAAAATTTAAAATAGTCTTTTAATACTTTTAAATACCAATCCATAGTTTTTTGGTTTTATTCTTTTCCTATATTTTCTAATTCTGATGCATCCATTTTCTTCGGATTCATTCCGTATTTATTTTGTCCTTCCCAGCTGTTTTCTAAAAATAAAATTAAGAGCCAAATAGGCCCAATTAACGGAATAAATCTAACAAACCAATAAGTACCAGATTTGTTAACATCATGTAATCTTCTAACTGCACAAGCTAAATGTGGTGTAATTATAAATAGACCAAAAATACCTATTAATAAAAACCCTTCGTTAGTTGAAGTGAATGTATTTATAAACTCTGCAAGAAACCCAAGTATTGTAAATATAATTAGATTGCAAAGAAGAAAAATCCAATATTCTTTTCTTCTAGCACGACCGAAAAATTTGCATAGTTTTTTATGCAGTACTTATAATAATTCATTGCTTTTTTTGACGAAAATAGTTTTTTTAGAACAATCCTCTAGATTTTAATTCAAGATATTTATTAATAACATCTCCAGTTAAATTTTCTGGTGCAGTTAAAACAGATTGAATTCCGTATTTTTTCAACTCATTTACAATTCTAACCTTTTCATACATAAACTTTTCTGCAATAATACTGTCGTAAACATCTTGTATATTGTCTGTATCTGTATTAATTAAAGCTTGCAATTCCGTGTTTTTAAAAAATATAATTAATACCAAATGATTTTTTGCTAAAGCACGTAAATAGGGTAGTTGCCTGTTTAAACCATCCATAGTTTCGAAGTTTGTATAGATAATTAACAAACTTCTGTGCGTAATTTTTCTTTTTATAACTGCGTATAGCGTACTAAAATCAGATTCAGAAAAATCAGTTTTAAGGTTATATAGAGATTCAGAAATCAAATTCATTTGAGAATTCCTTTTTTCAGCAACAATCCAATCTTCTAATTTTTTAGAAAAAGATAACATTCCGGCTTTGTCTTGTTTTCTTAAAACGATATTGCTAATTGCAAGTGTAGCATTTATAGCGTAATCTAATAAAGAAAGTTGATTGAATTGCATTTGCATTGCACGACCTTTATCGATTATAGCATAAACAGGTTGCGACTTTTCTTCTACATACTGATTGACCATCAGTTGGTTACTTTTAGCTGTTGCTTTCCAGTTTAAAGTTCTAATGTCGTCTCCGGAAACATATTCTTTAATTTGCTCAAATTCTAAAGAATGCCCAATTCTTCTCACTTTTTTTGTGCCGTAAGATACTGTGCTGTTGGTAAAAGCTTTAAAATCGAATTCTTTTAGTTTTAAAAATGAAGGGTAACATTTTAAGATTTTCTCCTCTCCTAAAACATATTTTCTAGTTACTAATTGTAGCGGAGTATTCGTATAAATGTTTGTTTTTCCGAAGTTGTAAACTCCTCTTTGATTAGGTTTTAAATCATAAAAAAGGGATTTATTATCACCAGTAGCAATGCTTAAATTGAAATTGGCATCTCTTTTTTGAAACTGATAGGGTAACTCTTCAATAATATTTAAATGCGCATTAAAACCATAAGTATTAGTAAAGTTCAAACGAATAGTATTCACATCTCCGTTAG
The DNA here is from genome assembly GCF_055693625.1 of Polaribacter sp. HA6-7. Taxonomy (NCBI): domain Bacteria; kingdom Pseudomonadati; phylum Bacteroidota; class Flavobacteriia; order Flavobacteriales; family Flavobacteriaceae; genus Polaribacter; species Polaribacter sp. HA6-7. Next base: position 1,450,187 of record NZ_CM146338.1, read on the forward strand.
ATAATCTTTCGGGTAAATTTCTTGAAAATTCGACACCATTTCTTAATTTATACAAAAGAATTACATCAATTAACGAAATTGTTAAAAGTATAAAAAGTAGCACTTTAGAAATTTCGAAAAATACGGGTACAAAAAAGCCAACAACAAAAAGTGCTGCAATTGTACCTAATAAATAGAAAAATCTATTGTTTAAAAAGAGTGAATTGTAAAAGTTTTTCAAGGTTTGGTTTTCTCTTTAAATTATCTTGGTATTTCTACTGCTTCTATAATTTGCTCTATAATTTGCTTGCTTCCTAAACCTTCCATTTCTCTTCTGGAGTTACAATAACTCTGTGTTGTAAAACAGGTATTGTCGATTTTTTAACATCTTCTGGTGTTACAAAATCTCTACCATTTATGGCTGCAAATGCTTTAGATGCATTTAAGATTGCAATACTTGCTCTTGGTGAAGCGCCCAAGTATAAAAAAGAATTAGATCTTGTGTTTACAACAATGTTAGCAATGTATTTTAATAAATTTTCTTCTATTGCTATTTGATTTACCAAATTTCTAAATTCTTTAATTTTAGAGGCAGAAATTACAGTTTCTATTTTACTAGATTTTGTGGTATTATTTAAGGCTTGTTCTTTTGATATGATTTCAAATTCTTCTTCTGCATTTGGATATGTTACATTTATTTTGAATAAAAAACGATCTAATTGCGCTTCGGGTAATCTATAAGTACCTTCTTGTTCTATAGGATTTTGCGTAGCTAAAACCATAAAAGGTTCTTCCATTTTATAGGTTTTACCATCAATAGTTACCTGTTTTTCTTCCATCACTTCAAATAAAGCAGCTTGGGTTTTTGCAGGTGCACGATTAATTTCATCAATAAGAATCATGTTCGAAAAAATAGGCCCTTTTTTAAACTCAAATTCAGAGGTTTGTAGATTGTAAACCGAAGTTCCTAAAATATCCGAAGGCATTAAATCTGGCGTAAATTGAATTCTACTAAAATCTGCAGCAATAGTTTTAGATAAAAGTTTTGCAGTAATTGTTTTGGCAACACCAGGCACACCTTCAATTAAAACGTGTCCATCAGATAATAAGGCAACAATTAACAGTTCTAACATGTCCTTTTGCCCAACAATTACCTTTTGCAATTGTTCTTTAATTTTAAAAACATTTTCTTGTAATTCACTTACATCTAATCGATTTTTAAACTCGATATTATTCGTTTCTTCTGATGAATTTGGTTGTGCTGTATTTAAAGATTCCATAGTTATTTTTTAAAGAAATTTTCTATCATTTTATGCAATACAATTAATTGTTCTTTAGAACATTCTGTCTTTTTATTTAAAGTAATAATTGTATGTATTAAGTATTTTGTTTTCTGCAGTTCGTTACTGATTTTGCTGCTAGTTTTTTAATAAAATCAGCATTTAAAATTGTTGTGTCAATTAAGTATTTCGAACGAATTTTTTCTAAGAAAAATGTAATTTTTTTGTCAACTAAATTTTGATGATCTTCTTCGCTTAAATACAAGTTAGAAATTGTTTGGGTAAAAGCAACAGTGGTATTTTCTAAAGGTTTTAGAACTGGTATTGCTCTTTGTTTTCTGCGCGCATTAAAGAGCATAAAAAATAGTAAGCCAATTATTGATACATATAAAAACCAAGTAAGCGTTGGGTGTTTTAAGAAATAATTAAATATGGATGGTTTATCATCTGGATTCTGTGAAAATTCACTCGATTTAATATGCTCGTCCCATAAAACTTTATTGTTTGGTAAATAGGAGAGTAGGTTGGCCACGTAATCTGTTTTACCTTCTAATAAGTAGTAATTTGTAAATACAATAGGGTTTGTGTGTAAATAAAAAGCACCTTTACCATGATAGATTTTTACAAAATTAGGTACTTCTTCGCCATCTATCTTTGTTGTACCTAAAACCATTGTTTTACCTTCGTTGTATTGTAAAAAATAATTTCTTTTAATATTTCTAGAATACAAATATGGTTTTTTACCAAAATCTGGATGTTTTAGGTAAAATTCTCCGTTTAATTTTTTTAAGTTTTGATTGCCAAAAGTGTTTTTATCTAAATTATTGATGCTAAACTCTAAAGCTTCTTTAAAATCGGCATTAAAATAATGTAAAGATATAAATGCAGCATTTCCTTTAGACACAAACTCTAACAAAGATTTAGTACCTTCTTTAGTTTGTTTAAAAGCACTATTTTTTATTAAAACATAATTTTTTTTACCGATCGTATCGCCATCAAAAGAAAAAATAGTTGTGTCGTAAAAATTTTCTTTAAGAATTGTAACATCTGTATCTCGAAATAAGTTAGAAGCTTCTTTTGAGATTATATAATTTCCAAACGGACTTTTTTCTTTTTCTCTGTAATTTTCATTCCAATTGGTTTTTGTACAACCTGTTATAAAAACCAAGGTAATAATTAAGAAAATTCTAAATATGTTTTTAAAGTACATCATTTAAGAAATGTTTTTTATAAATGATTCATATTTAGTTTGTAATATAGAAAACTCACTTTTAGACACGGCAAAATCGCCATACCAAACGTAGCTATATACATAGGTTAAATAAGAAAATTGATTTCTAATTGTACCTTTTTTAAGTTCAAATTTGTACTCTGAATTCGTTTTGTCTTTATGATAATTAATTAGTTTTTTGGTAGCAAGTGCTTTTAATGTTTTTAAAAAATAATAACGAATAGCTAATTTATAATTTTCTGTTTGTAATGCTTTTTCTAAAAGTGCATTTAGATCTAATTCATTAATATCATCTTCTTCATAAATTAGTTTTTCTAACGTTTTTTTAGGATTTTTCTTAAAATTGAAAAAACCAATTCTAGAACCAAGAGCCACTTTTAAGATGATAAAAATTACAATTCCGCCTAATAGAAAAGGAAAAATTACTTTTAAAAAAGAGGCAATACTTGTTAAAAAACTTAAATCGGTATTAGATCTTTTCTTTTCTTTTTCTTCTTTATAAATAAAATCTTTACCTGTGTATTTTGTATGTAAACTATCAGAAAAAGTTCTTAAGGTACTGTATTCAATACTTTTAATGTATTTGGTTGTGTCTTTGTACTTTACAATACTATCAAGCTTTTTTCTTGCGCTTTGGCAATTAAGCTTGTAAAAATCATCAATAATAAAATAACTTTTTTCATTATCTTAATTGATGTTTTCTAGCCACTTTAAAAGGCAAAATTAAATAGTAATAACTAATGGTTGCTAAGCAAAATAGAATGATTGCAAAGCAGAAAAAGGTTGGCATAATATTAGAATATCTTGTAACGTAACCTTCTAAAAAAGCAGCCATAATTGTAAATGGTATGGTACTTAAAAAGATGTAAAAAGCATTTCTTACGCCTTTTTTAAAAGATTCGAATCTTTTTAATGTTCCAGGAAACAAAATGCTTGCACCAATAATATAACCTGTTGCAGCTTCGATAATCATTCCGAAGATTTCATAAGTACCATGAATCCAGCATTCCTTTAATACTATCAAAAAAACTATTTTGTTGGTAAAAGAATGCCTGAAATACAGCAACCATTATTCCGTTCATCACAACATAATAACCGGTTCCAATTCCTAGAAACAATCCGAGAAAGAAACATATTTAGACCAACTCTTTGGTTGTTATTATAAATACCAATAAAAGTACCCCAATTACTACCGCCTTTGTAAATCGCCATAGCATCACCACTTTCTATATTTTCTAGTGTTTGATCTATGTATTCGTCACTTAAAACTTGTCTAGCAAAACTATCATCATTAAAAGTAGAAAGTAAACCGATAAAAAAGCACACAAAGAAAAAAGCAAATGATAAATAAAAGAATTTCCTGTATTGATAGGAGAGAAGTGGCACTTTATCAAAAAAGAAATATAAAAATATATTCTGATCTCTTCTTTTAGAATGATAAACTTTGTCGAAACTGCTTTTAGCTAATTTGTTTAAGTACGAAGTAACCTTACTTTTTGGGTAATACGTCTGCGCATATACCAAATCATTCATGATTTTTATATGCAAGTTGGCAATGTCATCCGGACTTTTTTTCGTTTTATTTGAAATAACTTGTTCAAATTCGAGCCATTTTTCTTTATTTTGCTTTATAAAAGCGACCTCTCTCATTAAGAGCGAATTTAACCATTGCATGAAAACACTCCAAATAAAAACCGCACAAAATATAAATATAAATTTTACGGTAGCCAACGTTGGGCAGCGCTTATTAGCGTTTTTATTTGACAATATTCTTAAGTTTGCTTACATCTACATTGTGTATTATGTGTTTGATTTTCAAGCGGTAGAAGAAACATTTTCTCGGCGATACTTGGACGGTACAAGCCGTCGGAATTTTAGTGTTAATTCCGGTTACTTTTTACACATTATATTCAGAAATTTTAATGGACGGACAAACATTAGGGAAGAAGCTTTTACATGTTAAAGTAATAAATGTAGATGGATTTAAACCTTCGGTTTCTGATTATACAATGCGTTGGTTTTTACGAATAGTAGATTTTAATTTGTTTATACTTTTAGCGGTGTATATACAATCTATTACCATTGATGATTCTGATTTTCTTTTAGGATTGACATTTGTTGTAGGGAAGTTAGTAGGATTATTGTTGATATTATTTACACCCAATAATCAACGATTTGGCGATATCATTGCAAACACCGTTGTTATTTATTTAAAAGATGAAGTAAAGTTTTCTGAAACCATTTTAGAAGAATTAGCTGATAAATACGTACCAACATATCCGAACGTGATTAAATTGTCTGATAATGATGCACGAATAATTAAAAATACATTTAAGACTGCTATTAAATTTAATGATTATAAAACTTTAATAAAATTACGTAGTAAGATTATTGAAGTTACGCAGATTAAATCTATTCATAAAAGTGATAGAGAGTTTATTTCTGTTGTTTTAAAAGATTATAATTTTTACACTCAGAACATGTAATTATTATTTTTTATAGAAATAGAAGTATGGTTTTAAATATTCTATTTAACATAATATAAATTATATAACAAATATACAGTGATTTCTGTATAGCCGTTTTTCAGGCTATTTATACATAATTGTAGATATGACTTCTTTAGAATCATATCGTCAACAATTATGTTAAAAGAAATTACGGATATTTAACTTCTCGATTTATTTGATAGCTATAATTCGACATTATGTAAAATTGCCGCACCCAACCGCTTATTGTTTTTAAAAAATTAAATGCTTTATGGCATTTATTTTTTAACTCAATTTACTTAACGCTTGGCCACACCAAAAAAAGCTAAACCTTTTGCTCTTAATTATAATTCTCGTATTCGAGGAAAATCCTGCAAGATTTTTTTCTACGACATTCTCGTAAGCTTGCCACAAGAGTATAAAATTTTTCTCGGCTCATACCACGCTCTAAAATTTCTATACACTTGTTCTAATTGTGCTTTTATTTAAACTTTTAAGTGTTTGCCTATCTTTTTGTCTTGATACAAAAAGAAACAAAAAATCAAGGCTGCATAAACTTTTGGAAACAATTTACGGGTTGCTTGCTACACTTTAGAAAGTCTTTGTCAGTATTACGTTGCATTTAGCACGAGCATTACATATTGTAATTATCTATAATACTTTGTCTAACTCTCTAAAGCGCTTAACGCTCATTCACCTATTGTTTTAACCAAAGTTTTCTGAGGCCATTTTGCCAACGCTTCATCTGAAAAAAAACATTGGTTCTTAAAATTTTCTATCTCGGATTAAAAGAATTTAAATCTAAACTAGGTTTTTTTTCTGAAATTATTTCAGAAACTAGTTTACCTGTTGCTGGTCCTAAACTCCAACCCATCATTGCATGTCCTGCTGCAATTGTTAAATTAGTGCACTTAGAAGATTTGCCTATATATGGTAAACCATCCGGAGAACAAGGTCTTAAACCGCAATCTGCGGCTTCTTTTTCTTCTTTAGAAATATTCAGATCAGTATAATAATTCTTTGCAGCATTGGCAATAGTTTGTATTCTAATTGGATTAATGTTATGATTGATTCCTGCGATTTCCATCGTGCCTGCAAAACGTGTAAATCCGTCCATTGGTGTAACTGCTACTTTTGCTTCGCATAATATTGCAGGAATTGTAATTCCTGTTTCTCTGTTTACATTAATTCTGTATCCTTTTCCTGCTTGTATAGGAATTTGTAATCCTAGTTTTTTAGTCAATAAAGGGCTCCAACTTCCTGCAGATAAAACAACTTCATCAGCTTTTAATTCTTGTTTATTTGTTATTATTTTTGAAATTGTTCCGTTTATTAATTCAATATCTTTTACATCTTCATTGGTAAAAAAACAGCTCCTTTTGTCTTTAAATACTTTACCATTTCTGGCATAAAATCTGTTGGAGTCATATGAGCATCCGAATCAAAATAAATGGCACCTTTAATATTCAGGTTTGCATTTGGCTCCGTAACATTAACTTCTTCTTTAGTTAATTTTTTTACACCTAAACCTTCTTCAATTCCACGTTGACCAATTTTCCACTCTTCTTCACCAACTTTATCCGATTTATAGCACATTAACAAACCTTTACGTTCATAATGAAAACTAAACGCGTTAGAAGCTTTAATATCTTCATATAAATCTCTACTTAAAATATTAATAGCTTTAATAACTGGAATTGCTTTTTCTACTTTTGACGTAGTAGCCGATTTTTTAAACGCCCAAGCCCATTTTAAAAAATCTGAATTTAAACGCGGTTTTATGTAAAAAGGACTACTGGAATTAAACATCCATTTAATCCCTTTATTAATCATCCCTGGAGCAGCTAACGGAATAAAATGACTAGGTGTTATATAACCTGCATTAACATAAGATGCACCATGTGACAAATTAGATTTATCAATTATTGATACTTGATTACCTTCTTCTAAAAGATAATAAGCTGTACATAAACCTATTATTCCTCCTCCAATGATGATGACGTTTTTATTCATATTAAATCACTTGAAAGCCTAAAGCATAAGGGTCATCTTCAGTATCTATAGTAATTGTATTGTGTCCAAAAACTTTTGACCAACCTTTTACACTAGGTATTATTGCTCTTTTGCCATCTAAAGTAGTTTCTTTTTCTACACAACCAACAAATTTACTTCCTATAAAACTTTCATGAATAAATTCATCACCAACTTTTAATTTTCCTTTGGCAAATAATTGCGCTAATCTTGCTGAAGTTCCTGTTCCACAAGGGCTTCTATCTATAGCTTTATCACCATAAAAAACTGCATTTCTACCATCAGATTTTTCATCAATTGGTTTTCCTGTCCACAACATATGCGTTACATCTTTTATAGATTCATTCTCTCGGATGCACAAACAAATTAGGAAATTTTACATTAATTCTATCTCTAACAACTTGCGAATATTGAATAATTTTTGAAGCTGTAAAATCTTGAATCCCGCTAAAATTTTTCTGCGGATCTACTATGGCATAATAATTCCCACCATAAGAAACATCAAAAGTAATTTCACCTAATTCTGGGCAATGTACCGTTAAATTTTCTTCCGCTAAATAACTTTTAACATTGGTTAATTTTACCCAATCTACTTTTTTATTTGTCTGTTGATATTCAATTTCTACTAAACCTGCAGGCGCTTCCATTTTTATTTTTCCTGGAATTTTGGGTTGTATTAGACCTTCTTCAATTGCAATTGTAATAGTACCAATGGTTCCATGACCACACATAGGCAAACAACCTGAAGTTTCAATAAATAAAATAGCAAAGTCATTTTCTAGATTATGTGGTGGATACAAGATGCTACCACTCATCATATCATGACCACGAGGTTCAAACATTAAACCTTTTCTTATCCAATCGAATTCTTTTAAAAAATGAAGTCGTTTTTCACTCATGGAATTTCCAACTAAAATTGGACCTCCACTTTTTACAACTCTTACTGGGTTTCCACAAGTATGAGCATCAATACAAACAAAAATATGCTTACCCATTTTACTTTGATCTAATTCCGTCTTTGATTCTAAAAATTGATAACGGATTGTCATCTTGTAATTCTTTTGGCAACAAATTATTAGGCCAATCTTGATAACTGAATGGTCTTACCCAACGTTTTATTGAAGTAATTCCTACAGCAGAAAACCTACTATCTGTAGATGCAGGATAAGGACCTCCATGAACCATAGATTCGCAAACCTCTACACCTGTTGGAACTCCATTAAAAATAATACGTCCTACTCTATTTTGTAATGCAGCAATTATTTCTGAATATTCAGAAACTTCATTATCATCAGAAATTACAGTTCCTGTTAATTGTCCTTCTATTTTTGATATTATTGATTCTAATTCAACTTCATTTTCACATTGAACAACCATAGAAAATGGGCCAAAAACCTCTAAATGTAATATTGGGTTTTCTAAAAAATCTTTTCCTGTAACACTAACAATTGCCTGTTCTGCATAATTGTTTTTTATTTCTGATGTATAATTAGCTGTAACAGAAATATTTGCTTGAGAAATTACCTTTTCTTTATTATTGATATATCCTTTTTTGATATTTGGATGCAACATACATGACGGATTAATTTTAGTAATTTCTTCCGATACATTATTTATAAAGCTTGTTAAAGCGTCGCTTTTAATACCTAATAATAATCCAGGATTTGTACAAAATTGACCAGTCCCTAAAGTGATAGAACTTGCATACGTTTTAGCAATGTCTGCTTGTCTATTTTCTAATGCTTTTGGTAAAATTATAACCGGATTTATACTTCCCATTTCTGCAAAAACAGGAATTGGCTCTGCTCTTTTTGAAGCTAAATCTAATAAGGCTCTTCCTCCTTTTATGCTTCCTGTAAAACCAACTGCTTTTACTTTTGGGTGTGCCACTAATTGTTGCCCAACGTCAATTCCGCTAGAATTTAAATTAGAAAAAACACCATTTGGCATTCCTGTTTTTTCAGCAGCTTTTATAATTGCTGAAGCTACTAATTCTCCAGTTCCTGCATGCATTGGATGCGATTTTACAATTACAGGACAACCTGATGCTAAAGCTGCAGCTGTATCTCCCCCAGCAGTAGAATACGCCAAAGGAAAATTACTTGCTCCAAAAACCACAACTGGACCTAAAGGAATTAACATTTTTCTGATATCAGATTTTGGCATTGGTTCTCTATTTGGTTGAGCTGTATCTATAGTTGCTTCTACCCAAGAACCTTCTGCTACTAGATTTGCAAAACTTCTTAACTGCCCAATAGTTCTAGCTCTTTCTCCTTTTGCTCTTCCTTCGGCAAACCTGTTTCTAAACAATATGTTTGAATTAATAAATCATCCAAGGTTAAAATTTCGTCTGCAATTGCGTTTAGAAATGCTGCTTTTCTTTCTCCGAAACTTTTCTAAATTCCTTAAATGCTTCTGAAGATAATGCTACAGCTTCATTTATTTCGTCTGAAGTTGCTTTTGTAAAAACAGTTGTATTTTCTTCATTCAATTCTGGATTGAAAGTAGTATATGTTTTATTTCCGATGGCAGATAATTGGTTACCTATGTAGTTTTTTCCTGTAATCATTTTTATGTATTTTTTTCAATTTTATTGGATAGTAAGCTACTTTTTTTGAATGTTTAAAAAATCTTAACCTATTAAGTCCGAATTTCAAGTCTTTCTTTTGCCGTAATATATCTTGCACGGACATCATAAATTTGCTGTTGAGTTAATTTCTTACCAAAAGTACGAAGCCCTCCAGCAACATCATTATGATGAATTCCCATAGCAAGCTTAAGATATTCCATAAGCAGCGGCTGAGCATCCGGATATGATAATGAATTTAAAGCCTGGGAAATTTTGTTTGCCTCAGCCCATTCTCCATTTAAAACACACTCTTGCATAGTAACACTTGCTTTTGGAAAAATTGTACCTACACCTGTAATCCCTCCACTTGCACCAGCGAGTCCTGCATATACAGTAACGGTGTCTACTCCTGCCAAAATTTTTAAATCTTTGTTCTCTAACAACAAGGTTTCAATAATTGAAACATCTATAGTCGATATTTTAAGAGCAGTTACCATAGAAAGAACCGAAAGTCTTTTAAGAAGGTCTGTAGAGAGCGAATGATAACCGGCTGCATCAGGATTGTTATAAGGCATAATTGTTACACCTACATCTTTTGCAGTTGCTTCAGAAAGTGCATAGTACTCATACATTTCTTTTTCAGAAGGAATCTCCTTAGTTTTTGGTGGCATCACCATGACTGTATCAACGCCAACAGTTGCAAGTCCTTCAATGATTTTGGCAAGTTCTTCCTTAGTTTCTGCTGTTGCTCCGCTAATCAACGGAACATTGTATTCTTCAGCAACCTCAGAAAGTGATTTAAGTAAAGAAAGACGCTGCTTGTTGCTCAGATAGCTATTCTCACCCGCGAGTTCCGAACCTACAAGTCCGCTCATTCTGCTTCCTCCTTTTCCTGGAACTTTTAAAATACCTGCGGCCTGTTTTTGTGTTGCATCAAAGTCAATTTCAAGTGAGCCGATTTTGACTCTTTCAACCATGTAAAAACTGCTGGCATTACCCCATTCCAATGTACATTCATAATTCTATTTTTAATGTTATCAAAATTAAAGAGTTAACAGATACTTAAATAATGATAAATTAATCACATTTGATACTATATTATTCTTTTTTACACAATAATTCGCAAAAAAGCATATTATTTACATAATATTGTTAATAAATGAAATTTTTAAATGAAAGTTCTACCCTTTAAAATACCAAAACCAGAGAACAACTCCTTGATTTATCAAGAAGATATTGAGGTAGTTTTTTATGATAAGTTACATCAACATGACGAAATACAGATTAGCCTTATTGAAAAAGGCAAAGGAACTCTATTAATTGGTGATAGCATTTATAGCTATAGTGATAATGATATTATTGTAATTGGAAGCAATTTATCTCACGCTTTTAAAAGTGATAAAAACACACATGAAACCTCTAAAATGATGAGTTTGTTTTTTACTGAATCTTCTTTTGGCGATTCTTTTTTTAAGTTGAAAGAGCTTTCTGAAGTCAGTCATTTTTTTCTAAATCGCTACAAGGTTTAAAGGTGGAAACTAATAAAAAAGTAATTATTAAGGCTTTTAAACAGTTAAAAGAAGCATCAAAATTAAATCGATTTATTTTGTTTTTAGAAATTTTAAAAACGGTTACTATTTCAAATTCAGAACCATTATCAACTTTTGTTTACAATAAAAAATACTCTGATTTAGAAGGAAAAAGAATGCGAAATGTATTTGATTATACAATAGAAAATGCGCGTCAGAAAATATCTTTAGATGACATTTCTAAAGTTGCAAATATGACAAAAAATGCGTTTTGTAAATATTTTAAAAAACGAACGAACAAGACGTACATTAGCTTTTTGACTGAATTACGAATTGAAAATGCTTGTAAATTATTAAATACTAACACGGATCTATCTATTAATGAAATTGCTTTTAAATCGGGATTTAACAATATCTCTAATTTTAACAGACAATTTAAAATGAAAAAAGGTATATCTCCAAATGTATTTAGGAAAACTAACCTTTAATGTAACCTATAATAAGTTTAGTTTGTGAAATAAATCTTTAAGTATACAATCTTAACCCATTCCATACACATTACCATTTCACTCCTATCGTCGCTTCGAGCAAAGCGTATTCCATTTCATTTTTAAAGAAACTTTTAGAAAGAAAAAAACCAAGAAAATTGGGTTAAAGAACTTCGCTTTTCACCAAAGCAAAGTTACATAACGCAGAATATTATAGAACAAATACATAATAATTTACTTATAACCATTTTATGGCTATTTACGAATATTTATAGATATTAGTGTTTTAGGTTTCGTTTATGATTGTTTTAAGAGCAATTACGATTATGAAGTTTTTGTTTTTATTTATAGCAATTTTTAGAAAACATTAGACAATGAGAATGTTTAAAATCTAAATTCTCTGATTAAAAATTTTAAACAAACACATTAAATCTTTTGGAAAAAAATGTTTAAATCCTAAAGGAAAAGTTATTTATTTTGGTTCAGCTTAATGTTATAATAACGAAATGAAAAAAGCACTAAAACTTGTAAAAAATCAAAAAGATGACATTCAAATTAATTTGATTAGTATTTATCTAAAAGATTTATTACTGCCGATATGATCTATAATTAGATGCAGTTGGAGGTTGGAGTTATGGATGGCAAAGGTCTTTTGGTTTTGATAATTACGACTGGTTTATGTGCAATGGTTCTAATACTGGTGTTGGTGGTGATATTTTTGCTACTACAACAGACGGTAATGGTTTTGTTTTTCTTGCCAATGGAGAAAAACCAAATCGTTTTCCAGTTATCGACCAAACTCGAAGAAAGCTTTTATCTCTTATGAATTGGAAGAAAGAGTTAACAAAAGAAGAAACGCAGCAAATACCCAATGAACTAAAAGTCAGTCTGATAGGAAATTATAATGACTTTCTTTATGGACAAGGATTACCAACCAAAATAATAGAAAGAAATAACCGTATTTATGTGGAATCGCCTTTTTTTCAACATTTTAAAGGACAAAAAGACAGTGAATTGATTTATTTAAAAAATGGATTATTTAAAATTATTGACTATCCAAATTTCTTAAAATTCAATATAACAGATGAAAAACCAAACTCTGTAACTCTATCAAGAGATAATCTGAATGTTGAAATTGAAATAAATAGAAGCGAAAATTAACTATTGGCAACACCGTGTATAAGTAATAAGGGTAAGTGCCAAACTGAAAATTATTGTATATTTATACGCTTACTACTTATACGCTAACCGTTGGCAACAAGCTTGACCCATCCTGAAAAAAACCTAACATCAACAGAACTTTAATAAATTATTAAGTAGAAATAACTTTCTTAAGACTTCAGCATTATTTAGTTGATGATATTGCCAAAAAACAAATGTTGTTTGTATTTGATAACTAAAAGATATTTTATTTTTACAAATAAAAAAGTACTGCCATACAAATAAATAAAATCTAAATGCAATATATTTGATTTTATATAACGAGTCGTAGCTAATTAAACGAAATGCATAAATCAAACTTGACAATCATATTAATTATGTTTTCATTCTTTTCTAAAGGTCAATCGAACTTGGAAGCCAAGTTTTTAGAATCTAACTCTGATATGAATTTAAGAAATATGTATCAAAGAATAGTTTGGCAGATGCAACCAACAAATGAATATTTATTTGACCAAACTAAAGGAGAAGTAAAATATATTGTTGAGGAAAATGGATTCGAAGTTATTGTAAAACCGAGAGATATTAGGAACATTTAATCTAGACGATAAAACCTTTTTATGGTCGGACAAAAACCCTTCAATTAATGAAAAACTTAATAGTAAAGTAAATTCATTTAGAAAGACGCTACCAAAAAAATATCAAAAAGATAAATTTAAATCTACTACTGAATTCAATTCAAACTTGTTATCCCTTTTTAGCTATAACTTAAATTCAAATGGTTTCGACTCGAAACGTCAAGACAATGCAATTATATATTATTCTCTTTTAGATATCAAAATATTCAAAGACGGAAATGAAATTTCGATAATTGAACCTAAAAATCATACAATCCCAATTCAAGATGAACAAAATATTGAATTGATAAAAAAATTTCACAAAGAAAAACTTGAAATAAACAAACAGTATAATGATGAAAGAATTAGTTCAGACCAAGCTTTTGAGAAAATTAAATTCATTCATTTAAAATATTGGCTAAACGAAGATTCATACTTTTTCCCAGTTTTATCTTGGCCTTGTAATTTTGATGAAAAGTCCATACTTGAGTGGAAAGAATTCAAAATCGATGAGAATAGACTTTTTGTAATGTACACGACTGATTTAGGATGGACAACTGAATCTTACGCCTATGAAATTGATTCAGATGCTAATGGAGATAAAGTGATAATTAACGAATATTAAAAAATAACAAGCTACAACAATGTGTATAGCTCATTGCGACTGAATTCCTAATCGGAATTCATTGCAATTTGCTATCTTTCGGTTACGGCGGAAAATCATAGCTGATTTTCCTCAACGAGCCATACACAATTCCGTTCTCCCCTACTTATAATTACTCTACATACAAACAGGTAACCTTTCATATACATAAAAATTATTACCACAAATTTAAAAGAAGAACCTATTTTCAAAAGAACTTTAATAAACTATTAAGTAGAATTAACTTTCTTAAGACTTTAGCATTATTCAGTTGATGATATTGCCAAAAAAAATGCTGTTTGTATTTGATAACGAAAAGATATTTTATTTTTAACAAATAAAAAAGTGCTGTTATACAAGTAAATAACATCTAAATGCAATATATTTGATATTATATAACGAGTTAGCAAATATTAGAACTAAACCTTAGACAAAATTAAGAATGTATTTGTATCACTAAAAATCATTAATTCATCTAATAATTTCTGTAAATTCAATTGATTTTTAACTACAACTTTTAAGTGTATATTTTGACTTCCCGTTATTCTATGAGCTTCTTGTATTTCTTGAAAATTGTTTATTTTTTTAGAATATGTTTAAGTTGACCAGGAAAAACTTTCAGCAAAATAAAAGCTTCTAAATCATTTCCAAGCTTTTTATTATTTAATTGTATAGTATATTTTTGAATAACCTCAAACTCTTCTAACTTTTGAATTCTTTCTCTAACTGCCGATGGAGATAAATTTATTTTCCTCCCTAAATCAGCAAAAGACAATCGTGAATTATCCTTTAAAATATCAAGTAACTGCTTATCTAAATCACCTACCATTGAATCAACTTTAATTTAAAATTAAAAACCTTTTTTCAACTGTAAATATAAAAAATATCTAATTAATCAATTTTACACTTTCTTAAATAGAATTTACCTTTGTATTAAAATTTAGAAAGTATGAGTATCTTATTAATCTTTGAGAATAAAAATGTTGAACCTTGGAAAAAGGCTTTAATAGAAAAATTGCCGAATACAACAATTGAAGTATATCCAAATGTAAAAAACAATGAATCTGTAGATTTTGTGATCTGTTGGAAACCTAAAAAAAATGTTTTCAAACAATTTCCAAACATCAAGATTATTCAATCGATAGGAGCTTCTATAGAGCATATTACGAACTCACAAACTATAAATACAGACAGTATAATTACACGTATTATTGATAAGAAATTATCAAATGATATGTGGGAGTTTTTAATCGCAATTGTTTTGTCTGAATTAAAAAACACGAGAACTTATTTAGCACAAAAATCAAGTAAAACATGGCAACAGCATGATTATAAATCAATTAGTAATACATCTGTTTCTATTTTAGGTTTAGGACAAATTGGTAGTTATGTGGCTGAAAAATTTGGTCAAATTGGTTTTAATGTTAAAGGTTGGAGTAATTCGTCTAAACAAATTCCGAATGTTAATAGTTATCACAAAGAAAATGAATTTAATATATTTTTAAATAATTCTGATTTTTTAATAAACCTTTTGCCCTTAACTGACAAAACAAAAGGAATATTAAATAAAAGTACATTTCAAGAATTACCCAAAAATTCTTTTGTTATTAATGTTGGTAGAGGAGAACATTTAATAGAGGAAGATTTAATTAATCAACTAGATAATTCCTTACTTTCGGAGCGTTTTTAGATGTTTTTAAAGAAGAACCTTTACCAAAGGAACATCTGTTTTGGAATCATCCAAAAATTCAAATAACTCCACATGTGGCAAGTTTAACTAATGTAAAAACTGCCACTAATCAAATTATAGAGAATTACAATCGTTTTTTAAATAATGAAGAACTTATCAATATTGTATCATTAAAAAAAGGATATTAACATTATGGACAGCAAATTTCATTTCGCATTTAAAGTAAAAGACATTGAAAGTACAATTAAATTCTATCATACAATACTAGAATGTGAGTTAGGTAGACAGACAGAAAATTGGGTTGATTTCAATTTTTTTGGCCATCAACTTTCCGCTCATATATCAGATAATATTCCTGAGTTAGATTATTGTGGAAAAGTAGATAATCTTAAAGTTCCTATTCCTCATTTTGGTTGCATTGTAAATAAAACTACTTTTAATAATATAAAAAACAGATTAGAAAACAACAACGTAGATTTTATTCTTAAACCTCAAAAAAGATATGAAGGTAAAAAAGGAGAGCAACAAACTATGTTTATTTTAGACTTTAGCAACAATCCTTTGGAATTTAAAAGTTATGAGAATAATAACGATATTTTTAAATAACATTTGCTAACAAAGAACTGAGCTAAAAAACAACTATTTTCTTCGTTAAATCTATTCAATATTATTTTAGACTCAAAATGCTTTTACTTGGTATTTTGAGCTTTATTTTTTTAAACTTATTTATTTAGACAATACAGAAACATAAGTTTCATCATATGCTAATCCAGCATTTGGCAATTGCAAAACTCTGTTTTAACAACTTATTAGAAACCGCAATTAAAGCTAATTTCTTACTCTTACCTTTGTTTACAATTCGCTCATAAATTTCTCTACAACCTTTATTATGCTTACAAGCTGTAAATGAACACAAAAACAAAAGATTGCGTAGCTTTCTATTACCCACCTTACTAATTCTTGCTCTACCCCTCACACTACTTCCGGACTCTCTTATTGTTGGTGTGATTCCTACATAACTACAAAGTTGAGCCGCTGTTTCAAACTTTTCAAAACCACCTGTCACAACGATTAAAAATAATGCTGTCTTTAATCCTATTCCTGGAATACTGGTTAAAAGTGTTAATTGAGCTTGTTGTTCTTGCTTTACTAAAGTAAGTAACTTTTCTTCTATGCCTTTAATCTCTCTTTCTAAATGTTTTTTAACACGAATTAAAGAGCGATAGACCCATTTTGATGGAACCCCTAACACTTCTTCTCCATGAATTTTATTCTTGGTAGCTGTTCGTTTTTTTATTAAACTATCTAACCACCTAAAGAGCTGTAAACATTCACTTTGAACATCTGTAAGAGCATTGTATAATGGAACTTCATTTATCATTCCATAATCACAAATTGCTTTGGCATCACTTTTATCTGTTTTAACTTTTGCCAATTTCATTTGAATAAAACGCTTTATTGATAATGGATTTACAACAGAGACAATAACACTTTGCTTGTATAAAAATTGAGCTAACCTGTAATGATAATAACCTGTGGCTTCCATAATTACTAATGAGTTTTTAGGAAGATTTTTTAGAAAAAAATTAAATCCAGAGGCATCATTTTTAAATTGATTATGACCACTTGTACTTCCATAAACATCAAACACATCTTTGCTAATGTCAACTCCAAAAATTTCCTTATATTTATTCATAAGAACTGATTTATGAAAGAATAACCTACCATGACTCACAACAACTTGAAAACGAGATCTAGGTCTCACAGAACTGAACGTGGTTTATAGTAGAAAAGAGAGAGGATTACCAATGTTGTCGAAGTCGAAAGCTTCACCGTATATATTAACCTTAATTCTCTCTT
Source organism: Polaribacter sp. HA6-7 (assembly GCF_055693625.1). Taxonomy (NCBI): domain Bacteria; kingdom Pseudomonadati; phylum Bacteroidota; class Flavobacteriia; order Flavobacteriales; family Flavobacteriaceae; genus Polaribacter; species Polaribacter sp. HA6-7. The sequence continues at coordinate 1,467,751 of NZ_CM146338.1, forward strand.
TTATTCTTTCTGATTAGATATCAAATTTATTAAAAGACAAACTTAAGCCGTATATAATTTATTGCTGGCTTCTTGCCTACTTGCGAAAGTCCTCGCGGACTTTCTTGATTGGTAATTATTTACTAAATTAGTTGCTTGAAACACGCAACAAACCATATACAACAACGTTGTAAAACATTTGACCAAACTTTATGCTAACAGATAGATTTCATCAACTAAGAAAAGAAGAATTAGATAAAGTTTTTACTAAAATAAATATTACTAACATTTGGAGAAAAGTAGTACGAAATCAACTTAGGACAGTTGATATTTTAGATATATATGACTACTATGACTTTAATTACAATATAAATTCCAGAGCTCTTCTTTTAAGAAACGATATTTTATCCGGAAATTATTCTAGTTCAAAACCATTAATTTACAGAGTAGAAAAAAAACTTGGTATTTGCCGACATTTAATTATCCCTCAACCTTCTGATGCACTTATCTTACAAATTATCACTGACAAAATTAGTCAGGAGATTATATCAAATCAACCATCTGAAAACTCTTATTACTCTAGAGACAAGCATTATGTCAAGAAACCGCACGAAATTGACGAATATGGATTTGACTGGAGAGAGTTGTGGAAAAAAATGCAAAAAAAATATTTAAGTTTAGTGAACAAAAAGAACTTATTGTTGTTACAGATTTATCTAATTATTATGATTCTATATTCATTCCAGAATTAAGAAAATTAATAACAGGTTATATAAAAAACAATGAAGCCTTATTGGATATCTTATTTGGAATAATTGAAAGGAATTCTTGGTTACCTGATTACCTACCTTACACTGGTCGTGGACTTCCAACATCAAATCTAGAAGGCATTAGACTAATGGCTCATTCGTTTCTTTTTGAGTTTGATGAAATCATCAAAATGAAATCGAATGACAGTTTTACAAGATGGATGGATGATGTAGTAATTGCAGTAGACAGCAGAGAAGAAGCAGTTAATATTTTAAGTTCATCTTCTGATGTGTTAAAGAGCAGAGGTCTTGCATTAAATTTAAAGAAAACAAATATTTACACAGCAGAAGAGGCTGAGTTTAATTTCTTAATTGACGAGAATAAATACCTAGATTCAATTGATTTTGACTACCATTTACAACACGGTATTAAAACTATTAGTAGTGAGTTAATAAAAAGATTTCAAAAGCATCTTAAAATAAACCAAAGTGCGAAATATTTTGAAAAAATAACAAAGAGATATATAACAGCTTTTAGTAAAATCAATTCTAAACGAATCCTTAAAGACGTACCCACTCTTTTCAACGAAAACCCAGGTATAAGGTCAAATTTGTTATTCCATCTAGCTACACTTGGTTTTGATAAAAGAACAGCAGAAGTTGTTCTGAAAATTTTTGACGAATTAAAATTACACGATGATATCTCATTATTTAATATTTGTAAACTTATAACCGATTGGAATATACCATTAACAAATGAAGGAAATGATTTTATTGATAAAGCAATAAAAAAAATAAAATCATTTAGTATGACTAGAAAACAAATTTTTGACTTTTATTGCCTTTTATGGGTTCGAACAAAGTATGACCACCCGGAAGATTTATATAAATTTATATTCGATTATAAAGGTATTTGGAATTCACACCCTTTCCTTAGAAGACAAGTTACCTCAATAATGGGCAGGCTATTTCTTTACAAAGAGGACAAAGTTAGAAAGTTTTTAGAAAGTCAAATTTCTACAGCAGAACAACAGGTAGTTTCAACTGCTAACAATTTAATTAATTTAAAAAAATTAGATATAATAGAAAGCAAAGTCAAATTATACTTGTTTCCTGAAAAGAAATATAAGACTTATCCATTACAAAAATTCTTAGTTTTGTGTTCTTTCTTAAATAGCGAACCTTATAGAAATGATAAAGACATATCTGCGAAAATCAAATACCACATTGATGATTCATATTATAGAAAATGGCTTGAACTTCAATACAATATAAAATAAACAATAATGAAAAAACTTAGAGAACAGAAAGGAGATGCATTTGAAGAATTGTATGATAGAATTTGGAAAACTAAATCTGCTAGATTTAATGCCTATCATAGACTGAAAAAGAAAAAGATTATGTCATCATATACTTTAAGTTTACTTTCGGTTTATGTAATAATTTTAAAACTATTAGAACCATTTAAAGTAATCGAGAATTCCGAAACACTTGTGACAGTTAACTTTCTATCCATTTGTGTTTCTATATTATTGTTAGTATTTGTTTTAATTGAAAACTCTATGGAGTATAATTTAAAAGCAGAAAAATTCCATAACTGTTCAAAATCATTAGCAAAACTTTTTAAAGAACTAGAAATAATCAAAGAATCTAAATCTGACTATGAAAAGACTAGTGGTATTAAAAAAATAACTGAAAAGTATGATATCATAATAGGATTATATGATAATCACGACCCAATAGATTTTGAACTACATAGGGTTAATAATAACCTTAAAAATTATTCTTCGAGTAAAAACTGGTGGATTAAAAACACCTATTTATATTTTAATAATTTAGTTTATTATCTAGCTATTTATCTTTTACCTATTATATTAATTTTAACAATATTAATTTTAAATAAATACAACAGCGTAGATTTGACAACTACCTAATAATAAAAACGTTTTACAACACCGTATAAAATTAATTACTAGTTCTAGCCTACTTACGAAAGTCCTTGCGGACTTTCTTTGTCCGTAATTATTTACTAATTTAGTAGCTTAAAACACTATGCAAACACATACATAATTGTTACCTTTAATTGCGTTAACCTAAAAAAAATATAAAACAGATTTTTATTGGAAAATTAGCATTTACAAGAAAAGCAATTTTAATAATAGCTTTAGGGTTGCTTTTAACTGGTGTAATTTTAGGCAGTTTTATTTTTTCAAGTATAAAATCAAATACAAGTTTTAATAGTATTCCTTTTTTCTTTTTAAATATTCCGATTTGGGCTTTGTTAATTCCTAAAATCAGTAAAGAAATTACAGAAAATTAAAAAACACCTTAATTATCGCATCCTAATAGTATGAAATGATAACAGGGTCTTGCGTAATAAAATCGTTTCGACATACCTTTAAATTTGTTTTTATAAAATCGTCTTACCAAGAGTTTGGTATCTTAAAATACAAACGACACCCCGCATTTCTAAACCAATTGTTAGCAGCCTGATACCAGTTTGCTAGTAGATTTCTCCGTAAAAAGTCCATTTTTTAAAAATAACCCCTACCCGCACCCGAACAAACCCCGAATCAAACTCGAATAAACCACTATAAAAATTACATATCTGTGTCAGTAAGTATCAAGATGTGTCATAACGTGTCTTAATAGGTCAATTTTGGTCATAAAGTTTCAAAAGCGTTTACAAAACGTCAATTTGTGTCAATACGTGTCAGCAGGTGTCAAGTACTTGTTTTCGTGTGCTTTAGTCTGTATGTTTGGTTTCTATTAATCATAAAAAAAAGAAGTATGGCAACATTTGAAAAAGGCATCTTAGGCGGATTTTCTCGGAAAAGTAGGTAACGTAGTAGGCTCTAGATGGAGGGGTAAAAATGTAATGCGTAGTTTACCACAGCGTGGTAATTATACAGCAACAGAAAAACAAACAGAACAACGCCAAAAGTTTAAAACTGTAATTGGGTTTTTAAGTCCGATTGTAGAAATTTTAAATAGTTATTTTGGCAGTGCGCAAGGCGATAAATCGCGAGCCAATTTGGCAACCTCTTACCATCTTAAAAACGCAGTAATAAATACACCACAAGGTGCCGTAATGGATTACCCAAAAGTATTGATAAGTAAAGGCGATTTAAGAGGAATTGATGGCGGTACTGTGGCAGCTGCAGCAAACCAAACCCTAAATTTTAGTTGGCAAGACAATAGCGGCCAAGGCAAAGCAACCGCTACCGATACTTTAATGGTAGTGGTATATGCACCCGATCTAAATTTGTTTTATACCAACACAACTGTAGCAGATAGAAGCGCTACCACAGCCAGTGTAACATTACCCAATTTTATGGCAACTTTTAATGTAGAAATTTGGGCCTCTTTTAGCAAACCATCAACCAACTTTGCTGCGATAAGCACGTATATGGGGGCAGTTACGGTGCTGTAACATCCTGTAGGTTAAAATTTAAAACATGTGTATAAGGTGTTTGCACACAACGAGTAGCTAGTTGTGTACAAACACTTTTTTGTGTTCTTAAAAATTAGGTGTTTTTTATAAACAACCTACAAATTATGTATAAAATCTATTTACATTTTTACATTGCCCAATGCCTTGTTAATAAACAATTTATTTAACAAATGTTTTGGATACATAGGACTATGACCTAATTTAAAACTAGGTATGTTGTGCTGTTTGCGTAAACGATACATGGTGCTGCGGCTAACATTTAAATGCGCCATGGCTTGCTCTGTAGTTAGCCATACTTCATTTTCTAACAAATGTGCATCATACGCTAGATGCTTGTTTTGTACCGCAGGTTGTTGTTTTTTTTCTTTTTTCATAAGTACTTTTTCTTAGTAACCTACTCTTTTGACATAGAGTACGTTAGCCTAAATATACTTAATTTTTTTTAGTCTTGTTTTATAGGTATAAATACGGGGTTGTGTACAAAGTTAAAAGCTACCTACAATTATGCAAATACTAGAGATAGCATATCCGCTAAAAATTGTATACAATTTGGTAAAATAGCAGCGTACAAATAGTATCTAAAGAATTGATTGATTTTTGGGGTGTTTTGAAGTGAAAAACAAGTTGTGGGGAGAGCAGGATTCGAACCTGCGAAGACATAGTCAACGGAGTTACAGTCCGTCCTCGTTGGCCGCTTGAGTATCTCCCCTTTTTGTGTTATTTTAATACGATATACAGCTAGTTTTAAAGTAGCCATTATTGTAAAAAAACAACCTTGTTTTCTTAAGGTGTGCGAATATACAAAGTTTTTATAAACGACCTAAAATTTTTATAATTTTTTCAACTTAATTTTTCATTTATAAATACATAAAGCAGTTTAAGAATTTTTTAAACTAAAATTGTGGTGCCGTTTGCAGATTTATTGTTGTTTTCGTCAAAATAAAAATCAATACGACCCAAATTGATACCATAAGCACCAACCTGATTTACCAATATATTTTTATCGTCTAGGTTTTTTACCAGTGTGGGTTTCGGTAAAAAGGTATGTGTATGTCCGCCAATAATTAAATCGATGTCTTTGGTTGCTTTCGCAAGGTTTAGATCAGAAATTTTATTCGGATTATTTTTATAGTAATACCCTAAATGAGATAAACAGATAATTAAATCGCAGTTTTCTTCATTTTTAAGCTTTTTAGTAATATCCTGAGAAATTTCTACCGGATCTAAATACCCTGTTTCTTTATACATTTTTTTGCCTACCAATCCTTCAAGCTCAATACCTAAACCAAAGATTCCTATTTTAATACCATCTTTTACAATAATTTTATAAGGTTTTACATGCGTATCTAAAACGGTATTTTTAAAATCGTAATTCGCAGAGACAAAATCGAATTTAGCATTGGGCAATTGTTTGTATAAACCCTCTATAGAATTGTCAAAATCATGATTACCAATGGTTGCAACATCATATTTTAACATGCTCATTAGCTTAAACTCAAGCTCGCCACCAAAATAATTAAAATACGGTGTTCCTTGAAAAATATCACCAGCATCTAATAATAACGTGTTGTTGTTTTCCTTTCTAATTTTTTCTATCAATGTAGCTCTTCTTGCCACTCCACCTCTATTTGGGTTTCTGCTATGATCTGCATCAAAAGGTTCTATATGACTATGTGTATCGTTGGTATGTAAAATAGTAATATGACGCTTATGGTTCGTAGCAAGTGTTGGTAAAACCAAACCATCTACCATAGATAAAGCTGCAGCGCCACCTAATTGTTTTATAAAATTTCTTCTTTTCATAATTATAAAGTTACACGGTTATCTATTGCGGCTTTTATGGTATCTGTTTGTTGAAAGTAATGGATGATGGCATCTCTAACCTTATAATCTAACTTTGTAAGTTTTATAGGATTTTTAAAGAAGTTCATGCTATCGCCACCACCTTGTAAATAGTCTGATGTTAAGACATGATAGGTTTTGTTTTTATCAAAACTTTGTCCTTTAATTTTTAATTGATAACCATCTTTACGGATGTTTAATGCAACTTGTTTAGACAAAGGATGTGCACTTTTAGAAGCTATAAAATAGCTTACCAACGCTTCTATTTTAGCACCGAGATAGTTGCACAACAACCAACTCATTTTCGAAAGGCATTAAATTAAAAGCGTCTTCTTGTGTTACGTCTCCCATAGAAATATTTGCACGCAAACCACCACTGTTAAACATAGAAAAATCAATTGCTGCGTTTGTTTTATCTTTAAACATCGCATTTGCCATTTCAAAACACATATCTGCCATTAAATTCCCCAAATTGCTTTGTCTATTTTCGCTTTTTTTGGTAAAATTATAAGGCGCATAACTTAATACTTTTTCCATTTCACCAATCATTTTTCTAGTATAAGGTGCAATGATACTATCAATTGTTGCTGATGATTCTAGGGTACTATCAATCGCAATATTTTTTGCAGTAATTTTAGTAAGGTGTACTTCTGTCTTTTTACAAGCTGTAAATAACAGAAATAGACATAAAAAATGGATAAATTTCATGTAAGTAGTGTTGGTTATTTTAAAAATCTAAAATTATACTTTTTAATCAATATGTAGAATACAATTATCAAAATGTTTATGTTAAAAAATAAGAATGCTTTCTTTTAAAACATAGATAATACAAATTGAACACTTTAAATTGCTAATAGTATGTAAATGTGAAGTTTGATGCGCTTAGGCTTTAGAAAGTTAAATTATTTAAAAAGTAAACAAAATCTTTATTGTATTTTGCAATCTTAACAAACATTTTACAATTGAAGTTAGTAAGCTTTCTTTTTATATTTTTAAGTACGTTTATAAATCTTTATGGTTTTCAAAAAGTAAATAAGAACATTGATATTGCTAAGGATTCTAGCAGTTTAAGAGCAAATGATAAGATTGTTTTAGATACCGATTGGAACTTTTATTGGAATCAACTTTTAACACCGGAAAGTGTTAAATCTGCTACAATTTACAAGCAGGTTTCTCTACAAAATTGGACAAATTTTACTTTAAACAACCAAAAAAGTTTGCCTTCTTTGGGTTTTGCAACCTATACAAAAACGGTGACCATACCTAGTGATCGAGTTGCATCGTCATTATACATTCCTAAAATTTACGCTGCTTCAAAACTTTGGATTAATGGAGAATTTATTTCAGAGATAGGTACTGTGGGTTCCAATAGAATAGAAACCTTACATCGAAGATTTTCGCAAATAATAGCTTTAAATACAAACGAGTCTACTTTCGAAATCGTTTTGCAAGTTGCTAACTTTTATCACTCTAAAGGTGGTATTACAGAACCTTTAGTTATTGCACCTACAAAACAATTATTTGATAAGAAAACGAAACGTATAGTTGCCGATATGATTTTTATTGGTTGCCTTGGTTTTATAGGAGTCTTTTTCTTGTTTTTTTACCTTTGGTATTGGAGCAAAGACCAAGCGGTGTTGCATTTTGCAATAATGTGTATTGCTTTGTCTTACATGGCTTTAAGTGATCGTTATGCACCGTTTACACACCTTTTTGAAAATGCTAACTGGCTATTGTTAACTAGAATAGAATACGTTGCTTTATTTTTAGGCGGTTCTGCTGCAAGTTTGTTTTTTAATGATATTTTTAAAAAATTTAGGCATGCTATTTACGCTAAAATTATAAAAATTAGCTTTTGGACGCTTACAAGTTTGGCAATCATTTTACCGGCACCCTACTTTACATATCTCTTAATGCCATTTTTAGTTTTAATGCTTTTAAATCTAACGTATGTAGCGTTTATAATTATTAAAGTTATTTTTATAAAAAAATCTGAATCGATACTACTTTTGATAAGCATGTTATTAGGATCTGCAATTTTTATCATTCATATATTTTTCTTTATTGATGAAAATGATTTTGCCATAATTTTTGTAAACTTTGGTTATGTTGTTGCTTTTTTATTATTGTCTATGCTTTTAATGAATCGTTTTTCGATTTCTTTTAAACAGTTAGAAATTTCTAAAGAATTGGCTCTTAAACAAAAAAAGGAAATTTCGTTGCAATCAGAAAAATTATCGCAAGCCAACTTAAAGTTAGAAGAAAATTTACTGCTTTTAGAAAATTACAATACAGAGTTAGACGATTTTAATCATATTGTTTCTCACGATTTAAAATCTCCGTTAGTTTCGGTGTACTCTTTGGCTTCTTTTATAGAAGAAGATTTAAAAGACAATTTAGATGATAATACCAAGTATCATTTAAAACTTTTAAAAGATGTTGTTTCTAAAATGGAATCTTTAATCAATGGTTTATTGGCGTATTCTAAAGCCGCAAAAGGCAATAAAGTAAAAGCCTTTTTTAGCATACATCAACTATTAAACAAGGTATCTAGTGTTGTTGATAATCAGCATAAAAGTAGCATCCTTTTACCTGAAAAAGATGTAGATATTTATGCAAATGAAACAGAACTAAGTCATGTTTTTCAAAATTTAATTAGCAACTCAATTAAGCACAACGACAAAGAAAAGGCAATCATAAAGATTGATGTTAAAGAAATAACAGAAGGGTATTTGTTTAGTGTTACTGATAATGGACCCGGAATTGAAGAAAAATACCACGATAAAATCTTTAAAATCTTTAGTCAATTAAAAATTAATGAAGATGTAGAAAGTACAGGAATTGGTTTGGCTATTGTGAAAAAGATTATTACTCAGAATAAAGGAGAAATTACCATAGATTCTGATAAAGGGAAAGGGCTAACCATCAGTTTTACTTGGAAAATATAAAATACAACATCGATTGATAACTAAGGTATTTAATAGATAGCAAACATGAATTAAGTTGTATATTTGCCCTTACTTTATATAACTGTATTCTAAATAGTATTTTAAATGGAAAAGCCTTTTAAAAAATTACACAATCACTTAAAAGAAAAATTAACTTCTTTCGAAATTTCTGTACCAACAGAATTTCAAAAAGTAGCAATTCCTGCCATTAAAAGTGGCGCAAATTTATATTGTACAGCTTCAGAAAACAGTGGTAAATCAACAACATTAATACTTACAACTTTACATAAATTAAAGTGTGAAGAAGAAGGTGATGCACCAAGAGCTATTGTTTTAGTAGAAGACAACGAAAAAGCACAAGAACTGTACAATGCTTTTTTATTATATACAAGACATACAAGCTTAAGAGTTTATTTTGGTGATGAAAAAGAACATATAGACCTTTTAAAATCTGAAATTTTTGAAGGAATAGACATTCTTATTTCAACACCTAAAATTGTAAATAAATTATTATTACTAGAAGGATTAAACACAACACAAGTAAAAATTTTAAGTGTTGATGATGCTTCTTTTTTATCTCAAAAATCCCCATACACAGATATAATTTCTATTACACAAAGCATTCATAAATGTCAGTTTGTAATTTATGCTGAAAAATTAGATGCTACATTAAAACGTTTTGAAGCTAATTTTATGGAGTATTCTAAAAAAATATCTGTTTAAACCAATTGTTTGCTCATTTTGGTTAAGGCCACATCGGGTGCTGATAAGGTTCCCCAGGTAGTTTCCATTTGCTTAATTTTATCGTGCGCACCAGCTTGTTTTAAAATGCTTAACACTGCGTTGTATGCAGAATCTAAAGCACCAACAATCCATCCATGGTGAACAGAACAACATTCTCCTGCAAAATGTAAAGAACCATTAAATTCTGGCGTTAACAAGGTTGGATATAAACTTTTAAATTGGCCCGGTTTAAAAAGTGCAAAAGCACCACCATTGGCATGATTATCCCAAAACCAAGTTTTGGTAGTTTCCTCCGGTTTATAACCTGCAAAATGTTCGTAAATATCTACTTGGATACAAATACTGAATTCCTTTTAAACATTCGTTCACTCTTTCTTCATCAGAAAGGGCACCTATTCTTTCGGCATCTTGTGCCCAACAGTAAATTTGTAAAACACCACCTTCTGCATCATAGCCATAAGAAGGATATACAATTTGTCTGTTCGATTTATCTGACACTGTAACACCCAAACCTTTATCTTGTCTTTCGCCTAAAGTTGCCCAAAATTGTTTTTTAAATGTAATAAAAGCTTTAAAAGACGGCATATAATTACATTCTCTAATAGCTCTTGCTTTTGAAAAAGATAAATTATTAAAGAAATTTTCTTTTAAATCTCCGTTTAAATACGCTCCGTTTGGCAATGTTGTAATTACATACGGATACTGTTTTTCTTTAGTTTCACCATGATTTCTAATGGTCATTTTAACTCCGCCATGACCCTCGTATAAGTTTTCATCATAATTAATATGAGTAACTCTGTGTTCTAAATGCACACGTTCTTTCTTTTTAGATTTTGAACCTTGTACTGGTGCAGAAGCATCTGCAGCCGGAACTGTTTTTGGTGGTGCTGCGGCTATTGTTAAATTATCTCGGAGAGTACCCAACTTTACCATTTAAACCAGGTTTCATACCAATTAATTCTTGTGCTCTTTGTCCGTCTTCCGGTAGAATACCTTTCTCTAAATTTAAAACAGTTTTACAAGCATCAGGAAAATGTTGCATTCCTTTATCCATCGTAATCATATAAATATTTTGATCTGTGGCATCGTACGCGTTTTTGCTACCATCCCAATCATAACTTGCCAAAATAATTTCTACAAAAGATACAGAATACATGCCCGTACCAACATTTAAGGTTTCTAGATAACTGGCAATATTGTAAGGTAAATGAGCTGTTTTTTCTCCCATTGCAGGATTGTAGTATTCACCTAAATCGCCAAGTGTAAAAACATTGGTAAGATACGCCCACATAGAAAAATTGTCAAATTTCATCAATTTCTTAAATCCTTTTGAAAAAGATTGATTTATTGCCGTGATAAAAGGTTCATTCACTTTATCTAAAATTTTATTAATTGGTAAAAAAGATTCTGAACCTAGCGTTGTTTTAGTAACCCAAACCATTGGGATATCTCCGCCTTTATCTACACCAAAATTTAAAGCATTTAGATTAGAATCTTCCGCTAAAATTGGTTTTTTCATGTTGTTATAGCGCAATCTTTGTACCGGAGAATTGTAATAGAATTTTCTCCAAATTAACATGGTATCTTCTAAATCGTTTCTTTTTAGAACTGCATTTACAGACAATGCAAGTTGTTGTACCGGTAGCATATCATTAGAAAATTGTGGAATTCTCATACCACCTACTTCACCATATAATCCTGCTTTGTTTGTATCTTTTGCATCATACTTTGTAGAATACCAAGTATCTATTCTACCACCTACTCTTTCTGAGCTTTCAAATATTTCAAACTCTATATTTAAAGACTGTAGTATCAATCCGGAATATAACCCTGCAAAACCGCCACCAATAATTCCTACTAGTGGTTTGTCTGCTTTTTCAGAATTTATGTGTTCGTTAAAATGATTTGCTTTGTGTCTACTTCTATGTTCTTCGACTGTACTTTGATAATCTTTACCATAGTTTTCTATCAAAAATTCTGAAAAAGCATTTCTAACAGAATTTTCTCTTTTGTTATCAATATCGATAGATTTTGCATTGGGTCTAAAAGGTAAATAGCTCATAATTATAAATTAAAGTTTAAGTGATACAAACTTATTTATTATCCAATTTTTGCTTAAGCGTATAAATACCCGTTTATAAAATCGGTTATTAGGGTTTAGTTATCAGTATATTAAGTATTATGTTAAGTTTTGTTAAAAAAAGAATGAACATTCATTTTTTTACTATATTTGCATCGTAATTAGAAAACAATGGTAAAACTTCAGAAAAGCATAGACAAAAGAAACGCGTTAATAAAAGCCACTATAGAGTTGGTTAACAACAACGGTTTTCATGCAACACCTATGAGTAAAATAGCTAAAATGGCTAAGGTTTCTCCTGCAACGATCTACTTATATTTCGAGAATAAACAAGACTTGGTAAATAAAACGTACATAGAAGTGAAAGCAAAATATACAGATTACGCTTTCGAAAATTATAGTGCAGATATGCCTGTAGAAGAAGGATTTAAATTGATATGGCACAGAATTGCAGAGTTTAAATTGAAAGAATGTGAAAATGCAATGTTTTTAGCACAATGCGACAACACACCAATGATTGATGAGCCAAGTAGAATTGAAGGTATTAAACATTTACAGCCCCTACTCGACTTATGGACTAAAGGAAAAGAACAAAATATAATCAAACCCATGTCAGATTATTTATTGTATGCGTATGCAATAAATCCGTTATCATTTTTAATGATTTCTCAAAAAAGAGGTTCGTTCACTTTAAATGAAACGCATTTAGATGACGCCTACGAATCGGCATGGAACAGTATAAAAGTGATCAAATAAACAAATAGATATAAATTAGAATAACATGGAATTATTAGATAAATTAAATTGGAGATACGCCGCGAAAGCAATGAACGGTGAAAAAGTATCTGAAGATAAAATAGAGCGAATTTTAGAAGCTTCTAGATTAGCAGCAACATCAAGTGGTTTACAGCCTTTTGAAATTATTGTTGTAAAAAATCAAGAAATTAAAGAAAAAATTAGACCAATTGCTTGGAATCAATCTGTAATTACAGACTGTTCTCACCTTTTAGTTTTTGCTGCTTGGGACACGTATACAGAAGAAAGAATTAACTATATGTTCGATTTAACCAATGAAATTCGTGGTTTTAAAAACGAAGGATGGGAAAATTACAGACAAATGTTGTTAAGTTCTTATCCGCAAAAAGATGCAGACGAAAATTTTAATCATGCTGCAAAACAAGCATACATTGCTTTTGCACACGCAATTATTGCTGCTGCTTATGAAGGCGTAGACGCAACACCTTTAGAAGGTTTTGACCCTGCTGCAGTAGATGAAATTTTAAACTTAAATGAAAAAGGTTTAAAAAGTGCAGTTTTATTGCCTTTAGGTTATAGAAAAGAAGATGAAGATTGGTTGGTGAACTTAGTTAAAGTTAGAAAGCCAATGAAAGATTTAGTAACTGTTATAGAGTAGTAATTTAATATTACGAAGTATCAATCCAAAAAAAGAAAAATGAATAATTTCGATTTTAAAAATCCTACCAAAATTATTTTTGGTAAAGACACAATAAAAAATATCAAAGAAGAAATTCCTGCGGATGCAAAAGTATTATTGCTTTACGGAGGTGGAAGTATTAAGAAAAACGGAATCTATGAGCAAGTAAAAACTGCTTTAGCTGATGCTGATGTTACTGAGTTTGGAGGTATTCCTGCAAATCCGGAATATGCAAAGCTAATGGATGCCTTAAAAGTTATTAAAGATGAAAATATTACATATTTATTAGCTGTTGGTGGTGGTTCTGTAATAGATGGAACAAAATTTTTATCTGCTGCAGCAGTTTATGATGGCGAAACACCTTGGGATATTTTAACTAAAAATATTAGAACAGAAAAAGGAATGCCTTTTGGTACTGTTTTAACTTTACCAGCAACGGGTTCTGAAATGAATTACGGAGCTGTAATTACTAGAGAAGAAACTAAAGAAAAATTAGCCATGGGTGGTCCTGGTTTATTTCCTGTTTTTTCGATATTAGATCCTCAAGTAATAACGTCTATTCCTAAACGTCAATTAGTTAATGGTTTAACAGATGCGTTTACACATGTTTTAGAACAATACATGACGTACCCTGTTGGTGCATTATTGCAAGATAGATTTGCAGAAAGTATTTTACAGACACTGATAGAAATTGCTCCTAAGGTTTTAGAAGATCCTACAGATTACAAAGCAGCTTCTAATTTTATGTGGAGTTGTACAATGGCCTTAAATGGTTTAATTCAGAAAGGTGTGCCAACAGATTGGGCAGTTCATGCAATTGGTCATGAGCTTACAGCTTTATTTGGTATAGATCATGCACGTACGTTAGCAGTTATTGCACCTAGCCATTACAAGTTTAACTTTGAAGATAAAAAAGAAAAGTTAGCACAATATGCAGAAAGAATTTGGGGAATTAATAAAGGTAGTACAGATGATAAAGCATATGAAGCAATTACTAAAACAGAAGCATTTTTTAATAATTTAGGTATCGATACAAAACTATCTGATTATACAAAAGAGTATGAAGGTACTGCAGAAAAAATTGCGCAACGTTTTACAGATCGTGGTTGGACAGGTTTAGGAGAACATCAAACATTGTCTCCGAGAAGAGTTGAAAAAATTGTAAAAATGGCTTATTAATATGAAATTACTAAAAACTATTGCCATCGCGTTAACTATTGTTACGGCATCAAGTTGTAAAGATAAAATATCAAAAAAAACTTCAGAAAATGATTCTGAAACATCAATAAAAACTAAAATAAATAAAAATATGAACGTATTATTTGTACTTACATCTCACGACAAATTAGGAAATACAGGAAAAAAACAGGATTTTGGGTAGAAGAATTTGCAAACCCATATTATACATTATTAGATAAAGGTGCTAACATTACAATTGCAACACCAAACGGAGGAGCTGCACCAATAGATCCAAGTAGTGATGCACCAGATGCTGCTACAGAAGACACTGATAGATTTAACAAAGACGAAGAAGCAAAAGCTAAAATAGCGAATACTAAAAAGTTGTCTGATATGAATGCAGATGATTTTGATGCAGTATTTTATCCTGGTGGTCACGGACCATTATGGGATTTAGCAAATGATGCAACTTCAATTGCTTTGATAGAGAAGTTTAATTCTCAAGAAAAACCTGTAGCATTTGTATGCCACGCTCCTGCTGCTTTAAAAAGCGTAAAAGGAACAGACGGAGAACCACTTGTTAAAGGAAAAAAAGTAACTGGTTTTACAAATACTGAAGAAGATGCTGTAGGATTAACTTCTGTGGTACCATTTTTAGTTGAAGATATGCTAAGTGCAAATGGCGGAATCTATTCTAAAAAAGAAGATTGGGCTGCTTATGCAATTCAAGACGGTAATTTAATTACAGGTCAAAACCCAGCTTCTTCTGAGTTAGTAGCAGAAAAATTATTAGAAAGTTTAAAATAATTTAAACTAAAATAAATTATAAAGGTTGCCATTTAATGGCAACCTTTTTTTATGCAATTATTTTCAATAAAATAGTTCAAAAAACTATCTTCGCGCCATGTGGATGTATTTAGGTTTATTGGCTGCACTTTTCTTAGGATTACATAATTTATGTAAAAAACATGCAGTACAAGGTAATGAGGTTTTTCCGGTATTATTTGGTACAATAGCTTCCGGTTTTTTAGTGCTTTTACCTTTTTATTTTATGTCAATCTTTTACCCCGATTACACAAAAGAAATTGGTTTTTACATCACTTTAATTCCGCTAAAAACTCATGGATTTATTTTTATAAAATCGATGATTATGGCCGCCTCATGGGTATTGGCATATCAAGCATTAAAATTTTTACCAATAACAATTGTTGCACCTATTAGATCTGCAGGACCTTTTTTTACTTTTATTGGCGCTATATTAATTTATAAAGAACAACCTACTTTTTTACAATGGATTGGCTTTTTTTAATTATATTTTCTGTAATTCTTTATTCTAGAGTTGGTAAAAAAGAAGGAATTATTTTTAAAAAGAACAAATGGATATTTGCTATTATTGGTGCTACTTTTTTAGGCGCTTCGAGTGGTTTGTATGACAAGTTTTTAATTCAGAGTTTGTTATTGAATCCGCAGACATTGCAATTACGGTTTTGTTTTTACACGGTGTTTATTTTATTGATAATTTTAGCGGTAACTTGGTTTCCGTATTCCGAAAAAAGAAAAGCGTTTAAATTTAGATATACAATTATTGGTGTTGGTATTTTATTACAAGCTGCAGATTATTTTTATTTTAAAGCTTTACAAGATCCAGAAGCTTTGATAATGCTTTTATCAGCAATTAAAAGAAGTCAGTTAATTATTGCGGTTGTTATTGGAGGTATTTTATTCAAAGAAAAAAATAAACGTAAAAAACTAGTGCCTTTAGCGGGAATTATGATTGGTGTTTTCTTGATATTATATGCCGCAGGATTTTAAAAATTTATACCTTCTACTCCATTAGGATTAATACTAAGAAGCTTATCTTTGTATCTAATTTTAAGTATTAAAAAAGTGGATCAAATAAAAGAATACATCAATCAAATTGCAGACATTTCTGATAAAGATTGGAACTTCTTTACCTCTAAATTACAGCGAAGAGTAATTCCGAAGAAAACCACTTTTTAAAAATCAACGAAATAGAAAATCATATTTCTTTTATAGAATCTGGTGTTGTTAGGTTATTTATTCCCAAAGAAAATCCAGAAAAAGAAATTACATTTGGTTTTAGTTTTAAAAATCAGTTTGTAAGTGCTTATGATTCTTTTTTAACACAAAGGCCTTCTTTATATCAATTACAAACGCTTACAAAAACTACAATTTTAAGCATTACGTATAAAGATTTACAAGAAGTTTATAAAACGACACAAATTGGTAATTTAATTGGTAGGTTAACAGCAGAAAGACTTTTTTAATAAAATCTAAAAGAGAACAAAATTTGCTAAACTTAACGGCAGAAGAACGTTATTTACAGCTTTTTAAAGAAAGACCAGAGTTGTTAAAAGTAATACCATTAAAATATATTAGTTCTTACATTGGGGTAACAGCGCAAGCCCTTAGTAGAATAAGAAAAAGAGTGTAATTTTTATTGATTTGGGTTCATTGTTTTGCTTTTGATATCAATTTATCTTTGCAAAAAAACATTAATGATTATAGTTTTATTTGTAGTAATTCTTTGGTACGGAGGCTTATTTTTTCAGTCTTTCTTTTTACATCGGTACGCTGCACATCAGGTTTTTACAATGTCTAAAACCATGGAGCGTGTTACGTTTGTTTTAACTTGGTTTTTTCAAGGTTCTAGTTATTTAAGCGCTTATGGTTATGGTATAATGCATCGAATGCATCATGCATATACAGACACAGAAAAAGATCCGCACTCACCGTCTTATGATTCTAATTTATTTGCAATGATGTGGAAAACTAAAACGATTTATCAGCAAATAAATCAACAAAAAATACCAGTAGATAGTAAGTTTACCAAGAACGTACCACAATGGAAAAGCTTTGATAGCTTTGCAAGTTCTCGTTTTTCTAGATTACTTTGGATTGCTTTTTACATCTTATTTTTTGCTTATTTTACAACTGCATTATGGCAATGGTTTTTATTACCAATTGCACTTTTAATGGCACCAATTCACGGAGTTATTATCAATTGGTTTGGTCATATTTATGGATACGTAAATTATAAAATGACAAATACGAGTAAAAATCTATTTCCTTTTGATTTTTTAATGATGGGAGAAGGATATCATAACAATCATCATAAACATGCTAGTAGTGCAAATTTTGGTGTAAAGTGGCACGAAATTGATGTAACATATCAAATTATTAAAGTATTAGATTTTTTAGGCTTTATAAAATTAAAACCTATTTCAATCCAAAAATAACACTTCTTTATAATATCAATAAAAGTTGTAATTCTTTAAAGAATTACAACTTTTTAGTTTAAAAATGTTAAAATCTGTTAAACAATCCTTAATATTTAGGTGTAAAAGACACTAAAGAATGCATTATATATAGAAAACTATATATTTAAACATAATTATTTAAATTAACCAAACTTAACTATTATGTTTAATAAAAAACGAGCATCTCTCTTTTTGATAGGGATGACAATTTGTTTTACTACGTTACAAATTTCGGCACAATCCGATTATAGTAATTACAGTAAACTTACTCAAAAAATCAAAACACTTCAAAAATCGAATGCTGCTAATACTAAATTAGAAGCATTAACCACTACAATTGGTGGGCATAAGATTTGGGCATTAACATTATCTAAAGGCAATGCAGAAAATAAACCAGCAATTGCAATTGTAAGTGGTGTAGATGGTTCTCATATTTTAGGACCAGAAATGGCTGTTAATATTGCAGATAACATTTTAAAAAATCATGCAAATGTTTTAGAAAAAACTACTTTTTACATTTTTCCGAACATGAGTCCGAATGCTACAGAAAACTATTTTTCGTCTTTAAAACATTATAAAAATGGTAATGCTAAAAAGACAGATGATGATAGAGACGGTGCTGTAAATGAAGATTCTTTTGACGATTTAAATAATGATGGTTTGATAACCATGATGCGTGTAGAAGATATTACAGGCGATTACACAACATTAAAAGAAGATGACAGAGTTCTTGTAAAAGCAGATATTAATAAAGGCGAAAAAGGAACTTATAAATTGTTAAGTGAAGGAATTGATAATGATAAAGATGGTGCTTTTAATGAAGACGGTAAAGGCGGAATTTTATTCAATAAAAATTTTAGCTATAATTATCAATATTTTACACCTGGTGCCGGAGAACATCCTGTTTCTGAAAAAGAAAATAGAGATTTACTTTCTTTTTTATACGATCGATGGAATATTTTTGCCATTGTAACATTAGGGCGAGAAAACAATTTATCTACACCTTTAAAATATAGTGCCTCTGGTGCCAAAAAACGAGTTGTAACTAGTGTTTTAAAACAAGATGCAGCTTTAAATAAGTTTTTATCAGATAAGTATAATAAAATTATTAAAGCTAAAAATGCTCCTAGTTCTAAAGGCAAAGGTGGTGATTTTTTCCAATGGTCTTACTTTCATTTTGGTAAACTAGCATTGTCAACTCCGGGTTGGTGGGTGCCTCAAGTAAAAGATTCTGCTAAAAAAGCATCAAAAAATAAAGTAGTAAATTACTTAAGATGGGCAGAAAAAGAAAATGTTAAAAATGCATTTGTAGATTGGACAAGGGTTTCTCATCCAGATTTTCCTAATAAAAAAGTAGAAGTTGGTGGTATTGCTCCTTATAAAATGATAAATCCGCCCTATAAATTAGTGGCAGATATTAGTAAAAAGCATACAGATTTTATTATAGAATTGGCAAAAATGCAACCTAATATTACACTTCAAAATTTAACATCAGAAGCTGTAGGAAACGGAATTACAAGAATTTCTGTAGACGTACACAATAGCGGTTTATTACCAACACATACAGAAATGGGTAAAAGATCTAGATGGTTAAGAAAAATTAAAGTCGCCATAGGTTTAAAAAAGAATCAAGAAATTATTAGCGGTAAAGAAATTACATTATTAAATAGTATAGATGGTGACAGTTTTGTAAAATTTTCTTGGTTAATAAAAGGGAATGGTAGTGTAACATTAGAAGCAGGAACATCGCATACAGGCTTAGATTCTGCAACAATAAAATTGAAATAAATAAAAATTAGAAAAGATGAAATTCAATAGAAATATATTAAAATCATTGTTGCTATTATTTTTATTTCCATTAGCAATTGGTGCACAAAATAGTTCAGAAGTTTTTAGAGCTGCGGGTTCACCTCATAATCCAAAAGTTCAAATTTCTTTTAATAGATATTATACATCAGAAGGTTTAGCTGCTCTAAGTAAAAAAATTGCTGATGCGCATCCTAATTTAGTAAAAAGGCAATCAATTGGTAAATCTGCTTTAGGTAAAGATATTTGGATGTTAGCAATTACAAATTATAAAGAAGGAAAAGCAGATAGAAAACCTGGTTTTTATTTAGACGGAAACATCCATTCAAATGAAATTCAAGGAGGAGAAATAAGTATTTACACTGCTTGGTATTTAACAGAAAATTTTAATGATAACGAGTACATAACAAATATGTTAAATGATCGTATATTTTATATTGTACCAACTATAAATCCAGATGCAAGAAACGACTTTATGAAAGAAGCAAATACCGGAAGTAGCCCAAGATCTGGTATGATTCCTTTGGATGATGATAGAGATGGTAAGTTTGATGAAGATGGTTATGATGATATTGATGGTGATGGTTCTATTACTAGAATGAGAAGAAAAAGTGATGATGGTAATTATATTGTAGATCCTTTAGATCCTAGAAAAATGATTGCAATTGGGCCAGATGATGTAGTTACAACTCAGCGATATGAATACCTTGGTAATGAAGGAATTGATAATGATGGTGACGGAAGAATAAATGAAGATACACATGGTTATTACGATCCAAATAGAGATTGGGGTTGGAAATGGCAACCAGATTATATTCAGCGTGGTGCTTACAAGCATCCTTTTTCGTTACCGAAACAAGAGCCGTTGCAGATTTTGTTTTAGCGCATCCTAATATTGCAGGTGCACAAAGTTTTCATAACTCCGGCGGAATGATTTTAAGAGGTCCTGGTGCACAAGAGGATTTAGCAACATACAACAGACAAGACATAAGAATTTATGATGCTATTGGTAAAAAAGGAGAAAAAATGTTACCTGGTTATCGTTATTTAACTGTGTATAAAGACTTATACTCGGTATTTGGTGGCGAATTAGATTGGTTTTATGGTAGTAGAGGAATTTACACTTTTACAAATGAGATTTTTACTTCTTTTGCGTACTATAAAAAACGAGGAAGAGATAGAAATCAAACTTATGATTTTGATAAAGAGTTGTTAATGGGAGATGCTTTTACACCATGGAAGGAATACGATCATCCTACTTATGGTAAAATAGAAGTTGGTGGCTTTAAAAAGAATTTTGGTAGAGCAACACCTGGTTTTATGTTAGAAGAAGAAGCACATAGAAACATGGCATTTACATTTTACCATGCACAACATATGCCTAATTTATCAATTTCTAATATATCTGAAAAGAAAATTAGTGGTGGTTTAAAAGAAATTACAGCTACAATTAAAAATGATAGATTAATGCCAACGCATGCTAGTCAAGATTTAAAATACAATATTACAAGACCAGATTATATATCAATTTCTGGTGTAAAAGTAATTGCAGGTATGTTGGTTTCTAACGAAGATTTTAACGTCAATAAAGAACAAAAGGTAAATCCGGCTAAATTAAGAGTAAGAAATATACCCGGTAACGGCGTTGTTAAAGTACGATGGATTGTAAAAGGAAATTCTAAATTTACAATTACGGTAGACAGTGCAAAAGGAGGTTTACTAAGTAAATCAAATAAGTAAAGTTTATTTTTTAAACTTAAAAAGCCCATCTTTTAAGATGGGCTTTTTTATGTTTAATGCCTAAAAAAATGTTTTACCAATCGATAGGAAAATAATCTTTTAAGAACTTACCGCACCAATGCTTTCCTGTATTTATTCCGTCAATTAACGGATCCATAACTCTTGCAGCACCATCAACAATGTCTAGTGGTGGTTGAAAATCGTGAATTTCTGTTTTCTTTTTTGATAATTCTGCCGGATCTTCATCTGTAACCCAACCTGTATCTACAGCGTTCATATAAATACCAGATTTAGCAAATGTAGATGCAGAAGTGTGCGTTAACATATTTAATGCAGCTTTTGCCATGTTTGTATGCGGATGTCTATCTTCCTTTTTAAATCGATGAAACTTCCCTTCCATTGCCGTTACATTAATTATATGTTTTTTACCCGTATTTTCTTTCATCATTAAAGAT
Organism: Polaribacter sp. HA6-7; assembly: GCF_055693625.1. Lineage (NCBI taxonomy): Bacteria > Pseudomonadati > Bacteroidota > Flavobacteriia > Flavobacteriales > Flavobacteriaceae > Polaribacter > Polaribacter sp. HA6-7. The sequence continues at coordinate 1,489,443 of NZ_CM146338.1, forward strand.
GATAATCGGTTGCATAAAACAAAAGGAGCTACAGCATTTACCAACTGAACTTCTACCATTTCAGTTGTTTCAATTTCACCCAATCTTAAACGCCAACTATTGGTTTTTCTTAAATCTACTTGTTGTAAATCTGCATCTAATTTTCCTTCAGGAAAAACTTCTGCTGCTTGTAAAGAATTATCGAAACTATACGGTATTTGAGATAATTCTGCAGAATTACGCAAACCAATTCCTGGTTCTCGGACCATGCCATGTTACGGGTAAAACGTTATTTTTACTCGTTTTGTTTGTAGAAACACTTAAGCTAGACAATTCCTCTAAACATGCTTCATGATCTTTTAGCAGCGTTTGTGCTAATTTAGGTAATTGATCCACGGGCTTTTTTCATTTTCCATTAAATGGTAATAAAAACCGAAGGTCTTCTTACGGTTTGAGCCGCGTTGTTAATTAATATATCTAAACGATCGTATTTCTGTTCTATATAGTTACAAAAGATTTCTACACTCGGTATGTGTCTTAAATCTAAGCCATGAATATGTAAACGATGGCTCCAATCTTTATAATCTTCTTCTTTAGAAAAACGGATTGCAGAATCTGCAGGAAATCTAGTAGTTGCAACAACTGTTGCACCAGATCTTAATAACATTAAGGTTATATGATATCCAATTTTTAAACGAGAACCTGTAATAACAGCAACTTGGTCTTTTAAATCTGTAGTTTGAAAACGTTTAGCATAGTTTAAATCGCCACAATCTGTACACATTGTGTCGTAAAAGTGATGCAATTTAGTATACACTGTTTTACATACGTAACAGTTTCTTGGTGACTCTAATTCTGAGTCTCTTTTTCTATTTGAGCTGCACCTAATAATTTAGGAGCAACAAATAATGCAGCTTCTCTAGCAGACCTTATTCCGGTAGATTTTCTAGCATGTTTATCACTTTCAATTTTTTTACGTTTAGCAGCTTTTTTTGCATCTTTTCGTCTTCGCTGAAACTCGTCTCTATTGGGTCTAGACAATTCACCAGCAACCTTAAAAAGAGCAATTCTTTGTGCTTCGGTAATTCGAAAAGTTGATTTGTATCTTTTAATAAATTCTGAATAGTTTCTATACAAACAGCAACTTCTTTATTCTCTTTAATTTCTTTGCTCATAAAATACTAAAACTATTATTTTCTTTTATTTTTTGTGGTTTCTGATGAAGTATTTTTTGTATTCGCTAAATAGTTTGCTAAAATTTTATCTACCAATTCATCTTTAGTTAAATGGTGAAAGATGGTTTTAATTTGAGCTTTAAAATCTTCATCTACAGAACGGTTAGGTTTTGTTTTAAAAATTTTATTAGCCCAAACTAAAGCATTATTTTCTTCAATACTTTTAGCATCTGCTTTTTTAAAAGTTTCGAACCTAATGTCTAATTCTCTTTCAAAATCTGTAATATCTTCTTCTTCTTCCTTTTGAATGATGGATAACGATAATCCGCTTGCTCCTGCCCTAGCCGTTCTTCCACTTCTGTGAACATAAGCATCATACGTATCTGGTAAATGATAATTTACAACATACGCTAAATCTTTAACATCGATACCTCGGCAGCCAAATCTGTAGCAACTAATGTATCAATATGTCCTTCTCTAAATTGATCCATTATTCGATCTCTAATTCCTTGAGTTAAACTACCGTGTAGTGCACGAGAAGAAAATTTATTTATCGCTAATTTTTTGGCTAATTTATTTACTGCAGCTTTAGTTTTACAAAAAATTATACCTCTTTTGCCCGATTTAGAATTTAAAAAATGAAGTAAAACCTCTAATTTTTCTATCGGTTCTACAACTACATATTTATGATTAATTCCTTGATGACCCGTTGTTGCCATATCAGCTTCAATTTGAACAACATTTTTAGACATGTAGTTATTTACCATTTGTCTAATAGAACCTGGCATTGTAGCTGTAAAAAGTAGTGTTCTTCTTTTTTAGGAATTTCCTTAATAATACTATCTAAACCTTCTTTTAAAGCGCTAACCATTTCATCTGCTTCATCTAGAATAAAGTAAGATATATTTTTTATGTTTATTGCTTCTCTTTTTACTAGATCTGCAAGTCTACCAGGAGTTGCAACTACAATTTGAGTTGGTTTTTTTAAACGTTCTATCTGTGGTTTTATTGGTATTCCGCCACAAATAGTAGCAATAGAAATTGAAGGGCAAAATTTAGCATAAGCTTCTAAATTAGAAGCAATTTGTTGGCCTAACTCTCTTGTAGGTGCTAAAATTACAGCTTGTATATTCGAATTATCTGTATCTATTAATTGTAATAATGGCAAGCCAAAAGCAGCTGTTTTACCAGTACCTGTTTTAGCCAAAGCAACTATGTCTTCACTATTATTTAAAGCAATAGGAATCACTTTTTCTTGAATTTCTGTAGGCTTAGAAATTTCTAAATCTATTAAACCCTTTTGTAATTCATTATTAATTCCTAATTCGGAAAACTGTTTTAACATAAAAAAATATTTTATGCAAATGTACTACTGTTTTTAGTTTATATAATTGCCGTAGTTAGGTTTCTTTATTTTTAATTCTGATGGATAAAATGAAACTTAAAATTCAAAAAAATTAGACTTCGTAAATTCTAACTTTTTCTTCTTTAAACGAGAGTTGTTTAATTTATCTACTAAACCGAAGTTAAACTTGCAGGCACAGCAACAAATGCACAATCTTGTTTTAATTCTATAACACCAAGTTGATCTTTAGTTAGTTTACCTTGCTTTATAAATAAACCGGCAATATCACCTTTAGAAATTTTGTCTTTTCTTCCACCAGAAATAAATAGTGTTTCCCAAAAAACAGCTTTTCTTTCCGCTTGTTTAGATATGTTTGCTACTTCAACATTTTTAATAAAATCGGGTACTCTTTCATCTTTCCATTTTAAAACATAAGCAGTTCCTTTAGCAGAAACTCTAGCTGTTCTACCATTTCTGTGTGTAAATTCTTCTACGGCACTTGGTAATTCATAATGAATGATAAATTTCATTTCGGCACATCAATTCCTCTTGCAGCCAAATCTGTGGCAATTAATAATTGATTGGTACCATTTCTAAATTTTATTAAAGATCTTTCTCTATCTTTTTGCTCCATTCCGCCACTAAAGCAACCATGCTTAATATTTTTACTTTCTAAAAAATTACTTACAGTATTGATACTATCTTTTAGATTGCAAAAAATGATTCCTTGCTGATTGCCTAAATGATTCAATAAATGTAAAAGTGTGTTTTGTTTATTTTTAGCAGGCGATACAACTGTTTTTATTTGAAGTTTAGAAGTTGTAGCTTTAAGATAATTTACCGTATTTGGTTTATCCATTCTTACAAAATCAGGAATTTCAACACCTTGTGTTGCAGAAGTTAAGATTCTTTTATTTAAAGCCGATAATTGATTGATAACACCTCTCATTTCATATTCGAAACCTACTTCTAAAGATTTATCAAATTCATCTAAAACCAAAGTTTTAATATATGATTTTGAAAAACGTTCATTTGCAAAATGATCTGATATTCTACCAGGAGTTCCTATTAAGATTGCTGGTAAATGCTTTAATTCTATTTTATCTTTAGACATGGGTCTTCCGCCGTAAACTGCATTTACTTTATATCCAGAACCCATAGAACGAATAACTTGTTCTATTTGTATAGCCAATTCTCTAGACGGAACTAATACTAACGCCTGAATTTCTTCTATCTCTCGGATCTAAAAAATCTAATAAGGGTAAAGCAAAAGCTAATGTTTTACCAGTTCCTGTAGGAGATAATAAAATTGTATTTGTATTTTTTTGATTGTAGCAATAGCTTCCTCTTGCATCGGATTTAACTGACTAATATTCAGTTTTTGTAAAATTTCCTTTTGATCTTTAATATGATTTGCCATTACTGCAGTTTTGTAGAATTAAATAGGCTACAAAGATAGTTAGACTTCTTGCTTAAAGTGTATAATTCTGTAAATAATCTTATTTACCTATTAGAAGTTTATTTTATAAAATAAGTATCTGCATATACTTTGGTAAAATGTGCCCCAAAAAAAGAATTAAACTAGAGTAAGATACCCAAAGCATAATTAAAATAATAGATCCTGCCGCACCGTAGGTTGAGCCTGGTTCCATTTCATTAAAATACCAAGCCATTAAAAATTTTCCAATTACAAAAAGTATTGCGGTTACTGCAGCACCAATTTTTACAGCTCTCCATTTTACAGTAATGCTTGGTAAGTATTTAAACATTGCTGCAAAAAGTACATAAATAAAAATAACAGACATTAAAAAATCTATAATATAAATATGTTCGAATAAACTTTCTGGTAAGAATTTTTCGATTCTTTTATTAAAAGTGCTAATTAAAGCTGTTAACACAAAGCTTATCAGTAATAAAAAACCTATTATTAAAATGAAACCAAAGCTTTTTATTCTACTAAAAATCATTTTTATAAAACCGTTTTCTTGTTTGTTTTCTCGGAGTTTTCAGATTTTATCGAATGCAGCTTGTAGTTGGTAAAAAACACCTGTTGCACCATAAAATAAAGTTCCAAAACCAATAATTGTTGTAAAAATAGAAACACTTTCATCTCCTCTATCTAACATCATTAATCTAATAGACTCGGCAGTTTGTACACCAACTGCTTTGGTTATTTCATCTAACAATTCTCCTTGTACTATTTCTTTTCCCGAGACATTACCAACTAAATTTAAAATTATAACTAGTAATGCAGGTAAAGATAAAATAGCATAATAAGCAACAATAGCACTAAGCTCAAAAGGTTCACTATTAAGCCAATTTGTGCCTGTTTTTTTAATAAACTAGGTAAATCTTTAATAAGTCTTTTTAATTGCACGTTATTATAATTTGGTGTAATATAAAAACTTCCAATATCATTTTATAGATATTGGAAGTTTAAATGTATTTAATCTTCTCCTCTAGCAGGGTATCCTTCTTTCAAAATATAATCTATTCCGCCTAAAACATCTTTTAAATTAGGTCGTCCAAAAGGCATCGATTGTATAGACTGCCAATACATTTTATGCTCTTTATCAATTAAAAATAAACCTGGTTCAATAAATTGTTTTGGTTCTTTATCACTAATTCCGTTAGAAATAAACAATCCCCATTTTTCGGCTTCTTCAATAGAAAAGTCATATCCAATAGGTAAGTTTTCTATTTCCCATTCTTTGTAAGTCTCTTTTGCAACTTCTTCTGAGTTGGCGCTAATTGCAATTAAGTTTACGCCTCTTTCTTTAAAATCTGCTATCTTTTTCTCTACTTGTTCTAATTGTTTTTTACATACCGGACAGTGTTTTCCTCTGTAAACAAATATCAAAGTAAAATTTTCTCGGTTTTTGGTCTTTTAAATTCCATTTTGTGTCGTTAACTAAGTTAATAGTTAAATCGGGTACTACTTGTCTTGGTTTAATCATTTTTTATCTTTTAATTTCACTTACATCTATCGTAGCTTTTTCATAATCTGTATATCCTTCTTTACCAGTTGTGTAAAAAGTATCGTTATCCCAATCTGCTAAATCTACATCTTGTTCAAAACGTTCTACTAAATCTGGATTCGAAATAAATAGTTTACCAAAAGCTACTAAATCGGCATAACCATCTTCTATAATTTTATTTCCGGACGCTTCATCAAAACCAGCATTTATCATTAAAGTTCCGTTATAAATTGGTCTAAAATGTTTTGCTATGTTTGTAACTGCATGTGGCACATCAGAAACATCTGTAAAAGGTTCTGATAAATGCACGTAGGCTAAATTATAATCGTTTAATTCTGATAAAAGGTATTCGAAAGTTGGAATTGAATTCTCTGTAACTTTCATTCCGAAAATTCCGTTTAAAGAAGGATTAAATCGTACACCTATTTTACTTTCTCGGAACAACCTCTTTGACAGCGTCTAAAACTTCAAAGAAAAATCGAGTTCTATTTTCTACATTTCCACCGTATTCATCTGTTCTAATGTTAGATTCTTCGTTAAAAAATTGATGAAATAAATAACCATTAGAAGAATGTATTTCTACACCATCAAAACCAGCAGTCATTGCATTTTTGGCTGCATTTTTAAAATCTAAAACTGTTTGATTAATGTCTTCTAAAGACATTTCTTTAGGTGTTACTGTATCTTTTTCTCCTTCTGGCGTATATACTTGCACATTTGCATTAACCGCAGAAGGTGCTAATGGTAATGCTCCGTTATGAAAATCTGGATGAGAAATTCTACCAACATGCCATAACTGAATAAATATTTTACCGCCTTCTTTGTGTACTTCTTCAGTAACTTTTTTCCAACCTTCTGTCTGCGCTTCGCTATAAATTCCAGGAGTATTAATATAACCAACAGCTTGCTTAGAAACTTGTGATCCTTCTGTAATTATTAAACCTGCGGATGCTCTTTGTTTATAATACAAACCTTGTAAATCTTTGGTAGCAACATTTTGGTCGTTGTCTGCTCTACTTCTTGTCATAGGCGCCATTACAACTCTGTTGTTTAAAGGTAGATCTGTAATATTATTAAAGTTTTGTAATAAATATGATTTTTTCATAATTCTATTTTTTTGATTGAAATTCTAAATGACTTTTTAATAAGTTGCCATTTTACCTTTCTTTTTTGTTAATTGTTTGTCTAGTTCTTTAATAGATTCTGATATAGAATTCATAAAATTACTGTTTGTAGCCTCTGCAAATAACCTTGGCCCTGGCACACTTAAACGAATGTTACATATCATTCCGGTTTCATCAGAGCTTGTATTTTCTGTTTTAAAAAACACATCTGCTCTAACAATCATATTAAATTTTTTGTATAAATGCTCTAATTTTTCTTTTGTAAATTCTTCTAACCTCTCGCTAGCCTCTACATCGTGGTATTCAAAATTTATAGTCATAATCTCTTACATTTTTTAATTTATAATTAAATTTTCTGATGTAAAATTAAGAATACTTACAGCGAAAAAGTTGTCTTTAAGATTCTAATTTGAACTCATATCAAAAAACGATTTTCGTATAACTAAAATGTATAAATAGTATTAAATTTGTTTTAAATTAACCACATGATTCAACAAAAATTATCAAAATACAATGTTATACTGGCTTCGGATCACCAAGAAGACAGCAGTTTTTAAAGACTTAGAAATAGATTTTTCGATAGAATTAAAGCCAGTTAACGAGGTTTATCCGAAGGAATTAGTAGCAGAAGAAATTACCGATTATTTAGCAGATTTAAAGTCGAAAGCTTTTAAAAACTTAAACCATAACGATTTATTAGTTACATCAGATACTATTGTTTGGTTAGAAAACAAAGCATTGGGTAAGCCAAAAGATAACGATGAAGCATTTAAAATGTTAAGTAATTTGTCTGGAAAAGAGCATAAAGTGATAACATCTGTTTCTTTAAAAACCAATAGTTTTCAAAAGATATTTAATGATGTTACTAAAGTTACTTTTAAAAATTTAACTTCGGATGAGATAAAATATTATATCAAAAATTATAAACCATTTGACAAAGCAGGTAGTTATGGCATACAAGAATGGATTGGTTTTATTGGTATAGAAAAAATAGAAGGAAGCTATTTTAACGTAGTTGGTTTGCCAGTACAAAAACTTTATAGTGAGTTAATGAAGCTATAATTTTAAGATTGATTTTAGTCTTTTTATAGTTTTAAGAGAATTATGTTAAAAAGAACGAATTCTAATCTTCGTTTTCTTTTCTTAAAGACAAATAAAAGTTTATTTTTACCAAAATTTACAACACAACATTTTTTACAACTTAATAATGAAAAAATACACGTACACAGAAAAAAAGATACACGTTCAGGTTTTGGTGACGGATTAACAGAGCTAGGAAGAACAAACCCAAATGTGGTTGCTTTATGTGCAGATTTAATTGGTTCTTTAAAAATGGATCAATTTATAAAAGAAAACCTAGAAGGTTTTTTCAAATAGGTATTGCAGAAGCAAATATGATTGGTATTGCTGCTGGTTTAACTATTGGAGGTAAAATACCATTTACAGGTACATTTGCAAACTTTTCTACAGGTAGAGTTTATGATCAAATTCGTCAATCTGTTGCATATTCCGGTAAAAATGTAAAAATTTGTGCATCTCATGCAGGTGTTACTTTAGGTGAAGATGGTGCTACACACCAAATCTTAGAAGATATTGGTTTGATGAAAATGTTGCCAGGTATGACAGTTATAAATACTTGTGACTATAATCAAACAAAAGCTGCAACAATTGCAATTGCAGATTTTGATGGGCCAGTTTATTTACGTTTTGGTAGACCAAAAGTGCCTGTATTTATGCCAACAGATCAAAAATTTGAAATTGGTAAAGGAGTTCAATTAACAGAAGGTACAGATGTAACAATTGTTGCAACAGGACATTTAGTGTGGGAATCTTTGCAAGCAGCAGAACAATTAGAAGCTCAAGGTATCTCTGCAGAAGTTATAAATATTCATACAATTAAGCCTTTAGATGAAGATATTATTTTAAAATCTGTTGCTAAAACTGGTTGTATTGTTACAGCAGAAGAACATAATAAATTAGGTGGTTTAGGTGAAAGTGTTTCTAGAACTTTAGCTTTAAACGCTCCTACTCCGCAAGAATTTGTTGCTACAGATGATACTTTTGGAGAATCTGGAACACCAGAACAATTAATGGCAAAATATGGTTTAGACGCAACTGCAGTTGTAAAAGCTGTTAAAAAAGTAATTTCTAGAAAATAAATTCGTTTAACATTAACAAACTATAAATCTAAAAAACATGAAAAAAGTAATTTTAATGATGTGTTTGGCTTTTGCATTTAGTCAAACTTCTAATGCTCAAATCGATTTCGGTTTAAAAGGAGGTATAAACTACAATAACAACGGTGATGCAACTTTTTCTTCTACAGGAAGTGATGTTATTAAAGGAGGAGAATCTAGATCGGGTTATCATGCAGGTTTATGGTTTCGTGGTAAATTACCTTTAATAGGTTTGTATATTAGACCGAATTGGTTTTTACACAAGTTAAAAATGAGTATACAGATACAAACGATGCAACTTCAGAATATGAATATAAAAAATTAGACGTTCCTGTTTTATTAGGTAAGAAATTTTTAGGTGTTGCCAATGTTTTTATTGGTCCTTCATTTCAGTATATAATAGAAGATGATTTTAGCTTTTCTGGATTAACTACAGATGAGTTTGACAAGTTTTCTGTTGGGTTACAAATGGGTGCTGGTATCGAATTAGGAAGAATAGGTATCGATGTTCGTTGGGAAAGAGGTTTATCTAAAACTGAAGCAAATTTTGCTAACGTAACTGTAGATAACAGAACAGATCAAATTATTTTTGGTTTATCTTTAAAGCTATAGTAACATTTATAAAATATTAAAAAAGTCCTTGTATATATAAGGACTTTTTTTGGTTCTAAACTATTCTGAAAATAGTTTTATTGTTTTTTTTAGAGCTTTATAGAGTTTCATAAATTGGTAATTTTACTCACCTATTCTACTTTAAAATTATTTATAACTTTTAAAATTTAGTTTTAATTGTACAAAAAAAGCTCTTGAAGAATTCAAGAGCTTTTTTAAATATTGTAAAAATTCTAATTATACATTAGGATTTAAATAATCTGGTAAAGCAGGATTGCTATTATCACTAAAGTCGTTTGTTGGATCACCATCTCCGTCTGCATCTTCATCAATAGAAGGTATTCCGTCATTATCATGATCTGTATCTTCTACGATATCTAATAACTCAATGTAAAACATTAAGTTTGTGTCTACTAAACTACTTGTATAATTGTTAGTGTCAATTGAAGAATACGCCAAACCGTGAAGGAATAAATAAAATTCCTTTACCTGTATTTAAATATGTAATTGGTCCGTTAAGTGTTCCGCCATTACTATCTTTTTTTAATTCTCCTCCTAAAAAATTTGTAAAACCATATTTCCATCCATCAATAACGGCATTTAAAGTTAACCATGCTCCAGTGTCATTTCTATCAAAATTAGAAGTTAACAACTCTGTATTTGCAAAAGCTTGACCGAATATTTTACATATATAGAATCCATTACTGTTGGGTTTCCTTTTACTGGTGAAGGTTGACCTTGTTCTATTGTGTAAACATATAAAGTATGTTCAATATCATTTTCTGTAACTTTATAAGATTTTAATTTATCTGTATCTTCAAATAATGAAGTTTTACCACTTACCAATGTTTTTACAGAATCTAAATCAGTGTCGTAATAATTGTTCTTTAAAAATTTTACAATAGAATCGTTATCTTTTATTGCTAATTCTTCATAATTAATGTCTGCAAACGGATTAAAAAAACCGTTATTATCATCATCACAAGAATACATTACTACCACTCCTAATAAAAGAAGAAAGAAAATATTTTTTATTTTATTCATTTAACTTAAAAATTTAAGCGTGCAATTTACCATTTTTATACCTTTGTAAAAAGACAAAAATTATATTTTAACTTATTTTATGAGAATTGATAAATATTTGTGGTGTATTCGAGTTTTTAAAACAAGAAGTATTGCTACAACAGCATGTAAAAAAGGGCAAGTTAAGATAGATGGTAAAAGTATAAAACCATCTAAAGAAGTTTTTGGTAACGAATTAATTGTAGTTCGTAAAAATCAGATAAATTATCAAATAAAAGTTTTAAATTTACCAGAAAGTAGAGTTGGCGCAAAATTGGTAGATCAATATCGAAAAGATGTGACACCAAAAGAAGAGTTCGAAAAAACAGAACTTTTAAAATATGCAAAAGATTACTATAGGAAAAAAGGAATTGGTAGACCAACCAAAAAAGATAGAAGAGATATAGATAATTATCAAGATTATACAACAGAAGAGTAATGATTGCAGAAAATAATATTATTTTAGATAACACTCAAATAAATCAGAAAATTAGAAGAATTGCATATCAAATTTATGAAAGCAATAGTTCTGAAAGTGAAGTTGTAGTTGCTGGAATTATAGGTAATGGTTTCGTTTTTTCAAAAAAATAGCCACTATTTTAGAAGAAATTTCTTCATTAAAAGTGATACTTTGTGAAGTCAATATCAATAAAAAACAACCTTTACTACCTGTTTCAACTTCCATTTCTGTAGAAGATTACAAGAATAAACCTCTTATTTTAGTTGATGATGTTTTAAATTCGCGTACTACTTTAATTTATGGTATTAAACATTTTTTAGAAGTTCCTTTAAAAAGGTTTAAAACAGCAGTTTTGGTAAATAGAAATCATAAAAAATATCCAGTAAAAGCAGATTTTAAAGGAATTTCGTTATCAACTTCTATTAAAGAACATGTTCAGGTAGAGTTTAGTAACGATGGTGCTTTAGCGTATTTAGTTTAATAATTTTTTAATTTCTGTAACAACTTCTTTACTTGTTAAGTTATCTGAGTTAATAGTTGTATCTGCTTGCTCATAGAAAAAACGTCTTTCAAAAAGATGTTTAGCAACATATTCAGATAATTTGTCATCATTTAATTCTGATACAAGAGGTCTTGTGTTTTTTTCATTCTTAAGACGATCGACCAAAGTTTTTATGCTTGCTTTTATGTAAATAGATGTAGCTGTACTCGCTTTAATTAAATCCATATTACCGGCATAACAAGGTGTTCCTCCTCCTAAAGAAAGTATAAAATCTTCCTCAGAATCTAAAATTTCTTTTAAATATTTGTTTTCTTTTATCCTAAAATAGATTTCTCCTTTATTTTTAAAGATTTCTGAAATTGTCATTTTTTCTCTGTTAGAGATGTAATCATCCAAATCTATAAAATTAGTATTCAGCTTTTTAGAAACTTCTCTACCGATTGTTGATTTTCCGAAGCCATGTATCCTAACAGTATAATTTTCATTATTTTTATTTTTTTACAAATATCGATAAAAAAAATCATTTTTATGCTAATAAATCCAATGATTGATAGTATATTTGCAACCGATTTAAGAAAAAGACCTGGTAGCTCAGTTGGTAGAGCATCTCCCTTTTAAGGAGAGGGTCCTGGGTTCGAGCCCCAGCCCGGTCACAAAAAAGTTAAGCGAAAGCTTAACTTTTTTATTTTATATTAATTTGCGCACGTGGCGAAATTGGTAGACGCGCAACCTTGAGGGGGTTGTTTTCGTAAGAAAGTGGAAGTTCGAATCTTCTCGTGCGCACAAATTGACTTAAAATAACTTCTTTCACAAATAATTAACCAAAGTATAACGGATTATCATTAATTTTGTTTTTATGCAAAAACTGATTATAATCTTGTGCTTTTTAGCCTCTTTAAGCACATTCTCTCAAGCAGACACTTTACGTACTAAAGTTTTAAAAGGGCAAATTATACACGCTGAAAATAAAAAAGTCTTAAGTGCGGCCCATGTTTTGAATCTAAATACAGTTAGTGGAACTATTACTGATGATAAAGGTTTTTTCGAATTACCAACAAAAGTTAATGATACTATTTTGGTTTCTTACTTAGGGTTTACTTCAATAAAATTAAAAGTTACAAACGATTTACTTAAAGGAAACGAGTTAGAAATTGCGCTTTATGAAAAACCGTGAAAGTGTAAAAGAAGTTGTAATTCGTTCTACAAAATTAATAGGTGTTTTAGAAATTGATGTAAAACAAGTGCCTAAAGATAGATTTACAAGAATACATATTAATGGTCTACAACAAACTTATGAGGTTGGTAAACCACAAGCCAAAAACTTCTCATCTCCTGTTGCAGCCTTGTTTCAACCGGTAGATTTCTTGTATAATTTATTCGGTAAAAAACCAAAACAACTTCGAAAGCTTCAGAAACTAAAAAAGAAGACGACTTGCGTAAAATGCTTGCTGGTAAGTTTGATAGAGAAGTTATGATGGAATATTTAGACATGGATAGACAAGAATTGTCTGAGTTATTAACCGATTGTAATTATTCTGAATATTTTATTAAAAAAGCATCAGATTTACAAATGATTGAAGCAGTATTAGATTGTTATGAAAATTACAAAGCCTTAAAAAAGGGGAAAATAGAGCGTAACAAAATTCCGGATAAAAAGAATTAGTCTTAAATGAAAAAGGCCGAGAAACCAACGATTTCTGACCTTAATCAACTATTAAAAACTAATTACAAACTAAACTTTTTAAGGCTTAGTTATTTTTAAATTCTATTTTGATGATTAAATTTATAGTTACCCGAAAACTTTAGACCTAATCTATATTATTAAGACGCCATATTTTAGTATTTGTTACATTTTAAATTCTCTTTAACAGTATTTTAATAGATAGAAGAAATATACAAGCAAAAAAATCCAGCATTAAGCTGGATTTTTTTATTAAAATGTTTAGAAATATTTTCTTATTGATTACCTAATATAATTGGCATTCCAGATTTTCCTGCACCAATTAATACAACCTTACTGTTACTAGATTTAGATAACTCTAAAGTTGCTTCAATTCCTTTTTCTTGAAGAATTTTATCGGTTAAAGAAGCACTTAAAATCTTATTTGCTACAGCTTTACCTTCTGCATCAATTTTTTGTCTTTCTGCCTCTTTTTTAGCTTTTGCTAACCTAAATTCATATTCTAATGATTCTTGTTCTTGTTTTAATTTAGTTTCAATTGCGGTTCTAATGGTAGTCGGTAATTTAACATCTTCAACTAAAACTCTTTTTACAATTAAATATTGATCTTTTAAAACGTTTTTAACTTCATCTAAAATTTCTTGTTCTATTACATCTCTTTTACTAGAATATAATTGTTCCGGTGTATATCTACCTACAACGCTTCTAGCAGCAGCATTAATTGCTGGGTCTAGTAATTCTCTTTCGTAATCTTCTCCTTTTGTTTTAATTAAATTACCAAGATTAGAAAATTCTGGTTCATACCAAATAGTACCGTTTACTTTAACTTCCAATCCATTCACAGAAAGTACATTCATTTCATCAGAAATAGATTGCTGACGTACTTTTCTTACAATCATTTTATTCCAAGGAGCCACAATATGAAATCCTTCTCCGTACGTTTTTTCAGTATTAATACCATCACCTAAAGTTTCAAAAATTACACCGCCTTCACCAGGTCCGATAGTAACTGTAGATTTTGAGAATAAAATTAATGCAGCAACTGCAAGAATTACGAAGAATACTCCACCTTTTGGAAACTTTATATCCATTTGATTATTTGCCATTTGTTATATTGATTAAATTTAAAGTCAAATTTACGATATAACTTTAGGAATAACAATCTATAAGGTAGAATTAAATTTTACCAAAATATTTTCTAATAAACCATTCTGATGTAAATAAAATGACAACTAACAAAAGAATCCATTTCCAATCGACCAAATTTTGTTCTTTTATAATAGATTTTTGTGTTGTGAAATAAGAAGAATCATTTAACAAGTCGTTAATTAACTGTTGATGGTTGTTTTTATGATATAGCTTCCCTCCTGTTTTATTAGCTAGCTTTTCTAATTTTTTTACGTTAGCGCTTGTAAATTGCTCTTCAACCTCATAATCAGTTATTTTAAAACTACCGTATTTATTGATTTTTTGCCCTAATACAGAAACTTTGTAGGTGTAATCACCAGATTCAAGATCTTCAAAAGAAACTTGATAAGAGTTGTTGATTAAAGAGAAAGGTAACTTTGTGTTTTTCTTAGTTTCTTTGTTGGTTATTATAATTTCTAAAGAGGCTCTAGCGTCAAATTTGTAATTCTTATCTGTATAAAATGCTGTTATATTTACTAATGAATTTGCAGGATATAAGTTTTCTGAATTTACATCTAATCGTGCTCTTTTCTTTTGAGAAGATAAATATTGAACAATGTTACCAATAAATTGATCGAATTCTGTAAACGAATTATTTAGTAGATAATTAGATGCTCTCCATTTCCATAAACCTTCTCCAAAAATTACTCCAATTTTTTGGTTGTTCTCTTCTAAAAATGAAATTAGTGGTTGCTCTGTATTTAATCCGTTGATATTTTGAAATAATAAACTTTGATAATCTTTAGAAAAAGTAATTTCTCCAAACTTATCAACCAATGGTGGCATTTCATTAAAACCAATATCCTTTTGTAAAAAAGTTAAAAAAGAATTATTTAAAATTGGTGCATAATTTTCAGTTTGATTAATTGCTTTTTTAGAAAAACCAAATTGTTGTCTGTTGATAAAATTCCAGTCAGAATTGATACCATTAATCAATAAAAAATTTAGATTATTAGCTTTTATGTTTGAAATAATAGATTTAAATTGATTATTTAAATTGTATAGTATAATTAATTGAAAATCATTTAATTCAATGTTGTTGTTAATAGTGTATTCGAGCGTTACACTTCTTTGTTTATTACTTTCAATTGCTTTTTTTAAGACACCGATATCTCGGATGTTTTATAGAGGATAAAATTAGTATTTTAGATTGCTCGTCTATAACTTCAACAGAAAACTTTTTTCTATTATTTCGAGTATTTTTTTCGTTTTCAATTTTATCTAAAGTTGCAGTGTAATAATTAACACCTTCTTTTAAAGAAGTTAAATTTGTTGTAATTATTTTTGAATTATCATTTTTGTTGAATTTTACTTTCTTTGAAAATACAGTTTTACCATTGCTATAAATTTTAAATATTGAGTTCACATTCTCTAAACCATCATAGTTTAAAATTACTTCTACAGGAAATTTATTTTTTATGTAACTATATTTATTTACATTAATCTGACTAATTTTTAAGTCTTTATACTTAGTTGTATCCCCAAATACTACCGGATAAATTTTTTGTTTAGAATTTATAAACTCGTAATCATTACCAATTGTTTGGTTTCCATCAGATAATAGAATTATTGGCGCATTTTCCTTTTTATTTAATTGATTTAATGCTTTTAAAGATTTGTAAATGTTGGTTTCATTTCCTTTAAAATCTACAGAATCAGATACTTTTAATGTTTTATCAAATAGAAATGTTTCAATATTAAATTTACTTTGTAGTTTTTCATTGGTTTTTAACTTGCTAAGTACGTTCTCTAATTTATTTTCATCTTTAAAAAAACGCAATGATTTAGAATTATCTACTAAAATTGATAGTTTCGGCTTTTCATTTTTGTAGGATTTAGTATTAATTTTAGGGTTTATAAATAATACGAGTAAAATAAAAATCGAAATACTTTTTAGTGAAAAAAGAAGAATATTTACTTTGTGCTTGCTTTTATTCTTGTAAAAATATTGAAAATATGAAATAACAATACTTACTAATAAAGCTAAAATGATGTAAAATATGGTTGTTGCTTGCAATTAAAACTATTTTAGTGAAAGATATAAATAACTATTTTAAAAAAGAAAACCTGTAACGTTAAAATTGTTACAGGTTTTATTTATTTTATAAAATGTAGTTTATGTTAGCATTCCGCCGTCTACAGACAATGTTTGTCCGGTAATATAAGTACTCATATCAGAAGCTAAAAATACACATGCATTTGCAATATCTATTGGTTGCCCTCCTCTTTTTAAAGGAATACCATCTCGCCAAGATTGTACAGTTGCTTCATCTAATTTTGCAGTCATTTCTGTTTCTATAAATCCTGGTGCAATAACGTTACTTCTAATGTTTCTAGAACCCAATTCTAAGGCTACAGATTTAGAAAAACCTACAATACCAGCTTTAGAAGCAGCATAATTTGCTTGACCTGCATTACCTTTTAAACCAACAACAGAACTCATGTTTATTATAGAACCAGATCTCTGTTTCATCATTGGTCTTATGACAGCTTTTGTTAAATTAAAAACAGATTTTAAATTAACTTCAATTACTTTGTCAAAATCATCTTCAGAAATACGCATTAACAAATTATCTTTTGTTATACCTGCGTTGTTTACTAAAATATCAATAGCACCAAATTCTTTATGAACTTCTTTTGCTAATTCTTGTGCCGCATCAAAATTTGCAGCATTTGATTGGTAACCTTTGGCAGATACGCCAAAAGATTTTAATTCTTCTTCTAAAGCATTTGCTGCATCTACAGAAGAACTATAAGTAAATGCTACATTTGCACCTTGCTTTGCAAATTCTACTGCAATACCTCTACCAATTCCTCTTGTAGCTCCTGTTATTATTGCTGATTTATTTTCTAATAATTTCATAATTTTCAATTTATTATTTTAAACTTATCGCTATCAAAGTTTTTCAACTATAAAAAAGAAATTCCCGTAAAAACGGGAATTTATATATTGATTAATTTTAAAACTAGTTTAAAACTTTTGCAACCATTTCTCCTATTTTAGCAGGTGAACTCACTACGTGAACTCCATTTTCAGCTAAAATTTTCATTTTTGCTTGTGCAGTATCATCAGCACCACCAACAATTGCACCTGCGTGCCCCATTGTTCTTCCTGCTGGTGCAGTTTGTCCTGCTATAAAACCAACAACTGGTTTTCTATTTCCATCAGCCTTAATCCATTGAGCAGCTTCTGCTTCTAAATTACCACCAATTTCACCAATCATTACAATTGCTTCAGTTTCATCATCATTCATTAATAACTCAACAGCTTCTTTAGTAGTAGTTCCAATAATTGGGTCACCACCAATACCGATTGCTGTAGTTATACCAAAACCTTGTTTTACAACTTGGTCTGCAGCTTCATAAGTTAATGTACCAGATTTAGATACAATACCTACTTTACCTTTTTTAAAGATAAAACCTGGCATAATACCAACTTTAGCTTCATCTGGTGTAATTACACCTGGACAATTAGGACCAACTAATGTACAGTCTTTATTGTCTATATAAGCTTTTACTTTTACCATGTCTGCTGTAGGAATTCCTTCTGTAATACAAATAATTACTTTAATTCCTGCATCAGCAGATTCCATAATTGCATCAGCAGCAAAAGCTGGTGGTACAAAAATAATAGAGGTATCAGCTCCTACTTTTTCTACAGATTCTACAACTGTGTTAAATACTGGTTTTCCTAAGTGTTCTTGACCTCCTTTACCTGGAGTTACACCTCCAACAACATTGGTTCCATAATCAATCATTTGACCAGCGTGAAAAGTACCTTCACTACCTGTAAAACCTTGAACAATAATTTTTGAATTTTTATTTACTAAAACACTCATTGGTTTGCTATTTAATTTTTGTTACGCAAAAATAACTTTTTGAAACTTTAAAAAAAGAAAATTAAGAATTCTTTCTATCTTTTAAAAATCGTTTAATTTCTGCTAATTCTTTTAACTTTTCTCTTGATTCTGATATTGGTGTACCAAAATAACTTTTTCCGCCAGCTACAGATTTCGTAACCCCAGTTTGTCCTAGTATTACAGCACCTTTGCCTATTGTTATACCGCTATTTGTACCAACTTGCCCCCAAATAGTTACTTCATCTTCAATTACAACACAACCTGCAATACCTGTTTGTGATGCGATTAAACACTTTTTACCAATTACAGTATCGTGGCCAACATGTACTTGATTATCTATTTTTGTGCCCTCTCCTATCGTTGTATTACCAGTAACACCTTTGTCTATTGTACAAGAAGCTCCTAAATCTACATTGTCTTTTAAAATAACTTTTCCTCCAGAAATTAATTTATCATATCCCTCTGGTCTGTTCTTGTAATAAAATGCATCTGCACCTAAAACTGTGTTTGCGTGAATAGTAACATTATTACCAATTACTGAATTATCATAAATAGTTACATTGGGGTGAATTACACAATTCTTACCAATTTTAACATGGTTTCCGATAAATACATTTGGTTGAATAACTGTATTTTCTCCTATTAATGCGCTTTCAGAAATACTAACTTTAGAAGCTATAAATGGATTAAAGTTTTTAGTTATTTTATTAAAATCTCTAAAAGGGTCATCAGAAATTAGTAAAGATTTACCTTCGGACAAGCAACTTCTTTATTAATTAAAATAGTAGTTGCAGCAGAATTTAATGCTTTGTCGTAATACTTTGGATGATCAACAAAAACGATATCTCCTTGTTCTACAACATGAATTTCATTAATACCTAAGATTTTAAAATTTTGATCTCCAATAAATTTAGCATCAATTAATGATGCAATTTGTTGGAGTGTTTGAGATTCTTTGAATTTCAAGGCTATTCTTTAATTCGTTCTTGGTAAGTTCCTTTTGTAGTCTCTACCTTAATTTTATCTCCTTCATTAATAAATAAAGGTACATTTACTGTTGCACCACTTTCTACTGTTGCTGGTTTTGTTGCATTTGTAGCAGTATTACCTTTAACACCTGGTTCTGTATGTGTAACTTCTAAAATTACACTTGCTGGCATATCTACAGATAATGGCATGTCATCTTCAGAATTAATAATAATTGTTACAATTTCACCTTCTTTCATTAAATCTGGACTATCTAAAGCAGATTTTTGAAGTTGAATTTGAGTGTAATCTTGCTCATTCATAAAATGATAAGTATCACCTTCATTATATAAGTACTGAAATTTGTGAGTTTCTACACGAACATCATCAATTTTTCTTCCTGCAGGAAAAGTATTATCTACAACCTTACCATTGGTTACACTTTTTAATTTTGTTCTTACAAAAGCAGGACCTTTACCTGGCTTTACGTGTAAAAATTCAACAATTTTATAAATGTCGTTGTTATACTTTATACATAATCCGTTTCTAATATCTGATGTTGTTGCCATTATTTCGTTTTTATTTTATAATTTTTTTATTATTAATATCAATTGTAAACTTTTTAGTTAGAATTGAAGTATCCTTTCATGATTCCTCTATGAGAATCTTTTATAAATTGAATTATTTCATCTCTTTCTGGCGTTGCTTCCATTTCTGCCTCAATTATATCTATAGCCTGTGTATAATTATAATTTTTTTGAAATAAGATTCTATAAATATTCTGAATTTCTCTAATTTTTTCTGTAGTGTAACCTCTTCTTCTTAAACCAACTGAATTGATTCCTACATAAGATAAAGGCTCTCTAGCTGCTTTTACATAAGGCGGTACATCTTTTCTTACTAAAGAACCACCGGTTACAAATGCATGATTTCCTACGGATGCAAATTGATGAACTGCAACCATTCCTGCTAAAACTACGTTATCTCCAATAGTTACATGACCTGCAAGTGTTGAATTATTAGAAAAGATACAGTTGTTACCCACAAAAGAATCATGAGCAATATGACAATATGCCATTATTAAACAGTTATCTCCAATTTTAGTTTTCATTCTATCGGATGTTCCTCTGTTAATCGTAACACATTCTCTAATTGTTACATTGTCTCCTATTTCTACGGTTGTTTCTTCATCATCGAATTTTAAATCTTGAGGAATTGCAGAAATTACAGCGCCTGGAAAAATTCTACAATTTTTACCGATAATAGCACCTTCCATAATAGTTACGTTAGAACCAATCCATGTACCAGAACCAATTGTAACGTTATTATGTATTGTTGTAAATGGTTCTATTACTACATTTCTAGCAATTTTTGCCTGTGGATGTACGTATGCTAAAGGTTGATTCATATTACTTAATTTTAGAAATTTGTGCCATTAATTCTGCTTCTGCAACTAATTTTCCGTTTGCATAAGCATATGCTTGCATATGACAAATTCCTCTTCTTATTGGTGTAATTAATTCACATTTAAAAATCACAGTATCTCCTGGTAAAACTTTTTGTTTAAACTTCACCTTATCCATTTTCATAAAATACGTTAAGTAATTTTCTGGATCTGGTACAGTATTTAAAACTAAAACTCCACCACATTGTGCCATTGCTTCTACTTGTAAAACACCTGGCATTACTGGCGCTCCTGGAAAATGTCCAACAAAGAAATTTTCGTTCATTGTAACATTTTTCATACCAACAACATGCGTATCTGTTAGTTCTAAAATTCTATCAATTAACAAAAATGGTGGTCTGTGAGGCAAAATATCCATTATTTGATGAATATCTAATAACGGTGGTAAGTTTAAATCAAAAGAAGGAACATTGTTTCTTTTTTCAGCTTTTATAATTTTAGCCAATTTTTTAGCAAACAAAGTATTGATTAAATGACCAGGTTTATTCGCGATAACTTTACCTTTAATTCTTGTACCAACTAAAGCTAAATCACCAATAACATCTAATAATTTATGTCTAGCTGCTTCATTTGCCCAGTGTAGTGTTAAATTATCTAAAATTCCGTTAGATTTAACAGCAATGTCTTCTTTATTAAATGCCTTTTTTAATTTTTGCATTGTACTTTCAGACAATTCTTTATCTACATATACTATTGCATTGTTAAGGTCACCACCTTTAATTAAATCATTTTCAAGTAACATTTCAATTTCGTGTAAGAAACTAAAAGTTCTTGCATCTGCAATTTCTTCTTTAAAGTCTGCAATTTTATCTAAAGTAGCATTTTGAGTTCCTAAAATTTTAGTGCCAAAATCTACCATTGTAGTTACTTGGTACTCATCCGAAGGCATTAAAATAATTTCGCTTCCTGTAACTTCATCCTTGTAAGAAATAATTTCTTTTACAACATACTCTTCTATATCTGCATCTTGTTCTTGTACACCAGCTTTTTCTAAAGCTTCTATAAAGAATTTTGATGAACCATCCATAATTGGTGGCTCAGAAGCATCAATCTCAATTAATAAGTTGTCTATATCTAAACCAACTGCAGCGGCTAAAACGTGTTCTGAAGTTTGTATTTGAACACCATTTTTTTCTAAATTAGTTCCTCTTTGAGTGTTTACAACATATTCTGCTTTAGCAGCAATTATAGGTGCACCTTCTAAGTCTACTCTTTTAAAAGCAAAACCATGATTTGTTGGTGCAGGTTTCATTGTCATTGTAACCGTATTACCTGTGTGTAAACCTACACCAGATAAACTAATTTCTTTCTGTATTGTTTTTTGTTTCTTACTCATTATTTTTTTGTTTGAGTCTTCAATTCTTCTTCTAATTGATTGATGTTTGCTACTATTTTTGGTAAATTTTTAAAATGAACATAACTTTTATTATAATCATTAAACTTAAATGCTGGTGTTCCATTTACAAAAGCGTTGTCTTTTAAACTTTTGGTTACACCTGCTTGTGCTAACACTTTTACATTATTACCAATTTTAATATGACCTGCAACACCTACTTGTCCTCCAATCATACAAGATTCGCCTATTTTGGTAGAACCTGCAATACCTGTTTGCGAGGCAATTACTGTGTTTTTACCAATTTCTACGTTGTGTGCAATTTGTATTTGATTGTCTAATTTAACTCCTTTTCTAATAATTGTAGATCCTAAGGTTGCTCTATCTATTGTTGTAGCAGCACCAATATCTACGTTATCTTCAATAATTACGTTACCAATTTGTGGTATTGCATTGTATTCTCCATTTTCATCTGGAGCAAAACCAAAACCATCTGCAGCTATTATTGCTCCAGAATGAATTTTACAATTATTACCTATAATTGTATCTGAGTATATTTTAACTCCAGCAAATATTGTTGAATTATTTCCTATAACTGTATTGTCCCCAATATAAGTATTCGGATAAATTTTAACATTGTTACCAATTTTAACATTTTCACCAATGTATGCAAACGCTCCTATATATTCATGATCACCTATCGAAGAAGATTCTGAAATAAAATGAGGTTGTTCTCTACCCGATTTATTATTTTTTACCTCGTTGTAAAACTCTAATAATTTAGAAAATGATTTGTACGCATCATCTACCTTAATTAAAGTAGTGGTAATATCTTTTTCTGGAATAAAACTTTTATTAACTATTGCTATAGAAGCATTTGTAGTATATATATATGAATTATATTTAGGGTTTGATAAAAAAGTTAAAGAACCTTTTTCACCTTCTTCTATCTTAGATAATTTAGAAACTTCTTCATCAGGATTACCAACGATATCACCTTCTAATATATCTGCTATTTGTTGTGCTTTAAATTTCATCAAACGCAAAAATATAAAAATTATACCGTTTACTCTAATCTAAGGTTATTTTGGATAACAAATAAAGTGTTTTATTACCGGTAAAGTTAAAGCTTGTAGGTTTAATTGATCTGAAGCTTTTGCAATATCTTTAAGTTTTCCTTTTTTATTTAAAATATATATTGGTGTTTTTAAATTATAAGCTTGATTGCTTATTTCTTGATGAAAAACAAAATAATTTACTTCATCTAATTCAATGCCTAGTTTTTTAATGGCTTTTTCTTTTTTCTTTTGAATGTAAGACTCATTAAAAATTCCTTGTTGAATTTCTACTCTTAATAACTTTCTATCAACAATCATTTTAGCTAAAAGTGATAAAACTTTATCATCATGATTTACCCATTCTTTAATAGCAGATAATACATCATAATCATCTAATTTAGAAAACATTTCTAAGGTTTCTAAAGTGAAGTTTTCTGATGATATTGGATTATATAAGAAGTATTTTAAAGAAGAACTAGCGTATAATTCTACTCCTTTTTCTGCCAATTCTTTTGCTCTTTTTAAAATATTAACCAAAATATTTTCGGCAACTAAACCTGTTTTATGCAAATATACTTGCCAATACATTAATCTTCCGGCAATTAAGAATTTTTCTACAGAATAAATACCTTTATGCTCTATAACTAATTCATCATTTTTAACATTCATCATGGCAATTAACCTGTCGGATGAAATATTTCCTTCTGTAACACCAGTATAAAAACTGTCTCTTTTTAGGTAATCTAATCTATCAATATCTAATTGACTAGAAATTAATTGGCATAAAAATTTACGTGAATTTTTACCTTCAAAAATTTCGATTGCTAAAGATAATTTTCCTTTAAATTCTTTATTTAATTTCTTCATAAACTTTAAAGAAATTTCTTCGTGGCTTATTTCGCTCACAATACTGTGCTCTAAAGCATGAGAAAATGCTCCGTGACCAATATCGTGTAACAAAATTGCAATACAAAGTGCCGTTTCTTCATCCTTAGAAATTTCTACCTGTTTAAAGCGAAGAACTCTTATTGCTTTTTGCATTAAATGCATACAGCCAACAGCATGATGAAAACGTGTGTGATTTGCACCTGGATATACCAAGTTAGAAAATCCCATTTGTGTTATTCTTCTTAATCTCTGAAAATAAGGATGTTCTATAATATCAAAAATTAATGAATTAGGAATTTGTATAAATCCGTAAATAGGATCGTTTAATATTTTAAGTTTATTGGGTTTTTTTTCTTCAAAAGGACTAAAATTATCTATCTAATTATGCAAAATACAATATTTCTGATGAGATAATTACGAAAAAAACCATAAATTTTATTGATGAAATTATTATTTGTCAAATTATTATAAAATTGGCAATATTTTATCATTAAACATGCATAATAGAAGTAACATTTACTTAAATTTATCGTTAAAGAATAAAACGAAATACATGAGCATACAAATTCTATGGGTAGATGATGAAATTGAATTATTAAAACCGCATATTTTATTTTTAGAGCGTAAAGAATATAGAGTTACAACTTGCACAAATGGTGCAGATGCTATTAATTTAGTTGAAGAAGAAAATTTTGACATCGTTTTTTTAGATGAAAATATGCCAGGTTTAACAGGCTTAGAAACTCTTGCAGAAATTAAACAGAAAAAAGCCAATTTACCTGTGGTTATGATTACCAAAAGTGAAGAGGAATATATCATGGAAGAGGCCATTGGGTCTAAAATTGCAGATTATTTAATTAAACCAGTAAATCCGAGTCAGATATTATTAAGTTTAAAGAAAAACTTAGATCATTCTAGATTAATTAGCGAAAAAACAACATCTAATTATCAGCAAGAGTTTAGAAAAATATCTATGGATTTAGCCATGGTAAATTCTTACGAAGATTGGATTGAATTGTATAAAAAATTAATTCATTGGGAATTAGAGTTAGAAAACATAAGCGATCCTGGAATGCTTGGTATTTTAGAAAGTCAGAAACAAGAAGCAAATTCACAGTTTTTTAAATTCATCAAAAAAATTACGAAGATTTTTTAACAGGAAATGATAAGCCAACTTTTTCGCACACGTTGTTTAAAGATTATGTTGTGCCGGAACTTAAAAAAGAACAAAGTGTACTTTGGGTTGTGATTGATAATTTACGTTACGATCAATACAGAATTCTAGAGCCCTTAATTAACAATCATTATAAGAAAGACGAAGAATATACGTATTTTTCTATTTTACCCACAGCAACTCAATACGCTAGAAATGCGATTTTTCCGGTTTAATGCCTTCAGAAATGGAGAAAAGGCATCCGAATTTTGGAAAAACGATACTGATGAAGGTGGTATGAATTTATTTGAAAATGAATTTTTATCAGCTCAAATTAAACGTTTGAGTTTAAATATTAAACATGAATATTATAAAATTTCTACCTTAAAAAGTGGTAAAGAGTTAGCTGATAATTATAACGGTACAAAACAAAATGACTTAACAGCCGTGGTTTATAATTTTGTTGATATTTTATCGCATTCTAAAACAGAAATGGAAGTTATTAAAGAATTGGCTGGTGATGACAAAGCATACAGATCTCTAACCTTAAGTTGGTTTAAAAATTCTCCGCTATTCGAAATTATACAAAAAGCACAAGCTTTAGGACAAAAATTAATAATTACAACAGATCATGGTACTATAAATTGTAAACATCCTACAAAGGTTGTGGGTGATAAAAATATAAGTTCTAACTTAAGGTACAAAACTGGTAGAAGTTTAACCTACGAGGATAAAGACGTGTATGCTGTAAGAAACCCAAAAGACATTTTTTTACCTACGGTTGCAATGAATGCTCCGTTTATTTTTGCAAAAGAAGATTTGTTTTTTGCTTATCCAAATAACTTTAATCACTTTGTAAAATATTTTAAAAACACATACCAACACGGTGGTGTTTCTTTAGAAGAAGTTATTATTCCTTGTGCGGTTTATAGCCCTAAGTAATATAAAATAATAGAATTAAAATAAACTGATAGACTTTAAAAACCTATCAGTTTTATTATTTTTGTGATATGAATAAAGATTATTCCTTAGACAATTTACCTGAAATTGCGACAGAATTGTTAAAAGTTGCAGCTCATAAAACTTTATTGTTTTATGGTGAAATGGGTGCAGGAAAAACAACACTTATTAAACAAATTTGTAAAGTTTTATCTGTAGAAGATAATATCTCCTCTCCTACTTTTTCGTTGGTAAATGAATATGAAACTTCTTCCGGAGAAAAAGTTTTTCACTTTGATTTTTATAGAATTACAGATGAAGAAGAGGCGCTAGATATGGGTATTGAAGATTACTTATATAATAATACTTGGTGTCTTATAGAATGGCCACAGAATGTCGAAAATTTATTACCTTTAGATGCTGTTGAAATTCATTTATCAATTTTAGAAAATGGGCAACGCAACATTCAACTAAAATAACCAACTATGAGTTCATTTTCTCCGTTTAGTAAAGAAGAATTAATTCCTCAAGAAGAAAAATTAGAAATTAAAAAACAAAAAGGAGAACTTTTTATAGGTTTGCCAAAAGAAGCTTATCTAAGTGAAAAAAGAGTTTGTTTAACTCCTGATGCAGTTGGAGCATTAACAGCAAACGGTCATCGAATTGTTATTGAAACGGGTGCTGGGGACGGAGCAAATTTTACAGATAAAGAATATTCTGA
This sequence comes from Polaribacter sp. HA6-7, assembly GCF_055693625.1. NCBI lineage: Bacteria > Pseudomonadati > Bacteroidota > Flavobacteriia > Flavobacteriales > Flavobacteriaceae > Polaribacter > Polaribacter sp. HA6-7. The sequence continues at coordinate 1,516,109 of NZ_CM146338.1, forward strand.
TGCTGGTGCTAAAATTTCTTATAACGTAGAAGAAGCTTTTAAATGCAATATTATTTTAAAAGTTGCACCGCCTACAGAAAATGAAATAGCTTACATCAATCCGCAAGCTATTTTAATTTCTTCACTTCAATTAAAAACGCAATCAAAAAAATATTTTGAATGCTTAGCAAAAAAGAAAATTACAGCCATTGCTTTCGATTATATAAAGGATGAGCATGATTCTTATCCTATTGTAAAATCGTTAAGCGAAATTGCTGGTACTGCTTCTATTTTAATTGCGGGCGAATTAATGAGTGGCGTTAATAAAGGTAACGGTTTATTATTTGGTAATATTGGTGGTGTACCGCCAACTAGTGTTGTTATTTTTGGTGCAGGAACTGTAGGTGAATATGCAGCAAGAACTGCCATTGGTTTAGGTGCAAGAGTTAAAGTATTTGATAACTCGATTAGTAAATTAAGAAAATTACAAGATTGTTTAAACTCTCCTATTTATACATCGACTTTACAACCAAAATCTGTTTCTAAGGCTTTAATGCGATGCGATGTTGCAATTGGTGCTATTCGAGGTAAAAGCAGATCGCCAATTTGTGCCACAGAAGATATGGTAGAAAAAATGAAAGAAGGTGCCGTTGTTGTAGATGTAAGTATCGATCGAGGTGGTTGTTTTGAAACTTCGAATGTTACAACGCATCAAACACCAACATTTGTAAGACATGGCGTTATACATTATTGTGTACCAAATATTCCTGCAAGATATGCAAGAACAGCATCTGTATCTATTAGTAATATCTTTACGCCTTATTTATTAAATATTGCAGAAGAAGGAGGTTTTGAGAATACAGCTAGGTTTGATAAAAGTTTAAGAAATGGTATGTATTTTTACCACGGAATTTTAACAAACAAAACAGTTGCAGATTGGTTCGATTTACCTTTTAGAGATATTAATCTTTTAATAATGTAACGTTTTTATTGATGTTTTATTCTATTAAAATAAAGTAGATCAATTTGAATAAATACATACAAAAAAACTAAATTTGCATTTCTAAAATTTTAGCATGTTAGCAAAAAGAATTTTTTATTATTTAGTTGGATTAACTTTAGGTTCTATTGGTGTATATTTTTTCGGCAAAAGAAAAATGCTAGTTTCGATTATGGTATGGATGCCGTAACATTAAAAACAATCAGAATAAAAAAGCGTCTTTTTTCTGATGAAGCTAAAAATGCGATGCTAAAATTTGATATTGACACACTTAAAATATCTACAATTTTAGAAAATGGTGACGTAGATTTTGGTAAAGGAAAACCTGGACAAAAACCATGTGCAGAATATTTTGTTACAGGTAAAAAAGAGTTAGAGAAAGTAAGTTTAATAGTAAAAAGATGTGATTCTACTTCAACTATACAAAAGGTTATAGTTAATTAAATTTATTTTTTATATTTATCATACAAGCCTATTCCGTTTAGAATTAATGGTTTTATTTTATCCAATCTATTTTGTTTAGTTGTTTCTTTTTTTGCTGATAAAATATGTTCACAAAACTCTCTTTTCTTTGCTATAGTAAAACTATTAAATTTTTCGGCTAGTATTTTATCACTTGAGAATGCAGAAGCCAATATGGTAGGTACTGCTAAAGGTTTTGTATTTCTTTTTGGCTTAATCTCTTTGCCAGCTTCTGAATTTGAAATTGCTTCTAAAATATAAGTTTTAATGATTTCTGGTTGAATTTCATTTGAATTATAAAACCTCATTTGGCGCATTGCTTTTGTTTTATCTTCTTGTGCATTTACAAGTAAATTAGCTTCATCTTTTAAAAATACGCCGTTATGAAACCAAATTCCGCAATAGTTTTTAAAAGCAGCAAAACCTAAAATATTTTTACCCTTATAAATATAGGCCGGAATTCCCCACTTTATATCTTCATCTAAAGGGAGTTTTAAAAGAATTGCTCTTATAGTTTCTAATTCTTTTTTCCAGTTTGATTTACCGTTAATATAAGAAGTAACATTTGCAGGCATTATTTAACATTTAAGTTATAATGTTCTTCAATTTTATCTACATTTTTTATAGTTTTCTTTACCCAATCGAAATAGATATTATTTTTCTCTTTTTCACTCAATTTCCAATCTAAATTAGAATTTCTAAGTTTTGTAGTTACATCTTGTAAAATAATTGCCGCAGCTACAGATATATTTAGACTTTCTGTAAAACCAACCATAGGTATTTTTAAAAAACCATCAGCAGTATCCATAACATAATCAGAAACACCTTCTGCCTCTACTCCGAAAACAAATGCAGATTTTTTTGTAATGTCAAAATCATGCAATAGACAAGAATCGTTGTGTGGAGTTGTTGCAATAATTTGATAACCTTGTTCTTTTAAACCGTTTAAACAAGTTTTTGTATTATCACCATCGTTTCTATATCTATATTGATTTAACCATTTTTGAGAACCTTTAGCAACATGTCTAGAAACACTATTATTATATTTATTCTCTATGGTATGAACATCTTGAATTCCAAAAATATCACAAGTTCTTACAACTGCACTTGCATTATGAGGCTGATATATATCCTCTAAAACAACAGTAAAGTGGCGAGTTCTTTCTTCAAGAACTTTTTTAAATAATAATTTTCTTTTTTCTGTTAAAAAAGTTTCGAAATATTGTAATAATTTATCATCAATCATAATTACAAACTTAAAATTATTATTTTTAGGTTTCAATAACTATTACTAAAAATAATAAAAATCTATACTATTGAAAAATTTGGTTGTATTAACTGGTGCAGGCATTTCTGCAGAAAGTGGCATTAATACATTTAGAGATGCTGATGGTTTATGGGAAGGTCATAACATAATGGAAGTTGCTTCACCTAAAGGATTTAATGAAAACCCTGAATTAGTTTTAGAATTTTACAACAAAAGAAGAAAGCAATTATTAGAAGTTTTACCGAATAAAGCACACTTTAATTTAGTTGAATTAGAACAATATTTTAATGTAAATATTGTAACACAAAATGTAGATGATTTACATGAAAGAGCTGGTAGTTCTGATGTTTTACACCTACATGGCGAATTGTTAAAAGTAAGAAGCACTTTAAACGAAAACTATGTTATTGAATGGAAAAAAGATTTAAATCTTGGCGATTTATGTCCTAAGAAAAGCCAGTTAAGGCCTCATATTGTTTGGTTCGGAGAAATGGTGCCATTGTTAGAAACTGCTATTAAAATTGTAGAAAAAGCAGATGTTTTAGTAATTATTGGTACTTCTATGCAAGTTTATCCTGCGGCTAGTTTAATAGATTTTGTAAAATCAAATACGCTAATATATTTTATAGATCCTAAACCTTCTGTATCAAACAAAAAATTTAAACAATTAGAAATTATTGAAGATGTTGCAAGTTCTGGAACCGATAAATTATTAAAACTATTAAAAGAAATTAGATAATTTCGGGAACACTAGCTTTATAAATTTCTACATGTTTAGATGTTTCAATTTTATAATCTGTATTTGCATTTATCAAAATACATTCTCCTTTATCTAAATCTACAATAAAAGAATTATCTTTTATTGTAGCATTTCCTTCTAAAGCAATTAAAATTTCTATTGAATTAGATGTTTTATGATAAGTAATAGAATCATCCAAGGAAATTTTACTTAATTCGAAATCAATTGCCTTTGTTTTAAATACTGTTTCACCGTTTTGAGAATTGAAATTTCCTTTTAATATTTCTGGAATGGTTTCTTCAAATTTTGTATTCTTAATAAGTTCATCAACATCGATATGTTTAGATGTTAACCCTGCTCTTAAAACATTGTCTGAATTCGCCATTAATTCAATGTTTTTTCCTTCTAAATATGCATGTGGTACACCTGCATCTTGAAAAACAGCTTCGCCTTTAGAAACATTTAAAATATTGAAAAAGTAAATAGAAAAAATACCCTTATCAATATCTTTATTAGATTTACCGTGAATTGATTTAGCAGCCCAATAAGCAGGAGATGCTTTATCTAATGTATTATTTACATATTTAGGTAGAATTCTATCAACTAAAGGTTGTAAAATATTATTTACTTCGTTTTGAGAGTAATTCATTACTAATTTATACAAACCAGCAAAACCTTTATCTAAGAAAATTTCCTTTAAAAAGTTTAGTTCTTTAGTATGCTCTAAATTTTTTATTAGTTTATTTCTTTCTAAAAATCCGTGTAATAACCAAAAATCACTAAGCGCTACCATTATTTCTGGTTTATGATTTTTGTCTTTATAATTTCTATTTTTAGCGGTTAATGGTATTCCTTTACTTTCTTCTAAATTAAAACCATTAATGGCTGCTTCTATTGAAGGGTGAACTTGAATAGAAAGCATATTATTAACATCTAAGACTTTAAAAAGAAATGGTAATTTTCCAAATTTAGAGGTTACATCTTTACCTAAACTATCCGTTAAATTTTCCGCTATGAATTTATCCAGTAAGATATTTTCATTTTCTGTGATAACTTCTGATGGAGCTTTTATATGAGCGCCCATCCAATATTCTGCATAAGTAGTATTTTCTTTGATATTTTCTGAAACTAAATTAGGAATGAAACTAGTACCACCCCAATCATAATTTTGAACTTTACCTTTTAATTTGAAAATTTTTCTCATTTTTAATATCGAATATTTACTGTAATTGGTATTTTACAACTTGTTGTAAATCATATAGTTTTCTAAACAAAACTCTTTGATCAGTTTCTTTTTTTAGAAAATCTTTTATATTTAATTTTGAAATTTTTTTAAAGATTTTTTGCTTTAAAAAAGAAATATTTTTTGAATATAAAATTAATCCTAATTCTTCATCTTTAGATAAAAATCTAGCACCAGCTTTTATAGCAAGCATTTCTTTTTTTGCTTTTTTAAATCTAATATAGAAATATCACAATCAGATTGTTCTTTAAACTTATAAAGCAAATCTAATATATTTTGCACATTTCCGTTCTTAACAAGGCAAATTTTTACTTTTTTATTAAAACAAGGTTTTATTAAAACCTCTTTATCAATTTTTGATTTTTCATCAAAAACGATAACTAAACCATTTCTCATAATTAATTAAAATTTAATTTTTTATGAGAAAGTCCCTACTCTTTCTCTACTTAATTTGTACTATTTATTTTCTATAGTGCCATTTTATTTGCGCTAATTGCCCAACAATTTTAACAGAGTCTTTCATCGAAAGTTTAGAACCATCTGCATGAATCCATCTTTTTAAAGGTTGCTCACAAAGAATTTCTTTCGCTTTATCTAATCCAAAGTGTAATGTTATTCTTCTAAAAATTTCTACATCAAAAATCCATTGAGTAACAAACTTTTCACCAAAAGAGATGTCTATTACATCTTTATGAAATATTTTGGCACCACATTGTGTGTCTTTAAAGTCCATTTTTAGAATATTTCTAATTATATAGTTAATAGTTAAACTAATAATCTTTCTTGCAGATTCTTTTGTAATGTTTGCACCCATTCTACTAATTCTAGAACCGCTAACAATTTTGTAATTGGAGTTTTCTATAGTTTTAACCAAATCATCAAAATCTGATAAATCTGTAGACAAATCAGCGTCTAAAAAACCAATATAATCTAAATCTTCTTGTTTGGCCATATGTAACATACCTTGCCTTACAGCTTCTGCTTTACCTCCGTTTTTTTCACAATCGTAAACTGTTATAAAGTCTTCTCTACCTTTTCTAAGTTCATTTAAAACTTCTAGCGTTTTATCTGTACTACCATCATTTACAAAACATAAATGATACCTGAATGCTTTTTTATATAGTCTGTAAATTCGGTACTAAAAAGTCTTTTTTCTTCATTATAACAAGGAATTACAACACCTACGCATCTTTCTTGAATAATTGTATTTTTAAAAGTCTTTTTAGGCCCGTTATTTTCTGGCACACCTATTAAATTCTTGGCCCTTAAACAAACTTCAGTTAAACTTAATGGCTTCTTCATGTAATCGTTAGCACCAAGTTCAAAACCTTCTGTAATCATATCATCATCTGTATTTCCGGAAAGAATCATTATTGGTGTTTTAGGCTTGTTAGAATTTCTAATGTGTTTTACAATTTCTAAACCAGATATTGTAGGCATATTTATATCTACAATTACTAAATCTGGTTGAAAAGAATTAAATAATTCGATTCCTTTACGACCATCAGTTTCTGTAATTACTTCGTATCCTATTTCTTTAAGTCTGTTTTCTAAAGGAATTAGAACTAATTTCTGATCATCAATAGCAAGTATTTTCATAGTTGAGTTTATTTTGTAAAAACGATTACACAAATGTACTTTTGTTTTCTTTTGTTTTTTTATTGATACTAAAGGTAAATATCTTTAGATGAATGGTTTGTTAGTAAAGTTAAATAAAAAAACTAACCTTAAAAATTTTTATATTTACATTATTATAAGTTATAAATAGTTAATGAAAGAGAAGTCTAATAAATATTTAATTACAGCGATATTACTTGCCATTGTTTTTCATGGCTCTTCTATATTTTTTACACTAGAAACAACTTATGATGCATTAATTCATTTATTTTTTGCAGATCATTATGCAAATGGATGGTTTGAACCATGGAACTACAAATGGTATACAGGCTTTACTGTACAAAGTTATCCGCCATTAGTCCATCAAACAATTGGTGCTTTATCTTTAATTGGTGGTTTAAAGTTTGGATTATTTACAGTTGCAATAATTGCAATCATTTTATTTGTAACGGGTTCTTATAGGTATTCCTTATTAATTACTTCTAATAGAACTGTTGCAGGTTACGCATCTGTTTTGGCTGTTTTTTCTTCTTCTTTTGTAGAAACACTGCATATTTTTGGCCAATTACCAAGTATAGTTGGTGTTTCGATATTAATGCACGCGTTGCCGGAAATTTATTTATGGTTAAAAACGGGTAAATATAAATTCTTTTTCACATCACTTTCATTAATTTCTGTAACAGTAACATCACATCACGTTACTCCTATTTTCGGAATGCTATTTTTTATTTTTCCGTTGATTGGAACTGTAATTATGGATGTTGCTCGAGAAGAAGTAGATTCTTATAAAGAAGTTAAATTTTCGTTATTTATAAAAACATTTTTTAAGCAGTTAAAAAAGAATATGGCTTTTGGGCTATCTGCATTATTTTTAATTGTTTTCTGTATTTTTCCATATTGGTTAAACTCGAAGAAGAATCCTATTACCCAAGTTCCTATTCCGCATGGTTCTAGAGATAGTTTTATAGAAGTTACATCTTCTGGTTTGGTGTTTTTTACAATTCCGTGGGGATTGTTATTATTTATTTTACCTTATATTTTTTATAGATATTATAGTAAAAGATACTTGTTTTTTGGTTTATCTTTTACAATGTTGGTAATTTTAGGTACTGGTGGTACAACACCAATTCCTAAGATGATTTTAGGTGAAACCGCCTTTAATATTTTAACGTTAGACAGATTTACACTTTGGGGTTCTATAATGTCGATTCCCATTTTTGGAGAATTTATATATCGATTTGTAGAAGGAGATTTAAAAGAATTAATACAGCGAAAATTTGGCGCTGTTTACCATCGTTTAATTGGTGGTATTTTAGCATCTATGTATGTTGCAATTGTAATTTTTACAATGAATTTAGGATATTTTAGACCTTCTCAACCGCAGAAAATTAAAATGCTACCAATTGTAAATTTTTTGAGCCAAGATTCTCATGATCATTGGCGCTATTTAACTTTAGGGTTTGGCGACCAAATGGCTTGGTTAGCAGCACAAACAAATGCAATGAGTGTAGACGGGAATTATCATTCTGCAAGACGACTACCAGAGCTAACTACAAGACCAATAGAACGTTTAGAAAATTCAAAATTTAAAGGTGTTGCTGGTATTGGATCTTTACAGCAATTTTTAACAACACCAGAAAAATACAATTTAAAGTATATTTTTTCTAATGATAAATTTTACGATCCGGTTTTATTTTTCTGCGGATGGCAACGTTTATCTCAATTAGAAAACGGAATTATGGTTTGGGAAAAGTTAAATGTACCGCCAGTTTCATCAATTTTACCTAAAGAAGATGTGCCTGCTTGGGTAAAAATAATTTGGGGTACAATTCCGTTTTTAACAGTTCTAATTGCATTTATGTTTAATGTGCAGTCTTTATTTGTAAATAGTTTAAAAACAAGGGTAAAACCAAAACCAGCATATTTTAAATTTCAGAATAACTACACCAAATTTTCTAGTTTGGTATTAAAATCTTTACATATTTGGGCTGTTATTATGATTATTGTTATTTCATATGCATGTTACATGTTTTACATTAAAAATGATACCCAAAGGTCTCCGTGAAAATGTTGTAAAAGCATATTACGATGCTATAGATTTTAAAGAATTAAATAAAAGTTATGGTTATATAGATCCGGAAGGAGACATGTCTAGAGCGCAATATCTTTTAGAAATTTCTGTAACAGATGGTTTGTTAAGTTCTTACGCAAAATTAGATGCAATTACTGCCGATGTTATAAAAGAAACAGACAGTTTAGCCACTTTAAATGTAGAAACAAAATGGATAACTCCATTAGAAAAATTATCAAAATTAGAATACAGAACAGCTGTTAAGAGAAAAGGAAAATGGTATATAAAAGCAACAAAAAAATCGATAGATTTACCACCAGATCAACTATATTTTAAAAATGTAACAGGTTATTTTAATCAAGGAAGAAGAAGAATAACCACAGAACAAACACATCATGAAGATGTTTTAAAACAACCTGTTTTAGAAATAGTTTCTGCAAAATTAATTAAGTTTAATAAACGTTATTCTATAATTGGTGAAGTACAAAATATAGACAATGTACCTACGGATGTGGTTTTAAAAGGAACACTTTATAACGACGATAATAAAGAGCTTGCAACCTATAATGCAAAGCATATTTTGAAGCATAAATTGATGCCAAAAGAAATAAGTGCTTTCAGAATAAATTTTGAAGGAATTGCGTGGTCAAAAACAAAAGATTCTATTCCTAAAACATTTAATCCAGATGAATTTACACCAATAGAATTGAGTGAACAACCAACTAAATTTAATTTACAAGCGGCTGGTAATACGTCAAATTCAGATTTGTTTAAAGATATTGTATTAAGTGATGTAGAAATTACTCAAAATAATATTAGCGGAACTTTATTTAATAGCGGAATTCAAGAAATTACGATACCGCAATTAATAATTACTTTTTATAATGAAGATAAAGAGATGATTTGGGTTGATAATCTATTTTTAAAAGAAGGAATACGTCAAGAAAGAAAACTGCCTTTTAATTATCAAATACCGTAGAAAATCCAACAATAAAAACCATTAGCGACGATATGAGTTTTTGTTTTGTAAATGGTTTGCCAAATGAAGATATTGCTTTTAAAATAATACCTAAAAGAATTGAAAATCATACATTTGGAAAACTACAAAAAGTAGAACATTCTTTGTTTAGTTATGTAAGAATAGAATTGAATATGTATATCGGTAATCCTAAATAATGCAGAAAAAACAACATTTAATATTACTAATTATTTATTTTTTAACTCTTTGCGTAAATGCACAAGAAACAAATTCCGCAGGTAAAGTTTCTCTACTTACAACGCAAAAAGAGTTTCGTGTTTCTGATGAGATTTTTTTAGATTTTGATGTAAAAGATTCAAAAAATTTTAATCTTTATTGCTCTAATAGTTATGGTTCTTCGATGATTTATCCTGATAAAAATGATGGTAAGGTAACATTTAGAATCCCTACATTCTTATCAAAAAAAGAGGACTTTTAACATGGAAAACGATAGGTTTAGAAACTAATATTTCGGTAGTTTATTTGTGAATTCTTTGCAACAGCCCAAAACTATAGAAACGTATTTAGGCCCGCCAAGTATAGACGCGGGTGCAATAGATTACACAATGTTAGTTGTAATACCTACAGATAGTTTAGACAATCCTATAAAAGATAATAGTAAAGTTGATGTAAAAAATCAGTTCTTAAAATCAGAAAGAAGTACCCCAATTTTTACAGATAAATTAATAGGTTACAAAAATATTTATTCTCCTTTAAAAAGTGGTAGAATGATTATTTCATCAGAATCTTACGGTTTAAATTCAAAAGAATTTGATGTAAATATAATGCCTGCAATTGCTACCAATTTTAAAATCTATGCAAAAAGAAATCATGAATATGCAGACGGAAATCAAATAACAACCTTTTATACATCAGTAATAAAAGACCGTCTTAATAATGTAATTATAGATGGTAGTTTTATAGAGTTTTACATTACTAATAAAAAAGGAAACATATTAAAAACTACTGGTACAACAATAAATGGTGTAGCACATGCGAAAATTATTCATCCAGATTTTGAAGAAAATTGGAGCGTAAAAGCGTATTCTATCGGTATTTCCGAAAGTAATGTTATAAATCTTAAGTTTAAGAAAGTAATAGATAATTATGCTGTAGACTTTAATAATAACAATAGAACTATAAAAATAGGTCCTTTAGAGAGTTTTATGGGGCAAATTATACCAGACGGTTTAATTGTAAAACTGTTTATTTATAAGGATAAAAAATTGATAGAAACTATATTTAGAGAATCTAAAGCTGGTTTTGCAGAATTTAATTTAAATCCGAATATTTTTGAGGACGGAATTTATGATTTCAAAACAAAAACTGCAGGTATAGAAAAAGAATTTAACGGTTTAAAAGTATGGTAAAAACTAATAGAAAAATAATTAGAGGCGTCTTAATGCTTACATATGTAATTATTATTGGTGTACTATTATTTTTAGTAAGTTCTTTATACAGCTTCTTAAATACCGGTGCAGACAGAAGTAAAATGTTGCATACAGAGGTTAAGAAAATAGATCAATATTTACCAAAAGTTACTTGGAAAGATGACGGAAATGAAGGTAGAAAAATTAGCGATCAGAAAGTAAAATCTGTAGAAAATGATTATTTGGATGCTTGGTATGTAAAACATATTGCATACAAAACAAACACAAGAGTTGGTATAGAAGATTATTTTACAGAAAGTGCAAGAACTAATATTTACAGCATTTTAGATTACAATAAGAAAAATAATATTACAGTAGAATCTACAACATTAAAGCATAATTTAGATATCGAATTTTTTAGTGAAGATGGGCAGTTATTGGTTTTAACAGATACAGATGCGTTAGAATATAAAAAAGTTTTTAAAGACAATGAGTTAATTTTAGAAACTACAGAGGTTAATACGTATAGATATATTTTATTACTAGAAGATGGTTTTTGGCGAATAAGACATATGGTTAAAGAAAACTCTAAACCATATCAACCAGAAAATACCACAGCAACATTAGCCTATAATGATATAAAAGGAATCAACTATTATCCGCAAGCAACACCTTGGGATATGTTTGGTGAAGATTATGATATTTCTATTATTGATAATGATTTTAAAATTATAGAAGATGCTGGTTTAAATACTATAAGAATTTTTGTTCAATATGAAGATTTTGGTAAAGCAAACGTAGATTACAACAAAATTTTAAAATTAAAAGAAGTATTGGATGTTGCTAAAAAGAATAATTTAAAAGCAGTTGTTACTTTGTTTGATTTTTATGGTAATTATGATGTGTTAGATTGGACTTTAAATCATAGGCATGCTGAAAAAATTGTATCTGCAATTAAAGATCATGAAGCTTTATTAGCTTGGGATATAAAAAATGAACCAAACTTAGATTTTGATTCAAGAGGAAAAGAAAATGTTGTTGGTTGGTTAAATTTTATGATTGATTTAATTAAAGATATAGACAAAGTTCACCCTGTAACAGTTGGTTGGTCTAACACAGAAAGTGCTACAATATTAAAAGATAAACTAGATATTATTTCGTTTCACTATTACGAAGATAAAGAGAAGTTTGAAAGTGATTTCTTAACTTTAAAGCTTAATATACCTAACAAGCCAATTGTTTTGCAAGAATTTGGATTGTCTTCTTATAGTGGAATTTGGAGACCTTTTGCAAGTTCTGAAGAAAAACAAGCAAACTATTATGCAGAAATGCAAAAAGTCCTGACAAAGAATAATATTTCTTTTATGTCATGGACTTTATATGATTTTGATAATGTGCCTAAAGAAGTTTTAGGTCGCTTACCTTGGCGAACAAATCCGCAGAAAAAATTTGGTTTTATAAATAGTTTAGGTGAAAAGAAACTTTCGTTTAAACATATTACTAACTAAAATTATTTCTTTGATTCTATAATTTTCTTAAATTCTTCTAAATAAATGTCTGTAATTCTTCCCATAGGAAATGCCGTTGCAGCTTTGTAGTTTGTTTCTCCTAATTCTTTTCTATACTCATCATTAGTTACAATTGCTTTAATAGCCTTTGCTAAACTTGGCACGCTTTCTGGTTCAAAAACTCTCCTCTATAACCCTCGTCAATTATCAAGGTTGCTAAATCACCTAAATTTGGCATTACCACTGCTCTACCATAACTTCCGGCTTGATGTAAAACACCGTAACTACCTGTTGTAGATGTATACGGAAAAACAACTACTGCACTTTCTGTAAATAAAGGTGCTACTTCTACTTCTTCTACATAACCAGTAAAAGTAAGTTGTGGTACATTTTGGTATTTCTTTTTAACACTATCTAAATAACCTGGTACATTTGGATTGTCTGTACCTGCAATAACAATTTCTAAATCTAAACCTGTTTGACTTCTTACAATTTCTACTGCCTCTATCATAGATTCTACTTTTTTGTAAGTACCAAATTTACCAAAAGTCATTATTTTCATTGGTCCTTCAGGTAATTCTTGAGATGGATTTTCTGGAATTTCAAAAGTTCCGTGAGGAATCATTTTAACGGAATCTTTCTTATACTTATTTTTTAACGTAACTACATATTTATCCATAGTAACAGCTACTAAATCTGCTTTTAAGATTAATCTTGTTAACGATGTACCAATAAAATTATAAACTTTTTGAGCAATTTTATTAGAAGTAAAACCTGCACTTTCTAAATCTACTTGTTCTAAAATATTATGCAGTAAAACAATAGTAGGTATATTTTTTATTTTACAAACCCATGGTAAAGTTAGGCCAAGTGCAGCAGCAACTTTTTTATCACCAAACTTCATAAACTGTAAATTATACAAAATTGCATCTGGTTTTGTTTGGTTTATAGCTTTTGTTACATTTAAAACATTTGTATAGCTATTAAATTTCCAACATTCTTTTACAGTTATTTTACAACCATCTTCTTCAAAGTCTAAATCCTTGTCATCATTAGTAACATCTGTTAAAAGAATTAATTCTGTAATTTTTTCTTTAAGTCTAAAACTTTTTACCAAATGATATGCATATTCATTTAAAGTTACTTTACTTGGCGGATAAGCGGTTACAATTGCTAATTTCATATTCTTTCTTTTTAATAGTACAAATTTCTTTATTTTTTCTTTTAATTTTTAACGAACTACGTTGAAATACAGTTATCTATAGATAATTGTAAAATTCGCTTAGATATTATTCTTTTGTGATCTCTTCAATTTTTTTTGACTTAACAGAATCTTTAAAAAGAAAAAGCTTAACTGTACAAATAATAATAAAACCATTGCTATAATTTGTACATGAACAACCTGCTCTAAAGAATCATGAAAAAGTATAACTAAAACTATTTGTAACATTCCGAAAATACCAGATAAAACTACAGGTACATACTTGTCTAAAGATAAATAATAATATGCGAAGATGTTAGAAATCGCAAAAATACCAGTAGCAGATGCATATTTCCATAATAGATTAGAAATTGATAGGTATTCGCTTCCAAATAATATTTTTATAATTTCATCAGGAAAGAAAAAGCAACTTACCACAATAGTTGCAGCAATTACAGCAATATAAGTTACATATTTTAAAAGTATTGGTAACGTATCTTTTCCTTCTTTTTTTAATTGTACAACAGTTGGTAAAAGCAACATTACAAACATCCATGCAATAAAGTATACTACTCTACCTATTAAAGCTAAAGAAGCATATAAACCAGCCTCATAAGACTCAAAATAATGTTTTACTAATAAAATATCACTATTGTTTATAATAATCTGTGTAAGCTCATAAAATGCTGTAATGATAAAAAAGTTTTTTACTAATTTTTTGTTGGCAGTATCTAAAACAAATTTTTTAGATAAAGAAAAATTGCTGGTTCTAAAAGGCAAAAGTCCGAAAATGAATGAGAAAAATATACCAATTGCAATTATTAAAGAAGAATCAATATCTAATAAATATAATAAAGTAAAAGTTAACAACAGTCTACTAATCATTTCTGATTGATACGTGATAGACAATGACTTAAGTTCTTGTTTTCCTTGAAAAACACCTCTATTTACGCTCATTAAAAAATAAAAAGGAACGCCAATTCCGAAAATAACAAACATTGTAGAAGATGTAGTTCTAAAAAAGCTTTGTAATTGTAATGAAAAAACTACTATTAAAATTGCCAAAAAAACACCAGTAAATAGCGCATTCTTATATATTTTAGAAATAAAACCACTAAATACAGAATCTTCGAAAAGTACAGAGAACTTTGCCGTTACCAATTGAAAAGTCATGGCAACAAAAGATAGTACTAATAGAAAAGTGATTAAAATAGCTGCATCAGCAAATTTTTCTGGACCTAATACTCTTCCTAAAACCAAGTTATATAAGTAATTACCACCATTTACTAGTAGTACACTTAACATAAACAATTGTTCTGGTTTTATACCTTTTTTTACAAATCTAATTAATGCTTGCATAGTTTGGGTTTCTTTTAAGCGATTTTCATTTCCTGAAAATAGTCATAAATTTCTTTACAACCATAGCCTTCTACAGAAAATAACATATTGTTTATATGAGACTTATCTAAAAAATTATAAATTGTTAGTAATCCTAATTTATCAATTTCTTTAATATTATTAATGTTAATAATTATTTGCTTAGATCTAATTTTATCAAAAAAAGAAATAAAATAAGGAACCGTTTCAGAATTAATTTTTCCTTTTAAATAAAATTTATTGTCTTTTTTTGAAATTTCTAATGGCATTATCTTTATTTTTATGTTAATAATGCTGTAAATATCTTTTAGTTCTATTAAAATGAGTAGATTTAATCGTTCAATTACAATTTTATGCCGTTTAAAAGAATATTTTTATTCTTTAAATTACAATCAAAACAGGTTAGATATGAAATATATTTTTACTACACTTTTTTGTGTATTCTTTTTTAGTTTAAATACTTTATGTCAAGACATGAAAGAAGGTTTTACGTATTTAGAAACCGGAAAATATAAAAAAGCAGAAGTTTTTTTAATGAAGTTTTAAAAGATTATCCAACAAATAAAACTGCTAGATTATGTTATGGTCGTGCTGTAGGTTTAAATGGAAATTCAGCTAAAGCAGTTGGAATCTTTACAGATTTATTAAAAGATTATCCTGCCGATTTTGAAGTGAAATTAAATTATGCAGAATCATTATTATGGAGTAAAAACTATAAAGATGCAAAGGTATATTATGAAAAGTTATTGCAAGAAAATGATAAAAGCTTTGCAGCTTTATTAGGTTACGCAAATACACTGTCTAATTTAAAAGAATATGAAAATGCTCTTATTAATGTTGATAAAGCTTTGGCAGTTTCTCCTGGAAATAACAATGCATTAGTTTCAAAAAAGTACATGAGACTAGGCTTGTCGAGTGCTAAAGTAAAAACCCAAGAATATAAAAAAGCAGAAGCTTTATTAAAAGAAAACCTAGTTACTTTTAAAAATGACAAAGAAACTTTATTAAATCTTGCAAACTTATATTTAATTTCTAACCAAACAGATAAAGCGAAAGAAACTTATGAAATTATTGGAGAAAATCCTGCAGATTTATTAACTTCTTTAAACGGTATTGCTCTATCGTATCATTTAGCAGAAGATGATAAAACTGCTTTAAAAATTAGTGAGAAATCGTTAAATAGCATCAAAGAGAATACATCAAAAACATTAAAAAATCAGACAATAGAAAGATATATTCAGGCATTAATTTGGAATAAAAAATATTCTGCTGCAGAAAATGAAATTCAAAAATTATTAGAAAATAATTCTACTCTAGAAAATTGGATATTATCACTTAGAGCAACTTTAAATATTTATAAAAGTGATTTTAAGAAAAGTATAGCCGATTATAATTCAATTTTACAAAAAGATAGCGCTTCTTTTGATGGAAACCTAGGAAAAGCAAATGCTTTAAAAGCTTCGGATATTACAAAAAGGCTTATAAAAGTGCAGAAAACACTCTTACGTTTTATGATGATCAAAAAGATGCAAAAAACTTTATAAAACAATTAGATTTAAGCTTTACGCCACATTTAGAAACAAAATATTCATATTCTTATGATAACGGAAACAACAAAGCCAATGCATTTGATTTTAAAACGGAAATTCCTTTTTCTACAAAATTCAAGATACTTGCAAATTACAATTACAGAACAACAAAGAATAGTGTAACTGCAGTAGAAGCAACAACTAATAATATATTGTTAGGTGCCTCTTATCAACTTTTGAATAATTTAACTTTAAAAGCTAATTTTGGTGCTACAAAATCAGAATCAGCACAAGAAAGTTACACACAATTATTAACAGATATTTCTTTAAACATAAAGCCTTTTAAACTACAAAACTTAGAGATTGGCTACAAAAGAGATATTCAGAATTTTAACGCTGCTTTATTAAATGATCAAATTGTACAGAATAATATTATTGCAAATTATAGTTTAAACACTAATTTTAATTTAGGTTGGTTTACCCAATATTATTATACTTGGCAGAGTGATGAAAATTCTAGAAATTTATTATTTACTTCTTTATATTATAATATTTTTTCAAAACCATCAGTAAAAGCAGGTGTAAATTATCAAAATATATCATTTAAAGAAAAAGAGGTAACTATTTTAGTCCAAGTAAATTTAATGCCGTAGAATTATTTATAAACTTGATAAAAGATGAAACCGCAGCAAAGAATAAAGAATGGTTTTATGGTTTAACCGCAGCAACTGGTTTGCAGTATATTGAAGATGATGATAGTTTAAGTACTTATAGAATCGACGCAAAATTAGGATACAAGTTTTCTGACCGAGCTTTGATAAACATTTATGGTTTACAAAGTAACATTGCTTCTGCAGTAGCAACAGCAGGTTCTACAGGATTTACTTACACAGAATTTGGTTTAAGATTTAAATGGATTTTTCTAAAAAAACCGATTTATAAAAAGTAAAGGCAAAAAAACTAACTCTCACCTTTACTATTTTCCACTATATGTTTTAATTTTAATTTATTATAAATGTCCCCGAAAAGGTTTTACCTTTTTCGTCCTTTAATAAATATTTATATTGACCATTTTTTAAATTTGGCGCTTTATAAGTTGCTCGCAATTGAGTACTATCTGTATCTATTTTTTTAGTATCTACTACTCTACCTAAAGAATCATACACTTGTAAAATTATATATGAAGAACTAGAAGATAATACCATGGTTGTATTGCTAGAAAACGGATTAGGATAATTAAATGGTTTTGCGTTTGAGTTTTTTAACTGTTCTTCTTGATTTAATACTGTAATTGAAGTGAAAGACAAATCATTAACTTCTATATCAAAAGGCACAAAGTTTGTATAATCTCCTATAACAGAAAAAACAATTGTTTTAATATTAGTAACTACAGCAGAATTACCATTGGCATCTTTAAAATCAGAAAAAGGAATACTAAAATTTCTTAATTCTGATGTTGCTGGTATTGAGTATCTTAATCTATTATCCCAAGTTCTGCCATCTTCCTGCATTATTACAATTTCTACAGGTTTATTATTTATTGATGCAAAATTTACAAAACTATAGTTTTTTACGTCTAAAGTTTGATCTCTTGGTAAAAGATGTCTAAATAGATTTACGTTTCCTTTAACTTCTCCGGTTACAGATGCATTTCTATCAACTTTATGAGCTTTTTCTGAATTACTTTTATTTTTAACGTTTATTTTAAAGTTGTTGATAGTTGCATATTCATTCAAATAATCCAACCCCCAAGGGCCATCTGCTAAATATAAAGCATCTTTTTGAACAGAATTGTTAGTTTGCAAAGTAAAACCGATGTCAAATAAAATACCTGTTTCAATTTGTAATACTTCAGTATAAGCACCGAGATAAAGCAATAGTTTTAGATGTTTTTTTATGCTTGTAAATTTCTGTAGCTGCTATATTACTATTTAGAATAACAGCAGTTTCACTAGTTTTATTAATAATAATTAATTTTAATAGTCCGTTTGCATAAGAACCAGACTTTACAAATACATTGGGAATTATATCTTTGTTTTTTAAACTTTTTAAACCGTTTAGTCGGGTTTGTTTATCAATAATAAAATTAGCAATAAACTCTACTTGTAAATAAGAACTTCCCCATATTTGAAAATTCTGATATTTTCCTGTAGGATATTGATCTCTATTCCAAAAACTAAATAATTCGTTTTCATTAGTATTTTCTCTTATAGAAAAATTCAAACTATATTCAATTTTTCCGTTAGCTCTTTTTATTTTAGAACAAATAATTTGATGCCCTCTTGTTTCTAAAATAGTAATGTCTTCTAACGAATCATTATAAAATCTATCGTATATTACTTTTGAATGATCATATATATTCGCTTTTGTTTTTGATGCTAATACAGTAGAAACCTTTTTATTATTTTTATAATAGTCTACAATAAATATTTCATTTGCGTTTGCAGTAGTTAATAAATCTGACGGCTGAGAAATATTTGTAGTTTCCGAATTAAAGACACCAGTTTTTGGTAAATAATTAACTACGGAAGTGGTATTTTTATGTAAAGATCCTTCATTAGAAATAAAATTGTCTAAACTATTTTTATTCTGTGCATTTATCGAGGTAATTGCAGTAGAAATTAATATTAGTAACAATTTTTTCATGATATAATTTTATACCACAAAAATAGTAATAAAGGTAAATTTGATATACTTTATTCGCTATTTACAACTAAACTATAGACCAAATATCAGTTTAGTTTAGATAAAAGATTACAATAAATCTAACCTTTTCATCAATTCAGGTCTTTTAGACCTACTAACAGGTACCACATCTTTCTTAATTAAAACACTATTATCTTCAATATCTATTATCTTTTTAATATTGATTATATAAGATCTATGAATTTTAAGGAATAGAGAATCTAGTAATTTTTCTTCTATTTTCTTTAATGTAGAATGTACAGTATAATCTTTATTTTCAGTTTTAATTTTAATGTAATCTCCCTTTGCTTCTATTAAATAAATACTAGGTAAATCTATTTTAATTAATCTTCTATCAATATTTACATAAAAGTCATTATCAATCTCATTATTAGAAGATTTTGGGTTGTTTTCTGATGTAGGTAATGAAGTAGTTAAAACCTTTTTATTAGCTTTATCTATCGATTTTTTAAAACGTTCTAACTCTAATGGTTTTAGTAAATAATCTATAATAAAATCATATTCAAAAGCTTCGATAGCAAATTGAGGATCTGAAGTTGTAAGTATTATTTTGGGAGGATTTTTAATGCTTTTGATAAAATCTAAACCATTAAAATCAGGCATATGAATATCTAAGAATATTAAATCTACAGCATTTTCATTTAAATATTTGATTGCTTGTAAAGCATTCGGAAAATCTTCTAGAACATTTAATTCTTTAACTTCATTGCATAAAGTTTTTAAAATGGTTCTAGCCATTTTTTCATCATCAATAATAATACAATTCATAAAAATTATAGAGTTTCTATATATTCAGAAATTGCTACAATTATTTTTTCGAAGTCTTCTTGACCATTAAAATTTAATTCTCGAAGATTGTGTTCGAATTTATTAGCAATTTCGTAACTTTTCTCAAGTCCCAAAATACTAATTTTATGTTTAACTCGGTGCACATTTTCTTCAATTTTTTTGAACTCACCTATTTTTACACTTTCATAGTAGTCTTTTTGCTCTTCAGGAAACTCAGTTTTGATTACATCTATAAGTTCTTTCTTAATAGATTCATCTCCTCTTGCTAGTTGATTTATATAATCTAAATTCGGTTTTTCCATATTTATTTCTTTAATGTAAAATAAAATGTAGTTTCTTTATCTTCAATAGATTCTATCCATATTTTACCGTTGTAAATATCTATAATTTTTTTTACAATTGGTAATCCTAATCCTGTAGAGTTGTTTTCATGATCTAATTTTTGAAATGTCTCAAAAACTTTATCAAAATAACGTTCTTTAATACCAAGTCCGTTATCTTTTACATAGAAATTAAAATAATTTTCATTTTCTTCAAAGCCAATTTTTATAATTTTTTCTTCTTTATCGTTATATTTTATTGCATTATCTAGCAAATTATAGAATAATTTTTCTAATCTAAATTTGTCACCGTAAACTGTAGGTAAATTATTAGGAACGGTTATTTTAATAGAATCAGATATTTTTAGTTGACCAATCAACTTTTTTAGAATTTCATTTAAATTAACTTTATAAAATTCTCCTTCCATTCTTCTAATGGTAGAGTACTCTAAAATACCACGTACTAAATTATCCATTTTTAATACGTTTTCTCTTATAATTTTTAAATTTTCTATTCCGTATGGTTCTAATGCTTCTTTATAATCTTCTTGCAACCAAGTGGCCATTGTCTCTATACTTTGTAATGGGGATTTTAAATCATGCGATACCATTTGGGCATAATCGTTCAACTCTTGATTTTGTAATTCTAAATCTTTTAAGAGTGCGTCTTTTTGATTATTAATTCGTATTATTTCTTTAGTTTGATTATCAATAAAATCTACAAGCGTTAACGAATCTGTTGTTTCTTCTGGTCTATCTCCCAATAAATTATAAGATTGTAATTGATCTATTACACCTTCTAATTTATTGATAACTTTTTTGAGAATTAGTTTCTTCTTTTAGTTTACTATTAACATTAAATAGTTCTTCAGAGCTAATTGTTGTAGCTCTTTGCAACATTACAAACTGCTCTTCGGATGTTTTGTATGATTTATTTATAGCATCTAAGAATGCATCTAAATCTTCACTTTCACGAAGTTCTTTAGGTAAGTATTTTCTGATTTGTCTTTTTAAAAGAGGATTCATTATTCGCTGATTAAAGTAATAGTCATTGTTTGATTGTGCAATTGACAATTACTTTCACCAATAAAAGGAGCAATTTCTCCGTATGAATATAATCCGGTTACAGTAGTAGTTTCACCTACAATTTCTATAACTTCTTCAACCTCTTCTTCTACTCTTTGATCTAATACTAATTTTCTACCAATACAACTTACCAGAATAGCTAATTCGGCTTGTTTTTTCTAATTTGTGATGCACTGATAGCGGCTTTTTCTGCAGCATTTACGATATTATCTACATTGGTCATCATTAATTGAACTTTTGAATTTTCAATAATGTCACCTGCTAAAATCATCGAATTATCATCTTCATTAATATTAATAATAGTTCTTACGATAGAATTTTTTTCTTTTTCAGACTTAACATTTAAAGGATATAACAAGGCTGCACTTGGCAATTCTTTAGATTTATCACCTAAATATTTTTTATAAAGATCTAACGCTGGTAAATTATCTAACTCATATAAAATATTCCCTTTAGATTTTGTTACTATTCTTTCAGGGCCAAAAGGCGTCCAACCACCATTAATAGAAAATGAAACTTCTAATGATTCGCCATATAAACCAATTGCTACCAATTCACCCTGTTTAGGGTTCTCATTATAAGAAGATACTGTTTTTTCAAATCTTGCATCATCACCACACAAAGCACCAGTAATTAAAAGATTATCATCTGTAGCGGCGTTCATACCATTAGTAAATTGACTTCCGTTTAAAAAACTACCTTCAGAAACCACAAAAATATACTTTAAATTCTTTGTGTTAAACTTACTAATTAAATCTTTACCAGCTTTAAAACTGTCGTAATGATCATCAATTTTGTTTTCATTTACATTGGCAGTTTTTATTTCAAAAGTACTTTTTTCAAATTCTATAGCTGTAATTGTAATTGTTTCTTCATCGATTGCATCAGAAGAAATATCACCACAAGAAGAACCAAATACAATATGTCCATCAGTAAACATTTCTTTAACTTCTTGGTAAATATTTTCATCTTCTAATAAAAAACGATTACCGAAAACAAGTACTAAGGGTTTTTTTAAACTAATATTTTCTGATAAATATTTCCAATTAGAATTTTTATTTTTTTTAATTGTACCGTTTTCATTTTAGTTCTTTTTTAGTGTGAAGAAAAAGTTGTGCCTACATTTGGTTCACTTTCTAGCCAAATATCACCTTCGTGTAGATCGATTATTTTTTTTACGATTGATAAACCAATTCCTGTAGAATCTTTTCTTTTATTTAATGAGTGAAATACCTGAAAAATTTTTTCGTGATACTTTTTTTCTATACCAATACCATTATCTCTTATGAAAAATTGATGGAAGGTGTTTTTATCTTCGTACCCAACTTCTACTAAACCTACTTCTTTATCACAAAATTTAATTGCATTACTAATAAAATTTTGGAATAATTGCTGAAATTTAGTTTTATCTCCTTTTATAACTGGTAAAGTATTAACAACGTTAATAGAAATGTTTTCTGGTACATATAAAAAGCTCTTTAAATCGGATAATGTAACATTTAAATCTACGTCATCGGGAGAAGAAGTATTAGAACCAGCACTAGAATATTCTAAAACATTAGAAATTAATTTTTCCATTGTTTCTAATGTAGTATTAATTAGATTGAAATTTTCGAGTGTCATTTCATCAAATTTCCCTTCATTATCTGTTTTAATCCAAGAAACCAGAGCGTCTATACTTCTTAGCGGAGATTTTAAATCATGCGAAACAATATGTGCATACTCATGCAACTCTTCATTTCTTTTTTCTAACTCTTTTAATATTTTTTCTTTTTGAAGTTCTAATTTTTTAAATTCTGTAATATCTAAGTTGATACCTATAGAACCTACAATTTCACCAGAAAGATTATAATTAGGGGCACCACTTACTAGCCAATGTCTAGTTTCACCAGATTTTGTTTTAACTTTAAGTTCATAAGAATCAGATTCTCCTTTAAGTCTTTTCTTTCTTTTTTCTTTTAACTTTTCTGTATCTACATCAGTTAAAGGAAAATAAATATTACCTTTTTGACCTATTAATTCTTCTTTTGAATAACCGAGACATATCTACAAAACTTTGATTTACCATCAAAATTTCATTATCTGTATTTATCTCTATTAAACCTAGATTCATGTTAGCAATTATATTGCTATACTTTGCTTTTTGAGCTTCTAAACTTAAACTATAATTTTTCTCTAAAGTAATGTCTCTAAATGTCCATAAAAAACCATTTAGATTTCCGAAACTATAATTGGCATATAATTTCTTTCTAAAACTGTTCCATCCTTCAATTCTAAATGATCTCCAAAAACTGCAGTTTTGTTAGAAACTATTTCAATAATTCGGTTTTCAAATTCATCAGGCTTTTTAAAGAGTGTTTTTATTTCATCTAAAGCCCAATCACTGTTTTTACCATACAAATCTTCTGGACTCTCATCAATTTTAAATAGTTGACAAAATTTATTATTTGTTAGAGAGATTTTTCTGTTTTCATCTTCTAAAATAATTCCACTATTTAAATTTAAAACTAAAGCAGATAGTCTATTTTTAGACTCTAATAATTTTTCATCTGCAGCTCTTTTCTCTGTAATATCTCTTACAATACCTTGTGCACCAATAGGTTGTTTTTCTTTATTATAGATGATACTAGCATTAATCTGAACCCATTTTATTTGCTTAGATTTTGTGTAAATCCTAGATTGATAATTCTTAAAAAAACCTTTGGTTAGTAAATCAAAAAGAAGATATTGCATATTCCATATCTTCTTTATAAACTAAATCTTTAACGTTTAAGGTTTCATTATTAATATCATAACCAAAAAGATGTATTGCAGGTTCATTAAATTTGACAACTTTTCCACTGAGATCCATTACAACAAATGCGTCTACAATATTTTCGAAAACACCCTCTAATTGTATAGATTTTTCATCTAATAATGTTTCTAATTTTGTGTTAGTATCTTTTAACTTTTCAGATACAAAATATAAATCTCTAGATTTATCTTCTAGAATTTTTTCTGCTGCTTTTCTTGCAGATTTCTCTCTTTTGAGAGCTCTTTCTAATATGTCAATTTTTTCTTGACTCATTAATTTTTATTAATAAGAAATTTAACTACCGTACCATCTTCCTTTATTTTTTCTAAAACAATATTTGCTGTAGAATTAAAGTGTTCGAAAGTTTTATTCATTAAACCAAGACCAAAATGATGCATAGCTCTACTAGATTTATAAATTAAAACTAAAGAATCTTCAGTTTTTTCTTCTACTATAAAAGTAGGGAGCTCTGCATCCGGGTAAATTTTTCTAACTTCTATATGAATATGATCTTCTATTGAAGAAATCATTTCTATGGGATCTTTGTAGGTTGCTAGTAAACCAGGGTAACTATTTTCTATAACACTAAAAAAGTGTTCTGCGTAAACTAACAATAAGTTATCAATAGATATATTAGTGTTTTCACTTAAGTGTTTTAGTAGTTGTAACATTTCAGAAAAACTATACGTACCAATAGACGTATAAATACCTTCTGATTCTAATGTTGACTGCGAAATAATCTTATCAACCATTTCAATACCAAACTTTTCTTCAACTAAATCTAAGAATTCAGTGAAAACAATACCTTTCATAACTAATATTTTTTAATTCATTAACGCTCCAATAATTTAATACAGTTTCTATTTTTTTAACGTAATCGTCATATTTTAAGGGTTTTAGCATATATCCGAAACCCCTATACTATAACATTCTTCTAAATCTTTTTGATTGTCTGAAGTCGTTAAAATTACTGTAGGAATATGTTTAATTTCATCATTACCTTTTAGAATTGTAAGAAATTCTATTCCACTTAATTTTGGCATGTTTAAATCTAATAAAATTAAATCAGGAAATTTACTTTTATCTTCTAAAATTTCTAATGCCTCTTCTCCGTTTTTTGCTACTGTAATATTGTGTGTTAATTCTAATAATGAAATAGTTCTTTTCATTTTCATTATTTCGATTAAATTATCCTCTATTAACAGTATATTAATTTGTTTACCCATGATTAATTTACCTTGATTTTAGACAAAAATAATCTAATAAAGAGTTGTTAACTTTTATAGTAGGCCAAACAGATTTATCTGTAGACAATATACAAAAAAGTATAGATGAATGGTAATAAAATTTTATTAAGCGATAATTTGCTCAAAATAGTTGAAAATTTCTCCTCTAGATATAGATCCTCCTTTTTCAATTAAATCAAATATTTCGCTATTTCTCTCTGTATTGTATTCTTTATCTCCAGTAAAAATATCTACAGAATTGTCTAAAGGATTTTTCATTAACCACTCAAAACCTTCTTGCTCTAGTAAATTAATGTCCCAATTTATTTTTATGGCAATTCTTTTAATTTTTTTCATCACATTTAAAAAGGTTTACAGCTGTTTTAGAATAATGTTCTACAAACTTCGTTTTTGTTAAAACATCATCCCATACAATATCAGAAAAAACATTCATTTCTTCTTCTGCAATTTTTGGTTTTTCTTCCTTAATTTGATTCCATTCTTTAACATCTATACTTTGCGAAGCTAAAAATCTAGCAAATTCTTCATGTAAACTTTCAAACTGTTCTTTAGTAAGTTGTCTATATTTCATAATATTATATATAAAAAAAACCGCCCATAATTGGGCGGTTCAAATATCTTAATTCTTAATTGATTTAGAAAATATAACGTAAACCAATTTGAGCTTGCCATCTTGATAATAATGAAGATGAGTAACCAAAAGTTGTTTGTTGATTTTCATCAAAAGTATAAACTGGGTCACCAGCATTATCAAAACTAACACCAATTGGTTGTACACTGTTTGGTTGCTGAATTAAACCCCATTTAGAGTTTAATAGATTACCAAAGTTTAAAATATCTACACTAAACTGAACAGTATTTGTTTTACCATTACCAACGTTTATGTTTAAATCTTGTAATAATTTGATATCCCATTTTCCTCTCCAAGGTGCCAAGGCTCCGTATCTTTCTGCATATTCTCCTCTTCTACCGTTTAAGTAATCATCTTGCTGAATGTAGTTTTCGAAAGCAGTAGCTTGTCCTGCTCCGAGAATTGCATTTGTGTAACTTCACTAGTTGTTGGAATGTAAATTAAATCGTTTCCGGCTGCACCGTCTCCGTTAATGTCTCCACCATATGTGTAGTTAAATCTTCCACCTTGTGCATATTCAAAAAATGCAGATAAAGTAGTAGACCATTTGTCATTTCCGTAAGTCCACTTTTTACTAGCAACACCAACTATACGATGTGTATCACCATATTTAGAATAACTTAACTGCTCGTCGTTTACATTATTTAATGCTGGATTAAATGCAAATGCATCACCTGTAATTTCTGCTTCGATAGAGTTTACATCTTTAGCATTTAAATAATTATAAGCAATAGTTGTATACAAACCATTATCAAAAGTTTTTTGAGCTTTAAAAGAAGCATTCCAAATTCTACCTTTGTTTGAGTTAGTTAAAGTATATGCGTTAGCATTTCCTAAGAAAGAAGTTGCATGATCTCCTGCTAAATAAACAGGTCTATTATCTACACCACTTAAAGTGCCGAAGGTGTTTTTAATCCCCAATTTTGTACATGAACACCGTTAATGTCTTTCGTGTAAGAAACATCTGTAGTTAAAACTACTCCGTTTTCTAAACGTTTATCAATACCAATATTTGTTCTCCAAACTTGTGGAAATTTAAAATCTGGATCTACAACTTGATAAAAGAATACGTCAGAACCACTTACTTGGTTTCCAATCCATACAAACGGTAAACGACCTGTAAATAATCCTGTTCCACCTCTAATTTGTAAACTAGAATCTCCTTTAGCATCCCAGTTAAAACCAACTCTTGGCGAAATTAACCATTGGTTAGACGGCATTTCTGTAGAATCAAATACGTAAGGATTTCCTGTCTCTGGATCTGTATATTCTATTCCTGGTACAAACCATTCTGAATTTTCTGTATCTATAAATTTTTGAGCTAATTCTGATGTATTAAAGAATAAAGGTTTATCAAATCTTATACCGTATGTAAGTTTAAAATTGTTATTAACTTCCCATTCATCTTGAACATAAAAAGCTAATTGGCCAAAATTCATTTCAGCTAAATTCCATCCACCATCTACTCCTTCACCTAAATTATTTTTAGTATTAAAAGTAGTCTGAGCATTTGCCAATGCATTGGCGTAATTATTTGCATCAAAATTATTAATATCAACATTTCCAAAAACATCAAAACCATAACCTTTTAAGTTAAACGAGTTTTTAAACATAAATTTTTCGAAAGAAAAACCAACTGTATAAGTATGATCTCCTTGAAAAAAGTTCATATTATTTGTTAATTGAAATACTTTTTGATCTAATCTATTGTTAATAGAAAAAGGTTCATGACCAGCTATAATATATGGCGAACCATTTTTATAAATATTGATTACTGGTGCTGGAGCAGAAAAAGGATCTCTTGAATCTTCAAAATGAGAATATCCTAATTGTAACTTATTTGTAGTATTTTCTGTTAAATTAGAATTCAATTCAAATTGAAAAGAATTTAATTTATTATTAATTCTATATCCTGAGTTTTGAAATTGTAAAGTGTTAAAATCTGCCCACGTCTGTTAATTGCAGTTGGATGCGCAGGTTTATCTTTAGAGGCATTTAAGAAATTATAAATAAAAGCAACTCTATTGTTTTCATTTACATTCCAATCTAATTTAAAAATACCTTTCGTAGATTCTGTATCGTGTGTAAAACCTTCGTAACTACCAGTATCATAACCAATACCAGCAAGAGCGTTTTTAACATTGATTAAATCTTGCTCTAAAACTCTAGATTCATTTATTAAACCAGAACCTCTATTTGGTAACCAATTTTGTCCTAAATCTACACGTTCATCTTTTTCAAAATTTGCAAAAAAGAATAATTTATTTTTTACTATTGGTCCACCAATACTAACTCCGTATTGATTTTGAGTTAATTCCGGCACAAAAATATCTTGACCATTGACTTTACTACCCGTTAAATCTTCATTTCTATAAAAACCATAAACAGTACCTGTAAATTCGTTTGTACCACTTTTAGTTACTGCATTTACAGAAGCTCCTGTAAAACCGAGATAATGTTACATCGTAAGGCGCTGTTGATACAGAAACTTGATCAATTGCATCTAAAGAAATTGGTTGTGCACCTGTTTGTCCTCCTGGAGTTGGCGCATCTAATCCGAATGGATTGTTAAAAATTGCTCCGTCTAAAGAGAAGTTATTAAACTGATCATTTCTACCACCAAAAGAATTTCCACTAGCCGAAGGCTCTAAACGTGTAAAATCTGCAGTAGATCTAGAAATTGTAGGTAATGTTTTTAATTGCATAGCAGAAACACTTGTTTGTGCACCCGTTCTATCGCTATTAAAAGTTTTGTTTTTTGATGAAGAAATTACTATTTCATCTAATGATTGCCCTTCTTCTGCTAACTTACCATCGATGTTAGTAGTTTTTCCAAGTAGTAAAAATACGTCATTAACTTCTTGAGTTTTAAATCCTAAATAACTAAATGTTATTTTGTAAGGACCACCTACTCTTAAATTTAATACTGTATACCTACCATTGTCTTGAGCGGTTGTACCAGTTAAAGTTCCTGTTGGTACATGTAATACCGAAATGGATGCACCAAATAATGGTTCTCCTGTAACATCTGTTACAATTCCTTTAATCTTTGATGAAGTAACTTGAGCGTTTACGCTAATTACTGCAAATAAAAATAAAGAAAGCACTAAAATAAATTTTTGCTTCATTTTGTATAATTTGAGTTTACATCTCAAAAATAAAACAAATAAAAAGCATCTACTTATAAAGTAGATGCTTTTTTTAACAATATGTTAACATTTTAGTTACTCTGCTACTACTTCAAAAGTAATATCAGCAACAACTGCTCTGTGTAATCTTACAGCAGCTTCGTATTTTCCTAATCTTTTAACATTACCACCAGTAACTTTGATAAATTTCTTATCAATATCTGTACCAGCTTTAGCTAATGCTGCAGCTAAATCTATGTTGTTTACAGAACCAAATAATTTGTCTCCAGATCCAACTTTAGATGCAATCTTAATTTCATATCCTTTAATTGTTTCTGCAATTGCATTTGCATCTTCAACTAATTTAGCTTCTTTAAAAGCTCTTTGTTTTAAATTCTCTGCTAAAACTTTCTTTGCAGATGAAGTAGCTAAAACTGCTTGTCCTGTAGGGATTAAAAAGTTTCTACCGTAACCGTTTTTCACAGATACAACATCATCTTTAAATCCTAAATTTTCTACGTCTTGTCTTAATATCAATTCCATGTCTCTACTTCTTTATTATTTTAACAAATCTCCAACGTAAGGCATTAACGCTAAATGACGCGCTCTTTTTATTGCTTGTGCAACTTTACGTTGATACTTTAATGAAGTTCCTGTTAAACGTCTTGGTAAAATTTTACCTTGTTCATTTACTAAATACATTAAGAAATCTGCATCTTTATAATCGATATACTTGATACCTTTCTTTTTAAATCTACAGTATTTTGCTTCTTTTTTTGTATCTATATCTAATGGCGTTAAATATCTAACGTCAGCAGATTTACCACCTTTTGCTTGTTGTTCTATTGATGCCATTTCTTATTTTTTACTAGATTTAACACGTTCAGTTCTAACTTTTGCCCAAGCTGCAGCATGTTTGTCTAATTTAACAGAAAGGTAACGCATAACGCTATCATCTCTTCTAAATTCTAACTCAAATGCAGCAATTTCTTCTCCAGCTACTTTGTACTCGAATAAGTGATAAAAACCACTTTTCTTTTTTTGGATTGGATACGCTAATTTTTTTAAGCCCCAATCTTCTTTAGAAATCATTTCGGCACCTCTAGAAACCAAATAGTCATTAAACTTTTGTACTGTTTCCTTTATCTGAGTATCAGATAAAACGGGATTCAAAATGAAAACAGTTTCGTAATGATTCATAAATTAAATATTTATTGTTTATTTTTAAGGGTGCAAATATAGTAACTTTTTAATTATTAGCACTAATAATATTGAAATGTTTATTTACAATCTTTTTTAAGATAATTTTAAAGATTAAAAGCTTCGTTTATTTCTTTATAAACAACGTCTCCTTTTACAATACTTAATCCTTTAGATAAGTTTTGATCTTCTTCGCATGCTTTTTCCCAACCTTTATTAGCTAGGTTTAGAACAAATGGTAAAGTTACGTTTGTTAATGCCATTGTAGATGTGTAAGGTACAGCACCTGGCATATTTGCTACACAATAATGTACAACATCATCAATAATATATGTAGGATCTTCATGTGTTGTAGCTTTTGTAGTTTCAAAACAACCACCTTGATCTACTGCAACGTCTACAATAACGGTACCTGGTCTCATTTCTTTTAGCATATCTTTGGTAATTAATTTAGGCGCTTTACCTCCTTTAACTAAAACACCACCAACAATTAAATCATGGGTTTTAATTAATTGTCTAATACTATATTCACTAGAAAAAGCGGTAGTGACATGATTAGGTAATACATCATTTACGTAACGTAGTCTTTTCATGTTGATATCCATAATAGTTACATGAGCACCTAAACCTGCAGCCATTTTTGCAGCTTGCACACCAACAACTCCTGCACCTAAAATTAAAACCTTACCAGGTTTTACACCCGGAACTCCTCCTAATAAAATACCACGTCCTTTAATTGGTTTTTCTAAATATTTAGCACCTTGTTGTATTGCCATTCTTCCGGCAACTTCAGACATTGGTGTTAAAAGTGGTAATGTACCGTCATTATCTTCTACAGTTTCATAAGCTATACAAATTGCTTTGCTTTTGATCATAGCAAGTGTTAACGGTTCGCTAGATGCAAAATGAAAATAAGTAAATACTATTTGGTTTTCTTTAATTAAAGGATATTCTGATGCAATTGGTTCTTTAACCTTTACAATCATTTCACTTTTACTGTAAACTTCTTCTATGGTTTCTAGAACTGTAGCACCAACTTCTAGATAATCTTTATCAAAAAAACCACTTCCTTCTCCTGCTGTAGATTGCACAAAAACTGAATGATTTCTTTTTGTAAGTTCAAAAACACCTGCAGGTGTCATACCTACTCTACTTTCGTTGTTCTTAATTTCTTTAGGAATTCCAACTATCATTTTGCTTAATTTAGATATTTTAAGCGAGTAAATTTAGTTTGATTTTTTTGATATTTGAAACAAAATTTGATATTGTATAATTTTTATGAGATTACTAATTAAGGCTCTTAATAATTAAATTTTAATAATTAATCTTTAATAATTCCCTAAATCAATAAAAAAGTCAGCTCAAATGAGCTGACTTTTTTATTATCAATTATAATTTTTATGATTTCTTAGTTTAAATCTAAACGAAGTCCCATAGAAATATTTCTTGTTTCAGTGTCTTTAAATAATGGATTTAAATCGTATTTTAAATACAAACTTGTAGATTTATAACCAACATAAGCACTTAATCCGTAGTTTACTGTATTCATGTTATAATTGTTAAACTGAATTTCTTGCACTTTAACATTTCTATCATCTTCATATTCTAAGTATTGTCCGGTACCTAATTTAACACCAACAAAACCACCTAAACCTGCTCTTAAACCTCTGTTTGTTCTATCATAAACAAAACCATCTTTATATTTTTTGTTTTTAGAAAAATCCCATTCGAAATGCATAGGAATATTCATTTGAACATGTCTTAGCCTACTTTCGATTAAATTATTAGGAAATACTACAATATCTGTTCTATCTCCGTTTTTAATATGAGATTGATTGTTATCTAACCTTAAGTTATTCCAAAGAAAAGAAAGACCATATTTAAAGTATACTTGCGAAGCTTCTTTTGTTAATCTTGTTTTCCATGTAAAACCAATTTCATAAAAATGAGATTGCCAAAATTTATATTCAGAATCGCTTAAAGAACTAAATTTATGATCTTCTAAAACATTGTTTACACCTAAAGCAAATACAAATTGGCTTGTAGTTCTTCTATTATTTTTTCCGTCTCTTCGCCATCTTCTCTCTTTTCTTTCTCTATCTAAATCATTCTCGTCATTAACATCTTTGGTGTTTATTGAAAAACGAAAAGTTTTGTTACCTACTTTAAAAGTGTTTACATCTTCTTCATTTAAATCGCTATCGTCTGCACTAATAATTTTTCCATTTGTTTTTTCTTGAACAAGTACCTGTAATAATTGTTCTTGTTTACTAACTTGTTCTTCTATTTGTTTAGCATGATACTTAGCAACATCTTTCTTTAAATTATCTGCTGTTTCTTTTGTAATTTCTCCTTTTTCTAATCTTTTATCAATTGCAATAACTTTTACTTTTAAAGAATCTTTTTGATTTTTTGTAATTTCTTCTATCTTTTTTGATATTTTTCTTACTTCTTTTTCAAAAGTTCTTTTTCTTGACCAAATGTTGTTATCGACAACATTAAGAGGAATATGATTGTAATTTTTTTCATTATAAATTGTTTTATCAGGTTTGTTTTTTTATTTAATTGTTTCGACTAGCAATTGCAGTAGCAATGTTAGATATTTTTTCTTTAAAGATTTTAAAAAATTATTTTCAAAAACATCATCATTAATACTTCGCTCTACTTCTGCCAATATAGTTTCTGGATTCACTTTTAAATCAGATTTTATGAGCTCAGATTTAATCGCTTTTAAAAGTTCTTCTTCACTAATATTATTATTTGCGTAATACGCTTCTACTTTTTTACTTTTTGTAGATACAGATTTTAACAAGTCATCTGCATTTACGGTAATACTAAATTTATCTTTGTTCAAATCAGAACTAGGGTTTACTTCATTTTTTGCAACTACATTATTTGTTGTTCTTGTTATTTTATCTACTAATGATGATGCTTTCTCTTTATTTTTTTAATATTTAACTGAACAATTTTAGTACTATTATTTGTTTTGATACGATTGCTATTATCAATCTTTTTGGTTTTTTCGGTATAGATTTTTCGTTTTTTACAATTGCTTTTTCTACTGAAACTTCATTAAAATGTTCTTCTATATTTTTAATAATATTTACAGTATCTATAACTTCTTCTACAATAATTGTATCGTTTTTAATGATGATGTCTTCATCAGAAAAAATAAAAAATCCTATCGAAATTATTACGATAATACTTGCAGCATAACCTATATAAAAAAACCAACCTTTCTTTTTTTGCTTTGGTTCTTCATCTAATTTTGTAGATAAACGTTCCCAAGCCGAAACCGATGGTTCTAAAGTTCTATTTGCAAACTTTTCTTTTACGCTATTGTCTAACTTATTTGTTTTCATGAATTACTTTATTCATTTTTTTATAATTTTCTTGCAATAATTTACGTGCTTTAAATAATTGCGATTTTGATGTGTTTTCTGAAATATCTAATTTTTTTGCAATTTCAGAGTGTTTATATCCTTCGATAGCAAATAAATTAAATACCATTTTATAACCTTCGGTAATTTGTCTATTAATTTCTGAATATCTTCTACCGAAGTATTTTCTAAACTTTCTGTTGCTGCATCGTTAAACACAAAATCTTCATCAGATACATCTACAAGGTTCTTTTTTCTGAGATAAGAAATGCACGTATTCACCATTATTCTTCGAATCCAACCTTCAAAACTACCTTCATGTTTAAATTTATATAAGTTGGTAAAAACTTTTAAAAAACCTTGCAACATTAAGTCTTCTGCATGATGCATATCTTTTACATATTGCCTACAAACACCCAACATTTTAGGAGAATGTTGCTCGAACAATTGTTTTTGAGCTTCTCTGTTGTTATCAATCGCTTTTTTAATTAACGATTTTTGTTTGTTATGCAATGTTATAATTTTCAAGCCTCTTTTTTCTGTTTTAACTGCCTTACAAATATATAGACTACAAATGTTTTAAAATGGTTGCCTAAAAAAATATAATTATTTAATTATATTAGCTAAAGTTATCAAAATCAGTAGTAAAATATGAGTAATTCTAGAAGAAAATTTATTAAAAATAGTGTTTTATTAAGTGCAAGTATTCCTTTGTTAAGTAGTAGTTTGCTCTCTTGTAGTTCTATTGATAAAAATAAATTATCAATATTAATTCTAGGCGGAACAAGTTTTTTAGGTCCACATCAAATTAAATATGCTTTAGAAAGAGGTCATAAAGTTTCTATTTTTACAAGAGGAAAAACTAAACCAAACGTAAATAAAGAAGTTTTTGATAAAGTTGAACATTTAATTGGTGATAGAGAGAATAATTTATCTGCTTTAGAAAACAAAAAGTGGGATATTGTTATTGATAATTACGGTAAAAAAGCTAAATGGACTCAAAAAACAGCTCAATTATTAAAAGATAATTGTGGTGTTTATGTGTATACATCATCTACAGGAGTTTATTTCCCTTATAAAACTGCAGATATTAAAGAAGACCAAAAAGTTCTTTTAAAAGAACCCGAAGTTATTGAAGACGAAATGCTAAAAATGGAATATTGGTATGGAGTTATGAAAGCTAATTCTGAACAAGAAACCATAAAAGCTTTTGGTAAAGAGCGTTCTATAATTGTAAGACCAACTTACATGTTTGGTCCTGGTGATAAAACAGATAGATTTATGCATTGGCCTGTTCGATTGGCAAAAGGTGGCGAAATTTTAGTTCCTGGTAAAACAGATGACCCTGTACAATATATTGATGTGAGAGATGTTGCAGAATTTACAATTCGTTTAGCCGAACAAAAATCTGCAGGAACTTACAATGTTGTTGGTCCTTCTGATAAAGAAACCATGCTAGATTTTGTTACCAAAACTCAGCATACTTTTAATGCGGAATCTACTATAGTACAAATTGATGATTATGATTTTCTTAAAAAACATAACGTATTATCTTTAGTACCATGGATTCCTGTTGATGAATACAATTATGGTTCTGCAAGAGTTAGTAATACTTTAGCTATAAAAAATGGTTTGACATTTAGAGACACAAAAACATCTATAAAAGAAACGCACAATTGGTGGTATTCTGATAATTTAACGGATGAAAGACGTGCAAAATTTGAGCAAAAAGAAGATTCTGTTTTAGTTAAGGAAAAAGAAATTATTGCAGATTGGAAAAATATATCAAAATTATAATTTCAAAGAAATCTTACTCTTTTCTAATTCTTTATCAAACAATTCTTTGGTAATTTCTGTTTTATAAAAAGGTACCATTTGTTTTAATTTTTCTTTTCCTTCGGATGAATTCATCAATTCGGAAACGCTTTTTCGATTACTTCTAACATTATAGAAGTTGCTGTTGATGCTCCTGGTGAAGCACCTAACAAACACGTAATACTTCCATCTTTACTAGAAATTACTTCTGTGCCAAATTGTAATTTTCCGCCTTCAAATTCATCCTTTTTGATAATTTGAACTCTTTGTCCTGCTTTTACAACTTCCCAATCTTCATCTTTGGCATCTTTTACAAACCTTCGTAAAGAATCCATTCTGTCTTCTTTACTCATTAAAACTTGCTCTATTAAATATTGAGTTAATGGTAAATTGTGCCAAAAAGCACCAAACATAGAAGGAATATTATCAAACTGAATAGACTTAAACAAGTCTAAATGAGAACCTTCTTTTAAAAATTTAGGACTAAAACCAGCAAAAGGCCCAAACATTAATTGACGTTTTCCATCAATAAAACGCGTATCTAAATGTGGTGTAGACATTGGTGGATCTCCAAGACCAGCTTTAGAATATACTTTTGCATTATGTTGCTTAATAATTTCTTCGTTTTTACAAACCAGCCATTCTCCACTTACAGGAAAACCTCCATAACCTTCTTTCTCGTCAATTTCTACTTTCTGTAGTAATAATAAACTGCCGCCTCCTGCTCCAATAAAAACATGTTCTGCTTCTAATTGATGTATTTTTTTTGTTTTTAAATTCTTTATTTCTACAGTCCAATCTAAATCTGTATCAGGATCAATATCTAATACTTCCATATTACAATGCACTGGTGTATCAAATTCTTTTTCTAAAATTGAAAATAGTTTCTCTGTTAAAACTCCGTAATTCATTTCTGTTCCTCTATCAATTCTAGAGGCTGCCATTACTTCACTTTCATCTCTATTTTCTGTAATTAAAGGAAACCATTCCTTCATCTTTTCTTTTTCTCTTGTAAATTCAATAGAATCGAACATAAAATGTTCTTTAAAAGCCTTAAATCTTTTATCTAAATAATCGGCATTTTCTTTACCTAAAACCCAACTATGATGTTTAACTGAAGCAATAAATTCTTCTGGATTTTCTAAGAAACCTTCTTTAGTTAAAAAAGACCAAAATTGTTTTGAAGTTTCGTATTGCGAACAAATATCGATGGCCTTTTTTATAGAGATTGATCCGTCTTTATTTTCTCGGACAATAATTTAATTCACACAAAGCAGAATGACCAGTACCTGCATTATTCCATGCAGCAGAACTTTCTTGAGCAACTTTGTCTAACCTTTCTAAAATTAAAATTTCTTTCTTTGGATCTAAAAGTTTAGTAATTAATGCCAAAGTAGCACTCATAATTCCACCACCAACACATATTAAATCGTATTCTTTTTTTAATTTCATAAAGTTTTTTTAGAATTTACATATTTTAAATTACTAATAAGCATCAACATCTATAATAAACCGAATAGGTCTAAAATCTTTTACAGCTTCAAAGGTATTTCTAATTTTTGTAATCTGATTTTTAGTATTTACCAAACTTTGTTTCGGCGGAATCTTTATTACAATATTTTTAATGTATTGATTTCTTATTCTTGAAACTGCGGGCGCCGTTGGTCCTAAAACATTTTCGCCAAATGAAGTGTACAATGCTTTAAAAAGCCAGTTAACACCAGAATCTACTTTGTTATAATCTTTATGTTTTATCGTAATTTTTATAAGTCTGTAATACGGCGGATATTTATATTGCCAACGTTCTTGCAATTGTTCTTTATACATTTCTGTATAACTTGTAGTAGAAACTTGTTGTAATATTTGGTGATAAGGGTTGTAGGTTTGAATAGCTACATTTCCTTGTTTTTTACTTCTACCTGCTCTACCGGAAACTTGCACCATCATATCGTAAGCGCGCTCATGTGCTCTAAAATCTGGAAATTCAACATGGTATCTGCATTTAAAATTCCGACTAAAGAAACGTTTTCAAAATCTAAACCTTTAGAAAGCATTTGTGTACCAACCAATATATCTATTTCTTTTGCTTCAAAAGCGCCTATTATTTTTTGATAACCGTATTTACCACGTGTTGTGTCTAAATCCATTCTACCAATTTTATAGTCTCGAAATAGTTCTTTCAATTCTATTTCAATTTGTTCTGTACCAAAACCTTTTGTGTCTAAAGTGTTACTACCGCAAGCACCACAACTATTTGGCATTGCTCTTTGGTAATTACAATAATGGCATCTTAATTCGTGCTTGAATTTATGATATGTTAAAGTAACATCGCAATTTGGACATTCTGGTGAAACACCACAAGTTTTACATTCTACAACTGGCGAATAGCCTCTTCTATTTTGAAATAAAATAACTTGTTCTTTCTCTTCTAAAGCTTCTTTTATTAATAAAAGCATTCTATCAGAAAAATGCCCAGTCATTTCTTTTTTCTTATGCTTTGTCTTAACGTCTATAAGCTCTATTTTTGGCAATTGTACATTACCATGGCGTCTATTTAAAGAAACAAAACCATATTTATTTTGAGTAGCATTAAAATAAGATTCTAAAGATGGTGTAGCAGAACCTAAGAGTATTTTTGCCTTATGTATTTTAGCTAAAACAATAGCTGCATCTCTTGCATTGTATCTTGGTGAAGGCTCGAATTGTTTATAAGAAGTTTCGTGTTCTTCATCTACTACAATCAATCCTAAATTAGAAAAAGGTAAAAAAACAGAGGATCTAGCACCTAAAACGATTCTTGCTTTAGGCTTGTTATTTAAAACATTATTCCATACTTCTACTCTTTCGTTTATAGAATATTTAGAATGAAATACAGAAATTTGTTCGCCAAAATAAAATTGCAAACGTGTTATAATTTGTGTTGTCAATGCAATTTCTGGTAATAAAAATAAAACCTGTTTGCCTTGATCTAAAACTTCTTGAATTAGCTTTGTATAAACTTCTGTTTTACCAGAACTTGTAACACCATGTAAAAGTGTAACATCTTTATCTTTAAAAGTTTCTTTTATTTCTAAAAGTGCTTTCGATTGGAACTCATTTAATACTTTTAAATCGTTTGTATCTCCTTTAAACTGAACTCTATCAGTTTGAATGTGATAAAACTCAAAGATATTTTTATCTACTAAAGATTTTAATATTGATGAAGAAACATTTGCAGACGTTTCTAAATCTTTAGATTTTATAGGTTTTTTTGATGTCGCTAATTGAAAGAAGATTAAAACAGCTTCTCGTTGTTTTTTTGCTCTAGATAAATCTTCTAATAATTTGTTTAAAGCAGTATCTGAATTATAAGTAGAATTTAATCGTACATATTTTACTAATTTGGGTTTATATTGCTCGTAAATTTCTTCTTTAACATAAATGGCAGATTTTTTTATTAAAGAATTTACAATTGGCATTACCTTCTTTTTACCAAGAATAGCAACTACTTGATGTATTGTTAATTGAGATTGATGATGTAGCGCTTCGAAAATTAAAAACTCATCATCTGCTAAAATAGTATCGTCTGTAAAAGCCTCGTTTTTAAAAAGTATTGTTTCACTTTCTAATAAAAAAGCCGATGGTAGCGATGCTCTATATACATCTCCCAAAGAGCACATGTAATAATTAGCAATCCACTGCCAATGTTGCAATTGTAGCTCATTTACAATTGGTGTTTCATCTAATATCTGATGAATTTCTTTAGCTTCATATAATGTAGGTGCATTGTTATGAATATTAAAAACCAAACCTGTATACATTTTGGTTTTACCAAAAGATACCGCTACTCGCATACCTTTTTGTAAGAAATTGGCTTCATCTTCTGTAACCAAATAAATAAATGTCTTCTGAATAGGAATTGGTAAAATAACGTCTATAAAATGCATAGAATCTAGAATTCGCTAATTATAATTTAATTATTACTATAGCATCAAAACTAATAAAAAATAGAACTAAAATAAGAAAGCAATTCCTTTTTTTAATTCTAAATTTTACTGTTTAATATGTTTAGCCCTGATTGTAGCGTTTGTTTGAGCTCTTTTTGAGTTACGAAAAAAAGCGAGTGCGAAAAGCAGGAAATAGCTTCTAAAAATTAATTTTCAGAAGTGTCTTCTTGTTTACGTTCTTTAAATTTACGGGTTCCTTCGTACAATTCGTATTTCACAAATTTACAATCTAAATCTCCGTTTTTAAGAGCAATTCTCTTAGAGGTTCTTAAACCTACACATTTTAGAGCATCTGTATCTGATGTGATTAACCAAGCCGTAGAACCAGGATAATTGTGTTTTAAAGTGTCACCAATTTTTTTGTAAAACTCTTCTGTATCGATGTTTAATCTTTCGCCATATGGCGGATTGAATAGAATTGTTGTGTTACCAAAAACTTCTTTTGTTGAATTAAAAAAGTTTACATGATGTACACCTATAAACTCATCTAAATTTGCACTTTCTATATTTGCTTTTGCTTTTTGAACTGCAGATGGCGCTTTATCGAAGCCCATTATTTTAAAGTGAGAACTTCTAATTTTCTTTAACAATGCATCTTGAATGGTAAAGTACAAATCTTCATCATAATCTTTCCAATGTTCAAAAGCAAAGAGTTTTCTGTTAATATTTGCCGGAATATTATTGGCAATCATTGCTGCTTCTATTAAAATTGTACCAGAACCACACATCGGATCAATAAAGTTCTCATCACCTGTATAACCAGATAATAATACCATTCCGGCTGCTAAAACTTCATTAATTGGTGCAATGTTAGTAGCGGTTCTATAACCTCTTTTATGTAAAGAATCTCCGGATGAATCTAAAGAAACCGTTAACCAATCTTTCTGAATGTGAACATGTACTTTAACATCTGGGTATTTTAAATCTACATTTGGTCTTTTATGATATTTATGACGAAAATAATCTGCAATTGCATCTTTAGATTTTAAAGAAATATAATGAGAGTTCGATGTAAAATTTTTAGAATTTACTACAGCACCAATTGCAAAAGTACCATCGGCATCTAAATAGTTTTCCCATTTTATTTTTTGAATAGCTTCATATAAATCTTCTTCATCATAAATTTTACAAGTTTTTATTGGCTTTAAAATTCTAACAGCCGTTCTTAGAGCGATATTAGCTTTGTACATAAAACCTGTATCTCCTCTAAAAGAAACACTTCTTACTGCTTCTTTAACATCTTGTGCTCCTAATTTTTTAAGTTCGTCTGCCAACACACCTTCTAAACCAAAAAGTGTTGTTGCTGTCATTTTAAAATCTCTATTCATACTTGTAAAATTGTATGCAAAAATACATTTAATTGTTAGAATGATGTTATTAGAATACGGAAGTTTTAAATTAATAATTAAATTATACAATAGACTATTAAGCTTTTAATATTAATTTAAAATACTTTGTTAAAATTTCATTTTACAGAATGTAAGTTTTAGTTACTTTTACAGACTCAAAGCACTTATGAAAACAAAAGATTGGTTTACAGATTGGTTTAATACAAAGTATTACCACATTCTTTACAAGGATAGAAATAACTCTGAAGCACAACTATTTATTAAAAATATTACTACTTATTTAAATATTGATAAGAAAAGTACTGTTTTAGATATGCCCTGTGGTAAAGGAAGGCATTCTGTATATTTAAATTCTTTAGGCTATAATGTAACCGGAGCAGATTTATCTGAAAACAGTATTAAGTACGCAAAAAAGTTCGAAAATGATACGTTAAGTTTTAAAGTACACGATATGCGTGTTAATTTAGACGATACATATAACGCTATTTTTAATCTTTTTACAAGTTTTGGCTATTTTGATGATGATAAACAAGACATTTTAATTCTTAAAAACATTAAAAGTGCGTTAACTAAAAATGGCCTTTTTGTTTTTGATTTTTTAAACGCAAATAAAGTAAAAGCCAATTTAGTTACACAAGAAACTAAAACAGTAGAAGGTATTACTTTTGATATTAAAAGAGAAATCGTTAACGGGTTTATCTTAAAACATATTTCTTTTGTTGCTGATGGTAAAAATCACGCTTATACAGAAAGAGTAAAATTTTTAGATTTAGAAAAAATGACTTCTTATTTAGACGCTGTTGGTTTTACAATTATTGAAACTTTTGGTGATTATAGTTTAAATAATTTTGATGCTAATAATTCTAATAGATTAATTATTGTAGCTAAATGATAAACATCTTATTAATATCTTCTGTTTTAATTGGTTCTTTATTAGTTTTTGTAATAAAACCAAGTACCAAAATAGTTCGATTATTGTTAGCTTTTAGTGGTTCTTACTTGCTTTCTGTAACTATATTACATTTGTTGCCAGAAGTTTATGAAACGACTACAGATCCTAAAAAAATAGGAATTATTATTCTTTTTGGAATAATTTTACAATCGATTTTAGAATCTTTTTCTAAAGGAGCAGAACATGGTCATATTCACATTCATACAGACGGCAAAAAGTTTCCCACCTTATTATTTTTAAGTTTATGTTTACATGCATTTTCCGAAGGTTTGCCTATAAATCATTCTGATGATAATTTGTTATGGGCAATTGTAGTGCATAAAGTACCAATTGCCATTGTACTTACTACCTTTTTAGTAAATACAAAGTACAGTAAAAAAACTATTTTTGGGTTTCTCTTTTTCTTCGGATTAATGAGTCCGTTGGGAGTTTTAATAGGAAATAAAATTGGTTTTTTCACGGATTATTATGCGGAAATTATCGCTTTAATAATCGGAATTTTCTTACACATTTCAACTATTATTCTATTTGAAAGTTCAGAAAATCATAAATTTAATATACAAAAGTTTACAGCAATTCTTTTAGGAATCTTACTTACTATTTTTACGCTATAAAAAAAGCCTATTTCAAAGAAATTAATTCTTAAAAATAGACTTTAAAATAGTGTAATAAAGTTGGTTAATTACCTACTTCATTTATAAATTTTATACGCATTAAACGTAATTCATCCTCATCATAGTCACCATCAAATTCATCTAAAGCTTCTTGTATTTTATCAGTTTCTGCTTCCATGAAATAATCATAGATTTCTTCTTGTTGGTCTTCATCTAGAACATCATCCAAAGCATAATTAATATCTAGCTTTGTACCAGAAAAAATAATTGCTTCCATTTCTTTGATTAGTTCTGTCATTTCTAAACCTTTCGATTTCGAAATATCTTCTAAAGGAAGTTTTCTATCTGTATTCTGAATGATGTATAACTTTATTCCTGAATTTGTACCGGTACTTTTTACTATTAAATCGTCTGGTCTTAAAATTTCATTTTCTGTAACATAATTAGAAATTAATGCTACAAATTCTTTACCAAATTTTCTTGCTTTACCTTCTCCTACTCCATGAACTGTAGAAAGCTCTTCTAAATTAATAGGATATTTTAGAGCCATGTCATCTAATGACGGATCTTGAAAAACAGCAAACGGAGGAACACCTTGTTTATTAGCTACTTTTTTACGTAAATCTTTCAAGAGTTTAACCAATGTAGCATCTGTTGCAGCGCCAGCAGATTTAGCATTTGTAATTATTGTATTGTCATTTTCTTCAGAATATGAATGATCTTCTGTCATCATAAAAGAAACTGGTTTTTCTAAAAAACTTTCTCCTTCTTTAGTTAATTTTACGACTCCGTATTGTTCTATTTCTTTTTTTATAAAGTTTACAACTAAAACTTGTCTAACCAAAGCCATCCAATAAGCTGCTTTTTTCTCTTTACCAATTCCAAAAAATGGTTGTAAATGTGTTTTATGAGAAGTTAACAATGCATTTTCTTTACCTATTAAAGTATTTACAACTTCTTTAGATTTATATTTTTGCATTGTATTTTTAACAACTGATAATAGTTTAATTACATCTTCTTTTGCTTCGTGTTTTTTCTTCGGATTTCTAGAATTATCATCCATATCGGCTCCTTCACCGTTTATTTCATCAAAATCTTCACCAAAATAATGTAATAAATATTTACGTCTATTCATAGAAGTTTCGGCATAACCTACAACTTCTTGTAACAAAGCATGACCAATTTCTTGTTCTGCTACAGGTTTACTAGACATAAATTTTTCTAACTTTTCTATGTCTTTATAAGAATAAAAGGCCAAACAATAACCTTCGCCATCATCTCTACCTGCTCTACCAGTTTCTTGATAATAGCTTTCTAAACTTTTAGGAATATCGTGGTGTATAACAAATCGAACATCTGGCTTGTCAATTCCCATTCCAAAAGCTATGGTAGCAACCACAATATCACAATCTTCCATCAAAAACATATCTTGATGTTTTGCTCTTGTTTTTGCATCTAAACCAGCATGATAAGGAACAGCATTTAAACCATTAACTTGTAATATTTGAGCTACTTCTTCTACCTTTTTTCTACTTAAACAATATATAATACCGGATTTGCCAATTCTTTGTTTAACAAAACGAATGATATCTTTTTCTACTTCTTTGGTTTTTGGCCTAACCTCGTAAAACAAGTTTGGTCTATTAAAAGAAGCTTTAAATCTATTGGCATCTGTTATACCCAAAGTTTTTAAAATGTCTTCTTGTACTTTTTCTGTAGCTGTAGCAGTTAAACAAATAACAGGTACATTATCTATAGCTTTAATTATGTGTTTTAAATTTCTGTATTCAGGTCTAAAATCATGTCCCCATTCAGAAATACAATGCGCTTCGTCTATTGCTACAAAAGAAATTTTTTGAGTTCTTAAGAATAAAACATATTCTTCTTTAATTAAAGATTCTGGTGCTACGTATAAAAGTTTTGTAACTCCGTTAGAAATATCTTCTTTAACTTTTGCAATTTCTGTTTTGTTAAGAGAAGAATTTAATACATGGGCAACACCATTATTTTCTGAAATACCTCTAATGGCATCTACTTGATTTTTCATTAAAGCAATTAACGGAGAAACTACAATTGCTGTACCTTCTTGCATTAATGCAGGTAGCTGATAACATAGAGATTTACCACCTCCTGTTGGCATAATAACAAAAGTATTATTACCATTTACAATACTATTAACAACTTGCTCTTGTAAGCCTTTAAATTTATTGAATCCAAAGAACTTTTTTAGAGGGCTATGTAAATCCATTTATAAAATATTCGTTTAACGTTAAAAACAAAATACAAACCTTTATATAGTTTGATGAAACTATTTTTTGTAG
The DNA here is from genome assembly GCF_055693625.1 of Polaribacter sp. HA6-7. Lineage (NCBI taxonomy): Bacteria > Pseudomonadati > Bacteroidota > Flavobacteriia > Flavobacteriales > Flavobacteriaceae > Polaribacter > Polaribacter sp. HA6-7. Next base: position 1,560,808 of record NZ_CM146338.1, read on the forward strand.
TAAATTTGCCTGTTTCTTATATCTAAAGATATAACTTTTTTTGTTTTAATAAAATACAAAACTATTGAAAAAAATTAATCCAATACTACAAACCGCAAAAGAAACTATCTTATTGGAAAGTAGTGCAATTGCGAATTTAGCAAATTTATTAGATGATAACTTCGAAAATGCCGTTAATTTTATATTAAATGCAAACGGAAGGGTCATAATTACAGGAATTGGCAAAAGCGCAAATATTGCAAACAAAATTGTAGCAACTTTTAACTCTACAGGTACACCTGCAATATTTATGCATGCAGCAGATGCAATTCATGGAGATTTAGGAAACGTACAAGAAAATGATGTAGTTATTTGTATGTCTAAAAGTGGTAATACTCGAGAAATTAAAGTATTGGTTCCGTTAATTAAAAATTATGGTAATAAAATTATTGCTATAACAGGTAACGTTGATTCCTTTTTAGGTAAAAATGCCGATTTCCCTTTAAATACTTTTGTAGAAAAAGAAGCTTGTACAAATAATTTGGCGCCAACAACTAGCACAACAGCACAATTAGTTATGGGAGATGCATTAGCTATGTGCTTGCAAGATTTAAGAGGTTTTTCTAGCAAAGATTTTGCTAAATATCATCCAGGAGGTGCTTTGGGTAAACGTTTATACCTAAGAGTTTCTGACTTAATTGCAAATAATCAGGTTCCTAAAGTGAATAGCACAGATTCTATTGCAAAAGTTATTGTAGAAATATCAGAAAAAAGATTAGGTGTTACAGCTGTTTTAGAAAACGAAACGTTGGTAGGTATTATTACTGATGGCGATATTAGAAGAATGCTTAGCAAAACAACAGACATAAACCATTTTACGGCAAAAGACATTATGGGTAAAAACCCAAAAACTGTCTTAGAAAACGCAATGGCTATCGAGGCTTTAGATAAGTTAGAAAACAATAGTATTACTCAAATTTTAGTAATAAACGATAAAAATGAATATGTTGGTGTTGTACATTTACATGATTTAATTAAAGAAGGAATTTTCTAATGGCAGAAGAACAAAAAGAAATGTCTTTTCTAGGACATTTAGAAGAATTAAGGTGGCATTTGGTAAGAAGTGCATCAGCAATATTTATTATCGGAATTTTATTATTCATTTTTCAGAAAGAAGTCTACGAATACTTTTTACTAGCGCATAGAAAACCAGATTTTATAACCTATCAGGTTTTTTGTGACTTTTTTAATTTCTTAGGATTAGATAGTACTTTTTGTAACGTAAAATTTAATGATAATTTAATCAGTTTAAAACCAACACAACAATTAATGAATGCTATTTGGTCTTCATTAATTTTAGGAATAATACTTGCTTTTCCTTATTTATTATGGGAATTATGGCGTTTTATTGCACCAGGATTAACAGAAAGAGAAATTAAAAATTCGAGAGGGTTTATTTTTATAGCTTCTTTTTTATTTTTCTGCGGAATCGCATTTAGCTTTTATGTAATTGCGCCTATTTCAATTCATTTCTTGTACAATTATCAAATTACAGACTTAATTCAGAATAATTTTACAATGGATTCTCATATTGGTTTGGTAACTAATATGTTATTAGGAATTTCAATTTTATTCGAATTACCTGTTCTAATTTATTTTTTAACTAAAATAGGATTGGTAACTCCGAATTTTTAAAAAATACAGAAAACATGCGTTAGTAGTTGTACTAATATTAGCAGCTATTATTACGCCTCCGAGATATTGCTAGTCAAGTTATTGTAGCAATTCCGATACTTATTTTATATGAAATAAGTATCAAAGTTTCAAAAATGGTGATCAAAAAACAATTAAAAGATGCACAAAAAGTCCAAGAATTTAACGACTACCGTTCTAAAATGAACAAGAAAATTTTAGATTCTGATAATAAAGTAATTAAAAGAATTTTTAATTTAGATACAAATGCTTTTAAAGAAGGGCATTTACCAGTAAAAACAAAAGAACTATTAGGTTTAGTTGCTTCTGCAGTTTTAAGATGTGATGATTGTATTCAATATCATTTAGAATCGGCTAAAGAAAGCGGAGTAACAACAGAAGAAATGATGGAAACAATGTCTATTGCCAACTTAGTTGGTGGTACAATTGTTATACCTCATTTAAGAAAAGCAGTAGAATATTGGGAAATGTTAGATGAAAAAGAGTAACTGTTTAAGATACCTTTAAGAATAACAAAGTAGTTTTTTACTACTTTTAACAAACCCAAAACCTACATATTTAAAATATGATTTTAAGAGCAGATAACATTCAGAAAATCTACGGAAGTAGAAAAGTTGTAAAAGGTATTTCTTTAGAAGTACAACAAGGAGAAATTATAGGTTTATTAGGACCAAACGGTGCTGGTAAAACTACTTCTTTTTACATGATTGTTGGTATGATTAAACCAAATGCTGGTAAAATATTTTTAAATGATGAAGAAATAACCCAAGATGCCATGTACAAACGTGCGCAAAAAGGGATTGGATATTTAGCACAAGAAGCTTCTGTTTTTAGAAAACTTTCTGTAGAAGACAACATTATGTCTGTTTTACAATTTACAGGACGTTCTAAAAAAGAACAAAAGATAAAATTAGAATCTTTAATAGAAGAATTTAATATTGGTCATGTTCGTAAAAACAGAGGTGATTTATTATCCGGTGGAGAAAGAAGAAGAACAGAAATTGCTCGATGTTTAGCTTCAGACCCTAACTTTATTCTTTTAGATGAACCTTTTGCAGGTGTAGATCCTATTGCTGTAGAAGATATACAAAGTATTGTAGCGCATTTAAAAGACAGAAATATTGGTATTTTAATTACAGATCATGATGTACAAGCAACTTTAGCTATTACAGATAAAACGTATTTAATGTACAACGGAAGTATTCTTAAAGAAGGTACACCGAGAAGAACTTGCTGCTGATGAAATGGTAAGAAAAGTATATTTAGGTAAAGATTTTGAGCTTAAAAAACGTAAAGTATTTTAAGACAAACCTTATTCTACAAAAAAAGCATCAATTTAAAATTGATGCTTTTTTTATTTACGCTTTTTTAGAATTTGATATGAGCGATAATAATACATAAATTGTTATTATTAAAGGAATCGATAAATATTGTAAACTGATAATCATTATAATTGATATTAATAAAAATAAATATTTAACGATATTATTTTTGATTGCATAATTTTTAAATTTCAAAGAAAACAAAGGTAGTTCTGCATTCATTAAATAGGTTAATAAAAGTGTAATCGTTATTAAGAAATAATTATTTCTAATAAGATCATTTACAAATTCTAGATCTGAATATTCTAAAATTAATGGTAATGAAATTACAAATAAACTCATTGCAGGTGTTGGTAATCCTATAAAAGATTCAGATTGTCTTGTATCAATATTAAATTTTGCTAATCTGTAGCATGCGCCTAAAGTGAGTATTAAACCAATTAAAGAAACTACATTTAAATGCATACCTTCAAAAGAAGAAGTTTCTGTAAAATGATTAAAAAAAGATGTACCTTTTTCTCCTGAAATCAACTTAAACATTATAATTCCTGGCACAACACCACTAGTTACCATATCTGCTAAAGAATCTAATTGTTTTCCCAATTCTCGCGAAACGTTTAATAATCGAGCAGCAAAACCATCAAAAAAATCAAAAAAGATACCTAAAACCACGAACAAACCTGCAGATACAAAGTTATTATTAACAGCTAAAATGGTTGCAATTGTTCCGCAAAATAAATTACCTAATGTTAGTAAGTTAGGAATGTGTTTTTTCATTATAAAATTTGATTAGAGGGCTAAAATAATAAATCCTAATTTGGTAATTTTCTAAAACTATCAATATTTTATGTATTTTTAAAAATTATCATACAAATCATTACGAATGCCAATATTAAAATCGGACTTCTCTCCTACTTTACCTTTTAAAAACGGACATTTTAATACAATTTATCGTCCTTTATTTTCTAAGGAAACTTGTACTTATTCTCGTAAAAGAATTTCTACCTGGGATAATGATTTTATCGATTTAGATTTTTCTAAAGTTGGTTCTAAAAATTTGGTATTGTTAATTCATGGTTTAGAAGGAAGTTCTCAATCAAAATATATTATTTCTTCTGTAAATCATTTAAATAGTAAAGGTTTAGATACTGTTTCGTTAAATTTAAGAAGTTGTAGTGGTGAAGACAATTTACTTTTAGACACTTATCATAGTGGTAAAACCGAAGATGTAGATTTTGTAATTAAACATATTAATACCAACTATAATTACGATTCAATAGTAATTATAGGTTTTAGTTTGGGCGGAAATTTAACTTTAAAGTATTTAGGAGAGTATCAGGATAAACTATCTAACATTGTTAAAGGAGGAATTGCTGTTTCTGTACCAATTGATATTACTTCTGCAGAAAAAGAATTAGACAAATTCAAAAATAGATTATATGTAGAAGTATTTTTTAAGACTTTAAAAAGTAAAATTTTAGATAAAGCGAATAAATTTCCGAGTTTCAATTAGATAAAGAACGCTTAAAAAAAGCAACAAAGTTTAAACATTTAGAATATTTATATACGGTACCTGTTTTTGGCTTTAAAAATCCAGAAGATTATTGGGAAAAAGCGAGCTCTAAACCTTATCTATCTAAAATAGATAGACCAACTTTACTTTTAAATGCGAAAGATGATACTTTCTTATCTGCAGAATGTTACCCAAGAAAAGAAGCGATTAAATCGCGTAATTTTTATTTAGAAATTCGAGAATTTGGTGGTCATTGTGGTTTTATGAGTTCCTTTAAAACAGAAGAAAATAATTGGCTAGAAACCAAAATAGCTTCTTTTATCGAAGAAAAAATTCAAATATAATTTTATGAAACAATATCTTACTAAAATTAATGTTATTTTAATAGGATTTAAGATATTTGTTACAGAAAAAATTATGTCATTTGAAATATAGAATTTTACTTTTTTCTTATTCTTAACTTTATTAATAAACGCGCAGGCATTTAGAAATTACTCTAATGAATTTTTAAATATTGGTGTAGATGCTGCTGCTTTAGGTAAAAGTAAAGCTGTTGTAGCTACTACAAATAACGTAAATGCAACTTACTGGAATCCTGCAGGTTTAGTTGGCATCGAAGATTATCAAGGTTCTTTAATGTATGCCTCATATTTTGCAGGAATTGCAAACTATAACCATGCGGCTTTTGCAATGCCTATAGATAAAGAAAGTGCTTTAGGAGTTTCTGTTATTCGATTTGGTGTAGATGATATTTTAAATACGACACAGTTAATTGATAGCGACGGAAACATAGATTTTAACAGAATTAGTTTATTTTCTGCGGCAGACTATGCGCTTAATCTAGCTTATGCTAGAAACTTAATTTTTAAAGATGTTAAGTTAGGTGTTAATGCAAAAATTGTAAGAAGAACAATTGGCGATTTTGCTTCTTCTTGGGGATTTGGTTTTGATATTGGTCTTCAATTTGAAAGAAATAATTGGAAATTTGGTTTAATGGCTAGAGATATAACTACAACTTTTAATAGTTGGGCTATAAATGAAGAAGAATTTGAAAAAATTAGAGATGCAATTCCTGGTCAAAATCAAGAATTACCACAAAGTACAGAAATTACAAAACCAAAACTACAACTAGGTGTTGCCGAGAGATTTTAAAATTGGCCGATTTTTTAATTTACAAACAGAAGTAGATTTAAATGTACGTTTTGCTAGAACAAATGATATCTTCTCTTCGGATGCAGGAAGTATAGATCCGGCAATTGGGTTGCAATTAGATTATGAAAATATTGTTTATTTAAGAGCTGGTGTTGGTAATTTTCAATATCAAACAGAATTTGATGGCTCTAAATCTTTAAACACACAACCAAATTTTGGTGTTGGATTTAATTATAAAGGAATTCAAGTTGATTATGCTTTAACTAATATTGGTAGTGTCGGAAACGCTTTGTATTCTAATATTTTTTCTATTACCATAGATTATAATTTACTTAGACCTTAATATATTATGATAAAAAAACTACATATAGTTCTTCCTATCTTTTTATTATTATTTAAAATTAATCATGCTCAGAAATTATCTACTTTCTCAGAAATATCTATTGTTACTGCAGGTCCTGGTAAAGAGTTATATGAGAAATTTGGTCATTCTGCAATTAGAATTAAAGACCCTTCTTTAAATTTAGATGTTATTTATAACTATGGAATATTTGATTTTGATAAACCTAATTTTCTATTAAATTTTGCTCACGGTAAAATGTACTACCTATTGGCTAAATATGATTTTGTCTATTTTTTTAATAGTTACATGAAAGATAAGCGTTGGTTAAAACAACAGGTTTTAAATTTAAATACATCAGAAAAACAGCAAGTCTTTTTATATTTAGAAAAAAATGCTCTAAAGGAAAATGCGACGTATTTATACGATCCTTTTTTAATAATTGTGCATCCAAACTTAAAGATATTTCTCTTGAAGTTTTAAAAGAAAATTTAATTTTAGAAAGTAATGAGATAGAAAATAATAAAACATTAAGACAATTAATGAACAAAGAAATCACCTGGAATACTTGGGGTAACTTTGGAATTAATTTAATTGCTGGTACTATCTTAGATAAAGAAAGAAATCAAATAGCTTACACCTATTTACCTGATTATTTATACAAAATATCTAAGAATGCAAAAATTAAAAGAAACGAAAGAACTGTAGACTTTGTTAAGCGCGAAGATGTTTTATTAAATTATAAAGAAGTTCAAAATAATAACTTTATTGTAAGTCCGATTTTTATTTTTTCTGCTCTTTTAATTATAGTTTTATTTATAACTGTTAAGAATATTAAAAATAATAAAAGATCAAAAGTTTTAGATTTTTTAATCTTCTTTATAACCGGTTTAATTGGTTTAATTTTAACCTATCTATGGTTATTTTCTTCGCACACAACTGCTCCAAATAATTTTAATGTATTATGGGCATTTATCCCTAATATTATTATTGCATTTTTATTATTAAGAAAATCGGTAAAACTTTGGGTGAAAAATTATTTAAAAGTAGCAATAGTTTTATTGAATCTAATTCCGTTATTATGGATATTAGGTTTACAGAGCTTTCCTGTAACTTTAATTCCGATTTTAATATTATTAAATATTAGATATTTCTATTTACTAAAAAACTTATTGCCCTCTGTAAAATAAGATTGTTGTAATGGTTTTAATTAAGATTTTAAAATCAAGAAAAGCACTTCTTTCTTTTATATAATACAAGTCGTATCTAAGTTTTATTTCTTGTTCTTCTATAGTATTTGCATAAGGATAATTTACTTGTGCCCAACCTGTTAAACCTGGTCTAACTACATGTCTAATAGCATAAAAAGGTATTTGTTCTTCCAAATCTTTTACAAATTCGGTCTTTCCGGTCTTGGTCCAATAATACTCATATCACCTTTTAAAACATTTAAGAACTGTGGTACTTCATCTAAACGCGTATTCCTTAAAAACTTACCAAAAGCTGTAATTCTACTATCATTTTTTTGCGCCCAAACTGCTCCATTTTTTTCGGCATTTTTCACCATAGAACGGAGTTTAAATATTTTAAAAAGGTTGCCATTTTGACCTACCCTAATTTGTGTGTAGAACAAGGAACCTCTATTACCAACTAAGTTTCCTATAATTAAAAGCGGAGCAATTAATAAAAAAACAAGAAGTCCTATAGTAGACACAAAAATGTCTACAAAACGCAAACCAAACAAGTAGAATCTATTGGTATTATTTTTACTGAAATTTAAATATTCATAAAAATTAGTGTCTAAAAAATCTTTTGGCACTCTAGACGTAACTTCTTCATAAAAACTAGACAAACCAACAATATTTATTCCTTTTTTAAACAATAAAATTAATTCTTTGTTTAGTTTATTTACATATTTGATATCTAATCCTTCTTTAGCAATGATTAATTCGTTTACGGGCAAACCTGTTAACTCGTCTATGATATTAGCAGTTGCTATATTTTTATAACCTTCTACACCTTCTATTTCTTCATTAGTATAATAAGCAATTAAATTATGTAAATTGTCATTGTACACATGTCTTACAATATTTTCGATACGCTCTTTTTTACCTACAAAAACGATGGTTTTAAAATGTTTTGGGGAAAAAATAAAAGATACGTACAAAAATCTCCAAATTATAACAGGTATTGTTATGGCTAAGAAAAAGTAAATAATTTGTAAACGATTGGTAGGTAATTACGGAGAAATATAAGGTGTGAAAATATAAAATATTACAGTAGCAAACGTGGTTACTACTACACTTCTAACGACCAAATATCTATTGTTAGAAATATTTAAATTAAAGAGTTGAAAAATTTCTCCAAATAGTAAAAAGTAAACAAATAACAGAAAAACCCAACCTAAACTGGCACTACTATTAAAATTAAAATAGTTAAACTCAAAAAACAAAAAAGAAGCATAAAGACCTGAAATTAAAAAAAACAAATCTATAATTTTTAAAAATATTTTTCTCTCAGAAAGGTTAAAGTAGTTTTTTTGAGGCATCAAATGGATAATAAGTTTGTTTAGCTTTTAGAGATTTAAATTGGAAACAAAAATAGAGTAATTAAAAAAATTGCTATGTTCCCTTTAAAATATTTTTTCATACAAATTACTTAGAAAATAAAAGTTGTGATATTTTTTCATGAAATCATACCCTTTTTCGCCTAAAATAGTTCTTTCTGCTGAACTCATCTCGTAAAGTTTTGTAATTCCTTCAATAATTTCTTTTGTTGATTCTGGTTTTACAATAATACCACAGCCGAGACAACTCTACCTGATCTCTAATAAATTCTGATGATTCTAAAATTGGTTTTTTAGCTAGCATGTAATCAAAATATTTATTGTAAGAAACACCATAATGGTATAATTTAGATTTATATCTACTAATGTAACAAACATCAAAAAAACTTATCAAATGTTGCACTTTAGCTTTATTAATTTTTTCTATAAAAGTAATATTTGTGGACTTTATTACTTTCTTTTGCAAAGATTCTTTTAAATAGCCGTCTCCAACTATAATAAAATGAATACTACTATTTTTAATAGAGATAGAAGCTTCAACAAAAAACTCCATTGCATTTGCCAATCCTATTGTACCAGCATAACCAATAATAAATTTATCTTTTGGAATTAAATTTAGTACTTCTTTATCTAATTTTTCATTTTTAAGTAGGTTTTCATCGATTCCATTAGGTATGTAATGTACTTTTTTATTTACTTTAATTAGAGAATTAATGTAAGTAGAAGTATTTGGCAAAACAGAAACGATTTCGTCTGATTTATTATAAGCATATTTTTCAAAAAAACTTAAAAATATGATAAAAGGATGTCTTTTAGAATAACCTTTTAAATACATTGGCGTTAATGGCCAAAGATCTCTAATTTCAAAAATTAGTTTTTTAGCTTTAAACTTTTTCTTAAAAAAAACACCATTTAAAATAGGAAAAATTGGCATTGAAGAAACCAAAATAACATCTGGTTTTTCTAAAATTTTAGTTGTCAAAAAAAACAAACGAAATGTATATACAAAGTTGCTAATTATTTTTTAAAACCTGTATTTTTATAAACGGGTACTTTTACCCAACAAAACTCAATATTATTTTCTATAGTTTCCTTGGTAAACCATTTGTTTAAAGTTTTAGGTTGATTTATAAATAGATGGTTGTAAGAACCAGAGATAATTTTAACCTTATATCCTTTCTTTACCCAATATTTGCTAAGAAAATAATGCCTTTCTCCCCAACCAGAATCTAAATTACCTGCTGTTTGATTTATTATCCAAATTGTTTTAGACATTCTTTATATTATTTATTACTGCTCTAAATTTACCATTTTTATTTTTAGGAATTTCCTGTAAATATTTAAAATCTATAGTATTATTTTCACCTAAAATATCATTTAACCTTTGTAGAATTGTGGATTCAGATTTTTGTGAATAACTATTATCAACTGTTAAATTAATAACAAATACATTGAGATTTTCCTGTACAATTTGGCCCACTATTAAACCTGTAATATCTAAAAACAAACTATGAAATCTAACTATTTGTTTACCATCTTTACCAATAATAACATCCTCTACTCTACCATTTATCTCTAAAATTGATGGCATTTGCAAACCAGATTTTGTTTGTTGATTTTTTTCTTTGTAGCGCTATCTCCAATTCTATATCTAATTAATGGTTGATCAAAGTTTAACAAACCTGTTAAAACTACTTCTCCTTCTTCTCCATTAGCAACCTTTTTACCATTTTCATTTATTAATTCTAAAACGCCTGTATCTCGGACTAAAAAGAAAATCTCCAAAAACGTTTTCTGAAATTAAACCACATGCTTCCATACCACTGTAAGAATCGTAAGTTTTACAATTGTAGGCTTTTGTAAAAGTAGTTCTCATTTCTTTTGTTAATTTTTCACTAGAAGTAATTACAGCTTTTAATTTAGGTACTTTAATTTTTTTATCTGCAATTAGTTTTGCCAAAAAATAATTACTCATTGCATAGCCAACCATAAACTCTACTTTATGATTTACAATGCCTTCAACATAATTTTTAACCGATTTTTCATGAATATGATAAGCAGAAAAATAAGTTTGTTTTTCTGCTTGATTAAACCTGTAGTAAGGTGGTTTTACATTTGTTTTGTGTATAATTTTTCTACCACCAATCATTCCTCTAGCATTTTTTATAGAAACTCCTGCCCAATTTAATACTCTACTTTCATATGCTGCAAACCATTTTTGATGTGTTTTTTTTGAAAAGTAAATACTTACTGGCGTTCCTGTACTGCCACTACTGTAATAAAATTTCCCTTTTTCTTTCTTTTTTGATAAAAGTAATGTTGTTCCATACTTTCTTAATTCTTCTTTTTCTAAAAACGGTAATTTATGCAAGTCAGCTAGTTTAAAATGCTTAAAATCATTTAAACAAAAACCTGCTTTAGCATATTTTTCTTTGTAAAATGGAACATTTTTAAAAGCATGAATTAATAATTTTCTTAATTCCGTTTCTTGATAAATTTCCCATTCCTTGAAAGTAAAACTTTCTCTTTTCTTGAATAAAAGTAATTCTTTTTTAAACTCTTTACCTAATCTTCTATTTTTCCAGTAATAACCATAAATACTAATTCCAATGTTTTGAATTTGGTATGGTAAAAAACTATATATTTTAGATAAGAAACGCATTAATTTAAAATTTCTTTCCACTGGTTCATAACAATAGGACTATCAAATTTCTCTACTTTTTGTCCGGCCTTTAGTGGCAATGCTTTATGTTTTCCATCTACTACATTTTTAATTGCATTTACCATCTCCTTAGCATTGTTTTTTGCTACTAAGAGCGCATCTGTATTGTTTTCTAATAAATAAGAAATTCCGCCAACATTTGTAGTTACAACAGGCAAACCCAATGCCATTGCTTCCATAACACTTATAGGTGTATTGTCAAAATTTGTAGTATTTATAAAAACATCAAATTCTTTAGATTTTTTGTGCCATTCTTCTTTAGGCAAAACTCCTGTAAATTCTACAGCTCCTTGTAGTTGATATTTTTCAACTAATTTTTGACATTTTTCATAAGAACTATCTACAAAAGGACCAACCATAAATAATTTTGCATTTGGGTATTCTTTTTTTAATAAAAACAATACTTCTATTGCCATTGTAGGATTATAAATTTCTTTAAATGCTCTAACCCACAGTAATGTTGGTTTTAAATCTGCTCTTTTTTTAAAGGGATAATTTTCTATTTCTAAAATGTTAGGGATAAATTTTACAATATATCCCTTTCTTTCAAATTCAGTTTTTAAATAATTGGATGGTGCTACGTTTACAAAAGAATTTTTAAATAATAAATTCGACATTCTTACAGATTTAGAAATTCTATAAGGCAAATTACCTCCATGTAAAATAGGTATATATTTAATTTTAAAAAACCTGGCTAATTGAGCTGTTAAAAAAGCATAATAAAAATTTGTAGTACTAAACGTGTCAATTAATATATATGCTACTTTATTTCTATATTTTACAATAGAAAATAGCATTGATATTAGTCTTAGGAATTTATTGGTTTTGTCTGAAGAAATGTAAACGGTAAAACCTTCTTTTCTGAATAAATTAGATAAGACTGTTAAAGTAGAATTGTACTTGGATTTTTTGGTTAAATTGTTACCAATATATAGAATGGATTTATATTTCTTCTTCATAATCTGTAATTCTAATAAGACTTAATGCATAAATAAAGCCAGGAATTGCAATACGCATTGCAGAATGATTTATAGTTAAAAACCAAATTACATAAAATGAAATGATAAAGGCTTTCTGAAAATAATCTCCTCTAAGAAAATTAAATATCGGAACTGTTAACAGCATAATTAATATGAAAAAACCAATTATACCGTGTTCTTCTAACAACCTTCCTACTTCGTTATGCGAAGCTCCTGTTACTTTTCCAATACTTTTTTGTCTTTCATATTTACCATTCCCAACACCAATACCCAAAGGATATTCTAAGAAATTATCAAACTGCACTTGTATAATATCTAATCTACCGCTGGTAATGTCTTCTTTTACACCTATTTTGTTTCTACCAGCATATCTATTATCTAACATTCCTCCAGTGATATTGGAAGTATATAGCCATATTGCTACTAAGAAAAAACCTCCTATAAAAATATATTTTGTAAGTATTTTTATAGAAACTTTTTTATATAAACTATAAAAAAACAAAAATAAAATTATAGATACCGTTGCCACGAGTATACCGCCTCGAGAAAATGTTAAAAGACCACGATATGAAAAATAAATAAGGAAAACTGCGTCTAGAAATAAAAAACCCGAAAGCTTTGTTTTAGATGCAATAAAAACTAACAATACAAACATTCCTAAACCTATTGCAGTAGCAACTTGGTTTGGTCCAAAACCGCCGAGATGTTGCAAAATTTGCTTCAGAATGAAAAACAATTTCTTTTAAATCAGGGGTTTTAAAATACATATAAGTCAACATGGAAAATAAAGGTAACAACATAAAAAAAAGTGCATTTAAAAATTCCTGCTTTTTAATAGGTCTCTTATAAAAATAAATAGCAGCAATACCCAAGCCTATTGGACCTCCTAAATTAAAAATAATTGCTTTTCTTATCGATTCTCCTCCTGGTACTTGTGTAAATACAATACCCAGTAAAAGTAGTAAAATATAAAAAATGTATTGTAAAGAAAAAACTTGTTTGTACTTTCCAAATAAAATTCCGAGCACTAAAAATAAAATGACACCATATTTTCCTGTTTCATATAATATAAAACCTTTTGTCATTCGTATAAAAACCTCAGCACCTGTAATATAAGCTGCTAATATAAAAGCTTCTTCATTTTTATTTTGTGAAAGATAAATAAGCAATACAGGAATTATAATAACTAGGGAACCGTAAAGTTTCGGAAGTAAAGGTAAAGTCCCTAAGAATCCAAATGCAATATGGATTCCTATAAATAATAATTTGTTATTTAGTATTTTTTCTATCAAATTTAACTTTTATAAACCTCTAAAAGTCTTTTTAAAAATAAACTTTGAGAATAATTGTCTGAAATATTTTTAAAATTTCTTTCGGCAAAAATAATTCTTTTAGATTTAGAATTTGCCAATAAATCTAGTTTCTCAGATAATAATTTAGGGTTTTCTTTTTCTACAACATAACCAGAATATTCGTTTTGTATTACATTTGAACATTCACCAACATTTGTAACTATAACTGCTGTTTTTGACAAACCATATTCTAGCAGAGAAATAGGTAAACCTTCTGATTTAGAAGTTAAAACAGCTATGTCTGTTTGTTCTAGAATATTTTTAATATCAAAACAAGAATTATAAGTAAACACTTTATCCTTTAAATTTAATGTATTTATTAGGTTTAGAATTTTATCTGAATATGCGCCTTTATGTAATTTCCCAATTAAATGTAAACTCCAATTTTTATTATTTACAATAAATAAAGAAAACGCTCTTAGTAAAGTTTCATGGTCTTTCTCTGCTCTAAAACCAGCTATATGAGTTATTCTTTTACCGTTTAAGCCTTGTAAATTAGTCTCTTTATTCAAATTACTAAAAATCGGAAAGTTTTTTAAGTAATAATTTTCTCTACAATATAATTTTTTCTGAGACCATTTTTTTAAATCTTCATTTACATGTATAATACAGCTAAAAAAATAAGATTGAATTTTTAAAGCTAATAAATTAACACCGGTTAAATTTACATTATTTCCATAATGGTTGTGCCATATTATTTTAATTTTCGGATACATTAATTTTATACAGAAAGCAAAAAATGAAGATGTTCCATGGGCATGAATTATATTGATCTTATTATCTTTTAAGTATTTTTTGAATCTAATAAAAGATTTAAAATCAATAGTTTTTTTCGATTTAAAAATAAATAATTAGTAGGATTTAAAATACTATTTTTTAAATATCCTTCTGCTCTTGTAGCACAAATATGAGAGTCTGTAAGGTATTTAGATAAACCATTAGTTATATTTACGGCTAAAACTTCTGCTCCTCCTATTTCTAAAGAATCTACAAGTTGTATTACGCCTTTTTTACTAATCATTTAAAAGTTTCTTTATTTGTAACTCAAATTTATCTAAAGTATATGTTTGAGACCATTCTTGAGCTTTTAATGCCTTTTTTTGATAATCTTCGGATTTTTCATAAAATGACCAACAATTTCATAAATTTCAGAAATTGTGGCATTTGCATTTAAAACGACACCTCTTTTTCCAATATCCAACATACTGCGCACACAAGAAACATCAGATGATATGGGTAAACACCTCCAAAACATAGCTTCCGCAACTACCTTAGGCCAACCTTCAGATTTTGATATAAATAATAAGAAATGAGCTTTTTGGTAAGCTTTTTTAATTTTTTCTTTTGGTTGATTTCCATGTAAAATAACAAAATCAGACAAATTATTATCCCTAATGTATTTTTTTACTTTATTAAACTCAACCCCATTACCATACATATCTAATTGTACATTGTGTTTTTTAGATTTTAACAACGCTATCGTTTTAACACTTAGCAAAGGCTGTTTTCCTTCAGAAAAAGTTCCAACAAAAATAAACTTGATTAAAGAATTTAAGTTCTTTTTTGGTATTTCCTCTAATTCATTATTGTAATATGAAGCAGTAAAAAAAGGCACAATATTTTTTGATTGATTTTTCCATTCCCCATACACTAATACTTTACAATTTCTAGTTAAAAACGTATTCGATATTATTTTTTTCTGTAAACGATAACTAAATGGTTGTATACTCCTAGGATCCCAGTTACCTGCATATTTCACTGTTTTAGGTTTACTAGGAAATAAAATTTGTACAAAACAACCTAATAATCCAATATTTCCAGGACATCTTAAATGAATGTGATCTGCCCATATCATTACTTTTAATATTCTAAAAAGGATTACTGGAATTACAAAAATAGATTTTACCATATTTGAAAAAGTAACAATATTAAAACTTGGGATTTTTAAAAATGAAACTTCTTTATGTTGGTACTTTTCTTCAATAGTAGATATATTTTCAAAGGAAATTGGTGAAATAATTTTTACCTTTTCAACATATTTAGACCATAAATTCATTTCGCGAACATAAGGTTCGTAAGCGAATAAAGTATTATTTACTTTTTTATGAACTGCATGTGTTATTATGGCAAATTTCAATATTTAAATTTTAAAAGTTAATTTTAATAAACTTTTTTTAATAAGTAGTTGTAAAAAGTACAATTTTTATTTAAAATATTATCTGGTGCAAACTTTTTTAATACTTTTTCTCTTGCAGCAATTTCTATGAATCTATTATTTTTTCTATTATTCAAAGCTTTAATAATAGTTTTAGAGATACTATCAATTTCTAATGGTTTACATAAAAACCCATTAATTCCATCATCTATGGTTTCAGGTCCAGGACCATATTCTGTAAAGACTACTACTTTTTCCATGCACATTGCTTACGGAGCCACTAGACCTTGCACTTCCATATGAGAGGGAAAACAACAAATTTCACCAAACTCGTAAACTTTTGGCAATTCTTTATAAGGAACAGGTTTTCTAAAAGTAATATGATGTTTTATTTCGTCCGAAAATTGATTCAACATCCAATTTTTGTATAATGTCCCATCAGAAAAAAACCAATCTCTACCATAAATATAAAGATGAACCTCTCGGAAACATTTCCCTTATTTTGGGTAAGGCCAAACACAACTGTCTTATACCCTTTTTTTCACATACTGTGCCCGCAAAAACAATTGCGCCTTTTATAACTTTACTTTTGTCTGCTGGATAAAATTGTTCTGTGGGAATTGGGTTGTTTATTGTTATATTTTCTTTATTTGAAAAGTCTAAAAATTTAGAAGTTTGTTTTTTTACAAAATCTGATGTTG
Organism: Polaribacter sp. HA6-7; assembly: GCF_055693625.1. Classification (NCBI taxonomy): domain Bacteria; kingdom Pseudomonadati; phylum Bacteroidota; class Flavobacteriia; order Flavobacteriales; family Flavobacteriaceae; genus Polaribacter; species Polaribacter sp. HA6-7. Next base: position 1,577,303 of record NZ_CM146338.1, read on the forward strand.
CAATTACCGCATCTGTTTTATTAAATGTTATTTTCTCTAGAATAGATTTTTTAAAACTTAACTTTTTATTTTCGAAACTATGAAAAAAATGATGACCTCCATGCATTCTAACAACTTTACGGATTTCTTTAGGAATTTTTACAAAAGCCAAACCCGCTTCTTGTGATTCTATAATATCTATTTTATTTTTTTGATGAACCTGTTTTATAATTCTACCAGTTGTTTTAGAGTTTTTAAGCCAGGATAAACCTTTTATTGTAGATCTTTTTTTATAATAAATATGTACACCGTTTATTTCTGTCTGTATTTCTGTTTCTTTTATAACACCTACAATAGAAACTCTATATCCACTTTTAACTAATAGATCGCAATAAGTAAGTAAAAATGTACCAATTCCTCCAAAAGATTTGTTTGGTAAAGGATACTCACTAGCTATAAAACAAATATGCATCTTTTAATTTTAATGTATTTCTGAAATTATAGTGTTTGCTAACAAAGTTGCATTATCTTTTAAAGGGTGTAAAACAATTCTTTTCATCCATAACTTCCTGTCTTCACCAATACTTTCAGGGTTGTTTATAGCCTGAATAATCTTAGTGCTAATATCTTTTTTATTATTAATCCAACCTACAGCATTTATATCCTTCAAACTTTTAAAATGTTCGAAATTAAATACATCTTCTACCTTAAAGATAGAATCTTTTACTGGATTGTAATTTAAATACAAGCAAGGCTTATTTAAAACTGCAAAATCATGTGCCATAGTGCTTCCTAAGTTTATAACTAAGTCAGAATGTTTTACTGTATTAACCAATAATCTATTATCATTTATAGTTGGATAAATAGTGGCAAAAGAATCACCATTTACTTTACCAGTTTTCCAATCTGGATCTATAGAAAAAACAAAATCTTTATATTTTTTTAACACAATATCAAATCTATCAGACATATCAACAGGGCATCTTCTAAAAAGAATTTGAGGTCTTCTGTTTTTATCTATTTTAGATATTTCTTCACAGATATCTTTTAAATAAACGGCGTCATAGGGTGATGAAATATCATTTCGGAAAAACAGATTGTTTTTTTATTTTCATCTAACCCATATTTATTTAAAAATACTTTTCTATCTTCATATAGGTTAGCATAACTATAAAACTCAAATTGTGGTGTACCGTAAATTTTTACTTGTGTAGGAATAATTTCTGAATACAATTCTAATAATTGATTTTTCATTAAATTAGACCATACAAAATAGTAATCATATCTTGATATTAATCTTGCTTTCGGCACATTGTCCCATGAAAAGATAACCGTTGCAGTAGTTATTCTATTTTTCTTTGCTGCTGTTATTATTGGAGAGGTTATTGGTGCTCTTTGGTGCAAATTTAAAACGATATCTGGCTTAAAATCTACTAAAAATTTTTCTGTGGACTTTGAACTTTTACTTTTAGAAACCTCTTTTTCATAAAATCTATCCGCTTTTTTAATAAGTAAATACGATTTAGATAATAAATACCCTAAAACTTCAGCTATAAAGTACAGTGTTTTCTTCTTAAAACCTTTTTTACTAGGGCTCCAAAACTTTAATATTGTATTATTTTTTAATGTTTTTTCATTTCTTAAAAGTCGGGCATATGCTAATGTTTCTCTTAAAAGTCTAGCTTTAGGACTCTCTATAAAATCCGGAATTTTTTCTAAATTATTAATTTCCGGTTTATTTATTTTTATCTCCTCTATAGCAGATTCAGACAAATTATGATAGACTAAAACTTCATTCCCTTCTTTTAAGAGATTACTTGTAAAATTTGAAAAGAGGTAATTACGAACACCTACACCATCTGGAACTAATAATATAACTTTCATTTTTATTACCTTAAATCTTTTTTAGTATCTATATCTAAACTACTTTCAATAGACATTTCAAAATGTATTGTTTTATTTGTTAAAAGAGTATTTTTTTCATAAACTCCTCCACTTTAATTATATAGATTGCGCCATTTGCTCTGTATGTTTTAGGTAATACTTGCCTTGGGTAAAATGGAAAATCATTATTTATAATCCCTTTTAAATAACCATTCTCATCAATATTAAATGTTTTGTATGGATGATGCTCTAACTCGCATACACTAATTAGTGACGTTGCTTTAGAATTTAATAATTTTTCAAAGGCAACATCTATATCTTTAAAGGTTCTTAAAGGTGATGTTGGCTGTAAAAGAATTAAATAATCATATTTTATTTCATTTAAACTATCTAAAACATGTGTTAAAACTGGTTCAGTTTTAGAGGTATCTTGCGCTAATTCTATAGGTCTTTTTAAAGCTAGAACTTCTTTGTTCTTTTGAGCTTCATTTAAAATTTCATCATCATCTGAAGAAACAATAACATCTGTAATATATTTTGATTTTAGAGCCGCTTCAATAGACCATTGTATTAGCGGTTTTCCGGAAAAATTGACTAAATTTTTCCTAGGAATTCCTTTAGATCCTCCTCTTGCTGGTATAATTGCAATAATTTTCATTTATAAATCTTGAAATTGTTTTTGACAATTTACTTCCCAAATAATATCTGATTCTAACAAATGTAAGAAAAGTTCATTGCTATTTCCTTCTCCAAATTCATTAATATCAATGATTTCTTGTTTTTTTGATGAAATGTTTTTTATTGCCAATAAAATGTCTTCAGAATCATAAGCCACATTTATAATAGAATTTGCTTGTCCTCTATTACTTTGTCTTGTTCCTATATCTATTGTAGGTACTTTATAATAAGGAGCTTCTCTTACTCCTGCACTAGAATTACCTATTATAAATCGAGTTTCTTTAAGTAATCTTAAAAAATATTCAAATCTTAAAGATGGATATATTTTAAATCTAGAATTATTTTCTAACCTTCTATATTCTAAGAGTATTTCTTCTGTTCCTAAATCATTATTAGGGTAAATAACTACAAAGTTTTCGTTCGAATTTAATAAAGAATCTACAAAGTTTTTAGCGTTCTGTTTTATATTTTTATAATCTGTTGTTACAGGATGAAACATTACAATTGCATAATCTTTAAAAGGAATTTCATAGTACTCTTTTACTATATTTAAACTTGGTAAATTAGTAGGATTCATTAAATCTAAATCTGGAGAACCAATTACATAAATAGAACTTTCTAACTCTCCCATTTGTATTAACCTTTTTTAGCTTCTTCGTTAGAAACTAAATGCAGATGACAAAGTTTACTTACAGAATGACGAATTAACTCATCTATAGTTCCGAAATTTCACCTCCTTCGATATGTGCAACCAAAATATTATTTAAACTTCCTACAATTGCTCCTGCTAAAGCTTCTACTCTATCTCCATGAACCACAATTAAATCTGGTTTTTGAGTTGCTATGTATTCTGAAAAACCGATTATTGTTTTTGCCAAAGTTCTATCCATAAACTCAGCACCAGCATGATTTTGAAAAGTGTGAATATTATTAAAACCACTTTTATAAATTTCATTGACAGTTGCGCCATATTTTTCATCCAAATGCATTCCTGTTGCAAAAATTTGAACATCAAAATTGGAGTTCTCTTGTGTTATTTTTATTAAGGACTTTAATTTCCCAAAATCTGCACGAGTTCCTGTGAGGAATACTATTTTTTTGATTAATCAATATCCGACCAATTTAAATGTGTATCAGTTTCAATATCTTTACCTGAAGTTTTACCAAGAATATCGTTAAAATCTTTTGCTAAAATATCTCCTGTGCCAGGTCTTTTAACCCATAAATTTTCTTTAGTAAAGATTTCACCTTTTTTAATGGCTTTAATTGTAACTACAGTTGCAAATGCAAAATCTATAGTAACTTGTTCTTCTTTTGCGGGTTCTTTTGTTCCTCCACACATTTTCCAAATCATATTACTACCTTCAATCAACTCTTTACAATCATTTTCATCCATAGAACAGACGATATCTGGTCCTGTTCTTTGTTTATGGTCCGTAAAGTGACGTTCTAATATTGAAGCCCCTAAAGCAACAGCACCTAAACAAGCATGATTTGTTAATGTATGATCTGATAAACCAAAAACATTTTTAGGAAAAGCTTTTGACAATTCTTGCATTGCCCCAAAACGAACCAAATGCGGTGGTGTAGGATATAAATTTGTTGTATGTAATAATGCCAAAGGAACTTCTGCTTTTTCAAATATTTTGACGGCTACAGAAACACTTTCGATCGTGTTCATACCTGTACTTAAAATTACAGGTTTTCCAAAAGTTGCAATGTGTTCTAACAATGGATAATTATTACATTCTCCGAACCAATTTTATAGGCTGCAACATTCATTTTTTCCAAACGTTCTGATGCTGCTCTAGAAAATGGTGTAGAAATAAAGATCATTCCTTTACTTTCTACATAATTTTTTAAAGCAATTTCATCAGCTTCATTTAAAGCACAACGTTTCATAATTTCATAAATTGAAACATCTGCATTGCCTGGGATTACTTTTTTTGCAGCTCCACTCATCTCATCATCTACAATATGAGTTTGATGTTTTACGCATTCTGCTCCTGCTCTATAAGCTGCATCAACCATTTCTTTGGCAACTTTTAAAGAACCTTCGTGGTTTATACCAATCTCTGCGATTACAAAAGGCGGGTAATCTTGTCCTATTTTTCTTCCTTGTATTTCTATATAATTATTCAAAATATCTCTAAATTGTTGTTAATTTTCTATATATTTTCCCAATAATCTCTTTAATTTTATAACTAAAAAAGGGAGGCTTAAATTTAATATCAGTACTATACTTAGTAATTTTTAATTCAGTAAATTTATATTCATTTATCCAATTTGGTATATTATTTCCTAAATGATAAGCAAATGTTTTAATTGTTGATAATCTATAGTAACCTAATTTATCAATTGGATCGTCTAAATAAAATCTTTCTGCTCCATTCTCAAAAACAAATTTTGTTTTTTTAATTTTATGTTATGCAAAACCTCTTTTCTGTATGTAGCAATAAAATGACCTGCTCCAATACATACTTTATATTTTTTTTATTTAAATATAGTTGATTTCTAAACCAATTATTCTTTTCAAGAGAAATTTTGCTATTTATGCTTTTTTCAAATAACAATATATCTTTATCTAAAACAACTTTTCCTTTTTTTACTCTATGCAAATTGTTAAAAAATAAAGAATAATTAGAATAATAGGCCAATTGTGGCATTGGTAGTGGTGCTACTACACCAGCTTTTTTATAATTTTTAAAAACCTGAATTGTACTATTTAACCAATTAGAAAAATAGAAAACATCTGCATCTGCAATTGTTATAAATTGCTCATAACTACCTTTTGCTTCAGATAAAATTGTATAAACTTTACCATAATTAGTGGCTAATTTAACATGTTTATCTATTTTTTTACTATATAATAAACCATCTATGTAATCTGTAACTTCTTTTTTACTATTGTTATTAATAATAGTAATATTTGTTTGCGTCTCATTCGTGGTTTTAAGTAAAGAATTAATAGAGGTTTTTAAAACTGAAAATAAATTATTAAAATACTCTTCTTTAGATTCCGGGATATAGACTGGAATTATAATTCTATGAGGTTTGTATAAAATCTCCTTATATATTTTTTCTCTCGGGTTTTTTCCTTTCCTCATTTTTTTAAAATTATAAACAAAAGTAATTTAATTTTTTTATAGCTAAAAAACCAAAATAAATTCAACTTAAATAGTATTTTTAAATTTTTAAAATAGCTTATTTTTACCTTTTTAATTTCATCTTTAACTAAATTATTAATATTAATTTTATAGGTCTTTTTATTAATAACACCACTATTTAGGTAAAAATCTAACTTTGATTTTATTGTTAAATTCAAATTAAAGTATAAACTTTTGTTTAATGATGAGTTGTTTTCATTATGTATTCTATATTTTGTAAGTGGTAAATCTAAATAATAAAAATTTGTAAAAAAAGAAGCTCTAGCCCAATATTCTGCATCTTCACCAGCCGCTTTCATTTCTTCATTAAAAAAACCAATTTTGTTTATTATTTCTTTTCGAACCAATGGATAATCACTTATTGTCCAATTACCAATCATACGCAATGAAACATCACCATGCTTAACATCTCGGAGTACCAGGTCTACCTGTTATTCTCTTTAATTCTTTACCATTTTTATCTATTAATGAACAATAATTATGAACTAAGCCAAATTCTGGATTAGTTTCTAAAATTTGAACCATTAATTCAATTCTATTAAAAACCCATAAGTCGTCATCATCTATAAAGGAAATATAATTTCCTCTTGCTCTTTTTATACCTTCGTTACGAGGTTTACAAGGTGAACCACTATTTTCAATTTTTAAATAATTAACCTCAAATTTTTTACATAAAATTTTATTACTATCTCCAATACTACCATCATCAACAACCCAAACTTCAATATTAGAGTAAGTTTGATTTAAAACAGATTCTAAAGTTTGTTTTAAATATTGTGTCCTATTGTAAGTAGGTATAATTACGCTAACAAGTTTCATTTAGTTAAAATTTTTTTGATAAAAATTTTAACTAAAATTTTATAATATTTAATTTTAATAAATTTTACATTATTTATTTTTTTCAAAAAATTAATTTTGTAAAATTTAGATTTATCTTTAAGAATAAAAAAATTTATATAGTGTTCTATAAACTCTTCATATTTATGATGCTGATTAAATATATTTAGATATTCTATTTTTTCTTTATAAATAGACTGTAAATTAAAATTAAAGTTTTTGGTAGAAGTAGAATCAACATGTCTTCTAAAATAATTTAAATTTTTATTTAAGAAAATAAAAGTCTTATTTTTAACTAGATATGTCCATAAAAAAATATCTGAACATTGTTTAAAAGCAAAAATTTCTTGAGGTATATTATCTAGAGGTTTTCTAAAAACTACGCTACTACCATTTGTAATTAATGTATGAAAAGGCATTGAATTAATAAATATTTCTGATGGAAAAATACCGTAATTACCCCTTAAAACTTTTAATTTTTTTAATCTGTTAGTAGAATCATATAAATATTCTCCTTCTTGGTTTACGTAATTACTTGCACAAAAACTTAAAGCAGCATCTTTATTCGCATTTAAAACAGCAACTTGTTCTTCTAAATAAGTTGTATCTGAATAATCATCAGTTTCTGCAATCCAAATATATTCAGATTTTGCAAGTTTAATTCCTAAATTCCAAGAATTATAGCCACTTCCGAGTTCTTTTTATTAATTATAAATTGCTCTATTTTATTTGGGTATTTTTCTTTGAAATTTTTCAAAATTTCAATACTATTATCTGTAGAGCAATCATCAATTATAATTAACTTCCAATTTATAAAAGTCCGGTTTATTATAGAATTTAACCTTTCTTCTAAAAATAAAGCATGATTATAACTTGGAAGAATTATTGAAACTTTTGTCATTTAATTAACTGTATTTAATTTTATGGTTTTAATAAATCCTTTTTCAACCAAATATGCTTTTTCTGAAACGCTATAAATTGTGTTGCCTGTTTCTTTTAAAGATTTAATTATAAAAGGAAATTCATCATCAATTTTTGTGTTTTTATAGTCTATTATACTAAAATGCTTTTTTTCTGAAGTTATGTATTGAGAAGTCCAATCTGTAGCATTTATATCTAATTTATTAAGTTCTTCTTGAAAAAAATAATGTGGTGAATTAAAATCTACACCAACAAATAAAATTTTTTTATTAGGAAATTTTATAGAAATATAATTTAAAACGGTTGTTAAACTGCCTCTAAAATGATATAAATCATCTTTAATTGTTGTTGCCCATTTATTACCTCTTGCAATCCAGTTTTGAACACTGATATATTCAAATTTAAAGTTTTCTGGAACAACATTAAATTTAATTATATCCTTAGGCGTTAAAATCTTTTTTATTTTATTTTTTATACTAACAAAGGTTTTATAATTTAAAGGTTTTATTGTTTTTCTAAAAAATAGAATTAATAACCGATAGAAAAATAAGTTTATTTGACTTAAAAATTTCGTTAAATAATATGAAAGTTTTGTTTTTTTAAAATATCCTAAATATCCCTTAGAAAGAATAAAATTGACTTCCTTAAGAGGTTTATTTTTTAAAAAATTAATTATATGCTTTAAAAAGAGTATTGAACTATGACTAAAATCATCTAAAAAGTATACATGAGTTGGAGAAATTTCAGCTTTGTTGTAGAAAGCTGCATATTTGTTTATGCCAATTTTAGTAGGACAACTATTAATTAGAACTCTCTCTTCTAAGGTCAAATTATTAACAGATAATCCAGATCCCAAAACAACTACATAGTCACTAATTATTTCATTTTTACTTACGGTCATCTGATATTGTTTTTATTAATAGCATATTTAAAATACCGATATCAAATTATATTGGTATAATTTGCATTAATTAAGGCAACATTGGTAGCTCTATTTGTGTTTCCAACACCCCAATAATCTCCAGGAAAAACTTTAAATGAGAATGCATTATGTAATAAATCCAACTGTTTTAGTTCCATTTTATTAGTTTGCACAACAATAGATACATTATAGTTTCCACCTCTTAATAAAAGCTCTGGTATCACTAAATCTACACACTCATCAATATTATTAAATTTTATCCCCATTTCATCAGAATAAAAATCGGCAATTTTAATTTCATAATTATCAAATATTACTAAACCAAAAATTAAATCTTCTTTATTAATTGATGATTCAAAATTTATAGAAAGTCGAAATTTACAATAACTTCCGGATAAAATTTCACTAATAGAATTATCTTCTTTATTTAAAAACTCAATTTTTGAAAATTTAATCTCACCACTACCAGTCCTATCTTTTCTATTAGATAAACTAGTTTTTAAGTTCATTTTTTTATTATTTAAATAATAATCTACTGCAGCACCTGTATTTCCGAAAAAACAGACTTTCCATCTTCTAAAACTACTCCTCTAGTACAAAGATTTTTAACAGCTGCCATATTATGACTCACAAACAAAACAGTTCTCCCATTTTCACCAGAAATATCTTGCATTTTACCTATTGCTTTCTTTTGAAATTCGGCATCACCAACTGCTAAAACTTCATCAACAATTAAAATATCGGGTTCTAAATGTGCTGCCACAGCAAATGCCAAACGCACTTTCATTCCACTAGAATAGCGTTTTACAGGTGTATCTATATAACGCTCACAACCAGAAAAAGAAACAATTTCATCTAGTTTAGATGCTATTTCTTTTTTTGTCATTCCGAGAATTGCCCCATTTAGAAATATATTTTCTTTTCCTGTCATTTCTGGATGAAAACCAGTACCAACTTCTAACAAAGAAGCAATTCTACCTTTTGATTTTATTGAACCTGTGGTTGGACCTGTAACTTTAGAAAGAATTTTTAATAGTGTAGATTTTCCCGCTCCGTTTTTACCAATAATCCCAAGAACTTCTCCTTTTTTCACTTCAAAATTTATGTCTTTTAACGCCCAAACATATTCAGATTCTCCTTTAGATGCTCTGTCATTAGATTCACCAATTTTTAAATACGGATCTTCTTTACCACGAATTTTCGCTAAAAATCGATTTAAGTCATGGCTTATTGTTCCTGTACCCAAGGTTCCTAAACGATATTGTTTAGATAAATTTTCAACTTTTAAAATAACTTCCTTACTCATATTTAAATAGTATCTATAAAAGTTTTTTCTGTTTTATTAAAAATCAATAATCCTAAAAAGAAAATTATAACTGTAAATATTGATGTATAGACAATTCCGAAAGAAGAAAAATCACCATCACTTAAAAGTATAAATCTACCAAATTCTATTAAATGTGCTATAGGATTTATATCTACAACCCAAGAATAATCAGTTCCTTTTTCAGCATTTATTAACTTTTCTCTCATTAAATCTAAAGGATACATCACTGCTGATAAATACATCAGCAACTGAACACCAAAAGATACTAAAAAAGTTAAATCTCTATATTTGGTTACCATAGATGAAATAATCATCCCTAAGCCTAAACCAATCATCCCCATTGCAATTATCAATAAAGGAAAAAACAATATATATATATTTGGTAATATGTCATATCCTGAAATAACATAATAAAGATAGAAACAAACAAATATAAATATTTGAATACCAAATTTTAACAAATTAGAAATCACTATTGACATCGGCATTATAACTCTCGGAAAGTATACTTTACCGAAAATTGCTTCATTTTTTTTAAACGTATCAGAAGTAGCTGTTAAGCATTCTTTAAAATAATTCCAAGTAGTTACACCCGCTAAATTGAATAAAAAAGGTGGAATTTCCCCAGTTGAAATACCTGCGATATTATTAAATACCAACGTAAATATTACAGAGGTAAATAATGGTTGAATTAGATACCAAAGTGGACCTAAAATTGTCTGCTTATATAACGTAACAACATCTCTTTTTACAAACAAAAGAAGTAAATCTCGATACTGCCGGACTTCCTTTAAGTTTAAGTCTAATAAATTGTTTTTTGGCGTTATTTCAAAAAGCCATTTATCTTTTTGCATTGTTTATTTTATAGGGCTGATACAAATATAATTTTTTTAAATAGATTAACCATTGTCTTTCGTTGAAAGGTATTATTTTTACGTTCAAAATTATCTTATTTAGCTTAAATCATAAAAATTCTATGTCTCATAAAATTTTACCGTTTAAAATTATTTCTTTTGAAGATAGGTATTCTAAAGATTTTTATAATCTTAATGTTAACTGGTTAGAAAAATTCTTTTATGTTGAGCCTTATGACGAAAAAATTTTAAGTAATCCTAAAGAATATATTATTGATAATGGAGGATTTGTTTTTTTCTAAAATTTGATTCTAAGATTATAGGTACTGCAGCTTTTATCAACCAAAAATCTTATTTTGAATTAAGTAAAATGGCAGTTTTAGAAGAATATCAAGGGTTACAGTTTGGTAAAAGATTGATAAATCATTGCATATTATTTGCTAAAGAGAAAAATTGGGAAAATATCACACTTTACAGTCACAGAAAACTAGAAACAGCAATAAATCTATATAAAAAAGTAGGATTTGTTGAAATTCCTTTAGAAAAAGATGTTCACTACGAAAGAGCAAACATCAAAATGAAACTTGATTTATAAAAAACTCTGTATTGCTAAATCGTATCCTTTTAAACCAAAACCAAATAAAACTCCGTTAGCATTTGGTGAAATAAAACTGTGCTGTCTAAATTTTTCTCTTGCATGAATGTTAGAGATATGAACTTCTATTACCGGTGTGTCAATTCCTTTGATTGCATCACCCAAACCAACAGAAGTATGCGTGTAAGCCGCGGCGTTTAAAATAATGCCATCATAAGAAAATCCCACCTCATGTAATTTATTAATAAGTTCTCCTTCAACATTACTTTGAAAATAAAACAATTCTATGTTATCAAATTTTAATTGTAATTCTCTAAAATAATCTTCAAATGATTTGGAACCATAAATTTCTGGTTCACGTTTTCCTAAGAGATTTAAATTTGGTCCGTTAATTATAATTATTTTCATATTTCAAAAATACATTTTTTTTACAAAAAAACGGAGGCATTTGCCTCCGTTTTGGTGTATTATAATAAATAATCTAACTTAGATTCCGAACATTACCCCTAAACTTACGTTAGAAAATGTTAGATTATCATTGCTAATACCCGAATATGATAAATTTAATTGTGTTGTATCTCCAATTTTGTAACCAACTATTGGTCTGTAGTAAAAACCACCATCGTTTCCTTCATCTAATCCTAAAGCGTAACCAATGTTAGCTCCTAAAACAAATTTTTCTGAAACGTTAAATCTTGCTGCACCGAAATTGGTAAGAAAGAAGAATCTGATACATCAAATGTACCTCCAATAGTTTCTACTTCTTCTCCAAAAAAGTGCGAATATTGTACAGATGGTCCTAATGTGAAACCTTCAGCTACCGGAAACATATAATTTAACTCTGCTCCTAAAGTAAAACTAGTTAGATCACTTACGTCTCCTGTTGGTAAACCAACATTAAAACCTCCATTTAAAACACCTTCTTGTGCATTTACTTTACCTAAACCTGCTATTGCTAAAAACGCAATGAATAATACTTTCTTCATAATTAAAAATTTTAGTTTAAATTCTTTTACAAAAGTATCTTGGTTCTGCACGTAATATTTGCTCAAAAAGGAATTAAATTAACTCAAATGAATTAATTTAAAAGCTACTTTTTAACATTCAATTTCACAATATTAATAAAAGCTTCTTTACCTTCCTCTAAATCAGCAATTACCTCATATTCTCTTCTAAAATCGTATAAAATTAACTTTGCAGTATTGGTTTTTAATTTACCAAAATTTACTGTAATAATTTTAATTAAGTTATTGGTATCTTCTAAATTTAAGGTGATTGATTTCTTTTTTTGTTACAGCATAGTTTTCTAAAACTGGTTTATTATTTTTGAGTATCGTAATTACATCACCATCTTCTTTACCATAATCCCAAATTTCCATTTTAAGTTTACTTGTATAAACAAATACAGATACTTTTTCTCCTGATCTAATTTTTGTTTCGCTAAACTTTTTTAGATAATTTTCTCGCTCTAACTCGGCAATAACTACACTGTCAATTTTCTTAACTTTACTAATCTTCTTTACTTTCTTATATACTTTTTTGATTTTTTTCTCTACAAACTTAGTACTAACTAATTTTAATTTTCCGGTTGCACAAGTATCTCTATCATCATAAATACCTGTAAAATCACCTTCTAAGAGCTTTTTTTAGTTTCTCCTTTAAATTTCCCTTTAAAGCTTACAAAACAAAATTCTTCCGGTAAAAACTCAGATTTTGTATATAAAATATCACTTTCTTTAAACTGAATATTTTTAGATTTCACATCATAATAACCTCTTATGTATGATTTGGTTTCGTTTTCTCCTGATAAATCTGTGTAAGAATATCCTTCTATAAACCCGTTTTCTCTAGCATTAAAAACTATTTTATAAGAAATCAATTGATTAGATTCTAACGCTAATGCGCCTAACAACTCATAATCAAACTCTTTTCTATCTTGAGAAAACAGATTAAAAACGGTTAATAAACTAACTAAAACTATAATATTTTTATTCATAGAAATCTGCTATATTTGACACAAATAACTTAAAAAAAACAAACTTCATGAAAAAATCATTAACTATTTACACATTATTATTTGCTTTCTTTGCTTTTTCTTTTAATACACATGCATCTTTCCCTGTAAAAAAAACTAAGGAAATTGTAGAAGTGATTAAAGACAATAAAGTAGAAAAGAAAGAACTAACAACTTATGCAGCGGCTGCTAACTCCGGTAAAAGCCAAGTAACAGCTTTATTATTATCTCTTTTCTTAGGAGGATTAGGTGTAGATAGATTCTATCTAGGATACACTTTATTGGGAGTTTTAAAATTAATCACTTTAGGAGGTTTTGGAATTTGGTATATTATTGATCTAATTTTAATAATTACGGGCGATTTACAACCTAAAAACGGAAGTTATTCTAAAACTATTTAAGAATAGGTTTTTTATAAATTTTTAAAACCATCCATTATTTGGATGGTTTTTTTATTTACTAAATTTACGTCATGAATTGGCAACACGCAATTAAAGATTATCAAATGTATTTAAAAATAGAAAGAGGTCTTTCTAAAAATACAATTATAAGCTACACTAAAGATTTAGAAAAATTATATTCCTTTATTACAGAGAATAATATTGTGAACACCCCTGTTACAATTGATGCTGAGACAATAAAATTATTTATTTATGATGTTGCTAAAAAGGTTAACCCTAGAAGTCAAGCTAGAATAATTTACGGTTTAAGAAGTTTTTTTGATTATTTAATATTTGAAGACTACAGAACAACAAATCCGACAGATTTATTAGAGACACCAAAAATAGGAAGAAAATTACCTGATACTTTATCGCAAGAAGAGATCGACTTATTGATATCTGCAATCGATTTAAGTCATCCTCAAGGTGAAAGAAATAGAATAATTTTAGAAACAATTTATAGCTGCGGATTACGTGTAAGTGAAGCAATAACACTAAAAATTTCAGATTTATTTTTTGAAGAAGGATTTATAAGAGTTTTAGGTAAAGGAAATAAAGAAAGATTTGTTCCAATTCACCAAGAAGCTCAGAAATACATTTCAATTTATATAAATCAAATTAGAGTTCATATAAAACCTCAAAAGGAATATGAGGATACTTTATTTTTAAATCGAAGAGGAAAAGCTTTAACTAGACAAATGATTTTTATGATACTAAAAAAGTTAGCATCAGATATTGGTTTACATAAAAAAATTAGTCCGCACACTTTAAGACATTCTTTTGCAACACATTTATTACAAAATGGTGCAGATTTAAGAGCTATACAACAAATGTTAGGGCATGAAAGTATAACAACCACAGAAATATACGTTCATTTAGACAGATCATACTTAAAAGAAGTTGTAGAAACATATCATCCTAGAAAATAAAAAATCCCGCCAAAAGCGGGATTTAAATTATAATATAAATTAGAAAAAATTATTTAGCTACATTCACAGCTCTAGTTTCTCTGATTACAGTAACTTTAACTTGACCAGGATATGTCATGTCGTTTTGTATTTTTTGAGAAATACTGAATGACAATTCAGAGGCCTTTGTATCGTTCACTTTTGTACTTTCTACCATAACACGCAATTCTCTACCTGCTTGAATTGCATATGCTTTTTGAACACCAGTAAAACCAAAAGCGATATCTTCTAAATCTTTCAATCTCTGAATGTAAGAATCTAATACCTGTCTTCTAGCTCCTGGTCTTGCACCGAAATAGCATCACAAACCTGTACAATAGGAGAAATTAAACTTTTCATTTCAATTTCATCGTGGTGTGCTCCAATAGCATTACAAACATCCGGCTTTTCACCATATTTTTCTGCCCATTGCATACCTAATAATGCGTGAGGTAATTCACTTTCTGCATCCGGTACTTTACCAATATCATGTAATAAACCAGCACGTTTTGCAACTTTAGGATTTAAGCCCATTTCTGCCGCCATAATTCCACATAAATTAGCAACTTCTCTAGAGTGTTGTAATAAATTCTGACCGTAAGAAGACCTATATTTCATTCTACCAACAGCTTTAATTAATTCGGGTGTAAACCGTGAATTCCTAAATCTATAACCGTTCTTTTACCAACCTCTATAATTTCTTGAGTAATTTGCTTTTCGGTTTTACTTACAACTTCTTCAATTCTAGCTGGGTGAATTCTACCGTCTGTAACTAATTTATGTAAAGATAAACGAGCAATTTCTCTTCTAATAGGATCAAAACAAGATAAAATAATTGCATCTGGCGTATCATCAACAATAATTTCTACACCTGTGGCAGATTCAATAGCTCTAATATTTCTACCTTCTCTACCAATAATTCTTCCTTTTACATCATCAGACTCTAAGTTAAAAACAGAAACACAGTTTTCTACAGCTTGCTCTACGCCTACTCTTTGTATAGTTCCTAAAACAACTTTTCTAGCCTCTTGTTCTGCTGTTAATTTAGCTTCTTCTATAGACGTTTGAATAAATGCCATTGCTTCTGTTTTCGCCTCATCTTTTAAAGAAGAAACCAATTCTTTTTTAGCTTCGTCTGCAGATAAACCGGAAATTTGCTCTAACATATCTACGTGACGCTTATGCATCTTTTCTAACTCATTTTCTTTTTTCTCTAAGAAATCTAATTTATGGTTAAAGTCTTTCTCTTTCTGTTCTAAAGAACGATTTAACTTAACGTTTTTATCAACTTCTGATGCTACTTTAGATTCTCTATCTCTAATTCTTTTCTCTACATCAGAGATTTTCTTTTCTCTTCCTAAAATTACTTTTTCATGTTCAGACTTAAGTTCGATAAACTTTTCTTTAGCCTGTAAAATTTTATCTTTTTTAATTGATTCTGCATCAATTTTAGCTTCTTTAATAATTGCTGAAGCTTCTTTTCTTGTAGAATTTAAAAGCTTTTTCCTTTTGATTTTTCAATTGATTTTGCAATAAAAAAACCTACTGCAATTCCAATAATTCCCACAATAATGGGAAGTAACATTCCATCCATAATTTAATTTTAATATATAAAAAAAGCCTACGCTAGTTTGGTTTTTATAAACTCCATTATTACAGGTTTAGGACTAACCAGCTGATCAAGGATCCACCTAAAATACTAAATAAATAGCAATAGTGGCATGCTTTAGCAACCGAGACTTATCCTTTATAATAGATACTTGTTGAGTTTATCAAACAATTTACTAACGTAGGCAGTGTGTTGTTAATGTATTTTAAAGAACTTATTTTAAATGAGTATCAACCAAATTGGTTAATTCTCTTAATTTATTTATTGTTTCAGTATTTTCAGAACCTTTTTCTATTGTAGATATTTCTAATTTAGAAGCAAACTGTAAAGCACACATAGCTAAAACATCTTGTTTATCGCTTACTGCATAATTTTGCTCGTACATAGAAATTAACTTATTAATTGCTGTAGCTGCTTTTCGCATACCTTCTTCTTCTTTAGTATTATTAACACTTAAAGGGTAAGTTCTACCAGCTATAACTATATTAATTTTTAATTTATCCACAATTTAAAGAACTTTATTCTTGTAACTGAATAATACATTTATCGATTTCTCTAATTAATGTATTTATTTTGAGTTTTGTATCTCTTGTATTTGTATTACTGCCGTCTATAGTTTTTGCTATTTTTAATAAATCAAATTCTTGTTTTTGATTTTTTATAATTTGCTCTTGTTCTATAATTTTTTGCTGATATTTTGTAGCACTTTGAAGCAATATTTCATTTTCTTTTTTAAAAAATCATAATTAGAAAGTAAGTTTTTTAACTTATCTTCCAGTAAATGAATTGCTTCTAAGGTATTACTCATAAAATTTTTAGAATAAAACTATACACACAAAGTTAACGTTCTGTTTTAAATATTACAACATTTAATTGATATTTTAATAAATTATTGGCTACTAGCTAATTAGTAAAATGATGTTTTTTACTATTTTTACACAAAAAAACACATTTTTTGAAACAGAAATTATTTATACTCTTATTACTACCGCTTTTTAGTTTAGCTCAAGATAAATATCCAAAAGATTATTTTAGAAACCCTTTAAATATACCAATTGTTTTATCCGGTACTTTTGGCGAATTAAGAAGCAACCACTTTCATTCCGGTTTAGATATTAAAACGCAAGGTAAAGAAGGTTTAAAAGTTGTTGCCGTTGCAGATGGGTACGTTTCTAGAATTAAAGTGCAACAATATGGTTATGGTAAAGCTATTTATGTTACACATCCAAATGGTTATACATCGGTTTATGGTCATTTAAGTAAATTTAATCCGGAAATCGAGGCATACGTTAAATCTATACAATACAAGAAAGAAAATTATGAAACTGGTAATTTATTCCCTAAAAAGAACAAATTTGTCTTAAAAAAGGGCGAATTACTTGCCTATTCTGGTGATACTGGCGGTTCCGGTGGCCCACATTTACACTTCGAAATTAGAAATACAAAATCAGAAAACGTTATAAACCCTTTATTTTTTGGTTTACAAGTAGACGATACCAAATCACCTACAATTCAATCTTTACAAGTTTATCCTTTAAATGAAGGGTCAAGAATTAATCAGCAAAATAATAGTTTTAAAATCGCTGTAAAAAATATTGGTAAAGGTAAATATACTGCAAATAGAATCTTTGCAAGTGGGCGTATTGGTTTTGGTATCAATGTTTTTGATAGACTAAATAAGGCTTTAAATAAAAACGGAATTTATAGCTTAGAAATGTTAGTTAATGGTAAAAGACATTATTATCACGATGTAGAAACTTTTTCTTTTTCTGAAAGCAAATATTTAAATCTATTAATAGATTATGCGTATTATAAAAAGTATAGAAGTCGAATTCAGAAAACCTTTAAAGTAAAAAATAATAAACTATCAATTTATCAAGATCTTGTTGATAAAGGCGAAATAAACATCGAAAATGGTTTAAATTACACCATAAAAATAATAGCTAGAGATTTTAAAGGAAATACAAGCGCTGTTACAATTCCGGTAATTGGTAAAAAAAGTAATGCTATTTTCAAAAAACAAAAAGACACTACCATTTATAAAATTACTGCAGATAAATTTCATAAATTTACAAACAAAAATGTAACTGTTGCTTTCCCTAAAAACAGCTTTTATGATGATATTTATTTAGATTTTAAGGTGGAAAACAACATTGCAAAAATACACGACAAAACAGTACCTTTAGATAAAAGTTTTACCTTAACTTTTGATGTTTCTAAATACACAAAAGCACAAAAAGAAAAGTTATATATTGCTAATGTTGAAAATCAAAAATATCCTAGGTACACAAATACAAGAAAAAAGACAGTACTTTTTACACAACAACAAAAACTTTAGGTAAATACTCTTTAATTTCTGACAATCAAAAACCTAAGGTTAATATTTTGTATTTTAAAAATAATCAATGGATATCGAAATTCAATACTTTAAAAGTCAAAATTTCTGATGTTGGTTCTCGGTATCAAAAACTGGCATGCAACTATAGATGGTAAATGGGTTTTAATGCAATTTAATCATAAAAGAAGAATTCTAACATATAATTTTGATGACAATAAATTGATTGGAAGCAAGCATAATTTTAGAATTATAGTGTCTGACAATGTAGGTAATACTACAGAGCGTTCTGCAACGTTTTTTAAGAAACAAACAAATTAATTTATTCGTGAAAAGAAATTTACTATTAATCATATTATTTTTACCGCTTTCTGTTTTTTCTCAGAAAACAACCATATTAAAAGGTACCATAAAAAACACTAACAAAACTGTTATAGAAAACGTATCTGTAGAATATGGCTCAAAAGGAACGATTACTGATAAAAATGGTAATTACTCAATTAGAATACCTTATAGGAAAGAAATTACTTTAAAATTTAGTCATATTAGTTATAAAACTATTTTTCATAAAATTACGGCAAAAAGTAGAAATGCAATTCGCTACTCTCCTACTTTAATTCTTAAAACAGAATCGTTACAAGAAGTGGTTGTAAAGGACAATAGAAAAGCCGCAAGCGGAATCACTAAAATTGACGTAAACAAAGCAAAAAATATTATTGGCGCCAATGCAGGTGTAGAAAATATTTTAATGACTTTACCTGGCGTAAATAATAACAATGAGTTAAGTACACAATATAATGTTAGAGGTGGTAATTTTGATGAAAACCTTGTTTATGTTAACGGAATTGAAGTTTATAGGCCTTTTTTAGTAAGATCTGGTCAGCAGGAAGGGCTTAGTTTTATAAACTCTAATATGGTTCAGAATATAGATTTTTCTGCAGGAGGTTTTCAAGCAAAATATGGTGACAAGCTATCTTCTGTTCTAGATATTACATACAAAAAACCAACGGAAACTGTAACTACTATAAATGCAAGTTTATTAGGTGGTAGCTTAACTTTCGAAAGTCCGTTTTTAGATGATAAATTAACTTTAATCACAAGTTTAAGGTATAGAGATAATAGCTTGTTTGTAAACAGTAAACAAATTGAAACAAACTTTAGACCAAAATTTACAGATTTACAATCTTATATCACGTATAAAGTAAACGATAAAGTTAGTATAAACTATCTGAGTAACTTTTCTTTAAATAATTACAATTATCAACCAATATCTAGAAGAACAAGATTCGGAACTGTTGCAAATCCTTTAGAATTAATTGTTTTTTATAAAGGAAAAGAAGAAAACAACTATTTAACGCTTTTTAATGCTTTGTCTGCAGATGTTTCTGTAAATGAAAATTTATCTTTCACAAGTACAATTTCTTCATACAATACACAAGAAGAAGAGTATTACGATATTGCGGCTTCTTACAATTTAGGAGAAGTTGATTCTAATATTGGCTCTGAAAATTTTGGTGAAGTAGATTTTTCTCAAGGAATTGGATCACAATTAAATCATGCTAGAAACGATTTAGATGCTCTGATTAATAATGTTCAACTAAGAGGAACTTATAAAAAAGACCGACAACAATTAAATTTTGGTATTAAATATCAACATGAAGATGTTAGAGAAAGAATAAGAGAATGGGAAGTTATTGATTCTTTAGGATTCTCTGTAAGACCTCCAAATCATATTTCAAATAATCAACCTTATGAATCTTTTGAAGGTCCAATTACACCATTTCAAAATATTAGAAAAGATAATAATGTATCTATAAATAGAGTTTCGGGGTTTGTTCAATTTAATGAGCGTTTATTTATGGGCGACAGTGAATTTTGGTATAATATTGGAATTAGAGCACATAATTGGAGTGTTAAATCGGCTCTAAAACTTCTAAAAGTCAAACAACCATAAGTCCTCGAGTTCAGGCTTCAATTAAACCTAATTGGCATAACGATATGCTTTTTAGATTTGCGGCTGGTTGGTATTCTCAACCACCTTCGTATCGAGAATTAAAAGATTTTAACGGTACTATAAATGAGAATGTAAAAGCTCAAAAATCTATACATTTAGTTGCAGGTATGGATTATAGTTTTGATTTATGGGGAAGACCTTTTAAGCTTACATCAGAATTATATTACAAAAATTTAAATGATATTAACGCATATTCTGTTGATAATGTTAGAATTCGTTACAGAGCAGATAATTTAACAACAGGTTTTGCTCACGGAATAGATTTAAGATTAAATGGTGAATTTGTACCTGGAAGTGAAAGTTGGGTGAGTTTAGGTTATTTAAAAACAGAAGAAAACATAGAAAATAGAGGTGATATTTCTAGACCAACAGACCAAAGATTAAAATTTGCTGTTTTATTTCAAGACTATGTGCCTAATCTGCCAAATTTAAAGGCTTATTTAAACCTAGTTTATAACACAGGTGTACCTGGTGGCGCGCCAGCTTACGCAGATGTATATCAATTTCAAGAACGACTTCGTGATTACAAAAGAGCAGATTTAGGAATTTCTTATGTTTTTACAGATGCAAACAAACAATACAAAACTGGCTGGTTATCTAATTTTAAAGAACTAACAGCTGGTTTAGAATTATTTAATATGTTTGATATACAGAATTCTATAACCAACACTTGGGTTAGAGATGTATATTCTAAAAATCAATTTGGGATTCCTAATTTTATGACTGGAAGAGTTCTTAATTTTAAAATAAGAATTAAAATTAATTAATTTAAGGTTAATTCAAACTTACCTTTTTTACTTAAAAATAAAGAGGGTTTTATATTGACTACTTTCATTTTGTAAGATTTTCCTTTATATTGTCTAGTCTGATCTCCCTCCAAAACATTTTATCATTGAAAGAGCTTGCATAATAAAGAAACTTAGGATCTAATAAATATCTTAACAATTTCTTTTCCCCTGGCTTATAGTGAAACCAACCGATTGTTTCCCATTGGTCTTTAGTATTTTTATGTCTTAAAAGTAATTGAATTTTTTGATTTGTATTATTATGAATAACAAGTTTTACTGCATGAATTTCTTTTGTTAAAGAACCTTTATCGTAAATAAACTTAGATTTTATTTCACCACTATCAAAATAATCGTACCAAGTACCTGTTTTTTTATCGTTAAAATAACTTCCTTTTTCATCTAGAAAATATTTTCCTGATAATGTTTCATAATATATTTTGCATTCTCCGTTCCTTAAACCATTTATAAATTTAGTTTGTTTTTTAAGTTTACCACTTTTGTAATATATTTTAAATGTACCATTTTCTTTACCAGAGGTATAATTACCTGACTCTTTAATTAATCCATCTGAATAATATTCTTTATATGAACCAGTAATTTTGCCATTTAAATAGTTAACACTTTTCTTTAATTTACCATTATAATGATATTCTTTTTGATAACCTGTTTTTTTACCATTTACGTAATTAGTAATTTCTTCTAATGCACCGTTTTTGAAGAATATTTTCTGTAAACCATCTAACTCATCATTTTTATAATTTTTTAAAACTTCAGGTTTTCCATTTTCAAAATAATAAGAATACTCTCCATTGTAACCGTGCTCATTATATTCTATTTTAGACTTTAGTTTACCATTTTTATGGTATGTATACTCTGCAGTCTGTCCGCTTATTTCATCACCTTTATAAATCCCCTTGAATAATAATTTATCTTTTTCTAAATATTTAAAAGCAGCTCCGTCCTTATCACCATTAATATAATTGATCTTTGCTCTAAGAGATCCGTCCTCAAAAAACTCTAGATATTCACCATTATACTTTCCTTTAGTATAATTTATAATAAAATTTGGCGACCCGTCTCTGTAATAATTAAAATATAAGCCTTCTTCATTATTATCGACAAATGTTACTATGGTTTTTAATTGATGGTTGTCAAAATAACTCTTCCACTCTCCTGCTCTTTCTCCTTTAGAATATTTTCCTTCTTCCTTTATTTCACCATTTTCAAAAAAACTTTTAAACAGCCCATCAAAATCCTCATCATCTAAATTACATGTAGCATATATTTTACCAGACTTGTAAACAGCTTTAAATTTATTTGGTTCAATTTCTTTTCCATTGTCTGCATATTTTTTTTCAATATAATAATCTAAAAAAACACTATTTCCTTGTAACCAGGTTCCTACTTTGTTTCCGTTTATATAATTTCCCTTGAAATAAATATCTCCTTTTGGTACATATCCTTCCCAATAACCATTTTCTTTTCCTTCTTTAAAAGGACCTTTTGCTAGAATTTCACCTGTCTTGTGATAATAAACCCATTCACCTTCTTTTTTACCATCTATCATTTTACCTTCACCAAATAACTTACCGTCATTGTAATTTATTTTTTTAACTTGAGAGTTCGTAGTTAAAGTAAAAACGATAAAGAATAAGTAAATTATTTTTTTGTGAAATATTGGCATAAAAGAATAAGTTATAATTTGTAACAGGATTTATTATTTTCAAAAATAAAAAAACGAATTGACTTTCGTCAACTCGTTTTAAATTAATATACTATCTTCCTTTTTCTATTTTTTAAGAAGCTTTTGCATTAATGTACCTTTATCTGTAATTACTTTAATAAAATACACTCCGCTTGAAAAGCGCGATATATCTAAATCTATTTCTTTAGATTTTAAAACTTTTTTACCTACCAAGTTATATATTTCTATAGAATTTAATAACAAGCCATTTGATAATGATACTGTAATGTATTTTTCTGCTGGATTTGGGTAAATTAAAATATTATCTTTTAATAACTCACTATCTACAGACAATACTTTACAAGAAAGGTTATAATTTGCTTCTTTGTCTTTTTTCCAATTCGTATTATTAATTGCAGCATCTACATCATCAACCTCAATACAAGTTAAATTCGGATTTCCGGTAGCATCAAAATTTATTAAAGTACTATTAGCACCATTTTTTAAATTTAAACTACTTAAGTTGTTATTGGTAACAATTAAATCTGTTATACTTGTTAATTTAGAGATGTTTATTGCTTCAATTAAATTGTTGGCAACATTTAAAACTTTTAAATTATTATTAACCGAAAGGCTTCTTCTCTCGCCTGTTATTCTAGACGAAACAACAACTGCATTTGCATTTAATAAACTACTTATATCTGTAATACTGTTTCGAGAAATATTTATACTAGCAGCATTTGTAAATGCTTCTAAACCTTGTACCGAAGTTATATTTCTTCCACTTAAATCTAAATCACCTGTAAAAGCCTGAGCTTCTTCGTAGGTTACAACTCCGTCACCATCATCATCTAAGCCAGCAAAAGTAACCAAAGCCGTTTCTAAGTTTGTATCTGTAGTATAAACTTCCCATTCTGATGCGCAATCTATATTATAACTTACCGTTGCATCTTTTTCTAACCAATTTTCATCAGAAAAAACAACATTATCAACAGCGATACAACTAAGATTTTCGTTATTTTTAATATCGAATTCTACAATAGATTGATTATTTCCGTTTCTTAAATAAGCTCTTTCTAGCGCATTATCATTTAAATATAATTTAGTTAATGCTGTATTTTGGTTAATATCAATATTTATAATGTTATTATTACCTAAATACAACTCTTCTAATAGCGTGTTGTTTGTTAAATCTAAGCCAGTTAAAGCATTATCGCTTGCAATTAAAATTTTAAGCTTTGGATTTTTAGATATATCTAAAGATGTTAAGCCAGAATTTATTACATCAATTCTTGTTAATTCTACATTATTAGAAAAATCTAAATTTGTAATATTATTATCTCCCATTCTTAAATCATACAATTTTGTGTTTTTAGAAATATCTAATGACGTAATATTAGTTTCAGACACATATAACCTTTCTAGATTTAGTAGCATAGAAACGTCGATTGTACTAATTGCTGTTTTCCATAAATGGATTCTATTTAAAGATAAGTTATTAGAAAAATCCACTGCTGTTAAACCGAAATTCCAATCTAATTGTAATGATTCTAAAGCTGTATTTTTAGAAATATCTATTGATGTTAACTCATTTATATTTAACCATAATCTGGTTAAAGCAACATTATTTGTTAGATCTATGGTTGTTATTTTATTCTCGCCCGCATAACAATATTCTAAATCAACTAAACTACTAATATCTAAAGAACTAAGTTGATTTTGATCGATACTTAAAATTTTAAGCTTTGTGTTATTTGATATATCTATAGTAGTTAATAAGTTATTTCTAACTTCTAAAGTAGTAATATTTACAAACGCTTCTACTCCTGTTAAATCTTCAATTCCTTTTCCATTAGCCACAATACCTCGAGAAAAAGCTTGAGCTTCTGAAACCTGAATTTCATTATCGCTATTTAAATTAATTAAAGTATTAGAAATTAAAGCAGATTTGAAATTTACATCCGGAATATTAACTATATCTTCTGTAACAAAACCACAATCTATATTAAATAATGATGCGTTAACTGCTGGAAAACTTGATGACACAGTAGTTACATCATCTACTTGTATACATGTTAAATTTGGAGAATTGCTTACATCAAATTCAGTTAGACTTGTATTATTACCGTTTTTTAAATCTATTTTTGACAAACTAGGATTATCACCTGCTAATAAACTAGTTATTGGAGATTTACCTAATTTTAATTCAGAAATACCTGTATTGTAAATCCCTAATCGATACATTTTTGTTTGTGCAGAAAAATCCATTTGAGTAAGGTTAGAATTATCTGCTAACCAAACTTCTAATAAATTAGGGTTATTAAATAGATTAACTGAACCAATATTTGTTTGTTCTGCTGTTAAAATTCTCATTTCTGTTTGAGCAGAAACATCTAGAGAAGAAATAGGATTAATACCAATAGCTAAATTGTCTATTTTGGTATTTGCGCTTAAATCAATTTCTGTTAATAGATTTGCCTCAATCCACGCAATAATTAATTCAGGGTTCTTTGTTAAATCTAAACTAGTAATCTGATTATTATAGATTCTTAAATCACTTAAAACAGTATTTTTAGTAATGTCTAATGCAGTTAATTTACCGTCAAAAATAGAAAGTCTTTCTAATTTTGTGTTATTGCTAAGATCAATGCTTGTAAAAAGGTTTGCACTCGCATAAAGAAATTCTAGATTTGGCAAATTTGTTACGTCTAAAGATGATAACTGATTATTCCAGACATATAACCTTTCTAATAATGTATTATTTGAAAGATCTAAACCATTCGAAAAAGGATTATCTGATGTATATAACCAAGTTAGTTTTGTGTTGTTTGAAGTATTTAAACTTGTTAATTGATTACCATGAACAAATAAATCTTTTAGATTTAATAATGTAGAAACATCTACTGATGTAAACTGATTTCTCATAATCCCTAAACGTTCTAAAGCAGAATTATTTGAAACGTCTATTGATGTTAACTGATTGTCATTTACAAATAACGAGATTAAATTAACATTAGCAGAAACATCTATAGTTGATAATTGATTTTCACCCAAACTTACATCAACCAAATTAATATTATCTGATAAATCTACAGTTGAAATTTCATTTTGTCGAACATCTAAATAAGTTAGACTTGTCATAGAAGCTATACCAGAAATATCTTTTATTTTTCCTGAAACATTAGGTGTAAATTCATTTTCTAAAGGATTTCCAATTTTTAAGCTATCAATTAAAACAGCATCAGTTTTTAGTATTGTACCATTTAAACCATTAGAATCAAAACCAAGATCTATTAAAGCTTGTTCAAAGTTTGCATCTGGCACAGAAACAAGATCATCAGAAATACCACAGCTTGTATTAAAAACTATTCCGTTGCTTATATTTGTAAAGTTAGAATTTGCATAACTAACATCATCAACAGTAACACAAGTTAAATTAGGGTTGTCTGTAATTTCTGCATATGTTATACTTGTATTATGGCCATTTCTTAAATTTAGTTCACTTAACAGCGTATTTGCAATTATAAAAGACTCTAATTTTGTATGCTTAGACAAGTCTAAATTTCCTGTTTTTTTAACTTGATTAATGTCTATTTCTTTTAAAAGTAAATTATTAGAAAGATCGATATTGTTAAGCTTGGTATCAAAAATTATAAGCTTTTCTAGTTTTGTATTATTATCTAAATTTAGTTGTGTTAAATTTGTTTTCCAGCCATATAATTCTTTTAAACTAGGTTTATCTGTTACATCTATTGTTGCAATTTCATTATTTCCAAAAGCCAAAACTTCTAAAGAATCATTTACAGCAATATCTAAACTTGTTAAATTATTGGAATTCGCATTTAACAAGGTTAAATTTGTATTATTAGAAACGTCGATTGAACTTAAATTTAATCCTGCAAGTATTAACTCTTTTAGATTTGTATTTGTTGATACATCCAAAGCACTAATTGTATTCGTTTCTAAGCTTCCACCTAAGTCTTCAAAATTACCACCCAACCATAAGTATTCTAAATTTACATTTGCGCTTACATCTATTGTTGCAATTTGATTATTGTGTGCTCTTATAAATGTTAATGCACTATTTTCAGAAACATCTAAACCATTTATTTGGTTTCCGTCTACCAAAAGTTGTGTTAAAGATAAATTATTAGTTAAATCTAAATTACCTGTAATAGCATTGTTTGAAGCCCATAAAATGGATAGATTTGGGTTTTGAGAAACATCTAAACTTGTCATTGCTTGATTCGGTATTCTTAAAGTTTCTAAACTTGGTAAACCGGTTAAATCTAGCGATGTTATTTTGTTATATGCTAATTGTATAAAAGTTAAGTTTGGTGAGTTGCCAAAGGTTACAGTTTCTAAATTTGATAGTGTTGTTAAATAAACACTTTTTAAATTGGTATTCATAGATAAATCTACACTTGTTAAACCACTACTTCCGCCAAATAGACTAATTAATTCTAAGTTTATATTTTTAGTAACATCTAGTTCAGACAAATTATTACCATCTAAATTTAAATATTTTAAGTTTACATTTTTTGTAACATCAATAGCAGTTAAACTATTATTTTTTGCCCTTAAATAAATTAAGTTAGACATTTTTTCAACTCCGAGATAAACTTAAAATTTCTTTATTATCAATTTTTAAGCTATCAATTAAAAGTGCATCCGAACTTAATATATTTCCATTTAATCCGTTAGAATCAAAACCTAAATCAATTAAAGCTTGTTCAAATTTAGAATCAGGAATCGTAGTAACTTCTGTCGCAGAACAATCTAAATTAAAAGCTGCGTTTTCATCTTTTAGCCATGTAGTTGTAACTTGTGATTCTGCAATTTGAATACACGATAAATTTTCGTTTTCTTGTAGGGTAACGCTTGCTATTTCTGGATCTGAAATTAATAATAGGTTATTACTGATATCTAAATTCGAAAGATTGTTTCCGTTTAAATACAAGTTTGTTAATTTATCTAAATCAGATAAATTAACACTAGTAAAATCGTTATTTTCAATAGAAAACCAATATAAATTTGATAAGCTTGTAAAATCTAAATTAGAAACATTATTGTTATCTAAAACTAATACTTGTAACTTATTATTATTAGAAACATCTAAACTCGTTAAATTATTATCAACAAAAGTAAAAAACTCTAATTCTGTGTTTTTACTAATATCAATAGCAGACATATTACCATTAAATCCACCATAAATACGTTTTAAATTTACGTTTTTAGATAAATCTATAGAAGAAATACCAACTCCGTAAAAAGTAATGAATTCTAAATTTACATTATTGCTGACATCAATAGAGTTTATAGGATTGTTCGAAAATCTTAAATCTTTTAAATTGATATTATTAGATAAATCTAATGTAGAAATTGTATTATTTGGATTTAATTGATGATTATTTTCTATGCGAAGTGTTTCTAATAAAGTATTATTTGTAACATCTAAACTCGATAACAAATTATCATAAGCTCTTAAAACAACTAGATTTATATTACTCGAAACATCTAAGTTTGTTAACTGATTTCCATGAGCATAAAACTCTTTTAAATTGACTAAATAAGATACATTAATAGCTGATATTTGATTATTCATAATACCTAATCGCTCTAAATTGTTATTATTAGAAATATCTATAGAAGTTAATTGATTTTCATTTACAAATAATGAAACTAAATTGGTATTATTACTAACATCAATTGTGGATAATAAATTGGTGCCAATACTAACATCTACTAAAGCAGTATTTGTAGATAAATCTACTGTAGTAATTTCGTTTTCTCTTACATCTAAATAAGTTAGATTTGTCATTGAGTCAATACCAGAAATATCTGTTATTTTTCCTAAAACATTTGGTGTTAATTCGTTTTCTAACGGATTTCCAATTTTCAAACTGTCAATTAATAGTGCATCCGAACTTAAAATATTTCCATTTAATCCGTTAGAATCAAAACCTAAATCAATTAAAGCTTGTTCAAAATTTGTGTCTCGGAATTGCAACAGTTTGGCTAAACATGTTAAGACTAAAGATAGATACTAATAATAAAAATAATTTTGTTTTCATTTTACTGTTTTTTCATAATAACTATTGATAAAGGAATCTAGTAATTCTAGATTTTGGGGAAATTTTTAATTATACTAAGTCAAAAGCTTTCGCATAATTATACCAATCGAATATTGAGGTTAAATTCAACTTTTGCTTAATTCGCTTTCTATGAGTAGAAACTGTTGATGTTTCTATAAATAAACTATTTGCAATTTCACAAGAGGATTTTCCCTTAATTACAAGTGTAAAAACCTCTTTTTCTTTACAAGTTAATGTTTCAAAATATTTTTTATTTTCTAGTACAAACTGCCTATTTCTTTCTAATTCTTCTGAATAAGAAATTAATTTTGGCAAATCTTCTTGTTTGATATTAAAAAAGAAAAGAAAGTCTCTAATAAAGCTAATAGACAATTTCCTATCTATCGATTCATTATCCTTTTTTGAAATTAATTCTAAATTTGACTTATCAAATAGTTTAACTACCCCCATAATTTTTTAAGCATTTTATAAGCTTTGTAAAATTAATTGTAGTTCTTTAAAAAAAACCATACTTTAGTATTGTCTTTTAGAACTTTAGAACCCATTGAAAAAAATTACTCTCCTCTTTTTTATTCATATTTTTAGTTTTATTAGTGCTCAAGAAAAACAAAAATCGGTTTATGATGATTTAAAATATTTTGACACTAAAGAGCAAAATCTTTCAATTTTAGAGATAATACACAATTATGAATCAGGTGAATTTCAAAAAGAAGAAAATCAAAAAATTTACAAAATTTTAAACGGTAAAACGTTTTGGTATCATTTCTCTTTAGACAATACTTCAAAAAAAATAGATAAAAAATACTTTACAATTGCCAATACTTATTTAGATTTTGGTAAAGTATACTTGAAAAAAGGCAATAAAATTGATACCCTTTCTAGTGTTTCTTACAACGAACTTTTTCCGCATAAAAACATTTTTTACAGAAATCCAGTTTGGAAAATTGAAACCGATAGCATTTTAAAAACTGATGTTTTTTTAAGAATAAAAAATAGTACTGGTAGAACTAGATTGGCTCTTTATTTAGAAAATGAAAATGATTTTTTAAAACGAGTACAATCAGAATATTTTTATTTCGGACTTTTTATAGCTTTTTTAATAAGCATGACTCTTATACTTGTCTTTTTTGCAGTATTAAAAAAAGAATATGCTGTTTTATTTTATGCAGCTTACATAGTTACCGTATTTTTCGAATTTTTGGCAGGCAAAGGCTTAGGAGTACAATATATTTGGTCTGATAGCGTATTTTTAATTAATAATGTTAGAAGTTTTAGCCAAACAATTGGTGTGCTATGCATGGGTTTATTCTATTTAAATTTTTATAAATTAAATGCAAATCAAAAAATATCAAAAGGGATTTTTAAATGGGGCGCATACTTCACAATTCCGTTTGTATTATTATATGTTTATAAATTTTTCTTCGGAGGATTCATAAACTTATATCTTTATGTTTGGACAGTTTTAAAGATAATCGCGTTTATTTGGGTTTTAAATCATATCTATTTAACAATTAAGAAACAATTACCTTTATACTTAGTCATAGCTTTTATTGTACCAATTTTAGCTGTTATAAATGGTCAAATTATGAACCCGGAAGTACATAATACATTAGCAATTAAATATAGCGGACCAAATATTTATTATTTAGCACTATCATTAGAAATTTTGCTATTTACGCGCTATATTTTTGGTACTGTTATAGATACTCAAAGAAGTTATTTTAAGTTGAAAAAAGTTAGTGATGAACTTAAATATAATTTTCAAAATAAAACCCTAGAAGTACAGCAACAAGAACGCAACAAACTTGTAAATAATGTACATGATACCTTTGGCGGATATTTAGAAGCTTTAAAACTGAGACTTTTACAAAAAGCAGACAATACACCAGAAAAAGTACAAGAAATTTTAGATGCTTTTTATAAAGACTATAGATATTTACTAAACAGTTTATATGCTCCTAAAATCAATTCAGAAAACTTTATTTCTAGTTTGATAGAATTTTGTGAAAAATTAGATAAACTTACAAATCAGAAAATATCACATAACTTTAATCTAGACGGTATAGATTTACCACAAGATAAATGTGTTCACATCTATCGAATTATATCAGAATTAACTACAAACGCAATAAAACATTCTAAATCAACCATAATTAATATCAATATTCATCAACAAAAAAATAAAGTTGTTTTTATAGAAGTAAAAGATGATGGTATTGGCTTTAATACTGATAAAATTTCCGATTCAAGTTTCGGTTTAAATAGTATAAGAGAAAGAGTTTCTCAGTTAAAAGGAACCTTAAATATTATTTCTGATAAAACCGGAAGTACTTTTAAAATTGAAATCCTTGTAAATGATTAAAAGCCCAATAAATATAGTAATTGCTGATGACAATCGTTTTTTTGCGATGCATTAAAAGATAGTTTAAATTTTCATGAAGAATTAAATGTAATACAAACGTTTAATAATCTTGATCATTTAATTTCTTTTACATCACTAAACAAATTTGACGTTTTAATCCTAGACGTAAATTTTAATGGAAAGAGTTCTTTAGATTTCTTAAATGAAATTAAAAAGAATAACAATTTTAAAATCATTGCTTTAACAACCATGAACAATAATTATATTAAAAATAAAGCAATAAGTAACGGTGTAGATTTTTTTGTTGGAAAGGATGAAGATTTAGAAAATTTTAAAGAAGTTATTCTTACTTGTTTTATGAGTAAAACCGTTAAAAAGAATAAATCTTCTTTTAAAGTAGAAATCGATAATTATAAGTTTACAAAAAGAAAATTAGAGATTTTACAAGCATTATATGATTATTCGAATAAAAAAGAAAAAGAACTCTCTGCAATCTTAAACATTACAGAAAGTTCTTTAAAATCTCATAAAAGGGAGCTTTTTGAAATTACGTTAACAAAAAGTACACCGTAATTAATAAAATTCGGTATTCAAAAAGGAATAATAATTACCTAAAAAGGTATTCATTATTCTAAAATTTGGGCTGCATGCGCCTTTGTTTTTACCTTTGAAATTACATCTTCTATAACACCATTTTCATCTATAACAAAAGTGGTTCTATGAATTCCGTCATACTCTCTTCCCATAAATTTTTTAGGTCCCCAAACATTAAAAGCCTCAATTACTGCTTTATCTTCATCTGCTAATAGAGGAAATGGCAATTCATTTTTATTGATAAAATTTTGTTGTCTTTTTGCAGAATCTGCGCTTACACCCAAAACATCATAGCCTTTGCTTAAAAAAGTTTGATAATTATCTCTTAAATCACATGCTTCGTTAGTACAACCTGGTGTACTTGCTTTTGGATAAAAAATAGAACTAATTTTTTACCGCTATAATCTGATAATTTAATTGTGTTACCTGCATTGTCTTTTGCTTCAAATTCCGGAGCTTTGTCTCCTATTTTTAATGATGTCATTTGTCTTGAAATTTTAGAATATAAAAATAGAAAGTTTTTTACTTTAATTATTAAAAAAAGTAAAGTAATACTAAAGAATTTACTTTTAACTTTTTTAACTTTACACCTTATCTATTATTTATGACAAAGCAAGAAAAAGTACAATTTGTAATTGATACACTTCAAGAAAAATATCCGAGAAATTCCTATTCCGTTAGATCATAAAGATCCGTATACATTGTTAATTGCAGTATTGCTGTCTGCACAATGTACAGACGTTAGAGTAAATCAAATTACACCATTATTGTTTGCCAAAGCAGACAATCCTTTTGATATGGTAAAAATGTCTGTTGAAGAAATTAAGGAAATCATAAGACCATGTGGTTTGTCTCCAATGAAAAGTAAAGGAATTTACGGTTTGTCTAAAATTTTAATTGAAAAATATGATGGCGAAGTTCCTCAAAGTTTCGAAGGTTTAGAAGAATTACCTGCTGTTGGTCATAAAACTGCAAGTGTTGTAATGAGTCAAGCATTTGGTGTACCCGCTTTTCCGGTAGATACGCATATTTTAAGATTGATGTATCGTTGGAACTTAAGTAACGGAAAAAGCGTTGCACAAACAGAAAAAGATGCAAAAAGATTATTCCCAAGAGAACTATGGAATGATTTACATCTTCAAATTATTTGGTACGGAAGAGAATATTCTCCTGCTAGAGGTTGGAATTTAGACAACGACATTATTACTAAAACAATTGGTAGAAAAACAGTTTTAAACGAGTATTATAAAACAAAAAAAACACCTTAAAAAGGTGTTTTTTTTGTTTTATAATATTGTAATATCTTAATGGGGAACTGCTTGACCAATTAATGTTTCTCCTTCTATAATTTCGAAAGTTTTATTTATTGCGGCTGTGTCATGTAAAGATCTAACTAAAGTTTGTGCTACATCATCTCTTGTAATTTTACCGGATTTATTAAGTTTTCCGCTTAGTTCAATTTTTCCTTTTCCTTTTTTGTCAGTTAAAGATCCTGGTCTAACAATAGAATATGTAAGATTGCTTTCTTTTAAATAAACATCAGCATTGTGTTTCGCTTTTAAATATTCTTGCAAATCATCTGCTTGCTCAGGATTGTCTGCTCCCATAGAACTTAACATTACAAACTTAGATACGTTTTCTTTTATTGCTGCATCTATCATTCTTTTAGCTCCTTCTTGATCTACTTCTACTACTTTTTTACCACCAGAACCAGCGGCAAAAATAACTTTGTCTATATTTTTAGTTGTAAAAGAAACATCTTCTTCTAAATCTGCTAAAACAGTTTTAATATTTTTATCTTCAAATTGCTTTTTTTGTTCTTCTTTTCTAACCATAGCAATTGGATTAAAATATTGTGATGTTTCTAATAACTTAACTATTTTTTTCCTGTGGTACCATTTGCACCTGCTACTAATATGTTTTCCATGGCTGCAAGTTACTTAGATATTAGATTTTGTATTAACTCATTTAATTTTTTAAATAGTGCATATAAAAAAAGCCCCAACGTTAGTTGAAGCTTTTTCCACTCTTAATTCAAATTCAATTCAATGAAGTTATTTGATTTTGTTTTTTCAATTCGTAGAGATTTGGAAAAATTAATCAAAAATTGAACTGTTTCTTTTTTTGGTTGCATCTGATAATCAGAAGACTTTTTAGAGTAAAGTTGCATCATATAAATTATTTAATATATTGGTTTCTAATTTGATAACGACGCATTTTAAACTTTATTGTTAATTCACCAAAATAATTTTATGTTTATCTATTAGCTTACGCATATTTATTAAAGCATATCGCATTCTACCTAAAGCTGTATTTATACTTACGCCTGTATTTTCGCTTATTTCTTTAAAGCTCATATCTTTATACATTCGCATAACTAAAACTTCTTTTTGCTCTTGTGGCAACTCATTAACAAGCTCTCTTACATTATCGTAAATCTGTTCTTGTATAATTTGTTTTTCTGCATTTAAGCTACCGTCATGTAAAACAGAAAAAATGTCAAACTCATCAGTATTTTTAAATGAAGGCATTCTATTATTCTTTCTAAAATAATCAATTACTAGATTATGAGCAATTCTCATAACCCAAGGTAAAAACTTTCCTTCTTCATTATAATTTCCTTTTTTTAAAGTTCTAATTACTTTAATAAAAGTATCCTGAAAAATATCTTCTGTTAAATCTTTATCTTGTACTTTACTGTAAATAAAGCTAAAAAGGCGTTGTTGGTGTCTGTTGATTAAAATAGCTAAAGAGGCTTCTTTACCTTTAATATAATCGCTTACTAAAATGCTATCTGAAATTGTATTAGTACGTATCATAATTACTTGTAGAAAAGCCGTTAGTGCTTTTCTTATTATTATTTGTTAATAATTTTTAAAGTAATTTTATACTATATACGTCTAATTTTGTGAGGTTTATACTACAAATATGAATATTTTTTATTTAAAGTACAAACTTTTTACAAAAAAGATTTTAGTAATTTCTAAATGAGGTAATTTTTTGGTAATTTTATAGCTTATATTTTTGATACATGAAGACAGATATTTCAGCCGTAAATCCTAAAGAAAACATCATTATAAAAGGTGCCAAATTGCACAATTTAAAAAATATAGATGTTGTAATTCCTAGAAATAAATTAGTAGTTATTACAGGTCTTTCTGGTTCCGGTAAATCTTCTTTAGCTTTTGATACCCTTTATGCAGAGGGCCAAAGGCGTTATGTAGAAAGTTTAAGTTCCTATGCAAGACAATTTTTAGGTAAATTACACAAACCTAAAGTAGAGTATATTAAAGGTATTGCACCCGCAATTGCAATAGAGCAAAAAGTTAACTCTACAAACCCAAGGTCTACTGTTGGTACAAGTACAGAAATTTACGATTATATAAAATTATTGTTTGCTAGAATAGGTAAAACCTTCTCTCCTATTTCTGGTAATGAAGTTAAAAAAGATACTGTTTCGGATGTTGTAAATTTTATTAAAAAATTTAACGACAACACTAAATTACTTTTGCTTGCACCTGTAACTATAGATGAAAACAGAGATTTAAAAACCGTTTTACAAGTTTTAGAGCAGCAAGGTTACGCAAGACTTAAGTGGAATGATAAAGTATATAAAATTGCTAGTTTTCCGCAAGAAGAATTTAAAAATGAACCTTTACTTTTAGTTGTAGATAGAATTGTAAAAAAAGATGATGAAGATTTCTACAATCGATTAGCAGATGCTATACAGACTGCTTTTTTTGAAGGAAAAGGTGTTTGTTTTGTAGAAAATTTAGAAGATAATAATGTTTCAGAATTCAGTAATAAATTCGAATTAGATGGCATTACTTTTTTAGAACCGAACACACATTTATTTAGCTTTAACAATCCATACGGCGCATGCCCAACTTGCGAAGGATATGGAAATGTAATTGGTATCGATGAAGATTTAGTAATACCAAACACAGGTTTATCCATTTTTGAAGACGCTATTTTTCCTTTTAAAACACCTGCTTATGTTCATTATAAAGAAGATTTAATAGAAGTTGCTTATAAATTTGACATTCCAATTCATAAACCTTGGTTTGAACTTTCAGACAAACAAAAAGAGTTGGTTTGGAATGGTAATAGTTCTTTTCACGGAATCCATCATTTCTTTTCTGTTTTAGAAGAAAAAAGTTATAAAATTCAGAATCGTGTAATGCTTTCTCGTTACCGTGGCAAAACAAAATGTACAACTTGTAATGGCAAGCGTTTAAGAGAAGAAACTAATTATGTTAAAATCAATTCTAAAAACATTTCAGATTTAGTTGCTTTGCCTTTAGACGAATTGGCTTCTTTCTTCAAGGAAATTAAACTGAATAAATATGAAGAAAAAATAGGTAAAAGACTGCTTACAGAAATTAACAACAGATTGCAGTTTTTAACTAATGTTGGTTTAAATTATTTAACAATTAACAGAACTTCTAACACACTTTCTGGTGGAGAAAGTCAGCGAATTAATTTAGCAACATCTTTAGGAAGTTCTTTGGTTGGTTCTATGTATATTTTAGATGAACCTAGTATTGGTTTACATCCTAAAGATACAGAAAGATTAATTGGCGTTTTAAAAGATTTAAGAGATTTAGGTAACACTGTAATTGTGGTAGAACATGATGAAGATATCATGAAAGAAGCAGATTATATTATTGATATTGGCCCGGAAGCAGGAACCTACGGAGGAAATGTTGTTGCTGAAGGTAATTTTGATGAAATTTTAAAATCTGATTCTTTAACAGCAAAATATTTAAATGAAGATTTAACAATCGAAGTTCCTAAAAAAGAAGAAAATCAAACAATAAGATACAAATTCTTGGTGCTAGAGAAAATAATTTAAAAAATGTTGATGTTACATTTCCTTTAAATTGTCTATCTGTTATTACAGGGGTTTCAGTTCGGTAAAAGTACTTTAGTTAAGAAAATTCTGTATCCAACAATGCAAAAAAAGTTAGTTGGTTATGGCGATAAAGTTGGGCAACACACAGATGTAATTGGTAATTTTGACACCTTAAAACATGTTGAGTTTATCGATCAAAATCCTATTGGTAGATCTTCTAGATCTAATCCTGTTACGTATATCAAAGCCTATGATGATATTAGAGCGTTATTCTCAAATCAGAAATTATCTAATATCAGAAATTACAAACCAAAACACTTTTCTTTTAACGTAGAAGGTGGTAGATGTGAAGTTTGTAAAGGCGAAGGTGAAGTTACAATAGAAATGCAATTTATGGCCGATGTGCATTTAGAATGCGAAACTTGTAACGGTAAAAGGTTTAAAAGAAGTATTAGAAGTTAAGTTTGATGGGAAATCTATTGATGATATTTTAAATCTAACTATTGATGATGCTGTTGCTTTTTTTACAGAAAATTTAGTACTAAAAATAGCCAACAAATTAAAGCCTTTACAAGATGTTGGTTTGGGATATGTAAAATTAGGACAATCTTCTTCTACCCTTTCGGCGGAGAAGCACAACGAATAAAACTAGCATCGTTCTTAGTTAAAGGAAACACAAAAGACAAAGCCTTGTTTATTTTTGATGAACCTACAACTGGTTTGCATTTTCATGATATTAAAAAACTATTAGCTTCTTTTAATGCTTTAATAGAACGCGGACATTCTATTGTTGTAAT
This sequence comes from Polaribacter sp. HA6-7, assembly GCF_055693625.1. Lineage (NCBI taxonomy): Bacteria > Pseudomonadati > Bacteroidota > Flavobacteriia > Flavobacteriales > Flavobacteriaceae > Polaribacter > Polaribacter sp. HA6-7. Next base: position 1,615,001 of record NZ_CM146338.1, read on the forward strand.
TGAGCATAATATAGAATTGATAAAGTGTGCAGATTATATCATAGATTTAGGCTTAGAAGGTGGTAAAAATGGTGGTCAACTTATTTTTGAAGGTACGCCGGAAGAATTGGTGAAAAATAAAAAATCGTACACTTCTAAATATTTAGCAGAAAAATTAAATTTATAAATGATAACTAATATAACTGACGAACAAAAGGTAAATTACGTAAGAATCCTAGCTATTTTGGGGGTTTTAATATTGATGATATATGCTCCTAAATTATGGATTACCACAAAAGTTTTTCCTGTAATCCCTTTGTTTGATTGGTTACCTATCCCTACAAGTCCTTTAGATTATATTTTAGCTGGAAGTTTTTTTCTTTTACAAATTGTATATATTTTTCAAAATAAAAGATGGCAAGGTCTTCTAATTCTTTTATTATATATTTATCTTTCTTTAGTTGATCAAAATAGACTACAACCCTACTTCTATCAAAGCTTTCTAACAATTTTAGCAATTGAAGTTTTCCCAAAAAAAACAGATTATAAAAAAGTTCTTTATGCAGTTATTTTAGTTTTTTTGCAACTTATTTCGGAGCGGAATTCAAAAAGTAAATGGTGAATTCTACATTCAATGGTTAAGTGCCTTAGAAAAGCATTTTAGCTTTTTACCACATATATTATTAGAATACTTTACATACGCTGTACCTTGGCTAGAAGCATCTATGGGAGTTTTATTATTGTTTAATAAAACCAGAAAATTTGCCGTGTTATTTATTTTATTAATGCATGCAACAATAACATTTTTGTTATTTTACTTAGGCTACGGTTACAATGTTGTACCTTGGAATATCCAAAATATGTTATCAGTTTTTATCATATTTTGGTCTTTAAAAACAATAAATTTTTCAGATTTCTTTATCAAATTATTTAACAAACAAAAAGCGGTTATTTTAGTTTTTACAATGTTATTACCATTGGCAAATAATTTGACTGGTTTTTACGATAATTTGTTATCATTTCATTTTTTTACTGCAGATTTAAATTATTACAATATTATTCTTAGTGAAGAATTAGAAGATAATTTACCAGAACACATTCAAGATTTTTATCGTTACAAAAACGGTAAAGCCTATTTAAATATGAATGAATGGGCTCAATACGATAATAAAGTATTATTTTATCCAGAAGAAAGAATTATAAATTATATGAATTCTTATTTAAAATCTTTTGCTAAAAACCCTAATCAAGAAGGTTTAACAACACTAGAAATCTACAATCATTAACAGGTTTTTATTGATTTTTACATTTTAATTCACGAATTCTAATTGATATCTCACGAATTCTAAAACAGTTAAAATTTAAGCTTTCTTCTAAACTACTTTTACAGTGTAATAACACTAAAAAAGTAGAAATCATGAGAAACATTTTAAGAAAAACATTCGTTGTATCGTCTTTAATAATAGCATCTAGCAGTTTTATTAGTTGCGATACATCATCAGAAAAAAGCATCAGAAAATTTAGCAATTGTAGAAACTTCTAAAGAAATTATAGAAGAAAACATTGATATCACTTACAAAAAACCGATCGTTTTTATTGCTGGTTTTGATAAAGGAAATGAAACTTTTTATAAAGATGCTAGAAAATATTTCACAGAAGAAGGTTTAAAGGTTATCGATGGTAAATATTCTTTAGAGGAAATTATTTTGTGGCTTAACGAAAACGGAAGCAATCAACCTTACAGCGAAATTCATATTGTAAATAAAAGCAATCCTTTTAAAGGTATGAATTTAGAAACTGTGGTTAGAGGTGATAAAATTACTTCAGAAACTTTAAGAAAGACAATTACCCAGGGTAGTTTACCTAAACTAGAAAATGTAGTAAATACCAATTCAAAAATTATATTTCATGCTTCTGGTTTAGTAGAAAATAAAGAACTTTTAAAAACACTAAAAGATGCTTTTTACACAAAAAACAATCCAAAAGTTGTAGCATCACCTTATCACACAATTTTTGGTGGTCGATTTTCCAATCATTATTTAGCACAACCATATTATGTATTTTATCCTACTTCATATTCACCTGGTAAAATGGATCTTTCTAAAGAAATTGCAAGAAAATATCCGGAAGAAAAAGATATTGATTGGTATGATGCATTAAATAATGAAGAAGAAAGATATGTTGGAGAGCCTTATACTACACAGTTTTCTATACCAATTAAGTGGGAATTTGATTATTATAATACAGACAATGAAATGCCTAAATTTAAGTCTGTAGATGAATTAAAAGATTGGATTGAAACACAAGAAGACTTAATGTATGATATCGAAAAACACAATGTATCGATAGATAAATTTAGATGGAATTGGTCTGTAAAAGCAAGTAAATTAGTAATTAGAGGTAGAACAACAGGTTTGTGTGTTTTAAAGCCACTTGTAAAACCATATGGCGAATTAGAACATGTAAAACCGGATACTAGCAACAAGCGTTTGTATGCTTTAAAATAAAGTGAATTAGAGAAAGTAGTTGTAATAAACGTCATTACCCAAAATTTAAAATGGTGTAATGGCGTTTAAATTAGTAAGTTTGTTCTAATGAAAAAAAGCATTGTTAATTTAATTATTTTTAGAAAATTATACTTAAAAAAAGTACTATTAATTCTAATAGTATGTTTACCATTTAGTGTTTTTTCACAAGACTCCGTTTTCGAGGAAATTACAGCTTTTAAGAATTTCGATAATTCTTCAATTTTTGAAATTACTCAAGACAACAATCAAACAATTTGGTTAAGAACTAACAAAGGTTTACTAAATTACAATGGAAAATTTATTTCTAATCGTTTTAAAAATAGCGCAATTAAATCAAGTTTAAGTACTGCCCTATTTATTAATAATGATTCAGTTTTTATAGGAAACAGTAATAACCTTTCTTTAATTACAAAAAGTAATATTTTTTCTTTTGAAGCTAAAGGTGTCAACAAAATTTTTAAACACAAAAACATATATTATGTTGCCTCTAACCATGGTATATTTTATTTTAATAGGAATTATCTGCAACCATTAAAAACCACCTATAATCTAGATTTTTCTATAATAAACGATATCATTTTTTATGATAATAATTTTATAGTTGCTTCTAATAGCGGACTTTGGATTTTATCAGATTTATTTAATCCGAAACAATTACACTACTTTCAAAAGGAAATTTTAGTACTTTTAAAATGTATCAAAATAAATTATTTGTTTTAAAAAATAAGCAAACTATTTTTCAGTTAAAACCGAAGAATCAATTAATAGAAAAGTATACTTCTGATGAAGAATTTAATTACGAAGTTGTTGCTGATAAATTGTATTTGTTTTCTAAACAAACTGGTATTGATGTTTTGAATGCTGAAAACTTCATTTTTGAAAAAAGAATTAATAAATACAATAGTAATATCAATTCGAATGTTATAATAGCTATTTTTGAAGATTTTGAAGGTAATTTATTTTTAGCAACAGAAAATAGTTTTTACATTCAGAAAAATAAAGAATCGCTTTTAAAACCGAATTTATATATTGATAAAGTCTTAATTAATTATAAGAGTCTAGATACCATTAACTTAAATAATTACCAAAAAAAATTACACTTAAATTCATTTAGTAATAATATTTCTATAGCTTTAAATAGCAATGTGTTTTCTTCTGATAAAACAATAGAATATCGCTATAAATTGGGGGATAAATTTTCTCCTTGGCAAGCAATAAACCAAATAAATTTTGCCAATTTAAAACCTGGTAGTTATCAATTTGTTGCAGAAGCAAGATTTAAAAATAATAAAAATAGTAGTTTTAAAAGCTTTAGTTTTATAATTAAAAAACCAATTTATCAAGAAGTATGGTTTTACATTATTTGTGCGATTGCCTTTCTTTTAATTGCAATATTCTTTTTAGAAATGCATCTAAAAAAAGTAAATAAACGCAATCAAAAGAAAATTAAAGACTTAGAGATAAAAAATCATTTGCAAACTTTAGAACAAAAAGCTTTACAGTTACAAATGAATCCTCACTTTATTTTTAACGTTTTAAACGGAATTAAAGCATTAGGTAATTCAGAAAAAAAACAAGAGTTAAACGAAACAATATCTAGTTTTTCTGTACTTTTAAGAAGTGTTTTAAACAACTCTAGATTAGAAGAAATTAGTTTAAAAGAAGAAATTACAACTTTAAAAAATTATTTAAAATTAGAACAACAAATGAGTTCTAAGAATTTTGATTTTTTTATTGAAGAAAATTTAAACGGAATTGATGCCGAAGAAATTTTGATTCCACCTATGTTAATGCAACCCTTTGTAGAAAACGCAATCAAACACGGAATTTCTAAAATCAACATAAAAGGAAATATTCTTATTACTTTTGATGTAAAACAAGCCTTTTTACATTGTTCGATAATAGATAATGGAATCGGAATTTACCATGACACAACTAATAATTCAGAAAAAAAACATACTTCTGTGGCTTTTAAAGTAACAAAAGAAAGAATAGAAAACCTATCGAAATACAATGTTTTTACTGCTAAAGAAATTTTTAAAGAATCAAATTGTATCGGAACAAAAATTTCATTTAAAATTCCTCTAAAAACAGATTATTAAATTAAAATGGAAAGAAGAAAATTTATAAAAAATTCACTTTTAGGTGCCGCTGGCGCTAGTTTAATTGGTGGTTTATATACTTGGCAAGTAGAGCCTTTTTGGTTAGAATTTGTTCATGTAAATATGCCTATAAAAAATTTACCAGATCATTTAGAAGGTAAAACGCTAATGCAAATTAGCGATATTCATGTTGGTAATAGGTTTAATTATAATTACGTAATCGAATCTTTCGAAAAAGCTAAATTATTAGAACCCGATTTTGTAGTGTACACTGGCGATTTTGTTTCTTATGAAAATGAAGAGCAATTAGAACAATTACAAACTGTTATGAAATCTACAGTTAAAGGAAAGTTAGGAACTGCCGGTGTTTTAGGAAATCATGATTATGGTGGCGATTGGGTAGAACAACATGTTGCAGATGCTATTACTAATGTATTAGAAGAAGCTGGAATTACAATTTTAATCAATGATGAAAAAGAATTTGATGGATTGAATATTATGGGAATTGATGATTATTGGGGATTAAATTTTGATCCCACAAAAATTACTTCTAAATATGATGCAAAAAAAGCAAATGTTATGCTTTGTCATAATCCTGATGTATGTGATTTAGATGTTTGGAATAATTATAAAGGTTGGATTCTTTCGGGTCATACTCATGGCGGACAAGTGAAACCTCCTTTTTTAAATCCGCCAATTTTACCCGTAGAAAATAAAAGATACAACGCTGGTGAAATAGATTTATTCGACGGACGAACATTATATATCAATAGAGCTTTAGGTAATTTGTATCAAGTTCGATTTAATGTAAGACCAGAAATTACAGTTTTTAAGTTATCGAAATCTTAAAATGAATAGACTTACTACCATATTAGTAGAAGATAATTCTTTAGCTTTAGAAATGTTAGAATCAGATATTTCTATGTATCACAAAGAAATAGAAATTATTGGTACTGCAAAATCTGTTGTACAAGCAGCAAAACTTCTACGTAAAACAAGACCAGATATTCTCTTTTTAGATATTATGTTGGGCGACGGAACAGGTTTTGATATTTTAGAAATCTTTCCTGATTTACAATCAAAAATCATATTTGTAACCGCAAGTGATGCTTACGCTATTAAAGCTTTTAAATTTGCTGCTATAGATTATATACTTAAGCCTTATTCTAATGAAGATTTAGCTAATTCTATTAAAAAAGCTAAACAGCAAATTCAACCTAAAAAAGAGCAATTACAAGTATTAAAGCAAGCTATAAACGAACCCAATACTAATTTAGAACAGATCTCTTTACATACATCAGAAAAAATTATTGTTGTAAATATTAAAGATATTATTCGTTGTAAGTCAGACAATAATTATACTACGTTTTATTTAATTGATAACCGGAAAGTTTTAGTATCAAAAACCTTAAAATTTTATGCAGATTTATTAAAAGATATTGGTTTTTTTAGAGTTCATCAAAGTCATTTGATTAACACCTCTTACATAAAAGAGTTTATAAAATCTGATGGTGGTTATTTAATTTTAGCTGATAATTCTAATATTCCTGTTTCTGTTAGAAAAAAAATGAAGTAATAAATCTTCTTAAAAATCTTCATTTGTAGTATTTTTTTACTACATTTACATATAAATAATTTGTAATGAAGGTAAAAGATAAGGAAAGGGCAGACCGAATAATCGAAATTTATAATGATGTAGGTTTAAATCAAAGAAAATTTGCAGAATTAATTGGTGTATCGCAACAATTGGTAAGTGCAGTATTAAATTATAATAAAAAACCAAACGAAACTATCCTTTTTGCCATTATAGATAACATTACAAGTGTAGACCCAATATGGTTATTAACAGGTAAAGGAAAATATACAAATAACTATGTCCCCCAAAATATAGTATCTACCCCCATAGATACATATATTTCAAACATAGTAAAGGAGCGCTTTGATAAAATTACTAGTGAAATGAATCAAAGATTATCAAATATTGAAGAATTAATTTCTAAAACTAACGCAAAGAATATCTTGAGAAGAATTGATCAAGACAATTCTAAATTAGTATCAGAATTAAAAAAAGATACTAAAAACTTAGGAAGCTAATCCTTTAATATTTGATACCGCTTCTAATTTAAATTGAATTAATTTTATTAAAAAAAATAGAGTTTCAGATTTTTTTAAATCATTATAATAACTTAAAACTTCTATAGATTTTAAAGTAGCCTCTTTGTAGGTTACGGCATGTTGCTCTACTGGTACTTCTTGTTCAAATAATAAAGAAAAATAATCTATAATATTGTTAAAATAAATTCGATCTTCATCTTTAACAGACAATTTAAACTTCTCTAAAAAACTAACAATTGGATCTATTCCTCCAAAATCATTAATTTTCTTAACCATTTTTTGTTGTAAAGTCATAATTTCAGTTTTAGGTTGGGCAACTAAATTTACAAATTCAACAGGTAAAAACCTAATTTTTTAAATTTTATATAATTTTTGAAGCACAAAAAAAGCTTCTTATTTCTAAGAAGCTTTCTATTTTTGGGTGGAAGACGGGACTCGAACCCGCGACACTCGGTACCACAAACCGATACTCTAACCAACTGAGCTACAACCACCATATAATTGCGGGTGCAAATATAAAAATATTTTTTAATTTAAAACAACAAAAAACTAAATTAATTTATCTAAATTTTTAACAGCAACGTAACGTTCTGAGGTAAAACCTTCTGCGTGATCTACTCCTATCAATCTTCCTAAATCTCTTGCTCTATAATTTATACTATCTATAAAATTTTTACTAGTAATTGGCGTTTCGGCTCTTTACTGTTCGGATTAAAGAATTGAGATCCATAAGCTAAAACTGCTTCGGTTTTCTTTTCTATAAAACCAGTAATATCAATTACAAAATCTGGTTCAATATTTTTCCATTGAATATAATGATACACTTGCTTTGGACGCCATTTTTCTTGAATTTCTCCATCAACAGTAGTTTCAATTTTTATTAATCCGCTTAAAAAACAAGCATCAGAAACTAATTTACTTCCTTTACCATGATCGATATGCCTATCATCAATAGCATTACATAAAACAACATCTGGCTTGTATTTACGAATCATTTTTATAATTTCTAGTTGATGTTTTTTATCATTAGTAAAAAATCCATCAGAAAACTTTAAATTTTCTCTTACAGAAACACCCATTATCTCGGCAGCTTTGTTTGCTTCAATCATTCTTAATGCTGCAGAACCTCGCGTGCCTAATTCACCTTGAGTTAAATCTACAATTCCTACTTTTTTACCTAGCGAAACTTCTTTTGCTATTGTTGCACCACAACCTAACTCTACATCATCCGGATGTGCCCCAAAAGCTAATATGTCTAATTTCATTCTTTCAATTTTATAAAAAGCTCTTATTTCTTAGCTTTTTGTATTGCTTGTTCAATGTCTTCAATTAAATCTTTTGGTTCTTCGATACCAACAGAAAAACGAATTAATCCATCTTTAATACCTCTTTCTAAACGTTCTTTTTCACTTAATAAAGCATGTGTAGTTTGCACAGGACTAACTGTTGTACTTTCTAAACCTGCCAAACTCATAGAAGGTTTAATAAGTTTTAAATTATTTTGAAAATCCATTGCATCAATTCCGTTTGTCAACTCAAAAGACAACATAGCGCCAAAACCTTTCATTTGTTTTTTTGCTAATTCATGCTGCGGATGACTTTTTAAACCAGGATAATATACACAATCGATATCTGAATTGGCTTCTAAATATAATGCCATTACTTCGGCATTTTTAGTTTGTTCTTTTACACGAAGATTTAACGTTTTTAAACTTCTTTCTAATAACCAAACTGTTTGATCGCTTAAGTTACCACCATAATTGATTGCGGTATTCCATATATGTTCAATATGTTCTTTACTAGCAGCAATGGCACCTGCAGAAATATCTGAATGACCACCCATATATTTTGTAGCAGAATGTAACATAATGTCTATGCCAAAATCAACAGGATTTTGATTGATAGGAGAAGCAAAAGTATTATCTATCATTGTTAAAATATCTTTTGACTTAGCTAAATTAGAAATTGCCGCTAAATCTGTAATTCCTAATAACGGATTAGAAGGTGTTTCTATATATAAAACTTTCGTATTGTCTTTAATTAGCGATTCAAAATCTTCTATAGTATCAGATTCTGTAAAAGAATATTCAATTCCGTATTTATCAAATTCAGAAACAATAAAATTATAGGTTCCGCCATAAATAACTTGCTGAATAATTACATGATCTCCAGATTTTAGAAAAGCAAACATAGCAGCAGAAATTGCCGCCATACCGGAACCAAATATTAAACCATCTTCTGTTTTTTCTAAAGCTGCAATTTTTTTACACAGCATTTCTTGATTAGGTGTATTAAAATATCTAGGATATCGTTTTACATCTACACCGTCAAAAGCATAAGAAGTAGACATATACATTGGTGAAACTGCACCTTTAAATTGTTCATCTTTAACTTCTCCAGTATGTACACAAATGGTATTTATTCCTGGTTTATTGTTTTCTTTCATTTCGATAAATTTACATCAGCTAATTTAGTAAAAGCAATTCTAAAATTATATAAAATTATAATATCTTCGCTATAATGATATCAACAGTAATTATCGGAAACGGAAACGTAGCACATCATTTAGACAAAGCTTTTTTAAAAGCTAAAACTATTGATGTTATTAAAATTAATTCTAGAAATTTAAGTAACATCCCTAAAGCAGATATTACAATTATTGCCGTTTCAGATAATGCGATAGAAGAAGTTTCTTCTAAAATAGAAAATAGTTTTGTTGTGCATACTTCGGTAGTTTTTCTATGGATAATTTACAGAACAAAACTCGCAAAGGCGTTTTTTATATGTTGCAAACTTTTTCTAGAGACAAAGAAATAGACTTTTCAAAAGTACCATTTTGTTTAGAAGCCGAAACTGAAAAAGATTACATTCTACTAGAAAAACTTGCAAAAAGCATTGGTAACAAAATTTATAATATTACTACAGAACAAAGAAAAACATTACATGTTGCGGCCGTTTTTGTAAATAACTTTACAAACCATTTATACAAAATTGGCGCAGATATTTGCGACACAAATAATGTTCCATTTGAAATTTTACAACCTTTAATAGATGAAACAGCATCTAAAATTAAACAGTTAAAACCTGCTAGTGCGCAAACAGGTCCGGCAGTAAGAAACGATACTGAAACTATTAAAAATCATTTAGATTTACTTTCTAAAGAACAGCAAACTATTTATAAAATACTAACCAAATCTATTCAGAAATCGAATAAAACTGAATAAAAAATAAAGATTACAATATAATTATGGAATTGAGTTATAAACAATTATTACCAAAAATTAATACTTTTATTTTTGATGTTGATGGAGTTTTAACCAACGGAATGTTAACAATTATGCCAGATGGCGAATTGGTAAGACATATGAATGTGAAAGATGGTTATGCTATGAAAAATGCTTTAAATAAAGGTTATAGAGTTTGTATAATTTACGGCGGAACAAATGAAGGCGTAAGAAAAAGATTAGCAGCTTTAGGTATCGAAGATATTTACCTTGGTGCTCATAACAAAATAGAACAATATAAAGAACTTGTAAAAAAATACGATTTGAAAGCCGAAAACGTATTATATATGGGTGATGATGTACCAGATTTTCCTGTAATGGAATTGGTAGGAATGCCTGCATGCCCAAATGACGCTGTTCAAGAAATACAACAAGTAGCTAAATATATTTCTTATAAAAAAGGTGGTGAAGGTTGTGTTAGAGATGTAATAGAACAAGTTTTACGTGTTCAAAACAAATGGAATGAAAATTTTGATGCGAGTTTATAAAACTTTAACAACAATATTCTAAAATATTTTATATTTTTAAATCCATTTTAATATGAATTCAATACTTTTTTAACATGAAAAAAACATTTTTTACATTTTTATTTTTGTCATTAGTACTTTCTATCAATTCGCAAACAATTTTTGGAAAATGGAATTCTAAAAATGAAGCAGGTACAGTAGATTCTGTATTAGAAGTTTATGAAAAAAATGGCAAAGCATATGCAAAAGTTGTAGAAATATTAAATCCGGCTAGAAAAAATGCACTTTGTGTTGATTGTGAAGGTGAATATAAAGACAAACCCATTTTAGGTTTAGATATTTTATCTCGGATTAGAAAAAGATGATGACGAATGGTCCGGAGGACAAATTATAGATCCAAGAAATGGTAAAACGTACAAATGCTATATTAAATTAGTGAATGCTAATAAGCTAAAACTTAGAGGATATATTGGTGTTTCACTCTTTGGTAAAACTGCCTATTGGGAAAGAGCTAAATAGAAATAAAAAAGCCGATTAAAATTAAATTTTAATCGGCTTTTTTATTAGTTTTTTTCTTCTAACATGGGTACAAATGCAAAATCACCAAGTTCATGTTTTTCAAATTCTTTTGCAGATTTTCTTATAAATAATGTCATAATTTGAGTTTTGTCTCCTACCGGAATCAACAACTTCCCTCCTACTTTAACTTGTGCTAATAAAGCTTTTGGCACATAAGGTGCACCTGCTGTTACTATAATTTTATCAAAAGGTGCTTTTTCTTTTAAACCTTTGTAACCATCACCAAAAATAAATCTCTTGGGTTTGTAACCTATTTTAGGTAAAAACAAAGATGTTTTTTTAAACAACTCTTTTTGTCTTTCTATAGAATAGACTTCTGCTTTTAATTCTAATAATACAGCCGTTTGGTAACCGTGAACCTGTACCAATTTCTAAAACTTTTTCTCCGGGTTTAATTTCTAAAGTTTCAGATTGAAAAGCAACTGTATAAGGCATAGAAATTGTTTGTTCTGCTGCAATAGGAAAAGCTTTGTCTTGGTAAGCATGAGCTTCGAAACTAGAATCTATAAACAAATGTCTTGGTATTTTTCTAACCGCATTTAAAACATTTTTATCGGTAATACCTTTTGCTTCTAAAACAGCAGCTAATTGATTTCTAAGTCCTTGATGTTTGGATGTGTCTTTCAAATGTAATAATTTCTAAAGTCTAAAAATAGTAATAATTCTAAATACAATATTATAAAATTGTATCTTTGTTTTCGTTGATTTTTTCTATTAAAAAAATAGAAATTTTAAAGCATTTAAAAACAACATTATTCACTATTGTTTTTAATTTAAATGCTGCAACAACAGCTATTAATTCAAAAAAATAATACATATATGCTAAAAGCTGGCGTTTTAGGTGCAGGACATCTTGGTAAAATTCATTTACGTTTACTACAACAATCGGATAAATATGAACTTGTTGGTTTTTTTGACCCATTTAAAGAAAATGCAGAAAAAGTTGCAAAAGAATTTGGGTATAAATTATTCGATTCGATAGAAGACTTAATAAAAGCTGTAGACGTTGTAGATATTGTTACACCAACTTTATCGCATTTTGAGTGTGCTAAACTTGCCATTGAAAACGGTAGACATATTTTTATTGAAAAACCTATTACTAAAACCGTTGTAGAAGCAGAAGCTATTAAAACTTTAGCGAGTCAGTTTCATGTTAAAGGTCAAGTTGGGCATGTAGAACGTTTTAACCCAGCTTTTACTGCAGTAAAAGATAAAATTGATACACCAATGTTTATCGAAGCACATCGATTAGCAGAATTTAACCCAAGAGGTACAGATGTACCGGTTGTTTTAGATTTAATGATTCACGATATCGATATTATTCTTTCTGTGATAGATTCTAAAGTAAAAAATGTAAACGCTAGCGGAATTTCTGTAATCTCTGAAACACCAGATATTGCAAATGCAAGAATAGAGTTTGAAAATGGCTGTGTTGCCAATTTAACGGCAAGTAGAATTTCAATGAAAAATATGCGTAAAACACGATTTTTTCAGAAAGACGCTTACATTTCTGTTGATTTTCTTGAGAAAAAATCTGAAATTGTTAGAATGAAAGACGTGCCAAACAAACCGGATGAGTTTGCAATGATTTTGCAAAATGCAGAAGGTGTAAAAAAGCAAATTTATTTCGACAATCCGAAGTAGAAAATAACAATGCTATTTTAGATGAATTAGAATCTTTTGCAGATGCTATTCATAACAACACTAAACCTGTTGTTTCTTTAAGACAAGGTGCAGAAGCTTTAAGAGTTGCACAAATGATTATAGATTGTTTCTAAAACTTAACAAACAAGTGCGTTAAGGATAGAGCGGTTTGTTTGAGCTCTTTTTAAAATTATTGTAAAATAAATTTTAAAAAAGCGAGTAGCGAAAGCCTGTTTAAACGCCCAAAAATAAATTTTAAATTAAATATTGATGAAAAATATCGCTGTAATTGGTGCTGGTACAATGGGTAACGGAATTGCCCATACTTTTGCGCAATTTAACTATAATGTACACTTAATAGATATTTCTGAAACTGCTTTAAATAAAGGTATTGCAACTATTACTAAAAATCTTGATAGAATGGTTGCTAAAGAAAAAATTTCTGAAGCAGATAAAACTGTTACCTTAAATAACATAACTCCTTTTATTTCAATTGAAAACGGAGTTAAAGATGTTGATTTAGTTGTTGAGGCTGCTACAGAAAATGTAGCGTTAAAATCTAAAATTTTTAAACAATTAGATGAAGTTTGTAGTGAAAAAACAATTTTAGCTACCAATACATCGTCTATTTCTATTACTCAAATTGCTGCTGTTACTAATAGACCGAGAAAAGGTTATTGGTATGCACTTTATGAATCCTGTACCGATTATGAAGTTGGTAGAAATTATTAGAGGTTATAATACTTCTGATGCTGTGATGGAAACGATTGTGAATTTATCTAAAGAAATTAAGAAAACTCCGGTAGAGGTTAACGATTATCCTGGTTTTGTAGCAAACAGAATTTTAATGCCTATGATTAACGAGTCTATTGAAACTCTATATAACGGTGTTGCTGGTGTTGCAGAAATTGATACTGTAATGAAATTAGGTATGGCACACCCAATGGGGCCTTTACAATTAGCAGATTTTATTGGTTTAGATGTTTGTTTGTCTATTCTTAATGTTTTATACGACGGATTTAAAAACCCAAAATATGCTCCTTGTCCACTTTTAGTAAACATGGTAATGGCTGGTAAATTGGGTGTAAAATCTGGTGAAGGTTTTTATGATTATTCTGAAAACAGAAAAGCAGAAAAAGTTGCTAAAATGTTTAGCTAAGAAAACGTAATGAAAAAAGTACTCTTAGTCTTTATTTTTTCTACATTGATGTGTACTGCACAACAAACAAAAAAAGGGATTTTAAATTTTAAAAAAATTGGTTTTTTGTACAATAATGTAGATGAAGATAGTTTTTTATCTGCTGATAAAGACTATACTTATACTTCTGATGTTTATAAGTTTCAGTTTTTTTATGATTTAGGAAAATGGAAATCTTTAGATTTTGATTTAATTGTTCAACCGCAAAAACAAACGATCAAACATCAACTTATAAATGAACAATTTGTAACACCGAGATGAAGATAATTATGAAGCTAAAAGAGCTGAATTTACAGCTTTAAAGTCAATAAATTTGTATGGTTTAGAGTTTGGTTTACTTATAGAACAAAAAATATTTGAGAAATTAAATGCCCAAGTAACTCTTGGTTTAGGTTTGGCTACCATAAATAAAAGAACAGAACGTTTGGCAAAAGGTTTTACGTTTATAGAAAATGCCTCTGTGGGGCTTTCTTATAAACCATTTAAAAAGGCGTTTATATACTTTGGTGGCAATATTGGTCATGTTTCTAACTTAGATACACAACAACCAAATAGCGGCTACACATTCGCGGGTTACGAGATTGGTTTTTCTTATTTATTGAGATAAAAAAAGGGAGCAAATTGCTCCCTTTTATATTTTATGTTATTATTGATTATTTTCCTAACCAAGAATTTAACATCCAAATTGTTTTTTCTTGTTCTGCGATAAAATCACTCATCATAGAGTTTGTACCTTCATCATCTGCTCTATCTGATAAATCTAATATTTCTCTTTCAATTTTTAATAATTCTGATAATGAATTTACAACAAGCTCTACTCCTTCTACATCATTAGAAATATCTTTACCAACAGCAACAGAAGAAACTTCTAAATAATCTGTAAATGTGTGTAATGGTTTACCTTGTAATGTTAAAATTCTTTCTGCAATGTCATCTATTTTAACTTGCGAATCTGTATAAAACTCTTCGAACTTTACATGTAATTCAAAGAAATTTTTTCCTTTGATATTCCAATGTAAACCTCTTAAATTTTGGTAATATATTTGAAAATTTGCTAATAATCCGTTTAAATTATCAACTAAATTTGCACTGTCTTTTTTATCTAATCCTAATATTGATTTGCTCATTTTGTTCTCTTTTAAGTGTACATCAAATTTAATCAAAATTAAACCCCTTATTAGATAATAATTATTGATAGTTTTAATATCTTTATCAAAATTTCTTATATAAATGACTATTACTCAATTAAAATACGTTTTATCTGTTTCAGAATACCAAAATTTTACGGTAGCAGCAGAACATAGCTTTGTTACACAACCTACTTTAAGTATGCAAATACAAAAATTAGAAGATGAATTAGGCGTAAAAGTTTTTAATAGATCTAAAAAACCAATTGAACTAACAGAGGTTGGTAGAAAAATTGTAGAACAAGCTAAAGTTATTGTTGATGAAAGCAACCGAATTTTAGACATTGTACATCAACAAAAAGGATATATTGGTGGTGAATTTAAAATAGGAATTATACCTACAATTATGCCAACGTTGTTACCAATGTTCTTGCAAAATTTCACTAACAAATATCCGAAAGTAAAATTAATTATCGAAGAATTAACAACAGAAGATATTGTTAGAAAGTTAACTGACGGACATATAGATGCCGCAATTGCAGCAACACCCTTAGAAAATGAAGCAATAAAAGAAAGACCTTTATATTACGAACCATTTGTTGGTTTAGTGCCAAGAAACCACAGGTTATTTGATTCTAAACAAATTACCGCAGATGAGTTAGAAATGGAAGATATTTTGTTATTAGAAGATGGTCATTGTTTTAAAGACAGTGTTATTAATTTATGTAGAACTCATAAACAAGATAATAAAAAAGGTTTTCAATTAGAAAGTGGTAGTTTTGATACATTAATTAAACTATCTAAAGAAGGTTTGGGCATGACATTGTTACCTTATTTACATACTTTAGATTTAAACGCAACAGATAAAAGCCATTTAAGAGAATTTACAAATCCGCCACCAGCGAGAGAAGTAAGTTTAATTTATCATAAATCGCAATTAAAAATGCAATTAATAGAAGCTTTAAAGAAAACTATTGATGGTGTTGTTAGAGGTGCAATTTCATTTTCTGATGTAAAAATTATTAGTCCGTTAAAAAACTAACTTCAAAAATTCACATAAAAAAAGGAAACCAAATTAAATTGGTTTCCTTTTTTTATTTTGCTAATAAGCTATTCTTAAGAATACATCTTATCTCTTAATTCTTTAATTTTAGAATCTGATAAATATTCTTCGAAAGTCGTATATCTATCAATAACACCTTTTGGCGTTAACTCTATAATTCTATTTGCAACTGTTTGTGCAAACTCGTGATCATGCGTTGTAAATAAAACAGTCCCTTTAAAATTAATTAAAGCGTTATTTAAAGATTGAATAGATTCTAAGTCTAAGTGGTTGGTAGGTTCATCTAAAACTAACACGTTTCCTCTTTTCATCATCATTCTAGACAACATACAACGTACTTTTTCACCTCCGGAAAGCACATTACTTTTCTTTAAAGCTTCTTCACCAGAAAATATCATTTTCCCTAAGAAACCACGTAAAAACACTTCTTCTCTTTCTTCTTCTGTTTGGGCATACTGTCGTAACCAATCTACCAAATTTAAATTTCCATCTTGAAAAAAGCTAGAGTTGTCTAGTGGTAAATATGATTGCGTAGTTGTAACTCCCCAAGAAAATTTACCAGCATCTGCATCTTCATTTCCATTTATAATTTGATAAAAAGCTGTTACTGCTCTAGAGTTTTTAGAAATTACAGCTACTTTATCTCCTTTATTTAGATTGATATGAACATCATTAAATAATTTTTCTCCTTCAAATTCTTTAGATAAACCTTCTACATTTAAAATTTGATCACCAGCTTCTCTATCTCTATCAAAAATAATTGCTGGGTAACGTCTACTAGATGGTTTAATATCTTCAACATTTAATTTATCAATCATTTTTTTACGAGAAGTTGCTTGTTTAGATTTTGCAACGTTTGCAGAAAAACGACGGATAAATTCTTCTAATTCTTTCTTCTTATCTTCAGCTTTTTTGTTTTGTTGTGCTCTTTGTTTTGCCGCTAATTGGCTAGATTCATACCAAAAAGTATAGTTACCGGAGTAATGATTTATTTTTCCAAAATCTATATCAGAAATATGTGTACAAACAGCATCTAAAAAGTGTCTATCGTGCGATACAACAATTACTGTATTTTCAAAATTAGCTAAGAAGTTTTCTAACCAAGCAATCGTTTCGAAATCTAAATCGTTGGTTGGCTCATCCATTATTAACACATCAGGATTACCAAATAAAGCTTGTGCTATTAACACACGTACTTTTTGCTTACCATCTAAATCTTTCATTAAAGTGTAATGCAAATCTTCTTTTATACCTAGGTTAGAAAGCATTGCGGCAGCATTAGAATCTGCATTCCAACCATCCATTTCTTCAAAAACAATTTGAAGTTCTCCAATTTTTTCTGCATTTTCATCAGTATAATCTGCATACAAAGCATCAATTTGTTTTTTAATCTTAAACAAATCTTTGTTTCCCATTACTACGGTTTCTAATACCGGATACTCATCAAAAGCATAATGATCTTGCGTTAAAACAGACATACGTTTACCTGTTTCTAAGTGCACTTGACCGGAAGTTGGTTCTTGCACGCCGTAAATTATTTTTAAAAATGTAGATTTTCCGGCTCCGTTTGCTCCAATAATTCCATAACAATTTCCTTGAACGAATTTTGTATTAACTTCGTCGAACAAAATACGTTTTCCAAATTGAACAGATAAATTAGATACTGATAACATAAATAAGCTTTTTTGAATTTTGTGCAAAAGTACAAATTCCATTTTTCTTTTTACCCATAATCGCTAATACTTTTCTAAGTAAAAAATTGATTTCTAAATATTCTTTTAAACTATTTTAACAGTGAATTAACAACCTTACATTGTTCTAATTTCTACATTTGTATACTATATTTGCGTTTTATATATATGAGTAAAAATTACATATTAATTGCACCGCTTTTATTACTATTAGTAGCAATGCAAAGTTGTACAAATAGTGGCAATAACACCAATACTTATTTTGGTGGTAAAATTATAAACCCTAAAACTAAATTTGTTGTTTTATATGCAAACGATAAATTAATAGACACACTTACTTTAGACAAAAAAACAAGTTTCTTGGTACATTTAATAATTTAGATGAAGGTTTGTATTACTTTAAACATGGTAACGAAAACCAATACATTTATTTAGAACCAAAAGACAGTTTAATGTTGCGTTTAAATACTTGGGATTTTGATGAATCTTTAGTATTTGCAGGTAAAGGTGCAGAACGTAATAATATTTTAATTGATATTTTTCTTGAAGACGAAAATGAAAGAAAACTTTTTTATAAATTAAATAGGTTATCACCAAACAAATACCAAGAAAAAGTTGATTCTATTATTGATGTTAGATTAGAAACCTATAAGGAATATATTGAAAAACATCCTAATGAAACTGATAGCTATTTTAAAATACTTAAAACAGCATTAACTTATACTATTTATTCTAGAGCAGAAAGATATCCTACCAATCATGTTTATAGTTTAAGAAAAAAGGATTTCGAAATTAACTCTTCTTTTTATAATTACAGAAAAAATATAGAATACAATAACAATGATTTAATGTATTACACACCTTATGCAAGATACATTACTAATTATCTATATAATAAAACCTATGCTTTAGGTCATAAACCAAAGCAAGATAGTTTTACAACTGCTTTTACAGTAGATTTACTTAATACAATAGATAAAGAAATAAATTCAAAAGATTCTAAAAATGCTCTGCTTAAAAGAACCGTTTTAGATCATTTTTACAGAAAATCTAGTTGTAATATTAATAATGAATCGTTTGAATTATTTTTTAAGCTTTCTACAAATAAAGATGATATAAGATTAGTAAAAAATGTTTTAGAAGATAATAAGGTAATTCATAAAGGAGATAAAGTTAAAGGTTTTTCAATTTTTGATTTTACCAATCAATCAATAGATATCACAGATTTTACAAAAAATAAAAAATCTGTTCTATTATTTTGGAACAAAGAATATATGTCTAAATCTTTCTTAAGCTCTAGAATACCTTACTTACAGAAAAAATTTCCAAATTTAAATTTTGCTGTGATAGAGGTTGATGGTAACAATAACAATAGAATTAAAAATATTGATATTAAAAATCAATACTACATTAATTCAAGAGATTTAAAAGAAAATTTCCTTACAAGTAAAATGAACAGAACAATTCTTGTAAATAAAAACGGAATTGTTACTAATGGTTATGCCGCAATATCGTCTTATAACATTAATAATCAGCTTAAAGAACTAAGCAAAAACAATTAAACACTTAAAGACTTGCTATTAAGTTAATTTGATGTACCTTTGCACGATTTTAATTTTGAGGTAACTCATAGAAAATCAAGTCGAAATTTATAAATTGATTTGCAGGTGGGCGTTCTGTGAATCTACAAAAACACAGTAATGTCAACATTTTTAGAGTTAGGTTTAAAAGAACCTATAAACAAAGCATTAACAGATTTAGGTTACGAAAAACCAACTGTTATTCAAGAAAAAGCAATTCCACAAATTATTTCTTCTACAGACGATTTAAAAGCATTTGCACAAACAGGTACAGGTAAAACTGCAGCTTTTAGTTTACCAATTTTAGAACTTTTAGATTCTAATAGTAAAAATGTACAAGCAATTATTTTATCTCCAACAAGAGAACTTGCAGTACAAATTGGTAACAACATCAAAGACTTTTGTAAATATTTACCAGACGTAAAAGTAACTACAGTATACGGTGGTTCTAGTATGGAAGAACAAATTAGATCTTTAAAAAAAGGATCTCAGATAGTTGTTGGTACTCCTGGTAGAACAGTAGATTTAATCAATAGAAGAGCATTAAAATTAGGAAACGTTGAGTGGTTAGTTTTAGATGAAGCCGACGAAATGTTAAACATGGGTTTCAAAGATGAGTTAGATAGCGTTTTAGATGCTACACCAGAAACGAAACAAACATTGTTATTTTCTGCAACTTTTCCTAGAGAAGTAGAAGCTATTGCAAGAAACTACATGACAAAGCCAGTAGAAATTACTTCGGTGAAAAGAACCAAGGTTCTGATAATGTAAGTCATGAGTATTATGCAGTAACTGAAAGAACTCGTTATCCAGCATTAAAAAGAATCGCAGATTTAAATCCAAATATATATGCTATTATTTTTTGTAGAACTCGTAGAGAAACTCAAGAAGTAGCAGATAATTTAATTAAAGACGGTTATAATGCAGATTCTTTGCACGGAGATTTATCTCAAGGACAAAGAGATTCTGTAATGGGTAAATTCAGAAAAAAACAATTCAAATTTTGGTTGCAACAGATGTAGCAGCAAGAGGATTAGACGTTACTGAATTAACACACGTTATTAACCATAAATTACCAGACCAAGTAGAAAACTACAACCATAGAAGTGGTAGAACTGGTAGAGCTGGTAACAAGGGTATTTCTATAGTTTTAGTTAATGGTAAAGAAAAAGGAAAACTAAGACAAATAGAAAGAATAATAAAAAAGAAATTTGTTGAAGCTAAAGTGCCTTCGGTAAAGAAATTTGTCAGAATCAATTAATGCATTTAATCGATAAAGTTCAAAATATAGAAGTAAATGAAACTCAAATTAACGAGTTTTTACCAAGTATTTACGAAAAATTAGAATCTTTAGATAGAGAAGAGTTAATTAAAAAATTCGTTTCGTTAGAATTCAATACAATGTTGGCATACTACGAAAACGCTAAAGATTTAAACGATTTGTCTTCTAGAGATAACTCTAGAGCAAGATCTACTAATGAAAACATGACACGTTTTTTCATCAATATTGGTAGAAAAGACAATTTAAACCCAGGTAAATTAATTGGATTAATTAACGAGCAAAATATCGGTGATAAAATTGAAATTGGCGCTATAGATATTCTAGATACTTTCTCTTTCTTTGAAATTGATAAAAACTTCGAAGACAAAACTTTAGAAACTTTCTCTAGCAATCAACCTGATTTTGAAGGTAGATCTGTAAATGTAGAAGTTACTAAAAAAGAACGCTCTCGGTGGCGGAAGAAGAGGCGGACGTAAAAAATCTTTTGGTAAAAAAGATGGCGGTTTTGGTAGACGTAGAAATTCTGAAGGTTCTTCATCATCTTCTAGAAGAAGTGATTCTGGAAATAGAGGTCGTTCTGATAGACGTTCTTCTGATAGACCGGACAGAAGTTCTAGAAGTGGAGGAGATAGAAAAGCTTCTAGCGGATTCGGAAGAAAACGTAGAGAAAGCTAGATTATAAAATTTAAAAACCTTAAAAGCTCGTAAAATTAATTTTTTACGAGTTTTTTATTTATATAAAATTAAAAAAGCGATTAGTGTAAAAACAATTACTTGCATCCATTTTAGATAGAAACCTATTTTATTATTGAGTTTTATTTTTTCAGATATTTTTCCTGATAAAATTGCTATTCCGAGAAAAGATTACTAAAGAAACTAACATAAAAATTAAACCCAAAACATAAAATTGAATAACTGTACTTAATTGATCACTGAATAAAAACCCTGGAAAAAAGGCAAGAAAGAAAATGGTTACTTTAGGATTTAAAACATTCATGATAAATCCTTGCTTAAATAATTGTAGCGTAGATTTTTTTGGAATATTATTTTGTGAAAGTTCAATATTATCGTCAGATTTATAAACTTTATAAGCTAAATATAATAAGTAAATAGCTCCAAATATTTTAATTGTTAAGTAGACACTCTCCGACTCTTTAATTATTGCGGAAACTCCGAAAGCTAATAATGTCGTATGAATTAAACAACCACTTATCAAACCAAAAACAGTTGCTAAACCGTATTTTTTACCATTAACAATACTTTGAGTTAACACAAAAATATTATCAGGTCCTGGAGATAAAGCTAGCATAGAGGTTGCTATGGCAAACGAAAAAAGGGTTTCTATCATTTTATAAGTAAATCTGTATAATTTAATTATAAAAATAGTTAATTATTTAAAATAGCTTTATTTATTTTTTTGATTAAACTTGGTCCTTCATAAATAAATCCTGTATAAACTTGCACTAAATCTGCACCTGCGTTTAATTTTTCTAAAGCATCATCTGCAGAATGAATACCTCCTACTCCAATAATCGGTAAACTTTTATTAGAATTATCAGCTAAGTATTTAATTACTGCTGTACTTTGATTTTTTATAGGTTGACCACTAACCCCACCGTTGCCAATTTCATTTAACCTTTCTTTACTCGCTTTTAAATTATCTCTTTTAGTCGAAGTATTTGAGGCAATTACACCATCAATATTGGTCTCTGCAACTAACTCTATTATTTCATCTAATTGTACATTATTTAAATCCGGAGCAATCTTAAGCAGAATTGGTTTTTTAATGGTAAACTGGTTGCTCTTTTTTTGACATTCTGTAATCAATTCAACTAAATAATCTTTATCATTTAATTTAGCGTGACTTCCTACATTTGGACAACTAACATTTAAAACAAAATAATCTACAAAAGGATGTAATTCTGCAAAAACTTCTAAGTAATCTTTGGTATAATCTTCAGCAGAAGTAGTTGTATTTTTACCTATGTTACCACCAATTATTACTTTATGTTTATTCTTTTTTAAATTTTTTATTGCCTCTTCGACACCATCATTATTAAAACCCATTCTATTAATGATACCTTTATCATCCTTTAATCTAAAAAGTCTTTTTTTAGGGTTACCAACTTGTCCTTTTGGTGTAACTGTTCCTATTTCTATAAAACCGAAACCAAAATTTGCCAACTCATTATATAAAACTGCATTTTTATCGAAACCAGCAGCTAAACCTACAGGATTTTTAAAAGTTAATCCAAATAGATTACGTTCTAATTTTTTATCATTAATTTGATATACTTTTCTAAATAAAGGTGCTATCAAAGGGATTTTACATAAAAATCGAATTAGAGAAAATGTAAAGTAATGAACTTTTTCTGGATCAAATAAAAATAAAATAGGTCGTATAATTAATTTGTACATAAAATTAGGGTATAAAAAAAGCCCCAAATAACATGGAGCTTTTATAAATTATCTTAAAACAGCATTAAAATTCTTTTTGAAAGTTTGCTGAAGTTTTTGCATTATTTTGTCAATCTGTTTATCGGCTAACGTTTTTGTTTCATCTTGCAATAAAAAACTAACTGCATAAGATTTTTTACCTTCTGGTAGATTTTCACCTTCGTAAACATCAAATAAATCAACTTCTTTTAATAACTTTTTTCTGATTGAAAAGCAGCATTATAAAGCTCTTTAAATTCGGTTTTAGTATCTAATAATAATGCTAAATCTCTTTTTACAGCAGGAAACTTAGCCAAATCTGTAATTTTAATGTTTTTATTTCCAGTAATTTTTAAAATCGTATCCCAATTAAAATCTGCAAATAAAACCTCTTGTTTAATTCCGAATTCTTTTAATAAAGATCTTTTAACAACTCCAAATTCTACAAGTTTCATTTTACCTAAACTTAGGGTAATTCCTTCAGAAAAAACATCTAATTTAGAAGGCGTTGTTTTTAGTTTATCTACCCCTAACCTACCAAGAATGTTTGTGATTATACCTTTTAAGTAGAAAAAATCTGATTGCTTATTGTTCTGAACCCAAGTATCATTTGTTCTGTTACCAGTAACAAATAATGTTAGGTGTTTGTCTTCTTGATATTTATCATTGTATTTATGATAAGTTTTACCAAACTCATAAAACTTTAAAGCATTATTTTTTCTATTGATGTTGTAAGAAACAGACTCTAAACCACTAAATAATAAAGACTGACGCATCACCTTTAAATCATTACTTAATGGGTTTAACATTTCTACATTAGCTTCTTCATTTATATTTTCTGATAAAGTTACATAATGCGGTTTTGTTAAAGAATTTGCCATAGTTTCATTAAAACCTAAAGCAGATAATTGATTTGCTACAACATTTTCTATCTTAGAATCTTTATTAGAATCAAAAGAAATAGAAGTATTTAATTTATGAGAAAATTCGATATTGTTATAACCGTAAACTCTTAAAATTTCTTCTATAATATCTGCTTCTCTTTGAACATCTGTTCTGTAAAAAGGAATTGTTAATCCTAAACCACCTGCAGTTTCACTGTTAATTTTAATTTCTAATGAAGCTAAAATATTTTTAATTGTTTCTTTTGGTAGTTCTTGACCAATTAACCTGTATGCATTTTCGTAAGATAAAAACACTTGATAATCTTCTGCTTTTTCCGGATAGAAATCAGAAATATCAGATCCCATTTTTCCGCCAGCATATTCTTCAATTAACAAAGCAGCTCTTTTTAAAGCATATTCTGTCATATTAATATCGATTCCTCTTTCGAAACGGAAAGAAGCATCTGTATTTAAAGCATGTCTTTTAGCTGTTTTTCTAACAGAAACCGGATTAAAATATGCACTTTCTAAGAAAATTGAAGTTGTATTTTCTGTTACACCGATTTACTTCCTCCAAATACCCCTGCAATACAAAGCGGATTTGAATCTGCATCACAAATCATAATATCTTCTGATGACAATTCTCTTTCTACATCATCTAGTGTTGTAAACTTTGTTCCTTCTTCTAAGGTTTTAACTAAAACTTTATTTCCTTTTATTTTCTGAGCATCAAAAGCATGTAAAGGCTGTCCTAATTCATGTAAAACATAATTTGTTATATCTACAATATTGTTTTTAGGCGTTAAACCGATTGCTTTTAATCTATTCTGAATCCACTCCGGAGAATCTTTAACAGTTACATCTGTAATTGTAATACCGCAATATCTAGGAGCTTGTTCTTTGTTTTCTACTTCAACATCAAAACGGAGTGTTCTTTCATCAACATGAAAATCACTTACAGAAGGAGAAATTAATTCTAAATTAATTTCCTGCTGCATTAAACCCGCTCTTAAATCTCTAGCAACACCAAAATGGCTCATCGCATCAGATCTATTTGGAGTTAAACCAATTTCAAAAATTTGATCTATTTCTATATTAAAAACTTCTGCAGCTGGTGTTCCTGTAGTAAGAGTTTCATCTAAAATCATAATACCATCGTGCCCAGAACCTAAACCTAGTTCGTCTTCGGCACAAATCATTCCATGACTTTCTTCTCCTCTAATTTTACCTTTTTTTATTTTAAACCCTTCTCCTTTATCATCATATAAAGTAGTACCAATAGTTGCAACAGGTACTTTTTGACCAGCAGCTACATTTGGTGCACCACAAACAATTTGTACAGGTTCTCCGTTACCTAAATCTACTGTAGTTACTTTTAATCTATCTGCATTTGGGTGTTGCACACATGTTAAAACTTCACCAACAACAATACCTTGTAAGCTTCCTTTAATAGATTCTTTAGTTTCTATTCCTTCTACTTCTAGACCTAAATCAGTTAATAATTCGCCTGTTTTAACAGCATCCCAATCTGTTTGTAAAAACTGTTTTAACCAATTGTATGATATTTTCATATTCCTTTTTTCGGGTTTATAAGCTGCAAATTTAACTATTTTTATCGTTTTTTAAGTCCATTTTCTACTTAAAAGACGTAAGTTTATTCACAATAAACATAATATTTAATTCTGTTGAATTTGAAGAAATGGAATCTACATTTTATATTTTTTTAATCTTCTGTATTTCATAGAATAAACTAAAAATTAAATCATGTTTATTTATTATAAATTTTGATGAATCAAAATTCATCAGTAAAAATATTTCACTAAATTATTTTTTAAACACAGGATAGGCCAAGTTTTTGAAAACATTTATAAATTTATTAGTAACCGAAAAACAATATATTTGCAGTTAAAAAAATATAATGTTCAAAAGAATACCAAACTATATTAAGTATATTTTCACTCATCTTATTTTTCTGTTTGCTTATATATTTTTCTTTAGAATTTTATTTTACTTTTTATTTTCCGAGTTAGATAATATTGCAATTAGTGAAGTAAGAAAGGGTTTCTTTTTAGGAGCACGTTTCGATTTAAAATTAGCTGTAATTACAATTTTTCCGATAGCTATTTTAGTATTAATAACCAACTATAATTTTTTTAGTAAAAAAATATTCAAAATTATTGCAAATATTTATTTCTTAATTGGTTATGTAATTTTAACGCTATTCTTTTTATTCGATTTTGGGTATTATGACTATTTAAACATTAGGCTAGACGCATCTTCTTTACGCTTTTTAAGCAATTTAAAAATTTCTAGTAAGGTTTTAATAGAAAGCTACCCTATTTATAAAGGTTTAATTGGGCTATTATTACTTTGTGTTGCTGTCTTTTGGTTTTCTAAATTTATTTACAACTCATTTACAACTCAAAAAACTCTTATTACTAACAAAATTAAATCACTTTATTTTATTGTAACATTTTTAATTCTTTCTTTCGGAATTTATAATAGTTTTACTCACTATCCGCTTCGATGGAGTCAAGCTTTTTTCTAAAAATAATGCAGTAAATCAATTTACTTTAAATCCTGTTTTATATTTTTTTGACAGTTTTGCCTACAGAAGTGAAGGCGTAAATATGAAAGAATTCAACAAATATTACCCTGTAATTTCTAAGCACTTAAAATTACCAAAAGATTCAATATCATTTTCTAGAAAAGTAAATTTTGAAACGACTTTTAAAGAGAAACCAAATGTAATTATTGTTATGTTAGAATCCGTTGGTGTTAAACCAATGAGCTATTATGGTAACCCAATAAAAAGCACACCTATTTTAGATTCTTTACTTCAAAAAAGCATCAGTTTTCCTAATTTTTATGTACATAAATCGGAACAGCTGCTAGTGTCTTTGCAAGTGTAACAGGTTTACCGAGATGTCGAAAATATTAGAACAGCTTCTAGAAACCCTCTTTTACAAGACCAAAGAATTCTTTTTGATCAGTTTACAGATTATGAAAAATTATATTTTTTAGGCGGAAGTGCAAATTGGGCAAACATTAGAAGTATTTTTCAATCGAATATTAAAGGTTTAAAAATTTTTGAAGAAGGAAGCTATGAAACTGAAAACAGAGCAGATGTTTGGGGAATTGATGATTATGAATTGTTTAAAGAAGCTAATAAAGAGTTAGAAAAAATATCTAAAAAAGGCAAACCCTTTGTAGCTTATATACAAACAGCAACAAATCATATGCCTTTTACAGTACCTGATGCTAAGGAGAGTTATAAACCTTTAAAAGAGAATGATATTTCTAAAAATCAATTAGAAAAAAGCGGATTTAAATCTGTAGATCAATTAAATGCTCTTAGATATCTAGATTTTAATGTGGGTAGATTTCTAAAAAGAGCTAAAGAATCTGGTTATTATGATAATACAATTTTTGCATTTTTTGGTGATCATAATACTGCTATGACAAAAACAGATTTGTATTCTAAAGAATATGATTTAAATATTCAATCGCAACATGTACCTTTTTTAATTCACGCGCCTAAATATGTAAAGCCGAGAGTTATTAAAAAGAATGGTAAATTAATTGACTTATTTCCTACTTTAATTAGTTTAGCTAAAATAGAACACACAAACTATACTTTAGGAAATAACCTTTTAGATAGCACCTACACAAATAGTAACTCTTTTGTATACCTTGGTATAAAAGGAGAACCTGCTGTAGGAATAATTGAAGACAGTTTGTATTACTATAAAACGACCATTACAAAATCTAATGGTTTGTATAATTTAAAAGAAAAATCACTAACAGATTTAAAAGATAATTTACCAAGAAAAACTAGAGAATTAGACAGTTTACTTAGTGCTTATTATAACGCTACTAAATACTTATATTTTAATAATAAAAAAGACTAACTAAAAATCTTTTTATCTAACTTATTAAATAAGTAAAAATAAATTTTTGCAAAAGTGATTCCGATTAGAATTCCTACTAAAATGTCTATTGGATAATGAATACCCAAATACAATCTACTATAAGCAAATATCATTGGAAATAATAACAAAAAGTACACATGTTTGTACGCATCTTTTAGCAATAAAATAACAAATACAGTAAAGAAAGTAGATGTTGTTGCATGACCAGACATAAAACTAAAGCTTTGCGGACTTATTAATGTTCTAAGCTGATATTTTATAGTTATATCGTTATTAGGTCTTATTCGTTGTACAGAATTTTTAATTAGATTGGTAAATTGATCTGAAAATGCTACTAAAATAATCATCGCCAATAAAACGAATCCTCCTTTTTTCCAACCAAATTTTTTAATTACCAAAAACATAATTAAAAGAAATAAAGGAATCCAGTTTCGTTGATCTGTTACAGTCAACCAAAACGGATCCCAATATTCATTTCCTAAATTATTTAGAAAAATTAGTAATTCTTTGTCTTTTTGAATAATATTCATAAAACTTACTTACCAATTTTTAGAACTTCAACCTCAAAAACCAAATCAGATTTTGCAGGAAAAGGCCCAAATTTTATATCACCAAAACCAATAGTATATGGTATAAAGAACCTTGCTTTTTCACCTTGTCTCATAGTCAAAATACCTTCTTTCAATCCACTTATCATAGGTCTAGCTTCATCATTTAAATCAAAAACTATAGGATTACCAACATCACTAGAAGATTGCATTCTTGTACCATCTGCAATGTAAAGAGTATAATTTACTGTAACAGATTTATTAGGGTTTACCTTTTTACCGTTCGTTTCTTTTAGTTTTAATATACGTAAACCTGTACCTGTTTTAGTTGCTTCAGATTCTTCCTTTTCAATTAAAAATTCTTTTTTAGCTTTTAAATATTTAGCATATCTCTTTTCTTCTAGAATTTTTTCTTGTTCTAGTTTTTCTTTTTGAGATTTATTAAAATTTTCAACTTCTCTATCAAAAACTTCTGCAGCATTAAAATTCTCTGCAAAATCACCTATTCTGATAATATTTATAGTTTTTATAGTATCGTTTTGAACTATACTATTAACTACTAACATTCTTGTAGAATCTATTGCTTTTACTAATTGTAAAGAATCAGAATGTTTTTGTTGAAGTTTTTTTAATTCAAAAGGGTTCACAACAGTTTTTCCAAAAACACTGTGTTTACCATCTAAATGCGGAATTGGTCTATGTGTTATAAAAAATTGACTATTATTTGTTGTTGGACCTCCATTAGCCATAGAAAGCACACCTTGATCGTCGTGCTTATACAAAACATCTCCATTTTGATCTCTCGGAAATTCGTCACCAAAAAGATATCCTGCACTTTTTCTACCATCTGGTGTAAATCCGCCACCTTGAATTACAAAATTAGGCACAACTCTATGAAAAATTATACCTTCATAAAAGTTTTTACCTTTTAAAGAATCGGCTAATCTGCTATTTGTACCCTCAACTAAAGCAACAAAATTCGCTACAGTTTTGGGTACATTTTCTGCATGTAATTCTAATAAAATATTTCCTTTATTGGTTTCTATTTCTGCATACAAACCGTTGTCTAAATCTTTATACTTTTGAGTATTACAAGATGTTAGAACAATCAATAATAAAGAAACTATGAAAAAATTTTTCATTCTATTATTTTAAAACTTCTAATAATTCGATTTCGAAAATTAATGTAGAAAAAGGCTTGATATTTTCTCCTCTTTGCTGCACACCATATGCTAATTCTTGTGGAATAAAGAATTTATACTTTGCTCCTTCTTTCATTAACTGCACACCTTCTGTCCATCCTTTAATTACTTGATTTAAACCAAATTCTGCTGGTGTACCTCTATCTACAGAACTATCAAAAACTTTACCATCTAAGTTAGTACCATGATAATGAACTTTTACTCTAGAGTTTGGTCCTGCTGGTTTTTCTCCTTTACCTTCTTTTAAAACGATGTATTGAATACCACTTTCTGTAGTTTTTACACCTTCCTTATTTTTATTTTCTGCTAAAAATTCTTCTCCTGCTTTTTTGTTTTCTCCAAACTTAGCCATTGCTTCTTTTTCTGCTTTTGCTTGCATTTCTTTCATTTGAGCTTCTTGCTTCTTCTGAAAGTATGAACTTAAGACTTTTTGAATATCTTTATTCTCAATTAATAAATTTGTAGAGTCTAAACCATTTCTAATACCTTGTGCTAATAAATCTTTATCTACTTCACTAAAATTAGATTTTAATTGACCGGACATACTTAAACCAACTGCATAACTAACAGAGTCTAATTCTGTTTCTAAAGAACTAACTTCTTTTACTTGGTTACCACAAGAAAACATAGATACTGTAATTGCTACTGCTGCTAAATTTTTTACAATTTTCATTTTTATAAATTATTTAATGTTTATTAATTTTACGTTACTTTTAATTGTTTTGTTCATTTCTATTTTGTTGCCATCTCCAGTAATACCAAAAGCATTATAAGACGGAATAACAAATGTAATTGTTTCTCCTATTTTCATCAACTTTATTCCTTTTTGAATTCCGAAATAAAATCTTCTTTATCTACTCGGTAAGTTTTTACACCTAATTCTTCTTTAGAATAAATTATTGAGTCGTTCAAATCTCTAATATCGTATTCTATCTCTACAACATCACCTGTTTTTGGTGAAATGGTATCTGTTAAATTTTTATTTTTATATGTGTACCAAAATCCGTTTGATGAATTTTGATAAACCTTAAGAGAATCTTTTCTAATAAAATCTAAAATCTTTTCATCTTCATATTTCGCCATTTTTTTAGCCGTTTCTATATTATCTTGAAAGATAGTTGTGCTTGCCTTCGGATTAATAGGTCTTCTTGGTTGTGGTTTAGAACAACCTAAAATCAATAGTAAGAAAATAATAAAATAGAAATTAGTCTTCATAAGAGGTTTTTAATTCAGTTTTATATTTTGGTAATAGCGCTTTAAATTCTTCTATAATTTCTTCTATAGAACCGAAAACCTTCCTCCTGCTGCATTATCATGTCCGCCACCATCAAAATGATTTCTAGCAAATTTGTTTACAGAGAATTTGCCTTTAGATCTAAACGAAATTTTAATAATATTTTGCTCTTTATCTTCAATAAAAATTGCTGCAAAAATTATTCCTTTTAAAGACAAAGCATAATTTACAACACCTTCTGTGTCTCCTTTCTGAAAATCAAATTTTTTCTTTTCGTCTTCGGTTAACGTAATAAAGGCGGTTTTAAATTCTGGTAATATTTGTAAATTTGTTAGTGCTTGTCCTAATAATAATAATCTTCCGTAAGAATTAGAATCGTAAACGTTGTTATGTATTTTATCGTTTTTGGCTCCTTTGTCAATAAGATTTGCAATAATTCTGTGAGTAGTACTTGTTGTAGATCTAAATCTAAAAGAACCTGTATCTGTCATGATACCAGTATACAAACAAGTAGCAATATCTTTATCAATTAAATCTAAATCATTGTTCATTTCTATAAATTGATACACCATTTGACATGTAGAACAAATTGTAACATCAGAATACATATATTTTACATCGTCTGGTTGCTGATGATGATCTATCATTGCAAAATCATTAGGATACTTTTCTAATGTATTCTGCATGTCGTTACCAACTCTGTGTAAAGCATTAAAATCTAATAAAAATATAATTTCTGATGCTTCTATAGCTTTTTTAGATTGAGAGTTTTGCCAATCGAAACGATACGTGTTTTTAGAACCAGGTAGCCAATGTAAAAAATCCGGATACTCATTTGGTACAACAACTGTTGGTTTATGACCTTTTTTTCTAAATAATGTAATAAGCCTAAAGTAGAACCCATTGCGTCTCCGTCTCGGGTTTCTATGACCAATAATTACAATATTTCTTGGTTCTGATAAAAACGTTTTTAACTCTTCAAATCCTTTTAAAATCATATGTGGCGAATATACAATTTAATAACATTGTTCAAAATAAAAATTAATTTACATTTGTTTAAAACTCAAACCTATTTAAAGTGAAATTAATTATTAAATATTATTATTTTATCTGTGCTTTATTTATTTTTTCATGTACATCAACTGGCACAATCATCGAAAATGAAACAAACGATTTTACAATTGCTTTTGGATCTTGTAACAAACAATATGTAGAAAATGTACTTTGGAAAGAAATTAAAAAAAACAAACCTAATTTATGGATTTGGGGCGGAGATAATATTTATGCAGACACTCATAATTTAGCAAAGCTTAAAGAAGATTATGCAACTCAAAAAAATCAAAAAGGGTATTTAGATTTAGTTAAAAATATTCCCGTTATGGCTACTTGGGATGATCATGATTACGGAGTTAATGATAGTGGTGTAGAATCGCCAAATAAAATAGAAGCTCAAAAAGCTTTTTTAGATTTTTTTAATGTAGATACTAATGATTCTCGCAGAAATCGAAAAGGAATTTATCATACTGAAACTTTTAAGACAGCAAAAGGTGCAATAAAAGTATTTACTTTAGATACACGATATTTTAGAACTGCCTTAACAGACGACAACGATACTAAAAAAAGATACAAGCCAAATACATATGGCAAAGGCACAGTTTTAGGCGATCAACAATGGGAATGGTTAACCAAAGAACTAAAAAACTCTAATGCAGAATTCAATATTATTGTTAGCAGTATACAAGTATTATCTCAAGAACATGGTTACGAAACTTGGGGTAATTTTCCGCATGAAGTAGACAAATTAAAGCAAACAATAAAAGATAGTAAAGCAAAGGGTGTTTTATTACTTTTCGGCGACAGACACATTTCTGAGTTTTCTAAAACAGAAGTAAAAGATTTAAACTATCCTTTAATCGATTTTACTTCTAGTGGATTAACACATTCTTACAAAAATTTTAGTGGTGAAGAAAATAAAAATAGAGTTCTTAATGTTGTATCAGAAATAAGTTATGGTTTGTTAAAATTTGATTTTGACACTCATAAAATTACAATGGAAATGCGTGGTAAAAACAATAAATTGTTACAAGAACTTTATCAAATCTATCCATAACTTGCTATTAATATTAAAAAGTGTACTTTTGCAAAAATTTAAAAATTACAATGGCAACAAATAGAACATTTACAATGCTTAAACCAGATGCTGTAGAAAACGGTCACACTGGTGCTATCTTAGACAAAATTAACGCTGCAGGCTTTAGAATAGTAGCTTTAAAGAAAACTCAAATGACTAAAGCAGACGCAGAAACTTTTTATGCTGTGCATAACGAGCGTCCGTTTTTTGGTGAGTTAGTAGAATTTATGACTCGCGGACCAATTGTAGCTGCAATTTTAGAAAAAGAAAATGCAGTAGAAGACTTTAGAACTTTAATTGGTGCAACAAACCCAGCAGATGCTGCAGAAGGTACAATTAGAAAATTATATGCAACTTCTATGGGAGAAAATGCTGTACATGGTTCTGATTCTGATGAAAACGCAGAAATTGAAGGAAACTTTCACTTTTCCGGAAGAGAGCAATTTTAATAAGAATTTTTAGAAATTCTTAGTCTAAAAATATATTTAGAAAACTCGTAACTTAATTGTTACGAGTTTTTTTATACCAACATTACTTTAGAGATTACATCTTCACCAATCTCTTCATTTAACATTTTAGCAATTTTATCTTTACCATAACTCAACTCTTCTCTCAAAACAGAAGAAGTCAATTGTACAACAAGCGTTTTATTTTGTAATTTAACAGATGTTGTATGATTTGCAACTCCTGGCCCCATCATTTTGGTCCAAGATTCTTCAATTTTAATCTTTTGCATTCCTTTTGTCAAATTGTTTTCTTTGATAAAAAGTTGCATTAAATCTTCAATAGAAAAAGAATCATTTTCTCTTTTAGACATTATAATTTAAATATTTGATAAGGTTTATTACTTTGTTTTACGATGTTTTCTGTTCTTTCAGAATGTGTATCTGTTATAAAAATTTGTCCAAATTCATCATTATTTACTAAATTGATAATTTGCAACACTCTACTTTCATCTAATTTATCAAAAATATCATCTAGCAATAAAATAGGTGTTAAGCTAGCTTGTTGCTTTATAAACTCGAACTGCGCAAATTTTAAAGCGATTAAATAGGACTTTTGTTGCCCTTGTGAGCCAAATTTTTTAATAGAATAATTTCCTATCTCGAAACTTAAATCGTCTTTATGTATACCAGATGTAGTATACTGTATTATTTTATCTTTATCTAAAGATTTCTGAAATAATTCTTTTAAAGAAAAATCGTGTAACTGACTTTTATAAACCAAGTTTACATGTTCTTTATCATCAGAAATTATTTGATATTTCTCATTAAAAATAGGAATAAATTTTTCTAAAAAAGCTTTTCTAACCTCATAAATTCTTGAACCGTATTCACATAATTGCTCATCATATACATTTAAATTTAATGCATCAAAAGTTCTATTAGCGGCAAAATACTTTAACAAGGCGTTTCTTTGACTCAGTATTTTATTATATGCAATTAGGTCTTTTAAATATCTTTTATTTTGCTGCGAAATAACACCATCTATAAATTTTCTTCTTGTATCACTACCTTCTGTTACTAAATCTCTATCAGCAGGTGAAATTATTACTAAAGGTAATTGCCCAATATGATCAGAAAACTTGTCGTAATTTTTACCATTTCTCTTTAAAACCTTCTTTTGACCTTTTTTTAAACTACATACAATCTTTTCATTTCTGTCGTTTAAATTGTAATCGCCTTCGATCATAAAAAAAGATTCTCCGTGTCTAATATTCTGTGTTGCGACAGAATTAAAGTAACTTTTTGCAAAAGACAAATAATAAATAGCATCTAAAACATTTGTTTTACCAACACCATTATTACCAACAAAACAATTTATTTTTTGCTGAAAATCAAAAGATTGCGATTCGATATTTTTAAAATTAACTAAAGAAAGTTTTTGTAAATACATGAATAAGTTTTGTTCTTTAAAAAGAATTGCAAATTATTGAAAATTTTGCGAAATATGTGCTTTTAAAATCCAATTAAAAAAACTATTTTTGTCGCCACTAATTTTAAACTAAGCATGGCTACATACAAGAAAAAATATAAACCAGAAGGTAAAAAAGAGCAACAACAATTTGATGATTCTGAATTTGAAACAGCTGGAGTTTTAAACACTTTAGACGAAACTGCTTCTAAATCTGAACAATGGATAGAAAAAAATAGCAAGCCGTTATTTTACTCTTTAATTGCAGTAGTTGTTTTATTTTTAGCTTACCTAGGTTATAATAATTACATTTCTGAACCAAACGAATTAGAAGCTTCTAACGAATTGGCTTTTCCTAGAAAATACTACGACATGGCTTCTACAGCTGGTTCTGGTATCGATTCTTTATTAAATTTAGGTTTAGAAGGTGCAGATGGTAAATATGGTTTCTTAGACATCGCTGATAATTATAGCGGAACAAACGCTGGAAATTTAGCTAATTACTATGCAGGTGTTTCTTATTTAGAAATGAAGCAGTATGATAAAGCAATAAATCATTTAGAAAAATTTGATTCTGATGATGAAATGTTAGGTCCTATTACTCTAGGTGCAGTTGGTGATGCTTTTGCAGATATTAACCAACCAGAACAAGCTTTAGAATACTACGAAAAAGCAGCAAATAAAAAAGACAACGAATTTACAACTCCTTTATTTTTATATAAAGCAGGTATAACTGCTATGGAAATAAAAGAGTTTGATAAAGCAACTTCTTTATTTACAAAAATAAAAGACAATTATCCAACATCAGATCAAGGTCTTAATGTTGATAAATTTATTAATGCTGCAAAATACTCTGAACAATAGTTCTAAGTAATAACAGTAACAATTTGCAGTAAGTAGTTTTATAAATACTGCATACTTAACTGAATACTGACTTAAATGGCAACAACAAACTTATCTTATTACGATAAAGCTACAATCCCAAATGCGAAATCTTTTCGATTTGGGATTGTTGTTTCTGAATGGAATCCGAAATCACAAAAAACCTACAACAAGGTGCAATAGAAACTTTTTTAGACTGTGGTACTTCTAAAGAAAATATAATTTCTTGGGATGTTCCTGGAAGTTTCGAATTGGTTTACGGTTGTAAAAAAATGATTGAATCTGAACAAGTAGATGCAATTATTGCAATTGGTAATGTTATACAAGGCGAAACAAAACACTTCGATTTTGTATGTGAAGGTGTAACACAAGGTATTGTAGACTTAAATATTAAATACGATGTGCCTGTAATCTTTTGTGTATTAACAGACAATACAAAGCAACAATCTATCGATAGATCTGGTGGTAAACTAGGTAATAAAGGTATAGAATGTGCTGTTGCTGCAATAAAAATGGCTGCTATAAAAAATATAG
The DNA here is from genome assembly GCF_055693625.1 of Polaribacter sp. HA6-7. Classification (NCBI taxonomy): domain Bacteria; kingdom Pseudomonadati; phylum Bacteroidota; class Flavobacteriia; order Flavobacteriales; family Flavobacteriaceae; genus Polaribacter; species Polaribacter sp. HA6-7. The sequence continues at coordinate 1,651,337 of NZ_CM146338.1, forward strand.
ACAGAAAAAGCGAAAGCATAGGTTTTTAAGAATTGTTTTAACATCATTTTTAGTAAGTTTCCTTTAATTTAATTAAATTTGGAATCCTTTTTCAATTGGTATTAAAATTGATTTACTCTAAAATCTATTCATCAATTATTACTAAAATTATGGGATTTCTAAAAAGAACAAATAAAAAATTTGATTATCAACCTCGCTATTATAAAGGAGAAGGAAACCCTTTTAAAATAGAGCACAAATTAGATCAGTTCAGAACAACTGCCGGAAAAAATAAAAATCTTAAAGGTAAGTTTCATGATGCTATTGGAGATTTAAAAAATTCTGATAAGAAAACAAATAGAACTTTAATTATTATAATTTCTATTTTAGTTTTAATCTTTCTTTACATAATAGACTTCGACTTATCTATATTTATAAATAATTAATGTCTGATATTATTCAACTTTTACCAGATCATGTAGCAAATCAAATTGCTGCAGGAGAAGTGGTACAACGTCCTGCATCTGTAGTTAAAGAATTACTAGAAAATGCAATAGACGCTGGTGCAACAAATATTAAATTACTAATTAAAGATGCAGGAAAAACTTTAATACAAGTAATTGATGACGGTAAAGGCATGAGTACTACCGATGCAAGAATGAGTTTTGAGCGTCATGCAACTTCAAAAATTCAGAAAGCAGAAGATTTATTTAATTTAAATACCAAAGGTTTTAGAGGTGAAGCTTTGGCTTCTATTGCTGCTATTGCTCATGTAGAATTAAAAACAAAACCTAAAGGAGAAGAATTAGGTACTTGCATTAAAATAGAAGGAAGTAAAATAATTTCTCAAGATTTTATTTCTACCGGTGAAGGAACAAGTTTAGCTGTTAAAAATCTATTTTATAACATTCCTGCTAGAAGAAATTTTTAAAATCTGATACTGTAGAAACGCGTCATATTATAGACGAGTTTCAACGAGTTGCTTTGGCACATTCTAGCATTTCTTTTTTGTTACACCATAATAACAATGAGGTATATCATCTTAAAAGCGGAAATTTAAGACAAAGAATAGTAGCTGTTTTTGGTACTAAAATGAATGAAAAATTAGTTCCGATAGATGAAAAAACAGATATTGTTGCTATTGAAGGTTTTGTAGCAAAGCTGAATTTTCTAAAAGAAAAAGGGGCGAACAATTCTTTTTTGTAAATAACAGATTTATTAAAAGTTCTTATTTAAACCATGCAGTAGTTAGTGCTTTTGACGGTTTATTAGAACAAGGTTCGCATCCCTCCTATTTTTTGTATTTACAAGTTCCTGCAAATACAATAGATATTAACATTCATCCTACTAAGACAGAAATTAAGTTTGATAATGAGAAGGCGCTTTATGCTATGCTAAGAGCAACTGTTAAACATAGTTTAGGCCAATACAATGTAGCACCTGTTTTAGATTTTAATAGAGATGCAAATTTAGATACACCTTACAATTTTAAATCTAGCACTAAAACCGCTGCGGTACCAACTATATCGGTTAATCCAGATTTTAATCCTTTTAAAGAAGAACAAAATACGCAGCCAAACTTTAATTACAAAAGAGAAAAACAAACAGAAAGTTGGGAATCTTTATATACTAACATAGAGAGCACAGAAACTAATAAAACAGAAAGCTTATTTGAACAAGTTGAAGAAGAAAAGACTCAAAAGACTTTTCAAATACAGCGTAAATATGTAATGAGTTTGATTAAATCTGGCGTTGTTTTAATCAATCAATCGTTAGCACATCAAAGAGTGTTATACGAACAATTTTTAGAAAGTATTACCGTTAAAGAAGCAAACAGTCAGCAATTGCTATTTCCTGTTAAAATTTCATTTTCATCAGCAGAAATAGAAATGATATATACTATAAAATCAGAATTAGAAAATGCTGGTTTTTCTTTTGATGAATTTACAAAAGATAGTGTTACAATTAAAGGTATACCGGTTTCGGTAACAGAAAGTAAAATAACAATTATTTTAGAAGAATTGTTAAATGATATGAATTTAGAAGTACCGGATGCTAGTTTTAGTCATTTTGATGTAATGGCAAAATCTTTTGCCAAAACTCTATCTATAAAAACAGGTACTCTTCTTTCAGAAAAAGAACAAGAAAGTCTTGTAAACAACTTATTTTCTTGTAAAGAACCTACTATTTCTCCGTTTGGAAAAGCTACTTTTAAAACACTAACTTTAAACCAAATAGATAATTTATTTAATAGTTAATTATGAATAAAATTACAGACGGAATTAAACATCTAATTATAATAAATGTTATTTTATTTATAGCTCCTCAGTTTTTAAAATTAGATCTTACTAATGTTTTAGCATTGCACTTCCCAAAAAATAGTCATTTCGGATTTTGGCAATATTTAACTCATATGTTTATGCATGCAAGCTTTCCGCATATTTTATTTAATATGTACGGTTTGTGGGCTTTTGGTACACCGTTAGAGCAAATGTGGGGCAAAAAGAAATTTTTATTCTTTTATTTTTCTGCTGGTTTAGGCGCTGGTTTAATTTATACTCTTGTAAACTATTATCAATTTAACGGAATTTATGATTTATTTATAAATGCTGGTTTAAATAATGTAGATGTAATTTCTATTTTAGAAAAAGGTTCTACTGCTGGTTTTAATGTAAACGCAGCGATAACACAAGCTCAGTTTGATAAAATTTATTCTTTATACCACATGCCTGCAGTTGGTGCTTCGGTGCTGTTTACGGTGTTTTAGTTGCTTTTGGATTGTATTTTAAAGATGCAAAATTGGCCTTATTATTCTTTCCGGTTCCAATTGCTGCTAAATACTTTATTCCGTTAATGATTTTAGGAGATTTATTTTTCGGAATGACCAACTATTCTGTTGGTAGTGTTGCTCATTTTGCACACATTGGTGGTGCTTTAATAGGTTTTATAATTGCCTACTATTGGAAAAAAATCAATTTAAAATTTCATAATGAGTTTTATAGACAATTTAAAATACAAGTATAAATCTGGTAATATTATAGAAAAACTAATCTATATAAATGTAGGTGTTTTTTTAGTAACACTTATTCTTAAGGTATTTTCTGGTTTATATAAAAGTAATCAGAATTTTGTTTTCGAGTGGTTTTCTTTAGATGACAAATTAAACATCTTTATATCAAGACCTTGGTCTATTATTTCTTACGGATTCTTGCACGCAGATTTTATTCACCTGTTGTTTAATATGATAACGCTATATTTTATAGGCAATCTTTTTATTCAATATTTTACTCAAAAACAAGCGCTAACATTTTATATTTTAGGAACCTTATTTGGCGGATTATTTTTTATGTTAAGTCAAAATTATTTTCCTTTATTTGATGGTGAATCTTCTAGATTGGTTGGTGCATCTGCCGGAGTATCAGCAATATTTATAGGTATTGTTACCTACATGCCAAATTATCAAATAAAAATACCTTTGTTAGGCTTTTTAAAATTATGGCACTTAGCAGTAATTTGGTTAGCTTTTGACTTTATCGGGTTAATTGGTGCTAATGCGGGTGGTAGTTTTTCTCATTTAGGTGGAAGTTTATTGGGCTTTTTGTATGTGAGACAAGCAAGTAATAAAAAAATCAACTTTTCTGAAATATTTTCTTCGCTATTTAAAAAGAAAGAAAAGAGATTAAAAACTGTTTATAATTCTAAGAGAGCTAAAAAAACGAAGCCAAAAACCAATAGTCTTAACCAAGAACAAGTTGATCAAATTTTAGATAAAATTAGTAAATCTGGTTACGACACGTTAACGAAACAAGAAAAAGAGTTTTTATTTAAACAAGGGAAAAAATAATATGAAAAACTTATCTTTTATAGACAAAGTTCTTTATTTATTGAACTCTCTTGCTGCAACACTACTGTTACTTTCTTACTTGTTGCCATTTATATCACCAAGTGTTGTTCCGGTATTTGCTATTTTAAGTTTATTTGTACCCTTTTTACTAATTATAAATCTTGTCTTTGTTATTTATTGGTTGTTGAAACTTAAACGTCAGTTTTTAATATCAATAATAGTTTTAATTGTTGGATGGCTTTTCACACCTCCTTTTTACAAAATTTCAAGTAATAATTCATCTTTAAATTCCGATTTAAAAGTGATGAGTTATAACGTAAAAGCTTTCGATTTATTTACAAAATCAAAAGACAGTAGCAACTTTTCTAATGGTTTTGATTTTATTTCTGATAAAAATCCAGACATTTTAGTTATTCAAGAATATTATAAATCAAAAAAATAAATTATCGTTTCCTTATAAATACATCAAACTTAGATCAAAAAAGAGTCAATATGGATTGGCAATTTATTCTAAATATAAAATTGTAAATTCAGGTTCGCTAGATTTAGATAGTAAAGGAAATAATATAATTTTTGCAGATATACTTAAGAATAAAGACACCATAAGAATTTATAACGTTCATTTCGAATCTCTAAGAATAAAGCCTAACGAAGAAAATTTTGGTGAAGAAAATTCAGAAAAATTAATAAAACGAGTTTCAAATTCATTTAAAAAACAAGCAGAACAAACCAATATTTTTTTAGCGCATGAGAAATTATGGACTGGTAAAAAAATTATAAGCGGAGATTTTAACAATACTTCTTACTCTTGGTTATATCATCAAATATCAGATAACAAAAAAGATGCTTTTATAGAAGCTGGTAAAGGTTTTGGTAAGTCTTTTTCTTATTGGTTTCCGTTAAGAATAGATTTTATTTTAACCGATAAAGATGCTATAGTTAATCAATTTTTAACTTTAGAAAACAAAAACTCAGACCACTTCCCTATTCTATCAAAAATTAATTGGAAAGATTAAGTAAATTAGCTAAAATTAACAAAAGAGATTCACCCAATAGCTATGATAAAAACTGATGTCTGTATTATTGGTGCTGGCCCATCGGGTGCAAGCACATCTTTGACTTTATCAAAGATGAAAATACCACATTATATCATAGATAAATCTACTTTTCCTAGAAATAAAACTTGTGGCGATGGATTGATTTTATATGCTTACAAAGCTTTACGCTTAATAGATGAAGGTTTGTTTGATAAATTTTTAAATCACCCTAAATTTATACATAGTAAAAATATTAAACTACATGTAAATAATAATGTAGATATCAACTTTAAAGAAAGTAAAGATCGGAACATGGTAATAACTTATGCTAAAAGATTCGATTTTGATGACTTTTTAGTTAAGAATATTTCTGATAAGTATGCTTCTTTTGATTTTGGTAATGGAGTTAAAAATATAACAGAACTTAAAGACGGTGTGCTCATCAAACTAAAAGACGGTAAAGAAATTTTAAGTAAAATTGTTATTGGCGCAGATGGTGTTAACTCTATTGTAAGTAGAAAACTAGCCGGAAATAAACTTCAAAAAAACTTAACATCTACATTTGTAAACGGTTATTTTAAAAATGTTACCAACTTATCTAAAACTAACGAAGCTGAAATAAGGATCATTTATAAAAAAATTCCATTATTTTTCTATATTTTTCCTCTTTCTGATGGATCTGTAAATATAAGTTTAGGCGGAAATGCAAAATTGGTATTAAAACATAATATTAATTTAGTGGAGCAAGTAGAATCAATAATTAAAAACCATCCTAAAGTAGCGTATAAATTTAAAAATGCTATTAAAATTGATTCGTGGCGAGGATGGAGTATTCCTTATAATTTTGGTAAAAATAAAGTATACGGAAATAGATTTATGTTGGTTGGTGATGCTGCTGGCTTAACAAATCCTTTTTACAAAGAAGGTGTTGGTACAGGAATGATGTCTCGGTATCATTTGTGCAAAATCTATTGAGGCTAGTCTAAAAAACAATGACTATAGTGAAGATTTTTTATCAACTTACTCTAAAAACTTAAAAAGTGAATTTGGTAGGTTATTAAAGTTTAGCCGTTTAATGCTTAAAGCTACAGAATTTAAATTTTTGTTTGGTTCAATAACTTATTTACTAAAAAATAGAATTCAAACAAAAGCAACAAAAATTATCAAAAGAAAAAGTTATTAGCTCTCAAAACCATATTCTCTTTCTACTTTACAAATACGTAAACGATATTTCTTGTACCATTTTTTCTCCCTAATTCTCTAGCTTCTGTATGTTCTACATTGTTTTTCCAAGCAATTATAGCCTCTAAAGAACTCCAATAAGAAATAGTAATACCAATACTTTTTCTAGCAGATTCGATACCTAAATAACCAGGTTGTTTTTTTGCCAACAGCTCCATTTTATCAGCCATTTCTTCATAACCTTTTATATTATCGGTTAAAATTGTTGAAAAAACTACAGCATAATATGGTGTTTTCAAATTATCAATTATCATTATAACATATTTTTAAACTCCAAAAATATAATTTAGAGATTAAAAAACGATTAATTAAGTTAAAAAATAAAATGTAATATCAAGTTAATGAATAGTTTATAATTTTACTATTTAACCATTTATTAATATGTAATCGATCCATTTTAAAAATCATCAATAAAATCGTACTTTTGCATTTGCAAAAATCATAAAAATGGTCGCAGAAAAAAAGGTAGCTTTTTATACTTTAGGTTGTAAACTTAACTTCTCTGAAACATCTACTATTGCTAGAAATTTTGTTAATGAAGGTTTTAAACGTGTAGAGTTTGAAGAGAAAGCAGATGTATATGTAATAAATACATGCTCTGTTACAGACAATGCAGATAAACGTTTTAAATCTATTGTAAAAAATGCTTTAAAGAAAAATGATGATGCATTTTTAATAGCTGTTGGTTGTTACGCGCAACTTAAACCAGAAGAATTAGCTGCAGTAGATGGTGTAGATTTAGTTCTTGGTGCAACAGAAAAATTTAATGTTACTTCTTACATAAATGATTTAACTAAAAACAATGTTGGTGAAGTACATTCGTGTGAAATTTCTGATGCCGATTTTTATGTTGGTTCTTATTCTATTGGAGACAGAACAAGAGCATTTTTAAAGGTTCAAGATGGTTGCGATTATAAGTGTACATATTGTACAATACCACTAGCTAGAGGAATCTCTAGAAGTGATACTTTAGAAAACGTAATTTCTAACGCCAAAGAAATTTCTTCTAAAGGTATTAAAGAAATTGTATTAACTGGGGTAAATATTGGTGATTATGGTAAAGGTGAGTTTGGTAATAAAAAACACGAACATACCTTTTTAGAACTTGTTAAAGAACTAGATAAAGTAGATGGAATTCATCGTTTAAGAATCTCATCTATAGAACCAAATCTATTAAAAGATGAAACTATAGACTTTGTTTCTAAATCTTCTTCTTTTGTACCTCATTTTCATATTCCTTTACAATCTGGTAGCGATGTTTTATTAAATAAAATGAAACGTAGATACTTAACAAATACTTATACAAATAGGGTTACTCGTATTAAAGAAGTTATGCCAAATGCTTGTATTGGTGTTGATGTTATTGTTGGTTTTCCTGGTGAAACAGACGAATTATTTTTAGAAACATATAATTATTTAAACGAAATGGATATTTCGTACTTACATGTTTTTACCTATTCTGAAAGACCTAATACAGAAGCTGTTGAATTTGAAGGCGTAGTTCCTAAAAAAGTAAGAGCAAAAAGAAGTAAAATGCTTAGAGGTTTATCTGCAAAAAAACGTAGAGCTTTTTACGAAAGTCAATTAGGTAATACTTTAACTGTTTTGTTCGAAAGTGAAAATAAAGAAGGATATATACATGGTTTTACAGAAAATTACGTAAAAGTAAAAACTCCATGGAATCCTGCATTGGTAAATACACTTCATAAAGTAGTCTTAACTGAAATAGACGAAGATGGTTCTGTGAGATTAAATTTTACAAATCTTTAAGATTAAATTAACATTAAGAAAAAGTAAATTTGGCATTTGTTTTGATGCTCTAATGTCGACAAAATACATATAATTTAAATGAATAAAACCCCTATATATTTTATGCCCGGTTTAGCTGCGGGTCCAGAAATTTTTGAAAATTTAGAATTAGATCCAGAAAAGTATACTTTTCATTATTTAAAATGGATCAAACCACTGGCTTTAGAAGAAGATATAGATAATTATGCATGCAGGTTAAGTGATGAAATTAAAGAAAAAAATCCTGTTTTAGTTGGTGTTTCTTTCGGCGGAATTATGGTACAAGAAATTGCCAAATTTGTAAATCCTAAGAAAGTAATTATTATTTCTAGTGTTAAAAATCAAGGCGAATTGCCTAAAAAATTTAAACTGGCAAAATTTACAAAGGTTTACAAGTTTTTTCCTACAGTAATTGTAGAGAATTTTGAAGATTATGCAAGGTATTTTCTTGGTAAATCTTTAAAGAAAAAAGCAGACTTATATAAGAAATATCTTTCTGTTAGAAGTAAGAAATACCTTAAATGGTCTATTTACAATGTTCTTAAATGGGAACAAATTAGTCCTTTAGAAGATATTGTACATATTCACGGAACTAAAGACACCGTATTTCCTATTAAAAATGTAAAAAACGCTATTGAAATCAAAGGCGGAACACATATCATGATATTAACCAAAGCAAAAAAATATCTAAGATTATTGATGACGTTTTAACTTTTAAACTAAAGTGTTTTCCATACATTTATGGTAAAATTGATATTATGAAATCTTTACAACGCATATTTTCTTTACTAAGTGTAACTCTTATAACCATCGTTTTTTTAACGGTGTACATAAATCTGATACAGATCCGGAAACACTTACACATAGAACTTACAAAATTAAATCTCTTAAATTACCTGAAGGATTAAACCTTGCAGGAGAAAGAGTTCCTTTAGAAATTAATGATGTAAGAGAAAGAATGGAACGCGAATTACTTGTAAATACCTATTGGCAATCAAATGGATTATTGCTTATAAAGAGAGCCAATAAATATTTCCCAATAATAGAACCATTATTAAAAAAATATAATTTACCTGATGATTTTAAGTTTTTAGCTTTAGCCGAAAGTGGTTTTACAGATGAAACTTCTTCTGTTGGTGCCGCGGGTATGTGGCATTTTATGAGAGCAACAGGTAAAGAATACGGATTAGAAATTAATAAAAACGTAGACGAACGTTATAATATTGAAAAATCTACTAGAGTTGCCGCCGAATACTTAAAGAAATCTAAAAACAAATTAGGTTCTTGGACGTTAGCTGCTGCTGCGTATAACGCTGGTAATTATGGTGTTTCTAAAAGATTAGAAACGCAACAAGTAAGCAGTTATTACGATGCTTTACTTCCTGATGAAACAGAGCGTTACATATTTAGGATAATTGCTTTAAAAGAAATAATTTCGAATCCAAAGAAATATGGATTTGTTTTCGAAGATTCTGATCTTTATACACTTGAAAAAACAAGAACAGTTAAGGTTGATACTGTAATTACCAACTTGACTAACTTTGCTAAAAACTACGGAATGAATTATAAAGAATTAAAAATTCACAATCCTTGGTTAAGAGAAAACAAATTAAATAATAAAAGTAGAAAGCTTTATGAAATTAAAGTTTTAGACAAATAGAAGAAAAACTTAATCTAGTATATTCTTTACTCTACCAACCAAACCAGATTCTAATTGTACTTTTATTCCGTAAGGATGGTTTTTAGATTTGGTTAATATTTTCTGTACAACACCTTTTGTTAATTCACCGGAAGATTGATGATGTTTTTGTACAATTTCTACAAAAATACCCAATTGTACATTTTTTCTTTGTCTACCATCTTTCATATTAATTTTTTAATGACTAAAATAAAAAAAGCCTATCAATAATTGATAGGCTTTTAGATAAAAATTTAACTAGTAATAATATATAATTATATAACTCTTACGTTTACTGCGTTTAATCCTTTTCTTCCATCTTGTAAGTCAAACTCAACTTCATCGTTTTCACGAATTTCGTCAACTAAACCTGACACATGTACAAAATGTTCTTTGTTTGTTCCTTCTTCAGTGATGAATCCGAATCCTTTAGATTCATTGAAAAATTTTACGGTACCTTTATTCATTATAATAATATTAAATATGTTGCTTGTTTAATTACTAACAACGTTTATTGAGTTACAAAGATAATGCCAATAAAATTAAATAACCAAGTTTATTTACTTTTATTTTAGAAAATAACTTAAATACTGGCAATTAATGCTTTAACAGTATTAAATTCAGCTACAATTTCATCTAAAACTTCTTTAGCTGGTTTAATTTTATGTATTAATCCGGCTACTTGCCCTATTTCTAATTCACCATTTTCTAAATCACCTTCAAACATTCCTTTTTTTGCACGTGCTCTACCTAAAAGATCTTTAATTTCTTCTAAAGTTGGATTTTGTTGATATAATTCTTGTATTTGATTGTAAAAATTATTTTTAACCAACCTAACTGGTGCCAATTCTTTTAATGTTAATTGTGTATCACCATCTTTAACATCAATAATAGTTTTCTTAAAATTAGAGTGTGCAGAAGATTCTTCTGTAGCCGCAAATCTACTACCAATTTGCACTGCATCTGCACCTAAAACCATTGCTGCAAGCATTCCTCTACCCGTTCCAATTCCTCCTGCTGCAATAACCGGAATTTTCAATTGCTCTTTAACCATTGGTATTAACGTAAAAGTTGTAGTTTCTTCTCGACCATTATGTCCACCAGCTTCAAAACCTTCACAAACTACGGCATCAACACCTGCAACCTCAGATTTTAATGCAAACTTTACAGAACTAACAACATGTACAACAGTAATACCTTTTTCCTTTAGAAAAGAAGTATAAGTTTTAGGGTTACCTGCAGAAGTAAAAACTATTTTAACACCTTCTTCAACAATAATTTCTATTATTTTTTCAATATCAGGATATAACATTGGTACATTAACACCAAAGGGTTTTGAAGTTGCTTTTTTACATTTCTGTATATGTTCTCTTAGAACTTCGGATACATCGAACCTGCACCAATTAGTCCTAATCCACCTGCATTTGATACTGCTGCAGCTAATTTATAACCAGATACCCAAATCATGCCGCCTTGAACTATAGGATATTTTATTTTAAATAATTCTGTTATTTTATTTGTCATAATTTAAAATTTATCTTTTGGACTATACTTGCTTCAACCAATCTATTTCTATCAATTGCTGGAGACCATCCTTTTATCGATTCAAAAAATGTAATGACTTCCTTCTGAAGTTTCAATGGTAAATCTCCATCTAGTGTTACATCAACTATATCGCCTAGTGTGTTAATTTTAAAATAAACATTTACAGTTCCATTAATTTTGTAAGTTAACTTATCTTTTAATTCTCTTAACTTTTTTTGAAAGCTTTTTCACCTCCTTTAAACTCAGCTTTTTGTCTACAAACAACATCTTCTTTATTAACAACATTACCTTTAATATCATAATAAATTTCACGAGTTAAAGTATCATTTTTAAAAATCGCTTTACCAGCTATTTTAGAATTGAAATGATAAACTTTAAAAAGACCTTCTTTTTTATTATTGAAATATCTTCCTTCGAGACTTAAATTACCATTATCAAACCATTGCTTATGCATTCCATGTATTTCACCTTTATGATTAAAATACATTAATCCTACAGTTTTACCATTACTGTTTATAGTTAAAGCTTGACCAATTTTAATCTTTTTATTCTTGGATTTATAGTGCACATAATGGAATATCTTTCCATTTTTCTTATATCTTCTACTTAGCCAAAGAGAATCAGTAACTTTTGTTAAAATTTCAAAAAAGTATGCTTTAGATTTATTTTCAACTACATTAAATTTGTTATCGTAAAAAGTAACAATCGAATCTTTTTGAGCATTCGACTTTGCATAACATAGAATAAATAATAATAGTAATAATTTTTTAATGTACTTGATCATTATTTTTTAATAAATTTAAGAGATTTTAAAGAAGTCCCATTTTTAATTTTCAACAAATACACCCCTGATTTTAAAGATGAAACATCTATATTTTTTTTATTTTCAAAGGTTAAAATCTTTTTACCAAGAATTGTATAAACTGAAACTTTAGTTTCATTTAAATGAAGATTATCAATAGTAATATTAAGCTCATTTAAAACCGGATTTGGATAAACTTCTATATCATTTATTGAATAATTTTCTGTGGATAAGCTTACTAAAAAACTATTGTAAGCAGTTTCAAAATTAGGAATACCGTAACCATGCTGATCTGTTGGATTATTAAATTTATCAGCAGATTCTATTATAGACTGTTTTAACTTTTGAATTCGATTGTTTAATTGTTTTGCTTGATCCTTTTTATTTGACGTTTTAAAAATTATATTTCCTGTATCATTTAAACAAGCTATTAAACCTGCCATTATTGGAGCAGAAAAAGAAGTACCACTAGCGCTTGAAACAGAATTATCTGTATGATTAATAATAGCCGATGCAGTACCCTGCGCTAAAATTTCTGGTTTAATTCTTCCATCAGAAGTTGGTCCAAAAGAACTAAAACCGGATATATTTCCGTTACTATCTACAGAACCTACAGTAATTACAGATACAGCATCTGCAGGTGCAGTAATATATTTCCAAGAATCAGTACCGAATTTCCGGCAGAATTAACAACTAAAATTCCGCGGTTTGCAGCAATTTCTGCTCCTCTAGATATAAATGTAGTTTTTCCATCCATATCATTATAATTATAACTGTAATCTGGATTATCAAAAGTAGAATACCCCAAAGATGTGTTTATTACATCAACACCTAAACTATCTGCTCTTTCTGCTGCCTCTACCCATAATGTTTCTTCTAACGGAACTTCTACAGCGACATTTTCTGTTCTAAATAAGTAGAATGAAGCATCTGGCGCTGAACCAACAAATTCATTTTCTATATAACCACCAATTGTAGAAAGTACATTTGTACCATGATTATGACCCGAATAAAAATTTGTACTTCTTTCTACAAAATCATAACCTCCTAAAATCTTATTATTATCTCTTAATCTTTGAAATGCCTGTAATGTATTTACGTTTGGAAAACCAGCGTCAATAACTGCTATAATTTGGTTTTTTGCGGTTAAATTAATTCCATGTAAAAAATCACCTTTTAACATTTCAATTTGATTTTTAGTACTTCCGTAGGTAAAATCAGTCATAGAATTATTAAATTTATTCTGATGATTTTGTTTGATTTTCTTACCCTTTCTTGCCGCTTGATTTAAAGATTTATTGGCATATTCTATATAATCTATAAAACTTAAATTTTGTTTAGCATTTTCAATATCACTTTGTGTAGCTTGAATATGAACTGCATTTAACCATTTAGAAGCACCTAAAACTGTTATACCATTAGTAGTTTTTAGTGTTTCTAAATATGTGTTTTCTAAAGGAACATCAATTAAACCAACCGCTATATTTAGTTTATTTCTTCTATCTAATGCTCTTTGAGATAACATTAGAAGCGGGTTTTCTAAATATGTTTCTGCACTAGGTTTATCTTTTAAAAACAACCAAGCATCTTCTTGAGCCTTTGCTTGAGAAAAAGTAATTGCAAACAAAAAAGTAGTAATTTTTTCATGTTTTCGAAATTACTACTTTTTTATGATTTTATAAATTTAAAGCTTACGAAATTACTCGGACCCGAGCAATTCTTCGTCTAAATACCAAGCAACAAATTGTCCTTCTTGTATTGCAGATTGTTTATTTTCAAATTCTACATACATACCTGTTTCAACTTTATGTAAAGTGGCTTTTTCTAAAGCCTGTCTGTATCTTATTCTAGCTTCGACGTCTAAAGTTTCGCCGGCTTTAAGCGTTAAATCTTCACGAATCCAATGAATTTCTTCATTAGAAACAAACAACACATTTCTATATAACCCTTGATGGTTTTTACCTTCACCTGTGTAAATAACATTTTCATTTACATCCGTTTCAATAACATACAAAGCCTCTTTTGTTCCGCCAACATTTAAACCTTTACGTTGTCCTTTTGTAAAATAGTGAGCTCCTTGGTGTTTACCAACAACTTTACCATCGTTTTTATGATAAGAAAACTTAGTAGCATAATACTTTAAAGCTGCTTCTTTATTTTCAAATTCTGGTGTTGGTTTTGTGTATTGTTCAAAATCTGAAGGAATTGTAACAATTTCACCAGTTTTAGGTTGCAATTTTTGCTGTAAAAACTCGGTAATCTAACTTTACCAATAAAACACAAACCTTGCGAATCTTTCTTTTCTGCAGTAATTAAATCTGCTTCTTTGGCAATTTCTCTAACTTGAGGTTTTGTTAATTCTCCTATTGGAAATAAAGCTTTTGTTAATTGCTCTTGCGATAATTGACACAAAAAGTAAGATTGATCTTTGTTATTATCTTTACCAGCTAATAATTTATAAACAGATTTACCGTTCATAATTTCTTCTCCTTTTCTGCAATAATGACCCGTTGCAACATAATCTGCACCTAACTTTAAGGCAATGTCCATAAAAACATCAAACTTAATTTCTCTATTACAAAGTACGTCCGGGTTTGGTGTTCTTCCTTTAGAATATTCATCGAACATATAATCCACAATACGCTCTTTATATTGTTCGCTTAAATCTACCACTTGAAACGGAATACCTAACTTTTCTGCAACAATCATTGCATCATTACTATCTTCTAACCATGGGCACTCATTAGAAATAGTTACAGAATCATCGTGCCAATTTTTCATAAAAAGCCCAATAACTTCGTAACCTTGTTCTTTTAATAAATGTGCAGTAACACTAGAATCTACACCACCGGAAAGACCAACAACTACTCTTTTCATTATCTATTTTTGAGTTTGCAAATGTACGAATTAGAAATGGTTTTTAAAGATTGAAAAAATTGATAGATATATTAATTTATGTTATCTATTAATTGTCTTTTTTTCGTGTAAACGTACTTTTTTCTTTTTTCTAAATCTGTAGCAAGTTCTCCGTCTAAATAATATTCCCATTTACCAACTCGAACACCATTTTTATAAGTTCCGGTTTCTTTAAGATTACCATTCAATTCAAAATATTTTGCTAATCCGTTTGGTTTACCTTCTTTATATGTAACTTCTTCAATTAAAACTCCTTTACTAGAATATTTACTAGTTACACCATCTAACAATCCGTTTTTATAAGTAGCAAATTCAGTGACTTGTCCGTTAGGATAATATACCAACTGTTCGCCATCGAGTTTTCCATTTTTATAATTTTCTTCAGACATTAAAGTTCCGTCAGGATAAAAATATTGCCAATTCCCTACTCTTTTTCTATCATTTAAAACGCCTTCAGTTTTAATCTTTCCTTTTAAAGTGTAAAATTGAACAAAAAGAGAATCAGAATCCTCAAAAAATGTTTTTATGATAACAGGATGCTCAGAAGTTCTTATGTCGTAAAACTTAAAAACACCAACTTCTTTTCCGTTTTTAAACTGGCCAGTATAACGCACACGCTTATTAGGATAATATTTTTCCAAACACCAGTTCTTTTCTTATTCGCATCAAACTGATTTATTTTTTGAGCATTGATTCTTTCAGTTGTTAAAAAACAAGAGAAAAAGCATAAAATCAAAAACAGTCTTTTTATATTTATCATTTAAACAAAATTTTTAAAACAAATATACATTAATAGTGCCAAATTCAAATTTACTTTATATAACTGAGCAACTTAATAATATGGCAAATCCAAAAAGAGATAACCGCCAAAGAGTTGCAAATATTGTATTAGATAATCCAGATTTATTTAAAGATTTGATAACTATTACTTTTAATGTTGATGATAAAACATCTATTAAAGCTGCTTGGATTTTAGAATGGATTTGCACACATAATCACATAAACTGGATTTTACCACATTTAGATACTTTTACAACTGAAATTTACAATGTAAAATTTGATAGCGCTATAAGACCTTGTGCTAAAATTTGTGAACATTTGGCTACTGCTAATTATGCAAAAAAAGAAAATGATGTTCAAAAAACATTAACCAAAAAACATATAGACAACATCGTTGAAACAGGATTTGATTGGTTAATTACACCACAAAAAATTGCGGTTAGAGCTTATACAATGAATACTTTATACTTTTTTGGCTTAGAAAAAGAGTGGATTCATCCTGAATTAAAACATTTAATACAAACAAAAATTATACACGAAAGCAAAGGCTGTAAAGCTCGCGGTAATCACATTTTAGCAATGATAGAAAAACATCAAAAATCGAGTTTATAAATCTGTTAAATTACCTATTTTTGCAATTAACAACATAACTAAAAAATGAACTTAACAAAATTAAATGCCATCTCACCTATTGATGGTCGTTATAGAGGTAAAATTGATAAACTTGCAAACTATTTTTCTGAAGAAGCTTTAATTAAATATAGAGTTCGCGTAGAAATAGAATATTTTATCGCTTTATGCGAAATTCCTTTACCACAATTAGAAAGTTTTGATACTTCTCTTTTTGAAGAATTACGTAAAATTTATACAGAATTTACAGCTGAAGATGCGCAGAAAATTAAAGATATCGAAAGCATTACAAACCATGATGTAAAAGCTGTAGAATATTTTATCAAAGAAAAATTTGATGCTTTAAATTTACAAGAATTTAAAGAATTTATCCACTTCGGATTGACGTCTCAAGATATTAATAATACTGCTGTTCCGCTTTCTATAAAAGAAGCAATGAATGATGTTTATGTACCTCAATATTTTGAAGTTTTAGAAAAACTACAAGAATTGGTTACAGAATGGGCAGATATTTCTATGTTGGCAAGAACTCATGGTCAACCAGCTTCTCCTACAAGATTAGGAAAAGAAATAGAAGTTTTTGTGGTTCGTTTAAAAGAACAATTCAATTTGTTAAATGATATACCAAGTGCAGCTAAATTTGGTGGCGCAACAGGTAATTATAATGCACATAAAGTTGCTTATCCTACAATAGATTGGAAAGAATTTGGAACTACTTTTGTACAAGAAAAACTAGGTTTACAGCATTCTTTTCCAACAACTCAAATAGAACACTACGACCATATGGCTGCTTTGTTTGATACTTTAAAACGTATCAATACAGTAATTATAGATTTAGACAGAGATTTACGGACCTATGTTTCTATGGATTATTTTAAGCAAAAAATTAAAGCTGGTGAAGTAGGTTCTTCTGCAATGCCACATAAAGTTAACCCAATCGACTTCGAAAATTCTGAAGGAAATTTAGGTTTGGCTAATGCTATTTTCGAACATCTTTCTGCAAAATTACCAATTTCTAGACTACAAAGAGATTTAACAGATAGTACAGTTTTACGTAATGTTGGTGTACCTTTTGGTCATACCATTATCGCATTTACATCTACTTTAAAAGGTTTAAATAAATTGTTATTAAACAAAGAAAAGTTCGAGCAAGATTTAGAAAATAATTGGGCTGTTGTTGCAGAAGCAATACAAACAATTTTAAGAAGAGAAGCATATCCTAATCCTTATGAAGCTTTAAAAGGATTAACTAGAACAAACGAAAAAATAAATCAAAATTCTATTGCGAATTTTATAGATACGTTAGAAGTTTCTGATGAAATTAAAAACGAATTAAAAGCAATAACACCAACAAATTATACAGGTATTTAAAATGATAAAAACAGAAAAAAAGATAGAGAAAAAAGAGGTTTCAACATTTATTTTTAAAAGAAATAAAGGCATTGTTTTGTCTCTTTTTTCTTGTCTTTTTTTCTAATATTAGCTTCTTGTAAAGCTGAAAAAGGTGATCCGGATAGATTTAAACAAGGTGTTTTCGAAATTCCTGCCGGAGACGGTTATAGTAAAACTAAAATTACTAGAATCGATAGTTTGCAAATAGAAGAGTACGATAAAATTGTAAGTATTTCTGCAGATAGTTTAACCACAGAAAAAAGAATTAAACATATAGATACTTTATACATTAAATGGAAAAGTAATTTTTTCTATTCTTTAAAAATGAAATCACCAAAAAAGCAGTTAGACAAAGATGCTATTTATGTGCAAATAACTAAGATTAAAGACAGTTCTTACGATTTTTCTGCTAAAATAGGATTCAGTAAATTTTTAACCGACGGTACTATTTATAAAATAAAATAACATGGAAATATTTCTAAATGCAGATACTTGGGTAGCACTACTAACATTAACGTTTTTAGAAATAATTTTAGGTATAGATAATATTATATTTATATCAATATCTGCCAACAAATTACCAGAAAATCAAGTAAGAAAAGCAACAATTTTAGGTTTGGCCTTAGCAATGATTACGAGAATCATTTTGCTATTTGGTGTATCTTATTTAATTGCTTTAAAAGATCCTTTTTTAAAAATAGATATCGATTGGTTTAAAACAGGTATTACTGGTCAAAGTATAATTTTATTTTTAGGTGGATTATTTCTATTATACAAAAGCACAAAAGAAATAAGACAAAAAGTAGAAAACACAAACGAAGATGAAGTACTAAAATCACCAAAAGTAATTTCTTTTTCTAGTGTAATTATTCAAATAATATTAATAGATATTGTTTTTTCTTTTGATAGTATTCTTACCGCAGTTGGTATGACTAACGGAATCGAAGGTGCACTTATAATTATGATTATTGCAGTAATTGTCTCGATTCTTATTATGATGATTTTTTCTAAACCAATAAGTAATTTCGTAAATAAAAATCCAACAATTCAAATGTTGGCGCTTTCTTTTTAATTTTAATTGGCTTTATGCTTATTACAGAAGCTGCACATTTATCGCATACAGAAATTTTTAACAAAACTGTAGGAGCTATTCCTAAAGGATATTTGTACTTTGCGATTGCTTTTTCTTTAGGAGTAGAAATGCTGAATTTAAAAATTAGAAAAAAGTAATTTTATCAAAGGTTTTAAACAACATATCAGTTTTTTATTTTTGTTCGTATTGATGTTTCCTGCATCAATACAAATAACCCACGCGCTAGAAAATCATGACCATGTGGTTTGTTCATCAAAAGTAGAGCAACACTTACATCAAGATTCTTTAAATTGTGATGAACTGCACAAACAATTAATAACATTTAACTTTACTTTTAATTCATTCGAATTAACAAACATAGAAATATACAAAAGTAATTTTATATCAAAAAAAATTAGATTTAAAGAAGTAAAAATTTCTAAAAAATCTTCTAGAGCACCACCTAAATTTACTATTTAGAACTATATACCTATACCCTACTAATTATTTTTCAATATAATTTTCTAGGAAAATCTTCTATTTAATAGTAAATACATTACAATGAAATCATATTTAAAACTGCTATTTTTAACGGCATTTATATCTGTGAATGCTCAAAATAGCATTTCAGGAAAAATTACAGACACTAATAACAATGCACTAATTGGTGTAGAAATTCATGCACAAGAAATTCACAAAGGAACTATAACTAATAATGATGGTTTTTATAAATTAAAAAACATCCCAAACGGAAAAATTAAATTAACATTTACTTATTTAGGTTATAAAACTGTATCTAAAAATGTAGATTTAAACGATAACAACCTAGAAATTAATTTACAATTAGTTGAAACATTTTATGAAATAGACGAAATTATTGTTTCTACTCCTTTTAATAAATTGCAATCAGAAAATGTGATGAAAGTTGAAAGACTTTCTGCAAATAAATTGCAAAAATTAGGAGCTACAACATTATCCGAAGGAATTGTAAATATTGCAGGAGTTTCTCAAATCTCTACCGGAAATTCTATTGGTAAACCTGTTATTAGAGGTTTAAGCGGTAACAGAGTTTTGGTTTACACACAAGGTATTCGTTTAGAAAATCAGCAATTTGGTGGCGAACACGGTTTAGGTATTAATGATGCCGGTATTGGTTCTGTAGAAGTAATTAAAGGTGCTGCATCTTTACTTTATGGTTCTGATGCATTAGGTGGTGTTTTATATCTAAATCCAGAAAAATTTGCTTCTTCAAATAAAACAAAAGTTAATATCAATCAGCGTTACTTTAATAATACTTTAGGAACAAATACATCGGTAGGAGTTAAAAGTTCTTTAGAAAATTGGAAGTTTTTAGCAAGAGGAACTTATGCAAATCATGCAGATTATAAAATACCTACAGATAAAAGAGTTACAAATACACGTTTTAACGAAAAGGATTTTAAATGCGGAATTGCATATTCTAAAAATAAATTTACATCAGAATTAAGATACAATTACAACAAATCTAATTTAGGTTTAACAGAAGGAATCGGTCTACAGTCAACAAGTAATGATTTATTAGAACCGTTTCAAACAATAGACAATCATATTATAAGCTCTCATAACCACTTCTTTTTTGGAGATTCTAAATTAGATATCGATTTAGGTTATACTTTTAATGATAGACAAGAGTTTGAAGAACATGAAGAGCACGATGACCATGAGGAAGATGAAGATGAAGACGACCACGATCATGACCACGCAGATAAAGACCATGATGAAGAAAATGAAGAAGCTGCTTTAAGAATGAAATTAAAAACATTTACCTACAATGCAAAATATCATTTCCCTAAGATTGGAAGCTTAGAAATTTTATCCGGCATACAAGGTTTACACCAAACAAATACTAATTTTGGTGAAGAAATTTTAATACCAAATGCTACCGTAAATGACTTCGGAATTTTTACAACCGCAAATTACACATGGAATAACAATACTTTACAAGCTGGTATTCGCTTTGATAATAGAAAAATTGATTCAGAAAGACATGAAGTTGCTCATGATGATGAAATACATGTTTTTGAGGCTGTAAATAAATCTTACAACAGTTTTACAACTTCTTTAGGTTTTAAAACTTCATTATCAGATCAAATTACAACAAGAATAAATGTTGCTTCGGATTTAGAGCTCCTAACCTAGCAGAATTAAGTTCTAACGGAGTGCATCATGGTACAAATAGATTTGAAAAAGGAAATAGTGATTTGGTAAATGAAAAAAATGTACAATTAGATCTTTCTTTAGAATACAAAACAGAACATTTCGAGGTATTTGCTAACGGATTTTACAATCATTTAAACGATTATATATTTATAACGCCTACGGATGAAATTGAAGATGGTGAACAAGTATTTACGTATATTCAAGAAAATGCAAAATTGTATGGTGGTGAATTTGGTTTCCATTTACATCCGCATCCACAAGATTGGTTGCATTTAGAAAGTACTTTCGAAACTGTAATTGGTAAACAAAAAAATGGAGATTATTTACCGCTAATACCTGCTAATACTTGGAGAAATACCTTTAGAACAGAATTTAATTATAAAGACTGGTTAACGCAAGGTTATACTTCTATTACATTAGAAAGTACTTTTTCTCAAGAAAATGTAAGCTCTTTTGAAACCCCAACTAGCAATTATAATTTATTAAATTTTGCTTTAGGTGGAGATGTTTCTATAAGAAATGTAAAATTTACAGGTTCACTTAGCGTTAATAATTTATTAAATAAAAAATATATCAATCATTTATCTCGATTAAAAAATGATGGAATATTTAACCAAGGTAGAAATGTAGTTTTAGGAATTAATGTTCATATTTAAATTGAACATTTGTGTTTATAAAAAAAGTGTCACTAAACAGTGACACTTTTTTTAAATAATTTTATTCTAAAATTAATGAACGTGTTCCGTTCTTTTTAAAGTACTTAATACAATTAAAGCAGCTACAAAAAACAAAGCCAAAGAAAGAACACTCCACTGCATAGAGTCTGTTAAATAGATTAAGAATCCGAATACAAAAGTTCCTAATACAATTGCTATCTTTTCTGTAACATCATAAAAACTAAAATACGTTGCATTGTCTTGAGTTTTTGGTAAAAGTTTAGAATATGTAGATCTTGTTAAAGATTGAATTGCACCTAACACCAAACCTAATAATCCGCCTAA
The DNA here is from genome assembly GCF_055693625.1 of Polaribacter sp. HA6-7. NCBI lineage: Bacteria > Pseudomonadati > Bacteroidota > Flavobacteriia > Flavobacteriales > Flavobacteriaceae > Polaribacter > Polaribacter sp. HA6-7. Next base: position 1,673,242 of record NZ_CM146338.1, read on the forward strand.
AGCATAAAAATAAATTTCTACATTTTTTAATTCTTTTTCTAGCATAAAAGCAGAAAAACAAACTAAAATCCATATGAAAATAGTGATTTTTATTGCCATAAAATTTCCTAATTTTTTAGAAACGTTAGAAAAAACCCAAGCACCTAAAATAGCAACAAACTGAATAAGTAATACCGTTACAATTAAATTTGTAGTACCTAAACCTAATTCTGATGAACCAAAAATTGTTGCTAATAAAATAATTGTTTGTACACCAACACTCAGTAAAAAGAAAGCAATTAAAAAGTTTCTTAAGGTTGGATATCCTTTTAATTCTATCCAAACTTTTTTTAGTTCTTTAAAACCCTTCCAAATAAAATCTTTTCTGGTTTTCTATTGTAAATATTGTTTGGCAATTTTTTAAATGTTAATTGTGCAAAACCAATCCACCATAAGCCCACCATAACAAAAGATATTCTCATGGCCTTTAATGATGCTGCATTTTTAGCATCTTCTATAGCTTTTTCAATTTCTAAACTGTTACCGGAAGATAATATAGTCTCAGAAATACTGGTATCAAAACCAAAAGTATTAGGAGCTAAAATCATTCCTAAACAAATTAAAAGTAAAATTATAGAACCAATATAACCATGAATAAAACCTTTAGCACTTGCAGCATCTTGTTGTTCCGGATGCGCAACTTCAGTAAATAAGAATTGTAAAAAACAATACTAGACCAAAAACCAATACTTGCTAAAATTGTACAAATAATACCTATCCAAGCGGTGTTTAAATCTTTAAAGAAATACATAGAAATTACAGACAAACCACCAAGCCAACAAAAGAATTTCATAAACTTAAGTTTGTTACCCGTATAATCTGCAATAGCAGATAAAATTGGAGACATAAATGCAACAACTAAAAAGAAAAAGATAAAGCGTAACTGTATAAAGTATCCGGGTAATCCCATTTCATGCCTAAAAATGTTACAATTTCATCTTTTGTTATGGCGCTATAAAATAAAGGGAAAACAGCAGTACTAATAACTAAAGAATACACAGAGTTTGCCCAATCATAAAAAGCCCAAGCATTAATTAATTTTTTATCTCCTATTTTTAACATATCGTTTTTTTAAATAAAAATGCCGTTCAATGTGTATTGAACGGCATACAATATAGTAAAAGTTTTTACCTTTTAAATTATTTTTATTTTGCGGCTACATTAAATTTAGCTGCATACTTTCTTGCGGTAGGTAAATACGTTTTTAAATCTTGAATTCTAGATTCGTTAGAAGGGTGTGTACTTAAAATTTCCGGTTGAGAGCTTCCGCCGGATTTCGGCTCATTCTTACCCAAACTTCTGCAGCTTCTGTACCATCATAACCAGCCATAATCATAAATACCAATCCTAATCTATCTGCCTCTTGTTCGTGAACTCTACTAAACTTTAAAACTCCTAAACCAGAACCTATTCCAAAAGCAGTATTCCATAATTGTTGTGTTTTTGCATCTTTACCAGAAGTACCTAAAGCCACAGCTAATCCTCCGATTTGTTGTAATTGTCCTTGAGACATTCTTTCTTGACCATGTTTAGCAAATGCATGTGCAACCTCGTGCCCCATAACTGCTGCTACTCCATCAACATTTTTACAAATTGGCATTATACCAGTATAAAAAACCACTTTTCCTCCTGGCATACACCAAGCGTTTACCGTATTGTCTTCTACTAAATTAAATTCCCATCTATAAGCCTCTGCTTCACTAGTCATATTATTGGCTCTCATAAATCGATCTACAGCAGCTGCAATATTTGTACCAACACTTTTTACTTGATTAGTCATGGTTCTATTTGTAGAAAGTTTATTTTCTTCTAAAAAACCTTGATATTGTGCAAAACTTGCAGGTAAAACTTGTGAATCACTTACAAAATTAACTCTACTTCTACCTGTAATAGGAACTTTACTACATTCTGAAAAAAGAATAACAGTAAATAATAAAATGGCTATTTTCTTCATTTTTGATTGTTTTTATTCTAATATTTTATTTTCGATAGCAATTTATAAATTTTATTATTAGAATTTGAACTATATCAGTTTTAATCTTAACTGAAAAAGAAAATCACTTTAAAATGAATTTTAAAAAAAGTAAATTTGTGTAAGTTTTCGATAGCTATATCGACAAAATAATTCAATAAAAACTTAAAAACAAAATCATCATGAATAAAATATTTTCATTAATTATTATTTTCTCTTTTTTTAGTTGTGTTGGTAATGCTCAGAAAAAATCTGATAAAACCAAAACGTACAAAATATCAAAAACAGATGCACAATGGAAAAAAGAACTAACAGAACAGCAATATTATGTGCTTAGGCAAGCAGGCACAGAAAGACCACATTCTAGTGAATTAAATAAAATAAAAACGCCAGGAACATTTGTATGTGCTGCATGTAAAACACCTTTATACGAAACAAAACATAAATTTATTTCTGGAACAGGATGGCCATCTTTTGATAGAGCAGTTAAAGGAAACGTAGAATTAGATGTAGATTATAAAATTGGTTATGCAAGAACAGAACTTAAATGTAATACTTGTGGTGGCCATTTAGGGCATTCTTTTGATGATGGGCCACAAGAAACCACAGGAAAACGTCATTGTATTAACGGAGTTGCTTTAGAATTTATTCCGAAACAAAAATAATTTGTAATCATTTTAATGATATAAGAGCTTTAGCAAAGCTCTTTTTTTATGCTTTAAATTTTGTATATTTATTGATATAATTATTCTGAATGAATAAAAAAGAAATAATAGAATTGTTACAAACTAATCATGATATTTTAATCGATTGGTTAGAAAAACAACCCAAAGAAATTTGGGAAAAAGGTCCTTCTGATAAATGGACTACTGGGCAGCATGTTCTGCATCTGGTTAACAGTTTTCAATTATTAAACAAAGCTTTAAACTTTCCGAGATTCTTTTTAAAACACAAATTTGGTTTGTGCAACAGAGAAACAAGAGATTACGATACGGTTGTTAAGAATTATCAAAATAAATTAAAAGGCAATGAAGATAAGGCGAGAAAATTTAATAGTAAATTAAAAAAACCTTCTTTAAAAAGTAGAAAAAATACTTCGTAAATTGTCTTTATCTAATAAAAAACTTCAAAATAAAGTTAGAAGAAAAAGTGATTTAAATTTAGACCGATTAGTTATTCCACATCCTTTAATGGGTAAAATGACTATTAGAGAAATTGTTATGTGGTCTGCATATCATTTAGAACATCACACTACTATTCTTTCAGAAAAATATGAAAACTTATAAAGTATCTTTATTAAAAAACTGTTTAGATAAACCATACTTAACATTTCTAGCGTTTAGCATTTCGTTCATCATCTTAGGTATTGTAAATAATAATCTTATAAATATCGATTTTATGGATATTTACATGACTATAAGTATCAATTATTGGTTCTATGTATCTGCTGTGTATTTTTTATTAATTGCTTTTAATTATTATATTTTAAAATGGACAGGCAAAAAACCAAATAAATGGCTCACTATTTTACATTTAATTACCCAAATTTCATCATTAGTAACCTTAATGATTTCTCAATATTTTAAAACCCTAAAAACATATAATAATTTAGATTACAAAAACTTATACAATTATAGTTCATTATTATTTACAATAGCAATTATATTTTTCTTGATTTCTATTTTTTTACATTTTACAAACTTTTTTACCGCATTATTTTTAAAGAAAAACTTGTAAAAAAAGGCATTAATAACTTTCTTAAAATTCTTGTTAATTTATTATATTTGTGTTTCCAAAAAAAGACACAAATTATGTTTAATAATTTAAGCGATAAATTAGATAAAGCCTTACACACCCTTAAAGGACACGGTAAAATTACAGAAGTAAACGTTGCAGAAACTTTAAAAGAAGTTAGAAGAGCGTTATTAGATGCCGATGTTAACTTTAAAATTGCAAAACAATTTACTAAAAGTGTTCAAACAAAAGCAATAGGACAAGATGTATTAACTACATTAAATCCTGGGCAATTAATGGTTAAATTAGTTAAAGATGAACTAACAGAACTAATGGGTGGTGAAACTGTAGGTGTTAACCTTGGTGGATCACCAACCGTAATTTTAATGTCTGGTTTACAAGGTTCTGGTAAAACAACTTTTTCTCGGAAAATTAGCTAACTTCTTAAAAACAAAAAAAGCAAAACAAGTACTTCTTGTTGGTTGTGATGTTTATAGACCTGCAGCAATTAACCAATTACAAGTAGTTGGTGAGCAAATTGGTGTAGAAGTATATGCAGAAGTTGGTAATAACAATCCTGTAGAAATTTCTAAAAACGCTATACAACACGCCAAAGCTAATGGCAAAAATGTTGTAATTATCGATACTGCTGGTCGTTTAGCTGTTGATGAAGAAATGATGACAGAGATCTCTAATATTCATAAAGCAATTACGCCACAAGAAACGCTATTTGTTGTAGATTCTATGACAGGGCAAGATGCAGTTAATACAGCAAAGGCCTTTAATGATATTTTAAATTTTGATGGTGTTGTTCTTACAAAGTTAGATGGTGATACTCGTGGTGGAGCTGCGTTATCAATTAAATCTGTAGTAGACAAACCAATTAAATTTATTGGTACTGGAGAGAAGATGGATGCTATAGACGTTTTTCATCCTGATAGAATGGCAGATAGAATTCTTGGAATGGGAGATGTTATTTCTCTTGTTGAAAGAGCTCAAGATCAATATGATGAAGAGGAAGCTAGAAAATTACAGAAAAAAATTGCAAAAAATCAGTTTGGTTTTGATGATTTCTTAAATCAGATTCAGCAAATAAAGAAAATGGGAAGCATGAAAGACCTTATGGGTATGATTCCTGGTGCTGGTAAAGCAATGAAAGATATTGATATTGATGATGATGCTTTTAAAGGTATTGAAGCAATTATACATTCTATGACACCATCAGAAAGAAGCACACCAACAACTATTAATGCTAGTCGTAAGAAAAGAATAGCTAAAGGTTCTGGTACATCGGTTACAGAAGTAAATCAATTGATGAAGCAATTTAATCAAATGAGCAAGATGATGAAAATGATGCAAGGTGGTGGTGGCAAAAAAATGATGCAAATGATGAAAGGAATGAAATAAAATAAATATAAGCTGCAATTTTGCAGCTTTTTTTAATTAATAAATGTACATTTTTTTGCAAACGTTATTCAAATCAAAAAATAAAAGAATCCTTTTCTTTATATCTTTTGGTGTCTTACTATTTCTGTTATCTTTTAAAAATGGAATGTTTTGGGATAATGTATTGTTTGCTTCAAAAATGGGTAATCATCTGTATGAAAACTCTTTATTCGACTGGAACATTCCTATTAGTTTCGATCCTGGTCATCCGCCTTTTTTAGGTTTTTTATTAGCCATTTTCGGAAAATTTTTGGTCATGAATTATGGGTTTCTCATTTATTGATATTACCTTTTACTATTGGGTTCTTTTTTCAAATTAGAAAATTTATTTCCTATTTTATAGAAGCTTCTAATAAGCACTTCTTTTTATTTATTCTAATAATTGCAGAACCAAGCTTAGCAACCTCTTTTGTTATTGTTAATCCAGAAATAATTATTCTATTTTTCTTTTTTTAGTTGTAAACTCGATTCTATTTAAAAACGATTACTTAAAATTTATTGGTCTTATATTTTTAAGCATTATATCATACAGAAGTATGATGTTAGTTGCAGGAATTTTTCTTTTTGATGTGCTGAATAAATTATACATTCAAAGAGAGAAAATAAATTCTATATTAAATTTTAAATTCCTATTAATTTATTTTTTTGGCAATATAACTGGCATCTCTTTTGTGGTTTGGAGACTTATTACTAAAGGTTGGTTGCAAACTCATCCAAATTCTCCTTGGGCTAGTTTATGGCAATTTGTTGATATTAAATGGTTTGTTAAAAACTGTTTTATTTTAGTACAAAGATATTTAGACTTTGGTAAAATTTTTATTTTCTTATTTTTAATTATTTCATTCATTATTTTTGGTAAAAAAACAATAAACTCTGTTAAAAATAAACAGTTGTTATTATTATCAATTTCTTCTGTATTTTTTGTTATTCTAGTTTCATTAATATCTACTAACACCATTGGGCATCGATATTTTATAGTTTCTTACATTGTATTTATCACATTATCTTTTAGAATAATTATTTTCTTTTTTACTAGAAAAAAATTATGTACAGTATCTTATTTCTTGGTCTTGTAACCGGTAATTTATGGATTTATCCAAAGGAAATCTCACAAGGTTGGGATGCTACTTTAGCCCACATTCCTTATCATTCTTTGCGCTTAGAAGCTATTAATTATTTAAATAAAGAAAATATTAATGTCGAAGATGTTGCTAGTTTTTTCCTAACTTAACCAAATTAGATTTTGTTGATTTTAAGGGAGACACAAGATCTTTTCAAAAATTTAATAAAAAAACAAGTACGTTTTTTACGCCACAGTTTTTAATTTATCTGATGATGAATTAAAAAGTTTAGAAAATGACTATACCATATTAAAAGAATTCAATAATTTTAACATAACTATCAATATTTATATTTTAAAAAAACAATGATTTTATTAGACGGAAAAAAGACATCTGCAGACATTAAAGAAGAAATTGCTTTAGAAGTTAGAGACTTAAAAGACAAAGGCCATAAAACGCCTCATTTAGCTGCGGTAATTGTAGGTAACGACGGTGCTAGTATAACTTATGTAAATGCAAAAGTAAAAGCATGTGAACGTGTTGGCTTTGAATCTACATTAATTAGACTTTCAGAAGAAACTACAGAAGAAGAACTACTTAACGAAATTGCTGTTTTAAATGTAGATAATGATATTGATGGCTTTATTGTACAATTACCATTACCTAAACACATAGACGAGCAAAAAATATTAATGGCAGTAGATCCTGAAAAAGATGTTGATGGATTTCACCCAACTAACGTTGGTAAAATGGCTTTAAACTTACCAACATTTATTTCTGCAACTCCTTTCGGAATTTTAGAATTATTAGATAGATACAACGTAGAAACATCAGGTAAACATGTAGTTGTTTTAGGAAGAAGCCATATTGTTGGTAGTCCAATGAGTATACTTTTATCTCAAAAACGTAAAGTTGGTAATGCAACTGTTACAATGTGCCATAGTAGAACAAAAAACTTAAAGGAAATTACATTACAAGCAGATATTGTAATTGCTGCAATTGGTATTCCAGAATTTTTAAAAGCAGACATGGTTAAAGACAATGTAACTGTGATTGATGTAGGAATTACACGTTTAGCAGATTCAACTAAAAAAAGTGGTTTTAGATTGGTTGGCGATGTTGCTTTTGAAGAAGTTTCTAAAAAATCTGATTTTATTACGCCGGTTCCTGGTGGAGTTGGTCCTATGACAATTGCAATGTTATTAAAAAACACTCTTTTAGCTTGTACTAGAAAATCTAAATAATGTCAATTAAAAATGTAACCACTTACCTATCAGAATATTTTCAAATATTTGTTGGAATCGTTTTAACAAGTTTGGGCTTGAAAGCCTTTTTATTACCAAACGGATTTCTAGATGGTGGTGTAACTGGTATTGCACTTTTAGTAAGAACGCAAGTAGACATTAACATGTCTTATCTATTGTTAGTATTCAGTATACCTTTTTTAATATTAGGTTATTTTACAGTTTCGAAAAGAATTGTAATCAAATCTATTATAAGTATTTTAGGCTTAGCCTTGTTTATTCATTTAGAGAACTTTCAAACTATTACCAACGATAAACTGCTAATTTCAATATTTGGTGGTTTATTGGTTGGTTCTGGTATTGGAATAGCGATAAGAAATGGTTCTGTTTTAGATGGATCTGAAATTTTGGGTGTTTACTTAAACGATAAATTCGGAATAAGCATCGGTAAAATTGTATTATTTTTTAACATTATTCTATTCGCAATAACAGCTTTTGTGGTTTCTGTAGAAGTTGCACTCTACTCTATTTTAACATATATAATTGCTGCTAAAGTTACAGATACCGTAATAGAAGGCTTTGAAGATTTTATTGGTGTAACAATAGTTTCTAGAGAACATAAAATTATTAAAAAAGCTATTTTAGAAGAATTGGGTGTAGGTTTAACAATTTACAAAGGATCTTCTGGTTTTGGTAGCAACGGCAAATCAGAAGATTTTGATATAATCCATTCTATAATCAATAGAATTGATATTAAAAAAATGTATCGAATTGTACAAAATTTAGATGAAAATGCATTTATTGTAGAGTTTGATGTAAATAGTGTTAAAGGCGGAGTTTTAAGACATTATATTAACAAGAAGAAAAACAAAAAACTACCAATTATTTAGAGTACATTTTCTTCTGATCTTTGTGCACCAAATTCTTTTCTATAAATTCTTACTATCACTAAGAATAAACTTATTAGTAATGGTCCAAAAATTAAACCAATAAATCCGAATAAAGGCACACCAACAATAACACCAATTAATGTAATTAACGGATGTACATTATCTAATTTCTTTAAAACAAACAGCCTTATAATATTGTCTGTAGAACCTACTACAACTAAACCATAAATTAGAATTCCCCAAGCTGCAAAATTGTTACCTGTAGAAATTGTTAAAATAAAAACGGGTAAGATTCCTATAAGAGTTCCCACAAACGGAATCATAGAACCTACAGTAACAATTATAAACCAAAAGAAAGGGTCGTTAATTTCAAAAATTAAAAAACCAATTAAAGCAATTATACCTTGACCAATAGCAACTAACGGAATACCAATTGCATTAGAACGAACCATTGCTTGAGATTCTTCTCCTATAATTTTTAAATTCTTATCACTTATTGGTATGTATTGATACAAAGAATTTCTAAGTTCTGATCTATTGGTAAACATATAATACAACATAAAATACATGATACCAATTGCTATAAAAATATTAAATGTTCCGCCTGCAAAACCTTCTAAATTACTTGTAACCCAAGTAGAAACTTCAGACACATTAATTTTTTCAGCTAAATCATAACCAAATTTATTTTCAATTTTACCAAATATATCTTTTAGGGCCTGTGTAACTTCTGCTGAATTTTTAACTGCATCTCCTATTTTACTGCCTAACATCATTAATAAACCTGTTACCGGTAATAAAATGCATACAAATGATATCAACATTAAAAATATTGCTGCTACATCTGGATGCCATTTTCTTTTTACTAAAATAATCATCCATTTTCTTAGCAAGACATACACAGTTATAGCACCTAAAACGCCCGATAAATAAGGCATCATTTCCTTAAAAATCAAAATACCTATAACTAATATTAATAATAAAACAAATACTTGTCTTATGGTTTTGGGTGCAATTGTATCATTCATAAAATAGATTTTATGCAATTTATTAAATTATAAATCTATATATTGTAAAAATCAATTATAAATTTAACTCATTTAAACCTCATAATATTAGAGGTAACAAAATTATATTTAGTACGTTTTATGGATTTCTTTTTGAAGGAAAACAATGATTTTACACCTTTTACAAATCAACACTTAAGTGTAGTCGCTTGTTTAATTATTTTTGGATTTCTTTTACTTTTATTTGCAAAAAATCAATCTAAAAGAAAACAAATATTAATAGGAAATATATTTGCTTTCAGTCTTTCTTTTACCGTAATATTAGGTACAATTATAAACTTTTATAAAGGAAACTTTAATTATCAAAAAGACTTACCATTGCATTTGTGTAGTTTTATGGCAATTATTATACCTGTTTTGTCACTTACCGGAAAACTTATATACTACGAAATTCTTCTATTTTTAGTCTTTGCAGGAACTTTGCAGTCTTTAATAACACCGAGACGAAAGTAATTATTTAAATTTTAAGTTTTTTAGATATTGGTTTGTACACGCAGGACTAATCATTTTTATGTTATATGCCACGTTTATATATAAAATGAGACCCACTATAAAAAGTGTAGCAAAATCATTTTTAGCAATGCAAATTTATATGATAATTATGTTTGTATTAAATTATTTCTTAGGTTCTAACTATTTTTACACCAATAGAAAACCGGATGCTGAAACCTTATTAGATTTATTCGGAGAGTGGCCAAAATACATTTTTGTAGTAGAGATTATAGTAATCCCTTACTTTTTACTAATTTATTTACCTTTTTATATCGCAAAAAAAGGTCTTAATTTTCTTCTCGATTTACTAAATCGATAGAAAATGCAGGTAAACAAACTGCAAGATATTCACAAGGTTCATCAAAAGGATTTGAATATTGCACTCTAGTATTTTTTTCAATTTTAATAGACTCGCCTGTTTTTAAAATAACAGTTTCTCCATCTATAATAAATTGCTTTTTACCTTTAATAATATAAGTGTATTCGTCAAATTCTGGTGTTTGAAATGGCTCACTCCATTTAGATGGCGCAACCATATGTGCAATACTTATTTGAGAATTACCATCAGTTGCATTACCAAAATGTTCTTCTATTAATTTACCATCTGTTGTTGGTACAACAAACGGAGATTTCTGAATTGTATATTTTTTCATTTAATAAACGATGTTAAATTCTCTTCTTATAATTTGTTCATTTCTATTAAGACTATCGTATTTATTTTCTTCAAAATAATAAGAAACAGCTTTATTTAAAACTTCTGAATCTAGTAAAGAATTTGATAATGTAGAAAGTTTAAAATTAGATCTATTATTTGCACCGATAACTAATCTTAAAGAATTTAGTAAAGATTTATCATCTAGCAAGCAACCAATAATACCTATAGACTCGTGTTCTGAAACATAACATTCATTTAAAATATCTCTTTCTATCTCGTTAATTTTAATATCATTATCAAGATAATATTGAAGAATAATTCTTCTTTCGAATTCAGAATTTGGTCTTAAAATTGAATCTTTACTATTTTCTATAGAATACGTGCTCATATTCTATTAATTAAACCAAACAATAAAAGATTTCATTTTTGCTAAATCAGGAATTTGTTCTAAAGTTACATTCTGAGTAGAAAAATCTTTTAAGCCTAATTCTTCTTTGTCGATTCCTATAGTTGCGTTTAAATCATCTATAAATAATGTTGCAGTAGAAAAAGTAGACTCTACTCTATTTATATTATTGTTTAAGTTTATTTCAGAAAAACTAGAATTAATATTGATACCAGATTCAGTAGCATATCTTGAATCATGAATTTCGATACTTTTAATTGTAGATACAGAATCTAATTGTTCTTTAGGTACAATTGTTAGTTTTAATTTCCCTCCTTTTTCATATACCAAATACTCGTCATCATCTTGAAAATAATTATCACCTAAAGCCCCTTCACTTAAATTTTTAACAATAGAATCATTTTCAAAAATTTCATCTAATTCTTCAATAGTTGTTTTTGGTGTTAAATGACCTACTTTACCTTTTTCTATTGTAAATCTTCCTCCATCGCCACAACTAATTACTAAAAGTGAACATGCAATTATTACTATTGATAATATATTTTTTAATCATACTTGGTAGTTTATACGTTTATAACGTGCTATATCTATTTTTGTTATTTTAAAACTTTTTTTAATATTCCGAAGGCTGCTCTTATAAAGGTAGCACTTGTAAGTACTTTTACAATTGGGTTTTGAGCTGTACTTCTTCTTCTAGAATAACTTCTAGAAGCTTTTTCTTCTCTTTTTCTTTCTCGTTCTTTTTCTTTTGCTAGTTTTTCTCTTTCCTTCTTTACTTCGGCTTCTTTAATTGCTTTTGCTTCAGCTAAATTTACTTTTTCAATTTTAGAGTTTAGCAACTCATAAGCGCTTTCTCTATCTAAATTTTCATTGTATTTATAAAAAAGTCTCGAATTATTAATAACACTTTTAAGTTCTTTGGGTGTTAAAACATCCATTCTACTCATTGGTGCTCTTAACATTGTTCTAGCCAATGGTGTTGGTATTCCTTTTTCGTTTAAAACAGAAACAAAGGCTTCACCAATACCTAATTGAGTTAATACTTCTTTCGTATCGTAATATTCAGAATCTGGATAATTCTCTGCAGCCAATTTAATTGCTTTTCTGTCTTTAGCAGTAAACGCTCTTAATGCATGCTGAATTTTTAAACCCAATTGTGCTAAAATATCTTCTGGTACATCTTTAGGGTTTTGCGTTACAAAATACAAACCTATACCTTTAGAACGAATCAATTTTACAATACTTTCTATTTGATTAAGCAATGCTTTAGAAGCTTCTTCAAAAACTAAATGTGCTTCATCAATAAAAATTACCAATTCTGGTCTACCAGAATCTCCTTGCTCGGAAAAGTTTCATAAACTTCTGCCAATAGTTGCAACATAAATGTAGAAAACAACTTTGGTTTGTCTTGAATATCTGTTAAACGTAAAACTGAAATTATTCCTTTACCGTCTTCATCTATTCTTGTTAAATCTTCTACATCAAAAGATTTTTCACCAAAAAACAAATCACCACCTTGTTGCTCTATTTCTACAATTTTACGTAAGATTGCACCTGTACTTGCAGTAGAAATTCGACCATATTCTGCTTGAATCTCTTCTTTACCTTCTTGCGTTACAAATTGTAATACCTTTTTAAAATCTTTAATATCTAACAACGGATATTTATTGTCATCACAATATTTAAAAATTATAGATACAATTCCGCTTTGTGTTTCTGTTAAATCTAAAATTCTAGATAACAAAACTGGTCCAAATTCTGATATTGTTGCACGCAACCTTGTACCATCTTGTTCAGATATGGTTAAAACTTCAATAGGAAATTTTTGAGCAGTAAATTCAAATCCAATTTTTGCATGACGTTCGTCTATTTTTGCATGTCCTGGGCTTGGTTGTGCTAAACCAGAAAGGTCTCCTTTTATATCCATTAACAAAACCGGAATTCCTTTTTCTGAAAGGTTTTCTGCTAAAACTTGTAAAGTTTTGGTTTTTCCGGTTCCTGTTGCACCAGCAATTAAACCGTGCCTATTTAAAGTTTTTAAAGGAACTTTAACAATGGCGTTTGTTATGGTTTCTTCACCTAACATTGCAGCGCCTAACTCAATAGACTCACCTTTAGTTTTGTAGCCATTATTAATGTATTCAAAAAATTCTTCCTGCTGACTCATCTTCGTAAATTTTGATAAAAATAATCAAACTTTAACATTTAAGAAATTATTTGAAGATTATAATTAATTTATTTAATAATTTCTACAAAGAAATCTGGTTCATTATCCGTATGTGTTTCATTATAAGAATCTCTAGGAAAACCGAGAAGATAAACTAATTATATTACCTTTTTTATCTTGTGATATAAATAAAGGATAACCTTTTGAAGAAAATGTGTTGATTTCATTATTTTGAAGGTTATAAATTATTACTTCTTTTTTATAATTTTGATCAAAGTTTGAAATACCAGGCTTATTATTTGTACCATAAATTTTAGTGCCTGAATAATTAAAATTGGATATTACTAAAGGATTTGTAAAAGTTAAGACTTTGGTGAAATCATTACTATCATATAAAGTATTTCTATTTTTATTTAAGATATAAGAATTGCTTTGATTTACAATTACATCACTATTAAGTTTAAAATTTAAAGGTATTTCTTTAACACCTTTATTTGTTATATTTCCTTGGTTATCTATAGAGTAATGTATTGCCCTACCTTCGTTATTATGACTTACTAGAATTGAATTTTCATCAATTTTAGTAATATCATAATTACCACTACCTTGATGATCTGTAAAATGCAATTTCTTATCTATAAGAGTAAAACTTTTTTCATCTCTCTTAAAAGTATAAACATTATCATTATCAGTCAAAATCCAAACGTTGTTTCTTAAATAATTAAAACTATTTATACTTAAAAAATCTGTATCTAATGCATATTTATAATTAAGTGTTTCTGCATCATAAGCCCATAATTGATTACTTTGAGGGAAAATCAATTCTTTTCCATATTCTGAGTTAATTAACTTCATTTCAACTTCTGTATAACTAACTGGTAGTTTAAATGCCTCTTTAATAACTTTATTTGTCAAACAATCGTATTTAAATAATTTAGTTTTATTTGCAGAATTTCTACCATAAATATAAAACGAACTACTTTCCGCATCAAAATTTAAATATTTTATATATTCTAAATCTAATATTTCTGGTCTAGTAAAATTAGTTTCAACTACAGATTTAGCATTATTTAAATTACTAACATTTCCAAATATATTATGTACAAATATTGAATAAACAGGATTATTTACATAAGGTGGGCTTTTATCTAAAAATTCGGTAATATTTACATCTGTTATAATCTTGACGCTTTCTATATGCGAATTAGAATTTTTATTCTGATCTTGTACTTTTATTTCATAGTGAGAAAAGTAATAACCCGAATATTTTTCCCAAGACAAGTTTATTTCATCACCTATAACATCAACATTATTAAAAATAACATTACTTGGTAAAATAAATTCGGATTTACATATCTTGGTTCACTTTGCGCTAAAAGACCTTTATTTGTATATATTTTTAGGAAATAACATGCTTCACCTTCTCTAATTGGGTTATTATCTATAAAATTATTCAGACTAGCATTTTCTATCGTTTTTATTAATGTTGCAGAATTTAAATTGCAGCCTTTACCACTTCTGTAAATTTCATATTTTACAAAGTTATTATAGCCTTTATATGCATCCCAACTAAATTCAATATGATTAGAAAACGGTGGTTCTTCTTTTCTCTGAAAAGTAGAAGTATAAATATCTACTTCATTTGGTGGTATATATCTATAAGCTGTAAATGTAAATTTCTCCTTAACTGCATCCCCATCAATATCTAAATCAGCTATAAAAACAAAATTATCTTTACTAACATTTTTGATTTTAATTATTTGATTATCTGAAGAGTTTTCAGATGTCAATTTAATTATTCCATTATCTAAAGTCCAATTTAACTTATTTTGAATAGGTACACACGTAGTATTTTCTTGATATAGAAACTCATTATACTTGCCAGATTCATTGTATGTAAAAAAATCTCTGCCACATTCTTCGAAGTTTACAGGAACTTGCGCTTCTTTACCATTAATTTCTACTTTATAAATAGACCAAACACCAAGCAAATCTTCCTTTTTAGCATCTTTCTGTATAATATCTGGTTCAGTAAAATTATCATCCTCACCACAAAATGAGAAAGTCAACAATAAAAAAACATAAAATTTGACAAATTTTACTCTTAGCAATAGAACAATAAAAAAACCCGTAACCTTTCATAAAATTATTTTGCAATAAAAATAAAGAAAGTTTACGAGTTTAAAAGCTATTTAACTTAATACTCTTAATTAGAAAAATATTCCGGAATTAAACTTTTAAGTTTTACCAATGTTTCTTCTACAGACAATTCACTCATTCCGCCAGCTGCATTTGCATGACCACCACCATTAAAATGTTCTTTAGCTAGAACGTTTACAGGATTTTCTGCTCCTTTAGATCGAAAAGAAATTTTCATAATTCCGTCTCTTTCTGTAAAAACTATGGCGGCTCTCATGCCTTTTATTGATAAAACTAAATTTGCCAAATTATCGGTATCTCCTTTAACATATTTATATTTTGCCAATTCTTCTTTAGACAAAGAAATTATAGCAACATTATAATCATATAAAACCTCTAACTTTTCGCTCATTGAAAAACCTTGTAAGCGCAAGCGAGTTTCTGTATTATTATCACTCAATTTTTCGTGAATTAAATGATGCTCTACACCTGCATCTAATAATTTAGCCAAAACCTCATGCGTTCTTGGTTTTACAGAATTAAATCTAAAACTACCGGTATCTGTTAAAATACCTAAATACAACGGAGTACCTATTTTAGCGTCTAACACATCTAAATTATCAGACTGCTCTATTAAATCTACAATTAATTGTGATGTTGATGATGCCGTTGTTTCAGAAACAATAATATCAGGAAAATCTTCGGATTTAAATGATGATCTATCATTATTTTCTTAGCAGTAGAAGCTGCCAACAAAGATTCCATTTCACGCCCTACTCTGTTAATTGAATTGTAGTCTAAACAAAAAATTAAATCTGCTTTACTAATTTTATTTGTAACTTCTTCAGAATTTTCATCCATTAAAAGTATTTCTGATGTATCTAACCAATGTAAAAAACCGGGTGCTTTATCGGGATGACAAATTACTGCAGATTTACCCAATTTCTCTATAAAATGAAGTAATCCTAAGGATGATCCAACAGAATCTCCGTCTGCAGATTTATGAGCTGTTATTACGATGTTTGTAGCTGCTAATATTTCAGCTTCAATTTTCTTATAAATATTCATGAAAATTATTTTTATAATTACTTTAGAAGAGTAATTATTTTAAAGTTCGCGAAGTTAGGATTATTATTGAAGTGAAATAATAATTTCAATTTAAAAATTGAAATCTATCATAAAAACAAAAAAGGAAGCTTTTAAGCTTCCTTTTTTATAATTTGTATATTTTTTTAAGTTTAAAAGAAATAACCTACAGAAATTTGAAATACAGAATTCTTTACGCTACTTTCAGATTCTTTTGCAACATTAGATAAGCCTAAGTTGTAACGAGCACTAAAATTTAAACCGCTGTCTAATTTATAACCAGCACCAAAATTTAAACCAAAATCTACAGTTTCAAATTCATCTTTAATATCTGTTTCACCTGAATCTCCACCAATTTTTGCTTTTGCTTTTGCAGACAATAAAAAACCTACTTGAGGACCAAATTCTAAGCTAAAACCTTCTGCGGCATAAAATTTAGCTATAACTGGTACGTTTAAATAATCTAACTTTAAAGTCAAATCTACATCACTTTCTTCTTCTAATTTAGCTCCTTGTGCAGAATAAATTAATTCGGTTGAATAGAAAATTTATCTGAGATTTCAAATTCTACAACAGCACCAACATTAAATGATGTTCTTGTTATATTGTCTTCAACATCTTCACCACTTACATTCGCAAAATTCACACCTGCTTTTGCACCAAAATTTACTTCTTGGGCATTTGCTGTTAACCCTGCTGCTAAGATAGCAACAGCCAATAATACTTTTTTCATAATTACAATTTTTTGAGTTTTTATCAGGACAAACATATAATTAAATTCAAAAAAATAAAAATAAAAACTTGTGAATTTTGAACCGAAAAATAGCAAGAAATAAATTATATACTTAAAAATTACATTTACTATTCCATAGAATGTAATCCAATTGAATTACCATCAATATCCTCTAGAATCGAAACAAAACCAAATTCTCCAATAGACATTTTAGAACGGATAGTTTTACCGCCTGCTTTTTCTACCAAACGTTCTTCTGTTATACAATCTTTAGATTCAAAATAAATAATTGTATTGTTATTACATTTTACAAAATTTTCTCTTTCTACTAACGCACCGGTAATGTTAAGCCCTTTTGGATCAAAAGGAAAACCAGCTTGTTTACCAAATTCTACAGGAAAATCTACCAATTTTATATTAAATACAGTTTCATAAAACTCTTTAGCATTTTTTAAATTTGATACATGAATATCGAACCAATTTACAGGA
Organism: Polaribacter sp. HA6-7; assembly: GCF_055693625.1. Lineage (NCBI taxonomy): Bacteria > Pseudomonadati > Bacteroidota > Flavobacteriia > Flavobacteriales > Flavobacteriaceae > Polaribacter > Polaribacter sp. HA6-7. The sequence continues at coordinate 1,690,862 of NZ_CM146338.1, forward strand.
TTTACATTTTTCATCTTCTTTTTGTTTTAATTATTTTGTTGCTTAATTGCAATACAAAGATGCGCTAAGATGAAATCTTAAAATTGTAAAAATGGGACATATTATTTTTTTGATCAAAAATTAAAGACATTTTTAAATTGTCACCATAAAATTCTTTAGGAGTTAATCCTGTAAATTCTTTAAAGTCTTTAATAAAATGTGCTTGGTCAAAATATTCGTTTTCATAAGCCAAATCCGTTAGACTAGTAACTTTATTATTTAACATTGACTTTAAAGCATGTTGAATTCTAACAGTTTTAGAAAGTTGTTTTGGGCTTAGACCTATTGTTGATGAAAATTTACGAGTTAATTGTCTTCTACTAGTATTATTTTGTTTCGATAATGTATCAACAGAATATTGACCATTTACTGCTAAAATAGTATCAATAGTTGATTTTACAATTGAATCGATGGTGTATTTATGCTTCAATTTATTAATTAAAAATGCTTCTATGCATTCAATTCTTTCGTCTGTAGAGTTTGCATTTAAAATTTCATCTCCTAACAGTTTACCTTCTAAACCAAATAACGTTTCTAATAGAATGGCAGTGTTTTGAATACTTTTTATTGATAATTTACAAAAAGGTAAAAAACCATTAGGTTGAAATCTTACCACAAAAGAACCCGTAACTCCCAAAGGTTCTACAATATATGGTTTGGTAAGCTGACCTATTAGAAAACATTTTGGTAAAATTGAGCTAGTATTATTATCAAAATGATGTTTATAAGTATCACCATAATGAAATATCAGTTTCATTGTTCCGTCTGGAATTATAGTGTTTTTTTCGGGGTATTTTCAAAATCACTTTCTAATGTCCAATAACACTTTACCCATTCTTTTAAATTCTCTTGAGGTTCAAATATTTTATGATTCATTTATGCAATTTTTAAAAGATTTAGTTGCTACTAATTTGGGTGATTTTTTTAAATATCATTCAATCCAATTTTTAAAATCTTTTACTCGTTCTCTACTTACAATAATTTCTGAATCTTGATACGTATTTAAAATCAATTTTAAGCGTGAATTAGAATAGGCAATGATATCTTTAATCGAATTTATATTGATAATAAAAGTACGGTTTACTCTAAAAACTTTTCTGGATCTAGTTGTTCTTGCCAGTTTTCTAAAGAGCCATCTAATAAATAATTCCTATTTTCTGATGTATGAATGTATGTAGCTTTATTTTCGCTATAAAAACATTCAACTTCATCAATATTAATAATTTTAATATGTTGCCCAACTTTGATTGAGATTCGTTTTTTAAATTTACGATCTACAGGATTTACCAAAAGTTTACGGATATCATCTAAGTTTACTTGAACGTCTGATTGCTTTGGTTGGTTTTCTTTAAATTTTTTTACAGCAACCTTTAATTCATCTTCATCTAAAGGTTTTAACAAATAATCTATACTATTTAATTTAAACGCTTTTAAAGCATATTCATCATAAGCCGTTGTAAAAATTATTGCAGACTTTACTTCTATTTCTTCAAATATTTCAAAAGACAAACCGTCTGATAATTGAATATCTAAAAATATTAAATCCGGGTGCGGATTGTTTTGTAACCAACTTAAAGATTCTTCTACAGAATGTAGCATTTGTTGTACTTCTATATCTAATTCTGCTAACATTCTGTTTAATCTTCTTGCAGCAGGTTTTTCATCTTCAATTATTAATACGTTCATAGAAATTGTTTTCTTTTTTACTTTTTATGAATGAAATGTTTTATTTCATAAACTCTTTCATTTTTCTTTCTTCCCAATCTTTACCAAAAATAGTAATCACATCATAAGTTCTAAATGCATCAAATATTAAGAAGATTCCCCAAATTAACCAAAACGGAATGTGTTTAAATCCGTCACTATCATATTGATTGCTCAATATAAAGTTTCCAAATATTTTAAACGAAAATTTCCAAACAAATGTTAAAAATAAATTTACTATTAGATAAGTAACTACATGTTTGTAAAACTTTTTAATGTTTTCTACTTTCTTTCTTGCTTTTGCATATTTGTATTCATCTGCATTTTTCATAATTACCTTTTGTTGTCTCTATCGTTTTGTCTGTCTAAAATCTCATTAATTTTTTTCTTCCCAATTAGAGCCAAAACCAATAGAATTAAATCCGAATACACCTAACCAATGAAAAAACATACCGATTCCCCAAAATAACCATGTAGAATAGGTGCCGAAATTGGTTAATGCTACTTTAAAATTATAGCCATTTTGCATTAAACCAAAAATAACAATTCCGCTAATAAAAATATTTACCAACACAAAAACTATTAAGTGAATGTAGAAACCTTTAATGGCTTTTACTCTTTTTTTGCTTTAATATATTGCTGTTCTTTTCTAAAATCTTTTTCCATAACAGTTTTAATTATTATTCATTAATTCTTTAATTTTCTTTTCTTCCCAATTTTCTCCAAAACCTAATAAGTTCATGCCAAAAACCGCAAACCAATGAGAGAAAAGACCAATACCCCAACCGCATAAAGAAAACCAAAACCAATGAAAACTAGGATCGAATTTTAAATTTATAAAGATTAAAGTTGGTATTACAATGCAGTAAACGGTTAAGTGAGAATAGAAACCTTTGATCTTTTTTACCCTTTTTTAGCAACAAAAAGTTTTTGTTCTTGTGTATAATTTGCCTCCATTTTATTGTCTATAATTTTGTTCGTTCATAAATTTATCTATCTTTCTTTTTTCCCAATCATTTGTAAAAAAGATATTTAAACCAAATGTATTTATAGCTTGAAAAGCGATTCCTATTCCCCAAAACAACCAAATTTTATAGTTGCTATTGTAAAACACTGCTTGTGTAAAAGTACTACCATCATTTATATCACCAACAATAAAAATTGCACTTAAAAAAGTATTAACTACAATATAAACTGCTAAATGCTTGTAAAACTTACTTAACCTTTCAACCTTCTTTTTTGCTAAAATATAGTTTTGTTCTTCTGTATAATTCGTTTTCATTATCTGTAATTTTTTTGCTGATTTTCTTTATCCATTATCTCTTTAATTTTTCTGTCCTCCCAATTATTTCCTAAGAAAATATTGTAATTATTAACTTCTAAGAAGTGAAAAATTAAGCCCATTCCCCAACCAAAAATTGGAAACCAAAACCAGTGAAATCCTGGAGAAAATCTTAAATTGATAAATATTAAAAAAGGTATTACAATACAGTAAGAAGCTAAATTCTGATAAAATTCTTTTAATTTTTCTACTTTTTCTACTGCTTTTACATATTTGCTGTTTTCTAAATCGTCTGTGTACATAATGTCATTTATTTTATATAAGAGAGGCAAGCTCACCTTAAAAGTTTTGTTATTGTTTTCTATTTTCACTCCTTTCTGAGTGATTAATCCGTATCTATCTGCAATATTTTGCAACCCAACTTTGGTGCTTTTACCTATTGCTTCTTTAGGATTGATGTTATTTTCTATGATTAAATAATTATCTTCTTCATAAATTGATATTTCTAAAGGTTTTGAAGATGAAACCACATTGTGTTTTACTGCATTTTCTAGTAATAATTGCAGTGATAATGGCACAATTTTAAGATCGTTGTTACTTACAAGATCTGGTATATTAAATTTTACAGCATCTTCAAAACGCATACCTAATAATTGCATGTAGGTTTTTGCAAAATTTAACTCTTCGGTAATTGGTACTAAATCTTTATTTCTTTGTTCTAAAACGTACCTATAAACTTTAGAAAGTTTGGTTGTAAATTTTTCTGCTTGATTAGGGTTTTCTCCAATTAAACTCGTTAAAACGTTTAAACTATTGAATAAAAAATGAGGATCTAACTGATTTTTAAGAGATTCAAACTTTGCAGTTTCTGTTTTCGCCACAATTTGTTGTTGCGTGCTTTCTTTGGTCATTGCCTTTTTCCAGTTGATCATAAAACCCTTTGCATGAAAAAAAACGGCAACTCCAAGAGAAAAAACGATGGCAAATAAATGAACCCAAATTAAAAATCCTTTAAAAAAATCTTCGAATTTGTAACCAAATATTAAAATGTATTGCACATAATGAATAATTAAAACTGCAATAACAGTATAAATAAATGTTGCTACAACACCTGCCCAAACTCTACTATTCGTTTCGGTAACCCAATCCCATTTTTTGTTTAAGAATTCGTTTAAAATTCCGTTTCCTAAACCTAATGTAAAAGAATACATAGCAGATATTAAAAATGTTAGAGCCATTCCTTTTACTGTAAACTGTTGATTTATCAGTATAAATACTACTCCTAAAATTAAAGCAAGCTTTAAAGAAATTAACAAATCTTTTCTTAATTCTTTAAATAAATTCGAGTTGGTTGCAAACATTTTTACTATTTAATTTTATAAATAAATTCTTAAAATTTTATCTCTAAAGATACATCTTTATCAGAAACTGTAAATTTAGAATCTTCAAAATTTGGAGGTCCAAAACTCATAACATTATTAGATGCACCGTAATCTTCTAATGGCATTCCGTTAGATCTAAAATCCATTTTATCGTTGTCATTTCTGTCATGGTAGCAAATAATTGCATAATCTCCAGGGATTATATCTTTAAAGACAACGACACTTTTACCTTCTATAATTTTAGATGCTGATGCTTTTATTGGTTTTAATCTAAAGTTAGATTTGTCATACAGCGCAAATCCTACTTTACGAGAATCTGAAGTTACATTTACTACAGTTGCAGTTATTGTTTTGTTTTGCGCAATTAAATCATTTGTTAATGTTAACATTGCGATTACTAAAAAAGATACTAAAGTTTTCATGTTGTGTGGTTTTTGTTATTAATTATGGTTCAAAGATGCAACACAAGTACAGTTTTTAAAACTAAACAATACCGAACTGTAAAATTTGTATGATGAATTGTAAAAAAATTAAAATTTCTACCTCTTTTAATTAAAAATCTGAATGATAACTTAGTTTTAATTAGTTATAATATGTAATTAGAGATGACTTTATGTATAGAAAAATTAATAATTATGAATTGATATAGGTATATTTTAATAAATTGATAAAAATTAAAAATTCTTTTCTTTTTTTATTTCTGTATTTAAAAAATACTATACTTTTACCACATGTTTATAACAGAAAATAAAATAAATACAATGGTTCCCGGATTGCGACGACGCAATACTAATCGCTAATATCTTTTTTAGCAACAAGAAGAGAGAGTACCATAATTTTTATTTTTTTATAATCATGTTTCACACACAAAACTTACAAAGCCTACAAAACCAAATAATTACAATTTATAGTAATTGTATTTCTGTACGCCGCTTTTTCTCACCTCGCCCTTTGGGTGTTTAGTAAGTTATGGAATTAGGTGAGTCCAATTCTGCATTCAAAAACAAATATCAAATACATTTAAATTTTAAATATCAATACAATGGAAATTGTAATTGCTAATAAATCACATATAATTTACGCAGATATTATTTGTAAGACAATAGAAGACGCTGCTCAAGTAAGAGGAACTGGTATTGCCAAAAGAAAGCGCGAATACGTTGCCAAAAAAATGGAAAATGGCAACGCTGTTATTGCTTTAGATGGTGGAATGTTTGCCGGTTTTTGTTATATAGAACAATGGGGTCATGGTAAATTTGTTGCCAACTCTGGTCTTATAGTGCACCAGATTATAGAAATATTGGTTTAGCCAAAAAAATTAAACTTGTAATTTTTAAACATTCTAGAACCAAATTTCCGAAGCTAAAGTCTTTAGTATTACAACAGGTTTAGCTGTAATGAAATTAAATAGCGATTTAGGTTATAAACCAGTAACTTTTTCTGAATTAACAGACGACCAAAGCTTTTGGGATGGTTGCCAAACATGCAGAAATTTTGATGTTTTAACAAGAACTGATAGAAAAATGTGCTTGTGTACAGGAATGTTATTTGATCCAAAAAACAATAATAAAGAAGCCACGAAAGAGGTTAAAGAAAACGTTTTTAAAAGATTAAAACATATAAAACAAAACTTGTTTTTAAAAAAAGATAAAAAATGAAAAAATTAGTAATTGCATATAGTGGTGGTTTAGATACTTCTTATTGTGCTGTAAGTTTATCTAAAGATTATGATGTACATGCTGTAAGTGTAAACACAGGTGGTTTTACATCCGAAGAAATTAAAAATATAGAAAGTAACGCTTATAAAATGGGTGTTACAACCTATAAAAATATAGATGCTGTAGCTACTTTTTACAATAAAGTAGTTAAGTATTTAATTTTTGGTAATGTTCTAAAAATGCCTCATATCCACTTTCTGTTAGTGCAGAAAGAATTATTCAGGCAATAGAAATTATAGAATATGCAAAAAGCATAGATGCAGAATATATAGCACACGGTAGCACTGGTGCGGGTAATGATCAAGTTAGATTTGACATGATTTTTCAAACTTTAGCGCCAAACATTAAAATTATTACACCTATTAGAGATCAAAAATTATCTAGACAAGAAGAAATAGATTATCTAAAATCTGAAGGAATTGACATGAATTGGGAGAAATCTAAGTATTCTGTTAATAAAGGCCTTTGGGGAACAAGTGTTGGTGGTGTAGAAACTTTAAAATCTGAAAAACCTTTACCAAGCGAAGCATATCCTTCTCAATTAGAAAAAGAAGGAGAAGAAAAAGTAACGTTAACTTTTAAAAATGGTGAATTTGTGGCTTTAAACGGACAAGAAAATAAGCCGAGAGATAAATATTGAAAATCTAAACGAAATTGCTTCTAAATATGCAATTGGTAGAGATATTCATGTTGGTGATACAATTGTGGGTACTAAAGGTAGAGTTGGTTTTGAAGCTGCCGCGGCATTAATTACAGTTAAGGCGCATCATTTATTAGAAAAACACACGCTTACAAAATGGCAGTTACAACACAAAGAGTATTTATCTAGTTTCTACGGAATGCATTTACACGAAGGTCAATATTTAGATCCTGTAATGAGAGATACAGAAGCTTTTTTACAAAGTTCGCAAAAAATGGTTTCGGTAATGTAGTGGTTTCTTTAAAACCATATCATTTTACTTTAGACGGAATAGTATCTAACCACGATTTAATGTCTAGTGCTTTTAGTACTTATGGTGAAGAAAATAAAGCTTGGACAGCCGATGACGCGAAAGGTTTTATAAAAATTATTGGGAATCAGAATAAAATATACAAACAAGTAAATTCTTAATTATGTTAGAAGTAGGAATTATTGGTGGCGCAGGTTATACTGCAGGAGAATTGATTCGATTATTATTAAATCATCCAAAGACAAACATAAACTTTGTATACAGTACTTCTAATGCTGGCAACAAATTATATAAAGTTCATCAAGATTTGGTGGGTTCTACAGATATTAGTTTTTCTAGTGAAGTTAATGCTGATGTTGATGTTTTATTTTTATGTTTAGGACATGGAAATTCAACCGCTTTTTTACAAAAAAATAGTTTTTCTGATACTACAAAAATTATTGATTTAAGTAATGATTTTAGACTAACTGCTGATAAAAACTTTGAAGGTAAAGAGTTTGTATACGGATTACCGGAATTGCAAAAAGAAGCAATAAAATCTGCTAAATTCATTGCAAACCCTGGTTGTTTTGCTACCGCCTTACAATTGGCAATTTTACCTTTAGCTGCAAACGGATTGCTAAAAAATGATGTTCATATTAATGCCGTAACAGGTGCAACTGGTGCAGGTACTTCTTTATCTGCAACTACTCATTTTACATGGCGAGACAATAATTTTTCGCATTATAAAGCTTTTAATCACCAACATTTAGGCGAAATAAATCAGACAGTTAAACAATTGCAAGCAGATTTTAATAGTGAAATTAACTTTATGCCAAATAGAGGCGATTTTTCTAGAGGAATTTTTGCAACAACATATACAAAATTTGATGGCACTTTAGAAGAAGCGAAAACAATTTATAAAGAACATTATAAAGACGCCGCTTTTACAATTGTTTCTGATGAAAGTATTTTTATGAAACAAGTTGTAAACACAAATAAATGCTTGGTACAACTAGAAAAACATGGCAACAAATTATTAATTACAAGTACAATTGATAATTTATTAAAAGGCGCTTCGGTGCAGCGATTCAGAACCTAAACTTAATGTATGGCTTTGAAGAAACGTTAGGTTTAAATTTAAAAGCAAATTATTTTTAAGAAGCCAAAGTCCGCGTTAGCGATTGAAGTGGCATCCTTTTTTTGTTGCCACATATGGCAAAAAAAGATATAACGGAAAGCGCGACCTTTAGGTAACGCCCAAAAAAATAAAAATGAAAATAGCAATTATAGGTACAGGAAATTTAGGAAAATCTATTGCAAAAGGTTTAATTACCAACAATGCAATTACTTCTTTATACCTTACAAAAAGAAATATTGATGGTATTGCAGAGTTTGAAGGATACACAAATGTTTTTTTAACTACAGATAATATTAACGCTGTAAAAAATTCTGATATTTTAATTTTTGCAGTTCAACCTGCACATTTTGAAGGAATTTTAAGAGATATAAAGCCTTATTTAACAGAAAAACATGTAGTTATTTCTACAATAACTGGTTTTTTAATTCCGCAAATAGAAGAAGAAATTGGTGCTGATAAATTTATAATTCGTGCAATGCCAAATACGGCTATTGCAGTTGGTAAATCTATGACGTGTATGTGTAGCAACCCACAAGGTGAAAAACGTATTAAAATTGCAGAAGCTATTTTTAATCGGCTAGGACATTCTTTAAGTATTCCGAGAAAGTCAAATGCAAGCTGCAACCGTGGTTTGTGCTAGCGGAATCGCTTTTTGGATGCGTCTAATAAGAGCCACAACTCAAGCTGCTATTCAGTTAGGTTTTGATGCAAAAGAAGCGCAAGAATTGGCAATGTTTACTAGTGAAGGCGCTGCAAATTTATTAATAACTAACGGCAATCATCCAGAAGAAGAAATTGACAGAGTTACAACACCAAAAGGTTGTACTATAGAAGGTTTAAATGAAATGGAACATAAGGGTTTGAGCTCTTCTTTAATACAAGGTATGGTTGCTTCTTTTAACAAAATTAATAACATTAAAAAAGAACAAATATGAGTTTATTTAATGTATATCCATTATTCGATATCACTCCTGTAAAAGCTAAAGATATATATGTTTTTGATGAAAACAATACAAAATATTTAGATTTATATGGTGGTCATGCAGTAATATCTATTGGGCATTCGCACCCAAAATATGTAGCGGCAATATCAGAACAAGTTTCTAAATTAGGTTTTTATAGCAACTCGATTCAGAACCCGTTACAAAAGGCATTAGCAGAAAAATTAGTTTCGTTTTCTCGGTTGCAAAGATTATGAATTATTTTTATGTAATTCGGTGCAGAGGCTAATGAAAATGCTTTGAAACTAGCCTCTTTTCATAACCAAAAGAAAAAGTTATTGCATTTAAAAACGGATTTCACGGTAGAACTTCTGCAGCAGTTGCGGCAACAGACAACGCAAAAATTATAGCACCAATTAACGCGCAACAAGAGGTAGAAATTTTAGAATTAGGCGATTTAGTTGTCTTAGAAAAAGCATTAGCTAAAAACGATGTTTGTGCAGTAATTATAGAATGTATACAAGGTGTTGGTGGTTTAGATGAAAGTAATACCGCTTTTTATGAAGGCGTAGATCTTTTATGTAAAAAATACAATACTTGTTTTATTGCTGATGAAGTACAATCTGGCTTTGGAAGAACAGGAGACTTTTTTGCTTTTCAAAAATACAATGTAACACCAGATATAATTTCAATTGCAAAAGGTATGGGAAACGGCTTTCCTATAGGTGGTATTTTAATTCATAAAAATATTAAAGCTTCTTATGGTTTATTGGGTACAACTTTTGGCGGAAACCATTTAGCATCGGTTGCTTCTTTAACTGTTTTAGAAGTTATAGAAGAAGAAAACTTAATGCAAAACGTCAAAGAAATCTCTGCTTATTTTTTAGAAAAAGCAAAAGAAATATCTGAAATTAAAAATATTAAAGGTCGTGGTTTAATGCTTGGTTTAGAGTTTGATTTTCCGATTGCAGAACTGCGTAAGAAATTAATTTTTAATCAACAGATATTTACAGGTAGCGCAAAAAATCCTAATTTATTAAGAATCTTGCCACCTTTAACAATTAAAAAAGAACACGTTAACGCATTTTTTAATGCTTTAAAAATAGAATTATCATGCTAAATTATACTTCTATCGATGATATAGAAAATATAAATTCTTGGATTAAAGAAGCCCAAGAAATAAAGGCAAATCCTTTAAAAAATAAAGATTTAGGTAAAAATAAAACTTTAGGTTTATTATTTTTTAATTCTAGTTTACGTACACGTTTAAGCACGCAAAAAGCAGCTTTAAATTTAGGAATGGATCCGATTGTAATGAACGTTTCTCGGCGATGCTTGGGGAATTGAATTTGGAGACGGTACAATTATGAATGGTAGCACAGCTGAACATATTAAGGAAGCTGCAGCTGTTGTTTCTCAATATTGCGATATTATTGCGGTAAGAGCTTTTCCGAGTTTAACAGATAAAGAAAAAGACGAATCTGAACAAATCTTAAAGTCTTTTGTAGAATTCGCTTCTGTACCAATTGTTAGTATGGAAAGTGCAACGGGTCATCCGCTACAAGGCTTAACAGATGCAATTACTATTGCAGAATTTTCAACTAAAAAGAAACCCAAAGTAGTTTTAAGTTGGGCACCGCATATTAAGGCTTTACCACATGCAGTTGCAAATAGTTTTACGCAAGCAATGCATAAAATGGATGTTGATTTTGTAATTGCAAACCCTAAAGGATACAATTTAAACAAAAAAATTACTAAAAACACTCCTGTTTATCACAACCAAGAAGAAGCATTTAAAGACGCCGATTTTATATACACAAAAAACTGGAGTTCTTATGAATCTTATGGCGAGGTTTTAGATGTAGAAAATAATTGGACCATTACTAAAGATAAAATAGCTGATGCAAAATTTATGCATTGTCTACCTGTTAGAAGAAATGTTGTTGTAGAAGATGCTGTGTTAGATTCTGATGCTTCTTTGGTTATAGAACAAGCTAACAACAGAACATATGCAGCCCAATTAGTTTTGAAAAAATTCTAGAAAATGCTTAAAGAAAAACTATCAATCATAAAAATTGGAGGAAATATTATCGAAGATGAAACATCTTTGGCTGTCTTCTTAAAACTTTTTTCTAATTTAGAAGGGAATAAAATTTTAGTTCATGGTGGTGGTAAACGTGCTACAAGTGTTGCGTCTAAATTAGGAATAACTTCTAAAATGATTGATGGTAGACGAATTACCGACGCCGAAACTTTAGAAGTTATTACTATGGTTTATGGTGGTTTAGTTAACAAAAACATTGTTGCAAAACTACAAGCTTTACAAGTAGATGCAATTGGTTTAACTGGTGCAGATATTAATAGTATTAAATCTGATAAAAGACCTATCAAAGAAATAGATTTTGGTTATGTTGGTGATGTTAAAGAAATAGCCTCTAACTCTATAAATAAATTAATTAAAGCCGATTTTACACCTGTATTTTGTGCAATTACCCACGATGGAAATGGACAATTATTAAACACAAATGCAGATACAATTACAAGTACAATTGGTGTTGGTATGAGCCAAATTTATGACACATCTATTTACTATTGTTTTGAATTGAATGGTGTTTTACAAGATTTTTCGGATAAAGAATCAGTAATAAAAAATATCGATTCTGAAACATATCAAAATTTACTAAAAAATGGAATTATCTCAGACGGAATGATTCCGAAATTAGACAATTGTTTTGATGCTCTACAAAATGGTGTCCAAAAAGTTCATATTGGCAATACAGCCATGTTCACTAAAGAAAACAACAACTTCACAACTATAACTTTATAATGATTTCTATTGAAAAATTAACAGAAAAAGCAATATCACTTTTAAAAAATCTGATTGAAACACAATCATTTTCATCCGAAGAAGACCAAACAGCAACTCTAATAGAAAATTGGTTTAAAGAGTTTGAAATTCCTTTTAAAAGAACAAAAAATAATGTTTGGGCAACCAATAAATATTTTGATGATAGCAAACCTACATTATTATTAAACTCGCATCACGATACTGTAAAACCAAACTCGGCATACACAAACGACCCTTTTAAAGCTTTTGTAAAAGATGGTAAATTATTTGGTTTAGGTTCTAACGATGCAGGTGGTTGTTTGGTGTCTTTAATAGCAACCTTTACAAATTTTTACGCTTTAAAAGACTTAAAATACAATTTAGTTATTGTTGCATCCGGGAAGAAGAAAGTTCGGACCAAACGGATTAAATAGTATGTTGCCAATAATACCGCATATAGATGTTGCTATTGTTGGTGAACCAACATTAATGAATTTAGCAGTGGCAGAAAAAGGATTGGTAGTTTTTGATGCAGTAGTAAAAGGCACACCTAGTCATGCAGCTCATCCAAATAATAACAATTCAATTTACAATACCATAGAAGTTTTACAGTGGTTTAAAGATTATAAATTCGAGAAATCTTCGAATGCTTTAGGCGATGTAAAAATGACAGTAACTCAAATAAATGCAGGTAAACAACACAATGTTGTACCTGCGCATGTAGATTTAGTTGTAGATGTTCGTGTAAATGATGCGTATTCAAATCAAGAAATTGCAGATATTTTACAAAACCAATCTCCTTGTACAGAGATAAAACCTAGAAGTTTACGATTAAATTCATCTTCTATATCTTTAAATCACGATTTAGTAAAAGCAGGTATAGCAATGGGAAGAGAAACTTATGGTTCTCCTACCCTATCAGATCAATCTGTGTTAAGTTGCCAATCTTTAAAATTAGGCCCTGGCGATAGCACGCGTTCTCACTCTGCAAATGAATTTATATATGTTGCAGAAATTGAAGAAGGAATACAGATTTATATCGAATTACTAAATAATGTAATTGTTTAAAATTATATAATCGTCATTACGAAGAAATATGACGAAGTTATCTCTTCATTAATGATAAGATTTCTTCAATACATTCGCAATGACATCAAAAAATAAAAATTATGAAACTTTGGGATAAAGGGTTTTCAATAGACAAACAAATAGAAAATTTTACAGTTGGTAATGATAGAGAAATTGACATTCATATTGCAAAATATGATGTACAAGCTTCTTTGGCACACGCAATAATGCTAAAATCTATAGGAATTATTTCTACGGATGAATTAAAAAACCTTAAAAAAGTTTTAGAAGAACTGGCAAAAGATATAGAAAACGGAACATTTGTGATTGAACCTTCTTTTGAAGATGTACATTCTAAAATCGAATGGGAATTAACCAACAAGTTAGGTGAAGTCGGTAAAAAAATTCATACAGCTCGTTCTAGAAACGATCAAGTTTTAGTGGCCTTACATCTATACTATAAAGAAAATTTAGCCATTGTAAATGATAAAGTAAAAGCTCTTTTTGATACGTTATTAAATTTAGCTGATACGCATAAAGAGTCATTATTACCTGGTTATACGCATTTACAAGTTGCAATGCCATCATCTTTTGGGTTGTGGTTTTCTGCTTATGCAGAGTTATTAATTGATGATGTTTACGTTTTAAATGCAGTTTCTAAAGTTGTAGATCAAAATCCTTTAGGTTCTGCTGCTGGTTATGGTTCTTCTTTTCCAATAGATAGAGAGTTAACTACTAAAGAATTAGATTTTGCAACATTAAAATACAATGTTGTAGCTGCGCAATTAAGTCGTGGTAAAAGTGAACGTTCTATTGCTGCTGCTTTGGGCGGATTGTGTAATACAATGGCTCGTTTTGCGATGGATGTTTGTTTGTACATGAGTCAGAATTTTGGTTTTATCACTTTTCCTGATGAATTAACTACAGGAAGCAGCATTATGCCTCACAAAAAAATCCTGATGTTTTTGAATTGATCCGTGGAAAATGTAATAAAATTCAGGCTTTACATTCAGAAATGTTATTGATTACAAATAATTTACCAACAGGTTATCATAGAGATTTTCAATTATTAAAAGAAAATATTATTGCTGCTTTTGAAGATGTAAAAGATATTTTAGACATTTTTAATTATGCGATACAACAAGTGATTGTAAAAGATATCGATTTAAATGACGAAAAGTATCAATATTTATTTACAGTAGATTCTATTAATAATTTGGTAGTAGAAGGCATGTCTTTTAGAGAAGCTTATCAAAAAATTGGCGGTCAAGTTCAAGAAGGAACTTATAAACCAGATTTAGGAAAACAACATTCGCATGTTGGAAGTATACATAATCTATCCTTAGAAAAAATTAGAGAAAAATATCCTAAATAATAAATCAAAAAAAACCTTGTTCACTAAATGTAAACAAGGTTTTTTTAAAATTTTAAATGTATTTTTATAAATAGAAATTTACACCAATACTTGCACTAAAAGCATCACCAAAAGATACTTCTTTAGAGGTTATGGCGTACCATAAATAGGTTTCTACAGTACCAACTTCTGCATAAAAATCTGCTCCGCTAAAAATTTTCTTATTCTTAAATTCTTGATGTACTAATCCACCACCAAAAAGTGTAAAATGAAATGCGTTTGGCACGTAATAATCTTCAGGATAAATACTAGGCAGAGAGGTAAATGAATTTGTACCAATTTCATATGATAAAGCAAAACCTGCAATTGGAGTAATTGTTAAGTTTTCGCTTATTTTTTTCTATAAATAGGAAACGTGTTTTTGATTGTTAATAAATGAATTCTGTCTGCTTTAGAAACGGATTCTGGCACATAACCATATAATAATTCTGAATACAAAACTTTATCAAATAACTGATAACCTGCACCTAAAGAAATCATACCAATATTACCGGCAAATTGCGCTTTTACATAATCCGGTACATACCAAGATTTATTTTTAACCGTTTTTTCTTCTTGTGCTATTGTTTTACCAACAAACATTATCAGCATTACTGCCGTAAATAATTGTTTAATTTTCATGTTACTTTAATTCTATAAGTTCAATATCAAAACTGTCTTGTTGTACGCTAATAATTCCGTATTCTCGGTTTTTTAAGTGCCGGAATTACTAAATAGTTTACATCACCTTCTTCATAAAAATATCCGTGTGTATGGCCATGCACAGAAAGTGCAACATTATTTTCTTTTAAAATAGTATTGTACTGGTTTTTCATTTCGTCTGGTAAATCATTACTAACAACAATAGGAATATGAGAAAAAGAAAATACTTGGTTGTAATTTGCATTGTCACTTAACTCGTTAGACAACCATTCAAAATCAGGATCTTTATTGCTTTCCCAAATAATATCGTCAAACATTACAAACTTGTTGTTATTAAATTCGAAAGAGTAATTGTAATCTCCAAACATTTCTTTGTAAATCAATGCTCCTTTAGAGTTATAATCATGATTACCAATTACAGTAAAATAAGGTTTGTTTAAATTTTTCATGATATCATAAAAAATTTCAAACTCTTTTAAAAGTGCTTGATCTGCAATATCACCTCCAAAAACAACAAAAGCAATATCTTCTCTATTATTGATATCTTCTACTACAGATCTTAAGTTATTATAGAAATAATGAACATCTGTAACAAAAGCGAATTTAAAATCTTGATTATTTTGCTCTAATTCTGCTAAAAGTTTTAAGTTTTTTGCTGTTGTATTTTTTTCTGAACTATTTACTCCTGCTTCATACACACTGTATTCAAAAAGATTTTCGCAAGCAATAAATATTGTAATAATGCTTAATAGCATTACTAGTTTAAAATTTTTCATTTTATTAAATTAATATATGATTTTATAAATGTTTAATTCATTAACAATTCTAATAGACGGTACTATTAAAAAAACTTACAGAATTAAAAGTAAAGTTATGTACGCTGTTATTCTCCGGAATAACTTACAAAGTTTCTTAGGGTTTCGTACAACGTAATTTTTAAATCTAAATTAGTTGGTAATAACTTTCTTAACTTATTGTAGGTAACAACACAAATGTTTTCTGCTGTTGGATTTAATTCTTTAAACTCCGGTACTTCTAAATTTAAATTTTTATGATCGAAACAGTCTTCAATTTCAGATTTTATATGATTTCTTAAAATTCCTAAATCATAAACATAACCAGTTTCTTTATCAATTTCACCAGTTAAAGAAACAATTAACTCGTAATTATGACCATGAAAATTAGGATTACTGCATTTACTAAAAACTTCGAAGTTTTTATCGTCGCTCCAATCTTTTCTGTACAATCTATGTGCAGCGTTAAAATGTGCTTTTCTATGAACTGTAACTTTAGGCATTTGTTAGTTTTTCGTAAGATTTATCAAAAATAATTTTAAACCACTCTGTATAATTCGTAGGATTTTCTTCGATGTCTTTTTTAACATCATCTAATAACATCCATTTGTAAGCTTCTACTTCTTCTTTATTAATGTTGGGTGCATCATTATATTTACCAACCATAACATGGTCTAATTCATGTTCTGTTAAGCCGTTATCAAAAGGTGCTTTATAAATAAAAGAAAAAACTTCTTTTATATCTGTTACAAAACCCATTTCTTCTTGCAATCTTCTTTTACCAGCTTCTAGGTTACTTTCTCCTTCTCTTTGATGTGAACAACAAGTATTTGTCCATAACAATGGCGAGTGATATTTAGATGCTGCTCTTTGTTGTAGCATTAACTCTCCGTTATCATTAAAAACAAAAACCGAAAAAGCTCTGTGTAACAATGCCTTTTCATGTGCTTCTATTTTTTCCATTAAGCCTATTTGCTTATCGTTTTGGTCTACTAAAATTACTTGTTCTTTCATTATTGCAAAAATAAGGAATACAAGTATCAATAAATCATAAAAATTGATTAAAAACTATAAGATTTTTCTATTCTTTTATATTGATGATTTATATTTGACATTTAAAATGAACTTTTACTCTATGAAATTTTACTTTAAGTTATTATTTTTTATCGCTTTATCTTCTCTATATAATTGCAGTAATTCTGAAATTAAAAATGATAAGAAAAAAACTAAAACAAACATTAAACAAGTTGTAGAAAAGAAAGTAGAAAAGCGTTGGGATAGTTTAAACAAAACAAATGTTGAAGCTTTTTTCACAGAATATGGCAAGCAAAACAAAGAGAATAAAGTCATTATAAAAACCAAATTTGGTAATATTAAACTTCGTTTGTACGATGATGTGCCTATACATAGAGCTAATTTTATTTTTTTAACAAAACTTAAATATTTTAATACAACAGTAATTTATCGAGTAGCTAGAAACTTTGTAATTCAAGGCGGTAACTCAGATGAAACTTATACGCACAATCAAAGAAGATTATACGGCAATTATTTAATTAAACCCGAATTTAAAAGTAACCGAAAGCATAAATATGGTGCTTTAGCAGCTGCAAGACAGTGGGAAAAAAATCCGAATAAATTATCGAGTCCTTTTGAATTTTACATGGTACATAATAGAAATGGTGCACATCATTTAAACAACGAACATACCGTTTTTGGTGAAGTAATTTCTGGTTTCGACACATTAGATAAAATTTCTAGAGTAAAAGTTGGTGTAGATGAATGGCCTGTTGAAGATATTAAAATGACAATAGAAATTTTAGATTGATATTTCTCTTTGTAAAACCTATCTTTGCACCTCAAATTTTGTAGATGAGTTTTTTAGAAGAAATAGCACGTAGAAGAACATTTGGTATAATATCGCATCCAGATGCTGGTAAAACAACATTAACGGAAAAGCTTTTACTTTTTGGTGGTGCAATACAAGAAGCAGGTGCTGTTAAAAACAATAAAATAAAAAAAGGTGCAACTTCAGATTTTATGGAGATTGAACGCCAACGTGGTATTTCTGTAGCCACCTCTGTACTTGCCTTTATTTATAAAGATAAAAAGATAAACATACTAGATACGCCTGGGCATAAAGATTTTGCCGAAGACACTTTTAGAACTTTAACTGCGGTAGATAGTGTTATTGTTGTAATTGATGTTGCAAAAGGTGTAGAACCACAAACCGAGAAATTAGTTGAAGTTTGTAGAATGAGAAGCATACCAATGTTGGTTTTTATCAATAAATTGGATAGAGAAGGAAAAGATGCTTTTGATTTATTAGATGAAGTAGAACAAAAATTAGGTTTAACAGTAACTCCTATGAGTTTTCCTATTGGTATGGGATACGATTTTAAAGGGATTTACAATATTTGGGAGAAAAAATTAATCTTTTTTCGGAGACAATAAAACTTCTATATCCGAAGGTGTTGAGTTTGATGATTTATCAAACCCAGAACTAGATAACATAGTTGGTGAAACTGCAGCAGAAACCTTGCGTGAAGAAATAGAATTGATAAGCGAGGTGTATCCGAATTTGATAGAGATGAATACCTAAATGGTGCTTTACAACCTGTATTTTTTGGATCTGCTTTAAACAATTTTGGTGTAAAAGAATTATTAGATGCTTTTATAGAAATTGCACCGGCACCACAACCTAAAAAAGCAGAAGAACGTTTGGTAGATTCTAAAGAAACAAAACTTACTGGGTTTGTCTTTAAAATTCATGCAAACATGGATCCTAAGCATAGAGATAGACTTGCGTTTATTAAAATTGTATCAGGAACTTTTAAAAGAAACTCTCCTTATTTACATGTTAGAAATGGTAAAAAAGTAAAATTTTCTAGCCCGAATGCATTCTTTGCAGAAAGAAAAGA
This sequence comes from Polaribacter sp. HA6-7, assembly GCF_055693625.1. Classification (NCBI taxonomy): domain Bacteria; kingdom Pseudomonadati; phylum Bacteroidota; class Flavobacteriia; order Flavobacteriales; family Flavobacteriaceae; genus Polaribacter; species Polaribacter sp. HA6-7. Next base: position 1,709,661 of record NZ_CM146338.1, read on the forward strand.
AATTGTAGAAGAATCTTTTCCTGGTGATATTGTTGGTATTCACGATACTGGTAATTTTAAAATTGGAGACACATTAACAGAAGGAGAACAATTAAACTTTAAAGGAATACCTAGTTTTTCTCCAGAACATTTCCGTTATGTTAATAACGCAGACCCAATGAAATCTAAACAATTATACAAAGGTTTAGATCAGTTAATGGATGAAGGTGTTGCGCAGTTATTTACATTAGACATGAATGGTCGTAGGGTAATTGGTACTGTAGGTGCATTACAATACGAAGTTATTCAATACAGATTAGAACACGAATATGGTGCAAAATGTACCTATGAGAATTTACAAGTTCATAAAGCATGTTGGGTTGAACCGAGAAAACCCTAAGAATGATGAATTTAAAGAATTCAAAAGAGTTAAACAGCGTTATTTAGCAAAAGACAAGCAAGGTCAATTGGTATTTTTAGCAGATTCTGAATTCACAATTCAAATGACACAGAGTAAATACCCAACAGTTAAATTACATTTTACAAGTGAATTCAAAAAATTAGTTTATGAAGAAAATTGTATTACTGATAATCTTATTATTCGCTTTTAAAACCTATTCGCAAAATTATAGTATCAATGATTTAAAAGGGAAAGAGTTAAAAAACAGTATTCGTTTAAATTATATATTAATAGACCAACCAGATATTACATATAATTATGGTGACGGTACTACATATAAATTAGACCCAACAATGGGTTTATTCGGCTTAAACTATAATATTCCTCTAAACGATTGGCTATACACTGGTGCAGGTTTTCATGGTGCCGTTTATGGCGATCAAGGCGGATTATTTACTTTGGGTGTAAATCTTGGGGTTAATAAGAAAATTTATAAAAATTTATATTTTGATGCAAATATTCACTTTGGTGGTGGTGGCGGATTTAGAAGTTTAGTAAACGGTGGCGGAATTATTTACCCAAATATTGGCTTGCAATACAAAACAGATAAGTTTGCTTTTGGTTTACAGTATGGTCATGTAAACTTCTTTACAGGTATTCAAAAAGGAGATAATATTTCTTTTTTTGTAGAAATTCCTACAACAGTAAGAGCTGCTTCTTACAAAGATGCGCAAGAAAGATTTGAAGTAGAAAATACTTTTAGCGATTCTTTTTGGCAGAAACCGGCTGCAAAAAGTGTACAACAAATTACATTTGATTACTTATTTCCTGTTGGATCAACTAGAAATGATGGTTTCGGAAACTTTAACAACACTACTCCTATTACACAAACATTAAGTCTAATAGGTTTCGAATATCAACGTTATTTAACAGAAAGTTCTTTTGTATATGCGCATCTAGATGCTATGTATGGTGGTTTAAGAGCTGGTTTTATGGATGTTTTTATAGGATTAGGTAAAAATTTTGTGCAAACAAAATATGTAAACTTATTTGCCAAAGTTGGTATTGGAGCTGCAGGTGGTAGAGTTTTTCCGGAAGGTGGTTTAACAATGTATCCAAGTGTGGGTGCAGATTTTAAAATCTCTAAAAAGATTGGCGTAAGTCTTCACGGTGGTTATCATAGATCTGTTGGCGGAACTTTTGAAGCTTATACAGCTGGTTTTAGTTTAAAATATTACGGATTAAGTGGTGGTATTAAAGATCCTTATTCTTCACAAAAAATTAAATCTATAAAAACTCAAGGTATTCAAATAGGATTTCAAAATCAGACCTATTATAATGTTGCAATTCTTGATAGACAAGATAATGATTTACAGTTACTAGCTGTAAAAATTAATTATGATATCAACAAACGTTTTTATGTGGCTGGTGAAGCTTCATTTGCTTATTTAGGAGGTGCTGGTGGTTATGCTCACGGAATTTTTGGCCTTGGTATAAAATCTAATAAATTTTTAAATAATAATTTTTCACTATTCTTAGAAGCAGCTGGTGGTGTTGCAGGAGGAGGTGGTGTAGATTCTGGTGAAGGTGTTTTAATTAGACCAACTATCGGTCTTAATTATCATGCTTCAAAAGACTTTTCATTTCAGGTATCCGGCGGTCAAATGTGGTCTCCATTTGGTAATGTGAATTCTACAAACATAAATGTTGGTATTTCCTACGGATTATCAATCTTAAATTCAAAAAAATAAATACAGTTTAAACTGTAAATAATAATAAAGTAAAATAATTAAATAATAAGAAATGAATAACGGAATCTATGCAAAATTCACTACATCAAAAGGTGAAATTTTAGTACAATTAGAACACGAAAAAACTCCTGGTACTGTAGGTAATTTTGTTGCTTTGGCAGAAGGAAATTTAGAGAATGAAGTAAAAGAGCAAGGTACACCTTATTATAATGGTTTAAAATTTCATAGAGTTATTCCTGATTTTATGATTCAAGGTGGTTGTCCTTTAGGAACAGGAACAGGTAACCCTGGTTATAAATTTGATGATGAATTTCACCCGGATTTAAAACATGATGCACCAGGAAAATTAGCTATGGCAAATTCTGGACCTGCAACCAATGGTTCTCAATTTTACATCACTCATGTACCAACACCTTGGTTAGATGGTAAACACACTGTATTTGGTTCTGTAATAGAAGGGCAAGATGTTGTAGATGCTGTTGCGCAAGGAGATGAATTAACTTCTTTAGAAATTATTAGAGTTGGTGCAGAAGCTGAAGCTTTTAATGCTGTAGAAGCTTTTAGAACTTTTGAGGGTGCAAGAGAAAAAAGAGAAGCAGAAGAAAAAGCAAAACAAAAAGAGCTTTTAGACAGTGTTGCTGCTGGTTATGATGAAACTAAAAGTGGTTTACGTTACCAAATTTTACAAAAAGGTGAAGGAAAAAAGGCAACAAAAGGAGCTGGAGTTTCTGTACATTATAAAGGACAATTATTAGACGGAACTGTTTTTGATTCTTCTTATAAGAGAAAACAACCAATCGATTTTAATGTTGGTGTTGGTCAAGTTATTGCTGGTTGGGATGAAGGAATTCAGTTATTACAAGTTGGCGACAAAGCTCGTTTTGTAATTCCATCTAATTTAGCTTACGGTGCTGCAGGTGCTGGTGGAGTAATTCCTCCAAACGCTACACTTATCTTTGATGTAGAATTAATGGACGTTAAGTAATTACATACTTAAAATAATAAAAAGCCTCAATACATATTTTGTATTGAGGCTTTTTTGTTTTTGTTAAAAAAGTTAATTTAAAATCATAACTATTTAATTTTCTTTATATTAGAAATAATTTATTTAATTAATCTAATAAATACTTCTATTGTGAAAAAACCTGACTTTAGTAATTTAAAAGTTATATATGTTAATTGTACTTTAAAGAAATCTCCTGCCAAAAGCCACACCTCTTTATTAATGCAAGTTTCTAAAGACATTTTAAAAAAAGAAAAAGTAGATTTTGAAGAAATTAGATTTATCGATTATGAAGTAGCTAGCGGTGTTTATCCTGATATGACTGAGTATGGATGGAGTAAAGATGATTGGCCTATATTATTTAATAAAATAATTGAAGCTGATATATTAATTGTAGGCACGCCAATTTGGCTAGGAGAAAAATCTTCTGAAGCTCAAAAATTAATAGAAAGATTGTATGCTATGAGTGGTAAAACAAATGATAAAGGTCAGTATTTGTTTTATGGTAAAGTTGGTGGTTGTATAATAACAGGAAATGAAGATGGAGTTAAACATTGTGCTATGGGTATTTTATATTCTTTACAACATGTAGGCTATTCTATTCCACCGCAAGCGGATGCTGGCTGGATAGGTGAAGTTGGTCCTGGACCAAGTTATGGCGATACAGAATGGAAAAATAAAAAATTAGAAAATCCTGTTGGTTATACAAGTGATTTCACAAATAGAAATACCACCTTTATGACTTATAATTTATTACATCTAGCATCATTATTAAAAAGTAATAAGGGATATCCAAGTTATGGTAATTCTAGAGAAGATTGGGATGATGGTGAACGTTGGAGTTTTGAAAACCTGAATATAGATAAATTAAAAAAAGCGTATTCAAAAGAATACGCTTTTTTTAAAACTCTAATTTTTTTATATGTTTTTAGACAACCAATCTCCTACTTCACTTGTTCCGAAAGCTTTACCTCCATCTGCTAAATCTTCGGTAACTATACCCTTATTTAAAGCACTATTTACGGCATCTCTAATTGCTTTACCTTCTTCTTGTAAACCAAAGTTTTCGAACATCATTGCTGCAGATAAAACTGTCGCCATTGGGTTTGCAATATTTAAACCTGTTGCTTGTGGATACGAACCGTGAATTGGCTCAAATAAACCAATATTAGAACCTAAAGAAGCACTTGGCATTAACCCCATAGAACCAGATATAACAGAAGCTTCATCAGTTAAAATATCACCAAATAAATTTTCTGTAATTAAAACATCATAGCTATTTGGCCATTGTACCAAACGCATTGCAACGGCATCTACAAATTCATAAGAAACTTCAACTTCTTGATATTCTTTCTCCATGGCTTGTACAGTTTCTCTCCACAATCTAGAAGTTTCTAAAACATTTGCTTTATCTACGCAGCAAAGTTTTTTACCACGAGTCATTGCTAATTCAAAACCTTTTTTTGCCAATCGTTGTACTTCTGCTCTAGTATAAACACAATTATCAAAAGCTGTTTCACCTTCATCTCTTCTACCCTTTTCGCCAAAATAAATACCACCTGTTAGTTCACGTAAAAACACCAAATCTGTACCTTCAATTCTTTCTCTTTTAAAGGAGATTTATCTAATAAAGAAGGAAATGTAAATGTTGGTCTAACATTAGCAAACAGACCTAATTTTTTACGCATTTTTAATAAACCTTGTTCCGGTCGAACTTTTGCTGATGGATCGTTATCAAATCTTGGATGACCAATAGCGCCGAATAATACAGCATCTGAAGAAGCACAAATTTCATGCGTTTCATCTGGATAAGGTTCTCCGACAGCATCTATGGCTGCAGCACCAGTTAAAGCTGGTCTCCAATTTATCTCATGATTAAATTTTTTTGCAACTGCATCAGATACTTTTACTGCTTGATCAATTACTTCGGTCCAATTCCGTCTCCTGCTAATAAGGCTATATTTAATTTCATTTTCTATTTTCTATTTTCTATTTTCTATTTTGGCTCTTGGCTCTTGGCTATATGCTAATTGCTAAAAGCAAAAAGCTATTATATAATATTTAACATTTTTTCTGTGGCTTTAATTGCAGATACTGTTTGATCTGAATCTAAACCATGTGTTATAAACTCTTTTTCTTCTCTTTGCCAAGTTATAATAGTTTCACACAATGCATCAGAATGACTTCCTGGAGGAATTCTAACAGCATAATCTATTAACTTTGGTAATTCTTTTTTACTATGTATTTTATATAATTTTTTTAATGCATTCATAAAAGCATCAAACTGTCCGTCTCCTTGCGCATGTGCTTCATATAAAATCCCTTCAACTTTCAATTGCAATGTTGTAGAAGGTTTCATTCCTTTTGCATGTCCTAAAACGTAATTTTCGACAACTACACGTTTTTCTATAGTGTCACTATCTAAAACATCAGAAATTATATATGGTAAATCTTCTTGAGAAACAATTTCTTTTTTATCTCCTAATTCTATAATTCTTTGCGTTACTTTTTTTAACTCTTCATCATTTAAACTAAGTCCTAAATCTTGTAAATTCTTTTGAATATTTGCCTTACCAGATGTTTTACCTAAAGCATATTTACGTTTTCTACCAAAACGCTCTGGCATTAAATCATTAAAATAAAGATTGTTTTTATTATCACCGTCTGCATGAATTCCTGCAGTTTGCGTAAAAACATTGGCACCAACCACAGGCTTATTTACAGGAATTCTAAATCCTGAAAAAGTTTCTACTAGTTTACTAACTTTATTTAACGCTTTTTCATTAACATTAACTTCACAATTATCTAAAAAATCACTAATAACTGCAATAACGCTTGCCATTGGTGCATTTCCTGCACGCTCACCCATTCCGTTAATTGTTAAGTGTAAACCATTTACACCAGCTTTAACAGCCTCCATAACATTAGCAACGCCTAAATCGTAATCATTATGTCCATGAAAATCAAAGTGCAACTTCGGATATCTTTCCCTTAAAGCTGTAACATATTTGTAAGTTTCATCGGGAGTTAAAACTCCTAAAGTATCCGGCAATAAAACACGTTCTATCTTTTGATTTGTTAAAAAATCTAAATAAGCTAAAACATATTCTTTAGAATTACGCATTCCGTTAGACCAATCTTCTAGATAAACATTGGTTTTAATACCTTTTTTAGCTGCTAATTCTATTGTAGATGCAATATCTTTAAAATGTTGTTCGGTGTTTTTTTAATTGATGTGTAAGATGATTTATAGAGCCTTTGGTTAATAAATTCTGAACTTTAGCACCCGATTCTAACATCCAATTGATAGATTTACCACCATCAACAAAAGTTAACACTTCGATGTTTTCTAAAAAATGATGTTCTTTTGCCCAAGAAGTAATTTTCTTTACTGCTTGTAATTCACCTTCAGAAACTCTTGCAGATGCAATTTCTAAACGATCTACCTTTAATTCTTCAAGTAATAATTTAGCAATTGTTAATTTTTCTGAAACCGAAAACGACACTCCTGATGTTTGTTCTCCATCACGAAGTGTCGTATCCATTATTTCTATCTTTCTACTAACCATAGTATTTTTAACCTTTAAAAGTTATTCTTAAAATGGTCTAGTTTCTGCAAATGTAGAAATTTCGTTTTCGATGTTTTTTAAATAATCTATATCATCGAAACCGTTTAACATGTTATCTTTTTTGTAAGCATTAATTTCAAAAGATTCAGATTCACCAGTTGCTACCAAAGTAACAGTTTGACTTGGTAAATCTACTTTTATTTCAGTTTTAGGATCTGCCATAATCGCAGTAAATAAAGTATCTGCAAATTCTGTTGAAACCTGTACAGGTAAGACCCCAACATTTAAACAGTTGTTTTTAAAAATATCTGCAAATGCTGATGAAATTACACAACGTAAACCAAAATCATACACAGACCAAGCCGCATGCTCTCTAGAAGAACCCGAACCAAAATTTCTACCTCCAACAAGAATTTTAGAACCTGCATAAATTTCTTTATTTAGAGGAAAATCTGCTTTTGGTGTTCCGTCTTGATTAAATCTCCAATCACGAAAAAAATTGATATCAAAATCTTTACGCTCTGTAGCTTTTAAAAAACGAGCAGGAATTATTTGATCTGTATCTACATTTTCTGTTGGTAATGGATAAGCTGTACTTGTTAGTACATTAAATTTATCGTAAGCCATTGTTTTTATACTTTTAGCCTTTAGCAGTTAGCTATTGGCAATAATTAATAATTTTAAGCTAATGGCTAACAGCCAAAAGCTATAGCTATTATGCTGTTAATAATGTTCTTGGATCTGTTACAACACCTTCTACTGCAGATGCTGCTGCAACTAATGGTGATGCTAATAAAGTTCTAGATCCAGGTCCTTGTCTACCTTCGAAGTTTCTGTTTGATGTTGAAACTGATAATTTTCCTGAAGGAATTTTATCATCATTCATCGCCAAACAAGCAGAACAACCAGGTTCTCTTAAAACAAAACCGGCATCATCTATAATTTTATCTAAACCTTCTTCTTTAATTTGATCTACAACTTTATGTGAACCTGGTACTAACCAAGCAGTAACATTCTCTGCTTTTTTCTTCCTTCTACAATAGAACAGAATGCTCTAAAATCTTCTATTCGACCGTTTGTACAAGATCCTAAGAAAACAAAATCTATTTCTTTACCTATCATTGCATCGCCTTCATTAAAAGACATGTACCCTAAAGATTTTTTATATGTTTCTACGCCACCTTCTACATTTTCTGCGTTTGGTATCGATTTTGTAACTCCCATTCCCATACCTGGGTTTGTACCATAAGTAATCATTGGTTCAATATCAGATGCTTCATAATTAAATTCAACATCAAACTCTGCTCCTTCTTCTGTATATAAAGTTTCCCAATATTTCATTGCTTTGTCCCAATCTGCTCCTTTTGGAGTTTGAGAACGTCCTTTGATATAATCGAACGTCTTTTGGTCCGGAGCAATCATACCACCACGTGCACCCATTTCAATAGATAAGTTACACACAGTCATTCGACCTTCCATAGTCATATCTTCAAAAACATCACCAGCATATTCTACAAAATAACCGGTAGCACCGAAGTAGTTTGTTTTGATATAATATATAAGGCAACATCTTTTGGCGTAACACCCAAACCTAACTTACCATTTACGTTAATACGCATTTTTTTAGGTTTTGGTTGCATAATACATTGTGTAGATAATACCATTTCTACTTCAGAAGTACCAATACCAAAAGCAATTGCACCAAAAGCACCATGCGTAGATGTATGCGAATCTCCACAAACAATAGTTGCTCCAGGCAAAGTAATTCCGTTTTCTGGACCAACAACATGCACAATTCCGTTATTTACATCACCTAAACCCCAGTGAGAAATACCATACTTTGCAGCATTTTTTTCTAAAGCATTTAATTGATTTGCAGATAAAGGATCTGCAACTGGTAAATGTTGATTTATTGTTGGTGTGTTATGATCTGCAGTTGCAAAAGTTCTCTCTGGATAAACTACACTGTTTCCTCTACTTTCTAATCCTAAGAAAGCTACAGGACTTGTAACTTCATGGATAAAATGACGATCTATAAAAAACATCTCGGTCCGTCTTTTACGCTACGTACCACATGTGAATCCCATACTTTGTCAAATAATGTTTTTGCCATTTTTTTCTTTGTTATATTCAAACTATAATCTACTCTCAAAAATATAGTATTCCTTAAATTAAAACCTTTAAAATAAAATAAAAGCATTATACCCAAATGTTAAAGTCTTTTTTAACTAATTAAAATTCAGTTATTTAAATCAAATTAAAATACGATGTCTAATATTTGAAAGTTTCTATCAATTATAATTATATAAAATAAATCCGAAGTGAAATATAAACAAACGGAATCATTTTTTACACCTTTAAAAATCAATAAATTAACTACATTTACCTTAAAATTATCTTTTAAAGCTATTTTACTATATTGGATATGTGAATTTTAAGAAAACTGATTATTGTTGTAACAATATCCTTCTTTGAATCGTCTTATCTCTAAAATTAACCAATTTAACCATGAAAAAATCTATATTAATTTTATTCTTACTTAGTTTATGTATCAGCTGCTCTTCTTCTAAAAACTCTGAAGAATTTGTAAATAAAGCAGAAGGTCGTTATCTTTTTAATGCCAACGAAGTTTTAGAAGTTTACTTTAAAGAACAAGAACTTTATGTAAAATGGAGAGGTAGAGATGATATTAAACCTTTAAAGGTTAGTGAAAAATCTTTCTATATGAAAGAGATGAATGAAAAAATGATTTTTATAACAGAACCTACTATTCAAATTAAATTAGCAGAAAAAACTGAACATAAAGGTGTAAAGTATCATTTTAAAAAAATGGCTGCAAATGAAAAAACTCCGCATGAATACTTTGCGAACAAAGAATACAAAAAAGCACTAGAAGGTTACTTAAAAATTAAAAAACAAGATTCTTTAAATCCTGTTATTAGAGAGTATGAAATAAACGGCATTGGCTATAGCTACCTTAGAGAAAAGGAATTTGAAAAAGCGATAGAGATTTTTAAAATTAATACCGTTTTACACAGCAATAGCTCTAATACATTTGATAGTTTGGCAGAAGCGTATTTATCTAATAAAGATACTACAAACGCAATTGTAAACTATAAAAAAGCACTATCAATTAATTCTGAAAATAAAGGTGCTTTAAGAAGCTTAAAAAAATTACGAAATAGTAAATGGATTTAGAAAAATTAAAATATCCGATAGGGAAAACAAAATTACCAACTTCTATTACTGATAAAGATTTAGAAGAATGGATTTCTGTTCTAGAAAGATTTCCGCATGAATTAGAATTTTTAACCAAAGATTTATCCGAAAATCAACTTGATACTCCATACAGAAAAGATGGCTGGACAGTTAGACAAGTAATACATCATTGTTATGATAGTCATCATAATTCTTACATACGTTTTAAATGGGCTTTAACAGAAGAAAATCCAGAAATTAAAGCTTATTTTGAAGAACGTTGGGCAGAATTACACGATACTAAATCTGCTCCAGTTTCTCTCTCTTTGGACGCCCTAAAAGCTTTACATGCAAAATGGGTTTATTTATTAAAAGGTTTATCTAAAAAAGAATTATTAAGAAAATTTACGCATCCAGCTAGTAAAGACGTAATAACGCTACAAGAAAATATAGGTATTTACGCGTGGCATTGTTTGCATCATTATGAGCATATAGAACAATTAATGTTAAGAGAAGGTTGGCAATAAAAAAATGTAATATTTCATTTCTATAAAAATAACTATATTACGAGTTCTAATTTTATAGAAAAACAATGAAAAATGCACAACAATGGTTTGATGAATACGCTGTAAGTCATCAAAATGAAACAAATCAAATGGTACATTATATTTGTGTGCCTTTAATATTTTTTAGTGTTATTGGTTTATTAATGAGTATACCAACAACTTTTTTAGAAAATACAATTGGCCTTTATAATCCTTTAATCGAAAATTGGGCAGTTGTAATTGGTTTGGTTATTTCTCTTTTTTATTTACAATTAGGATTTTGGTATTTTGTAGAAATGCTATTTGTAATTTTATTATCGGTTATTGGAAATTATTGGTTAGGAAATAATTTTAATCTATTATATGCATCAATAACCATATTTGTATTAGCTTGGATTGGACAGTTTTGGGGACATAAAGTTGAAGGTAAAAAACCTTCTTTTGCCAAAGATTTACAATTTTTATTAATTGGACCGTTATGGGTAATTCAAAAAATAGGTAAAAAATAAAAAAATGGAGAACAAAGAAATAACTTTTGAAGATTTTTTAAAAGTTGATATAAGAATAGGTACAATTATAGAAGTTAACGATTTTCCGAAAGCTAAAAAACCTGCATATCAACTTAAAATAGATTTTGGTGCTTTGGGTATAAAAAAATCTAGCGCTCAAATAACTGATTTATATACTAAGGAAGAACTTTTAAATAAACAAATTTCTGCAATTGTAAATTTTAAACCAAGACAGATTGCTAATTTTATGAGCGAAGTTTTAGTTATTGGTGTATATAATGTAGAAGGAAATGTTGTGCTTCTAAAACCTTCTAAAGAAATTAAAAACGGAGAGCAAATTTCTTAATTAAGTATTTATTTGTTTGGGTTATTTAAAATTACTAAAGCTCCTATAATTCCCGGAATCCAGCCGCAAAGCGTTAATAAAAAAATGATAAAGAAAGATCCACAACCTTTATCAATTACAGATAATGGCGGAAAAATAATAGCAAATAATACTCTAAAAAAACTCATAATACAATTTTGTTGGTTCTATAATTAAGACGATTACCAATTAAAATTGTTACATAAAAAAAGTGATAGAAAGTATAATAATTAAACTTTCTATCACTTTTTTATTTTATTATAAATGTAATTTACATTTTATCTCCAAAGAAAATAGCATTCATTAATAACTTATTAGTACCGTACCAAAATGCTCTAAAGTTAGTATTATCTGTAAATACAATTACTTTTCCTCTACCCATTCTTTGGGTTTTAAAAGGTATTGTTTTACCAATTACTTTGGCATTCTCTTTCGAAATATAACCACTTAATAACGGTTTGTTTGTATATTGAATTGGGTTGTTATAGCTATTTTTATCGGCTTTAATAAACATGGTCGAATTTCTGAATAAAGCTACTTTATCATTTTTATAACCAAAGTTAACCGGATGTGATCTATCTATATCCGCTTCAAAAATTGCACCACCAATTACTTGTGCACCAGATTTTAAACTACGGTTTTCAAACGTAACATTTTCTGCAGGTGCAACTTCAGCATTTACAAATTCTAAGTTGATAAATTTACTTCTAGCCAACCATCTTGCCGTGTTTTTGTAACCAATTAAAACACCACCGTTTCTAACCCAAACTTTTAATTTTTCTTCTGCACTTTTACCTAAATTATAACTACTTGGTATAATAATAGAAGTGTATTTAGAAATATCTACTCTATTAAATCCTCTCATATCTAATCGCGTTAAAGCAATATCGAATCTTTGATCTAATAAATGCCAAATTTCTCCGAATCATTTCCTGTTATTCCGTCGCCAACCAACATAGCAACTTTTTGCTTTTTAATGTTTCTAAAATTGTTACTTCCTAAGTCTATTCCTTCGTTTAAACCTGTTACAACACCATCCATAGAAATATTACTATTCTTAGCAACATTTTGTAAGAACACATATAATTCTGATGCATTTAAACTTTGATTTTGAACCGGAATAAATACCGTTCCGTAATCATAAGAAGTATTTCCGTTTGTAAAGTTTTTCATAGAAACTTTTGCACGAATTCCTTTTTGTAAAATTTCATTTAACGCTTTTGGTGCATAATATTCGTTCCATGGCATTAAATATCCATATTCACTTTTAGAAGAAACAACACCTTGCTTCATCTTTAAATTTGTTATTTCTTTTCCTGCTTTTGATAAAGAAATATTTTCTGCATAATCTACACCAAATGCATGATTAAATGTCCAAGCAGAAACATCATAAAACAAACTATCTGCAAAAGAAGTTCTAACATCAAACATTGCTTTTACCAATCTTTGATTTTTTTGATTCATTGGCACAACGTAACTGTAACCTTTTTTAAACTTCTTTCCGTTTTGTGTAAAATCAGATTTTACTTCGTGAATTTTTATTTTCTGATTCTTTAAAACTTCTGCTAAATGAAAACTTTTTGCAGCATCTTTTTCATCACCAAAAACAATCGCTTTATTACTACCGAATTTCTAGATTCTTTGTAAAAATCTTGCTGATATTTTAAAATTTTAACTCTCATTTTTCTACTTGCTTCTAAAGTAGATAATGCTGCAGTAAATTGGTTTCTAATAGTAAACGGAAACGTTAACACTCCGTTTATTGTTTCTTGAGCATGACCTCTAGAACTACCTTGTTCAAATAAAATACCAATACTACCATTAATGTCTCGGAAAAGTAGAACCTTTACCATAATAAAAATCGTCATAACTTTCTTCAGAATAATATAAAGAACCTATTTTATCTAAAGCTTTTGCATGATAAGAACCTATTTCTTTCGTTAATTCTTGATTTAATTTTGGTGTTAACGGGTTTGTTCTAGAAGGAACTCCTGGTTGAAAAAAGAAACTAGAATTACTTCCCATTTCATGATGATCTGTTAAAACATTTGGCAACCATTTATGAAAAGTAGCTATTCTTGCTTTACTTTCCGGCAATTGCACAGGCAACCAATCTCTATTCATATCAAACTGATAATGATTTGTTCTTCCTCTTGGCCAAATTTCTGAATATTCTCTGTCGTTTGGATCTGGATTTATATTTTTACTTCTGTTGGTATTTGCCCAATATGCAAAACGTTGCAATCCGTCAGGATTTAAAGAAGGGTCAAATAAAATTACCGTATTTTCTAGTAAATCGTCTATTTCACTTCCTTGTGCCGCAGCCAAATAATACGCAACTGCTAATGCAGCATTAGAACCACTTGCTTCGTTACCATGTATAGAAAAACCTTGATACACCACAATTTTATTATTGCTAACATCTACGTTACTATTGTTTGTAGCATCGATATGATTTTTTCTAATTTCTTCTAAATTTTGATGATTTTTAGGAGATGTAATTGTTAATAAATACAATTGTCTGTCTTCGTAAGTTTTACCTCTTTTCTCTATTGAAATTCTATCTGAAGAAGCCGCTAAAGCTTTCATGTATTCTGATAATTTATCATGAGTAATATGCCACTCTCCTACTTCATGACCAATTACTGATGCTGGCGTAGGTATTGCTGAATTATAAGAAACATCTTTAGGTAAATAATAAGATAAATCTACTTTTTGAGCAGAAACTGTTATTGAAATAAACAGGAAAAATAATATAATTTTTTTCATAAATTAAAAGTTGGTTATCTAACAAATATAAGGATTCGTTAATTTTAATGATATTCTTTAACAACTTATTAACTTCTTTTTAATAAAATGATTAAAACTGCAAATAATTGGTAAGTTTAATTGACGTAAATCGTCTTAATATTTTTAAAAAATAACGCAATTTAACGTAAATTGCAATCCTATTTTTAAGTGAAGATTATGCAAGACAATAAAACCATAAATTATATTAAAAGCGTAGTAAATAATATGCCTAGTAATTGGCTAAATTTAACAACGCATCGATTAGATATTTATAATGAAGAATTAGCTAAAACTCAGTTTTTAGAGCATTTCGAAAAACTATACGAAGCTAATAATTCAGAACAATCTGCTTTAGATCTTTTGCCAACGGCATACGATTATATTAGATTAGGACATCCTTTATCTTGTGTTTTAGAATGGTCTATTGCAAAGTTAAATAACCTAGACGCCTCGAATGTTATCAGTTTTTCATCTAAATCTGCACCCATTCTTGCCGTTTTAAGAAAGAATTTAATCGATCATAAAAACACAAGAATCTTATATACAGATAGTTTGCCTAAATCTTTTTCATCAGAAATGATAAAAACAGTTTACGGTTACACATTCGAAACTCAAAAAATTGAAGATTTAAATTCTATTTCTCCTTTTGATGGTAGCACTATTTTGGTTGCTTCAAATTCTGAAATTGGCGAATTAACAATGCATAAAAACATAGATTTTTATTTGAATCTTTACCAAGAGTTAGGAAGTATTTTAGCTGTTAACGGAACAGAGAATGAAGAATATATTTCCGAAATTCAGCATGTAAGAAGAAGAGAAACTGTTGCAATGACACCTGCAAACACCTTAAATGCTTTACAAATTTTAACTGATAATGTTAATATATCTGAAAAAAGTAAAGTAAATCTTAATGATAAAGCATCCGTTTTAGAAGAAATTAAAAGTATAACAGGTACAAATTTAAAACCTGTTGTTGGTTCTAGCGGTTTGTCTATTCAATATGCCATAATGATGGGATTAGTAGACAATGCTCTAGAAAATCATAAAGGAAAAGCTATTAAATTTATAGTACCACCAAATTGTTATGGTGGAACAAATGACCAAGCAAGACGTGTAGCTGCATGTTTAGATTTTGTAGAAGTTGTAGATTTACCGGTAGATGGTGATAATGATATGGTTAAAAGTATTCATACTGTTTTAAATAAGATTGCTAAACAAGATGCTGTACCTTATATTATTGCAGAAATACCTACAAATCCTAGAGTTGAAGTACCAGAATTATTAGCTTTAAAAGAAGTTTTAAGTAAAGAAAGAAAAACAGAAAATGGTTCTATTGCCGTTGATCCTGTATTTATATTAGACCAAACTTTTTGCCCAAATGTATTGTTTTTAGGTGAAGGAAAAATCTTATCTACTGTAAGAACAATTTCTTACGCAAGTGGTTCTAAATTTCCTAGCGGAGGAAAATGTACAGCAGGTTATTGTGTTGGTAATGATAAAACTGAAAACCTTATTGATAAAATTCATACTCATTTAGAATTATGTGATAATGAAGCTACAGCACATCAATATGAAATTTTGGCAAAGCAATTACCATCAATGAATCAAAGAATTGCTAATGCATACACAAACACTAGAGAATTTGTAAACTTTATTCAAGAAGTTTTACCGAAGCTAAAATTAATTTTGTTTCAGAAGAATTGGCTAAAGAAGGTTTTACACCGTCTGTGTTTTCTTTAGATTTACCAACAAAAGGTAATTCTGATGAAGAAAGAGAAGCTTACAAGAGAGCATTGAATTTAAAGTTGATAAATTTAATGATTACGGAAATTCCGGATGAAAGCAAATATTGTGTTAGTTACGGACAATTAAAAGGTTGTTATTGGACGATTCCTGCAACTTCTACACAAGGAACCACAAAAGAAGGTGACAAAGATTATATTGCACGTGTTGCCTTATCTGCAAACCTAAATTTAGAATTACATAAACAAGTTTTTCAAAAATTTGTAGATAGTATTTAAAAAAAGCTAATCGAAAAAAACAAAGCCTAAGAACTGATTCTTAGGCTTTTTTTATTTATAATTTTCTGTTCCCCAACGGTCTAAGCTTCTTAAAATATATTCTAAAGTTTTTCCTTTTTCGGTTAAAGCATATTCAACCTTTGGAGGAACAACAGGATATATTTTTCGAGTAATCAATTCGTCTTTTTCTAATTCTCTTACTGTTTGCGTAAACATTTTATTAGAAATACCTTCTATATGCTTTTGCAAAACACCGGACCTTAATCCTCCATCTAATAAATGGAATAACACCAACGGTTTCCATTTAGTACCTATTAAACTCATTGTATAATTTAGCGGACATTTCAATTTATTTTCAATCATAATTTAAAATTAAAAATCTAAAAATCAACATTTTACTACTTTTAGTAACTATACTACTTTTAGGTAAGTTATTGTCTATATGACAAATATAAACGAATTTTGCAACTTAAATTAACGACATGAAAGAAACAAAAAATTATCCGAAGTCATTTTCTCATATTGGTATTACTGTACCGAGATATAAATAAAGCTGTAGAATTTTATTCTGAAGTTATGGGTTGGTACGTTATAATGCAGCCATCAGAAATAAAAAAAGAAACAGAAACAGCTATTGGGCAAATGTGTATCGATGTTTTTGGTAACGATTGGACCTCTTTTGAGATTGCACATTTAGCAACCTCAGACGGAATTGGAGTTGAATTATTTTCTTTTCCTGACGGTATTAAAGAAGCACCAGAATTTAATCCATTTAATACAGGATTATTTCATTTTTGTGTTCAAGATCCTAATATCGAAGAATTGATAGAAAAAATTATTTCTTACGGAGGAAAACAACGAATGCCAATTAGAGAATACTATCCAAAAGACAAACCTTTTAAAATGTGTTATGTAGAAGATCCTTTCGGAATTGTGTTTGAAATTTACACACATAGTTACGAATTAACTTATTCTTCCGGAGCATATGCAGAGTAATCTAAAAGAAAAAAGCTCAAGATGTAAAGTCTTGAGCTTTTAATATATACTTTTTAAAAATTATCTTCTACTATAGTTAGGAGATTCTTTTGTAATTGCAACATCATGAGGATGACTTTCGTTAATTCCGCTTGCCGTAATTCTTACAAACTGACCAGTTTCTTTAAGAGTTTCGATATCTTTTGCACCACAATAACCCATACCAGCTCTTAAACCACCAACAAATTGATGAATACTTTCATCTAAATCTCCTTTATAAGGAACTCTACCTACAATTCCTTCGGCACAAGCTTTTTAATATCTGCTTCTACATCTTGAAAATATCTATCTTTAGAACCTTGTTTCATTGCTTCTACAGATCCCATACCTCTATAAGATTTAAACTTTCTACCTTCGTAAATAATAGTTTCTCCTGGAGATTCTTTTGTACCTGCTAATAAAGATCCTAACATTACACAATCTGCTCCTGCAGCAATCGCCTTAGGAATGTCTCCTGTATAACGAATTCCTCCATCTGCAATCACTGGTACACCGCTTCCTTTTATAGCTGCGGCAACTTCTAAAACTGCAGAAAACTGAGGAAACCAACACCAGCAACAACTCTCGTTGTACAGATAGAACCTGGGCCAATACCAACTTTTACAGCATCTGCACCTGCTTCTACTAAATATTTTGCAGCTGCACCCGTTGCAATATTACCCACAACTACATCTAATTCGGAAACTTATCTTTAACCTGTTTTAAAACAGTTACAACACCTTTTGTATGTCCATGGGCAGTATCAATAATAACTGCATCTACGCCAGCATTCACTAATGCTTCTGCTCTATCTACAGCATCACTTGTAACACCTAAAGCTGCAGCAACTCTTAATCTACCATAAGAGTCTTTATTTGCAATTGGTTTTTGCGTAACCTTAGTAATATCTCTAAAAGTAATTAATCCTTTTAATTTGTAATTTTCATCAACAATTAAAAGTTTTTCAATTTTATAATTTTGTAATATTTTTTCTGCATCGTTTAAAGAAGTACCAACATCTGCAGTAACCAAGTTTTCTCTTGTCATTACTTCAATAATTGGTCTTGTTGCATTGTGCTCGAAACGTAAATCTCTGTTGGTAACAATACCTTTTAAAATTCCGTTATCATCTACAATAGGAATACCACCAATGCTATGCTCTTTCATATGAGCTTTTGCATCTAAAACAGTAGCTGTTAAAGGTAAAGTTACAGGATCTAAAATCATACCAGATTCTGCTCTTTTTACTCTTCTAACTTCTTGCGCTTGCTGCTCGATAGTCATGTTTTTATGTAAAACACCAATACCACCTTCTCCGGCAATAGCAATTGCTAAGGCAGATTCTGTTACAGTATCCATAGCTGCAGAAGCTATTGGTACATTTATAGTAATATTTTTAGTGAATTTTGTTTGAATACTTACTTCTCTTGGAAGGACTTCTGAAAAAGCTGGAACTAATAAAACGTCATCATACGTTAAACCTTCTCCTAAAATTTTGTTGTTGTGTGCTGTCATGTTGCAATTAAGATATAATTGCGAGCAAATTTACAATTATTTATTGACTTTAAACCTATATTAAAGCTTAGAATTTTAATTCTAAACCTACGTAATAATTTCTTGGCGCTGATGTTATAATACCAGGCCCAGGATAACCTGTTGCTCTTCTTGTAAAATAAGCATTATCTAATAAATTATTTACCCCAGCTTCTAATTTTGCAAACTTGTATTTATAAGAAGTAGAAAAATCTAAAATACTATATGCTGGTATTTCTCCGGTTACACCACTTATACTTCCGCCGAGACGCATTTGTTGCATCAGAAAATTGTCTAGATAAATATGAATATTGCAAACTTGCTATAAAATTATTATATCCAAATTTAAATCCTGTTTTAATATTAACATTTGGTATAAATTCGACTTCATTACCAACTACACCATTTTTTTCTGATTTTGTATATTCTGATGTAATAAATGATGAATTTATAAAGTAATTAAAAACAAAGTTAGAATTCATTTGAAACAACTTTTTTAAATTAAAATCTACCAAACTTTCGATTCCTAAAATTCTAGCATCACCAATATTATCTCGTTCAGCTTTACCATCATCTCTTGTATAAATATTTATTCTATCATTGTAAAAAAGTCCGAAAATATTGGCATCGTAAGAAAAATAGTTTTTAAAATTACCTCTAAAACCTGCGTCAATAGTAAAACCTTTTTCATCTGTAATATCTGGCGATATTTCAAAAGCAGGATTTGCTGTACTGATATCAGAAAAAGTTACAGATCTATAGTTTTGAGAAATATTTCCATAAAATTCTAATGCTTTCGATTTTTTATAACTCGTACCAACACCTAACAAAAGAAAAGTCCTTTCATTTGTTTCTTTTTCTTCTCTAAGATTGTCGTTAATTACATTACCAGCGGCATCGGTTACAATGTCTTTTATGATTTCGTCTCTTTTTGTATTGATGTATTCGAATCTAACACCTGGTGTAACAGACCATTTATCATTTAAATACACAATATTTTCTCCGAATAATGAAACGTTTAAATTCGGAAATTTACTATCAGATTGACGCGGATAATTTGGATATTCGTTATTATAATATTCAAAATCTGCATCCGAATTATTAGAACCAGGACCTTGCATATTCGTATTATTGGCTTTGTAAAATTTTGAGCCAATTAAAAAAGTTGCCTTTTTATCAAACAAAGAGTATTTACTTAATAATCTAGTTTCAAAACCAAAGTTCTTAAAAGTTCCCTTAATTAAATCTCTTTCAGAACCAGGATCTACTTGGTTTACTCGATTTGTTCTAAAACCAATGGCGTCTCGAGAGGCATCTAATCCGAAGAAATTAAAAGAAAAATTAGTGTTGTCAGAAAATAAATGTTCCCATTTTAAATTATAAAGTAACCATTGTACCTGAAACCAATTACGGGCTCTATTACTTTGATAAGGATCTTCGTTAAACATAGCATCTGTTAAACCACCTGCTTGTTGCGCCAAATAATCTAAAACAGTTATTTCTAAAGAAAGTTTACTTTTTAAATTAAATTGATATCCTAAATGTAAAAACGCATTTTTAGATTCGAAATTAGAATTTGGTCTAAATCCGTCTCCTTTTTTGTAATTTATAAATGTGTAATAACTCCATTTACCTTGCGTATCACTTAAACTTGTAAAATTTGTAAACAAACCATTACTACCTATAGTATTTCTAAAAATAATTTCTTGGTTTATAGTTGGCTTTTTAGTGACAAAATTAACCAAACCACCAAATTGGGTTCCGTATTGTAAAGAAGCAGCACCCCTAATAACTTGTATTTCTGCTAAACTCTCTGCTGCAGGTGTATAATAGCTTTCGGGTAGCCTAAAACATCTGCACTAATATCATAGCCGTTTTGTCTAGTATTAAAATTTGCAGTTCTGTTAGGATCTAATCCTCTACCGCCAATATTTAATTGCAAACCTGCGTCGTCATTTTGATAAATATTTAAACCTGCAATTTGATTAAAAATTTGACGAGCATTATTTGTTGCCACATTTGCAGTAGATTGGTTTACAAGAATAACTTCTGTCTTTTTACCGGCAAAAATAGAAGTTCCTTCTACATCTTTTAATCGTTTTAATTCGAAAACTCTTTCTTTTCTTGCTTTAATTTGAATTTCTGATAAATCTTCTGAAAAAATATTTAAAACGATTTTTAAATTTTGAAATTTATTTAATTCTACAAAAACATTTTTAATTTTATATCCTTCTGCATAAAAAATTAATGGCAGTTTTGTTTTTTCTGTAATAAATTTAAACTCACCTAAAGCATTTGTTTCTGCTAACAAACCGCCCATTTCGTTATAGACTTGCACATTTTTAAGAGGTTTATTTGTTGCTGTATTTACAGAACCATTTACTTTATTCTGACCAAATATGATTGTTTGAAAAAACAGTAAACTTATAATAAGTATTTTATTGTTCATTACTTAAATACCTTTAATTTTTATATTTGATTGAAAAGGAAGTATCCAATCGATAGGTTTAAATGTTGCTAAATCTTTGCGGTACAAATTTACGGATTCATCTACAAACTTAGTGCTTAATCTGCCATTTAATGCAACATAACTATCTGCAAAAACTCCAATATTTTTATAACCTTGCTTTGTAAAATGATTTCCAAGAAAATGAGCATATTCTAAAATAAAATCTGGTTGATAACTCATTTGTTTTTCTTGAAATGAAGTTAAAAAATCTGAGTTTTCTACACGAAAGTAATTTCCTGTGTTTAAATCTTTTATTCTAAATGTAGTATTACCAGCTTTTTCCATTAACATAACTCGCCACGAGTATCTGTAGCCTTCTTCGGTCCAAAATAATTCTCCTGGGTACAATAAATATCTCCACGGAATTAAAATTTGCAAAACAAAAAACACAATTAAAACTGGCTTTATAAGTACTAATTTTGTTTTACTAAAGCTATATTTATCAAAGGATTGAATATTGTTTTTTGGCAAATAATTATTTATAAAATTGATGATTTTTTGATGAAAAGGTGCATCAAAAAATATTAAAGCAGACACAATCATTATAAAAGGAAACATACCAATAGGAAAAAGAACTCTTGTAAAAACATGAAAAATGATTACAAATAGAAATGCAATATATCTTGTTCTTTTGTATAACAGTAAAAAAGGAATTGCCAAATCATAGATTAATCCGAGACCAACTCATTGCAAAATGAAACCAATTTTGTTGCATCAAATTACCTCCTATAAATGGTAAATCGTATTTAGAAGGCAACCATATTTTTAAAGGCATTGCTCTAAACAACCAATCTGAATTTATTTTTGCCAAACCTGCATAAAAATATACTATTGATAAAAGAATTTTTATGCAATCTATTGTCCAAGTAGAAACCTTTAAATACTGTTTTTTCTTTTGAAAACTGTCTAAAGAGAAATAGACGTTTGCTGGTAAGAAAATTAATAAAAAACTAAGTATTGTTATAAAATAATAATGATTTAAATAAGTAGTTTTGTCCATTAATTCTATGTACAAAAATGATAAGAAAAAGGTTACAATAGCGAATCTATACTTGTAACCTACAGCAACCATTAATGCAGAAATTGCACAAATAATAAATAATATATATGTGTAATTACCAATCGGTTTTATAAAGTCTAATCCGAAGTAAGAAAAATGAAATTTAGGTTGTAAATAAAGTTTTTCAATCCAACCGTTTGCCCGAGAATCTAATAATACTCGCAAACATCATTACACCAAAAAACAAACGAAATACAGCTAAAGGAGCTGCACTTGTTTGTTGGGTAAATTTATATGTAATTTTATTTTTTGACATAAAAAAACCTAATTTTCAATTGAGTTTCAACTGAAAATTAGGAATCCATTTTTAATTAATTATTATTTTATTAATCACCATCTGCATCAACATAATCTACATTTATATTGAAAGCCTGTAGCATATCAACTTTAAAATAAACGACTACTTTTTGTAACTCATCGTAAGATTTTGTCATTGCAGTATTATCAGAATTTACTTGAACAGTAAAGCTATTATCCAATTTATTAATTTCTGATGTAGCTGCCTCCAATTGAGTTGTTATAGCGCTTGCAATATCTTCTCTTTCTAGTTGAATTAAGTAATTTTTAAAACTTAAGCCATTTGAATTACCATTGTAAGATGTACCTTCAAATAAATTTTTAACAGCCGTTAAAGCCTCCAAAGAAAGTTCTTTAGAAACATCATTTTTATAAAAACCTTCTACTTTGTTTGGCAAAGTTGTGTTAGAAAAAACACCTGCAGGAATTCCGAATTTATTAGCTCTTAAACCTTTTTCGTAATAAAAAATATAATCATTTATTAACTTATTAACTACACTAGTTGCAGTATTTTGCGTACTTACAACAAATGTATCTCTCTGCGTTTTAAAATCTGAAACAATTGTGTTTGTTAGAGTTGACATTTGATTTAAAACATCTGTAATATACTTCTTGTAATTATCGTTATTAGCAGCTGTAGTATATTTTTCTAATATTTTAGCATCAGTATCATCTACACCATATAATAAATAATCTAAAGCCGGAAAACCTTGAGCATCATGATTATTTACACTATTTAGATCGTAACTACCATTCGCTATATTTTCTTCTACATCACTAACTGTTAAAGGGTAAATATTCATGTAAAAAGAATACTGCAATTCTTCTGCTTTGCCAATATTAAACATTTCTACATACTGCCAAGTTTTATAAGCTGATAACCAAGCAGATCTAAAACTATCTAAATTTGTTTGATTAGGGTTTGCCACAAAACTATCACCTGCAGACTTAAGAGAATTCATTTTGGCGTTAAAATCTTCATAAGCAGGAATAATTATATTATCAGCAATATTTACCAACATCGCTCCTCTATCAAAACTATCTGTAATTACTTGTTCACCACCTTCTGATGAAGAACAAGCACTCATTGTAAGTATTACTGTAATAAGTAAAGAAAATTTTTTAATCATTTTATTTCTATTTATTCTAAATAAAGATACAAAAATACGAAAAAGTAGGTAATATGTTTACTTTTTATACTGCAATTTGTGATGTATTTTTAAGAACCTGCCTGTGCAACTGTAAAGTTAAATTTTGCAGCAATTGTTGCAGAAATTTCATCTAAAGTTGTAATTGAAACATCCCAAAAACCATTACCTGATAATAAAGTTGACATAAAGTTATCTACTTCTTCTTTTGTAAAGTAAGATACACTACTATTTGGTTTTCTTGTAAATTGTAAACTATAAACAAACCCTAAACCTTCTGATAAATCATGAAAAGCACTAGCTTTATCAGTTTCTAATTTAGTTTTACCTTGTTGTAAATAATAAACTGCTCTTATGGCAATAACTTCAGATATTTTTTCTCTTAAGATCTCTGCTTGTTCATTTCTAGTTTCATAATCACCCGATACTATTGCAGCTCTACCTAGTTTAAACGCATTGTAAATAGCTTGAGCAATACCCGTAAAATCTGTATCACCTTCTACTCTACTTAAATATTTATTTAAGTATCCGTCTTGATTTAATTCAGGTGAACTAGCATTAGTTTCGTTACCGTATAAATAACCAAAAGCCTCATCCCATTTATGCTCCATGTTTGTATAATTTTTGCCGCTTAATAAAACATTAGCATCATTATCTTCTACATTTGTAGCTTCATCTAAAACAGCAACACTTAAATAATTATTTAGTATTTGATCTGTCATTAAACCACCAATTAAACTTTTTGTAATTAACTGGTTATATTCTAATCCTTTCGCATTTACATATCGAATAGATCCACCACCTGCTTCTTGAATTTGACCAGCTACACCAGCAGAAGCATCTGTATTCCAATTAGGAAAAACTTCATTTACTTGTGCTTCTATCCAACTATCAAATTCAGCTTTAATTGCTAATGCATCTGTAGTATTACTAGCATAAAAATCTGTTGATGCAGCAGTTTTACTTCTAATATTTTTTGAAGATGTATTTAATTCTGTCTCTGTAAAATCATTATCACCTTCTGCATGCGCAAATTTATCTTTAAGACTTGCAATAGTTTCTGAAGTAGACAAAAGAGCCGATGCAAACTCATCTGCCATTCTAATTCTAGTAGTTTGCCCGCTATAACTTACAGTACTTTCTCCGTTTCTTTCAAAGTTATAAGTCGCTGGAGCAACTGTTTCAATTCCGTTATCACTATCATTATTATTACAAGATATTATTGATGCAGCAACGGCTATAGTCAAAAAAACTTTTTTCATTTTATTTAGATTAGTTTAAAATAGTATTTTATTTTTTTGCAAATATACTACCCAAATCTAATTTAAAAAAGCTTATTTAGAATAAATTAAAATAAAATTTATTGTTTTAAATAAGCAACCAACGCTTTTCTAACATCTATAGCTATTTCATTTTCTTTAGGATGATAAATTTCAAGAACATCTATATTCTTTTCTGATAAAAAAGGAATGTCGAAACCTTTTAATAAGTAATCAGAAAAGGCAACTGTATAGATTTTATTTAAGTCGATTGGTTTTTTGTTTATAAACCAACTAGTTTCTATTAATTTAATATTATGTCTGTGCAAATAAGCTCCTGTTCCCGCGGCAAGTTCACCATAATCTAAAACTCTTTTTAGTAAGCTTCCTTTAATTTTAACTTTTAAAACTGGTCCGCCATAAGGTAAAACTCTAAAAATATCTATCGGAGAAATATCTCCAACTAAAACATCATCAATTCGAATAGAACCACCGTTTACAATTGCTGCATCAATTTTGTCATTATATGCAAAAGACATTGCACTAGTAATCAATTCTCCTAAATTAGTTTGTCTACTTCTTATTGGTGTATCTCTACCATCTAAAGGAATTTTTGTATTGTAAATAATTTCATTAGGTTTTTTAATAACCAGCTTAATTTTTTCATCTAAAATAGATTGCCAGTTCGCAACAATTTCTTTAACCTTTTTATTTTCTTTAATAGAACTATTTATTTCTTTTAATTCTGATTGAATTGTGGTTTTCTTTGTTTTTTTGTCATAAGAAATTCTATGGATGTAAACAGTTTTAGCATTTGCATCTGCTTTAGATATTTGAACATTTCCTATAAAGTTGTTGCTATTAGTATGTTCGTGACCTCCCATTATTAAAGGCAAGTCTGGAATTAATTTTGCAATTTTTTTATCGTTTGCCAGTTTTACATGTGTTAAACCAAAAACTATATCAACTTTGTCTTTTAAAGCTGCATAAGAAGCTCTTGCCTTTATAAACATGTTACCATACTCTACATATTCTTTAGGATTAGAAGGAATACAAACACTTATAAAACCAATTTTAATTTTTGTGCCATCTTTGTCTGTAAACTCTTTTATAAAAGTTTCGTTAACATTTTCTTTTTCACCATTCTTTTCTTTGTAATATAAAACTGCAGCTTCTTTAGTTTTCAGTTTTACGTTTGCAGAAATCCAAGGAAAAGTACTTTCATTTAATCTTTGCTGCAATTCATCTTTAGAAAGATCGAATTCATGATTACCGAAGGCTACCAAGTCGAAATTCATGGCATTCATTACTTCTACCATTTGCTTTCCTTTTACTCTTTTACCGTCTACTTTTATTGTTCCTAATAAAGACGGATTCAAAAAGTCACCTGCCATAAAAAGCATGGTGTTTTTATTTTCTTGTAAAAGCTCTTGATGAATAGTTTCTACTCTTGCCATTCCGCCATATTCACCGCCCTGAATTGGCGCAATTTCATAAACATCATTCAATTGTAAAAATGTAAAATCTATTTTAGAATCGTCTTTTTTGCAATCAGTAAAAGAAATTAATAACAATAAAAGAAGCAGTTTTATATAAAATTTCATGATGATAATTTTTGTTTCAAAAGTAACAACATAAAATAAGAAAACCCATCAAAAAATGATGGGTTTTAGAATTATTATGTTAGACATCTAATTATTCATTAGAACCTATATTACCTTGAGCAACAATAGTTCCCAACTGAGATGCACTTAAATGTACGTTAATATAACCATCAAAAGTTAAAATTTCATCATAAGTAATTGCAGTACCGTCATCTAATGTTTCTACTTGAGACATACTCATTCCTGTATCTCCGTTTACAGGAGAAAAGCTAAAAGCGATTGGTCCACCAGTAGCTGCATCATTTTCATGAATATGTGCTGGATGCATTCCACCTGCTGGTGTATTCATAATATTTAATACTGCCAATGCAGAACCGTCAATTCTTTTATAAAAAGTTGCAGTACCAGAAATTCCTGCTACATCTTTTTCTGCCAAGGTATACACTTTACTTTCTGATGTTAAATCGTTTTTACCAATGTCTCCTTGAGCTACAATTGTAGAAAGTTGAGTTGCACTTAAATGAACATTGATGTAAGCATCTAAATTTGCAATATCAGCATAAACAAAAGAAGACCCATCATCAAAAGTAGATACATTGGTCATACTCATTCCTGTATCTCCATTTACTGGGTTAAAAGAAAATAATATTGCACCACCTTCTACGGCTGTATTCGCATGAATATGTGCTGGATGCATTCCTCCCGCAGGTGTATTCATAATATCTAATGTTGCTAAAGCTTCTCCGTTAACTCTTTCAGAAAAAGTTGCTGTTCCGAAATTCCCGCTACATCTTTCTCACCTAAGTCGTACATTGTTGTATTTCCTGTTAAGTCATTCTGACCTATATCTCCTTGAGCTACAATTGTAGATAATTGAGTTGAACTTAAATGAACATTAATATAACCATCTAATTCTGCTATGTCAGCATACATAAAAGAAGATCCATCGTCAAAAGTAGATACATTTGTCATACTCATTCCTGTATCTCCATTTACCGGATTAAAAGAAAATAATATTGAACCACCTTCTACAGCTGTATTGGCATGAATGTGCGATGGATGCATCCCTCCCGCAGGTGTATTCATAATATCTAAAGTAGCTAAAGCTTCACCATTAATTCTTTCAGAAAAAGTTGCTGTTCCGAAATACCTGTTACATCTTTTTCTCCTAAGTCATACTCTTTGGTGTTTCCTGTTAAGTCATTCTGACCTATATCTCCTTGGGCTACAATTGTAGATAATTGAGTTGAACTTAAATGAACATTAATATAACCATCTAATTCTGCTATGTCAGCATACATAAAAGAAGATCCATCGTCAAAAGTAGATACATTTGTCATACTCATTCCTGTATCTCCATTAACTGGATTAAAAGAAAATAATATTGAACCTCCTTCTAAAGCTGTATTAGCATGAATGTGCGATGGATGTGATCCACCAGCAGGAGTATTCATTAATTTCAAAGTAGCTAAAGCTTCACCATTAATTCTTTCAGAAAAAGTTGCTGTTCCGAAATACCAGTAACATCTTTTTCTCCTAAATCATATTCCTTAGTGTTTCCTGTTAAATCATTCACACCAATATCACCTTGAGATACAATTGTAGAAAGTTGTGTTGCACTTAAATGAACGTTAATGTAAGCATCTAAGTTTTGTATATCAGAAAAACTTAATGCTGTTCCATCATCTAATGCTGTAAAATTTGTAAAGCTTTTCCCAGTATCTCCATTCACTGGTGTAAAAGACAATAGTATACCTCCTCCTTCTAGTGCTGTATTTGCATGTATATGAGCTGGGTGCTCTCCGCCTTCGGAGTATTCTGAATATCTAACTCTGCTAATATGCTTCCATTTTTTCTTTCAGAAAAAGTTGCTGTTCCGAAATACCTGCTACATCTTTTTCACCTAAATCATAAACAATAGCATTTGGTTTTAGGGCATTTTGTCCTATATCACCTTGTGCAACAATGGTTCCTAATTCATCTTTACTTAAATGAACATTTATATAACCATCAAATTCCAAAAGTTCAGAGAAAGTTATAGGTGTACCATCATCTAAAGTAGTAACGTTTATGGTGCTCTTACCACTGCTACCACTTACACTTCCAAGAGATAAAGCAATATCACCGCCTTCAGCTGCAGTATTGAAGTGAATATGAGCTGGATGCTGTCCTCCTTCGGCGTTCCATCTAGAGAAATATTAATGTTAATAGAAGCATCTTGGTTCTCTACAAAAGAAACTTTACCTGAGATTCCTGATACATCCTTAGTACCAAGGTTGTACGTAATAGAGTTTCCCGTTGGTGTGTAAAATTTGTAATCGAAATCATCTTCATTATTACAATTGTAAAATGCAAATGATAAGAATAATAAAATTAAGTTTAGTTTTTTCATAATATTGTTTTGTTTAATTATTTTAAACCAAAGTTAAACAAAACATTATTGAAAGATTGACTTATTAAGATTAAATAGTAACTCAAATAAAAAATTAACGTAACTTTAAGAAAATTAACAGTAATTGAGAAACTTTAAGAAGTTTTAAATTTATAGAAAAGTTTCTAAGGCTTTATTGTAAGCACTTTCAAAACTCATCGGCTTTATATTTGTAAAAGCTTTTTCTGCAGTAAAATACGATAATAATTTTTCGGTTGGCATGTTACCTGTTAAGTCGTCTTTTGCCATTGGGCAACCTCCGTAACCTTTAATAGCGCCATCAAACCTATTACAACCAGCTTTAAATGCTGCGTTTACTTTTTCGTGCCATTTATCCGGTGTTGTATGTAAATGTGCCCCAAATTCTATATTTGAGTATTCGGAATTAAATTTGAAAATAGATATTCTATAACATCCGGTGTAGAACTACCAATAGTATCTGAAAGCGATAAAATTTTAACGCCCATTTTAGACAATTTTTCTGTCCACTCACCTACTATTTCAACATTCCAAGGATCTCCGTACGGATTACCAAATCCCATTGATAAATAAGCCACAACTTCTTTATTAGACTTATCTGCAATGTTTAAAATAGCATCTAAGGTTTCTAAAGATTCTGCTATTGTTTTATGCGTATTACGCATTTGAAAGTTTTCTGAAATAGAAAATGGATATCCTAAATAATCTATTTCTTCAAAAACAGAAGCATCATTTGCACCTCTAATATTTGCGATAATCGCTAATAATTTACTATCTGTTTTCGATAAGTCTAATTTTGATAAAACAGCTGCCGTATCTCGCATTTGCGGAATAGCTTTTGGAGATACAAAACTACCAAAATCAATAGTATCAAAACCAACTTTTAAAAGAGAATTTATATATAATGCTTTTTGCTCGGTTGCAATAAAATGAGATTTTATACCTTGCATTGCATCTCTAGGACATTCTATAATTTTGACTTTTTTCATCAAATCAAAGATAAAAAAACAAACTGATTTCAATGTTAATTTTAAATTGAATATTACATTCTTTTCAATAAATTTGCTTTCTAAATGAAACATCACAAATTTGTTCTACTTATAATTGTTATTTCTCAATTCTGTTGTACGTCTTTATGGTTTGCAAGCAATGCTGTATTAACAGATTTAATTGATAACTTCAATTTAAAAACTAATGCCTTAGAAAATTTAACTTCTGCAGTTCAATTTGGTTTTATTTTAGGAACATTGTTATTTGCACTCCTTTCTATAGCAGATAGATTCTCGCCTTCTAAAGTATTTTTCTTTTGTGCCGCTTTAGGCGCAGTTTTTAATGGTTGTTTAACTTTTAATGAAAACACTTTATTTAGCTTACTTATATTAAGATTCTTAACAGGAATTTTCTTAGCAGGAATTTATCCTGTTGGGATGAAAATTGCTACGGATTATTTTGAAAAAGGATTGGGAAAATCTTTAGGTTATTTAGTAGGTGCCTTAGTGTTAGGAACTGCTTTACCACATTTACTTAAAGATAGTTTACAAGACTATTCTTGGCAAAATATTGTTTTATTCATTTCGATATTAGCCATTTTTGGTGGATTACTATTATTTATTTTAGTTCCTAATGGGCCTTATCGAAAAAAAGGAACCGCTTTAGACATTTCTATTTGTTATAAAGTTTTTAAAAACGACCAATTTAGAAAAGCTGCTTTTGGATATTTTGGTCATATGTGGGAACTTTATACGTTTTGGGCGTTTGTACCGATACTTTTAATTACATACTCTAACTTACATGAAGTTAACTTTAAAATTCCATTATTATCTTTTTTTATTATTTCTATAGGAAGTATTGGATGTATTGTTGGTAGCAATGTTGCGGCGGCTATTGGTACAAAAAAACAGCTTATTGGTCTTTACTTTTATCTTGTTTTTGTTGTTTGATTTCTCCTTTTATTTTTATGGTTGATAA
The DNA here is from genome assembly GCF_055693625.1 of Polaribacter sp. HA6-7. NCBI lineage: Bacteria > Pseudomonadati > Bacteroidota > Flavobacteriia > Flavobacteriales > Flavobacteriaceae > Polaribacter > Polaribacter sp. HA6-7. Next base: position 1,740,592 of record NZ_CM146338.1, read on the forward strand.
TGCAATAATTTTTATAAGTTTTCTATTATTTTGGGGAATAGTTGTTATTGCAGATTCGCCACTATTTTCTACACTCATTGCCCAAAGTGCACCTCAAAAAGATAAAGGTACAGCTCTTACAATAGTAAACTGTATAGGTTATGCCATTACAATTTTAAGCATTCAAATAATTAGTTATATATATCATACAACCAACACAACATTTATATACTTAATTTTAGCTATTGGTCCTATTCTAGGTTTAATCGCTTTAAAAACTAGTAGTAAACTTTCTAAAAACTAATATTATTTTTAAGATTGTAAAGGTATTTACGGTAATTTATTTTTAAAACTTGGCGCATTATCTCTGTAAGAAACAAGTTTCTTTTTAGATACAAGTACAATTAAATCTTCATTTAAAGTAAATAAGCAAGCTGTTCTAAATTTATTTACTAGTAAACTTTCTAATTCTGATTTTAATTCTTCTAAAGTAAATTGCTTAAATTGATTATCATCCGCATAACGATACTTTAATTCGAAAACATCTTTATTATCAATTTTAAACAAACGTGCATATACATTTAATAAACCTTCACTTTTTCTAATCGGTTTACTAACTGTTAATTTTACAAACTCATCGTTTGTTATACTTTCCTTTAAAACTTCAAAAAAATGGATAAATTCACTCATAGTACAAATATAAAAAACGCCACTAAAAAGTGGCGTTTTTAAGATATTAATAATCTTAGATTATTATAATCAAAAAGGTATTTTAAATATTGTTATGGTCTAAAATTAATTTTACGCATACGTAAGCTTTCTGGAGTAACTTCTAAATACTCATCAGCTTTAATATACTCCATACATTCTTCCAAAGAAAAATCAATTTTCGGTGCAATTTTAACACTATCATCTGTACCAGAAGAACGAACGTTGGTTAATTTTTTACCTTTAATTAAGTTTACACCCATATCATCGGCTTTCGAGTTTTCTCCTACAACCTGCCCAATATAAATATCTTGATTAGGATCAATAAAGAAACGACCTCTATCTTGTAATCTATCAATAGCATAAGCTGTTGCTTTACCTGCTGCAGATGATACAATTGCACCTTTAATATCCTCAGAGAAATCACCTTTATAAGGTCCATATTCAGAAAAACGGTGGTTAATAATAGCTTGACCTGCTGTTGCAGTTAAAATTTTATTACGTAAACCAATTAATCCTCTTGAAGGAATTGTAAATTCTAAATGTTGTAAATCTCCTTTTGGCTCCATGATTAATAAATCTCCTTTTCTAAGAGATACTAAATTAATTGCTTTGGAAGCAACATCTTCTGGAACATCGATAGATAAAGTCTCGTAAGGCTCACATTTCACTCCGTCAATTTCTTTTAAAATAACTTGTGGTCTACCTACTTGTAACTCGTATCCTTCTCTACGCATTGTTTCAATTAATACAGATAGGTGTAAAACTCCACGTCCGAAAACGTTAAATTTATCTTCAGAATCTGTAGTATCTACTCTTAATGCAAGGTTTTTTTCCATTTCTTTAAACAATCTGTCACGTAAATGACGAGATGTTACAAATTTACCTTCTTTACCAAAAAACGGAGAGTTGTTAATAGTAAACAACATACTCATTGTTGGTTTATCAATTTCTGTTCTTGGTAATGCCTCTGGATTTTCTAAATCTGCAATTGTATCACCAATTTCAAAATCTTCTACACCAGTAATAGCACAAATATCACCACAAGGTACTTTATCTACTTGTACTTTACCCATTCCTTCAAAAACATGTAATTCTTTAATTCTTACTTTTTTAGTAGAACCATCAGCTTTACATAACATATAATCTTTACCAGCTTCTAAATCACCTCTAAATACACGTCCAATTGCAATTCTACCTGTAAAAGCAGAAAAGTCTAAAGAAGTAATTTGCATTTGTGCAGTACCTTCGTTGTATTTAGTTTCTGGAATAGATTCTAATACAGCATCTAATAAAGGTACGATATTGTCAGTTTCATTTTTCCAGTCTGTAGACATCCAATTGTTCTTTGCAGAACCGTAAATTGTAGTAAAGTCTAATTGCTCTTCTGTTGCTTCTAAAGCAAACATCAAATCAAAAACTTTCTCATGAACTAAATCTCGAGTACAGTTTTCTTTATCTACTTTATTTACAACTACAATTGGTGTTAATCCTAATTCTAAGGCTTTACCTAATACAAAACGAGTTTGTGGCATTGGCCCTTCAAATGCATCCACTAATAATAAAACACCATCAGCCATTTTTAATACACGCTCTACCTCTCCACCAAAATCGGCGTGACCAGGAGTATCAATTACGTTAATTTTTGTGTTCTTATAATTTACAGATACGTTTTTAGAAAGAATCGTAATTCCTCTTTCACGTTCTAAATCGTTGTTGTCTAGCAATAAATCTGTACGTTCTTTACGTTCGTCTAAGATTTTTGCTTGATCTATAATTTTATCAACTAACGTTGTTTTACCGTGATCTACGTGGGCTATAATAGCGATGTTTCTAATTGGTTGCATTCTTGCGTTCTTAAATTTCGTGCAAAAGTAGTGTTTTTAGTTTAAAGATTGGTTTCAAACCAAAAAAGTTTAACTATCTAATAACTATTAATATATCTAAGAGAAGATTATGGTGTATTATTTTACGAAACAACCTCCTTTTAAATTAATTAATTTTAAAGAAGGAAAATACTCTTTTAAAATTCTGATAGCCTTTGTACTTCTTACACCTGATTTACAGTAAACAACTAAACTTTTATCAACATTTACCTCTTCTAGTCTTGATTTCAAATCACTTAACGGAATATGCTGACCTCCAATATGGTAATTTATTCTCTCGTCATCTTCTCGAACATCTAACAAATTGTAATCAGAAACATTGCTTTTTAAATAAGTAAGAGTAATTTCTTCAATGTCTAACTCTATTCCGCAGAAAACATCATAATTCTCTTCTAATTTCTGAATATCAATTTTAGTGTTTTTCTGATAATTTAAAGTTACTTGCTGCATTGTTAATGTATTATATAATAACAATTTATTTGACAACACATTTCCTATTCCACAAATAATTTTTATCGTTTCATTTGCTTGAAAACTACCTATAATACCCGGCAAAACACCTAATACACCAATTTCTGAACAATTTGGTGATTCATCCGGCTGTGGTGGCGTTGGATACAAACATCTGTAAGTTGCACTATTATTGTAATTAAAAACACTTACTTGGCCTTCGAATTTAAAAATTGCTCCGTAAACTAATGGTTTGTTTGCGATAACTGCTGCGTCATTTGCTAAATATCTTGTTGAAAAATTATCGGATCCGTCAACAACAATATCATATTTTTTAAATAATCGAATAGCATTTTCTCTTGTTAATTTCTCTTGATATACATCAAACTTAATATACGGATTTAATGCTGATAATCTTTTTGCGGCAACTTTAGCTTTCGACAAGCCAATATCATCAATAGTATATAAAATTTGACGTTGTAAATTACTTTGATCTACAACATCATCATCAATAATACCAATATTACCAACACCTGCAGCGCTTAAATATTGTAAAACTGGGCAACCTAATCCGCCAGCTCCAATTACTAAAACCTTTGCCTTTTTTAATTTTAATTGTCCTTGTTCTCCTATTTTATCTAAAATAAGATGACGATTGTATTGTTTATATTCTTCGGTAGATAAATTCATATAAATTATACCTTTTCAAAATGTTCCCAATCTTTCCAAACAACCTCTAAACCATTATTTTTTAACATTTTTACAACATCTTCTGTACTTCTTTCATCAGAAATTTCGAATTGTTCTAAAGATTGTGGTTCAACAGAATATCCACCAGGATTTGTTTTAGACTCTGCACTAATAGAAGTAATTCCTAATTTAACAATATGATTTCTAAATATTTCACTTTCTCGGGTAGACATAGACAATTCTACATCTTCATCAAACAAGCGAAATGCACATATAGTTTGTACTAAATCTTTATCCGTCATTTCTACTTTTGGTTCTAAACCACCGTAATGTGGTCTTAATCGAGGAAAAGAAATCGAATATTTAGTTTTCCAATACGTCTTTTGTAAATATTTTAGGTGTAAAGCTGTAAAAAAACTATCTGCTCTCCAATCTTCTAAACCAAATAAAGCGCCTAAACCAATTTTATGTACACCGGCTTTACCTAATCGATCTGGTGTATCTAGACGATAATCAAAATTAGATTTCTTCCCTTTTGGGTGATGTTTTTTATATTCTTCTCTATGATAGGTTTCTTGATAAACAAGTACGGCATATAATCCATTTTCTTTTAAAAGAATGTAATCTTCTGTATTTAAAGGCTGAATTTCTATAGTTATGTTAGAAAATTTACTGCGTATTAATTGAATCGCATTTTTTACATAATCTACACCAACGGTTCTATTTGCTTCACCAGTAACTAACAAAATATGATCATATCCCTTCTTTTTTAGGAAGGCAACTTCTTTTAAAATTTCTGCATCTGTTAGCGTTCTTCGCGGTATTTTATTAGTCATACTAAAACCGCAATACGTACAGATATTCTGACACTCGTTACTTAGATACATGGGCGCATACATTTGTATTGTATTCCCAAATCTCTTTTTAGTAAGTGCATGACTTTTTTGAGCCATTTGCTCTAAATATGGTTTTGCTGCCGGAGACAACAATGCCTTAAAATCTTCTAAATCTAAATTATCTTTTAAAAGCGCTAACTCAACATCTTTATTGCTTTTATTGTAAATACTATTTAAAGTTTCACTCCAGTTATAAGTATCAAAAAGTGTTTTAAAGTTGCGCATCTTTTAATTTAAAAATGATGTTAACGGACTACTTGCAACTGCTTTTTTATTTACAGGAGCCAACTTCGCTTCAAAAGCCATTCTACCAGCTTCAACTGCCATTCTAAAGGCGTTAGCCATTGCTACAGGGTTTTTAGAAACTGCAATTGCTGTATTTACAAGAACTGCATCTGCACCTATTTCCATTGCAAATGCTGCATGAGAAGGCGCACCAATACCTGCATCAACAATAACTGGCACATTCGATTGCTCGATAATAATTTCTAAAAAATCTACTGTTTTTAAACCTTTATTACTTCCAATCGGAGCACCAAGAGGCATTACACATTGTACACCTACCTCTTCTAATCGTTTACACAAAACAGGATCTGCATGAATATATGGCATTACTACAAAACCTTTTTTAACCAATTCTTCTGCAGCTTTTAGAGTTTCTATGGGGTCCGGCAACAAATATCTAGGATCTGGATGAATTTCTAATTTTACCCAATTTGTCTGTAAAGCTTCTCTAGATAATTCTGCAGCAAAAACGGCTTCTTTAGCATTTCTTACGCCGAAGTATTTGGTAATAAATTAATTCTTTCATGATTTAGATGTGTTAAAATATCATCCTCCTCATTCGTCACATCAACCCTTTTTAATGCTACCGTAACCAATTCGCTTTTACTCTCTAATAGTGCATCTTGCATTAAATTAGACGAACTAAATTTACCTGTTCCGGTAAATAGACGAGAATTGAATGTTTTATCGGCAATTATTAATTTTTCCATGCTATTTAATTTTTATCAAACTTAAATATTTGCTCTTGAGCTCTATCTTTAAGCAATATTTTATGAAAGTTTGAAATTACATTGTAATTATTAGTTATTTCTGATGAAACAGCCAATCCGTAAACACCTGTTTCAATAATTGACTCTGCATCGTTTAAAGTGATACCACCAACTGCAATTATTGGCACTGTAGTTTTTAATTCTTCTAAAATAACTTTGTAACCTGCTACTCCTAAAACCGGACTTAAATTTTCTTTTGTATTTGTAAATCTAAACGGACCTAAACCAATATAATCTACTTTTTTCTATTAAAGCTTCACAATCTTTTAAAGTGTTTGCAGTACCACCAATAATTTGCCAAGACGCTAATTCTTTACGAACCAAATTAGGACAAGCATCTGTTTTACCTAAATGAACGCCATCTGCTTTTATAGCAATTGCAACTTTGTAATAGTCGTTTATAATTAATCTAGTCTGAAAATTATCTGTAATTTCTTTAACCTTTTTTGCTGTTTCTAAAACGATATCTTCCTCTACATTTTTTAAACGTAGTTGAACTGTCTCTGCACCAGAGCTGCATGCATTTTTAATATTTTGCAAATGCTCTTCTGGTGATTTACCTTGAGATATATAATGTAATTTACTTATCATTTTTGTTTTTGTGATTTCCTAATAAACTTGTATTAGAATTTAAAAATTGTTCTGTATATAACTTTGTTTTTCTACAAGCATCATCTATACCAAAACCCAAAGCTATATTTGCAGCTAATGCAGATGATAAAACACAACCGCTACCATGTTTCTCGTAAACTTTTTCAGCAATTGGTGGTATATTTAACTGAACCAAACTATTGTAATAAACCTCATCTAAACCTTTCTGCTCTTTTCTGTGTCCGCCTTTTAAATACAGGTTTGTTTTATTCGCTATAAAGTCTATCGTTTCTTCAATATCTTTTTTAGGAAACAAAGCCTTAATCTCATCATAATTTGGTGTAACAAAAAAACAAGATGTGAGTATTTTTTCTAAAATTTTTAGATTTTGATTTGTATGAAAATTAAAACCACTAGTAGTTTTTAAAACAGGATCTAAAATTATTTTTATTGATGCTTTTAACGCTTTTAATTTATTTATAATGTTAAATAAACGTTCCCAAGATTCAATAACACCTATTTTAACTACATCAATAGAAAACCTTTCGAATAAAGTTTCTATTTGACTAATAATAACCTCTTCTGCAATCCAAAGACAATGTTTAAAATCAATATCATTCTGAACGGTTACAGCTGTACAAACAGACAAACCATATAAACCATGTGCTTCAAAAGTTTTTATATCTGCCGTTAAACCAGCACCACTAGATGGATCTAGACCTGCAATAGTTAAAATAAAATTATTATCATCTAACATAAAAATTAACCTTTAGCTACTTTATACTGATCTCTGATACCTTTAAAACTTTCAATAGGATTTTTCGCATTCCAAACTCCACCTAAAACTCCGATACCGTTATATCCTAAGGCTAAAACTTTTGGTATTGTTTCTTTATTTACGCCTCCCATACCAATGATTGGTTTATCAATATGATTTACATCAAAACCTCTACCTTGATAACCCTGTTTTGAAATTGAAGAAAAAACCGGACTTAATAAATTGTAATCAAATTTTATTTTACAACTTTCTAATTCTTTTGGTTCATGAAAAGAACTGCTTATCGTTTTACCCTTCAAATTAAAATTAGATAAATAATCTGCTCCAATTTCTAAAACATCTTTACGCTTTTGCTCTTGAAAATGAATTCCTTTCAAATTAAATTCGTGAATCAATTCATGATAATAATGTAAAACTATCTTAGAATGAAAAGCTGTATCTATTTGGCTTAAGTATTGTAAATATTCTTCTTTCGATTTATTGGGTTTTCTTAAATGATAATACTCTAACCCTTCTTTAAACAAAGTATCTAAAATTTCTATTTCATTAGAAATATCATTTTCTAGCGCAATAAGTATTATCATAAGTAGTAAAAATTATTTTAAAAACACCTTTTAATATTTCAATAATAATCAATGTATATTAAAGAAAAGCTCAACTACGTCTCCCCCAAGACGTAGAAGCGCTTTTATGGCAAAAGTATATTATAAATATACTTCTGAACCTTTATCTTTAAATTCCTTAGATTTTTCTTCCATTCCTTTTGCAAAAACCTCATCACCTGCAACCTTATTTTCTGCTGCAAAATCTCGAACTTCTTGAGAAATTTTCATTGAACAAAATTTAGGACCACACATAGAACAAAAGTGTGCAATTTTAGCTCCTTCTGCTGGTAAAGTTTCATCATGATATTCTCTTGCTAATTCTGGATCTAAACCTAAATTAAACTGATCTTCCCATCTAAACTCAAAACGTGCTTTACTTAAAGCGTCGTCTCTGTGTTGTGCACCTGGATGTCCTTTTGCTAAATCCGCAGCGTGTGCAGCTAATTTATAAGTAACCACACCGGTTCTAACATCTTCTTTATTTGGTAAACCTAAATGCTCTTTTGGAGTTACATAACACAACATTGCACAACCAAACCAACCAATCATAGCTGCGCCAATACCAGATGTAATATGATCATAACCTGGAGCAATATCTGTTGTTAACGGACCTAATGTGTAAAAAGGAGCTTCGTCACAAGCTTCTAGCTGTTTGTCCATGTTTGCTTTTATCATATGCATTGGCACATGACCTGGACCTTCTATAAAACATTGTACTTCGTGTTTTCTTGCTATTTTAGTTAATTCGCCTAAAGTTTCTAATTCTGCAAACTGAGCTTCGTCATTTGCATCTGCAATAGAACCTGGTCTTAAACCGTCTCCTAAAGAAAAGGCTACATCATAAGCTTTCATGATTTCGCAAATATCTTCGAAATGTGTATATAAAAAACTTTCTTTATGATGTGCCAAACACCATTTTGCCATTATAGAACCTCCACGAGATACAATACCCGTAATTCTTTTTGCTGTCATTGGCACATAACGTAAACGAACACCGGCATGAATTGTAAAATAATCTACACCTTGTTCTGCTTGTTCTATTAATGTATCTCTAAAAATCTCCCAAGTCAAATCTTCTGCTACTCCGTTTACTTTTTCTAAAGCTTGATAAATAGGCACAGTACCAACAGGAACCGGTGAATTTCTAATAATCCATTCTCTAGTTTCATGAATATTTTTTCCGGTAGATAAATCCATAATATTGTCTGCACCCCAACGACAAGCCCAAACCGCCTTTTCTACCTCTTCTTCTATAGAAGAAGTAGTAGCAGAATTACCAATATTAGCATTAATTTTAACCAAGAAATTACGACCTAAAATCATAGGTTCTGCTTCGGATGATTAATGTTTGATGGAATTACCGCTCTACCTCTTGCCACTTCTTCTCTAACAAATTCAGCGATATTTTTGCAGGAATACTTGCACCGAAATCTTGACCTGGATGTTGTTTAGACAAACGTGTAATCTCATCTATTTTTTGGTTTTCTCGAATTGCAATGTATTCCATTTCTGGAGTTATTATTCCTTTTTTAGCATAATGTAATTGTGTAACATTCTGCCCTTTTTTTGCTCTTAGTGGTTTTTGTAAATGATTAAAACGTAAATGATCTAAAGTTTTATCATTTAAACGTTCGTTACAATATTTAGAAGAAAAAGAATCTAACTGCTCAACATCATTTCTTTCTAAGACCCACTCTTCTCTAATTCTTTCTAAACCATTATGAATATTAATTTCTTTGGTAGGATCTGTATACGGACCCGAAGTATCATATACAGTAACGGGCTCGTTTGCTGTTCTTTTCTTAGTCATAGAATCTACCGTATCACTTAATTCTATTTCGCGCATTGCTACTTTAATTTTTGGATACAGTTTACCTTTTACATATACTTTTTTTGAATTAGGAAAAGGATTTCTAGTGATTCCTTTACTTGGTGCTGTGTCTTTTTCTTCATTTTTTATAGTTGTAAGTTTTATCCGCCTTGAGTAGATTTTATGATTAAAACTTTATCATTATTATGAAGTAAATTAGAAGACCAATTTTCTTTTTTTATAACATTAGAATTAACGGCAATAGCAATACCGTTTGTTTTTATTTTCAAAAAACAAATTAATTCTTCTATTGATATTTCTTCAGAAAATTGTTGATTTTCTTGGTTTACATTTATAGTAATCATAAGTATAAATATTACTGTAAACCAAAGAGAGGTAGTTATATAACTAAATCTAGGTAACTTTTTCCTACGTTGGTATTAACCAAATCAGGTTCTAAGGATGTTTCTCAAACTAATTTAATAGCTACTCCTAAAGTTTACAAGACAAATATATCTTTTATTTTTTTAAAATTATATTTTTTAAAATTATTTTACATCATCTCTAAACGCTGATGGTAAAATATCTGGTATTAATTTTATTAGTAAGGGTAATAGTAATGCACCACCCGGAAGCATAAAAACAGTAAAAGCAGGTATTGCTTTGCAAATATCTAATAACTGTACTTTTATTTTTAACTTCTCTTCTTCTGTTAAAGACGAATGTGTAGATTTTCTTATTAAATGCATTGCCTCTTTACTTTGCAACAGTTCTTGGTGCAATCTAAGTTTGTTTCGATGCAACAACATTTTTATTTCATCAATCGTCTGCATTATATTTTTCTGCGTTTACGCTCTGCTTTAATCAAATTTAATTCTCTACTTGTTTGTCCAGCTACAGATGTATTTTCTTCTGCTCTTCTAATTAAGTAAGGCATTACATCTCTAACAGGACCAAAAGGAACATATTTGGCAACATTATAACCTAAATCTGCTAGGTTAAAACTAATATGATCGCTCATACCATATAATTGACCAAACCACAAACGCTTATCATCTTTAGCTATTTTATATTGTTCTGCTAATTTTAAAAGTAAATAAGAACTTTCTTCATTATGAGTGCCTGCAAATAAAGCCATTTTTTTATGCTCCATCATATACAAAATAGCAGCATCATAATTTTTATCTGTTGCTTGTTTATCTGCACAAATAGGAGATTCATATCCTTTTTCTTCTGCTCTACTTCTTTCCTTTTCCATGTAAGCACCACGAACTACTTTCATACCAATATGAAAATCTTTTTGATAAGCTCTTTCGTATAAACCTTTTAAATACTCTAAACGATCGTGTCTATACATTTGTAATGTATTAAATACAATTGCTTTTTCTTTATTGTAGTTTCCCATCAATTCTTCAACTAAATCATCTGCTGCATCTTGCATCCAGCTTTCTTCGGCATCTATCAATAAAGGTACATCTTGTTTTACTGCTGCTTTACACACAGTATGAAAACGTTCTTTTACACGAATCCATTCAGATTTTTCTTCTACTGTTAAGGTTTGTTTTTCTGTAATTTTTTGAAAAAGAGCAAACCTACCAAAACCGAAGGTTTAAAAACCGCAAACGGAATCGATTTCTTTTCTTCACCAAAATTAATAATCTTTAAAATAGTCTTTAAAGTTAAGTCGAAAACCTCTTCTCCCTCTTTACCTTCTACTGAATAATCTAACACAGAAGATACTCCTTTTGTATACAATTTCTCTATATTTGGTAAACAGTCTTCTTCTGTTACACCACCACAAAAATGATCGAATACTGTAGAACGAATTAAACCCTCTACAGGTAAATGTGCTTTTAAAGCGAAATTTGTTACAGCTGTACCTATTCTAACCATTGGTTGGTTCTGTATCATCTTAAAAAGAAAGTATGCTCTTTCTAATTCTGAGTCTGTTTTTAATGAAAATGCAATTTCAGTATTATCAAAAAATTTCATTCGTTAGATTTTAATTTAGAACAAAGATAGTCTAAGACTGTAAATAATTCAATAATTTCTATTTAATTTGCACATTCAATATTAAAATGATGAAATCTATAAAAGCCGTAAGTTATCCTGTTCATTTTCAAGAAAAAGGATACGAAGAATTATCAAACTTAATTTCTAACAAAAACTACTCTACGCTATTTATTTTAGCTGATGAAAATACTTTTGAATGTTGTTACCCTAAATTTATTCCAAATTTAAAAACAGATATTCGTATAGAAGTTATAGAAATAGAATCTGGTGAAATAAATAAAAACTTAGAAACCTGTGCTGGCGTTTGGAACGCAATAACAGAATTAGGCGGAGATAGAAAAAGTTTGGTAATTACTCTAGGCGGTGGCGTTATTACAGATTTAGGTGGTTTTGTTGCTTCTTGTTACAAAAGAGGTATCGATTTTGTTAACATACCTACAACTTTACTTTCTATGGTTGATGCTTCTGTTGGTGGTAAAACGGGTGTAGATTTAGGTGTTTTAAAAAATCAAATTGGTTTGTTTGCAAACCCGAAATGGTTATTGTTGATACCAATTATTTGGAAACAGTTACAGAAAGAGAAATAAAATCGGTACTGCAGAAATTATTAAATACGGTATTACCTATGATAGTAAACTGTTTTATGAAATTAAAAACAACAAAGGCCTAGATATTAAAGACTTGATTTTTAGATCTATAGAAATTAAAAACGAAGTTGTTTTACAAGATCCTAAAGAACAAAACTTACGCAAAATTTTAAATTTTGGTCATACATTAGGGCACGCTATAGAATCTTTTTATTTAGAATCTGAAGACAAAGAAAACTTAACTCATGGCGAAGCTATTGCAATTGGTATGGTTTGCGAAAGTTATATGTCTGAAAAACTTTTAGGTTTTCCTACTGAAAAAGTTTTAGAGATTAAAGATGTTGTACTATCTATTTACGACAAAATTGATTTATTAAAAGAAGATTTTCCTGCAATTTTAGAATTATTAAAGCACGATAAGAAAAACGTAAACGGACAAGTAAACTTCGTACTTTTAAATGATTTTGAAGATTATAAAATTGATTGCAAAGTGCCCGTAGATTTAATTATAGAAAGTATGGAATTTTACAATAATTAATATATACTTTTACTCATATAAAAAAAGCCTTTTCAATTTGAAAAGGCTTTTTTTATATGTTGTAAAAATGAAATTATACTTTCTTAACTTTTACTGCATTCATACCACGCATACCTCTTTCTAATTCGAAAGAAACTTTATCGTTTTCTGCAATTTGATCTATCAAACCACTTACGTGTGTAAAATACTTTTCGTTATTTTCTGTATCGATAATAAATCCGAAACCTTTAGAAGTATCAAAGAAAGAAACTTTACCTTTTCTTACAGGATCTTCTTCTGGTAAATCTTCTTTTTTAGTTACAGAAATTTGAATATCTTCTAATTCATACTCTACTTTTAATTCGGATCTGGCGGAGTATCTGTTAAATTACCATTGTGATCTACATAAGCAAATTGAATTCCTGTAGACCCATTCTCTTCTTTGGCAGCTTTTCTAGCTTCCATTTTTTTAATCTTATCCTGACGTTTTTTTAAACGTTTCTTTTCTTTTTCACTTTTACTAAATGTTTGCTGCGATTTTGCCATTAAAATACAAAAGGTTTTTTTTATTAATATTTCTAGAAAGATAAAATACGTTACAAGAAAATCTAATTAAGGCTAACTAGTATAATGAAGGAATTGTATTCTGTCTTACAGCGACAAAGGTACAAAATTTAAAGGAATAATACATACTTTTTAATTGCTGATTACCAACAATATGGTAAAAATTAACTTTTTTCAGAAAAAAATCATTTTAAAAAAACCATACATCAAATTACTTCGTATGTATACCTGAAAACTAAAAATAAACAGAATGAAATCTATTAAAATTATGGCACTAGTATGTGCTACTACGCTTGGTTTAACTTCTTGTTCTAATAATGATACAGATTTAGACTTAGACCTACAAACAGAAACCAAAGTTTTATTTACCTCAAATAATTCTGATGGAAATGTAAATATGTACAATGTATCTGATATGAATAATATCTCAACATCTACAATAACAACTGCAACTACAAAAGCAGACGGAATTTATTATGACGGTTCAGAAGACCTTGTTGTACAAGCCTCTAGAAGCACATTTGGTTTAGAAGGTTATACAGGTATCGATGTTTCTGGTACTTCATTAACAGCTAATGTTGGTGTTACAGGTTCTTTAGATATGACAAGTCCGAGAGAATTGGCTGTAAGTGGTAACTTTTATGTGGTTGCAGATAATGCAGATGTAGACGGAGATGATACTACTAAAGATGGTAGATTATTTATCTACTCTAAAAATGGAAATTCTTTTACTTTAAGAAATACAATTACAACAAACTTTAAATTATGGGGAATTGTATTTAAAGGAAATGATTTATTTGCGATTATTGATACTACTAATGAATTAGCAGTATTTTCTAACTTTTTAAGTAATACAAGTACAGCAACTGTAGAGGCTACTAAAACAATTGCCATTGAAGGAATTGTTAGAACGCATGGTTTAACTTATGATGCTACAACCGATGTTATGATATTAACAGATATTGGTGAAGCTTCTAACGGACAAGACGATGGTGGTTTTCATATCATTGAAGATTTTACATCAAAATTTAACGCAACAGCTAACAATGCTACTTTAGCAGTTTCGCAACAAACAAGAGTTTCGGTGCAAGTACTTTATTAGGTAATCCTGTTGATGTTTCTTATGATAGCGATACAAAAACTGTATTTATTGCTGAAGCTGGAAACGGCGGAGGAAGAATATTAGCTTTTAATAACATAAATAATGGAGGTAATTTAACACCTTCTTACAATGCCACGTTAGCTTCTGCTTCTGCTGTGTATTTACATAAGGAATAAAAATTATACAAAAACATTTTTGGTTGAATGTTTTATGTTAATGTTGGGCCTTCCGTTAATTCGGAAGGCTTTTTTTGTGTATTAATTTATTGTTAAAAAAACACCAAATTTCAGTAACACTTTCTTTTTTAATAGTAATACTATTATATTTGCAATCTAAAATAGTTTCAGCATGAAAAACTTATTATCAATATTAAAAATTACAGTACCCGATAAGATTTTTATTAAAGATCCGAAACCTCGAACTTAGGTAAAAAAATAATTGAAAATAGTATTCTTCTAATAGACGAAATTGGCTTCGAAAACTTTACCTTTAAAAAACTAGGAACAAAGATACAATCTAATGAAAGTTCTATTTATAGATATTTTGAAAGCAAACATAAATTACTATTGTATTTATCGTCTTGGTATTGGGCTTGGTTAGAATATCAATTAGTTATAGAAACATTTAGCATATCAGACAATGAATTAAAACTAGAAAAAGCAATAGAGGTAATTACTAGAACGGTATCGTTAGACAGTAATTATTCTCATATAAATGAAGCTATTTTATATAAAATAATTGTAAATGAAAGTTCTAAATCTTTCTTAACAAAAGAAGTAGATACAGATAATAAAGAAGGTTATTTTGAAGTCTACAAAAGATTAATAACAAGAATAAAAGAAATGATATTAGCTTTAAAACCAGATTATGAATTTGCACTTAGCCTATCGAGCACAATTTTAGAAGGTGGTTTGCATCAACATTTTTTAAAAGAACATTTTCCGTCTATTACAAATAGTAAAAAAGGTGCCACACCTACTCGTTTCTTTACGCAACTTGTTAAAAACACACTAAAATAAAATGAATACTACAGATAAAATAACACCATGGAGACGTTTTGTGGGACTTTTAAAACTAGAAAAAAAGATATTTTTCAAATTTTCTATTATGCCATATTTGGTGGTGTTGTAGCACTATCATTACCTTTAGGAATACAAGCAATTATTAATTTAATTCAAGGAGCTCAAATATCTACTTCTTGGGTAATTTTAGTTATTGTTGTTACAATTGGCGTTATATTTTCTCGGCGCTTTGCAATTAATGCAATTAAGAATTATAGAAACAATTCAACAAAGAATTTTTACTAGAGCTTCTTTTGAGTTAAGCTATAGGTTTCCTAAAATTAAAATGAATGAGCTACGTAATAATTATCCGCCGTAATTAGCAAATAGATTCTTTGATACATTAACAATACAAAAAGGATTGTCTAAAATATTAATTGATGTACCTACCGCTTTATTACAAATAGTATTTGCTTTAATATTGCTTTCTTTTTATCATCCTTTCTTTATAATTTTTGGCATTCTTTTATTACTTCTAATTTATATCGTTTTTAAATTTACTGCACAAAGAGGTTTAGAAACTAGTTTAAAAGAATCTAAAATTAAATATAAAGTTGCCCACTGGATTCAAGAAGTTGCAAGAACCGTTGTAAGTTTTAAACTATCCGGTAATACAAATTTAGCATTAAAGAAAAATGACGATTTGGTAAGTAAATATTTAGAAGCTAGAGAAAATCACTTTAGAATTTTAATTTTACAATTTAGCCAAATGATAGGCTTTAAAGTTATTGTTACTGCTAGTTTATTATTAATTGGTGGTGCATTAGTTCTTAATCAAGAAATGAATATAGGACAGTTTGTTGTTGCAGAAATTATCATTTTATTGGTAATACAGTCTGTAGAAAAATTAATTGTTGGCTTAGAGTCTTTTTATGATGTACTTACATCCATAGAAAAAATAGGACAAGTTGTTGATAAAGAATTGGAATCGCAAGAAGGTGAAAAACCAATTTTTAAGAAAGGTTTATCTATAGAATTAGACAACGTTTCTTATGAGGTAGAGGATAGAAAAAAACCAATTATTAAAGATATTTCTTTAACTATAAAACCAGAATCTAGAATTCTTGTACACGGAGAAAGTGGCGCTGGTAAATCTAGCCTTTTAAGATTAATTGCTGGTGTAATAGAACCCACAGAAGGTAATATTTATATCAATAATTTATCTTTAAATAGCTTACACCTTAATCATTACAGATCTCAATTAGGTTTATCTCTTTCAGATGAAACACCTTTTGAAGGCTCTATTAGAAATAATTTAGTTTTTGGTAATCAAGAAATTACAGATGACACAATTTTTGAAGCTTTAGATATTGTTGGTTTAAATCAATTTTTAAAAGAACAACCTAACGGATTAGAAACTGTTCTATATCCGAAGGTAAACAAATGTCTTATACAATTGCTAAGAAAATAATTTTAGCAAGATCTATAATAAAAGCGCCAAAAGTAATGATCTTAGAAGATCCATTAGATCAATTTAATCTAGAAGAAACTGTTAAAATAATTAGCTATTTAACAGATGCTAGCAGACCTTGGGCATTAATTGTTGTAAGTAGTAAAAAGAGTTGGAAAACACAATGCAGTCAAATAATAACTCTAGAAAAAGGAGAAATTAAATCTATAAATTAATAATCATGTTAAATATTTCTAACAATCAATTAAATAATAAGGTAGATTTAAAACAATTTAAATCTGGTAAAGATATTTTTACAAAAAACTATTACAAATCTTTAAATAAATTTTTGTTAGCTTTTGCTATTATTGGTTTTATCCTTTTATTTTTACCTTGGACGCAAAACATTACTAGTCAAGGTTTAGTTACCACATTAACTCCGAACAAAGACCACAAAGTATACAATCTCAAATACCTGGAAGAATTGAAGAATGGTTTGTAAAAGAAGGAGATTATGTAAAAAAAGGAGATACTATTTTAAGAATCTCTGAAATTAAAAGTGATTATTTTGACAACCGATTAATCGAAAGAACAAACAATCAAATAAATGCAAAAAATTCTTCTGTAAATGCATATCAACAAAAATCTAATGCTTTACAAAGACAAATAAATGCATTAAAAGACGAGCAAGTTTTAAAAACTGCTCAATCGCAAAACAAACTTTTGCAATCTAAACTTAAAGTACAGAGTGATAGTATCGCTTTACAAGCTGCAAAAACTAATTTATCTATTGCAGAAAAACAGTTTTTAAGAACAGAAACGTTACAAAAAGAAGGTTTAAAAGCCGTTGTAGATGTAGAACAAAAACGTTTGAAACTGCAAGAAACTCAAGCTAAATTAATAGCTCAGCAGAATAAATTATTAGCAAGTAAAAATGATGTGATTAATGCGAAATTAGAATTATCTAGAATTAAAGCAACTTTTACAGATAAAATTTCGAAAGCACAAAGTGATATGTTTACTGCTAGATCTAATGGTTTTGATGCTGAAGCACAAGTCTCTAAATTAGAAAATAGCAATAGCAACTATAAAGTTAGAAATAGTCTGTTATACGTAACTTCTCCACAAAATGGATACATCAACAAAGCTATTAAAGGAGGTATTGGAGGCACTTTTAAAGAAGGTGAATCATTAGTTGGTATTATGCCAGAAAAGTATGATTTAGCCGTAGAGACTTATGTAAAACCAATAGATTTGCCACTTTTACACATAGGTGAAGAAGTAAGAGTTCAGTTTGATGGTTGGCCTGCAATAGTTTTTTCCGGATGGCCAAATGTATCTTATGGCACATATGGTGGTACCGTAGTTGCAATAGAAAACTTTATAAGTGACAACGGTAAATACCGTGTTTTATTGGCACCAGACGAAAGAGAAAATAAATGGCCGAAGCAATTAGGGTTGGCTCGGAGCAAAAACAATCGCATTATTAGAAGATGTGCCAATTTGGTTCGAGTTATGGAGACAGTTAAACAGCTTTCCGCCTAATTACTATCAACCAAATACAAACAAAAGCAAAAAAGAAACTAAAAAGTAAAACAATGAAGAAGTTTTTACTAATACTAACAATGTTATTTTTTTCTACCAATTATGCACAAGAAGAAATTAGCAATCAACTAACTTTATCAGAGTTTTTAAGTTACGTTAAAAATTACCATCCAATAGTAAGACAAGCCAATTTAGTTTTAAATTCTAGTGAAGCTAAATTGTTAAAAGCTAGAGGTGCATTTGACCCCAAGATAGAAGTAGATTTTGACAAAAAACTATTCAAAGAAAAAGAATATTACAACAAATTAAATAGTTCTTTTAAAATACCAACTTGGTACGGAGTAGAATTTAAAGCTAATTTCGAAAAAAATGATGGTTTATTTTTGAATCCAGAAAACAATGTACCACTAGATGGTTTGTACAGTGCAGGTGTTTCTGTATCTTTAGCTAAGGGTTTACTTACTAATAAAAGAATGGCTGCTTTAAAACAAGCAAAATATTATGTAAATCAAGCAAAAGAAGAACAACAAATATTGGTAAATAAAATTCTTTTTGATGCTTCATTAAGTTACTTTAATTGGTTAAAAGCATATAAAGAAAAATTAGTTTTTACTTCTTTCTTAGAAAATGCAAAAATTAGATTTGAAGGAACTAAAAGAGCTTTTCAAGAAGGTGAAAAACCAGCTATAGATACTTTAGAAGCAGGTATAACATTAAACTCAAGAAAATTAAATTTAGAAAAATCTGCAATATACTATACCAAAGCATCTTTAGAATTGTCTAATTTTTTGTGGCTGAATAACAATACACCTATCGAGTTAAAAGAAAATATAATTCCGGATTTAGAAGCAAAAAACTCTGTTGATAAAACATTTAATATAGCCTTATTTAATCAAGAAGATTTCGATATCGAAAATCATCCTAAAATAAAAGCGTTAGACTTTAAGGTGAAAAGTTTAATAGTAGAAAAGCGTTTAAAAAAGAATAATTTACTTCCAAAAATAGATCTTCAGTATAATTTTATTTCTGCGGATGGAAATCAAATTAATTCTTTTAATTCATCGAATTACAAAGCTGGTTTAAATTTTAGTTTTCCAATATTTATCAGAAAAGAAAGAGGTGATTTAAAATTAGCTAAAATAAAATTACAAGATCAACAGTTAGAAGCCAAAACTGCTAAAGTCACCATAAAAAACAAATTGAATAGTTTGTTATTAGAATTAGATTCTTTTGATAATCAAAATAACTTTACAGATGCCATAGTAAGAGATTATAATGTTTTATTAAAAGCAGAAGAAAGAAAGTTTTTCTTAGGAGAAAGCTCTTTATTCTTAGTGAATTATAGAGAAGAAAAATTTATTGATGCTCAGTTAAAAGCTATTAAATTAGAAAACAAGTTCTTTAAAACGAAAGCAAAACTATTTAAAGAAGCAGTTTTTACTATTAACGACGACTAATCTGATTCTTCTAACGTAAAAAATTCATTTACAGGTATCTTAAACACTTTAGACAACTTTAAAGACAAAACTGTAGAAGGCAACATACCTATTTTTTTCTATAGAGTTTATAGTTTGCCTAGAAACACCAATTGCTTTTGCTAAATCGTCTTGAGTTAAATTTAAAATAGCTCTTTGTACTTTTAAAGTGTTTTTCATGTTATCTATTTAGTCTTTTTAACTGCCAAAAAATCATTAGTTGCACAACTAACATATAAAATAACACTTCAAAATAAGTAAAGCCTACTAATTTTTCATCAGCATTAAAAAGTTTACCCACACCATAATTAATGATTGGTTGCAGTAAAGAGTATAAAATTGCTAAAACAAAAGCTATTCTGTATGATTGTGCTCTTAAAGTTTCTATAAACTCATCTTCTTCCCTATCTTTTGATATAGAAATTAGCAACATACCAACCAAAAGTAAACCGAGATAACAACGGTTTTACCCAAATTGGTTCGTCAAAAAACTTTTTGGCAATCATCAATCCAAAAATAAAAAAGGTAGCATAATAACCAATCTTTTTAAATTTATTTGACAATTGAAATTTATTCATTTTTTCAATATAACTTCTTTCTCGTTCACAAACAGACATTTTCGACATAACAAAACTATTTTACAATTAGACAAATAAACTTTATATAATATCAAATATACTTTACATTTTATAATTTTACAAATATTTTTAAGTATATTTAAAAA
Source organism: Polaribacter sp. HA6-7 (assembly GCF_055693625.1). NCBI lineage: Bacteria > Pseudomonadati > Bacteroidota > Flavobacteriia > Flavobacteriales > Flavobacteriaceae > Polaribacter > Polaribacter sp. HA6-7. Next base: position 1,761,018 of record NZ_CM146338.1, read on the forward strand.
TCAATCAACTAAACTTTTTTTAAATGACTACAAATTCGAATAAACCTAGTAAAGCTTTTTGGATAATTGGTATACTTGCTTTGTTATGGAATTTAATGGGTGCAAGCGCTTATTTGTTTCAAACATTAGCTACAGATGAAATGATTGCAAATATGCCACCGGAACAGCAAGCAGAAATGATGATAGAACATCCGGCATGGTTAACTGCATTATTTGCATTAGCTGTGTTTGGCGGAGTTATAGGTTGTATTTTTTTCTTGCTAAAAAGAAATTTTCTTATTATTTGTTTCTTTTATCAGGAATTTGTGCAACAATACAACAGGTTTATATTTTAATAGATATCGATTTAAGCATGTACGTTATGCCAATATTGGTAATTTTAGTTTGCCTATTTTTAATTTGGTATTCTAAAAAATGTATTGCAGACGGAATTCTAAAATAATTAGTATAAATGCTATTCAAAAAAAGCAGCTATAAATTCTGCCACACAAGCTGGTTTTTCTTGTCCTTTAATTTCTATTGTGCAAGAAAAAGTAGCTTTTATACCATTTTCACATAAACTTTCTGTTTTCTTTAATTTTGAAACCATTCTTAACTTGCTGTTTACAAGAACAGGGTTCGGAAAGCGAACTTTATTCAATCCGTAGTTTAAACCCATTTTTAAACTTTTAATAGTAAAAATGTTTTCTAACAATTTAGAAATCATAGAAACAGACATAAAACCATGGGCAATTGTGCATTTGTAAGGGCTTTCTTTTAAAGCTCTTTCTTCATCTACATGAATCCATTGTTTATCTAAAGTGGCATTAGCAAAATCATCAATCATTTTTTGAGTTACTGTATACCATTCGCCAACTGGCAAATCTTTACCTTCTAAACTTATAAACTCACTTAACGTATTTAATATTAATGGCTTCATTATATCTAATTTAAATGTTAAAAAATCAACTTCTAATTTAACAAAATAAACAAGTACTAAACTATATCAAATTATTAATTTAGAAAAAATTTTAAAACCATGAAACAACTAACCTATTTCCTCATTTTATTTACGTGTATTTTAAGTGCACAAACAAATCCAAAATGGCTAAGACATTCTAGTATCTCACCGAGACGGATCTAAGATTGCTTTTACTTATAAAGGTGATTTATATACTGTAGCAAGTTCGGCGGAACCGCAAAACAACTTACTTTTCATAGTGCGCATGATTTTATGGCAACTTGGAACAAAGATGGATCTAAAATTGCTTTCGCATCTAATAGGTATGGTAATTTTGATGTTTTTGTAATGAATGCAAACGGAGGAACCGCAAAAAGATTAACTTTTCATTCAAATAACGAAACTCCGTATAGCTTTACATCAGACAATAAAAATGTAGTTTTTGGTGCTTTAAGACAAGATGATGTTCGTCACAGACAATATCCGCACGGTTCTCAAACAGAACTTTACACTGTACCAGTAAAAGCTGGTAAAGTACAGCAATTGTTAACCATTCCTGCAGAATACACACAATTTTCTAAAGATGGTAAAACAATGCTTTATCAAGATAAAAAAGGAGGCGAAAACGAATGGAGAAAACATCACACATCTTCTATTACCAGAGATATTTGGATATATAACACCAAAACTCAAAAGCATAAAATGATTACTACAAATACTGCAGAAGATAGACAACCTGTTTTTTCTTCGGATGAAAAAAGCTTGTATTTTTTAAGTGAAAGAAACGGAACCTTTAATGTATTTAAGTCTAATTTAGAAAGCGGAGCTTCTGCAGAACAAATTACAAACTTTAAAACTCATCCTGTACGTTTTTTAAGTATTGCTAATGATATGCTTTCATTTGGTTATGATGGTGAAATTTATACATTAAAAGAAGGTGAAAAACCTAAAAAAGTTGCCATAACAATTACTACTCAAGATAAAGAAAATACAGATAAATATGTTTCTGTAAATGGCGGGATTAACGAAATGGCTGTTTCACCAAATGGTAAAGAAATTGCTTTTATTGCTCGTGGTGAAGTGTTTGTTACTTCTGTAGATAAAACTTTTACAAAAAGATTAACCAACACACCAGAAAACGAACGTTTTGTAAATTGGAGTTCTGATGGAAAATCTGTAATATATTCTAGTGAAAGAAATGGAAAATGGAGCGTTTTTAAAACTGAAAAACAACGTAAGGAAGAACCTTTCTTTTACGCAGCTACACTTGTTAAAGAAAGTGCTTTAATAAATAATAAAAAAGACAATTATTTAGCACAATACTCACCGGACGGAAAAAAATTGCTTTTATTGAAGGAAGAAGAACTTTAAAAATTTTAGACGTAAAATCTAAGAAAGAAGTAACTCTTTTAACTCCTAAAGATTTATTTCACATGAGAGATGGCGACAAGAATTTTACTTGGAGTCCTGATAGTAAATGGCTACTTGTAGATTGGTCTAAAACCTTAAACAATGGTGAAATTTTATTAATGGCCGCAGACGGTTCTAAACGTGTAAATTTAAACGAAAGTGGTTATTACGATTCGAATCCTAAATGGGTAAATAATGGTAAACAAATGATTTGGTTTAGCAACAGAAACGGATTAAAATCTTACGCAACAAGTGGTAGTTCTCAAAGCGATGTTTATAGCATGTTTTTTACACAAGATGCTTGGGATGAGTTTAATCTTAGTGATGAGGATTATAAACTAATGAAAGCGATTAAAGAGGAAGAAAAGAAAAACTCTAGCAAGAATAAAGAAAAAGATACGAAGAAAAAAGATGCCGATAAAAAAGACAAAAAAGAAGTTAAACCTTTACAGTTCGATTGGGATAATTTACAAGATAGAACTAAGAGATTAACAATTCATTCTTCTCGTTTAGGTGATGCTGTACTTTCTAAAGATGGCGATAAACTTTATTATTTATCAAGTTTTGAAGGTCGTTCTAATTTATGGACTACAAATTTAAGAACCAGAGCTACAAAAATGCTAATGAAATTAAATGTTGGTTACGGTAGTTTAACTTGGGATAAAGAAATGAAAAATCTGTATTTACTTAGCAGCGGTAGAATCACAAAATTAAATCCAAGTACAAATAAACAAAAACCAGTTAGCATTAAAGCGGAAATAGAGTTTGATAAAATTGCAGAAAAGCAAGCAATGTTTGATCATGTTTGGCTAAGGACAAACGCCGTTTTTTATCATTCGAATTTTCATGGAAAAGACTGGAAAAAATTAAAAAAAGAATATCAGAAATACATCCCATATATTGGTAATGAATTTGAGTTTTCTGAAATGTTATCAGAGTTATTAGGAGAATTAAATGTATCACATTCTGGTGCTGGTTTTAGAGGAGGAAATGTTAAAAATGCAGATGCTACAGCTTCTTTAGGTATTTTTATGAACCATAATTTTAAAGAAGACGGTATTTTAATTGATGAAGTTATTAAAGGCGGTCCTTTAGACAAAGCTAAATTTAATATTAAAGCTGGCATGATTATTAAAAAAATTAATGGCGATTTAATTGACAAAAATACAGATGTTGCCAAATATTTAAATCGTGCAGCAAATAAATTTATGCTGTTAGAAATAGAAAATCCATCAACAAAAAAGTCACAAACAATTACAGTTAAACCTATCACATTAGGACAAGAAAACAGATTATTATACAAAAGATGGGTAAAAATAAATGAGAAACAAGTAGAAAAAGAAAGTAATGGCCAATTAGGCTATGTTCATATTCCTGGTATGAGTGACGGACCTTATAGAAGTATTTACCAAGACATGATGGGTAAATATATAGATAAAAAAGGTGTAATAATCGATACTCGATTTAACGGTGGTGGAGATTTAGTTGCAGATTTAGCAATGTTTTTTACGGGTGTACCATTTTTAACTTATGAAACAGAGGCTAAAGTTGTTGGCGGAGAACCAACTTCGAGATGGACAAAACCAACTTTATCTATATTTAATGAAAGTATGTATTCAGACGGACATTGTTATGCTTACGGTTATACAGATTTAAAAATTGGTAAAACTGTGGGTATGCCAGTTCCAGGAACTTGTAGTTTTGCAGGATGGGAAACGTTACCTAATGGCAGTTATTGGGGAATTGTACCTGTTTCAGCTAAAAATAAAGCTGGAGAATGGATGGAAAACAACCAAACAGAACCTACAATAAAAGTAAAAAATATGCCAGGTAAAATAGATAATGGCATCGATGAGCAATTAATTATATCTATTCGAGAATTATTAAAAGATGTAAACTAGAAGTAAAAAAATGCGAAGAGAAATCTTCGCATTTTTTATTTAAGTTTACCAAAAAGATCGTCTTTAATTCTAGGTAATTGTAAATGATATTTTACAGAAATTGCCCGTATAGTTATAACCACCAAAGCCGCAATTATAAAAATAAATTTCTCTCGGTAAAATTGAGAATTTAAAAAGTAATAAATAAATTATTCCGCCAGCTAAACAAGCAGAAGCGTAAATTTCTTTTTCAAAAATTAAAGGTACTTTATTTGTTAAAACATCTCTTAAAACACCTCCAAACACAGCAGATATCATTCCCATAATTAAAGCAATTATTGGGTGTAAATTAAAAGAAAGTCCTTTTTGTAAACCTAACAAAGTAAAAACACTAATACCAATGGTATCAAATAAAAACATGGTTCTACTTAAAAATGCTATTTTACTTTTAAACAAAAATGTAAATACAACAGCAGTAAAAATTACATACAAATAATTTAGATCTGCAATCCAATTTATAGGATGTGCATTTATTAAAACATCTCTTAACATTCCGCCACCTACCGCGGTTACAAAAGCAATTATAATTACACCAAATAAATCGAACTTTTTATCAGAAGCTACTAAGGCACCACTTACCGCAAAAGCAAAAGTTCCTAAAATATCTAGTACATAAACAACATCCATTTTAAACGCTAACTTCTGTAAATTTGATGTTTAATTCTTTTTGAATTTGATGCACTTTATCTAATTCATTAGAAAGAATAAAAGCCAAAGAAGTACCAGTATTTCCTGCTCTTGCGGTTCTACCACTTCTATGTGTATAATATTCTAATTGTTCTGGTAATTGATGATGAATTACAAATTCTAAACCACTAACATCGATACCACGAGCAGAAACATCTGTAGAAACTAAATATTGTAAATTTTCTTTTTTGAAAGCACGCATAACTTTATCACGCTCTTTTTGTTGCATATCACCTTCTAAAGCGCCTGCAGAAAAACCTTCTTCTATTAAAAAATTTGCAAGATTTTGCGCACCTGCTTTAGTTCTACAAAATATAATACCTCTTTGCGTACCTCTTTTTCTAAAAACGTAACAATATCATCTGCTTTCGTTTTTAAAGTAGTTTTTACAAATTGATGTCTAATATTTGCATTTACCAAAGCATTTTTATTGACTTCGATTCTTGGCGCATTAGCATCCATGTAAGTTTTAATAATACGCTTAATTTCTTCCGGCATCGTTGCAGAAAACAACCAAGTATTACGATTACTTTGAGAAGAGAATTTTAAAATTCTATTTAAATCTTGCTTAAAACCCATGCTCAACATTTCATCAGCCTCATCTAAAACAACTGTTTTTACATGACTAATATCAATATCTCCTCTTTCTATTAAATCGATTAATCTACCAGGTGTAGCAACTACAATATGAGTAGTTCTTTTTAGATTATTGATTTGTCTGTCAATTTTTTCTCCACCAAAAACAGCTTCAACAAAAATTTTATCTTCATTAAATTTCGTAAACTTAAAAAGTTGCTTTTTAATTTGCTGAACCAATTCTCTAGTTGGTGACAAAATTAACGTTTGAATATGATCAGATTTAGCATCAATATGGTGTAAAATAGGCAATCCAAAAGCTGCAGTTTTACCCGTACCAGTTTGCGCTAAACCAATAAAATCTGTTTTCGATTTTATTAATACAGGAATTGCTTTTTCTTGAATTTCTGTTGGTTTAGAAATACCTAATTCTTTAATCGATTTTATATATGAAGGTTTGATACCTAATTCTGAAAATGATGCCATTTTGTCTCTAAATTTTGTGCAAAGATACTTTTATTTAACAGGTTGTAATACTTTTAGAACATTTTCTCTAATTCTAGAAGGTTTATAGCTTTTAGCATCTAACATTCCCCAAACAGTTTTAGCTTTTACAAGTAAAATATTATTTTTATAAAACTCCATTAAACGTTCAGATTTAAAACCTTTGGTTTCACCAACCCAAGTTTTAACAGTAATTACGTCTCCAATTACAGCTTGTTTTAAATATTCAATTTCGTGCTTAATTACAACCCAAACATATTCCGGTAAAGGATTGTTTCTAGTTAAATATGCCCAATGTTCAAAAGCAACTTTATCCATCCATTCTACATAAACCACATTATTTACATGGTTTAAATCATCAATATCATTAGAAGTTACTGTAATATTTAATTCAAAAATATCTTTCATTTATTAATTTTCTACAAAACTAAAACATTAATAATTCTATAACAATAAAAGTGGTTTCATTTTCTATTTAAATACCGTAATTTGCAACTTCTTCTATGAATAAACTTGCAAACAAATTAGGTACAGAAAAAATTAGCAAATTGCTTTTAAAACAAGCAGTTCCTGCAACTATTGGTATTTTAGTAATGTCTTTAAACATGATTGTTGATACTATTTTTGTAGGACAATGGATTGGTGTTTTAGCTATTGCAGCAATAACTGTAGTTTTACCAATTGCTTTTTTAATTTCTTCTATCGGAATGGGAATCGGTATTGGAGGAAGTTCAATCATTTCGAGAGCTTTAGGCGCTAATAATACCGAAAAGGCTTTTTTAACCTTCGGAAATCAAATTTGTTTAACAGTAATTTTAGCGATACTATTTGTAGTTTTAGGAAATGTTTTTAGCATTCCTATTTTAGATTTATTCGGTGCTAAAGGTGAAATTTTACCAATTGCATCAGAATATTTTAGTGTTATTATTTACGGTGTTCCTTTTTTAGCATTTGCAATGATGGGAAATCCAACCATTCGTGCTGAAGGAAAACCAAAATTTGCAATGTATGCAATGATGGTGCCTGCAGTTTTAAATGTTGTTTTAGATATTTTATTTATAAAATATTTTAATTGGGGAATGTGGGGTGCTGGTTTAGCAACATCGCTTTCTTATGCTAGTTGTGGTTTGTATATTTTGTATTTCTTTTTATCATCTAAAAGTGAATTAAAAATTATACCAAAAAACTTTAAACTTAATTTTAATATTGTAAAAGAAATTGCACAATTAGGTAGTATTTCTATTGTAAGACAAGGTGCAGTAAGTATTTTAATGATTGTTTTAAACTACTCTCTTTTTACCTATGGTGATGAAATTTCGATTGCTGTTTTTGGGATTATTAATAGAGTGATGATGTTTGCCTTCTCTCCTATTTTAGGTGTTTCACAAGGTTTTTTACCTGTAGCTGGATTTAATATTGGAGCAGAAAAAAACGAAAGAGTTAAAGAAACCATTAAAAAATCTATTTATTTTGGATCAATTATTGGAACCATCATATTTATAGCAGTTGCAACTTTTAAAGAGCAAATAATTTGGATATTTACTAACGATGCTACACTTTTAGACAAAACACCCAATTCAATGCTAATTGTATTTTTAGTAACACCGGTTGTGGCGATGCAATTGATAGGTTCTGCCTACTTTCAAGCAGCTGGTAAAGCAATGCCAGCATTATTTCTTACGCTATTAAAACAAGGAATTTTCTTAATTCCGCTAGCGTATATCTTACCAAAATATTATGGTGTTCTTGGGGTTTGGTGGTCTTTTCCGATTGCCGATTTATTATCAACGATAATAACTGTTATAGTTTTAAAAAGAGAAATAGATAAAAATCTACAATAACGATTCTCCGTTTAAATTAGTAGTTAAAATATCGCTAAACAAGTTAAAAAACGGTCGTAAAGCTTTAAAACTTTTATCTACTTCTTCTATAAAATTTGGCGCTAATACTTCTGTATCTGTAAAATTTCTTGTGGCAATAAAACCTTTTTTCCTTAAAAGATTTACATCTGGATGCTCTTTATCAAAACCTCTTGGAGCCGTTTTTAATTCAGAAAAACTACCAAATTCTTTTCCAAAATATTTTTGATAATTTTTATCCTTTAAAATATCTTTTATTTCTGATGCATCTAACTCTATTTCTTTACGAATTCTAAATAAATCTTCTTTATTTGGCTCCCAAAACCCGCCAGCTAAAAAAGATTCTCCTGGTCTTATTCTCAAAAAATAACCACCTCTTAATTCTTTACCTAATCTAGAAAAAGAATTTGCAAAATGGGCTTTATACGGTGTTTTATCTTTAGAAAAACGAACATCTCTATAAATACGCATCATTTTTGATTTCTCAATATCATCATGCTTTTGTAGGTTTAAATGTACTTCTTCAAAAAAAGCTTTTGCCTTTTTTTGCTCTAAAACATAAGTTTCTTTATGTTCTGCAAACCAATCTCTATTATTGTTTTTTTGTAAGTCTTTTAAAAATTTTAAAGTAGATTTTTCGATTTGCATTTTATAGATCTTTTAAAGTATAAATTTACAAAATAGATTTGTAACTTCGAATTTGATATGCATCAAAAAAAAGATATTCAGAAAAGATTCGACGGATTTTTACAGACTCATAATCTGTGGAAAAATAACGCTGTTTTTAATTTAAATCAGTTTGAAACACCTTATAAATCATCAAAAATTGATATTGAAATTGATGAAAAATTAAGATTAGGGAAATACATAGAGCGTTTTGTTTCTTTTGAATTATCTCAAAACAAATCCATAGAAATTTTAGCCGAAAACATACAAATTCAAAGAAATAAAATTACACTTGGCGAGTTAGATTGTCTGTTATTAAAGAACAACTCTCCTATACATTTAGAAATTATTTATAAATTTTATCTTTTTGATGATAAAATTGGTGATACTGAAATTGAGCATTTTATTGGGCCAAACAGAAAAGATGCTCTAATAGAAAAACTAACAAAACTTAAAGGTAAACAACTGCCAATTTTGTTCGCAAAAGAATGTGAAAATCTACTTGATAACTTAGGAATTTCTTTAAAAGATATCTCGCAACAAATTTATTTTAAAGCACAATTATTTGTGCCGATAAATAAAAAGAACATTAATTTAAGTGTATTAAATAACAATTGTATAGTTGGTTTTTATTGTAATTTAAAAGATTTAAGTCAGTTTCTTACCTGTAAATTTTATATACCAATAAAAAAAGATTGGTTAATTATTCCGCATAAAAATGTGAATTGGTTACAATTCTCAGACTTTCAAAATGAAGTTACATCTATTTTAAAAAGACAATTTTCTCCTTTATGTTGGTTGAAAAAAGAAAACGGAGAAATTGAGAAATTTTTTCTTGTTTGGTGGACATAAAAAAACTGAATAAAATTAATTATTCAGTTTTATTTTATAAGTAATTAAACTTTGGGCTTTTTAAAATATTTTAAAGGTACAAAGAGCATCCCAAAACATTGGCTATCTTCTTTCCCCATGTTTTTATGATGTATTTTATGAGCTTTTCTTAGTCCTCTTAAATAGTTGTTATTGGTATTTTTAAACCATTTAAATCTTTGATGTATTAAAACATCGTGCACCAAAAAATACGCTAAACCATAAAATAAAATACCTAAACCAATAAAAAATAAATAGGTATGTTCTGTATAAGTTCCAAAATAAAATAACGCAATACTTGGTATAGCAAATACTACAAAAAAAACGTCATTTTTTTCAAATCCGCTATATTTTGGTTGATGATGATCTTCATGTAAAAACCAACCAAAACCATGCATTACATATTTGTGTGTACACCAAGTTACACATTCCATTATTAAAAAAACCGCTAATGTTATAAGGGCATAAATCATTAAATAATATTTAATTTATATTTTACGTAACTTCTTGCTAACAAATTAATTTTCATAGGATTAGAAATTCTAATTCTAGAATCCATAATCTGTTCTGATGGCACCATTTTTAACTTTTTTAGTAACCTTCTGTAATATCTGTAAGCTGTATAAACTCCGAATTTTGCTTCAACCGGTAATTTTAAAATTCCGTTGCTGTATGCATATTCAAAATCAGCTTCAATTTCATCAATAATTATTTGTTTAGAAGATGCATCTAATTTTCCTAAGTCAATATTTGGAAAATAAGAACGGTTTAAAGTCTCAAAATCATCTTTTAAATCTCGTAAAAAATTTACTTTTTGAAACGCAGACCCCAAACGCATTGCAGCATCTTTTAATTCTTCGTATTTTTTATCATCTCCATCAACAAAAACTTTTAAACACATTAAACCAACTACATCTGCAGAACCATAAATATATTCGTCATACTCTTGTTTTGTATTATAAGTAGTTTTGTGTAAATCCGCTTTCATGCTTTTTAGAAAGGCTTGCACCATTTCATCCGGAATTTTATATTTCTTTATGGTACGCTGAAAAGAATTTAAAATAGGATTTAAACTAATACCATGCTCTTTAGAAAGATAATAATCTCTTTCAAAATGTTGCATTAAATGTTCTTTATCATAATCATGAAAAGAATCTACAATTTCATCTGCAAAACGCACAAAGCCGTAAATATTATAAATATCTTCTCTAATTTTTGGCGATAACATATTAACCGCAAGAGAAAATGATGTACTATATTTTTTAGTAACTAATTTGCTACAATCATTAGAAACACTATCAAATAATTCTTTCATTTTATTATTGGTTTTTAATTATTAGTTCTGTTGCAATCTTTCCAGAAATTAAAGCTGGTGGCACACCTGGTCCCGGAACTGTTAATTGCCCTGTAAAATACAAATTTTTAACTTTACCACTCTTAATTTTTGGTCTTAAAAATGCAGTTTGCAATAACGTATTCGCCATTCCGTATGCATTACCTTTATAAGAATTGTATTCTTGCTTAAAATCTTTAACACAAAAAGACCTTTTAAACAATACGTGTTTTTTAACTTCTTGGTTTGTTAAAGTCTCAAATCTATCTAAAATTTTATGAAAATATTCTTCTCTTAAAGCCTCAGTATCTTCTATTCCGGGTGCTAAAGGAATTAGAAAAAAACCTGCTTCTTTACCTTCTGGCGCAGAAGTTTTATCTGTAATAGATGTAAAATTTGCATAAAACAATGGATCTGAAGGCCATTTAGGATTATCATAAATTTCTTTTGCATGTAATTCAAAATCAGTATCAAAAAATAATGTATGATGACTTACATTTTCTATTTTCTTATCGAAACCTACATAAAAAAGCAAAGACGAAGGCGCAAAAGTTTTCTTACTCCAGTATTTTTCTGAATACTGTTTTTCATCTTCATTTAATAAAGTTTCTGTATGATGATAATCTGCACCACTCAATACTAAATCTGTATCAATTTTTTGGCCATTTACAACTAAACCAGCAACTTCATTATTACTATTTGTAACAATTTTATCTACATTAGCATTTACTTTAAACTCTACGCCTAAACTAGTTGCTAAAGCGACCATTCCTTCAACTACTTTATACATTCCTCCTCTTGGATGCCAAGTACCTAAACCAAAATCTGCATAATTCATAAAATTATAAAAAGCAGGTGTATCGCTAGGTTTTGCACCTAAAAACAACACAGGAAATTCTAATATTTTTATGAGTTTTTTACTCTTTATATTCTTTCTGACTTGTTTAGATATGGTAGAAAAAAATTGAGAAACTCTAGTAACAGTTTTTGTTGTTACCAATTCTAAAGGAGAAACACCAGGTTTATAAACTAGATCTTTTATTGCTGTATCATAATTTGATTTTGCAGAACTTATAAAACTTTTTAAATGCTTTGCACTACCAGCCTCTTCGTTCTCAAACATTTGATAAATCTCTTCTAAATTTTCAGAAATTTTTAACGATGAGTTTTCTCCGAAATATACTTCATAGCCAGGATTTAATTTATCCAAAACATAATAATCTGATGCTTTTTTACCAAAATCTGCAAAAAACCTTTCAAAAACATCTGGCATCCAGTACCAAGACGGACCTAAATCAAAAGTAAAACCGTCTTTTTTAAATTGTCTTGCTCTACCACCTAAAGTATCATTTTTTTCTAATACTGTAACCTTATATCCTTCTTTAGCTAAATAACAAGAAGCTGATAAAGCAGAAAAACCAGAACCAATAATATATATATTTTTGCTCATATTTAATTTTGTTTAACAAATATATATAATTATTAAACATTTTATTTATTTAATGTAAATTTTATATTTGTTTTAACACATCTGTAACAGTATCAAAAAATGATACATTAAAGTTATAGGTATTATGTTTTATTAAATTTGTTTTTCTTCCTATTGCAATAAAATCGTGATGTGTGTTTTGTAAAATTTCTTCAATTTCATTAAAATAGTCTTCCACTTTATCTTCATAAGGCTGCACTGTTAATGAAGTTACAAAACAAAGTTTAGTATTGTGTTTAAAGAAATAATTAAGATTGTTTAGAGGTAAATTTTGCCCCAAATAAATCGTATTATATCCTTTAAGAACTAATTCATAATTTAAATATAATAAACCTAATTCATGAATTTCGTTTTCTCGGAAGAAATAATACAAAAACTTTATCTGAAGCTGTATTTTGCTGTTCTAAATTTTCTGTTTTTATGTGAATTTTTTGAGAAATTAAATTCGATATAAAATGTTCATGCGCTGGCAACACAGTATCTGTTTGCCATAATAAACCTATATAATTTAAAAACGGAATAAAAACATCTTTAAAAATGTCTTTAAAAGATTTAACCTCTAATAATCTATTGTAAGTTTCATTAAATAAAACTTTATCAAATTGAAGCATCGATAACTTAAATGCATTAATTGCTTCGTCGTTTAAACCTTCTTTAAAAGCTACTTCTCTAGAATTTTCAAAAATTTCTTCATCAGTCATTTTTGCTATTTTAGATATTTTAAAGTTGTTTTTAGATAGTAAAACAACATTTAATAGCTTTTGTAAATTCTTATGAGAATAATATCTTATGTTGGTATTTGTTCTTTGTGGTTCTAGCAAATTATACCTTTTTTCCCAAATACGTATAGTATGTGCTTTTATACCGAGATATATTTTCTAGGTCCTTAATCGTAAAATCTTGCTTAATATTGTTCAATGTTTCTCGTTTATTATTCAACAAATGTAAAGAAATTTAATTCAAAAAAATATTTTTTATAATAATTGTAACATTTTCTACATTTACGCTACTTATAAATAACTAACCTAATTACAAAAGTGCAAAAAGATTTAGAAGCTAAATTTTTAGTAGACTTTGAAACAAATCAAAATATTGCGCATAAAATTTGTAGAATTTATACTACAAATAAAGATGCTCATAACGATTTGTTTCAAGAAATAACCATACAAGTTTGGAAAAACTACCCAAAATTTAGGGGAGATTCTAAATTTAGTACTTGGATGTATAGAGTAGCTTTAAATACAGCAATTTCATTATATAGAAAATCTACACGAAGAGTAAAAACTCAAGATTTTAGTGATGTTGCCTTTAAAATTAAAGCTACAGATTATGATGATACCGAAGAAGTGCAATTAAAAGCACTTTATAAAGCGATTCATAGGTTAAATGATATTGATAAAGCGCTCATTTTTTTATACTTAGAAGATAAACCGTATAAAGAAATTTCGGAAACACTGGGAATATCTAGTGTAAATGCAAGAGTTAAAATGAATAGAGCAAAAGAAAAGTTAAAAAACATTCTAAACCCATAAACTATGGATTTATTAGATAATTATAAAAAAGCCTGGAAAAATCAACCGAAGAAGAAAGTAAATTTTCTACTGTAGAAATTTACAAACTTGCACAATCTAGATCATCATCTATTGTAAAATGGATATTTATTATTGGTATTTTAGAATTTGTAATTTTAAATTCTATGTACTTTTTTGTTGATATGGATGAAGCGTATGACGAATACAAAAAGTTAGGTTTAGAGAACTTTGTATATTATTCACAAATATTAGCCTATTTAATAATTTTCTATTTTTTGATAATGTTTTATAAGAACTACCAAAAAATTTCAACATCTGATTCTACAAAATTGTTGATGAAGAAAATTCTTAAAACAAGAAAAACTGTTAGAAACTACATGCTATTTAATTTAGGTTACATGGCTTTATTGCTAATAATTGTTTCTGTAGCTAATATCAATTTAAATATTGATGATTTATCAAGAAAGCAAATACTACTTATTATATTACTAACATTAGTAGTTACAATAGTAGCATTAGCTATATTGTGGTTATTTTATCAATTACTTTATGGATTTTTATTAAGAAAACTAAATAGAAATTATAAAGAATTAGCTAAATTAGACGGCAACTTATAAAATTAAATGCCATGAAAAAGATTTTTTACTCGTATGTCTAGGTTTATCACTGTCTTCATTTTCTCAAAAGTCAGATTTTTGGGAAAACATACAATTTGGCGGTGGTGTTAGTTTAGGTTTCGGAAGCCAAACTACTATTGGTATTTCACCGAGTGCCATATATAATTTTGATAACGGTTTTGCTTTAGGTGCAGGTTTAAATTATTTGTATTCAGAAATTAACGATTTTTCTACAAGTGTTTATGGCGCAAGTATTATCTCTTTATATCAAACAAAATTTGGTGTACAATTATCTCGGCGAATTTGATTATAATTTTGCGAATCAAAAAGATCAATTTGCATCTGTAAATACAAATTTCCCAGCACTACACTTGGGTGTGGCTTACAACCAAGGTAGATTTGCTGTCGGAATTAGATATGATGTTTTATATGATGAAAATAAAAGTGTTTTTGCTTCACCTATTTCTCCTATAGTTCGCTTTTACTTCTAAAAATTTTTTAATTCTCTTAATAAGATTTCATGCATCTCATTGGTATAATCTAAATGCGTTACAATTCTTATTTTACCTTCTCCCATAGGAGTTAATAAAATATTTTTGTCTTTCATTTTAGCTATAAAATTATCTGCTCCTATTTCTTTATCAACATAAAAAATAACAATATTTGTTTCTATACTTTCTACTTTAGTAATGTAAGAGCAAGATTTTAAAACTGTTCCTATTTCTTTTGCTTTTTGATGGTCTTCTGCTAATCTATTAACATGATTGTCTAATGCATAAATTCCCGCAGCTGCTAAAAAACCAACTTGTCTCATACCACCACCCAATAATTTTCTTAACCTTAAGGCTTTTTCTATATCTTTTTTAGAACCTAATAAGATTGATCCAATTGGGGCACCTAAACCTTTGGATAAACAGATAGAAATAGTATCAAACAATTGCCCGTATTGTTTTGGAGTTTCATTTTTAGCGACTAAAGCATTAAATAAACGTGCTCCGTCTAAATGAAATTTTAAATTATTATCTTTAGTTACTTTTTTAATTTTTTCTAATTCAGAAAAATCCCAACATGCTCCACCACCTTTGTTTGTTGTATTTTCTATACAAACTAATTTATTAAAAGGTAAATATATTTGAGGTGTTGTACTAGCAACTTCTTCTAACTGTTCTGCAGTAAACATACCTCTGTTACCATCAATCAATTTACAAGTTACACCGTAATTAAAAGCAACACCACCACCTTCGTAATTATAAACATGTGCATATTTATCGCAAATTAATTGATCTCCTGGTTGCGTATGTAATTTTATAGCTGTTTGATTTGCCATCGTACCGTAAGGAAAAATAAAGCAGCTTCCATACCAAACATTTTAGCAGCTTTTTCTTGCAATTCATTTACCGTAGGATCCATGTTAAAAACATCATCACCAACTTTAGCACTCATCATCGAAGCCAACATTTCTTTTGTTGGTCTTGTAACTGTATCCGAAATTAAATCTATAATCATGTATTAATCTTTCTAAACTTTTAATTAAAACTTCCTATTGGCGAACCATCTCGGAATTTTTGGTGCTCTTGTTTTTTTATATGACGCTGGATTTTTCATAAAATTATCTATCATTTTAATCAACGATAAATTATACATTTTCTGAACTCCTGTTTTATTCGTGTTTTTTAAATAATCTTTAATCTCATTTAAATTATAATCTACAATTGCATTTACTTGTTTGTACTGATTTTTATTAGCTGCTAAATAAAATAATTGTTCTAAAACCTTAACATTTATAACATTTTGAAGTTCTTGGTAATAAGAATCGTTGTAATTCTTTTTTATTGATTTTGTAATCAATTCTTGCAATAACTCATTGAAACCTAAATTATTTTTGTTTAAGCTTTTATGAGCTACTAATCTAGAAACTCTTTGCGGATTCAATAATAAATTCAACGTCATTTCACTTGCTGTTTCTACTGCACTAAAAGCATCAAACTCTACACCTAATTTACTTTTAAAAGATTCTCTAGATCTGCCAAACCCCATTGCTCTTGGCGGAAATAAAGACAACTTATCTTTCGGAATTGCGATTTCATTTACATCAATAGTTTTTAAAACAGCTTGCAATGCTATTCTTTCTGATGCACCGAAGCGTTTTTTACAACTGTTTCTTTACCATCTTTTACTGCATAAGAATACTCTAAACCACCAATAATTTTCACAGTAGCTTCTGTTTGAAATCTATGGAAAAAATACAGCGGAACAAATACATCTTCTAAAACAGAATATGGTTGATTAGATTTTATATTATCCGTAGAAAAATCTTGAATTGCATTTTTTCTAATTTCTAAAATATTATATAATTCATCGTGAACATTACCACCATTATCCCACAAATGCGCAGAAATACTTGCACTTCCTTGTGATCTAGCATCAGAATCTGATAAGTATTTTAAACCTTTTGCAGTTGCATTGTCTAAAATTTTATTCAGTTCGTTTTCTTCATCTTTTTCAAAATCTTGATAAAAATAAGCAACAGTAACCTTATCCCAATCACCTATTTTATCATCATAAGCCTTAGAAAAATCAATTTTACCATTTTTTAATGAAAACTGCGGATGCGGATAATCCATAACAGAAGCTCTACCATTTGTACTTGCAGCAAAATTATGTGCAAAGCCTAATGTATGCCCTATTTCGTGTGCAGATAATTGTCTAATTCTTGCAATTGCCATTTGCAAAGCAAAATCATCTTCTGCTTTTTTATTCTTATAAGGAGCTTGTAAAGCTTGTGCTATTAAAAAATCTTGACGAATTCTTAAACTCCCCAAACTAACATGTCCTTTTAAAATTTCACCTGTTCTTGGGTCAGAAATACTTCCACCGTAACTCCAACCTCTTGTAGATCTATGAACCCATTGTACCATGTTGTAGCGAATATCTAAAGGATCTGCACCTTCGGCAACATTTTCATTTGAAAAGCATTTTTGTAACCAATTGCCTCGAAAGCTTGATTCCACCATCTACCACCTTCTAATAAAGCCGAACGTACAGGTTCGGTGTACCTCTGTCTAAATAATAAATTATAGGTTCTACAGCTTCAGAAACTGCGGCTTTCGGATTTTTCTTTTCTAATCGATGTCTATAAACAAATCGTTTTGTAATCGATTCGTTTACAGGAGTCGCATAATCTAAATAAGACATTGGATAACCACCAGATCTTGGATCAAATTTTCTTGGTTTGTAATTATCATCCGGTAATTCTACAAAAGAATGGTGTTGATTTACAGTAACCAAACTTGCATCTGGCGTAACACTTCTAATATTATAACCTCTAGCACTTCCTTTAAAAGTTAATAAAACATCGAATTCTACATTTTTTGGAAACGCTTTGGTACGCTCTAAATTAAACGCAGATTTGCTTTTATCTAAACTATAATTACCCTGATTATTTCTTGCCAAAGTTCTTGCAACACCATGCGCATCTCTCATAAAAAAAGAGGTTGCATCAACCAAAAACTTGTCATTTTTTTCTTCTTTAATTACAAAACCATGTAAAACAGATTTAGCAAAGGCTTCTTTAACAGATTGCTTTTCTTCTTTATTAGAAGTTATTGCTCTAAAATCTTGATTTGGCTGAACAAGTAATAATTTATTACCCGCTTTTTTAAAATGCACAACTACGCCGCTACCCAATTGCCCTCGATCTAACCCAATATCGTTAGAACCCACACCTTCCGAAAGAGAACGAACATATAAAAAATCTGAATCTATTTTTTCTACTTGAAGGTAAATTTTATCTGAATTTACATCATAATAATACGTAAAATAACCTTCGTATTTTGTAATTCCTTTTTGCATTTTGTCACTTTTTTTATCAGTAAAAAATTGCGAAAATCCATCAAAAGAAATCGTAATAAAAAAGAGAATAAGTAGTAGTTTTTTCATGTTTGGTATATTTTTTATAAATCTATAAAATAACTATCAACTTAAAAAACAAGAAATCTTAAAATTTCATTTATTTTTGCTTTATATATGGTTACACAAGAACAGTTAAAAGACATAGCTACAAGAATAGATAAATTAAAATCTTATTTAGAAATTGATAAAAAACTCATTGAAATTGCCAATGAGGAAGAAAAAACTGCAAACCCGCATTTTTGGAACACCCCAAAAGAAGCAGAAGTATTAATGAAAGAATTAAGGTTCAAAAAAAGTGGGTAGAAGACTACAATAAAACCATTTCTTTATATGAAGACACAAATGTGCTATATGAATTTTATAAAGAAGGCGAAGTAGATGAAAGTGAAGTAATAGCCCAGTTTGAAAAAACAAGTACTTTTTTAGAGGATTTAGAATTTAAAAATATGCTTTCTGATGAAGGAGATTCTTTATCTGCAACGATACAAATTAATGCAGGTGCTGGCGGAACAGAAAGTTGCGATTGGGTAGAAATGTTATCGAGAATGTACACAATGTGGGCAGAAAAACAAGGTTACAAACTTAAAACTTTAAATTATCAAGCTGGCGATGTTGTTGGTATTAAAACTATAACAATAGAAATTGAAGGCGATTATGCTTTTGGTTGGCTAAAAGGAGAAAATGGTGTGCATCGATTGGTTAGAATTTCTCCGTTTGACTCGAATGCAAAAAGACATACAACTTTTGGTTCTGTTTACGTTTTTCCGGTTGCTGATGATTCTATAGAAATAGAAATTAATCCTGCTGATATTGAAATTGTAACTGCTAGATCTAGTGGTGCCGGCGGACAAAATGTAAATAAAGTTGAAACAAAAGTACAACTAACGCATAAACCAACCGGAATTCAAATTTCTTGCTCTAACTCTAGATCTCAACACGATAATAGGGCTACAGCTTTAAAAATGTTAAAATCTCAATTGTATGAAATCGAGTTACAAAAACAACAAGCAACACGAGACGAAATAGAATCGGAAAATTAAAAAATGAATGGGGAAGCCAAATTAGAAACTATGTAATGCATCCTTATAAATTAGTAAAAGATGTTAGAACTGCCCATGAAACCGGTAATGTAGATAATGTAATGAATGGTGATATTAATCCGTTTTTAAAATCTTATTTAATGATGAACGGACAAAAAGAAACCTCTTAAAAATAATCCTAATTATGATAAAAATATACCACAATCCGCGTTGTTCTAAATCTAGACAAGGTTTAGCAATATTAGAAGAATCTAAAAAAGATTTCGAAATAGTTAAATATTTAGAAGAAATTCCATCAGAAAAAGAATTAAAAGCTATTATTGAAAAACTAGGCATCTCTCCTATTCAATTAGTTAGAAAAACAGAAAAAATCGGAAAGAAAATTTTAAAGGAAAAGAGCTTTCTAATGATGAAATAGTTACTGCTATGATAGAAAACCCTAAATTAATAGAAAGACCAATAGTTATAAATAACAACAAAGCAGTAATTGGTAGACCGCCGGAAAATATTACTACAATTTTATAGTTAAAAATGAATTAGCATTTCTTTAACTTTTCTTTAACTGAGTTGGATTAAACTATAAATGATTTTTGTAGTCTTAAAAGAAAACCCAACTCAGTTTTGATAAAAAAATTTACATTCTTTATTTGTTGTTTATTTACTATTTCAACAACATTCTCGCAAAGCAAAGACGCTACAAACACAATTAAAATTTTTGGTAAAGTTATAGATGCTAAAACTAATCAACCTTTAGAATACGCTACTATAATTATAAAAAACACCAAAACAGAAAAAGTTTCGGAGGAATTACAGATCTAGACGGAAACTTTTCGATTCAACTACCAAAGGCTAATTATCAAATTAGTGTAGAATTTATCTCTTTTAAATCGATAAATTTTCCTGCAGAAGAAATTACATCCAACAAAAATTTAGGTACAATTAAACTAGCAGAAGATACTAATAGTTTAAATGAAATTGTAATTGTAGCAGAAAAATCTACAGTAGATATTCGTTTAGATAAAAAGATTTACAATGTTGGTAAAGATATGACAGTAAAAGGTGGTACCGCTTCTGATGTTTTAGACAATGTACCTTCTGTTGATGTTGATCCGGAAGGAGCAGTAAGTTTAAGAGGAAGTGAAAACGTAAGAATTTTAATTGACGGAAAACCATCTGCTTTAGTAGGTTTAAATGGTGCAGACGCCTTAAGACAGTTACCTTCTGATGCCATAGAACGTGTCGAAGTTATTACATCACCATCTGCAAGATATGATGCTGAAGGTACTGCAGGAATTTTAAATATTATTTTAAGAAAAGGAAAAGCTGTTGGTTTTAATGGTTCTGTAAATGTAACTGTAGGTGATCCGCAGAACTATCAAGGTGCCGTAAATTTAAATATGCGTACAGAAAAAGTTAATGTTTTTTCTAATTTTGGCTATAATGATAGAAAAGGACCTGGTAATTATTTGGCAGATATTACTTATTTATCTAACGGTGCAATCGATAGTTTAAGAACAGAAAAAGAAACTTCGACAGAAATCGTGCTGGTTTTAATGGTAATGTAGGTTTAGAGTATTATTTAAATGATGATAGTTCTATTACAGGTACTGTTTTTGTAAGAAGTTCTAATAACAATTCTTATTCTACAAACAACATAAGTTCTTTTGATCCTTCGGTAACAATTTATACAACTCGTTAAGAATTCAAGATGAAGACGAAAAAGACGAATCTTTACAATTCTCTTTAAATTATGCTAATAACTTTAATGACAAAGGTCATAAACTTACTGTTGATTATCAGTACAACGCTAGTAATGAATTTGAAAGTGCAGATATTTTTGACACAAATTTAGAGTTTAATTCAACAAAAGAGATTTCTGTTGACAACCTATTTCAGGCAGATTATGTTTTACCAATCGGAGAAAGCGCGCAATTTGAAGCTGGTTATAGAGGTAATTTTCAAGATTTAACTTCTAATTATCTAGTTGTTGCTCCTAATTTAGATCCAAGATTTAATCCGTCTAATAACTTAGAATTTACTCAAAACGTAAATGCATTTTACACTCAATTCGGAAACAAGATAAATAAGTTCTCTTATTTATTAGGTTTAAGAGCAGAAATTACAGCAATAGATATAAATCTTTTAACAACTCAAGAAAATTATAAGAAAAGATTTACAGACTTTTTTCCTACGGTAAATTTAGGCTATGAAGTTAACGATGATCAAAGTTTTACTTTGGGTTATAGTAGAAGATTAAGAAGACCAAGATCTCGTTTTTTAAATCCGTTTGAAAACAGAGCCAGCGAAACTGTTATTTCTAAAGGTAACGTTAACTTAGACCCAACTTATACAAATTCTTTTGATTTAGGTTACTTAAACCGTTGGGGAAAATTAACATTAAACTCTTCTATTTATTATCAGCATTCTACAAACAACATTGTACGAGTAAACAGAGAAGAAGTGAGAATTATAAATAATAAAGAAACAAATGTATTGGTTAGAGAGCCTATTAATTTGGCTTCGGAAGATAGAATGGGCTTCGAGTTTAATGCCAACTACAATCCATCAAGAAAAATAAAGCTTTACGGTAGTTTTAACTTTTTTCAGTTTGAAACAAACGGAGAATATACTTATGATATAACAAACCCAACAACGAATACAGTTAAAAGTGTTACACAAGATTTTGATGCAAAAAATACATCTTGGTTTACAAGGTTTGACGCAAGAGTTAGCTTGCCTTTAGATATCGAATGGCAAACAAGATTGTTTTACAGAGGACCAAGAAGTGATGCTCAGAGTGACACAGATGGAATTTTCTCTGCAAACTTAGCTTTTAGTAAAGATATTTTAAAAGACAAAGGTACATTGGTCTTAAATGTTAGTGATGTTTTTAACTCTAGAAAATATGTAACAAACGCTTTTGCACCAAGTAGAGAAAACCCTACAAATATTTCGAACCAAACCTTTCAATGGCGTGTTCGTCAAGTTTCTTTAAACTTTACATATAGATTTAATCAGAATAAAAGCCAGAAAGAAAGAAACCAACGACAAAGAGATGATGATGGTGGCGGAGACGAATTTTAACATTAAACGCTCAGAGTTTTATAAAACTCTGAGCGTTTATATTTAGATAGAAAATTAATTATGTAAAATCCCTCAGAATTAAAAACAAAAAAACTCGTTCAAATAAATTGAACGAGTTTTTTTAATATTTTAAGAAAAAAGACTATTTACCTTCTGCTGCCTTTTTTGCATCACTTTTAAGTTTTAAATTCTCCCAAATAGTTCCACCAATCCAATAAGGTACTACAAATGTTAACAAGAAAATTAACAACCAAAAACCAGCTGTAAAAATAAACATAAATAAAACTAAACCTGAAAATTGTGAAAAATCTAACATTTATATATTTTGAAAAATTATTACAGCAAAAATAATACTAATTTTTAAAAATTACTATCAAAAATTATTTTTTTCAATAGTATTTAATAGTTTGTATTATTAAGATTTAGCTTAGTTTTTGTAAATTTGTTCGATCTAAAATAAAGTTAAAATGTCAAAATACAGAATAGAAAAAGACACAATGGGAAATGTAGAAGTTCCTGCTGATAAATATTGGGGAGCACAAACACAACGTTCTCGAAACAATTTTAAAATTGGTGCTGCAGCTTCTATGCCTCTAGAAATAGTATATGGTTTTGCATATTTAAAAAAAGCAGCAGCTTTTACAAATGCAGAGTTAGGAGTTTTAGCTACAGAAAAAAGAGATTTAATTGCACAAGTTTGTGATGAAATTTTAGAAGGTAAACTAGATGATCAATTTCCATTAGTTATATGGCAAACAGGTTCTGGTACGCAATCTAATATGAATGTAAATGAAGTTATCGCAAACAGAGCTCATGAAATAGCTGGAAAAGTTATCGGTGAAGGCGAGAAAACAATTCAACCCAATGATGATGTAAACAAATCTCAATCTTCTAACGATACATTTCCAACAGGAATGCATATTGCAATTTATAAGAAGATTAAAGAGACAACAATACCAGGTATAATAAAACTTAGAAATACTTTAAATGATAAAGCCGTTGCTTTTAAAGATGTAGTTAAAATTGGTAGAACTCACTTAATGGATGCTACACCTTTAACTTTAGGGCAAGAATTTTCTGGTTATGTAGCACAATTAGATTTTGGCTTAAAAGCTTTAGAAAATACTTTAGCACATTTAAGTCAGTTAGCACTTGGTGGTACAGCTGTGGGTACAGGTTTAAATACACCTGCAGGTTATGATGTAATGGTTGCTAAATATATAGCAGAGTTTACCGATTTACCTTTTATTACTGCAGAAAATAAATTCGAAGCTTTAGCTGCTCATGATGCATTGGTAGAAACACATGGCGCTTTAAAGCAAATTGCCGTTTCTTTAAATAAAATAGCAAACGATATTCGTTTAATGTCTTCGGACCAAGATCTGGAATAGGAGAAATTATTATCCCTGCAAACGAACCAGGGTCTTCTATAATGCCAGGTAAAGTAAATCCTACACAAGCAGAAGCAATAACAATGGTTTGTGCGCAAGTTATGGGTAATGATGTTGCCGTAACAATTGGTGGTACGCAAGGTCATTATGAACTTAATGTTTTTAAACCAATGATGGCTGCAAATGTTTTACAATCTGCACAATTAATTGGTGACGCATGTGTTTCTTTTGAAGAAAATTGTGTTACAGGTATAGAGCCAAATCACTCTAGAATTACAGAGTTGGTAAATAACTCTTTAATGTTAGTTACTGCCTTAAACACTAAAATAGGATATTACAAGGCTGCAGAAATAGCTAATACTGCTCATGCTAACGGAACAACACTAAAAACAGAAGCAGTTCGTTTAGGGTATGTTACTGAAGCAGAATATGACGAATGGGTTAAACCAGAAGAAATGACTGGTAGTTTAAAATAAAAATGAAATTACAAGAATTAAAAAGCTGTAATTAATTTTGCAGCTTTTTTTGGCTTAGAAAATAATTATAATTAAAGTTAATGAAGATGACAAATCACGAAGGATTTATGAGTGAAGCAGTAAAAGCTGCATTAAAAGGAATGAGTAACAATGAAGGAGGACCTTTTGGTTGTATTGTTGTAAAAAACGGTGAAATTGTAGGTAGAGGAAACAACAAGGTTACTTCTACAAACGACCCAACAGCACACGCTGAGGTTACTGCTATAAGAGATGCTTGTAAAAACTTAAACTCTTTTCAGTTAGATGGCTGTATTGTTTACACTTCTTGCGAGCCTTGTCCTATGTGCTTAGGTGCAATCTATTGGGCAAGACCGGATAAAGTTTATTACGGAAGCAATCAGCAAGATGCTGCAAATATTGGTTTTGATGATGAGTTTATATATAAAGAAATTCCGTTACCTTACGAAAAAGAAGTATTCCTTTTGAACAAATTGGAAGAGAAATTGCTTTAGAACCTTTTCAAAAATGGTCTGAAAAAGAAGACAAAACCGAATATTAAATAAAAAAACCGAAGCTTAAATGCTTCGGTTTTTTTTACAAATATCTTTCTGTTATAATATTTACATGATGTAATTGGTGACCTGAGAATAAATAACCTAATGCCCTAACTGAAATTGAGTTTTTAGAAGCAATTCCTTTTCTTAAAAGAGCTTCTGAAGTAAAACTTTTAAACATTTGTATGGTTGATTTTCTTAAAACATCCATTTCTGAAAGTAACTCATAAAAATCTCTATCGTTTGCATTATCATTATCAACAAAAATATCTTGATCAAAACCTGGCAATTCTGTTTTATCATTTCTAGCGAAACATAATGCTCTGTAACAAAATACTCTCTCTGTATCTATTACATGTTGTATCAGTTCTTTTAACGTCCATTTACCTTCATCATAAGCATAGTTATGTTTTTCTACAGGTAAATTGTCTAATAAATTATGAAACTCTTTTTGAGATGCTTCTAAATTATCAATTATAGACATCTCTTTTACAGAAACCAACTGCATGTATTGCTCAAAATAAGGTGCGTATTCTGATTTAGAAATCATTTATAAAATTATTTTTTAGGTTTAAAAATATTAAATACTCTAGACATAAAACTCGTGCTTTCCTCATTCTCGTGATATCCATAACCGTACTTACCATAACCGTAGCCGTAACCATATCCGTAGCCATAACCGTAACCATATCCGTATTTGTTTTTGATAGAAAAATCATTTAAAACATAACTAATATTAGCAACTTCTTTATTTTTGTACTTATCATCAATCATTCTCATCATACCTCTTTCTGTGTAATTCTGTCTAACCACATAAATAACAGCATCAGAATGTTTAAATAATTCTAAAGCATCAGAAACTAAACCAACAGGAGGCGTATCAATAATTACATAATCGTAATCTTTTTTCAATTGTTCTATCATTTCATCGGCAGCATTACCTAATAATAATTCCGACGGATTTGGAGGTATTGGACCTGATAAAATTAAATCTAAGTTTGGTATTTTTGTTGGTGTAATTACTTCTTCTAAAGTTTTTTGCTTAATCAAGTAATTAACAATTCCTATGTCATTTGGCAAATTAAAATCGTCATAAATTTTAGGTTTTCTTAAATCTAAACCTAATAATACTGTCTTTTTACCACTTAATGCAAAAACAGTTGCCATGTTTATAGATATCATGGTTTTACCTTCTCCACTTACAGAAGAAGTTAAAATCAGGGTTTTAGAATCCTTATTACTTGCATCTTTAAATAAGAACTGAATATTAGACCGAAGAGCTCTAAAAGATTCTGCTACCGAAGATTTTGGTCTCTCGAAAACAGCTAAATTGTTATTACCTGCATTATTACCAACTACACCTAAAACAGGAATTGAATAATTATTTTGAATTTCTTCTGCAGTATGAATCTTATTATCTAAAATTTCTTTAATAATAATGTAAAATAACGGTAAAATACCACCTAACATAATAGCTACTAAATAGTTAAAGCTAGGTATTGGATAATTTGGCCCTTGACCTAAATCTTTAGCAGTATCAATAATTTTAACATCAGAAACATTTGCAGCAATAGCTGTACCTGCTTCATATTTTTTTTGCTTTAAATAATTATAATTTGCCTCAGACAATTCATAATCTCTTTGATAAGTTATTAACCCCTGCTCTTTCTTAGGTAATTTTCTCTTTTGAGACTGATACTTATTTAGATTTGCATTTAATTTTCTTAACCTATTACTGTTTACCTCTTCTAAAGAAGAAATATTTTCTAGTAAATTATTTTTAATAATCTCAATCTCTCTAGATATTTGAATAACATCTCGGATGATTGTCTTTTACAAGATTTCTTAAACTTTCTCTAAAACTAGATTTTGTAACCAAGTTATTAATTAATTCAGCTATTTTAAGATCTTCTATTTGAAGTGTAGCCGGAACTAAATTATCTCTGTTGTATTTATTATTAGATTTTATGTAACTTTTTAAATTATTTAAATACTCTCTATAACTTAGTATTTGTTGTTTCTCTTTTTCTATGCTTATCGCTTCACCAAAAATTTCTGTTCCTTGAGTAGATAAATCGAAAATATTATTCTTCTCTCTATATTCACCTAATTCTTTTTCTAGTTTTATTAATTTCTGTTCTTCATCTTTAAATAATGTATCAATATAAGCTCTGGTTTTGACTGCATATTCAATTTTCTGAACTTGCTTAACAGAATCTAAAACTTTTACCGTTGCATTTAAATAATCTTCTAATCTTTTTTTATTAACACCATCTTTACGAAGCCTTAGCATCGAAGCTGCATTTGTTATCGTACTTACAGAAACACCTTTATTAGCACCAACAGTACCATCAAAACTAGCAAACTTTATAAAAAATTGTTCTCCTGCATTAAAAGGAGCTAATTGTTTAATTGTAAAACTAAAAAATGGAGTTTCTATTAGTTCACCTACTTTATAATCTTTTGAATAATTTAATTCTGATGAAGGTAAACTTGATATTGTATTCGTATCATAATTAATTATCGCATTATTTCCCGATTCATTAAAATCAAAAGAAAGTTTGAAAGTTGTATCACTAGTAAATTCAATATTGATTAATTTATTAAGTAATTGAGGTTTAGTGGTATTTAAATTAACTATAAACGGTGTATAACCATATTTATCTTCTAACCTAAACTTACCATCTTGAAAATATTGAATATAAAAGTTTAGACGTTTAACTACTATTTCATTATGAGATCTAGATTGTAAAATAACTTTTACCGTTTCTAGTTCATCACTAGAACCACCCCAATTAAATGCAATATTTGTTCCTGTAGAAAACAACGGATTATTTTCTTCTTTTACAGAAATAACAGTCTCTAAACTAAATGTTTTCTGCAAGTAACCATTCATAAATTTGGCTACAATTAAACCAATAATTATAGTTACCAAAAATAATTTCCAATAAGCCAGCACTTTAAATAGATAGTCTTTTACATCTATGTTTGCTCCGCTATTTTGAACACCTTTAGATTGATTATTCATAGTATTTTATAAATTTCTTGCTAAAATTATTGTTGTAGAAATAAGTGTTAATAAAGAAACTATCGTAGTTAAACTCTGCAAACCAGTAGTACCAGTTCCCCAAGATTTTTCTTTTAATGGTTTAATATTAATTATATCATTAGGCTTAATATAAAAAGCTTCATCGTTTAATACATCTATATCAGTTAAGTCTACTACAAACTTTTTAGTTCCATTACCTGTTTTTCTAATAATCTCAACAGCTTTTCTATTACCAACATCTGTAATATCACCTGAATTTGCGATTGCATCAATAATAGAAACTCTATTTTGATAAATTATATTAGTTCCTGTTTGATTAATTTCACCTAAAATAGTATATCTAATTCCAGAAAGTTTCACAGAAACATATAAGCTTTCGTCATTATTAATATAATCTTGTCTTAAAATATCTTCGATTTTCCTTCTTGCTTCTAACTCAGTATAACCTAACACATTTATTTCACCTAATGTTGGTATTCTAATGTTACCATAGTTATCAATACTGTAATCAGAAAAATAACCTTGATTATTTTCATTTGAACCACCACTATTCATTAAATTGCTATTTAAATTTTGTTTTTGAAAAACAGCAACAATTTCTGGTTTCTTAGAAGATATTGTAATATTCAAAATATCGTCTACTTGTAATTTATAAGGTATATTGTTAATCCTTTTAATTTCTGAATTAGAAGTTGGGTTTCCTTGTAGATACGTTAACTCTTTGTTCGATAAACAAGAACTAAAAAAACTACCCCAAAGAGTAATATTAAGTATTTTTTCATTTTAGATTTTAATGTCAATAATTACAAATATACTTTTTATAAGTGTAAAGCTATAATTTTATTTTATTTTCGTTTTTTCATTTATCTATAATGCTGTATCAACAAAAAAATATCTTCAATTTTTACTAAAATCTAGCAATCAACATGGTGTTCATTCCCCTTTTGTGTATAAATTGGTTACCAAAGGATTGTATTCTAAAAAAAGTAAAAAACTTTGGTCTGAATTCAAAAATATTAAACAGCAATTATTAGACAATAAAAAAATAATTGAAGTCACAGATTTTGGGTCGGGTTCAAAAGTTTTTAAAAATAATAAAAGACAAGTTTCTAAAATAGCCAAAGTTGCTGGTATTTCAAATAAAAAAGCTTCCATTCTTTTAAAAATTGTAACTTATTTTAAGCCATTAAATATCTTAGAGTTTGGTACATCTCTTGGTTTAGCCACTTCGGTATTTAAAATTGCAAATCACTCTGCAAAAATTACAACTTTAGAAGGATGCCAAGAAACAAGTAAAATAGCAAAAAACCTTTTTGAAAGTAATCATTTTAAAAATATTGAAGTTAGAGTTGGCGACTTTAGTAAAACACTAAATACATCAATAAATGAAAGAGAATTCGATCTAATTTATTTTGATGGAAATCATACTAAAGAAGCTACGTTAAAATATTTTAATGATTGTTTACAAACTATACATAATGAATCAATATTTATTTTTGATGATATTTATTGGAACCAAAAAATGCAAGAAGCATGGTTAGAAATAAAAAACGATGAGAATGTAACCGTTACAGTAGATTTATTTTATTTCGGATTGGTATTTTTTAGAAAGGAACAAGCTAAAGAACATTTTAAAATTAGAGTTTAACAAAACTCTAAAGAATAACTTTCGTAAATTTGAAAATATTAAATTCAGACAAAATTAAATGAAAATATATACAAAAACCGGTGATGCCGGAACAACTGCTTTATTTGGAGGAACTAGAGTTAAAAAATACAATTTACGCATCGATAGTTATGGCACAGTAGATGAATTAAATGCATATATTGGCTTAATTAAAGACCAAGAAATTGATTCAGAAATTAAAACTTCACTTTTCAAAATTCAGAACGAATTATTTACTTTAGGAGCAATGTTAGCAACTCCACCGAAAAAGAAACGCTAAAATCTGGTAAAGAAAGATTGAATATTCCTAAAATTAATGAGAACTCTATTTCGTTTTTAGAAAAAGAAATTGATAAATTGGATGCCGAATTACCGCAAATGACTCACTTTATTTTACCAGGAGGTCATCAAGCAGTGTCATTTTGTCACGTTGCAAGGTGTGTTTGTAGAAGAGCAGAACGTTTATCTGTAGAGTTAAACGACCAAGAAACTATTAATAATGAGATCTTAAAATATTTAAACAGACTTTCTGACTACCTTTTTGTGTTGGCACGAAAATTGTCTAAAGACTTACAAGTAGAGGAATTAAAATGGATTCCTGAGAAAAATTAATAAGTTCTTTTTTTATCGATTTGAAGTTTTTTTTAGATTTAAAACACTAATTTTAAGTGATTCACAAAATTTAATAATTACTTCACAATAAATTTCTTAAAAAAGACTTGCATAATTCAGCAAAAAAATTATTTTTGCACAAAATTAAACGATAAGAAATGTATTGGACATTAGAATTAGCATCTTATTTAGCAGATGCGCCTTGGCCAGCAACCAAAGATGAGTTAATAGATTATGCTATTAGAACCGGTTCTCCTTTAGAAGTAGTAGAAAATCTACAAGACATAGAAGATGAGGGTGATGCATACGACTCGATTATTGAGATTTGGCCGGATTATCCAACCGAAGATGATTATCTTTGGAACGAGGATGAATACTAAACATGATAATTAAATATAAAAGTCTCTAAAGAGGCTTTTTTTGTTTTCTTTTTAACAGATGAAAACAAAAATTTATTATTTATAAAAACCTGATATACAACCAAATAATAAAGCTATTTTTTTAGCTACTAAAAACATATTAATAAATGAGTATTTTAAATTCTGTAATAAAACTTTTTGTAGGTGATAAACAACAGAAAGATTTAAAGATTTTACAACCAGTTGTAGATGATGTAAAAAAGTTTGAAATAACTTTTTCTAAACTTACTAACGATGAATTACGAGCTAAAACCATCGAGTTTAAAGAAAGAATTAAAACGGCAACTAAAAAGTTTGACGATCAAATAACTGCTTTAGAAGAAGAAGCTGTTAAAGCAGATATAGACAGACAAGAAGAAATTTATGCAGAAATTGATACTTTAAAAGATGACGCATACAAAGTTTCTGAAGAAACATTAATGCAAATTATGCGGAAGCTTTTGCTGTAGTTAAAGAAACAGCAAAACGTTTTGTAGAGAATAAAGAAATAGTGGTTACTGCATCTCCTTATGATAGAGAGTTATCTGGCGAAAGAGATCACGTTACATTAGATGGTGACAAAGCTATTTGGGCAAATTCTTGGGATGCTGCGGGGAAACCTGTAACTTGGGATATGGTACATTATGACGTGCAATTAATTGGTGGTTCTGTTTTACATCAAGGTAAAATTGCAGAAATGATGACAGGTGAAGGTAAAACTTTAGTTTCTACTCTTCCTGTTTATTTAAATGCATTAACAGGTAATGGTGTACACTTAGTTACTGTAAATGATTATTTAGCAAAACGTGATAAAGCTTGGATGGGACCAATTTTTGAATTCCATGGCTTTACAACAGATTGTATCGATTATCACCAACCAAATTCAGATGCACGTAGAAAAGCTTATAATGCGGATATTACTTACGGAACAAATAACGAATTTGGTTTCGATTACTTAAGAGATAATATGGCAAGTTCTAAAGACGATTTAGTGCAAAGAGCGCCAAATTATGCTATTATTGATGAAGTTGATTCTGTTTTAATTGATGATGCAAGAACGCCTTTAATAATATCCGGCCCCGTACCACAAGGAGACAGACACGAGTTTAACGAGTTAAAACCTTTAGTTAACGAATTAGTAGGAATACAAAGTAAGTATTTAATAGGTGTTTTAGCAGAAGCTAAAAAACTTATTGCTGCTGGAGATACAAAAGAGGGTGGTTTTCAATTATTAAGAGTTTACAGAGGTTTACCAAAAAACAAAGCATTAATTAAGTTTTTATCTCAAGAAGGAATTAAGCAAATTCTTCAAAAGACAGAAAACTACTACATGCAAGACAATAACAAATTAATGCCGAAGTAGATGAGGCACTTTGGTTTGTTATCGAAGAAAAAAATAATCAAATTGATTTAACAGATAAAGGTATAGCACATTTATCAGAAAAAACACAAAACGAAACTTTCTTTGTTTTACCAGATATTGGTGTAAAAATAGGAAGTATCGATAGTTCTGATGCTTCACCAGAAGAAAAAGCTTCTTTAAAAGAAGAACTTTATAAAGACTTTAGTATTAAAAGCGAGCGTATTCATACAATGAACCAACTTTTAAAAGCGTATACCGTTTTTGAAAAAGATGTAGAATATGTTGTCATGGATAATAAAGTTATGATTGTTGATGAACAAACGGGACGTATTATGGATGGTCGTCGTTATTCTGATGGTTTACACCAAGCAATCGAAGCTAAAGAAAATGTAAAAATTGAAGATGCTACGCAAACTTTTGCTACAGTTACACTTCAAAATTACTTTAGAATGTACCGTAAATTATCTGGTATGACAGGTACTGCAATTACAGAAGCAGGAGAATTATGGGAAATCTACAAGTTAGATGTTGTAGAAATCCCTACAAACAGACCAATTCAAAGAGACGATAAAGAAGATTTAGTTTACAAAACTGCTCGTGAAAAATACAATGCAGTTATAGAAGATATAGTTAAATTAGTTGCAGAAAAAAGACCAGTACTTGTTGGTACAACATCTGTAGAAATATCAGAATTATTAGGTAGAATGTTACAAATGCGTAAAATTCCTCATAATATATTAAATGCAAAATTACACAAAAGAGAAGCAGATGTAGTTGCAGAAGCTGGTAAACCTGGTGTTGTTACAATTGCAACAAACATGGCAGGTCGTGGTACAGATATTAAACTTTCAGATGAAGTTAAAGCTGCTGGTGGTTTGGCTATTATAGGTACAGAACGTCATGATTCTCGTCGTGTAGACAGACAATTAAGAGGTCGTGCTGGTAGACAAGGTGATGTTGGTTCTTCTCAATTTTATGTTGCTTTAGATGATAACTTAATGCGTCTTTTCGGTTCTGATAGAATTGCAAAAATGATGGATAGAATGGGATTAAAAGAAGGTGAAGTAATTCAACACTCTATGATTTCTAAATCTATTGAAAGAGCTCAGAAAAAAGTAGAAGAAAACAACTTTGGTATTCGTAAACGTCTTTTAGAATATGATGATATTATGAACGCTCAAAGAGAGTTTGTTTATAAAAGAAGAAGAAATGCTTTAGACGGTAAACGTTTGCAATTAGATATTGCAAATATGATTTATGAAACTTGTGAATCAATAATAAATAACAATAAAGCCGCAAGAGATTATCAGAATTTCGAATTCGAATTAATTAAGTTTTCTTCAATGACTTCTCCTTTTTCAGAAGAAGAATTCAACAAGCTTTCAGAAAAAGAATTGGCAGATAAATTATATGATCTAATAACAGAACATTACAAAAACAAAATTGAAAGAAATGCAGTTTTAGCTTTTCCTGTAATTAAAGATGTTTTTGAAAATGAAGGTGATCGTTATGAGAGAATTGTGGTTCCTTTTACAGATGGTATAAAATCTTTACAAGTTGTTACAAACTTAAAAGAAGCATATGAAAGTGAAGGTAAAAGTTTAGTAACAGATTTCGAAAAAAATATAACTTTAGCTATTATAGATGAAAACTGGAAAGAGCATTTGCGTAAAATGGATGAATTGAAGCATTCTGTACAAAATGCATCTTATGAACAAAAAGATCCTTTATTAATTTATAAGTTTGAAGCGTTCGAGTTGTTTAAGAAAACTGTAGATGAAATCAATAAAGAAGTATTATCATTCTTATTTAAAGGTGAATTACCAACACAAGATTCTAATCAGATTTCTGAAGCAAAAGAAGTTAGAAGAGAGAGTTTAAATACAAGTAAAGCCGATGTTCAAAATACTACAGAGCAAGCTATTTCTAACTCTAAACAACAGCCATCTGAACCTGTAGAAACAATTGTTAGAGACCAACCCAAAGTTGGTAGAAACGAGCGTGTTACTATTAAAAACGTTATGAGTGGCGAAGAAAAAGTAGTGAAATTTAAACAAGCAATACCTTTAATTGAAAAAGGTGAATGGGTTTTAGTTAACAAATAAAATACCAATTTATTATATACAAAAAAGCCGTTTAGAAAAATCTAAACGGCTTTTTTAATGTATGGTAATATTTACTAAATTTAGAATTTAGTATCCATTTTAAGATAGTCTAAAAACTCTCTTTTTGTTTCTTTTTCGTTAAACTTTCCGCCAAATTCTGCGGTTACAGTAGAACTTTCGATATCTTTAATTCCTCTTGAGTTCACACACAAATGTTTTGCATCTATTACACAAGCAACATCGTCTGTACCTAATGCTTCTTGCATTGCCTGAACTATTTGCATAGTTAAACGTTCTTGCACTTGTGGTCTTTTTGCAAAATACTCAACAATTCTATTCATTTTAGAAAGGCCAATTACTTTACCGTCAGAAATATAAGCAACATGAGCTCTACCAATAATTGGTAACAAGTGGTGCTCGCAAGTAGAATAAACAACAATGTTTTTTTCAACTAGCATTTCGCCATAATTGTAGTTATTATCGAATGTAGAAGCTTTTGGCTTGTTTTTAGGATCTAAGCCCATAAACATTTCATTAACAAATGCTTTTGCAACTCTTTTAGGTGTTCCTTGCATACTATCATCTGTTAAATCCATACCAAGAGTGTATAGAATATCTTTAACACTTTCTTCTATCTTTGCTATTTTTTCTTCGTTAGAAATATCAAAAGCATCCGGTCTTACAGGGTTTTCTGCAGATGTTGCCACGTGATTTTCTCCTAAATCTTCAATTCTTTCGTCATTCATTTTGCTGTTCAATTCAAACATTTCATTCTTAATTATAGTGCAAATTTACGTCTTTGCAACGTATTATCTCAATTTCTTAATAAATATAAACTATCTAACTATAATTTATTAAGCTTTTAATTCTGAAATTAATTCTTCTAATGAAACATCATTCTGTTCACCGTAAATCATATTTTTTAAAGTAAAAATATCATTCTCAACTTTAGAAACAACAAATTCTATTGCTCTATTTGTTACGTATTTCCATTGTCGTTTTTGCGCCTTATTACTTTCACCTAAATCTGGATAAAATTCTGATTTGATATTGTGATTTCTCAATTCTTTAATAGCTTTCATTTTTAACAAATCCGACTCTGCTTCAAAATTTAGAAAAACAACCTTAGGCTTTGGTAAATCTACAGATTTGAACAACCCTAATTCTTCTAATACTAAGTAAATTCTATCTAATCCGAAAGAAATACCAACTCCGAAACATCTTTTAAACCAAAGATTCCTGTTAAATCATCATATCTTCCTCCACCGCCAATAGAACCCATTTTTACGCCTTCCGGTGCTGCAACTTCAAAAATTGCACCTGTGTAATAATTTAAACCTCTAGCTAAAGTTACATCTATTTCTAAGTTAGCAGTTTCTAAACCTAAACCTTCAATAGAATCTATTACAAAACGCAACTCTTCTACTCCGTTTGTTCCTTCTACAGAAGAAGCCAACATTGCTTCTAAAGAAGTTAATTTATCTATATTAGAACCAGAAAAATCGAATAATGGCTGTACTTTTTCGATAGCATCTTCGGTAATTCCTTTAGATAACATTTCTTTTACAACACCATCCTTACCAATTTTGTCTAATTTATCTAAAGCAACCGTAAAATCTATTAATTTATCATGAGCCCCAATTACTTCTGCAATACCGGAAAGTATTTTTCTGTTATTCATTTTAATAGTTGTTTTTGCCAAACCTAGTTTACTAAAAACAGCATCATATAATTGTACAAACTCAACTTCTTGCCATAAAGATTTACTACCAACAACATCTGCATCACATTGAAAAAACTCTCTAAATCTTCCTTTTTGCGGTCTGTCTGCTCTCCAAACTGGCTGAACTTGATAACGCTTAAAAGGAAAAGTAATATCATTTTGGTGCTGTACAACATAACGTGCAAAAGGCACAGTTAAATCATAACGCAATGCTTTTTCTGATATTTGAGAAGTAACTTTTAAACTATTTTTTTCTGACAAAAGTTTTTCGTCAGCTTTTTTAAGAAAATCTCCTGAGTTTAAAATCTTAAAAATAAGCCTATCTCCTTCTTCACCATATTTACCCATTAAAGTTGATGAGTTTTCGAAACTTGGTGTTTCTATTGGCTGAAATCCAAAAGTTTCAAATGCAGTTTTTATCGTATTCATGATATACGTTCTGTTTGCTACTTCTGTTGGCGAAAAATCTCTTGTTCCTTTTGGGATGCTTGGTTTCATTAAAAAAAGTTTTTAGTTTTTAGTTTTAGCAGTTTTACCAAAACCAATTGCTTAAATTAAATATTCTCAATTAAAAATTGCGAGTGCAAATATCGTGAAAAAGTTATAATTTTTTAGGTGTTCTAAAGGTTTTATTTAACCTTCTTAAAGAGTAAATAGAAGCGTTTAATTCGAAACCAAGCAAAAGTATAATTGCATTTAGCCAAATAAACAACATCAATATTAAAAGTGTACCAATAGAACCATACAACTCGTTGTATTTGGCAAATTCGTTTACATAATAACTAAATAAATAAAAGGTTAAAATTGATAAGAGCGTAGTAAATACAGCTCCTGGAGAAAAAAACCTAGAATGTTTACCCTCTTTAACGCCATAATGATATAACATAGAAACTGTTAAAAATATCATCAATAAAAATATAAAACCTCTTACTAATTGAATCCAAATAATATTATCTTCTAACCAACCTAATGTTACCATGTTTTTTAGAATTAATTCGAAAAATATAATTAAAGATACCGTAACAAGTAAAAATAAAACGATAATTATAGATACTAACATTGCTACAAAATAAGAACGAAAAACGTTTCTTACTTCTTTAACATGATACGAATATTCGAAACCACCAAAAATAGCATTTACACCATTTGTCATTAAAAATATTGAACCAATAAAACCAAATGATAGCAAGCCTCCATATTGATTTTTGATAATATCGACTAACACAGAATCTACTGCATCAAAAGTTTTTGGTGGTAAAACATCAGAAATTACAGATAATAAACCTTCTTGAGCACCTTCTATTGGTAAAAATGGAATTAAAGTAAGCACAAATAACATAAATGGAAAAATTGACATAAAAAAACTATATGCAATTCCGCCTGCTCTTGTTGTTAAAGCCCCTTCTACAATACCAATAAAATACATTTCTAAAACATCATATAAAGACATACCTTCTAAACCCGGAATCTTGATTTTCTTACCGAGTTTTACCAAAATATTTATAATTGGTATTTTTTCTAATTTGTCTTCTATTTCTTTTGTCATTAGCTAATACTAATTAGTAATATATATTATTCTATTACAATTTTATAAGAAATTAAAAGTCCTTCGATAGAACTTCTACTAAATTTGGCGCCAGATAATTTATTTTGATTAGGATTGATATTAAAGTTTTTAGCACTTCTAAAATCAGATTTTTCAATATTTGTATTAAAGAAAACAGCTCCTTTTAAATCGGATTTATCAAACAAAGAGTTGTTTACAACTGCTTCTGTAAAATCTGCTGCTTCTAAATTACAATTCAGAAATTTAGAATTCGGAATTTTAAGTTTATAAAATGATGTAAAATTTAATTGACATTCTTTAAAAGAAAGTTCTAATAAAAAAGGATCTACATCATCAAACTTAACACCAATCATCTTACAATTTACAAAACAAACATCTTTAAAAGCAGTATTTCCTATAACTGTATTGCTAAAATTACAATCTATAAACTCACATTCTACAAACTGAATATTTGACGCATGAATTCCTTCGAAATTACAATTGTTAAAAACACAATTGTCATATTCTCCTTTTTTAATTTTGGTCGAAGTAAAATCTATTTTCGAGTAGGTTTCGCTATCAAAAAAACTATCTAGCATTTTAGTCTATTGCTTTTAAACTTAAATCTAAATTATAAACCGAATGCGTTAATGCACCGGAAGAAATATAATCTACGCCACATTCTGCGTATTTTCTAATCGTATCTTCGTTAATTCCGCCGGAAGATTCTGTTAAACAAGTATCACCAATTAAAGCTACAGCTTTTCTAGTATCTTCATAATTAAAGTTGTCTATTAAAATTCTATAAACACCTTCTACAGATAAAATCTCTTTTATTTCTTCTAAACTTCTTGCTTCTACAATTATCTTAATGTCTAAGTTTTTTTCTGCTAAATATTTCTTAGTTTTTGTAATTGCCGCTGTAATTCCGCCCGCAAAATCTATATGATTGTCTTTAATCATTACCATATCATACAAAGCAAACCTGTGGTTTTCTCCGCCACCAATTTTAACAGCCCATTTTTCTAGAGCTCTAATTCCTGGTGTAGTTTTTCCGGTATCTAAAACCTTTGTTTTTGTACCTTTTAACAAATCAGCAAAAAAAGTTGTTTTAGTAGCAATTGCACTCATTCTTTGCATAGCATTTAAAACCAAACGCTCTGCCATTAATATAGATTGCGATTTACCTGCAACATGAAAAACGACATCGCCATACTTAACTTTTTCTCCGTCATTTATAAAAGTTTCTACTTCTAAATCTTTATCTACATAAGAAAAAACTTGTTTTGCAAATTCTACACCTGCAATAATACCATCGTCTTTTACCAATAATTTTGCTTTACCAGTAGCATCCGCAGGAATACAAGAAAGAGACGTATGATCTCCATCGCCTATATCCTCGCGAATTGCATTTGTAATTATGAGTTCTAATTCTTTTTCAAATTGTTGTTTCGATATCATATTTTCTGTATTCTGATGTAAAAATAGTATTTTATATTATGAATTACGAATAACAATTTACTAATTGATAATTTGTAATTTCGCACCATGAAAATTAAATTATTAGCCATCGGTAAAACAGATAATAAAAACCTTTTATTATTGATTAATGAATATGAAAACCGATTGAAACATTACGTGAAATTTCAATTAGAAATTATACCGAGATATTAAAAATGTTAAAAATTTAAGCGAAATTCAGCAAAAGGAAAAAGAAGGAGAATTGATTTTATCGAAACTTCAAAATACCGATCAATTGGTGTTGCTAGATGATAAAGGAAAACATTATACTTCTATTGAATTTTCTAAATATTTACAGAAAAAAATGAATGCTGGTTTAAAACAATTGGTATTGGTAATTGGTGGTCCTTATGGTTTTTCTGATGCGGTTTACAAGAAAGCAACTGGTAAAATTTCTTTATCTAAAATGACTTTTTCTCATCAAATGATTCGTCTTTTTATTGTTGAACAAATTTATAGAGGTTTTACAATTTTAAAGAACGAGCCTTATCATCATGAGTAACTATTCAGTTTTATTACCGATTAAAATTCTGTAAAGTAAAATTATTTCGAAAATTTCTACAATTAGTTGGGTAAAAATGGCAATAGGAGCTAAAATAATTAGTAGTAAACATACACCTGTAATTATTTCTAAGATTCCTGTCCATTTAGATAAATCTCCAAAATTGATTAATCTTTTAATTGCAATACCAAAAAGAATGCTTAAAACACCATAACTTAGTAATTGTACAATACCAAAAACACCAATAAAGTCTTGCCATATATATAAGGATGTAATATCTAATAAAGAGAAAAAGAGCGTAAAAACAATAATTAAAAATGCGCTTATTTGTAATAAATAATTACGAAACAGAACTCCAGTAATCACAAATCCTCGGTAAAATAAAAACATAGAAATAATAGCTACACTTTTTATAATAATGTATATCATTTTAAAAAATGCACTGTCTTTTTCTAAACTTATTATATCTGCCCCTATTTCAAAGAAAACTGTTAAGAAATAAACAATACCAAAAATCATTGCAAGGTTTAGTTGCTTATTGATTCTATTTTTGTTTATTCTTAAAATTCCATCAAACTTACCAACTTGGTAAGGTTCTTTAAAAACGGTTTCATAATCAAAACCTAAAACTTCTAAAATAGCTTTAATTGTATAACTTCTAGGTGAAACATCGCCAGCTTCTATTCTTTGAATTGTTCTAACATTAATATTACATTGTTCTACCAATTCTTCTTGAGTAAAACCTTTTTGCTTTCTTAATTCTAAAATCTTTTTTCCTAGTGCAGGTTGTTCCATAATATGTTGTTTGTTAAATTCCATACAATGTTAATGCTGTTATTTAAAATTACAAATTAATTAGTTACTTTTTAACCCGACATTTTCACGACAAACCAATGATAACAAGGGTTTACAGAGAACATCATTTTTAAGTACTTTATTCTGTTCGATTAAAAAAACAACTTTTTAAAAGGTTTTAATACCTTAAAATAATTAAAGACTAATATAAACAATTCTTTTACCAACACTTTTGTTTGATTACTTTTGTAAAAAACTACGTTTTAAAAATGAAATTAGTCTTCGCCACAAATAACTTAAATAAACTAAAAGAAGTACAAGAAATACTTTCTGATTCTATAGAAATTTTAAGTTTAAAAGATATAAACTGTTTTGATGAAGTTGATGAAACTGAATTAACGTTAGAAGGCAATGCTAAATTAAAAGCAAATCATATTACAAAAAAGTATGGCTTTAATTGTTTTGCAGATGATACTGGATTAGAAGTAGAAAGTTTAGATAATAAACCCGGAGTTTTTTCTGCTCGATATGCTGGTGAGCCTTCAAATTCTGAAAACAACATGCAAAAGTTACTATTAGAATTAAAAGACAAAGAAAATAGAAAAGCGCAATTTAGAACTGCAGTTTGCTTAAATTTAAATAACGAACAATATATTTTTGAAGGAATTTGTGAAGGAGAGATTTTAAAAGAGAAACAAGGTGAAAAAGGTTTTGGTTACGATCCTATATTTAAACCTACAGGTTTTTCTGAATCTTTTGCAGAAATGTCATCCGAAGAAAAAAATAAGATTTCGCATAGAGGTTTAGCGATACAGAAGTTGGTTAATTTCTTAAATGAAAATCATTCTTAAAATTTTGTAAAACAAATTAATGCTTCAAAAGAACTATAAAAGACATTTTATTTTATTAGCTATAGTACTTCTTCTATTGTTTATTTTAAACATTAGTTTAGGTTCTGTTTCTATACCAATAAAAGACATTTTAAACATTCTTTTTACAAATAATACAACCAAAGAAAGTTGGCAAATCATAATTATAAATTTTAGATTGCCAAAAGCAGTAACCGCTGTTTTGGTTGGCTCGCGGTTTATCTGTTGCTGGTTTATTAATGCAAACATTGTTTAGAAATCCTTTAGCTGGTCCTTTTGTTTTAGGTATTTCTTCGGGCGCAAGTTTAGGTGTTGCTTTATTAATTTTAGGAAGCTCTTTATTTGGCGGTTATTTTTTAAGTAATTCGTTTTCTAATTGGTCTTTACCAATCGCTTCTAGTTTAGGTGCATTTCTTGTTTTATTTGCCGTAATAATCGCTGCCAATAAAATTAGAAATACGATGTCTATTCTTATAATTGGTTTAATGTTTGGTAGTTTGACTTCAGCAATTATTAGTGTTTTATCTTATTTTAGTGAAGCAGCACAAATTCAACAATTTATATTCAGAGTTTTGGTAGTCTTGGTAACTTATCATGGCCGAACTTTCTATATTTTTTATTATTTACATTTTTGGTGTTATTGCTACAATTGCAATAGTAAAACCTTTAAATAGTTTTTTATTAGGAGAAAATTATGCAAAAAGTTTAGGCATTAATATTAAAAGAAATAGAAATATCATTTTATTAATTACAAGTTTATTAACCGGTGTAATTACTGCTTTTGCGGGCCCAATTGCATTTGTTGGTTTAGCTGTACCACATGTTGCTAGAATGTTATTTACAACTTCTAATCACAAAATTTTAATTCCGGCAGTTTTAATAATCGGTGCAATTGTTATGCTTATTTGCGATACCATTGCCCAATTACCAACAAGCGAATTTACTTTACCTATAAATGCAATTACCTCTTTATTTGGAGCGCCAATTGTAATTTGGCTACTTGTTCGAAAAAGAAATTATTTGTTTAAATGAACGAAGAAAAAAACATATCGTAATTTCTATTGAAAACCTAAATATAGGTTATCAGCATAAAAAACAAGATAAAATTGTTTTATCTGATATTAATTTATCCATAGAAAAAGGTGAATTGGTCTGCGTTTTGGGTAAAAACGGAATCGGAAAGTCTACTTTGTTAAGAACACTTTCTAAAGTACAAAAACCAATTTACTGGCCATATTAATTTAGAAGGAAAAAGATTAAGTACTTACAAAGAATACGAACTTTCTAAAAAACTAAGTTTGGTT
The DNA here is from genome assembly GCF_055693625.1 of Polaribacter sp. HA6-7. NCBI lineage: Bacteria > Pseudomonadati > Bacteroidota > Flavobacteriia > Flavobacteriales > Flavobacteriaceae > Polaribacter > Polaribacter sp. HA6-7. The sequence goes on from NZ_CM146338.1 coordinate 1,803,351, forward strand.
TTAACAGAACGTTTGCCGGAAAGTCAATTAACCGTATACGAATTGATTGCCTTAGGTAGACAACCACACACTAATTGGTTAGATACACTTACAAGCAATGATACCAAACAGATTGATTTAGCGATTTCTCAAACAGAAATTTCACACTTAAAAGATAAAAGGTTTTACGAATTAAGTGACGGTCAATTACAACGGGTTTTAATAGCAAGAGCATTGGCACAAGATACAGAAGTAATAATATTAGACGAGCCAACTGCACATTTAGATATGCATCAAACTTTAAACATTTTTGCACTTTTAAAAAGATTGGTTTTAGAAACTAAAAAAACAATTATTATTTCTTCACATGAAATAAATCTTGCTTTAAAAATGACTGATAAAATTATACTTTTAAAAGAAAATGAAGTACAATTTGGCACTACCGAAAAGCTTATTAAAAGCAATGCCTTCGATAATTTATTTCCCAATAATTTGTTAATATTTAACAAAACCTTACAACAATTTGTAATAAACAAAAGCTAATTTTGATGATAGTGTAACATTTTGTTACATTTGAATACTAATTACAAAAACAAATACTTTTTACATCGATGAAAAAAATACTTTATCTTGCTAGTGCTGTAGCTTTTATGGCTTGTGGTTCTAGTAAAAATGCTTCTAATGAAGATGCAAACGTAGATCATGCTGCTAAATATGCAGCAACAATTACAGCCAAAGATTTAGGTAATCACCTATTTACTTATGCTTCTGATGAGTTTGAAGGAAGAAATACTGGTGAACCAGGACAGAAAAAAGCTGTTGAATATTTAAAAAACTTTTATGTTTCTGAAGGAATTGTTTCGCCATTAGGTGGAGATGATTATTTTCAAGAAGTACCAGCAGAATGGATAAACAAAAATGTACGTAGAGGAAAATTTAAAGATTCTGAAAACGTAGTTGCTTTTATTAAAGGTACAGAGAAACCAGACGAAATTGTAATAATTTCTGCTCACTTAGATCATGAAGGTGTAAAAAATGGAGAAATTTATAATGGAGCGGATGATGACGGTTCTGGAACTGTTGCTATTTTAGAAATTGCACAAGCTTTTCAAATGGCTGCAAAAGCTGGTAAAGGTCCAAAACGTTCTATTTTATTTTTACACGTTACCGGAGAAGAAAAAGGTTTGTTAGGTTCTAAATACTACGCAGATGTAGATCCTTTATTTCCTTTAGCAAATACTGTTTGTGATTTAAATATCGATATGGTTGGTAGAATTGATGACAGACATAAAGAAGACCCAAATTACGTTTATTTAATTGGTTCTGATAAATTAAGTACAGAATTACATAACTTATCTGAAACTGTTAACAAGAAGTATACAAACATTAACTTAGATTACAAATATAATGATGAGAAAGATCCTAATAGATTCTATTACAGATCAGACCATTATAATTTTGCGAAAAATAATGTGCCAATTATTTTTTACTTTAACGGTACACATGCAGATTACCACAGACCATCTGATACACCAGACAAAATTAACTACGAGTTATTAGAAAATAGAACTCGCTTGGTATTTCATACTGCTTGGGAAGTTGCCAATATGGATAAAAGAATTATTGCTGATAAAGCAGAAGCTAAGAAAGAAACTAAATAATAGTTTTTTTAAATTAAAATTGAATAAAAAAAGCAACTCATAATGAGTTGCTTTTTTTTATTCATAACTTAAAGTTTAATGCGCACTTTTCTTTAATAACTGCGGATATTTTTTCTTAAACTTGTTTAACCTTGGCACAGAAACCGCCTTTACATAACTTTGGTTTGGATTTCTTCTTTCAAAATCTTGATGATACTCTTCAGCCTTATAAAATTTTGTGAACTTAGTAACTTCTGTAGCAATCTTACGCTTATAAACTTCGGCATTTAATTGCTTAATAGCATCTTCAATTATCTTTTTTTCATTTTCTGTTTTGTAAAAAGCAATCGATCTATATTGTGTTCCGTAATCTGGATGTTGCCCATTTTTTGTTGTTGGGTTATGAGAACCAAAGAAAACTGTAACTAACGTTTCAAAACTAACTTCCTTAGGATTATAATAAACCGCAACTGTTTCTGCGTGACCTGTTTTACCAGTTCCTATTTTCTCGTACGTAGGATTTAAAGTATTACCACCAGCATAACCAGAAACTGCCTCTTCTACCCCTACTAAACTTTCAAAAATTGCTTCTACACACCAAAAACATCCACTTGCAAAATAGGCAACTTCTGTGTGTTCTTGCGGAACATACGTTGCTTCTTTTTGGGTATCTTCTTTGTTTGTAAAACCAAAACAAGAAACTAATAATAGCGCAAAACTAGCTACAACAATAGATTTAATTATTTTCATATTCTTTATTTTTAATAATTGATAAAATAAAAATTGCACCAAATATAAAAAGCGAATATTTGGCACAATTTTCTGAACTTCTAACTCAAAATATATAAATCCTGAATTATTTATTTAGTCGCAAAATTACGCATCTTTTTACAGTTGTTTACAACTTTAGCATTTTGTTAAGAAAGCTGTTTGTGTAAAACCCCTTAGATGATTATTTTTGTTAAAGATTTATAACAAAATAAGCAATTGTTATTTTTAGCTTTGCTTACATCAATAGAAAATATAATTAATGGAGCATTTTATAGTATCAGCGCGTAAATACCGTCCTAATAATTTTGAGGATGTTGTAGGGCAACAAGCCATTACAAATACGTTAGAAAATGCTATAAAAAACAATCATTTAGCACAAGCACTGCTTTTTACAGGTCCGAGAGGAGTTGGTAAAACATCATGCGCCGAAATTTTAGCTAAAAAGATTAATCAGCAAGATTCAGAAACTTCAGAAAACGAAGATTTTGCTTTTAATATTTTCGAATTAGATGCAGCGTCTAATAACTCTGTAGATGATATTAGAAACCTAACAGATCAAGTTAGAATTCCGCCACAAACAGGTAAATACAAAGTTTATATTATTGATGAGGTACATATGCTATCTCAGGCAGCTTTTAACGCTTTCTTAAAAACGTTAGAAGAACCGCCAGCGCATGCTATTTTTATATTAGCAACTACAGAAAAACATAAAATTATACCAACAATTCTTTCTCGTTGCCAAATTTTCGATTTTAAAAGAATTGGTGTTTTAGACGCTAAAAACTATTTAAAAACAATTAGCGAAAAAGAAAATATTACAGCAGAAGACGATGCACTGCATATCATTGCTCAAAAAGCAGATGGTGCAATGCGTGATGCATTATCTATTTTTGATAGAGTTGTAAGTTTCTCCGGTAAAAATTTAACAAGAGAAGCTGTTACAGAAAATTTAAACGTACTAGATTACGATACTTATTTTGAAATGACAGATTTGTTAATAGATAATAAAATACCGGACGTTTTAAATGCATTTAACACGGTATTAAGTAAAGGTTTTGAAGGCCATCATTTTATTAATGGTTTGGCAAGTCATTTTAGAGATTTATTAGTTGCTAAAGATAAAGTTACTTTAGACTTACTAGAAGTTGGAGACAATGCCAAGAAAAAATATTTAGCTCAAGCAACAAAAGCTAGCATTCCGTTTTTAATGCAATCTATTAAAAAAGCCAATGACTGTGACTTGAATTACAGAGCTTCTAAAAATCAACGATTATTAGTTGAATTAACTTTAATGCAAATTGCCTCTATCACTTTCGATGGAGAAAAAAAGCCAGCTAATTACATAATTCCTGCAACTTTTTTCAATCTTTATCACCCGCAAAAAAGAAAAAACCAGCAGCTATTATAAAAAATGTTGCATCAGAATTAACTTCTAAACAAACTACAACAGATAAAAAAGAAGTTACAGAGGTTGCTAAGCCAAAACCTGTCTTAAAAAACTTTGGTCGTTTAAATAAACAACCTAGTAAATATTCTTTAAAAGGTTTTAATCAACAAACTAAAGTTAAAAAAGTTGTTGTTGAAGAAAATTTTGACAATCATCCTAAAGATTTCTTTACCGAACAAAAGCTACAAGAAACTTGGAAGGAATACGCACAAAATCTACATAAAAAAGGAGAACGAAGCATGGCTTCTATTGTAGGTACAGATATTCCTAAATTAGAAAAAGGTTATAAAATTTCATTTTCTGTACCTAATAAATTGATGAAAGATCAATTTTTAAAAGGAAGACCAAAATTATTAAATTTCTTAAGAGAAAGTTTAAATAATTACGGCATTGACATTAATGTAATTTTAAATGAAACTACAGAAAAGAAATTTGCTTACACTCCGCAAGAAAAATATATCAAACTAAAAGAAAAAAATCCGCTATTAGATAAATTACGTCAGACTTTTGAACTAGACTTATAAACATCACCAATATTTTTACCTAAGTAAGATAATATTAAATTCTCTTTAGTTTCTTCTGTTTTGTCAAACTCGGCACTAAAAATATACCTTGCCCTTTTTCTACAAATAACGGAATCGATTTTTCTTCTTTAGACAAAGCATCTAAAATGGCATTATATTCGGTTTCATTATCTATTTCTACTTCAATTATTGAAGGGTTTTCTCTATAAGCCTCACTTAAATTGATATAATCATCATTAGGTGTAAAAAGTTTTTACGTTCGTTAGCTGTTGCTTCTTTAATTTCTTTAGATGATGCTAATTTATAAGCTCCGTGTTCTCCAAATACATCAGAAAAACTATTTAAAGCATACTTATTAACCATATCACTACCTGTTAAAGCTATTAAATAGCCAACATCATTTAGCTCTATATTATCTGTTAAATCTCCGTCATAAATATCAACATTTAAAGCCTCTAAACCGTCCTTTGAAGCCTGTTCTATAAAGTTTTTATTAGAATCTATTAAAATGACTCTTTTACCTTTATCTTTTAAATAATTTGCTATTAATCTAGAAGGATTAGAAGCACCTACAAATAAAATAGCATCAGATTTTTTAAGAAAAACACCAATCATTTTTGCAAACATTCTTGCTGTAGTAGCGTTTAATAAAACTGTACCTAATACAATCATAAAAACCAATGGCGTAATATATTCTGCTCCTTCGACTCCTTGTTTTAAAAGTTTACTCCCAAATAAAGAAGCAATACCAGCAGCAACGATACCACGCGGTCCTACCCAACTTATAAAAATCTTTTCGTTTAATTTTAATTTAGAATTAAAAGTACTAGCAAAAACGGCTAATGGTCTTATAATAAAAACAACCAAGGCAAATAAAGCAGCAGTTTTCCAGGTATATAATAAAAGTAAATCTTCCATTTTAATATTTGCTGCTAGTAAAATAAATAGAATTGAAATCAGCAATACACTTAAAGATTCTTTAAAATATAATAGTTCTTTTAAGTTTTTTAATTTTCCGTTTCCTAAAACCATTCCCATTACAACTACAGCCAGTAAACCAGACTCGTGCGCAAACATATCTGATAAAACAAAAACCAATAATACCGTTGATAAAGAAACAACATTTAATAAGTAATGCGGAATTAATTTTTTGTTGACAGCATAAGCCAAAGCATGCGCAAAAGTAAACCCGAAAGTAGCACCAAATAATAATATTTTACCAAACTCCATTAATGCAGTTTTTGTAAATCCACTTCCACCTCCAACACTAATAAATTCAAAAACTAAAACGGCAACCAAAGCACCAATTGGGTCAATTAAAATACCTTCCCATTTTAATACTGTAGAGATGTCTTTTTTAAGCGGAATATTTCTTAAGATTGGTGTAATTACTGTAGGACCTGTAACAATAATTAATCCTGCAAATAGAAAAGATAAATCCCAACCTAGATCAAAAAAATATCTAGCTACAATTCCTGCTCCAAAAAAAGTAATGGCAGAACCCAACGTAATTAACTTTGTAATTACAGGACCAACGTTTTTTATTTCACTTCTTTTAAGTGTTAAACCACCTTCAAAAAGAATGATACTTATTGCCAAAGAAACAAAGTAATACAAACTTTCTCCAGGAAACAATCCTTTTTCGCCATTCCATATTGGTTCAATCCACTTAGACCCGTCTTCACTTAAATATGTTGCAGCAATTGGACCTACTAATAATCCTATTAAAATTAATGGTAAAATTGCAGGTATTTTAAATTTCCAAGCAAACCATTGGGCTAATATTCCTAATATGATAATTCCGGCTAACTCTAACATACTTCTTTGTAAATTTATTAATAGGTAAATTTAAGAATGTTTCATCAGCCTAAAAATATAAATGCACTTTATTTTTTATAATACATAAAACTTAAACAAAGATAGAATTACCAACAAAAACCTCTTCAAAAACAAGTTATAAACAAAAACTTTAGATAAAATAACATAAGATACTCATTTTAAATTAAATAAAATAAATTCAAAACGTTTTAAAAAATTTAAAAAAGCAATAAATCAATCAAAAACAACTTTTACAAACAAATAAATACCCAAAACAGACCTAATTACTTTGAATTATCAAAATCTATTCTAACTAAAAACAAAACAAACACTTTATATAAATATAATTAAGATACTGAAAAACAGATATTTAAAATTAAATTAAAAACACAATAAAAAGCTATTTAATATTCAAATAAAACTTAAAAAAGAACAAATATCAACAAACTGGCAGGCGTATTTATTTGAGTAAAAAATTATAAAATAATTACCATCATTGCAAGAGAATAAACTAATTTTGTCGTTTAATTAATTTGTTAAAAGTGAAATTTTTAATATCTTAATTACCTTAATAAAAATAAAATCTACTAGTTATAAAAGATGTTAGGATTACAATTTGAAACAGCTACTTCTTGGGCAGAAATTGCCAAAGTAAATTTAGAACAAATATTAACAGATCATGCTTTTCTAGAACAAAAAGCTGCTTCTAACGCAGTTTCTATTATTATTAATTATTCTGAAGAAACAGAGCTTGTAAAAGAAATGAGTAATATTGCCATAGAAGAAATGCAACACTTTAAAATGGTGCATTTATTGATGGTTAAAAGAGGAATGGTTTTAGGAAGAGAACAAAAAAATGATTACGCAGTAAGACTACAAAAGTTCTTTAACAAAACAAAAGACAGAACAAATGCCTTGGTACAACGCCTACTAATTGCCGCGTTAATAGAAGCCAGAAGTTGTGAGCGTTTTAAAGTTTTTTCTGAAAACATGGAAGATGAAGAACTTTCTAAATTCTATAAAAATTTAATGATTTCTGAAGCAAACCATTATACAACTTTCTTGTCTTTTGCTAGAAAATATCAAGATAGAGAAATTGTAGATGAAAAATGGAATGCTTTGCTTGCTTTTGAAGCAGAAATGATGAGAGAGCGAGGCAATAGTGCAAAGATTCACGGATAATAACACTTTATAGCACATGTTTTCTAAAGCAGAAGCAGAATTAATACGTAAAGAATTTTGGACTAGTTTTGGCAAATCTTTTCCAAAAAAATGGTTACTATACAACACTAAAGTAAAAGGCTTGTCTTTTAAATTTGTTGCAGATAGAAAAAAAGCTGCTGTTTGTCTAGATATCGAAAATCCGGATGAATTGGTAAACCTACTCTACTACGATCAAATGCTTTCTTTAAAAGTTCTATTAGAATCAGAAATACCGAAGTAATTTTTGATGATGATTTCTTGTTAGAAAATGGCAAAACTATTCATAGAATTTATGTTCCTTTTGATAAAAAGTTTAGCATTCATAATAAAAATACCTGGCGAGATTGTTATGAGTTTTTTGTTGATACCATGACAAAATTCGAAATGTTCTTCTACGAATATGAAGATGTTATCAAAAACATATAAATATTATAAATAAAAAAACCGTCTCTTTTAAAGACGGTTTTTTTGTGGACTATATTTAACTATTATTTTAAAAATTTGATACTAAAAGGATAATTTGGTTCTTCATTATTATTCACTTTAATGGCATTTATTATCGGAAAAATTAAATAAAATATACCAATGGTGATAAAACCTAAAATACCTAAGCCAAACAATAATATTAACGGTATGCAAATTATAATATAAATAAACATCGAAATTCTAAAATTTAGAATAGCTTTTCCGTGCTCATCAATACCAAAAACCTCATCTTTTTTTAGCAACCATAAAATTAATGGAACTAAAAAACCACCGATTCCTGTTATAAAGTCTAATAATTGACTTAAATGCATAACTACTAATAACTGTTTGTCTTCTTTCATGTGTATGTATAATTGTTTTTAAAGTTGATTACCTATTAGACGCTAAAACCCTTGTTCTGTTACAAAAAACTTCAAAAAACCTAGCAATATAGCATTTGAGTTAAGAAGAAAACTATTTGAGCAAAACGAAAACGAAGTACTAATGTAATTTTGTATTGAACAATTAAAACATATAATTATGAATTATTTAAATATAGAAAAAGATCAAATTTTACCAGTTGTAACAGAATTAAACGTGCTTTTAGCAGACTACCATGTATACTATCAAAAACTAAGAAACTTTCATTGGAATGTATTAGGAGAAAACTTTTTTGACCTACATAACAGATTTGAAGAAATGTATAATGATACAAAAACTAAAATCGATGAAGTTGCAGAAAGAATTATTACTTTAAAATACCACCCTATTAGTAAATTATCAGACTACATAGAAATTTCTAGAATAAAAGAATCTAGTCCGTTACTAACCGATAAAGAAATGGTTGCTACAATTATAGACGATCATAAGATTTTAATAGAACAATTAAGTAAAGTTATTGATAGAGCGGATAAAGCAAATGACGAGGGTACAATAGATTTAATTGGTGCCTACATTAGAGAGTTAGAAAAATCTACTTGGATGTTGAATGCTTGGTCTAAAAACACCAAAGATGCTTTAGATACTAGTTTTGTTAAATAGTACTTTTTATTTCCGATTGAAATAAAGTATTAATTAAATAAAATATAAAATGAATAAAATAGTAGAAAAGTTAGAAACCTGGAAAGATATATTTATTAAAAACATACCAAACATTGCAATTGCATTGGTAGTTTTAGTGATAGCATACTTTGCCTCTAGAGCAATGAATTCTATCGTAAATAAAACTATTGGTAAAAGAATTAGGCAAAAATCTGTTAGAGATTTAGTCTCTAGAGTTGCCTCTGCAATTACCATTTTAGTAGGTTTATATCTAGCCATGACAGTTTTAAAGTTCGACGATACATTAAAAACAATCGTTTCTGCAGCTGGGGTTTCGGTATTGTTATTGGTTTAGCCTTACAAGGTACTTTATCTAATACAATATCTGGTGTGGTTTTATCATTCAGAAAAAACCTAAATATTGGTAATTGGGTAGAAACAAACGGTTATGCAGGTGAAGTTATCGATATCAATTTAAACTACTTTGTCATTAGAGAAGCTGATAATAATATGGTTGTATTGCCAAACAAAACTATTTTAGAGAATCCTTTCAAAAATTATTCTTTAACAACTAAAATGAGGATTTCTATTGAATGTGGTGTAGAGTATGGTGCAGATTTAAAGAAAGTTGAAAAACTTACCACAGAAACAATCAGAAAAAACTTTAATCAAGATGAAATAGGTAAAAAAGTTGAATTTTATTTTACAGAATTTGGAGACAGTTCTATCAACTTCTTATGCAGATTCAGGTAGATTCAGAAAACGCTTTAGAGAAATTAAAAGCAAAAAGTAATGCGATTATGGAAATTAAACAAGCTTTTGATAACGAAGGAATTAATATACCGTTCCCGATGAGAACTTTAGAGTTTGTACCAAACAATAAACTAAATTTATCTCAAGTTAAAGAGAAACAAGATTCTAAAAAAGAAGAATATTTAGAAAACGCATAACTAAATACAATCATAAATTTCAATTAAATCTGTCAATTCATTTTGACAGATTTTTTTGTTCCATTCACAAAAATCTTTATGTATTTTTGCATCATGATTAAAAACGATACTATTATTGCTTTGGCTACACCATCTGGTGTTGGTGCAATTTCTGTAATTAGACTTTACTGGTGAAAACGCAATTGATATTGTAGATGCCAATTTTAAATCTATTAAAAAAGATAAAACATTAGTAACCCAAAAAACACACACAATTCATTTGGGTCATATTATCGAAAATTCTATAATTATTGATGAAGTTTTAGTCTCAGTTTTTAAAAATCCTAATTCTTATACTGGTGAAAATGTTGTAGAAATATCTTGTCATGGTTCTAGCTTTATTCAGCAAGAAATCATACAATTATTTCTAAAGAAAGGTTGTAGAATGGCTGATAACGGTGAATTTACAATGCGTGCATTTTTAAACGGTAAGATGGATTTATCTCAAGCGGAAGCCGTAGCAGACGTAATTGCCTCTAATTCTGCAGCAAGCCATCAAATGGCAATACAACAAATGCGTGGCGGAATTACAAACGAACTAAAAAACTTAAGAGCACAATTATTAGATTTTGCAGCTTTAATAGAATTAGAGTTAGATTTTTCGGTGAAGATGTAGAATTTGCAGACAGAACCAAATTTAAAGAATTGGTTGCAAAAATAACTTTTGTATTAAAACGTCTAATCGATTCTTTTTCTTTTGGAAATGCCATGAAAAACGGAATTCCGGTTGCAATTATAGGTGAACCAAACGTAGGAAAATCTACGCTTTTAAACGCTCTTCTTAATGAAGAAAAAGCTATTGTTTCTGATATTGCTGGTACAACAAGAGATGCTATTGAAGATGAATTAATTATAGATGGTGTTGCTTTTAGATTTATTGATACCGCTGGTATTAGAGAAACGGAAGATGTTGTAGAGAATATCGGAATTAAAAAAACGTATGAAAAAGCTGAAAATGCACAACTAATTATCTTTTTAATAGACTCTAATAAATATGCATATTCTAGAGAAGATTTTCTAGAAGAAATTGACACCATTAAAAACCGTTTTCCTAATAAAAGACTGTTAGTAATTGCCAATAAAATAGACACTTTATCTTGTCATGACAGTTCTATTTTACAATCGGATATTGAAAATTTACTTTTAGTATCTGCAAAAAGTAAAACAGGTCTAGAAACTTTAAAAGATGAATTAACCTCTTTGGTAAATATTGGTGCTTTAAGTAATAACGAAACAATTGTAACAAATTCGCGTCATTTTGAGGCATTAAACAATGCTTTATCTGCAATAAATTCTGTACAACAAGGTATCGATTTAGAAATTTCTACGGATTTATTTTCTATTGATATTAGAGAATGCCTTCGTTATTTAGGTAATATTACCGGAGAATATGACGTTGATAAAGATATTTTAGGACACATTTTTAGTAATTTTTGTATCGGAAAATAAAATTAAGATTTTTTTCAGCATTAATAAGCTGAAAAAAACCTAAGTTCTAGCTATTAAACTATTCTACTATTTTAATATCTACAGAAGTTCTAGATTGCCAACCAGTTTGGTCTGTTACAGAATATGCACAATGATAATCGCCAGTATCAATATCTTCCGGAATTTTAATTGATACATTAATTTCATAGTTAGTTTGTTCTCCTTCGATCTCAAAATTTTCTACATAAATTAACGGACTATCAGCTTGCTTTAAGGGTTCTAAGCTACATTCTGCAATTTGATCATCGTGCGTATGATGATCGAAATTATGGTGAATATCTATACTATAAGAAGCCAAAGCTTTATTATCTGTAACCTTAGCTCTAAAGCTATAAGTTTCTCCTCTTTTTAATTGAGTACATCCTTTAGGAAAACCTTCGTTGTAATTGATAGTTATTGTCGGTTTTTCTTCATCTATATCTACGCTGTCACTACCGGAACAAGCACTAATAAATAATGTAAATAATAACAGATAAAAATAATTTAGATTTGTTTTCATATAATAAGGTTTAAACCGCACACTAAATTAGTATGCGGTTAATTAGATTTAATTATGCAGTTACATCAATATGAGTTTCATATTCTTTAATGTTACCGTCTTCATCTTCTACAGTAAACATAATATGATACTCTCCTGCTGGTGCAGTTGCTGGTATATCAATGTGCTCATGAAATTCTACTGAATTTTTATCATGGTAACCCTCTGTATATTCTTTTTCAAAATCCCATTCTACTTCTCCGTCTCCTACTGCAAGATCATGTGCATGAATATCTACAGAAATACTGTGGATTCCGTTTACAGCATCAATCATAAATTCTGCGTGTAAATCTTTACCTCTTTGAGCTGTTGCATCCACAGACATATCACTTAAAGTAATTGGGTCTAAAACATCTACATGTCCTTCAACTTCTGTAGTATTTCCTAATTCATCAGTAACTATTAATTCTACATGATATTCTCCTGCAGGAATATTTGCAGGTACATCTACATGCTCATGAAAAGTTGGATTAATAACTAAGTATTTAGCATCTGTATAAACTTGCTCAAACTCCCATTCTACTTCGTTATCTCCAACTGATAAATCATGTCCGTGGATATGTAAAGTAATACTACTTACTACTGCTTCTGCAGTTATATCTGCTTCTAAATGAATATCAGAACCTTTATATGCAACTTGGTCTGTTGTATGATCACTTCCTTCCCCGAATTCGAAGTTAGAAATTACTGGTGCGCTTAATTCAATTTCTTCTTCACTACTACAAGATTGTAAAGTAATACCGACAAAAGCGATAATGGCTAAAAGTTTAAAATTTGTTTTCATAATTTTGGTTTTCATTGTGTTTAAATTAATTATTGTTTGTTGATTAATATTAAAAAGGAATTGTAAAGGATACAGATACGTTTCTACCTGCTTCGGCACATCTATTAATCTGTAAAAGCTAGTGTGATTAAAATATTTAGTATCGAAAACATTATTTAGTTTTACTCTCATTTCTACCGGATTGTTGTTTTTAAAAACATCTAAATCTGCTAAAAAAGACATATTTAAAACCTGATAACCAGCTGTTTTTTCTTCGGTGGCACAATTTCTTCTTGTGCTGCGGTTACTCTTAAATCTGCGATAAATTGCGGATTCTTAAAAAAGAATAAATTTTCTAACTTATAATTAACAGATAAAACAGTAGATAAAGGCGGAGAAAAAGGAAGTGTAAATCCTTCTTTTGGTCCGCTTGTTTGTCTAGAATACACATACTCTAAAGATGCATTTAATAATAGTTGCTTTGAAACAGCTGCACTTGCTCTTAACTCGCCTCCTACTCTAAACACTTTTGCTTGTGTGTACTCGTAAATTTGTAAAGTTTCGTAGTAATTTGGTGTCGGATTTAAATAGATATAATTATCAAAAATATTTACAAACGGACTTACACCAATGCTAAATCTATCATTTGAATGTTCTATATCTAAATCTAATTGATAAGAAACCTCTGGATCTAAATTGATATTACCTCTTTCATATCTATACATATGATAATTAACTCCATCCGAAGCCAACTCACTAGACAAAGGCATTCTAAAACTTCTACCTACATTAACCTTATAAGTTGTTTTATTATGAATATAACTAAGACCAAAAGAAGCACTTAAATTACCAAAGTTTACCGTTTTATTTTTTGATCTCTGTAAAAACACATTAGATGTAGAACCATCATTATTATTTACTCTAGATTGAAACCAATCAAAATATGCTTTTGTATCTACAAAACCATAATCATAACGCAAACCTCCTAAAAAATGTAAATTAGAATTAATCTCAAATTGATCGTATGCAAAAGCACCTGCCGTAAATCGATCATATTCTGGAATCAAAAATCCCCAACCACCAATATTATTATCTTGATATTCTACATTTAAACCTACAACCATATCGTGTTTATAATTAGGTTTAAAAGCATCTCTTACATTAAATGTAAATGTATTTTTCTTAAAAATTCTTTCTAAAGGATTTGGAGGAGTTGGCATAAACCCATGTGGCACAGGTTCTGAATGTTCTTCTCTATGATTGTTTTGAAATCCGAAGTCGAAATGCAACGTATGATTATCTAAATTAACTGTAGTGTTATTTGTAATTTTAAAGTGATTTACTTTGTGAAACGGCAAATCGACATCTCTATTAGAACGATCATAATCTATACTAGATGTTCTAACTTCTAAACCGTGTGCATTTGCAAAAAATCCGTTTTTAGCATTTACATTACTAAATACAGTTTCTGTAGTAATATTTTCTCCAACAAACCCAATACTAAAACTAGCATCTGCCTCATTACCTGCTGTGTTTCTTAAATTATTATCATGTAAATTAAAAATATAATTTTCATAATTAATTTGATCTGCTGGCACTTTGTAATCTGCATAATCTCTGTAAGTTAATCGACCACGATAAAACCAGTTTTGTTTTCGAGTAGAAATTCCTGCAGATACTCCTAACAAATCGTTATTGGTTTCTGCTAGAATATTTACTTCTCCTTTTGTTGAATTTGGTAACGGAATTTTATTTGGCTGAATATCTACAACACCGGCAATTGCATCCGAACCATATAATAAAGATGCGGGGCCTTTAATAATTTGAATATTTTCTATACCGTGTTGATCTATTTCTAAACCATGATCGTTTCCCCACTGCTGTGCTTCGTGTTTGATTCCGTTTTGCACAACCGCAACTCTATTAAAACCTAAACCTCTAATTACAGGTTTAGATTGACCGGAACCAATATTAATAGTGCTTACCCCAGGAATTTTACTAAGAGTTTGCATTAAACTATTTTCTCTATTACTTTTTAAAAATTCTTTTGAAACCACTTGAGATACAATTGGTGTTTCTTTAAGCTTTCTTTGTTTAGATTTTCCTAAAACTTTAATTTCGTTTAATGTTGTAGTGGCTTCATTCAAATAAATAGTTAACTCTTTGGATTCAGAATTAATAGTTTCTGATATTGTTTTGTCTATAAAACCAACATGAGAAACCTTAAAACTATAAGTACCTTTTATTAGATTATTTAATTTAAACTCACCTTTTTTAGAGGATATAGCATAGCCTTTCTTACCAATAACATTAGCACCTTCTATAGGTTTTAACGTTTTTGCATTTAGAACAGTTCCGTTAATTTGATAAGTCTTTTGTGCTGTTATATTAAAACAAATACTACAAAAGAGTATTAAACTCAATAAAAATTTAAACATAATTGTATTCTATAAGATTTATACAATATTCTCTAACAAGAATTTTGATAAAACCCGTACATTATTCCGTCTTAAAAAGACAAACTAAATTGTTATTAATCTACTAAAATGCAGATAATTAGATATTATTATTTACCTGTAAAAGTCTACAGTAAATACTAAAAGTTGATAGAAAATTAAACTAAAGAAGGTGGTGGTCTCGAAAGGAGTTTTCTTAGTTTTTTGTTTTTAGAAAGAGAAAAATTGTAGTTAACTATTTCTTCTTTTTGTAATGTAAAATTAGTAGTACTTACATCAAAATCAATTGAATTTGGTACAAGTGTAGGTGTTAAATTATGATCTATAGAACTGTCGCAAATAGCGCAATATATTACATCGTCACTCTCATCAGAATGCGATAAACTATGTATACCAGCCATTTTCATAGAAAGAAAAAGCGCTAGTAATAGATAGGTAATGCTATTTTTAACAATACTTAGTTTCATTATTTGTATTAACTGAAACCTCTAAAATTATTCAGAGATTTCCATTTCTAATTTGTTTTAAATCTTAATAATTTCCAATTTAAATAATGCGCATAAGAAACAATAAAAGCACCAGCAACGGTATTTACTATTTCAAATATTTCTGACAGATTTAATCTACCAAATGCAATTAATAAAAAACCTAAAAAAGCAATTATAAGTGGCTTACTATTTTTATGAATCTTTTTATAGCTGGGTAATAAAGAAATTATGACAAAAATAAGGCCGAGACTAATAAATGCCCATTCAATAAATTTATTTCCTAGAAAATGTAAACTACTTAAAGATGAAAATGAAAGTAATAAAGGTATTGTTGCACAGTGCATAGCACAAATTAAAGAGCTAAATAGAGCTACAATATCTATAGAGTTGTTATTAATTTTCATTTTTTTAATTCCCGTTAAACAAAGTAAATTAGCAAAACCTTCTCGTTAAAGCAATGTTGTCGCGTTAACAAGGTTGCAAACATATTATATTTTTTATAATATTGCAATAGAATCGCAATAATTATTGCAAATACATCGCATTAATATGAAAAGAAGAAGTACACCTACTAAACAAGCTGTTTTAGAAGTAATTACAAAAACAGGTAAAGCGATGAGTCAAGATGCTATTGAGAAAAAAATTGATATTGATATCAACAGAGCAACTATTTATCGCGTTTTAAATCGTTTTTGCGATGACGGCGTGCTACATAAAGTAGTCGCAGAAGATGGTAAACAGTATTTTGCATTGTGTAAAGAGTGTGATTCAGAAAAAAGAAGTACATCATTTTCACTTTAGATGTGTAAACTGTGAAACTATAGAGTGTTTACCAGATGAAGTAAACTTTACTGTACCAAAAGATTACCAATTGCAAAATGCCAATTGCGTTTTAACAGGAATTTGTAAAGAATGTGCCTAAAATTAAAAAGTTTGTAATAACATAAAAAAAGCCTCATTATTTTTAAGAATAATGAGGCTTTTTAAATTTATTAGAAAAAATTTAGTTATTTTTTTCAAGTAAAACAATATCAAATTCAGATTCTAATGTAACTACCCCTTGTTTTACTATCGAAGATTTTTTTGAATAAAAATCATGAAGAGTATCTCCATTTTCAAAAACAGATTTTACATTTATTACTTTTTTTCCTTTAGGTAAATTAATTCCAGCAATAATTTTATCATCATTTCTAATTCTAGAAAAAACCAAACCGTTTTCATCACTAATTAAATGATGTCTTCCTGCTCCTACTGCCATATGATTTGCTCTAAATTGACCTAATTTTTGCCAATGAGTCATAATTTTTTGAGTCTCTGCATCTTGCTCAATATCATTCCAATTCATAAAAGAACGTAAAGTTGCATCACCAACTGCGCCATCTATTGTTAAATCTCTTGCAGATTCGTCTCCGTAGTATACTTGAGAAGTTCCGGGAGTTAGCATTAACATTGTTGCCGTTTTATAAGGCTGTTTTCTTTCTTTATCAAAAGGTTGCCCATCATCATGAGAGGTTAAATAATTTAAAATTCCGTAATCTTTTAATCCATTATTTAAAATTGAATCATATTTACTAAAAACATCTTTAGCTGCCATTTGTTTCGCATTCCATTTAATTTCAAAATTTATCAAACTATTAAAAGCTTTGTCAAAATAGTTTACTTTTTTATCACCAAAATTAAATGCCTTTTCTGCTGAAATACCATAGTTATAAACTTCTCCTACCAAATAGAAATTCGAATTATCTAACACTTTTTCTGCATTATTTTTTTAAATTCTTCGAAAGCAAAATCACATTCTTTTTTAAATTCTTGCCAAACAAATTCTTCCGTATGCTTTACTGTATCAACTCTATAACCATCAATTCCAAATTCCGTAATATAATCTGTTAACCATTTCATGATATAAAAACGTGGCGCTCTAGGGTGTCCTGTTCTTTCAAAAAATTCGTCAAGTTCTTTTAATTCTTGTTCATACCTTCCTTCTGCTTTCCATTTTGCTACCAATTGTGGTGGCAACTCTACATTTTTATTACTCTCGGTTCTAATATCTGGTAAATTTTTAACTAAAGTACAAGTAATAGTGTTTTCGTAGTTACTATACTGACATTGTGGATCTGTTCTAACCCAATCTGATGGCCAAACTGAATCTTTATCTGTAACCGGACCTGTATGGTTAATTACAGCGTCTAATAATATTCTAATTCCGTTTTTATGAGCAACTGCAACCAATTCATTTAAATCTTCTTTGGTTCCGTAGTTAGGGTCTATTTTAGTCCAATCTTTTGCCCAATAGCCATGAAAACCATAAGAAACTCCTGTACCTTCATCTGTAGCTCCGTGAATTTGCTCTACAATAGGAGTCATCCAAATAGCATTGATTCCTAAATTTGTAAAATAACCTTCTTTAATTTTATTTGTAATTCCTTTGATATCTCCTCCTTTAAAACCTCTTAAGGTTCCGGTTTCTTTAGTTCTATCAAAATTGATATCATTTTCTAAATTCCCGTTATTAAAACGATCTGTTAAAAGAAAATAAATATTTGCTCCTTCCCAAGTAAACTCTTTTGTTTGCTTATCAGCAATCTTATTGTTTTCCGCTTTTTTTGACTACAGCTAATTGTTGCTGCTATTAAAAATAAAAATAATAGTTTTTTCATGCTAATTATTATTGAAGTTTTAAAATGTAAGATTCTAATGGATTAATTTGTAAGTCTAAAGTACCTCTACCCTCTTTAACCTTTAAACCAAAAGATTTTTCTAAGTATAATTGGTCTTTTACGACATAATCTCCGTCTTTTAAATTCCATTTTTTTATGATGTTTGCCGGAACTTCTAAATTGAACTCAAATTCTTTTTGATCATCAAAATTAGAAACAATTATCAATTTTTCGTTTTCAGACCAACGTACAAAAGATAATATTTTAGAAGAATAGTTAGCTGTATTGTCTCTGTTGTATTTATGAATATCTTTATAATTACCCATTAAAGCATCACTTTTAATAGTGAAATTTAACAATCGCTTATAAAAATCTCTTAAAGCCAATTCTTGCTTTGTAGATTTACCGCCATCAAATTGTTTATTATTTACCCACCTTTGTAAAGATGGTACACCAACATAATCAAAAATAGAAGTTCTAGACGGTGTTCCAAATCCTGCGTTTTCAGAACCATCTTCCCCAAATTCTTGCCCAAAATAAACCATAGTTGGTGCAGTAGAAATAGTTGTAGAAACTACCATTGCTGGTTTTCCTTTTTCTGCACTACCAGCAAATTCTGTACTTGCGATTCTTTGTTCGTCATGATTTTCTAAGAAATGTAACATATGATGTTCTATATCTTTCAATTCTTCTTGAATTGGCGGAATGTTATCTGTTAAACCATGACCTTGCATTACATGTTTTATAGTATCATACAACTGTACTTTGTCATATAAATAATCCATTTTTCCTTTTTTAATGTAATCTCTATACATTTTTGGATTGTATACCTCTGCCAATAAAAAAGCATTTGGATTTTTCATTTTAATTGCAGAATTCATAAAACTCCAAAATTCTACAGGTACCATTTCTGCCATATCATATCTAAAACCATCAACACCTTTTGCAGTCCAATACAAAGCAATATCCTTAAATTTTACCCAAGAATTTGGTACTTTTTTATCTTGCCAAAACTTAAAATGTTTTTTGTAATCTTCATTATCAAAACCTTGTGGCAATTCATCAAACTCTTTTTTCCTTCCGGCGAAATACCGTAATTTACTTTAACAGTTTCATACCAATCATAAAAACTAGGTTTTACAGATTTAGATCCATTTCCTGTCCATTTTGCTGGATATTCTTCAAATTTTAGATCAGACAAAACATTTTTTCTCCTCCTAAAGGTTTATAACCGTTTAAAAAATCTGGAACTTCAAATGCTTTATTTGGTGTGTAATAAAAATTATTATCGACATGATACACTACAGAAGTATCATCATCTGCACCAAAATCTTTTGTTCCTTTTGGGTTTGTTAAACTTTGATAGTTTCTAGCCACATGATTTGGTACAATATCTATAATAACTTTTAAACCATTTTTATGTGAACGATCAATTAAAGCTTCAAATTCTTCTAATCGATTTGCTACATTTTCTGCTAAATCTGGATTTACATTATAATAATCTTTTACAGCATAAGGAGAGCCTGCTCTACCTTTTACTACATCTGGGTCGTCATTAGAAATACCGAATGCTGTGTAATCACGAATAACATCATGATGCGGCACACCTGTGTACCAAATATGAGTAATTCCTAAATCTTTAATTTCTTTTAACGCCTTATCTGTAAAGTCGTTAAACTTACCTACACCATTTTCCTCTATTGTTCCCCAAGGCTTATTCGTTGTATTTGTGTTACCAAATAATCTTGTAAACACCTGATAAACAACTACCTTTTTTTACTCGACACAGATTTTTCTTTTATTTCTGATTTCTTTTCTGATGTACAACCTAATGTTATAATCAAAATTAAAGTTACTAAAGCGCTATTAATTCCCTTCATTATTTTTATTTATTTTAATGAAATTTTTATTTCTAATTCTTTATCAGTACTCCATGTCAAAGGAATCGAAAGTGTATTACTATCTATAGCAACTCTTTTTCTTTTTCCGTTTACTTTGATTTTTTTGGATTGAAATTGATATTATGTATAATTAATTGGATTTCTTTTTTCTTCGGATTCCAATTTTTACCTAAAACAACATCAAACTCTATTTCTAAATATTTCTTTGAAAAAGCAGCGTCAAACTCTAAAATTTCATAAGCGCCTTTTTCAAAAGAATTAGCTGTTTCGCCATCATCATTATAAAAAGTTCTTTTTGTTGCTTGCTTTTCTTTATTAAAGTAGTAATGAACTTGCAATTTATCCGAATTATAGTTGTCTGTACTTTGCACAACATCAGACATTAAAATAAATGCGCCTTCTCTTACATAAGTAGGTATTGAATTCTCTTTTACATTAACCATTTTAAATTGCCCGCCTTCTACTTTTTCATTTGTATAAAAATCTATCCAATTGGCAGTTTTAGGAAAAAATACTTGTTTTGTAATCACAGAATCTTTTAAAATTGGTGTAATTAAAAAATCTTTTCCCCACAAATAAGTAGATGAATTTGTAATTAATTCAGGCGTATCTTCTTCAAAAAAAACAGGACGCATTAAAGGTGTTCCTTTTTGATTATTTTGAAAAGCCAAATTGTAGTTATAAGGCAATAATTTGTAACGCAATTCGATAGATTCTTTTGCCAATTGCATTGTTTCTTTGCTTCTAAAAACGGGCTCGCTAGCTACTTCTTCTTGTGCATGCGGTCTAAATATTGGCTGAAAAACACCATATTGCAACCAACGTGTATATAAATTATCGTCTAAATTTGCTCCGGCAAAACCACCTAAATCAGAATGCATATATCCAAAACCTTGCATTCCCATTTGCAATGCAATTTCCGGTTGACTTTGCAATCCGCCCCAAGTTCTATTTACATCACCGGACCAAGGTATCATACCAAAACGCTGCGAACCAGCAGCGCCAGCACGCATTAAAATAAAGGGTCTTTCGTTTGGATACTCTTTCTGATAACCTTCAAAAATTAATCTAGCCCAATCATGACCGTAAATATTATGAATTTCATCTGCTTTTTTAGTTCCAAAATTTACCCAATACGGTAACACTTCGGTTCACCTAAATCTCCCCAAAGTCCTTTTACGCCAATATTTAATAAGTTCTTATAAATATTCCAAAACCAATCTTTTCCTTCTTTTTTGTAAATATTTACAATACCAGTATTTCCAAAGTAAAAATCATATTTAGCTGGCTTTTGCACAGAATCTGTGGCTAAAACTCCTTTCTCTGCAACTTCTTTCCATTTAGAAGAATTTGATAAAATAAAAGGCTCTGTAATTAATACAGTTTTTACTCCTTTATTTTTCAATCTAGAAATCATTCCTTTCATATCAGGAAAAGAATCTTTATCAACTTCTAAATTACCCATTGTACCTTGAATTGTTTTACCAAACCAATACAAATCTAAAATAACAGCATCTACAGGAATCTCTTCTTCTTGAAATTTAGCAATCGTTTTTTCTGTTTCTTGCTGTGAATGATAACCAAACCTGCTAGAAAAATTTCCTAAAACCCATCTTGCTGGCAATGGTTGTTTACCTGTTAACTTTGTATAATTTTCTATTAAATCTTCCCAAGAATCACCAACAACAACTTGGTATGTTTTACGACCAGAAATAGTTTCATAAGTTAAAGAATTGTCTTTTTTACTATCTAAATCTAAATACCCAATTGGTGCATTATCAAAATGAATCATGTATTTCTTAGATGAAATTACCAACGGCAAAGTAAAATTCATTAGTGATGCTTTTGTTTCATAACCATATTGCGCTCTGTTATATAAAGCTAATCGATTACCTCTTCTATTCATACCTAAAGCTCTAGAACCTCCACCAAATAAAATTTCGTCTTTAGATAAATTAAATTCAATTTTCTCTGTAAAATCATATACTATATTTCCTTTTACATTTTCTAAAGGAACATGTTTAGATTTATAATATCCTAATTTTTCTGATGTAACAACTTCTCCGTTAAATTGATATTCAATTTGAAAAGGTTTGTGATTGATGTGTACAGAAATTCCGGTTGTATTAAAAACACTTTTATCATCAGTAATTAAAGATGTTACAGTAACATTTGTAGGCTCCAAAATAACTGCATGCGATTTTTTTGTGTAAGCTTCTCCTTTCGGAATAAATGAAGTTTCCACAATTTTATCAGAATAAAATTCTATAAAATAAGTCCCATCATTTACATGAACTTCTAATTTATTTTTAGATTGATCAACATTTTGAAAAATTCTACTAGGATTTTGAGAAAATGAAGAAATTGATAAAAAAAGTAATAAAATAAATAGCTTAAGTGTTTTCATATTTTTTAAACAACTAAATTATAATGAGTGTATCTATTATTTCTTCAATAGAAAAGTTAACGGAATATGAATTCTATTTTGCCAAGAAATTTCTGAATGATCTGTTCCTTCGAAAAATAAGTTTCTATAATTGGCTTCTGTATAACCGTTTTCTAAAAAAACAGCATCTACTTTAGGTGCATACTGTGGATAATACTGGTCTAAAGTTTTGTTACCGTAATCAAAATATATTTTATGTGTTTTTGCATTCGGAATATTCTTTTCTAAATAAGTAAAAATGGCATTTGGTAACGGATTATTCTCTTTTGGTAAAGCGCCAACCCAATGTGTAGAGATACAAGCAGCGCCTTCAAAAATAGCTGGATATTGAGAAATTGCATACATAGACATTAAACCGCCCATAGAAGAACCAGCTATAAACGTATTTTCTTTATTTGTATGCACAGCGTAGGTTGCGTCTATGTAAGGTTTTAAATCTTTTACTAGAAATTGCAAGTATGCATCACCTGTTAAATCTTCTAAACCAAAACTACTATTAGAAAAACTTTTTAAAGTTTCTAACTCTTCTGCAGATAAAAAGTTCATAGCTTTTTCTGAAACAAATCTAGCCATCTTATTTCAGGTATGTTATGAATACCAACTACTATAAAATCTTTAGTAATACCTTCTTTCATTAATTTTGAAGCAACTTCATCTATTTTCCATTCCTGCTTATTCCAAGTAGATGTTTCATCGAATAACATTTGACCATCGTGCATATATAAAACTGCATATTTTTTTCATCAGAATAATTTTCTGGCAACCAAACATCTACAGGTCTTGGTGTAATGTGTTTTGTAGGAAAAGAATCAATACGGATTATTTTTCCTGCGGATAATTGCACAGATTTTAAAACTTCAGCATTAATCTTAGTTTTTTTAACTTCCTCTTTAACTATTTCTTGTTTTGTTTGTTTGCAAGAAAATAGCATGATAAGAGAGAATAATAATGATAAATTTTTCATATTTATATTTTTTTGAATTGTTATCGATACAATTTGATGGTTAAATCGAAATTTATAAAAGTAACAATACTAAAAGTTGAATTATAATTTTGTAGTTAAAATCGTACTTCCTTTTTCTGATAGTTCTATAACATCATTCCGAGATAAAATTTTCTCCGGTAATTAGGTTTTTAAACTTTTTACCTACTAAACCAACTTCTTTAAAACGGTTTAAATCTAGAGAGATAGGTTTTTCATTTTTATTAATGATATGAACAACTACCTCATCATTATAAATTCGGAATAAGAAATAAGTTCCTTTATATGGTGCAAAATGTAAAGTTTTACCTTGTTTAATTGCACCACTATTTTTACGATAATTTAAAATTGTAGCTACAAAATCTTGCATCGATTTTTGTTCTTCTGATAAACCTTCTTTTGTAAAAGCATTTATTGCATCGTCTTTAAAACCTCCAGGAAAATCGGTTCTTATCAAACCATGGTCTCCAGGCTTTGCAGTATCATTCATTAGAATTTCTGTACCATAATATATTTGAGGAATTCTAGGTAACATCAACATATAACTTAATGCTATTTTTGCTTTTACAGCATCTTCCTGCACTTCGGTAAACAACCTACTTTTATCATGATTATCTAAAAAAACCATAATATCTTTTGGTGAAGCATAATAAAAATCATTTGCCAAACCTTCGTATAATTTTACTAAACCTTTGTCCCAAGATTCTTCTTCATTAATACCTTCAATAATGGCTTTTTGCATTGGAAAATCCATGGTAGATTTTAAATTAGACTCATAACCGTCTTTGTTTTTTGTGCCTTTTTGCCAATAACCTACCAATAAAGGATTGTAACTCCATTCTTCTCCTACAATAGAAAAATTAGGATATTCATGCATAATTGCACCAGCCCAATCAGACATAAAATCTTTGTCCGGATAAGGATATGTGTCTTGTCTAATTCCGCCTAAACCTAACGTTTCAATCCACCAAATGCTATTCTGAATAATATATTTTGCCAAATACGGATTCCTCTGATTTAAATCCGGCATTGTCGATACAAACCAACCTTCGTTGTTTCCTTTTCTATCACTTTCTGAAGCATAAGAATCTTGATTAGTGGTTCTTCTATGATTAGAATTTATGTTGGTTTTATTGTTCCAGTTTTCTATGTTTTCTTCATAATTCTTTTGATTATTTACCCAATCTTCAAAAGGTAAATCTTTCATCCACCAATGTTCTAAACCGCAATGATTTGCAACTTGATCCATTATCAATTTCATGCCTCTTTTTCTTAATTCATCTGCTAATTTTTTATAGTCAGATAAATTACCAAAACGAGGATCTACTTTATAATAATCTGTAATTGCATATCCGTGGTAAGAACCATTGTACATGTTGTTTTCTAACACCGGTGTTGGCCAAACCGAAGTAAAACCAAGGTTTTCTATATAATCTAAATGATTTGTTATTCCTTGTATATCACCACCATGACGCTTGTAACCATGCGACCTATCAATAGTAGTTTCATGTAAATTTTTATTAATATCGTTAGATGCATCTGCATTTCCAAAACGATCTGGAGTAATTAAATAAATAGCATCAGAATTATTAAAACCTATAAAATCTTCTGCAGCTTTTACTCGAGATTTCAACTCGTAAGTATGTGTTTTTTTGAACCGTTTTCGAATTTAAAAACAATGTCAAATTTTCCTGGTTTTGTGTTTTTATCAATATCCAAATCAATAAAAAGGTAATTTTTACTTTTTGCTTTGTTTACTTTCTTAATTGTAACGCCTGCGTAAGAAATTGTTGGTGTAGCATTGCCAATACTTTCTTCTTTTACTAATAATTGTAGTGATGTATTTTTAAAATCTACAAACCAATTTGGCGGTTCTACTCTTTCTAAAAAAGTATTAGAAATAGAAACCTCAGAAACATTTTTAGAGGATTCTGATGTATTACAAGATTGTAAAGCAACTAAAATTGCAACTAAAAAATGTTTCTGATAAGTTTCATGAACAACTAATTTAAACTGTTAATAAGCTGTTAGGAGACACAACTACTTTTTCTCCGTTAACTAAAATGTTTATTTCTTGTTTTCCGTTCAACTCAAAACTTGTTCCGTTTTGAGAAACGTTAACTGTAATTACTTGATTTCTAAAATTTACTTTAAAAGAGTAAGATTTCCAGCCATCCGGTATTCTTGGTGTAAAAGAAAGTGTATTATTTACAATTCTCATACCTCCAAAACCTTCTACAATACTCATCCAAGTTCCTGCCATAGAAGTAATGTGTAAACCTTCTTCTACTTCATGATTATAATCATCTAAATCTAATCTAGAAGTTCTTAAGTAAAATTCATAAGCTTGCTCCATTCTACCTAATTTAGCAGCCTGAATACTGTGTACACAAGGTGATAAAGAACTTTCATGAACCGTAAATGGCTCGTAAAAATCGAAATGACGCTCTAATTCTTCCGTAGAAAACTGATCTTCAAACATATAAAAACCTTGTAATGTATCAGCTTGTTTTATGTACGGAGAACGTAAAATTCTATCCCAACTCCATTTCGGTTTATAGGTCTTTGGCTTTTATCTAAATCTGCAACAGTAATTAACTCTTTATCTAAAAAACCATCTTGTTGTAAGTAAACATTATGCTTTTCTGAAAAAGGAAAATACATATTGCCTGCAACATTTTTCCAAGAAGCCAATTCTTCATCAGTAATATTTACTTTTTCTTTAATTCTGATGTAATCTGAAATATGATCATTTTTAACAATATCAATATTTTCTAAAGCATACTCAATACACCATTTTGCTATGTAATTTGTATAAAAATTATTGTTAATGTTATTTTCATATTCATTAGGACCCGTTACACCTAACATTACAAACTTCTCTTTATCAGAAGAAAAGTTAACTCTTTGATGCCAAAAACGTGCAATTCCTATTAAAACTTCCAATCCTTTTTCCGGAATGTAAGAGTAATCTTCTGTAAAACGGAAATAATTAAAAATAGCAAATGCAATAGCACCATTTCTATGAATTTCTTCGAAGGTAATTTCCCATTCATTATGACATTCTTCTCCGTTCATTGTAACCATTGGATACAATGCTGCTCCGTTTTTAAAACCTAATTTAGCTGCGTTTTCGATGGCTTTTTCTAAATGCTCGTATCTGTATTCTAGTAAAGTTCTTGCTACAGATTGATCTTTAGTTGCCATGTAAAAAGGAATACAATATGCTTCGGTATCCCAATACGTACTTCCACCATATTTTTCTCCAGTAAATCCTTTAGGACCAATATTTAAAGAGGCATCTGTACCTAAATACGTTTGGTTTAATTGAAAAATATTAAAACGGATTCCTTGTTGTGCCTTTACATCACCTTCAATCGTAATATCAGACATTTTCCGATTTGTGCCCAAGACTGAATTTGCATTTCTAACAATGCATCAAAACCAAAACTAACGGCTTTATCTAATGCTTCTTTAGCAGCACCTAATAAAGCTTCTTTTTTATGATTTCTGTCTACAACATAACCACCAAATTTGTGAATTGTGTAGGTTTCATTCTGTTTTATATCTTCTGTATAGCTACAAGAAGCTGTTTTATCTGTTTTTGCATTTTCACAATCTGCAGAAACTTCATTGCCATTTACAAACAAACGAGACTGCATAAATGTGCATGTGTAAAAATGCGTTTTCATGGTTCTTGCCTCGATAAAAGATTGCTGATTATTTTGAGATACTTCTAAAACATCCCAAAATTGATCATCCCAATTGGTATCTTCATTTGTAATACCAGCGTCTAAATAAGGTGTGTAAGTAATTTTTGCATCAGAATTTATTGGTGTTACATTGTAACTTATTGCACCAACTTCATCTAACTCTAAACTTAAAAAACGTTTTGTGTCTACTTTTATTTTTACATCGTTTTGTAAAACAGCTTCAAAACTTCTAGACAACCAACCTTCTTTCATGTTAAGTTCTCTCTTAAATTTTGAAACTTCTTTACACGTGTGTAAATCTAATTTTTCGTTATTTACAAGTACGTTTATACCAATCCAATTTGGAGCGTTTAAAACTTTTGCAAAATATTCGGATATCCGTTTTTCCACCAACCAACTCCGGTTTTATCTCGGATAGTAAACACCTGCAATATAACTTCCTTGAAATGTACTACCTGTATATTGTTCTTCGAAGTTAGCTCTTTGTCCCATGGCACCATTACCAATACTAAACAAACTTTCTGAAGATTTTACCTTTTGAGCATCAAATCCTTCTTCTAGAATTGACCATTCATTTGGTTGTATATAATCTTGATTCATTTTTTTCTTTTAAGAGAAAAGAATAGAGAAAAAATAAAATTTTCTTATTTCTATCTTCTCCTTTCTTATTTTTCTAATAACTCTTTAATAAAATCGGTATTAATTTCTGTGAAGTCTACAAAATTAAATTGGGCTTCTGATAAGACTTTATCGTCTCCAATACCAATACTTACCATATTAGCTCCATTTGCAGCTTCTACACCAGCAACCGCGTCTTCAAAAACAACACAGTTTTCTCGGCAAAACATTTAATTGTTTTGCTGCCAAAAGAAATACTTCGGATCTGGTTTTGCTTTTGTAACATTGTTACCGTCTACAATTGTATCGAAATAATGCAATAAACCTACTTTTTCTAAAATTGGTTGTGCGTTTTTACTTGCAGAACCTAAAGCAATCGGAACATTATTTTCTTTTAAAAATTGTAAAATCTTAGGTACATCTCGGTAATATTTCTGATGCATCCATGTTTTTTATATACTCTAAATAATCTACATTTTTGTCGATCATCCAAGTATCAAACTCTTCTTTAGTTGCTTCTCTATTTCCTATTTCTAAAAGAATTTCTAAACAACGTTTTCTACTAACGCCTTTAAATAATTCGTTTTGTTCTTCAGTAAATTCAAAACCTAATTGATTAGCTAATTTTTTCCAAGCTAAATAGTGATATTTGGCAGTGTCAACAATAACACCATCCAAATCGAAAATAAATCCTTTCTTATTCATTTTTTAATTGTTCTCTTGATATGTAATTGCATTTTTTTCTGTAATTAAAAAATTACTAAGTCCTGCAATAATTAAACTTAAACCTGCTACAATCATAGCATTAATAGTTTCTTCTCCTAATAAATTAGATACAAAGTTGATACCTCCTAAAGCTGCAATTATTTGCGGTATTACTATAAACATGTTAAAAATCCCCATAAATACTCCCATTTTGGTAGGATTTACAGCACTAGATAACATTGCGTAAGGCATAGATAAAATACTACCCCATGCAAAACCGATAAGAATAAATGAAATTGCTAAATATTCTGGTGAAGGAATAAAATACATTAGAATAAAACCTAACCCTCCTAGTATAAGAGAACCCATATGTATGTACTTTCTGTTGATTCTTCTTTTTCTTGTGTACAATACAAGAATTAAAGCAAAAGCCATAGAAGACAAACCGTAAATACCCATGTAAGAACCTACTTCGTTAGAAGATTTTTGAAAAGCAGTATTTTCAACATCAAAAGCAGCTTTTTGCACTGGATTAGACATTACGTACTCTTTTTCTACAGGAGCAGGTGTTTTAAAAACATGTTCTGTTAATGCAGGGTTTGCCATAGACCACATAGTGAAAAAAGCAAACCAGCTAAAAATTGAACTACACCTAACTTTTTCATAATCGTAGGCATGTTTCCAATATTTTCTAGAATATCTGCAACAAATCTATTCTTTTGCGCCTTTTCTTCCTCAAAAGCTTGCATGTCTTCTGGCGGATACTCTTTCGTAGTAAAAACAGTATATAAAATACTTAATAAAAATACTACTGCACCAATTGTAAAAGCAACTTTAACAGACATTGGCACAATACCGAAGCTGCAGAATCGCTTACCCCAAATTGAGAAACCATCCAAGGCAAACTACTAGCAACCCAAGTACCAACACCAATAATAAGTGTTTGAATTACAAAACCATAAGATCTTTGAGAACTTGGTAATTTGTCTGCAACTAAAGCCCTAAAAGGCTCCATAGAAATGTTAATAGAAGCATCTAAAATCCATAGAAAACCAGCTGCTACCCATAAAGTAGGTGAATGTGGCATTATAATTAACGCCAAAGAACTTAGAATAGCACCAATTAAAAAGTAAGGTCTTCTTCGACCCCACTTAGGACTCCAAGTTCTATCACTCATGTAACCAATAATTGGCTGCACAATTAAACCTGTTAACGGAGCCGCAACCCGGAGAATAGGAATATCCTCTATTTCTGCACCAAGTGTTTGAAATATTCGTGACATGAAACCACCTGTTAAGGCCATTCCAAATTGAATTCCAAGAAATCCAAAACTCATGTTCCGATTTGCAAGAAACTTAATTTCTTTTTGTTCATTATCGTTATACTATAAAATTAATATTACGATAAGCATGTTAGACTTATCAATTATTATCATGTGTGGAATGTAATTTATTGATAAATCGTAATAATGCAACAAAAATAAGCTTAAATTATCAATTTGATAATAAAAACTTTACAAATCTACGACGACGGTTTCGTAGACTCTCTAAGCTTCAAATCGCTAGAAATTACAATAGTTTTAGGATTAAATTTTTCGCTTTCATTTTCTATTCTATTGATAAGCGCTTCTACTGCTTGCTTTCCCATTGTTAAGCCATGTTGAGCAATAGTAGTAATAGAAGGTGTAGAATATTCTGAAATTAGACCGTCTGTAAAACCAGTTACAGACAATTCTTCCGGTATACGAATACTCTTTTCTTTAGCAATTCTTATAGATTTTGCCGCATAAATTTCATTTACCGCAAAAATTGCATCAATATTATGATCAAAAACTGGTCTTATTTGTTCTTTAACGTTTTGTTTCTCGTCAATTTCAATAATCAAGTCTTTATCAATTGGTATTTTTCTTTCTAAAAGTGCTTTTTCATATCCTTTTCTTCTTAAAGTACCCACATTAACGTATTCTGGCGTGGTAAGAATAGCTACTTTTTTACAACCTGTATTTAATAGGTGTTTTGTTGCTTTGTAGCCTGCTCCGAAATCATCAACTACAACTTTATCGCATAAGATTTCATCTACTACCCTATCTAAAAGAACTAATGGTATTTCTTCTGATACTAGATCTTGAAAATGTTTAAAATCTTTATTTGCAAGGGTTTCATTTGCTATTGATACAATTAAACCATCTACACTACCATTTGACAAGACCTTTAAGTTTTCGACTTCTTTAGTATGAGACTCATCAGAAAAACAAACCATTATTCTATAACCTTTATCATGAGCACCTTCTTCTATACCTTTAATAATAGTAGAAAAAAAGTGATGTACTATTTTAGGGAGTATGACACCAATCAGTTTTGTTTTTTGATTTCTTAATTGTAGCGCTAAATTATTGGGCTTATAATTGTATAGATCTGCATAAGCTTGAATTTTTTCTTTTGTTTCTTTACTAATTTCGTGGCTGTCTTTTAACGCTTTAGAAACTGTTGAAGTAGAAACCCCTAATTCTTTAGCTATTGTTTTTATGGTAACTTTTTGCTTCATATTTTACAAAAATGCAATTTTTAATAGTCTTTTTTTATAATTTAATGATATTTTAAGTAAAGTTGTCAACACGAAACCGTTTTCGTAACTTTTAAAATATTGTATTTGCGAATCTAACTTCTATATTTACAGAGTGGAATGTAAATTTATTGTTAATAACAAATTCAAAATATAGTTATTATTTAACAAATTATACATGAAAAACTTTAAATTATTGTTATTTGGTATTCTTTTAAGTACTTCATTTACAATGTTTGCTCAACAAACTGTAAAAGGTATCGTAAAAGAAAAAGCATCGGGTGATCCTTTACCGGGTGTAAGTGTAGTAGTAAAAGGTACTACTAAAGGAACAGAAACCGACTTTAACGGAAACTTTAGATTAGAAAAGGTAAATACAGGAGCTATTCTTGTTTTTAGATACTTAGGGTATGCCGATAAAGAAATTACTATTGGTACAGAAGTAAACTTAACTGTAGAACTTACAGAATCTTCTGAACAACTAGATGAAATTATTGTTGTTGGTTATGGTACTACAACAATTAAAGATGCAACTGGCTCTGTAGAAGCTATTACTGCAAAAGAATTTACAAAAGGAAATATTGTAACTCCGAGAAAACTTATTAAATGGTAGAGTTGCCGGTGTAAACATTACAACAAGTGGTGCTCCTGGTTCTGGGTCTGAAATTACCATTCGTGGTGGTTCTTCTTTAAGTGCATCAAACGCACCATTAATTGTTATTGATGGTTTACCAGTTACCAATAACGGTACTGCTGGTAGTAGAGGAATCCTTTCTAGTATTAACCCGGCAGACATCGAATCTTTTTCTGTACTTAAAGATGCTTCTGCAACTGCAATTTATGGTTCTAGAGCTTCTAACGGTGTTATTATTATTGTAACTAAAAAAGGAAAAAGTGTTTTCTCTTTAGATTATGATTATCAATACAGTGCTGGTGAAGTTTTAGATAGAATTAATGTATTTTCTGCAGACGAATTTAGAAACCTTGTAAACTCTCAACCAATTTCGGTACAACTTTAGATACTAGTTTATTAGGTAACGCCAACACAAACTGGCAAGACGAAGTTTTACAAAATACAGTTTCTACACAACACAACATTACTGCAAAAGGATCTCTTTTTAATAAAATACCAACTAGATTATCTGTTGGTTTTTCTGAACAACAAGGTGGAATTATTACATCAGAATTTGACAGAGCTAACGTTTCTTTAGCAATGAACCCTTCTTTCTTTGAAGATCATTTAAAGGTTTCTTTAAACTACAACAGAGCATTTACAAATAGTAGATTTGCTGCTGGTGGTATTGGTGCTGCTTTAAGATACGACCCAACACAGCCTGTAAGAGCTGCAGGACCTTACGGTGGTTTTTATCAACATTACACAGGCGGAAGTTCTGATTTTTTATTAGCAAATGGTGGTACAAACCCAGTTGCTAGCTTATTACAAAATAACAACACTGGTAAATCTTTTAGACAATACGGTAATTTAAATTTAGATTATAAATTCCATTTTTTACCAGAACTAAAATTTGTTGTAAACGTTGGTTTCGATAGAACAGAAGGAAGTTACATTTCTAACGGATCTGTTTTAGGACCAAGAAGTTTTAATACAGTAGTAGTTGGTAATAATTCTTACGGAAACCAAAATAGACATAACGAATTATTAGATTCTTACTTTAATTATACAAAAGAGTTTAAAAACGTAAAGGCAGATATTACTGCAGGTTATTCTTACCAAGAATTTACTGGAGACGGTTTTAACAGCGGTAACTTAAATGACCCTAACAGCAGTAGAGATACTTACGTAAATACACCAGAGGTATTAATTGGTTTTTTTGGTAGAGCAAACTTTACATTTTTAGAAAAGTATTTACTTACATTATCTTATAGAAGAGATGGTACTTCTAAATTTAGTTCAGAAAACAGATGGGGTAATTTCCCTGCGGTTGTTGCAGCTTGGAGAATTAGTGACGAAGATTTCTTAAAAGATTCTGATGTAGTTTCTAACTTAAAGTTAAGAGCAAGTTATGGTATTACTGGTCAACAAGATATTAGCAACCCGAAATTTACTTAACTACTTACCGTTTTGGTAATAGTAACTCGCAATTTTTATTTGATGGTAACGCAATTCAATCTACAATACCACAACCATTTAATCCAGATATTAAATGGGAAGAAACTACAACGTTAGAGTTTGGTTTAGATTATGGTTTATTTGACAATAAAGTTTCCGGTACATTAGGCGTTTTTCAAAAGAACTCAAACGATTTATTATTTGATACTCCTATTGCAGATGGTACAAATTTTACCAATAACATTACAAGAAACATTGGTGAATTACAAATACAAGGTGTAGAATTCTCTTTAAATTCTGATGTAATTAAAAATGATGACATTGATTGGAACTTAAACTTTAACGCAACTTATATCGATAGAGAAATCACTTCTATTCCGTTAGGTAGAGATTTAAATGTAGGTTCTATTGCTGGTGGTACAGGTGCTACTATTCAAGTGCAAAGAGAAGGTTTTGCTCCTAATTCATTTTACGTTTATAAACAATTATATGACGCAAACGGTGCTCCAATAGAAGGTGCTTATGCAGATTTAAACGGAGACGGAATTGTAAATGCAGATGATAGATACATTAAAGACAATGGTCTTGCAGATGTAACTTTAGGTTTTCAATCTAACTTTAACTACAAAAACTTCGATTTATCTTTTAATTTAAGAGCAAGTATTGGTAATTACGCTTACAATAACGTAAACTCTTCTACTGCACAGTATGCTTTGTTACAAGATCAGCAAGTTTTAGGTAACATACCTACTTCTGTATTAGATTATAATTTTAGAAATACAGCAGATGTAATTTCTTCTGATATTTATTTAGAAAACGCTTCTTTCTTAAGAATGGATAACATTACTTTCGGGTACACCATCAATCCATTAATCAAAAAGTTCTCTCGGAAACAGCATTCGTTTATGGGCAGGTGTTCAAAATGTATTTACAGTTACAAATTACTCTGGTCTAGATCCAGAAATTTTTAACAACGGTATAGATAACCTAAACTTTCCAAGATCTAGAACTTTCTTGTTAGGAGCTAATATTAAATTTTAATCAAATTAATTATGAAAACAAATTTAACAACATATAAAGTAATGATGTTGGTAACGATATT
Source organism: Polaribacter sp. HA6-7 (assembly GCF_055693625.1). NCBI lineage: Bacteria > Pseudomonadati > Bacteroidota > Flavobacteriia > Flavobacteriales > Flavobacteriaceae > Polaribacter > Polaribacter sp. HA6-7. Next base: position 1,837,718 of record NZ_CM146338.1, read on the forward strand.
TTTCGTTTCATTTACATCATGTACTAAAGATTTAGATATTACTCCTCAAGATGATCAAACATTATTAGGAGAAGACTTTTTCGCCAATGAAACTTCCTATAAAGAATTATTAGCTGGTGTTTATGCAAACTTATCTTTAACAGGTATTAATGGCCCAGAATCTTCTAACATTATTGGTTTAGATGCAGGTACAAGTCAGTTTGGTAGAACTTTATTATACTTACAAACTCTAGTTGCAGATCAAATAATTTGGTCTTATGAAAATGATGGTGGTGTTGCCGGGATTCAAAGAAATAACTGGACAGACCAAAACCCATTAATTTTAGGTATGTTTAGTAGAGCACATGCAACAGTAGCATTTGCTAATAATTTTTTAAGAGAAACTACTTCAGAAAAATTAGATAGTAGAAATGTTTCTACTGATGTAAGAGCAGATATTGTTACCTACAGAGCAGAAGCAAGATTATTAAGAGCAATGTCTTACTATTACTTAATAGATTTATTTGGTCAAGCAAACTTTGTAACAGAAGAAGATCAAGTTAATTCTATACCAAAAGCTGCAAACAGAGCAGAACTTTTTACTTATGTAGAAGCAGAATTAAAAGCTATCGAAGCAGATTTATTAGATGCAAAAACAAACGAACATGGTAGAGCAGATAAAGCTGTAGCTGCAATGATTTTAGCTAAATTGTATTTAAATGCAGAAGTATATATTGGTGAAGCAAAATATGACGAATGTGTTGTAGAGCTTAACAAAATAATTAACGCTGGATATTCTTTAGCACCAGATTATTTATTAAACTTTACTGCAGATAATGATACCAATGCGGCAACGAATGAAATTATTTTTCCTTTAGTTTCAGACGGTACAATTGTTCAAAATTACGGACCAACAACTGTTTTGGTAAACGGTTCTGTAGGTAGTTTAGAGGCTAACGGCGCACCATTAGGTGTTGGCGCTGGTGGCTGGGGAGGAGCAATCAGATTAAGAAAACAATTTGTACAATTATTTGATGGTGGTGTTTTCTTGCAAGACACAAGAAATAACATTATCTCTCGGTTCTAGAAGCATCGATATTTTAGATATTTCTAATAAAGACCAAGGTTATGTAATCGAGAAATTTTCAAATGCAAAATCTACAGGAGGTTTTGGTTCTGACCAAACTTTTGTTGACACAGATTTTCCTTTATTTAGATTTGCAGATGTTTATTTAATGTATGCAGAAGCTCACTTAAGAGGTGCTACAAATACATCAGAAGTAAATGCTTTAACGTACATTAATAATTTAAGAATTAGAGCTAACAACCCTGAGACAATTACTTCTGCTGAGTTAAACTTAGATTTTATCTTAGATGAAAGAGCAAGAGAATTGCACTTAGAGGCTCATAGAAGACAAGATTTAATTCGATTTGGTAAGTTTACTGGTGGTTCTTATAATTGGACATGGAAAGGTAACGGTACAAATGGTATTTCTTTACCAAGTCATTTAGACTTATACCCTATTCCTTCTGCAAGTTTAGCAACAAGTCCAAACTTACAACAAAACTTAGGTTACTAAAAACTAATACATTTTAAGAATGAAAAATATAAAAAGATTTTCAGTATTTGCAATCATTGGAATGCTACTATTAGCATTTAATGCTTGTGATGATAGTTCTGAATTATTCGAAATATCGACACCTACAGCAGCTAATTTATCAGAATTAAGTTTCTCTAAATTAGAACTTGATGCTGTTAACACAAACAACCCTGCTTTAACCCTTAATTGGGATAAAGCAGATTACGGACAACAAGCTGCCGTAAATTATACTGTAGAGTTTTCTGCAGACGAAGAATTTACAGCTCCAGCTATTGCTACTGTAGTTACTGGTTTAAACTCGGTAACTTTATCAGTAAACGAAGTTAATGCAGTTGCAGGAAATGCAGGTTTAAATCCTTTCGAATGGAAAGATTTATATGTTAGAGTAGTTTCTTCTTTAGGAACTCAAAATGGTGCAAAAACTCCGTCAAACACAATAACTTTAGAAGTATATCCTTTCTTTAATTACGTTTTTAACGATTTTTATATTGTAGGTGATGCAACTGCACCAGGTTGGAACAACAACAACAACAATCCTGCTTTATTTAGAGATGCTGATGATAGTAATACTTATTATTATACAGGTTTCTTTGCAGATAACGGACACTTTAAAGTTTTAGCTACAAAAGGTTTATGGACACCTCAATACGGTACAGATGATGGTTCTTCTGTTGGCGTAAACGATGGTACAGGTTCAGACCCGGAAAGATTTCCTACTGCTGGTGCTAGCGGAATTACAGCTGGTTTTTATACTTTTAAAATTAACTTTGCTAGTAACACTTTTTCTTTTGAACCTTTTGATGAAACAGGAATTACAAGTCCTGCAAGTTTATCTTTAGAAGGTACAAGTACTGCAAGTGTAGCCTTAACTCCTTTAGATTTTGATGGACATATCTGGACTGCTTCAAACGTAAAATTAAACCCAGGAAATGTAGAATTTGTTACAGATGCTGGTGCTAAGTGGGGTAATACAACTTCTTTCTCTGGAACAGCTACTGTTGGCGGTGGTGCAATTCCGGTTGTTGTAGAAGATGAATATGATGTTTGGTTTAATGACTTAACAGGTCGTTATATCTTAATTCCTTTGAATTTATAATTTCAAAATAACTTATAACAGCGATATAATGAATACATATATAAAAAAATTAAGCTACTTATTTTTATCATTAACACTTATTTTAGGTGCTTGTGATGCAAATGAGAGCTTAACAGTAACAAGCCCGAAGCTGAGTTTGTTTTAAAAACTCCTGGAATTAGCAATATTTTCTTAAATTTTGCTTTACCAGATAATCCTGCGTTCACAATTACTTGGAACGATGATATTAATACAGGCGCTACTTACAGCGTAGAAATGTCTTTAGATGCAGAGTTTAGTGCACCAGTTGTATTAGGTTCTACAGAAAATAAAAACTTTTCTATGACAGTTGCAGAACTTAACGACGTTTTAAGTGATGCTAACATTAAGTCTTATGAAGAAACTGGAGTTTATTTAAGATTAAATACAGGTTCTGAAGTTTCTAATACAATTTTATTTCAAGTATCTAAATTTGTAGTTACACCGCCTACTTTTACAAGTCCTGATAATGGTTTTAGTGTAGTTATTACTGATACAAATCCAGATGATATTGCATTAACTTTAACTTGGGAAGATCCGAAATTACTGCTAATAGTACAGTAGACGTAACTTATAATGTAGAAATGGATTTAGCAGGAAATAACTTTGCTGCTGCAACATTAATTGGTTCATCAGACACTAATACATTCGAAATTTCTCATGATAATTTAAATGATTTAGTAATTGCTGCTGGAGGAAAAGCTGATGAAGCAACAGATTTCGATTTTAGATTAATTGCAGTTGCAAAAACTGCTGGTGGAGATTTAAATAGAACATCAGAATTAATTACGCTTTCGTTAACAGCATTTAAAGCAGCAATACCAGATAATTTATATATGGTTGGTGCACACAATGGATGGAACAATGCAGATGCAACACAACAATTTTACAACGATGGTAATGGTGTTTTCTCTAGAGTTCAAACTTTTTCTGCAAATGATGAGTTTAAAATGATTCCTGTTTCGGTGACTGGGGTGGTGATTATGGTGAAGACCCTAACAATCCTGGTAAAATAGTACAAGAAGGAGAAAACAATATTAAAGTTGAAACTGCTGGAACTTATTTAGTAATTGTAGATTTTAATACTTTAAGCTTTAAGCTATCTAACATCGATACTTTATTTATGGTTGGTGCACACAATGGATGGAACAATGCCGATGCTTCTCAACAATTTAGCACATCAGGAAATGGAGTATTTACAAGAATGCAAACTTTTTCTGAAGGAGATGAATTCAAAATGATTCCTGTTTCTGGTGATTGGAGTGGTGATTACGGCGAAGATCCAAATAATCCTGGTAAAATTATTCAAGAAGGAGAAAACAATATTAAAGTTGCTGCCGCTGGTACATTTATGGTTACTGTAGACTTTAACGATTTATCGTTTAGTTTAGTAGAAGTACCTGTAAACTTATATTTAGTAGGTTCTCCTAATGGTTGGGATAATGCATCTGCACCCGCTTTCACAAAATTAGAAGATGGTGTTTTTGAAATTACACAAACTTTAACCGCTTCAGATGAGTTTAAATTTTTACCAGTACAAGGTTCTTGGGACAATGACTGGGGAGAAAGCGGAACTTATGCTGGTATGCTAGTTAGAGATAATGAAAGTAACGTAAAATCTCCTGGAGACGGAACTTATAAAGTTACTGTAGATTATACAAAAGGAACTGTTACAGTTCAATAAAAAATAATACTCTTTATAAAGGCTGTTCTTAATCGAATGGCCTTTATATTTTACAATTAACTATATGAAAAAAATTACCTCTTTACTTTTATTATTATTCTCAATAATAAGTTTAGCACAACAACAAAATGTAAATTATGCTGTTTCGCCTGTTTCTTTTGACGCTTCAGATGAAATAACAATTACTGTAAACAACATCAACCCTGCTGCTTGGGGTGTTACAGATGTATATTTATGGTCTTGGTCTTATGATTTAAATGATGCTAATGAAATGGATTCGCCTAACAATGGTAGTTGGACCAATTCAAGCGAAGCGCAAAAAATGACCAAAATTAACAATACAACATACGCTATTACCTTTACGCCTACTACTTTTTATAACAGAACAGAAATAGGAAGAATTGGAATGTTAGTGAAAGCAAAAAATGGCGACGGTGATAAGAAAACTCAAGACAAAATTTTTGAAGTTGGTAAATTTCAGGTGACTTTAAATGCTCCTGTAGAAAAAAACTCAATTTTAAATTCGGAGATCAGCTTTCTATTTCTGCAACTGCCGGATTAACTTCAAACTTTAATTTAAAAGCAAACGGTACTTCTATAGACCAACAATCTAATATTACAAATTATAACTTTTCTGCAACGGTTACAGAAAACACAGATTTTGTTTTAGAAACTACAAATAATGGTACAACTATTACAAACGAATTTTCTGCAATTGTAAAACCAACAGTTACAGAAGCTAGTTTACCTGCAGGATTAAAAGATGGTATCAATTTAAACCCTACAGATAACACAAAAGCAACATTAGTATTTTATGCGCCTTTAAAAGAATTTATACATGTATTGGGCGATTTTAATAATTGGACTGTAAACAATAATTATTTATTAAAAAAAGATAGTTCTAAAGATCGATTCTCGATTGAATTAACAAATTTAACGCCTCAGCAAAATTATACTTATCAATATTTAGTTGATGGTGAATTAAGAGTTGCAGATCCTTATTCTACAACAATTTTATCAGAAAATAACGATACTTATATTGATAATGTTACATATCCAGATTTACCTGCTTATCCATCAGGAAAAACTACAAACGTTGTAACTTTATTAAGAACTGGCGATGCAGATTTTGTTTGGCAAACAACAAATTTCACAAAACCAAAGAAAACAGATTTAGTAATTTACGAATTATTAATTAGAGATTTTGATGCTTTACATAGTTTTGATGCTGTAAAAGCAAGATTAGATTATTTACAAGATTTGGGTGTAAATGCAATAGAGTTTATGCCTGTTAGTGAGTTTGACGGAAATGAATCTTGGGGTTATAATACTTCATTTCATATGGCATTAGACAAGTATTATGGTAACAAAAATTCTTTTAAATTATTAATTGATGAATGCCATAGAAGAGGAATTGCAGTAATTTTAGATGTTGTTTACAATCATGCTTACGGTCAAAATCCGTATTACAGAATGTACAATACAGATAATGGTGGTTTTGGCGGACAAGCAGCTGCAAACAGTCCATTTTTTAACGCAACGGCAAAACATTCTTTTAGTGTTTTCAACGATTATAATCACAGCAAACAAGCTGTAAAAGATTATGTTAAAAGAACTACACAATATTGGATTGATGAATACAAAATTGATGGATTTAGATGGGATTTAACAAAAGGTTTTACTCAAAACTGTACTGCGAATGATGAAACTTGTACAAGTAATTACCAACAAGATAGAGTTGATGTCTTAAAAGAATATGCAGATTATCAATGGGAAAAAGATCCAAACTTTTATATTATTTTCGAACATTTAGGTAAAAATGAAGAAGAAAAAGAATGGGTAAACTATAGATTAAATGAAGGAAAAGGAATTATGGTTTGGGGAAATCATAACGGAAATTATAGTGAAGGAACTTTAGGTTTTAATTCTAATGGAAAATCTGATATTTCTTGGGTTTCTTATAAAGAAAGAGGTTTTTCTGTACCAGCAAACGTAAGTTACATGGAAAGTCACGATGAAGAAAGATTGATGTATAAAAACCTTCAATTTGGTAATTCTAGCGGTAATTATAGTGTAAAAACCTAGCAACTGCTCTTGACAGAGTTGAATTAGCTGGTGCTTTTTACTTTACAATTCCGGGACCTAAAATGATTTGGCAGTTTGGTGAATTAGGATACGATATTTCTATCAACGAAAATGGTAGAGTTGGTAATAAACCAATTTTATGGAATTATTTTGATGTGGAAGATAGAAAGGATGTTTACAACACGTATTCTAAATTAATTCAGTTAAAACTAAAGTATGATATTTTTGAATCTTCTAATTTCACCTTAGATGTTGCGAATTCTAATGGTCTTAAGAAAATTCAACTAACGGATACTTCTTCATCAGAAATGCAATATGTAACAATTGTTGGTAATTTTGGGGTTACAACTCAAAATATTAGCCCTTCATTTCAAACTTACGGTACTTGGTATGATCTTTTAAATGATAACGCCACAAAAACCGTTATAAACGTTAATAGCACAATTACCCTAGCTCCAGGAGAATTTAAAGTGTATGGTAATATGCCAGCAGCCCTTTCTACAGAAGATGTTTTCTTAGATAATAAAATAGTTGCTTACCCTAACCCTACCTTTAATAATTTTAGAATTAATGCTGATACTAAAAAAGTAGAAATCTATAATTTACAAGGAAGAAAAGTAAAGCAATTTAAAGGTAATTTTAACTCAAGATCAGAATTTTCTGTTGAAAATTTAAGTAAAGGAGTTTACTTTATTAAAGTTGATAATTTAGATTATTCTCTTAAAATCATAAAAAAATAACAACTTTTGCAAAAAAATAAAAAGGTCTTCAAATAATTTGAAGACCTTTTTTATTATACAATTATTTCCTTTTTTGGTTTAAAGGAACTGGTTTTTCTATTTTGTTTACGGGTGTACCATATAAATCATAATCACCTGCATCATGAATTTTTATATCAATAAACTCCCTATTTTTATATAGTGCTCTTTTGCATCAACAATTACATCGTTATCAACGTCAGGAGAATCAAATTCTGTTCTTCCATAGAAATACTCACCGTCTTTTCTATCAAATAAACATCTAAACGTTTTTCCTATTTTTTGCTGATTTAATTCCCATGAAATTTGAGATTGAACTTCCATTATTTCATTAACTCTTTGAAACTTAACATCAGCAGGCACATCATCTTCTAAAACATAAGCACCAGTATTTTCTTCATGAGAATATTCAAAAGCACCTAAACGCTCAAAACGCATTTCTTCTACCCAATCTTTCAACTCTTGAAACATTTCTTCAGTTTCACCAGGATACCCAACAATTAAAGTTGTTCTTATTGCCATTTCGGCACTGCTTCTCTAAATTTATGAATTAAAGCTGTTGTTTTTTCATGAGTTGTTCCTCTTTTCATCGATTTTAACAACTCTGTGTTTATGTGTTGTAACGGAATATCTAAATAATTACAAACTTTAGGTTCGCGTTTCATTACATCTAAAACATCCATCGGAAAACCAGTAGGAAATGCATAATGTAAACGAATCCACTCGATACCATCTACTTTTACCAAAGCTTCTAACAATTCTGCTAAAGCTCTTTTTTTATAGATATCTAAACCATAATAAGTTAAATCTTGTGCAATTAGCATAATTTCTTTAATTCCTTTTTCTGCTAATTTTGTTGCTTCTATAACAATATCTTCTATTGGTGTGGATTTATGTTTACCACGCATTAACGGAATCGCACAAAAAGAACATGGTCTATCGCAACCTTCTGCTATTTTTAAATAAGCATAGTGTTTTGGCGTTGTTGTTAAACGTTCTCCAATAAGTTCGTGCTTATAATCTGCTTGTAAAACCTTTAAAAGATTTGGTAAATCGTGTGTTCCAAAAAACTGGTCTACATTCGGAATTTCGTTTTCCAAATCCGGTTTATATCTTTCACTTAAACAACCAGAAACAAAAACTTTATCTACTTCACCCGCTTCTTTTCTTTTAGCATAATGCAAAATAGTATCAACACTTTCTTCTTTTGCTTTACCAATAAAACCACATGTGTTTATTACAACAATGTTTCCATCATCTTCCGGATCTTCATGAACAACATCTTTTCCGTTTGCTTTTAATTGTCCCATTAAAACTTCACTATCGTAAACATTTTTAGAGCAACCTAAAGTAACAACATTTATCTTATTTTTTTTGATGGTTTTTGTACGCATATTTCTAGCTTTTAGCCTAAGTAGTATTTACTTAAAACTTTAAATCATATTTATAATTGTTTTATTTACTTAAAAATAAAAACGAGTGCAAAAATAGTACTTTTTAAATGATTGGTATTCTTTCTATTGATAGTTTTTAGGCATTTTTCTAACTTTTGTTAATTGTTCGAAAGCATAGCCAATTTCTAAAAGTTTTCTTTCTGAAAAAGGAACACCTATAAAGGTTAAACTTATTGGTTCACCGCTATCTTTATATCCCATAGGTACAGTAAGTGTTGGGTATTTTGCTACTGCTGCAATACCGAATGATAATTGTTAATAGATAAGATTGCATCTAAATTTTGCTCTTTTAAAGCATTTAAATATTTAATTCCTTCATTATTTAATTGCTTCTTAATTGTTTCTAATTCACTTAAAGTTGTTTCATCTTTAACAATACCGTCAAACAACTGCTGCCCATAAGGCGCTCTAAGTAAACTATCTTTTAAATTAAAAATAGTAATATCTTTTACTGATTTATGCATTATGTTTTTATCGGCATTTGTAGATAAATATTTTGGTAAATCTATTTTCATATCAATGTTTAACAATGTTGTAAATCCATCAAAAGAAATTTCCGGCGGAGTAATTTCTTCAATTTCTACACCTACTTTTCTCAATTTATCAACAGTTAAAGCATATATCGAATCTGACAAAAGACTTTTAATTACACCTAATTTTTTTCCATCTAAACTATTTTTAAATCCGTTCTGAAAATAATCTTCATCAATAGATTTAGATGCCGAGTCTAGTTTATCAAAACCTAACATAGCATTCATAAAAATGGCATTATCAATAACATTTTTTGTCATTGGACCAGGTGTATCTAAAGTGCTAGAAATAGGCACAATACCTGTTCTACTTAAAACCCCAATAGTTGGTTTTAAACCCACCACAGAATTTAAACTAGATGGTGAAGTTATAGAACCCGCAGTTTCTGTTCCTACAGCTGCAACAGCAAAATTTGCTGCTACTGTAACACCACTTCCAGCAGAACTTCCTCCTGTTTCAAATTGACCTCTACCATAAGGGTTCAAGGTTTGACCACCAACAGCAGAATAGCCTAATGGGCAACCTGAGCAAAAGAAATAAGCCCATTCACTTAAATTTACTTTTCCTAAAATCAATGCTCCGTTTTCTTTTAGTTTATTTACAATAAATGCATCTTCTGTATTATTATTTTCTGCCAAGGCAATTGCACCAGCAGTTGTAGGCATACCTTTTGTATTAATATTATCTTTTAAAAGAATTGGCATACCAAAAATAGAGAAATCAGAAATAGACGTTTTACTTTGATCTTTTTCTCTTGCTTCTTTTAATACATTAGGATTAAGACTAATAATGCTATTTAATGATTTTGTAGAATCACTTTCAAACTTTCTAATTCTATATAAATAGAAAAGAGTTAACTTTTCGTAAGAAAGTTTACCGCTTTTTATGTTTTGCTGTATCGTTGGTATGTCTTTCTCTAAAATTAACGGTTTTAAACTGTTATAATCTTCATTAGAAAAAGTAGATAAATCATTTACAAAGGGTTTAAAAACTGTGTTCATATCTAAATATTTAGACTGAAACAATTTAAATTGCATTCTTTTATTTTTATGATTTTGCTGCTCTTTTAATGCACCTTGTTCATCATATTTTTTAAAAATTACATTAGGTTGTTTTTCTGCATTCTTGTCACATGCAGATAAAAAAAGACCGATTGATAAAATAAATAGTAGTTTTTTCATAAATTAAGCTATATTTTCAAATATACAATTTTAAACCATTTTAATAATTAACAGTCTTAAAAACAAAGATTTTACATGAAGCATCTTATTTGTTTTTTTACAACTCTATTACTTTTTTCTTGCAGTACAGAAAATAAAACTGAAGAAAATTTAGAAACCCCAAATCTAGAAACTTATTATCCTGATAATAATACTGATAATTGGGATGCTATTTCTTTAAATGATCTTAATTGGAATGAAGCTGAGCTACAACCGCTACTAGATTATTTAGACGAAAAAAACACAAAAGGTTTTATAATTCTATATGATGGTAGAATTGTAGTAGAAAATTATTTTAACAACCATACTGCTAGCACTAATTGGTATTGGGCAAGTGCTGGCAAAACACTTACTGCTACTGTTACAGGAATCGCAAATGACAATAATCTTATAAGTTTAGACGAGAAAGTTAGTACCTATTTAAATCAAAATTGGACAAGTATACCTATTGATAAAGAAAACTTGATTACTTGCGAAAATTTATTAAATATGACCTCTGGTTTAGATGATAGTTTAGGTGATTCTATTTCTGCTGACAACTTAAAATATATTGCTGATGCTAATAATCGTTGGGCATATCATAATGTATATTTGAAGATGCAAGATATTATCGCTACTGCAAGTAAGACTACCTTTAAAAGTTATTTTGAAAACAATTTAAAAAATAAAATTGGTATGTCTGGTAGTTGGATAAAACTAAATAACTTAAATATTTATTGGAGTACTACAAGAAGTATGGCTCGTTTTGGATTGTTAATTCAGAATAAAGGTAAATGGAATGATACACAAATTGTTTCTGAAGATTTTATTAGAAAAGCGACCAGTACATCACAAAACATAAATAAATCTTACGGATATTTATGGTGGTTAAATGGTAAAACTAGTTACCAACTGCCACAAAGTCAATTTGAGTTTAGTGGTTCTTTAATACCAAATGCACCAAATGATTTATTTTGTGCACTCGGTAAAAATGATCAAAAGATATACATTGTACCAAGTAAAAAGCTTGTTATTGTTAGAATGGGTGCATCAGCAGATGCTTCTAATTTTGCACTTTCTAATTTTGATAATAATTTATGGGAGAAAATAAACGCTCTTATAAATTAGTAAAAAAACAAAAAAGTCTCTAAAATTAGAGACTTTTTGATATAATTTAAAATGTAATTTTCTATTTAAAAAAGAATCTACAAACTCATGTTTGTTAAAAACCTGTAAATCTTCTATTCCCTCTCCTACTCCGATATACTTTACAGGAATTTTAAACTGATCTGAAATACCAATAACAACTCCTCCTTTTGCTGTTCCGTCTAACTTTGTTACAGCTAAAGAAGTTACCTCTGTCGCTTTTGTAAATTGTTTTGCTTGTTCAAATGCATTTTGACCTGTAGAACCGTCTAATACCAGTAAAACATCATGTGGTGCATCAGCAACAACTTTTTGCATTACTCTTTTTATTTTAGTTAACTCATTCATTAAATTAACTTTATTATGTAAACGACCTGCAGTATCTATAATTACAACATCGGCACCTTGCTTTACTGCAGATGTTAATGTATCAAAAGCTACAGAAGCAGGGTCAGATCCCATTTCTTGCCTTATAATTGGCACATCTGTTCTATCTGCCCAAACTTGTAATTGATCTATTGCAGCTGCTCTAAAAGTATCTGCTGCACCCAATACAACTTTTAAACCTTGTTTTTTAAATTGAGATGCCAATTTACCAATTGTAGTAGTTTTACCAACACCATTTACACCAACAACCATTAATACATAAGGCATTTTATTACCATTTGCATCATTTGGTATTTACGGTATTTTAAATTCTGTTTCGTTACCTAAATTTGTTTCTGATAATAAACCAGCAATTTCTTCTCTTAGAATTTTATTTAATTCTTCTGTACCTACGTATTTATCTTTAGCAACTCTAGCTTCTATACGCTCTATAATTTTTAACGTAGTATTTACACCAACATCAGAGGCAACTAATACCTCTTCTAAATTATCTAAAACATCATCATCTACTTTAGATTTACCGGCTACAGCTTTAGAAAGTTTATCAAAAAAATTAGTTTTTGTCTTTTCTAATCCTTTATCTAAAGTTTCTTTTTTCTTTTGAAAATATTTTTTTAAAAAAATCATTTTTATATTTTATTCTATACAAAAAATACGTTAAAAAACGTGCCATTTGTTGGGTTAGGTCAAATTGTCACTAAAAAAGCCTTTTGCGTTAGCGATAGAGGCTTTGTTGGAGCTCCTTGAAAAGAGCGACTGCCGAAAGCGCGACCTTTTTAGGAACGCCCAAAAGTACGGAATATTAGGGCACAAAAAAAACTACTTTCTAATTTTAGAAAGTAGTTTAGATATATTTATATAGTAAATATTACTTTTTTGCTAAGAAATCGTTTACTTTAGAAGGATCCATGATCTTCTCTACAAACATGTAAGCTCCTGTTTTAGGAGATTTAACCATCTTTATAGCTTTACTTAATCTTTTTGATGAAGTTTGTAACGATGCTACTGTTTTTTTTGCCATTGTCTAATGTTTTTTATCTATGTGCTCTATTCTGAGTTCTAGATATGTTTAAATTACTTAATTTCTTTGTGAACAGTCATTTTATTTAAAATAGAGTTAAATTTCTTAATCTCCATTCTATCAGGACTGTTTTTCTTGTTCTTAGTTGTAATGTATCTAGAAGTACCTGGTTTACCAGTTGCTTTGTGCTCTGTACATTCTAAAATTACTTGAACTCTGTTACCTTTTTTTGCCATCTCTGTATAATTTTAATCTGCTTAAACTTATTTAGTTAAAAAACCGTTAGCTCTTGCTTCTTTTATAACTGCAGAAATTCCTTTCTTGTTAATATTTTTTAAAGCAGATGCAGATACTTTTAAAGTAATCCATTTATCTTCTTCGGAATGTAAAAACGCTTTGTCATTAGATTAGCGTCAAACTTTCTCTTAGTTCTATTTAAAGCGTGAGAAACATTGTTCCCAACCATTGCTTTTTTTCCTGTTAATTCACAAACTCTAGACATCTTTTCGACAGTTTTATTAGTGTTATCTCTAAACGAGGTGCAAATTTACAAATAAATCTAGTTTTGAGCAAAATAATTTTACAAATTTTTAAAGAATTTCTTTCTGAAGAATTTCTAATGCTTTGCTTACAGTTCTATTAATCACTTTTTCTCTAGGTTGACCAAAATCAAACTCTCTTACAAACTTCTCATTATCAGATACAAAAGCAATAAAAACAACTCCAACACTTTTATCTGTCTTATCTTGTGTAGGTCCTGCGTTACCTGTAACAGCAATTGCATAATCTGTTTTTAATTTATTTTTTACACCTTTAGCCATTGCTAACGCAACCTGTTTGCTAACTATAGAATGCTCTTTTATAATTTCTGCAGAAACATTTAGTAAATTTATTTTAGCTTCTTCGGAGTATGCAACAATACTTCCTTTATAGTATGAAGAAGATCCAGGAACCGCGACCAAAGTTGCTGCAATTTTACCACCAGTTAAACTTTCTGCAGTCGCTAATGTTTTTTTATTTTTTATTAGCAACTCTCCTACTCGCTTTTCTAGGGAGTTATCGTCATCTAAACCAGTTATAAATTCGGAATCAATTTATAAACTTCCTCTACTTTAGATGTTAATTCTTTTTCTAAAAGTTCTCTATCTGTACCTTTTGCAGATAAACGTAAACGAACTTTACCAAAAGATGGTAAATACGCCAACTTTATATAACTTGGTAGATTGTCTTCAAAATGCTCTAATGTTTCTGCGATAGTACTTTCTCCGGCTCCATAAGTCATAATTGTCTTATGAAATATATAAGGTAACTGATATTGCTTTTGAATTCTAGGCAATACTTCATTTACAATTAATCCTTTCATCTCATAAGGTACGCCTGGTAATGATACAAAAACCGTTTCGTTTTCGAAAAACCACATTCCGGGTGCTGTACCAAATGTATTCATTAACAAAGTTGCTTTAGAAGGCAATTGTGCTTGTGTTTTTTGAATTTCTTTAAAAGGATGATTTATTTTTTTAAAAAGTGCTTTTATATGAGCAATAACTTCTGGATACTCTACAACCTCATCATCTTTAAAGTAAGTTGCAATTGTTTTTTTGGTAATATCGTCTTTGGTTGGCCCTAATCCGCCAGTTAAAATAACAATATCTACCCTTTCTTGTGCTTCTTTTAATGCGTTTAAAATATGCTGTTTATCATCTTGAATAGATGTTACTTGATAAACCGATACTCCTATTTTATTTAATTGCTGACCAATAAATTGAGAATTTGTATCTACAATTTGACCAATTAAAATTTCATCTCCTATTGTTATAATTTCTGCATTCATTCTTTTCCTATTTCATTTATATCTGTATCGTTTCCGTTATTTTTTGCTAGTCTTTTTCTTAAAAACACAAATAGAATATACGGAATAATAATACTTAATAAGACTGATAAATTTTTGTTGTAACTATATTCTTGGGTAATTTCAAAATCTTTAACAAAGCCATAAACTAGCAAATAAATTAATCTTATTGCTATGGATATAGTAAAGCCGATAAAAAAATAGATTGTTTGATTTTTCTGATAACGTTTTGATAAATAAACAAAACAACTACCTATAAATACAGAAGCTATTATTTGAAAAACAAAATTAACCAACTTTATTTTACTCTAATATTAAAAGCTTCTTTACCTTCTATTACACCTTTTAAAGTATCATTTTCGGCAACTTTGCCAACACCAGCTGGTGTACCTGTATAAATAATATCTCCTTTTTTTAATGTAAAATATTGAGAAACATATGCAATTAATTCATCAATTTTCCACAACATTGCATTAGTGTTTCCGTCTTGTACTATTGCATCATTTTTATACAATTGAAAATTTAAATTTTCTAAATCAAAGTTTTCCTTCGGATAGAACTCACCAACAACTGCGCTTCCATCAAAAGCTTTTGCTTTTTCCCAAGGCAATCCTTTCTCTTTGCATTTAGCTTGTACATCTCTTGCTGTTAAATCGATTCCTAAACCAATTTCATCATAATATTTATGCGCAAACTTTGTGTCTATATGTTTACCTACTTTATTTATCTTTACTAAAACCTCTACTTCGTAATGAACATCACTAGAAAAAGGCGGAATGAAAAAAGGGTTTTTTCTAGGTAAAATTGCTGAATCTGGTTTTAAAAAAACAACAGGATTTTCTCGGTTTTTCATTAGCCAATTCTTCTATATGTTTTGCGTAATTGCGCCCAATACAAATTATTTTCATACTCAATTACTAATTTTAATTACGAATATTACACCCGTAATTGATCATTTATAATTAAAAATTATTCTCCTGCTTCGGAAAAACAATAGCTCTATTTCCTGAAACTATTATTTGATGATTTAAATGATTTTTAACTGCTCTTGCTAAAACCAACTTTTCTATATCTGCACCAATTCTTTTTAACGTAAACGGTGTACTTTCGTGTGTAACAGGTTCTACATCTTGCTCGATAATTGGGCCTTCATCTAAATCTTCTGTAGCATAATGTGCTGTTGCTCCAATTAACTTTACACCTCTTTCATAGGCTTTTTTATAAGGATTTGCACCTTGAAAAGCTGGTAAAAAAGAATGATGAATATTAATTATTCTTTCCGGATATTTGTTAATAAAGTTAGAAGATAAAATTTGCATGTAACGTGCCATTATTGTCAAATCAATTTCATTGTCATCTAATAACTTCATTACCTGCGCTTCTTGCGCTTCTTTTGTATCTTTTGTTACTGGCAAATAATAATAAGGCACATTAAACATTTCTGCAATATGTCTTAATTTATCATGATTGCTTATAATTAACTTTACGTTACAATCTAATAAACCTTCTTTGTTTCTAGACAGCAAATCATATAAATTATGACTTGTATGAGAAACCATAATGGCTACATTTTGTCTATCATCACCATAATATACAGACCAATCTATTTGTAAAGGTTCAGACAACTCTACAAAACTATTTTCTAAAACAACTCTAGAAATTTCTGCACCTTCTGCATCTAAACGAATTCTCATAAAATATGTGTTCTCTGTGGCATTTACATATTGCTGACAACTAACAATATTAAAAGAGCGTTCGTAAAAGAAATTGGTAATTTTTGCCAATAATCCTTTTTGATCTGGACATTTTATAAGAAATGTTACTATTTGTGGTTTCATTGTAATTAATTGTGACGTATTCATATCAAATTACAAGATTAAATAATCTCGTTATTCTAAAATTTATTATTAGCTATGGAATCCATTTTTTGGAAAGTTAGGTTTTCTTTTTTCAAGAAACGCATCTCTTCCTTCTTTAGCTTCATCTGTCATGTAGGCTAAACGAGTTGCTTCTCCGGCAAAAACTTGTTGCCCAACCATACCGTCATCAGTTAGATTCATTGCAAATTTTAGCATTTTTATAGAAGTAGGCGATTTTTCTAAAATTTCTTGTGCCCATTTATATGCGGTATCTTCTAATTCATCATGCGGAATTACAGCATTTACCATTCCCATTTCATAAGCTTCTTGTGCAGAATAGTTTCTACCTAAAAAGAAAATTTCTCTAGCTTTTTCTGACCAACCATTTTTGCCAAATATGCAGAACCATAACCACCATCAAAAGAAGTTACATCTGCATCTGTTTGTTTAAAAATTGCATGTTCTTTAGATGCTAAAGTTAAATCGCAAACTACATGTAAACTATGTCCTCCGCCAACAGCCCAACCTGGTACAACTGCAATAACGGCCTTTGGCATAAAACGAATAAGACGTTGTACTTCTAAAATATTTAAACGATGATAACCATCTTCACCAACATAACCTTGATGTCCGCGTGCTTTTTGATCTCCGCCGAACAAAAAGAATAAACACCATCTTTTGTACTTGGTCCTTCTGCAGACAATAAAACAACACCAACACTTGTATCTTCGCCAGCATCATAAAATGCATCGTACAATTCTTTAGTAGTTTTTGGTCTAAATGCGTTTCTTACATTTGGTCTATTAAACGCTATTCTAGCAACACCGTTGCATTTCTTATAGGTAATATCTTCGTATTCTTTAACAGTTTTCCACTCGGGTTGTATCATATTTTTGTATTTTAGACGTTCTAAAAGAGAACAAAAGATTCTTATCTACAAAAATAAACATTCTAAATGATGATTAAGAAATCACCGCTATTAATATTCTTATTTTTTTCAATTTGTATTTTTTCTCAGAAAATTATTACCAAAACTATCAATTCTGATTATGTTGATGATAAAAGAGAAATTAAAATTTATTTACCTGAAGGATATGATGCTAAAGAAGAGAAAAATTATCCTTTAGCAATTGTTTTAGATGCAGAGTACTTATTTGATGCTTATGTAGGTAATGCGGTGCTTTTTGCAGCAAAAGACAAAGCACCAAAACAAATAATTGTTGGTGTCAAAATGGCATCCACAAGAAAAAAAGATACCTATTTTAATAGAAATAATGGTAATTTAACTGTAGAAAATAAAAAATTTTATCAATTTTTAAGAAATGAAGTAATCTTCGAGATTGAAAGTAATTACAAAACATCGCCATTTATTTCGATAATTGCAGAAGGAACGTCAGCAAACTTAGCTACAACTTTTTTAGCTGAACAAACGCCAATTATAAACGCATATGTATGTATAAACCCTACTTTTTCTGATTTTATTGGCACACAATTACAAAATTATAATTTACCTGGTTTAGAAAAAGAAGACAATACTTTTTATTTCTACACAAATAACTCGAACTCTTTTTCGGCAAACAAGCAGACTAAAATTTCTCAATTACAATCCGGACTTTCTAGCTTAGAAATTAAAAACTTCAATATTATAAACGATACGATTAATACAAATAGTAGTATTTCTGCTATTTCTGAAGCAATGCCAAGAGCTATTACAAAAGTTTTTGAAATTTATTCGGCAATTTCTAAGGAAGAATTTAATAAAAACATTAAAGATTTATCGCCAATTGATGCCATCTCTTATCTAGAAAACAAATATTTAGATATCGAGTTTTTATTTGGAAGTAACTTAGGTATTAGAGAGCAAGATGTTTTTGCTGTAGAAAAAATAGTTATCGAAAAAGAAAACGGAGATCAATTACTAAATTTCGGAAAAATGATTTTAAAACTTTTTCCTTCTTCACCTTTAGGCAACTATTACATTGGTCGTTATTATGAAGAAGGTAAAAATATTAAGAAAGCGTTATACCATTATAAAATAGGTTATGGTAAAATGGATCCGGCAGATCCTAATGCAGATGCGTTTTATGAAAATGTTTTAAGATTGGGCGGTCAATAAATTATTTAACCAATTCTATTCGATCTTCTTTAATGTCAATTAATTTTTGTCTGTAAAGATTACCAACCGCTTTTTTAAATGCTTTTTTACTCATTTTCATATGAAAACGAATTGAATCGGCGAGCTTTTATCTGTTAACAATAAAAAACCTTCTCTACTGTTTTTTAGCTTTTCTAAAACCTTTTCAACATCAGAGTCTATTACATTTCTAAAACCTTGTGGTCTTAAAGAAACATCGATTTTACCATCTTCACGAATCTTTTTAATATAACCAACAACTTCCATGTTTTCTTCTAAGTCCTGAAAAACTTCACTTCTAAAAAGTAAACCATCATACTCTTCATTAATTAAAACAATATATCCTAAACCAGTTTCGGTTTCTATAACAAGGTTTACTTTTTCACCTTCTTTCAAATTCATTTCTCCTTCATATGTATCTTCTTGTGATTCCATTATTTTATATATTTAAAATATTCTTTTAAAATTAAATCATTTTCTTTACTTGGTGTAAAGATTTCTAAAATTTTTGGTTTTTGAGTCTGTGTAGAATTTATCTCTACACTTTCATCAAAGAAACCTTTTAATTGTTGCGCAACAGTTTCTGTAGAAAAAGCTTTTAGATATTCGAAATTATGCATTTTACATAAATGTTCTGCAGTTAAGCAATGTGGTGTTTCAAAATATTTTGTTGCGTTGGTTGTTTTTGGTCCGGGTATAATTTTAAAAATACCGCCACCGAATTGTTAATTAAAATAATTCTAAAATTACTTGGTATATTTTTGTTCCAAAGTGCATTAGAATCATAGAAAAAGCTTAAATCACCAGTAATAAAAACCGTCTGATTTTTATTTGCAAAAGCAGCACCAACTGCCGTAGAAGTACTACCATCTATACCACTTGTACCTCTATTACAAAAAACAGTATTGCTTTTATCAATAGAAAATAATTGTGCGTATCTAATAATAGAACTATTACTAATTTGAATCTGACAATTATTAGGCAAATTAGCTAAAACTTGTTCAAAAACTTTAAAATCTGAATGTGCTGTTTGGGCTAAAAAACTAGCATGCTTCTCTCTTCTTTTATCTCTAATTGTTAACCATTTATCTTGATAAGTACTTTCTTTTTTAACAACCAAGTTGTTAAAATTCTTAAAAAATCTACTGGTTGTGTTTGTATAAATTCTGATAAACAGAAAAAAGTATTTGTAGCTTTTTTAGCATCAATATTCCAATGATGTTTTGGTTGATATTTTCTTAAAAACTGTTTAATTCTTTTCGAAACTATCATTCCGCCAAACGTAATTAAAACTTCGGCTTTAAGTTTTCAAACTGATTGTCATCCAAAGAAAATATCAACTGATCTATAGAATTTACAGCTTTATTATGATGTAAATTAGAGGTTGTTTCTGTAAAAATCAAAACCGAATCGTCATCAGCATATAAATCTATTAATTGGTGTAATTCCTCATCAGGATAACTAACACCAACTAAAATCATTTTCTTTTCTGCAACATTCCAAATATTCGATAAATTACCATAATCAATATGAGAATTATCTAAAGAACTCATCGATATATGCGGAAAATGATATTCTTTTAATTCAGAAACTGTTTCATACAAAGGCTCATCAAAAGGCACATTTATATGCACCGGACCTTGCTTAGAAACTGCTGTTTGTAAAGCTTCGCCAATTAATTGAGAATTTCGGTTTTAAACTTTTCGTTTTCGATTAAGTTTGCAGAAAATAAAATATGATTTTCGAAAACATTTTCTTGACGGATTGTTTGGCCATCACCAATATCAATTAAATGCTTTGGTCTATCCGCAGAAATTACCACCAAAGGTATATTGCTATAAAAAGCTTCTGCTATTGCAGGATAATAATTTAATAATGCAGAGCCGGATGTACATAAAACTGCAACAGGTTTTTGAGTTTGTTGCGCAATACCTAAAGCAAAAAAAGCAGCACAACGCTCATCTACTACACTTAAAGTTTCAATTTCTTTATGATTAGAAAAACCAACAGTTAAAGGTGCGTTTCTTGAACCTGGTGATATAACAACAGTATCAATTTCGAATTGATTACATGCAGATATTACAATTTGTGCGAGTTCTTTTTTGGATACATTACTATAAATTACAAAGTAGCAAAGTTACGAAGTACAAAAGTGAATAAAGACAAAAAAGCCAGAAAGTAAAAAATAACTTTTCTACTTTCTGACTAATTTTATGTAAAATCAACTATGTCGATTAGTTTCCTTTTTGGTAATCTGCTAAAAACTTAGCTAAACCACTATCTGTTAATGGGTGTCTTAACAATCCTTCGATAGCGCTTAAAGGACCTGTCATTACATCAGAACCTAATTTTGCACAATCTATAATATGCATTGTATGACGCACAGAAGCTGCTAAAATTTCTGTCTCGAAACCATAATTATTATATATATGACGAATCTCTGCAATTAGGTTTAAACCATCTGTAGAAATATCATCTAATCTACCAATAAAAGGCGATACGTAAGTTGCACCTGCTTTGGCAGCCAATAAAGCTTGTCCTGCAGAAAAAACTAAAGTTACGTTTGTTTTAATTCCTTTAGAAGAAAAATATTTACACGCTTTTACACCGTCTTTTATCATTGGTAATTTTACCACAATCTGCGGATTTAAAGCAGCCAAAGCTTCACCTTCTTTCACCATACCGTCGAAATCTGTAGAAATAACTTCTGCAGAAACATCACCATCTACCAACTCACAAATCTCTTTGTAATGGTTAATAATGTTGTCTTCTCCTGTAATTCCTTCTTTAGCCATTAAAGATGGGTTTGTTGTAACTCCGTCTAAAATACCCAAAGCCTGCGCTTCTTTAATTTGCTCTAAATTTGCTGTGTCAATAAAAAATTTCATTTGTATCTATTTTATTTTAGTTGTGTTCTATTTTTTTGGGCGTTCGAGCGGGCTTTACGCACTCGCTTTTTGTTCATACTTCACAAAAGAGCTCAAACAAAGCTACAATCCCTAACGCAAATATAGTTAGTTGAATATAATTTCTGTTCAATCAAAAACTATATTTTATTACTAGTTATAAACAGTAATATTACAATTTATAATGATTCATTAATAATTTTTCGAACCAAGTATCCGCAAAATTCGTTTTAATACAATAGAGAATTTCTCTAAAGTTCCGCCTACTTTATAATGTATTTTAGGATTTTTTGTATTGATAATTTTATACACTTTTTTAGCCATTTCTATAGGATCTTTACCTGTGTCTACATGCGCATCCATTAAATCTAAATTAGCTTTGTAATTTTCTTTGTACACAGAATCCTTAAAAAGTGGCGTATGGTATCTTCTAGAAATTATATCTGTTGCAAAATCTCCTGGTGCAATATTTACAATATTAATTCCGAATCTTTTTACCTCCATTCTTGTCGCTTCCGTTACCAATTCTAATGCACCTTTAGAAGACGAATAAATACCTCTAAACGGTAAACCCATATAACCAGCAATCGAAGTTGTGTTAATAATAACACCAAATTTTTGCTTACGCATAAAAGGTAAAACTGTTTTAATTACATCGATAGCACCAAAGAAATTTGTGTTAAAGGCGTTTCGCATTTCATCTGTTGGCGTTTCTTCTATAGGTCCTGTAACACCAATACCAGCATTATTTACTAAAATATCTATTCTGTCTTCTTTTTGTATGATACTAGAAACTGCCGTTTTTATCGTTTCAATTTTTAAAACATCCAAAGCAATTAATTCAAAAGAAAAATCTTGCTCATTTTTAGGATTTCTACTAGTACCATATACTTTATACCCTTTCTCAGATAAAAAAGTAGCAATAGATTTACCAATACCGGAAGACGCACCTGTAACTAAAATTACCTTACTCATAAATTTATATAGAATTCTTTAATAATTCTGCAAATATCTAAAAAGTAACTTTAGGAATCTAAGAAAACAGAAAAGTAAATAAGAGAATGAAGTTAAATAGAAAAAAGAGAAGTTTTTAGACGAAACTATCGGGTACAAAAAATGGCAAGCTACCTACATCACACCGCTACAACCTAATACCTTTGCTGCGTTCCCGCCCTGGAGGATTCAAAGGGAGCTAGTTGTGTAGAACTTGCCGATGCAAATTTACAATCTATTTTGATTAAAACAATTAAAATTTTATTAATTTTTTTGTAACATTTTTAAATTACTGAATACTAATATATTGTTGCGATAGAAATATAAAAAAAATTAAAATTTTATACTATCTCATCGAAATGAATATATTTGTATAACTAACTAATCAAAAAAACAAATGGACAATCAAGCAAACAGTAAAAGTATTATTCTAAACTATGGACTAATTTTAGGTATAGCAGGAGTTCTAGTAAATTTAACCATTTATGCAATGGGTATGCACTTGAACCCTCATTGGTCTGTATCTATACTACAAGGTGCATTATTAATTGGTTTTATTTTAGTGTCTATAAAAAAATATAAAGAAGCTAATGGTGGTTTCTTATCATGGGGACAAGGTGTTAAAGTTGGTGTTGGTGTAGCAATAGTAGCAGGTTTAATTGGTGTTATTTATAGTTATTTGTTTATGACTTTTTTAGAGCCAGATTTTATGAATCAAATGATGGAAGTGCAAAACCAAACAATGCTAGACCAAGGAATGACAGATGAGCAAATAGAAGCTGCAAATGAAATGAGTAAAAACTTTCAATCTCCTGGTATAATTGCTGCTTTTGCAATTATTGGTAGTGCAATCGGTGGTTTTATAGTTTCTGCAATTGCTGCAGCAATCATGAAAAAATCTGAAGAAGAAACTTACTAAATTTTAAATTTATAAGTTTAATTTTACAACTTATAACATTATATATTGAATATGGATATTTCGGTAGTAATACCACTTCTTAACGAAGAAGAATCTTTAGATGAATTATACAATTGGATTGCAAAAGTTATGCAATCCAATTGTTATTTATATGAAGTAATTTTTATTGATGATGGTAGTACAGATGCTTCTTGGAAAACTATAGAAAAACTAGCCAAAGAACACGAACCTGTTAAAGGAATTCGTTTTCAAAAAAATTATGGAAAATCTCAGGCTTTAGACGCTGGTTTTGAATTGGCAAAGGGTGCTGTTGTAATTACTATGGATGCTGATTTACAAGACAATCCGAAGAAATACCAGAATTATATAATCTTATAATAAAAGAAAATTTCGACCTAATTTACGGGTGGAAAAAGAAACGTTACGATAACGTTGTTACTAAAAATATTCCTTCAAAACTTTTTAATGCTGCTGCAAGAAAAACATCCGGCCTAAAACTACACGATTTTAATTGTGGATTAAAAGCTTATAAGAATGAAGTTATTAAATCGGTAAAAGTTAGCGGAGAAATGCACAGATACATTCCTGTTTTAGCTAAAAATGAAGGTTTTACAAAAATTGGAGAAAAAGTTGTACAACACCAAGCAAGAAAATACGGAGAAACAAAGTTTGGAATGGACAGATTTGTTAACGGATTTTTAGATTTAATCACAATCTCATTCCTTTCTAAATTCGGCAAAAGACCAATGCACTTTTTTGGACTTTGGGGAACTTTTATGTTTTTATTTGGTACAACAACCGCATTTTATATTGGTGCAGTTAAATTATATAAAGTTTTTAATGGCATCAAAACCATCTTAGTAACAGATAATCCTTGGTTTTATATTGCCCTTACCTCTATGGTTTTAGGAACCTTATTATTTTTAGCTGGTTTTATTGGTGAACTTATTATAAAAACCAAAACCAACGAAAAACACTACTCAATTAAAGAAAAACTAAATTTCTAACTGTATATTTGTAATTAAGTATCAATTAAAAATCAAGCCAAAATGAGCGAAATATTAGAAAAAGCAAAACAATGGTTAACACCTACATTCGATAAAGAAACACAAGATCAAATTCAGAAACTAATTAGTGAAAACTCATCTGAATTAACTGATAGTTTTTACAAAGACATGGAGTTTGGTACTGGTGGAATGCGTGGTGTAATGGGCGCAGGAACCAATAGAATAAACAAATATACATTAGGTAGAGCAACACAAGGTTTGTCTAATTACTTAATTGAAAACGTAAATAAAGAGCAAATAAAAGTTGTAATTGCTTACGATTGTAGACATAACAGTAAAAAGTTTGCTAAAATCGTATCAGACGTTTTATCTGCAAATAACATAAAAGTATTCTTGTTCGAAGATTTAAGACCAACACCAGAACTTTCTTTTGCTGTAAGGCATTTAGATTGTGATGCGGGTATAGTATTAACTGCGTCTCACAATCCGCCGAATACAATGGTTACAAAGTATATTGGGCAGATGGCGGACAAATTGTGCCTCCGCATGATGGCGGAATTATTGGCAAAGTAAACGCTTTAGATTTTTCTGAAATTAATTTTGATGCTAACGAAGATTTAATTGAAACAATTGGTAAAAATGTTGACGATGTTTTTATTGAAGCATCAGTAAAAAATGGCTCTTTAGCAGAAAATATCAATAGAGATAATTTAAAAATTGTTTTTACTTCTTTACACGGTACTTCTATTGTATCTGTGCCGGATGCTTTGGCTAAAGCGGGGTACACAGATGTTCATATCGTAGAAGAACAAAGAGTTCCTAATGGCGATTTTCCAACAGTAAAATCTCCGAACCCGGAAGAGCCGAAGCGTTAAAAATGGCTACAGATTTAGCTAATAAGATAGATGCTGATATTGTTATTGGTACAGATCCTGATTGCGACAGATTAGGTGTTGCAGTTAGAGATACTAATGGCAAAATGAAGTTGTTAAATGGTAACCAAACTATGGTTTTAATGACTGAATTCCTTTTAAAGAAATGGAAAGAAGAAGGTAAAATGAACGGTAAACAATTTGTAGGTTCTACTATTGTTTCTACTGAACTAGTTAACGACGTAGCTGCAAATTATAATGTTGAAACTAAAATTGGTTTAACAGGTTTTAAATGGATTGCCAAAATGGTGAAAGATTTCCCGAACTTGATTTTATTGGTGGTGGAGAAGAAAGTTTCGGATACATGGTTGGTGGCTTTGTAAGAGATAAAGATGCAGTTACAGCAACATTATTAGCTTGTGAAATTGCTGCTTACGCAAAACAAAATGGTAGCTCTTTCTACGAAGAATTATTAAATATTTATGTTGATAATAAATTCTACAAAGAGCATTTAATTTCTATTGTTAAAAAAGGAATGGATGGTGCAGCAGAAATTCAGCAAATGTTAAGCGACATGCGTAATAATCCTTTATCAGAAATTGATGGCGAAAGAGTAGAATCTTTATCAGATTATCAAGCTTCAACTAAAAAGAACTTAATTACTGGTGAGGTATCTAAAATTAACATACCTAAATCTAATGTTTTAATTTATCAAACTGCAAACGGAACAAGAATTGCGGCTAGACCAAGTGGAACAGAGCCTAAAATTAAATTTTATTTTAGTGTAAATTCTTCTCTTGATACAAAAGAAAATGCAGAAAAAGTAGAGGCTGAATTAGATGCTAAAATTCAACGAATTATTAAAGAAATGAAATTAAATTAATGGGATATTTTAAGGACATTTTAAAATACGAAAAGAAGTATAGAAAATTTACAGTTTTAAATATACTTTTTAATATACTTTATGCTATTTTTAATGTACTTTCTGTATTAGCATTTATTCCGGTATTAGGTATACTTTTTAGCACAAACAAAGAAGTTGTAAAAAAACCTACTTACCAAGGAATTACTAGAATTGGAGACTTTTTAAAAGAAAGTTTTTATCATTTTATTTCAGAAAAAATAGAAAACGAAGGCAATATAAAAACATTAGTTTTTATTTGCCTTTTGGCTATTTCTTTGTTTTTTCTAAAAAACTTATTTAGATATTTAGCATCGTATGTAATTACATTTTTAAGGACAGGTGTTGTAAAAGATTTAAGAGACAATTTATATCATAAAATTGTAGAGTTACCTGTTTCGTATTTTTCTGAAAAGAGAAAAGGAGACATTATTGCTAGAATGACTTCTGATGTTCAAGAGGTTGAAAATTCTATATTAACTTCTATAGAAACAATTGTTAGAGAACCTTTAACGGTAATTATTGCTATTTCTTTAATGCTTTTTATGAGCGTTAAATTAACCTTATTTGTTTTTATTTTACTACCTGTTTCTGGTTTTATAATTTCTTCTATAAGTAAAAAGCTAAAAGCAAATTCTATTAAAGCTCAAAAAGAAACTGGTAATTTTTTATCATTTATAGAAGAAACCTTAACAGGTTTAAGAATTATTAAAGGCTTTAACGCAGAAAATGTTATTGCAAATAAATTTAAAAACTCAACTTTAAAGTTTAAGGAGTTGATGACTAATGTAATTCATCGACAAACATTAGCATCTCCTATGAGCGAGTTTTTAGGGTCTGCAACAATAATTGCGATTCTTTGGTATGGTGGTACAGAGGTTTTGTCTAACAAAAGCTCTCTAAAACCTGATGAATTTATGGGTTATATTGTTTTGTTTTATACTGTTTTAAATCCTATAAAATTAATTACAACCACTTTTTATAATATACAAAAGGGTGAAGCTTCTGCTGAAAGAATTATGTCTGTTTTAAATACTGAAAATAGTATAAAAGATATACCAAATGCTCTGCAAAAAAATGCTTTTTCTTCAGAAATAGCATTTAAAAATATTTCATTTAAATATAAAGACGATTATGTTTTAAAAGATTTTTCATTAACGATTAAAAAAGGAGAAACAGTTGCTTTGGTTGGACAATCTGGTAGTGGTAAATCTACATTAGCAAACTTAATAACTCGTTTTTATGATGTAAATAAAGGTGAAGTTTTATTAGACAACAACAACATTAAAAATATCACTAAAAAATCTTTAAGAGATTTAATGGGAATTGTTTCTCAAGATTCAATTCTTTTTAATGATACAATAGCTAATAATATAAAGTTAGGAACTCAAGACGCCACAGATTCGGCAATATTAGAAGCTGCAAAAATTGCAAATGCAGATGAGTTTATTCAAAATTTACCCGAAAAATACGATACTAATATTGGTGACAGCGGTAATACACTTTCCGGCGGACAAAAACAGCGTTTGTCTATTGCTAGAGCTGTTTTAAAAAATCCGCCAATAATGATTTTAGATGAAGCTACTTCTGCCCTAGATACAGAATCTGAACAACTAGTTCAATTAGCTTTAGAAAAAATGATGCAAAACAGAACATCTTTAGTAATTGCGCATAGATTGTCTACTATTCAAAAAGCAGATAAAATTGTGGTACTTAAAAAAGGGGAAATTGTAGAACAAGGTAAACATGAAGAACTTCTTGCAAAAAAAGGAGAATACTTTAAATTGGTTACAATGCAAAGTTTATCTTAGTTAATCGATATCTTGGTGTGTTTTAAATCCGAATTTTCTATACACCATTTTTCTACCAATTTTAAACATGTTTTTATAAACTAGTACAGATAATATAGCTTGATCTTGTCTGTGATTTGATCTGCTACTTCCTTCCGGAGCAATACAAGCTTTATTTTTTGCACAGTCACTCCATTTTTTAATTACATTTCTTGCAGCTACATTATTATAATTAGCAGCAACACATGCACCGTTTAAATTTCGTTGATTTAATATTTTAGAGTCATTAGAAATACCTAAACAATCTAAAGATTTTTCATGCGTCCATTCAGAAACAATCCCTTTAGAAAAAGGTGAATAAAAACCATACAATTCTATTATCTTTCTAAGAGAATTTAACGGTTTAACAACTTTATTACCGCCATCTAACCAACATACAGAAGTTTTAAATTCATTTAAAACAGTATTAATAATTACAGGTTTCCAAGCATACTCACCAGCATTTACTTTTACATTAAAATATTCTGGATACTTAGCATAATCAAAATCTCTTAACTCGAAGTTTTTAAATTTCGATTTTATTTTTAGAACCTCATCAGAAGTTAAACCAAGGTTGTAAATTATAGTTTTTGTATTTTTTTCATGAACTTTTAAACTTTCTAAAAGCTGATAAAGGCTTTTAAAATGAGAACTATCAGAACCTGTTACGATAACTAATTCTTGTTTACTATCAATAAAAAAAGTCTAAGATCTAAAAATAAGGTTCTTATTTCTGTAAATAATTTCATGTATTTATACTGAAAGTGTTAAACCCAATTCTTTTCCTTTTTCGATCATAAATTTATAACAAGCATCGTGCTCATTAGGTATTTTACCATCTAAAATAGCTTCTTTGATAGCTTCTTTAATTTGACCAATTTCTCTACATGGTTGTAGATTAAATGCTTCGATAATTTCTTCTCCAGAAATTGGTGGTTGAAAATTACGTACTCTATCTCTCTCTTCTACTTCTTTTATTTTAGCTCTTACAATTTCGAAATTACTATGATATCTTTTAAATTTCTTAGGATTTTTAGTTGTAATATCTGCCTCACAAAGCGTCATTAAATCATTAATATCATCACCGGCATCAAAAACCAAACGTCTCACTGCAGAATCTGTAACATCGCTTGCTAAAACAATAGGTCTAGAACTAAGCATTACCATTTTTTTAACAAACTTCATTTTATTATTTAATGGCATTTTTAATCTCTTAAAGATTTTTTGAACCATTTTAGAGCCAACAAATTCATGCGAATGAAATGTCCAACCAACTTTTTTACTAAATCTTTTTGTTGGCGCTTTACCAATATCATGCAACAAAGCTGCCCAACGAAGCCAAACATCATCTGTATTTTCAGAAATATTATCAACCACTTCTAAAGTATGATAAAAATTATCTTTGTGCTTCTGCCCTTCTACCTCTTCTACTCCTTTTAAAGCAATTAATTCTGGTAAAATTTGCTTTAACAATTTTGTTTTTTCTAATAATAAAAAGCCAACAGATGGCTTTGAAGAAGACATAATCTTATTCAACTCATCAACAATTCGTTCTCTGGTAATTATATGTAATCGATCTGCATTTTTTGTTATTGCAGATAAAGAATCATGTTCAATTTTAAAATTTAATTGCGTTGCAAATCGAATTGCACGCATCATTCGTAATGGATCATCAGAATACGTAATATCCGGATTTAACGGTGTTCTTATAATTCCGTTTTCTAAATCCTCCATACCATTAAAAGGATCTAATAATTCACCAAAATTCGATTCATTTAAACTTAAAGCCAAAGCATTTATAGTAAAATCTCTTCTGTTTTGATCGTCTTGCAAACTACCTTCGGTAACCTCTCGGATTTCTACTTTCTTCTGTATAAGACTCTTTTACGGCACCGACAAACTCAATTTCTACATCTTTAAAACGTAACATTGCGGTTCCGTAGGTTTTAAAAACCTGAACCTTTGGTTTATTTGGTAATAAACTAGAAACTTTTAGCGCCAAATCGATACCGCTACCAATTGCAACTACATCAATATCTTTTGCTGTACCTCTTTTTAAAAAAGTCTCTAACAAAACCACCAATTACATAACTTTCTACTTGTAGCTCTTTTGATGCTTTAGATATAATATTAAAAATTTCTGATGAGATTGCTTCTGTATACTTCATATTCCTTTAAAAGTGTTCGCAAATTTATTATTTTCTAAGCTTTTAAACAGCAAATTAATCAAAGAAAATTGTAATAACATTTGTACTTTTGCGTATTGCATAAAAAATCACCTTTTTTTACTTAAAATTAACCATGATTATTGTTAGAATACTTGGCGGATTAGGAAACCAAATGTTTCAATATGCGTATGCAAAGTCGCTAGAAATGAAAGGTTACGAAGTGCAATTAGATCTATCTAAAATAAAAAAATACAAATTGCATGGTGGTTATCAATTAGATAAATATAAAATTGATCTAAAAACTGCAAACTCATTCAATTTATTCTTATCAAAAATAAATCCGTTTAAAACCTTAAAAGAAAAGAATTTATTATTCGATAAAAACTTAACCAACTTAAAAGGAAACGAATATTTAAAAGGATATTTTCAGACAGAAAAATATTTTTCTGATATTAGAAGTGAATTAATTCATCAATTTGTACTTAAAGAAGAACTTTCTAACTCTACTAAACTATATAAAACCGAAATTTTAAAATCAGAAACTAGCTGTTCTATACATATTAGGCGCGGTGATTATGTAACAGATTCAAAATCGAACACTATTCACGGAACTTGTAGTTTAGCATATTATAAAGAAGCTATTAAAATCATCAATAAAAAACATTCTAATGTTTCTTTTTTTATTTTTTCTGATGATATCAATTGGACAAAAGATAATTTAGTTATCGAAAATGCTGTTTATATAAACCATAAATGCTTACCGCATGAAGACATTTATTTAATGAGCTTATGTAAACATAATATTACAGCAAACAGCAGTTTTTCTTGGTGGGGAGCTTGGTTAAATAGAAATAAAAATAAAACTATAATTGCACCAAAAAATTGGTTTGTAGATAAAGTAAACGAAATTGCTTGCCAAAACTGGATAAAAATATGATGACTTATAAAGTTTACTACATAAATTTAGATAAAAGCTTAGAAAGAAGAAATTTTATGGAAAATCAATTTAAAAAATTGAATATTCCATTAACGGAATGCCTGCCGTTTATGGTAAAGAATTACCTAAAACTTATTTAGAAAAAGCAAAAAAACAACACAATATACTTACTCATTTTCCGAATTTAAACGATGGTGAAATAGGATTAACAAAAACGTATTTTGATCTTTGGAGTATTGTTGCCAACCAAAAAGAAGATTTTGCAATTATTTTAGAAGATGATGCATTATTAACTGATGATTTTTTTGATGATTTAGAAAAAATCTTAATTTCTGCCACTAATAAAGATTTTATTGATATTGCAGGTAGAAAAGGTTTTTTATCTATAGAAAGCAAAGAACTATTGAACAAGTTTGCAATACCTGCTTTACAAACAACAGGGCAAATAATAGGTAAAGATGCTGCTAAATTATTAGCTAAAAACTTAACCACATATTATGCACCAATAGATGTTTTAAAGCAAGATGTATTTAAACACAAAGTAAAAGTTTACACTACTGTTAAAAGTTATGTTAGTAGTAATGATAAAAATGTTGGTGGCACAACCATTCAACAAAAAAGTATGCCGAAAGTTAAAAAGATTTTAAGAGAAATTTTAAGACCAATTTGGCAACTAATTGCATTTTTAACCTATAAAAATTATCGATTTTTTAGAAATATTATCTTTTATAAAAGCAATTAATTTTCTTCAATACCTTTATTTAATAACCATAACTTTATATACCTAGTAAAAACAGAATACGCTAGTATTTTTGATAAAATTAATCCCGTTAATCCGTCTAAAAAACCTAAACGGATTACATAATGTATAAAAAACCTGGCAGTTGGCTTAATTAATAAATGAAAGGCATTTACTTTTTTACCTTTTTTATGAAGTTCTTGAGCTTTTAAAATCGAATAATGATTTATTTTAGCAATAAAATGATTATAATTTCTATAACCAAAATGATCGATTTTATTTTTAAGAAAACCTAACTCACCTTTAGAAACAATAGTTTCATGAACTACACCTCTATATTGACATTTATCTTTTAAAAATAATCGAACTACCTTATCTCTTTGCCAACCACTATAGTTTACTTTTTGATTTGCAAAATAGAAACTTCTACGAACATAAAACCCAACAAAGTTACCCGGATTTTTAACAGCTTTTAAAATTTCTTGTTTTACACTTTCTGTAACACGTTCATCTGCATCTAAAATATAGATCCAATCATAGGAAGCTTGCTGAATAGCAAAGTTTTTTTGAGAAGAAAAATCATCAAACTTTCGCTTGATGATTTTTACATTTAGCTTTTCGGCTATTTCTAAAGTTTTATCTGTACTATAAGAATCTATAACAATAATTTCGTCTGCAAAACTTACAGATTTAATTGCATCTGCAATATGAATCTCTTCATTAAGTGTAGGTATTATTGCCGATATTTTTGTCATAGCATATTAAGTCTTAAACAGCTACGTCATATTCACGTAACGCATCGTTTAAAGACGTTTTTTTGTTTGTACTTTCTTTTCTTTTTCCAATAATTAAAGCACAAGGTACATTAAATTCTCCGGCTGCAAACTTTTTTGTATAACTTCCAGGAATTACAACAGAACGTGCAGGAACTCTACCTTTCATCTCTACTGGTTCATCACCTGTAACATCTATAATTTTTGTGCTCATTGTTAACACAACGTTTGCACCTAATACCGCTTCTTTTTCTACATGGACACCTTCTACAACAATACATCTAGAACCTATAAAAGCACCGTCTTCTATAATTACTGGTGCAGCTTGTAATGGTTCTAAAACACCACCAATACCAACACCACCAGATAAGTGAACATTTTTACCAATTTGAGCACAAGAGCCAACTGTTGCCCAAGTATCCACCATTGTACCTTCGTCTACATAAGCACCAATGTTTACATAACTTGGCATTAAAATAGTTCCGGCAGAGATATAAGCACCGTGTCTTGCTACTGCATTTGGTACAACTCTAATACCTCTTTCTGCAAAGTTTTTCTTTAAAGGAATTTTATCGTGATATTCAAAAATACCTGCTTCTAAAGTTTCCATTTTCTGAATAGGGAAATATAAAACTACTGCTTTCTTTACCCATTCGTTTACCTGCCAACCATCTGTTGTAGGTTCGGCTACTCTTAACTCTCCTTTATCTAATAAATCAACAACTTTTCTAATTGTATCTATCGTGCTTTGCTCTTTTAACAATTCACGGTTTTCCCATGCTGATTCTATAATTTCTCTAATTTCTTTCATTTTAATGGTATAATTTCTGCAAATATAAATGTATCTGTAAAAACTGAAAGCGAAGATACATTTTTTAAACAGATATTTCTGCTTTGTTTAAAAATCGTATTTTTGCTAAAACAATTATAAATGGCTAGAATTTTAGCAATAGATTTTGGAAAAAAGAACAGGAATAGCTGTTACAGATGAATTACAAATAATAGCATCTGGTTTAACAACTATAAATACTGATGAACTTTTGTCCTTTTTAAAAGAATATACTTCTAAAGAAAAAGTAGAACTTATTTTAATAGGAAAACCAAAGCAAATGGACAATACTGATAGCGAAAGTGAAGTGTTAATATTACCATTTATGAAAAAGTTAGAAAAACTACTACCTCAAATTCCGAAGAAAAGAATAGACGAACGTTTTACATCTAAAATGGCTTTTCAAACGATGATTGATAGCGGAATGAAGAAAAAGCAGCGCAGAAACAAAGCCATGATTGACGAAATTAGTGCTACAATTATACTGCAATCTTATCTTTACAATATGTAAAATCGATTTCTTAATTACTTTTAGCTTATTAAATGTTAAAATCGGTTTAAAAATTATTGAATTTTAAAAATTCTCAATTCAAAAATTCGTCAATAGCAATTGTAAATTGTATTTTTGCAAACGTTTTTAAACAAAAATAAATGATATTACCAATTGTTGCTTACGGAGATCCGGTTTTAAGAAAAGTTGCTACAGAGATAACTAAAGATTATCCTGACTTAGAAAAACTAATTACCAATATGAAAGAAACTATGTACAACGCTTCGGTGTTGGTATAGCAGCTCCTCAAATTGGCAAAGCAATACGTTTATTTGTTATTGATGCATCTCCTTTTGCAGAAGATGAAGAATTATCAGACAAAGATAGAGCTGCATTAAAAGATTTTAATAAAGTTTTTATCAACGCAAAAATTATCGAAGAAGAAGGTGAAGAATGGGTTTTTAATGAAGGTTGTTTAAGTATACCTGATGTTAGAGAAGATGTCATTAGAAAACCAAATATTACTATTGAATATTTAGACGAAAATTTCGAAAAGCATACAGAATCTTTAGATGGTTTAGCAGCAAGAGTTTTTCAACACGAATATGATCATATAGAAGGTATATTGTTTACAGATAAACTTTCTTCATTAAAGAAAAGAATCATCAAAAAGAAATTAGAAAACATTTCTAAAGGAAAAATTAGAGCAGATTATAGAATGCGTTTTCCAAATCAAAAAAAGGTAAATAGTCTTAATATAAAGACACAAAATATATAACATGGAATTTAATAAAATTATAGCCGTAACAGGTAAAGCAGGTTTATACCAAGTAGTTTCTCAATCTAAAAACGCAATTATTGTTGCTTCTTTAACAGACAACAAACGTATCGCTATTAATGCGACTCAAAATGTTAGTTTGTTAGAAAACATTGCAATTTATACTTACGAAGAAGACATTCCTTTACTACAGGTTTTTAAAGCGATGTTCGAAAAGACAGAAGGTAAAGAAGCTATTTCTCACAAAGAAAGTGGTAAAAAACTAGAAGCATTTTTTGCTGAAGTTTTACCAGATTATGATGCAGAAAGAGTGTATACTTCTAACATTAAAAAAGTAATTCAATGGTTTAACCTTTTGGTTAAAGCTGGTATGGATTTTTCTAAAATAGAAGAAACTTCTGAAGAAAGCGCAGAATAATTTTTAAATTTATTGTTACTGTTTATTTGTAACTCTAAATTTTTACAAATTAATTTATATGAATTCTAGAAAAGAGCAACTAGCCGCATTTAATCGTTTGTTAGATATTATGGATGATCTTCGAGAGAAGTGTCCGTGGGATAAAAAACAAACATTAGTAAGTTTAAGGCATCTTACCATAGAAGAAACATATGAATTAGCAGATGCTATTTTAGACAACGATCTACAAGAAATAAAAAAAGAATTAGGCGATGTGCTTTTGCATATCGTCTTTTATGCTAAAATAGGTAGCGAAAAGAATTCTTTTGATATTGCTGATGTAGCCAATACAATTTCTGACAAATTAATAAATAGACATCCTCATATTTACGGCGATGTAAAAGTTGATAATGAAGAAGATGTAAAAAGAAATTGGGAAAAATTAAAGCTAAAAGAAGGCAATACATCTGTTTTAGAAGGTGTTCCTAAAAGTTTACCTGCAGTTGTAAAAGCAAGTAGAATTCAAGAAAAAGTAGCGGGTGTTGGTTTCGATTGGGAACAACCCGAACAAGTTTGGGAAAAAGTACAAGAAGAACTTGAAGAATTAAACGAAGAGATTAAAGCAGGAAACAAAGAAAATACCGAAAAAGAATTTGGTGACGTCTTATTTTCTATGATAAATTACGCTCGTTTTATTGATGTTAACCCTGAAAATGCTTTAGAGAAAACTAATAAAAAATTTATCAATCGTTTTCAGTTTCTAGAAAAAGCTGCTAAAGACGCTGGTAAAGATCTTTCTGAAATGTCTTTAACCGAAATGGATATTTATTGGGAGAAATCAAAAACATATTTTAAATAAAAAAAGCTCTCAAAATTTGAGAGCTTTTTTTATTCTATGCTTTGTAATTACTTAGGCATTACAACGCTATCAATAGCATGTATTACTCCGTTAGAAGCTGCAACATCTGCCATTATTACTTTAGACGTGTTTCCTTTTTCATCTTCTAAAATTACACTTTCACCATCTAAAGATGCAACCAACTTACCACCTTGAACAGTAGTTACTTCAAAAGCACCGTTATTAGCTTTTATTGCGGCAACAACAGCTGCTGCATCAAATTTACCGAAACAACATGGTAAGTCAAAATACTAGTTAAAGTTGCCTTATTTTCTGTTTTTAATAAATTTGCTATCGTTCCTTCCGGTAATTTTGCAAAAGCATCGTTTGTAGGTGCAAATACAGTAAAAGGGCCATCTGAACTTAAAGTACTTACTAAATCTGCGGCTTTTACTGCTGCTACTAAAGTAGAGAAATTTTCATTTCCTACAGCAACTTCAACAATATTTGGTGTTTGCACCTTTTCTTCAACCTTTGCAACTTCTTCTGTTTTTACATTATTTACTTCTTCTGTTTTAGCTGATTTACATGATGAAGCAGATAAAAGTCCTACAATTGATAATGCTAATAATATTTTTTTGTCTTCATAATTTGTGTTTTAGTTTTTAATTGTCATCAAAATTATGAAAACAAAATAGTAAATAGATTTTAAAATGTTCAATCTTTTGTTAAATAAATTAAACAAAAATAATTTATACATAAAAAAAACATCCAACTCTACATTTAGAATTGGATGTTTTAGTTGAAGTAAAAAATTATTATTTACTTAAATACATTTTTCTTCTTGAATATAAATTATAAAAATCATCATCTTTTAAACTATCTATAAATAGAATACTTTCTCCTGTAGATTTCATTTCTGGACCTAATTTCTTATTAACATTAGGAAACTTGTTGAATGAAAATACGGGTTGTTTAATTGCAAAACCTTCTAATTGAGGGTTAAAATCAAAATCAGTTACTTTATTATGACCAAGCATAACCTTTGTAGCATAGTTTACATAAGGTTCTTTGTATGCTTTTGCAATAAACGGAACTGTTCTAGATGCTCTAGGGTTCGCTTCGATAATATAAACAACATCATCTTTAATTGCAAACTGAATATTTATTAAACCTACTGTTTTTAATTCTCTTGCAATAGTATGTGTATGATCTTTAATTTGTTGCATAACAAATTCACCTAAATTAAAGGCTGGTAAAGTTGCATTAGAATCTCCGAGTGAATTCCACAAGGCTCAATATGCTCCATAATACCAATTATATAAACGTTACCATCTGCATCGCAAATTGCATCTGCCTCTGCTTCTATTGCACCATCTAAATAATGATCTAATAATAATTTATTATTTGGCATTCTTCCTAATAAATCTACTACATGCTTAATTAATTCTTCTTTATTAATTACAATTTTCATCCCTTGGCCTCCTAAAACATAAGAAGGTCTTACAAGAATAGGGAAATCTAACTGATCTGCTAATTCTAAAGCTTCATCTGCAGTTTCTGCGATACCAAATTCGGGTAAGGAATGTTATTGTCTTTTAACATTGATGAAAATCTACCTCTATCTTCTGCAATATCTAATGCTTCGAAAGAAGTTCCTATAATTTTAATACCGTAGCTTGTTAACTTTTCTGCTAATTTTAATGCAGTTTGTCCTCCTAATTGTACAATTACACCTTCTGGTTTTTCATGACGGATAATGTCATAAATATGCTCCCAAAAAACAGGCTCAAAATATAATTTATCTGCAGTATCAAAATCTGTAGATACTGTTTCTGGATTACAGTTGATCATAATCGTTTCGTAACCACATTCTGCAACCGCTAAAACACCATGAACACAGCAATAATCAAACTCTATACCTTGTCCAATTCTATTTGGTCCAGAACCTAAAACAATAATTTTCTTTTTATCAGAAACAATACTTTCATTAGCTATTGTTATTTCTCCTTCTGCGGTTTCGATTTCATTTTCGAAAGTTGAGTAATAATAAGGAGTTTTTGCTTTAAACTCTGCCGCACAAGTATCTACCAATTTAAATACACGTTGTACTTTTAATTCTTCTCTCTTCGTGTAAACTTCACTTTCTAAACATTTTAGCATGTGAGCTATTTGTCTATCACCGTAACCTTTTTGTTTAGCTTCTAACAATAAATCTCTCTCTATAGTGTCTATAGAATAGGTAGAAATTTCTTTTTCTAAGTGAAATAATTCTTCATATTGTTTTAAATACCACATGTCTATTTTTGTGATATCATAAATTTTACTTAGCGGAATTCCCATTGCAATTGCATCATAAATTGCAAATACACGGTCCCAACTTGCATTGGTTAATTTGTCTATAATTTGATTATAATCTGTGTATCCTTTTCCGTCTGCACCTAAACCGTTTCTCTTTATTTCTAAAGATTGAGTTGCTTTGTGTAATGCTTCTTGAAAAGAACGTCCGATTCCCATCACTTCACCTACAGCTTTCATTTGTAAACCTAAAGTTCTATCAGAACCTTCGAATTTATCAAAATTCCAACGAGGTATTTTTACAATTACATAATCTAATGTAGGCTCAAATAAAGCTGATGTAGATTTTGTAATTCCGTTTTCTAATTCATCTAAAGAATAACCGATTGCTAATTTTGTAGCTACTTTTGCAATAGGATAACCAGTTGCCTTAGATGCTAATGCAGAGGATCTAGAAACCCTTGGGTTAATTTCAATGGCAATTATATCTTCTTTTTCATCTCGGTGAAACTGCGAATTGTACATTACAACCACCCTCAAAATCTCCAATAGAGCGCATCATATGAATTGCCATATCACGCATTTTCTGATACGTTTTGTCAGAAAGTGTCATTGCTGGTGCAACCGTAATAGAATCTCCTGTATGAATTCCCATAGGATCCATATTTTCTATAGAACATATAATTACAACATTATCATTTTTATCACGTAATAATTCTAATTCATATTCTTTCCATCCCATCATTGCTTTATCAATCATCACCTCATGTATTGGTGATGCTTCTAAACCTCTACTTAATAATTCGTCAAAATCTTCTGGATCATAAACGATAGAAGCTCCTGCTCCACCTAACGTGTAAGAAGAACGAATTACTAATGGAAAACCAAATTCTTGTGCAATTTCTTTTCCTTTTAAGAAAGAAGTTGCAGTTGCTTGAGGTGCCATTGGCACACCAATTTTTATCATTAACTCTCTAAACTGCTCTCTATCTTCTGTTACATTAATGGCATCAATATCTACACCAATTAATTTTACATCAAAATCTTTCCAAATTCCTTTATCATCTGCCTCAATACATAAATTTAATGCAGTTTGTCCACCCATTGTTGGCAAAACAGCATCAATTTGAGGATGCTCTTTTAAAATTTGAATAATAGATTTAGTAGTAAGAGGCAACAAGTACACATGATCTGCCATAGAAGGATCTGTCATGATTGTTGCTGGGTTAGAATTAATTAAGATTGTTTCTATACCATCTTCTCTTAAAGATCTTAAAGATTGTGAACCGGAATAATCGAATTCACATGCTTGACCAATTACAATTGGTCCAGATCCAATAATTAAAATAGAATTTAGGTCTTTTCTTTTTGGCATGGTAAAAATTTGTTGTGTTGTTGTTTATTTTTGTAAAAATAGTTAATGATTAGATATAAAAAAAGGTGTTACTAAAAAATAGCAACACCTTTAAATCATTAACATTTGTTAATCATTATATTATCTTTTTGGTCTGAATTCTGAAGATACAGAAATTTTCTTTCTTCCTTTAGCTCTTCTTCTAGCTAAAACTTTTCTTCCATTAGCAGAAGCCATTCTTTCTCTGAAACCGTGTTTGTTTCTTCTCTTTCTTTTCGATGGCTGGTAAGTTCTTTTCGGCATTATATGTATTTTTAAATATCTTCTTGATTACTTTACTGTTGCTTAAAGATTTTCACCTCTTTTAAAGCGTGGGCAAATATACAACTGTTTTTATTTTTGACAAACACAAATTGTAAAAAAATTAAAAATATTTTTTCACGGTTCAAAAATATAAAATTTATAAATGTTTTTACCTTTTTTATTTGACAGAATTTTTAGAGTTAGTACTTTTGCCTAAACCTAACAACACCATGAGTAACACTAAATACGTTTTTGTAACAGGAGGCGTAACTTCATCCCTTGGAAAAGGAATTATAGCAGCATCTTTAGCAAAATTATTACAAGAAAGAGGCTTTTCTGTAACTATTCAAAAATTAGATCCATACATTAATATAGATCCAGGAACTTTAAACCCTTATGAACATGGCGAATGTTATGTGACAGATGATGGTGCAGAAACAGACTTAGATCTTGGGCATTACGAACGTTATTTAAACATACCAACTTCTCAAGCTAATAATGTAACTACAGGTAGAATTTATCAATCTGTAATTAATAAAGAACGTAAAGGAGAATTTCTAGGAAAAACGGTACAAGTAATTCCTCATATTACTGATGAAATAAAACGTAGAATTCAGCTTTTAGGTGAAACAGGCGATTTTGATATTGTAATTACAGAAATTGGAGGAACTGTTGGTGATATAGAATCTTTACCTTATGTAGAATCTGTGCGCCAAATGTTATGGGAAAAAGGCGAAGAAAATGCCATTGTTATACATTTAACATTAGTGCCTTATTTAGCTGCAGCCGGAGAATTAAAAACAAAACCTACACAACACTCTGTAAAAATGTTAATGCAAAGTGGTGTAAGTCCGGATATTTTAGTTTGTAGAACAGAACATGATATTTCTGATGACATAAAACGTAAACTTGCTTTATTTTGTAATGTTAAAAAGGAAGATGTTATACAATCTATAGATGCAGAAACAATTTATGATGTACCAAATTTAAT
Source organism: Polaribacter sp. HA6-7 (assembly GCF_055693625.1). Lineage (NCBI taxonomy): Bacteria > Pseudomonadati > Bacteroidota > Flavobacteriia > Flavobacteriales > Flavobacteriaceae > Polaribacter > Polaribacter sp. HA6-7. The sequence continues at coordinate 1,878,841 of NZ_CM146338.1, forward strand.
GCTAGAACAAGGTTTAGATACGGTAGTTTTAAATAAATTAAAACTTACTTCTAAAAAAGAACCTGCATTAAAAACTTGGAATGAATTTGTACAGAAGCATAAAAACCCGCAACACGAAGTAGAAATTGCTTTAATTGGTAAATATGTAGAATTACACGATTCTTATAAATCGATTACAGAAGCATTTATTCATGCTGGTTCTTCTAATGAAACAAAAGTAAAAGTTCGTTGGGTACATTCAGAAAGCTTAACTCCTAAAAATGCTGAAAAAAATTACAAGGTGTTAATGGTATTTTAGTTGCACCAGGTTTTGGTGATCGAGGTATCGAAGGAAAAATTAGAGCTGTAAAATATGCTAGAGAAAATAATATTCCTTTCTTCGGAATTTGTTTAGGTATGCAAATGGCAGTTATCGAATACTCTAGAAATATCTTAGGCTTAGATAATGCAAGTTCTACAGAAATGAACAAAAGCACAAAACATCCAGTTATCAACTTAATGGAAAGCCGGAAAGATGTTACCGAAAAAGGTGGTACAATGCGTTTAGGTGCTTGGGATTGTGAACTTAAAAAGGATTCTAAAATATTTAAAGCTTACAAATCAGAATTAATTAGCGAACGCCACAGACACAGATTCGAATTTAATAATGATTATTTAGCACAAATTGAAGCTGCCGGAATGAAAGCAACAGGTATAAACCCAAAAACCGGTTTAGTAGAAGTTGTAGAAATACCAACGCACGATTGGTTTGTTGGTGTACAATATCATCCAGAATATAAAAGTACCGTTTTAAAGCCACATCCTTTATTTGTAGATTTTATAAAGGCTTCTTTAAAACAATCTAAAAAATAATAAAATGGTTTTCTAAAAAGTAATTATTACAATTTAGAAAACCATTCTTTTATATATAAAATGACAACCTAATTTTAGGAACACTATTTGAACTATTTAATATAGTAACAATAACAGTAGTAAAATCTATTAAATTATATTCAGTTTTGCTACATTTGTCGGCTTTTACTTTTTTTAAGTAAAGTAGAAATGACAAATTGACATTTAAAATAACATAATGGAACAAAAAAATTCGACTTAAATTCTTTTATTGGATTAATCTTATTGGGTGGTATCGTTTTCGGTGGATGAGCACACAAAAACCAGCAATTGAAGAAACTGATAATTCTACACAAACAAATGTGGCTAATTCAACAGAATCTTCTAACACTAATAACACTTTGGTTAAAGAAACTGCTTATCAAAATGATTCTTTAAAGCAAATAGCTTTAAAAAATGAATTGGGTGCGTTTGCACAAAGCGCAATGAATGCTACTTCGGAGTTTCTATATTAGAAAATGAGGTTGTTAAATTAACTATTGATAATAAAGGAGGTCAAATTAAAGAGGCTTTAGTTAAGAATTACAAAACCTACGATTCTTTGCCTTTATATTTAATCAAAGAAAAAAATGCATCATTCAATATTAATTTTGGTACTACAGACAATAGAATTTTAAATACTAAAGATTTATTTTTTGAACCAACTGTTACCAAAAACGGAGAAAATCAAATTGTTTCTATGAAACTAAAAGTTTCTGAAACAAAATTTTTAGAGTATAGATATGAAATGGAACCAGATAATTATATGGTTAATTTTTCTGTTCGATCTCAAGGATTGGGTAATGTTATAAATTCTTCTAATCCAATAAATTTAGATTGGTCTTTAAAAGGATTTAGAAATGAAAAAAGTATCAAGACAGAAAATACAATGTATACCAACTTCTACTACAAGGCAGAAGATGAAGTTGATGACATTAGTGCTGGTAAATCAGAAATTTTAAACGATGTAGATTGGGTTGCTTATAAACAACACTTTTTTACCTCTAACTTATTATCAGAAAAGCCATTTAATAACGCTACAATTACTTCTACCGATTTAGTTTTAAATGAAGAAATTGATACTGTATTTACTAAAAAATTCGAATTAAAAACACCTTTAGAATTATCTAACGGAGAACTAAATTATAATATGAAATGGTTCTACGGACCAAGTGATTATAATTTATTAAGTAGCGATAAGTATGCTGATACAGATTTAGATCAAATTTCTGATTTAGGTTGGGGAGTCTTCGGTTTTTTAAACAGAACAATATTTTATCCTGTATTTAATTTCTTAAAAGGATTTTTATCTAACTACGGATTAATTATTATTTTAATGACAATTGTTGTTAGAATTATAATGTCTCCTTTGGTTTACAAATCTTATTTATCAAGTGCAAAAATGAAGGTAATTAGACCAGAATTAACTGCACTAAACGAGAAATATCCTGGTAAAGAAAATGCAATGAAGCGTCAACAAGAAACCATGGCGATTCAAAGAAAAGCCGGAGTAAGCATGATGTCCGGTTGTATACCTGCACTTTTACAAATGCCAGTATTTTTCGCTTTATTTAAATTTTTCCCAACAAATTTATCTTTAAGACAAGAAAGCTTTTTATGGGCAAACGATTTATCTTCTTATGATACTGTTTTCAAATTACCTTTTAGTATTCCTTTTTATGGCGATCATGTAAGTTTATTTCCAATATTGGCATCTGTTGCAATTTTCTTTTACATGAAAATGAATCAAAGTCAGCAAGCAAATATGCAAGCACCTACTCAAGAAGGGATGCCGGATATGAGTAAGATGATGAAGTATATGATTTACTTCTCTCCTATTATGATGCTATTTTTCTTTAACAATTATGCAAGTAGTTTAAGTTTGTATTACTTTATATCAAACCTTTTAACAATTGCAATCATGTTAGTAATTAAAAACTTTGTAATTGATGAAGAAAAAATTCATGCTAAAATAGAAGAAAATAAAAAACGTCCGAGAAAAGAAAAAAGCAAGTTTAGACAAAGAATAGACGAAGCTATGAAACAAGCGCAAGAACAGCAAGCACAACAAAAAAGAAAATAAATTCTTTATAAATTTAAAAACCGAAACATCAAAGTTTCGGTTTTTTTTACATCAAATTGGTATCTAAAAAAAACAATATATTTGTAAACTATTAAAGTGCATAAAACCACTTTATTAACCCCTAAAATAATACTTTATGACCCCTAAATCTAAAAGTAATTGGCTATCTATGCCATTTATATTATTGCTATTTATTTCATTGTATAGTAATGCACAGACATCTGCAACCTTTACAGTAACACCAAATACTACAATTGCCCAAACACCAGGTGGTGCAGCCACATATAATACAACTATAAATGTACCGGTTAATTTTAATATATCAGATATTCATGTTTCTTTAGACATAACGCATACATGGAATGATGATTTAGATATTTTCTTGACTTCTCCTGCAGGAACAACTGTAGAACTTAGTACAGACAATGGAGGAAATGGTGATAATTATAATGTAATTTTTGACGATACTTCTGCAAATATATTACCTACATCAAATACTACGATTGCAGGAACATACAGACCAGAGGGTTCATTATCAGATTTTAATGATGAAGATGCCAACGGTAATTGGACTTTAACTATTACAGATGACACTAACCAAGACGGAGGAACTATAAACTCAATTTCACTAGAAATATTTGGAACTACAGTTACTCAGCAAAGTTTTGAAGACGGCTCTTTAAGTGGTTGGACTCAGGGAAATGGAGATGAATTTGATTGGTCTAACGGTAACAACACTACTCCATCAAATGGAACAGGACCTCAAAATGGTGGTTCTGATGGTACTAGATTTTTATTTATAGAAGCATCAAATCCAAGAGCAACTGGTCATAAAGCATATTTAGATAGAACTTTTGACTTTACTAACACAGCAAATAATAAAATTAGTTTCGATTATCACATGTATTCTACTGCTGCAAACTCCATGGGAACTTTAAATCTTAGAGTAAGTACAAACGGAGGTGCAAGTTTTTCTACTCCTATTTTTTCTGAAACAGGAAATAAAGGGAATGTATGGAATAGCAATGTTACTGACCTATCTGCTTACGACGGTTTAAATGTTGTATTGAGGTTTGAGGGTATAGTTGGTGGTGGTACCTTTTGGAGTTCTGATGCTGCGATTGATAATGTAATTGTAGCTGGAACGGCATCAACTGGTTCTGCACCAAGAATACCTATTACAATTACAGCAGATGCCAGTTCTAAAGAGTTTGGTGATGCAGATCCTGTATTTACATATCAAATAACTTCAGGTGCTTTAGATAGTGGTGATACCTTAGTTGGTTCTTTAGATAGAGATGCAGGTGAGGCCGTTGGAAATTACAATATCAATCAGGGAAGTATCTTAAATGTTAATAATCCTAAATATGATATTACATTTATTTCTGCTATATTTTCTATTGGTTCAAAGGATACAGATGGAGACGGTTATGCAGATGACATCGACGTAGATTTAGATAACGATGGAATATTAAATGTAGATGAAAGCTGTATAATTGCTGGTGCTGCAGAACCGGAATCTGATAGAATAAAATACTCAGACGAAGGTTATGACATGTATGTTATTGGTGGAAATGCAAATAATGGTAACGGATATAAAGAATCTGGTTTTGAAAAAGGAGCCTATGCAAAAGGTTTAAACCTAACCGTTTTAAATAATGCAAATGACTTTGTATTCTCTGCAGTTGGTGGTGAAGATAATGCAGCTTCTAGTGCTGCTACATTTGCAAATGGGTCTTTATCATATACTACAAACGCAAATACAACAGGTCGTAGAAATGAATTTAGAGAAACTACCGGAGCTTCATTTAGATCAGGAACTTCGGAGATGCACTTTATATTAAACCTTCAATTAATTTAACTGTTGGTGAAGTATATTCAATAGATATCGACTTTAATACAGCTGTACATGCATTTAGTTTCGATTTAGTAGATATTTTAGATACAACTCAAGATCCAGCAGATCTTTTAGTCCGATATGAAGTTTTTGCTGACTCAAAACTAATCGCTTATTTCGAAAGTGGTTTTATTGGTGATGATGCAATTGCAACTGTTAATATTTTTGACGGAAATAATATTAGTAGAGGAACCATGGTTGTTGGTCAAAATATAGAATCTACAATTGGTTTTATATCATCTACAAAAGTTAGCGAAGTTTCTATTGTTCATAAAGTTTTAAATGGTACTGTTTCGGGTCTTTTGTTGATTTACATGGTATGGATAACTTTGTTTATAGTACAGAGGATATTAGCTGTCTATCTGATGGTTTAGATGTTGATGGAGATGGCATACCAAACGAAAGAGATATTGATTCTGATAACGATGGAATACCGGACAACATCGAAGCTCAAACTACTTTAGACTATATAGCACCAAATTATGTTTATACAGTTAATGGTTTAGATACAGCTTACGGAACAGGATTGATACCTGTAAATACAGACGGAATTGACAATGCCGACTTTACAGATTTAGATTCTGATAACGACTCACTTTTTGATACATTTGAAGTTGGTTATACTATCGATACAGATAATGACGGAGTTACAAATGGCACTGTTGGAGAAAACGGATTGGATAATTCTTTATATCCTGCAGATGACTATTTAGATGTAAATGCAAGTATTGATGATCCAAATACACTACCAGATATTGATAACGATGCAACTACTATTGGAGATGTAGATTATAGAGATACACATCTTTCGGGTACGCCAATGATTACTCAATTTTATTTAGAAGGTACTAGTAGAGTTATAGAAATCACAAACATACATCCTACAAATAGTATTTTAGCAAACACTATCGAATTGTCTTTATTTGAAAACAAAACAGGTCCACAAACTTCTGTAATACCTAATAGTTTATTTACTGTTCCAACAGCACTTGCTCCCGGAGAGTCTATTATAATTAACAATACAACTTCAGGTTACACCGGTATTACTAATGACGGAATTACTTCTATCATTGGTGAGAACGATATTTTAGTTTTATCTCATCCAAAAAGTATCGCTACAGGTTTAAATGATTGGAAAAACAGGTACGAAAGCGCAATTAATCTTGAAAATGATAAAATCTATGTAAGAAGTGATGAAGTTCTTTCTACAAATAAAGATTTTACAAATACAGAATGGATTGTTTATGTTAATGAAGATTTAGATCCTTATAGAGAAAAAGATTTAGGTGGTCCAGAAAGACATCCTCATGATCCTGTAATATCTGAAATTGCGTCTGCAAATACAGAATCTAACTTAAGATTAGGTGTACACAGAGTAAATCCTACAATTTTGACAGGTGGTACTTGGTCTAACGGTTATCCTGATAGAACTAGAAGAGTTGTTATAAATCAAGATTATACTCATTCAGGAATTTTAAAGGCAAGACAATTAACCGTTAATTCTGGTAATAAATTGTCTATAGATAATAACCTATTAGTTGTATCTGAAGATATAACATTAGGTAATGCAAATAGTGAAATTAGATTGATTGGAAATTCTCAATTAATACAAACTCATGAAACTGCTTCTAAAGTAACTGGTGCCGGAAAATTATTAATAGATCAAAACTCGCCTACGCCAAGTAAATTTAGATACAATTATATGAGTTCTCCGGTTGGAGGAACATCTTTTACTATTGCTGATGTTTTAAAAGACGGAACATCTGCTACTTCTGCTACATCAAATATTGTAGATATAAACTTTGTAGGTGGTTATGATGGTGAAGTTTCTAGTCCAATTAAAATTTCAGAATATTGGATTTATACTTATGCTAGTGCAGATGGGAAAAGGTCTAGTTGGAGTCAGAAAAAAAGTACAGGATCTATACCTGTTACAGATGGATTTACTTTAAAAGGACCTGGAACACAACAAAATTATACATTTACCGGTACACCAAACGATGGTAATTTAAATACTGCTGTTGGCGGAAATCAATCTTATTTAGTTGGTAATCCTTATCCTTCTGCAATAAGCTCAACAAAATTTTTAGAAGATAACGAAGACTCAACAACAAGTACCTTATATTTTTGGCAACACGCTGGTGAAGAAGATGCATCAACTACACAAGCCGGACATTCTTTTAATGGTTATATTGGTGGTTATGCAACAAAGAATTTGGCGATGGGACTAGCTGCAAATGCACCTTCAATTTCAGGTCCTTTTGATTTTAATATGGAGGCTATTGATGCTACTACTACAGGAACTGCAACAAATGATGGAGGAAATAATGTAGTTTTATTAAATGCTTTAAATGAATATGTAGAATTTAATAGGTTATCAAGAGCTGTTGATGGTTTAACAATTAATTATAAATCTAATACACCTGCCTTAATAAGAGTTAAAATTAACGAAACAAACACTACAGAATACACATTACCTGCTTCTACTGTTTATACCGATTTTACAATTACAGATTGTATTCAGGTGAATAGCGATTTTACAATAGAATCTTTAAGTATTTTTAATTTATATATTGATAGTATTAATTTAAAAGACGATGACGGAGAAATTACTTGCCAACCAACCGCTGGTTTAAATGCAAATTCTGCATATAGCGAACCTTTAGAATACATTGCTGTAGGACAAGGTTTCTTTATAAGTGGAGACCAAGACGGAGGACCAATTGTTTTTAACAACAGCCAAAGAGAAAATATTGTTGAAGGAGCGCAGTCTACATTTTTTAAATCTAACATTAAACATAAAAAGAAAGTAACTGCTACTAGAAAACAATTACCTATTCTAAAATTAGGAATGAATTACACAGGACAAACTGGTACTGAATTGCACAGACAAATTGGTATATCTTTTAAATACAATAACTCTTTTAAATATGATAAAGGTTATGATAGTTTTACGTTTGATGTAAATAATACAGATTTCTATTGGAAATTCTCTGATAATAATGAAAAATATGCAATTACAGGAATTCAAAATATTACTGAAGATCTAGAAGTTCCTTTAGAAATAATAATTGGTCAAGATGATGAAATTAGTCTTGAAATAGATGAAATCAACTTTGATAATTCTGATTTATACATTTTAGATAAATTAGAAAACAAAACATACAATTTAAAAGAAGGTAAAGTAAAGTTTAATTTACCTAAAGGAGAATATACTGATAGATTTTTCTTAGCTTTTAAAGAAAGTGTTGTATTAAGTACAGAAGACAATATTCTAACAAACGACTTTAATATATTTTACAACAAAACAGATAAAAACATTAATATCGAATTGTTAAACGGCTTAGAAATGAGTAAAGTTAATTTATACTCTATACTAGGTCAAGAAATAAATACTTGGAGTTTGAACAATGAAAACAAGAAAACCTTAGATGTAAAAAATCTGTCTAAAGCAATTTACATTATAAAGATTAAAACGAATAGAGGTGATGTTTCCAAAAAATACTAATCAACTAGTGTTTTTTTATTAAAAAGAGAATCTTAAAGATTCTCTTTTTTTACTTTATAAAGTCTTTAATTTTAGTAATTGCAAAATCTAATTCTTCAATTGTATTATTTCTAGAGAATGAAAATCGGACAGAAGTTTTATCTTCTTCACCGTCAAATAAAATTTCAGAAAGTACGTGCGAACCTTTATTACTTCCACTCGGCAAGCACTACCACCGAAACAGCAATTCCTAATAAATCTAAACTAAATAAAAGCATATCGTTTTTAACAGGAAAACGAACACTTAAAATAGTAGCACTACTACTATCTAAATTACTTGAATTACCATTAAACTTTATTTCTTTTGATATTTTTTTAATTCAGAAATAAAATAAACCTTTAGAGTTTCGATATAATTTTTATTCTTTTCAATTGTTGCGTAAGAAATATTTAATGCTTTTTCCATTCCCAAAATAGCATGTACATTTTCTGTACTAGATCTAGCACCTTTTTCTTGTTCTCCTCCATGCATCATTGGCGTTATACCAAATCCTTTTCTAAAAAAAGCAAATCCTACGCCTTTTGGTCCATGAAATTTATGAGCACTTCCTACAAGAAAATCAATATTAATATCAGATAACTCTAGTTTATAATTACCAATCGCTTGCACAGTATCCGAATGAAAAAGTGAATTATGACTTTTACATAAATCAGCAACCTTTTTTATGGGTAATACATTTCCTATTTCATTATTAATCATCATTAAACTAACTAATGTTTTTTCTTCTGATGATTTTAAAAGCGTTTCTAAATGCTCTAAATCGATATCTCCATTATCTTTAACAAGAACAAATTCTAATGAAATATCATATTTTTCACTTAGAAATTTACATGTATTTAAAACAGCGTGATGCTCTATCTTAGAGGTTATAATTCTAGTAACACCTAAATTTAAAACAGCATTATTTAATATTAAATTATCTGCTTCTGTACCACTTGACGTAAAAATTATTTCTGCGGCAGACACATGAAATTGCTTCGCAATATTTTTTCTAGCAGTTTCTACACTCGATTTTGCTTTTCTACCAAATTGATGAATTGAAGATGGATTACCAAAATTTGTTGCCATAGAGTTTTGCATAACTTCTATAACTTCCGGATGCATTTGCGTGGTAGCTGCATTGTCTAAATAAATAGCATTCATACTAATTTTTTTATTAGATTGAGTTTTGAAAAATATAAACCTCTGTGGCACCTAAACCATATTGTTTATATGAAGCATCGTAATATTTAACTGGGTATTTATTTAAAAGTGAATGCAGTTCAGATTTTAAAACCCCTTCGCCTACTCCGTGTATAAAAACAATTTTAGAAATTCTTTTATGAATTGCAAATTCTAATTTTCTTTTTGCAGTATCTAACTGTAAATTTAACATATCGTAGTTATCTAAACCTTTTACAGATTTAGTTAGCTTGTTAATATGCAAATCTATTTCCATTAAAAATTCTTGCTTTTGTTTCTTAAAAAAACTGTTTTTCTTCTTAACCTCTGTAGTTTTTTCTTTTAAAAAGTTATTATTTATATCAGAAAATTTAGACAACTCATGTTGCTCTACTTCAATCTTAACCAATTCTTTTTCATCAAATTTAAAAAGCATGCCATCTAAAGATTCTATAGAAATTAAGTTGTTATCAATTGCAACCACTTTTCCTTTTAAAACATCGTCTAAAACTGCAACAGTATTACCAATTTCTAAACCCTTTCTTAACATTATTTTAATTAATTTAAAGATATAAGCTACTAACTTTACTACAAAAATAAGCATATGTCTAAAACTTTTGCCGTTTCTACAGAAAACTTCTTTAAACTCTCTTCAAAAAAATTATACTTCAAGATGAGAGAAAAGAAATACTTACTAAGATTTCTGAAAAAATTGCAAAGTTTTATATTGATAATGGTGCTGCAAACATAAATTTTATTTGTACACATAATTCTAGAAGAAGTCAAATAGCACAAATTTGGTCTTATTTTGCTGCTAATTACTTTACATTAAATATCAATGCTTTTTCCGGTGGAACAGAAGTTACATCTTTTAACAGAAACTCTGTAAAAACATTACAATCTGCTGGTTTCGATTTTAATGTAAAAGATTTCTCTCATCAAAATCCGAAATATTTAATCTCTTTTCTAGGTTGTAAAAAATCAATATTAGGCTTTTCTAAACGTTACGATCACGAAATTAATAAAGAACCCTATTTTGTGATAACAACTTGTAATGATGCTGATAAAAATTGTCCGTTTATACCAACTGCAGTAGAAAGGTTTCATTTACCCTTTGTAGATCCGAAATTTTCTGACGGAACTTCTGAGCAAACTAAAACATATTTAGAAACTAATGAAGAAATTGCTGCAGAAGTATATTATTTATTTAATGCTATTAAAAATTTTAGTCTTTAAATTTCTAAATCTTTATCATAAGGAATACTGTTAAGAACGTGATTAATAACGTTAATTCTCGCTTCTGTTTTTCTATTTGCTCTAATAACTTTCCAAGGAGAAATTGCTGTATTGGTTCTTTGAAACATCGCCTTTTTATAAACAGTATATTGATCCCATAGTAATTGAGCTTTCTCGTCTAACTTGGTCATTTTCCATTGTTTTAATGGATTGCTTTTAATGTCTGCAAATCGTTTAGCTTGTTCTTTTTTAGAAATAGACATATAAATTTTAACCAAATGAATTCCAGATTCTAAAATCATTTTTTCAAAATCGTTTACCTGATTCATAAAAATCTCGTACTCTTCTGCAGTACAGAATCCGTTTACAGGTTCTACAACAGCCCTATTATACCAACTTCTATCAAAAAAAACAATTTCACCAGCTTTAGGTAATTGTTCTACGTAGCGTTGAAAATACCATTGCGTTTTTTCATCTTCTGTGGGTTTAGGTAAAGCCACAATTCGCATATGTCTTGGGTTTATTCGTTCTGTTAATCTTCGAATAGCACCTCCTTTTCCGGCAGCATCTCTTCCTTGAAAAACAATTATAATACGTTCGTTATTATTAATTGCCCACGTTTGCAAACGAATTAATTCTACCTGTAATTTTTTTAACTTTTTCTGATAATCTACATAACGTAAACTCTTCTCTGTACTTAACGGATCTTTAGATAAAAGAGCTAGAAAACCTTTTTTAGTTGTTAACTTATTTAATTGCTTTTGTGTAAGTTTTTTATCCATAGTCTTAATCTATATTGGTATTAGACCTGTAATAACGCATTACAACATTTGGGTCCGGAGTTAGAGATATTTTTGAAGTTTTTCCTTCATAATCGAACTGAGAAATAACGTGTCTTATGGCTTCTAATCTTGCAACTTGCTTATCGTTGGTTTTAATCATCATCCAAGGGCTATATGCTGTATGCGTTTTAGAAAACATTTCCGACTTATAATGCGTGTATTTATCCCACAAAGCTTGTCCTTGTTTATCTACCGGACTGAATTTCCATCTTTTTAAAGGATTTTCTTTACGTTCTTCAAACCTTTTAAGTTGTTCATCTTTAGTTATAGACAACCAAAATTTTATAATTATTACGCCATCTTCATACATCATATGTTCAAACTCCGGCACCTGAACCAAAAACTCTTTATATTGTTTGTCTGTACAAAACCCCATTACAGGCTCTACAACAGCTCTATTATACCAACTTCTATCAAAAAAAACGATTTCACCAGGGTTGGGTAATTCTTTAATATATCTTTGAAAATACCATTGTCCTTTTTCTACTTCTGTTGGTTTATTTAAAGCTACTAACCTACTCGATCTCGGATTTAAATGTTCCATAAATCGTCTAATATTTCCTCCTTTTCCTGCAGCATCTCTACCTTCAAAAATAATAGCAACACGTTTATTTTCCTTAGAAATCCAACGTTGTAATTTTACCAATTCTATTTGTAAAAGACGTAGTTCTTCTGTATAAACATGAGTTTTAAGTACTTTTTTGTATAAACTACTTTTTTCTTTAATAAGTTCTAAAAGGTCTTCGTTACTTTTTAGGTTTTCAAAGTCTTCTGAAGTAAAATTTTTGCTTGTACTCATATATAATTTTTCGAAGATTAAAAATATTACTTTTTTTCTAAATAAAGTTAAATAAATATGAATTTAAACAAGTTGTTCTATATTTGTTTTCTATGAAAAAGAAAGTACTTTTTTTATTCTTATTTTGCTCTATTATTTGCTTTTCTCAAGAGAAATATTCTAAGGAAATTAGTTTTATTACAGATAACGATTTATACACATCTACTTATGATGATAGATATTATACCAACGGTATGTTTTTATCTTTTAAATATCTTTCTAAGAAAACCAATACTTCTTTAGATAAAAAAATTATTGAATGGCAAATTGGTCACGAAATGTTTACACCTGCCAAAGCAAACACAAAAAACATCGACGAGCATGATAGACCATTTGCTGGTTATTTATTTGGTGCATTTAGTATCAATAGAATTTATAAAAACAAACAAAACTTTAAAACTACCTTTCAATTAGGTATTATTGGTCCTGATGCATACGCTATGGAAATGCAAAATTTTATTCATAACATGTATGGTTTTGAAGAGGGCCAAGGTTGGAAATATCAGATTAAAAGCGCACTAGGTTTAAATTTTAATACTGATTATAATAGGTTTATTAGTAAAGATGAAAGCAATCATCTAGATCTAACTTGGGTAAATTCTGCAAAATTAGGTACAGTTTATACAAATATTTCTACAGGATTATTTACAAGAATAGGTTTTAAACCTTTACAAGATTTTGCAAATTCTATAGCTTTTAACACAAACTTAAATAATAAAAACTCTTCTTTCTACAGAGAATCAGAAGCTTTTATTTTTATAAAACCAACCATAAGATATGCTTTTTATGACGCCACTCTAGAAGGGAGTTTTTTAAATAACGGTAGCGAGATTACAAACGAACTTGTTCCTGTTGTTTTTAGAATTGAAGCTGGTTTTAAATTTACTGCGAACAGATTTAATTTTGGTTATACGTTTAATTATAACACAAATAAATCTAAAGGATTAAAATTTGATAATGGCCACAAATACGGTTCAATAAACATTAATTACCTTATTAAATAAATTATTCAATAAAAAATTCGTCTTTAAAACCAATAAGATATAATTTTTCTTGTGCTCCGGTAATTGCCGTGTAAAGCCATCTAAAATATTCTTTAGAAACTCCATCTGGTAAATATGGTTGTTCTATAAAAACAGTTTTCCACTGACCTCCTTGAGATTTATGGCATGTCATCGCATAAGAAAATTTAACTTGTAGCGCATTAAAATACTTATTCTTTTTTACAGACATAAATTGCTTGTATTTCGATTTTTCATGAGCATAATCTTCTAAAACCGCTTGATACAATTTATTAGATTCATCATAAGTTAAAGACGGACTTTCACTTACAAGTGTATCCAACAACAACACCGTTTCAAAAGGATGCATATCCGGATAATCAATCATTCTAATTTCTACTTCCGCAAACTTAAATCCGTATAATTCTTTAATAGAAAAAATTTTTAAAACTTCGCAAATATCTCCGTTTGCAATAAAACCTGCTTTAGAAGAATCTGGCAACCAATAATAATTATTCTTAACAATCATTATATAATCTCCAGCAGAAATTTCGTTTTCTTGACCTCTAATATTATATCTTATTTGTTGATTGTATTGGTTTGCCCTTTTGTTAGAACGTACAATAAAAGCAGTATCTTCTACTCCGCTACTTTCATAAGAAGTAACAATAGCATCTTCAATATCATAACCATCTTCTAACCTTTTTATGTCTACAAAATCTAAATCAAACTGAAAATTATCATCCTCGTTTCTTAACAACAATCTTAAAGATGTTGCGTTTGCTAAAATTCCGAATTTTCGTGTTGACGCATAACCTCGTCTAATTCTATTTCTGTTACTTGCTTGTCAAAATCGTATGTTAGAGTATCTTGTTCTAAAGCAGGTGAAACATCTAATTTAACCGGAGGTAATTGTGCGGTATCACCAATAAAAATAAGTTTACAATTATCACCAGAATACACATAAGATATTAAATCGTCTAGAAGTGAACTTGTATCAAATAACTTTTGGTTCTGTCTGCTATCCGGTATCATCGAAGCTTCATCAACAATAAAAATAGTATGTTTATGTTTATTAGGTTGCAAAACAAAAGCCACAGAACCGTTTGATTGTTTTTTAGGAAAATATATTTTCTTATGAATTGTAAAAGCTGGTTTCTTAGAATAAAGAGAAATAACTTTAGCAGCTCTACCAGTTGGTGCAAGTAATACTGCTTTTTTGCCTGCCGCCCGTAAAGAATTTACAAAAGTACCAATTGTAGTTGTTTTACCTGTTCCTGCATATCCTTTAAGCAAAAAAAGAGCATTTTTATCTTTGTTGAAAATAAAACTGCTTAGTAAATTTAAAAGTTCTTTTTGTTTTATTGTTGGTTGATGTGGGAATTTCTTTAACAATTCTTTGTTAAAATCTGCAGGTAATTCTATCATATATTAATTAAAATAACAAAGATACGTCGATTTATAAATAAAAATTTTTATCATTGAAAAAAATTGTAGATTTGCGATAGGACTATTAAAAAAAACATTAAAAATGGGATTATTAGGAATGATTTTAGCTGCGGTTTTAGCTGCAGTAATTATAGCTATTGTTATAGTTAAATATTTACCTCTAAAGTTAAGATGGATTCCATCTATTTTACTTTTATTCTTAGCAGTATTTTTAGGCTTTAAAATATACAACGGTATTATGGAGCCAATTAACTTTAACAAAGATAAGATTACAAGATATGCTAAAGTTGTAGATAATCTTAAGATGATTAGAGATGCAGAAGTAAAATATTACGAAGCAAACGGTAATTATACAAAAGATAAAAACGCTTTAATCAAATTTATAGATACTGCTAAATTAGCTTTAACAAATACAAAAACAATTGTAGAGACTGTTAACAAGGGTGGTGGTATTACAGATGAAGTAGAAAGAAGAGTTACAGATACAATTGGTTACGAACCTGTATTAAAATACTTTAAAGACAGAGATTACAAAACAATGTTTAGTGTACCTGGTTTAAAAGGAACTGAGTTTGAATTGGAAGTAGGAACTGTAGAAAAAGTACAAGGTTTAGTTGTACCTACTTTTATGGCAAAAACTCCTAAAAAAGCTTTATTAGAAGGCATGAACGAATCTTTAGTTAAGCAAGAATTAGAAGTAATTGCTGCTGATCAAATTAAAGGAGAATATGTTTCTGTTGGTTCTTTAGACGAAGTAACTACAGCAGGTAACTGGCCTCCATCATATGACAAAAAAGGTGATAAAAAAGAATAGTAGTATTTCTTTGAAAACATTAAAAGATAATAGATTATCCATCCAATTTAATTTGGATGGATTTTCTTTTTGTATCTATAATAATAGCTTAAATAAAGAAGTATATTTTTGTGAATACGAGTTTGAAACAACTTTAAATACACCGGAAAACTTACTTCTTAAAATTGAAGAAATATTTAAAAAAGACACAAAGCTTCAAAATGATTTCACTTCTGTAACAGTTATTCATCAGAATAATTTAGCAGCATTAGTGCCAGATCAGTTCTTTGATGAAAATGAACTAGCTACTTATTTAAATTATAATATAAAAACGTTAGTTACAGATTTTATTAGTTTTGATAGTATCGATGTACTTAAAACCAAAAACGTTTACGTTCCTTATGTGAACATCAATAACTATTTATTTCAAAATTTTGGCGAATTCGAATACAAGCATTACAGTACGGTTTTAATTGAAAAGTTATTAAAAGTAAATAAATCTAATAATAAAACAATGTATGTAAATGTTGGTAAAACAACTTTAGACATTGTGGTTATCGAGAATAAGCAATTGCTACTTTTTAATACATTTTCTTACAACTCTAAAGAAGATTTTATCTATTACATCTTATTTGTTGCAGAACAATTAAATTTAGACACTTTAGAGTTTCCTTTGTATTTTACAGGTAATATAACCTTAAATACTGCTATTTATAAATTAACCTACAAATACATTAAAAACATTTACTTTTTAGAAAGTGAAAAAGCTATTTTTAATGAATTAAAAATTCCGAAACACTCAAATTATATACTTTTAGGCTCATGAGAATTATTTACGGTAAATTAAAATCAAGACGCTTATCAGCGCCAAAAAACCTACCTGTTAGACCTACTACAGATATGGCTAAAGAATCTTTGTTTAACATCTTAAACAACACCTATTATTTTGATGCTATTTCTGTGATAGATTTGTTTGCCGGCACAGGAAATATTAGTTACGAATTTGCTTCTAGAGGTACTAAAACCATTTATGCAATAGATGCACACTTTGGTTGTATAAAGTTTATAAATTCTACTGCTAAAGCCTTAGATTTAGATATTAACACCTACAAAAGTGACGTTTATAAATTCTTAGAAAAAACAAATTTAACTTCTGATGTAGTTTTTGCTGATCCACCTTACGATTTTGAAGAAGATCAATTCCTAAAAATTGTAGATTTAGTTTTTGAAAGAGGTATTTTAAATGAAGACGGAGTTTTAATTGTAGAACATTCTAAGCATACAGATTTATCAAAACACGCAAAGCATAGCTACGATAAAAGATATGGCGGTAACGTTTTTAGCTTTTTTGAAAATCCGGCTAAAGAAGATGAAGAAGAATAATATTACAACAAAGAGTTGATAATATCTGCAATAGAAACACCTTCTGCTTCTGCTTTATAATTCTTAACAATTCTGTGCGATAAAATAGGAATTGCAACAGCTTTTACATCTTCAATATCTGGTGAATATTTACCATTAACTGCAGCATGAGCTTTGGCAGCTAAAATTAAGTTCTGAGAAGCTCTTGGTCCTGCACCCCAATCTAAATAGCTTTTTACCATTTCTGTGGCAGCCGAAGCTTTTGGTCTTGTTTTACCAACCAAACCTACAGCATATTCTATAACATTGTCTGCAACAGGAATTTTTCTAATTAATTTCTGAATTTCAACAATTTCATCACCAGTAAAAATAGCGTTGATAGTTTCTTTTAAGTTACTTGTTGTACTTTTTACAACTTGTACCTCTTCTTCAAAACTTGGATATTCTAAATTAATAGAAAACATAAACCTATCTAATTGCGCTTCGGTAAAGGATAAGTTCCTTCTTGTTCAATTGGGTTTTGTGTTGCCAAAACAAAAAACGGTAAATCTAATTTATAATGCGTACCGAGAAACAGTTACAGAACGTTCTTGCATTGCTTCTAATAAAGCTGCTTGTGTTTTAGGCGGAGTTCTATTTATCTCATCTGCTAAAATAATATTAGAGAAAATAGGACCCTTAATAAATTTAAATTGCCTGTTTTCATCAAGAATTTCACTTCCTAAAATATCCGAAGGCATTAAATCGGCGTAAACTGTATTCTTTTAAAATTTAAGCCTAAAGCATCTGAAACAGTATTAACTAATAATGTTTTTGCTAAACCAGGCACACCTATTAATAAAGAATGACCTCCACAAAAAACAGACAATAGTGTAAAATCTACTGCTTCTTTTTGACCGATAATTACTTTACCAATTTCTTTTTTTAAAGTTTCAAACTTTTGTACTAGGTTATTTACCGCTTTAACGTCTGACATTATTTACCTGTTTCTTTTTTCCAATTTTTATTAAAAGTACAACTCTTGTAATCTGATGATAATTTAATATAAGTATCTTTAATTTTATCATTAGACCACTTTTCTATTACCTCTTCTTTCTTTTTCTTTAAAGCCAGTGCTTGTATTTTAACATAATCATCTACAAGATCTGCTGTGTGTGTATCTGTTCTATCTTTCATTAAGATAAACTTATACATCTTCTCTCCTCCTCTAGCTTCATCATAAAAAACGTCTGTAAATTCACCTTTCTTTAAATCGTTAACTCTTGCATACATTGCAGGATCCATTCTTGTTAAATCGAATTTAGTCTCGCCCGTATAACCGTTAATAATTACTCCACCGTTGTTTTTAGAATCTTTATCATCAGAAAATTTTTTTACAGCTTCTTCAAAAGTTAATTTACCTGCTTTAATATCATTTTTAATTTCTTCTACTTTTAATCTAGTTTCTGTTAATCTAGATTCTGGTATTTCCGGTTGTAATAAAATATGAGATACAACTCTTGTATTTCCTTTAATTTCGTGAACCTGAATAATATGATAACCAAAAAGTGTTTTAAATGGCTCTGAAATTTCATTTTTTTCTAATGAAAAAGAAACTTCTTTAAACTCTTTAATTAAGTTAGCTTCTTTAGTAACCTGTATTCTTCCTCCGTCTTGCGTAACACCAGGATCTTTAGAATTAATAATTGCTTTCATTCTAAAACTAGCACCGTTTAAAATTTCTGTTCTAATTTCGTTTAATTGAGCAATTACTTTGTTATTTTCTTCTTCTGTAGGTTCTGCATTTAAAACTATTTGAGCCAATTCTATCTCTGCAGTAAATTCTGGTAAGTCTCCTTTTTCTTTTAAACCGTTAAAGTACAAACGTACCTCTTCCGGCGTAACATCTACTTTTTCTGTAATTTTTTGTTGTTCTCTTTCTATTAGCGCATTTTCTTTCTGAACATTAAACAGTTCACTTTTTAAATCGTCTAAATCATTAAACCCATAAGCAGCAATTGCTTTGTCTATAGAACCATATTCTTGTGCAAAAAACTGTATACTTCTGTCTACTTTAGAGTTAACCTCTGTATCTAAAACAGTAATACTGTCTATAACTGCATGATGAGAAAGTAATTTTTGTTCCATTAACTCTTCTAACATTTCACAATCAGAAATTTTAATTTTCCCTTCACTTTTAAATTCTACTTCTTGCTTAAATTTTGCAATATCAGAATCTAAAACAATATTTTTACCAATTACTACTGCTACACCGTCTATTTTAACTTTTTGTGCATTTAATTGTAATGATGTTACTGCAAATAATACAGCTGTAATAAAGATTTTAGTATATTTTGAAATTATTGTTTTTTGTGGCATCTTTTACTATTAGTTTTTCAATCTCTCTTATTAACTCGATTTTACGCTTGTGTAAAATCATTTCTTTTATCGTTGGCTTAATATAGCTTAATGGTGCTATATCATTTCTATTTAATACGTCTTTTATAGCCACCAAATATAAACCTAATGAATCTTGTTTTTGAATGAATTTTGATTTTTTTAACAGATTTTCTTTAGAAAATGGTAGTTTTAACAAAATCTTATCCAATTCTGTCCAAACAGAGTCGTTTAGTTGATACATTTTAAAGCTTAATTGCTGTCTTTCTAACTCTTCTGCATCTTCAATATCATCAGATTTAAATAATTCTATAATCTCTTTTTGATCTTTTATATTATTGTCAAAATTTAAATATTTAGATTTTACTAAAACCTCGTTCAATTTAAAGTTTTCATTATTGGCTAAATAATATTCTTCTATCTCTTGTTCGGTTACTAAAGTATCTAACTTTTGCTTAATTAAATCTTCTTTGTAATTATTAATTAATAAACTTTCTTTATAATCTTGTACCAACTTATTAATATCATCTAAAGATTCTGATGAATTATTGGTTTCTGCAGCTTTTAAAAATAATTTTTTTACAGCCCAGTCTTGTATTAAACTTTTAACTAAAATTAAACTGTCTTCTTTAGTAATATTTCTAGGTAAAAGATCTTTTAAATCTTCTTTAAATAGTTTTTCTGTATTTACAATGGCAACAATTTCAGAAGAGTGTTCTTCTTTTTCTTGCATTTCGAAATACTGACAAGAGGTAAATAAAAAAGCGCAAAAAATAACAAATACAATTCTCATTTTAATCTTTATAATAGTTTATCAATTTCTTTAACTGCTTTTTATGAATTTTTATTTTATTCTTTTTTCTTAAATCTGCAATCCATTTTTCTTCTAAATAATTTTGGTAATCATTCATTACCTCACCTTTTACAGTTTTTAATTCATTAGAATTGTAGTTGGCTTTATTCTTATCAAAATAAGATTTTAAACCCAAAGAATCTTTAGAAGATTTGTTCCAAATTTTTTGTTGCATTAATTCAAATAACAACAAACCATCTTCATATTCTTTTAAAGTATTAGCGTATTCTGGCTCTGTTTTTATTAAGTTTTCTTTGTAATAAGCTAAAATTTCTTTTTCTTTAAACATCTCGAACAACACAAAAATAGGTTTATGCCTTCTATTTTTTGTGTAATCTACAAATTTCTCTTGTGTAATTTTCTTGTTATTGATGCTTAATATAGTGTTTTGCAAAGAATCCTTAGAAAGTGATCTAATATTTTTTTGATTAAGAATTTGTTTTGCTTTTTCATTTTCTACAATTTTATAAGTTGCTTTTAACTTATTAATTATAGCTTTTTCAGACATTTGCATACGAGAACTTCTTTTAATTTTTTTACGAAGCTCTGTTTCCATTTCAGCAAAAGACTTAATAGGATGTTTTCTTAAAAGCTTTACAATATGCCAACCAAAACGGGTTTTAAAAGGTTTTGAATAATCGCCAACGTTTTTTAATGAAAATGCAGCATCTTCAAATTCTTTTACCATTCTACCAGTACCAAATCTGTTTAACTTTCCTCCTCTTCCTTTTGAACCGATATCATCTGAAAATAAGTTTGCTAATTTTTCAAAAGACTCATTATTTTGAAGTCTATTGTAAACCTCATCAATTTTAATTTTACTAGCATTTGTAGTATCTTTTATTAAAATATGTGCTGCTTCAATTTCTCCTTTAGATGGTCTTAAATCATCAACTTTTAAAATATGATACCCATACTGACTTCTAAAAGGCATAGAAACATCACCTACTTTTGTAGCAAACGCTACATCTTCAAATGAAGAAACCATTTGAAAAGCTTTAAAATAGCCCAAATTACCTTTATTACCAGGAATACCTCTTTTGGCATCTCCTTTTGCAGATCTATCTTCGGATGTTTCTACTGCTAGTTTTTCAAAACTTTCTCCGTTAACAATTCTATTTCTAATGTCTAAAATTTTATTGTGAGCAACTAAAGTATCTTTTGGCATTGCATCTTTAGAAGTTCTAATTAAAATATGTTTTGCTTTTACTTCATTTTTTGTTCTAAAGTAAATGTCTTTAACTAAGTCTGCAATAAAAGAAGTGTCTTGTAAATAGGGTGCTGCTAATTGGTTTTTATAAGTAGCAATTTCTCTTTTATATGAAGCTAAAGTATCTAACTTAATTTTGTAAGCTTCTTTAACCTTTAATAAATAATTGATGTATAAATCTAAATTTTTGGTTACATCTTTAGCTTCTTCATTATCTATAGCATCTAAATTCTTTTCATAAACCCGCTTAAAATCTGCTACAGAAATTTTTTCTTTATTAATTGTTATCAATGTTTTAGAATCTTGCGAATAAACATTAATTGCTAAAAACAATATACAAATTGATAAAAACCTACTTTTCATAAGACTTAACTATAATGATATAATACCTTTAATATTTTCTGCTTTTTTATAATATGCTATAACTTCATCCGAAGATTTAATTTTTAAAATAATAGAAACACTAACGTATTTACCTGTTTTAGATTTTTTTGTATTAATTACCGCGCCTGTATTATTAAAAATAGCTTCTACTTCTGCTACTTGATTTTCTGTACTTGGCACAATAAATTTATATAGATAATCTGCAGGAAACTTAGTAGTATCATCTAATTGAACTTTTAACTTGCTATAAAATTCGTTTTTATTACTCATAATAATTGTTAAAATTTTTCTAAACTATTTGCAAATTGCAAGACACAAAATTACATTAAAATTTAATTTTATAAACGGAATGATTTATTTTTGTCCGATGCAACAAAAAATTGTTCTTATTGGAGGACCAGGAACTGGTAAAACTACGATTATAAATCAGCTTGTAAAAAAAGGCTATTACTGTATGCCGGAGGTTTCTAGAGAAGTAACCTTAAAGGCAAAAGAAGAAGGTATCGAGCAACTTTTCTTAACAGAACCTTTATTATTTAGTAAAATGTTATTAGAAGGTAGAGAAAATCAATACCTAAAAGCAGCTGATTTAGACAATGATATTGTCTTTTTTGATAGAGGAATACCGGATGTACACGCGTACATGGATTTTTTAAAACAGAATATCCAGATTACTTTCTAGAAAAGTGTAAAAAATATGAATATACCAAAATATTTCATTTTTCGCCTTGGGAGGAAATACATACCACAGATAACGAACGTTACGAGTCTTTTGTTGAATCTGTACAAATTGATAAGTTTTTGGTAAAAGCCTATTCAGATTTGGGTTATAATTTAATAAATGTGCCTTTTGGTTCTATAGAAGAACGTACAAACTTCATTTTAAATTCGCTAACAAGCGAATGATGTTATCACCAGAAAATATATTAAAAAAATATTGGGGATTTACCTCCTTTAGAGCACCTCAAAAAGAAATTATTTCTGCTGTTTTAAACAACAAAGACACCATTGCATTATTACCAACTGGTGGCGGAAAATCTATTTGCTTTCAAGTACCTGCATTGGTAAAAGAAGGAGTTTGTATTGTGGTTTCGCCCTTAATTGCTTTAATGCAAGATCAAGTAGAGAATTTAAAACAGAAAAATATAAAAGCGGTTACAATACCTACCGGAAGTCAGCAAGATGAAATTGTAACACTATTCGATAAAATTAAATTCGGTAAAATAAAGTTTTTATACATATCGCCAGAGAGATTGCAATCATCTTTAATTCAGCAAAAAATTAAAGAATTAAATGTAAACTTGGTTGCAATTGATGAAGCGCATTGCATTTCTGAATGGGGACATGATTTTAGACCTTCTTATAGAAATATAAAAGTTCTTAAAGAAATTTTACCAAAAGTTGGTTTTATTGCATTAACTGCAACAGCCAATAAAAAAGTGTTGTTAGATATTGAAACCAATCTAGAATTAAATAACACTTTGCTTTTTAAAAAGTCTTTTTTTCGAGAAAACTTAGCATATCAAGTTTTTAAAATTGAAGATAAACTAGAAAGACTTACAAGTATTTTTAGAAAAACTAAAACACCAGCAATTGTTTATGTAAATTCAAGAAAAAAACTGAAGAAATCTCTAATTTTTTAAATGCTAAAAACTTTAAAAGCACTTTTTATCACGCAGGTTTAACTGTTATAGATAAAGAAAAGGCTTTTAATAATTGGATGTTAGAGAAAACACCAATAATTGTAGCAACCAATGCATTTGGTATGGGAATAGACAAACCTAATGTTGGGTTGGTAATTCATCTTAATTTACCAAATAGTTTAGAAAACTACGTACAAGAAACAGGTAGAGCTGGTAGAAATGAAAAAAATCTTTCGGTGTTTTATTATATAATGAACATGACATTTATTTACATCAAAAGCAAATAGAAAACTCTATACCTTCTATTTTAGAAATTAAAGAGGTTCATAAAAAGTTATATCAACAATTTAGAATAGCCTTAGGTGAAATTTCTGAAGAAGTTTATGCTTTTAATTTTTATGAGTTCTGTAAAAAGTACAACTTACAAGTTCTTAAAACAGATGCTATTCTAAAATTATTGGTTAATTATGGTATTATAGAACTTAATAGTAGTTTTAATAAAAAATCTACTTTAAAGGTCACAGCATCTCATTATTCAATCTTAAATTTTTCTAACAATAATAACTCTTTAAAAAACTTTATAAATGTACTTTTAAGAACTTACGGAGGTTTGTTTGAAGATGAAATAAAAATAAACGAATTCTTTATTGCCAAGAAAGCAGGAATAACTTCTAATAAAGTAATTCAGAATTTAGAATTATTAGAACAGCAACAGTTACTTGTATACAATCAATCTAACGAAAATGCTGCTTTAAATTTTCTAATGCCTAGAGAAGATGATAAAACTATCAATAGATATTCTAAAGAAATAAAACAATTTCTATTTCTAAAGGAAGAAAAAGCAAAAAACTTTATCGCTTTTATAAAGAACAACAAAGTTTGTAGAAGCAAGCAACTTTTGGCATATTTTGACGAAATTAAACAAGAAAACTGTGGCATCTGTGATGTTTGTTTAGCTAACAAAAAAGCAAACCAAAAGCTTATCCGAAGATATTATAGAACTTCTAAACCCAAACAAACAATTGTCTTCAAAAGAAATTACTAATTTTTTAAATGCTAAAGAGAAAGACATTTTAATACATTTGCAAACGCTTCTTGCAGAAGATAAACTAATATTAAATAATCTAAATAAATTTCAACTAAAAATATAAATATGAAAGATATGAGTATCGTTTTTATGGGAACGCCTGATTTTGCCGTGGCCATTTTAAAACATTTAGTAGAAAACAACTATACAATTGCAGGCGTAATTACTGCACCAGATAAACCTGCCGGTAGAGGAAGAAAAATAAATGAGTCTGCAGTAAAAAAGTATGCAAAATCTCAAGATTTAAAAATATTACAACCAACTAACTTAAAAAACGAAGATTTTTTAAGTGAATTAAAATCTTTAAACGCCAATTTACAAATTGTTGTTGCCTTTAGAATGTTACCTAAAGTTGTATGGCAAATGCCAGAATTAGGTACATTTAATTTACATGCTTCTTTATTGCCAGAATATAGAGGTGCAGCACCAATACATTGGTCTATAATTAACGGAGAAACAAAAACGGGTGTAACCACATTTTTTATTGATGATAAAATTGATACCGGAGAAATTATATTACAAGAAGAAATTACAGTTTTAGAAACAGAAACTGTAGGTAGTCTTCACGACAAATTAATGCATTTAGGTGCAAGTTTAGTTTCTAAAACTGTAGATTATATTGCAAAAGGAAATGTAGTTACCACAAAACAACCCGATTTAGAAGAAAAATCTGCACCAAAATTAAACCCAGAAAACACAAAAATAAATTGGACAGATAGTTTAGAAAATATTTATAATAAAATTAGAGGTTTAAACCCTTTTCCGGCAGCTTGGACTTTAATATATAATAATGATGAAGAAATTTCTGCTAAAATTTATGCTGTAAGTAAACAAATAGAAACACACACTTTTAGTTTTGGAAGTATTATTGCATCTAAAAAAGAATTAAAAGTTGCAGTAAATGGTGGCTATATTATTATTGATGAAATAAAACTTTCTGGTAAGAAAAAGATGGATGCAAAAAGCTTATTAAATGGCTTTCATTTTTCTTCGGATGCAAAAATGATGTAAAGCCTTTATTGATGCGGTTTGTAGAGTTTTTTGATTTTCAAAGCATGCTTTATTAACAATTGACCTACATTTATTAACAAAATGCCCTTTTTTGGGCCTTCATATTTGCGTAAACCCACAATCCGTCTATATTTGTTAAGCTATTAAGCAAAAAGTATAATAAAAATAATTTAAAAATCAATTCATTATGAACAAATCAGATTTAATCGATGCAATGGCTGCTGACGCAGGAATTTCTAAAGTAGCAGCTAAAGCAGCTTTAGAGTCTTTTACAGGTAACGTAACTTCTTCTTTAAAAAAGGGAGATAAAGTTGCTTTAGTTGGTTTCGGAACTTTTTCTGTATCTAATAGAGCTGCAAGAACTGGTAGAAATCCTCAAACTGGAAAAACTATTGAAATTGCTGCTAAAAATGTAGCAAAATTTAAAGCTGGAGCTGGATTAAGCGATGCTGTAAACTAATAATTACAGTTTTAAATAAAATAAAAGCTCTCTTTTTTAAGAGAGTTTTTTTTGTTAAAATTTTACCTATATTTAAATAAAAAAATTGAATGTCTAAACTCCTCCCAAAAAAAGGTAGGCTTTTGGTTGCAGAACCATCTATCTTAAACGACAATTCATTTAACAGAGCTATTGTTCTATTAACTGAACATACAGATAATAATTCTGTCGGTTTTATTTTAAATAAACCATTAGAGTATTGTATTAAAGATTTATTACCGGAAATAGATTGCGATTTTAATATATACCAAGGTGGCCCTGTAGAACAAGATAATTTATACTTTGTGCACAGAATACCACAATTGTTAGACAATAGCATAGAAGTTGCTAACGGTGTGTTTTGGGGCGGAGATTTTAAGCAACTAAAAGACCTTCTTAACAGTGGCTTGCTAGAAGAATCTGATATTCGATTCTTTTTAGGCTATTCTGGTTGGGATAAAGATCAACTAGAAGATGAATTAAGCGGAAACTCTTGGTTTGTTACAGAAAATAACTTCGAAAACATTTTTTCTAACGACGAAGAAAGTCTTTGGAAAAATAAATTACTAGAAAAAGGAGGTAATTATAAACTTTGGGCAAACGCACCAAACGATTTTAACTTAAATTAATTACCAGCAATTTGTAAAACATTTAAATTGGCTTGTAATTTTGTAGCCAAACTACTTGTAAATGTTTTTTTCTTGTATTTAGTTATTGCTTGTACCCCAACAATTGCATTTGTAATAAAAACTTCGTCTGCCTTTTGTATCTCAAACGGAGAAATCGTTGTTTCTTCGATAGTAAAATCTTTATTTTTAGTTAAGATTTCTATGATTTTTCCTCTTACAATACCTTTAATACATCCTTCTGATAAGGCAGGTGTTTTAACAACATTACCTTTTACAACAAATATATTTCCGTTGGTAACCTCTACTACTCCTTTTCTTTCATTTAAAAGAACGCAACTATCTAAATCATTTTCATTAGCATAAATACTTGCTAGAGTATTAAGCATTCTATTATTTGTTTTTACTGTAGATAGCAAACCAGAATAGTTGTAAAAATCTTTAAAAACATCAACTTTATACTCATTTTTAGAAACATAAGTATTTTCACTAGCTTCAATCGAATAATCAACTTTGTTAGTTTTTGGTGTATACAAACCACCATCTTTTCTATAAACATTTAAACGAACTCTATAAGATGGTGCGTCATCTATAACTGCTATTGTTTTTAAAATTTCTTTCTCTAAAAACTCTAAAGTAAATTCCATAGGAATTTTCATACGCAACATTCTCATCGAAGCCATCAATCTAAAATAATGATCTTCCCAAAAAACAACTTTTTTGTTTACAACTTTAATTGTTTCAAAAATAGCATCTCCGTATTTAAATCCTCTATTATCTATAGAAAGGTTTACGTTTTCTTTAAATAATAACTCACCGTTTAAATTAATCATCCTTTAAATTTTAAGAACTGCAAAAATACTACAAATCTTAGTATTATAAACATAAAAAAACCAGCAATAAATGCTGGTTTTTAAATTGTATTTTATCTAATTAAGCACCAATTGTGTGTCTTAATTCTTCTATTTGATTCTCCCAAAGCTGTTTAGCTTCGTCTACCTCATCTTCATCTTCTGCAAAGTCTGTTACTATTAAGGAAACATCTTTTGTTAATGGATCTACTTGAATTCTAATTTCGAAATAACTTTCATCATCTTCACTCTCTAACCACTTCCAACGCATTCTTTCACCTGCCTTTTTGGTTATTAAATTTGCTAACTCTTCTGTACCTTCCCAAACAAAGCTAAAAACTTTACCTCTAGAGTTTACTTTATCTGCAAACCATTCTTGTAAATTAGAAGGTGAAGATATGTATTGATATAGCATATTAGGCGATGCGTGAATTGGAATTTCTAATTCGAATTTTACTTTATCCATTGTTTGTTTTGTTAGGCGGACAATATAGGTATTAATTCAATTAAAAAAAATTAAAACACTTCTTGCAGGTTTGTAAAAAGTGTCTATATTTGCACCCGCAAACCAATGGCGAGGTAGCTCAGTTGGTTAGAGCGCAGGATTCATAACCCTGAGGTCACGGGTTCAAATCCCGTCTTCGCTACAAGTTTATAAACTAGATAAAACAACGAATTGTGTCTCACAATTCGTTTTTTTATGCCCTCATTTTATTTACTTTTACAAAGAGTACACGATATAGTACACGATTCACCTATGAAAATGAAATATTCTGATCCAAAATTCTACACTGGTGGTGTAGATATATCCAATTGGTCTAAACTCTCATCAAAAACTAAGAAGGAAGCACTACTTAAGAATTGGTATGTTTATTATTCTTTTAGAAATCCGGAAACAGGTAAATTGGTAAGACAAACTAATATAAAAGCTGGTGTAAACACCTATAAAAACAAAAAAGATCGATTATACATTTTAAATAAAAACAAAAAAGGTTTAATCATTCTATTACAAAAAGGATACAACCCATACCAAGAAAATGAAGGTTTAATTGAGTTTTTCGAAAAACAACTTTCAACAAAGGAAGAGAAAATAACAGATGTGACGAGCTCCTCTAAAAAAGAAATAAAATCCGATAAAAATAACACCCTACCTAAGCATACTATTGAAGATGCTTTCAATCTAGGACTTAAGATAAAATCAAAAGTTCAAAGTGCCACTTCCTATAAAAATTTTAATGGAAGAATTAATAGATTCAAAAAGTGGTTGGAAGAACAAAGTATAAAACCAAAAGATGATATCTCTAGCATAAATAAAAAAAATGTAATTCAATATTTAAATAGTGTATTGCAAACTTCAAGCGCTAGAAATAGAAACAATACTCGAACTGATATTAGTTCATTATTTCAAACGTTAGAAGACAATGAGATTATAAAAGATAATTTTATTAAAAAAATAAATATTCTAAAATCTACTCCAGAAAGAAATAAGACTTACACTCCTACTGAGCTAAATGAAATATTTGAATACCTAAAAAACACTAATAAGATTTTACATCTATTTGTTCAATTTGTTTCTTATAATTTCTTGAGACCAGTTGAAGTTTGCCGACTAAAAGTAGGAGACATTGATATCATTGACAAGAAAATTTATGTAAGGGCAAAAAATCAACCAGTCAAAATAAAAATAATTCCTACTATAATCATTGATCAGTTGCCAGATCTTAAAAAACTAAACCAAAATGATTTTTTATTTACACCCAATAAAATTGGTGATCAATGGGATATTACCGAAAATAATAAGAGAGATTACTTCACAAAACAATTCAAAAAAGTAAAAGATCATTTTGGATTAGGTAAAGAATATGGTCTATATAGTTTTAGACACACTTTTATAACCAAATTATATAATGAAATGTCTAAGTCTTATTCACCCTTTGAAGCTAAAAGCAGACTAATGTTGATAACTGGTCATAAAAGAATGGAAGCTCTTGAATTATACCTAAGAAAAATAGATGCAATACTTCGAGAAGATTATTCAAATTTATTAAAATAATGAAAACACATTTTTACAATACTTTACCATTATCAATTTATGAAACGAATGATTTAGAAAGCATAACTGAATATATTATAAGTAAAAATTATGGTAATAAGTATATCTCTCATGAATCCCCTGGAATATTTGAAGAAACTAATAAATTAGGAGAGTATCGTATTAATAAGAGTGATAAGCAGGTTAAAGAAAAGTTTATTTATACTAATGCTGTTTCACAAGAGTTTTATAAATATTTGCTTAACCATTACAGTGCAGGACTTGGAAATAATATTTTATTTAATCTTGATTTAAAAGAAGATGTTTTTGGACTTGATAAAAATGAACGTAAAAAGATTGGTTTAAAATATTTTAATTTTTATTACAATAAAGTCCCAAACAAAATAGGTTTGAAATTTAAGTTTGACGAAAATCGTCTAGTTGTACCAAACACAAAATTTGAGTACCTAAAAAGATATCAAGAAACTTTAATTAATAATGCTGGATTATGAGCTTGAATTAATAATACCATTTTTAGCTGGAGATAATAATTACTACAATAAAAATTTATTCGATAATAATACTACTATCAAAAATATATTTGAATTTGAAAATAATTTAAAAATCTTAATAGAATTAAATAATCAATTCAAGTTAGAGGAAAACAATGTATTTGCCACCAAACCAATTTCTAAAATAATCTACCGAGAAATACGCTGAAAATTTTCATTCTCTAAAACAAGTAGAGTTCATTGAAAATCAAATTTTAAAGACAGAAAAAATTAATAGAGCATTTGCTATATGTTTATATGATTTCTTCAATAATGTTCTATGTATAACAACGCCTTCAGCGAAAGTATTTGGAGAAATTATAAACAGTTATTTCAATTTTAACTTTAGTACTCTAAAGTTGAATGGAAATGAATCAAACACCCATAGAAATAGGGTCAAAAAAATCAAAAAAGATTGGGACAATTTCAGAAATTAGAATCCATTTTTTAAAATTTCCCACAAAAAGGAAAATTTCCCACAAATTTCCCACAAATTTCCCACAAATTTCCCATCCTACTTCCCTATTTTAAACTTTATGTTATTCCAATATTGCACCTAGTTAAATGCTGTTAATTAGGTAGTTGCCCATTGGTATGCTTTCATTATTCTTTTTAGCATGTATTTATAAGTATTAATTTATAAAATAAAAGAAGAATGAAAACAACAATTAACATTCGAATTAACTCAAGATTAAAAGATGATCTTGAAATCATCGCAGATGAGAACAACCAAAGCATTTCAAAATTATTAAGAGAGATAATATATGAATACACAGATGACTATTTTTCCGAAGAACTAGAAGATATTGTTATTGAATGTAATCCAACATCAACCAATAAATATTTTGACCATGAGTAAAGAAGCATTACACAATATTAGTCAAGATATATTTCATAATGAAAGTTTATTACAAAAAAATAATAAGGATGTAAATTCTCTAATTATCAATGATGCAAATTCTTGGATAAATAATGCAAAAAGCAGACCTATTCCTAAAATGTTATTTAGTGAACTTTGGTATGAAAATGAATTATGTATACTATTTTCAGACACCAATTTAGGAAAATCCATATTAGCTGTTCAAATAGCCGATAGTTTGAGTTATGGTGTTTCAATTAATGGTTTCAAATTAGAATGTGCACCACAGAAAGTACTTTTTTAGATTTTGAATTATCTGATAAGCAATTTGAAAATCGATATGCAGAAAATTTTACCAATCATTATCAGTTTCATCATAATTTTCTTCGAGCAGAATTAAATACTGAAGAAACTCTGCCAAGTAATTTTAAAAATTACGAAGAGTATTTATGTGCAACCTTTCCTGTTTATATTGAAGAAACACAGGCTACTATCTTAATTGTTGACAACCTCACATTTTTAAGTGCTGAAAACGAAAAAGCAAAAGACGCTTTGGTATTAATGAAAACTTTAAAACAACTTTCAACAACTAAAGGAATATCAATTTTAGTTTTAGCACACACACCTAAAAGAGATGATTCTAAACCAATTACAAAAAATGACTTAGCTGGTAGTAAAATGTTAATGAATTTTTGTGATAGTTGCTTTGCTATAGGCAAAAGTTCTCAAGACCCTTCATTTAGATATATCAAGCAATTGAAACAGCGAAATACAGAGCACATCTATCATGCAGAAAACATTATACTTTGTAGTATAGATAAAGCAACAAACTTTCTAGAATTTTGTTTTGAAGAATTTGATTTAGAAAACAATCACCTCAATACAAATAACACTATAAACAGTAATGAAATAAATGAGCAAATTAAACTGCTTATTTCTGAAGGACTTAATAATGTAAAAATTGGTGATAGATTAAGTCTAAGTGAAGGTGCAATAAGAAAAAGAAGAAAAAAATTAGGAATTTAATATGTTAGCTTCTGATGTTTATGTAATTGCTAAAGCTCTTCCGAGAAGAAGAACTTACAAAGCTATTTCATATGCTCAAAAGCGAAATGAATAAGAAAAACATTAACATAAAAGACAAATTACCAGATTTCACTGATAATGATGCAATTAAATATTTAATAGAAAATGTAGTAAAAAAATCGTACCAATCGTACTAAATAATTGGTACGATTGGTACGATTGGTACGAATAAAAATAATTATGAGTAAAAATTACAAATACAGTTTAGATCCATCAAGTAAGAAGTTTTTATGCCCTAATTGCAATAAAAAAACATTTGTCAAATTTATTAACAACGAAACTATGCAATACTTAAATCAAATAGATGGTAGATGTGATAGAGAAAGCAAATGTGGTTACTTTAAAAAGCCTTCAAAAAATTGTATCGTTAATAATCTAAGTATTAATCATGTTGCAACGCAACCAACGTTTCACAAAACAACAGTTTTGCAACAATTTTCTAGTATAAATCAACAAGACAACAACACAAGACAACAGGTTAGTATCATAAATAAAGGCATCAACAACATAAAGCAACAAAATAATTTTATCACTTATTTACTTAAAAATTATGATCCAACAAAAGTATTACATGCAATTAATAAATTTCAATTAGGCACCACAAATTACTGGAATGGTGCAACAGTATTACGGCAAATTGATTCCCAAAACATAATCCATGGTGGTAAAATTATGTTATATGACAGTAATACAGGCAAAAGAGTTAAGAAACCTTATAATAGGATTAGCTGGATTCATAAACAACTGAAATTAAAAGATTTCGTATTACAACGATGCCTATTTGGATTACACAATATAAACAACATTGAAAAAGGTAATACAATTTGTTTAGTAGAATCAGAAAAGACTGCTGTAATAATGAGTATTGTAGAGCCAAAATTCCTTTGGCTAGCAACAGGCAGTAAGTCTAATTTCAAAAAAGAATTACTAAACCCCTTAAAAGAATATAATGTTATAGCATATCCAGACAAAACTGAATTTGAAAAATGGAATAGAGTTTCAAAACAATTAAATTTAGAAGGTTTTCACATTCAGTGTAGTAATATCCTAGAGACCTCAAATATTGAAGATGGTGGAGATTTGGTTGATTTAATTAATTCGGAACAGTATTAGATTTTCATTTATAAGCAATAATTCACAATCATTTGCAACTTATGTAATTCTTGTAGTTGATTGTATTTCATACCAAACATTTGCACAATCATTGCATAAGTATTTGTCTATCTTTGTAACAGTGAAAAATGTAACAATTATATTATCATTATTAATACTATTGCTTTCGGCAAAGCCTTGTTCTGATGGTCAAAATTTAGAAGACCAGCATCAAGATGAAATAAGTATGAACCACAATCACCAAGAAGATAGTGATGACACCTGTCCAAGTATGTGTATTTGTAATTGTTGTGGTATGTCAATAACTTATGAGCCTTTAGCAACATTTGAGTTATTAACTTTCAATAAAATTTCTACAAAATTAATATCTACTTATCAGTCTATTTATAGATTTGATTTCCAATCTAATATTTGGCAACCACCAAGAGTAATAAGCTAAATTATTAGGATTTATAAAATCAATTATTTAGTTAATATTACAATTAAAATTCAATGAATAAATACTTATTGAGCATAAAGCTCATGCTATTATTTTGCCTTTCAATTAAGGCACAAACAAACGATATACAAATTAAAATTGTCACTGAAGAAAACGAGCCCTTAATGGGTGCTACAGTTTACTTTGAAACATTAGAAAAAGGAGCAGTAACCAATTTTGATGGTATTGCAGAATTTACAAAAATCCCGGATGGTCAGCACCAAATAATCATTTCATTTTTAGGTTTTGAAACATTTGAGACTTCAATTCAAATTCCAAGTAATACAGCGTTAGTCTTTAAATTAAAAGAAGGAGCTAATCAATTAGAAACTATTGTAGTGCAATCTACTAGAAGTACAAGAACGGTTAAAAAAATACCAACACGTATTGAATTTATAGGTGCAGAAGAATTAGGAGAAAAAGCAATAATGAACCCTACTAATATTTCTATGGTGCTTCGTGAAAGTACAGGAATACAAATGCAACAAACCTCATTAAGTAGTGGTAATACCAATATTCGTATTCAAGGATTAGATGGAAGGTACACACAACTTTTAAGAGATGGATTTCCATTATATGGTGGTTTCTCAAGTGGTTTAAGTATTTTACAAATCCCACCTTTAGACCTACAACAATTTGAAATTATTAAAGGAAGTTCATCAACACTTTATGGTGGAGGTGCAATTGCAGGTTTAATAAATATGGTATCCAAAACACCGGATTTTGAACCTGCTTTAGATATAATGCTCACGCAAACACAAGCATTAGGAAGTACAGCAAATGTATTTTATAGTAAACGAACCGATAAATTCGGTGTATCACTTTATGGCTCTGCTCATTACCAAAAAGCATACGACCCTGAAGGTGATGGGTTTAGTAACTTACCAAAAACAACTGCAATTTCTTTTAACCCAAAACTTTTTATTATCCATCAGAGAATACAACAGTTTGGTTAGGTTTAAATGGAACATATGACGATAGAATTGGTGGTGATATTAATAAAATTGAAAATGGTGAAGAGGGTATTCATCAATACACAGAAGAAAACAATTCAAAACGATTAAGCAGTCAATTGGTATATCAAACGCAATTAGATGCTGTTAGTTCATTAGAGTTTAAAAATAGTGTCTCTTTTTTTGATAGGAATTTAACAGTTCCCGATTTTAATTTTGATGGAAAACAAACAAATACGTTTACTGAAATTACATATAATACAGCATCAGAAAAAACGGATTGGATAATTGGCGCTAATCTATATACCTCAAATTTTGATGAAAATGATAACTTACCATTACAAAGAGACCAAAAAGATGTAACCTTTGGTGCATTTGCCAATAATATCTATGACTTATCAGATAATTGGATATTGGAAACAGGATTAAGAGCAGATTACAATACTGATTTCGGTTTCTTTCCACTTCCAAGAATTTCATTACTCTACAAAAATGATAATGGTTTTTCAAGTAGAATTGGTGGAGGTTTAGGGTATAAGATTCGAGATATTTTCACAGAAGAAGCAGAATATATTAACTTTGAAAATGTACTAGGTATAGATAAGTCTACCACCAATGCAGAACGTTCTTATGGCGTTAATTTTGATTTCAATTATCAAACGCGACTATCTGATGAGATTGGTTTTTCTATAAATCAATTATTTTACGTGACTGCTATTAAAGATGGAATGCTTTTAAATTCAACAGATAACGGTTTATTTCAGTTCGAAAATGCAACAGATGAAATCTTGAGTAAAGGAGCAGAAACAAATATTAAATTTACCTACAAAGATTTTAGATGGTTTTTAAACTACGCACTTATTGATACCAAACTAAATTATTTACCTGGTAATCCACAGAAACCATTAACTGCAAAACATAATGCAGGTAGTGTTTTAATGTACGAATCTGAAAAATGGCGAATAGGTTATGAAACCTTTTATACTGGCAAACAGTTTTTATCTAATGGTACAGAAACCACAGACTTTGTAACTATGGGTTTATTGATAATGCGTAACTTTAAATTAGGAAGTGTATTTGTAAATATTGAAAATTTTACGGATAGAAGACAAAGCAGGTTTTCACCTTTGGTTTTACCACCTCACGAAAATCCTGTTTTCCCAGAAATATATGCGCCAACAGATGGTTTTATATTTAGTGTAGGACTTATTATTAAACCATTTGGTAACAAAGAACAAGATTAATTATGAAAACAATAGAACAATTATTAGAGTCAAAACAAATACGTGTTACAGCAATGCGTTTATTAATTTATAAGTTTCTTGCTGAAAAAAAGGTAGCAGTAACTTTGAGTGATATTGAAAACGCATTTGAAAAAGCAGATAGAACTACCTTGTACAGAACTATTAAAACCTTTGAAGAGAAAGTCATTGTTCATCAAATAGACGATGGAACAGGAATTACCAAATATGCATTATGTGAACAAGGATGTAATTGTGATATAAAAACCGATTTACACCTACACTTCCATTGTAACAATTGCAATGAAACTATTTGCCTAACAGATCATAAAATACCACAAATTAAAGTGCCTGATGGCTTTGTTTCAGAGAATGTAAACTTGGTTGTAAAAGGTATTTGTGATAAATGTAGTAGTTAACAAATGCACTTCCATTGCACTTACTATTGTACTAATTTTACACAAAATTAATGGATATGAAGTTTAATACTAAAATACCTAAACACCTTAAACAGGCGTATAACGAAGAATTAAAACAATACAGTTTCTGTTTAGAAAATAAGCAGTTTGGTAATGCTTGGTTTCATTTAGAACGTAGTCATATAATAGGTCAATCTTATCCTTTAGAACATACCTATTCACATTGGCTAATGCTAAAGTTTGGCTTTAGACAAAAAGATACTAAAGAGGTATTCGGTCAAATTATTAGGCTTATTGTTGGTGGTTGGAAATCATTTATTAATCACGTCCCACTTGGTAATACAGGTGGTGCAAACGTACCACCATTAAAGCGAATGCCTATTCCAAGTGATATTGAAAAATTATTAAATAAATTATGAAAAATAAATTAGCGGTTACAAGTATCCTTACAGCAATCACAGCTTCATTGTGTTGTATCACACCTGTTTTGGCTTTAATTGCAGGAACAAGTGGTGTAGCTTCAACTTTTTCTTGGATAGAACCATTTAGACCTTACTT
The DNA here is from genome assembly GCF_055693625.1 of Polaribacter sp. HA6-7. Classification (NCBI taxonomy): domain Bacteria; kingdom Pseudomonadati; phylum Bacteroidota; class Flavobacteriia; order Flavobacteriales; family Flavobacteriaceae; genus Polaribacter; species Polaribacter sp. HA6-7. Next base: position 1,915,730 of record NZ_CM146338.1, read on the forward strand.
AATTGGGTTAACTATATTAGTTCTTCTCTTAGCTTGGTATCAAAAATTAAAACCAGAAAAAGAAATCGACTGTGAATGTGAAACAGATGAAAAACCAAAATTTATAAAGTCAAAAACCTTTTTAGGCATTGTAACCATATTCGCAATAGTGATGTTGGCATTTCCATACTATTCAAGTATATTTTATCCAAGTAACGAAAAACAAATCATAGTAGTTGATAAAACAAATATAAAAACAATAGAGTATAAAATAAGCGGAATGACTTGTGCCAGTTGTGAAACTCACATAAACCACGAATTAAATAAACTTAACGGAATTGTAAACTCAAAAACATCTTACAAAAATGGTAATACAATCATTGAGTTTGACAAAACAAAAACAAATGAAGCGGAAATTGAGAAAGCAATTAACTCTACAGGTTATAAAGTAACTAATAAAAAAGAAAATTAATGGAAACTATATTAAAATCGGAAATCACTTGCCCTAACTGCGGACATAAAAAAGTGGAAGATATGCCTACTAACGCTTGCCAATTCTTCTACGAATGTGAGAATTGTAAAACGGTTCTAAAACCACACGAGGGAGATTGTTGTGTGTATTGTTCTTATGGCACAGTTCCTTGTCCACCAATTCAAGAAAACAAAAGTTGTTGCTAAAACAAAACTTGATGAAAAAAAGAAAGTTAATTTAAGTGATTTAAAACCAGGTTCAGAAAAGCAACACAATCACAAAGATCATCATAATCACGAACACTCAAATAGTAATTCATTAAAAACCTATATACCTGCAATAGCAAGTTTTATAATGCTAATTATTGGTATTGCATTAGATTATTATGATGTTGATTTTTTTAAAGATTGGATTCGTATTGTTTGGTATGGTGTTGCTTATATTCCAGTTGGTTTTCCTGTAGTAAAAGAAGGTTGGAAAAGTATTACAAAAGGCGATGTTTTTACAGAGTTTTTTCTAATGTCTATTGCAACCATAGGTGCATTTGTAATTGGAGAATATCCTGAAGGAGTTGCAGTAATGTTGTTCTATGCAGTTGGAGAATTGTTTCAAAGTGCAGCAGTTAATAGAGCAAAAAGTAATATTAAAGCGCTACTTGATGTTCGCCCAATTGAAGCGTTAGTGTATCGAAATAATGATTATAAATCGGTAAATCCTGAAACTGTAGAAATTGGAGAAAAAGTGAAAGTTCGTGTTGGTGAGAAAATTCCTTTAGATGGAATTTTATTATCCAAAAAAGGTTCTTTTAATACGGCTGCATTAACTGGTGAAAGCAAACCTGATACGATTACAAAAGGAGAAAAGGTATTTGCAGGTAGCATAAATATGGATGGTGTTATCGAAATTGAAACTACTAAAGAATTTAAAGACAGTTCTATTGCCGAATTTTGGATATGGTTCAAAATGCAACAGCTCGTAAATCTAAAACCGAATTGTTTATTAGAAAATTTGCGAGAGTATATACACCAATTGTTGTGTTTTTAGCAATAACTGTTACGTTTCTACCTTATTTTATTGTAGATGATTATGTGTTTAGAGATTGGCTATATCGTGCGTTAATATTTTTAGTAATATCCTGTCCTTGTGCCTTGGTTATTTCTATTCCTTTAGGATATTTTGGAGGATTGGGAGCAGCTTCAAAAAATGGTGTTTTGTTTAAAGGAGCTTCTTTTTAGATGCAATGACAAAGATAAATACTTTAGTGATGGATAAAACTGGTACTGTCACCAAAGGTGTTTTCAAAATCAAACAAATCAAAACTATAAATTGGGGAGAATCAGAATTTATGAAATACCTAATGGCAATGGAAGAACAATCCACGCATCCAATAGCAAAAGCCATTTTAGAGTATAAAGCAGATGATAAAGATTTTGAAGCTTCACAAGTATCCGAAATTGCGGGTAAAGGTTTAAAAGGAAACGTAAATGGTAAACCTGTTTTAGTTGGTAATAAAGCCTTAATGACAGCAAATAATATCGAAGTTTCAAAAGAAATTGACACTATTGTAGAATCTATAGTATTCGTTTCAATCGATAACCAATTTGCTGGTTATGTAGTGATAGCGGATGAATTAAAAGAAGATGCAAAAGAAACAATTACAGCGTTACTTAAAATAGGTATTAAAAAAATAATGATGCTTTCCGGAGACAAAGATTCTATTACTCAAAAAGTGGCATCAGAATTAAATATTCAAGAAGCCAAAGGCGGTTTATTACCCGAAGATAAATTAAATGAAGTAGAAAAATTAAAACAAAATTTAGAAAATAAGATTGCTTTTATTGGTGATGGTATTAATGACGCTCCAGTTTTAGCTGTAAGTGATGTTGGTATTGCAATGGGTGGTTTAGGAAGTGATGTTGCAATTGAAACAGCAGATGTAATCATTCAAACAGACCAACCTTCAAAGATGGTAAAAGCTATTCAAATTGGTCGTTCTACAAGAAAAATCGTTTGGCAGAATATCATTTTAGCATTTGGTGTAAAAGTAATTGTGCTAATTTTAGGAGCGGGTGGTTTAGCTACAATGTGGGAAGCTGTTTTTGCAGATGTTGGTGTTGCTTTATTGGCAATATTGAATGCGGTTAGATTACAAAGAATTTATTAAAAACAATATTTTTTAACATTTATTTTAATCTTTTTTATATCATTATTGTACCTTTGTATTCAGAATGAAAGAGTTTTCTCATAAAATATTCGCTATTTTAATGTCGTTTGTAGTATTATTTTCTACAACTTCATTTGCTATCACAAAACATTATTGTGGTGATACTCTTATGGATACTGCTATTTTTTCAAAAGCAAGCTCCTGTGGTATGGAGACAGAAAACACTTCATCTTCATCTGATTGCTCTTCTTTAAATATCGATTGTTGTACTGATCAACAAATTTTAAAAAGTGCTCAAGATGAATTGCAAACTTCAGCTGATAAAATATCATTTGAGCAAAAGGTTTTTATTGCCTCATTCCTTTATACTTATATAAACCTATTCGAAGGTTTAGATAAAAATGTATCTTCTTTTGAAGAATACGCCCCTCCAATCGTCACAAATCAAATCTACAAGATTGACGAGAGTTATTTAATCTAATTTTTAAACAATAGACCGTATTGTCCTATAACTAAACAGTTATAAGGATAATTTGTTGTATTCGGTGTTTTTTTAACGCCTTTGTCTAATTGTTTAATTATCAAGATAAATGATAAATAATAGTATCAAATTTTTAATAGAAAATAAACTTGTAGCAGTTCTTTTACTAGTCCTTTTTATTGGCTGGGGAACTGTAAATGCACCATTTAATTGGGACACAGGATTTTTACCAAGTAGTTCTGTTGCTGTTGATGCAATCCCTGATATTGGTGAAAATCAACAAATTGTATTCACAAAGTGGGATGGTCGTTCCCCACAAGATATAGAAGACCAAATTACCTACCCATTAACCACTTCATTATTGGGTATTCCAGGTGTTAAAACCATTCGTAGTTCTTCTATGTTTGGCTTTTCAAGCATCTATATCATTTTTGAAGAAGATGTAGAGTTTTACTGGAGTCGTAGTAGAATCCTAGAAAAATTAAATTCATTACCTAGTGGATTATTGCCTAACGATGTAAATCCTGCATTGGGTCCAGATGCAACAGGATTAGGTCAAATATTTTGGTACACTTTAGAAGGTCGAGATGAAAAAGGTAATGTAACTGGTGGCTGGGATTTACACGAACTAAGAAGTATTCAAGATTACTATGTTAAATATGCCTTGTCTTCAGCAAGTGGTGTTTCTGAGGTAGCTTCAATTGGTGGTTATGTTCAAGAATATCAAGTGGACGTGAATCCAGAATTAATGCGCCAATATAATATTGAATTACACCACATTGTAAAAGCTGTAAAACAAAGTAATAAAGATATAGGTGCTCAAACCATTGAGATCAATCAAGCAGAATATCTAGTACGTGGTTTAGGGTATGTAAAATCAATTGCAGATATTGAAGATGCTGTTGTAACTTCCGAAAACTATACATCAATAAGAATTAAAGACATTGGAAAAGTATCATTAGGTCCTGCTACACGTAGAGGATTATTAGATAAAGAAGGTGCTGAAGTTGTAGGTGCAGTAGTAGTTGCAAGATATGGCGCAAATCCTATGGAAGTTATCAATAACGTTAAAGAAAAAATTAGCGAGTTAAGTTCAGGGTTACCTACAAAAGTTTTAGCAGATGGTAGAACTTCACAAGTTACCATAGTGCCTTTTTATGACAGAACAGAACTGATACAAGAAACTTTAGGCACATTAAATGAGGCTTTAACATTAGAGATTTTAATAACAATCTTAGTAATTATGATTATGGTTTTTAATCTACGAGCTTCAATTTTAATATCAGGTCTGCTTCCTGTTGCTGTTTTATTGGTGTTTATTGCAATGAAAATTTTCAATGTTGATGCAAATATTGTAGCACTTTCTGGTATTGCTATTGCCATTGGTACAATGGTTGATGTTGGCGTCATACTTTCAGAAAACATCATTCGTCATCTAGATGAAGATGATGGAAAACTATCAATAAACACAGTGGTTTATAATGCTACTGCAGAAGTTTCTGGTGCAATTATTACTGCTGTTATGACAACTATTATTAGTTTCATTCCTGTATTTACAATGATTGGCGCTGAAGGTAAATTATTCAGACCCTTAGCGTTTACAAAAACCTTTGCTTTAACAGCTTCTATAATTGTTGCTTTATTTTTAATCCCACCTTTTGCAGCGTTTTTATTCAGAAAGAAAACTGTTAAAAAAAGTTTCGGATACATTATTAATACGGTTTTAATTTTATCAGGTATTATAGGTGTTATTTACAGTTATTGGTTAGGAATCATCTTAATAGGTTTTGGAATTACAGGTGTATTAAAACTTCAAAACAAAGTAAATGAGAAGAGAGCAAACCTTTTAAATATTATCATTTCAGTTTCTGCAATTGTAATGCTGTTAGCAGAATATTGGAGACCATTAGGAGTAGATAAAAGCATCTTTTGGAATCTTATTTTTGTAAGTATTATTTGTTTTGGTTTATTAGGTGTATTCTCACTATTCATAAAGTTTTATACACGAATTTTAAAATGGTGTTTAGATCATAAATTACTTTTCTTATCAATTCCTACAGCTATAGTAATTGCAGGTGTTTTCATTATGAAAAATACAGGTAAAGAATTTATGCCTTCATTAAATGAGGGGTCATTTTTACTAATGCCAACTTCAATGCCTCATTCTGGTGTTGAAGAGAATAAAAGGGTATTGCAACAATTAGATATGGCAGTTGCTAGTATTCGAGAGATTAAAACAGTTGTTGGAAAATCCGGGAGAACTGAATCTGCTTTAGACCCTGCTCCTTTATCAATGTATGAAAATATCATTCAGTACAAACCTGAATATATGCTGAATAAAAGTGGTCTTCGTCAACGTTATAAAATTAATGATGAAGGTTTATTCGCATTAAAAAATGGTCAATTCATCGCAAATCCCAACAATTCTGAGAATACCATTTTCAGTAACATTAAAAAAACGCAACTGATTAAAGATGATGATGGTGAATTTTACAGAAACTGGCGTCCAGAAATTGAAACACCTGACGATATTTGGAAAGAAATCGTAAGAGTAACAAAACTCCCTGGTGTTACCTCAGCACCAAAACTTCAACCAATTGAAACACGTTTGGTAATGTTACAAACAGGTATGCGTGCACCAATGGGAATAAAAGTAAAGGGACAAGATTTAAAACAAATTGAAGCTTTTGGTATTCAATTGGAAGAAATTTTAAAACAAGTTGAAGGTGTGAAACAAGAAGCTGTTTTTGCAGATAGAATTGTGGGTAAACCTTATTTACTGATAGATATCGATAGAGAAAAAATTGCGAGGTATGGTATTTCAATTCAAGATGTTCAAGATGTTTTAAAAGTAGCTGTTGGTGGTATGGTTTTAACCCAAACTGTTGAAGGTAGAGAACGTTATGGCATTCGTGTTAGATATCCAAGAGAACTACGTAATAATCCAAACGACTTAAAGCAGATTTATATACCAGTTGCTAAAGGAAGTTCTGTTCCATTAGGTGAATTAGCAAGTATTCGATACGAACAAGGTCCACAAGTTATTAAAAGTGAAGACACCTTTTTAGTTGGCTATGTCTTATTTGATAAAATGGATGGTTTTGCAGAAGTAAGCGTTGTTGAAAATGCACAAGTACTAATCCAAGAAAAGATAGATTCGGTGAGCTAATTGTACCAAAAGGAATCAACTATGCATTCACAGGAACTTACGAAAATCAATTAAGAGCAGAAAAAACTTTGTCGGTTGTTGTGCCTTTAGCATTGGCCATTATTTTTTAATTCTGTATTTTCAGTTCCGTTCGGTTGGTACGTCCTTAATGGTATTCACAGGTATCGCAGTAGCCTTCGCTGGTGGTTTTATTATGATTTGGCTATATGGTCAAAATTGGTTCTTAAACTTTAACTTCTTTGGTGAAAACCTTAGAGATTTATTCCGAGATGCATCATATTAATTTAAGTGTTGCGGTTTGGGTTGGTTTTATAGCATTATTTGGTATTGCAACTGATGATGGTGTGGTTATGGCTACATATCTAACACAAATATTTGATAGAAATACGCCACAAAACAAAAAAGAAATTAGAGCATCTATTGTAGAAGCTGGTGAAAAAAGAATTAGACCTTGTTTGATGACTACAGCAACAACAATTTTAGCATTATTACCAGTATTAACCTCTACAGGTCGAGGAAGTGATATAATGATACCTATGGCAATACCGAGTTTTGGTGGAATGCTTATAGCCTTAATCACTTTGTTTGTTGTACCAGTATTGTATAGCTGGAAAGCAGAAGTTCAACTTAAAAGAACATCAAAATGAAAAATATAATTTTAATAATCAGCATTTTGTTTGTTTCCGCTTTCGCGAAAGCACAAGAGCTTCAATCCTACATTCAAGAAGCAGAATCAAACAATCCGGAAATTCAAAAGTTTGAGTTACAATACAAAAGAGCTTCTGAAAAAGTAAATGAGGTCAACACCATTCCTAATACCGAATTTGGTGTTGGTTATTTTGTGAGTGAGCCAGAAACACGAACAGGTGCACAACGCTTTAAAGTATCTGCTAAACAAATGTTACCGTGGTTTGGGACTATTACTTCGAGAGAAAATTATGTGAGTTCATTGGCAGATGCTAAATACGAAGACATTGTCATCGCAAAGCGAAAACTAATGGCTTCGGTATCACAATCCTATTATAATCTCTACGCCAACAAAGCAAAGCAAGAGGTTTTAACTGAAAACATCAAACTATTAGAAACTTACGAAACGTTGGCATTAACTTCTGTTAAGGTTGGTAAAGCATCCGCAGTAGATGTATTACGATTACAGATGCGTCAAAACGAAATGCAACAATTAAAAGATGTTTTAAGTCAACAATTTTTAGCAGAACAAACTAACTTCAATAATCTATTGAATCGAGAAAATGATGTTGAGGTCAACGTGGTAGATAGTCTAATGATACCTTCAGAAGATTTTGAAATCACTACTGAAAATTTAGCATTACATCCCGAATTGTTGAAGTATGATAAACTCTATCAATCCATAGAGCAATCAGAATTATTGAATCAAAAAGAAAGCAGTCCAATGATTGGTTTTGGATTAGACTATATCAATGTTGCTGAAAGACCAAATATGGATTTCAGCGATAACGGAAAGGATATTGTAATGCCAATAGTTTCGTTATCTATCCCAATTTTCAATAAGAAATATAAATCCCAAACCAAACAAAATGATTTGCAACAGCAGGAAATTACTGCTCAAAAACAGGAACGTTTAAATGCATTGGAAACGCTTTTAGATAAAGCGAATAATGAACGCATTTCTGCAAAAATAAGTTATGCTACCCAAACCAAAAACCTACAGCAAGCCAAAGATGCAGAAGACATTTTAATCAAAAGCTATGAAACAGGAACGATTGATTTTAATGATGTTTTGGATATTCAAGAGTTGCAGCTAAAGTTTCAAATGAACCAAATAGAATCTGTGAAGACCTACTATGTGCAAAGTACAATCATTAATTATTTAATTCAGTAAACAATGAAAACATTTAACACAATATTTCTCTTGTTCCTAACTTCAATGGCATTTGCCCAAGTTGGGACAAATGGTGAAGATAGAAAAGAAGAAGGTCGAAACATAAAAGAGTATAACCTTACTATAGAAGAAAATGAAATAACCCTTGCAGGTTTAACCGCAAACGGAATGACCATTAATGGTGGAATTCCAGGTCCTACGCTAGAATTTAATGAAGGCGACCTTGCCATCATTAATGTAACCAATAAAATGGATGAAGAAACTTCTGTACACTGGCACGGTTTAATACTTCCTAATTTTTATGATGGTGTTCCTTATTTAACTACGCCACCTATTGAACCAGGGAGACATTCCAATACAGAATTCCAATCAATCAGTCCGGAACTTATTGGTATCATTCACACACAATGTTACAAGAGCAAAAAGGAGTTTATGGTTCTATAGTCATTCAGCCAAAAGAAAAAACATTGGATTATGACAAAGATTTGGTTGTAGTGTTATCTGATTGGACAAACGAAAAACCAATGAACGTTTTGCGCAACCTTAAAAGAGGTAATGAGTGGTATCAGGTTAAAAAAGGAACAGCAGTTCCATTAAGTAGAGTCATCAAAGAAGGTGCCTTGGGAGCACAGTTCAAATTTTGGCGCGATAGAATGGACGGTGCCGATATTGCAGACGTCTATTATCCAGCGTTTTTATCCAATGGTAAAAAAGTTGCAGAATATCCAGAATTTATACCAGGAGAAAAAGTACGTCTTCGCTTTATCAATGCCTCGGCTTCTACTTACTACTGGGTAGATTTCGGTGGAGGTAATCCAATGATAGTAGCGAGTGACGGTGTTGATGTGCAGCCCATTTCTAAAAGCAGATTTCTCTTTGGTATAGCTGAGACTTATGATGTTATCGTTACTATTCCCGAAGGTATTTTAGAGGTTACCGCTACGGCTCAAGATGGCTCTGGTCATACTTCTATACAATTAGGTAATGGCACTCTCTATCCAGCCAAAAGATCTGATAGACCTAATAAGGTAGCGATGATGAAGCAAATGACCAAAATGGATATGAAAATGGGTGCACCTGCAATGGTAGGAAACAAAAAAAGAATACACCTGAAGTTTTAATAGAGAAGTATGGAATGAAGATGAATATGAAGGACGGCGAGATGAAAATGGGTATGAACGATAAGATGTCGATGAAAGATGGTAAAATGAATGACCGAGATGGATATGAAGATGAATGATGCAATGGGAATGAAAATGGATTCAATGGCAATGAATCACAAAGTAGATTCAGATAAAGTTAGAGACCATATGCAGCACGATATGTCAAAGATGCAGAAGGATTCTTCCTCATTTGATTACGAAACTCGTAAAACCTATTTCAACTATGATTTTTTAAAGGCAAAAGAAAACACGACTTATAAGGCAGACATACCTGTAACCGACCTTTTACTTAACCTAACAGGTAATATGCAACGTTATGTTTGGAGTTTGAATGGCGTACCACTTTCTGAAACAGATAAGATTAAAATCAAAGGTGGAGAGGTTACAAGGATTACCCTAAATAATCTGACAATGATGCACCACCCAATGCACTTGCACGGTCATTATTTTAGGGTGATTAATGAAAATGGAGAGCGTTCACCATTAAAGCACACGGTTAACGTACCACCGATGCAAAAAGTGGTCATCGAATTTTATAACGAAGAATATGGTGATTGGTTCTTTCATTGTCACGTACTATATCATATGATGGGTGGTATGGCAAGAGTATTTAGCTATGATACACCACGAGATGAAAGGATGAAACCTTATCCAGTTCAAAAACTAATTGATGAAACTGACCATTATTACTCTTGGGGAGCTGCACGTGTAGGTTCAAACTTTAATGAACTTTTATTGATGTCGAGCAACATTCGTAACGAATTTGGACTACGTGCCGAGTTTGATTATAACCAAAATGCCGAGATAGAAGTAAATTATAACAGATATCTCAATGATTGGGTACGTGTGTATGCAGGTGTAAATACTGAAACTTCTACACCAAATTCTTATGATACATTTAATACTGTAGGATTAGTTGGAGTTAAATATTTCACGCCTTACAGATTTAATGTGGATGTGAGTATGGACCATCAACTGCGTCCAAGAATACGTTTGGACAGAGAACTATTGATTTTTCCTAGAATTTTTCTCGAAGGAGAATATGAGTATAGAGCGGATTTTGGATGGGTCAATGATTTAGAAAACAACAATTCTTATGAAGGTGAAACTCAATGGTTAATTGGAGCATCGTACATCTTATCTCGAAATTTTTCAATTCAAGGGAATTATAACAACCGATATGGTTGGGGTGGTGGACTTTTAGCCGGATTTTAAATAATAATTAATACATAATAATCTTTAAAACCAAAATTTATGAAAACAATACAAAGAACAATAGGTACAATGGCACTTACTGCCACAATGATGTTAACAATTTCCTGTAAAGATGGAAATAAAAATGAATCTGTTACAAATGGTAATAATCAGGTAAATCAAGAATCTGTAGATGACAAGGTCGATATGGCAATGATAGACAATCAAGACACAAGAGCAGAAGCAATTTTAAAAGATTATTTCAACTTAAAAGATGCCCTCGTAGGCGATGATAATGATAAAGCAAAGGAATTGGGAGGCATATTGGTTAAATCTCTTAAATCTTTTGATGCATCAAAATATTCTGAAAGTGAAAAATCAGAATTGAATGACATTATCGAAGATGCTACGGAACACGCAGAGCATATTTCAGAAAGTGACATCAAGCATCAGCGTGAGCATTTCAAAGTATTAAGTAAAGATGTTACAGATATGGTTGCCATTACGGGAACAGGGATGAAGATATATGAGCAATTCTGCCCAATGTATGATAACAATAAAGGTGGTGCTTGGTTAAGTATGAACGAAGAAATTCGAAACCCTTATTTCGGTGACCAAATGTTGAAATGTGGTAAAGTACAGCGAGAAATTAACTAAATGAAAATTGTAAAAATCATAGCAATAGTATTGTTGGTGGCATTTGTGGGCATACAGTTTGTGCATATAGACCTCAATCAAAGTGATTCTGTTCCAAAAACCGACTTTATGTTGGTAAATGATGTTCCAAATGACATCAATAACAAATTGCAAGTCTCTTGCTATGATTGTCACAGTAACAATACAAAATATCCTTGGTACAATAAGGTGCAACCGGTAGCCTGGTTTCTTGAAGACCATATCAAAGAAGGCAAGGCAGAATTAAATTTTAATGAATGGGATGATTATTCAAATAGAAGGAAAAACAGTAAGTTAAAATCCATTATTAATCAAATTGAAAATGGCGAAATGCCTTTGGATTCCTATACATTAATTCACAGAAACGCAAGATTGTCTAAAAGCGAAAAGAAATCACTCATAGAGTTTATATCAGATTTAAAAGAAATTTTAAATAATTAAAAGTCAAACATCAAAATATTCGATTATGAAACCACCCATATTTGTCTTATTACTCACGATTTTAATTGTGAGTTGTAAAGAAAGTAAACAACAAAATACAACTATCGAAACTCAAAAAGAGGTCGTTGTTGACACCACAAATGAAAAAGAGGAAGTGTTGAAAATTATGAAATCTTATAAAGATGCCATTCAAAACTTAACAACCGAAGGCACTTTTCAACTCTTTACGCAAGATGTCACCGTTTTTGAACAAGGTAAAGTAGAAGGAACTTATAAAGATTATATAGATGGTCATTTAGGTCCGAACTTGGGCATTTTAAAAGTTTTACATTTTCAGATTATCAGATTGATGTAAATGTAAGTTTGCCCTATGCATATTCAACTGAAAATTATTTGTATACAATAGTTTTAAAGGCAGATGAAGCTAAAGGAACAAAAGAACGAACCATTGAAAGTAAAGGCGTAGCAACTTCAATTTTAAAAAAATAGATGGAGATTGGAAGATTATTCATTCACATACTTCATTTAAAAAATTGAATCAATAAACAATGAATCATATTCTTCATATAAAAAATATGGTCTGTAATCGCTGTAAAATGACGATTATAAATCTGTTGGATGATGAAGGCTATGAAGTGGAATCTATTCAATTGGGTAAAATTGTTGTTAAAGAACAGTCTAGTAATGATTATGCTCGGCTAGAAACACAGTTGAATGCTTTAGGATTTGAAGTGATTAAGGATTCTACAAAGGCATTGGTTGAAAAAATAAAAATTAATCTTATTCAACATATTGAAAAAAATGATACAGATGAAATTCTTGGTAAACTTGAGAGTGTAATAGGTAAAAGTTATTCTACATTGAGTAAAACGTTTAGTAAATCAGAAGGGATAACACTTGAAAAGTATTTTATCAACCTGAAAATAGAAAAAGCTAAAGAGTATATTCAATTGAATCAGCTTAATTTTTCAGAAATAGCCTATAGCCTTAACTATAAAAACAGTAGTCATTTATCGAAACAGTTTAAACAAGTTACTGGAATGTCAATGACAGACTATAAAAATTTACAATATGGAGAGAGAAAATCCTTGGATGAAATTGTATAAAAATTAGCCGAATTAGAATAATATTATAAGGTGAGTCCTTGTAATTTAGCCTAATAATTCTAAAATATTTAAAAATGAAACACACATATCATATACACGGAATGACTTGCAACGGTTGTCGTAGTCACGTGGAAGAAACGCTCTCTAAAGTAGAAGGTGTTTTAAAAGCAACGGTCAATTTAGAAAAGGCTGAAGCTACCATAGAAATGGAATCGCATATTCCTATAGAAAAGTTTCAAGAAGCCTTAAAAAAGGATGGTGACAGATATAGTATTCATAAACAAGGTGAACAGCATCAGCATTCCGTAGCCAAAAAGAAAGAACAACCCAAAGGTAAAGGTACAGGCACATTTTATTGTCCTATGCATTGCGAAGGCGATAAAACTTATGATGAACCAGGTGATTGTCCTGTTTGTGGAATGGATTTGGTGGAAGAACAAAATCTATCAGCAACTTCAAAGGAACAATGGACGTGTTCTATGCATCCAGAAATTGTCAAAGACGAAGCAGGTTCGTGTCCTATTTGTGGTATGGATTTAGTACCAAAGGAAGTAAATAGATCAGCAGAGGAAAAAACGTATAAGAAGCTATTAAAGAAATTTCGGATAGCATCTGTATTCACATTACCCATTTTCGTAATTGCAATGAGCGAAATGCTCAACAACAATCCCTTGTATGATATAATGGAACAGAAAAATTGGAACTGGATTCAATTTGCATTATCCATCCCAGTTGTCTTTTACGCTACGTGGATGTTCTTTGAGCGTGCTTATAGAAGCATAAAAACGTGGAATCTCAATATGTTTACACTCATTGGAATCGGTGCAGGTGTGGCTTGGTTGTTTAGCGTAATTGGTATGCTATTTCCGGATGTATTTCCTGAACAATTTAAAACTGAATCAGGCGCAGTTCACGTCTATTTTGAAGCAACAACAGTTATTCTAACGTTAGTGCTTTTAGGTCAGTTGTTAGAAGCTCGCGCACATAGTAAAACCAATTCGGCTGTAAAAGAGTTACTAAAATTAGCACCTAATAAAGCAATTAAAATAGTTGATGGTGAAGAAGTTGAGGTCAGTATTGACGAGATAGAATTAAATGATATTCTAAAAGTGAAACCAGGAGATAAAATTCCAGTGGATGGTGTGATAACTGAAGGCAAAACAACTATTGACGAATCTATGATAACAGGAGAACCCATTCCTGTAAATAAATCTCAAGAGGATAAAGTAAGTAGCGGAACAATAAATGGCAATCAATCCTTTTTAATGAAAGCTGAAAAAGTTGGTGGTGACACCCTTTTATCACAAATCATTCATATGGTGAATGATGCCAGTAGAAGCCGTGCACCTATTCAAAATTTAGCAGATAGAGTTTCGGGTTACTTCGTGCCAGTTGTGGTTCTTATTTCTATTATCACATTTATTGTATGGTCTATTTGGGGGCGGAACCAGTTTATGTGTATGCTTTTGTGAATGCAATTGCTGTACTAATCATTGCGTGTCCTTGTGCTTTAGGTTTGGCAACACCAATGTCTGTAATGGTTGGTGTAGGTAAAGGTGCTCAAAATGGAGTATTGATTAAAAATGCTGAAGCCCTTGAAAAAATGGATAAGGTAAATACGCTTATCGTTGACAAGACAGGAACAATTACAGAAGGAAAACCAACAGTTGAAACCGTTGGTGCTTTTAATGATACTTTAAGCGAAAAAGAAGTGTTACAATACATCGTTTCATTAAATACCAATAGCGAACATCCTTTAGCAGAAGCCACAATTGAATATGGTAAAGAACATAACACAGAAATTTTAAAGTCCGAAGATTTTAGTGCAGTCACAGGTAAAGGTGTTGAAGCTAAAATTGATGGTAAACAAGTAGCATTAGGTAACCCGAAAATGATGGAATATGCCAAAGCAGATATTACTTCTAAAATGAGAGATGAAGCTAAATCTTACCAAAAACAAGGTAAAACAGTTTCTTATTTGTCAATAGAGGAAACCGTTGTTGGGTATGTAGTTATAAGAGATAAAATAAAAGAAACGAGTGCCAAAGCGATTAAAGCACTTCAAGATAAAGGCATCGATGTTATAATGCTTACAGGCGATAATCAAGATACAGCACAGGCAGTAGCATCAGAACTTAATCTAGCAGATTTTAAAGCCAGTATGCTACCAGAAGATAAACTCAAAGAAGTAGAAAAACTGCAAGAAAAAGGAAAAGTAGTTGCTATGGCAGGTGATGGAATTAATGATGCACCAGCATTGGCTAAAAGCGATATTGGTATTGCTATGGGTACAGGAACAGACGTAGCGATAGAAAGTGCGATGATAACACTCGTAAAAGGTGATTTACATGGTATTGTAAAAGCAAGAAATTTAAGTGTTTCAGTAATGAAAAACATTAAGCAAAACCTGTTTTTTGCACTTATCTACAACACAATAGGTTTACCCATTGCAGCAGGTGTTTTGTTCCCATTTTTCGGAATATTACTCTCGCCAATGATAGCAGCTTTAGCAATGAGTTTTAGCTCTGTTTCGGTAATAGCAAACGCATTAAGATTAAGAACAATAAAAGTATAACTATAAATAAAAAACTAATGAAAAATCTAACCCTATTTATTGTCATGATGCTTACAATAGTGAGTTGCAAAAATGAAAAATCAAGTACGGTAAAGCTAAAACATGATCATAACAAAGCAACTGAAAAAGTAGAAGAGCCAAAGAAAAAACCGTTAAGTCCACATACTGAAACGATGGCAATGATAGGTGATGCCCATATTCATATTGATTATTCTTCACCAGGAGTAAGAGGCCGAATCATTTTTGGCGGATTAGTTGGTTATGACCAAGTATGGCAAGCAGGCGCTCATATGGCTACATGGTTAGAAACCAATAAAGATTTAATCATTAATGGAGAAACGCTTCCTAAAGGGAAATATGTTTTTTTACAATTCCATCAAAAGGAGTCTGGACTGTGATGATTAATAAAAACTGGGAGCAGCATGGTAAAGATGAGTATAACGAAAAAGATGATGTTATTCGATTTAAAATTACACCAACATTATCAGAGGAAATCACAGAACATTTAGTGTATAAGGTCAACAAAATAGATGATAAAAGTGGAACTATTTCGATGGCTTGGGAAAAAGTTAAACTCGAATTTCCTTTTGCAATTAAAAAATAGAAAATGGTAAAAAGGCATACAGCTTTAAAAATTAGAAAAACCCACAGGTATTTGGGGCTATTTTTAGGAATTCAATTCCTATTTTGGACCATTAGTGGTTTATACTTCAGTTGGACAGACATTGATGAAATACACGGAGATCAATTTAAAAATTTGGAGTATCAACCCAAAGCATTTAATAATTTAATAAGTCCTTCAAAACTTAGTATAGCTGAAGGTGTAAATACTATAGAGTTAAGGGATATTGGCAATTCACCTTACTATTGGATTAATAAAAACAAGTTGTATAATGCTTTAGATGGTATGCCAAAAAATAGTATTACGCAAGATGAGGCACTCTATATTGCCAAAAACCATATGAAAAGTGGTTTAGAGGTAGAATCTGTTGAACATATAACTAAAACTGGGAAACATCACGAGTATCGAGAAAAATTACTACCTGCTTATGTTATCTCATATAAAACCGATGAAGCTCTAAAAGCCTATGTCTCTGTAAACGATGGTAAATTTCAAACCGTAAGACATCGTTCTTGGCGTTGGTTTGATTTTTTATGGATGACACATACTATGGACTACGAAGGTAGAGACAATTTTAATACCCTTGTTTTGAGAGCCTTTTCACTTTTAGGGTTACTAACCGTATTAAGCGGTTTCTTATTGTGGTTTACCTCTTCACCTTCAATTAGAAAAATATTTAAAAACAGAAAAAGTAAAGTTTAATTATAAAATCAAAAATTATGAAAACAAATAAGCATACAAACAACGATAACGGAATGAGCAATTACACAAAATTCTTCTTAATGTTAGGAGCATCTTTTATAGCAATGTATATCACCATGTACCTAAATACTTATGAATTTGACCATGTATATTTTAGCTTAACACGCTTTTATATGGTTTGTCTCGGGTATTTCTACTATGGCATTGATTATGTTTTTCTTCATGAAAAACATGTACACCAATAAAAAGAAAAACTTGGGTATTGTTATTGGCAGCATAGTTCTTTTTTTAGTGCTTTAGGACTAGTTCGCGACCAGAAATCTACAGTTGACGATGTCCTATGGATGAAAGCAATGATACCACATCATTCTATCGCTATTTTAACAAGTGAAAGAGCAGATATTCAAGACCCGAAGTTAAAAAATTAGCAGAAGACATTATTAAAGCACAAAAGAAGGAAATTGAAGAAATGAAAGCAATGATAAAACGATTAGAGAATGAAAAATAATAAAATAGTCATATACGCAGGTTTACTGGTAGTAGGCGTGGTATTGGGGTGGTTGCTTTTTGGTGGCTCATCAAATAAAGAAACAGACCATAATAACAATGCGGTTGCAGAAACCAATCAAATGTGGACGTGTTCTATGCATCCACAGATTATGAAACCAGAACCAGGTGATTGTCCTATTTGTGGTATGGATTTAATTCCTGCGGAAAGCGGAAGCGATGGCTTAATGGCAGACCAGTTCAAACTAACAGAAAATGCGATGGCATTAGCCAATATTCAAACAACCGTTGTGGGTAAAGGCAATGCAGAAGGCAATACCATAAAACTATCTGGTAAAATTGCTGAAAACGAAGAAGCCAATGCAGTACAAGTAAGTTATTTCGCTGGAAGAATTGAGCGTTTGAATGTGAGTTATACAGGCGAAGAAGTTCGTAAAGGTCAATTATTGGCAACCATTTATTCGCCGAACTCTATGCAGCACAACAAGAATTAATTACAGCAGCATCTTTAAAAGAATCACAGCCTGCTTTATACAAAGCAGTCCGTAATAAATTGAAATTATGGAAACTCTCTGAAAATCAAATCAACCAGATTGAAGAAACAGGAAAAGTAAAAGAAAACTTTCCTGTTTATGCAACCGTTTCGGGTACTGTTACAGAAAAATTGGTAGAGCAAGGCGATTACATCAAACAAGGACAACCCTTATTAAAAATTGCCAATCTCAACACAGTTTGGGGAAACTTTGATGTGTATGAAAATCAGATTGACCGCTTTAAAAAAGGACAGGAAGTGATGATAACAACCAATGCTTATCCTAATAAAGAGTTTAAAGGTAAAGTTGAGTTCATTGACCCAGTTTTAAACACGAAAACAAGAACTGTAACCTTACGTGTTGTTTTAAGCAATAAGGACGATGTATTTAAACCAGGAATGTTTGTCACCGCAAATATTGAAGGCAGTACAGCTAAAAATGATGAAGTATTATCAATTCCTGCATCTTCTGTATTATGGACAGGTGAACGTTCTGTGGTGTACCTTAAAACAAATCCAGATCAACCTATTTTTGAAATGCGTGAAATTAAATTAGGCAATCAAATTGGTAATGAATATGAAGTTTTAGAAGGTGTATTTGTTGGAAATGAAATAGTGACTAACGGAACATTTACGGTTGATGCAGCAGCACAATTACAAGGCAAAAAGTCTATGATGAATAAAGATGGTGGTAAAGTAATGACTGGACACGAAGGTCATTTAGGAATGGATAACAATTCATCAAATAAAGAAATTGACCACACCAATATGAATGAACGTTTGGAAGTATCAGAGAAATTTCAACAACAGTTAAATAGTGTTTACAATGAGTATATCAATTTAAAAGATGCTTTAGTAAAAGAAGATTCAAAAAGCACTTCAACAAGCGCATCAACTTTACTAAACAATTTAACCAAAGTAGATATGAAATTGTTGTCAGATAATAAGGCGCATAAACATTGGATGTCATTAGAAAGCGAAATAAAATCTTCTGCAACTTCAATTTCTAAAACGTCTAATATAAAAGAACAAAGAGGCTATTTTAAACATTTATCATCACATCTAATCAATGCTGTTCAATTGTTTGGTGTCAATGAAAAGGTCTATGTGGAATTTTGTCCAATGGCAGATAACAACAATGGTGCATATTGGTTGAGTAAAGAAGAAAAAGTAATCAATCCATACTTTGGCGAAGCAATGCTAACCTGTGGTGAAGTAAAACAAATAATAGAACAATAACAATTAAATTTTAAACAATGAAGAAAGTAATTTTAAGTATAGCTGTAATAGCTGCATTAGGTTTAACAAGTTGTAAAAACGAAACCAAAAAAGAAACAGAAACCACCACTACTGAAATGTCAAAAGATATAGCAATGACAGACCTGTCTTTTGGTGTAAGAGGTAATTGCGGTATGTGTAAAAGTACCATCGAAAAAGCAGCTAACGGTGTTGAAGGTGTTGCAAGTGCGAATTGGGATGTCGATAAAAAGAAGATTGATATGTCTTTTGATGATACAAAAACCGATGCAATGGCAATCCATAAAGCAATCGCAGCTTCAGGTTATGATACCGAAAAAGTAGCTGGTGATGAAGAAGCATATGATGGTTTACCAGGTTGTTGTAAATACGACCACGAAATGATGATGAATCAATCAACTGAAGACAAAAAAGATGACCACTCAAAACATGATCATTAATTTGGCGATATAATTAAGTTCTGCATTCCCCAATCTTTTGAATAAGATATAAATTTAAAATTGGCAACTAATTAATTTTAATAAAATTATTTCTTTTTATTTGGAATATTATCTTAGGTTTGAGCTATAAATTTTATTACAAATCAGAGTACACAATTCAGTACACGATTTAGTGTAAATAAACATAAAAAAAGGGTAATTTTAGAGTTTTCTTAAAATTCATAACCCTGAGGTCACGGGTTCAAATCCCGTCTTCGCTACAAATTTAAAAAACAGTTTAGTGTATTCTAAACTGTTTTTTTATGTTTTAAACTTCCTTAAAATTCAATTTATAAGTATTTTAAATAATCTTAAATTAAGATTATTTAAAATAACTTACTCTGTAATAAAGTTTTACCAAATAAAAATCACTTTATTTTATTGATTATTAAAATTTATTTGATATTTTTATAATTCTATATTAAGTCCCTTCTACCCTTAAGTACCCCCATAATCTTAAGCTATGAATTATAACCTTATATTAATTTTATTTTTACAAAGCACCTTAGTTGCTTTTGTAATCCTTCTTTTATTTAAATTTAGAAAAAAACTTGGTAAAGGTGTTTTGTACGCTTGTCTTGGCTTGTTTCAATTTGTACAAGTCATGATTTTTATATTAAACAGTGTTTTTCAAAATTTTGCGTACGATTTTCTAGTAACACCAGGATCTTCTATTTTTGTAACTATTTCTCTCTTTACTTTATTATTAATTTACATTAAAGAAGATGCTAACGAAACTAGAAAAATAATATTTACAATATTAATTGCCAATATTTTAATATATTTTATAGTAATTTCTTTTTTATGGAACTTAAACGGCATAAACTCTAAAAATTCTTTTAGTGTAACAGACAACTTTTTAAAAAATACACCTTCTTTTATTGTAGGTAATATTGCATTATTTTTAGATGCTTTATTATTAATATTTACTTTCGAATTTATATCTAAAAGAATAAGATTTCTTTTTCTACAAATTAGTATTACAATGTTTGTCGTCTTAACATTTGATACTATCTTTTTTTCCTTTTTCACTTTTTTCAATTCTAATAACTTAATTGATATTATAGTTTCTGGTTTAATCTCAAAAAATAGTTTTACTATTTATTATAGTTTGCTGTTTTATTTTTATCTAAGGTTTTTAGATGAGACAGACAAAGATTTGGTTTATTTTAAAATTAAAGATGTTTTTAAGCCACTTAGTTATAAGCAAAAATTTGAAGTAGCAGTAAATGATATTAAAAAAGCGAATGAAATGTATCGTTTACTAACAACAAATTCTAATGATATTATTTGTTTACAAGAACTTAATGGTAATTATAGTTACGTTAGTCCTTCAATAAAAAATATTTTAGGTTATGAACAATCTGATTTTTTAGGAAAACAAATTTTTTCTATAGTTCATAAGGATGATATTGAAGAACTTCAAAAGAAAATATCTGAAAAAGAGTTTTTAAAAAATAATCAAAAAACACCACTAATTTTTAGATTAAAACACAAATTAGCTCATTATATATGGATAGAATATTCTACATCACCAATTTATCAAGATAATAAAATTACATCTTTTGTAACTTCTGCAAGAGAAATTACAGATCGAATAATATCGAAAAACAAATTAGACAACTCTTTATTATTATTACAAAAAAGAGAAAAAGCTCTAAATGAAGCGAGTAGAATTGGTAAAATGGGTTTTATAGAGTATGATGCTATGAAAAAAACTTATATCTCGGTCTGATTATCTGTTTTACATTTTTGGTTTAGAACCATCTGATCGTCCACCACCTCAAGAAACCTTTTTAAATTATTTTGAAAAAGAATCTAAACAAAGAATCCTAAAAAACATAAAAACTCTTCAAGAAGAAGGCAAATCATTTAATATTGAAGTTAAAGGTAAAAATCAAATAAATAAAATTATTTGGCTTCGATTGATTATAGAACCAGTTTTTGGTGCTAATAAAATAGTAGTTGGAAGAAGAGGCGTATTACATGATATTACTCATACCAAACAAGCGCAGTTAAAATTAGAAAATTCTTTAGAACTTTTAGAAAAAAATGAAGATTCCTTAAATATTGCCGGTAAAATAGGAGAACTAGCATTTATAGAATATAATACTAAAACCGATACTTTTATTTGGTCTGATTACGCTTATAAAATATTTGGTTTAAACCCAAGAAACGGAACACCGACTTTAAAAGATGTTTTAACTTTTTTTGATGAAAAATCTAAAATAAAATTAAAAAACCTTATCAATAAAATAAATACTAAAGGGCAACCAGGTGATATTGAATTAAAGGGTATTAAAAGAAATGGTGAAGAGTTTTGGGTTAGAAATATAGCCCAACCTATTTTTAATAAAAATAAAGAATTAATAGGTCGAAGAGCTATTTTACAAGACATTACAAAATATAAGAAAGTTCAAAGTAAATTAGAAAACTCCAAAAAAGAGTTACAAATCTCTTTAAGATTATTAGAAAAAAAGAACTATCACTAAGAGAATCTAGTAGAATTGCAAAAATTGGATATTCTGACTATTTATTTGAAACCAATGCTTTTTATTGGTCAGATTATGTTTATAAAATATTTGGTTTAGATCCTAATAAAGAAATACCATCTCGAGAGGAAATGATTGCTGTTTATAAGGGTGAATTCTTAGAAAAATTAATTAGTGCTACAAAGAAATTAGACGCTGATGGAATACCATATGACATCGAACTTAAAATGACAAATTTTGTAAATAAAGAAGTTTGGATTAGAATTATAGGACACTTAATTTATGACGACGATAAAAATGTAATAGGTAGAAGCGGTGTTTTACAAGACATTACAGATTCTAAGTTAAATAGAATAGAACTAAAAAGATCTAAAAAAGAAATTGAAAATTCTTTAAAACAATTAGAAAAAAATAAAGCTTCTATGGATGAAGCTAGCAAAGTAGCTAAAATAGGATACTTTGAATATATAATTGCTAAAGACGATTTTAGATGGTCTGAATATTTATATGATATTTACGGTTTAGATAAAGCAAAACCTTTACCACCAAGGGCAGACATTGTAGCCCAAATTGATAAAGATTCTTTACCTGTTATTAAACAAGCAACATTAGACCTAACTAATAATGGCGTATCTTATGATATACAAATGAAAATATATCATAAAAAAACTGGTAAAGCTGTTTGGGTAAGAAATGTTGCAGAGCCTATTTTTGATGAAAATAAAAATATAATAGGAAGACGTGGCTTAGCACAAGATATAACAGACAAAAAAGAAAGTATTGATAAAATAGCTAGAGCAGAAGAATTATATAGATTACTAGCAGATAATACCAACGATTTAATATGTTTACAAGAATATGATAGTACATTTAAATATATAAGCCCATCAATAGAAAACATTCTTGGTTATAAACAAGAAGAATTTATAGGCAGAAAAGTATATGATATAGTGCACCCAGAGGATTTAAAATCTTTAAAAAACACTTTTTTCAATATTTCTAAAGAAGTTAAATCTCATGCATTTCCTTTTAGGGCTTTACATAAAAAAGGACATTATATTTGGTTAGAGTTTTTATCTACACCTGTTTACAATGGTGATGATATTAATTACTTTGTAACTTCAGCAAGAGACATAACACAAACAATGGTGGCCAATGAAAATATACAAGAATATCAAAAATCTTTAAAAAGGTTAACAACCGAAATTACCTTAATAGAAGAGAAACAGAAAAAAGAAATAGCTTCAAATATTCATGATCATTTAAGTCAATCTTTAGTAATTTCTAAAATGAAAATTAAAGAATTAAAACGTAATAAAGAATATGAAAAACTAATAAAAGATTTAGATTTTATAGAAAATCATATTACTGATGCATTAGACAATAGTCGAAAAATTACTTTTGAACTTTCTCCTCCTGTTTTATATCAATTAGGAATTGTAGATGCGTTGTTTTGGTTATTTGAATACATTGAAAAAACATATGAAATAAAATCTGATATTTATACAACTTTAGATACTGTAAAAATGGATGATACAAAATCTATTTTACTTTATAGAAGTATACAAGAAGTTGTAAATAATGCTGTAAAATATTCTAAGGCATCTTTTTTTACATTGAATATTGATGAGAACTCTAATTACATCTCTTTTATATTTAAAGATAATGGTAATGGTTTTGATACCAAAAAATTAAAAAACAATCACAATACAAACGGTTCTGGTTTTGGGTTATTTACAGTTAAAGAAAGAATAGAAAATATTCAAGGAAAATTCAATATTTCATCAGAAATAAGCAACGGTACAACTGTCGTTTTTAACATCCCTAAATCACCATCAAAAAGTCACAACGTTCAGAATATTCAACAAAAACTCATTTAAATTTTAATAAAACACATTTTTTTTTATCTTTAGAAAAAATCTCCCTAAAAGTTGATATTTCTGTTATCAATTTTAATAATTTTTGCCATGACATTTTATCAATTTACAACACTATTTGTTCAAAGCTCTTTTGTTGCTTTTATTATATTACTATTATTTAAAGTTAGAAAAAAACTAGGTTTAAGTGTTCTTTATGCTAGTTTGGGTTTATTTCAGTTTGTTCAAATATTTCTTTCTAATAGTATAGATTCTAATTATCCAACAAATCACTTAATATCTCAAGGTTCATCAATATTTGTAACTGTAACACTCTTTGCTTTATTAATTATTTATATTAAAGAAGATGCCAAAGAAACAAAAAAAGTTATTTATGCATTGTTTCTAGTAAATTTGTTAATCACACTTTTACTACAGGTTTTCAATTGGAAAATTGAAGATCCTTTAATTGATAATGCCATCGCAAATTCTGCAAAACCATTTAAAAACTCACCGTACATCTCTACTGTTTCTAATATTGCCATACTTTTAGATTCTCTTATATTAATAATTCTGTTCGAATTTATAGCAAAAAAAACAAGGTTTTTATTTTTACAAATTTTTATTACAATGATAATTGTAGTAAGTTTTGATACAATATTCTATGCAACACTTTCTTTCTGGAAATCAGATAAGTTAATTCCCGTAATTACAAAAGGGTTGCAATCAAAAGGAATATTGGCAACCTATTTTAGTGTTTTATTTTATATGTATTTAAGGTTTTTAGACACTACAGATAGAGACCTTGTATTTTTTAAAATAAAAGATGTTTTCCAACCTTTAAGTTATAAACAAAAATTTGAAACTACGTCAATCGACAAAAAAAGGTTGAAGAAAAATATAGATTACTAACAGAAAATTCTAATGATATTATCTGTTTACAAAATGTAGATAGTTCTTTTAAATATATTAGTCCATCAATAAAAAAATATTGGGCTATGATAGTAAAGAGTTTCTTGGAAAAAAATTTTTAATTATGTTCATTCTGATGATATCCGAAATTAAGAGAAACAATAGGTAAAAAATTATTTATTACAGATTACGATAATAACGCATATACATTTAGGGTAAAGCATAAATTTGGTCATTATATTTGGTTAGAATTTATTACTTCTGCCGTATACGAAAATAATAAAATTAGTTATTTTGTTACTTCTGCCGGAGATATAACACAAAGAGTCTTAGCTAAAAATAAAATTGAAAGTTCTTTAAAATTATTAGAACAAAAAGAAACCTCTTTAAATGAAGCTAGTAAATTAGCTAAAATTGGATATTGGGAATATATAAAGACATCTGAAAGAGTAAATTGGTCTGAATATATCCATGTAATTTACGAGAGTGACGTTAAAAAAACAGCACCGAAAAGAGAAGAAATATTTAAAAAATTTGACAAAGAATCTCAATTAAAAATTTCTAAAGCAAATAAAGAGCTAGATGAAAACGGTACACCCTATGATCTTGAATTAAAATTAATTAATAATAACAAAAGAGTAGTTTGGATTAGAAATGTGGTACAACCAATTTACGATGAAAACAAAAAAATTATAGGTCGTAGAGGTGTTTTACAAGATATTACAGAAAATAAAAACATCAATATTAAATTAAAAGAAAGCGAAGAAAAATTCTTTAAAATATTTAAAAACAGTCCTAATTTGATAATACTAAATAGTTTTGATGAACACAAAATTGTTGATGTAAATGATGCCGCTGCAAGAATATCTGGTTACACACCAGAAGAATTAATTGGTACCGTTAATATACAGGCTAGTATTTGGAAGTCTCAGAGAAAAAGAAACATCTATTTTAATAGATTAGTTAAAAATGGCAGCGTTAAAAATTTTGAATCTGAATTTATTACTAAATCGGAGAACTTAGAATTTGGAAAGCAAATGCTGAAATTATTCTAATTGGTAATAAAAAATATGTCTTAAGTATAATAGAAGATATCACAGAGATTAGGCTAGCTCAAAATAAGCTTAAAGCTCAAAATGAGTTTGTTATTGCCATGACAGAAAATCAAAATGCCGGAATTGTTGCATGTAATGATAAAGGTGAAATTGTTCTATTTAATAAGACAGCTAAAGAATGGCATGGTGTAGATATTCTTAAAATTCCTCAAGAGAAATGGGCAAAAAATTATGGCTTATATAAATCAGATTATAAAACCCTTTTAAAGAAAAAAGAAATTCCTTTAATGCAAGCTTTTAATGGTAAAATTTTAACTAATGAAGAAATTGTTATAAAATCAGTTGATCAAGAACCTAGAATTGTACTTTGTAACGGAGCTTCTTTTCATGACAATAAGGGTAAAAAACTAGGTGCTGTGGTTGTAATGAATGATATTACGCATCAAAAATTAATAGAAAAAAACTTAAGAGACAGTAAAGATGAAATAAAAAAAGCACTAATTGCTGCTGAAAGAAGTAAATTTTTGCTAAATGAATCTGGCAGAATTACAAGAGTTGGTGCATGGGAGCTAGATTTAATTACAGAAAATGTTAGCTGGTCAGATCAAATTTTTAAAATTCATGGTTTACCTATAGGAACTATCCCTCCGTTAGATAAATTAATGAAATATTACGTTAATGGATCTGAAGAAATTTTACAACAGGCAATTGACATATGTATTGCAGAAAATAAAAGTTTTAATCTAGAATTAAATTTTAAAAACGAACAAAATGAACTACTTTGGTTAAATGTAATTGGTTACTCTGAAGTTAACAGTAATGGTGAAACAATCTTTTTAAGAGGTGTTTTACAAGATATTACAGAAAAAAATAAACAGAGATAAGGTTGACAAAGCAGAAGAAATGTATCGTTTACTTGCTAATAACACTAGTGATTTAATTTGTTTACAAGAACCAGACGGAACATTTAAGTATATTAGTCCATCAATAGAAAACCTTTTAGGCTATAAACAATCAGATTTTATTGGTAAAAAAATTCTTTCGATAGTACATAAAGATGATTTAGATAGTTTATTTGAGGCTATAGATGAAGTTAATAAAAATTTAAAAACAGAGGCGCACCCTTTTAGAGCAAAACATAAAAATGGAGACTATATTTGGTTAGAGTTTTTGTCGACTCCTATTTACGAGAATGATAGAATTAGTTACTTTGTAACAACAGCAAGAGACATTACACAATGGATGTTAGCAAATATAGAGATTAATGAGTATCAATCTTCCTTACAAAAACTAACCACCGAGTTAACTTTAATTGAAGAAAAACAGAAAAAAGAAATTGCATCTAATATTCATGATCATTTAAGTCAATCTTTAGTGATTTCTAAAATGAAAATTAACGAACTTAAAGGAAATAGTAAATTAGAAGAAATTTTTGAAGATCTAGATTTTATAGAAACTCATATTGTTGATGCATTAGAAAATAGTAGAAAAATAACTTTCGAATTATCACCACCTGCACTCTATCAATTAGGCATAATAGATACTTTATATTGGTTGTTTGAAAACATAGAAAACACTTATAAAATAAAATGCGAAATAATTACCAATTTAGACTTTGTTGAGCTAGATGAAGCTTCTTCAATTTTGTTATATAGAAGTATACAAGAAGTTGCAAATAATGCGCTAAAATATGCTCAAGCATCTATAATAACATTAGAAATTAATAAAACTAATTTAGGTTTTTGGTTTGTTATTAAAGATAACGGTGTTGGTTTTAATACTAGTAAATTAAAAAACTTAAAAAACTATTCAGGTTCTGGTTTCGGTTTATTTACCGTACAAGAAAGAATTGCCAATATTAATGGAGTTTTTAGTATAACTTCAGAAAAAAACTTAGGAACAACTGTTAATTTTTTTATACCTTTAACTATATGATAGCCAACGACCAAATAAAAATAGTTTTAGTAGACGATCACAAACTTCTTAGAGATGGTTTAAGAAATATAATAGAACAAAAGTCTAATATGAAAATTATTGGAGAAGCATCTGACGGAAGAGAAGCTATTAGTGTTTGCTCTAAATTATTGCCAGATGTTTTGGTTATAGATGTAGCTATGGCAAATTTAAATGGTATCGAAGCTGCAAAACAGATTCATAAAACATGCCCTGACATTAAAATTATCGGTCTTTCTATGCATTCTAGTAAACAATTTATACAAGGAATGTTTAAAGCTGGTGCCTATGGATATTTATTAAAAGATGGTGATTCTAACGAATTAATTACTGCTATAAATACTGTTGTACAAGATATAAAATACTTATCTAAGGATATTAATCAAGAATTTTTATCGATAATTAAACAAGGAAATACCATAGAAAACACTCTTTTAAGTTCAAGAGAGAAAGAAGTTTTACAATTAATTACAGAAGGAAAATCTTCTAAAGAAATTGGAGAAATTTTATTTTTAAGCTCTAAAACTGTTGATGTACATAGAAATAATATCATGAAAAAAATTGATTTATATACAATACCGGAATTAACTAAATATGCAATAAAAAAAGGATTTACCTCTTTAGAAATGTAATAATATATCAATAATAAGCAACTCCCCTATATAATATTATTAACTTTAATTGTAATTTTACAATTGGTCAATAATTAAACTTAATTAATAATTGAAACATCCACAAAAAAACATGCTAATTGTAGAAGATAACCCTTTAATTGGAGAAAAAATTCTTAATGCAAGTAAGAGAGTTCTGCCTTTTAAAAATATACGATTAACGCCAACTCTACATGAAGCAATTTCTTATTTGAAAGAAACTGATGTTGATATTGTAACCTTAGATTTAAGCTTACCGAGATGGCAATGGAATTGAACTACTAAAATGGTTTAAAGAAAATAATAAGCTACCTAAAGTGTACGTTTTTTCTACAAGCCGAGAATTAAAAAGAACTTGTTTAAGATACGGAGCTCAAGATTTCTTTGATAAATCTAGTGATTTTGAGAAACTAATTAATACAATATCTAATACTTTACCAATTGACTAAATTTATAATATAAAATACTTTATAAGACTTTAAACCCCAGTTATTAAACAAATGCTTAATAACTGGGGTTTATAAATTATAATATATTAGGGGTATAATTTAATTAAGGGGAATATATTAATTTGGGGGATTAATATAACTTTCTCATTCTTCCTTCCCAAGTTCTACCACCTAAAGTAGACTCGTAAAAAATGTAACCTCTTTTTATTTTTGTAATCTTCATTTTTAATTTAATTCCTTTTTTAAAAGGAAAATTAGGAAGATTTGATTCTTGTAATGTCATATAACATTCATCTTCTGAAACCCAAGAAATGTCAGATTTAATAAAGTATTTTCCTTCATTAAAATATTCTACATGTTGGTCTTCAGAAAATACTACAACCACATTTTCTCCTTTGTATTTGTAGGTGTATTTTGTTTCTTTTAATAATGGTACAATCTCTTCTTTTTCTTCTATTGAAGTATAAGTGTCATAATTGTTTACTGTGGTAATTGCAAAATCTTGTGCTGATACCGAAAATGCAAATAATGCTAAAATTACTACTAGTTTAAAATTTTTCATAATGATTAAATTGGGGGTTAAACATATAATTATACAGCAAAGATAAAACCGAACTTCAGTTTTATAAATAAGCAAAATTCTTAATTTCTCTATTTCTTTGGATTTAATTATGAAATTAGAAACAAGATCATATTTATTCTTAAATAACTAAAAACACTATACTAGTAAAAGCATAAAAGCCCAGTTTGAACAAACAAACTGGACTTTATAAATTATAATTTATTAGGGGTATAATTTAACTTAGGGAATATATTAATTTAGGGGATTAATATAACTTTCTCATTCTTCCTTCCCAAGTTCTACCACCTAAAGTAGACTCGTAAAAAATATAACCTCTTTTTATTTTTGTAATCTTCATTTTTAATTTAATTCCTTTTTTAAAAGGAAAATTAGGAAGATTTGATTCTTGTAATGTCATATAACACTCATCTTCTGAAACCCAAGAAATGTCAGATTTAATAAAGTACTTTCCTTCATTAAAATACTCTACATGTTGGTCTTCAGAAAATACAACAACTACATTTTCTCCTTTGTATTTGTAGGTGTATTTTGATTCATTTAATAATGGTATAATCTCTTCTTTTTCTTCTATTGGAGTGTAAGTACCATAATTGTTTACTGTGGTCATTGCAAGATCTTGTGCTGATACCGAAAATGCAAATAATGCTAAAATTACTACTAGTTTAAAATTTTTCATAATGATTAAATTGGGGGTTAAACATATAATTATACAGCAAAGATAAAACCGAACTTCAGTTTTATAAATAAGCAAAATTCTTAATTTTAAAAAAAGTAAAATTTCAGCAGAATTAAAATCATTATTAGAAGTTAAAATACTTATAATTTAAGCTCAAAAATTATTTTTTGTAAAAAAATGAATAGCTAACTATTTCATTATTAAGAACATTAAAAAAATGTATCTTTTTTGTAAAAAAAATGCTTGCAGATGTTAAAAAACGTTATATATTTGCATCTCTTTACCACGCGAAAGTAGCTCAGTTGGTAGAGCGTCAGCCTTCCAAGCTGAATGTCGCCAGTTCGAACCTGGTCTTTCGCTCAAAAGCTTCATAAGAAATTATGAAGCTTTTTTTTGCTAAAAACTAAACCTTGTAATTTATTTTTTGGCAGTTTATCTCCAAAAACTAATAAAAATATTATTGGTACTGCTAACAATATAATGGTAGCTAAGTTATATGTAAATAAATAGGAATTTAGAATGATTGTAAGAATAAACCCTCCTATTGCTCCTCCTAAATGCGCAGAATGACCAACATTACCAACTTGATTTTTCAAACCATAAATAGAATATAATATGTAACCAATTCCAAAAATATATCCTGGAATTGGAATTGGTATAAACAAAAGATATAGTTTCATACCTGGATCTAATAAAATTGCTGAAAAAATAGTTCCGAAACTGCACCGGATGCTCCAACAGCACTATAATAAGGTTCTTTTTTATGCTCTTTAAGAGAATATAAACTTCCAGCTAACAAGCTTCCAAAATAAATAATTAAGAAATTACTAGTACTTGTGTGTTGCGTTACAATACCTCCAAAAAGATACAAAGCATACATATTTAAACCTAAATGCAACCAATCTACATGTAAAAAGCCGAAGTTAACATTCTAATTTTCTCTCCTGATAAAATTCTACTAATCTGAAACTTGTATTTATCGAGAAATGAATACTCTTTAAAACCCTTCATCGAAATTAATACATTAGCAATCATTAATAATAATATTGCCTTATTTATATTTTCTATCATGTAACAAACTTAATAAAAACCCATTAGTATTTATCTTTTCATTTTAAATATATATACGATATTTGCAACACTAAAATTTATATATGCAATTTATTGTCTTTGCCATTAGTTATCCATTAATTTGGTTACTTTCTAAGTTACCAATGAGAATCTTATATTTAAAATCAGATTTTTTCTATTTTCTAATTTATTATGTAATTGGATATCGAAAAAAGTAGTTTTAGATAATTTACAAATAGCTTTTCCTAACAAACCTTTAAAAGAACTTTTAATTATCAGAAAAAAATTCTTTAAACATTTAATGGATTTGATGATGGAAAGCGTAAAAGCTTTTTCTATTTCTGAAAAAGAAATTTTGAAACGATATACTTATGAAAATCCACAATTGGTAAATAAATTTGCTAAAGAAGGAAAAAGTATCGCATTAGTTGGTGCTCATCAAGCCAATTGGGAATGGTCTACAAGTTTACCTAAAGTTTTAGATATTGATGTTTTGGGTGCGTATACAAAACTTAATAATAAGTACTTCGAAAAAAAGTTAGAGATTCAAGAGAAAAGTTTGGAGTTATTGGATATAAAACTTCTGATATGGTTAGAGGTATGCAACAAAGGTTTTCTGATAAAAAACAAGGTGCATATATTTTATTAAGCGATCAATCTCCACAACCACATAAAACTTATTATTGGAGAGATTTTTTAATATAAAAGTTCCGGTGCATACGGGTGCAGAAATGCTTGCAAAAAAGTTTGATTTAGTAGTGATCAATTATGTAACTAAAAAAGTTAAAAGAGGTTATTATAAAACTGAATTTCAACTGATAACTGAAAATGCTAAAGACTTTGAAAATTATCAAATTACAGATTTATATACCGAATTGACAGAAAAAAATATTTTAAATCAACCGGAATTCTATCTTTGGTCTCACAAAAGATTTAAGCATAGAGATAAAGTTCCGGCTGAATTTTTATAGACTATAAGTTAAACCACTCTTTAACTAAGTTTTGTTCTATTGGTGTAACAGATTTATGAGAATAATCATTCTTTAAGCTATCATATTCATAATCTTTAGCCCAATCTTCTATGTTTACAGACAGTTCTTTTAAAGAATTACAAACAAATTCTAATTCTTTATTTGTTATTGTTGGATGAACAGAGAGACGAACCCAACCTGGTTTTTGAGTATTACAACCATGTAAAATTTCGTCTTTAATTCTATTAGAAGTTTCTTGGTCAACATTTAACAAATAATGACCATAAGTTCCTGCACAAGAACATCCACCTCTTGTTTGTATTCCAAAGCGATCATTTAAAAGCTTTACCACAAGATTAAAATGATATTTTTCGAAATAAAAAGAAAAAATACTTAATCTGTCCTTATGGTTTGGTGCTAAAATTTTTACTCCGTTTAAATTCTCTAAAGTTTTAAAAACAACTTTATTAATCTCGTCTTCTCTCGCTTTAATTTTATCAGTTCCCATTTCTTCTTTCAACTGAATTGAAAGTGCGATTCTAATTGTTTGCAAAAAAGCAGGTGTTCCGCCATCCTCTCTTGTTTCTACATCATCAAAATAATCATGTTGTCCCCAAGGATTTGTATAACTTACCGTTCCGCCACCTGGATTATCAGGTATTGTGTTCTTATACAAACTTTTATTAAAAATTAATACGCCGAACTTCCTGGTCCTCCTAAAAATTTATGAGGAGAAAAGAAAACAGCATCTAAATATTCATCTTCTGCTTCGGATGCATGTTTATATCTACATAAGGTGCACAACAAGCAAAATCTACAAAACATAAACCATTATAACTATGAATCAATTTTGCTACTTTATGATAATCGGTTTTTATACCTGTTACATTAGAACAAGAAGTTATAGAAGCTATTTTAATTTTTCTGTGTTCGTGTTTTTTAATGCTTTTTTCAAAACTTTCTAAACAAACTAAACCTTCATTATTACAAGGTACAACTTCTACATCTGCAATAGTTTCTAACCAAGAGGTTTGATTAGAATGATGTTCCATATGAGAAATAAAAACTATAGGTCTTATTTCTTCTGGTAATTCTGTATAATTTTTTAAACTTTCAGAAACTTTTAGTCCTAGAATTCTTTGAAACTTATTTACAACTCCTGTCATACCGGAACCCGAAGTTATTAAAACATCGTTTTCATTTGCGTTAACATGACGTTTAATAATTTTTCTAGCTTCGTGATAAGCTAAAGTCATTGCTGCACCGAAGTAGAAGTTTCTGTATGTGTATTTGCAACAAATGGTCCAAACTTATGTAACAATTTTTCTTCTATAGGATGATATAATCTACCGCTAGCCGTCCAATCTGTGTAAATTAGATTTTGCAAACCATAAGGAGACTCAAATTTTTGGTTTATACCAACTATATTTTTTCTAAACTTATCAAAATATGCTTCTAAATTCATTGTAAACTGTTTTAAAAAATTCTGAATCTTCCTCCTATTAATATATTATTCTCGAAAAAATAAAAACTTTGAGAGGCAGAATCTTGCAGAACTTAAAGATGTTTTAATATCCGGCATGTTTATATAACCAATTTTATAATCTGATTGAATATAAAAATGCTTTAAAAATGTAATATTTAATCCGGCGCCAACAGAAACTCCCCAACCGGATAAATGAAAGTTATCATGTCTTTCTTTACCTAAAAGCGATGTATCTGTTCTAGGATACAAACCTCCTACTCCAATTCCTTCAGTTAAATTTATTTGAAGGTTTTTCAAATCTAATCCAAACCAATGGTCTATATTATCAAATCTTTTAACTTCTACATTTACATAATTTAAACCATCTGTGTGCTCAAATCTTAAAAAATCTTCTGTTAATTGTATATTCTGATTGTTATAGGTACCATCATATTTTGCATTTCCAATATTAATATTACCATTTATAGTAACATTTTGATCATTGTTAACCACATATTTCATGTGATCTACACCAATGGAAATTGTATAGTTTTCTTTAAAAAAGTAACCAATTCTATAGTTATTCTGAGGAATTGTAATATTACCAGGGTTAAAATAATTATTTACAGAAAACTTAGTTGGTCTATCTTGTGCCTTAACATCAGATAATGTAAAATCATAATCTTTACCTTTAAAACGGATATCAGAATCCGTGTAACTAGACCAATTCCATCCCCAATAAACAAAAAACTTACCTTTATTTACTACCTTATTTTTCTTAGAAAACTTTTTATTTTGTTGTCCTAAAACAGTAAGCGTACTAAATAAAAGTATCCCTAAAACTAAAATGTTTTTTTTCAATCTAAATTATTTTAAATAATTGCTTTAATTTCTTTTATAAATCTCTCTGCTAAATTATCTGCTGCTGTTTGAGATTTAGCTTCTGTATAAATTCTAATAATTGGCTCTGTATTAGATTTTCTTAAATGAATCCATTCATCCGCAAAATCTATTTTTACACCATCTATAGTATTTACATCTTCATTTTTATAAGTTGTTGCCATTGTTTCTAAAATACCATCAACATTAATTTCTGGCGTTAATTGAATTTTATTTTTACTCATAAAATAACTTGGATATGAATCTCTTAATTCTTTACAAGACATTTTATTATTTGCTAAATGGCTTAAAAATAGTGCAACACCAACTAAAGAATCTCTACCATAATGAGATGCCGGATAAATAATTCCTCCATTACCTTCTCCACCAATTACAGTGTTAGTTTCTTTCATTTTTATTACAACATTTACTTCACCAACAGCAGATGCGGTATAAGTTCCGCCATGTTTTTCTGTAACATCCCTTAAAGCTCTAGAAGAAGATAAGTTAGAAACTGTATTACCGCCACCTAGTTTTCCTAAAACATAATCGGCACAAGCTACTAAAGTATATTCTTCTCCGAACATAGAACCATCTTCAGAAATTAAAGCTAATCTATCTACATCCGGATCTACAACAATACCAAAATCTGCTTTTTCTTTAACAACCAGTTCAGAAATGTCTGTTAAATGCTCTTTTAAAGGTTCTGGATTGTGTGGAAATTGTCCGTTTGGTGTACAATATAATTCTACGCATTCTACATTTAACTCTTTTAATAAAGCAGGTATAAAAATTCCTCCGGTAGAATTAACACCATCTACAACAACTTTAAAATTTGCATTTTTAATAGCCTCTACATCTACCAATTCTAAATTTAAAACTTCTTGAATGTGCTTTTCTAAATAAGAAGCATCTTTAGAATACACTCCTAAATCATCAACATCTGCAAATTCAAAATCTTCACTTTCTGCTAATGCTAAAATTTTTTCTCCTTCAGATCCATTTAAAAACTCACCTTTTTCATTTAATAATTTTAAGGCATTCCATTGTTTCGGATTATGTGAAGCTGTTAAAATTATACCACCTTCTGCATTTTCTAAAGGTACAGCAACTTCTACTGTTGGTGTAGTAGATAAACCTAAGTCTACAACGTTTATGCCTAAACCAACTAAAGTATTTGCAACCAAACTAGAAATCATTTTTCCGGAAATACGGGCATCTCTACCAATTACAACAGTTATTTTATCTTTATTAGGATTTCTGTTTTTGATAAAAGCACCGTAAGCGGATGCAAATTTTACTGCGTCTATTGGGGTTAAATTGTCTGCAGTTTTACCACCAATTGTTCCTCTAATACCTGATATTGATTTTATAAGTGTCATTATATTTTTTGTCTTTATTTTAGATACACAAAGATAAATTTATTAAATGGTTATCTAAAATAAATTAACATGTACTGACTTTATACTTTGCAATTGGCTAGCAAATAGTTGCGTTAGGGATTGTAGCATTTGTTTGAGCTCTTTTGTGAAGTATGAACAAAAAGCGAGTGCGTAAAGCCCGACCTAAAAGGTAACGCCCAAATAATAGAAATAAAAAAGCCGAAGCAAAACTGCATCGGCTTTTAGATATTATAAATATCGGCTTGTTAAAAAGTAAGATTACTTTTTGTTACCAGCTTCCATTTTCTTTTTAAGAGCTGCTAAACCACCTATGTCTCCAAGTGTAGTTTTTTCTGCATCTGCAGATTTTTTAACTGCTGCTTTTACATTTCTCTTTTCTTCTTCTCTAAAGATAGAAGTATGAGAAACTACAACTCTTCTGTATTCTTTAGAAAATTCTAAAACTACAAATTCGATTGTATCTCCTTTTCCTAATTTAGAACCATCTTCTTTTTCTAAGAATCTTGTTGGTGCAAAACCTTCTACTCCATCAGCAAAAGTTACAACTGCTCCTTTATCATTCTTTTCTTTGATTGTTCCTTCGTGTGTAGAACCGATTGCATACGTAGCTTCATGTGCATCCCAAGGGTTATCTTGAGTTTGCTTATGACCTAAGTTTAACTTTCTGTTCTCTACATCTAATTCTAATACTTGTACTTCTAATTTGTCTCCAACAGTAACAAAGTCTGATGGATGCTTAATTTTCTTAGTCCAAGATAAGTCAGAAATATATACTAAACCATCAATTCCTTCTTCTAATTCTACGAAAACACCAAAGTTAGTGTAATTTCTTACAGTACCTGTATGAGTAGAACCTACTGGGAATTTAGTTGTAATATCTGTCCAAGGATCTGGGTGTAATTGCTTGATACCAAGAGACATTTTTCTATCTTCTCTATCTAAAGTTAAAACTTGCGCTTCTACTTTATCACCAACTTTTACGAAGTCTTGTGCAGAACGTAAGTGAGTTGACCAAGACATTTCAGAAACGTGAATTAATCCTTCTACTCCTTGTTCTACTTCTACAAATGCACCATAATCTGCAATTACTACTACTTCTCCAGTTACTTTATCACCAACTTTTAAGTCAGTATCTAAAGCTTCCCAAGGATGCGCAGATAATTGTTTTAATCCTAATTGGATTCTAGATTTGTTATCATCAAAGTCTAAAATTACAACGTTTAATTTTTGATCTAATTCAACAACCTCATTCGGGTGGTTAATTCTAGACCAAGATAAATCTGTAATATGTACTAAACCATCAACACCACCTAAATCAACAAATACACCATAAGAAGTAATGTTTTTAACAATACCTTCTAATACTTGTCCTTTTTCTAACTGACCAATGATTTCTTTTTTCTGTAATTCAATATCAGCTTCAATAAGAGCTTTATGAGATACAACAACGTTTTTAAATTCGTGGTTGATTTTCACAACTTTGAATTCCATAGTTTTCTCTACGTATTGATCGTAATCTCTAATTGGCTTAACATCAATTTGAGATCCTGGTAAGAATGCTTCGATACCGAAAACATCTACAATCATACCACCTCTAGTTCTACACTTAACAAAACCGTTAACTACTTCACCAGTTTCATGAGCATTGTTTACACGTTCCCATGCTTTAATTACTCTTGCTTTTTTGTGAGATAATACTAACTGACCGGAAGAATCTTCTCTTTTGTCAACTAATACTTCTACTTTATCTCCTTCTGATAAACCTTGGTTGTAACGGAATTCGTTTAAAGAGATAACTCCTTCAGATTTAGAGTTGATGTCTATAATTGCATCTCTATCTGTAATTCTAATTACAGTTCCTTCAATTACATCACGCTCATTTACAAATCCAACAGTTCCTTCTAAAGCAGTTTCAAATGCTTTTAATTTATCTTCATCAACAGCTTCAATACCTTGTTCGTATTTGTGCCAGTTAAAATCAGCTAAAAATTGTTTAGGATCTACAGCAGGAGTTGCTGTTTCTTGTACTTCAGTTGCAGCTACCTGCTCTTCAGTGTTTTTTGTTTCTTCAGACATGTGTCTAAAATAATTTTGTATCTTATTGTTTTACAGATTTCTAACGACGTAAACGCAAAGAGTTGTTTTTATAAATTGTTTTTTTAATTCCTTTTCTAAATCTGTTCTCGTAAAAAGGAGTGCAAATTTACAAAAATGTTTTGATAATTAAGCGTTTAGAATTAATTTATTATTCTTTTTATTCTTGAATTACAAAAAACTACCTTTGCAAACTTAAACCGTTATGGTAGATTTTAATGAAGATGGATAAAAATACAAAAGATTTAGTAAACAAAGGTATAATGCTTCCTCTAATGGAAGAATTTTATACAATACAAGGTGAAGGCGCTCACACGGGTACAGCCGCATATTTTATAAGAGTTGGTGGTTGCGATGTAGGTTGCCATTGGTGCGATGTTAAAGAAAGTTGGAACGCAGAATTACACCCACCAACATTAGCAGATAAAATAGTAGACAATGTTAAAAAATACGCTAAAACAGTTGTAATTACTGGTGGTGAACCTTTAATGTGGTCTATGGATTATATTACTGATTTATTACAAAATAATAATATAAAAACACACATAGAAACCTCAGGTGCATATTCCTTTTCAGGAAAATGGGATTGGTTTTGTCTGTCTCCTAAAAAAACAAAATTACCTTTAGATGAGTGTTATCCTGAAGCAGATGAACTTAAAATGATTATTCATAACAAATCAGATTTTGAATTTGCAGAACAACAAGCGGCTAAAGTTTCAGATAAATGTCAGTTATTTTTACAACCAGAATGGAGTAAAAAAGAAAAAATGACTGAGTTAATAGTAGATTACGTAATGAAGAATCCGAAATGGAAAATTTCTCTTCAAACACACAAATACCTGAATATTCCATAATATTCAGGTATTTTACATTTTTTTAGAAGCTATTTCCTGCTTTCCGCACTCGCTTTTTTATCGTTCCTCTAAAAAGAGCTCAAACAAATGCTTCAATCAGGGCTAAACTTATCAATTCAAAAGATTACTTTAAAATAGTTTACTGTCTATCAGTGTACATATTCTCTCAAATTGTTCATTTATTCCCATATCAGAATTATCAAATTCTATTGCATCATCAGATTTTAATAAAGGAGAATCTTCTCTAGTAGAATCTATTCTATCTCGTTCTTGAACATTAAATAGAATTTCATCATAATTTACTTTATCTCCTCTATCAATTAATTCTTTATATCTTCTAGTTGCTCTTTTATCCGCAGAAGCAGTCATAAATAACTTTAAATCTGCTTCGGAAAAACTACAGTACCAATATCTCTACCATCCATAACAATTCCTCCATCTTTTCCCATTTGTTGCTGCTCTGCTACTAATTTTTTTCTTACTTCAGAAATTTCGGCTACTTTACTAACCAATTTAGAAACAGATAATG
>NZ_CM146338.1:1965000-3237114 GCF_055693625.1 Polaribacter sp. HA6-7
CATATCTTAAATATTTAACCTTGCTAGAAACAGTAACTCGTAGGCTCATTATGCAAAAGGCACGCCGTCACAACACGAAGTTGCTCCGACCGCTTGTAGGCGTACGGTTTCAGGTTCTATTTCACTCCCTTACTTAGGGTTCTTTTCACCTTTCCCTCACGGTACTAGTTCACTATCGGTCTCTCAGGAGTATTTAGCCTTACCGGATGGTCCCGGTGGATTCATACAGGATTACTCGTGTCCCGCACTACTCAGGATACCACTATCAATAACTTCGCTTACTTTTACAGGACTATCACCTTCTTTGGTCTGTCTTTCCAAACAGTTCTAATTCACTTAGCATTGAATATCGTGGTCCTACAACCCCAGCAATGCCGTAACATTACTGGTTTGGGCTAATCCGCGTTCGCTCGCCACTACTAACGGAATCACTATTGTTTTCTCTTCCTCCGGTTACTTAGATGTTTCAGTTCACCGGGTTTGCCCCTTTCGGTACTATGTCTTCAACATAGTGGGTTGCCCCATTCGGATATCTACGGATTATAAGGTATGTGCCCCTCCCCGTAGCTTTTCGCAGCTTATCACGTCCTTCATCGCCTCTGAGAGCCTAGGCATCCGCCATACGCCCTTACTTAACTTATTGTACTTTTTGCTATGATGTATAAATACATCATAACGAGCTCTTTTATATTTTTATAAATATAATAGATATAAATATCTATTTGTTCTCTATCTTTTTGATTCTTACGATATCATTTTACCAATATGTCAATGAACTTGTGGCCTATCTATTATAATTGACCGTTGTGGAGAATATCGGAGTCGAACCGATGACCTCTTGCGTGCAAGGCAAGCGCTCTAGCCAACTGAGCTAATCCCCCATTTGAAATTTTGAATTTTGAATTCAGAATTACGAATTTAGAATTCTCTAGTTTCGAGAATTTCCTTAAAGTATCTCTATTTTGTAGTCCCGGGCAGACTCGAACTGCCGACCTCTACATTATCAGTGTAGCGCTCTAACCAGCTGAGCTACGAGACTATAATAGCTTAATACTTTCTTTATTTTAAAATTAACAGCAAAGAGTAAAATGTACCTTTTGTAACTCACCATCTTTCTCTAGAAAGGAGGTGTTCCAGCCGCACCTTCCGGTACGGCTACCTTGTTACGACTTAGCCCTAGTTACCAGTTTTACCCTAGGCGGCTCCTTGCGGTGACCGACTTCAGGCACTCCCAGCTTCCATGGCTTGACGGGCGGTGTGTACAAGGCCCGGGAACGTATTCACCGGATCATGGCTGATATCCGATTACTAGCGATTCCAGCTTCACGGAGTCGAGTTGCAGACTCCGATCCGAACTGTGATATGGTTTATAGATTCGCTCTCTGTTGCCGGATGGCTGCTCATTGTCCATACCATTGTAGCACGTGTGTGGCCCAGGACGTAAGGGCCGTGATGATTTGACGTCATCCCCACCTTCCTCACGGTTTGCACCGGCAGTCTCGTTAGAGTCCCCATCTTTACATGCTGGCAACTAACGACAAGGGTTGCGCTCGTTATAGGACTTAACCTGACACCTCACGGCACGAGCTGACGACAACCATGCAGCACCTTGTAATATGTCCGAAGAAAAGTCTATCTCTAAACCTGTCATACTACATTTAAGCCCTGGTAAGGTTCCTCGCGTATCATCGAATTAAACCACATGCTCCACCGCTTGTGCGGGCCCCCGTCAATTCCTTTGAGTTTCAATCTTGCGATCGTACTCCCCAGGTGGGACACTTATCACTTTCGCTTAGTCACTGAGATAAATCCCAACAACTAGTGTCCATCGTTTACGGCGTGGACTACCAGGGTATCTAATCCTGTTCGCTCCCCACGCTTTCGTCCATGAGCGTCAGTACATACGTAGTAGACTGCCTTCGCAATCGGTATTCTGTGTAATATCTATGCATTTCACCGCTACACTACACATTCTATCTACTTCCATATGACTCAAGTCAACCAGTATCAAAGGCAGTTCCATAGTTAAGCTATGGGATTTCACCTCTGACTTAATCGACCGCCTGCGGACCCTTTAAACCCAATGATTCCGGATAACGCTCGGACCCTCCGTATTACCGCGGCTGCTGGCACGGAGTTAGCCGGTCCTTATTCTTACAGTACCGTCAAGCTAGTACACGTACTAGTGTTTCTTCCTGTATAAAAGCAGTTTACAACCCATAGGGCAGTCTTCCTGCACGCGGCATGGCTGGATCAGAGTCTCCTCCATTGTCCAATATTCCTCACTGCTGCCTCCCGTAGGAGTCCGGTCCGTGTCTCAGTACCAGTGTGGGGGATCTCCCTCTCAGGACCCCTACCTATCGATGTCTTGGTAAGCCGTTACCTTACCAACTAACTAATAGGACGCATAGCCATCTTTTACCAATAAATCTTTAATTACAATCTGATGCCAAATCGCAATACTATGAGGTATTAATCTTCATTTCTAAAGGCTATCCCTCTGTAAAAGGTAGGTTCTATACGCGTTACGCACCCGTGCGCCGGTCGTCATCTGTGCAAGCACAATGTTACCCCTCGACTTGCATGTGTTAAGCCTGCCGCTAGCGTTCATCCTGAGCCAGGATCAAACTCTTCATTGTATATTTTAAATATTTTAATGAATAAGTTTCAAAAGAATTTACATTATTAATAATGCGGTTATTCTACTCTTTTTTTACGCTGTCAATTTCAATATTTTCAATGAACTTTTAAGGTATCAAATCTTGCTCTTTAAAAACAAAACCTAAATCTTAATTTTGTAGAAATGATAGAATCGAACTATCTAACTTAAATTACCGTTATTCCAAAATCTCTCTAAACGTTTTTGCTGTCTCGTTTAGCGGGTGCAAATATAAAACTTATTTCTAATCTAACAAGAAAAATAAATCTTTTTTTTAATTTAATTTCTTAACCCGAAAACTTGAACTTTTTTCCGAAAAATTCGGACTGCAAAGATACAATCTTTTTTATTTATAATCCTAATTAAAAATTACTTTTATTTTAAAGGGTTTTAAATAAAGTTAAAACGTTAATGAACTTGACTAAAAAGATATTTCTTTGTTAGCGGGTGCAAACATACAACCTCTTTTTAATTACACAACTATAATTTGTTGTTATTTTAAACTATTTTTAACATAAAAGTAAAACCAATTAAAAATCAACAACTTACAAACAAAAAGTTCTTTTAATTTTTTAATAATAATTAATCTCTACTTTATAAAAACTGATAATTAAATATAATTTCAGGGGTTTATCGTTTTTAAATAAAACTGTAAAATGGTAAAAAACAGAAAACACATACAAGTATATACTTAAATAAAGGTGAAAATGTTGGCAAACTTGCTGTGTTAGGGATTGAAATGACATCCTTTTTATGGGATACTTCTATAGCCAAGTAAAAATTAAGTGAGTTTTTAATTAAGATGAAGATTAATTTAAAGAATAAAGACTAATAAAAAGATATAATGTAAAGCCCGACCACGATTTTTTTCGTGGTAACACCCAAAAAATATCGATTATTTCTTCTTATTTTTCTTTTTTAGCATCTTAGAAAACATCTTTTTATATTCTTCTACATTAATTTCACCTTTTCTTGATGCTATTACTTTTACGTAATCGAAGTTTAGTTTTGTTTTTTGAGCTTCTAATTTGTCTTCTTGAAAAGCTCTTTGCAACACGTCTTCTATTAAATAATCTTCGTTATTTGATTCTGGATGGTATTCTGTTTTTAAAGATAACTTAAAAACATTTGCAGTTGTATTGTACCAAAACGCTTTCCAGCCACTTCTTAAACCTTTGATATTATTAAAAGCTGTTTTACCAGTTTGACGATGAATTAACTTTATAAGTATTCTACCTTCTGTAGTGGTCATCTTTTTAATCTGATCTGTAAATTCGCCTTCTATATATTTTTGAACTAACCTTGTATACTTTTTACGTTTACTTTTTGATTTTATTTTTTCTAATCGGTTATTTAAACTATCTAATCTTTGAGATGCTAGTTTTGCAAACGGATACGCTTTGTACACTTTTTTTGAACCATAAATAATAGCGAATATCTTCTCTTGAAGTAAATTTATGTTTTGGTAACAATGCAATTTCATTTAACTGTATTACTACAGAATCGCCAGGTTTAACAAAAATGTAATCTTCTAAGTTTTTAGGTAAAGAGTCTACCTCTCTTTTCTGAGCAAAAGAGCAAATAGAGATAGACATTATATATATGTAAAGTATTCGTTTCAAAAAATGAGATTTGTTATTCTTATTGTCTTGTGCAAATTAAATACCAAAGTGCATTTATTAACTTATTTTATCTATAAATTCTTGTTCTGAAATAATAGAAATTCCTAAATCTTGTGCTTTTGTTAATTTACTTGGCCCCATATTATCACCAGCAACAACAAAAGTTGTTTTTTTTGATATTGATGAACTTACCTTACCTCCGTTATCTTCAATTGCTTTTTTAAGTTCGTTTCTAGACATTTGATGAAATACGCCGTAAACCACAAAAACTTGATCTTTTAAAATTTCTGTTTGATTTTCTAAACTCTCTGCCGATACTTCTAATTGTAATCCGTAAGATTTTAATCTATCTATTAATTGAATATTACCTAAATCTGATGAAAAATCTAAAATACTTTGTGCAATCCTATCTCCTATTTCATCTACATTTACTAATTCTTCTAAAGATGCGGCCATTAAGTTATCTATAGATTTAAAATGTTTTGCTAACTTTTTTGCTACAGTTTCTCCTACAAATCGAATACCTAAGGCAAATAAAACTTTTTCGAACGGAATTTGTTTTGATTTCTCAATACCGTCAATCATATTTTTAGCAGATTTTTCTGCCATTCTTTCTAATGGAATTACTTGGTCTACTCTTAAGTCATACAAGTCTGCATAATTTTGAATTAAACCTTCTTTTCGAAGTAAATCTACAGTTTCGCCACCTAAACCATCAATATCCATGGCTTTTCTAGAAATAAAATGCTGAATTCTACCCGTTATTTGTGGTGCACAACCAAATTGATTTGGACAATAATGTTTAGCGTCTCCTTCTGTTCTTACTAATTTGGTATTGCATTCGGGCAATGTGTTGCATATTGAGTTGGCTGTGAATTTCCTAGACGTTTGGTAAAATCTACCGCAATTATTTTTGGAATGATCTCTCCGCCTTTTTCAACAAAAACAGTATCATGAACTCGAATATCTAATTTTTCTATTTGGTCTGCATTGTGTAAAGATGCTCTTTTTACTGTTGTGCCCGCAAGTTGCACTGGTTGTAAATTAGCTACTGGTGTAATTGCACCTGTTCTACCAACTTGATATGTGATTTCTTCTAAGATTGTA
Source organism: Polaribacter sp. HA6-7 (assembly GCF_055693625.1). Classification (NCBI taxonomy): domain Bacteria; kingdom Pseudomonadati; phylum Bacteroidota; class Flavobacteriia; order Flavobacteriales; family Flavobacteriaceae; genus Polaribacter; species Polaribacter sp. HA6-7. The sequence continues at coordinate 1,970,389 of NZ_CM146338.1, forward strand.
GATACTTGTTCTGCTTTAAATTTATATGCAATTGCCCATCGTGGTGCTTTTTCAGTATAACCTAACTCTTCTTGTTGTTGAAGATTGTTCACTTTTATTACAATTCCGTCTGTTTCATAAGGTAATTCATGACGTTTGGCATCCCAAAAATTTACAAACTCGAAAACTTCATCAATAGATTTTGCTAACTTTATTGTATTTGGAACTTTAAAACCAACCTTTCTTGCATTTTCTAAACTCTCGTAATGGGTTTTATATTTTCTTTCTGATGTAACAACTTGATATAGCAAACAATCTAGCGGCCTTTTTGCTACTTCTGTACTGTCTTGTAATTTTAAACTTCCGCTTGCTGTGTTTCTAGGATTTCTGTATTCTTCTTCGCCATTTTCTAATCGTTCTGCATTCATTTTGTTGAATCCGTCTAATGGAAGAATAATTTCACCACGCATTTCGAAATCAGAAATAAAATCTTTTTTTATTGATAAAGGTAAAGATCTAATTGTTTTTACATTATTAGTTACTTCATCTCCTTGAAAACCATCACCACGCGTTACAGCTTTTATAAATTTACCATTTTCGTAAGTTAAATTTATCGATGCTCCGTCAAATTTAAGTTCGCAAGTAAATTCTAAATCAGAACTTCCTAAAACTTTTTCTACACGCTTTTCCCAATCTAATAAATCTTCTTTAGAATACGAATTGTCTAAAGAATACATTCTGTTTTTATGAACAACTGTCTTAAAATTTTTAGTAACCGTACCACCTACTCTTTGTGTTGGCGAGTTTGCATCAAAAAAAATAGGATTTTCTTTCTCTAACTTTTCTAACTCTTTTAATTTAATATCGAAATCGAAGTCTGAAATTGTAGCATTATCTAATACATAATAATTATAATTATGATTATTTAATTCTTCTCTAAGGTTTTCTATTTTTTGCTGAACAGTCATTTTGATTTTAAAATTTACTTTCGAATTGAAGTGTGCAAGAATAACATCAAAAATAATACAATAAAAACAACTACAAACAAGCTACCTATTCAAATTAAGCAATTTGCCTATATTCATAACATAACTACCTAATTAACTTTGTATTAAACAAATATTTAAATCTAAAAATTATTATTGTAAAAATTATTAAACTTTTTATTTAGGGAAATTCATACAAAAGAATTGTTCGATTTATAACTATTGTAAAATAAATTGACTGGTTTTTAAAGATGAATTTAAAAAGACTTTAAGTGAATTCCCCCAAAATCATTTAAACGAAAAATTATGAATGAACATGTACAAAAACTAAAAAAATTAGAAATCGACCGATCAGCTAATGGATTCTTGACAAATTTTAACCAATGGACTATTGAAATTGGTGAAATAATAGCGCAAGAACACAATATTCAACTAACGAATACACATTGGGATATTATTTCTTGGATACAAGAACTATATAAGAGAAAAAAGAGGTTACTATTGAAGCAATTACAAAAACTGAAATAGTAAATATAAATGAACTCTTCGATTTATTTACCGATGATGCGATTTTAGTTTCTACAAAAATAGCGGGATTACCTTGCTTAAATAAACTTAAAAAAACAGCTTGAGATTAAACTTTTGTTTGCAAACTAGTTTAGCCCTGATGGAGCTATTTGTTTGAGCTCTTTTGAGGAACGAAAAAAGCGAGTAGCGAGAGCAGGAAATAGCTTCTTGTAAAAAAACTAAGCCCAATACACAAAGTATTGGGCTTTTACATTTAACTTTTGTTAAATGAATTTGCACTAAGAGTATTTTAATAATATGTAAATCTTCTAACTTTTGCAATGTGTTTTGCTAAGCGAATTACTTGATGTGAATAACCGTATTCATTATCGTACCAAACGTAAATTACAATTGTATCTTCGTCTGTAAGTGTTGCTTTACTATCAAAAATTGATGGTGCAGTTGTACCGATAATATCAGATGAAACTAATTCGTTGTCTATAGAATATTTAATTTGTTCTACTAAATCACCTTCTAAAGCATACTTTTTAATTAATGAGTTAACACCTTCTTTAGTCACTTTAGTATTTAACTGTAAATTTAAGATAGCTAAAGATCCGTTTGGTACCGGAACTCTAATTGCATTTGAAGTTAATTTACCTGCTAAAGCTGGTATTGCTTTAGAAACTGCAGCACCTGCACCAGTTTCTGTAATTACCATGTTTAAGGCAGCTGCTCTTCCTCTTCTATATTTACTATGCATGTTGTCTACTAAATTTTGATCGTTAGTATATGCATGTATTGTTTCTAAATGTCCTTTTTTAATACCATAATTGTCTTCTAAAACTCTTAAAACCGGCGTAATTGCATTGGTTGTACAAGAGGCTGCAGAAAAAATATCTACTTTATCTGGACTATTTTGTTTGTGATTAACACCATGAACAATATTAGGAACTCCTTTTGCTGGCGCAGTAATTAAAACTTTGCTTGCTCCTTTTGCTTTTAAATGTCTACTTAAAGCTGCTTCGTCTCTAAAAGCACCTGTATTATCTATAATTAAAGCATCGTTAATATTAAATTCTGTATAATCTATATCTTCTGGTTGTTTTGCAGAAATCATATAAACTGTAGTACCGTTAATTATAAGTGCATTATTTTCTGCATCTACAGTTACGGTTCCTAAGAAATCACCATGTACAGAATCTACACTTAATAATGATGCTCTTTTTTCTAAAACTGTTTGGTTAATTTCACCACGAGTAACAATTGCTCTTAATCTTAATTGAGAACCTTTTCCCATTTTAGTCATTAACTCTCTAGCTAATAAACGACCAATTCTACCAAAACCGTATAAAACAACATCTTTTGGTTGAATGTCTTTTGCAACTGTTGCATCTTTTAATTTATTCTGAACAAAGGCTACTTTGTCCTCTCCTTTTTTAGCACCTAAATAACATTCGTATGCCAATTTACCAATATCTAATTTTGATGATGGCAATTCTATTTGTTGAATTGCTTTTGCAATATCTAACGCATCTAAAATTGAAATTGGTTTGCTAACAAATTCTTTAGCGTATTCAATTAAGTTTAAAACTTCACTGGCTCTTTTATCTACTAACGGGTTTCTAAAAAGAACTAATTCTATAGATTTATCATACCATAAATCGTTTACGATATTAATAAATTCTACAGTAGCTCTTCTAGTTTGGGCTTGTGATAAAACTTCTTCGTTGTAATTTACTTTTGTTGACATAGTTGTGTTACTATAATTTAATTTTCGGCAAAAGTATTTCTTTTTTTGACAATACGAAATCGATTTCGTTAAAATTTTTAAAATAAAAAAATCCCGATTAAAAACCGGGATTCTTTACATATTTAGTTTACTATATTAATACCTAAAAACATATCTTTCTTTTTCTCCTTCTAAATTTATAACCTCTATATATAAAGGTCGTCCTTTACCTAAAGAAGAATCTAACAATTGTGAAACTTGATCTGCATTGGTTACTGGTTTTTTATTAATTTTCGTAATGATGAAACCTTCTTTTACTCCGTAATAAATTAAATTTTTATTACCGTTTCTAACAATTTTAACACCATTTTCTATATTAAACTTACGTTTTTCAGCTTTTGTGATATCTTTAAGAATTATGTTAATACTGCTAGAAATAAAAGTATCTTTCTTAGTTAGTTTAACATTTTTATTGATTAATTCTCCATCTCTTTCAACAGTTAAAACAACTTCGTCTCCTGGTCTTTTTGCTGTTAACTGCCCTCTAAGCTCAGAAAATTTAGAAATTTTTACGTTATTTACTTTCTTTATAATATCACCTTCTTTTAAACCTGCTTTTTTAGCGCCACTTCCATCAGAAACAGCATCAATTCTAACACCTTCTTCTTTAAATTCAGCATCAACATTAATACCTAAAATTGCTTGTTGTACTTGACCGAATTCTAAAATATCATCAATTATTTTTTTAGCAATATTAGATGGTACCGCAAAAGAATATCCAATAAAAGAACCTGTTTTAGATGAAATTGCTGTATTAATTCCAATTAATTCTCCTCTTGTATTTACCAAAGCTCCACCACTATTACCAGGGTTAACGGCTGCATCTGTTTGAATAAAAGATTCTATATTTCTATTTCCTTCTAAATCTCTACCTTTTGCGGACACAATTCCTGCAGTTACTGTAGATGTAAGGTTGTAAGGGTTACCAACTGCCAATACCCATTCTCCAATTTTAATGGTGTCTGAATCTGCAAAAGGAACATAAGGTAAATCTATATCTGCCTCTATCTTTAACAATGCAATATCATTAGCTGCATCTGTACCAATTAATTTTGCCGGATATTTTTTCTGATTATTTAAAGTAATTTCTAAATTACTAGCACCGTCTATTACATGATTGTTTGTTACAATATAACCGTCTGGCGAAATTATAACACCACTACCCGTACCTACTTGTTCAAATTTTCTAGTACCACTTCCGCTACCATAAAATCTCTCAATCCACGGATTTACTTGTGTTCTAACCGCAGTATTTTTTACGTGAACAACTGCGTGTACGGTACTTTCTGCTGCAATTGTAAAATCTGTTGTACTTTCTACAGCGCCAGTACTTTTATAAGTTGGTGTATAATTTGTACGAACAGTTTCAATTGGGTTTAATGTTCTTTCTACAATTTGTTCTTTATCGAATAGCATTTTATAACCACCTAAAGTAAGTGCTCCTCCTAAAATTGCCATACCTAGAAAACTGAATGCTTTTTTCATTTTTATCGATTTATATTAATTTTTAGTATTCAAATATATAATTTTAACATATTCAAAAAATCTGTTTAACTTGTTTTTAACTGACTTTAACCACTTTTTAACATCCCTATTTTAGTGCCTAAATACCTATATTTGCAAAATGAATTTAACTTTTTTTAAATACCAAGGTACCGGAAATGATTTTGTGATGATAGATAACAGAACAAAAACCTTTCCAAAACAAAATACTGACATAATTTCACATTTATGTGATAGAAATTTTGGTATAGGTGCAGATGGCGTTATTCTTATTGAAGAAGATGAAAATTCTGATTTTAGAATGATTTATTACAATGCCGATGGTAGTGAAACGTTTTGCGGAAACGGCGGTAGATGTGCTGTTGCCTTTGCTAAACAATTACTTATTATTGATAATAAAACAAATTTTGTTGCTGTTGATGGACCTCATTTTGCTGAAATAAAAAATGACATTATTTCAATAAAAATGATTGATGTAGATACTATTGAAGTTAAAAAAGACTCAGTATTTACGTATACAGGTACACAACATCATGTTGAGCTAGTTGACAGTTTAGATAATTACCCTGTTTTTGAAAATGGCAAAAAAATTAGATATTCATACAACGATCCTGGAAGTAATGTCAATTTTGCAGAAATGATTGATGATGCTACTTTTAGAGTTAGAACTTATGAAAAAGGAGTCGAAAATGAAACTTTAGCTTGTGGTACAGGTGTAACTGCTGTTGCTATTGCAATGCATAAAATAAGGAAAACAAATAAAACCCAAATAAATTTACCAGTAGAAGGTGGTAATTTAAAAGTGTCATTTAAAGAAAACAATGGAGTTTATACGGATGTTTACTTAAAAGGTCCAGCAACTTTTGTTTTTAAAGGAGAAATTGAAGTTTAATGAAGACTTTAAAAGGAAATACTATTTATTTAAGAGCTTTAGAACCAGAAGATTTAAACTTTTTATATGCTATAGAAAACAATGAATCTTTTTGGGAAGTTAGCCACACTCAAACTCCGTTCTCAAAATTCATTCTAAAACAATACTTAGAAAACGCGCATTTAGATATTTACGAGGCAAAACAATTACGTTTAATGATCGTTGAATCTAATAGTGATGTACCAATTGGTATGATTGATTTATTTGATTATAATCCACAACATAAAAGAGCGGGAATAGGAATTTTAATACACCTGATTTTCAAAAAAAGGATATGCTGCCGAAAGTTTATCAATTTTGATTAACTATGCTTTTATCCACCTTAATCTGCATCAACTGTATGCGAATATAACTTCTAAAAACACCAATAGTCTTAATTTATTTACCAAATTGAATTTTAAGAAAATTGGTACTAAAAAAGACTGGGTTTATTCTAACGGGAAATTTATTGACGAAATTTTATTTCAATTGATAAAACAGTAAATTTGCCAGCTAAAACATATTTAATTGAAAAAAATACTATACATTTTACTAGCGCTATTTATAGTTGGTTCTTTATTTAGCTATAATTATTACCAAAAAATTTTTGGAACTGCAATTACAAAAGATTACACTTTATTTATTCATTCTGATGACAGTTTATTAGATATAAAAAAAGAATTAGAAAGTGTTTCTAAAAGTCCGAAACATTTTTATGGGTTGCTGCTAAAAAAAGTTTTGCAACACCAAAACCAGGAAGATATGTTCTAAAAGAAGGTATGTCTAATAACGATCTTGTAAATATGTTACGAAGCGGCAGGCAAACACCATTCAAGCTTTCTTTCAATAATCAAGATACTTTAGAAAAATTTGCTGGCAGAATTGCAGAACAAGTAGAAACAGATTCTATTGCTTTATTAACTTCTTTTAAAGATAAAACATTTTTAAAAGAAAATAATCTAAACGAAAAATCTGTACTTCAAATTTTTATACCAAATACGTATGAATTTTACTGGACAGTAAGTCCAGAAAAGTTTAGAAATAAAATGTTAATAGCTTATAAACGTTTTTGGACTAAAAGTAGAGAAGCTAAAGCAGCCAAACTAAACCTTACCAAAAGCGAAGTAATTACTTTAGCATCTATTGTTCAAAAAGAAACAGCTAAAAAAGCGAAAGACCAATTGTTGCCGGTTTATACTTAAATCGTTTAAGAAAAGGAATGCCTTTACAAGCAGACCCAACAATAATATACTGTGTAAAAGAAGTAAAAGGACAAGATTACGTTGTTAAAAGAGTTTTAACTGTAGACTTAAAAATTAACTCGCCATATAACACCTATTTAAATAAAGGTTTACCGCCAACTTTAATTGCTATGCCAGATATTTCTGCAATTGATGGCGTTTTAAATGCACAAAAGCATAACTACTATTATATGTGTGTTAATGTAGACAAGTTAGGTTATCATGCTTTTGCTAGAACATTATCTCAGCACAATCGTAATGCTGCTAAATATCATCAATGGTTAAATAAGCAAAAAATTAATAGATAATTTTTCTTGTAATAGTTGATATGATTTTAAAAACAAAAGCATTCATAGTATTCTTTATTTTATCAGCAACCACTTTTAACGCACAAAATAATAGCTTTTTAAAAAAATCTGACACTTTAAATACGAAGAGGAGAAATGCTGTTATAATTAGTGAAAGTGTTTTGACTGTGGGCACATTGTTTGCTTTAAATGAACTTTGGTACAAAGATTATCCAAGAACAAGTTTTCAATTTAAAAATGATAATAACGACTGGAAACAAATGGATAAAGCAGGCCATTTAATGACCTCTTATTACATTGGTAAAGTTGGTATGGAAGTTTTAGATTGGTGCTGGTGTTTCTAAAAAACCAGCTAATTTACGGAGCTACATTAGGTTTTTCTTTTTTAACCGCAGTAGAAATTATAGATGGATTTTCTAAACAATGGGGCGCATCAATTGGAGATGTTTTGGCTAATGCTGCCGGAACAGGAATATTAGTTGGACAAGAGCTATTGTGGCAAGAACAAAGAATTACGATCAAATATTCTTTTCATCAAACAAAATTTGCCAAACAAAGACCTAACACACTTGGTGAAAATTATATACAACAATCTCTTAAAGACTATAACGGTCAAACCTATTGGCTTTCTGCAAATATTTGGTCTTTTAATAAAGATGGTAATTTTCCTAAATGGTTAAATGTGGCATTGGGTTATGGTGCAGAAGGAATGCTGTACGGAGAAACAAAAACAACGAATAAAATTCCGCAAGATCCTTACAGACAATTTTACTTAAGTTTAGATGTAGATTTAACTAAAATTGAAACAAAATCGAAATTTTTAAAATCTGTATTTTCTGTTGTGAATTTCATAAAAATACCAGCACCTTCATTAGAAATTAATACCAAAGGAAAGATTAAATTCCATTATCTGTATTTTTAACAACTTTTAACACACTGTGTATCAATCAGTTTAATATTATATCGTACATTTGCACCCGCAAAACAGAAAGATATATATTTTATCAAAAATAAAATACTTTTAATCAGCGTAATAGCTCTTTTTATCAATGCAACGGCTATTGATAAGAAAAAAACTAAATTAAAGGAAATTACCTACAATAACAAGGTAACTTTTCCTAAGCATTTTAATAGCGACATCTTTTACCTTAAAAAAGATTTTGTTGCTTTTAAAGAAGCAGTTGCATTTAAAGAATCTCAAGGAAAATATGCAACAGTAAACACACTAGGTTATTTAGGTAAATATCAATTTGGTAGAACTACTTTACAAAGATTTAGAATTTACAACACTCAAGAATTTTTGAACAATCCGAATTACAAGAAAAAGCATTTGTTGCTTTGTGTAAAGTTAATAAATGGATTCTTAGAAAGGATATTAAAAGATCTGCAGGAAAAACAATTAACGGAATTAAAATTACCGAATCGGGAATTTTGGCTGCAGCACATTTAAGTGGAGCTGGAAATGTAAAAAAGTTTTTAAGAAGTAATGGTTCTATAAGATTTTCTGATGCTTATGGTGCTTCAATTCAATCTTATTTAAAAAAGTTTTCTGGCTATAATGTTTCTATTATTAAAGCAGATAAAAACGCTAAAGTTTAAAGTTTCTTATTTGTGAATTATAAAGATAGCAGGTTTTTTGTGTAAGTCTCGGTGTTTGAAACTTCCAATCTTTAATTGACAATGTTTTAATGTATTCTGATGGTAATGTAATATCTGCAGCAATACATAAATTAGTTGTTGGTGCTAATATAGCCTTTAAATCTGCAAACATTTTTTCATTTCTATACGGAGTTTCTATAAAAATTTGAGATTGATTTTTATCTTTAGACAACTTTTCTAAATCTTTTAAAGCTCTTTTTCTGTCTCCTTTGTCTATTGGCAAATACCCATTAAATGCAAAATTTTGACCGTTCATACCGTAACTCATCATTGCCATTAAAATAGAACTTGGACCAACTAATGGCACTACTTTTATATTTTTTTCGTGAGCCATTTTTACAATAGTTGCTCCTGGATCTGCTACAGCCGGTACACCTGCTTCTGAAAGTAAACCAACATTTATTCCTTCACTACAAACATCTAAATACTTTCTCGTTTCCATTTCGTCTGCATACTTGTCTAAAGACATCAATTGCAAAGAAGGTTGGGATTTTTTAGGTGAAATTTTCTTAATAAATCTTCGAGCTGTTTTTTCGTTTTCTACAATATAATAATCAATTTCTTCTACTACTTTTTTTACCGATAAAGGCATTACCTCTAAAGGTTCTGTATCTCCAAGAGTTGTCGGAATTAAATAGAGTTTACCAATCATAACTATATATTTTTAGAAACTTGTAAATTTTAAGTTGAATATTATAAAGACTTAGCAATAACAGTACATGCTTTATCTAGCATATTAAAAACGTCTTCGAAACCGGATTTTCCACCATAATATGGATCAGGAACTGAAAGATTCTTTGAAGGTTCAGATTCATTTAAAATTAACCTTACTTTTTGTGTATCAGCAGCATCTCTACTTAATGCAAGTATATTATTTAAGTTACTGCTATCCATTGCATAAATAATATCAAAAGAATCAAAATCTGAAACTGTAAATTTTCTTGCAGATTGATTAGTAATATCGATGTTGTACTTTTTAGCCACAGCAATAGAACGATCATCTGGCAAATTACCTACATGATAAGCTGCTGTACCCACAGAATCTACAAAAACTTGTTTAGAATCTACTTTCGATTTTAAAATACCTTCGGCTAAAGGAGATCTACAAATATTTCCTAAGCAAACCATTAGTACTTTTTTCATCAAATTAAATTGTCTTTTATTAAAAAACTAGAAAGTTAACTTTTTAGTTAAATCTTCTACATATTTTTTAAACTGCTTATCAGTTTCAGTTAAATTATCTACGGTTTTACATGCGTGTAAAACTGTTGCGTGATCTCGCTGCCCTATTTGATTACCAATACTTGCCAATGACGTTTTTGTTAATCTTTTAGCAAAATACATTGCCAATTGACGTGCTTGTACAATATGGCGCTTTCTAGTTTTAGATTGCAATGTAGCTACATCCATATCAAAATACTTAGAAACTTCTTTCTGTATGTAATCTATAGAAACTTCTTTCTTGGTATTTTTAACAAATTTGTCTACAATTTGTTTTGCTAATTCTAAAGAGAATTCTTTTCTATTAAAAGAAGCTTGCGCAATCATAGAAATAATTACACCTTCTAATTCTCTAACATTAGATTTGATATTTTTTGCAATATATTCTACAATTTCTTCTGGCATTTCTACACCATCTCTAAACAATTTATTGTCTAAAATAGAAATTCTAGTTTCGTAATCTGGCGCTTGTAATTCTGCAGATAATCCCCATTTAAATCGAGATAACAAACGCTGCTCTATGTCTTGCATATCTACAGGCGCTTTGTCTGACGTTAAAATAACTTGCTTGCCATTTTGATGTAAATGATTAAATATATGGAAAAATACATCTTGTGTACCTGCTTTACCGGACAAGAATTGTACATCATCAATAATTAAAACATCGATCATTTGATAGAAATGAATAAAATCATTTCTTGTATTCGATTTTACAGAGTCTATAAATTGTTGTGTAAATTTTTCCGAAGAAATATATAACACTGTTTTGTCTCGGATATTTATCTTTAATATCAACACCAATTGCGTGTGCTAAATGTGTTTTACCCAAACCTACTCCACCGTAAATTAATAACGGATTAAAAGAAGTACCACCAGGTTTGTTTGCAACTGCCATACCAGCAGATCTTGCCAACCTGTTAGAATCTCCTTCTACAAAATTTAAAAAATTATAATTAGGATTTAATTGTGACTCTACTTTAACTTTTTGTAAACCAGGTATCACAAACGGGTTTCTTAATTCTCTTTTGTTCGATTCTAAAGGCACAGCAACTTTTTGTGGCTTTAAAGGATCTCTATTAGAACTAGGAATTTTAACAATTTGCGGTCTATTACTACTGTAATTGTTTTCCATTTTTACATCGTAAATCAATTTGGCATCACTACCTAATTGTCTTACTAATGCAACTCTTAAAAGTTTTATGTAGTGTTCTTCTAACCATTCATAGAAAAACTTACTTGGTACTTGTATAGTTAAAGCTTCTCCTGAAAGTTTTACGGGTTTAATAGGTTCAAACCATGTTTTGTATGCTTGTGGTTTGATATTGTCCTTTATAAAAGACAAGCATTCATTCCAAACTGAGTCAGCAGTTAAAGTCATTTATTAATTTTGATACTATTTAGATTATTATTTTTTGGGCGAAAAAAGAGAACTTGCCTGCTTTCTTAGGTTGTACAAAAGTGTGAATAAAATTCAGTATAAAAAAATCAATTTGCTATTGATTATTAACTTTTTTTACGTAAAATGCTAAAATAAATTCTATCTATAACAATTGAAAAAATCATCAACGAAAACAAGAATTAGATATTCTGAAACAGACCAAATGGGTGTAGTATATCACGGTAATTATGCGCAATTTTTTGAACTTGGTAGAACAGAATGGCTACGCTCTTTAGGCGTTACTTACAAAGATATGGAAACTAACGGAATTATACTACCTGTTATTTCTTTAAGCTGTAATTTTATTAAATCTGCTCTTTATGATGATGTTTTAACAATACACACTTTGTTAAAAAAAGAACCTTTGGTTAAAATAGAATTTGATTATGAAATTAAAAATCAAAATGATGAATTAATTTGTACAGGAAACACTGTCTTAGCATTTATAAACGCTGCTAACATGAAGCCAACACGATGCCCAAAATACTTATTAGAAAGCTTAGGATTTTAGATATTACTCTAATTCTTTAATTTCAACTTTGTACAAGTTATGAAAAATAGTAAAAATCATTTCTGAATCATTTTTACGAACAGAAATGGTGTATTCGCAATTCATTTCTAATTTTTGATGTACAATTTCTATATTTTTTTCTTTAACCACTCTTTGAACAGCATTCATTAAATCGTAATTAAAAGTAAGTTTATAGAAAATATTAATGGTTTTTTCTAAAATATCAGAAGCCTCAAGCGCCATTTGTGCTGATGTTTTATAAGCAGAAATTAAACCACCTACGCCTAATTTTGTGCCGCCAAAATAACGAACAGAAACTACCAAAATGTTGGTAACTTCAAAAGACTGAATTTGACCATAAATTGGCATTCCAGCCGAATTATTTGGTTCACCATCATCATTTGCTCTAAATTTAATTTTCTCAATTCCTAATTGGTAAGCATAACAAAAATGACGCGCCGTGTGATGTTTTTTTCGAAGCTCTTCTAATCTTTCCTTTACATCATCTTCTGAAGTAACAGGAAATGTGTATCCAAAAAATTTACTCCCTTTTTCTTTAAAAAGAGTTTCTACTGATGGTTTTTCTATTGTTTTATATACGTCTTCTTTCATTTATGCAATGGTTACTAAAACAATACCTAGAATTGCTAAGACCACACCAATCTTATTCTTTAAACTAAATTTCTCTTTAAAAAGTAATAAGCCAACTAGTGTAGATACAATTACAATAGCTACATTATTTACTGTAAACAACGTAGAACTTTCAAAGTTTTTATTTTGCAAAGCTTTTATTAAAAATACAATAGAAAAATAATTTGGAACTCCTAAAACAACACCTGCAATAATATTTTTAAGTCCAAAAGAACTTCTTTTTCTAACTGCTTTAATTGTTAAAATTAGACCACCAAATATCGCTGCAATACCAAATAAACTTCCGTAAAATATAGAAACGTCTTGATCTGCAACATGATTTACTTGTACGTATTTTATTAAAGTATCGATAGCACCGTAACCAATAAATAATAAAATTGGGAATAGTAAAGTACCCGAATTCTGCGTTTTTTCTTCTTTAACAGACGATAAATAGACCGCAATTAATGCTATCACGATTCCTAGAACTTTTAATATAGTTACAGATTCGTTGTATAAAAATATACCAAATAAAACCGGAACAACCACAGACATTTTACCTGCGATAGAAGTTACCGAAACTCCGTTTTTCTGAGCTGTCATGGCCATCACAAAAAAGATAGAAATAAACAAAGCCCCCAAAACCAAAGCACCAGGAAACCAAGGTTGCAAATAAATTTCTGAAATAGGTATTTGCCTTTCTGCAAGTAAAAAACCCATTGAAAATGCAACAATATAATTTACAAATATGGCTTTTAAAACATCTACTTTATAAATACCAAAATATTTAAAAATCACAAACAATCCTGTAGAAAACAGGATACTTAACAATAAAAAAATCAAATTAAATATGTTTTTTAGTGAACAATTCTACTACATCTTCTTCTCCCGGAATTAAATTCCAAACATTAATACCTAAAGTTTTAGCGGCATCTGTATTTACTTTTAAATCATCTACAAATAGCGTTTCTTTAGCAACCAAATTGTTTTCTGTAAGCACAAATTGATAAATATCTAAATCGGTTTTCTAAAATTAATTTCATGAGATAAATAAAATTTAGAAAAGCAATTTTTAAATTCTGAGTACAAATCCATTCCCCAGTTTTCTTGAATCCAAGAAATATGCAAATCATTGGTATTACTTAATAAGAAAAGGTTGTATTTCTTAGAATTACTCAATTCTTTTAAAAACTTTAGTCTTCTTTCAGGAAAATCTAATAAAACTGCATTCCACGCATCCACCAAATCTTTGCTATCAATAGTAGGAAACTTCTGCTTGTAAAAGTCTATAAATTCATCCGAAGAAATGAAACCTTTTTCATACTGATGATAAATTTCTACCATTTCGTTAGAAATTTCTGTGACACCAAGTTTTGCCATCGCTTTATAAGTTCCTTCTTTATCAAGGTTGATAAAAATGTCACCAAAGTCGAAAATTATATTTTTAATCATTTTTATAAATTTTTAAAACATCATCTTTAATAAAATGTTCTTTGTAATTTTTAGCAATCTTTGGTGCAACAACACCCTTTTTAAAAGAAGAATTACCAACAAAGACTAACGCTTCATCCCATAAATTTTGGGCAATAAATGTTTGTAAGGTTTGCGTACCACCTTCTACAATTAAAGATTGTATTTTATGCTTAGACAATACATTAATAATAGTAGCTGCTAAATTATCGTCGAAATTAATTTTTTCGAATATTAAATTTTCTGAATTAAGCTTTTCTGATTTTTTTCTGTTAAAACAATTGTTTTTATCGTTTTATCAAAAAGATTAGCACTTTGCTTTATTTTAAGTGTTCTGTCTAAAACTACTCTTACAGGGTTTAAACCGCGACCAAGTTCTTAAATTTAACTTCGGATTATCTACCAAAGCTGTATTTGTACCAACTAAAATTGCGTGTTCTTTGCTTCTTAATTTATGTACTAATTGTTGTGAATACGAGTTAGAAATAAAAACAGGCTTTTTTTCTTTTTTAGTTTCTCGCGCAATAAAACCATCTTTGGTTTCTGCCCATTTTAAAATAATATACGGTCTTAAATTTTCTTGAACACTTAAAAATCGTTTATGTTGCGCTCTACACTCATTTTCTAAAACACCAACAACCACATTAATATTTGCATCTTTTAAACGCTTAACACCTTTACCTGCAACCAACGTATTAGAATCTAAACAACCAATTACAACTTGTTTAAATTGATGTTTTACTATTAAATCTGCGCACGGTGGTGTTTTACCAAAATGACTACAAGGTTCTAATGTTACATAGATTGTAGCATCTTTTAAAACCGACTTATCTTTTACCGCATTAATTGCATTTACTTCTGCATGATTACCGCCAAACGGAGAAGTAAATCCTTCTGCAATAATTTTATTATTGTAAACAATTACTGCACCTACAGAAGGATTTGGTCTTGTTGTTCCTACTCCGTTTTCTGCAATTTGTAAGCAACGCTTTATGTAAACTTCTTTGTTAATAACCTAAAATTTAATTTTAATTTCTTCTGTTTTGTCTACCAAAAATCTCTTTTGAAACCGAAAACTACATATTCTAAATTTCCTTTAATTCTTACACTTATTTTTTTTGATATAAACGAATTAATCAAACCCTCTAACATTCCGTTTTTATTAGAATTTAAAAAGTTTTTGGTAGGAATATGTGCAATTAAGGGTATCGAAAAGTTATCTCTTGCAGGTACTTTAAAATCTTCAGAAAATATCTGAGCAACTTCTGTATCGTTTACAAAAACAGCCAAATCATCAGTAGAAATTTTTCCGCCAACATCATTTGGGTTTTCAAAAAAAGCAATTGCTTTTAACTTTATGGTATCTGCAGCAAAACTGACTACTTTTACATTATCAACCTTAACAAAAACTGGTTCTTTTTGAACAGAACAGCCAAATATCAACAAAAACAGTAGCGAAAAATATAGTATGTTTTTCATCAAATAAGATTATTTTTTTAGGTAACTTGCTCTTGCAAAAATACAGTATTAAATGACAAGTGCAGATTTTATAATAAGAGAAATTCAACCTAAAGACAATAAACAACTTTCTGAAGTAATTAGAAGTGTAATTCTAGAAATGGGCGCGCCAAAAATTGGAACTGCCTACGAAGATAAAGCTACTGATGGCATGTTCGAAAATTATCAAAAAGAAAAAGTTGCATACTTTGTGGTAGAACATAACAATATTGTAGTTGGTGGCGCTGGAATTGCTAAACTAGATAATTGCGAAGATAACATTTGCGAACTGCAAAAAATGTATTTCTTACCAATTGTTAGAGGTAAAGGAATTGGAACCAAATTAATTACCAAATGCTTAGAAAAAGCAAAAGAATTTGGTTTTGATAATTGTTATTTAGAAACAATGCCAT
This sequence comes from Polaribacter sp. HA6-7, assembly GCF_055693625.1. Taxonomy (NCBI): domain Bacteria; kingdom Pseudomonadati; phylum Bacteroidota; class Flavobacteriia; order Flavobacteriales; family Flavobacteriaceae; genus Polaribacter; species Polaribacter sp. HA6-7. The sequence goes on from NZ_CM146338.1 coordinate 1,986,454, forward strand.
ACATGGAAGCTGCCGTAAAACTGTACGCAAAAAATGGTTTTGTAAATTTAGACAAACCAATGGGTAACACCGGCCATTATTCTTGTAATGTTTGGATGCTTAAAAAAATTAACTAATTTTGATTTACTACATACTTTCTCGGCATACATATTCTACTTTTTAGTTGGGCTTTTTACAATATCTTATATTTTGGCGTAAAACCTTCAAAGTCTTTAAGCTGGATTCTTATTTGTTTTTTCTTTCCTTTTTTAGGCGTTTTTGCGTTTCTATTATTTGGTATTAATAGAAGAAAAATCAAATTTTTTGAACTAAAAGAAACTAAAAAAGAAAAAACTACATTAAAAGTACTTTTGACAATAAAGAGAATAAAAACACAGAAGAACTTAAGGGTAATAAATCAAAAAAAATATCTAATTTAATTTACAACAATACTGGGATTCCTTTAGATGTTAATAACAATTTAACCATTTTAAAAAACGGTAAAGAAACGTTCGAATCTATTTTCGAAGCGATTAAAAACGCCAAAGAATTTATTCACCTGCAATACTATATTATTGAAGAAGGTAAAATTTTATCAGAATTAATAGAACTTTTAAAAGAAAAGAGAAAAGAAAACGTTGAAGTGAAAATTTTATACGACGCTATTGGAAGTTTCGATTTAAAAAGTAAAATTAAAAAAGAGCTGAAAGATATTGGCGTAGAAATTCACCCGGAAATGCCTTTAAGATATGGTAATTTTATTTTCACTTTAAATTTTAGAAATCATAGAAAAATCTGTGTAATTGATAATAAAATAGGATTTACCGGTGGTGTTAATATTACTGATGAGTATATTAATGATGACGATTTTTTAGGTATTTGGCAAGATGCACACATAAAATTAGAAGGTGATGCAGTAAATAATTTACACAAAACTTTTTTAAGAGATTACTATTATGCAACAGAAAAAGATTTAAGTAAAAACGAAAAATATACCAAGAAACACAAAACTAATGCAAACTCTAAAATTCATATTGTTTCTAGCGGGCCAGATTATGATCAATCTGTTGTAATGCAACAATACCTTAGTTTTATAAACTTAGCAGAAGAAAGTATTTGTGTAATGAATCCTTATTTTATACCTACTTTTTCTATTTTAGAAGCTTTTAAAATTGCGGCTTTAAGCGGCATTAAAGTAATGCTTGTTTTGCCAAAAAAAGGAGATTCTAGAGTAGCAACTTACAGTATGTATTCATATTTTGAAGACTTATTAAAAGCGGGTGTAGAAATTTATGTTAGAGACGATTTTGCTCATTCTAAAGTAATTTTTATTGATGATGAAATTGCATCGATTGGTTCTACAAATTTTGATTGTAGAAGTTTTGAACACAACTACGAATTAAATGCCATTATTTTTGATAAAAAAGCCACTTCTACAATTAGAGAAGAGTTTGACAAAAGAAAAAGTAAAGCTACCAAAATTAACTTAGAAGAATTTTTAAATAGATCTAACAAACAGAAAACTTTAGAGCGTTTGTGTAGGTTTTTTAGTCCTTTATTATAATTATCTTATGACATTAAAAGAATTTAAAACTCTATTTACAGAAGCTCTTTCTAATACATATCCACAAACAGAAATTGACTCGTTTTTTTCATTTTAATAGAAGAAAAACTAAATTTAAAAAGGATTGATATTGTACTCAACCCAAATTATTTAATTGAAGATACTATTGAAATCGAATTAAAAAACATTATCACAAGACTTCAAAAACAAGAACCTATTCAATACATTATTGGAAATACAGAGTTTTATGGATATCCTTTTTTAGTTGATAAAAACACATTAATTCCGAGACCAGAAACCGAAGAATTAGTTAGTTGGATTTTAGAAGAAATAAACAAAACAGAAGAAATATCAAACGAAAAAGCATCAATATTAGACATTGGTACTGGTTCTGGTTGTATTCCTATATCTTTAGCTAAAGAGCAAAAAAACTCAAATATTTTTGCCATTGATGTTTCTAATAAAGCCTTAGAAGTGGCTAAAAAAAATGCACTTCTAAACAATGTAGAAATCAGTTTTATAGAACAGAATATTTTAGAAACTATTAGCTTGCCACAAAGATTTGATATTATTGTTTCAAATCCGCCATATGTTAGAGAGCTAGAAAAAGCAGAAATAAAACAAAATGTTTTAAACAACGAACCACATTTAGCCCTTTTTGTAGAAGATGATAATCCGTTATTATTTTATAAGAAAATCGCAGATTTAGCTAAAAATCATTTGTTAAAAAACGGAGTTTTGTTTTTTGAAATCAATCAATATTTAGGCCAAGAAACTGTTTTAATGCTAAAAGAAAAAGGCTTTACAAACATCATTCTAAAAAAGATTACTTTGGTAACGATAGAATGATTAAATGCACCTTTAACTAATTAGTTATTTAATTAAAACTTCTAATATCAGTTTTAAAAACTGTGTTATTTTCATCAGTATAATCACACCTAATTTAATTACTTTTGCAAAATGGTTAAAGAAATTCAGCTTCGTGTAAATTTAATAGAAGAACGCAAAGAAAATATACTTTTATACAAAGCTTCTAAAAAGTTAGAAGTTGATAAAAAGGAAATTAATGCGGTAAAAGTTTTGCGTAAATCGATAGACGCACGTAAAAAAGATATAATTTTTAATTATAAAGTTGCTGTATATTTAAATGAACCGATTCCAGAAAAATCTGATTATATATTTAATTACAAGGATGTTTCTAACGCAAAAGATGTGCATATTGTAGGTTTTGGACCTGCGGGTATGTATGCTGCTTTACGATGCATCGAGTTAGGTTACAAACCAATAGTTTTAGAAAGAGGTAAAGATGTACAAAAAAGAAGACGCGATTTAAAAGCAATTAACCAAGATCATTTTGTAAACGAAGATTCTAATTATTGTTTTGGTGAAGGTGGCGCTGGTACATATTCTGATGGAAAATTATACACAAGAAGTTTAAAACGTGGCGATGTTAGAAGGATTTTCGAAAACTTAGTATTTCATGGCGCTACAGAACAAATTTTAATTGATGCACATCCGCATATTGGAACCAATAAATTACCTAAAATAATTCAAAATATTCGCGAGAACATTTTAAAATTTGGTGGCGAAGTTCACTTTGAAACTAGAGTAACAGATTTTATTGTAAAGAACAATAAATTACAAGCAATTCAATTACAAAACGGACAAGAAATGTCTGTAAATTCTGTAATATTAGCAACTGGTCATTCTGCTAGAGATGTTTACGAATTATTACATAAAAAAGAAATTGCTTTAAAAGCAAAGTCTTTTGCAATGGGAGTTCGTGTAGAACATCCGCAAGAAATTATAGATCAGATTCAATACCACTGTTTTGGTGAAAGAGACGAGCTTTTACCCGCAGCTGCCTACAGTTTAGTGCACCAAGTTAATAATCGCGGAGTGTATTCTTTTTGCATGTGCCCTGGCGGATTTATAGTTCCTGCAGCAACTGCAAACGGAGAAGTTGTAGTCAACGGAATGTCGCCAAGTAAAAGAAATAACAAATTTGCTAATTCCGGTATTGTTGTAGAATTAGATATTGATAGAGATTTTAAAAAATATGAGAAATTTGGTGCTTTAAAAGGTTTAGAATTTCAGAAAGATTTAGAAAAAATTGCTTTTTACGCTGGCGGAAGAAGTCAAACTGCACCTGCACAAAGATTAGGAGATTTTATAGATGGAAAATTTTCTACAGATTTAAATGATTGTAGTTATCAACCAGGTTTAAAATCTGCACCTTTACACTCGTTATTACCTAAAATTATTGGAAGTAGATTACGAAAAGGTTTTGCTGCTTTCGGACAAAAAATGCATGGTTATCATACCAATGAAGCAAATATTATTGGTGTAGAATCTAGAACTTCATCTCCTGTAAATATACCTAGAAAAGAAAATCTAGAACATACTGAAATAGAAGGATTATTTCCTTGTGGTGAAGGTGGTGGTTATGCCGGTGGAATAATTTCTGCTGCCATGGACGGTGAAAGATGTGCAGAAGCTGCAATTGCAAAATTGTAATAATTTTCTTATTTAAAATGAATTAGTATTGTTAATTTTACAGTACTTAAAACAATCGGATGAAAATTACAATTGGAAGAGTTGACAAAGCTGATTTTCCGAATTATCTTTAACAGATATAGATGTTAAAATAGATTCTGGTGCTTATACCTCTTCTATACACTGTTCTAATATTAAAGAAATAACTGTTGATGATTCAACTTATATTCGGTTTAAATTATTAGATCCGAACACGATCTTTACAATAATAAAGAGTTTACTTTTAAAAACTATGCTTCTAAAATTGTTAAAAGTTCTAATGGAATTTCTGAAACTCGATTTATGATACATACAGAAATAATTATGTTTCAGAAGAAATTTCCTATTTATTTGACTTTAAGTGAAAGAAAAGACATGAAATTTCCTATATTACTTGGAAGAAAATTTTTAAATAAAAAGTTTGTGATAGACACCATAAAAAAAGACTTATCACACAAATTAAAAAATATAAATAAATGAAAATTGTAATTTTATCTAGAAATCCGAAATTATACTCTACTAGAAGATTGGTTGAATCCGCAGAAAAAAGAGGTCATGAAGTTCAGGTGGTAGATCATTTAAAATGCAATATCGAGATAGAAAAGAAATCTCCTAAAATTCATTATAAAGGAGAATACATAACTAACATTGATGCCATTATTCCTAGAATTGGTGCATCGGTTACATTTTATGGTACAGCAGTAATTCGTCAATTTGAAATGATGAAAGTATTTACATCTGTTTCTTCTCAAGCACTTACTAGATCTAGAGATAAATTAAGCAGTTTACAAATTTTAGCTAGAGCTGGTGTTGGTTTACCAAAAACTGTTTTTACAAATTACACAAAAGATGTAGAACACGTGGTAGAATCTGTTGGTGGTGCGCCATTGGTTTTAAAATTATTAGAAGGTACACAAGGTTTAGGTGTTGTTTTAGCGGAAACAAAAAATGCTGCTACATCTGTATTAGAAGCTTTTAATGGTTTGGGCGCAAGAGTTATTGCACAACAATTTATTAAAGAAGCTGGCGGCGCAGATATTAGAGCTTTTGTTGTAGATGGTAAAGTTATTGGCGCTATGAAACGTCAAGGAAAAGAAGGTGAGTTTAGATCTAATTTACACAGAGGTGGTAACGCAACTGTTATAGAATTGACAGACGAAGAAGAAAAAACTGCACTAAAAGCAACCAAAGCTTTAGGTTTAGGAGTTGCTGGTGTAGATATGTTACAATCTTCTAAAGGACCTTTAGTTTTAGAAGTAAACTCTTCTCCGGGATTAGAAGGTATAGAAATTGCTACTGGTAAAAATATTGCCAAAGAAATTATACGTTATTTAGAAATACATGTCGAATAAACCTTTTGTACTATTAGGAAAAGAAATTCCTAAAGGAAAACGCACAGTTCTAGATTTAGAAGTTGCAAAATTACATACACGTACTACAGTAAAGGTTCCTGTTATTATTGAAAGATCTCATAACCCGGGACCGGTAGTTTTACTTTTAGCCGGAATACATGGTGATGAAACAAACGGCGTAGGAATTATTAGAGAAATTATTAGTTTAGGAATTAATAAACCTAAAAACGGAACCATAATCTGTATTCCTGTTTTTAATATTTTTGGTTACTTAATACAAACCAGAGAGTTTCCTGATGGTAGAGATTTAAACAGAATGTTTCCAGGAACAGCAAATGGTTCTTTAGCAAGTCAATTTGCATATCAGTTTACAAAAGAAATTGCTCCGTTTATAGATTATGTAATCGATTTTCATACGGGCGGCGGAGAAAGAGATAATATTGCACAAATAAGATGTAATAAAGATGATGATAAAGGTTTAGAACTTGCTAAAGTTTTTAATCCGCCAATTATAGTTTACTCTAACAACATAATTAAATCGCTTAGAGAAACTCTTCATAAAATGGGAAAAACTGTTTTGTTGTTTGAAGGTGGAAAATCAAAAGAATTAAACCCTACAATTATTAACGAAGGTGTAAATGGAACAAAGAATGTTTTAATTCATTTAGGCTTAATTGAAGGAGAAATAACAGTTAGAGAAACTCCGATTTATGTTAAAAAAGCAAAATGGCTTAGAGCTTCGCATTCGGAATGTTTAAAGTAAGAGTTGCTAACGGCAGCTATGTAAAGAAAAAAGATGTTTTAGGAGTTATACAAGATCCTTTTGGCGAATTTAAAAAGAAAGTTTATGCACCATTTAACGGTCACGTTTTTTGCACTAACAAAACACCAATTGTAAATAAAGGAGATGCTTTGTTTCATGTTAGCATCGAAGAATAATAAAAAAATCCCAAACTAAATTGTTTGGGATTTTTTATTTTATTTATTGAACTTTGATTGTACAACCAATCGCTCTTGTTTCTTTCTTTTGAATCTCAGCACCTTTTAATAAAGCATCTAGCGCATTTTCTACATATTTTTCTGTAACCTTATCTGGATTTCTAGAACTATTATCTATTGCACCAATATATTTTACCTTCATATCATTTTTAGTAACAATGTATACATGTGGTGTTTTTGTTGCTCCGAATTTTGGATATACTTTCTGACCGACATCCAATAAATAAGGAAAAGTAAATCCTTTTTCGTTAGCTCTATCTTTCATTTTAGCAAAACTATCATCTGGCACAGCAACAGGGTCATTAGGATTTATTGCAATTACCGGAAATCCTTTTTCTTTATACTTTTTATCCAAAGCAATAATTCGATCTTCATTTGCTACCGAATACGGACAAGTATTACAGGTAAAAATGATTACAAAACCCTTTGCGTTTTTATAATCTGATAACGATATCATTTTATTATCTATATTTTTTAAAGTGAAGTCTTCAATCTTATCTCCTATTTTATAACTTTCTTTATCTACTTTTAAAGTAAAAGCTGATAAAAAAGCAACCATAACTAATACTAAAGTTGTTTTTAAAATTTTCATAATTATCTAGTTTATAAATTTATTTAATTCGCTTTCTAAAGACTCGTAGGTAAAAGATTGCTCGTAAAACTTTCTTTTGTCTTTATTATAAATGATGGTAATTGGTATCGCACCAGACCATGTAGAATCTATATCTTTAATCCATACATCTTCGTTTACATCATCTAATAAAACTACTTTAGATTGTAAATTTCTTTTCTTAATAAAAGGAATTAACTTTTTTCTACTTGCCTCGGAAAATCTAAACTCACCAATAAAACCTCTACATTTTTAGAAGCATATTCCTTATTAATTTTTTCGAAATAAGGTAATTCTTTTACACACGGTGCACACCAAGTTGCCCAAAAATTTACAACATAAATTTTATCGTCTTTCTTTTCTAGTAAAGGTTTTAACTCATCATAAGAATAAGACTTTACAGAAATATTAGAAATTTCTTCTGTTTTTTTTACTTCGGAATTCGCTGTCTCATTTTTACATGAAACAATAAATGCCAAAAGTAAACAACCAATTAATAATTTTGTTTTCATTTTATAAAAATACGCTTTTTTAGAATTATTTTTTATCATTTATTAAATTCTTAACATAAAAAAAGCCTCATTAATTTTAATGAGGCTTAGTATTTGTTAGCAATAAAATTAACTAAAAATATCATTTAAAATTTTAGCTAATCGTATTCCTCCTATTTGTAATTGATCTCTTACAATACTAAAATGATCGTAAGAATATCTGTAACGTAAGTTCTCTCCTTTTTTTACAGAACCGTAAACTTTTTTAGTTAATTGATGTACTTCATTAACCCAATCTACAATTGTACCTTCTTTTATTGCTGCAATTTGTTTTTTAGATAAATCTCTTGCATTGTCTGCCAATTCTAAATAACTCATATTCCAGTTTTCTATCATTTTAGTATCCCAAACCGAATGTAAGTTTGTTCCTTTACCAAACCACTGCACTTGTATGGTATTACCACCTTTATCTTCTCTTTGCCCAATATGCATTGGTTGGTGTAAGTCTCCTATAAAATGCACAAGCATTTTTAAATAAAAAGCTTTGTCTGCCTCTAAACTATTATCATCTTTTAAAACTGATATACATTTATTAATTCCGGTTACAATATCTCCGTTAGGATTTTTTGCAGCATCAGCATAACTTTCATTAAGGCCCATATTTACATAATGCCAAGAAGAATATTTACGAAAAGCTCTATCTGCTTTAATTTCATCTGCATAAGTAGATACAAAAGCTAGACTTTGCCCTTGTAATAATTTATCTATTTTTCTTTTTGCTCTTTTAGTAAGATGGCCTTCTGCAATTTTACCTGTTGCTCTATGACCATTTTGCCCCCAAAACAGAGTATCTTCTGCTGCTGGTTTAGACATAAAGAAGAAAGAAATCAATAAAAATAATTTAAGTTTCATTGTTAAAATTTTATATATTTTTTGCGAAGTTATAAAAAATATAATTCAAATTAATTTTGGTAACTACAAAATAATTGATATATTAGTGATATCAATTTAATATCAATCTAAAACAAACATCATGAAATCAGAAAAAATAATAAAACTTGCCAATGGCTATTTAATGCTTTTTACAGTTTTTACGCTATTTATAGGTAGTATTGTAATGGCTTTTTATCATAAAACGCCAATCTATTTAATTATTACCTTTTTAAGTTTTATTGGTTTCTTTGGTTTTATTCTAGTAAACCCAAACACATCTAAAGTAATTTTGCTTTTCGGAAAATATGTTGGAACCATAAAAGCAAATGGTTTGTATTGGGCAAATCCTTTTTTAGAAAAAAACAATCTCTTTAAGAGCTAGTAATTTCGATTCTGAAAGATTAAAAGTAAATGATAAATTAGGAAACCCAATAATGATTTCTACCATTTTAGTTTGGCGTGTTACAAATACATATAAAGCGGCTTTTGATGTTGATAACTACGAAAACTTTGTAAGAGTGCAAACAGATGCAGCTGTTAGAAAACTGGCAAGCATGTATCCTTATGATAATTTTGCTGATGAAGGCCATGATGAAGATATTACTTTACGCTCTAGCGTTAATGAAGTTTCGGAAGCACTTGAAAAAGAAATAGACGAACGTTTATCTATTGCCGGTATTGAGGTTTTAGAAGCAAGAATAGGTTATTTAGCTTATGCACAAGAAATTGCATCGGCAATGTTAAAAAGACAACAAGCAACGGCAATTGTTGCTGCTAGACACAAAATTGTGCAAGGTGCTGTAGAAATGGTTGAAATGGCATTAGAAGAGTTAAATAAAAAAGAAATTGTAGAGCTAGACGAAGAACGTAAAGCGGCAATGGTAAGTAACCTTCTAGTTATACTTTGTGGAGATAAAGAAGCTTCTCCGGTTGTGAACGCTGGTACATTAAGTCATTAAGATATGGAACATAAAAAAGGAACAGGTCTTGCAATTGGCATTGCAGTAGGAACAGCTATTGGCGTTGTTATGAATAACATTGCAATTGGTGTAAGTTTAGGAATTGCATTCGGAATTATTTATGATGCTAATAAAAATAAAAAAGTAAAAAAATGAAAGAATACAAAGTTGTAACCTTAAAACTAGGCTTAAGAAATAGAGTTCAAAATTTTGAAGATTTGTTAAATCAGTATGCAAGAGAAGGATGGGTTTTTAAAGAAGTTCCTAGCGGTTGGAATTCTGTAATATTCGAAAGAGATAAAAACCGTTAATATGAAAGTTTTTAAAGAAGAGCAGCGCTTTACGCAAACTTGGTTAATTTTATTAATGTCTGTTAGTTTAATTGTACCTATTACTCTTATACTACAAGATTATAATAAAGCCAACTCTTCTATTAGTACAAATGAACTTATTTTAAGCATTTTAGCTATAATAGGTTCTGCCTTACTAATTTTTCTTTTTAAACTTAAAACCGGAATAGATGAAAAAGGAATTTATTATCATTTTTTTCCGTTTCATTTAAAATTAAAATTGATAAAATGGACAGAAATAAATAAAGTATATGTTAGAACTTACGATCCTATAGGAGAATATGGTGGTTGGGGTTTTAAAGGTGGTTCATTTTGGAATAAAGAAAAAGGAAAATGTATAAATGTTTCGGCGATATTGGTATTCAATTAGAGCTTAAAGATGGCAAAAAGCTTCTTATAGGAACTCAACAAAAAGAAAGTGTAATTCAGGTTTTAAAAACCTATGAAATAAATTTAAAATGATCAAAATTATTACATCCATAGTTATTATTTTATTCGGAATTACAACTGCTTTTGCACAAATAGAATCCGAAGAAATTGTAATTAAAAACGGAGAAATAGAATTACCCGGAACGTTAACGTTTACAAAAGAAAAATCTCCGTTAATAATTTGGGTGCATGGTTCTGGTAATGTAGACAGAAATGGTAATCAAGCGGGTACACCAGTAAAAGCAAATTACATTAAAGAATTTAGAGATTCTGTAAATAAAAAGAATATTGCTTTTTTTAGTTATGACAAAAGAACCGCTAATAAAAAAAACTATCCATATTTAAAAGACACAAAAATTAGAGATTTTGTGATTGATGTGGAAACAGTAATTTCTCATTTAAAAAAAGAAAAACAATTTTCTAAAATTATTTTAGCAGGTCATAGTCAAGGTTCTTTAATTGCAATGTTAGCATCAAAAAATATCGATAAATATATTTCTATTGCTGGCGCAGGAGAAACAATAGATAAAATAATGACTCAGCAAATAAAAAAGAATAATCCTATGCTAGGTGTTATTGTAAAAAAACAGTTCGATACACTTAGAATTAGAGGAAAAATAGAAAAGATAAATCCGTTTTTAGTAACTATTTTTTCAAAAAGAAATCAACCTTTTTTATATTCTTGGTTGCAAATTGATCCTTTAGAAGAAATTAAGAAATTGACAATTCCTACTCTAATTATTCAAGGAGAAAAAGATACGCAAGTTACAATTGAAGATGCGAAAAAGCTTAAAGAAGCGAATGCTAATGCAAAATTAGTTCTTATCAAAAACATGAATCATGTTTTAAAAACTATAGAAAAAGAAGAAGATAATTTAAAATCTTATTATTCTAGTGATTTCCCTTTATCAAAAGAATTAATTGAAACTGTTGTTCAATTTGTAAACAAATAATATGGCAAAAAAGAAAGCTTTCGCGTTGCGAGTTAATGAAGATATGCTAAAAGCTATAGAAAAATGGGCGGCAGATGAGTTTCGTTCTACAAATGGTCAAATAGAATGGATGTTAATGCAAGCCTTAAAAGAAAACAACAGAGAACCTAAAAAGAAAGAAGACTAAATCTATTTGTAAGGTTCTTAAAATGCTAATTTATGTTAAAAAAACGCTCAATTTTTATTGAGCGTTTTCTATTTTGTATCTTGTTCGCTAATATTCAAATTCAACAAACTTAAACTAATGAAAAAACTATTTACACTTGTCTTTTTGTGCGCTACTTCCCTACTCTTCTCTCAAGAGTTTTCTATGGATTTAGTAAAAAACATGAAACCTAGAAATATTGGTCCGGGCGGTATGTCCGGTAGAGTAACTTCTATAGATGTTGTTACAGCTAACCCAGAAATTATTTATGCTGGTACTGCTTCGGCGGTATCCGGAAATCTACATCCGGTGGCGTTAAATGGGAACCTATTTTCGAGAAAGAACTTACAGCCTCTATTGGTGCTGTTGCAATACAACAATCTAACCCAAGTGTTGTTTGGGCAGGTACTGGTGAAGGTAATCCAAGAAACAGTTTAAATGGTGGTTTTGGTATTTATAAAACTTTGGATGCCGGTAAAACGTGGAAATCTATGGGTTTAGAAAAAACAAGACATATTCACAGAGTTGTTATAGATCCTACAAATCCGGATGTTGTTTACGCTGCTGCAATTGGTTCTCCTTGGGGAGAACATAAAGAACGTGGTGTTTATAAAACAACTGACGGTGGTAAAACTTGGAAACAAATTTTATTTACAAATGAAAAATGCGGTGCTGCAGATTTAATAATGGATCCAAACAATCCTAATAAAATAATCGCTGCAATGTGGGAACACAAGCGTGATCCTTGGTTTTTTAAATCCGGAGGAGAAGGCTCCGGATTATATATTACTTATGATGGAGGTGATAATTGGAAAAAAATCACAGAAAAAGAAGGTTTTCCTAAAGGCGAATTAGGTAGAATTGGTGTTGCTATTGCACCAAGTAATCCAGACATTGTGTATGCCTTGGTAGAATCTAAAAAAAATGCACTTTACAAAAGTGAAGATGGTGGTTTTAAGTGGAAAAAAATAAACGATAAACCTGGTATCGGAAATCGTCCGTTCTATTATTCAGAAATTTACGTGGATCCTCAAAATGAAAACAGATTATATACAGTTTTTACGTATGTGAACGTTTCTCAAGATGGTGGAAAAAGCTTTAAAGAATTAATGCCTGCTTATGGTGTAGATAATGGTGTGCATCCAGATCATCATGCTTGGTACATCCATCCAAATAATGGTAAATTTATGATTGATGGAAATGACGGTGGTTTAAATATTACCAAAGATGGTGGTAAATCTTGGCGTTTTATAGGTAACATACCTGTTGCACAGTTTTACCATATAAATGTTGATAACGAATTTCCTTATAATGTTTACGGTGGTATGCAAGATAATGGTTCTTGGAGAGGTCCTGCTTATGTTTGGAAATCTCAAGGAATTAGAAATTCTTATTGGCAAGAGATTAGTTTTGGTGATGGTTTTGATGTTGTACCGGACAAAGACGATTCTAGATATGGTTGGACAATGAGCCAACAAGGTTCTGTATCTAGATTTGATTACTTAACAGGTAATAATTATTCTGTAAAACCAACACACAAAGATCCTAATGTAGAATTGCGTTTTAATTGGAATTCTGCAATAAACATAGATCCATTCGATAATTCTACACTTTATTTTGGTAGTCAATTTGTACATAAATCTACTGATAAAGGATTAACATGGACGGTTATTTCTCCGGATTTATCTACAAATGATCCAGAAAAATTAAGACAATCTGAAAGCGGTGGTTTAACTATGGATGCAACCGGTGCAGAAAATCACTGTACTGTGCTTGTTATAGAACCTTCTTTATTACAAAAAGATGTAATTTGGGCAGCAACAGATGATGGTCAAGTTCATATTACAATGAACGGAGGAAACTCTTGGACAAACGTAGCTAAAAACTTAAAAGGTTTACCGAGAAAATAGCTGGATTACTCAAATTAAAGCTTCAAACAAAAATAAAGGCGAAGCTCTTTTAATCGCAAATGATTATAGACGTTTTAATTACACTCCGTATGCTTATAGAACTAAAAACTACGGTAAAACGTGGGAAAGAATTGTAGATGAAAATGATGTACAGAGTTATACATTATCTATAATTGAAGATCCAAAAAATGAAAATTTATTATTTCTAGGTACAGATGATGGTTTATACATTTCTGTAGATGCTGGTAAAAAATGGACAAAATGGACAAACGGTTTCCCAACTGTACCTGTTAAAGATTTAGTAATTCACCCAAGAGAAGACGATTTAGTTATTGGTACTTTTGGTAGAGCTGCATGGGTGTTAGATGACATTAAACCATTAAGAGCTTTAGCTGCTAAAAACGCAACTTCTAAAAAACTACATTTATTTGAACCTCCTGTAGCTTATCAAGCAGCAAGACAACAACCTACAGGTAGTAGATTTGGTGCAGACGGACTTTATCAAGGAGAAAACAGAAGAAGTGGTGCACTAATTTCTTATTATGTTAATGTGCCTAGAACTAAAACTAAATCATCAAAAGAAAATAAAGTAAAATTCGATTCTATTAAATTAGAAATTTTTGATGGTAATAGACAAATTAGAACTTTAAAATTTAAAGCTCCTAAAGAAAACGGTGTACATAAAACTACATGGTATTTAAGAGAAAAAGGTGTTGCAAGAGCTTCTAGAAGAATTAGAAAATCTAGTAGAGAACCTGGTGGTGTTACAGTAAAACCAGGTACTTATCGTTTAAAAATGACATTTGGAGATGTCATAGAAGAACAAAACATCAAAGTAGAATTTGATCCTAGATTAAAAATTTCTGACAAAGCAATTAATCAAAAATACAATGCAAGTAAAGAGCTAGAGAGGTATCAAGAGAAAATTGCAAATGTTGTAAAACAACTAGTTGAAAGCAAAAATACTGCAACTACAATTAAATCTCAGTTAACAAAAGAAGACAAGAAAAAATATAAAGATCAAATTAAGTCTTCTAAAGATGTTATTAAAAAGATAGATGGTTTACTTGCTAAATATTTAGGTTCTATAGACAAAAGACAAGGTATTACTAGAAATCCGAGAAATTACAGTTAACCAACGTTTTGGACAAGCAAGTAGGTACATCCGTTCTCGTTTTGGAGAACAAACATCAACAGAGACTGTTTTAATGAATCAATTTAAAGAAGAATTTAAAAAAGCTCTTACAGAAACAAACGCATTCTTTAATAAAGATTGGTTAGACTACAAAAAAGAAACAGAGTCTATTAAAATTTCTTTATTTAAAGACACTAAAATTTACTCTATAAATTAATATGCGTAAACTATTATTATTTATTTGCCTTTGCTTTATAATTAATAAAGCAAAGGCTCAATCTACCGCAGAAGATAAATTAGGTACTTGGTTTATGTATAACGGTTCACATAAATTATCTGATAAATTTGGTTTAAAAACGATGGCTCATTTTAGATATTATGAGCTTACAGAAAACTTTCAACAAGAAATATACAGGTTAGGTTTAAATTATACATTTAATCCAAAGGTAAATGTTACACTTGGTCTAAGTTACGCTACAGCAGATAGAACTTACGAATCACCATCAAATTACTTATACGAATATCGTTACTACCAAGATTTAAATTTAAAGTCTTTTTGGGGAGAATTTACTGCAAAACATCGTTTTAGATTAGAGCAACGCTTTATTCATCAAGATTTTAATGTTGATGCATTTCAAAATTGGTTACGATACGATTTGAATGTAAGTTATCCTCTTTCGAAAACTTGGAGTGTTTACGCTTTTAATGAACTTTTCTTAAACCTTGATAGAGGTAAGAGATTTGCTCAAAACTGGACAGGTGCAGGTTTTACGCACAAATTAAACAATACAATAAAATTAAAAGCCGGATATTTTCAAATTAAAACGCCAAATGAAGTACTTAAAAGATTACAATTAGGTATCATTGTAAATACAGATTTTTCTAAGAAAAACAATTTAATTATGCAACCAATTTTTACAAATGATGCCATTGTTTTTGGTATCCTAATGATTTCTTTAGGCTTTGTTTTTTATACTGAAGGATTAAAAACTGGCTTCAGCCAAAATTCTATAAAATAGTGCCAGGTTTATTTATGGCATATTTTATTCCTGCAATTTTTACGACTGTTGGTATTATTTCTCCGAATGGCAAACTACAGATGCTACAGGCGCTGTTAGTAAAAACTCTTCTCAACTTTATTACGTTGCTAGTAGATTTTTATTACCTGCTGCTTTGGTTTTAATGACACTAAGTATCGATTTAAAAGCTATCTTTAATTTAGGTTCTAAAGCTTTAATAATGTTTTTTACTGGTACTGTTGGTGTAATAATTGGCGGACCTTTAGCAATATTATTAATTTCTACATTTTCACCCGAAACAGTTGGTGGTGCAGATTTTGATGCTGTTTGGAGAGGTTTATCTACATTAGCTGGTAGCTGGATTGGTGGTGGTGCAAACCAAACTGCAATGCTAGAAATTTACAAATACAATCCTGCAAAATATGGCGGAATGGTAATTGTTGATATTGTAATTGCAAATGTTTGGATGGCAGTTTTACTAATTGGTATTGGTAAGAAAGAAAAAATAGACAAATGGCTAAAAGCAGATACTTCTGCTATCGAAGACTTAAAAGAAAAGGTAATTTTATTTACTAAAAAAGTAAAGAAAAATCCAACATTAACAGACTTTATGATTATGCTTGCTATAGCATTTGGTACTGTTGGTTTTGGTCATTTTTCAGCAAAATACTTAAGTCAATTTTTTTCTGAGTTTGTTGCTTCTATAGAATCTCAAACTTGGCGAAATGTGTTTTCTTTCTTAGGATCTGGTTTTTCTGGTTAATTAGTATTTCTACAATTGTAGCCATTTTATTATCTTATACTAAAGCTAAAAACTATGAAGGCGCTGGTGCAAGTAAACTTGGTAGTATTTTTATATACATTTTAGTAGCAACAATTGGTATGAAAATGGATTTAAATCAGGCATTTGAAAATCCAGGATTAATTGCAATTGGTTTTGTTTGGATGACAATACATGCTGTTTTATTAATAATTGTTGCTAAAGTAATTAAAGCACCTTATTTCTTTTTAGCAGTTGGTAGTCAAGCTAATGTTGGTGGTGCCGCTTCTGCACCCATTGTAGCTCAAGCTTTTCATCCTTCTTTAGCAACTGTTGGTGTATTATTAGCTGTTTTTGGATACGCTATTGGTACAGTTGGTGCAATTTTGTGTACAATTTTAATGGAATTAGCTTCAACTATTTAAAAAAATAAAGCATATTTGCAGACTAAATTTTTATAAACAATGAAGAAAATAGTAACAGTTTTACTAGCATCGATGTTAATTTTTGCATGTTCGTCTAAAAAAGATGGAAACATGATTGTTCAAGGAAACATAAAAGGACTTAAAAAAGGAACCTTATATCTTCAGAAAATGAATGATACACTATTGGTTTCTGTAGATTCTGTAAATGTTTTTGGAGACGGAAATTTTAAATTAACAGACAATGTAGAATCGCCTGTGATGTATTATTTAGCGTTTGATAGTAAAACCACAGATAAAAGAATTTTATTTTTTGGTGATAAAGGAACTATTACAATTAATGATAATATTGATATTTTCGGATTCAACCCAGAGATTACAGGTTCTAAAAATCAAGAAGTTCTAAATAATTTTATAAAGGTTAATAACAAGTTTAAAAACCAACGATTAGAATTTATTAAAAAAGAATTTGAAGCTACAAAAGCACAGGATCAAGATTTAATGACTAAAGTTAAAACTGACTTTGATAGAATGATCCGTAGAAAATATCTTTACACCACAAATTTTGCGTTAAACAATAAAGACTTAGAAGTAGCACCATATATTGCATTAACACAATTGTACGATGCAAACATTAAATTATTAGACACAATTAATAATTCATTATCAATAGATGTTAAAAAATCTGCATACGGTAAACGTTTAGATAAATATATAAGCGAAATAAAAGCAAAAGAATAAATTAAAAAAACCGAGTTTATACTCGGTTTTTTTATGCTTAAAATTTATTTCGATAAAGTATCAATAATCTAAAATTATCTTTTATTTAACATATTTGCTTCAAAAAAATCTAGTTTTGCATCATAATTTTAAATTATACTCAATTATGAAATATTTATCTCCGGAAATTGAAGCCTTATCTAAAAAACACGAAGAGACAAAATCTTTAGCTAGAACTAGTGTTTCTTGTGGTATTTTTCAAGATTGTGACTACAACGAAGAAAGACCAAAATTATATCTTAGAAAAAAACTAGCGAATTAGTTTAAGCCTTTACTTTTAGACTCCATTCAAAATTAAATTTTGAAACTACTATACCGTCTTCATTTACGCCTTCGGAAGACAAAACCACAACTTGCCCTTCATTTGTCTCAATAGACTTCTGAATAGCTTTGGTAACTTCTACCCCACCATTGCAAGTAAACATAATTTTACCCGTTGCCTTTTTATAGAACGCTGCATCTTGCTTGGTTACTAACATAGAAACTTTTCTATTAGAATCTTCGATAGCCTTCATCACCAAAACGCCAGTACTCATTTCTGCAGCCATACCTTGTGCTGCCCAAAACATACTTTTAAAAGGATTTTGATTCATCCATTTATGTTTAATTTTTACAACTGCCTCATCTTTAGATATAGATAAAACTCTCATTCCGCTTAAATAACCCAATGGTAATTTAAGTAACATAAACAGGTTTACTTTTTTAGGTGTAATCTTCATATTGCTTATTAAGACAGGCAAAGTACCACTTTTATTAATCATATTTAGCATTTTAAAAATGTTAAAAAAATGTTAATTATAGTACTATGTATTGCATAATACCTTTTTTAAGATATATATTTGCATAAGAAAGTATTATATACTATAATCATGAAAAATAATAAACAAAATACAAACGCCTTTTTAATTCACTTATCTGCTTTTGCTGGTTTTATATTTCCTTTTGGCCATATAATTACACCGTTAATAGCGTGGCAAACATTAAAAGAACGAAGTGAATTTTTAGATGAACAAGGTAAAGAGGCAGTAAATTTTAATATTAGCTACACTTTATACTCTTTCTTGTTGACCTTAACATTTATTCCATTTGCCTTTGGTTCTTTTATCAGAGAATTCAATCATTTCGACAATTTTAGCATCAATTTAGATTTAAATTCTCATAACTTTTTAGGAATAATTGGTTTTGGTACGGTAGCAAGTATTATTTATTTAATTGGCATTGCATTAGTTATAATAGCTTCTTTAAAAGCAAAAGAAGGAGAAAATTACAAGTACCCTTTTACTATAAAATTTATTAAATAAACCACATTATATGAAGATAGAAAACACAAAAGCACAAATGAGAAAAGGTGTTTTAGAGTATTGTATTTTATCCATTCTAAAAAATGGAGATGCATATACATCAGAAATACTTTCTACGCTTAAAGGTGCAGAAATGATTGTGGTTGAAGGAACCATTTACCCGTTACTAACCCGCTTAAAAAATGCTGGTTTATTATCGTACAGATGGGAAGAATCAACCTCTGGACCACCAAGAAAATACTACGTTTTAACAGAAAACGGAGGCATGTTTTTAAAAGAATTAGACAAAACATGGAGTAATTTAGTAAACGCAGTTAACCAAGTAATTAGCACAAAACCAACTTCAGATGAATAAGACAATAAATATAAATTTAGGCGGATTTTTCTTCCATATAGACGAGATTGCCTATCAAAAACTAAGAAGATATCTAGAGTCTATCTCTAAATCTTTAAGTGAAGATCCGCAAGGAAAAAATGAAATAATAGCAGATATAGAAGCACGTATAAGTGAACTTTTATCAGAAAAAATTACTGATGCTAGACAAGTTGTTAACGAAGGTGATATCGAAGATATTATTGTAATAATGGGTCAACCAGAAGATTACGCAGAGGCAGAAGAAGCATATTCTGATGCAAGTTATTCTTATAAGAGAAATAATACTTCGGGAAAAAATTATTTAGAGATGGCGATGATAAATTTTTAGGTGGTGTTGCATCCGGTATTGCGCATTATTTTGATATTGACGCAATTTGGATTCGTTTAGGTTTGTTGGCACTTTTCTTTGGAGCAGGATTCGGAATTTTAATTTACATTATTTTATGGATTCTATTGCCGGAGGCAAAAACTACAGCAGAAAAATTACAGATGGAAGGTGAACCTGTAAATATTGATAACATTGAAAAGAAAATTAGAGAAGAATTTTCTAACGTATCAGAAAATGTTAGAAATGTTGCGAATCAAGCATCAGAAAAATTTAAAGATGGTGCTAATGAGTTCTCAGAAAAAATGAGTCAAACTTTTTCAGCAAAGACAAAAAAATAATGGTTTACAAGATTTTTTAGATACAATTGGTAAAATTATACTTGGCTTTTTTAAAATTATAGGAAAGTTTTTAGGTGTACTATTTGTATTCTTAGGTGCCGCCATTATTTTATCTCTAATTATTGGAGGGTTTTCTGTAGGAAGTTTAGAATTCTTAAATATAGATGGAAATTATATTAGTTACCCGGAATTCTTTTATGACGCAACGCTACCAAGATGGTTGCTAACAGTTTCTTTATTTGTTTTAGTTGGTATTCCTTTTTTAGCCTTATTAATTTTAGGTTTAAGAATGTTATCTAGTAATGTAAAACAAGTTAGTAGAGTAACCTCTTTATCTCTTTTAGGTATATGGATAATTGCTTTGTTAATGATCATTTTTACGGCAATAGAGTTTGGAACTACACATGCTAATTATGGTAAAAATGTGGTAAAAAAGAATCTTACAATTTCGAAACAAGACACGTTAACTGTAAAGATGATTAACAATGACGAAATCTATTATAAACACAACTTAAGAAGATCTTCTAGAAGACACGAAGTTGAAGTTGATAATAAGCGTATGGTTTATACAAATGACATAAGAATTGATGTTAATAAAAGCAATACAAACGAAGCTTATGTAATTATTCAAAAAGAATCTTATGGCAGAAGTAGTATTAGAGCGAGTAAAAATGCTGAAAAAATAGCATATAACTTCACTTTTTCTAATAATGAGCTTTTATTAGATGCTTACTTTCTATCGAACATAAAAAATATTTTTAAAGATGAAGAAATTGTAATTACGCTGTTTTTACCAACTACTTCTACTATCTATTTTGATAATTCGGTTAAATCATTTTTATACAATGTTACAAATGAAAGTAATTTAGACGAAGACGAAATGACTAATCATTATTTTAAAATGACAAACAGCGCTTTAGAATGTACAGATTGTACAATTGAAAAAGAAGATGATGAAGATGATGAAGATAAAAAAGTTGAAGACAC
This sequence comes from Polaribacter sp. HA6-7, assembly GCF_055693625.1. Taxonomy (NCBI): domain Bacteria; kingdom Pseudomonadati; phylum Bacteroidota; class Flavobacteriia; order Flavobacteriales; family Flavobacteriaceae; genus Polaribacter; species Polaribacter sp. HA6-7. Next base: position 2,007,148 of record NZ_CM146338.1, read on the forward strand.
ATTTTAATTACAATTCAGTACAAATAAAATACAACTGGGCAACTTTATATTGGCAATAAGCGTCTTAACTGTGATATTTACCATATAAATTTAAAAACAACATCATGAAAAAATCAATCAACCAACTTTTAACAATTTTATTTTTATCGACTATTTTAACATCTTGTGGTGTCGATTATTTAAATAAAGTAAATGGTAATAGAAATGTTACAACAGAGACAAGAAACGTTAGTGATACTTTTAACGGTATACATGTAAGCAACGGTATCGATTTATACATTAGCCAAAGTAGCAATACTGAAGTTGTTGTAGAAGCTGATGAAAACCTGCAAGAAATTATAAAAACCGAAGTTAATGATGGTGTTTTAAGAATTTATACAGATAAAAATATTTGGCAATCGAAATCAAGAAAAGTTCATGTAACACTAAAAGAACTATCTAATTTAAAAGCTACAAGTGGTGCAGATGTGTATACCGAAGATGTTATAAATACTAAAGAAATATCTATTTCTGCAACAAGTGGCGCAGACATAAACATTAAAGTTGATGCAGAAAGTGTAGCTACAAAATCTACAAGTGGATCAGATATTAACATAGCTGGTAACACAACCAATCATGCATCTAGCGCTACAAGCGGAAGTTCTATTGACGCTTACGACTTAGAAAGTAAAAACGTTATTGCCAAAGTAACAAGTGGTGCAGATATTGATATTTATGCTTCAGAAAAAATTGAAGCGAAAGCTACTAGTGGCGGAGATATAGATTATAAAGGTAATCCGAAAATTGTAAATAAAAAGTCTTCTTCTGGAGGTAGTATTTCTAGAAAATAAAATAAATCAATCAACCAAAAAATGATTTCTTCAGGTTGTAATAAACCTGAAGAATTCTAAAAAAATAGCTATGAAAACATTATTAGATTCCTTCAAAGATTCTATGATTGTAAAAGTATTAATTGCAATAATCATGTTCTTTTTTACTTGGATTTCGAATACTCAAATAGAAAAAAATTCTGAATTTTATAAGTCAATAAAAGGCGATAAGAATGTTTTTACAGAAAATTCTTCTAAATTAGAACAACCAAAAAATATAAGTGAAATTTTGTCAAAAAACAGTAAACAGTTTTATGCAAAAAAATAAAAAAATTAGAAAGCTAACTTCTAATATGGTTACTAATACTTGGTTTTATTAGTTTACTTGGTAAGTCGCTGTTTTTAAAAAAACAGCGCTTACTTTTTTATAACTATTCCGTTGCTTTTTTGTAGTTACTTAAAAGCTTTTTAACTTCTAAATTATCATAAACCGTAGGATAAAGCTCTTTTAAAATGATGTGATAATCATAATCAATCTGCATTCCTTTGATCAAATGAGAAAAAGCATATTTATTTTTATTCATAATAAAAAATAAGCCTGCAAATCGGTATTCTATTTCTGCAAAGCCTTTATGTATTTTCTGAGCTTCAAAAATTACTTTTAAAGCGTAATTATATTCGCCTAAAAATGATAAAACATCAATTAAACCTAAATAAATTTCAGGGAATTATCGCCCAAACGCAAACAATTATTATAACCAGAAACGGCTTCTTCCAAAAAGCTAAGTTTTAGTTTTATTTCTGCATACCTACTCCAATACACCGCATTGTCTTGGTCTATTTTTAATGCTTTAGATAAATAATAAGATGCTTTTTGGTAATTTTCTAGATCAAAATAAATGTTAGCTAATAAACCCCAACCTTTATCTAGTAATGGATCTTCGTGTACAGCATTTTTATAGTAAGAAATTGCAGCTTCTAAATTTTCTAATTTTTGGTAGCACTCACCTACTCTAATGTATGCGTATGCAGTAGGATCATCTAACTCTAAAGTAATTAAATAATTGTCTATAGCATCTTGATAATTTCCTAATTGTTCTAATGTTTTTGCCTTTTCTAGATATCCGCCTAAAAAAGATTCGTCAATTAAAACAGCATATTCAAAAGCTTTTAAAGCTTCTTCAAAATTGTTTAAAACAAAATATTGCCTCCCCAATTGATGCCATGCAACTTCGCAATAAGGGTTTATTTCTATGTAAGATTTTAAGTATGTTGCAGCCTCTTCATGCTCTTCTTGCATATCGAAACAATACACAATATTATAAAGTGCAGAATAGTCTTCGTAATCTACTTCGATACAGTTTGCAAAGTTTTTTCTAGCATTTGTAAAATCATCTAAATATAAATATTCCATACCCAATAAAGACCAAACATCTACTTTATCTTCGGTTAAATCTAAAGCTTGTTCTAAATCTTTAATGGCAACTTTATGCAAACCTCTTTTAGAGTTTATTGTAGCTTTTTGTATAAAAACTTCTTCATTATCTGGTGCAATTATTGCTACTTTTTTTAAAAGTTTTTCTGCTTTATCTACCTCATGCTCTGTTAAGTGCATTTCTACCATCAACAATTTTAAATCAATAGATTCAGGTGTTGTTCTAACCCCAATTTTATTGCTTTTTTTGCTAATGATACTTTACCGAATCTAAATAATGTATGATGATTTCTTCAAACTCTACCAAATCAAAAAAATAAATATTGTTGGTTTTGAGCATCGATTCAAATTTTAATAGAGACATAACTAAGAGATTTGAATTATGATAATAAAGGTAGTATAACTCTAGGAAAACAATTGGCTGCGAAGTTTTTCTTTTCAACAATTTAATTAACAAAAAGCCAACTTTATTTAAGCCTTAATAATTTTGTGCATACATAAATTTACATTAATTTTGATTTTCAATAACTATCAACTTAAATTGATAGCCTTCTTATGAGCAAAAAAACCTTACTTAACTCAAAAGATATTGAAATTATTCTTCATCGATTAGCTTGTCAGTTAATTGAAAACCATAATGATTTTTCTAATACAGTACTTATTGGTTTACAACCAAGAGGTTCTTATTTGGCAAATAGATTAGCCAATTTGTTAAAAACTGATTATAATATTAAAAACTTAGAGTTAGGACTTTTAGACATTACTTTTTACAGAGACGATTTTAGACGAAAAGAAAAACCGTTGGCTGCAGAAACTACAGAAATGGATTTTTTAATAGAAGGTAAAAAAGTTGTAATTATTGATGATGTTTTATTTTTCGGAAGAAGTATTAGAGCTGCTTTAACAGCAATTCAGTCTTACGGAAGACCCGAAAATATAGAACTTTTGGTTTTAATTGACAGAAGATTTAGCAGGCATTTACCAATTCAGCCAAATTATAGAGGCCGACAAGTAGATGCTATAAATGAAGAGCGTGTTTTGGTTACCTGGAAAGAAACCCATAGCAAAGACGCTGTTTTTATAGAATTAAAGTAACCAAGTTTACAAGCTACCATGAAGAATAAAAAACAAATATCTAACTTAAATATGTTGATGTGTCAGAATTAAGCGTAGAACATTTATTGGGAATAAAATATTTAAAGCCCAATGATATTGATGTTATTTTTAAAACTGCAGATCATTTTAAAGAGGTAATTAATAGACCTATTAAAAAAGTACCATCTTTAAGAGATATTACCATTGCAAATTTATTTTTTGAAAACAGCACAAGAACAAAACTAAGTTTCGAACTTGCAGAAAAAAGACTTTCTGCAGATGTAATTAACTTTTCTGCAGGACAATCTTCTGTAAAAAAAGGAGAAACTTTAATAGATACGGTTAACAATATTTTAGCCATGAAGGTAGATATTGTTGTAATGAGACATGGTAATGTTGGGGCGGGCGTATTTTTATCTAAACATGTAAATGCAAAAATTATAAATGCCGGAGATGGTACTCACGAGCACCCAACACAAGCACTTTTAGATTCTTATTCTATTAGAGAAAAATTAGGAAGCGTAAAAGGTAAAAAAATAGTTATTGTTGGTGATATTTTACATTCTAGAGTTGCTTTGTCTAACATTTTTGCATTACAACTTCAAGGTGCAAAAGTAAAAGTATGTGGGCCAACAACACTTATACCTAAACATATTACAAGTTTAGGTGTAGAGGTAGAAACAAACTTAAAAAAAGCCTTAGAGTGGTGTGACGTTGCCAATGTTTTACGTGTACAGCATGAAAGAATGGATATTAAATATTTTCCGTCTACAAGAGAATACACACAATTATTTGGTATCAATCAACAAATATTAGACAACCTTGGCAAGAAAATTGTAATTATGCATCCAGGACCAATAAATAGAGGTGTAGAAATAACAAGTGATGTCGCAGATTCTAATGATTCTATTATACTTAATCAAGTAGAAAATGGTGTTGCAGTTAGAATGGCAGTAATTTATTTATTGGCGCAACAAATAAAAAGATAAGATGCTAATTACAAAAAAAGAGAATTATATTCTTGTAACTTCTGAAGAAGAAAACTTTACAGAATTTTATAAAAAATTTAAAGATAACTTCGGATACATTAAAGACGGACATTTAATTATTCATATTTCTAAAAAAATAAGCTTAGAAAATAAAGATTTTTTACTATTTTTGGATATAGCCGAAGAAAAACAGCAAAATGGCACGTCATTTGTGATAGTTAATTCGGTTATTGATATTGATAACTTTCCAGAAAACTTAAATATTGTACCTACTTTGCAAGAAGCAGAAGATATTTTAGAAATGGAAGCAATAGAAAGAGAATTAGGATTTTAAAAGATAATTTATGGTAAAAAAATACTTTTCATTTTATTTTTATCGGTTTCATTTACAGCTTTTTCGCAAAAAAAACTGTAGATAACTTATCTACTGCTCCTAATCCTTTTACAAGTGTTACAAATATAACTTTCAATTCTGTGTCCAATTCTTCGGTTATTTTAACTGTAAGAAATGTTTTGGGTAAAACTGTTTTTAAGAAAACGTATAATACTACATCGGGTAAAAATAAAATACCATTTTATAAAAACGATTTAGCTACAGGTATGTACATTTACAGTATACAGAACAATAAGAAAGTAATTTCTAAACGTTTTGTAATTAAATGATAAACCTTACTATTCTAGGTTGTCATTCTGCAACACCTCGTGCAAACGCATTTCCTACTGCACAATACTTAGAAATTAACAACAATCATTTTCTTATAGATTGTGGCGAAGGCACGCAACGCCAAATGCGTAAATACAAAGTTGGTTTTTCTAAAATAAATCACATATTTATTTCTCATTTACACGGCGACCACTATTATGGTTTGGTTGGTTTACTATCTACTTATGGTATGTTAAGTAGAGAAAAAGAAATGCATATTTACGGGCCAAAAGGTATTCAAAAAGCAACCATGCAGATGCTAAAAATATCTGAATCTCATGCCAAATTTAATATGGTATTTCATGAACTAACTTCAAAAGAAAGTGAATTAATTTATGAAGATGATAAAGTTACCGTTACTACAATTCCTTTAAACCACAGAGTGTATACAAATGGTTATCTTTTTAAAGAGAAAGAAAAACCAAGAAAATTAAACATGCTAAATATTAGCGGTTATCCAGAAATTGACAAAGCAGATTATTTAAACATTAAAGCTGGTAGAGACATTAATTTAACCTCCGGAGAAGTTGTACCAAATAAAAGTTTAACATTAGACCCACCAAAACCATTAAGCTATGCTTTTTGTAGCGATACTAGTTATAAACCAGATATTGTACCAATTATAAAAGATGTAGATTTATTATATCATGAGTCTACTTTTTTAGCAGACAGACAAGATTTGGCTAAAAAAACAAAGCACTCTACTTCTATAGAAGCTGCTAAAATTGCCAAAGATGCAAGTGCTAAAGAATTAATTCTAGGTCATTTTTCACGGTAGATATCCGAGACACAACTGTGTTTCAAAAAGAAGCAAAAACTGTTTTTGATAATGTTTCTTTAGCTAAACCTGGTGCAAAATTTACTTTAAAATAATTAGTATTGGTTTGTTCCTAACAAAACTAAGGTACAAGCTATTTCACTTTCTATATTATTCTTCTTTAACATCTTAAGAAATTCAAAATTCTCTGTACCCGGATTAAAAATAACTCTATTGGGTTTTAAATCTATAATATAGTTGTAATACTCTTCTTGTCTTTTCGGATTTAAATATAAAGTAACCGTATCTATATTCTGATACTCTTTTTTAGCTACATCTATATTAACATCTGCAACTATACCTTTTCTTAAGCCTATAGCAACAGTATCAATTTGGTGAGCTCTTAATTTTTGTATTGCACGGTTAGAGTACCTTTCTTTTTTTAAAGAAGCTCCTATTACTAACGTTTTCTTACTCATATTTTTTAAATAAAAATTGAAACAAATAGATTTTACATTCGTCTATAAGATAATTACTTTGTCTTCACTAAAGTAATTTATTTGATTTAATAACAAAAATCCGAAGTATATAAATACTACGGATTTTTTATTTGTTATTTTCTGTGGCCTCTATCGAGCCTTTAACAGCTATTATAATATTTACAATACAAAAGATAAAAATAAGTATCGAATTGGTCTTTGTACCCTCGAAAATTATAAATTTAACAAATGCATTTAAAACAAAAATAAATAGAAAGATGTTTGATAATAATAAAAGTATTTTTAAATTTTTTCTCATAAATAATTTCTAAAAGTATAGATCAAAACTATAAAAAAAATTAACCTCTTCTACCTCTACCCATTCTATTATTTCTCATTTCTAACATTTTATTTTTAACAGTTTTCGCATATTCCTTTTTAGTTATTTGTTTCCCTTTTTCTGGCGGAGAAACCTCTAAATTATTTTGCTTATCTATTACTATTTCTGTGCATAAAAGCGTTGTATTTTGGGCACTTACTTCTAAAATTAATCCTGGTAAACCCCAATATTCTGCAGGTCCTTGGGCAATTGGTATTGTGGGTGTATACCACGCTTCTACTACAATCATTTTTTCTTCTTGCCCTTCTTTATTAGATGCGTTTAAATCACTCCAAGAAAATTCGAACCATTTTAACTCTTGATAAGGAACAAATGCTTTTGCTTTAAAGCAAGTATAGTTACCAATTTGCTTAGTTTCCGAACCTAAAGTCCAATTAATTTTATATAAATCGTCTTTTACTAAGAACCTTTTACCATAAAACTCTTGAGACTGAATTAACTTGTTATCTGAAATACTTTTGTATTGATCTCCTCTAGAAAAATAAGCTCCCCAAGAATCTGTTGCACCGGATATAGCATCTATTTTTTCATCTTCTTTAAAAAAAGATTCTTGTTTGTTAAATTTTAAAACATATGTTTTTTCTAACCTGTTTTTAAGTCTGCTGGCAATTTGTTTTTTCTGAGCTTCACTCATTTTTGCTCCCCATTTTCCTAATTCCATTTTAGATTTTGAAACATAAGTTACTTTACCACTAAAACTTTGAGAAAAAGAGATCGAAGAAATAGAGAACAAAAAAACAAAAACAACATTCTTGATATAACTGACTTTCATAATAAAACCTATTTATTGTTTAACAAATATACTAAAATATTAAACAACAAGAATTTTAAATGATATTTGTCTTTTTTAACAAGATGTAAAAAAAGACTTGTAATAACAAGTCTTTTTTTAATTATAAGTAAAATGTAATATTTACCAACGTATAATTACAGAACCCCATGTAAATCCACTACCAAAAGCAGCTAAAACCACAAGATCATTATCTTTTATTTTTCCTTTTTCCCAAGCTTCTGTTAACGCAATTATTACAGACGCTGCAGTTGTATTACCATATTTCATGATATTGTTGTACACTTTATCATCAGAAAGTTGAAATTTCTTTTGAATAAATTGAGCAATACGCAAATTTGCTTGATGAGGAATAAGCATATCAATATCTTCTTTTTGCAATTTATTTGCTTCTAAACCTTCTACAATTGCTTCAGAAAAACGTCCTATTGCATGTTTAAAAACAAATTGTCCGTTCATGTAAGGATAATAAGAAACATCATCAGGATCATTAGCTTCGATAATTTCTGGAACCCATCTTTTAGTTGATGGACCAATTAACGCTAATTCTTTCGCATGTTTTCCTTCTGAGTGTAAATGAGATGATAAAATACCTTTACCAGCTTCTTCGCTTCTAGAAAGTACAGCTGCTCCTGCCCCATCACCAAAAATTACAGATACATTTCTACCTCTTGTAGATTTTTCTAAACCACCAGAATGATTTTCTGCACCAATAACTAAAATGTTTTTATACATACCAGTTTTAATAAACTGATCTGCTACAGACATTGCATAAATAAAACCGAACATTGATTACGTACATCTAAAGCACCAATTGTTGGCATCTCTAGCATTTCTTGAATTTGAACTCCGCCACCAGGAAAATACATATCTCGGACTTAAAGTTGCAAATACTATAAAATCAATATCATCTTTAGTTAAACCCGCTCTTTCAATGGCAATTCTAGAAGCTTTTGCTCCCATAACCGCTGTTGTATCTCCGAGATTTTGGGTCTATCCATCTTCTTTCTTTTATACCCGTTCTTTCCTGAATCCACTCATCAGAAGTTTCCATAAACTCCTTTAAATCATCATTTTTTACGACATTATCAGGAACATAATATCCAAGACCTGTTATTTTTGAATTATACATAATTTAATGGTCAATATTTTTAATTATTCGTTTGTTTGTAATTAGCAAAAATAGTGATTTTTGTTTTTATATCAGAAATAGTTTTTATTGACATTAAAAAACTTCTTTCTGTCATCTTGTCAGAATCTTCTTTTTGGTATTTTTTTGACTATTGATATATCAAAATAATAAAGTCAAATTTTAAACTATATACAAAATGGCAAAAGGAAATATTAATGTATCGGTAGAGAATATCTTTCCGTTAATTAAAAAGTTCTTATACTCAGATCACGAAATTTTTTTACGTGAATTAATTTCTAACGGAACAGATGCTACTTCTAAATTAAAGCATTTAATTGCTATTGGTGAAGCAGATACTGAATTAGGAGACGCAAAAATTGAGGTTAGCATTAACAAAGATGCTAAAACAATTACTATTAAAGATCAAGGTCTTGGTATGACTGCCGATGAGGTTGAGAAATACATCAATCAAATTGCTTTTTCTGGTGCAGAAGAGTTTTTAGACAAATATAAAGACAACGAAGCTGGTATTATTGGGCATTTTGGTTTAGGTTTTTACTCTGCTTTTATGGTTGCAGACAAAGTAGAAATTATTACAAAATCGTTTAAAGATGCACCTGCAGCGCATTGGACTTGTGATGGATCGCCGGAGTATACATTGGTAGAACATGATAAGTCTGACAGAGGAACAGAAATTGTTTTACATGTTGCAGAAGATTCTTTAGAGTTTTTAGAAGAAAGTAAAATTGAAGGTTTATTAACGAAATATAATCGTTTTAATCAAGTGCCAATTAAATTTGGAACAAAAGAAATTAACGATCCAGAGTTTACACCTAAAACTACAAAAGATAAAGACGGTAAAGAAACTACAGAACCGCACAAACAAATAACTGTAGACAAAATTATCAATAATACAGAACCTGCTTGGACTAAGAAACCTGCAGATTTAGAGAAAGAAGATTATGATAATTTTTACAGAGAATTGTATCCAATGCAGTTCGAAGAGTCTTTATTTCACATTCACTTAAATGTAGATTATCCTTTTAATTTAACAGGTATTTTATTCTTTCCTAAGTTATCTCAAAACATGGATATGCAAAAGGATAAAATCCAATTGTATCAAAACCAAGTTTTTGTAACAGATAATGTAGAAGGAATTGTACCAGACTTTTTACAGATGTTAAAAGGTGTTATCGACTCACCAGATATTCCATTAAACGTTTCTCGTTCTTATTTACAAGCAGACGGTGCTGTTAAAAAAATCTCTGGCTACATTACTAAAAAAGTTGCTGATAAATTATCTTCTTTATTCAAAAAAGATAGAGCAGATTTTGAAACAAAATGGAACGATATTAAAGTAATTATCGAATACGGAATGTTGTCTGAAGATAAATTCTTTGACAAAGCTAAAAAGTTTGCTTTATACCCAACGGTTGCAGATACTTTTTTCACTTTTGATGAATTGATCGAAAAAACAAAAGATACTCAAACAGATAAAGATGGTAACCATGTAATTTTATATGCAGCTAACAAAGATGCACAACACAGTTACATACAAGAAGCTACAGCTAAAGGTTACGAAGTTTTAATCTTAGACTCGCCAATTATATCTCACTTAATGCAAAAATTAGAAGGTGGAGATGGTAAAATTAAATTTACAAGAGTAGATGCAGATCATGTAGATAACTTAATTAAGAAAGACGATAACGTTATTTCTAAATTAACAGAAGAAGAAAAAGAAAAATTAAAGCCAATTATAGAAAGTGCTGTAAACTCTAAATCTTATACTGTTCAATTAGAGGCAATGGATTCTAATTCTTCTCCGTTTATAATTACTGTTCCAGAATTTATGCGAAGAATGAAAGAAATGCAAGCAACTGGTGGTGGCGGAATGATGGGAATGGGTAATTTTCCGAGACATGTACAATTTAGTAGTCAACACAAACAGCCCATTAGTTTCAGAGATTTTAAATAATAAAGATGAAGAAGCTCAAAAAGGATTGATTTCTCAGGCTTTTGATTTGGCAAAATTATCTCAAAACCTATTACATGGTGAAGAATTAACAAATTTTATCAAACGTTCTTACGAGTTAATCAAGTAAAACAACGATGTTTTTCGTATTAGCGAAAACTACAAATAAAAACCTCTCTGTTTTTCAGAGAGGTTTTTTTATGCAAAAATTTTAAGTTTACTAAACCATAACTATACTTTACCTTTCAAAATAGCCCTTTGCCTAAAACTGTATTTTAAAACCTAAAGTTAATAGGTAGTTTTGATACATAACTTTAAAATACATACCATGAAAACACAATTACAGTTAGAAATTATAAGTCCTTGCAAAGAAAATTTTAATTTATTTAAACAAACCGAAAAAGGTGGTTTTTGTAATTCTTGTCAAAAAGAAGTTATTGATTTTTCTAAAATGACATCTACAGAGATAATAAACTATTTTAAAATGAAATCTACTAAAAATACTTGTGGAAAATTCTCTCAAAAACAAATTCACCTTTTTAAACCTAGAAGAAGAATAAACATTTTAACAGGAATTGCGTTTTCAATGATTTCTTTTCTATCAATAGGAAATATTCATGCCCAAAAGAATAATCAGCAGAAACAAATAAAAAAACTAAATAATATAACTTTAAAAGGTAAAGTGTCTGATAACAACGATTTTTTACCTGGAGTTAGTGTTATGTTAGAAGGAAGTAACATTGGTACAGAAACTAATTTTGATGGAGAATTTACATTTCCTAAAAAATTACAAAAAGGAGATGTAATTGTATTTTCTTATTTGGGGTATGTTACAAAAAAAGTAAAAGTAACCTCTAACAATAATAGTTCTAAAGTTTTTATGAATATTAAATTTGAAGAAGATAATTATGTATTAATGGGAGCTGTAGACGTGAGAAATGTTTATAAATCTCAAAAGAAATCTTAGTTTCTTATGAAGTATTTTATACTTTTTGTATTCTTTTTAATTTCTATCGAGATTCATGCGCAGCTTAATGATTTTAAAAACATAAATTTTACAAAAGCAGATAGTATTGCTAAATTATACAATGGTAAAAACTTAAAAAACTTACCACTGTTAACTTATAATTTAACAATAAACTTAGAAACAGATGTAGAAAAATTTAGAGCTATATACTCATGGATTTGTATGAATATAAAAGCTGATTATTATATGTATAAGCGAATTAATAACGCTAGAAAAAGACATAAAAAAGATAATATTGCTTATGCAATTTGGAACAAAAATTATTCTAAAAAAGTTTTTAAGAGGTTATTGAACAACAAAAAAACAATGTGTACTGGTTATGCGTACTTATTAAAAGTGATGACAAACTTAATAAATCTAAAGTGCGAGATCGTTAACGGTTATGTTAGAAACTCAAGTAGCAACGTACTAACGTTAGAAAACCCAAACCATTCTTGGAATGCTGTAAAAATTAATAATAAATGGTATTTAGCAGATGCTACATTGTCAAGTGGCTATTTAGATTTAAATAACAATGCATTTGTTTTCGATTATAATGATGGATACTTTTTACAAAATCCGTTAATATATTCTAAAACACATTATCCGTTTAAAAAGAAATGGTTTTTAATAGATAACAACAGTAAATCAAAAAATAATTTTACAGAAAATCCAATTGTTTATGGTGGCGCTTTTAAATACGGAATTTACCCAACCAAATCTTTAAAACTAAATAACGATGTATCTAAAAATGATTCTCGCTTTATAAACTTTCACACTTCGAAAACCATAAATTCAAAGAAATTAAAATTAAAAGTTAATGAAGGTAACGAGGTTCTCAACTTAAAGTTAGATTTACAAAACTCAAATCAAATTACAATTAAACATCAATTTAAAAAAACAGGGAAATTTGACATCCATCTATATTATAATAATGAAATAATTACAAGTTCAACTTTTAACGTTTTAGAATAAATTTACATTTTGAACATCAATCTATTTTAACACTTTAAAAATAAACAGTAATTTTATATTTTTAAACATAATAGATATGAAGTGGAGAAGTAATAGAAGAAGTACAAATGTAGACGATAGAAGAGGTGCTTCTTCCGGTAGAAGTTCCGGTGGCGGATTAAACCCAATGCTAATAGGTTTGCTATTAAAATTAGTTACTTCTAAAAAAGGGTTAATTATTGTGGCAATAGTTGCAGGTGTAATGTATTTTACAGGCAATAATCCTCTAAACTTTTTAACCGGAAATACCAATAATCAAATACAAAATACTACTTATAAAGGTTCTGCTAAAGAAAATGAATTAGCTGCATTTAGTAATCGTGTTTTAAGAAGTACAGAAGACGTTTGGAATAAAATTATTCCGAATTACAAAGAGCCTACACTAGTGCTTTTTACAGGTTCGGTAACTTCTGCTTGTGGTGGTGCATCTAGTGCAACTGGTCCTTTTTATTGCCCTGGTGATGATAAATTATACATCGATTTAAGTTTTTTTGAAGAAATGGCAAGAAAACTAAATGCGCCTGGAGATTTTGCACAAGCTTATGTAATTGCGCATGAAGTTGGGCATCATATTCAGAACTTAACTGGTATGAATAGAAAAGTACAATCGATGCGAGGTAAAATTAGCCAAACAGAATACAATAAACTTTCTGTAATGCTAGAATTACAAGCAGACTTTTATGCTGGCGTTTGGGCACATCATGCTAAAAACATGGATTTGATTTTAGACGCCGGAGATTTAAAAGAAGCCTTAAACGCTGCACATGCAATTGGAGACGATCGTTTACAAAAACAATCTACAGGTAGAGTTGTACCAGATTCTTTTACACATGGTACTTCTGCACAAAGAATGCGTTGGTTTAAAAAAGGTTTTGAAACTGGCGATGTAAACCAAGGTGATACTTTTAACGCTCGTTCTTTATAATTACAATATGTTTACTATTAGAAAAGCGACCAGCAAAGACGTTAAAAAATTAACCGAAGTTGGTAAAAAAGCCTTTTATTTACCGCATAAAGATGCAATACCTAAGCATATAATGGATGTGTATCTTAAAGAGAATTTTAATGAAGAAAACATTCTTAAAGAAATAAACAATAAAAATTTCGAATATCGTTTGCTATGTGTTGATGATACTTTAGCCGGATTTTCGAAAATTATTTTGAATCAGAAAAATGAGCATATCAATCTAGAAAACGTCACCAAAATGGAACGTTTGTATTTAGTAGAAGATTTTTTTGGTAAAGGTTTAGGAAAAGAACTCTTTAAATACAATCTAGATTTTATTCAAAAAGAAAATCAGAAAGGAATTTGGCTTTACGTTTGGATTAAAAACTTTAGAGCCATCGATTTTTATAAAAAAGTAGGATTTAAAAAAATTGCTTCTTATGATTTTCCGATATCAGCCACAGAAACTAGACCTAACTATTTATTATTTCTAGAATTTTAAAAACGTTAATCTTACAGTTATTTGCGTTCAATTATACTTTTAATTTACAATATCTTTGATATATAAATCTAAACGTTATGAACAAAACAGCATTAATTACAGGAGCAAGTAGCGGAATCGGAAAAGAATTTGCAAAAATTCATGCAAAAACTGGTGGCAATTTAGTTATTGTTGCTAGAAGTAAAGATAAACTATTAGCTTTAAAAGAAGCGTTAGAAAAAGAATATAAAATACACGTATCTGTTATAGAGAAAGATTTAACAGAAAAGGATGCTGCAAAAGAGGTTTTCAATTTTGTAAAGTATAGCAAAATAGAAATCGACTATTTAATTAACAATGCGGGTTTTGGTGGAATTGGTAAATTTCATGAAAGAAAGTTAGAAGAAGACCTAAACATGATTCAATTAAACGTTGTTGCACTTACGGCATTAACAAGATTGTTTTTACCAACTTTTGTAGAAAAAAATAGCGGTAAAATATTAAATGTATCTTCTACTGCTAGTTTAATGGCAGGTCCTTTGCAAGCTGTGTATTTTGCAACAAAGGCTTATGTAACTTCTTTTAGCAATGCTATTGCAGAAGAATTATCAGAAACAAACGTAACCGTTACCACATTAATGCCAGGTGCTACAGAAACCGATTTTGGTAAAACTTCGGTATGGATAAAACTTCTCTATTTAAAAATACTGCAGATGCAAATTCTGTTGCTAAAGATGGTTATAATGCAATGCTTAATGGAGATTTAGATGTAATATCCGGCGTAAGTTTATCTCAAAAATTAATGCTAAAAGCAATACCTATAACACCCAAAAAAGTGCTGTTAAAACAAGTAAAAAAATGCAAAATCCTAATTCATAAAAAACAATTAGAGACTAATATATCAAAAAGCAACTACACTATTTTTTGTAAAAAAATGAAGTAGTTGTTTTTTATTTAAAACATTAATCGTAATATTGCAATAAACAAATACGAATGGGATTAACGAAGTCAGAAATATTTACAGAACAACAAAATGAAATTGCTGCCATTGCCAAAGTATTAGGGCATCCGGCAAGAATTGCCATTCTAGAACATATTATAAAACTAAATACTTGTGTTTGCGGAGACTTGGTAAAAGAAATAGGACTCGCACAACCTACAATTTCACAACATTTAAAAGAATTGAAAAAAGTAGGTATTATAAAAGGTACTATAGAAGGTACAAGTGTTTGCTATTGCATAAATGAAGATAATTGGAATAGAATTACATCTATATTAAATCAATTTTTAAATAAAACGCCAACCAACAACTGTTGTTAATCTTAAGTCTAATGGAAAAAAAGTGTACGATAAAATAGAAAATACTATTTTAAACTTAAATGTAGAAACCATTTCTACGGATAGAAAAAATGTTTTACAACCGCTTATAGATTTTGTACAAAGTAAAGTTACTGCTAATAAAGATGCGAATATTAACTTTATATGTACACACAATTCTAGAAGAAGCCATTTAACGCAAATATGGGCACAAACACTTGCCAACTATTTTAATTTTAAAAATGTTACCACTTATTACGGTGGTACAGAGGCTACAGCAATGTTTCCTATGGTTGCAGAAACTTTAAAAAATACAGGTTTCGAAATTTTAGAATTGTCTGAAAGTAAAAACCCTGTATATGCAATAAAGTTTAACGACAACACAAATCCTATAATTGGTTTTTCTAAAAAATACGATGCAAAATTTAATCCTGCTTCGGTTTTGCAGCAATCATGACGTGTTCTCAAGCAGATGGTGGTTGTCCTTTTATTGCTGGTGCAGAAAAAAGAATACCAATTACTTACGATGACCCAAAAATGTTTGACAATACACCTCAGCAAGCAGAAAAATACCAAGAAAGAAGTTTACAAATAGCAACAGAAATGTTCTATATATTTTCTAACATAAAAAAGTAACCTTATGAAATTATCAGAAATTAAAAATCACTTAAAAGGTTTAGAAACCATAGGTTTTATATTACCTAACGGAGAGTTGGTAGCAAGTCATTTTCACGTTACAGAAGTTGGTAAAATCACCAAAGATTTTATTGATTGTGGTGGCAAGGTTAGAAATGAAACAGTTATCAATTTTCAATTGTGGGAAGAGAATGATTACGACCATAGATTGCATCCGAGAGAAATTGATAAATATTATTGAGTTGTCAGAAAAAAAGTTTCAGTTTGATGATTTAGAAATCGAAGTTGAATATCAAGGTAAAGAAACTATTGGTAAGTACGGATTGGATTTTGACGGAACAAACTTTTTGTTAACATCTAAAGTTACCGCTTGTTTAGCCCCAGATGCTTGCGGGATAACACCTTCGAAACCAAAATTGCAATTTTCAGAATTAAATAGCGGTGTAACAAGTTGCAGTCCTAACTCCGGTTGTTGTTAATCAATACCTTTAAAAAGCAAAAAAACTGTTATCTAACATAGATAACAGTTTTTTTTATTTCATAATATCGACTATAACAAATCGTCTGAATCTACGTCTTTCGAGTTTTCAGAATAAGTCCTCCATTTTTCTAAACACTCTGTAATATCCGAAGGTATTTCAGAATTAAACTGCATAAACTCGCCCGTAGTTGGGTGTGTAAAACCTAAGGTTTTTGCGTGCAATGCTTGTCTTGGTAATACTTGAAAACAGTTATTTACAAATTGTTTGTATTTTGTAAAAGTGGTTCCTTTTAAAATAGCATTACCACCGTAACGTTCGTCGTTAAAAAGTGTATGCCCAATATGCTTAAAATGTGCTCTAATTTGGTGCGTTCTACCTGTTTCTAATTTACATTGTACTAAGGTTACGTAGGTAAGTCTTTCTAAAACTTTAAAATGAGTAACAGCGTGTTTACCAAATTCCCCATCAGGAAAAACAGCCATTTGCAATCGGTTTTTTAAACTTCTACCAATATTGCCTTCAATTCTTCCTTCATCTTCATCTATATTACCCCAAACTAAGGCATAATATAAACGTTCTGTTGTTCTGTCATAAAATTGTTTAGATAAATGCGCCATTGCAAATTCTGTCTTTGCAACCACCAACAAACCACTAGTATCTTTATCTATTCGATGCACCAAACCTGGTCTTTCGTTAGAGTTGGTTGGTAAATTTTCTATATGATGAATTAGACCGTTTACCAAAGTACCGAATAATTACCATGCCCAGGATGCACAACCATACCTGCGGGTTTATTTACTACAATAACAGCATCATCTTCATACACAATATCGATAGGAATATCTTCTGCTACCAAAAGATTTTCTGCTGGCGGATACGCCAACACAACACGAACTACATCGTGTGGTTTTACTTTATGATTCGATTTTACAGCAACATCATTTACCAAAACATTACCTGCTTTTGCCGCTTGTTGTACTTTGTTACGTGTAGCATTTTCAATAAAATTCATTAAAAACTTATCTACTCTTAAAGGTACTTGCCCTTCACTAGCAGTAAACCTATGGTGCTCGTACAACTCTTCTTTTTCTAAATCTTGATTTTGATTTTCTTGCAAACCGATTTTCTTTATTTCTAATTAATTACTTACTACTCGCAATACAACAATAAAAAGTAAATTAATTACCGTTACCGTCTCCTAACACTAAATCTACAATAGAGTTTAAAGGCAGTTTATCGCCTTCATTTAAAACTTTTCCTTTGTAGCGCAAACCTCTAACAACATCTTTACCAATATCATTTACATACGTATAGTTTGTACCAACAATTAAGCCCATTGCTCTTAATTGAGAAGATGCTTGTCTTTTGGTTCTACCGTTTAAATTCTGAATAGTAACATCTCTGTATTTAGACGGATTTAAGGTTAAATAGATTTTACGTTTTTCTTTTACAAAATCACCTGCTAAAGGTGTTTGTTCGATTACAGATTTTTTTGGATAATCTGGATTAAAGCTAGCACTATCTATAATTTTATAAGTTAAATCTAATTCGGTTAACTTTCTTTCTACCTCATCTAAAGAGAGTTTTTGTAAATCTGGAACCTGTATTTTTTGGTTATGATTGGTGGTAACACCTAACCAAAATTTTAGTGCAAAAACAAACACCAATAAACCGATAACTACAATAGCTATTTGTACAAAAAAAGTTTTACTTTTTAAAAACTGAATTAAACTCATAATCATTTTTTTAATCACGCAAAGATATAAAAACTAAACGTTGCTATTTCTATTTATATTTTGATAAATTTGTTTTATTATTTTTTATAAAATGAAGCAAAATATTGCCATAGTAATGGGTGGTTATTCATCTGAAGTTCACATTTCTTTAAAAAGCGGAAATGTAGTTTATAACCATCTAAACAAAGACAAGTACAATGTCTATAGAGTCCTTATTTTAAAAGAAAAATGGGTTGTATTAGATCATAATGAGAAAGAATACCCAATAGATAAAAACGATTTTTCTTTTATTTATAACAATGCTAAAGTTACTTTTGATTGTGTTTTTAATGCCATACATGGTGCTCCCGGAGAAAACGGACAACTGTTAGCGTATTTCAACCTTATCAATATAAAGCACACCTCTGCCCCATTTTATCAAATGGCTTTAACTTTTAATAAAAGAGATACGTTAAGTGCGGTAAAAGCTTATGGCATTCAAACAGCAACATCTATTTACATCAATAAAGGCGATTTTATAGATATCGACGCTATTGTAAAAAAAGTAGGTTTGCCTTGTTTTATCAAACCAAACAATGCAGGTTCTAGCTACGGTATTTCTAAAGCGCATACAAAAGAGGCCATTTTACCTGCCATAGAAACTGCTTTTAAAGAAGATTCAGAAATTTTAATCGAGTCTTTTTTAGATGGTACAGAAGTTTCTGTTGGTGTTATTCAATACCAAGGTAAAGTTAGAGTGTTACCAATTACAGAGATTGTTTCTGAAAACGATTTTTCGATTACGAAGCAAAGTACCAAGGCAAGTCGCAAGAGATTACGCCGGCAAGAATTTCTTCTATACAAGAAGCAAAAGTAATAGCAGTTGCCAAAAAAGTATATACCATTTTAAACATGCGTGGTTTTTCTAGATCTGAATACATTTTTGTAAACGACGAACCTTACTTTTTAGAAATGAATACTGTACCAGGATTAACAGAAGAAAGCATATTACCACAACAAGCACAAGCTGCAGGCATTACTTTAGCTGCATTATTTGAAAATGCCATAACTACTGCTTTAAACAACTAAAAAATGCCACAGTTATACTGTAGCTAATTTAAAATATTAAACATGAAAAGAGCAATTTTTCCGGGATCTTTTGACCCAATTACACTAGGCCATTTCGATATTATCGAAAGAGGTGTTACCCTTTTTGATGAATTGATTATTGCCATTGGTGTAAATGCCGATAAAAAATATATGTTTTCGTTAGAAGAACGTAAAAACTTTATTGAAGAATGTTTTAAAGACAATCCAAAAATAAAAGTAGTGACCTACAAAGGTTTAACAGTCGATTTTTGCGAGCAAAATGATGTTGATTTTATATTAAGAGGTTTAAGAAATCCGGCAGATTTCGAATTCGAAAAAGCCATTGCACACACCAATAGAGATTTAGCAGCTATAGAAACAGTGTTTTTATTAACTGCGGCTAGCACTTCTTATATTTCTTCTTCTATTGTAAGAGATGTAATTAGAAATAATGGTGATTACACCAAATTAGTTCCGAAACCTGTTAGAGTAAAACAATAAACTACCATGAAAAAACTACTACTATTTGTCTTAACTCTTTTTATAATTTCTTGTAATAAAGATGCAAAAGATACCATCGATTTTACAACTCAATTCGAAAAATCCAAAGGTAAAGAAACTCCGAATACAAAGATGTAATTTCTTATTATGAAAATTTAGCAGATGCTTATTCAGAAATTTCTGTATTTACCTTCGGACAAACAGATGCAGGTGAACCCTTACATTTAGTTACTTACAATAGAGAAGGTATTTATAATGTTGATGAAATTACCAATTCTTCTAAAAACAGAATTCTGATAAACAATGGTATTCATCCAGGAGAATCAGACGGAATTGATGCATCGATGATGCTTCTAAGAGACATCGTTCAAAATGATTCTTTGCAAAAAAAATACGAAAACTCAATAATCGCTGTAATACCGGTTTATAATGTTGGTGGTTCTTTAAATAGAAATTCGCACACAAGAACCAATCAAAATGGTCCTGTAGCCTATGGTTTTAGGGGCAATGCTAGAAACTTCGATTTAAATAGAGACTTTATAAAACAAGACACTAAAAATGCGGCGGCTTTTGCAGAAATTTTTCATACGGTAAATCCTGATGTTTTTATAGACAACCACGTTAGCAACGGTGCAGATTATCAATATGCAATAACACACTTATTTACGCAGCACAATAAATTAGGCGGAAAACTGGGGCGCTTTTTAGAAGCTACCATGAGACCAGAAATAGAACAATCCTTAGAAGAAAAAAACATTATTATTACGCCATATGTAAATGTTTGGGGTAATACGCCGAAGCAGGTTTTTCTCAATTTTTCGATTCGCCAAGATACTCTACAGGCTACACAACTTTATTTCATACCCTGGGTTTAATGGTAGAAACACATATGCTAAAACCTTATAAAATAAGAGTAGAACAAACCTATGAATTAATGCTTTCTGCTTTTGATTTTACTGAGAAAAATTCAGTAAAAATTAAAGAATTAAGAGCAAATGCTTTAGAAGAAATTCTTGCTAAAAAAACATATCCTATTGCATTTGGTGTAGATGTTAACAATCCTACAACACTAAATTTTAAAGGGTACGAAGCAAGCTATATAGATAGTAAAGTTACAACAGGTAAAAGGTTGTTTTATGACACAACCAAACCTTTCGAAAAAGAAACAAAATACTATAACAACTTTAACATCAAAAAAGAAATCAACATACCAAATGCCTACATTTTAAAACAAGGTTGGCATAAAGTTGTAGATCGATTAGAAAATAATGCAATAGAGTTTTCTCGTTTTAAAAACGATACAACAATTACTGTAGAGGTTTCTCATATTAAAGATTTTAAAAGTAGAAACGCTCCATACGAAGGACATTATTTACATTATGGTACAGAAACTATAAAAACCGTAAAAGAAGTAAAATTTAGTGCTGGCGATATATTTATTCCTACAAACCAAAACGGCCTTCGATATATTATAGAAACTTTAGAAGCAGAAGCAACAGATTCGTTTTTTAATTGGAACTTTTTTGATACAATTCTTCAACAAAAAGAAGGGTATTCTGCTTATGTTTTTGAGGATATTGCAGAAAAATATCTTGCAGAAAATTCTAAATTAAAACAAGAACTAGAAGAAAAAATGAATACTGATGAAACATTTGCAAAAGACCCAAGAGCTCAATTAAACTTTATTCATAAAAACTCACCACATTACGAACCAGCGCATTTACTATTACCTGTTTTTAAGCTTTATTAAACTATGAAAAATTTGTATGTATTCTTCTGTTTTTTGCTATTGTTGGTTGCAAAACTTCTAAATTAAAAAATAATAAGAATTTAGATTTCTATGTTGGTACTTTTACAGATAAAGAAAGCAAAGGTATTTATAAATACAGTTTAACAAATACCGGTAAATTAACAAGCTTGGGCTTGGTAGCAGCAGTTAAAAACCCTAATTTTATTACAAAATCGAAAGACAATAAAACATTGTTTGCTGTTGGCGAAACCACAAAAGAAGGTAAAGGTGTTATTAGATCTTACAACATTAAAGAAAGCTCTTTAGAATTTATAAATAGTGCAGAAACTGGCGGAGCAGTTCCTTGTTACGTAACAGCCAATCATCAAAACTATATTTTAACAGCCAATTATGTGGGTGGCAATGTTGGTTTGTTAAGTTTTAAAGATTACGGCCAGTTAAATCCGCTACACTATGTGCAACAACACACCGGTAAAGGATCTACAAATAGACAGAAAAAACCACATGCACATTCTGTTTGGTTTCATCCAACTAAAAACGAAGTTATTTCTGCAAACCTTGGCACAAATGAGTTGTGGTTTTCTAAAATAGATAAAGCACAAAATAAACT
Organism: Polaribacter sp. HA6-7; assembly: GCF_055693625.1. Taxonomy (NCBI): domain Bacteria; kingdom Pseudomonadati; phylum Bacteroidota; class Flavobacteriia; order Flavobacteriales; family Flavobacteriaceae; genus Polaribacter; species Polaribacter sp. HA6-7. The sequence continues at coordinate 2,029,256 of NZ_CM146338.1, forward strand.
TATGTACACCCATCAGAAAAAATTAAAAATGGCTGTAGGTGCAGGACCTAGACATTTAGTGTTTCATCCCAACAATAAATGGTTTTATGTTTTAAACGAATTAAATAATACTGTTTCTCTTATCAAAGAAAAAAACAATATGTATTATGTAGATTTCTCTATAAGTACTTTGCCAAAAGATTTTAAAGCCTTTAGCAAAGCTGCAGATATTCATATTTCTAAAGATGGTAAATTTTTATATGCCTCTAATCGCGGGCACGAATCTATTGTTATTTATAACGTAAATTCTAAAAACGGAAAATTAAATGTTATAGATTATCAAAATGTTTTAGGAGAACATCCAAGAAACTTTTCTTTATCTCCGGACAACAAGTACTTATTAGTTGCCAATCAAGACACTAATACCATCATTTCTTTTAAGCGAAATACAGCCAATGGTAAATTAACTTTTACAGATAAAATTACTGCACCAACCCCTGTTTGCATTTTATTTTAAAATATAGTTTGGTTTATGTAACTTGTAGACTTAAAACTTCTACAAGTGAATATCAATATATCTATAAACGGAAAACCGCATACTATAAACACGCAAGAAGATACGCCACTTCTTTGGGCAATTAGAGACATTGTTGGCTTAACAGGTACTAAGTTTGGTTGCGGTGTTAGCCAATGCGGTGCTTGTTCTGTACTATTAGATGGTAAATTAACCAAATCTTGCAGTGTACCGGTTTCTTACGCTCTAGACAAACAAGTGTTTACAATCGAAGGGAGTTCTAAAAATCTAGAAATCTTAAGACAAACTTGGTCAGAAAATAATGTACCGCAATGTGGCTATTGCCAATCAGGGCAATTAATTGCAGCTACTGCTCTACTCGATACTATTACAAACCCTACAGACCAAGATATAGACAAAGCCATGAGCGGTAATATTTGTAGATGTGGCACTTATACTCGAATTAAAAAAGCGATACACCAAGCAGTAGCTCTTAAAAACAAAGCAGATGAGTAACATACAAAAAATAGATAGAAGAAATTTTGTAAAACTATTTGGTTTGGCCTCCGGCGGAATAATTTTAGGATGCACAGCTACTACAGTAGAAAAAAATTTAAACCAGCTATCGATTCAGATTTTTTTGAGCCGAATTTATTTGTACAAATTGATACATCCGGTACTGTTACTTTAATTGCTTCTAGATCTGAAATGGGACAAGGAATAAGAACTTCTTTAGCATCTGCAATTGCTGATGAGTTGGAAGCAGATTGGCAATACGTAAAAGTAAAACAAGCCACAGGACATGAAAAATACGGAAACCGAACACTGATGGTTCTAGAAGTGTAAGAACAAGATTAGAACCTATGCGTAAAATGGGTGCCGCAGCAAAAATGATGCTAATATCTGCCGCAGCCCAAAAATGGAACATCGCTGAAAAAGATTGTAAAGCAGAAAATCATTTTATTGTAAATACCTTAAATAATGACAAGTTATTTTATGGTGATTTGGTGGCATTGGCCTCAGAACTTGAAGTACCTAATCAGACAAAAATTGAATTAAAAAAAGTAGCCGATTTTAAATATATTGGTAAAACCTTAAAAAGCGTAGATTTAAAAGAATTTACCACCGGAACCGCTACTTATGGTATCGATATACGAATACCCAATATGCAATTTGCAGCCGTTGCCGGATGTCCGGTAGCTTTTGGTTCTGTAAAAAGTTTCAAAAAAATAAGGCAGCACAAGTTTCGGGTGTTTCACAGATTATAGAATTACAAAGACTTACTCCACCTATTGGTAAGTTTTTTGGTATGTTAGGTGGTGTTGCGGTAGTTGCCAATACTACTTGGGCGGCTTTTCAAGGAAAATTAGCTTTAGATATCGATTGGAATCTAGGAGAAAATGTTTCTTTTGATACAGAAAAATTTAAACAAACACTTACAGAACGTGTGGGCAAAAGAGGTAAATTGGTACCTGGTGGCAACGGAAACGTAAATAGTGCATTTAAACAAGCCAACCAAATCGTAGAAGCTACTTATCATGTGCCTTTTTTAGCACATGCACCTATGGAGGTACCCAATGCCACCGCATGGTTTCAAAAAGATAAAATTGAAGTTTGGGCACCTGTGCAAGACCCACAAACTGCTAGAAGTGAATTAGCTCACTTTTTTAAAATTCCGATTGAAAACATCACCATTCATGTTACTTTTTTAGGTGGCGGTTTTGGGAGAAAATCAAAATCTGACTTTGTAGTGGAAGCCGTTGCTATTTCAAAAAAATAAATGCACCTGTACAAGTTGTATGGACTCGTGAAGACGACATACAACACAGTTTTTATCACGCAACAAGTGCACAATATTTAAAAGGAAGTTTAGACAAACAAGGCAATGTAACCGGCTGGTTGCAAAGAGTTGGGTTTCCTTCTATTGTTTCTTCTTTCAAACCTTTGTCTGATTATGCCTCTGGTTTCGAACTTGGTCAAGGTTTTACCAAACCCATATATCAACTACCAAATTTTAGATTAGAAAATGTAAAAGCCGAAGCAAATCTTAGAATTGGTTGGTTGCGTTCTGTAGTGCACATACATAGTGGCTTTGGTAACAACTCTTTTGTAGACGAATTGGCTTATGCTGCAAAAAAAGATCCGGTACAGTTTCATTTAGATTTATTAAAAAAAGAAACGAATAATGTAAAATTAGTGCCATTGCAATTTAATAGCAACAGAATGATGGACGTATTAAATCAAACTGCTAAAATGGCCAATTGGGGTAAAAACTTCCTAAAAACCACGGGTTGGGTGTTGCCATACATTATAGTTTTTACAGTTATGTTGCCACAATTGTAGAGGTTTCTGTTATTGATAAAAAAGTAAAATTAGAAAACGTATTTACCACAATAGATTGTGGTTTGGCTTTAAATAAAGACAATATAAAAAATCAATTAGAAGGTGCAACTATGTTTGGCATGTCTTTAGCTATGCATGGTAAAATTTCGACTAAAGATGGTGCTGTAGAACAACACAATTTTTTCGATTACCAAATGGCGCGTATGCAAGATGCCCCCAATATAAACATTCATATTATGGACAAAATGCACGAACCACCAACAGGAGTTGGCGAACCTGGTGTACCTGTAATGGCACCTGCTATTTGCAACGCTATTTTTAATGCTACTGGGCAACGTGTAAGAAGTTTGCCTTTAACAGATGTAGGCTTTTTATAAACAATTATAATGTTTTTAAAAGTAGTTTCTTTTTAAAATCTTTAAATTTCCATGAAAAAAAACCATCTTAAAAAGGACTTTTTAAGTTTTAAAAACGTATATTGTAAAATGTGCATACACACCTATAAAACAAGGACATACAAGCAACTCTTGTAAAAAACTACAATTTCCTAAAATTTATACTAGTATAATTACAAAAATATACTAGTATATTTTCAAATATATTCTACAACTTTTACAAACAAGCTCCTGTGCGATGTAACAATTGCTCAGTAGCTATGTAGCATTAGCTACTGAGCTGTGTAGTGATTGGTGCCTGATTAGTTCTATTACTCCTTTATTTTTTCATAAATTCGTTCGAATAATTCTATCTTATATATGTTAACAATGAAGAAAACACTGCAAGTTACTTGTGCAATCATTTTATTTGACGAAAAAGTTTTAGCAGTTCAAAGAAGTAAAACAATGAACTCCTCTTTAAAGCAGGAAATTTATGTTGAATCAATTTAATACAGAAAAATTTAATAAGCGATAGGTTTTCCATATTTTTGGACTATTTTTGTCCTAAAACAAGATATTAAATATGACAGTAACTTTTGGAGAGTATATAAAAAAACGAAGAACGGAACTTGGATTTACGCTAAAAAAAGTAGCTTCACATTTAGATATAGATACTTCAACATTAGGTAAAATAGAGCGTGAAGAAAGAAATATATCAGAAAACCTTCTTAGTCCTCTTGCCGAAATATTAGAAACTGAGCAGAGGAGTATACTAAATTACTACTATTCCTCCAAAGTAACACAAGAAATTAAAAACTACTCTCATTATAAAGATGTCTTAAACATTGTAGAAGAACAATTAGAACTCCATTTTACTGAAACAAATCACGAGGAAAATTGGACAGAGAAAGAATTCTCTAATCCAAAAGCTAAAATTAGAGTAGCTACAATGTTTTCAGGAATCGGGGCAATCGAATATTCCTTTAAAAGATTAAAATTAGATTCTGAAATTATTTTCGCTAGTGACATTGATAAATACGCTAAAAAAAGTTATTTTGCTAATTATAAAATAGAGGAAGAGAATTGGTATGATGATGTTAAAAAAATAAAAGGAAAAAAATATAAAGGAAAAGTAGACTTGTTAGTTGGAGGAAGTCCATGTCAATCATTTTCAATGGTTGGAAAACGTAAAGGTTTTAAAGATACTAGAGGAACTCTTTTTTATGAATTTGCAAGAGTTGTAAAAGAAAGTCAACCTAAGATTTTTATTTTTGAAAATGTTAAAGGTCTAATTAATCACGATAGTGGCAATACATTTGAAACAATAAAAGCTACTTTTGATGAATTAGGTTATAAATATTATTACCAAGTTTTAAATTCAAAAAACTATGGAGTACCACAGCACAGAGAGAGAATATTTGTCATTGGTTTCAAAGACAAAAAAATAAAATTTGATTTCCCAAAACCTATTAAGCTTGAATATAAAATGCAAGATTTTCTTGAAGATTATACAGATAGTAAATATTATTTAAAAGAAAAAGGTGTCAAATTTGTAACAAGTTCTAAAAACAGAAAAAAGATACACCCAAATAAATGGTGAAATAGCTATCTGCCAAAAAGCAAATCAACAATTTAATTGGCATGGAGATTTTATCTTTGAAAGTCAAGAAAAACCAGAATTTAATGAACTAGTTTTTGACGTAAATGAAGTTGAAGAAAAATATTACCTTCTTGAAAAGACAAAAAAATATGTTCTCACTGAAGGAACTAAAAATTTCAAAACATCTATTAAAACCGATTTAGAGGTTGCAAGACCGTTACTACAATCAATGCATAAAATGCATAGAGCTGGTGTTGACAATTATGTAACACACAATAAAGGAAGAATACGCAAACTAACTCCAAAGGAATGCTTAAGATTAATGGGATTTAGAGATGACTTTAAGCAAGAAGTTAGTGATACTCAAATGTATAGACAAGCAGGTAATAGTATTGTTGTCGATGTATTAATTGCATTATTAAAACAAATGGATATAACTAAATTTGGAATATAAATAAAATCTACAAAGAATCAACACCTATAATGGAAAATCTACAAAAAATAAAAATTGAAAGTCAAGAGTACTATATCATAGATTCTATCCAAGATTTTAGAGCTGAAGATAGTTTTATCCACAGAAAAAATAAGCTAGCACAATTCAAAGGAAACGGAGAATCAAAAAAACATGTTGGAACCTATAATGGAGAGAAAGGAGAAAGAATGTCAAATTTTTTCAATTATTCAACTTGGGGGAAAGAACATTATGACTCAGAAAAAAAGAAAGACCTTTGAGTCGGCTAAAGAAAGTGGAGCATTAATAAGTGAAAACAGGTGTTTTTTTAGTAAAACAAATTTTCAAAAATATTTAGGAGATGCTAAAACAGAATATTTTGCTCAAGAACAACATTACCATAATAATATTAACGAATACTATAACCAAAGATTAGAAGAAGTAAACAATCTGAAAAATAATCAAATATTCTTTAGTGTTTACGATGCTTCCGACAACCTTTCCCAAAGACAAAATAGAGGCTATATTCGTTCTGATGATTCTATATGGAAATTATGGAGAGAATTAATATTACCAAGCATTAGCTATCTATCAATTTTAAAATTAGTACCAGTAAACAACAAAAGCGCAGTACCTTTATTTTACTTTAGAATACTGCTAGATTATCAATTTAGATCTTTTATACACCCTAAATCTATAGATAAAGAAGAAAACCTAGAAAAAGAAAAAACTGAAAAAGACATTATAAAAAAACGAACGCACAGAATAGGTTCTGAAAAATATAGACGTGAAGTAATCAATTATATGCCACAATGCCCCTTTACAAAAATAACAGATGAGCGATTATTAATTGCAAGTCATATAAAACCTTACAGCATTTGCATTAAAAATCATGAAAATGAGCAAGCATTGGATTACCTTAATGGCCTAGCTTTATCTCCAACTTATGACAAATTATTTGACCAAGGATATATAACTTTTACTAATAGTGGAGAATTAGTATGCGGTACACAGTTAAGTTCTTATACTTGGGAGAAACTTAATATTAATCCAAATGCCAAAAATAAAATGAGAATATTCCCTGAGGATAGAGAAATATATTTAGATTACCATAGGAATTATGTGTTTCAGGACGATATAAATGATTTAATTTAAAACTAAATTACATTTTTTTAATTGAAATATTATTCAAAAATTTGCCTAAGCATAATTTTAATGGCTTCTTCTTTGTCTAAAATATTACCAATTTCATCTAGAGACTCATCGTCTTTATAAATACCATTTTTGTCATTCCAAGACAACCAATCAATTAATTCTAGGCGAGACCAATTTTTCAATTCAAATAGTAGTTTCTCTCTACTCATATCCATTATTTTATAATACGGATGCCTCAGTTTTTCTTTATGATTAATAACTTTTAACATAACTTTAGTTTTTACTAAAAATAACTAATTCATTTGAAAAAAGCAAATAAAAAAAGAATTAAACTACTATAAAACAAGAACATAAACACTCTTAAAACTTATATTCACCCAAAGGTTTCGGAAACTTCTCTGGGTTTGCAGCTAAGTGATAACGAGGATCGTCGATACCTTCTTCTATAACTCCGTCAAAAATAGGAGATGCTTTGTATAAAAGTACTTTACAATCTTCACTTAAATGCTTTAATGTAACTTTTTTACCCGCTGCTTGGTATTTTTCTACCAAAGCAAATATTGCCTCGATGGCAGAGTGGTCTGAGACTCTAGATTCTACAAAATCAATTTCAATGTTTTCTGGATCAGTTTTAATATCAAACTTATCATTAAAAGCAGTAATGCTTCCGAAGAACAAAGGTCCCCAAATTTCGTAAATCTTTGTACCATCTGCTTTAAAACGTTTTCTTGCTCTAATTTTCTTAGCACTTGTCCATGCAAAAGATAAGGCAGAAATAATAACCCCTACAAATACTGCAATGGCTAAATCGAAAAACACCGTTACTGCAGATACAATAATTAATACGGCAGCATCTGACATTGGTATTTTCTTTAAAATTCTAAAACTAGACCAAGCAAAGGTTTCTATAACCATCATAAACATTACCCCAACCAAAGCTGCAATAGGCACTTGCTCTATATATTTATCTGCAAATAAAATAAAGGTTAATAAGGTTAATGCCATCATTACACCAGACAAACGGCCTCTACCACCTGCATTGATATTAATTACAGTTTGCCCAATCATACCACAACCACCTGTACCACCAAACATACCGCTTAAGATGTTACCGGCACCTTGTGCTACACATTCTTTATTACCATTACCTCTAGATTCTGTTAACTCGTCTACCAAGTTCATTGTCATTAGCGTTTCTATCAAACCTACAGAGGCAGCTAAAAAGGCATACGGCGCAATAAATTTTAAAGTATCTAGATTAAAAGGCAGGTTGCTCCATAACTCTAATACATTTAAGTTTTTAGAAAGTTCTGCTATTCCGTTTAAGCCTGCTCCTCCTCCATCTCTAATAAAGTCTCCCACATTTATAGAACCTAAACCACTAAATATAGACACCAATGTAACGATTAAAATAGCGGTTAAAGCTGCAGGTATTTTGGTTGTTAATTTAGGCAAGCCCCAAACAATAAACATGGTTAGCAAAACCAAACCAATCATAACATACAGTGTTTTACCTTGCATGGTTGTTTTTACCACACCACTATCTTTTACAGTGTAAAAACCTTCTTTATCTGCATTGTAAAGTACTTTTTTTGTATTAATATCAAAAACCTGACCTTCTGAAACTAAAAATGCGTCTTGGTTGGTATTTGCGTTTTTAATGGTACTACCTTCTATTGTAAACAACACTGTGCCGAAGCAAGATCTTTTACTTGATTATTCTCTACTTTATATACCAATTCTTTGGCTGTTGTTTTACGCATATTTTGTCCATAAACATCTTTCTTGTTTTCTGTAAACATACCCAACTGTGCCATAAAAATAACAATAGCCAAACCGTTTACAAATCCCATCATTACAGGGTGCGGAATTAGCCTTACAAACTTACCTAGTTTAAACAAACCGGCAATTACCTGTATAACTCCCATTAAAACCACTGCTGCTAACAGGTAGAAATACCCCATATTTTCTACAGGTGTGTCAAAAAGCAATCCTTTGGCGTGCCCTTCTTGTATCATATTTACAAAAATAACGGCTACAGCACCAGCTGCTCCGGAAATTAATCCTGGTCTACCACCAAAAACAGCAGAAATTAATCCAATAACAAAAGCACCAAACAAGGCCACAATTGGGCTAATTTGCGCTACAAAAGCAAAGGCTACCACCTCTGGTATCATTGCTAAAGAAACCGTTATACCTGCTAATGCATCATCTTTTGCATTTGGCATTATTTTTTTGATAAATCCTGTCATTTTATTGTAGCTTTTTAGAAGTCGGCAAAGATAGAATGTTTTTTGAGAATATTACATATTTAGGTAAGTATCATAAACTAAAGCGATGTTTTTATACGAATTTGTTAACGCTATTGCTGCCTCTTTTTGTTTCTTAAAAACAACCTTTGTAATACCCTCTTCTAATTGTGGTGTTAAAGCGCCCGCATACGTCGTCGTCATCAAATACCAAAAGGTTTCTTTTAGTTTCATTCCGTTTTGAAAATAAACATGGTAGGTAGTAAGTAATGGTTGTTCCAATTGCAAGCCATCTATACCACATTCTTCTTCTACCTCTCTTACAGCAGCTTCTTCTACAGACTCGCCTTTTTCGATTCTTCCTTTAGGTAAATCCCATTTATCAAACCTGTAAATACACAATATTTCTTTGTGGGTATTTAAAACCAAACCACCGGCTGCAGAAACGATATTAAAAGTTTTTAAAAAAGCGCGCCAACCTTCCTCTAAATTGGGCGTATAAAGCGTTATCCCCTTAACACTGTTACTTTTAAGTTTGTGTATAATTTCTTCTGTTACAGAATTTTTTAAAATATACAAAGGAAAATCATTCTCTTTTTTTGAGAAGATGTTACAATTATTGGCTTATCATTTACAAAAACTTTATACATTTGCGGTATGATTTTAAACAAAGATACGGCAAAAAAAACAGCTGAACTTTTACTACAAGTAAAAGCAATTAAGCTAAACCCAAGCGATCCTTTTAATTGGGCATCGGGTTGGAAATCGCCAATTTATTGCGATAACAGAGTAACGCTTTCATATCCTCCGGTTCGTATTTTCTTAAAAGAAGAAATTGCAAAAATTGTAGAGAAAGAATACGGTAAACCAGATGTAATTGCTGGTGTTGCAACGGGTGCAATAGCAATTGGTATTTTAGTAGCGCAAGAATTAGGTGTACCTTTTATTTATGTAAGACCAGAACCTAAAAAACATGGTAGAAAAAACCAAATTGAAGGGCATTTAGAAAGCGGACAAAATGTAGTGGTTATAGAAGATTTAATAAGTACTGGTAAAAGTAGCTTAAATGCAGTAGATGCTTTAAAAGAAGCGGGCGCTGTTGTTAAAGGTATGGTCGCTATTTTTTCTTATGGCTTTGAGGTTGCGACAGACAATTTTAAAGAAAAGAACGTTGCACTTACTACGTTAAGTAACTACGACAACTTGTTAGAACAAGCACTAGAAAGTAATTATATTTCTGAAAAAGAATTGATTACCTTGCACGAATGGAGAAGAGAGCCTAGTACTTGGAATCAATAAAAAAAGATTAAAAACATGAATATTACAGGAAACAAAGTTGTGATTGATAAATCGCAAGAAGAATTATTTAACTTTTTTAGCGACTTAAATAATTTTGAAAAAATAATGCCGAGAAAATACACAAAAGTTTGAGGTTGACGGCGATTCTTTTTTATTTAGCTTACCAGGAATGCCGAAATAAGATTGGTATTAAAAGAAAAAACTGAATTTTCTAACATTACCCTTGGTGCTGCTAGCAGTAAATTATCTTTTGCATTGGCTGCGGATATTGTTAAAATTGAAGATACTAAAAGTGAGGTTTCTTTAAATTTTAATGGAGATTTTAACCCAATGATGGCTATGATGGTAAAAAAACCATTATCTAAATTTGTAGATACTTTGACAGAAAATATTTCGAAACTTTAAAGTAAAGAAATTTCTTTAATGCCAAATTCTAAAATGGTTTCATCTTCTACTTCTACTTGAAGCTTACCATCTATAGAAATACCTCGAATTACACCCATAAATAAAGCATTTTTACTATCTTTAAACATAGTAGGAATGTTTTTTTTATGCAACACATGTAAATAGTCTTTTTCTAAAGTCTCAAAATGATCAGATTCTAAAACTGCTATCTTCTCTTTCAACTTTAAAATAAGTAAATCTAAAATTTCTTCTAAATTATAAGGTTTGGGTCTTATCAGTTTTAAAGAACTCGCTTTTTCTAAGTGCGCAGGAAAAACAGTTTGATTTACATTGAGTCCAATTCCGATTACAGAGGATGCTATTTTTGCCCCTTTTAAACTATTTTCAACTAAAACTCCGCAAATTTTCTTGTTTACTGCCAAAATGTCGTTAGGCCATTTAATGGTTACTTTCGGAATTTCTAAAGCTGTTAAAACTTGATAAATGGATAAAGAAACTGCAAAATTCAAGTATCTTCTTTTCGAAATATCCAAATCAGAAAAACGAACAAAAACACTAAATATCAAGTTCTTATAAGGCTCTGACACCCAAACACTGCCTTGTTGCCCACGACCATTTACTTGACTGTCTGTAACAACAATTGTGTAATTTTCTAAGACAGAATTAGATGCCATTTCTTTTAAAAAAGAATTGGTAGAATCGATGGCACTAAGTTTGATTATTTTCAAGTGTTAAATAAAGTGTAAACAAGTTCAATATTACATAAAATAGTCGCAAAAAAATAATAACTTTGCGTTTAAATTAGAAAAAATTAATGACAAATAAACAAGTAAGTACAGATGATTTAATATCTGTTATAATTCAGGGAATTGAGGAAGTTAAAGGAGAAGATATTCAATTACTTGACTTACGCGAAATTGAAAATACCGTTTGCGATTATTTTATAATTTGCTCCAGTAACTCCAACACACAAGTAAAAGCAATTTCTGGTTCGGTTCAAAAAATGGTAAGCAAACAGCTAAAAGATAAGCCTTGGCACATAGAAGGTGAAAATATTGCTGAATGGATTCTAATGGACTACGTAAACGTTGCAGTACATATCTTTCAAAAACAAACAAGAGATTTTTATGACATTGAAGGTCTTTGGGGAGATGCAAAAATTACAGAAATAAAACCAGCTTAAATTTTTAGATTTTATAAAAAATGAACGAAAATAAAAAAGACAACAACACAAATACACCAAAATTTAAGTTTAACGCTTATTGGATTTACGGTGCAATTTTAGTATTACTAATTGGATTTCAGTTTTTTAGCAGTGGTGACTTAGCTACTAAAAGCATTTCGAAAAACGAGTTTAATGAAGTTTTAAGAGATAACGATATTTCTAAAATAATTGTAGTTAATAATAACGTCGCTCAGGTTTTTATAAAAGAAGAAGCTATTAAGAAAGAGAAATATCAAAAATTAATAAATTCTACATTTTACAGAAAAGGATCTTCTTTGTACGAATATAATTTTGGTGATTTACAAAATTTTGAAAACAGCTTACAAGAAGCTAAAAAAGAAAACGATTTAACTTTCGATTTAAAAAACGAAAGTAGAACAAGCATGTTAGATACCTTAATTGGCTTTTTACCTTTTATTATCTTAATTGCTATTTGGTTATTCTTTATGCGTAGAATGTCCGGCGGTGGTGCTGGTTCTGGTGGTGGTGGCCAAATTTTTAACATTGGTAAATCGAAAGCAAAGTTATTTGATAAAGACACGAAAGTAAAAACAACTTTCGAAAATGTAGCAGGTTTAGAAGGTGCTAAAGAAGAAGTGCAAGAAATTGTAGATTTCTTAAAAAACCTAGAAAAATATACTTCTCTTGGTGGTAAAATACCAAAAGGTGCTTTATTAGTAGGACCTCCGGGAACAGGTAAAACTTTATTAGCAAAAGCTGTTGCAGGTGAAGCTGGTGTACCTTTCTTTTCATTATCTCGGTTCAGACTTTGTAGAGATGTTTGTTGGTGTTGGTGCCTCTAGAGTTAGAGATTTGTTTAAACAAGCTGCACAAAAATCGCCTTCAATAATATTTATTGATGAGATTGACGCAATTGGTAGAGCTCGTGGTAAAAATAGCATGACAGGTGGTAACGATGAAAGAGAAAACACATTAAACCAACTGTTAACAGAAATGGATGGTTTTGGTACAGATACAAACGTAATTGTTATTGCTGCAACCAACAGAGCAGATGTTTTAGATAGTGCACTTATGCGTGCTGGTCGATTTGACAGACAAATCTATGTAGACTTACCTAATATTAATGAGCGTAAAGCAATTTTTGAGGTTCATATTAAACCTTTAAAATTAGCAGATGATGTAAATGTTGAGTTTTTAGCACAACAAACACCTGGTTTTTCGGGTGCAGATATTGCTAATATGTGTAACGAATCTGCTTTAATTGCTGCCGTAAATGGTAAAACTGCGATTCATCATCAAGACTTTTTAGATGCTGTAGATAGAATTGTTGGTGGTTTAGAAAAGAAAAACAAGGTAATTACACCAAAAGAGAAAAAAGTAATTGCTTATCACGAAGCTGGTCATGCAACAGTAAGTTGGATGTTAGAGCATGCTGCACCCTTAGTAAAAGTAACTATTGTACCAAGAGGACAATCTTTAGGAGCTGCATGGTATTTACCAGCTGAAAGGTTAATTGTGCAAACAGAACAAATGTTAGATGAAATGTGTGCTACACTTGGTGGTAGAGCTGCAGAAAAAATCATCTTTAATAAAATATCTACAGGTGCTTTAAGTGATTTAGAAAAAGTTACTAAGCAAGCAAGAGCAATGATAACGGTTTATGGTTTAAATGAAGAAGTTGGTAATGTTACCTATTACGATTCTTCCGAAACGATTCTTTTGTGAAGCCTTACAGTGATGATACTGCAAAAAGAATTGATGAAGAAATTTCTAAATTAATCGAGAATCAATACCAAAGAGCTATTGAGTTATTAGATAATAATAAGGAAAAATTAACAGTTTTAGCAGAGTTGCTTTTAGAGAAAGAAGTTATCTTTAAAGACGATTTAGAAAAAGTATTTGGTAAAAGGCCATTTGAAGCATTAGATGCAGAAGTAAAAGTAGAAAAATTGATTGAAGAAGAAGCGAATGTTCCCCCAGCAGCAGAAAGCACTGAGGAATAATCTAATATTCGACAATTAAGAATGAATTTTTTAAAAAAGATATTTAACATACCGGTTAAAGAAGATAAAGAAATCCAAAGACAAGAAGTAAACTTGTCTTTGGATGATCTTTTTGTACATAATTTCATAGAAAAAGGTGGTAAATTTCTATATTGTTTAAAGAAAGAAGAGGTTTTAGAGAACCTAAAAAGAATACTTTCTGAAAACGATTGGAAAGAAATTTTACTAATAAATGACAATTTACGCAGATTTATAGACGAAGATAAAATTGCAATACACAGTAATTTTAAAAAATCGGTTCCTTTTCTTACTTCATGCGAACATTTAATTGCAGATAAAGGAGAAGTTTTATTTTCTTCCAATCAATTAAAGAGTACCAAATTATCAGAATTATCAGAAAACTTTATTGTTTACGCCACAACTAGTCAACTAGTTAGAAACACTGGCGAGGGTTTAACAGGTATCAAAACAAACTCTAAAGATACTTTGCCAACAAATATATCTTCAGTAAAAAATTATGAGATTAATAAAAAAGATGATAATTTTTTAAATTATGGCAACAGTAATACAAAAAACTTATATTTGCTGCTGTTAGAAGATTTATAATATGCGCAACCTTTTAAGAAGGAGTTTTTCTCGGAATCATATATGTTTTAATTTTTATATCTGCTATTCTTTTTTCTAAAGAATCTTATATGGCTTTAATTGCATTTTTTGGTTTTGTTGCCGTTTGGGAACTTTCAAAAATGATTCAATTAAAAAGTATCGGTGCTTATTTACTTTTTGGTTTTTCGCTATTTCTAATAATTAAAAGACCTTACAATTACGCTATCAATATTATTTTGGCTATAAATATTGCATCTTCATTATTTTTAATTTTTCAGTTATTCAAAAAGAAAGAAATTAAATTTAAAACAGAAAGAGATAAACTAGGCTTAACAATAAGATATCTTATTTTTTCTTTTTGTTTCTTAATTTTATTACCTTTTGTAAATGAAGAGTACAGACCTTATATAATGATATCAATCTTAATCCTTATTTGGGTAAACGATAGTTTCGCTTTCTTGGTCGGTAAAAACTTAGGTAAAACAAAATTGTTTGTTTCTGTTTCTCCTAAAAAAACCATCGAAGGTTTTATAGGTGGCTTTGTGTTTTCTTTAGTGGCAGCATATTTTATTAGTAGATTAAACAACGATTTTTCTTTACTAAATTGGTTTATCATAGCTACAATTGTTTCTGTAATTGGTACAATTGGTGATTTGGTAGAATCTAAATTGAAAAGACAAGCAAAAATTAAAGACAGTGGTAATATTATGCCAGGTCATGGAGGTATTTTAGATAGGCTAGATAGTTTATTATTTGCGGCTCCGTTTGTATATTTGTATATTAACTTTATTATTTAAGTATGATTCGTTTTCATAAAGAAGGGTATAAAATTATTGTAATTGCTTTTATTTTATCTATTGCAGGTATTTTATTGGCAGATAAATTCATTGAAATTATTTGGCTTGTAAAAGTTATTCAAATAGCGATACTAATATTGCTTTTTACAGTACTTCAATTTTTTAGAAACCCTAAAAGAATTACCACTTTAGATGAAAGAACTATCATTGCGCCAGTTGATGGTAAAGTTGTTGTGATAGAAGAGGTAGAAGAACCAGAATATTTTAAAGATAAAAGATTACAAGTATCTATCTTTATGTCTCCAATAAATGTACACGTTACTAGATATGCAATGAGCGGTATAATTAAATACAGCAAATACCATCCAGGTAAATATTTAGTTGCATGGCATCCAAAAGCTTCTACAGAAAATGAAAGAACAACGGTTGTTATCGAAAACAATGTAATAGGAGAAGTTTTATACAGACAAATTGCAGGTGCTTTAGCTAAAAGAATTGTAAACTACGCAAAAGAAGGAGAAGAAGTGGTGCAAGGTACCGATGCTGGTTTTATTAAGTTTGGATCTAGAGTAGATTTATATTTACCATTAGGTACAGAATTGGCTGTAAAACTAGGTGATAAAGTAAAAGGAGGCACACAAATTGTAGCAAGAAAATAAATAATATGAATAGTGATTTAGACAAAGAGTTTAAAGAAGCTTTCATTAAAATATCTGAGCTTAAAGAGGCAGTTACACCGGATATTATGCTTAAATTTTATGCGTATTACAAACAAGCTAATTATGGAAGTAATTTACCTTTTGAAAACGATTTAAATGTTAGAAATGCATTTAAATTAAATGCTTGGATGCAATTAAAAGACATGTCTTCTGAAGAAGCAAAACAAGAATATATAAAATTAGCAAACGCAGTATTAAATAAAAAACAATCAAAATGAAAAAAGCATTTATTTTATTATTATTAGTTGCAACAAACATCAGTTTTATCTCTTGTAAATCTGATAAAACAACAGCGAAAACAACACAAAAAGAAGACAATGCTAAGTTTTCTGTAAATAAAGCTGAAAAAGAAATTAATTTTACAGCCTATAAATTTACAGAAAAAACACCTGTAGGTGGTCAATTTAGACAAGTAGATGTAATTTCCGGTGGTACTGGAGAAACGATTAAAGAAGCAATTAACAATACAGAATTTTCTATTCCTGTTAGTAGTATTTTTACAAAAGATTCTAGTAGAGATTACAAAATTCAGAAGTTTTTCTTCGGAGTAATGTCTGACACAAAATTACTTTCTGGGAAATTAAATATTGAAAATGATTCTATTGGTAGTGCAACAATTAAAATGAACGGTGTATCTAACAAAGTACCTTTTAAATACACAATTGTAAACAATACTTTTGCCATGAGTGGTAAAATGGACGTTAGTAATTGGAATGCCTTAGATGCTTTAGCTTCTTTAAATAAAGTTTGTGAAGCTTTACATACTGGTTCTGACGGAGTTTCTAAGACTTGGAGCGAAGTTGCACTAAACATCACTACAAAATTCTAAAAATTTGTAACAATAATTCAAAAAATATATTATATTTGGCTGTTAAATTTATGTTAACAGCCTTTTTTTGCTCTAACATAAGTTTAAATTAACCTTTTTTTACCCCTAATATAAATGACTAAAAAAATTACCCCTAATTTTTTAAGGCACTGTCTTGCCTTAATTATTTTTTCACAATCATTAAGTTTCTTTTCGCAAACAGTAGACATAACTATTCGATATAGTTGGCCAAATTATTCTAAAGAAAATAGAATTGAGTTATATGCTCCTAACAATGATCTAATTGCAACATTAGATGATGGCTATACAGGTAGTACGAGTAATACTTCTGCGAACAATTTGGATTCTCCATTAGTAGTTTCTAATAGAAGTATTAATGATAACATACCTTCAGGATCAGGATACTATGTTATTTTATACGATACTTACGGAGATGGATGGAATGGAAACGGGTATGCCACAATTAATGTTGATGGTGAAGATATATTAACAGTTAATGATAATAACTTTACCGGATTATCTTCTAGTGGTGGTGGAACAGTTGTTTCTAATAGAATATACTTTGCTGTAAACAAGGCTCCTAATTTAGACGACGCTTCGTTTACTTATCCAAATAATAGTTATTCAATTTCAGACACAGACCCTATTCCTACAATTACAGGAGAAACAGGTGGTACTTTTACTGCAACAGCCGGTTTGGTAATCAATGCTACAACAGGTGTTATCGATCTTTCAGAATCTACTATTGCTAATCATACAATAACGTATACTACAAACGATCCAGATCAAAGTAGTTCTCAGCAAAACATTTCAATTAATTTTGCTACATCTCAATACCATAATACTTCAAAAAAATATATAGAATATATACCAGGTACAATGCCTGTTATTATTTCGGCTCCTCACGGTGGGAGACTTACCGGCGGAGAATTAACTACTAGAAGTTGTGGTACAGGAGAAATGGATGATAACACAGACGTTTTAATTAGAGAAATTCAAAAAAATGTTTTGATGAATTTGGTGTATATCCTTATATAATCATCAATAATCTTAGAAGAAATAAACTAGATCCTAACAGAACTAAAAGTGTTGCGACTTGTAATAATACAAGTGCTTACGAATACTTTGATGCTTACCATGATTTTATAGATCAAGCAAGTGCAGATGTTAATACTAAGTTTGGTAAAGGTTTGTATATAGATTTACACGGACAAAGTCACTCGATACCAAGAATTGAAGCTGGTTACAATTTACCAAGTAACTCTTTTGATGAGGATTTAAATAATACATCAACTAATGCTGCAGAATTAGCAAGAGTTACCATCAAAAATTTAATTGAAAATAACTTACAAAATTTAACTTTTGAAGATTTAATTAGAGGCTCTGAAAGTTTTGGAGGTTTAATGCAAGTTACCGGAGGTTCTGAATATGCTGATTTGGGACATGCAGGTTGCGGAAGAACTGAAGGATACAGAACTGTACCAAGCCATATCGGAAATGGTGGACAAGGCTCTTGTGATGATACGAATCCTGGTAGTAATGCTTATTTTGCCGGAGATTATTATAGTAATATTAGACATGGTTCTGGTAGTACAAGTAACGCAAACTCTGTTGTAGGCGGCGGTGGTACTGTAAACGGTGGTGGTGGTACTATTGATGGTATTATGACTGAAGTAAATAGAAGAGTTAGAGATTTAGGAAATGCGTATGCTTCTACTTACGGTGTTTCTGATTCTAGATCAGCTACAATTCCTTATTTTTCTAGAGATTACGCTAAAGTATTAGAAAAATTTATCGATTTACATTATAATGATTTTTCTAATTTTTCTTATGATAACACTAGCTATTCTATAAACGGAGTTAATACAACTCCAACCATACAAGGAATTTCGGGTGGAGAGTTTTCTTCAACTTCTGGTTTAGACTTAAACACTACTACCGGAGAAATTAACGTTGCTTCTTCTACCCCAGGAACGTATACAATTACATATACTGCACCAAACGTAGGTAGTTTTTATAAAAAAGAAACAGAAATTACCATTAATACAGATGAAGTTACTAATGAGTTTGCAGTTACTTCGGTAATTGGTCTGAACCTTCTAATTGGAGTTTAAATAGAGAACCAATAGCAACAGATAATGTTTTAATTCCTTCGGAAATACTGCATATTTAGATGGCAATCAAAAATCGATTAATGATGTTACTGTAGAAGGAAATTTAACTATAAATTCAGATAGATCGTTAACGGTTGCGGGTAATTTAGTTAATACAGGTAACTTTACAATAGCATCTGGTGCATCTTTAATTGTAAATGGTATCGCTACAGGTAACTTGGTTTACAACAGAAATATTGATGGAAATAAATGGTATTTAATAGGATCTCCACTAGCAGGACAGACTATTGTAGACTTTGCAAACAATCACCCAAGTATTGCTAAAGGATCTGGATCTGGAACGGATAGAAACATTGCTTTGGCTCCTTTTGACAATTCAAAGGCAAATTCTTTAAGATGGTCTTATTATAAAGTTGGTCAAGTTGATGAAATTAATGGTGATGATACTGCAGATTTGTTAGCTCCAGGAAAGGGTTTTACCACTAGATTAACTTCCAATGGAACTTTAGCCTTTACAGGTACAATAAATACCGAAAATGTTGCAAAAACGGTAACTCAAGGTACAAACTCTTTTAACTTGGTTGCGAATCCTTATACTTCTTATTTAAGTAGTGCCGATTTCTTAACTCAAAATTACGGTGTAGGAAAAAGTTTAAAAACACAAACTTTATGGGTATGGAATCAAAATTTAAACGGTGGATTAGGTGATTATGATACAAGGGTAACTGTTCAAAATTTTGAGATAGCACCAGGACAAGCCTTTTTTGTTGAAGTTGAAAATACTAATGATATCAATTTTTCTGCGGCTGCACAAAGTCACCAAAATACAGATACATTCTTAAAATCTGAGAGACCAGAAATTAAATTGAATATTACAGACGGTACAAATATTAAATTTACAGAAATCTATTATATAGACGGAACAACAACAGGTTTTGACAATGGTTATGATGGAGAAATCTTTAACGGAGTTAGCTCTAATTTTCAGGTTTTTAGCGGTTTAGTTTCTAAAACTGATGAGAAAAAATTAAGTATCCAATCTTTACCTAACAGTAATCATGAAGCAATGATTATACCAATTGGTATTAATGCAAAATCTGGAACAGAAATTGAATTTTCAACAGAAATTAAAAACCTACCAGCTGGTTTAAATGTTTATTTAGAAGATACATCTAAAAATACATTTACAAAATTAAGCGATAGTAACAGCAAACATAAAATTGTTTTAGAAGAAGATTTAAACGGAACTGGTAATTTCTACATACATACTAGAGCCAAAGTATTAGCTACAGAAACAGAAGTTTTAGATAACACATCTATTTATAGTTCTAAAGGTAAAGTAACTATTAATGGTATTGTTAATTCTGATATTAACTTATCGATTTTTACTATTCTTGGTAGTAAAGTTTACAAGACAAACTTTACATCTAATGGTAGATCAGAAATTACATTACCAAAATTATCTAAAGGAGTTTATCTTTTACAAATAAAGAGTAGCACAAATAACATCACAAAAAAAATAATTTTAGAATAATCCCTATACATTCAATAAATGGAAAACAATAAAGACATTACAAGAAAAGAAGCCATAAAAAAAATTGGTAATTATGGTAAATATGCTGCTTTAACGGCTCTAGGAACTTATATGATTTTAAATCCTCAGAAAGCACAAGCGCAATCACCGAGCCACCTGGTGCAAACTTTTAAAACAATTTTTACTCATGATTTTTAAAAGTCTAATAAGCCCCAGATACTTTTTAAAATCATAAAGAGAAAGACGAACTTTATAGTTCGTCTTTTTTTATAATATTATTTTAGAATAACTACTAGCTACGAAATTGATAATTTTTAAATGTTTTATTATGAATAAATTTATTGCTACCCCAAAAAAAGCAAAAAGATAAATTATAGGGTGTTTTTCCTGTATTAAATAATTAAACAATCAAAAATTAACATACTAAAGTAGGTTAAAAAATAAATCGAAAACGTTTTCGATTTTCCGCAAACGTTTTCGATTTAATTTTTTTTTTGATTCACAAAACTGTAATAATTTTACATCGTAGAAACAAAAGATTATTAATCAGGAAATTAATTAAAAAAACTCTATTAAAAACCCCCATGTTAGACTATAGAGATTTCAAACGAAGCCCTAACTTCGTTTACATAAATCCCTAGCTTTTATTACCTATAAGTTATACCCCCATATATTTTATAGGTTATAAAAAACAAAAAAGACGAACTTATCAGTTCGTCTTTTTACTTTAAACTACACCAAACATAACATTCCCCCAAACGTTATATTTAACATATCATAAACTTAATTTATATAAAATAAGCTTGTTTTTATTACATTTTACGCAATGCTTTCTCTAAACTTTCAAATTTAAATTTAAAACCAGTATTTAAAATTTTACTACTAGATAACCTACTACCTTCTAAAAGGATAACTGCCAACTCTCCGAAAACTAATTTTAACAAAAAACCAGGTATGGCTATTGGTAAAAAAGGTCTACCGATAGATTTTGCTAATATTTTAGAAAAAGATTTACTTGTGTGAAATTCCGGAGAAACGGCATTAAAAACTCCTTCAAAATTTTCTTCAACAGATTTTAAATATAAATTACATAAATCTTCGATATCTATCCAAGACATATATTGGTTTCCAGAACCTAACGGAGAAATTATAGGTGTTTTCATTTTTTCTAACGCACCACCTTTTTTAGACAATACAATACCTGTTCTTAATATTGTTACGGATACATTTAACTCTTTAAATTTATTTGCCGCATTTTCCCACTTTAAACAAACCTCTCCTAAAAAATCATCTCCAGATTCATCACTTTCTTTAAAAACATTATTCACTGTTTTTGCTCCGTAGTAATTACTACCCGAAGCAGAGATAAAGCCTTTTAATTGAATATCTAATTTTTTAATTTTATCGAAAAGTAAATTTGCAGTCTCTACCCTACTATCAATAATAATTTGTTTTCTTTTATCAGTCCATCTTTTATCTGCAATACCAGCTCCGGCTAAATGAATTATATAATCGATATTTGTCAATGCTTTTTCATCAACAAATCCTTTAGAAATATCCCATTTAAATTCATTCTTATTTGAAGGGTTTCTGCTAAGAATTCTTACTTCATGATTATTAGCTAGTAAAACTTCTGTTAATTTACTACCAACTAAACCTGTACCTCCTGTAATTAATATTATAGACATACGACAAATATATAGAATTTTGTTTAATCTTTTTGTATTTTTGTAAAACAATAAGGTTTTTAAATTAACTTTTTAGAAAGATTTAAAATAACTAAATGTTGTATTTTTATTATGATGAAAAAAATAAAATAAGAAAAGGATTTGTTTTTAAATCTTACGAAGCAGAAAACATCTCTCCTTTTGAAAAACTTTTCGAAATATTTAAAGAACTAATTACACATACTTCGGTGATTTTGATGAAGCCATCGACTGGTTAAGATCTTTGGATGTAGAGTATAAATTAACCGATGAAAATTATACGATTGATGATTTTGTAGAAGACCTAAAAAAGAAAGGCTACATCAAAGAAGAAATCGATGGTAATGGAGTTGGCGGAACAAAAATTACTGCAAAAACAGAGCGTGCTATTAGACAACAAGCGTTAAATCATATTTTTGGTAAAATTAAAAGAAGCGGTGCTGGTAATCATAAAAGTAAATCGCCAGGAATTGGAGATGAACATACAGGTGATTTTAGAGCATATCAATTTGGAGACTCCTTAGACAAGGTTTCTATGACAGAAAGTATAAGAAACGCACAAGTTAATAACGGAATTAACGATTTTAATCTTACAGAAAATGATTTAGTTGTAGAAGAAACGCTGCATAAAAGCCAAATGAGTACTGTTTTAATGATAGACATTAGTCATTCTATGATTTTATATGGCGAAGACCGAATTACGCCTGCAAAAAAAGTTGCCATGGCTTTGGCTGAATTAATTACAACAAGATACCCAAAAGACACTTTAGATATTATCGTTTTTGGTAACGATGCTTGGTCTATCAAAATTAAAGATTTACCATATTTACAAGTTGGTCCTTATCACACAAATACGGTTGCGGGTTTAAATTTAGCTATGGATTTGTTAAGAAGAAAAGAAACACCAACAAACAAATATTTATGATTACAGACGGAAAACCAAGTTGCTTACGTTTACCCGATGGTCAATATTATAAAAACAGTAATGGTTTAGATAAATACATTGTAAACAAATGTTATGCAATGGCACAACAAGCAAGAAAATTACACATTCCTATTACAACTTTTATGATTGCACAAGATCCGTATTTAATGCAATTTGTTAGAGCATTTACCCAAGCAAATCAAGGAAAAGCATTTTATACCGGTTTAAAAGGTTTAGGAGAAATGATTTTTGAAGACTACGAAACCAATAGAAAAAAAGAATTAAAGGATAAATAATACAAGTAGTAAAAATAGAACTATAAAATATTAATTACTGCAAGTAAAAGAAAACTCAAATGAATATAAGCGGCATAAATACATTAGGAGATTTAAAAAAATCGGATACGAATCGAAATCTATAAAAGATGAATTAAGAGAAAACCTCATCAGTAAAATGATGAATAAAGAAACCATTTTTAAGGGTGTACATGGATACGAAAATACAGTAATACCAGAACTAGAAAGAGCTATTTTAAGTAAACATAACATCAATTTATTAGGTTTGCGTGGTCAAGCAAAAACTAGATTGGCAAGATTGATGTTGACCTTGTTAGACGAATACATTCCGGTAGTAGAAGGTTCTGAAATTAATGACGATCCTTTAAACCCAATATCTAGATTTGCAGTAGAATTAATCAAAGAAAAAGGAGATGACACACCTATTTTTTGGTTGCATAGAAACGAACGTTTTGCAGAAAAATTAGCAACACCAGATGTTACTGTAGCTGATATAATTGGTGATGTAGATCCTATTAAAGCTGCCAATTTAAAACTAAGCTACGCAGATGACAGAGTTATTCATTACGGAATGATACCAAGAGCAAACCGTTGTATTTTTGTAATTAATGAATTGCCAGATTTACAAGCTAGAATTCAGGTTGCTTTATTTAATATTTTACAAGAAGGAGATATTCAAATTCGTGGTTTTAAATTACGCTTGCCTCTAGATATGCAATTTGTATTTACTGCGAATCCAGAAGATTATACAAACAGAGGTAGCATTGTTACACCTTTAAAAGATAGAATTGGTTCTCAAATTCTTACACATTATCCTGCAGATATAGAAACAGCTAAAATAATTACCGCACAAGAAGCAAATAAAGTAGCATCACAAAAAGAGTTTATAGAAGTACCAGAACTAGCTAAAGATTTATTAGAACAAATTGTTTTTGAAGCAAGAGATAGCGAATATATAGATGCTAAAAGTGGTGTAAGTGCAAGATTAAGTATTTCTGCATTCGAAAACTTATTAAGTACTGCAGAAAGAAGAGCCATTATATCCGGCGATTCAAAAACAATGATTCGTCTAAGCGATTTTGACGGAATAATACCTGCCATTACTGGTAAAGTAGAATTGGTTTATGAAGGCGAACAGGAAGGTGCACACGTAGTTGCAGAAAAATTAATTAGAACTGCTATTAAAAATCTTTTTCCTGATTATTTTCCTGAAATTAAAAAATTAGAAAAACAAGAAGAAGAATCTCCTTATGACACTATTGTTTCTTGGTTTTTTAATATTGATACTGATTTTGAGTTATTAGATGATTATTCTGATAAACGATACAAAAGTGAATTAGATAAAATAGAACCCTTGCAAAAATTAATTACAAAGTATCAACCAAACATGAATGATACAGATACTTATTTTATGAAAGAATTTGTTCTTTGGGCTTTGGTAGAGTATAAAAAATTAAGCAAACAACGTTTTACAGAAGGTACTCAATTTAAAGATCCTTATGGTAATTTTATAAACGGATTATAATTTACTTAAAGACCTCACAGATATAAAAATTTGTGAGGTCTTTTTTAATGAATTAAATACCTTCGGATAATCTATATCTAAAACCGAAATAAAAGACTTCACAACCTCTTCTATACTTTTATTTAAATTGATAGTACTATCAATTTAAAAAAGACACTTATTTTTCAATTTAAAGAGTTTTAATAATTAGGTAAATAAAGATACTTAATTATTAAACACACAATTCTTCGTCATTTTTAAAATACGATTCTACTCCACTTAATATTCCTTATATAATATTTTTTGATGGGCTTAATTATCACAATCATAAAAATTAAATCTTAAGCTCATTACGTCTTGCCTAACCTGTTAATTTTTAATAATTTAAGAGAAAAATATAATTTTCTACTTAAAAATTACACTAAAATGAGCGTAAATAACTTAAAAATTGAAAATGAAATCAAGCTATTATCCTTTGATATAGACAACACATTAATCGATTTTCATACCTACAAAAGTAATTTCAAAAAAGTTTGGGATAAGTACAGAAAAAATAACAAAACAATTCTTACATATAACACTGGGCGTTTAATAGATGATGTTTTACATCTTATTAATAAAAACATTTTACCAAAACCCGATTATATTATTTCTGGTGTTGGTACACATATTTATAATTTTAAAGACAAAGCTGTAATTAAAGAGTTTAATGATGTTTTAGATGATGGGTGGAATTTAGATGCTGTAGAAAACATTATTAAAAAAATAGAACACCCTATTAGCGATCAACCAAGTAAATTTCAACATTCTTATAAGAGAAGTTACTTTTTTCATGATGCAAACACAGAACTTATAGAAAGTATAGAGCAAGATTTTATAGATGCCAACATGGATGTTAACGTTGTATATTCCGGTAATAAATTTTTAGATATTTTACCAAAATGGGCAAACAAAGGTAACGCCTTGCAATGGCTACTTAAAAAACTAGAAATTTCTACAAACGAAGTTTTAGTTGCTGGAGATAGTGGTAATGATTCTGCAATGTTCGACCTTAAAAACGTCTATGGTATTGTTGTTTCTAATGCACATGAAGAACTATATATTTATACAAAACATAAAAAAGTTTATCACACAGAAAAAACAAAAGGAGACGGTGTTATAGAAGGGTTAATTTTCTACGGAATATTTCCTGAAAAAGCCATAAAAGATATAGTTATAGATCATTCTGATGACTTTTTTATAAAAAGAGAAAAGGAAAACATAGCACAAGAAGACACAGACGAAAAAATTGCCTTAATTAAAGAAGGATACATAAAAGCGATAGAAGCTTTAAAGAAAAATATTACACCACTTGGTTTTTCGGCTTGTTCTATTAAAGATAACATACCAAATGGCATCGACGAAAATTACCACAGCGTTTGGGCAAGAGATGGCGCAATTACAGTAATTGGTTCTCTCTCTTTAATAGATGATGAAGAAATTCATCAATGTCAAAGACAAACATTAATTACGTTATTAGAACATATTTCTAGAAACGGACAAATACCTGCCAATGTTCGCTTAAAAAATGAAGAACCAGATTATTCGGTGTAGGCGGAATTTGCTCTATCGATAGCGGAATTTGGGTAGTTATTGCATTTTATGAATATGTAAATGTTACAAAAGATATTGCCTTTTTAAGAAAATACATTGATGCCATTAAAGAAACCATGCGTTGGTTAGGTGCACACGATAGTAATAACGATGCACTTTTAGAAATACCAGAAGCTGGTGATTGGACCGATCTATTTGGAAGAAGTTATAATATTTTATATGATGAGATTTTATGGTACAGATCTAACGTTTGCTTTGGTAGAATGTTAGAAATGTTAGGTAATTATGAAGAAGCTGGTGAATATATTAGGTGGTCTCAAGTAATTAAAAAAGAAATCGTTCAAAACTTTTGGCCTTCTACGCAGCAAAAATTATTTCAATCTGTATCATTTGCAGAAAAACAATTTACACTTGGTGATACTTCTTATTTAATAGCACAAACTACTCCTTTCGATTTTAGTTGGCGTTGTGATACTTTAGGTAATATTTTAGCCTTTTTACACGGCACAATAGATGCAGAAAAAGCGCATCAAACATTTAAATTTATGTTGGGTGTTGGTGTAAATGATCCTTTTCCTGTTGCCAACGTTTACCCAGTAGTTAGTCCTGGAGACCCAGATTGGAAACCTTACTATACCGTAAATCTTTTAAATCTACCAAACCATTACCACAACGGCGGAATTTGGCCTTTTGTTGGTGGCTTTTGGGTGAAATTTGTTAACAAACTTGGTTTTAGAGATATCGCAATTGCAGAACTTTACAAGCTTGCACTTATAAATAAAGAAGGTATAACAGACGAATGGGAATTTACAGAATGGGCTCATGGCACAACAGGTAAACCAATGGGTAAAGCTTACCAAGCTTGGTCTGCCGCACAATATATTTCTGCGTGTAGTAATTTAAAAATAATCAATACAAAAAAATAAAAATATGAAATCGATTTTAATGATCTCTTTACATGGGTATGTTGGAGCAAATGCAGAACTAGGAAAACCGGATACAGGAGGCCAAGTAGTATATGTTTTAGAATTAGCAGACAGGTTTAGTAGATTAGGCAAACGTGTAGATTTAGTAACAAGACAATTTGAAGACCAACCAGAATATGATCATGTAGATGATAATTTTAATATTTGGAGGATTCCTTTTGGTGGAAAAAAATTCATCAGAAAAGAAGATATGCACGACCATCTTAAAAAGTTTGTTACAAACACTTTAGCTGCCATCAAAAAAGAGAATAAAAAATATGATGTTGTTTATTCTCATTATTGGGATGCTGGTTGGGCAGGACAGAAAATAGCAGAAGAATTAGGTATTTGTCACGTTCATACACCACATTCTTTGGGTTGGTGGAAACAGCACACCATGGGAAGTGATATGGACGAAATAGAAATGGAAAAAACCTACCGATTTAAAGAACGTATTAGAAAAGAATATTTTGTCTATCAAATGTGTAATTATGTAATTGCAACAACGTTACCTCAAGTAGATTTATTAATTCAGCAATACGACGTTTTGTCTAGAAATTGTAGTATGATACCTCCGGGAATAGACGAGAATCGATTTTTTCCTGTTCCTTCAAAAGAAAATGACAAGATTCGTTTAAAATACGATATAAAACCTACCGATATTTTAGCATTAGGAAGAATGGCGCATAACAAAGGATACGATTTACTTTTACATGCTTTACCAACCGTATTTGAATTGTGTCCGGAAGCGAGATTGGTCGCTGCAATTGGTGGAGATTCTCAGCAAGACAGAGATGGTATTGAAAAATTAAAAGAATTGGCAGAAGAACTTGGTATTACAGATAAAATAAAATGGAAAAATTATATTTCTGATGAAGATTTAGCAAACGTATACAGATCTGCAAGTATCTTTGTAATGCCTTCTAGATACGAACCTTTTGGTATGGTTGCAATTGAAGCAATGGCTTGTGGCACACCAAGTGTTGTAACTGTGCATGGTGGTTTGTGCGATTTGATAGATTTTGGAAATCAAGCTTTATTTGCAGATCCGCATAGACCAACAGAGTTTGGTGCAATGATGGCAATGCCGCTCTTGTACCCTAATTTAAGAAACGAAATGTCTGTGGAAGGAGCTCGTTTTGCAAGACGAAATTTTGGTTGGACAGGTATTGCTAAAAGAATGTTGACTATTTTTAATAGCTCTATAAATCAACAAACAATGGAAACTAATATATTTTAATATTCTATGACAAAATTTGTGTGTTTTGGTGAAGTTTTATGGGATGTTTTTGATACTCATAAAAAAATTGGAGGCGCTCCTTTAAATGTTGCCAATAGGTTAAAGTC
This sequence comes from Polaribacter sp. HA6-7, assembly GCF_055693625.1. Lineage (NCBI taxonomy): Bacteria > Pseudomonadati > Bacteroidota > Flavobacteriia > Flavobacteriales > Flavobacteriaceae > Polaribacter > Polaribacter sp. HA6-7. Next base: position 2,057,752 of record NZ_CM146338.1, read on the forward strand.
TTTTCATAATGATGTAGCCATAATAACTGCCGTTGGCAATGATGAGTTAGCAAAACCTATCTTAAAATTAATAGAAGATTTAAAAATTAATTTAGATGCAGTTTCTATTTTAAATGATTACAATACTGGCGAAGTCAATGTAACATTAAATAATAAAGGTTCGGCAACTTATAGCATTCCACAACCAAAAGCATGGGACAAAATACCTTATACAAAAGCATCAGAAAACTTAGTAAAACAAGCTGATGCCTTTGTTTTTGGAAGTTTAATAACAAGAGACAACGTTTCTAAAGAAACTTTATTTAAATTACTAGAAGTATCTAATTATAAAATTTTCGACGTTAATTTAAGAGCTCCTTTTTATCAGAAGGAGGTTTTAATAGATTTAATGCACAAAGCAGATTTTATTAAATTTAATGATGAAGAACTCTATGAAATTTCTGATTTTCTAGGTTCAAAATTTAATAATTTAGAACAGAATATTCATTTTATATCAGAAAAAACAAAAACAAAGCATATTTGTGTTACAAAAGGAGAACACGGAGCAGTTTTATTGTACAACGATTTTTTATTTTACAATAGCGGTTATAGAATTAAAGTAAAAGATACTGTAGGTTCCGGCGATTCTTTTTTAGCTTCTTTAATTAGTAAATTGCGAAATGGTGCTACACCACAAGATTCTATAAACTTCGCCTGTGCTGTTGGTGCTTTGGTAGCTGCAAATGAAGGTGCAAATCCTGTTATTACAGCAAAAGAAATTAATGCTTTTAGTTTGATATAATTATTACATTAATTATGCAATGCGTATTTACCTTTCTTGTATTTAGAACTTGGTATACTATCTAATATAAACGGAATTGAAACCAAACCATTTTTTGTTGGCTTATAAATAGTGAAATGCAAATGCGGTTCTGAAGAAAAACCTGTATTACCGTAATAACCAATAATTTGACCTTTTTTAATCGAATCACCTTTACTAACTAACACGCCATCTTTCTTAAAGTGCGCATATTGGATATAAGTACCGTCTTTATGCATTGCAAAAACAACATTTGCTTTGTTTAGATACTTTTTACTTGTACCATTTTTTTCAAAATGACTTTTTGCATCTACAACTATGGCATCTCTTATTGCACATACTTCTTGACCAATTTTCATTTTAAAATCTATAGCATATTTTGATGTTATTTTATTGTGAGAATAACTACCAAAATTACCTTGTAAAACTCTATAACGTTTCCCTTTTAAAAAAGGCAATTGGTAATTATAAAGCGTATCATAATTCTTTAAATTAGAAGTACCATAATAACCATAGAATTTGTAGTGCTCTAATATATAATTGGTATCAACAACAGATTTATTGAATTTTAATAAGATTTTTTCACTATTCTTATCAATATCTATAAATTGTTCTTTGGCAGCTCTATCTACTATTTTAATAAATATAGGAGAAACATTCTTGTTTTTGGTAGTTACAAAAATTGAATCTGTAGTTAGATTGAATTTAATATAATTTGGTTTTTTATATGTTTCTGAACACGAGACTAATAAAAAACCAATAATTAAAATTCTAAAATTCACTTTATCTCCATATTTTATTCGGAAAAACTACAACACTTTCATGACCGTTCTCTCCTACTGCAGAAACACCAAAAAAGAAATTATCTATAACAATACCTTCTAAAGTAAACTCTGTAGTTTCTACATATCTAGAATGATCCCAGGTTGGTGAAGTTGTATCTCTCCAATAAATCTTGTAACCTTTAGCTCCGTCAACTTTACTCCATTTTAATTTTGCACTAGCTTGTACAATTCCGCCAATGGCAACTTCTTTAGGAGCTTCGGTGCCCACGCTAAACTTGCTAAATTAATTGCATTTACAGCCGTTAATTTTTTAGCATACGGAAAATTAACATGCTCAAAAGTATCACCATAATTAATTCCGTTTTCGGTTCTAATATCTTGGTGCTGCTGTGTGTAATTTTCATGAGCTTCCATAATTCTAATTCCTGCAAAACCTAAATCGTTAAAAGGTCTATGATGCCCACCTCTACCAAATCTATCCAATCTATAAATCATCATCGGATTCATTTCTGGCATATATGTTTTTACATTATTATGAATATATCTTGCCAACTGTCTAGAAATACCATCTACTTCTCCACCATAAAAACGTCTCATTCTTCTTTGTCTTTCAGATTCATTTGCTGGCACTGGTTCAGAAAAAATTCTAAAAGATCTATTATCAATTACTCCATCAACTCCTTCGATATTACCAATCATATCATTGTTTAAAATTCCGATAATATCCCAATTATTATCTTTTGCATATTTAGCTAAACCTGCACCTCCAAAAAGACCTTGCTCTTCACCCGAAAGTCCAACATAAATAATACTACTTTCAAATTTATATTTACTTAAAACTCTTGCCGCTTCAATGGTTCCTGCCATTCCGGATGCGTTGTCGTTTGCACCGGGTGCATCCGTTGTAAAATCCATAGTATTACTAGCTCTCGAATCTATATCACCACTCATAATAACATATTTGTTTGGATATTTTGTTCCTTTTTGAACCGCAACAACATTTACAACCCAAGCATCATGTGGCACTCTTCCGTTTCCTTTTTTGGTAACAAAATCTTTCTGATAAAACACATCAATACAATTGTTACAGTCTTTAGAGATAGATTCGAATTCAGACTTTATCCATCTTCTTGCAGCGCCAATACCGCGTGTGTTAGAAATAGTGTCAGAAAATGTATTACGAGTACCAAATTCTGTTAACCTTTTAACATCAGCTTTAATTCTATCTGCAGAAACAGCATTTATAATATCATAAATTTTTGCGTCTGTTTGTGCTGAAAGTGATACTGAAACAAACAAGAATAGTAGTATTGTAATTTTTTTCATGATTGATGTATTTAAGATTTAAAATGATTTTTTTAAATCTATAAAGTTGAATGAATTTGAATGATTTGTTAAAAATATGAATTTTTAAACAGATAGAAAATCTACAAATTATATTGTATTAAAATTCTCTAACTTTTAAATTGGTTTTTCTTGAAGATTTACCTGTTTTTATGTTAAAATCTACTACACCCAAAACCAAATCTTCTTCTGTAACTACCTCTACCTTCCACATACCATCTTTTACGTTGTTTTTATAACTGTAGCCTCTATAACCATTGTCTCTTCCGCCAGTAATTTCAAATCCTATTTTATCGAGATTTTGCCAACTATCTAAACTTTTATTATACCATTTCCATTGATGATATATTTTCTTTTTTAAATCTGTTGGTGCAAATATCGAAGTAAAAACATATACAGGTTTGTTTATAGTTCTATTGAAATCTATTTTATGATCTCGCCAAAAGATATACCAATTGTCTATTTCATAAGAAACTTTATAATTACCATTTTGTATTTGAATATTGTGTGCAACTACACCTTTATCTAATGCTAATGGCACAGGCGGAATTAACCTGAAATAATAAAAAGCATTTATAAGTATGTAAATACTAAAGATTAAACCAAACATTTTCCACTTTACCATTGCTACTCTTGTAGAGTAACTATTTTTATAAACTAAAATTATTAGTAAAAATGTAGATACTAGGCTTATTAAACCGTAAATAATAAATATTTCTGTGTTCATTTTTTTAAAATTACCGGAATAAAAAAGCTAAAAAAGTGAAATTCACAAAAAAATAAGCGCCAAATTGCAAGTATTTATTTGAAACTCTTTTCTTAAAAAATTCATTTGCAAACAATAAAAAAAGTAAAATAAGAAAAAAAGATGCGGTCTTAGATAAAGAAACACTTCTAGAAAAATAAATTACATACGCACTTGTTAATCCTCCTAAAAAAACTGAATGGCTAAAGGTAAATACGCTTCATTTTTTCTGAAAAAAGTATTTTTCCATTTCTCACCATCAACCAAATTATAAATGTAAATACTAGCTGTTAAAAGCGTTATATAAGTGCATAGTATTACGATATCATAAACACGATCAATTCTACCAAGTGTTAAAGAATCCCAAGTAAAACCACCTATAAAAAAAGTAAAGGCGCGTATTTTTGATGTCTTTTTATATACTGATAAAAACGAGACTCTTTGTACGTAATGTTTTTACTAATTCTTATCATTAAAAACTATAATTTTTATTAGTGAAGATAAATAAATTTTATCGATACAAATATCAGAATTTACTACTTATAATCTTTTAAATTTAACACAATCATTTGTACTTTTATCAAACAAAATTACAATTCTAATTTTTCAATTTTAAATAAAATGAAAATCATAATATCACCAGCAAAGTCTTTAGATTTTGAAAGCAAAGCATCTACAGAAATCTTTACACAACCACGTTTTTTAGATAAATCTGAAAAATTGAGTAAAAAATTAAAATCGATTTCTAAAAATAAATTATCAGAATTAATGAAAATTTCTGATGATTTAGCTGCACTTAACTATGATAGAAACCAAGCTTGGAGCACTCCTTTCACAAAAGAAAATGCCAAACAAGCAATTTATTCTTTTACCGGAGCCGTTTTTCAAGGAATTGATGTAACAACTTTAAAAGAAGATAAAATACCGGTTTTACAAGATAAGCTTAGAATTCTTTCTGGCTTATATGGTTTATTAAAACCTTTAGATTTAATTCAACCATATCGCTTAGAAATGGGAACAAAATTAAAGGTAGGTAGAACAGAAAACTTATATAAGTTTTGGGATAATGACTTAGCAGATTCTCTTAATAACGAATTAACTGATGACGAATTACTTGTAAATTTAGCAAGCTCAGAGTATTTTAAGGCTTTACCTAAAAAAACATTAAAAGCACCAATGATAACACCTGTTTTTAAAGATTTTAAAAACGGACAATATAAAACTATTATGACCTATGCCAAAAAAGCTCGTGGTTTAATGGTACGCTATATTATAGAAAACGATGTTGAAACTATAGAAGATTTAAAAGGCTTTAATGTTGATAAATATCGTTTTTCTGAAGAAATGTCTTCTGGTAACGATTTGGTTTTTACTAGATAATGCAAATCAATAAAAAATATCTTTTATTCTTTTTACTAATATTTTTTGTAGAAATTTTAATTGCTTTATTTGTAAGAGATCAATTTATTAGACCTTTTATAGGCGATGTATTGGTAACCGTTTTACTGTTTGCTTTTTGTAGAATATTTTACAAGGGTAACGCTTTAAAATTAGCTTTTGGCGTTTTAATATTCTCTTTTACCATAGAGTTTTTACAATATTTAAAATTGATAGAAATTCTTGGTTTACAAAATAACAAAATAGCGGTTACAGTTTTAGGCGCAACTTTCGATTGGTTAGATCTTTTAGCATATCTTTTAGGTGTTTTAATTTCTTATTTTATTGATAAAAAATTAATTACTCCTAAAAATTAACAATCTACCATTCTTACGGTTACAGCCAAACCACCTTCTGATGTTTCTTTGTAATTCTTATTCATGTCTTTCGCAGTTTCCCACATAGTATCGATCACTTTATCTAAATGCACTAAAGATTCTTTAGGATTGGTTTCTAATGCAATTTCTGCTGCATGAATCGCTTTAATTGCGCCCATAGAATTACGTTCTATACAAGGCACTTGTACCAAACCAGCAATAGGATCGCAAGTTAAACCCAAATGGTGTTCCATTGCAATTTCTGCTGCTGATAAAGATTGAGCTGGTGTACCGCCTAACAATTCTGTTAATGCACCCGCAGCCATTGCAGAAGAAACACCAATTTCTGCTTGACAACCACCCATAGCTGCAGAAATCGTAGCATTTTTCTTAAAAATACTACCAATTTCGCCCGCAGTTAATAAGAATTGTTTAATTTGTTTAAAATCTGCTTCATGATTTTCAATAACCAAATAATACATCAATACTGCCGGAATAACACCTGCACTTCCGTTTGTTGGGGCTGTAACCACCCTTCCTAAAGATGCATTTACTTCGTTAACAGATAATGCAAAACAGCTTACCCATTTTAAAATTTCTCTAAACTTAACTTCTGTACTTCGAATTGCCTTAATCCATTCTTGTGGATTTTTATAAGTAGCGTCTTTTATTAATTTTTGATGTGTACCAAAAGCTCTTCTCTTTACATTTAAACCACCGGGTAATGTACCTTCTGTATGACAACCAATATACATACACTCTAACATTGTATCCCAAATTCTAGATAATTCTGCGTCTATTTTATCTGCGGAATTTATTTCTAATTCATTTTTAAAAACAATATCAGAAATTAATAAGTTTTCTTTTTCACAATATTCTTCTAACTGTATCGCTCTGTTTATTGGATACGGAAAATTCTTTTTATTGATTTCTATCTCTTCTTCTAAATGATCATTTTCTTGCACAATAAAGCCTCCACCAATAGAAAAATAAGTTTCTGTAGAAATTTCTTCACCTTTACAAAAACCTCGAAAAGTAACACCGTTAGAATGAAAAGGTAAAAAATCTCTATTAAAAACTATAGAATCTTTGTAAAAAGGTATTGTTTTACCTCCTTTAAAATAAAGTTCTTCTTGTGTATTAATTCTATCAACAATAATAAAAACGTCTTCGATAGGTATATACTCAGGATCTGCTTCACTTAAACCTAATAAAATTGCCAAATCTGTGGCGTGCCCCTTACCTGTTAAAGATAAAGAACCGTACAAATCTACTTTAACAGCATCTAACTTTTCTAAAAAATTATGCTCTCTTAACGTTTTAACCCACTGTTCTGCAGCGCGCCAAGGACCTAAAGTATGTGAACTAGAAGGGCCAACGCCAATCTTTAACATATCAAAAACACTAATAAATTGCGACATTCGTAAAAATGATTAATAAATATGCTGTAAATGTAAAAAATCCAACTCAATGAGTTGGATTTTTTTATATAATTTAAAAAGATATATTTCTACATTCCGTAAACAGACTCTTTATTAAACTCTTTAGCTAACATATAGTAAACAACTGCTCTGTATTTATTTCTTTCAGATTTACCTATTGCATCTACAACTTTAGCAATAGCTTCGTCCAATTTTGGTCCATCTTCTAAACCTAACTTCTTCATTAAGAAATTTTTCTTAACAGTTAATAATTCTTTTGCATCAGAACCGGACACAGTTTCTGCATCTCTTTTATAAATAGATGGCCCTAAACCTTTAGTTACTGCTTTTAATAAATCAGCATCATAACTTAGACCTTTTTCGTCCATAAACTTAGAATACTGTGCTACTTTCTCGTCAAATTTACTCATGATTTTTTCTTTATTTTTTAAAAAATTAATTGAACTATCCAAATATAAGGAATTTAAAATTGTATTCAAATATTCTTTGTGTTCAATAAATTAGACGCAATTTATGTCATAATGTCACATAAATAATTCGTCATTTTTAAAAAAACTGACATTTCATAATAAATAACCAGTTGGCACACCCTTTGACTATAGTGTGAATGTAAAATTGAATTTAAAAATTAATATAAAATAATTATTATGAGTAAAATAATTGGAATCGATTTAGGAACAACAAACTCTTGTGTTTCTGTAATGGAAGGAAATGAGCCAGTTGTAATTCCTAATGCTGAAGGAAAAAGAACTACACCATCTATTGTTGCCTTTGTAGAAGGAGGAGAACGTAAAATTGGTGACCCTGCAAAAAGACAGGCAGTAACAAACCCAACAAAAACAGTTTCTTCTATTAAACGTTTTATGGGTAATAAATTTTCTGAATCTTCTAACGAAGTTAAAAGAGTACCTTATAAAGTAGTAAAAGGAGATAATGATACACCTAGAGTAGATATTGATGGTCGTTTATATACACCTCAAGAAATTTCTGCAATGGTTCTTCAAAAAATGAAAAAAACTGCTGAAGATTATTTAGGATCTGATGTAACTTCTGCAGTTATTACAGTTCCTGCATATTTTAACGATGCACAAAGACAAGCTACTAAAGAGGCAGGTGAAATTGCTGGTTTAAAAGTAGAAAGAATTATTAACGAGCCTATTGCAGCTGCTTTAGCTTATGGTATGGACAAAGCTAATGATGATAAAAAAATTGTTGTTTTTGATTTTGGTGGTGGTACACATGATGTTTCTATCTTAGAATTAGGAGACGGAGTTTTTGAAGTTTTAGCTACAGATGGTGATACACACTTAGGTGGAGATGATGTTGATGCTAAAATTATCGATTGGTTAGCTGCAGAATTTAAAGCTGATGAAAACATGGATTTAACTACAGATCCTATGGCTTTACAACGTTTAAAAGAAGTTGCAGAAAAAGCGAAGATAGAATTATCTTCTTCTGCTTCAACAGAAATTAACTTACCTTATATTACTGCAACTGCAAGCGGTCCTAAACACTTAGTTAGAACTTTAAGCAGATCTAAATTTGAGCAGTTAATTGATGATTTAATTAAAAGAACTATTGAGCCATGTAAAACTGCATTAAAAAATGCTGATTTATCAACTTCTGAAATAGATGAAATTATTTTAGTTGGTGGTTCTACTAGAATACCTGCAATACAAGAAGCTGTAGAAAAATTCTTTGGAAAATCACCAAGTAAAGGAGTAAACCCAGATGAGGTTGTTTCTTTAGGTGCTGCAATACAAGGTGGAGTTTTATCTGGAGATGTTAAAGATGTATTATTATTAGATGTTACACCTTTATCTTTAGGTATCGAAACAATGGGGAATGTTTTCACTAAATTGATAGATGCAAACACAACTATTCCTACAAAAAAATCGCAAGTATTTTCTACTGCTGTTGACAACCAACCTTCTGTAGAAATTCACGTTTTACAAGGTGAAAGAGCAATGGCAGCAGACAACAATACAATTGGTCGTTTCCATTTAGATGGTTTACCACCAGCACAAAGAGGTGTACCTCAAATTGAAGTAACTTTTGATATTGATGCCAATGGTATTATTAAAGTTTCTGCTTTAGATAAAGGTACAAACAAATCTCATGAAATTAGAATCGAAGCTTCTTCTGGTTTATCTGAAGAAGAAATCGAAAAAATGAGACAAGATGCTGAAGCTAATGCTGAAGCTGATAAAGCTGCTAAAGAAACTGCGGAAAAAGTAAATGGAGCTGATTCTATGATCTTTCAAACAGAAAAGCAATTAAAAGAATTTGGTGATAAATTATCTGATGATAAAAAAGGACCAATTGAAGCTGCTTTAGTAGAGTTAAAAGCTGCACATGAATCTAAAGACTTAGCACAAATTGATGCTGCTATGGAAAAGATAAATGAAGCTTGGAAAGTTGCTTCTGAAGAAATGTATGCTGCTGAACAAGCTGCAGGTGGCGCAGATGCAGGTGCACAACAAGGTCAACCGAAGCTGGTAATGCAGATCAAGGTGACAATGTAGAAGATGTAGATTTCGAAGAAGTAAAGTAAGCAGATTACAAAATTTCATTAGAAATTTTAAGTAAATAGCTTTTGCTAATTTAATTTTAGCACTTATTCAAAAAAAGAAAATTATATTCTTTAAATATTTTAAAACGCAATCATTAATTTGATTGCGTTTTTTCTTTTAACAAACTTTAAATTCTTAAATAATTTAAGATAAATAACTACTCATTACAAGAAATAAACGCTTCACTAAAAAATTGAAAACTAAAATATTTAAATTAGTAAATTTATAACCAAATATAAATCCTATTGAAATTATTAAGAATTTTATATCTATTTCTTATTATTTGTAATGCTATTTCTAGTAACGCACAAGAACCAGTATCTATACATTTAACAGATAAAGATGGTTTACCGGACATAGAATTTTATTCTATGAAAGAAGATAAAGAAGGATTTATTTGGTTTGCATCTGATAAAGGATTGCATAGATATGATGGTAAAGTTTTTAAACAATTTTCTCATCCAGATAAAAAAGGTAGATCTCTATTTAACCTAAAAATTGGTCCAGAAGGAAGAGTTTGGTGTAATAATATTGCCGGCCAGTTTTTCTATGTAGAAAATAATAAACTTGTTTTATTTAATGACTATCAAAAAGAATTAAAAGGTCAACTGGCAGACTATATTTTTTTCAATAAAAAACTTTTAATAAGACAAAGAGACAACATTCTCTCTGTAAATATTAAAACAAAAGAAATCAAATCTATTTATAAAAATGCAAATACAACAAGTATTGGAATCACAATGCCTAATCAATATCTGTTTTTAAATAGAGATAATAATATTGTTTTACTAGATACTCTACTTAAAAAATCTAGTTTTAAATTAAAAACCAAAGAAAATATTACATTTTTCTCTCATTTTACAAAAGCAAACAATAAGGTGTTTATTGCTTTTAGAGACAATATATTAAACAGGTCTTTATTGGTTTCTGTAGATATAGAACATAAATCTACAACACAAATTAAACTTCCTAAAAAAATTAAAAACTCTAAAATTAGTAGGATTACAAACATCAATAATCAATTATACTTAGCTACAAATAAAGGAGTTTTTATAACAGAATCTCATCAAGGTAAATTAATTCTTACAACTCATTTTTTAAAAGATAAAATGATAACAGATATTATTGAAGATAAAAATAATATCATTTGGGTTGCCACATTAAAAAACGGTGTTTTTGTAATACCTAATAAAAACTTAAAGCAGTTTAATACTTTTAAAAACGTACAAATAATAGAGCAAAAAAATGATTCGATTTGTTATTTAGCTAAAAGAAATGGCGAATTATTAGAGTTAAATATCAAAACTAATAAGCTACATAAAAATTTAATTATAGATGAAACACCTATACGAGCTTTAGATTATAATAAAAGCAACAATACACTTTTATACTTTTCCGATTATCAAAACTTGGTGTATTCTAATAATTATAGCAAGAAAAAAGAGATAACTAAATTTGGATCTATAAAATCTGTTGCTTTTGTTAATGACACTACGTTTCTTATAAGTTCTTCATCAGGTACAAAAATTGTGAATCCTAAAAATAATTACACAATAAGTAATATTAGATCACACGAGTCTATTTATTCTGCAATAAATAAAAAAATATTTTTGGCAGATGTAGAAGGTTTAAAAGTGTATGATGAAAGTTATTTAAAAGAACCAAGTATCACCTACAAAAACAAACCTATTTATGGTTTTAATATTGTAGAAACAAACAATGGTTTAATATGGGTTGCTACTTACGATAACGGTATTTTAGGTATTAAAAACAATAAAGTTATTTATCATTTAAATGAAACGAATGGTCTTGCATCTAATGACATTAATTGTATCACTGCAGATAATGAAGGTTTATGGATTTCTACAGATAAAGGTTTACAATACTATAACAGCAACTTAAACGAAGTAAAAGTACTAACCAAGCAAGACGGTATAAATTCTTACAAAATTAAAGATTTAGAAATTTTAGGAGATTTTTTAATTTACACCAATAATCTAGGTGTTTATGGCTTTAATAAAACTAAAATTTTTAAGCAAAAAGAACCACCTTCTATATATCTTACAAAGATTTCTATTCAAGAAAAACCAGTAGAAATTAAAAATAAATATGTTTTAGACCACAATAAAAGCAATGTTGATATTAGTTTTAATACCAAAGAATTTCAATCTGTAAAACACATTATTTACGAATACAAATTTGCAAAAGATAAAGATTGGACGGTTTTAAGAGAAGAGGTAGATTTTGTTAAATTCATAAATTTGGCACCTGGTAATTATATCTTTCAATTACGTGCAAAAAACAAATTCAGTAAAAATTACTCGAAAACAATAGAACTAAATTTTGAAGTACTTGCCCCAATTTATCAAAGATGGTGGTTTATTTTAATAGGTTTCCTTTTAATTGTATTGCTAACGATTACTTATGTAAACACAAAAACAAAAAGGCTAAAAAGATTACAAGCAAAAGAATTAGAAAAAGAGAGAATTAGCAAAGCTTTGGTTTTTTCTCAATTAGAAAACCTTAGATCTCAAATGAATCCTCATTTTATATTCAACGCTTTAAATTCCATTCAGGATTACATCATTTTAAACGAAAAAAAATTAGCGAGACAGTATTTAGTTAAATTTTCTAGATTAATTAGAACCTATTTAGAACATAGTCAAGAAACAAATATCACTTTAGAAGAAGAAATAAAAGCTTTAAAACTCTATTTAGAATTAGAAAAAGATAGATTTAATAACGAACTTATTTTTACCATTTTTATAGATGATGAAATAAACACAAAAACAATATTTGTACCGTCTTTATTTATACAACCTTATGTAGAAAATGCCATAAAACATGGTTTATTACATAAAAAAGGTAGAAAAATTTTAAATTTAAATTTTTCCTTAAATTCAACCAACAAAAAAATTATTTGTGTTGTTGATGATAACGGAATTGGCAGAAATGCTTCTGAAATTATAAAAAATAGAACTAAATTTCCTAAATCTTTTGCAACAAAAGCAAATCAAAAAAGAATAGATCTAATAAACTCTACAACAACAGAAAAAATAGAAATAGAAATTATAGATAAAGTAGCCGATGATAACAAACCAACGGGAACTAAAATAATTCTTACAATACCAATACAATAATTTTATGAAAGTTTTAATAATAGATGATGAAAGTCATGCTAGAAATGTTTTAGCTACATTACTAGAAGAAGAATGCAATGGTGTAGAAAATATTTATCAGGCTACTAATTTAAGCGAAGGTGTATCTATTATAAAATCAAAAAAACCTCAACTAATTTTATTAGATATAGAAATGCCACAACAATCTGGTTTAGAAATTTTAGATTATTTTAAAGGTGAACCTATAGATTTTAAAATAGTATTTACAACTGCCTACAATCAATATGCAATTGAGGCTTTTAAAACTTCTGCGGTAGATTATTTACTTAAACCCATAGATTCTGATGAACTAAAATCTGCTGTAAATAAAGTAAAAGTAATATCAGAAAACTTATCGGTAAAAGATAAAATATTAACTTTAGAAAAATCTTTTCAGCAATTAGCACTTAATAAAATTGCGTTAGACTTACCTCGTGGTATTAAGTTTATATCGCATGACAAAATTTTATTTTTTGAAGCAGATGGTGTATACACTAAAGTACACTTGGTAAATGGATCATCTGAAACTATTTGTAAAACTTTAAAGCATTTTACAGATCAATTAGCAGACAAACCTCTTTTTTACAAACCACACCGTTCTTACTTAATTAATTTAAAATTTATGGACGAACTTATTAAAAAAGACGGAATACACATTGTTATGCAAAATAAAAGAACCATACCAATTGCTAGAGATAGAAAAGATGCATTCTTAAAAATGATTAACAATACATTTTAAACAATTTAATTAAAAATTACAGTTCACTAAATTTTTTAAACGGTTCACTAAATAATTTACTCTAACGACTAGTACTTTTTTCATTTTTACATCAACAAATTAAAAAAAGAAAAAATGAAATTAAAATTACTATTATTAGTGTTATTTGTAACGGTAACAACTTTTGGACAAAACTGGTCTCAAGTTGGTACAACACAATTTACCAACTTTGCTTCTGACGCCGTCATAACAACAGACCCATCTACCGGTGAACCATATGTTGCTATTGTAGAACCTCTAAGTTCTAGCAAAATATCTGTTAAAAAGTTTGATGGTACAAATTGGGTTTCTCAAGGTACTTTAGTTGGTGAAAATGCAATAAATATCGCTTTAGCCATTAATCCGATTAACAATCAACCTGTTGTTGCATATAGAGACACAACAGATTCTACTTTATACGCCTATACATTTGATGGAACAGCATGGTCTTTAATAATGAATTATAATGTTACGCTTAAAAACCATAAAGTTCAAATTCAATTTAACGCAGCAGGTGACATGCGATTTTCTGGACATGAAAGCAATGATAGATTGGTAGTAGTTGAAAAGAAAATGTCGGGTCCAATTACTAAATATACTACTCCGAAATATTATGGTACCGAAAATAAATTTGATTTTAATGCTTTTAACAAATACTACATTGCAAATAGAGTCTATCAATCTAGAAGTGAATGGGAAATTCATAAAATATCTGTAGATAGATATGGTATAACAGATTTTACGATAAGACCACGTTCTTACGGTGGAGGAACAGAAATCACTTTAAAAAATATTTACGGAATTTCTGATAATGATTTTGTTGCCGCCTTTGATGTATCTGCAAGATATAACAGCACTACAGGTATAACAGAACCTGCTAATGAGGTTGTAATTTACAATAATACAACAGAGGTAAAAAGAATTGGTGCAGTAAATGACATTGTTCAATTCAGAAAAAACTTTGTAAATAATCAATTATATGTTATGTATGCAGAAAAAAATTCTGCTGATATTGCTTTTCAGAGTTATAATTCTATTACAGATAGCTGGTCTAATTTACCAACAACTAGTATTGATAGTAATAGTAGCGCCAACTTCTTTATAAACATGGCTATCGATAAAATAGATGGTTCTATTTATGTAGTATATTTAGATGGTTCTAAAGCTTCCGTTAAGAAGTTTTCAATAATCAAACCTGCTAATCAACCTATAATTTATGTAGATAAAAACTCGCCGAATGTAAATGGAAACGGTAGCTCTTGGGCAAATGCAAACCCTAGTTTACAAAGTGCTTTACAAAATATTACTAGTTTAACTGAAGAAATTTGGGTTGCAAAAGGCACATATTATGCAAGTACAACAAACAGAAGTGAATCTTTTAACATTATATCTAATAATAACTTAAAACTATATGGTGGTTTTGATGGATCTGAAACCTCTATTTCTGAAAGAGATATTTCTAGTAATCCAACAATATTATCTCGGCGATTTAAATAATGATGATTCTCGGTGCATTGGCATTTAACAATACTACAATGGCAGAAAACACTTACAACATTGTAAAAGTAAGTGCAGAAGATGTATTATTAGATGGTTTTACAATTACAAATGCAAATGCAAATGGTAGTACACAAAATGAACAAGAAGGAAGCGCTATAACGCTTTTACCAACTGTAAAAAACTTTGTACTTAATAATAGTATTATTTCTAATAACATCAACAAAAGAGCTGGAAGTATTAAAAGTATAGATCCTTCGGCTAACGTATCAATATTATTTTCAAATTCAATTTTTAAAAATAATTTAGCAGCATTTGCAAATGCATTGTACAGCAGAACTATTTACGGAAAAATATTAAATTTTACCAGTGTAAATATGTTATATGATAGTAATATAATAGATAATGTAAACGGCTCTGGTGTATTTTGGTTTAGAAATGATCAGGGTGCATGTACAGTAAATGCAAAATTTATAAATGATACTTTTGTTAATAATACAGGTAATAGAGTGCCTTCTGCCGGTAATGATTTACCTGTTATAACCGTTGGGCAAACCAAAGGAGTTATAAAAACAGATATTTCTAACAGTATTTTCTGGAACAATACAGATGGTAACGGCAATATTGTACCTGCTTTGGGTAGAAACGGAAATGATGCATACCCGAGATATAACAAATATGTTAGTAAGTAATAGTTTAGATTCAGATGGTTTTTCTAAAGTTACATATAAACAAAACATTATAACTTCAGATCCATTATTTACTAGCGCAACAGATTTTAGTTTACAAGCAAATTCTCCTGCCATAAACATGGGTGATAATTCTAAAGTACCTGCAGATATTAATACAGATATACTTGGCAATACAAGAATATTTGATACCACTGTTGATTTAGGAGCTTATGAGTTTGGCGCATCTGCAGTAGCAGGTTTAAGCGACATTAATAAAATAGCATTTTCTGTATATCCTAATCCAACAGTAAATGTTTTAAACATCAAGTTAAATGAAGATATCAAATTAGCAGAAATCTACAACTTACAAGGGCAAAAAGTACTTTTTAGCAAACTAAAAACAATAAATACTAGCAAACTTAGTACCGGCATTTACCTTTTAAAAATAACAACAACCGATAATAATATTGGTTTAAAGAGATTTGTAAAAGAATAAAATCCCCCAAAAAAAGAAAAAGATACTAAAACGCAATCATTAATTTGATTGCGTTTTTTTGTAATGTGATATATTTGTAAAAAACATATTCTAATGAAAAAAATAGTTTTCTTTTTAATTTCAATAATCAGTATTGTTTCTTGTAAAAAAGAAGAAAATACTAACTTTAAAATTGGTGTAATTTCAGACTGCCAATATTGCCATTGCGACGTAAAATGGGATCGTTATTACAAAAAATCACCCACAAGATTAAAAGAAGCAGTACATACTTTAAATAAAGACACTTTAAGTTACACAATTCATTTAGGAGATTTTATAGACAAAGATTTTAAGAGTTTAGATAGTATTTTACCAACTTGGCAAAAATTAAAATCAGAAACATATCATGTTTTAGGAAATCATGACTTTGAAGTAAAAGATTCTTTGAAAAAAGAAGTTATTAAAAAATTAAATTTAAAAAACAGATATTACAGTATTGTAAAAAATGATTGGCGTTTTATTGTTTTAGATGGTAATGACTTAAGTTTTTTTGGCGCTCTTTCTAAGGATAAAAAAAGACAAACTGACTCAATTTTTAATTTACTAAAGGATAAAAACCTGCCTTTTGTAAAAAAATGGAATGGTGCATTAAGCTTAAAACAATTAAGTTGGATTAAGAATGAATTAGATATTGCAACAAAAAATAATGAAAAAGTTGGTTTTTACTGTCACTTCCCTATTTATCCAATCGATCAACATAATATCCGGAACAGAGAACAATTCTTAGCACTAATTAAGCCCTATACCAACGTTAAATTTTTCTTTAACGGACATAATCATGCCGGAGCATATGAATTAAAAGACAACGTGCATTATTTAACCTTTAAAGGTATGGTAGATACAGAAAATGAATCTGCCTTTGCAAATGTAGAATTCAAAAAAGATACGATTATTGTGAACGGTTTTTATAGAGAACCTTCTAGAAAATTAGTGATTAAATAATTACGATTGAAAACCTATAACAAAACAAATTTTTTTAAACACACTTTTTGTGAATTTACACAAATTGATAATTTTGATTTTCCAGAAAGCACAATCTACGTAAGCAAATCTAATAGTATGTATTTCTATACAAGTGAAGGAGTTTACAGAAAATCAAACCATTGGGGAAGAGTTGCTAATTGCAGATGGAAATTAATTGCAGATAAAAATTATAAAAATCAGAATACGGTTACTGCTTATGCAAAATGGAGCTGCTTTTACCCTATTAATTCATCAGAAAAAAACTTTTATATTGAAGCTAATTTTGATGAAAAAACAGCTAAAATCAACCCTAAAAAAGAAAACACAACCAATTATTTATTTTCTTTTTCTGAAGCTCAAAAAAGAATCAAACAAATAACTCATTTATTTAAAGATGATAAGTGGGCTAAATATTTTGAAGATGATCTTGAAATTATTAGAAAGAACATTATTTCAGAGTTTATAAATTCTGATAAAACATTGCAAGAAATAAAAATAAGATTCAAATAAGAAATCATCTGTTTTCTGTAAATTTGTCTTTCTCAATATAAAATCTAAAAGTTTTAACATCAATATGAACATACCACAAACTAGTTTTCCAAGAGTTGTAATTATTGGTGGCGGTTTTGCAGGTTTAGCTGCAGCAAAAGGATTAGAAAAGCAAGAATTGCAAGTTGTCTTATTAGACAAGCATAATTATCATACTTTTCAACCTTTGCTATATCAAGTAGCAACAGGTGGTTTAGAACCAGATTCTATTGCTTTTCCGTTAAGAAAAAGATTTAATGATGTAGATAATTTCTATTTTAGATTAGCAGAAGTAGATAAAATAAATACTGATACAAATACGATAGAAACCTCTATTGGAAATTTAGAATACGACGAATTAATAATTGCAACAGGTTCTAAGACCAATTTTTTTGGAAACACAAACATCCAAAAATATGCCATGGAAATGAAATCTGTACCACAATCTTTAAACATTAGAAGTTTAATTTTAGAAAACTTTGAAGAAGCACTTTTAACTTCTAATTACGAAGAAAGAAAAGCTTTAATGAATTTTGTAATTGTTGGTGGCGGACCAACAGGTGTTGAGTTAGCTGGTGCTTTGGCCGAAATGAAAAAAGGAATTTTACCTAAAGATTATCCAGATTTAGACATTCGCCAAATGCAAATAAATTTAATACAAAGTTACGGTGAAATTTTAAAAGGAATGAGCTCACAAGCTTCTGAAAAAGCAGAAGATTTTTTAATAAAATTAGGCGTTAATGTTTGGAAAAATTTACGTGTATTAGATTACGATGGTAAAACTGTAACCACAAACGGAGAAGATCATTTTAAAGCAGAAACTGTAATTTGGGCGGCTGGTGTAAAAGGACAAACTATTGATGGTTTAGAAGCAGAATGCGTAATAGAAAGAGCCGCAAGAATTAAGGTAAACGAGTACAATCAGGTTTTAAAGCATACAAATATCTATGCGATTGGAGATGTTGCTTGTATGTCAAACGAAAAAAATCCGTACGGGCATCCTATGATGGCGCAACCTGCAATACAGCAAGGTAAATTAGTTGCTAAAAATATCATTGCAAAATTGTTTAATAAAGAGTTAAAACCATTTGTTTATAATGACAAAGGTTCGATGGCTACGATTGGAAGAAACAAAGCTGTTGTAGATTTACCAAAATGGAAATTCCAAGGAATTTTTGCTTGGTTCGTTTGGATGTTTGTTCACCTTTTTTCTTTAATTGGTTTTAGAAACAGAGCTATTGTATTTTTAAATTGGGTTTATAATTATATACGTTTCGATAGAGAAACTCGTTTAATAATAAGACCTTTTAAAAAGAAAAACTTTTACTCTTTTAAAGATTAATTATGGCTTCTAAAAGAATCGTAAAATGCCCTAATTGTGGTGTATTTAATACAAACAGAGAGTACTGTAAAAATTGTAACACCTTAATTTCTCATCAAAAAAAGAGAGAATTAAAAAAACAAGCAGTTGAGCAGCAAGAAATAGAAAAAGTAATTTACGAAAAAGAGAATCCTAATTTAGCAGAAAGGCTTAAAGATCATTCTAATATTTTTTATAGAATATTCGGTTGGATTTTATATTCTGTAATTACAATTGTTAGTTTAATTGGCGCTGGTTTAGCTTGGTTAATAGCAATGGTTGCTGCTGGTTAATATGAAAAAGCTATTATTTTATTATTTTATCTTCTCTTTAATTACAGGTACAACTGTTTATTTTTTACAATATTTTTCTGTACCATTACCAAGAATTATTCGCTATTATTTAAATGATTTTTTAATAATACCAATTGTTTTATATAGTTGTTTGGTTGTGCTAAAATGGTCTAGGAATGATAAAAATTTTACTTTAAGTTTAGCAATAATTTTATATTTATGTACACTATATAGTGTATTGTTCGAGTTTGTTTTTCCTAAATATTTAGCAAGATATACCAAAGATTTTATAGATATTATTCTTTATTTTACTAGCGGAATTACGTTTTATATTCTTCAAAAAATACAACATGAATTCAGCAAAAATAGCTAACCATAATATTGCTCGATTAAATAAAGCAATTGTATTTATAGAAAATAATTTATCAGAAAAACTGTCTTTACATATTATTTCTAAAGAAGTATATTCTTCGCCTTTTCATTTTCACAGGTTATTTAAGATTGTGGTTGGCGAGACTTTACAAAATTTTATAATTAGATGTCGAATTGAAAAAGCAGCTTCAATTTTAATTCATCAAAAAGAAAAAAGCATTACCGATATTGCCACAATAGTTGGTTTTGAGAGTTTATCTTCCTTCTCTAAATCATTTAAAAATTTCTACGGAATTTCTCCGAACAAATTTAAAACCGAAACTTTACAAAAGTTTATTAAAATATCTAAAACAGAAAGCAAGATTGGTAAAGTTACTGTAACATTTGAACAATATATTTGCAATCTAAACAAAACTATAAATTGGTTAAAGATGAAAACATCACCGAAAATAAAAAAATACCAAGATTAGATTTAGCATACATTTCTTATAAAGGTAAAATGGAAGCCATTGGCAGTGTTTATAATAGATTGGTAAAATGGGCAACGCCAAAAGGATTGATAAATGAAAAAACTAGAATGGTGACAATTTATCATGATAGTCCTAAAATTACAGATCCAAATAATCTTAGAATGAGTGCGTGCATGGTTTTAGATGATCCGATTGATTTGGATGGAGAAATTGACCTTAGAATTTTAAGTCCAACAAAATGTATTGTTTCTAGGTTAGAAATTACTCCACATCAATTTCAGCAAGCTTGGGAAGCTTCATTTGCTTTTATGGTAAAAAACGGTTACGAAAAATCGAATATAGATCCTTTTGAAATCTATTATAATAATGCTGCAGAGCATCCGAGAGAACAAGTTTATTGTAGATTTATGTATTCCTATCAAATAATTTTACAATTCGTCTTTTAAAAATTACAACTCGGTATTTCATTTTATTTTTATAACCGATGTCGTTTCATCTTTGTAATATCAAAAAACCCAAACCGATGAAACGTATTTTATTTTTTCTATTTACAATAAGTCAAATATCATTATTTGCCCAAACAACAATTTCACGGTAAAGTAACAGATTCTAAAAATTTCCCTATAGAAGGTGCTAACGTGTATTTAGATGGAACTTATGATGGATCTTCGACAAACGAAAAAGGAGAGTTTTCTTTCTCTACATCAGAAAAAGGAAATCAAACAATTGTTATTTCTTATATTTCTTTTGAAACATTTATAAAAACTGCCAGTGTTACTTCATTAAAAAATTTAAAAGTAAAACTAAGAGAAGATGTAAATTCTTTAGATGCAGTTACTATTAACGCTGGAACTTTTGAAGCTGGCGAAAAAGCAAAAGTAACCGTCTTAAAACCTTTAGATATTGTAACTACTGCAAGTGCTTTAGGCGATGTTATGGGCGCTCTACAAACTTTACCTGGTACATCCACTGTAGACGAAGATGGCAGGTTGTTTGTGCGTGGTGGAGAAGCAGAAGAAACTCAGATTTTTATCGACGGAATGCGAGTATTTACACCATATGCACCGGCAGCTAGAAATATACCAACCAGAGGTAGATTTTCTCCGTTTTTATTTAAAGGAATTTCTTTTTCTACAGGAGGTTATTCTGCCGAATACGGACAAGCATTGTCAAGTGTTTTACAATTAAATACTATTGATGAGCCTTTAGAAGAAAAAACAGATATATCTTTTATGACACTAGGTTTAGGTGTTGGAAACACTCAAATTTGGGGTAAAAATTCTTTCAGTATAAATGCTTCATATATCAATCTAGCGCCTTATCAAGCAGCATTTCCGAGACAGAAATACTTGGACCAAACCTGTACAATCTTTAAACGGAGAAATGGTGTATAGACACAAATTCGAAAATGAATCTTTACTCAAATTATATGGTGCTTTTAGTTATACTTCTTTCGATTTAATTCAAGAGGATATTAACTTCGAAAACGGATTTCAGTTTGGTTTAAAAAATCGAAACTTATATTTTAATGCATCTTACAAAAATAAATTTGCAAACAATTGGAGGTTAGAAACTGGTTTAAGTTTTACAAACGATTATTCTGATATAAACATTTTTGATGATACAGTTTTAGACAACGAAAACTCAATGCATGTAAAGGTTAAATTAAGAAAAAGGTTTTCTAATAGATTTAAACTAAGCTTTGGTGCTGAATATTTTATTACAAATTTTAATGAAGATTACATTTCTAACACAAACGATTTTTATGAATTTGATTTTGACAATAATATTTTTGCATCGTTTGTAGAAACAGATATTTTCTTTTCTAAAAGTTTAGCAGCAAAAGTAGGTTTAAGACTAGAAAACTCAGAACTTCTAAATGAATTTACCGTTTCCCCTAGAATTTCTATTGCGCATAAAATTAGTAAAAACTCTCAAGTTTCTTTAGCCTACGGACAGTTTTACCAAAATCCGAAAAATGACTATTTAAAATTCAACCAAAATTTTAAAGCAGAAAACACATCGCATGTAATTGCGAACTATCAAGCAATCAAACAAGGTCAAATCTTTAGAATTGAGGCATATCTAAAAAACTACGATAATCTTGTTAAATTTGATAGAAATACACCTGCATTTTCTAGTAATTATAACAATAATGGTTATGGTTATGCAAAAGGTTTCGACATATTCGGCGACAGAACAGAAAAATTAAAAATACAGATTACTGGGTTTCATATTCTTATTTAGATACAGAAAGAGATTATAGAAATTACCCAACAGCGGCAACACCAAGTTTTGCATCAAAACATAATCTGTCTTTAGTAGCAAAGCATTGGGTAGAAAGTTGGAAAAGTCAACTTGGTTTTACGTACAACTTTGCATCAGGCAGAAACTATACAAACCCTAACGAAGTTGGTTTTCTTAATAATAAAACAAAAAACTACAACTCTTTAAGTGTAAATTGGGCATATTTAATAGATCAACAAAAGATACTTTACTTTTCTGTAAATAATGTTTTGGGCACTCAAAATGTATTTGGTTATAATTACAAAAACACGCCGAGAACCAAACGGAAACTTTAACAGACAAGCAATTATACCAAACGCAGATCGTTTCTTTTTTATTGGTTTCTTACGGACAATTAGTAATAACAAAAACACAAATCAGTTAGATAACTTGTAAAATTTACAATTCGGTTATAAAAAACAACAATTCGGTATGTTTGTTGTTTTAATTTTGAAAAAACATTCGATATTTACAGTGTTAAACAAATTAAAAAAAATTATGAAAAACATTCTTCTAATAATCGCACTTATTTTTACAGGTTTATCAACTACTAAAGCACAAGAATCTACAGTAAATTTAACTATTAACATTTCGGTTTAAATTCTGATAAAGGAACTTTAATGGTAGGAGTTTACAATAAGGAAGAACTTTTTCTAAAAAAACAATTTAAAGGAAGTCTTGCTAAAATAAAAAATAAAAAATCTGTAGTTATTTTTAAAGACTTACCTAAAGGAGAATATGCCGTTTCTTTTGTGCATGATGAAAATAATAATAAAAAAATGGACACCAATTTCTTTGGAATACCAAAAGAGGATTACGGTTGCTCTAATAACGCTACTGGATTTATGGGACCACCAAAATACAGCGATGCAAAGTTTATACTTTCTGAAGATAAAACAATACACATCGAAATATAAAATTAACCAAACCACAAAAACTTTTTAAAATGAAAAAATCTATTTTAATTATCGCAATTTTCATTGCGACAGGAATTGCTGCGCAAACAAAATATCAAAAAGGAATGCAAAAAGCTTTCTCGCTTTGGAAACAAGGTAAAATGACAGAGAGCTCTCAATTATTTGAAAGAATTTCTAAAGCAGAACCTACAAAATGGTTGCCAGCATATTACACCGCAAACGTAGAGATATTAAGCAGTTTTGGTTTAAAAGACGAAACAGCTTTAAAAGCAAAATTAACAAAGGCTCAAGAATTTTTAGACATTGCAAAAGCTAACTCAGAAAATAACCCAGAAATATTAATTACGCAAGCACTTTTAAATTTAGGATATATTGCTTTTGATGGTCAAAAATACGGAATGACCTTGTCCGGAAAAACAAATCAATTATATGCAAAAGCATTAGAAATTGCGCCAAACAACCCAAGAGTTATTTTAGGGAATGCAGAGTGGAATATGGGAACTGCAAAATATTTCGGGCAATCTACAAAACCATATTGTTCTGAAATTAAGCGCGCAATTGAGCTTGGTAAAAAAGAAAAAATTGAAATTGAATTTTATCCGAAGTTTATGCAAAATAGAGCTGAAGAAGTTTTAAAACAATGCGAATAACAACATCTAAAACTAATCATAAAAAAACTTGAGAATATTCTCAAGTTTTTTTTATGCCTTTTTAATTTTATTAGATTCTAGGTCTACATACAATTTCTTTTTACCATTTGGTAATTTTATTTTTGCATCATGAAAAGTACCAAAAATAGTTTTCCCTTCAATTACTACAGACTTTCTTGGCTCTAAATACTCATAAATACAATTTCTATAAGCATCTAAATATTTTGGTTGAATACGAGTTAGAAATTCGGAATACACCTCATCAAAATCTTGATCTATTTTAGATTGTAACCACCTATTTACCAAAGTTGTATCTAAATATGTTTTTTTAGAATTTTTACCTTGCATAGATTCTTTAGTAGGTAAATCTTCAAAATTTGAAAACTTACCTCCTCTTCTACTCGAAAAGTCTCCGGTTTCTTTAAATTTAGCTCTAGAGCCGAAGCTTTTCTAAGTAGCCATTTAGACATTATCCTATAATTTTATTTATTAAGTCTTGTTTGGCTTTCTCATCTTCACCAAAAAGCCATTGTAAAACATTGTCTTCCCAAATTTCTTCTTTTTCACTTTCAGAAATTATTTTTTGATCAATAGCTAAATCTAATATTTTACCAGGATAAGAAGATTGTTTATCACTTTCCATTTCACCTAAAGGATAAGGATCATCTAAGCCCATTAAAACTTGATTTGTTCCTTGTCTTTTAAACATTAGTTTTAAAGAATCTGTATCGTGTACAAGTGTATCAAAAAATATGTTTTTATGTCCTACAGCTTTTCTAGGATGCGTTTTGCCCTCAAACAAATCGGGCCTTCCGTCGAAACCTTGAATTCTTCTTCCCAAATTCATTTGTGCCAATTGCCCACCGTGCGCAAAACAAGTTCTAATATTTTTAAAACGCTCTTGCATACCATTTAAGGTATAAAAATGATAAGCATCACCACATTGTGCTAACATCCAAATTAAATGAAAACGCCAATTGGTATTTTCTAATTTAATCATCTTATCACCATCATATGGATGAATTTCGATTGCCAACTTGTATTTATCTGCTAGTTCAAAAATTCGATCATTTTCTTCATCAAAAACACAACGCCATTGCCCAATAGAATCCATAAAATGTGTTGGTAAACACAAAACTTTTAAATCTAATTCTTCTACACAACGTTTCATTTCATCTAACGCACCATAAATAAACCCCGGATGCACAACAAATCCGCAAGTAAATTTAGAAGGATGTTCTCTTTGCACTTTTGCGTTAAAGTCATTTTGAAAACGCAATGCTTTTTTCATTTCTTCTAAACGTAAACCATTACCATACAATTGAGAAAGATTTAGAACAACCGCATGGTCTATCTTATTTTTCTCCATCCAAAGTAATTTTTCATCTAAGAAAAAACTAGAATCTGTTACAGGTCGTCGCCAACCTTTTTGTAACATGTGTTTACGCTCATCATCTACCCAAAAAATTTCCTTTTCTTTCATAAATTCAGGAATTTCTTCTGGATAAGGTAATAAATGAGAATGACCGTTAATACGTAATTTGCGTTTCATTTACTATATTTTATTTGGTGCAGACATTACAGTACCACAATTACTACAAGTACATTTTTCTTTATCAGAATAGTATTTATCGAAAATTATTGGCATATCAGTTTCGATGTTATCTAAAGGAAATTCTTCTCTATACAATTGGTTTCCGCAATTTTCGCAATACCATTCTAAAGCATCTAACATACGTTCAGATCTTGGGTATTCAATTACCAAACCAACTGTATTTTCTTTTCTTTGTGGTGAATGTGGTACTTTACCTGGTAATAAATAAATATCACCTTCATTAATTTCAACATCAATTTGTATTCCATCAGAATCTATAATTTTTAAAATCATATCTCCTTCTAATTGATAGAAAAACTCCGGAGTTTCATTGTAATGATAATCTTTTCTATTATTTGGCCCACCAACAACCATTACAATATACTCGCCATTATCCCAAACCTGTTTATTACCAACAGGTGGTTTTAATAAATGACGATGTTCATCAATCCATTTTTTAAAATTTATAGGTTGTACTAAATTACTCATACATTAATTATTATTTTAACAAACAATAGCTTTTGATTGTTTTTTAACTCTTTTTAAAGTGATTGTATTATTCAACTTATTTTTAAAAGAAAAAATACTAATAAGACCTTTTTTACTTTCTAAAACCTCTACAGGAAAAGCAAAATCAGATAAACTATAATTAAAGTTTAAGGCATTCATATTGTACTTATAATTTTCTATTAAACTAGTAAACTCAGTTGCTAATTCTTCTTCTAAAATATAATAATTGCTATTCCCTTTTTCATTAATTAATAAAGCCAATTCATTAGACTTAAATCCTAATAAAGAACTCTTTTGAATAGAAATAGCATAACAATTACTATTTAGTTTAATCGCATGATTAGAAACACTATAATCTTCACTTTTTAAATCTGTAATTAAATTATTACATGTTTTTAGAAAGCTACTAGGTAAGCTAGATAATGACAAGTTGTTGCTAAAACCAGCAAAACTTTTTAAACCTGCATAGGTTTTATAGTTATTACTTGCTAATGTAGCGGTTGGTGTAATTGATAAAGCACCCGCAGTAATTGCAGATGAAAATAGAAATTTTCTACGATTCATAATATTTTAAAGTTTGGTTAATTATTCTTTAAAGTTAGTGTTTTTAATTTTATATGAATCGAACTATAAACTTTTTGTTCTACCACCATCAACAGGTACATTAATTCCGTTAATAAAACTTGCGTTTTCACTGGTAAGAAAAACTATAGCCGCAGCAATTTCTTCTGGTTTTGCAAAGCGTTTTGCAGGAGAAGAATTTTTCATATTTGTTGCAACCTCATCTACTGTTAAGCCTGATTTATTTGCTTTATTTTTAATAATTTCATTTAAACGCTCTGTGTTTGTTGCTCCTGGCAACACATTGTTTACTGTTATACCAAACTGACCAAGTTCATTTGCCATTGTTTTAGACCAACTGGCAACTGCACCTCTAATAGTATTTGAAACTCCTAAACCATCTAAAGGTTGTTTTACCGAAGTAGAAATTACATTTACAATTCTACCAAAACATTCTTCTTTCATAAACGGAACAAGACTCTGAACCAAAATATGATTGCATTTTAAATGTTGCGTAAAAGCATTTTCGAACTCTTCTATTTTTGCGTTAAAAATTGGACCGCCAGCAGGACCACCAGTATTATTGATTAAAACATGAAAATTTAAACTAGTACTTTCTAAAACATCTTTTAATTGATTCGGTTTCGAAAAATCTGCCACCAAATAATTATGATGCTGATTGTTGCTTGGTAAAACGGATAAAACTTCTTTCAATTTAGTTTCATTTCTAGCAATAAGTGTAACATTTGCACCTTCTTCTGCTAAAAGAATTGCGGTTGCTTTACCGATACCTTGTGTACTACCGCAAACTAATGCGTTTTTATTTTTTAAATTTAAATTCATTCTTTTAGCTTTAAAAAATCAAATTAATAGTATTCTTTTAATTCAATTTTATTATTTGTTATCAATCATCATTTGTTTAATCTTAGCTGCTTTTTCAAAATGATCTAGCTGATGTGTTTCAATCCACCAAGTGGCAACTTGCATTAACAACTTCGGATTATCATTTTTGTTTTTGAAAAAAGCATAAAAAGACAAACCAACATTTTCTCCTTTTTTAGCGATTTTATCATCACAAACCTCAACAATTTTTGCTCTTATCTCTTTATTCATATTGTAAGCATATATTTTTTTGTTCGGTAAAAAAACGCAAAGCTTCAAAACCACCTTCTCTTCCTATCCCGCTTGCTTTTTGTCCACCGAAAGGTGTTCTTAGGTCTCGCATCATCCAAGTATTTACCCGAGACAATTCCTGTTTTTAATTGTTTAGAAAACTGCATTGTTCTATTTAAGTTATTTGTCCAAACAGTTGCAGACAAACCATATTTTGTATCATTTGCTAATTCTAAAGCTTCTTTATCAGATTTAAAAGACATTAAAGTTACCACTGGACCAAAAATTTCTTCTTGATTCAATTTACATTTATTGCTACTAACTTCTATAATTGTAGGCTCTAAAAAGTATCCATTTTCACTATCTTTTACAGTTAATTTATTTCCTCCAAACAAAATTTCACCACCTTCATTCTCTGCAATATCAATATAGCTTTTCACCTTTTCTAAATGTTCTTTAGAAACCAAAGCGCCGATATTTGTATCGCTTTCAGACGGATTTCCTACTTTTAATTCTGATACTTTTTTTATAAAATCTCTTTTAAATTTTTCAAAAATACTTTCTTCAACAAAAATTCTACTTCCGCATAAACAGATTTGTCCTTGATTGGCAAAAGAAGAACGAACTGTGGTTGTTAACATTTTTTCGTAATCGCAATCTGCAAAAATGATATTCGGATTCTTGCCTCCTAATTCTAAAGATAATTTCTTAAACATTGGTGCTGCAACTTTTGCAATATGAGCTCCTGTTTTTGTACCGCCAGTAAAAGAAATAGCTTTAATTTTAGGGTGTGCAACAATTGCTTGTCCCGCACCTGTACCCAAACCATGAACAATATTTAAAACTCCTTTAGGTAAACCAGCTTCTGTACAAATTTCTCCTAAAAGATAACTTGTTAAAGGCGTAATTTCACTTGGTTTTGCTACAACACAGTTTCCTGCTGCAATTGCGGGTGCAATTTTCCAAGTAAATAAATATAACGGTAAATTCCACGGAGAAATACAACCAACCACACCAATTGGTTCACGTAAAGTAAAGTTTATAGCATTTAAACCAACGCTTTCATGTGCTTCTGATGAAAATTGTGTAATTGCATTCGCATAAAACTGAAAATTAGCAGCTGCTCTTGGTATATCTATAGCTTTTGCCAAACTTATTGGCTTACCATTGTCTTTAGATTCTGCTTCTGCTAAAAAAGTAACTTTAGTTCTAATTAAATCTGCAATTTTAGATAAGATTTTACTTCTTGTAGCTAAAGTTGTTTGAGACCAGCTTGCAAAAGCATTTTCTGCAGCTAAATAGGCATTTTCTACATCTTCTATTGTTGAATTAGGAATTTGCCCATATACTTCTCCTTTAGAAGGATTGTAATTATCTAACCAATTGTCTAAAACTGGGTTTGCAAACTCTCCGTTGATGTAGTTTTGTATTTTCATTTGATTAAGCTTGTTTTTTGTAAGCCGTAACCTTTATTTCTACAACCAAATCCGGATGCGGTAATTGATGCACAGCTACTGTAGTTCTTGTAGGGCCAGTTTCTTTGTCAAAAAACTCTGCGTACGCTTTATTGTAACCTGCAAAATCATTCATATTTACCAAAAAAGAAGAAACATCTACTACATCTTTTATACTTGCACCAACCGTTTGTAAATTTTTATCTATGTTTTTTAAAACTTCTCTGGTTTGCGTTTCTGCATTTAAAAACTTCGTTCCCATTTCATCAATAATATCTACTCCGGCTATTGAATTGTCTCGGTCTTCTAGAGCTTGTACCCGATACAAAAATGAAATCTCCAACAACTTTTACATGCGGATAAGCGCCTCTTGGTGTTACTTTTTTTCTGACATATTTACTTTGCTAATTCTGCTAATTTTAATGTAGTTTTTAAATTTCTTGTGGTAGCATTTACATTTAATTTTTTCTCTAGAACATTATTGGTAAGTTTCGTTTTTCCGAAACCGGATTTACAATTTAAATAGACTACATCTTTTACTATTTTATATAAATCTTCACCAACATTTTTAACCTCAATGGTTTCTTTATCAGAAATTTTATCTAAAAATGTGAATGCTACAATTTTTTCATTTTCAAGAGAAAAAGGATAGTTTTTTACAATTTCATTTAACTCTAAAACAGTTTTTACAATTACATGAATATCTAAATCGAACTTTTGTAAAATTCCTTTTTTTATACGTTTAGAAACTTCTAGTTTCGACTGTTCTGAAGTTAGAATTATATTACCACTTTGAATATAAGTTTGTACATTTTGAAATTCTAAATCGTTTAATAATTCTCGTAATGTTACCATCGGAATTTTATTTTTTCCCGACACATTAATTCCGCGTAATAAAACGATATATTTTTTCATTTATAAACCTGCTATTTTATCTTCTTCTAAAATCTCATTCGTTTCTTTAATTACTTTATCTAAAATAACTTCCAGCTCTTGCTTAGTCATGTCTAAATGAGTGTGAATAGTATCATCAGCAATTAAATTTAACAAAGCTTTATCTTGCGCTCTACCTCGTTTTAAAGCCTCATAATACCCTATGTTTTCATTAAAAGTAACTAAAGAATATTTAGATGAATATTGTTTTGGAAATGTTTTTTCTAAATCCATTTCAATTTTTCTTTTTCTTTAAAAAGCGGATTAGCAACATGGTCTTTCATTTCATGAAAATTATCTATCGCTAAGTCTGCAATAGCATCTGTATCTTTCTTTCGAGTCTTTTGATAGGTTTTAAAAATCGATTTCCAATCTTTTAAATCTTGATTTAAAATTTCATCTAACACAAAAACATCTTCAAAAGAAGCATTCATTCCTTGTCCGTAAAACGGTACAATTGCATGCGAAGAATCGCCAATTAAAAGCGTTTTATTTTGATAAGACCAAGGAGAACATTTTATGGTTCCTAAAGGACCCGTTGGATTGTTTACAAATTCTTCTTTTATATTAGGAATTAATGCCAAAGCATCTCGGAAATTCTTTTTCAAAAAACGCTGTAATTTTTTCTTCGGATGTTAAATTTTCAAAATTATATTCTCCTTCATCATAACTTAAAAATAAAGTTACGGTAAAGCTTCCGTCCATATTTGGCAGTGCAATTAACATAAAATCTCCACGAGGCCAAATATGTAAATGCTCTTTACTAATTTGGTGTTTTCCTGATGAATCTGCAGGAATTTCTAATTCTTTATAACCGTGATTTAGATAATTCTGAGAATAACTAAACAAAAATTTACGTTCTAATATGTAACTTTTTCTTAAAGAAGAACCAGCACCATCTGCACCAAAAATAACTGCTGCTTCAATAGAAAATTCTTCTTTGGTTTTGTAATCTTTAAAATGTGCAATTTTGTTTTCTATGTCTACATTTTTACATTTTTTATTAAAATGAATGGTTACATTTTCATGTTTTTCTGCTTCATCCAATAAAATTGCATTTAAATCTCCTCTAGAAATAGAATTTATGTATTCATTTTCTCTTCCGAATAATTAGAAGAAAAGGTATTGCCTTCTCGATCATGCATTAATCTACCATACATTGGTATACAAATTTCGCGTGCTTTCTCTTCCATACCGCATAAGCGCAATGCCTTTAAACCTCTGTCTGATAATGCTAAATTTATACTTCTTCCGGCAGAAATATCAACAGTTCTTAAATCCGGTCTACTTTCGTAAACATCAACTTTAAAACCTCTTTGTGCAAGTCTTAAAGCTAACAAACTTCCGCATAAACCTGCACCAATTATTAATATTTTATCATTTTTGTTCATTATATTTTGTTTAAAACTTTTTTTAAATTCCTACGATTAAAAAAATAATTATTGTGCAAAAAACCAATGTTAATAAATGATTTACACCTGAAACTTTACAATCATCATTGTAAATAGAACCTGAATAATCATAAAAATGCCAAGGAAAAATATTATCAAAAATTGGTAAATTAATATTAAAAATTGAATTCAAAATTTTAGGTGATAAATCAATAATATCCGGAGAAATACATCCTAATAAAATTATTGCTATTAATAGTTTAACATGTTTTTTTACAACATAAAGTAAAATAAGGATAATAAATAAACCCAAGATTACATCAACCTTAGAATTTAATGGATAACAGTGAGGTATATAATCTAAAATCCCGTGAGATATAACTCCAAGAACAAAACTAAATACATAGACAAGTAAGTTAATTTTATCCTCTTTAGTTTCTTTTTTAGAAACTACTGAAAAAATAGTTACACCTGCTGTTATGTGAAATATTACATTCATAATCCTACAACAATCCTTTTAAGATAGCTACCATTCTGTAAACATCTTCAAAAGAATTATACATTGGTGTTGGAGCACAACGTATCACATCTGGTTCTCTCCAATCTGTAATAATATTGTTTTCGGTTAGTTTTTTATGCAAACTTTTATCGGCATTTTTAACCTGAATAGATAATTGGCAACCTCTTTCTTTAGGGTTTGAGGGCGTAATTATTTTAATATCATCAGAATTAATTTCATTGATTAAAAACTCGAAATAACCTGTTAATTTTTCTGATTTTTCTCGTAAAGCATCCATACCAACCTCATCAAACATATCTAAAGATGCTTTTATGGCTGCCATAGATAATATTGGCGGATTCGATAATTGCCAACCTTCTGCACCTTCCATCACATCAAATGGTTGTCGCATATTAAAACGAGTTTGTTTATTGTGATTCCACCAACCTGCAAAACGTGGTAAATCTTTATTTTTTGCATGTTTTTCATGTACAAACAAACCTGCTAAACTTCCTGGTCCGAGTTTAAGTATTTGTAGGTACACCAAGCTGCAAAATCTACTCGAATTATGTAAATCCGGAGAAATATTTCCTGCTCCATGTGCTAAATCAATTCCGACAATACAATTTTTTGCATGCCCAATTTCTGCAATTCTCTTTAAGTCTAAAAACTGACCAGTATAATAATTTACACCTCCAATTAATAACAACGCAATTTCATCTCCATGTTCTGCTACAATTGTTTCTAAATCTTCGATATTTAAAAGTTCTTCTCCTTTTCTTGGTTTCCACTCTATAACATCTTCTTTAGAAAAACCGTGAAATTCTAATTGAGATTGTACAGCATATCTATCCGAAGGAAAAGCATCACTTTCGATAACAATTTTATACTTTGTTTTTGTTGGTCTATAAAAAGAAACCATTAGCAAATGTAAATTGGTTGTAAGTGTGTTCATTACAACAACTTCTAGAGGTTTTGCGCCTACAATTTTCGCCATTTTATCGGTTAAATATTCGTGATAATTTAACCACGGATTTTTAGCTTCAAAATGTCCTTCTACGCCTAAATTTGCCCAATCTTCTAATTCTTGATTTATATAATCTTTGGTAGATTTTGGCTGTAAGCCTAAAGAATTACCTGTAAAGTACAACCAATTGTTACCATTTTTATCTTTAGGTATAAGAAATCGATTGCGTAAATAAGAAAGTGAATCTTCTTTATCTTGCTCTTTTGCAAATGCTAAGTTGTTTTGATATTTCATCAATTATAAAAAAATGAGTGTCTTCAAATATAAAACAATCTAAATTTAGAATTAAATTAATCTGAATAAATTACTACCTTTATTTTTTATATAATTAGAAAAATTAAACAATGAAATTTCAAAAATTAGCTATTATATTTTCGCTTTTAATATACATATCTTGTAGCAACAACGGCATCCTTATAACAGGTTTAGAAGGTGTTAGTAAAAGTATAAAAGAACAATATGCACTGAGACAAAAGAGTGGCAATTTTTGATATTAATTTTGATAATTCTGATGATAAAATAATTGCTACAGGAATGACAAATTCTAAAGAAGCGTATCAAAAATTAGTTGATAGTTTGCAGTCTTTAGATGTTTCTTACATTAATAATATTAGAGTTTTACCAGATACGGTTGTTGGAAATAAAATGTTTGCAGTAGCAAGAAATTCTGTAATAAATATTAGATCTGCACCAAAACATTCTGCAGAGTTAGGCACGCAAGGTTTGTTAGGTATGTCTTTAAAAATTTTAGATAAAGCTGGCGATTTCTATAGAATTCAAACTCCGAGATAATTACATTTCTTGGGTTGATAAAGGCGGAATACAGAAAATGAATAAAGGTGAATTTGATACTTGGAATGCTTCTAAAAAAATAATTTTTACAAAGAATTTTGGATATGTTTACAATTCAAAACAACAAAATGCAGCAATAGTTTCTGATATTACTTTGGGCGGACTTTTAAAATATCTTTCTGAAGATGCCAGTTTTTACGAAGTTAAATATCCTGACAATAGAACTGGTTTTGTTAAAAAAAGTGAGGCTGTTGTTTATGAAAATTGGTTAAAAAACCTGCAACCATCAAAAGAAAATGTAGAAAAAGTTGCAAAAAAACTAGAAGGTTTTCCTTATTTATGGGGCGGAACTTCTTCTAAAGGAATTGATTGCAGTGGTTTTACGAAAATGGTTTATTTAATGAATGGTTTTGTAATTCCTAGAGATGCTTCACAACAAATTAATGCAGGTAAACAAGTTGACGAAAAACTAAATTTCGAGAATTTAGAAAAAGGCGATTTACTCTTTTTTGGAACTGAAGCTACAGAAACTAAAAAAAGACGAGTTGTACATGTTGGTATTTGGTTTGGTAATAATAAGCAAGAATTTATACATGCATCTGGCAATGTACATATAAGTTCTATGGATTCTTTACAACCACATTTTGATGCATTTAATAAAAACAGATATTTAGGTAGCAAACGCTATTTAGGCATAAAAGATAAAGAGATTATCAATCTTAAAGAAGAATTTAAATTCTAAGAAATCGTCTAAAAAAATTAAAAGCCTTTCAATAAAATATTGAAAGGCTTTTTTGTTGTGTTGATTGTGATTTTGATTGTTAATACAGAACTCTAAATCTAATTGTTCCTTCAATTTTTCTTAACTCGTCTATAACTTCTTTATTGTATTCTTTATCTAAATCTGTAATTACATAACCTACTTTAGGATCTGTAGATAAATATTGACCGTTAATGTTTAATTCGTATTCTGCTAAAACCTTATTAATTTTAGCCATTACACCAGGTACATTTTTATGAATATGTAAAAACCTGTGTGCATTTGTTTGCCTTGGTAAACGAATGTTAGGAAAGTTTACAGCATCAACAGTATTACCGGAATTAATGTACGCCATTATTTTACTTGGTACAAAATCTGCAATATCTCTTTGCGCTTCTTCTGTACTTCCACCAACATGCGGAGTCAAAATAACATTTGGCAATCCTTTTAATTCAGTATAAAATTCTCCGTTTTTTCTTGGTTCAGACGGATAAACATCAACTGCTGTTCCTGCAATTTTACCGCTTTTTAAAGCAGCAACTAAAGCTTCTATATCTACAACAAAACCTCTAGATAAGTTTACCAAATGAGCACCATCTTTCATTTGAGAAATTTCTTTTTCGCCAAAGAAATTTTTATTTGCCGCGTTGTCATCAACATGTAAAGTAACAACATCAGAAATTGCTAACAACTCTTCTAAAGTGCTCATTTTTGTTGCGTTTCCTAAAGCTAGTTTATCTTCAACATCATAATAATAAACATCCATACCTAAAGCTTCTGCTAAAACAGATAATTGCTTACCAATATTACCGTAACCAACAATACCTAATTTTTTACCACGAACTTCTTTAGAACCTTCTGCTGTTTTGTTCCATTGCCCATTATGAATTTCTGTACTTCTTTGAAAAACACTACGCATTAACATAATAATTTCTCCAATTGCTAATTCTACAACAGAACGTGTATTACTGTAAGGTGCGTTAAAAACAACAATACCTTTTTCTTTACACGCATCTAAATCGATTTGTTTTGTACCGATACAAAAAGCACTAACAACCATTAATTTTTCTGCTGCATCTACAACTTTTTGTGTAACATTTGTTTTAGAACGAATACCTAAAACATGCACATCTTTAATTTTTTCTATCAATTCGTCTTCAGACAAACTTTTAGATACAGTTTCTACAGAAAATCCATCTTTAGATAACTTCTTAAAAGCATCTGGATGTACGTTTTCTAATAATAATATTTTAATTCTATTTTTTGGGTAACTTATATTTCTTGGCAAATCGTTTACGTATAAAAATTCATCTAAATTTGGGGCAATATGGTCTGCGTTTTCTGTTGTTTTTTCTCTAGAAACATTTTCTGTATAAGCAAAAAACTTATCAGCAATACCTGCTTCTCTAGTTACATAATCGCTGTAACCATCGCCAATCACTTGTATTTCTCCGTCTAAATTCATGTCTTTTAAACACTCAATTTTTCCGTTATGTTTTGATAACGGATTATCAGCGTCAAAACCAATTATTTCTCCGTCTTCTGCAAACGTAAATGTATTTGCATACACACGCTCAGAAGGAATATTGTATTCTTTAACAATAGGATCTATAAATTCTTTAAATCCGCAGGAAATTACATAAATATCGTCTGCAAAATTCTCAAAAAATTCTTTGTTACTTTCTATTGATTTAGAAACTTGCTTTTTTAATGCGACTACTAAGTTACTTAAATCTGCCTTATTTGCTTTTAATAACTTAATTCTTCTTTCTAAAGATTCTGTAAAAGAAATTTCGCCATCAATACCTAAATTTGTAATATCTATAATTTCTTGAATTATAGCTTCTTTTTTAGGATTATCGGTTAATGTTATTTCGGCTAAAACATCTAAAGCTTCCACTTTAGTAAGTGTGCTGTCAAAATCGAAAATATAGTTTCTTTTTGTAGTGATCATTATAAAAATCTTGATTGATTTATTCTCTGTAAATCTACAAATATAGTGGCTTAATAGAAAGCCAAACTAAAGTTTTATGATATCTATTATAATTAACATCAATAATATTAAAGTTGATAAAAAACCTTGTAAATGTTGTTATAAATTACGGAATCCTAAAAGAAATAACCACCAAATTATAGGTAATGATTCTACCCAAAATGAACTGTAGTATTTAGATTGATTGATTTTAGATCGCATTAATAAAATGATAACTAGAAAAAAGAAAATCATAAAGGCATTTTTAGAAATACCGTTTACATTTATAGCATATTCTAAAATCAAAGCAAGAATCATAAGGGTTAAACCTAACTTTTTTGTTTTTTCAACTCCTATTTTTTTTGGAATTGTTTGCAAAGAAATTGCATCATATTTTACATCTCTAATATCAAAAGGAAGTATTAACACTACCACAATTAAGAAACGCTGTAGCATTACTAAAAATAGTTTAAAATTAAATTGAATACCAGCTTCTACACAGGGAATTAAAACCGTAAAACCAGCCCAAACAATAGCTACAACAACAATTTTCAAATAACTAACTTCTCTTAAAGTTTTATCGAAACCACTTAGAAAAGGTACTGCATATAAAAAAGTTAAAAGAAGAAAAGGCAAAGTGAATAACAATGTCACTTTTTGGAGTTTAAAAGCATAAAAACACATTGCTAAAAAACAAAAAAAAGAAAAAACCTGAATTACCTTTAAGTTATTTGTTAAACTTCTATGATGCAATTTAGCAACACCTGCATATTTCACAAAATTATACCCTGTTATTGTGCTAAAAAATATAAATATTGATAAGTTTTGATGTAAAGAAAGTTCAAAATATTGTTCAGTAATTTTTACAAGCGAAAAAACTGCCAAAGCCACATGAATACTGGCATTTAGGTAAAAATTTATAAATATTTTTAAAAACTTCATTAAACAAAAATAACGTTTCTGTTCATAACATTAATTTTTAGTTAATAATTAACATCATTTTATACGTTTTCGGTTAGAAAATAATTTATTAAATCCTTATTTTTGAGCGGTCAAAAAATACGTTTTTTAGACATCAAAAAAACAACACTAAATCGATTGAAATCAATCGTTCACAAAACTTAATTAATGAATACAAATTCGTTTCAACTTAGACATATTGGTCCTAATAAAAAGGAACAAGAAAAAATGTTAAAAGCTATTAATGCAGATAGTTTAGAACAGTTAATTAATGAAACTGTGCCGAGACAACATTCTTTTAAAAAACAAACTAGATTTAGAAGAATCTATGAGCGAGTATAAATACTTAGCACATATAAAAGCTTTATCAGAAAAAAATAAAGTGTTTAAAAGTTATATTGGTTTAGGTTATAACGAAGCAATTGTACCAAGTGTTATTCAAAGAAACATATTAGAAAATCCGGGTTGGTATACAGCTTACACACCTTACCAAGCAGAAATTGCTCAAGGTAGATTAGAAGCTTTGCTAAATTACCAAACAATGGTTTGTGATTTAACAGGTATGGAGCTTGCAAATGCTTCTTTATTAGACGAATCTACAGCTGCTGCAGAAGCAATGGCTTTGTTGTTCGATGTAAGAGAAAGAGCTAAGAAAAAAGCAAAAGCAAATAAGTTTTTTGTTTCTGATGAAATTTTACCACAAACACTTTCTCTTTTAGAAACAAGAGCTACACCAATTGGTATAGAATTAGTTGTCGGAAACCATGAAGAGTTTAATTTTGATGATGATTTTTTCGGAGCAATATTGCAATATCCTGGTAAATTCGGTCAAATATTTGATTATGAATCTTTTGCTGAAAAAGCGAATAATAACGACATTAAAATAGCAGTTGCTGCTGATATTTTATCATTAGTTAAATTAAAAGCTCCTGGAGATTTTGGTGCATCTGTAGTTGTGGGTACTACACAACGTTTCGGTATTCCGTTAGGTTATGGTGGTCCTCATGCAGCTTATTTTGCTACAAAAGAAGCTTACAAAAGAAGTATTCCTGGTAGAATAATTGGGGTTACTAAAGACATGAATGGTAAACGTGCCTTAAGAATGGCATTACAAACCGGAGAACAACATATAAAAAGAGAAAGAGCAACTTCTAATATTTGTACAGCACAAGTATTATTAGCTGTTATGGCTGGTATGTATGCTGTTTATCATGGTAAAAATGGTTTACAGTATATTGCTAACAATGTACATCAACATACAAATCTATTAGCAAATGCTTTAGAAAACTTAGGTTTTAAACAACTTAATAAATCTTATTTTGATACTCTTTTAATTGAAGTTGAAGCAGATAAATTAAAAACCGTAGCAGAATCTAAAGAGATAAACTTTAATTATATTGATAAAAACCATGTTTCTATATCTATAAATGAAACTGTAGATAAGGCTGCTTTAAAAGAAATAATTTCTTGTTTTGAAGAGGCTTTTAATTTAAAACCACAAGCATTACCGAAACAACAACTATTTTAAACGAATCTTTATTAAGAAATACTACTTTCTTAGACAATGAAGTTTTTAACACGTATCAATCGGAAACAGATATGATGCGCTACATAAAGAAATTAGAGCGTAAAGATTTAGCTTTAAATCACTCTATGATTTCTTTAGGTTCTTGTACAATGAAATTAAATGCTGCATCAGAAATGTTGCCTTTAAGTAATCCTCAATGGGGAAATATTCATCCATTTGTTCCTTTAAATCAAGCAGAAGGTTATCAAGAAGTTTTAAAAAATTTAGAACATCAATTAAATATTATTACAGGTTTTGCAGGTACATCTTTACAACCAAACTCTGGTGCACAAGGTGAATTTGCCGGTTTAATGACTATTAGAGCTTATCATCAAGCAAATAATGATTCTCATAGAAATATTTGTTTAATTCCTGCTTCTGCACACGGTACAAATCCTGCTTCTGCAGTTATGGCTGGTATGAAGGTTGTTGTAACTAAAACTGCAGAAAACGGTAATATCGATGTAGAAGATTTAAGAGAAAAAGCAACGTTACATAAAGACAACTTAGCGGCTTTAATGGTAACTTACCCTTC
Organism: Polaribacter sp. HA6-7; assembly: GCF_055693625.1. Taxonomy (NCBI): domain Bacteria; kingdom Pseudomonadati; phylum Bacteroidota; class Flavobacteriia; order Flavobacteriales; family Flavobacteriaceae; genus Polaribacter; species Polaribacter sp. HA6-7. The sequence goes on from NZ_CM146338.1 coordinate 2,097,319, forward strand.
TACTCATGGTGTTTACGAAAAAGAAATTAAAGAAATAACTAAAATTATTCACGATAACGGTGGACAAGTTTACATGGACGGAGCAAATATGAACGCTCAAGTTGGTCTAACAAATCCTGCTACAATTGGTGCAGATGTTTGTCATCTTAATTTGCATAAAACTTTTGCCATTCCTCATGGTGGTGGTGGTCCTGGTGTAGGGCCAATTTGTGTTGCTCCACAATTAGTTCCGTTTTTACCAACAAATCCAATAATTAAAACTGGTGGCAAAAGCGCAATTACTGCAATTTCTGCCGCTCCTTGGGGTTCTGCTTTAGCTTGTTTAATTTCTTACGGATATATAACAATGTTAGGTGCAGACGGATTGACTAATTCTACTAAAAATGCAATCTTAAACGCAAACTACATTAAAGAGCGTTTAGAAGAACATTATCCAACTTTATATACCGGAGAAAAAGGTCGTGCAGCACACGAAATGATTATTGATTGTAGAGATTTTAAACAAAAAGGTATCGAAGTTGTAGATATTGCAAAACGTTTAATGGATTATGGTTTTCATGCACCAACAGTTTCTTTTCCTGTAGGAGGAACAATGATGATTGAACCTACAGAATCTGAAAGTTTAGCAGAATTAGATCGTTTTTGTGATGCCATGATTTCTATTAGAGAAGAAATTAAAAATGCATCAAAAGAAGATTTAAACAATCCTTTAAAAAATGCTCCTCATACACAAGAAATGCTTACTTCGGATGAATGGGAGTTACCTTACACTAGAAAGCAAGCTGCATTTCCTTTAGAGTACATTGCCGAAAATAAGTTTTGGCCAACTGTAAGAAGAGTTGATGATGCCTATGGCGATAGAAATTTAATTTGTTCTTGTAATCCTATTGAAGATTACATGTAATAATTGATTAAATAATTATAAAAAAACCACCTAAAATCTAGGTGGTTTTTTATTTTATAAATTTTTTATTGGACAATATCATCTACAATCATTTTTGCATGAATTCTAGAATTTTCTATAAACCATTTATGAGTTTCTAAACCTCCACAAATTACTCCAGCTAAATAAACACCTTTTACATTTGTTTCCATAGTTTCATCATTATATACGGGTATTTTCTTATCGTCTTTAGAAAACTGAACACCTACATTTTCTAAAAATTTAAAATTTGGTTTATAACCAGTTAAGGCTAATACAAAATCATTTTCTATTGTTTTAATACCATTTTTAGTATTTACAATTACATTTTTATCTGTAATTTCTTTCACTGTTGTATTGTAAAAAACGTTTATACTTCCCTCTTTAATTCTATTAATAATATCTGGTCTTACCCAGTACTTTACACGTTGCCCAATTTCTTCTCCTCTAACTATTAAAGTTACCTCAGCACCTTTTCTGTAACATTCTAATGCAGCATCAACAGAAGAATTACTTGCACCGATTACAGCTAATTTCTGACCTGCATAAAAATGAGGATCGTTATAATAATGGGAAACCTTAGATAGATTTTCACCTTCAACATCCATTAAATTTGGCAGATCGTAAAAACCAGTTGCAATTATAATATTAGTTGCTATGTATGTATTTTTTGAAGTGTTTACTGTAAACTCCTTTTCATTTTTATCTATAGAATTTACCGTTTCAAATAAATGTAATTTTAATTTATTTGAAGTTACAATTCTTCTATAATACTCCAAAGCTTCGTTTCTTCTTGGTTTGGCTTCTTTACTTATAAATGGAATATTGTCTATTTCTAATTTTTCTGAAGAAGAAAAAAACTGCATGTTAACAGGATAATTGTATAGAGAATTTACAATTGGACCTTTTTCTATAATTAGATATTTTAATCCTTTCTTTTTAGCTTCTAAACCACAAGCAATTCCTATTGGGCCTCCGCCAACAATAATAACATCATACAAATTCATAAAACTATTTTTAGTTGTAATAAACTTCATCTAAACTAACTACCTCTTCATCTTTCCTTCTTCTAAAAATATGGTTTGGTGCTAATTCGGAAATAGAATGCAAACCTAAAGCTGCAATAATTTCTTTAATTGCTACTACCGTTTTTGAATGATAATTTTTTACTCGAACATTTTTCTTCTCTACAACAAGCGCTTTCACCAAATCTTCATCTTGGGTTGCAACACCAACTGGGCAAGTATCTAAATTACATTCTCTTGCTTGAATGCAACCTAAGCTTAACATAAAACTTCTTGCCATACCAACAGCATCTGCACCTAAAGCTAGATATTTTACCACATCAAAAGCATCTACGGCTTTACCACTTGCAATTATTTTAATTTGATTTTTTAAGTTGTGTTTTAATAATTGTTTATTGATAAAAACCAAACCTTCTATTAAAGGCGTACCAATGTAATTTGTAAATTCTAAAGGAGCAGAACCAGTTCCTCCTTCTCCACCATCAACAGAAATAAAATCGGGTAATTATTATGCGTTGCAAATGCAGTAATCATTTCTGATATTTCTTGGTTATCACCAACACATAATTTAATTCCGACAGGTTTACCATTCGCTAACTCTCTTACTTTTTGAATAAACTGAATTAACTCATCATAGTTAGAAAATGCCGAATGACCTGGAGGAGAATCAACTTGAGTACCCGGAGTTACAGATCTAATTTCTGCGATTTCTTGTGTGTTTTTTTTAGCTGGTAAAATTCCGCCATGACCTGGTTTGGCACCTTGAGAAAACTTAATTTCAATCATTTTAACCTCTGGTCTAACAGCATTTTTTTTGAAAATTTCATCATCAAAAACACGTTTACCATTTATAGATTTTCCTGCACCAAAATAACCCGTTCCTACTTGAAAAATTAAATCACCGCCTTGTAAATGATAAGGAGAAATTCCGCCTTCGCCAGTATTATGTGCAAAATCGCCCATTTTTGCTCCTTGATTTAACGCCATAACTGCATTTTTACTAAGCGAACCAAAAGACATTGCAGAAATATTTATGATAGAACTTTTATATTTTTGAGTACACTTATCTGAACCAAAAGTAATTTTATCGCCAATTATATCGTGGTGTGCAGTAGGAAAAAGTGAATGTTTTACAAATTCATATCCTTTTTTATAAACATTATGTTGTGTACCAAAAGGAATGGTTTCTTTTTCTAATTTAGATCTTTGATAAACAATACTTCTTTTTTCTCTATTTATGGGAGTTCCGTTTAAATTGTCTTCTATAAAATATTGCTGAATTTTATCTCTTTCTTCTTCGAAAAACCAACGTAAACGAGCTACTAACGGAAATGCTCTTAATAACGAGTGTTTGGTTTGTAAACTATCATAAACAGCAATTAAACTAAGCAAACCAGATATTGATAGTAATATTATTGTGCCTATTTGAGGAATAAAATAAACTAAAACTCCAGCTAAAATTGTGATTGCAAATAATATTGCAAGTATGGTATTTCTCATTATATAAAGTATATTTTAAAAAGGTTTAAAAATAATGAAATTAGCACGAAAATTGTACTTGCTTTGGCAAATAGTTTGCGTTAGGGATTGAATTGGAAATCCTTTTTATGAAGAATGAATAAAAAGATTGAAAAGTAAAGCCCGACCTGTAAGGTAACGCCCAAAAAAACTCTAACAAATTAATGTTAGAGCTTTTAATATGTTTGAAAAACTTAAGAAAATTATTTCTTAAATTTTGCATATTTGTTTTTGAACTTGTCAATACGTCCTGCAGCATCAATAAGTTTAGATTTACCAGTGTAAAATGGATGAGAAGTTCTAGAAATCTCTAATTTTACTAAAGGATACTCTACACCATCAACGTCTAAAGTTTCTTTTGTATCTGCAGTAGAACGCGTTAAAAATACGTCTCCGTTAGACATGTCTTTAAAAGCAATCAGTCTATAATTTTCTGGATGAATTCCTTTTTTCATTTTTAATATATTTAATACTTTAATGTTATGTTTGTAAGAGTAAAGTTGGTAAAGTTTTACTCAAAATTCTAAATAGCTGTTATTAACTATTTTGAGGATGCAAATTTAAGCTTATTTTTTAATTTACAAATAAATAAATTGTTTTTATTTTAATAAAGTTCTTTTTTATGCTTCTTTTAATACATAAAAGTTGTTTTTTATGCTGATTTTTTTGAATCTTTACGTTCTAATATATTGAAATCTATATAAATAATGAAGAAATTTTCTACTTTAGTAACACTTTTAACAACGTTATTTTTAACAATATCTTGTTCTAATGATTATAAATTTATTCTAGAAAAACCAAATAAAGCTGTTTTAAATGAATCTGTTACCTTAAAACTAACAGAAAAAGACAGCAAAGAAATTGAAAAAGTACAATTTTACGTAAACGGTAAACAAGTAGAAAGTAACGGTAATACTGCTACCATAAATACCAAAGATTTGGGTGTAGGTAAACATGCTGTAAATGCACTTGCTTTTTTTGATGGTAAAACTAAAAAAACGAATGGATTTATTGAAGTTTTTGCCAATACAAAACCTGCCATCTATAAATTTAAAATTATTAATGAATATCCGCACGACACAAAAGCTTACACACAAGGGCTAGAATTTTATAAGGGTTATTTATATGAAACTACGGGTCGTAGAGGTGAATCTACTCTTAGAAAAGTAGATATAAAAACGGGTAAAGTTTTACAAAAAATAGATTTAGACAACAAATATTTTGGTGAAGGAATGACAATTGTGGATGACAAAATAATTTGGCTTACCTGGGAAAGTAACAAAGGTTTTGTTTACGATTTAGAAACTTTTGAATTAGAAAAGGAATTTGCTTACAATAAAAGTAAAGAAGGTTGGGGTTTAACGCACAGCGATAAAGAACTTATAAAATCTGATGGTTCTGATAAAATTTGGTTTCTAGACCCAAACACACTTAAAGAAAAACGTTTTATACAAGCATACACTAATGATCGTTCTGTAAATTATTTAAACGAATTAGAGTTAGTTAATGGTAAAATTTACGCTAATAAGTATCAAAAAAACACGATTGCAATTATTAATGCAGAAACTGGTATTGTAGAAGGTTTAGGAGACTTAAGAGGTTTAGAAAAAGTGATGTCTAAAACTCAGAAATTAGTAGAAAACGATGAGGTTTTAAATGGTATTGCATACGATGCAGAAAATAACAGATTGTTTGTTACCGGTAAATATTGGGGCAAATTATTTGAAATAGAATTGGTTAAGCAATAATTATATTACTTTTACGTATATAAGAACTTATACTTACAAAACATTAATTTATGCGTTATTTTATTTCTTTCGTTATTTGTATTGCTTTAATTTCTGTAAGTTCTTGCAGAAAAGATTTCTCTACAATAGAAAGTTTTGGAGCTTTAGAATTTTCTAAAGACACCGTTTTTTTAGATACTGTTTTTACAAATATTGGTTCTGCAACTTATAATTTAAAAGTATATAATAGAAGTAATAATGCAATCACCATTCCTTATATTACTTTAGAAAAAGGAAACAGTTCTAATTATAGACTAAATGTAGATGGTATTGCTGGTAAAACATTTAATAATATAGATATTCTTGCTAAAGATAGTATCTATGTATTTATAGAAACTACAGTAGATGTTTCGGCAGAAACAAATCCGTTGTATATAGACAGAATTTTATTTGATAACGGAGATAAAGAACAAAACGTAGATTTGGTTACTTTGGTTGAAGATGCAAACTTTATTTATCCGGGTAAAGATGCTATCTCTATGAAAATTGATAGTTTAACTTTAGACGGAGAACCAACGACAATTAAAGGTCGTTTTTTAAATGATGATGAACTTATTTTTAATAAAACAAAACCAACTGTAATTTATGGTTATGCTGCGGTACCTGCAAATAAAACACTTACTATAGAAGCTGGTGCAAGAGTTCATTTTCATGATAATTCGGGTTTAATCGTAGACAATAAAGCTACCTTAAAAGTAAACGGAACTCTTAATGATAAAGTTATTTTTGAAGGTGATAGACTAGAAAATAGTTTTAGTGAAATTCCTGGACAATGGGGAACTCTTTGGATGCGAGCCGGAAGTACAGAAAACGAAATAAAAAACACAATTATAAAAAATGGTATCATCGGAATTTTAATTGATAGTATAGGCAGCAGTACATCGCCAACTTTAAAATTAGAAAATACCGAAATCTACAACCATTCTAACTTCGGAATTTTAGCTAGAGAAACAAATATTGAAGGAAATAATGTTGTAATTGGTTCTGCAGGTCAAGCCTCTTTGGCCGCTACCATTGGAGGAACTTATAATTTTACCCACAGTACTTTCGCAAATTATTGGAACAATGGAATAAGACAATTACCAGCCGTGTTAGTAAATAACTTTTTTACCTATACAAATGAAAGTGGAGAAGAAATTGCAGAAACTAGAGATTTAAAAGCTGCAAATTTTACCAATTGTATTTTTGAAGGCAATAATAATATAGAGTTTGTTTTAGATAATTTAAATAATGGGAGTTTATTTAATTATGCCATCAAAAATTGTATGATCCTTTTTAATGATACCAATAATTCTTTTGAAGGCATTACAGAACTAGACTTTAACAACAACACAAATTACAGTGATATTATTTTAAACGGAAATGCTAATTTTAAAGATACTCAGAAGAGTAATTTTATAATTGGTGAGAATAGTGACGCTATAAATAAAGCTTTATCTACTCCTTTTAATATTGATATCTTAGGTGTAGACAGAACTTCAAATCCTGATATTGGCGCTTATCAGCATATTATTTTTAATGATTAATCATTTCTTTTTTAATTAAATTTACAAAATCGTTTTTAGCATCTATAAAAACAGCCAAAGACGTTGCTTTCTTCTTAAAACCGTAAAAACTTTCGAACTTTATATTTTTATTCAAATAAATAATTACATTATGTCCTGATGAGCTTCCTAACGGCGAAAAGTACTTTATTGGAGATTTTTCTGAAAACTCTTTCGTAGAAACCTCTATCTCTTTAATTGTTTCAAAAGGAATAATTGCATTTGCTAAAATGCCGAATTTTAAAACTACTTGTTTCTTTTTTAAGTCTATAAAAACAGGTCTTCTCGATAAAGATTTTATAAGCGCCAATACTTGTAAAAAGGTATAAATACTTAAGGTCGTTAAAATAAATGTCCCTTTGCTATTACCCACCTTTATCATAGAATGTGTTACAAACGCTTCTACAGCAATAACCAATAGAAACCCCGTAATTACACTATTAGCTGTGCTTTCTTTATGATAAGAAAACTCATTTTCTTTTAACTTTCTCTTCCTCCAATTAAAAAGACCGTAATAAACAACAGAAATTTCAGCAGCTAGAATATTTCCTATAATTCGAGGCATTATTTTCGTACAAATTCTTTGAACTATCTCATAAAAATCTAAAGAATTATTTTTGTTTTCTTTTACTTTTTTTAGTTCACTACTACTTTTTATTATCACAAAAAAAACAACTAAAACCTCAACAAAGGGCAATGTATAAATTTTTAGATTTTCTTTTGGAAGAATAGAGCACGCAATAAAAAACCTAGCAAAGCAACAATAATTATTGTTTTATTAGAAATGTCTTTACTCCTAATTAATAAATAATAGACAAAAGGAACTGTTATTAGCAAATCTATAAGTACAAATACTGAAATTTCTGAAACAAGATTAGATCTTTTTGTAATTGTCACCAATAATAGAAACATTAATAACGGAATACCGAAAACAAATAGATTACTTCGAAAATTAATTTTACCAATCATAAAAAAACTATTATTCATTCTATAGCACTTGGCTTTCCCATTTTTTTGTTACGCTTTTCAAGAGCTATTTTTCCTTGTAAACAACACCGTTTTTCATCACAAAAACTACATTTTCCATTGTGTTAATGTTTTTTGTTGGATCTTCATCTACAGCTATAATATCTGCATAAAATCCTTTTTTAATTTGTCCAATTTCATCTGACATCTTTAATAACATCGCATTTGTAATTGTTGCAGATTGTATTGCTTCTATAGCTGGCATACCGGCTTCTACCATAAAACCAAATTCTTTACCATTATTACCATGCTTAAAAACACCCGCATCTGTACCAAAAGCAATTCCAACACCTTTTTTATACGCTTTTGCAAAAGTTCCTTGAATCTGTGGACCAACTGCTAAAGCTTTAGGAACAACTATTTCTGAGTAAAACCTTCAATTTTAGCTTTCTCTTCTACTTCTTTACCTGCAGTAATTGTTGGCACTAAATATGCATCGTGTTTTTTCATTAAATCCATTGTCCCTTCACTCATATAAGTTCCATGTTCTATGGTTTTAACACCTCCTATTATTGCTCTTTTCATACCTTCATCTCCGTGCGCGTGCGCAGCAACATGCATTCCATAATCTTTAGCCGTTTCACAAATAGCTTTAATCTCTTCTATTGTAAACTGCGGATTATCGCCTGATTTTGCCACACTTAAAACACCACCTGTTGCTGTTATTTTTATACAATCTGCTCCGTTTTTATAACGCTGTCTTACAGCTTTTTTTGCATCATCTACAGAATTTACAACACCTTCTTTTGGTCCAGGATTTCCAATTAGTTTTCTTCTACTACCGTTTGTAGGATCTGCATGACCACCAGTAGTTGCCAAAGATTTACCCGCTGTAAAAACTCTTGGCCCCATAATTTTACCGAATTTATAGCATTTTTTATAGAAATATTTACACCTGTCCCGCCTAAATCTCTTACAGATGTAAAGCCATTTAATAAGGTTGTTTTTGCAAAACCTACAGAATTAAATGCAACATCTGCCTCGTTTAAAATATAATTATTCAGCCTTGTATTTCTATTAAATTCTTGCTCTATATGAACATGAAAATCAATTAAACCAGGTAAAACCACTTTATCTTTTAAATCTATAACATTTGCAGTAGAACTTTTAGGAGCAACATAACCATCTAAAATTTTAGAAACTTTATCTCCTTTTACAACAATTGTTTTTTTAGAAGAAATTACACCGGATTTTGTATCTAATAATTTTCCGCATAAAATATATGTTGTTTGTGCATTAACGTTTTGTAACATAAAAAGTGTTGTAAAAAGTAAAAGTAATTTCTTCATTTGTATAAATTTTATCTTTAAATGTATGAAAAAATACCTAATTTGCTTGCTTTAAACTTAAATAATGAAAAACGTAGTTATTACAGGTACAAGTAGAGGAATTGGTTTTGAACTTGCCAAACAATTTGCAGAAAATGGTCATAATGTTTTGGCTTTGTCTAGAAATACAAAACCTTTGTTAAACTATAACCATAAAAATATTACAGTAATTTCTGTTGACTTATCGAACTCTAATGATTTAAAAAAAGTTTCTGAATTTGTAGAGAACAATTGGCAAAGTGTAGATATTTTAATAAACAATGCTGGTAAACTTATAAATAAACCTTTTACAGAGCTTTCTTCTAACGACTTTCTAGATGTTTATAAAGTAAATGTATTTGCAGTTGCAGAAATCACAAAAATTATGATTCCTTATTTGAGGAAAGGAAGTCATGTAGTTACTGTTAGTTCTATGGGCGGAATTCAAGGAAGCATGAAGTTTGCAGGATTGGCTGCATATTCATCTGCCAAAGGAGCTGTTATTACCTTATCAGAATTGTTAGCAGAAGAATATAAAGAACAACAAATAGCTTTTAATGTTTTGGCTTTAGGAGCCGTTCAAACAGAAATGTTAGCAGAAGCTTTTCCTGATTATCAAGCACCTTTAACAGCAACAGAAATGGCAGATTATATGTACAACTTTGCTTTAACAGGTAATAAATTTTATAACGGTAAAGTTTTACAAGTATCTTCTACAACTCCGTAATTTCATTTCAATTTTGGATACAGATTATAAAAATTACATACCCCAAAAAGCAATTCCTTTTTTAGAATTTTTAATTAATGAACATAATTTCACATTAAAAATTGTAAACCAAAGAGCCACAAAACATGGCGATTTTAGAAGTTTACCAAATGGTAAATTTCAAATAACCGTAAATAATAATTTAAATAAATATCAATTTCTATTGACTTTGGTGCATGAAATAGCACATCATGTTACGCATCAAAAATTTGGAGTAGTTCAAGCACATGGAAAAGAATGGAAAGCTATTTTTCAGCATTTGATGTTGCCTTTTTAAATCCAAATATTTATCCGAATGAAATTTTACCTCATTTAGCCAATTATTTAAAAAACCCGAAAGCAAGCACAGATTCTGATGTAAATTTATCTCTAGCTTTAAGAGGAAATGTTGCAGAAAATGGCAAACATTTTATTTTTGACATTCCCTTAAACGAACTCTTTATTTTTAAAAATACTATTTACAAACGCGGTAATAAAAGAAGAACTCGTTACGAATGCTTAAATATGTCTAATAAAAAAGTCTATTTATTTAATCAAAATGTAGAAGTAAAACTTTACAAAGATTTATAATGATATAAAAAAAGCTCCTTTTTTAAGGAGCTTTTTTAGTTAATCTCTTTTGATAAATAAAGTATCTAAATTCATTTCTTTTTGCAACCAATTTCTTAATTCCCTTTCTTTAGGTGTTATAATACTATCTGGTATCTTTAGATTCCATTTAATTGTTGCAACCGGAATTGTATCAATCTTAATAAAATCTTTAGAAGACAAAACACTTGCAAAACCAATTTCTTCGATATCTACATATCTTATTTTAGCATCTTTTGCTATTCTACTAAAAGCTACTACTTTTTGATTTTTATTTAAAGCATCTTGTTCTATTCTGTTATTTAAACTAGATATAGTTTCCTCTAAATCTGCTATTTGCTTTTGTAAACCTGCAATAATATTTTTACTTTCCTTAAGCTCTTCTCTTTTCTCTTTATAAGCTGTTGTAATCAACTCAAAACTTTTGGTATCGCTACCCTTAATAATTATTTTAAAATCCTTTATTTTATCGTAGCTAACGTTATTTGCTAATTGATTATTTAAAATATTTTCTTCGCCATCACTTACTTCATTAAAGAAATTAAGATTAATAATTTTATTTTCATAACTATAAGAATCATCAATTAATTGAAAAGACTTTACAGTTTTAACTTCGTTTTTGATAAAATTATTAACCTGTGTTTTTACTTGGTTTTCTTTAAAAACAGTTATAAAAGTAAATATGGCCGGTATCATTACAGCAATACCAACTACCGTTGCAATGGTAGAGTATCTTTTACGTTTAGCAGCATTTGCATATTTATGCATAGGAAAACGTAATAACTTTAATACCAAAAATGTTGCCAATGCAATAAAAATAGTATTTATAGTAAATAAATACATAGCACCAAAAAGTAAGAAAACTTACCTTTAGCTAAACCATAACCAGCTGTACATAAAGGCGGCATTAATGCTGTTGCAATTGCAACACCAAAAATAACAGAAGCTATAGTACCTTTTTTTGTTCTTGCAACCATTAAGGCTAATCCACCAAAAAAGGCAATTAAAACATCTCGAATATCTGGACTAACTCTTCCTAATAATTCTGAATTATCTTCACTTAAAGGAAAAAAGTAAAAGAACAAGAACGAAGCAAATAAACTTAAACCAATCATGGTTCCTAAGTTCATCAAAGACTTTTTAAAAGTATTGATGTCATTTAATGCAAAAGACATACCTAAACCTAATATTGGCCCCATTAATGGCGATATTAACATGGCACCAATTACCACTGCTGTAGAGTTTGCATTTAAACCGATAGAGGCCACAAAAACGGCAAAAAGTAGAATCCAAGCTGTAGCACCTTTAAATGGTATATCTGCTTTTATAGCTTCTATAGTTGCTTCATGATCTGTATCATCTCTAAAGTCGAAAAGTTCTATTAAAAACTTTTTTACACTTTCTAGCAAACCTTTTGCATCTTTCTGAACATTTTGTTTAGAATTTTCTGCAGCATTAGGTGTAGGGTTTTTAAGATCTTCTTCCATTTATATTAATTTATAACTTTGGAAAGATACAAAAAAAGTGATTTGATTCTTAAAATATATACTATTGTAGATAAATTTTATCTATCTCTAATTTAAAAGTTTCTTGTTTTTTATTACCTATTAGAAATGCAATTTCAGCAATACTGTTAGCAGAAAAATTTCCGATTGATAATTTTCTTCCTCTAAAGGCAGGATACATTTCTGAAAGCTTTATTCTAATAGTTTGCCACTCTCCGGAGGTTGTAAAAGGCGATATGTAGGAATGAGCATTATCTAAATTATCTTTTAATCTAAATTGATATTTTTTACCATCTCCTTTTACCTTTATAACTACCTCTGTATAGCCAATAGTTTTTAAGTTTATATTTTTATTTCTTAATGATGAAAATCCGCCATTATTTTCTAAAGAGATTTTTCCATAAAATTCTCCATAACCTGAATTATTTAAGATAAAACTGCCATAAGACTTTCCTCCCATTACAACATCATCTACTATTTTCCAATCTTCAATGTTTACAGATTTTTTAAAGTCGAAAAGTATTTGGCTTGATAAATTCATAGTGCTAAAATAAATGATTAAAATTATTTTGTTTATCATTTCTTATAATTATTTAAACAAAAATACTAGTTTAAAAGCAAAACTATGTTGAAGTAGTGTTAAAAAAAACTCCACACAAAGTGTGGAGTTTTATAATCAAGTGACCGGGCTGGGGCTCGAACCCAGGACCCTCTCCTTAAAAGGGAGATGCTCTACCAACTGAGCTACCAGGTCATTCTTTTCGCTTAGCGGGTGCAAATATACACCTTAATTTAAATAAAACAAGTTTTTTTTTATTTTATTTCATCTAAATAAACTTGCCTAACTTTCTTTAATAAATTAGAAGAATAAACAAAACTTACAACCGACTCATTTTCAGTAGAAAATATATCTTCACTAGAACCTTCCCAAGCTTTTACTCCTTTATTTAAAAAAACAATTTTTTCTCCAATTTCTATTACAGAATTCATATCATGTGTATTTATTACTGTCGTAATTTTATATTCATCTGTAATTTCTTGAATTAAATTATCAATTACAATTGCAGTTTGAGGATCTAAACCGAATTTGGTTCATCACAAAACAAATATTTAGGGTTCATAACAATTGCTCTAGCAATTGCAACTCTCTTTTGCATTCCTCCGGATAGTTCTGCAGGTAATTTTTTGTTGGAATTTTCTAAATTTACCCTTTTAAGAACTGTGTTTACACGATCTAACATTTCCGATTGAGATTTCTTAGTAAACATCTTTAAAGGAAACATTACGTTTTCTTCTACCGTTTGAGAATCAAACAAAGCACTTCCCTGAAAAACCATGCCTATTTCTTGTCTCCACTGCATTTTTTGTTCTTGAGTAAATTCTGTGTTTAATCTTCCGTCAAAAGCAACTGTTCCTTTCTCTGGAACATGCAATCCAATTAAAGATTTTAAAAATACTGTTTTACCGTAACCACTTTGTCCAATAATTAAATTTGTTTTACCAGGTAAAAAAGTTGTTGTAATCCCTTTTAAAACTTCTGTACCATTAAATCCTTTATGTAAATTTTTTACTTCTATCATATTTTATGTTAATAGCATTTGAGTTAAAAAATAATTTGCAATAACTATTAAAATGGTTGTCCAAACTACAGCTTGTGTACTTGCTCTTCCTACAGCAATCGATCCTCCTTTTACATAATAACCATGATATGAAGGCACAGTAGCTATTAAAAAAGAAAAGATTATCGTTTTTATTAATGCATAAACTATTAAAAATGGTTTAAAATCTGTTTGAATACCTGTTATGTAATCTGTACCTGCAAACAAACCAGAAAGCACACCTGCAATCCAACCTCCAAAAATACCAAGAGCCATTGCTAACGTTATTAAAAAAGGATAGAAAAAAAGAGCCGCTATAATTTTTGGTAATACTAAAAAATTAAGTGAATTAATTCCCATAACTTCTAAAGCATCAATTTGCTCTGTAACTCGCATTGTACCAATACTTGATGTTATATAAGAACCCACTTTACCTGCCAAAATAATACAACAAAATGTAGGTGCAAATTCTAAAATTATAGATCTTTTTGCGGCAAAACCAATTAAAGAATCTGGTATAAATGGGCTATCTAAATTTAAGGCAGTTTGTAATGCAATCACTCCTCCAATAAAAAATGAGATAAACATAATAATACCTAAAGATTTAATACCTAAATCTTCAACTTCTTTCATTAATGCTTGGTAAAAAACACGACGTTTCTGCGGTTTTCTAAAAACACGCTTTAACATCATAAAATACTTACCCACATGTTCTAAATACGTCATTTAAACTAATTTTAGGCTAAAGTATTAAAATATGATTAATTGAATGTTAATTATACAACTTCAAAATAAAAAATAATTACTTTTGATGAAATTTATAATATTTTTCAACTAATGAAGAAAGCTATTTTCTACCTATTAACATCAATTATTTTAATCTCTAGTTGTACTAGAAGTAGTACAAAAACCTCAAAAAAACCAAAGTTGGTAATTGGTATTGTAATAGATCAAATGAGATATGATTATTTAACAAGATATGCAGACAGGTATTCTGAAGGCGGGTTTAATAGAATTTTAAAAAACGGATTCTCTCTTGAAAATGCCCATTTTAATTATATACCAACATATACTGCTGTCGGACACACATCTATATATACAGGTACAACACCAGATAATCACGGTATAATTTCTAACAATTGGTACGATAAAAAATTAAAAGAAACGATCTACTGTGTAGATGATGATAACTACAAAACGGTAGGAAATGATGGTTATGTAGGAAAAAAATCTCCACATAGATTATACACTACAACAATAACCGATCAGTTACAATTAGCACAAAATATGCAAGGAAAAACAATTGGTATTTCTATTAAAGATAGATCTGCAATTTTACCAGTTGGGCATACAGCTAATGCTGCATATTGGTACGATGGAGGCGATAAAAATCAATGGATAACAAGTTCTTTTTATATGGATGAATTACCAAATTGGGTAAAAAATTTTAATAAAAATAACAAAGCAGATTCTTATTTAAATACTACTTGGGAAACTTTATATGATATCGAAACATATACACAAAGTAGAGCCGATAATAATATTTACGAAAACAATTTAAACGGAAAAGAAAAACCAGACTTTCCTAAAGACTTAAAAGAATTAAGAGAAAAAAATGGTAATTTTAGCTTGATCAAAACTATTCCTGCTGGTAATACTTATACTGTAGATTTTGCAAAAGCAGTGATTAAAGGAGAACAATTAGGTACTACTGAATTTACAGATTTTTTGAGTGTTAGTTTTTCATCTACAGATTATGTTGGTCATAGATACGGTGTTGCTGCTGTAGAAACTGAAGACACATATTTAAGACTTGATAAAGATTTAGAAGATTTTTTTAATTTTTTAGATACTGAAGTTGGTAAAGGAAATTACACTTTATTTTTAACTGCAGATCATGCAGCGGTTCATGTACCATCTTACCTTCAATCACTAAAAATACCTGCACATTATATGAGCACTAAAGATTTTAGCGATTTCTTATTAGGTGTTACCCAAAAGTATTTTAATTCTAAAGAATTGATAGAAAATGTTTCTAATTATCAAATCTTTTTAGATAAAAATAAAATTGAATCTTTAGGTTTAGATAAAAATGATGTTGCACAAAGAATTGCTGATGAAGTTGTAAATTTTGATAAAATATACAAAGCTGTAACTGCTAGAACATTACAAACAACTAATTTTACTAGCGGTATTTTAAGCTCTTTGCAAAATGGTTACAATCAGAAATTTTCCGGAGACGTTTTAATGATTCCTTATCCTGCAACATTAATTAGTAGTAGAAAAGGTACCAGTCACGGTTCTCAGTTACTCTTATGATACACACGTACCAATTATATTTTATGGTAACGGAATTAAAAAAGGAAGATCTACTAAGAAATATGATATTATAGATATTGCACCTACAATTTCTAATTTACTTAAAATTGAAGCGCCAAACGGAACATCAGGAAAAATTATAGATGAAGTTTTAGAGAAATAATTACAATTTAAAAACAGAATTATCTTGGTGCTTTTTAATAGCTTTTCTAGAAAGAACAATTCCTATTATAAGCGATATAAAAGCACCAATTGAAATTCCCGGAATAAAATTTATGAATAGAAAAAAATCATAAGCTCCATGAAATATTGTAGCTAATAACAAACCAATTAAATTCAATTGAACTCTATTCTTAGAAAACTTAGCTTTTCCCATAAAATATCCCATCAAAATTCCGAAAGTTGCATGTGCAGGAACAGCCGTAAAAGCTCTAATTAAACCTGTCCCAGCACCATATTGAAAAGTATATATTACATTTTCTAAAGCTGCAAACCCCATAGAAACCATTACTGCATAGACGATTCCATCGAAGGGTTCGTTAAATTCTTTATTTTTTTGCGAATAAAACCTTACTATTAAATATTTAGAGAATTCTTCAACTAAAGCAACTACTACAAAAGCTTTTAAAAACTGATGAAATATATCTTTAGAATTTAATTCGGAAATAATAAGGCAGCAGCATAGCCAATAGCAAATGTTAGAGTCACACTTACAGTTGCACCTAATAGAAATGTTTTTACTAAAATTGCTACAGGCTCTTTTTCATATTTATCTTTAAAGTAAATATATAAAATTATAATAGTTACTGGCGCAATAGCCAAGAGTAGTAAATTCATTTATCCGCAGCAATTTAAACTTGATCTTAATTTTTGGTAAAAATACTTCTGCCATCATACATCGTGCACTACCACCACCGCAAGTTTCTATTGTTTCTAAAGAACTAGAAATAATTTTACAATGATTATTTATTTTAGCTACCTGACTTTGTGTTAACGAATCGTGTGCAGTTTTACTCATCACAAGAAATAACTCATCATTAGCTCCTCTAACTTGTAACATGTTACCCGCAAAATTATGCATTTGAGCTTCAGTAATTTCAATGACCTGTTTACCATCTTCTTTTAAATGCTTTAAGACATTTTTCTTTTCGGCTTTATTATCTATGGTATCAAGACAGATTACTGCAAAAGTTTCTGCAACGCACATCATCACATTTGTATGATAAATTGCTGCTCTCTCTCCTTCTACAGTTTGATTAGCAACAAAAACTACAGGTGTATACTCAAAATCTTCACAAAACTCTATAAATAAATCTTCATCTGCTCTAGCAGATAAAGCGCAGTATGCTTTTCTATTTACTCTATCTAAAATAATACTTCCTGTACCTTCTAAAAATAAATCTTCTTCTTCAGCAGAAGTATAATCAACAATATTTTCGATTAAAAAATCATTTTTTTCTAACTCATTTAAAATATCATCTCTTCTTTCTAAACGTCTATTTTCTGCAAACATTGGATACAATCCAACAGTTCCATCAGAATGAAAAGAAATCCAATTATTGGGAAAAATTGAATCTGGTGTGTCAAATTTATCAGTATCAGAAACTACTACAACATTAACACCAAAACTTTTCAATTTAAAAACATAAGCATCAAATTCTTGTTGAGCTTTGTTATTAATTTCAGCATTTTTTAAATCAATATCTTCCTGAAAATAGTTGTTTACTGCAGTTTGTTCATTCATCCTAAAGTTGATAGGACGAATCATTAATATGGTATTTGTAGTTTGTTGCATAAATTTTAAATAAAGTACAAATATAAACACATATTATTATAGAATACGTATTAAAATTAAAAACCGTTTTCTTTTTTTGAAAACGGTTTTTACTAAATTTATTACAAGCTTTATTCTCTTATTAACGGCATTGTAGAACACCTTAGCAAGCCTTCTTGTTTGGCTATTTCTGAATAAGCAACTTCTTCAACTATAAATCCTTTACTTCTAAGCCATGTATTTAAGCGAGTAAAGTTTTTTTCTGAAATGATTACATCTTCTGAAATCGAAAAAATATTACTATTCATGTTATACATTTCTTCCTTATCAATTTCAAAAATATTTTCTTTTCCAAAGAAATCTACTAACCATTGATATTCTTTTTCAACTAAAAATCCGTTTTTATGAAGTATAGCTTTATTTTTTCCTATTGGTTGAAAGCAACAATCTAAATGTAAAGCATTCTCTTTAGGGTTCACATTATCTTTTCTTAATTCAAAAGATTTTACAGTTTTTTCTCGAAACAATTCTTGCAACGCAATTACAGCATCTGTATTCGTTCTTGCTGTAATAAAATCTGGATAATCTTCTCCTGAGTAAGTACCCACAAAAATATAATCATTCCAGGGCATTACATCACCACCTTCTACATGACATTCTTCGGGTAGCTTGATAATATTTTTAGCATCAATTTGAGATAGCACATGATTTATCGCATCAATTTCTTGATCTCTATCTGGCAAAATATTTGCTTTTACCAATTTGTCTTCTATTACAAATGCTATATCTCTAGAAAATATTTGATTATAATCTTCTATAACTTTTGGTCTAAAAACTTCTACATTATATTTTTCTAAAACAGTTGCAACCGCATCTATTTCAGCAATCATATCTGCTTCTTTTGGGTAAGTACCCCAAGAACATGCTGCTTACTTTTAGGGTCGTAACAATCTTCTACTTTGGGCGTAGGACCCACACTATTTGCAATTCCTAATACTACAGCTTTAAGTTTAGCTGTTTCATTTTTGATATTTAGTTTTAACATATAAAAAATGTAAAAAAAGCTTCATATAATTATGAAGCTTTTTATTGTTAGTGTTTTTATTATCTATTTTCTATAGATGTAAAAGCTCTTAAGTTTTCGCCAGTATAAATTTGACGAGGTCTACCTATTGGCTCTTTGTTTAAACGCATTTCTTTCCATTGTGCAATCCAACCTGGTAATCTACCTAAAGCAAACATTACTGTAAACATCTCTACAGGAATACCCATTGCTCTATAAATAATACCGAGTAGAAATCTACATTAGGGTATAATTTTCTATCTACAAAATAAGGATCGTTAAGTGCTTCTTGCTCTAATCCTCTTGCAATATCTAAAATAGGATCTTCGATACCTAAATCTTTTAAAACTTCATCGGCTGCTTTTTTAATAATTGTAGCTCTAGGATCAAAGTTTTTATAAACTCTATGACCAAATCCCATTAAACGGAAAGGATCGTTTTTATCCTTTGCTTTAGCCATGTATTTTTTTGTATCTCCACCATCTTCTTTAATAGCTTCTAACATTTCTAAAACAGCCTGATTAGCACCACCGTGTAATGGTCCCCAAAGTGCAGAAATTCCTGCAGATAAAGAAGCAAATAACCCTGCATGAGAAGAACCTACTATTCTTACTGTAGAAGTAGAACAGTTTTGCTCATGATCGGCATGTAAGATTAATAATTTATCTATTGCGTCTTTAATTATTGGATTGATTACGTATTCTTCATTTGGCTCTTCGAACATCATTTTCATGATATTTTCAACATAACCTAAAGATTTAGATCCGTAGTTTAAAGGTAAACCTGTTTTCTTACGCATTGTCCAAGCAACTAACACAGGAAATTTACCTAGTATTTTTACAATTGCATTGTACATTTCTTCTTCTGAATTTACATTTACTGAAGAAGGATTAAAAGCTGTTAAAGCACTTGTTAAAGAAGACAAAATACCCATTGGGTGAGCTGTCTTAGGAAAAGCATCTAATATTTTTTTAACATCATCATCTACAACAGACTTAGATTTAATATCAGAATGAAATTTTTCTAATTGTTCTTTTGTTGGTAACTCACCAAAAATTAAAGCATATGCAACTTCTAAAAAGTCTGCTTTTTCTGCTAAATCTTCAATAGAATACCCTCTATATCTTAAGATTCCTTTTTCACCATCTAAAAAAGTAATAGCACTTTCACAAGAACCTGTATTCTTGTATCCAGGATCTATTGTAATAACCCCATTGGTAGCTCCACGCAACGATTTAATATCTATTGCTACTTCATTTTCTGTTCCTTTTACAAGAGGAAATTCATATGAATCTTCTCCGATTTGTAATTTAGCTATATCTGACATTTATAATGATTTTATTGTGTTTTTCTCAATTCCACGAAGATACCATATTTTATAGATAATTTATATTACTTTTTTATAGTTTTTCAATATTTTAAAATAATATTAACTTATAGTTTAAAAACGAAAAAACCCCGCATAAAATGCGAGGCTTGTAATGTTTATAAAACTTAAAAAATTATATTTTAAAAGCTTTTTCTTTAGGGAAATATGCAACTTCACCTAATTCTTCTTCTATTCTTAATAATTGATTATACTTAGCCATTCTATCAGAACGAGAAGCAGAACCTGTTTTTATTTGTCCACAGTTTAATGCAACTGCTAAATCTGCAATTGTATTATCTTCTGTTTCACCAGATCTATGAGACATTACAGATGTAAAACCTGCATTTTTAGCCATATATACTGCTGCAATTGTTTCTGTTAAAGTACCAATTTGGTTTACTTTAATTAAGATAGAATTTGCAATGTTGTTTTCAATTCCTCTAGATAAACGTTCTACATTTGTTACAAACAAATCATCTCCAACTAATTGTACTTTATCACCAATCTTTTCAGTTAAATATTTCCAACCTTCCCAATCGTTTTCATCCATACCATCTTCAATAGAAATAATAGGATATTTAGCGGCTAATTCTGCTAAGTAATCTGCTTGTTCTTGGCTAGTTCTAATTTTACCAGTTTCACCTTCAAATTTAGAATAATCGTATTTTCCATCAACATAAAATTCTGCCGCAGCACAATCCAATGCAACCATAATTTCGTCTCCGAAAGAATAACCTGCATTTTTAACTGCTAATGCAATAGTATCTAAAGCATCTTCTGTACCATCTAAAGTTGGTGCAAAACCTCCTTCATCACCTACAGCAGTAGATAAATTTCTGTCATGTAATACTTTCTTTAAATTATGAAAAATCTCTGATCCCATTTGCATAGCCTGAGAAAAAGTTTCTGCCTTAACTGGCATCACCATAAATTCTTGAAAAGCAATAGGTGCATCAGAATGAGAACCACCATTAATTATATTCATCATAGGAACTGGTAATGTGTTTGCAGAAACACCACCAACATATCTATATAAAGGCATTCCTAACTCATTTGCAGCAGCTTTAGCAGCAGCTAAAGAAACTCCTAAAATTGCGTTAGCACCTAATTTAGATTTATTTGGAGTACCATCTAAATCAATCATTAATTTATCAATACTATTTTGTTCAAATACAGAAACTCCTAAAAGTTCTGCAGCTATAATATTATTTACATTATCAACAGCTTTTAAAACACCTTTCCCCATATAAGCATCTCCTCCATCTCGTAACTCTACTGCTTCATGTTCTCCTGTAGATGCTCCGAAGGAACTGCTGCTCTACCTAAAATTCCATTTTCAGTAGTTACATCTACTTCAACTGTTGGATTTCCTCTTGAATCAAAAATCTGACGTGCGTGAACGCTAATAATAATACTCATTGTATATTTTATTTAATTAATTTACTATTCTATATTGCTAATTTACAAAATATGATACTCATTTATTTGAGTTTAAACGGATTCTTACGAAAACGATTTCAATATTTATAGATTAACAATTAAGTTTATGAATTGCTTTTTATAGTTTCTATAAACTGGTCGAATAAATATTCTGAATCATTAGGTCCTGGACTAGCCTCTGGATGATATTGTACAGAAAAGACAGGTTTATTTTTCATTTTGATACCAGCAACCGTATGATCATTTAAATGAACATGTGTTATTTCAATATCTTTATTACTTTCAGTTTCTTCTTTATTGATTGCAAAACCATGGTTTTGAGAAGTAATTTCACCTTTACCAGTTGCAATATTTTTAACAGGATGGTTAATACCTCTATGACCATTATGCATTTTATATGTAGAAATACCATTTGCCAATGCAATAACTTGATGACCTAAACAAATACCGAATAAAGGTAAATCTCGTTTTATAATTTCTTTAGCAACTTCTTGGGCATCTATTAAAGGCTCTGGATCTCCTGGTCCGTTAGAAATGAAATACCCATTAGGATTAAATGATTCTAATTCTGAGAACTTAGAATCGTAAGGAAATACTTTAATATAAGCACCTCTTTTAGCTAAATTTCTTAAAATATTTTTCTTAATACCAATATCTAATGCCGATATTTTAATTGAAGCATTTTCATCACCTACAAAATATGGTTCTTTTGTAGAAACTTTAGAAGCTAACTCTAATCCTTCCATACTTGGTACAGATGCAAGTTGTTTTTTTAGTTCTTCGATGTTATCTGTTTCTGTAGATATGATTGCGTTCATAGCACCATTGTCTCTAATATAAGCTACTAAAGCTCTAGTATCAACATCAGAAATTGCAACAATATTATGCTTTTCGAACCAATCTTTTAAATTACCGTTAGAATCTACTCTAGAGTGAGTAAAACTAAAGTTTCTACATATTAAACCAGATATTTTAATTCCATCAGATTCTACTTCATCATCATTTACTCCATAATTACCGATATGAGCATTTGCAGTAACCATTATTTGACCAAAATAAGATGGATCTGTAAAAATTTCTTGATAACCTGTCATACCTGTATTAAAACAAATTTCTCCTGTTGAAGTTCCTTCTATACCTACAGATTTTCCATAAAAGATAGTTCCATCAGCTAATAAAACTAGTGCTTTTTTTCTTGTTTGATATTTCATTAATATATAATTGTGTTTGTTGTTGTTGTAAAAATATAAAAAAGGGATAAACGTAAACGTTTATCCCTTTTATATAAATTAAAAAATTTTCATTTTTTATTCTTCAGATTTTGCTTCTGTTGCAGTACCTTCTACTTGAGCAGATTCAGATTTTTTCCTCTTCCTCTTCTTGTAGATTTTTTCGCTTTTTTACCATTAGGGTTATAGATTTCGTTGTAATCAACAAACTCTACCATTGCCATAGGAGCGTTATCTCCTTGACGATTTCCTAATTTGATAATACGAAGGTAACCACCTGGTCTATCTCCTACTTTTACAGAAATTTCTTTAAATAATTCTGTAACAGCAAATTTATCACGTAAGTAAGAAAAAACAATACGTCTATTGTGAGTAGTATCAGTTTTAGACTTTGTTACTAATGGTTCAACAAAAACTCTTAATGCTTTTGCTTTAGCCACTGTTGTGTTAATACGCTTATGTTCTATTAAAGAACAAGTCATATTAGCTAACATCGCTTTTCTATGCGAAGTTGTTCTTCCTAAATGATTGTGTTTTTTTCCGTGTCTCATGACCTTGTTTTATTATTCATCTTGCATCAACTCTCTTTGAGGAGCAAAATATGAAAATTAATCTCTATCTAATTTGTATTTGCTTAAATCCATTCCGAAACTTAAACCTTTAACAATAACTAATTCTTCTAGTTCTGTTAAAGACTTTTTACCAAAGTTTCTAAACTTCATTAAATCACTTTTGTTAAAGGAAACTAAATCGCCTAATGTATCAACTTCTGCAGCTTTTAAACAATTTAATGCTCTTACTGATAAGTCCATATCAATTAATCTAGTTTTTAATAACTGACGCATATGTAATGATTCTTCATCATATGTTTCTGTCTGTGCAATTTCATCTGCCTCTAAAGTGATACGCTCATCAGAGAATAACATAAAGTGGTGAATTAAAATCTTAGCAGCTTCTGTTAAAGCGTCTTTAGGATTTATAGATCCATCAGTATCAATATCGAAAACTAATTTCTCGTAATCCGTTTTTTGTTCTACACGGTAATTTTCGATTGCGTACTTTACATTCTTAATTGGTGTGTAAATAGAATCTGTAAAGATTGTACCTATTGGTGCTGAAGCTTTTTTATTTTCTTCTGCAGGTACAAACCCTCTACCTTTTTCTATTGTAATTTCTGCATTTAATTTAACAGATTTATCCATGTTACAAATAACTAAATCTGGATTCAATACTTGGAATCCCGATATAAATTTCTGTAAATCTCCAGCAGTAAACTGCTCTTGACCTGAAATAGAAACAGATACAGTTTCTCTATCTGTTTCGTCTATTTGTTTCTTAAAACGAACTTGCTTTAAGTTTAAGATAATTTCAGTTACATCTTCTACAACACCAGATACAGTAGAAAATTCATGTTCTACACCATCAACTCTTAAAGATGTGATTGCAAAACCTTCTAAAGAAGATAAAAGTACTCTTCTTAAAGCGTTTCCTATTGTTAAACCAAAACCTGGTTCTAAAGGTCTAAATTCGAATCTTCCGGAGAAATCTGTAGATTCTATCATTATAACCTTATCTCGGTTTTTGAAAATTTAAAATTGCCATTTTTTCTTCGTTTTAATTGTTATTTAGTTGCGCGAAATATGAGTGTGAAGAAATACTTATAAATCCTTTGGCTAAATACCAATATGATTAATTTATTACTTAGAATATAATTCTACGATTAACTGCTCTTTAATGTTTTCTCGGAATTTGTAATCTTGCTGGTACTTTAACAAAAGTTCCTTCTTTTTTATCAGAATTCCAAGTTAACCATTCATAAACATTATTGTTAGATGCTAAAGCATCATCAATAGCTTGTAAAGATTTAGACTTTTCTCTAACAGCAACTACATCTCCTTCTTTTAATCTGTAAGATGGTACGTTTACTAATTCTCCATTAACAGTAATATGTCTGTGAGAAACTAATTGACGTGCACCACTTCTTGATTTAGAAACACCCATTCTGTAAACAACATTATCTAATCGAGACTCACATAATTGTAATAAAATCTCACCTGTAATACCTTGTGAAGCAGAAGCATCTTTAAATAAGTTTCTGAATTGACGTTCTAAAATACCGTAAGTATATTTAGCTTTTTGCTTCTCCATTAATTGAGTAGCATATTCAGATTTTTTCCTCTTCTTCTTGCATTACCATGCTGTCCTGGAGGGTAATTTCTTTTTCGAAGTTTTTATCTTCTCCAAAAATAGCTTCACCGAATTTACGGGCTATTTTTGTTTTTGGTCCTGTATATCTTGCCATTTCGTTTGTGTTATAGATAGGGATTATGAATTAAGGCTTACTCCTTCGATAATCTTGTTCCTATCAAGTTAAAATATTTAATTATACTCTTCTTCTCTTAGGAGGACGACAACCATTATGAGGAATTGGAGTAACATCGATAATTTCTGTTACTTCGATACCTGCATTATGAATAGATCTAATTGCAGATTCTCTACCATTTCCTGGTCCTTTTACATAAACTTTTACTTTACGTAAACCTGCTTCTTTTGCAACGTTTGCACAATCTTCTGCTGCTAATTGAGCTGCGTAAGGAGTATTCTTTTTAGAACCTCTAAAACCCATTTTACCTGCAGATGACCATGAAATTACATCTCCTTTTTTATTAGTTAAAGAAATAATGATGTTATTAAAAGATGCTGTTACATGAGCTTCTCCTATTGCTTCAATTATTACTTTACGTTTTTTTGAACTTGCTTTTGCCATAATTATTTAGTTTTAGTAACTTAGTTTTCTATTAATAATTGGTAAAACCAATTGATAGATCTTATGTTACTTGTCTAACTTACTTTTTCTTGTTAGCTACAGTTTTTCTCTTACCTTTTCTTGTACGAGAATTGTTTTTAGTTCTTTGTCCTCTTAAAGGAAGACCAAGTCTATGACGAATTCCTCTCTGACATCCAATATCCATCAAACGTTTGATGTTTATCTGAACTTCAGATCTTAATTCTCCTTCAATTGTGAAAGATCCAACTTGCTCTCTAATTGCAGCGATTTGATCATCAGTCCAATCTTGAACTTTAATACTCTCGTCTACCTTAGCTTCTGCTAAAACTTTTTTAGCTCTGCTGCTTCCAATACCAAAGATGTAAGTTAAAGCAATAACCCCTCTTTTATTCTTTGGAATATCAATACCTGCTATTCTTGCCATTACCCTTGTCTTTGTTTAAATCTAGGATTTTGTTTATTAATTACGTATAATCTACCTTTTCTGCGCACTATTTTGCAGTCGGCACTTCTTTTTTTAACTGATGCTCTAACTTTCATCTGTTTAGTTTTTTTAGTATCTGTAAGTAATTCTTGCTTTTGATAAATCATACGGACTCATCTCTAACTTTACCTTGTCTCCAGGTAAAAGTTTGATATAATGCATACGCATTTTTCCGAAATGTGAGCCGTTACAATATGTCCGTTTTCTAATTCTACACGAAACATAGCATTTGATAATGCTTCTGTGATTGTTCCGTCTTGTTGAATTGCTGATTGTTTAGCCATACTATTTATTTGATTTTCTATTGCTGTTTCCTGTTTTCATTAAACCATCATAATGATTATTTAATAAATACGAGTTAATTTGTTGCATTGTATCAATTGCTACACCTACCATAATGATTAATGATGTACCACCGTAAAACATTGCCCATCCCTGTTGTACTCCAAACTGAACTACAATTGCAGGTAATATAGACAATGCAGCTAAAAATAACGATCCAGGGAAAGTTATTCTAGATAATACACTATCTAATCTATCCGCAGTATCTTTTCCAGGTCTAATACCAGGAATAAAACCACCACTTCTCTTCAAATCCTCAGCCATTTTATTGGTAGGAATTGTAATTGCAGTATAAAAATAACTAAAAATTATAATTAGTAAAGCAAATATAACATTGTACTGCCAACCATTAGGATCTGTTAAACCAACTAAAGCTGGAAATCTTTGACCTAAAGCTAAAGGCAAAAACATAATTGCTTGAGCAAAAATAATTGGCATTACACCTGCTGCATTTAATTTCAAAGGAATGTAATCTCTTGAACCTGCAACATTTTGTACATTACCTGCAACTGTTCTTCTTGCATATTGTACAGCAATTTTTCTAACAGCTGTAACTAATAAAACAGTTAATAAAATCACTACAAACCAAACGATAATTTCAATTAAAATCATCATTAAACCACCTGCACCTGCATTTTCTGTTTTAGAAACGAATTCTTGTAAAAAAGCAGCTGGGAAATTAGCAATAATACCAACAGTAATTAATAATGAAATACCATTACCTATACCTTTATCAGTAATACGCTCACCTAACCACATAGCAAAAATTGTACCTGCAGTTAAGATTATGATTGACGATACCCAAAAAGTTAAACCACTAACTAAAAAAGCTTCGGTGGTAAGTTAAATTGAGTCTTAATAGCAGTAATATACGTTGGTGCTTGCACTAACGTAATAACTATTGTTAACCATCTTGTAATTTGTGTAATTTTTTTCTACCACTTTCTCCATCTTTTTGTAATTTTTGTAAATAAGGAACAGCAATTCCCATTAACTGAACTACAATAGAAGCAGAAATGTATGGCATTATACCAAGAGCCATTACTGACGCCCTAGCAAATGCCCCACCTGTAAATGCATTCAATAATCCTAAAAGACCTCCGAAGTACTTTCTTTTAAAGCTGATAACTGTAATGGATCTATACCAGGTAATGGTACAGCAGCCATAAAACGATACACAGCAATTAAACCGATAGTAAGAAGAATTTTGTTTTTTAATTCTTCAATTTTGAAAATATCCTTTAGCGTATTAATAAAATTCATCATTTACGTGTTCTTATAAAGCAACAGCTTCTCCTCCAGCTGCTTCAATAGCTGCTTTTGCTGATGCTGTAAATTTATGTACAGTTATATTTAATTTAGCTTTTAACTCTCCGTTTCCTAAAATTTTAACTAGGTCGTTTTTACCAGCCAATCTATTAGCAATTAGAATATCTAAATTTACTGTATCTGTTATTTTTCCACTATCAACTAAAGATTGTAATTTATCTAAATTGATTCCTTGATACTCCTTACGGTTTATATTTGTGAAACCAAATTTAGGTACACGTCTTTGAAGAGGCATTTGACCACCTTCAAAACCTATCTTTTTAGAATAACCAGAACGAGATTTCTGTCCGTTGTGACCTCTTGTAGCAGTACCACCTTTTCCAGAACCTTCACCTCTTGCAATTCTTTTTCCTTTTTTAATGGAACCCTCTGCAGGTGTTAAATTATGTAAACTCATTTTTTATAAATCTTATTTAATTTCTTCAAAAGAAACTAAGTGTTTAACTGTATTTACCATACCAATAATTGTAGGAGTTGCCTCATGTTCTACAGTTTGGTTCATTTTACGTAAACCTAAAGCCTCTAAAGTTCTTTTTTGACTTTGAAGACGTCCGATTTGACTTTTTACTTGTGTAACTTTAATTCTTGCCATCGTTCTTAGATTTATCCGTTAAATACTTTTTCTATAGATATACCTCTTTGCTTAGCAATAGAAGATGCACTTCTTAATTGTAATAATGCATCAAAAGTAGCTTTTACAGCATTGTGAGGATTAGATGATCCTTGAGACTTTGATAATACATCATGTACACCAACAGATTCTAATACGATACGTACAGCACCACCAGCAATAACCCCTGTACCAGGAGATGCAGGCTTGATAAAAATCTTTGCTCCACCAAATTTACCTTTTTGTTCATGAGGTAAAGTACCATCTAAAATAGGAATTCTAACTAAGTTTTTCTTTGCATCTTCAACTGCTTTTGCAATTGCAGAAGAAACATCTTTAGATTTACCTAAACCATGTCCTACAACACCATTACCATCACCTACAACAACAATTGCAGAGAAACCAAATGCTCTACCACCTTTTGTAACTTTGGTAACACGTTGTACACCTACTAATTTATCTACAAGTTCTAACCCACTAGGTTTAACTCTTTCTACGTTTTTATAACCTTGCATATTTTCTTAAAATTTTAAACCAGCTTCTCTTGCAGCTTCTGCTAATACTTTAACTCTACCATGGTATAAATAACCATTTCTATCAAAAGCAACATTTTCTAATCCTGCTTTAGTAGCTTTTTCTGCAATTGCTTTACCTACCGCAGTAGCTGCTTCAATTTTAGAACTTGCTTTAATATCTTTATCTCTAGATGAAACAGCAGCTAAAGTCACTCCGTTTACATCGTCTACTATTTGAGCGTAAATTTCTTTGTTACTTCTATAAACCGATAATCTTGGTTTTGTAGCAGTACCGAAATAATTTTTCTAATTCTACGCTTTATTCTAGCTCTTCTTTCTAGCTTTGATAATGCCATATTGCTATATTATTATGCAGATTTACCTGCTTTTCTTCTTAATAATTCACCAACAAACTTAACACCTTTACCTTTATATGGCTCCGGAGCTCTAAAAGAACGAATCTTTGCAGCTATTTGACCAACTAACTGTTTGTCAAAAGAAGTTAATTTAATGATTGGGTTTTTCCCTTTCTCTGATACTGTTTCTACTTTCACTTCGGAGCTAATTCTAAAACAATATTATGAGAGAAACCTAAAGCTAAGTCTAATTTCTGACCTTGATTTGAAGCTCTATAACCTACTCCTACAAGTTCTAATTCTTTAGTCCAACCTTTACTTACGCCTTCAACCATGTTATTGATTAAAGCTCTCATTAAACCATGTTGTGCTTTATGGTCTTTGCTTTCCGATGCTCTATCTAATGTGATAACTCCATCTTCAATACTTACTGTAATTCCTTCAGAAATAGTTTGAGTTAACTCTCCTAACTTCCCTTTTACAGTAATTACGTTGTCTTTTATGTTTACATCTACACCTTGTGAAATGCTAACGGGATTTTTTCCTATTCTACTCATTTCTTAAAAATTAATAAACGTAACATAAAACTTCTCCTCCAACATTTTCTTGACGTGCTTTTTTGTTTGTCATAACACCTTTAGATGTTGAAACAATAGCAATACCTAGCCCGTTTAATACTCTTGGCATCTCTGAAGAACCAACATATTTTCTTAAACCTGGCGTACTGATACGTTGGATTTTTCTAATTACTGAATCTTTTGTTTCCTTGTCATACTTTAAAGCTATCTTGATAGTTCCTTGAACTTTATCATCATTAAACTGATAACTTAAAATAAACCCTTGGTCAAACAAAATTTTAGTCATTTCCTTCTTCAAATTTGAAGCCGGAATTTCTACTACTCTGTGTCCTGCAACGATTGCATTTCTAACTCTTGTTAGAAAATCCGCAATTGGATCTGTATACATACTTATTTATATTGCGATTACGGTTTTCAAATACCTCTATTTATGCTACAGATTTCTCTGTGATAAATGAACCTATAATCAGTTAAAATTCTTATACTCAAAAAAAATAGAGCGTGCAAAGATACACATTCTATTTTTATTTTTAAGCTTTATTTAAATTTTCTACCAACTTGCCTTTTTAACACCTGGTATTAATCCTTGATTTGCCATTTCACGAAACGTTACACGAGAGATACCAAATTGTCTCATATATCCTTTTGGACGTCCAGTTAATTTACATCTGTTGTGCATTCTTACTGGTGATGCATTTTTTGGTAATTTTTGCAATGCTTCATAGTCTCCAGCTTCTTTTAAAGCTTTTCTCTTTTCTGCATATTTTGCAACTGTTTTTGCTCTTTTACGTTCGCGAGCTTTCATTGATTCTTTAGCCATTTCTTAATTTTTTTGAATGGTAAACCTAATTCTCCTAATAATGACTTTGCTTCCTTATCAGTATTTGCAGATGTTACAAAAGTAATATCCATACCGTTAATCTTCTTAACTTGGTCAATATTTATCTCTGGGTAAATGATTTGTTCAGTAATACCTAAATTGTAATTACCTCTACCATCAAATCCATTAGCTTTAATACCGTTAAAGTCTCTTACACGTGGCAAAGAAGCTGTAACTAGTCTGTCTAAAAATTCATACATTTTATCACCTCTTAACGTAACTTTTGCTCCAATTGGCATTCCTTTACGTAATTTAAATGATGCAACATCTTTTTTAGACATTGTAGATATCGCTTTTTGACCTGTAATTTTAGTCAACTCTTCTAAAGCATAATCTATTAATTTCTTATCTGCAATTGCAGCACCAACACCTTTAGAAACAACAATCTTTTCTAATTTTGGTACTTGCATTACATTCTTATAACTGAATTCTTCAGTAAGAGCTTTAACAACTCTTTCTTTGTATTCTGATTTTAATCTTGGTACGTAACTCATGATTACTCTTATTTTTTAGTTTTTTTAGAGATTCTAGTTTTAGTATCTCCATCAACCTGATAACCTACTCTTACAGCTACACCTTCTTCTACTAACATTACGTTAGATATATGAAGAGAAGCTTCTTTCTTTACAATACCACCTTGAGGATTTTGAGCATTAGGTTTAGTGTGTTTAGAAACTAAATTTACACCTTCTACTAAAACTCTATCCTTATCTTTGATAATTTGTAAAACCTTACCTTCAGATCCTTTATGATCTCCTGCAATTACTTTTACAGTATCTCCTGATTTTAATTTAAACTTCTTCATTTTATTATAATGTTAAAGCACTTCAGGTGCTAATGATACTATTTTCATGAATTGTTTCTCACGAAGTTCACGTGCAACTGGTCCGAAAACACGAGTTCCTCTCATTTCCTCTGTAGGATTTAAAAGTACACAAGCATTATCATCAAATCTAATATAAGATCCGTCTTTACGTCTAACTTCTTTCTTTGTTCTTACAACAACTGCTCTAGATACTTGACCTTTTTTTACAGTTCCGTTAGGAGTTGCAGATTTAACCGATACAACAATCTTGTCTCCAATACTTGCGTAACGCTTTTTTGTACCTCCTAAAACTCTAATTACTAAAACTTCTTTAGCTCCAGTATTATCTGCTACTTTTAATCTTGATTCTGTCTGTAACATATTATTTAGCTCTTTCTAGGATTTCTACTAATCTCCAACGTTTAGATTTACTCATAGGTCTTGTTTCCATGATCCTAACTGTATCTCCTTCGTTGCAATCATTCTTTTCGTCGTGTGCAACGTACTTCTTAGTCTTTAATACGAACTTTCCGTACATTGGGTGCTTAACTCTTTTAGTTTCAGCAACAACAATAGATTTTTCCATTTTGTTACTAGAAACAACACCAATTCTCTCTTTTCTAAGATTTCTTTTTTCCATCTTTAAAACTGACTATAGAATTATTGTAATTCTCTTTTGTTAATTCTGTTGCAATTCTTGCTACAGTTCTTCTTAAACTTCTCAACTGCAATGGGTTCTCCAAAGGAGTTATTGCGTGAGCCATTTTAAGATCAGTATAATTCTTTTGCAACGCTCCAAGCTTTTCATTAAGATCTGCTATAGATAATTCTTTTATTTCTGATTGTTTCATTGTATTTAGAATTAAGCGTTAATATCAAAATCTCTTGCTACTACAAACTTCGTTCTTACTGGAAGTTTTTGTGCTGCTAAACGTAAAGCTTCTTTTGCAACATCCATTGGCACTCCACCAATTTCAAACAAAATTCTACCTGGTTTAATAACTGCAACAAAATGATCTGGTGCTCCTTTACCCTTACCCATACGTACTTCTAAAGGCTTCTTAGTGATAGGCTTGTCTCGGAAATATTTTAATCCATAACTGACCTTCTCTTTTCATATGACGAGTAGCCGCAATACGAGCTGCTTCTATCTGACGCGAAGTTAATAAATTCCGGTCTAAAGATTTGATACCAAACATTCCGTTAGAAAGTTGATTTCCTCTACCAGAAATACCTGTCATATTTCCTTTCGCCTTCTGTACCTTACGGTATTTTACTCTTTTTGGCTGTAACATTTTTAATTTCTAATTTTAAAAATTATTTTCTTCTACGAGGTTGACGTTTAGATCTGTCACCACCTTTAGAACCAGATTGTTTCTTAGACAATCCTACTAATGGAGATAATTCTCTTTTACCATAAACTTCGCCTTTCATAATCCATACCTTCACACCTAATCTTCCGTATGTAGTATGAGCTTCTACAAGTGCATAATCAATATCAGCTCTAAAAGTAGAAAGAGGAATTCTACCTTCTTTAAAGTGCTCTGAACGTGCCATTTCAGCTCCATTTAAACGTCCTGAAATCTGAATTTTAATACCTTCAGCATTCATTCTCATTGTAGCTTGAATAGCCATTTTAATAGCTCTCTTATAAGAAATTCTATTCTCAATTTGACGAGCAACACTAGTTGCTACTAATCTTGCATCTAATTCTGGACGCTTGATTTCAAAAATGTTAATTTGAACTTCTTTTCCTGTAATTTTCTTAAGCTCTTCTTTTAACTTGTCTACCTCTTGACCACCTTTACCGATAATAATACCAGGTCTAGCAGTAGTGATAGTAACGGTTACAAGTTTTAAAGTACGCTCTATAATTACTCTAGAAACACTTGCTTTAGATAATCTAGCATGTATATACTTTCTTATCTTATCATCTTCAGCAATTTTATCTCCGTAGTCATTACCACCGTACCAGTTAGATTCCCAACCTCTGATGATTCCTAAACGATTTCCTATTGGATTAGTTTTTTGTCCCATTTCTACTTTGATTATTTGCTTATTGTTTTAGTACCTAACTCTAAAGTAACGTGATTAGAACGCTTACGAATTCTATGAGCACGACCTTGTGGAGCTGGTCTTAATCTTTTTAACATTCCTGCGCTATCTACATAAATAGTTTTCACATATAATCCAGCATCTTCTATAGCTGCATCTTCATTCTTAGCTTGCCAGTTTGCAATTGCAGACAACAATAATTTCTCTAAGTTTATAGATGCTTCTTTAGGGCTAAATTTTAAGATTTGTAAAGCTTTTTCAACTTCAACACCTCTTACTTGATCTGCTACTAAACGCATTTTTCTTGGTGATGTAGGACAGTTAGTAAGCTTAGCGAAAGCACGTTGCTTTCTATCTGCTTTTAACTGATCTGCCATATTTTTTTTACGAACTCCCATTTCCTACTATTTTTTTCCTTTATTTTTTGCACCAGCGTGTCCTCTAAAAGAACGAGTTGGTGAAAATTCGCCTAATTTATGCCCTACCATGTTTTCTGTAACGTAAACCGGTACAAATTGACGTCCGTTATGAACAGCAATTGTTTGTCCAACAAAATCTGGAGTAATCATACTTGCTCTAGACCAAGTTTTGATTACAGTTTTGTTTCCACCTTCTACATTAGCTAACACTTTTTTCTCTAACTTATAGTGAACGTAAGGTCCTTTTTTTAATGATCTTGCCATAACTTATTATTTCTTTCTACGTTCTATAATATACTTATTACTAGCTTTGGTTTTAGATCTAGTCTTGAATCCTTTAGCAGGTATACCATTTCTTGATCTTGGATGCCCTCCGAGAAGAACGTCCTTCACCACCTCCCATTGGGTGATCAACCGGGTTCATTCTTACTGCATTTGTTCTAGGTCTTCTACCTAACCATCTAGATCTACCAGCTTTACCTGAAACAAGTAATTGATGATCTGAATTAGATACAACACCAATAGTTGCCATACAAGTTAACAAGATTAATCTTGTTTCACCGGAAGGTAACTTAACTGTAGCATACTTACCATCTCTTGCCATTAATTGAGCAAAAGAACCAGCAGAACGAGCCATAACAGCTCCTTGACCTGGACGTAATTCTATACATGAAATCGTAGTTCCTAAAGGAATTTCACTTAAAGTCATTGCATTTCCAATTTCTCGAGCAACATCTTTACCTGAAATAATAGTTTGACCTACTTTTAAACCGTTTTGCGCAATTACATAACGTTTCTCACCATCAGCATAACTTAATAGCGCTATAAAAGCTGTACGATTTGGATCGTATTCTATTGTTTTTACTGTTGCAGGAATACCTTGCTTATCTCTTTTAAAATCGATAATACGGTACTTTTGTTTATGACCACCACCAATATTACGTGTTGTCATTCTTCCCTGATTGTTTCGACCTCCAGATCGTTTTTTCGGAGCAAGTAAACTTTTCTCCGGCTTATCAGTTGTTATGGTGTCGAACCCATTTACAACTCTAAAACGCTGACCTGGTGTTATTGGTTTTAATTTTCTAACTGACATTTTTGTCTTTTAAAGATTGTTATAAAAATCAATACTTTCTCCTTCTGCTAACTGTACAATAGCTTTCTTATACCCACTCTTAATACCAGTAACTAAACCTTTTTTAGTAAACTTAGTATTTCTTTGAATTGGATAATTTAAAGTTCTTACACTAGATATAGAAACCCCGTAAGCAGATTCAACTGCTGACTTAATCTCTAATTTATTAGCATTTTTATCTACTACAAATGCATAACGATTAAATAATTCACTATCGTTTGTAGCTTTTTCCGTAATAATAGGTTTTATTAAAATACTCATTTCGAATCCCTATTTGCTTAAATTAGTGTTTATACCTTCTAAAGAACCTTCAGTAATCACTACTTTGTTTGCGTTTAACAAACCGTATGTGTTAATTTCTGAAACTTTAATTACTTTAGAATTTTTCAAATTACGTGATGATAAATACACATTTGTATTATCACTACCTAAAACAAATAAAGACTTTTTAGTATCTAATTCTAACGCTTTTAAAACGTTTAAAAAGTTTTTAGTTTTTGGATTTTCAAAGTTAAAATCTTCAACTACTACTAAATTCTCATCATTTGCTTGAATACTTAAAGCAGACTTACGTGCTAAACGCTTTAAGTTTTTATTCAATTTAAAAGAATAATTTCTTGGTCTTGGTCCGAACATACGTCCACCACCTCTAAAAACACCAGACTTGATAGAACCTGCTCTTGCAGTACCAGTTCCTTTTTGTTTTTTTATCTTTCTTGTAGAACCAGCAATTTCTGCTCTTTCTTTAGATTTGTGCGTACCTTGACGTTGATTTGCCAAGTATTGCTTAACATCTAAATAAATAGCATGATCATTAGGCTCAATACCGAATACATCTTTAGAAAGCTCAACCTTTCTACCTGTATCTTTTCCTGTAATATCTAAAACAGCTACTTTCATTATTTCTGAATAGTTACAAAAGCATTTTTGTGTCCAGGAACAGCTCCTTTAACAACAAGTAAGTTCTTTTCAGCAACTACTTTTAATACTCTTAAGTTTTGTACTTTCACTTTATCTCCACCCATTCTACCTGCCATACGCATTCCTTTGAATACTCTTGCAGGATAAGATGCAGCACCAATAGAACCCGGAGCTCTTAAACGGTTATGTTGACCATGCGTAGCTTGACCAACACCAGCAAATCCATGACGTTTTACAACACCCTGAAAACCCTTACCTTTAGAAACACCGGAAACATCTACAAACTCACCTTCTTCAAAGTGATCTACAGATATAGAATCTCCTAATTTATACTCACCTTCAAACCCTTGAAATTCAACGACTTTTTTCTTTGCAGTGGTGCCAGCTTTTTTAAAGTGACCGTCTAACGCTTTGTTAGAGCTCTTCGCCTTCTTGTCATCGAAACCAAGTTGTAACGCATTGTAGCCGTCAACCTCTTCGGTTCTGACTTGGGTAACAACGCAAGGACCCGCTTCGATTACTGTACAAGGAATATTCTTCCCGTTTTCATCAAATAAGCTGGTCATTCCAATTTTTCTTCCTATTAACCCGAGACATTTAGTTAAAATTTTAGACGAATAGATATTTATCCAGCGCGTCTATATTAATAATTATATTTTTTGAAACAAATGTTTCAGTACACATCCTTAAAATTTCATAAAAAAAAACAGCGCAAACAAATTCAACGCTGATTTTGTTTTTTCCGTTTTTCCTTCGCGAAACGCTCCGGACATGTCACTATTAGTGATAATTACATCAAAAATAGCAGTTCCCTACTCTATTTCGGGTTGCAAAAGTATAAAAAACTTTCGGTTTAACAAAATTAAACCGAAAGTTAATATTTTACTTAAACTTTGATCTCAACTTCAACACCACTTGGTAACTCAAGTTTCATTAAAGCATCAATAGTTTTCGAAGAAGAACTATAAATGTCTAATAACCTTTTGTAAGCAGCTAATTGAAATTGCTCTCTAGATTTTTTATTTACGTGTGGAGAACGTAAAACTGTAAAAATCTTTTTATGTGTTGGTAAAGGTATTGGTCCGTTTACAACAGCACCAGTACTTTTTACCGTCTTAACGATTTTCTCAGCAGATTTATCTACTAAATTATAATCGTAAGACTTTAATTTTATTCTAATTTTTTGACTCATCTTATATTCTTTAGTCGATTAACCTTTAGATTTTGCTATCACTTCTTCAGATACATTAGAAGGAGTTTCAGCATAATGTGAAAATTCCATAGTAGAAGTTGCTCTACCGGAAGACATAGTTCTTAAAGCTGTAACATAACCAAACATTTCTGATAATGGCACTAACGCTTTTACAACTTTTGCACCGTTACGATCACTCATATCGTTTACTTGTCCTCTTCTTCTATTTAAATCACCAACGATATCTCCCATGTTCTCCTCTCGGAGTTAACACTTCTAATTTCATTAATGGCTCCATAATTTTAGCTTTAGCAGCTTTAGCAGCAGCTTTAAAACCTAATTTTGCAGCTAACTCAAAAGAAAGTTGATCAGAATCCACTGCGTGGAATGATCCATCCTTTAAAGTTACTTTCATAGAATCCATTTCGTATCCAGCTAATGGTCCGTTTTTCATAGCTTCTTTAAATCCTTTCTCAATAGAAGGTACAAATTCCTTAGGAACATTACCACCTTTAATTACAGATTCAAAAACTAATCCTTGAACACCTTCTTCTGCAGGCTCCATAGTAAATACTATATCAGCAAACTTACCACGACCACCAGATTGTTTCTTATAAACTTCTCTATGATCTGCAGATGCTGTAATAGCTTCTTTATATTCTACTTGAGGCTGACCTTGGTTAACTTCAACTTTAAATTCACGTTTTAAACGATCTACAATTACATCTAAGTGTAATTCTCCCATTCCTGAGATAATAGTTTGACCGAAGCTTCATCAGAACGAACAGTAAATGTTGGATCTTCTTCAGCTAACTTACCTAAACCAATACCTAATCTATCTACATCTGCTTTAGTTTTAGGCTCAACAGCAATACCAATTACTGGGTCCGGAAAATCCATAGATTCTAGAACAATTGGATGCTCTTGAGAAGACAAAGTATCTCCTGTTTTGATAGATTTAAAACCTACTGCCGCACCAATATCTCCAGCTTCGATAAAATCAATTGCATTCTGCTTGTTAGCATGCATTTGATAAATACGTGAAATACGTTCTTTTTTACCTGAACGGTTATTTAAAACATAAGAACCAGCATCTAAACGACCAGAATATGCTCTAAAAATGCTAAACGACCAACAAAAGGGTCT
Source organism: Polaribacter sp. HA6-7 (assembly GCF_055693625.1). Classification (NCBI taxonomy): domain Bacteria; kingdom Pseudomonadati; phylum Bacteroidota; class Flavobacteriia; order Flavobacteriales; family Flavobacteriaceae; genus Polaribacter; species Polaribacter sp. HA6-7. Next base: position 2,135,654 of record NZ_CM146338.1, read on the forward strand.
GTAGCAATTTTAAATGCTAAAGCAGCAAAAGGTTCATCTACACTTGGCTTACGTAATTCTTCTTGTTCTGTATCTGGGTTTACACCTACAATACCATCTTTATCAGTTGGTGAAGGTAAATAACGACAAACAGCATCTAATAAGAACTGAACTCCTTTATTTTTAAACGCAGAACCACAAATCATAGGAATAATTGCCATATCCATTACAGCAGCTCTAAGTGCAGCATGCACTTCTTCTTCTGTAATAGAATCTTCATCTTCCATGAATTTTTCTAAAAGATTCTCATCGTAACTTGCTACTTCTTCAATTAAAAGTGCACGGTACTTACGAGCTTCTTCTTTCATATCCTCAGGAATTTCGATAACATCGAAAGTAGCTCCTTGAGTTTCATCATGCCATACAATAGCACGATTCTTAACTAAATCTATAATACCTTTAAACTCATCCTCGTCACCAATATTTAAAACGATTGGCACCGCATTTGACTTTAACATATCTTTTACTTGCTGACAAACTCCTAAGAAATCAGAACCTTGACGGTCCATTTTATTAACAAAACCAATTCTTGGTACTTTATAGTTATCTGCCAATCTCCAGTTAGTTTCAGATTGAGGTTCTACACCATCAACAGCTGAAAATAAGAAAACTAAACCATCTAAAACACGTAATGATCTATTTACTTCTACAGTAAAATCAACGTGTCCTGGAGTATCAATAATATTAAAGTGATATCCTTTTGTTTTCGGAGTTTTTTCTCCGTTTTCTATTGGAAAGTTCCACGTACAAGTAGTAGCTGCAGAAGTAATTGTAATACCTCTTTCTTGCTCCTGCTCCATCCAGTCCATTGTTGCTGCACCATCATGTACTTCTCCAATTTTATGAGAAACACCTGTATAATACAATACACGTTCTGTTGTTGTAGTTTTTCCAGCATCAATATGTGCTGCAATTCCAATATTTCTTGTAAATTTTAAATCTCTAGCCATTTCTATTAAAATCTGAAGTGAGAGAAAGCTTTATTTGCTTCTGCCATTTTATGAGTATCAGTACGTTTTTTAACAGCAGCTCCTTCTTCTTTAGCCGCAGCTAAAATCTCAGCAGCTAAACGCTGTGCCATTGTTTTCTCGTTTCTTTTACGAGTGTACAAAATCATCCATTTAATAGCCATAGAAACCTTACGATCTGGTCTAATTTGCATTGGTATCTGAAACGTAGCACCACCAACACGACGAGATCTTACTTCTACGTGAGGCATTACATTTGATAAACCATCTTTCCAAATCTCTAAAGCTGTTTTTTCTTCTTCACCTTTTCTTTCTTCTACGATATCTAACGCATCATAAAATACTTTAAAAGCTACTGACTTCTTACCATCCCACATCAAGTTATTCACGAAACGTGTTACTAACTGATCATTAAACTTTGGATCCGGTAATAAGACTCTTTTTTTGCTGCTCTTTTTCTCATGTCTTTACATTAAAAAAGTTACTAATTTACTTTTTTGGGCGTTTTGCTCCATACTTAGATCTACGTTGGGTTCTACCCTCAACACCTGCAGTATCTAATGCACCACGTACTACGTGATATTTAACTCCTGGCAAATCTTTTACCCTTCCACCTCTAACTAATACTATCGAGTGCTCCTGTAAGTTATGTCCTTCTCCTGGAATGTATGCGTTTATCTCATTACCATTTGTCAATCTAACTCGGCAACTTTACGCATTGCTGAATTAGGTTTCTTTGGTGTTGTAGTATAAACACGAGTACAAACTCCACGTCTTTGAGGACAAGACGACAAAGCAGCCGATTTACTCTTCTTAGTTATTTTGGTTCTTCCTTTACGAACTAATTGTTGAATAGTTGGCATACTAAATAATTACTGTTTTTCGTTTATAATTAAACATTATCTCTTTTTTAAGAGTCCGCAAATGTACAACTAATTTCTAATTATTCAAATGTCAGTGAGTTATTTTTCAAAAAACATTTTTTTAGGAGAACCATTATCAGTAAAACTTATACATTTGACATCTACAAACCTTATCATTGTTAATGTCTTTTAAAAAAACATTTTTTATAATTCTCTCCACACTTCTTGTGAACTACACAGTGAAAGCACAAGACTATGAATTGAAAATTACATCAATAAATAAAACAGAAAACAAAATCTTAAATAAAATAAATTATTTGAGAAAATTTCAAGACTCGACAATAATATCAAAAGAATTAAAAAAAATCGAAAAAGAATTACAAAAAAAGGATACTACACCTATATGATTGACAGTGTAAAAAAACAAAATAAAATTTTTAATATTTACATGAGTCTAAATAAAAATGTAAACAATATCATCATATCTTTTTCGAAACTAAATCCCGCAACATTAAAAGTATTAAAACTACCCAACACTAAAGCAATTGTTCAAAGCAATAAAATTGAAGAATACCTAAATAAGCTATCCTTCAAATTAGAACAAAATGGTTTAAGCTTCTCTAAAATTTATTTAGAAGATTACAAAACGTCAAATAAAACAATAAAAGCTTCCTTAGTAATAAGAAACTTAAAAGAAAGAAAAATAAACAACACGATAATAAAAGGTTATGAAAATTTCCCAACAAAATACATAACCAATCATTACAACATCAACACTAAAACGATTTACAACAATAAATTATTAAACAAAATAAGCAAAAACACGAAACCTTTAAAATTCATTCAAGAAATTAAAAAACCGAAATACTTTTCACAAAAGACTCTACCTTATTATATATGTATTTAAAAAAATAAACAGAAGTAGTATTGATGGATTGATAAATTTTGCAAACAACGAAAACGGTAAAATAAAATTTAATGGATATTTAGAGTTAAATCTATTAAACATAATTAATAAAGGAGAAGAAATAAATCTTGAATGGAAAAATTTAAATAATGACAGAAGTGAATTTTCTTTAAATTTTATTAATCCTTATATTTTCAACTCAAAAATATCACCGAAATAAAATTTAACATATACAGACAAGATTCAACATTCACAAATACTAGATTTGAAACTAATTTAAAATACAAATTATCTAAATATTCAAAAATATCAGTTAACTACACCACAGGATCTTCGGCAGAAATTATTAAAAGCGACAATATAGAAACATTTAATAATAATTTCTTCGGATTTGGTTATGAATTTACAGTTCCAAATTACGATGAATTCAATTCTGATAAATTTTCGTTTTTAATAAACCCTTCCATTGGAAAAAGGAAAACAAGAACAGAAAACACATCACAAATTAAAATTGAATCTAGAATTAGTTATTTATTTAACTTGAACAACAGAAACAAAATATATCTTCAAAACAATATGGGATTTTTAAATTCTGAAAATTATGTAAACAACGAATTATTTAGAATCGGAGGTAAAAATACGATAAGAGGAGTTAATGAAAAAAGCATATTTACTGAAAACTATATAACACAAAATATAGAATACAGATACCTAACTAAAAAAGACGCTTACTTGTACACAATATCTGATTTAGGAATAATCTACAATAAAGAAAATAGTGAAAAACTATTTGGTATTGGAATAGGCTATTTATTTAACACAAATAAATCTAAAATTAACTTTTCTATAACAACACTATTAAAAAAGAAGCTTCTGTCAACCCCTGAAAACACTCAGTTCACAATAAATTGGATGAATTATCTATAATGAAACATTAATTTTAACACTTAAAATTAACAATTATTAACCATTTCATTGTTTTATTAATAAAATATTTAGATATTTGGGCTAATTAATTCAAATCAAATAAATAATGAAAACAAAGTTAAAGGGAATTTTAACGCTATTACTGGCGTTTGTTGTGCAAATAAGTTTTGCGCAAGAAAAAACAGTTTCGGAACAGTCTCGGATGCCACAGGATCACTACCTGGAGTAAGCATTCTAATTAAAGGGACTACTAAAGGAACTGAAACTGATTTCAATGGTAAATTTACTATTAAAGCTAACAACGGAGACGTTTTAAGCTTTAGTTATGTAGGATACAAAACTATTGAAAAAACAATCGGATCATCAAATACAGTTAATGTAACTATGATTGAAGATGCTAGTGTACTAGACGAAATTGTAGTAACTGCATTAGGTATTAAAAGAGACAAAAAATCTATTGGTTTTGCTCAACAATCTGTTAAACCGAGAAAACTTAGTGAGATCAAGAGAAACAGATGTCAACAACGCGTTAGCAGGTAGAGTTGCTGGTGTACAGGCAGTAGGTGCTCCTTCTGCAGGTTTTGGTAATTCGGAATAAGATTAAGAGGTAACTCTAATGTATTATACATTGTAGACAATGTGAAAATTAGTTCTACATCTGACATTAACACAGATGATATTGCTGATTTATCTGTTTTAAAAGGTTCTGCAGCAACTGCATTATACGGGCCTGAAGGAATTAATGGTGTAGTTATTATTACTACAAAGTCTGCAAAAAGTGGTGAAAGTGTTGTTACATTAAACCATAGTACGGCAATGGAAAATGTTTACATTTTACCGAATACCAAAATGAATATGGTGGTGGTTACTCTCAAGAATTTAACACATTTAACTATGACCCTTCTAGACACCCAGCTTCATGGGCTTCTTTTAATGGTCAAAAAATGGTTGAATATTATGCTGATGAAAGCTGGGGTCCAAAATTAGATGGACAAATGGTTCGTCATTGGGATTCTTGGATTCAGGGAGATCCTGAATTTGGAAAATTAAGAGCTTTTGAAGCTAACCCAGATAACATTCAAGACTTTTTCGACACAGGTATTATCAACAACACTTCTGTAAGTTTTGCTAAAGGTGGTGATGACTACAACGTAAGAGTTGGTTTAACAAATATTGACAGAAATAGTGTTTTTCCTAATTCTAAAAGAAAACAAGTACAAGCTACAATTAATGCGAGTTTAGATATTACAGACAAGTTAACTGCATATGCTAACTTCAACTATCAAGATAGAAGAACTAATAACTTTCCGAGACAATGGTTATGGAAATGTAGTTTCTAACTTAAACCAATGGTGGCAACGTCAACTAGACATGGACAGAGTAAGAAATTATGAAAGAAACGGTCAGTTTGTATCTTGGAATATTAATAGTCCAACAAACTCAGCACCATTATATTGGGATTCTCCATTTTTTGAAACTAATGAAAACTTAAACTTTCAAACAAAAAATGCAATCTACGGTAAGATTGGATTAAAATATGAAGTTAATGAAAATTTAAACATGAGTTTAGATTTAAGAAAAACATTTAACTCTTATGAATATAATAATAGAACAGCTTTTGGTAGCTTAGGAGGGCAAACATTACCTTCTTACAGTGAAACTGAAAACATGGACTTTAGAGAAGAACTTTTTGGTATTGTAAATTACTCTAAAGATTTAAATGAAGATTTTGACATTACAGCATCTGCCGGTTTTGAATTATCTACAATAGGATCTGAAAGTTTAAGCGGTAGTACAGTTGGAGGATTAAACACTTTAGGTTTCTACAGTTTAAGTACTTCAGTAGATAGACCAACAGTAAATAACTCTTCATCTAAATTTAAATCTAAATCTATATTTGTAAAAGGTTCTGTTGGATATAAAGACATATTATTTTTAGATGGATTTACAAGATTTGACTGGGGATCATCTGCATATTCAGAAGAAAATAGAATTGAAACATATGGTGGATCTTTAAGTTTTATATTCTCTAAATTAATTCCACAAAACGATTTTTTAAGGTTTGGAAAATTAAGAATGAGTGCAGCTCAAGCACCTAAATTCCCTTCTCCATATCAATTATCTGCTGTATATGGAATTGGTACTCCTTACGGAAGTACAGGTACTTTATCTGCTCAAGGAACGTTTGCTAACCCTTTCTTACAAGGTGGAGTTCGTAAAGATTACGAAATTGGTACAGAATTAAGATTATTCAACAGTAGATTAGGAGTAGATTTTGCTTACTTTAAGAAAATAGATGAAGAACTGCCTGTATCTGTTACTTTAGACGGATCTACGGGTTACACAAGTACTCTTAAAAATGATGGTAAGCAAACATACAATGGTATAGAAGTTGCTTTAAATTATGATATTATTAAAAAAGAAGATATCGCATGGGATGCAACTTTAAGTTTTGCTACTTTAGAAAGAACAGTAAATAAAATTTCTGAAGGAATTGATGTAAATGTGTTATCTAGTTCTTGGAGAGGTATTCAATTACAGGAAAGAGTTGGAGAAGAATGGGGAGCTATTTACGGTAGAGCATTCAGAAGAGATGCTGATGGTAACAAAATATTAACAGCTTCGGAGCACCAATCTACGACACAAATCAATATTTAGGTAATGTATTGCCTGATTTCACTGGAGGATTCTCTAACAATATACGTTACAAAAACTTTAACTTAGGTTTTGATATTGACTTTCAAAAAGGAGGAAAAGTATTTTCTGTAACAAGAATGTTTAACAATTATTCGGTTTAGGAATAGAGACTGTTGGTAATAACAACTTAGGAAACCCTGTAAGAGACGCTGTAGCCAATGGTGGTGGTGAATTAATAGAAGGAGTAGATGAAACTTCGGAGCACCTGTATCTTATAATATTGAATCTAGTACTTACTGGGGTCGTTTATTTGCTTTACATGAAAGATGGTTATATGACGCTTCTTATGTTAAGTTAAGAACTGTACGTTTAGACTACGATTTACCAAATAACATTTTAGAAAAAACTCCTTTCAAAACATTAAATTTAGGTGTATTTGCAAACAATGTATGGCTAATTCACTCAGCTTTACCAGGATTAGACCCTTCTGAAATTGAAACAAGAAATGGAGTAAATTGGACTGAAGGTGGACAATTACCAAACGTTAGAACCGTTGGTGTTAACGTAAGAATGTCATTTTAATTAAAAAATAAATTAAGAAATGAAAAAAATTAATAAAATAAAAACCCTTATTCTTGCTGTAGCGGTTTCATTTACAGCATGTGATACAGTGGATTTTGGTGACACAAACCAAAACCCAAATAACCCAAGTACTCCAGTAACGGCATCCTTATTAGCGAATGTTCAAAGAGGAACAAGTGGTTATATAGCTAGCACTACATCAAATTTATACGTTCAATATTTGTCGAACGGTCAATATGATGAAGAATCTCGTTATCAAACACTAAATTGGAGCCCTGATGGATCTTATGGTCTATTAGAAGATTTACGTCAAATTATTGAAATAAATTCTAATGATGATACTAAAATAGCTGCTCAAGCATATGGTTCAAATGGAAATCAAATTGCTGCTGCCTCAATTTTAAGAGTATACATTATGCATGGGATGACAGATAGATGGGGATATTTACCATATTCAGAAGCTTTAGATGTTTCTAACAATATCTACCCAGCATATGATTCTCAAGAAGCTATTTACGATGGCCTTTTTAATGAATTAGACGCTGCATTAGCTTCTATTGATGGTGGCAATGGTCCTGATAGTGATATTTATTTCGGAGGAGATATGGATAGATGGAGAACTTTTGCTAATACTATTAAGATGGTAATGGGATTAAGACTTTCTAAAGCAGATCCTGCGAAAGGTCAAGTTAAATTTAACGAAGCATTATCCGGAGTAATATCTTCTAATGATGAAAATATTAAATACACATACCTATCAGAAGATTCAAATGATAATCCTTGGCAAGATAGATTTGAGTCAAGAAAAGATTACCTAATGAGTGATGTTTTTGTTGACAAATTAATTGGTACAGGAACAAATACATTACCAGAAGATCCGAGATTAGCTAAGTTTGCAGAACCTGCAACTACTTCAGCTACTTTTGTTGGAGCACCTTACGGAGCTTCAAACTCTGCAACAGCAGATTATTCTTTCATTACAAGTGATATTATTAGTAATAGCGAAGCACCATTAATGATTTATACTTATTCTGAAGTTTTATTTGCTAGAGCCGAAGCTGCTGCTAAAGGTTGGACAACTGAAGATCCAGCTACACTATACAACCAAGCAGTTACTGCTAGTATGGAACAATGGGGCGTTGATTCAGCGGATGCTACAGTATATTTAACTGCAAACCCATACACTGGAATTGAGGATATTGCATATGAAAAATATGTATCTTTATTTTTTCAAGGATATAATAGTTGGGCTGAATGGAGAAGATTCAAAGCCGAAGGTAATGATGGACGAATAGCATTAGTTGCTCCAGCAAACTTATTATCAAATGCTACAGACATTCCTCAAAGACACGGTTACTCTGCAACCGCAGGTGCATTAAATGAAGAAAACTACAACGCAGCTGTTAGCGCTCAAGGTGCTGATAATCTCGACACTAAACTATGGTTATTTAAATAATCACTGTTATTATTTTATAGAGAAGCACTCAATCTAGTTCGATTGAGTGCTTTTTTTGGAAAAATAATAAATTATACTTTCAATATTTTATGTTAAAAAATTGTTTTATTAAGATAATTTTAAGACTTTTGGAATTAATTAATTCAAATAATTATACAATGAAGACAAAGTTTAATGGAATTTTAACGCTATTACTGGCGTTAGTTGTGCAAATATCATTTGCTCAACAAAAGACTATTACTGGTAAAGTTAAAGACGGCTCGGATTATTACCTGGAGTTAGTGTTTTAATACAAGGAACAAATACCGGTACTGAGACTGACTTTAATGGTGAGTACACAATTAAAGCAAATACTGGAGATGTGCTAGTATTTAGATATCTTGGTTATAAAGTTGTTCAAAAAACAGTTGGTAACTCAAACTCAATTAATGTTACCTTAGTAGAAGATGCTAATGTTCTAGACGAAATTGTTGTTGTAGGATATGGTACAACTACAAAAAAATCATTTACAGGTAGTGTTAGTACTGTTTCAGCAGAAAATATTGATGCAAAAGCAGTATCAAATGTTGCTCAAGCTTTAATTGGTGAAGCTTCGGTGTATCTGTTGTAAGAACAAATGGTAGACCTGGTGGAAGTGCTAACATTAGAATTAGAGGTTTTAGTTCAATTGAAGGAAATAGTTCGCCACTTTATGTTGTGGATGGTGTTCCTTATACAGGAGATGTAAACTCAATTAATCCTAATGATATTGCATCAACTACAATTTTAAAAGATGCATCTGCAACAGCTATTTATGGTGCCCGTGGTGCGAATGGTGTTGTTTTAATTACAACTAAAAGAGGTAAGAGTGGAAAAAGTGTTGTAGAATTTGATTTTCAAACATCTATCAACAGTAGAACATTACCATTTTATGACTTAATTCATAGTGAAGAAGAGTACATGGGATTAGTTTATGATGGATTGAAAAACAGTGCAGAGTTAACTGGTCAAGCAAACCCATCTCAGTATGCTTTAGATAATGTTTTTTCTGATAGAGGTATCGCTCCTTTATATAACATGTGGAACGTTGCTGACGGTAATGAATTAATAGATCCTTCTACAGGTCAAGTTAGACCAGGCGTAACAAGAAAATTTACTCCTACTGACTGGGCTGACGCAGGTTATAGAGACGGAATAAGAAATGAATTCAACTTTAAAACATCTGGTGGTACTGAGAATACAAAACATTACTTTTCTTTAGGTTACTTATCTGACGAAGGTTACGTGCAAGAATCTCAATTTGATAGATATAGTGCTAGATTAAATGTTAACACTAAACCTATGGATAGAGTTAAGATAAACACTAATTTAGATTATTCTTACAGTGAATATAATGATGCTACTGGTTATGGTGGTGGAGTTGTAACTTATATGTTAGATTATATCCCAACAATTTACTCTTTATTTTTAAGAGATGCAGATGGTAACATCTTAACAGATCCTAACACAGGAAATCGTCTTTATGATTTTGCAGATAACTCTGCTGGTAATGGTAGAGATTTTTCTGCAACATACAACGGTATTGGAGAAGCTATTTATAACATTAATAGAACTAAAAGACATAACATAAACGGTAACGTAAATTTTGTTGTTGATATTTTAGAAGGATTAACTTTCGAAACTACTTATGGTGTAAATATTTATAGTAGTAACTTCGACCAAGTAAGAAACTCTATTCAAGGTAGTGCAGGTGTTGCTTTAGGAGGAACTTTATACAAGTCTAATACTACATATTCTGCTCAAAACTTTAATCAAATTTTAAGATACGCAACAACTTTTGGAAACGACCATAACTTTAATGCTTTAATAGCACATGAAAGTTTTGAATCTTCATTTGAAGATTTTGATTTAAGCAAAAAAGGAGTTGTTAACTTAAACCCTAATGCAGTAATTGTTCCGAGAAAATTACATCGATCAAAATGGTGTGTCTAATGGTTCTAGAATTGGTAGAAGCTTAGAAAGTTACTTTACTCAAGCTAATTATAACTACGCAGGTAAATATTACTTATCTGGTACATTAAGAAGAGATGGATCTTCAAGATTCTTTAAAAACAAATGGGGAACATTTGGATCTGTAGGTGCAGGTTGGGTTATTAGTGAAGAAGATTTCTTAAGCTCTAGTGAGACTATCGATTTCTTAAAGTTAAAAGCTAGTTATGGTGTTTTAGGAGACCAAGGAAATAATTCTTTTGCTGGTCAATTAGGATTTAATGTACAAAACTTATTAGGATTACCTTCTTTAGCTCCAAGAGCAGTTGTAGATCCAAACATTACTTGGGAATCTAGTCAAAGTTTCCAAACAGGTATTGAAGCTAGATTTTTTAATGGCGCTATAGATTTTGGTTTAGATTATTTTGTTAAAACTACAACGGATTTATACGTTAACAAAAGATTATCACCTTCTACAGGGGATGCTATTATCTTAACAAACGATGGTGAAATGGTAAATAAAGGTTTAGAATTTGATTTAACTGGTAACATCATCAGAAATGAAGATTTTAAATTATCTTTATCTATTAATGGATCAATGTACGAAAACGAAATAACTCAAATGCCAATTGAAAATGCAACTGGTGAAGCAAAAGTTATTAATATCGATGGTAATTTTGCACAATCTGCAGGTCGTAGTAGATTTGACTACTACTTAAGAGAATGGGCTGGTGTTGATCCTGCTACCGGTAATGCTCAATGGTTAGAAAGCTGGGTTGATGAAAATAACAATGGTCAATACGATACTAACGAAGGAATTAATGATTTAGAAGTATACAAAGCTGCAAATCCAGGAGCAAGCATTCAAGAACGTGTTACAACTGAATATGCAGACGCAACACGTAAATACAACAATAAATCTTTAATACCTACAGTAAGTGGAGCATTTAGACTTAACACTTCTTATAAAGATTTTAACTTAAGCGCTCAATTTAGTTATAGTTTAGGAGGTTATGGTTATGACCAACAGTACGCTACTCAAATGAGTAATGGAAAAGTAGGTTCTTACAGTTACCATGCAGATATGAGAGATAGATGGATGAATCCTGGTGATATTACAGATGTACCAAGACTTTATTCTAACGAAAACATTAGAGTAAATGCGGCTTCTACAAGATTTATTACAAGTTCTGATTATTTATCTTTAAATAATGTAAGGTTAGGATATAGTATACCGACTCAGTATTTAGAAAACATAGGTCTTTCTTCTGTAAGCTTATGGGTATCTCGGAGATAATTTATTTTTAATCTCTGCTAGAGACGGTTACAACCCAACAACATCTCTTACTGGTACTTCTGAAAGATATAACTATAGTCCAATATCAAACTACACTTTAGGTGTTAGAGTTAAATTTTAATTAAACAATTTTAATTATGAAAAAAATAAATTTTATATTATGTATTATTGTTGCGAGTCTCTTCTTGAGCTCTTGTGATGAAGAATTTTTAGATCAAAGACCTACTAGTTTTATCTCGAATGAAGATTTAGGAGAAACTGCCTTAATTAACCCAAGCATTGTTGAAGGTAACTTAAGAGGTATTTATAACCAAATGGTTACTGCATACATAGGTGGAACAGGTAATCAGGAAGATTTTGGACATAAATCTTTTGATTTAATGAGTGATTTACTATCTAGTGATATGGCACAAATTGGTGCTAGATTTAATAGATTTGTAAATTTATCAAATCTTTTATGGACAAATGATCCGTCTATAACACTACCAAATTATACTGCTTGGAGATTTTATTACAGAATCATTAACAGTGCAAACTTAATTATTGCTGCTAATGGTGGTAATGATGCAGTACCAGCATCTGATGCTGTTAAGGGTGTTGTAGGGCAAGCAAAAGCTATTAGAGCGTTTGGTTATTTTTATTTAAGCCAGTATTACGCAATTGAGTATGATGCTAATGCAGAAATTTTACCTATCTATGTAAACCCAGGTGAATCTGGAAAAGCAAAGTCTACAATGGGTGAAGTATATGACCTAATAATTTCAGATTTAAATTCTGCAATTAGCTTTATGAGTACGTATACAAGACCAAACAAAGCTTCTATAAATCAAAATGTAGCTAAAGGTTTATTAGCTTACGTTTATGCTTCTATGGGGCAAAGTGATAAAAACTTAATGGCTAGAGATTTAGCTGATGAAGTAATTAATTCGGTGAATTCACAATGATGAATCAAGATGAAGTTACTGGTGGTTTTACACAATTAAGCACTCCAGGATGGATGTGGGGATTTGACCTTACAGTTGCAAATGACTTAGGTTTAGTTTCTTGGCATGGTTTTATGGACTACTATAGTTATTCTTACCAAGCAGTAGGAAACTTTAGAGGTATTGATGATGGTTTATATGCTAAAATCAATGATAATGATATAAGAAAACAACAATTTGGTGCTCCAGCAAGTGGTGGTACTGTTGCTGTAGGTGAATCTCCGTTAATTCCAATCGGAAAATTCTATAATGCTGCAAGAACTCCTTTTTCTCAAAATCCTATGACAGATGATTATGTTTACATGAGAGTTACAGAAATGTACTTACTTTCTGCTGAATTAAGTGCTGTAGAAGGAGATGATACTGCTGCAAGAACTAGATTAAAGCAAGTTTTAGCTAATCGTTATGATGACGCTGCTGACTATGCATACGTTGATGGTTTATCAGGTCAAGATCTTGTTGATGAAATAGTGTTTAATACTAAAATTGAATTCTTAGCTGAAGGTAAAAGTTATTTACTAATGAAAAGAAGAAAATTAACAAACACAAGAGGTAGTATTCACTTAAACAGAGCTGGAGAAAGTTTTGCTTATGATGATCCAAGATTAACTTTTGAAGTTCCACAAAGAGAACTTACAGATAATCCTAACATTACTGAAGGAAATAAATAATATTTTTTAATATTATATATAACATTAAAACCATCTCTTTTAGAGATGGTTTTTTTTGCTCTTAAATTAGCATACATTTGCAAAATGAATAATGAAATGACAAATATTTTTGGAATTAGAGCGATTATTGAAGCAATCGAAAGTGGTTCTACAATTAATAAAATATACCTTCAAAAGGGTTTAAGAGGAAATCTTTTCTATGAATTAGATAAATTGATAAAAGAAAAAAATTAACTACAAGTATGGTACCTGTAGAAAAATTGAATCGTTTATCTAAAAACAACAACCATCAAGGTGCTGTTGCTCAAATTTCTCCTATAGAATTTCATGATTTAGAAACTTTAATTGAAAAAACTTTAGAAAGTGATAAGAAACCTCTTTTCTTATTATTAGATCAGCTATCTGATGTTAGAAATTTTGGAGCTATAATAAGAACTGCAGAATGTACAGGTGTTAACGGAATTATTGTTCAAAAGAATGGAAGTGCTCCTGTAAATGCAGAAACTATTAAAACTTCTGCTGGTGCTGCTTTTAAAATTCCTATTTGTAAAGTAGATCATATAAAAGATGCATTATTCATTCTTCAATCTGCAGAAATTAAAACAGTTGCGGCAACTGAAAAAACAGATGATTCTTTATACCAAGTAGATTTAAATCAACCAATAGCAATCGTTATGGGTTCTGAGCATAGAGGGGTTAACCCGTCAATACTTAAAATGGTGGATTATAAAGCAAAATTACCTTTATTAGGTGAAATCGCTTCTTTAAATGTTTCTGTTGCTTGTGGAGCTTTTTTATATGAAACAGTAAGACAAAGAATGGAATAACTATATTATAACTCCTCCTCTACTTCACTGTTAAGTTCTCGGAGGAATAAAATTTCCATCTTCATCAAAGTAAGTATCAAATTCAGTTTTACTAAATTGATATTCTTTTTGTACAATCCCTTTTTTCTATAAATAATAGAAAATAGAAATCCCATAATAAAGCCAGATAAATGACCTTCCCAAGACATGCCTTCTTTAATTGGTAACACATACCAAATCATACTTCCGTATAAAAAAATAATTATAAGAGAAAGGGCAATTAATCTATAATGTTTTCTAATAATTCCGCTAAAAAAAACAAAACTAAATAACAAATAAACGATTCCGCTGGCACCAATATGGTAAGATTCTCGGGCAATAATCCAAGTTAAAGCACCGGATAAAACACCTCCATAAATTAATATTTTTAGGCCTATATCTCTATAAAAATAAAAAAGACTAAGTAGTAAAACAAATAACGGAATAGAGTTATTAAAAAGGTGTTTAGTATCACTATGAATAAAATGAGTGAAAAATACACCTCTTAATCCTTGAAAATTTCGCGGTAAAATTCCGAATTTATTAAAATTGAAATTAAATTTAATTTCCACCCAATATATAACCCAAATGGCAACTACATATAGTACAGGTATAAAAAAGATAGATTTTGATGTATTTAATTGATTTTCTTGTTCCATATAGTTTTAAAAATATCAAAAATTTTACCAAAATAGAAATTAACAACATCTGTCATAAAACTTTACTATTTTTACAGCATGAATGAACCTTTGGCAGAAAGAATTAGACCGAAAACTTTAGAAGATTACATCAGTCAGCAACATTTAGTTGGTAAAAACGGTGTATTAACTAATTTAATAAAGCAAGGTATTATTCCTTCTTTGATTCTTTGGGGACCACCAGGAATCGGAAAAACGACATTAGCAAACATAATTGCGACAGCATCTAATAGACCTTTTTATACTTTAAGCGCTATTAGTTCCGGTGTAAAAGATGTAAGAGAAGTCATTGAAAAAGCCAAAAAAAGTGGTGGATTATTTACTGCTAAAAATCCGATTCTTTTTATTGACGAAATACATAGGTTTAGCAAATCTCAACAAGATTCTTTATTGGGTGCAGTAGAAAAAGGTTGGGTAACTTTGATTGGTGCCACCACAGAAAACCCAAGTTTTGAGGTTATTCCTGCACTTTTGTCTAGATGTCAGGTTTATATTTTAAATTCTTTTGATAAAGAAGATTTAATTGCATTATTAAATAGAGCTATTGAAAAAGATGAATTTTTAGCTGCTAAAAAAATTGTATTAAAAGAAACGGATGCTTTACTTCAAGTATCTGGCGGAGATGCTAGAAAACTTTTAAATATTTTCGAATTATTGGTTTCTGCTGATGAGGAAATAGAAATTACAAATGAACTGGTTTTATCTAAAATTCAAAAAAATACAGCTAGATATGATAAAACTGGCGAACAACATTATGATATTATATCTGCATTTATTAAATCTATAAGAGGTAGCGATCCTAATGCTGCGGTTTATTGGCTTGCAAGAATGATTGAAGGTGGTGAAGATGTAAAATTTATAGCTAGAAGAATGTTAATTTTAGCGTCTGAAGATATCGGTAATGCAAATCCAACTGCACTAATTTTAGCAAATAACACTTTTCAAGCAGTCTCTGTTATCGGAAATCCTGAATCGAGAATTATTTTAAGTCAAACTGCTGTTTATCTTGCTAACTCAGCTAAAAGTAATGCGTCTTACATGGCAATAGGAGCCGCACAAAATTTAGTTAAAGCAACCGGTGACTTATCTGTACCTTTAAATTTAAGAAATTCGCCTACAAAATTAATGAAGGACTTAGAATATGGTAAAGATTACAAATATTCGCACGATTATCCTAATAACTTTATAGATCAAGAGTTTTTACCTTCAGAAATTTCCGGCACAAAATTGTACGAACCTGGCAATAACCAAAGAGAAAATCAATTTAAAGAAATATTAAAAAATAGATGGAAAAATAGATACGACTATTAAAACTTTACTTGATATTTTTCTTGAACTAACTTCTCGTTTTCGTAGTATTCTGCAATCCATAGATTATCTTTTAAGTAGAATATTCCGTTTTTATCTTTAATAATAAATACATCTTTAACTTTACTATTTAAAATGATGAAAACAACCTCCGGTTTTAAATTAATCAACTGAAATCCGTTTGACTTTGGTTGTGCATAAAGTGTTTTTATAGTATTGGTTACTTTAGATAAAGTCTCTTTTTTTACTTTATTCTTAATTTTTGTAACTGTATTATCTATTCTAACTAAGGGCTTAATATCAGATACTTCTTTTTCTACATCGTTTTTAACAATTACCTCTTTATTCTTAGTTGATTCTAATATTTCATTATTATTAGTAATTGCAACTTCTAAACTTGGCTCATAAACAAAATTAGACATCGAAGCATGCGCTCTTCTTATTGCTTCTTGATAACTTTTTTGTAATCTTTAATTCTACTGCCACCTTCTTTAGAAGTGTATAAAACCTTGTTAAAACAATCTCTTAATTCAATTAGAACCGCCGTTTTAAACATAGATGATTTATCTTGAATAATAACTTTTAGTGCTTTACAAGGATCATTTTTTAACTCTAAAGGTAATTCTTCGGAATCTAACATAACATTAAAACCATTCTTTTTAAAAAGAAACTTTGTTAAAGAACTAGTTTGATATTGATCTGTTTTCTTTAAAAAACTAAACCTTTCTGGAACGATTAAGTATTTATAATTGTTTATTTTTTTCTGTTGACTATATACCGAACTAAAAGTTAATATAAATATAAGTGTATAAATTGTTTTCATTTTAATTAAATAAAAGGTTAAAACCGAATTGTAAAGAAACATTATTTGCAGAAGAAATATTAGATAATTCTGTGATATTATCTACTAATCCGTAGAAATTAATTTTCCATATTTGGGTAGAAAGTCCAAAGCCAATATTCGAATATGAAAAATTATCGACAGTATATGTTAGTTTTGCATGTAGTTTATTTGAAAAGGATTTTTCATAAAAACCTGTAAAAGCGAATTGCTGACGTAAAGGTCTAAAAACTGAATATAATTGCGCACCAAAAGCATCGGTAAAGAAATCTTTATACGTGTCATCATAGCAATATTTGCTTCTTTTTTCACCAAAACTATATTTAATTGCTGCATTAAATTTAGCAGGTCTCCATGAGATATAAGAATCTTGATTTTCTTCTGTTGGCAATTGTTCTTCAAAAGCATCATTCAAATTCTGCCAATAATTTGTATTGTTTGTATCATAATCAAAAGCAATACCTTCGAAAGTAAAACTTCCTTTTGTTATAGTATTTTTAATGTTTTTAGTATGATTTATAAAACCAATATCTAATAAACTTGCAGAAAACTGTAATTGCGGAGAAAAGTTATAGGACAAACCGAAATCTAATCCAACGCCCATATTTCCGCCAAAAAAAGTATTACCAATGTATGTACTTGCATCATTAATGTATTCATTGTCTTTAATCAAACCAGAGGTTCTAAAATTTATATCTATATTTTCTAAATAGTGCACATAAATATTATTATTACCAAGGTTAGAAGTAAAAGTACCAGTGTTATTTGTAGATTCTACATTTAACGAAGACGAATAGATTTTAAAACGCCCTCCTAAAGTCAAATTATCATCTATTTTTCTAGTAATTCCTGCATGAATTACACCCAAATAATCAAGTTTGTAAAGAATTTGAGATGCACTAAAACTTTTGTTTAAATACGCAGCATTACCTTCGTTTATAAGTGTAATTCCGTCTTTAGGTAAATAACCAATTCCGTCTACTTCATTATAAAAACCACCACTTAAATATGTTTTATCATCTAACCTATAACCAATATTTATTACGTCGATTTTGGCGTTTATACTTAAAAAATCACTAGTAGATATATTCGCTAAAACGGCTGTAACTTTATCTGTAATATCTCTATTATCAGCAGCAAATAAATCTGAAACTGTAAAACCAGTTGATCCTATTTCTGATGAAAACCCGTAAAGCATAGGTACACCAATATGGTATTTATAATTAGTTTCTAAACCAGGATTTAAGAGTAGTGTTTGCGGTAAACCTGCAAAGTCATACAATACTTGTTTATTTTGACCGTAAACACCAATGCAAAAGATAAATACTAAGTAAAATAGTTTTGTTTTCATTTTATAAAGGCGCTTCTAAATGTATTGTTGCTGCAGAATTAAATATGATTTCACCAACATCAGATGCAATTATAGGCGTTGTTTTATCATCTAAACTCAACTTTACCTCTACTCTAGTAAAATTTCTAACCGTTGGATTTGATTCTATATTTAAAATTTCTGTTTGTTTGAATTCTAAGTTATTTGCAGCTACATTTAAATCGTTTAACTGATAAATAAGATTGTCATTTTCATCTAACAACGAAATTTCTACCGTAAAATCTCTGTTGAATCTATTCGTAATTTCAAAATCGAAATCTAATTGTACTAAATTTTGTCTTATAAAACTTGTTTCAAATATTTTAACGTCAGATTTTTCTGAAATTTCTGTAATTGGAGGAGCGCCAGGAATTGGCACAAAATTATTTGGCGATATTGTAAAATAGGTTAATGATAAAGCATAAGAGGGCTTTAGTGTATAATCTTCTATCTGATCGAAATCCACAGCTTCTGAGCACCCAAATATTAAAACAAAACACAAAAGCATTTTTATTATTATATTTTTTTCATCTTAAATATTTTACAAATTACAAACGCTTAAATCCTTATAAATATTGCTTAATCTCAAGTAAATTAGCTACAGAAGTAACATTTTTGTCTGTTGCTGTTTCATCATTAAAAACACAATGAATTGCCTTAAAACCTACATTTAAAGCACCGTTAATATCTGCTTCTAAACTATCGCCAATCATAACCGAGTTTTCTGCAGTTGCGTTGGCTTTCTTTAATGCAAAATTAAATACTTTCGGATTCGGTTTTTTTACGCCAACAGAATCAGAAGTAACGATCGCATCAAAATAATCAATAATTTTTGAACTTGTCATTTTCTTCATTTGAACTTCGTCAAATCCGTTTGTAATGATATGCAACTGATATTTACTCTTTAGATAGTCTAAAATTTCGAAAGTTCCTTCGAATAAGTGATTAAAACTTGATAAATTATCTATGTAATCGATCGCTAATTTATCAATCAATGCATCAGAAATTTCAAAATTCAATTTATTAAAAGACTTTTTTAACCTATTATATCTAAGTACTTCTTTGGTTACTTTTTCGTCTCTGTAAAGTCGCCAATATTCTAAATTAATAGGCATATAGATTCTTAAAAAATCATCAATTTCTATATTTACATTGTTTAATTTAAAAATTTTCTCAAAGGTTAAACCAGAGTTTTTATCAAAATCCCAAAGCGTGTGGTCTAAGTCGAAAAATACGTGTTCTATTTTCATCCTTTAAAAGTAAAGATTATAAATAAACTATAAGCACATTAAGTTGTTATATTTGTAATAATAAATTATTTTTTTTGAGTAAAAAACTACATATATTATTTCTTTGCGGCTGGTTTCCTTCTAGAGTCTTGCCAACTAATGGCGATTTTATAGAAAGACATGCTAAAGCTGTTTCAAAAAAACATAAAGTAACAGTTTTACATATAATTTCTGATGAAAATTGTATACAAAAAATAGAAATAGTTTCAGAACAAAAAGACGAATTAGATATACATATTGCCTATATAAAAAAGACGAAAAATCCTTTAAATAAGCTACTTTTATATAGAAAAGCTTTTCTTTCTTTATTAAAAAATATTGGTGATTTTGATGTTGTACATTTAAATAAATTATATCCTTTTGGTATTTTTAGTTTGTATCTAAAAAAAACTCAAAAGAAACCATTTATTATTTCTGAACATTTTACGGGTTATCATTTACCTTTATCAAAAAACATTTCTTTTATTGAGAAGTTTATCAGTAAAAAAATTGCTAAAAATGCAGCATTTATTTGCCCAGTTTCTAACAATTTAAAAGAAGCAATGCAACAGTTAGGTTTTGATGGAAATTACAAAAGAGTACCCAATGTTGTTGATACAAATTTATTTGTTCCTTCAGAATCTAAAAATTCGGTTTTTACAATCTCGCATATTTCTAATATGGTTAATCGTCATAAAAACATTGAAGGTTTACTACAAGTGATCAAAAAACTAGAAACTAAATTAGCAAATTTTAAGGTTGAAATAATTGGTGAAAATTCTAGTAAATACATCTCTTTTGCTAATAAAATTGATATCAATCTAAATAATGTAACATTTATTGATCAAATTCCTCATAAAGAAATTTCAAATAGATTACAGAACAGTGATTTGTTTGTTTTGTTTAGTAATTATGAAAATCTACCATGTGTAATTTTAGAATCTTTTTCTTGTGGTGTACCTGTAATTTCTACCAATGTTGGCGGAATTGAAGAATATTTTCCAGAAGATTTTGGTAAACTAATCAAAAAAAATAATCAAGAAGAATTATTAAAAAGTATTATACTTTTTGAAAAAAGTTTTAAAACCAAAACACTTAATAAACAAAAAATGCACAATTTTGTTATCGATAATTTCTCTGAAAATAAAATTGCGCTAGAGTTTGAAAAATTATATTTTAAAGCATTAAAATAAATTACACTGAACTTAATTAAAACGTACATATTAAATTTTTTAAAACGCTCTCGGTAGTTATGTGTTTTTGGCAACAATTTTTGCTAAGATTTTATCTTTAGCTGCATCTTGGGTAGCTTTACAATTTATAGATAATCAAGATTTAGGTGTATTACTTTTTTCTTATAATGTTATTGTATTTATTTTGCCAATTAGCGGTTTAGGCTTACATCAAAGTTTACTAAGATTTAGTGCATTAAACAATAATACAGAAGATAAAAATCATATTTTTTTATATGTTTTAAAATACGGATTAATTTCGTGTCTTGTTTTAATAAGTATTATTATAAGTACTAGTTTTTTTATTTCTTTTCAATTTGAAAAAGCACAATTTTTCATAATTATTTTATCGTTTTTATTAATTCCGGCTTTTCTTTTTGAAATTATTAAAACCCAGTTAAGACTAAATCACGACAATAAAAGCTATGCATATTCCGAGTTTTTATACAGTCTAATCTTCTTAATTCTAATTACCGTTTTAACCTATTATTATCAAGAAAATGGTTATATAATTTCTTTATTACTGGCACCTGTTTTGGCGTCTTTATTTTTTATCAAAAAGATAAAAATTAAAGCAACTAAAATAAAAATAGTTTCAGAATTAAATTTTCAATTCGGCGATATGGTTTTTTTGCTAGTTTATCTAACGTTGTTACACAATTACTTTTTGCTATTGATATTTTATTAATTGGTTACTTAATAAACGATGCAGAAATGGTAACAAATTATAGATATGTTTCTATTATACCTTTTAGTTTATTATTTCTACCAAGAGTTTTTATTAACACTGATTTTGTTGCTTTTACAGAAAAAATATTAGACAAAAATTATATAAAAACGTATATAAAAAGCTATATACAACTGTTTACTATATTAAGTTTCTTATTAATTATGTTTAGTTATTTTTTTGGTAGTTTTTTACTAAGTCTTTTAGATGAAAGCTTTATTAAATACCAAACAACTTTCTTTATTTTAATGCTTGGAATTTCACGGTATATCTATTTTAAGAGGTTTATATGGCAACCTACTTTCGTCTATTGGAAAAGCACATATTAACTATTATATTGCTAGTATTGCGCTTGTAATAAATATAATTAGTAATTATTATTTGATACCAAAATACGGCATTAAAGGTGCTGCAATAACTTCTGCTATTTTAATGTGGTTAACAGGTTTATTCTCTTTTATTTGCTTTAAAAAACTTTACAAGAGAGTTCTTTTAAAAGCAAAATAGTTTTCTTCTTCCGCGCCAAAACTTCGATAGAATTTGGCAATACTTGGTATATTACCACCTTCAAAATCTAGTGTTAGATTGCTATTTTGATACTTTTTAATAACCTCTGAAAGTAAAAAACTAGATGCTTGTAACGTTTTACCTTTTGTAGTAAAAGCGGCAAATAAATAGGTGATTCTGTTATTATGATCTGTAAAAAGTGCACCTCCTAAAAGTTGCTCGTCCTTAAAAACACCTATTAAAAATCCTTTTCGATTTCGTAAAATAGCATTAGACAATGCAGTTAATACTTCATAAGGAATTTTATATGAATAATTCTCTTTGTGTATTTTAATCAACTCAGCTATAGTTGTTTCTTTTACATAAACTGATGCCTTCTCTCCTACTTTAATTGCGTGTTTTCTTCCTTTAGAAAAATTCTTTTTAAAAGAAGCATAATCAGTATTTAAGATTAGTTTGTAATTTTTTAATGTAATTGTATTTTCTGTAGAATAATTCTGAGAATTAAAATGAATAACAACTTTAAAAAAATGAATCGGAATTTGACTTAAAAATTCTTTTTGTAATTCTTTTGAAATTAAATCCTTAGAAAAAACTCCTAATTGCTGACTAAAATAAGGTTGGTTACCAAATTTAAAGAACAATTTACGCTGCCAAGAAATTGGTAAAACTGCTTCATAATCGTTCAAGACTAAAACACTCCAATTTTTAGAAACAGTATCTAAGTACCAAGAAAACGCATAAATTCTAGACTGAATTGAATTTTTAATACAACCATCATATTTATCAATGTTGATATTTTTTCTTGAGATAAGCTTAATCATCCTAAGAAGTTGCTATTTTAACCATAGACTCATACAATCTTTTCCAACCTTTCCATCTTAAATGATTGCTTAAACTTTCATTATGAAATAAGGTTATAAAGGTTCCGTTTACAGCTTTTACTTCATTTCTTAAATCTCTAATTTTTCCAAGAGATTGTTTGGGTGTTATTTTTAAATAGTCGTTTAAAGTTGTATCCATCAAAGCAAAAGGAAATACCTTTAAAGGAGTTTGAATTTCGAAATCTATATCGTAAAAATAATATGGTGTGCAGGTACTCGCTCTAAAACCAACATTACTAGCATATCCCATAGAATAATCTTCTTGAACTTCTAAATCTATCAATTGCTGATACGTTTCTGGTAAATTAAAACGTAAATAATGCTGTCTAGATCTTATAACCGGCATGTTGGTTATAGATTCTAATCTTTCTTTTTCTTTTTTTAGCAACCCAGGATTTTGCATTGTAAAATAAGATGGATGTAAACCAACTCTTGCATAATCTACCAAATCTTTTATAAGCAATCTGTATTTGTTTTTAGATGCAGATACATTGGTATCAAACGTTGTATAATCTCCTATAGAACAAAAAAAGATAGTTCTAATATCCGATGCTTTTTTTATGTCTAAAATCTTTTGAAAATTATCAAAAGGATCTTTCTTAATATTTAAAGAAACTGCAAATCTGTACCAAACATTTATCAAACGAAGTTTAAATAAATCGTTAAAAAAACCACCAAAGGTTCTAATAAAATTTTTATGTTTATAGGCAAATGCATTATCAATATCTATAGTAGATAAATATTTGTAAGATCTTGTTTTGTAATCGTAATCTGGAAATTTTTCTTTTAACTTTTCTAACAACTTGTATGCCCAAATATCTACAACCGGTTTTTCCAAAAATCCGTTTTTGTATGCTAAACTTTCTGTTGCTGTATAACGACCATGCATGTCTTTTACGTGCGGTAAATATTCTTCATAGCGCGATATTAAATAAAAACTTGCCGCAAAAATATCAAAAGGAATTGCTGATTTACTTCCGGCACCAAAAAAACACGGAGTATTGTCCCATTTTTGAATATTAATATCTAAATCGTTTACACCTTGTTCAAACAACAAATCGTTACTTTTTATAAAAAATTCGTTTCCTAAAGGCGTTTTTGTGTATGTTAATTTGGGTCCACTATGTGCCACAAATTCTTCTACTTTTGTTGTAAAATCAACAGAAATTAAAAGCGTTCTAGTTAAAACATGCTTAAAAATGTAACGAACTCTTGGTGTTATTTTATGTGTGTAAACTAATATCATTTATGGGTATAGAAGTTTTAATTAATTGTAAATTCTATAAAATTCCTTCGTCTGCAAAGCTAAAATAATCTTTTTGGGTAATTATCAAATGATCTAAAAGTTTAATATCTAAAGTAAAACCTGCATCTTTAATCTTTTTAGTAAGTTGTTTATCTGCATTACTTGGTTGTAATTTACCTGATGGATGATTATGTGCCACAATAATTGCCACACAAGCCAATTCTAAAGCTCTTTTAAATAACAACCGAACATCTACAACTGTTGCCGTTAAACCACCTTTACTTACTTGCGTTTTTGCAATAACTTTGTTAGAATTATTTAAAAACAGTACCCAAAATTCTTCATGTTCTAAATCGCCAATAATACTCTGTAAAACTAAAGAAGCATCTTTACTACTAGTTATTTTTGGTTTTTCTAAGGCAACTTCTAATTGTCTTCTTTTGCCCAATTCTAAAGCTGTAATTATACTAATTGCTTTTGCTTCTCCGATGCCTTTAAATTCCATTAATTTTTCTAAAGAAAGTTTCGCTAGTTGGTTTATGTTACCATCTATCGATTTTAAAATTCTTTTAGATAAAGCCACAGCACTTTCGTTTCTGTTTCAGAACCTATTAAAATAGCAATAAGTTCTGCATCAGATAATGATGTTTTACCTTTAGCAATCAATTTTTCTCTTGGTCTATCGTCTAATGCCCAAGATTTAATAGTCAATTTTTCCACGCTTTTTTTATAAAAATACAAAATCAGATTTAAGTTAGGTTTAACCGATTTAGTACCGCTTTTTAAATGGTTGAAAAGAAAATTCAATTTTAAAAAAACAATTTACAGACTTTCGTATCTTTGCAACTTATATTCTATCTATTTTTACATATGAAGATTATTATAGCTGGAGCTGGAGATGTTGGCTTTCATTTAGCAAAATTACTTTCTTACGAATCTCAAGATACTTATATCATAGATTTTGATGGAGAAAAACTAAATTATATTAACAATCATTTAGACGTAATTACCAAAAAAGGAGATGCCACTTCTATAAAACTTTTAAAAGAAATTGGTATAAATTCTGCTGATTTGTTAATTGCTGTTACAGAAAGTCAGAATACAAATTTTACAATTTCTGTAATCGGTAAATCTTTAGGTGTTAAAAAAACAATTGCTAGAATAGACAACCCGAATTTTTAAATGAATGCGAAGTAAACTTTAAAGAGTTTGGTTTAGATTTTATGATTTCGCCACAAGAATTAGCAGCAAATGAAATAAAAATGTTGCTTAAACAATCTTCTTTTAACGATACAGTAGAGTTTGAAAGTGGTTTGTTTAATGTAATGGGTACTTCTTTATCTTACAAATCTCCATTGGTAGATTTAACTGTAAAAGAAGCTAAACAGAAATTTAGCAATATCGATTTTATAACTATTGCTATTAAAAGAGATAATGTTGCACAAACTATTATCCCTAGAGGAGATACAAAATATCAACTTAACGATCAAGTTTATTTTTCTGTACCAAGTTATAATATGAAGGATTTATATCCGATTATAGGAAAGAAAAAATTCGATATTAAAAATGTTATAATTCTTGGAGGAAGTAGTATTGGTCAAAAAACCGCAAGGAATCTTTGTCAAGATAGTTTTAACATCAAACTAATTGAAGAAAGCAGAGAAAAAGCAGAAAATTTAGCTGAAGAATTAGAAAATGTCTTAGTAATTCATGGTGATGGTAGAGATTTAGAATTATTGGAAGAAGAAAATATTAGAGAAACCGATGCTTTTATTGCAGTAACGGGTAATTCTGAAACCAATATTATGTCTTGTTTAGTAGCAAAGTCTAAAGGTGTTAAAAAAACCATTGCTTTGGTAGAAAACATGGATTATATCGAGATTTCTCAAACCATTGGTATCGAATCTTTAATCAATAAAAAACTAATTGCTGCAAGTAATATTTTTAGGCATATTAGAAAAGGAGAAATACTTGCATCTGCAAATTTACACAACATAGATGCTGAAATTTTTGAGTTTGAAGTTCAGCCGAATGCTAAAGTTACAGAAAAACCTATTAAGGATTTAAATTTTCCTAGAGATGCAGTTTTTGGTGGCTTAATTAGAAATGGTAAGCCATATATGTCTTTTGGTGAAATGCAAATTCAAAGCGGAGATAAAGTGATTGTTTTCTGTTTGCCGAAGCAATTAACACTGTAGAAAGCCTATTTAGATAAATGGGGAATTTAAACACAAAAATAATTTATCGTTTTTTAGGTATTACAGCAATACTTAATGGTCTGTTTATGTTTTTAACGGTTCCGTTTAGTATTTTTAATGATGAAATAGAAAAATGGGGAATTTTAAATGCAGGTATTATAACAACCTTTATTGGTAGTTTACTTTACTTTTTTAACAAACCCACAAACACTAATATTCAGAAAAAAGAAGGTTATTTAATTGTAACACTTGGTTGGCTAATTCTATCTTTTACAGGAATGTTACCATATTTACTTTCCGGAGCAATACCAAGTATTTCTGATGCTTTTTTGAAACAATTTCCAGTTATTCTACAACTGGCTCTTCAATATTAACCGATATTGATAACATGCCAAAAGGAATTCTTTTTGGCGAAGTGCTACACATTGGATTGGCGGAATGGGAATTATTGTTTTAACAATTGCTATTTTACCACTTTTAGGTATTGGTGGTATGCAATTATTTATGGCAGAAGCTCCAGGTCCATCAGCAGATAAATTACATCCAAGAATTACAGATACAGCTAAAAGATTATATTTAATCTATGTAATATTAACATTATTAGAATTCTTTTTATTGAAATTTGCTGGCATGACATGGTTTGATGCAATTAACCATGCAATGGCAACAATGAGTACTGGTGGTTTTTCTACAAAATCTGATAGCATCGCATTTTATAACGGAAAACCTTTAATACAATACATTGTCATCTTTTTTATGTTTGTTGCAGGTACAAATTTTGTATTGACTTATTTCGCTTTAAAAGGAAAAATGCAACGTGTATTTAAAAGTGAAGAATTTAAGTATTATTTATTTGGATCTTTAGGTGTTTCTGCAATAATTGCAATCATTATTATATTCTTTCCAGATCCTAATTTAGAATCTGTATTAGCGCATCCAAAAGTTTTAGGAGAAACAGAAAGTGCTATTAGACATTCTTTATTTATGGTTATATCCGTAGTAACTACAACTGGTTTTGTTTCTGCTGATTTTACAATGTGGAACTTTTTTGCAACCGGAATCTTTTTTGCACTATTTTTTACAGGTGGTTCTGCTGGTTCTACAAGTGGTGGTGTAAAGGTTGTTAGACATATTGTCATGCTTAAAAATAGCTTTTTAGAATTTAAAAAAGCATTACACCCTAATGCCATTATACCAGTAAGATACGATGGCAAAACAGTAAACCAAACCATTGTTTTTAACATACTATCTTTCTTTATAATTTATATGTTAATTTTTATCATATCTTCAGTGATTTTAACATTATTAGGTTTAGATTTTATGTCTGCAATTGGTGCTGCAGCATCTTCTCTAGGAAATATTGGGCCTGCAATAGGTTCTGTAAGTCCTGTAGATAATTTTGCTCATTTAACCAACTCTGCAAAATGGTTTTGTTCTTTTTTAATGTTAATTGGTAGGTTAGAATTGTTTACTGTTTTAATACTATTTACACCTTTCTTTTGGCGTAAAAACTAGAAAACTACAATCTTTCTAATTTTAACATATTGTTAACAAATACTAAACACTAGTAATAGCTTTATTTTTTTGTATCTTAGACTACCTAAAAACTAACGATATGAAACAAAAGTACTTTTTAAAGGTTTTCTGCCTTTTTATTTTAACAGTATTTACAGTTAATTCTGTAAATTCTCAAACTACTGGTGATATTGCTTTCACAGCATTTAATGCAGACGGAGATACAGATTTTTCTTTAGTTAACTTAGTAGATCTTTCTCCAAATACAATAATATATATAAAAGATGGCTCTGGTTTTATAACTTGGAACACTGGAAGCAATGTTATAAAATCGGAAGTATCACAGTATTTACAGATGTTGATGCCACATTAAACCCTTTATTAGGGGTTTCGAAAGGAACTATAGAAAAAAGTGGATCTTTTAATTGGTCTGCAAGCGGTGAAGCAGTTTTTGTTTATTTAGGGACTGATAAAGATACACCAACTACTTATTTAACAGGTTTAAAAAATGGAAATTTAAGTGGAGAATTAACTGGTACTGGTTTGACTGCTGGAGTTGATTTTTTAGAATTTAATCCTGTTTCTAGTCCTGACGGAGGATTTTATAATGGTTCAAGATCTACAGAAGCATTGTATTCAAATTATTTTAATCTTATGATAGATAAAAATAATTGGACACACAACACTGGTGATGGAGAAGCTACTTTACCTATTTCTAAAGAATCTTTTACAATATTAACCACAAATTGGTTAGGTGCTATAAGTTCTTCATGGACTGACCCTTTAAATTGGGATAATGGCGTTCCTAATTCTAGTTCTTTAGTTATAATTCCGGATTTAATGCCGAATGCACCTGAAATTAGCACATCTACTAATGCAGAAGTTGGTAATTTATCAATTTCTGAAGCTGACGGATTATCTGTATTATCCGGAAGTTTAACTGTATATGGAAATGTTACAGTTAATGCAGGAAGCTCTTTGTATTTAGAATCTAAAGTTACTGCATCAAAAACTTTAGATGCTGCAACCCTAATTTTAAATGGAAGTTATACTTCTGTTGATGATAATTCTTTTTTCTATTTTACAGAAACTTTTATTGACGATACATCTGAATGGAGTTTAATCTCTTCTCCTACCGTTGGAGAATTAATAGATGGTAACACCGGAGAGGGAAATTTTGCTGTTTTTAATGCTTTGCAACAAAGTGCAACAAACTACGGAATCGCATTTTACGATAATTCTCAATCTGATTCTAATCTTCGTTGGGATTATTATTCTAAAGCTGAAGTTGATGTTGCCAATACAAGCGCAGTTCTAACAATGGAACAAGGTAAAGGATACAGCGTTTTACCAAATTCTGCTTTAAATTCTGATACTGCGAAAGGAAACTTAGGGTTTAAAGGTGATGCACCTACTTCTGATGTTTCAATTACAATTACCGACAAAACAGCCACTTCAGGAAATGCTTTTAACTTGGTAGGAAATCCTTATCCTGCGTATTTACCTTTTAATACTGCTGTAAATTCAACTAATTTATTATCAGAAAATTCGGAGTATTAGAAGAGGAAACACTTTGGATTTGGGATAAAACTACTGCTTCTTATATTACAGTTAACCAAACTACAACTGTAGGAACCGGAACAAATCAAAGACCATCTCTATACATAGCTCCGGCACAAAGTTTCTTTGTAAAATCTAGCAATACTGGTGGTGATTTTAAGTTTAAACAAGCAGATCAAAGTCATCAAACAACAGGAACATTTAATAAAATAGAAAATTTGAGACCAGAGATTAATTTAAGTATTACAAACAATGGAAAAATCTCAAATACTTCTATCTATTATTATGCTGAAAAAACAACAGGTTTTGACAACGGTTATGATAGTTCAATTTTTACAGGTGCCGGTGATTCTTTTACAATATACACTAAATTAGTATCAGAAGAAAGCAATCAAAAATTAGCAATTCAAACTTTACCAAAATCCAATTTTGATTCCATGGTTATTCCTGTTGGTGTTAATGCACCTGCTGATTCAGAAATTACATTTTCTGCAAACGGAATTAATTTACCAAAAGAACATAACATTTATTTAGAAGATAGATTAACAGGCACATTTACGCTACTAGATACTTCTTCTAATTATATTGCTACTGTTAAAACTAATAATACTGATGATCGTTTTTTTATTCATACAAAGACAAACGAAGCTCTAAATATAGAAAATGTATTAGTTAGTAATATTTCAATTTTTCAAACAAGCAATACTAACTTAAAATTAACAGGGTTTAATAATGAAAAAGTAAACATTTCAATTTTTAATATCTTAGGTAAAAATGTTTTAAAGAAAGAGCTAAACATTGTTGACACAAAAAATGTTGCACTACCAAATTTAACGAGTGGTGTATATATTGTAAAATTAGAAACACTTTCTAATAGCATTAATAAAAAGATAATTTTAGAATAATTCTTTAGAGATAAAACATTTAACCATGAAAAAAACGAAACAAAAATTACTCGTAAAGAAGCTATTAAAAAAATAGGTAATTATGGTAAATATACTGCTTTAACTGCCTTGGGAACTTACATGATTTTAAATCCTCAAAAAGCGCAAGCACAAAGTCCAGAAAAACCTGGAGTAGGATTTTAAACTGAAATTTTAAAACAATTAAAACGCTTCAATTTTATTGAGGCGTTTTTTATTGAATATCATTTAGAAATTACCTACATTTATTTTTCATGAAAAATCAATCTGAATTATTACTTAAAACCATAGAAGACAAAACAATTGTTTGGTTTAAAAATAGTAACGAATATCTAGTATTAGAGAATACAACAGCAGATATTTTAAAACGATTAAGTAAAGGAATTTCTGTGAAAGAAATAGCAACTCCATTAGCTAAAAAACTACAGGTGCCTTTGGATAAAACAATAGATTTTATTTTAGACCTTGAAAAGAAAATTTATGCCAATAAATCTATTATTAATAATACAATTGTTAACGACTATAGAGATGTTACGAAACCAACTTCTTTCGAGTTCACAAAGTATTACAAAATAAATAATGAAGTTTATAAAGTTGAATTCAACTCAGAATATGAACTGTATTTAGTTCATCCTAAATTTGCGCATTTAGAAACTACCATCTCAGATAAAATACACACTACATTTACAGTCTTTCTAAATAATAGTTTTATCTTTTTTTATGTTGACAACAACTTTATTGGTGCTTGGAACAAAAAAGAGGTTCATTATTTTCAAGGAAAATTTTCAATGGAATTAATTCAAAAAATCCATCAGAAAAAAGAAAATGAATGGATGGGTGTTTTTC
The DNA here is from genome assembly GCF_055693625.1 of Polaribacter sp. HA6-7. NCBI lineage: Bacteria > Pseudomonadati > Bacteroidota > Flavobacteriia > Flavobacteriales > Flavobacteriaceae > Polaribacter > Polaribacter sp. HA6-7. The sequence goes on from NZ_CM146338.1 coordinate 2,166,919, forward strand.
ACGCATCTGCTGTTTCTAACGGTAAAAAAACTATATTATTTTTAGGAGACTCAGGTAACGGTAAAAGTACTTCTTTAGCTTTATTACAAGCAAACGGGTATACTTGTTTAGCTGATGATTTTGTGCCGATCGATATAGAAAAAAATGAAGTTTTTAGTTTTCCTGCATCAATTTCAATCAAAAAAACAGCTTAAAAACACTACTCCCTTTTTATCCGGAATTAGAAAACTCTGCAGAATATCATTTTAAAAGACTAAATAAAATAGTTCGCTACTTAGAGCCAAAGAATAGTAACTTTTTAGCACATTTACCTTGTAAAGATTTAGTATTTATTAAATATGAAAAAGATAGTGATATCTCTTTTAGTAAAATTTCTAAGATTGAAGCTTTTCAGCAATTAGTGCCAGATTCTTGGCTTTCTCCAATAAAAGAAAACTCTGAATTATTTTTAGACTGGTTTTCGAACTTAAATTGTTATCAAATTACATATTCTGATAATAAAAAAATGATAAATACAGTTTCTAAAATTTTTGAGAATGAATTATAAAGAAACACTCTTTTTTGTAGCCAAATGTTTAACAATAACTTTAGAAAAAAAGAACCGAATCGAAATTGAGGATTCATTAAAAAACACTGAAATAGATTGGGATTCTGTTGTTAAAGTAAGTACGAAACATTTTGTTTTTCCTTCATTATATTGCAATCTAAAAAGAGGGAATCTATTACAATATTTACCTGAAGAATTGGTAAATTATATGGTTCATATAACCGATTTAAACAGGGAAAGAAACAAACAAATTATAAAACAAGCAAAAGAAATTAATAGTCTTTTACTTGCAAATGATATTACGCCAATTTTCTTAAAAGGAACCGGTAATTTACTAGAAGGTTTGTATGCCGACATTGCAGAAAGAATGGTTGGTGATATTGATTTTATTGTTTCAAAAAACGATTACATTAATACAATTAAACTTATTAAAGGTTTTGGTTATAATCGAGTTAGTAAAGAAAGTTATGATTTCCCACAATTTAAGCATTATGCAAGATTGCATAAAGAAAAAAGAATAGCTGCAATCGAAATACATAAAGAACTTTTAATTGAAAAATATGCAAGTGAGTTTAATTATGATAGCGTTAAAAAAACCTCTTAAAAATAAATGAAATAACAGTTTTAAGTTATGATGATCAAATTTCGCTTTCTATAATTGCGAAGCAAATAAATGATGATGGAATATATTTTAAAGACATTGCTCTAAGAAATGCATATGATGTATTTCTATTGTCAAAAAAACAACAGCAAAAGAGGCATTTAAAAACTTCAAAAATTTAAAGAACCCTTTAAATTCTTTTTTAGCTTCAACTTATATTACCTTTAATAAAGTTTCTTCCTTAGAGTATGAAAACACAGTGGAAACTGAAAAGTATTTACAAGTTTTTAATAACCAAATATCAAATAGGGTGAATACAAAACGTGTTCATAAAAACATTGGATTTTATTTATTCGTTAAAAATAGATTAAATATTATTTTAAAATCAATTGTAAATAAGGAATTTAGAAAATGGGTATTTAATAGAATACGAGATAAAAACTGGCAAAAAGAAAAGCTTAGGCAACTAAACCTTACAAAATCTAAATCAAATTCTTAACTTCATCAAAATCTAAGCCACCATAATTGCTGTAACTCATTAACACCACTGCTGTTTTTTCTAAATTCTGATTAAACAAAAACTCTTTAAAAGCTGAAGGATTTGTATAGATAATTAAATCTTCTCTTTCGAAGGCATTTGCTATTTGGGCAGAAGTTACTTCTTCTAACTGTTTAATTTTTACTGCATTTGGTGAGTAAAATACAACTGCTTCATCAGCAGCATCTAATGCTCCTTTATACTCTGACAAAAACTCAGCATTTAAACTCGAATACGTATGCAATTCTAAACATGCTAAAACTGTTCTGTTAGAATATTGCTCTTTAACAGCTTTTGTAGTTGCAGCAACTTTACTAGGACTATGAGCAAAATCTTTAAAGATTACAGAAGAATTATTTTCTGCAATTTTTTCTAAACGCTTACTTGCTCCTTTAAAACTAGCAATTGCTTCATAAAAATCATCTTCATCAACACCCATGTGTTGACAAATCCATTTTGCACCTGCTAAGTTTTGTAAATTATGATTTCCGAAAATTTCTAAAGGTAAATCTCCTTCTTCTGTTTCTAAAAAAGTAATACCGTTTTCTATAAAATGTTTCGGAGTTTCATATGGATATTTTTTTATATGATTTTCAGAAGATTCTACAACATCTTTTACGTTATCATCTTCAATATTGTATACCATACTTCCTCCATTAACCATAGAATCAGTAAAAATTTGAAACTGATCTTTATAATTTTCAAAAGTTGGAAATACATTAATATGATCCCAAGCAATACCACTTAACAATGCAATATTAGGCTTGTATAAATGAAATTTAGGACGCATATCCATAGGAGAACTTAAATATTCGTCTCCCTCTAAAACAATAAAATCATTTTCTTCTGTTAAATGCACCATTGTTTCAAATCCTTCTAATTGTGCACCAACCATATAATCTACTTGTCTTTCATGATAATTTAAAACATGTAAAATCATAGAAGTTATGGTTGTTTTACCATGAGATCCACCAATAACAACCCTTGTTTTGTTTTTAGATTGCTCATATAAAAATTCTGGATAAGAATAAATTTTTAACCCTAATTCTTGGGCTTTTAATAATTCTAAATTATCTTTTTTAGCATGCATCCCTAGAATAATAACATCTAATTCATTTGTTATTTTTTCTGAAACCAACCAAATTCTTTTGGCAATAGACCATATTTTTCTAACCTAGATTTAGACGGATCGTGAATTGTATCATCACTTCCGGAAACTTGGTATCCTTTTTGGTATAATGCTATTGCAAGATTGTGCATTGCGCTACCACCGATGGCAATAAAATGAATATTCATTTAACAAAATTTTAAAAAGTAAAAGTACAAAAGCTCTTTACATTATTAATTATATTTATCACGAAACTAATCGAAAAGTTACTTTTACTTGCAAAAAGTACCACTTTAGTAAAATACGTTTTAGTTTCAGTAAAATTTACACTTATTTTAGGTGCAAACAATTTAACTATGAAAAAAATTATAACAACTTTATTTTCAATATTTTTGATTTCTACGACCGTTAATTCTCAAGATAATTTTAACGAATTATGGTTAAATGTCGAAAAATTTGAGTTGGATGATTTACCTAAATCAGCCTTAAAAATTGTCGACAAAATATATAACAAAGCTGCAAAAGAAAATAATTCACCGCAATTAATTAAATCGCTGTTTTACAAAAGTAAATTTTCTCTTACTTTAGAAGAAAACGCACAGTTAAAGGTTATAAATCAATTTAAAACACAAATTGCACATCAAACATTTCCTACAAAAAACATTCTAGAAAATATTTTAGGGAATTTATATTGGCAATATTTTAAACAAAATAGATATAAATTTTACAATAGAACTGCTACTAAAGAAAAAACCAATTTAAAAGACTTTAGAACTTGGGATTTAGCTACAATTTTTAAAGAAATACAATTTCATTTTGATAATTCTTTACAAAATGATAAGCAACTTTTAGAAATAAAAATCACAGATTATAATGATATCTTAAATATAGATGATGAAACTATTCAATTTAAACCATCTCTATTCGATTTTTTAGCGAATTCTGCACTAAAATTTTATAATACAAGCGAAAATTCAATTCATAAACCTTCATATAAATTCGAAATAAACAATCCAGATTTCATTAAAAATTCACAGACTTTCTCTTCTTTAGAAATCAAATCAAAAGATAGTATTTCAAATCAATTTCATGCTTTAAAATTGTATCAAAAATTGATACAATTACATTCAGAAAAAAATCAAAAAAATGCACTAGCGCATATTGATATCGAAAGATTAAAATTTGTAGAGAGCAACGGAACTTTTAAAAACAGTAAAGCTGAACTTTTAAAAACACTTCAAACTAGTAAACAAAATAATAGTTTACACGAATCTAGTGGTTTATATGCTTTTGAAATAGCACAGTTTTTTAATGAAAAGGCATTGCATTATAAGGATACTCTAAAAAAAGAAAATCAATTTAAAAACAAAGAAGCTTTAGAGTTGTGTAACCAAACTATTTTAAAGTTTCGAAAAGTTTAGCTGCAAAAAAATGCAAAGTATTAAAAGCAAATATTTTAAACTCATCTTTAAGCATAACTTCCGAAGAATTTATTCCAATTCAGTCTAATTCTAGATTTTTAGTATTATACAAAAACCTAAATAAACTTTACTTTTCGGCTTACAAGGTCTCTGAAAGTGAATTGAGCTCATTTAATGATATTTATGACATCCAAAAGAAAAAAACTTTCTTTCAAAACTATCAAAAGTAAAAACGTGGATAAGTAATTTAAAAAATGAATCTGACTTTTTACAACACACCACAGAAACTATTGTTCCTAAGTTTGATGGTGGTAAATATTTAATTATTGCATCAGAAAAAAGAGACATAGAAACCAATTTTATTCACGCTTCTACTGTAATACAAGTTACTGATTTAACTCTGGTAAGTAATACTTTTAATAACTCTTATAATTATCAAGTTTTAGATCGAAATACAGGAAAACCTATTGAAAATGCTAAAATAAATTTACAAAACACTAGACGTAATTACGGTTCATATATCAACAAAACCTTAGTTACAGATAAACAAGGATTTGCAACTTTTAAAAGCAATAGCAGATATAATAACGTTCAAATTAAAGTTCAAACCAAAGATGATGCTGCAACTTTTGGTTCTTCATATTTATACAATAGAGCAAATAATAATGCAAACAATAAGAATGATTATATTGACATTAAGGCTTTTATTTTTACGGATAGAAGTATTTACAGACCCGGACAAATTGTTTATTTTAAAACTATTTTAACTCAGAATGAAAATGAAATTTCAAAGGTTGTAAATAATAAAACTGTAGAAATTAGTTTAAAAGATGTAAATAACCAAATTGTAAAAACTCAAACTTTAGAATTAAATGATTTTGGCAGTGTTGCTGGTGAATTTCTATTGCCAAATAACGGTTTAACAGGTAATTATAAAATTCATGTTAAGGCAAATTCAATCATCACTAAAAACGTACGTTTTAATGGCGCATTCACAAATATTGCAGTAGAAGAATACAAAAGACCAAAATTTAAAACTGAGTTTAAGCCAATAACAGAAAGTTTTAAAATTAATGATTCGATTGTAGTTAATGGTTTTGCAAAAGCTTTTTCGGCGCAAATATTACCGATGCAAATGTTGTTTATAGAGTACTAAGAAAAACACAATTTCCGTCTTGGTATTCTTGGAGAAGGCCTTACTACAGCTCAGAATCACAAGAAATCTCTAACGGAGAAGTTGTTACAGATAGTTACGGAAATTTCTCTATCAAATTTAAAGCAATACCGAGATAAAAGTACTTATGAAGAAAATTTACCAATTTTTACGTATCAAATTACTGCAGACGTAACTGATATTAATGGAGAAACTAGAAGTGCCACAACCACTGTAAAAGTTGGTTACCATAGTTTATTGGCTTCTATTTCTATGGATAGTAATATTGATAAGAATCAGCAGAAAACAATAATTAATATTGAAACCAATAACTTAAACAATCAGTTTACTGCTGCTCAAGGAACTTTAAAAATATACAAATTACAAGCACCAAAAGCTCCTTTAAGAAATAGACCTTGGCAAGAACCAGATTATCAGCAAATTTCTAAAGAAGAATTTAAAAGATTGTTCCCGAATGATCCTTACTCAAATAAAGAAGATGATGTTGCCAATTGGCAAAAAGGAGCATTAACTTTTTCTAAAAAATTTAACACTAAAAATTCTAAAAAAATAAAAATATCAAATCTTAAAAAATGGGAATCCGGTAAATACATTGCTCTATTAGAAACCAAAGATAAGTTTGGTAAAAAAGTAAAAGATGAAGTTAACTTTTCGGTGTTTTCGACATCAGAAAAACAAGTTGCAGACAATAAGTTGTTTGTAATTAATACCGATAAAAACTCGTATAAAGAAGGTGAAACAGTAAACTTAAAAATTGGTTCTGCTTCTAAAGACATCACAATTATTGTGCAAATAGAAAAAAATTACAAAATTGTAGATACGAGACTAATCCATCTAAAAAACACTACTAAAACGGTTAAAATCCCTGTAAATAAAGAAGACATTGGTGGTTTTGCTATTAAATATCATTTTGTAAACTTTAATTACTTTAAAAGCGGAAGTATTCTTGTAAATGTTTTAGATAAACCTAAAAGTAATATTGAAATTGAAACAAATGTTTTTAGAGATAAACTAAGACCCGGACAAGAAGAAACATGGAGTTTTACCATCAAAAATGATAAAAACGATAAAGTTGCTGCAGAATTATTAGCCTCTATGTACGATGCTTCTTTAGACGAATTTAAAACACACAATTGGTATTTTTATCCAGTAAAAGCTACTAAAAAATATTACTCGTATAAATCTAGTAATGCAAACTTAAGCTTTGGTGTAAATAATTTTAACGTAACAAATAATAGAAACAGGTATTTAAATTTTCCGACTATAAAGAACATTACCTATAACTGGTTTGGGTTTAGTTTGAATAATAATTCTTGGCTAAACAACAGTTATCTAAGAACAATTAGACAAAAGCTAAATTCAAAAAAGATTAAAATAACAAAGTCTCGGCTCGTTTAATGGTACAATTTACTGGTTTTATTACTGATGAAAATAACGAACCTTTACCAGGAGTTTCAATTCTTAATAAAAATAAAACAAAAGGCGTAAACACAGGTTTTGAAGGTAACTTTACAATTGATGTTAAAAAAAATGATATCATATCTATCAGATATATTGGTTATCAAAGTGTAGAGGTTAAAGTAGAAGATTTTTCTAGATTAAATGTTCAGTTAATTCCAGATTTAGCATTATTAGATGAAATAGTTGTTACAGGTTATGGTACTCAAAAAGAAAAGCATCCGATAGAACAGGTTCGATAAGCGTACCACAAGAAGAAGCCGAAATAACAACTGTTTTAAGCGGAAAAGCCGCAGGAATAAATATTGCTGATGATAATAAAACAATAAGAATTAGAGGAAATTCTTCTTTAAACTCGAATGAAAAACCATTAATTGTAATTGACGGTAAGATCAGTACTTTAGATGTTTTAGAGTCATTAAAAACTGAAAACATCAGTAGTTATCAAGTTTTAAAAGATTCTGAAGCAGTTGCTTTGTATGGCTCGAAAGGAAATAATGGTGTTATAATTATAACTACAAATGCTGTTGCAGATTTATCTCAAATTAAAGCGCGTAAGAATTTTAAAGAAACTGCATTTTTTTATCCACAGTTAAAAACTGATAAAGAGGGAAAAGTAAGTTTTACCTTTACAATGCCAGAAGCATTAACTCGATGGAAATTGCAATTGTTAGCACATACAAAAGACTTAAAATATGCTGTAAAAAGTATGCAAACTGTTACTCAAAAAGAAGTAATGGTAATACCAAATGCACCAAGATTTTTAAGACAAAAGGACACAATTACTTTAAGTGCTAAAATTACCAACCTAACAAATAATACCTTAAACGGAATTGCACAACTTGAGCTATCAGATGCTATTACCAATAAAAAAATAGATGTTTTAATGCAAAACATTGGTGCAAATAAAAACTTTACAGTTGCTAAAGATGGTAACACAAATGTTTCTTGGAAAATTTTTATTCCGGAAACTGTACAGGCGGTTCAGTATAAAATTGTAGCGAAAGCCGGTTCTTTTTCAGACGGAGAACTACAAGTATTGCCAGTTTTATCTAACAGAAAACTGGTTACAGAAACATTACCAATTTGGGTAAATTCTAATGAAAACAAAACGTTTACCTTAAAGAAATTAAGAGAAAATAATTCTACAACTTTAAAAAATCATAAATTAACATTAGAAGTAACCTCTAACCCAGTTTGGTATGCAATTCAATCTCTGCCATATTTAATGGAATATCCGTATGAATGTTCAGAACAAACTTTCTCTAGATTTTATGCAAATACTTTGGCTAGTTTTATTGCGATTTCAAATCCTAGAATTCAAGAAGTGTTTAATCTATGGAAATCTTCTGATGCGTTGCTTAGCAATTTAGAGAAGAATGAAGAATTAAAATCATTAATTATTCAAGAAACACCTTGGTTAAGAGATGCACAATCTGAGTCTGAACAGAAAAAAAGGATTGCATTGTTATTCGATTTGAATAAAATGAAAAACGAGCAAGAAAGAGCCATTGCAAAACTTAAAGATATGCAAAAGAGTTACGGTGGTTTTCCTTGGTTTAAAGGCGGAGAATATGAGAATAATTACATTACACTTCATATTGCAACTGGTTTTGGTCATTTAGAAAAACTAGGTGTAGCTCAGTTTAACACAGACACAAAAAAAATGATTAACGCTGCTGTTAATTATTTAGATAGCCAAATTGTAAAGAAACACAAAACACTTTTAGAAAATGCCGATAAATTGAAGAGAAAATCTAAAAATAAATCTGCCGGTGAAAAAGTATATAAAAATTATTTAGAAAAAAATCATTTAGATTATACAACAATTCAGTATTTGTACATGCGAAGTTTTTATCAAAATTTAGCTAAAAATACATCTTTAAAAGTAGCTGTTAATTACTATCAAGAACAATCAAAAAAATATTGGACAGAGTTTAATTTATATGCAAAAGGGCAAATTGCATTAAATCTATTTATAACAAATGAAAAAACATCAGCAATTAAAATTTTAAATTCATTAAAAGAAAATGCTATTACTTCAGATGAATTAGGTATGTATTGGAAATCTAATAATAGCGGTTATTATTTTTATCAAGCACCTGTTGAAACACAAGCTTTAATGGTAGAAGTTTTTTCCGAATTAGAAAATAACACCAAAACAATTGACAAATTAAAAGTTTGGCTGTTAAAAAATAAGCAAACCAATAGCTGGAAAACAACCAAAGCAACATCCGAAGCAATTTACGCTTTACTTTTAAACGGAAACGATTGGGCTTACAATAACGAAGAGTTAGTTACTATTAAAATTGGTGAACATAAAATTGAACCAACAAAGTTAGAGAACGCAAAAATAGAAGCTGGTACAGGTTATTTTAAAACTTCTTGGTCTCAGTAAAGAAATTACAAAAGAAATGGGTACTGTAACTATTAGTAAAAAGAATAAAGGTATTGCTTGGGCTGGTTTATATTGGCAATATTTTGAAGACTTAGATAAAATTAGTGCAGCAAACACTCCTCTTAAGTTGTCTAAGAAATTATTTTTGAAAGTGAATTCTGACACCGGAAAAGAGTTAATTGAAATTACAGATAATAGTCAATTAAAAGTTGGTGATTTAATTACTGTTAGAATAGAATTATCTTCTGATAGAAATATGGAATTTATTCACATGAAAGATATGAGAGCTGCTGGTTTAGAGCCAATAAATGTAATTTCTAGTTACAAATATCAAGATAATTTAAGTTATTATGAAAGCACTAAAGATGCGGCCACAAACTTCTTTTTTGATTATTTACCTAAAGGGGTTTTTGTTTTTGAATATGACTTAAGAGTTAACAATGCTGGTAGTTTTAGTAACGGAATTACAACCATAGAAAGCATGTATGCACCAGAAGTTTACTAGCCATTCTAAAGGTGTAAGATTAACTGTAAAATAAAGTTTATTTGGTGTAATTTTTAATGCATATGAGTTAATTTTAAAAGTAGTTTACAACTAATTTTGCTATTAAATAAACATAAACAATCATGAAAAAAACATTTTTAATTATAGGTCTTTTAGTAGCAGGAGCTTTTTCTGCAAATGCACAAAGTATTTCTAAAAACGCAATTGGTTTGCGTTTAGGTGATAATGATGGTTTTGGAGGAGAAATTTCTTACCAAAGAGCATTAAACAATAACAATAGATTAGAAATAGATTTAGGATTAAGAGATAATTCTAATTACGATGGTTTTAAAGCTACAGGTATTTATCAGTGGGTTTGGAACATCGAAAATAACTTTAACTGGTACGCTGGTGTTGGTGGTGGATTAGCAAATTACAATGGTAACGGAAATGATAATTTTTCTGAAACTTTTATTTTTGCTGCTGGTGATATTGGTATTGAATACAACTTCGATTCTGCACCAATTTTACTTTCTTTAGATTTAAGACCAGAGTTTGGTTTTGGTGATAATTTTAATGATTACGATAATGATATCGCATTTAGTATTAGATATCAATTCTAGAAACTAGAAACACATAAAAAAATCCTCTAAATTAATTTTTAGAGGATTTTTTATTTTTTTAATTTGAAAATTCTGAACTCAATTCATTAATTTTTTGGTGGATATTTTTGTAAAATTTTAGAAATAACCTCCTTTAAATGAGCCTCTCTTTGTTCGAGGTTCTGTTTTTTGAAATCTTACTTTCTAAAGAACCTTCCCAAACTAAATCATTGGTCTCTGCATCAATAAATTTTATAATTAATTTCTCATTTATTTTATGATTCCCAATTGGTATTCCACCTGAAACACCCACATTTCTATTTCCTAATCCTATAGAAATCGACTTATTATTTCTTACAGTAGCTGTTTGTGTATCAAAATAAATAAAAAAGTCTGGTAATTTATCTTGTTCTAAAAAATTGTCTTTTAATACTAACGTAATGTAATTTGTAATTCTTGTTATGTCAAAATCATTTAAATTATCTCCGTTATCTTCATAAAAATTGAATGTTTTATATTTAGAGTACCTTGTATTCGAATCATAATCTGACACTACTTTCGAACTAGAACATCCAAAAATTAAGAACAATAAAATAAACTTAACAACTTTCATTTTGCAATTTATTTAATAATTACTCTTGTTGGTGTATCTGTACCGTTTATAATACTTTCTGTACCTTTTGCAACTGCCTGAATTGTTTGTGTTATAACAGTCATGTTTAAAGTTTCAGCCTCATCAGTTAATTTATGATAATCTGGATCTACATCTATTGGTGTTGTTGAAAACGTATGCGATGGCACACCTAATCTTGCCAATGAAGCGTTGTCTGATCTAAAAAATAAATTAAATTTTTTATAAGGATCTCGAAATAACTGATAACCTGTACCTTCTAAATTCTTCTGAATAATCTTTCCAAAATCAGAACGATCAAAACCAGTTAACCAAGCTGTATTTGGGCCAAAACTTGGTGTTTTACCAATCATTTCTAAATTAATTCCTGCAACAAATTTATCTGCATCTATACCTTTACCAAAATGTGTAGAACCAATTAAGCCCATTTCTTCTGCAGTAAATGATGCAAAAACAATTGTTCTTTCATTCCCGATTTCTTTAAAATATTTTGCCAAAACTAATAATCCTGTAACACCGGAAGCATCATCATTTGCGCCATTGTATATTAAGTCTCCTTCTCCACTCTCTTTCATTCCTAAATGATCGTAATGCGCAGAAATAATTACATATTCATCTTTTTTGCTTTTCCCTTCTAAAACGCCAATAATATTGCTAGAAGTAATGTCTTCTTTCGTTCTTCTATTTTTAAAAGTAAACGTTTGTCTATAATCTTTTAAACCGTTAAACGTGGTAAGTCCTATTTTATTGTATTCATTTTCTATATAAACCGCAGCTTTTTCGATACCTGGTGTTCCAGATTTTCTACCTTCCATATCATCTGCAGCTAAAGTGTATAAATGTTTTCTAACCAAATTAGAATCTATAAAAAAGTTTTTTCTGGTTTTACAAGTTTTCCGGAAATACCATCGGCTCCTTTTTTTCCATTTAGACTTGGTTCTCCGGCTGTTCCTGCTTTTCCATCTTTTCCTTTTGTAACAATAGCACAACTAAGCATTAAGCTCATGGCTAAAAAAGCGCAAATAATTTTTCTCATATAATATCTATTTAGAGGCTAAATATAACTATTTTAAATTGAAGGTTCTCTTATAAAATTCGATTATAACTCTATAAATAAGCGTTAAAATTTTATGTATTTTTGTTGAAAATTTTACAAATGATTTTATCTGAAATTCCGAATATAAAAAACACAGATGCAAATAACTTTTTCTTATTAGCAGGACCTTGTGCTATAGAAAGTGAAGAAATGGCATTAAGAATTGCTGAAAAAGTAGTTAATATTACAGACAAATTAGAGATTCCTTACATATTTAAAGGAAGTTTTAAAAAAGCAAATAGAAGTAGAATTGATAGTTTTACAGGAATTGGAGATGAAAAAGCATTAAAAATTTTACGTAAAGTTTCAGAGACATTTAATGTACCTACAGTTACAGATATTCATGAAGTTTCTGATGCAGAAAAAGCAGCAGCATACGTAGACGTTTTACAAATTCCTGCTTTTTTAGTACGTCAAACAGATTTAGTAGTTGCAGCTGCAAAAACAGGTAAAGTTGTAAACTTAAAAAAAGGACAGTTTATGAGTCCTGGTGCCATGAAGCACGCTGTTCAAAAAGTAAAAGATGCGGGTTCTAATAAGGCTTGGGTAACAGATAGAGGAACAATGTTCGGTTACCAAGACATGATTGTAGATTTTAGAGGAATTCCGAAATGAGAGAGTTTGCTCCAACAATTTTAGATGTTACACACTCTTTACAGCAACCTAATCAAACTGCTGGTGTTACAGGCGGAAGACCAGAAATGATTGAAACTATTGCTAGAGCCGGAATTGTAAACAACGTTGACGGTTTATTTATTGAAACTCATTTTGATCCTAAAAACGCAAAATCTGACGGTGCAAATATGCTACATTTAGATAATTTAGAAAGTTTATTAAGTAATTTAGTAGCCATCAGAAAAACAATAAATAACTTGTAAAATATAAGTTATTAGTACTTATTTCAACCATTCAGATTTTAATTTGAATGGTTTTTTTATGAATCAAATATAAAGGCACAATAATTGTTTAGCTTAATTGTTAACACATATTATATGAAACAATTTATTTTTTTCTTTTTAATAATTTCTTACTCAACTTTTTCTCAGAGCTTTGATAAAGTTGATAGTATCGTTTTAGAATATCCTAAATTCTCTAAAATTGAAAATTTAGCTTCTAAAATAGATGCTGATTTCTCTTCGGATGAGGAAAAGGTTAGAGCTGCATTTTTTTGGTTGGCAAAAAATATAAGATACGACTTAAAGCAGTATTACAATCCTACAGGAAGAAGTTTTAAATTTAGTTACAAAAATGAACTTGAAAAAGAACAAAAAATAGAAGCTGCTAAAAATAAAATAATAAGTAATACTTTTAAAAGTAAAAAAGGTTTGTGTGAAGAATATGCACAATCTTTTAAGAAAATATGTACTTTATTAAATATAGAAGCTGCAGTAATAAAAGGATATACAAGAAATTCTGCAGATGATATTGGTAAAGTAGTTTCTGAAACAAACCATGCTTGGAACGCAGTAAAACTTAATAATAAATGGATCATTTTAGACGCTACTTGGGTTGCAGGATATTTAATGAATGGAAAATGGACACGTAAATTTAACTCTTATTTTTACGACATACCTAAAGAGAAAATTTTTAAAACACATTTACCCGAAGACAGCATGTGGATTTTAAGATTTGGCAGAATTACAAAAAGTGAGTTTTATAATCAACCAATTTACGGACAAGAATTTTTAGATTCTGCTATTGAATTATTATCTCCAAAGAGCGGATTTATCAGTATAAAAAAAGGTAAAAATATTGTTTTAAAATTTAAGAATTTATCAGAAAAAGCTTCTTTGTTGTATCACTTTAAAAATTATAAATATGCAAAGAGGCCAATTTTAAAATCAGAAAATAATATCACAACTTTAACAATTTTAAATCCGTTAAGAAACTCTGAATTATATTTATTTTTAAATAATAAAACTGCACTTCAATTTAAAGTTTTATAGCTTAGTTTCTCTTATAAAAACCTTTGTCTTTAAGTGAATGTGCTTCTTTTAAAACAGACAGCAGAATTTCTTCATTTATATCTTCAATTTTAAAATATCTAAGAGATTTAACCACTTTTCTATTCTCTGAAATTAAATGTTCATTGTATTTTGTTAAATGTGCAGAAACCCAAAAAGCGATATCAACATATCCTTTCTTTTTAGATGGATTTAAATAACAAAAAGGTTTTTCATTTAAATAATAAAAAGGAATTTTCCATTTAAATTGTAAATCAACTTCAGAAAAAGTAGCTTCTATTAATATTTGCAAGTGTAGTAAAATAGACTTAAAAGGTTCGGTTGATTTAATATATATTCTTCCGCTGGTTTCATAAATAAAGATAAACAATACGCCTCTTTTTGTATCTTTACGAAAGTTATAAAATTTACAAGAAAAACCATGCAATTGCAAGATAATTTTAAAAACAACTTTTCTTTAAAAGGATTCGCAAGTATATTAATAGGATTTTATTTTTTTACTCGCTTATGCTTATAAATATTTATTAGATGGTTTTTTAATTGATAATCATCCTTTAGGTGTTATAAGCCCTCAAATACTAGAAATTCTTTGTATTGTTTTGGCTGTTATATTTATAGTATTTTCTTCTTTAGCTATTTTTTTAAAGCAAAAAGAAAGGCAAAAAAAGAAGACTCTTTATTATGGAATAAGCAAAGTAAAAGTGCTCTTAAAAAATATTCTTTAACAATTATTATAGGGTTTGGTATTTTATTGATTCTAAAAAACTACGGATATATTAACCTTTTAACTCCTATATTTCTATGTTGTTATGCTACTTTATTATTTCTATTAAAGAGTAAGAATAACAATAAATTGTATGTTTTAATTGGTTTGGCTATTCTATTAGCTTTGTATTGCTTTATGATACCAAGTTATTGGTATTCATCATTTACAATTATGGTTATTGCGCATGCAGCTTTTGGCTTGGTAGAAAAAAATTAATTTTCAACTTTAAAACCAGGTTTTACATATCCTTTAGGCACATTTTCTAGGCGGAACGGTTAAAACACTCCCATCTCTAACAGCATTGTAATGCGGTGATAAAATTTCTATGCCTGCATTATGCAATTCATTTTTAATACTTTCGTGCAATAAAGAATAAATTAAAGCTCCTTTTTCTGGATTTTTTGTGTGGCAGTTGATTTCATAATTTATATAAAAATCATCTAAACTTTTTACCAAAACAAATGGTTCGGAGATTCTAAAATCATTTTGGTATTTTTTGCTCCTTTCACCAAAGCTTTAATAACTTCTCCACTCGGCACATCATAACCAATAGTTACAGAAGTATGTAAAATAACACCAACTTCTTCTGCAGCATTTTTACTAAAATTGATTATATGATTTCCTAAAATAGTAGAATTTGGAACTGTAACATCTAAGTTCTTAATAGTTCTAACTCGAGTTACTAATAAACTTCTTTCGGTAACATCACCAACTGTATTTCCTATTTCTACGCGATCACCAACTTTAAAAGGTCTCATGTAAGTAATTACAACACCCGCAACAATATTAGATATTGCTGCTGTAGAACCTAAAGAAAATAATACACCAAAAAATATTGAAACTCCTTTAAAAGCATCTGATTGTGAACCTGGTATGTAAGGAAAACAAATAACCGCTGCAAAAGCTATAATTACAACTCTAATTAAATTAAAAGTTGGTTTTGCCCAATCTGCATGAAAACCATCTAACCTTACCGCTTCTCTTTCTAATTCGCCAGTTACATACTTTAAAAATTTAAGTAGATATTTAGTAATAAAAACAATTACTAGAATAAAAAATAAGCCCGGTATAAATTGTAAAAAACCACTTATTACAAACTGTACTGGTTTCATTACATAATCAAAAACTGTAGATGCCACTTCTTTTGTTTCTGGTATAAAACTAAAAACAAAAGGCAAATAAACCACTAAGAAAAAAATACTAATAGCTATTCTTAATGCTCTTACCGAAAACTTTAAAATATGTTTTTCTCTTCTTGGTGTTATAAATTTAAAGATGTTTAAAAGCTCTTTTTTCTTAAATAACACATTTCTATCTAAAGAATCTAATTTGGTTTGTAACCATCTAAAAAACTTCTTTAAAAGAAAGAAGAAAAGGAAAATTCCTAGAATTGCAAATCCAAAATAAATATACTTTAAAGTCATAATAACCAATTAATTTAATAATATTAATGTATTACTAAGAATATTCTTTTTGAATTTTCCTAACAATATCTTCTAAACCATTTAATTGAAGTTCATATACCAGCGCCATTTGT
The DNA here is from genome assembly GCF_055693625.1 of Polaribacter sp. HA6-7. Classification (NCBI taxonomy): domain Bacteria; kingdom Pseudomonadati; phylum Bacteroidota; class Flavobacteriia; order Flavobacteriales; family Flavobacteriaceae; genus Polaribacter; species Polaribacter sp. HA6-7. The sequence goes on from NZ_CM146338.1 coordinate 2,183,244, forward strand.
TTACCCAATTTACCTTGCGGAAATCCTTTGGTTTTATACCAAACTATATAATGTTCTGGTAAATCTATTAAAAATCTACCTTTAAATTTTCCAAATGGCATTCGCATTTTAGATAAATCAATTAGAAATTGTCTGTCGTTTATCATTCTTTACCGTCTATGTAATCTTGTAAATATGAAAATCTTTCAGTCAGTTTTCCGTTTTCTGTCATTTTAGCACGTGCTAACACTCCATTTTCATCATTATTAAAAAATGCAGGAATTACGTTTTCTAAAAACATTTCTCCGAAACCTTCACTTGCATCTTTTGGTAGTTCGCATGGTAAATTATCTACAGCCATCACAACAATAGCATTTTCGTCATGATAATCTACTTCTTTTTCTGTTGTTGGATCGTATCCGTAAATAGGTTCTGCAATAGTAGATGCTTTTATTGTTGAAGCCACCGGACCATCGACATCACAAGAAATATCTGCAACAAACTTTATATTAAAATCTTTAGATTTTGCATCTTCTCTTGTAAACAAATATGGCGCACCGTTTCCGTAAAAGTGACCCGCAATAAAAAAATCTGAAACTTTTGCAAAACGCATAAAATTAGATTCATAATTTTCTGGATGATTGTAAAAATCAAAATTATCTAAAACTTTACCATCTTTTCGTTTATTATAATCTAAAACATCTGCTAAACAATAAACAGTTTCATCAAAAGTTTCATTTAAATATTGGTTTACAGAAACTTCTCTAATTTGCATTGCATCTAGCATTTCTTTTGCACCATAAGCAACTTTACCATTACCAGTTAATAAAATTTTTATTTTTGGTAATGCTATTTTTTTTAATTCTGATATTAATTCTTGTTGGCTATCTAATGTTTCTGCTTTAGGCAAATTAAATGTTTTGTTTTTTAAACCAATTGCTCTAAAACCATTATATGCGCCTACAATACCGGCATATCTACCAAAACCAATTAAACGAGCACCATTTTCTTTAATAATTGTTTCGTGGTCGTATAACTCTATATTTTTATCTAAAATAGCTAATAATAAATCTCTATTATATGGTTGTTTCTTAATTGTATGACTAAAAAAGAAATATTTTTTATTAGGAATTAAAGCATTAATTGGCACTTCTTTTACACCCAATAATACATCGCAAGTAGACATATCTTCTAGTACATCAAAACCAGAATCTTTATAACTCTGATTGCTAAAAACACGAATATCAGAACTTTCTACTACAATTTCTGCATCGGGATATTCATTTTTAAACTGCTTTAATTTAGAAGGTGAAAAAACAACTCTTCTATCTGGTGGATTTTTTCGTTCTTTTATGATACCGAATTTCATATGTTTTAGTTTTGTTCGAAGATATTTTATTTAAATGAACCTACAAAAAGTTAGTTTACTCTTTCGACTTCACTCTCTAATTTTAAGACAGCACTACCGTCTTTTTGCTTGATATACAATGCTTTATTGCCAGCTTCTCCTTTTCTAACAATTTCTGTGTTGTCTATTGTTTTTGATACTTTTTTAGAATACGTTTCTACAACTTTACCTTCTGCTGTACCTTTTCCCCATTTCCAAGTAACGTTTGTTCCTTTTCTTATCATAAGATTTATTAATTTATTTACTATTATTAGAACTAATTTGTGCTACAATTATAAGTTTTTGTATTTTTGCAAACTTGTAATATTAATTACTAAGACAAGTTACAAAGTTTCAGCAGTATTAAAAAATGAAATTTTAAAATTAAATTGGCTTAATATTTGTAATCTTATTACAGTTCTTTGAAATTTTGGGGACGACTGGTTTTGACAGCAAGGTCAGTGAATTTGTAAGCATATCGAGTTATGAAATTACACTCGTAAAACCTAATTTCAACTTTTTAAACGGCGAAGATAACTACGCTTTAGCTGCATAATTCGAATCATAGTAGAATTAGCCTCGGCACACAAGGTGTGCAAGCTTTATGTCCACGAAAAGCCTTGGTTTATGGCGTTTCACTTTTGGGCATCGTAAAAATAAACATAGAAAACCTGTAACTTTGCCAGGTTTTTGAAACTAAAAAAGTTAAGTTTAAAGTGGATTGTTCTTAATCAGCTTTAAATCGAAAATTAAGAAAGAACTAAATATGTAGAAAGCTTTTTGGCTGCTTGTTTGGACCCGAGTTCGATTCTCGGCGTCTCCACAAAATTAAAAAAACCTCTAATTAACTTAATTAGAGGTTTTTTATTTTAACATGTTTAGTAAATAATTATTTTTTCTTATTTCCTTTTTTAATAATTATCGATGTTGTAATAAACGGAATTCTTATATATTTAACTTTACATTCATGACACTTATAAATTTTTGCTTTAAAAAATAAACGTAAATAAGAATTTCTTGTTATTCTTTTTCTAAAACCTGAATTGCATGAAGGACATTTACTCATAATTGTCTTTTAAAAATTAACTATAAAAAACATGCTTATTTAATTAGTAACTTGAAAACCTCTTTCTAATTGCTTTCCTTTTTTAATAATAAATTCAGAAAACAAATAAGGTATTCTTAGAACTTTTGTTTTGCAATGAAAACATTTAAAAACTTTTGACTTTGGTATAATCCTTTGAAAAAAGTTTCTAGTAGATCTTTTACTGTAATTAGAATTACATGAGGGGCATTTTGACATTAAATTGGGTGTTTTAGGGGTTAAATTTTATTTTAATAAAAACACTTTTTCTTATAATATCATGAGCAATTATCTCAAATATAATTATTATTTTAACAATTCAAACATATTTATCTTAAAAATTTATGAATTTTTAGATGTAAATTTTATTCTTTTCGCAACAAATTACAGTTAATCAATATTATAAGTAAAAATGTAAATTGATTATTTAAATTGATTTGTTTTTAATTTATCTTGCAAGAAATTCTAATAATTTTGAAAAGAGTATTTATCTCTGTTACTAATGATTTATCTACAGACCAAAGAGTTGCTAAGGTTTGTAAAACGTTAACGAACAATAATTACGAAGTAATATTAATTGGTCGAAAACTAAAAAACAGTAAAAATATTTCTAGAAATTATACAACCAAAAGATTTAAACTGCTTTTTAATAACGGCTTCCTATTTTTTGCCGAATTTAATCTTCGATTATTTATTTACTTATTATTTCATAAAAAAGATATTTTATTAGCAAATGATTTAGATACATTATTGCCAAACTTTCTTGTAAGTAAACTTCAAAATAAAAAATTGGTTTTTGATAGTCACGAACTCTTTTCTGAAATACCGGAATTAGTTAATAGACCAAAAGTTAAAAGTTTTTGGATGATTTTAGAAGATCTAATTATTCCGAAATTAAAAAATAATTATACCGTTTGTGATAGCATCGCTAAACATTATAAAAATAAATATCAAACTAATTTTAAAACCATCAAAAACTTACCTTTTCAAAAAGAATTAAAAAAAGGGAATTTCAATTTTGACACAAAAAATCAAAAAATTATCTTATATCAAGGCGCAACAAACCTTGGTAGAGGATTAAATTTAATGATTGAGACAGTAAAACTTATAGATAATTGTTGCTTTGTTATTATTGGCGACGGTGATGAGTTTCTGAATTTAAAATTAAAAGTAGCATCAGAAAAATTAGAAAAAAAGTATTTTTATTAGGTCGAAAAACTCCCGAAGAATTAGCTAAATTAACTCCGTTAGCAGATTTAGGTATTAGTATTGAAGAAGATTTAGGGCTTAATTATAGATATGCATTACCTAATAAAATATTCGATTATATTCAAGCAAACGTGCCTGTTTTAACTGCCGATTTGCCGGAAATGAAAGCTGTTATTACAAAGTATAATGTTGGTGAAGTTCTAAAAAGTAGAAAGCCAGCAATTATTGCATCACAAATTAATCAAATGTTTGCAAAAAGTTATTCTGAATCTTTAAAAGTTGCAAAAAGAGAATTAGTTTGGGAAAAACAAGAAACTGATTTATTAAAAATCTTTGAAAACTTACAATAACTACTTCTTATATTGATGCGGATTCTCTCGAACTCCTTTCTTAAAGATTTTTCGCAAACTTCCTCTAAAGCCATTGTCTAATCGCAATAAAATATCTTTAATTTTTTCTGACGATCTTCCTCTAAAAGTAGTCACATGAAAAGTATCTGAAGTTAAAAAAGGATCATTCGAAAAATAATAATTAGAAACACAATTTCTAACATCATCCTTTAAAACTTTACTTACAGAATGCCAAGAATTATTGTGTGTAGACATTACAACTAATCTGTTAAACTTACTAACAATGGTTATTTGTGACTCTTTTAAACCTTTTGGCCATAATTCTAAATTACCGCCATTTTCTAGTTTCCAATTGGGTGAAACATAATAAAGCAAGTTTAAAACGCGCCATTTATTTCTATCCTTGTCATGTGAATTATCTAAATGCGGATTCAAAAAATTGTCTTTCTCCATTAAAGACAAACCTCCTGCATACAGATTCTCATCACCTTCTATATCTTTTAATTCACAAATTTCACCAACTAACTTTACAACTCTTTTATCTTGAAAAGCATAAACAATTTCCTCTAAAAGCACATCATATTTATTCATTTGATATGCTGTAAATTTAAACTCTCTTAAGTTTTTTCTTAACAGCTTCTTTTGTGTCTCGAAAATTCTGATAGATTTCTAAAGCCAAAGTTTCGGTAACAAATTATCTAGATAAAAATAACCTATTTCATCCTTTGATGATAAAAATTGCTTTTTTAAAGCATCTTTATTTTCATTTAAATTCGTTAAAATTAAATTAGCAATTTCGGTTCTATTCATGCTTTAATTTTAGTTGACAGAGGTAACTTACTTTCATGCAATTTAAAAAAAATACTGATGATTTATTCTTTGCCAAATTCTCGAAAACAGGTTGTAAAAAAGCAGCTGCTTTTAATAACTTAAATTTAGAAATTTTATTGATTAGCTTTAATAGTTGCAAACTATCAGCATCAATCAAATTACTTTTTTCTAAGAAAATTAAATTTTTCATTGCCTTTTTTGTCTTTTTAATAAAAAGTGCATTGTCATCAATACCCAAATGATAAACCTCGTTTGCTATTTGTTCTATTTTGTAACCTTCTTTTATCAAATCCATAGAAAAAAGTAAATCTTCTCTACCATAATCAACTAATTTTTCTTCGAATTTAATTTTTGAAAAAACTGCTTTCTGAATTAAAAAATTGGAGGTAAAAAAATATTTTGAAGGGTTTTGTCTTCTTTTATTTAAAGAAATTTCTTCATTTTTTTCCGTATTTGTATCTTAAATACTTTTGATTTTCGGTTGAATCTTGATATTTAATTCCGCCACAAAAAACAATTTTATCAGAATTAAAATACTTTATATAATTTTTAATAAAGTTATTGCTTACCGGTAAAACATCTGCATCTAAAAAAAGCAACCAATTAAATGTGGCTTTTTCAGCTAACAAATTACGTATTGCACTTCTACCAACATTCTTCTTAAAAGCGATAAAAGTTGCGTTAGAAAGTGTGTTTATTTCTTCATTATTTATAGTAATAGAAGAATTAGATCCATCATCAAAACAAATAATTTCGAAAGGTATTTTTTCTAAAACTAATTGTTTCTGAATATTTTTAACTAATAAAAATGCATTGTAATTATATGTTGGTATTAATACAGATAGCATTAAGCACTTGCTTGTTGAGCAACTTCAAACAACTCGCCACCTTCACATTTTAAAGTTTTTTGTTTAAACTTTACTATTAATTGATAATCGTGAGTTGCCATTAAAATTGTTTTACCACTTTTATGTATTTCGTTTAAAAGTTCCATCACTTCCATAGAAGTTTTAGGATCTAAATTTCCAGTTGGCTCGTCTGCTAAAATTAATTCCGGATCATTTAAAAGAGCTCTTGCAATGGCAACTCTTTGTTGTTCTCCGCCAGAAAGTTCGTAAGGTTTTTTAAAATATTTAGATTTTAAACCAACTTTATCTAAAACTTCATGAATCTTTTCTTTCATCTGTTCTTTGTCTTTCCAACCTGTTGCTTTTAGCACAAACTTCAGATTGTCAAAAACATTTCTATCATTTAAAAGTTTAAAATCCTGAAAAACAATTCCTATTTTTCTTCTTAAAAACGGAATTTGTTTCTCTTTTAACGTTTTTAAATCAAAATCTACAATGTTTCCTGTACCTTTTTGCAATTGCAAATCGCCGTACAAAGTTTTCATTAAGCTACTTTTACCACTACCCGTTTTTCCTATTAAATAATAGAAATCGCCTTTATTAATGGTTAAATTAACTTTAGAAAGCACTAAATTATCTCTTTGGTAAATTTCTGCATTTTCTAATTGTAAAACATGATTTTTCATAGGAATAAGTAGTTTCTACAAACTTAAAAGTTTCTATTGATTTTTTAACTATGAATTGACAACAATTCTTATTTTTGATTTTGAATAAAATAATATTTCTTCCCCAATCCAACAAAGTAAAAAATTATTCGTTATACATTTTGAGAATAAATATAACTCTATGAAATATCGTTTTTTAACAAAACTGATTCTTTCTTTTTGCATCTTTTTATGCAGTATTCATTGTTTTTCGCAACAAACAATTGCAGATGCAACAAATTTAACAACGTATAATAATGCATTAAAATTATACAATTCTAAAGCTTACGCTGCTGCTTTTAAAACTTTTAGTAAAGTTGCAGAAGACGCAAGTGTTGGTTCTAACTTAAAATCTGATGCAAGTTACTACGAAGCAATGTCTGCAATAAAATTAAATAGAGCAGACGCAGATAAAAAAGTATTAACTTTTGTAGAAGAAAACCCAAACAGTAATAAAAAAAATATTGCTTTTTACAATGTAGCAAACTACTATTTTGCGAATAAAAAAGCAGCTTATGCTTTAAAATGGTTTCAAAAAGTAGACTTAGATAATCTTTCTAAAGAAAACAGAAAAGAACTTAATTTTAAAATGGGTTATTGCTTTTTAGCTACAAATAATTTACAATTAGCCAAAGCACGATTTTTACCTTTAATTAATGATGCAAAATATGGTAATGATTCGAGATATTACTTCGGATTTATTTCTTACAAATTAGAAGATTACGGTATTGCAGAATCCACCTTAAAAGAAATTGCAGACGACGAATCTTACAGAGCAGAAATTACTTATTATTTATTAGATATTAGTTTTAAAGCAGGTAAATTTAAACGATGTATTAAAGTTGGTTTAGAGTTATACCCAACAATAGAAAGAAAATTAAAATCTGATGTTGCTAAAATTATTGGAGAAAGTTATTTTAATTTAAATAAATATGCAGAATCTATTCCTTATTTAAAAGCCTACAAAGGCACAAAAGGAAAATGGAATAACACCGATTTTTACCAATTAGGATATGCGTATTACAAACAAAACGATTTTGAAAATGCTGTAAACAGCTTCAATAAAATTATCGATCAAAAAAATTCAGTTTCTCAAAATGCATATTATCATTTAGGTGAATGTTACATGAAATTAGAGAATAAAAGTGCTGCTTTAAACGCATTTAAATCGGCTTCTTTAATGAATTTTGACAAAAACATAAAACAAGACGCAGCATTAAATTATGCAAAACTTAGCTACGAAGAAGGAAACCCTTTTGAACCCGTAGCAGAAGTTTTACAAAAATATTTAAAAGAATATCCGAAATCTAAAGCGTATCAAGAAATTAACGAATTAGTAGTTTCTTCTTTCTTAAACCAGCAAGATTACAAAGGTGCTTTGGCATTTTTATCAGAAAAAAATCCGAAGAAAATATTACGCTAACATATGAGGTCTCTTTATATAGAGGAATTCAATTGTTCAACGAAAATAAGTTATCCGAATCGGTTCCATTTTTCATAGAAGCAAAGAAATCTAAAATTAACCAAATTAATCAGAGAGCTAAATATTGGGAAGCAGAAAGCTTATATCTTTTAGAAAACTACAAAGATGCATTGTCTAAATTTATAGCTATTAATAACGCTTCAAAATCAGTAAACATCAATGAATTTTCTAGATTAAATTATAATATTGGTTACAGTTATTTTAAACTAAAACAATATGAAAACGCTGGTAATTATTTTAAAAATTTCCTGAAAAAGGATAGCATTTCAGACAATTTAAAATACGATGCTTTAATTAGGTTAGCAGACAGTTACTTTGCCACTACAAATTACACAAAAGCAATTTCTACATATAAAAATGTTACTGATAATTTTGGTCTTGGTGCAGATTATGCGCAGTATCAAATAGGTATGAGTTATGGTTTTATAGATAAAAATGAAGAAAAAATTACAGCTTTAAAAAACGTAATAAATAACTACCAAGTTTCTAATTTAAAGGACGATGCTTTATACCAATTAGGAAACACATATTCTAAAATAAAGGATCATAAAAATGCTCATATTGCGTATGACCGTTTGATTGAAAAACATCCGAAAAGCACCTTTGTTTCTAGAGCTTTACTGCGACAAGGTTTATTGTATTTTAATGACAACTCTAACATGCAATCTTTAATGAAATATAAAGATGTTGCTGCAAAATTTCCAAATTCACCAGATGCGCTAGAAGCCGTTGCAAACGCAAGAAATGTGTATATTGAAGAAGGAAATTTAGAAGATTATGTAAATTGGGTTGCTACATTAAAATTTATAAATATTACAAATTCAGAATTAGACAATACTACTTTTGCCGTTGCCGAAAAAAAATATTTAGAATCTAAAAAAGGAGAAGATATTATAAATAGTCTTCAGAATTACATTAGAAAATTCCCTAAAGGAACTCATAAAATAAAAGCCAATTATTATTTAGCAGATGTATTATTTCAAGTTAAAGAATTTAAAAAATCGATTCCTTATTTCGAGTTTGTTATTAACGAAGACACATCTGATTTTACAGAAGATTCACTAAATAAATTATCTCAAATTTATTTAAATCAAGAAGATTTTAACACTGCATTACCACTTCTAGATCGATTAGAAGAAGAAGCTTATGTTACAGAAAACATTATTTATGCACAGAGTAATTTAATGAAAGGATATTACGAAACAGAAGCCTATGATTTTGCAACAGAGTATGCTAAAAAATCTTGCAAAAAGATAAACTTGATGCAACTATTAGCAATGATGCAAAAAATAATTGCAAGATCTTCTTTTAAAAGTAACGATTTTATAACTGCAGAAAAATATTATAGAGAGATCGAAGCTACAGCTATTGGCGAGATAAAAGCAGAAGCTCTTTTTTACAATGCTTACTTTAAAAATCAGCAAAAACTATTTAAAGAATCTAATAAAGTAGTACAAAAGTTAATTGCCAAATATGCAAATTACAAATACTGGGCTGTAAAAAGTTATGTAATAATGGGTAAAAATTATTACGGATTAAATGATGTTTACCAAGCAACGTTTGTTTTAGAAAATGTAATTAAAAACTTTAAACAGTTTGATGATATTGTTAAAGATGCAGAATTAGAATTAAATACAATACGAGAAAACGAAGCCAAAACAAATAATTCAGTAACACTATGAAAAGAAGAACTAATGAGAAAAGGCTTTTTATTAATTATAGTTTTATTGGTTGTTTTCTCTGCTAATTCGCAAGAGAAAAAGAAAGATACTGTAGTAGAAACAGAGGTTGTAAATGTTGTTACAAAATACAATCCTAAAATTGCTGATGTAAAAAAAATTAAAAACAACCCTACAATTCAATTACTTAAAAAAAGTGATAAGAAAAAATTGAAATATTCTATATTTTCTGCACCTGTTGCCTCTACTTTTATTCCTAAAACGGGTGTTGTAAAAGGTATTAATGTTGGTGTTAAAGAAAGAGTTTATAACAATTATTTTGCAGCCGGAATCGGGAATTACATAAGTCCGTATGCAGAGTTATTTATATATCACAACACAAGATTTAATGATGAATATGGTGTGCATGCTACATTTAATTCATCAGAAGAAAACATTAAAGACACTAAATTAAATAGTACATTTTTAAATTTTAAATCTTCGGCATATTTTAAAAAAGAAGAAAGGTATTTCGATTGGAAAGTTGGTTTAGACGTCGAAAGAAACCATTATAATTGGTATGGTTTACCTACAGATATTCTTTATAGCGAAGCAGTTATTAATGGTATAGAAGAAGATCAAAATTACACATATTTTAAAACTACTGGCCAATTTAAATTTCATGATTCTTATATCGATTATGGTAATATTACAGCTTCATATTTTACTGATAAATATAACAGTTCGGAAATTTATGCAAGCTTTAATACAAAATTAGATTTTCCGTTAGACTTTATAAATTACAATTTAAATACGATTTCTTTTGATGCGGGCGTAGAAGTTTTAAACGGAAATTTTACTGAAAACTATGACAATTCTGACGGAATAAATTACAATATAATTACAGCAAAATTAATCCCGAGTATAAACATGAGTTTGGGAATTTACTTCTAAAAGCTAGTTTAAGAACATTTGTTTCTGTTGATACAGAAAATGATATTACAAACTTTTTTATGTTTCCAGATTTGTTTTTACAAACCCCAATATATAAACAATATGTAAATATTTATACAGGTTTAACAGGTAATTTAGAAACCAATACTTATAAAAAGTTCACAGAAGTAAACCCTTATGTTTCTCCAAGTTTATTTATTACTCAAACAGCAGAATCTTCGAATATTTTTTTAGGTTTAAAAGGAAATTTAACTAAAAGTATTAGCTACAATATTAAAGCTAGTGTTGTTAAAGAAGAAGATAAACCTCTTTTTTTAAGAAACAATACAAAATCTAACGGAAATAGTACCTCGTTTAACGGCGAAGAATTGAAAGGTTATGAATATGGTAATTCTTTCACCATTTTTTATGATGATGTTAAATCGAATACTATTTTTGCCGAATTTGAATATCTTTTTAACAAAAACCTTACTTTCTCTACTCAAGTAGAAGCAAAAAACTACACAACATTAAATGCTTTAGAAAGTTGGAATTTACCAAGCTTAGAAGGTGCTTTTTTGGCAAAATATAAAAAAACGAAATGGTATGCGACCGCAAATATATTTTATGTTGATGAAAGAATGGATGCTTTATACAACGCAGAATTTCCTTCTAGTCTAAGTGGTATTCAAACTTTAAATTCTTTTGTTGATGTAAATTTAGATGGTGGTTATCATTTTAACGATAAATTCTCTGCTTTTCTTAAATTAAATAATGCACTAAATACTAATTATCAAAGATTTGCAAATTTTAATACACAAGGGTTTCAAGCCTTAGCCGGTTTTACCTATAAGTTTGATTTTTAAAACATTACATTCAATAATATAAATAAACAGTATCAAATTATAAAAAAATAATTTTCTCAATTCATTTTTGTAGCTTTAACAATTCTAAAATTATTCTACAAACATGAAAAAAATATTATTTCTACTTACATTATCTTTATTAATTATTTCTTGTAATAATAAGCAAGAAAAACAAATTAATAACGGACTCTCATCAGAAGAAAAAATAGATTCTACTAAAATAAAAACACTTTTTAATAGCGCATTAACCCAAGGTAAATCTTATGAATGGTTAAGAGATTTAACGCAAAATATTGGTGGTAGATTATCTGGTTCTAAAGAAGCTGCACAAGCAGTAATTTGGGGAGAAAAACTAATGAAAGAAGTAGGTTTAGATTCGGTTTGGTTGCAACCAGTAATGGTACCACATTGGGTTAGAGGAGAAAAAGAAATTGCCACTTATACAACTAACGGAGTTCAAAAAAATGTTGCTATTTGTGCATTAGGTTTTTCTGTTGCGACTCCTAAAACTGGCGTTTTAGCAGAAGTTTTAGAAGTAAAATCTTTAGAGGATGCAGAAAAATTAGGCGATAAAATGAAAGGTAAAATTGTATTTTTTAACAGACCTTTTGATAATACTCTAATAAACACATTTGGCGCTTATGGCGGTTGCGTAGATCAAAGAGTACAAGGTGCTGCAGTATGTGGTAAATTTGGTGCAAAAGGTGTTATAGTTCGTTCTATGACAAATTCTGTAGATGATTATCCGCATACAGGAACAATGACTTATAATGATTTGCCAAAAGAAAAACATATTCCGGCTGCTGCAATTAGTAGCAAAGCTGCTAATATTCTAAGTAAAGATTTACAAACAAATCCAAATTTAAAATTCTACTTTAAGCAAAGTTGTAAAACCTTACCGAGACGCTCCTTCTTTTAATGTAGTCGGAGAAATTAAAGGAACAGAAACACCAGAAAATATTTTTGTTGTTGGCGGTCATTTAGATTCTTGGGATTTAGGTGAAGGTGCTCATGATGATGGAACCGGAATTGTACAATCTCTAGAGGTTGCTTATTTATTTAAGAAAAACAATATCAAACCAAAAAACACAATACGAATTGTGTTTTATATGAATGAAGAAAATGGAACACGTGGTGCAAAAAAATATGCAGAATTAGCTAAATTGAACAAAGAAAAGCATATTGGTGGTTTAGAGTCTGATGCAGGCGGTCATACACCTAGAGGTTTTTCTATACAAGCAAACAACTCGAATACAGCATTGCTACAAAGTTGGAAAAAATTACTATCTCCTTACGGATTACATGATTTAGACAAAGGTGGTTCTGGTGCAGATATTGCCCCGCTTCAAGCAGAAAACGTTACTTTGGTTGGTTACAGACCGAGATAGCCAGCGTTACTTTGATTATCATCATACAAGCAGAGACACGTTTGATAAAGTAAATAAAAGAGAACTAGAATTAGGTAGCGCATCTATGGCTAGTATTGTTTACCTGATGGATAAGTACTTGTACAACAACCAAATTGTGAAACCATAATAATGGAAACGACTGTACTTATTTTAAGAATTTTCTTCGGAATTTTATTTTGCTTTGCAGGAATAATGCACATTATAAAACCCAAAATTTTCAAACATTTTATACCTGAATTTCTACCAAAATTATTAATAAATTATGTTTTTGGTGCCTTAGAGTTTTTTCTTGGCTTAGGTTTATTTTTTACTAGTAGTGTAAAAAATGCATCTGTAGGAATTTTTATATTATTGGTAATCTTTTTACCAATTCATATTTGGGATGCTACCAAAATTAGACCTGCTATAGGATCAAAAAAATTGCATATGTTAGAATTCCGCTACAATTTCTATTAATGTATTGCATCTATTTAATCTATATAAATTATTAAAAAATGAATAAAAACTTAATCTTAATTTTAACCCTAATTTCAATTTTCTCTTGTAAAAAAGAGCAAGTAGATTTAATTGTTTTAAATTCTAACACTTATACTGTAAATAACGATTTTAATAAAGCAGAAGCGTTTGCTATTAAAGACGGTTTGTTTGTTGCCGTTGGTAATAACAACGAAATTAAAGGTAAATATGAATCTAAAAACATAGTTGATGCGCAGAGCCAAACAATTGTTCCTGGTTTAATTGATGCACATTGTCATTTTTTTAGAATGGGTTTACAACAACAAAAAGTTTCTTTAGAAGGCACAAAAAGTTATGACGAAGTTTTAGAGAAAATTGTTGCTTTTCAGAAAGAAAAAACACAAGTTTTATTACTGGTCGTGGTTGGGATCAAAACGATTGGGATATAAAAGAGTTTCCTACAAAAGAAAAATTAGATGCTTTATTTCCGAAACACCTGTTGCAGTTGGCAGAGTTGATGGTCATGCATTGTTAGTAAACCAAGCGGCCATAGATTTAGCAGGTATTACAAAAGAGACAAAAGTTTCGGTGGAGAAATTATAATAAAAGATGGTAAAATGACAGGGGTTTTAATTGACGCAGCTATGGATTTTATTAAATTCCCATCAACATCATTAGAAGAAGCAACACAAGGTTTATTAGATGCTCAAAAAATATCTTTTTCATATGGTTTAACTACTGTTGACGACGCTGGTTTAGACAGAAGCACTATCGAGTTAATAGACAGTCTTCAAAAAGAAAATACGCTTAAAATGCGTGTTTATGCAATGGTATCTCGGCGACAAGCAAGAGCAAATAGATTATTATATAAATAAAGGAATTATTAAAACAGAAAAATTAAACGTTCGTTCGTTTAAAGTGTATGGTGACGGTGCTTTAGGCTCTAGAGGAGCAGCTATGAGAACATCTTATTCTGATAGAGAAAATCATTTTGGAGCTTTAATTTATTCACCTGAAAGATATCAAGAAATAGCAATACAAATTGCTGCTTCAGATTATCAAATGAACACACATGCAATTGGTGATTCTGCCAATACTTGGATGCTTAAAACCTATAAAGAAGTTTTAAAAGATGCTAAAAATAGACGTTGGAGAATTGAACATGCGCAAATAATTTCTGAAGATGATTTCTCTTATTTTGAAAATATAATTCCGTCTGTGCAACCAACACATGCAACTTCTGATATGTATTGGGCAGAAGATAGAATCGGAGAAAAAAGAATGAAAGGAGCTTACGCTTTTAAAGATTTACTAAATAAATACGGTAAAATTACTTTAGGTACAGATTTTCCGGTAGAACAAGTAAATCCGTTTTTAACTTTTTATGCTGCTACTATAAGAAAAGATTTAGAAAATTATCCTGAAGAAGGTTTTCAAATGGTAAATGCATTAACAAGAGAAGAAACTCTAAAAGGTATGACTATTTGGGCTGCATACTCTAATTTCGAAGAAGAAGAAAAAGGTTCTATTGAAGTAGGTAAATTTGCTGATTTTGTGATTTTAAATCAAGATATTATGCAAATTGAAGGAGAAAAAATTCCTAAAACAAAAGTTTTAGCAACCTATTTAAATGGTGAAAAAGTATATTCTGAATAAATAAAACTAGAGAAATAAAAAAAGGGTTGATGAAGTAATACATTTCATCAACCCTTTTTTTATATACTATTTAAGATCTTGCAATAGAACCTCTACAGCTTTTTTTAATTGATCATCTTCATTTCTTGCTTTCCAACCAGGTTTGTTTTCTACTAAAACATCCGGCACCGCAGGACCGTGTTCCATATTTAAACCAGATTCTTTTACATACCAAGCTCTATACGGCATTCTTATAGCACCATCTTGCAAACGATAACTACCGGTAGATATTACAGCTCCAAATGTTGGTTGCCCTACTAATTTACCTAATTTTAAACTCTTAAATGCGTGTGCAAAAATCTCTGCATTAGAATAGCTACTTTGATTAGACAAAGCAACTAATGGTTTCGTATTTACAGATAAAACTGCTCTCTCATTAAAAGGATAATTTTCTTTGTATTTTAAATTGTTCTTCTGTAGATTATCTGTAGCATCTCGTGGCACGGTATATGCGTGTTGCTGATACGTTAACACTGCTAACAAACGATCTGTGGTCCAACCACCACCATTATTTCTCACATCAATAACAATCCCTTTTTTACCATAACCACTAGCTTTTAATTCTCGTTCAAAACGTTCAAAACTTGGTAAATTCATTCCTTGTATATGAATATATCCTAATTGCCCATTAGAATATTTTTCTACTAACTTTTTACGAGAATTTATCCATTCTTCATAACGCAAACCACTTATGGTTCTTGTAGATTCTGTTCTTACAACAACTTCTTTTTTATCAGCTAAAGTTAAAAAAATTTCGTTACCGAGATGTATTTCTTAAAAAACTATAAAAGTTAGTGTTTTTATTAATTTTCTTTCCATTTACAGCAGTAATTACATCGCCAGTATTCAAAGAAACATTCGTTTTTGTAGCGGCTGAATTTGGTAAAATATAATCGATTTTAACACCATTATTAACATTAGAAACTGCCAAACCTAAAAGGCCAACTCTATCGCTAGAAACTTCTTCCGGCGAACTACCTCTATAACCCATGTGGCTTGCATTTAACTGCCCTAACATATTATTGTACATAAAAGTATAATCTTGTTTTGTGGCTGCAGATAAAACCCAAGGTGTGTATCTTTTGACTATTTTATCCCAATTATAACCATGATATTGAGGATCATAAAATCCAGCGGTTATTGCTCTTACACCTTCATAAAAAACTTGTTCATTTAATTTATAATTATCAACTGTATAAGTTGCAATATGTGAAAAAGAAGAAACTTTATCTGTCTTTAAGTTTAAAGATTTTAACTTTCCTCTAGATGAATAGTATAATGTTTCTTTGTTTAAACTATTACCGCCAACATAAGTAACTCCTTTAATTTCTTTAGGTAATCCTCCTAATAAATCAACTTTATAATAACCATTTTTTCTAGTTGCTGGGTTTGTAGCAGAAATATAAATACTTTTACTGTCTGCACTAAACAGTGCTCCGTATTCATTACCTGCCCAACTAGTTAACTGAACCAATCTGTCGTAAATTTTATCTTCGTCTATTTTTACAACAACTTCTTTTTTGTCTTTCTTTTTTCTGTTTTTTGTTGATAATAGTCTCCTTCTTTATAATCAGAATTTGTTTTTTCCCAATCTGATTTTTGCAACCAAACCATCCAAGTATCATAATTGATACCGCCTCTATCTCCTGCTCTATTAGAAACAAATGAAAGTTTTTTACCGTCAGGACTCCAAACAGGATTAGAATCTGACCTTGGATGCATAGAAACATTCATCTTTTTCGAAGGATTTTCGACAGATTGAATATAAATTTCGCTATCAAAATTTAAATCTGATTGAGAATAAGCGATGAATTTACTATCTCGGACTCCACGCAACACTATTTGCTGCTGCCCAAGTATCAGAATAACTTTTTGGCTTACTTAATTTGCCATTATTTACATCTGCAATAACCAATTGACCTCTACCAATTCTATATGCCAACTTCTTTCTATTAGGAGATAAAATTGGTTCAAAAACATCAATTTTACTATTTGTAAGTTGTGTTACTTTGGTCTTTAGACTTCGGTGTAAATTCACATTTTCATCCGTAGAAACAACTTTATATAATTCATTTTGACCACTTCTATCTGATAAAAATCCTAAAGTATTATTATCTATCCAAAAAGGATTGTCATCTTTATAAGGATGATTGCTTACATTATTCGTTTTAGTTTTATCCTTATTATTTTCTTTCACAAAGATTTCTCCGTTAATACTCAAAGCGATTAACTTTCCGTTTGGAGAAACACTTAAATCTCTAATTCCGTCTGTAACTGTTTTAGTTTCTTCTATATTAAATCGATTATCAGTAGCTAAATTTAAATTGATTTTTGTTGTTTTTCCATTCAACATTTTAAAAACTTCAATTCCGCTATTATAAATAATTGTACCATTGTTGCTAACAGAAAAAGATAAAACCCCATCAACTTTTAAATTTGTTAGTTGATTTTCAACTCCTAATTTACTTCCATTTTCATTTAAAGTCGTTTTGTAAATATTGTATCTACCACTTTGCGCACTTATGTAATATAAGTTGTTATTTGCGTCCCAAAGTGGTGTATGATCGTTCTTTTTACTAGTTGTAATTTGATGATATTCTTTCGTTTTAATATTATAAATCCAAACATCTCTTTGCGCAGGACCATTATAATCTTCTCTAGAAATCCTACATGTTCCTTTTACAAAAGCTACCAATTTTCCGTTTGGTGAAACAGAAGCCTGACTACCTAAAGCAGTCATAAAACGAGTTGGTGTTTCTCCTTTTTCGTTAATTTTATAGATAGATGATTCTCTTTCTGTACCTTTAAAAATCCTATTACTAGAAAAAATAATCTCACCATTTTCTCGCCATTGGCTTGGTGTGTCTGTCGTTGGATAAAAAGTTAATTGATTTGGTACACCTCCATTTAAATCCGTTTTAAAGATGTTTCGACTTCCTTTTCTATTCGACATAAAAACAATTTCATTGCTTTTAGAATTCCAAATAGGATTACTTTCGTAAGCCTGATTTATCGTTAATCTGTTTTTTTGATTTGTATTTAAGTCTAACACCCAAATATCACCATGATAACCAAATGCCATTTTAGATGCATCAGGACTAATTGTTGGGGTTCTTATTAACGTGTTTTGTGCGTTTAAAAGAGTTAAATTACATAGAAATGCAATAATTAGAATCGTTTTTTTAGTCATATTATTTGAATTTAAAACACCTAAGTTAGCCTTTATTAGTAACGATTCTGAAAATTTGAAAATTGTTTAAGACTTTTTTAAGTTTTATTTAACGAATCACACACAATTTAAAATATTAATACAGAAATATATACACTTTTTTAAGTTCTAAATGATTGGATAAGTAGTACCAAATTATACTTGCTTTAGATTTTAAAGTATCTAAATAATTCAACTTATATTTGTTTAAAATTATATCATAAAAATGAAAAAATACTTAGTTCTTTTTGTAACAATATGTTCACTTTTTTCTTGTGTAAGTGACGAAGTTAATTTTAAACCGCAAACAGAAGAAGACATTATTAAATATATTGAAGCTAATGATTTAAATGCAAATAGAAGCAATACTGGTTTGTATTATGTTATTTCTAAAGAAGGCTCGGTGCTAGACCAACTAATAGTTCTAATGTTACCGTGGCTTACAAAGGATATTTTTTAGATGGTGAAACTTTTGATGAAAGTAGTTCTGAAGGTATCTCTTTTGGTTTGAATCAAGTAATTCTAGGATGGACAGAAGGAATTACGTATTTTAAAGAAGGCGGAGAAGGAAAATTACTAGTACCCTATAATTTAGGTTACGGTTTAAATGGTAGACCAGGAATACCTGGTGGTGCTGTTTTAATTTTTGATATTAAATTGATAAGTGTAAATTAAAAAAAGCGAAACTTAAAAGTTTCGCTTTTTTTATGATATAATTGGTAATATAAAATCCTTAATTCCAGAGACACCATTAGCACCTAAGTTCTTAATAAATGCAGAACCTATAATAGCACCGTTTGCATAATTACAAGCCGTGTTAAATGTTTGTTTATCAGAAATTCCAAAACCTACAATTAGCTTACTTTTCAAATTCATATTTTTTATTCTTTCGAAATAAGCTATTTGATTATTAGAAATCTCTCCTTTTGCACCCGTAATTGAAGCAGAAGCAACTACATAAATAAAAGACTTTGTGTAATTATCTATTTTATGAATTCTTTCTTCTGATGTGTGAGGGGTTATTAAAAATACGTTTGTAATTCCGTATTTATCAAATAAATCTTTGTAATGGTTTTCAAATTCTACCATAGGTAAATCTGGTAAAATAACCGTATTAATACCACAATCTATAACTTTCTGACAAAATTTATCTTCACCATATTTTAGCATCTGATTCAAATATCCCATTAAAACCAATGGAGTTTTGTTTGAATCTTTAATAGACATTAATTGATCAAAAACAATGTCTAAATTTACACCATTTGCTAAAGCTTTCGGCTACTGTCTTGAATCGTTGGCCCGTCTGCAAGCGGATCTGAATAAGGCAAACCTACCTCAATAAAATCTACACCACTTTTTTCTAATTCTGAAATTACCTGCGTTGTATCATCTAATTTCGGATAACCACATGTAAAATAAATAGATAATAAATTTTCTTTTTCTTCTAAAATACTTTCTAAATTTTTCATGCTAAAATTGGTTCTTTTTTACTTTCTAATTTTTGCTTCACTGCCGTCCATAAATTAATTCTTACCTGTAAGGCTCTTTTTGCAACATCTAAAACATCTTGCCATTTTGTGTTATCGTCTCCACATAATTCTTCTATCATTTGCAAAGACAACGGTCCGTGTTCATCACCATCTAACTCTATATGCCTTTCTAAGTAATATGTAAAATTATCAAAAGTAATATTTTCTTTTGAAGAAGTTTCTTCTACTATTTTTAAGAACATATCTGGTATAATATCTTCTCTTCCATAAGTAAAAGCTGCAGCAATTTTATGTGTTTCTTTAGAGTTGATAATATCAAAAGTAAAATTTACAAACTCTTTTACAGCATCTGATACGTAAACTAGTTCTAAGGATTTTTTTACAGTTGATCCTTCTTGAATACTTTGTAAGAATGTTTTTATAAGAGATGTATCTGCTCTCAATTCTTTCATAGCATCAACATACATTTCAAAATGACTTTTGAAAACGCCATCCTTATTTACATCGCTCTCTTCTGCTAATGTAATTTCATTTATAAAACGAACAAGATTGGTGTTCTTTTTTGGTAACCACGGTAAAGAAACAGAAGTTAAATTAATTTGTAAAGCTTTTAAAAGCGACATAAAATCCCAAACAGCAAAAACATGGCTTTCCATAAAAAACTTAATATCTTCTATAGAACTAAGTGTTTTATATAAATCGTGCTCTCTTAATTTTATTCTTAAGGGCATTAATTCTGTTTCTATAAACTTTAAATTAGAATTCATTATTCTTTTAAATGCTTTATATAGGTTTCTAAATCTTTATCTCCTCTTCCGGATAAATTAATTACTACAACTTGATTTTCTTTAAACTCAATTTTTGGTAAAACTGCCAAAGCATGTGCCGTTTCTAAAGCAGGAATAATTCCTTCAATTTTTGTCAATTCATATGCTGCTTCTAACGCTTCTGCATCTGTAGCATTCATAAATTTAGCTCTTTTACTTTCATATAAAAAAGCATGTAATGGCCCAACTCCCGGATAATCTAAACCTGCCGAAATCGAATATGGCTCTACAATTTGCCCATAATCATCTTGCATTAAAATAGTTTTACTTCCGTGAATAATACCTACTTCACCAAGTTGAGAAGTAGCAGCACTTTCACCGTAATTAACACCTAAACCAGCAGCTTCTACAGCAATTAATTCTACTTCGTGTTCATCCATATAATGGTAAAATGCTCCGGCAGCATTAGAACCTCCACCAACACAAGCAATAATTGTATCAGGATTTTCTTTACCTGTTTTTTCTTTTAATTGCCATTTCATTTCTTCAGAAATTACAGCTTGTAAACGTGCAACCATATCTGGATGTGGATGCGGACCAACCACAGATCCTATTAAATAAAATGTTTCCGGATTCTGAATCCAATATCTTATTGCTTCATTGGTTGCATCTTTTAGCGTTTTACTTCCGCTAGTTGCTGCCACAACTTTGGCACCTAACATTTTCATTCTAGCAACATTTGGCGCTTGCCTTTCGATATCTTTTTCGCCCATAAAAACTGTACAATCTAAGCCCATTAAAGCACAGACAGTTGCTGTTGCAACACCATGTTGTCCGGCACCAGTTTCTGCAATAATCTTAGTTTTACCTAATTTTTGTGCAATTAAAATTTGACCAATTGTATTGTTTACTTTATGAGCACCCGTGTGGTTTAAATCTTCTCTTTTTAAATAAATATGAGCTGCATATTTTTCTGATAAACGTTTAGCATAATACAAAGGCGTAGGTCTACCAACATAATCTTTAAGTAAAGATTTATATTCGTCTTGAAACTCTTTAGATTCGATAATTTGAATATAATTATCTTCTAATTCCTTTACATTAGGATACAACAATTCTGGTATAAATGCACCTCCAAACTGTCCGAAATATCCGTTTTTATCTCGGTTGAAATTTTGATTTCATATTATATTTTGTTCTTGAAGCTTTTAACTTCATTAATATTTTTTAATCCTGGTTCTATTTCAAATTTACTATTTACATCTAAGCCATAAATAGGTAAATTAGACTTTGCTATTATTTGTACTTGTTCTAAATCATTTAAACCAATACCACCGCTTAAAAAGAAAGGCTTATCAAAAGGATATTTTTCTAAAACAGACCAATCAAATTTTGTACCATTACCACCTCTTTCTTTTCCTTTTGTATCAAATAAAAAGAAATCTACAACGTCTAAATATGGTTTTAAAACATCAAAATCAAAAGTGTCTTTAATTCCGAAAACTTTTATAATTTCAACTTCATTTTTTGAAATATAATGCTGATTTTTTTCTTTTTAATCTGCTTATTTTCATCAATAAACAACAGCCTTCTTTCTGCTAATTGTTTTTTTAATTCGGTAATATAATCTACGGATTCATCACCATGTAATTGAACTGCATCTAATCGATATTCTTCTACCAAAGAAATTACAATCTCGATATATTCATTTACAAAAACACCTGTTTTTTTTATAGAATTAGAAAATTCGGGAATAATACCTTCAAAATTTCTTTTTGATTTTTCATAGAAAATAAAACCCATGTAATCTGGATTTACATCAGCCAATTGCTGAATATTTTCTGTAAACTTCATTCCACAAACTTTCAGTTTCATACCTATCTAATTTGACTGATAAATTCTTGACAAGCTTCTCCTGGATTTTCTGTTTTCATGAAATTTTCTCCAATCAAAAAACCTTGAAAACCAAATTCTTTTAATCCTGTAATAATTTTTGGATCAGAAATTCCGCTTTCAGAAACTTTTAAACAAGTATCTCGGTATTTGGCTAGAAAGTTTAATAGAGTGATCTAAATCTACTTCAAACGTCTTTAAATTTCTGTTATTAATACCTATAATTTTATTGTCTAAATCGTTAATTTTATCTAAATCTTCTTGTGTATGTACTTCATATAAAACTTCCAATCCTAAATCTGTTGCTAAATTTCCGTAGTTTTTTAGTTCTGTTGCAGTTAAACAAGAAGCTATTAAAAGAATTACATCTGCACCAATTGCTTTCGCCTCGACAATTTGAAAACCATCAACAATAAAATCTTTTCTAAGAATAGGTTTTTGCTGATTGATTACTCTTGCCTCCATTAAATCTGCCATCGTACCACCAAAAGAAGTATCTGTTAAGATAGATTGTGCTGCCACATTTGCATCTAAATAACCATTGGTAACCTCTGCAATTGTAGCTTTATCGTTTATAATTCCTTTTGACGGAGATTGACGTTTGTACTCTGCAATAATACCTGTAGAACCAACTTCTAATAACGATTTTTTT
Organism: Polaribacter sp. HA6-7; assembly: GCF_055693625.1. Lineage (NCBI taxonomy): Bacteria > Pseudomonadati > Bacteroidota > Flavobacteriia > Flavobacteriales > Flavobacteriaceae > Polaribacter > Polaribacter sp. HA6-7. Next base: position 2,206,146 of record NZ_CM146338.1, read on the forward strand.
AATGAAAAAACAGTTCTACCAAAATTAGGACTTTCTACTAATTTCTTTACTGGAATTTCTGCTTTAATCTTAGCAATTTCCTTCTTTTTAAATGCGATTATTTTATCTAAAATTGTCATATTTATAATTATGAATTCTAAATTAAGAATTATGAATTTGTGTTTCTAATTGTTTTTTGAATACTTCCGATTATTTTTAAAATTTCTTCAATATCCTTTAATAATGATTCTGATTCTTGTTGTGTTAAAAAATCTGTATCTTTTAATAAACGAATCCAATAATGAGACTCTCTTGCTTCTTTATAAGCTATTGATAGTTTAGCAAAAAAGTCTTTTCTGCTTTGGCCTCCAATTGCTTCTTCTATATTTGCGCCAATTGATGTTCCTGATCGTAACAACTGTTTACTCAACACAAACTCTTTTTTTCTTGAGATAAATGTTTGTACAGTTTAACAATTCTAATTGCGAAATTATAGCTTTTGATTTGAATTATATTGTCCTTTTTCATCAGTCGTAATTTCTAACTCGTAATTAATAATTACTTATTCAAATTATTTCTATACCTAAGAAAAAATAAACAATTAATCCAACAATTAACCCAACAGCTGCTTGCTTAAATAATTCTTTTGTCTGAATACCTATTGCCAAACCAATAAATAGAAAACCAGGTACAATTAGAAATAAGTTCTTTTTCTTTTTTGCCATTATTTTTATTAAAAATATAAATGCTAAATACTAATTAATTTTTCTAATGTTTGTTTTGCTTTTAAACCAAATAATGATTGTTTGGCTTCTTCAAAAGCTGTTTCAAATGATTTAGTTTCATCAACAATTGTTAAAGCAAATGCTGCGTTTGTTAAAACTACGTTGTTTTGAGATTCAGTTCCGTTTCCCTCTAAAATAGTTTTAAATATTTTTGCTGCATCTGCCACAGAATTCCCTCCAAATATTTCTGACTGTTGTATTCTTTTCTGACCTAAATCTTCTGGATTAATTAACTGCTCTCCGTTTTTAGTAAACAATTTAAATCCGCTAGTTAATGATATTTCATCATAACCATCTAGTGCATGAATAATACCGTAATTGATATTTTCTTCTTGTAAAATATAATTATACAAACGTGCAACTTCTAAATTAAATGTACCCAACATGTGGTTTTTTGGTGAACTCGGATTTACCAAAGGCCCTAACATATTAAAAAACGTTTTTAATTTTAACGCCTTTCTTGTTGGTCCAACAGCTTTCATTGCTGGATGAAATTTAGGTGCATGTAAAAAACATATATTTGCTTTTTCTAAATGTTCTTTTAAAACATTTTCATCATTTGTAAAATTATAACCAAAACTTTCTAACATATCTGAAGAACCAGATTGAGAAGAAACCGAATAATTACCATGTTTTGCTACTTTTTGTCCTGTACCTGCAACTATAAATGATGTTAAAGTTGATATATTAAATGTATCTTTTCCATCTCCGCCTGTACCAACAATATCAATCGTATTAAAGTCAGAAAAATCTACTTTAATAGACAATTCTTTTAATGCATCTCTAAAACCCGATAATTCGTTTACGGTAATTGGTCGCATCATAAAAACCGTCATGAATGAAGCCAAATGGGCATCATTATATTTTTCTGATGCAATATCTATCAGAATTTGTTTGGCTTCAGATTTAGACAATCTCTCGTGATTGTATAATTTGTTTAAAATTGCTTTCATTACGAATTTGCATTGATAAAATTAGTAACCAACTGCTCGCCAACATCTGTTAAAATAGATTCTGGATGAAATTGTACAGCAGAAATAGGATATACAGCATGTTCAATTGCTTGTATTAAGCCATCTTCATCTCTAGCAGTTACTTTTAATTCTTCTGGAAAACCTTCATCTGTTGCTGCCCAAGAATGATAACGTGCTGCTAAAAATGTTTCTGAGACATCTTTAAAAATAGTCGCATTTTTATCTGTTACATTCATTTCTGTTGCTACGCCATGAAAAACATCATTAAGGTTGATAATTTTACCGCCAAAAACCTCGGTTATTGCTTGTAAACCTAAACAAACTCCAAAAATTGGTTTTACACCAGCATATGTTTTAATTACTTCTTTTAAAATACCAGCTTCATCAGGAATTCCTGGTCCTGGAGATAGCATAATCATATCATAATTTGCAACATCTGCAATACTTATTTCATCGTTTCTAAAAACTGCAGGAAAATTTCCTGTAATTTTTTCTACCATGTGAACCAAGTTATAGGTAAACGAATCGTAATTGTCTAATATTAATATTTTCATAATTAAAGCTTTTAGCTCTTGGCTCTTGGCTTTCAGCAAATAGCTAAAGGCAAAAAGCGAACAGCCAATTATATATTTTCTGCTAAAAACAACGCTTTCTTTAACGCTGCTAATTTATTATTAACTTCTTGTAACTCTTTTTCTTCATCAGAATGAATTACGATTCCTGCACCTGCTTGGTAATACAACACATTGTTTTTACTTACAAAACTACGAATTGCAATTGCCAAATTTACAGAACCGTCTAAACCTATAATACCAACTGCACCACCATAAAATCCACGAGATTGATTCTCATAAGTGTCTATTAACTGCATTGCTTTGTATTTTGGTGCGCCACTTAAAGTTCCTGCCGGAAAAGTATCGCCCACAATTTCTATAGGGTTTCCTTTTAATTGTCCGAAACTGTAGAAACTAAATGAATAACGTGACTAAAATACTGTACTTCTTTAAAAACCTCTACTTCAACTTTATCTGCATGCTTACTTAAATCGTTACGTGCCAAATCTACCAACATAACGTGCTCTGCAGTTTCTTTTTTATCTGCAGATAATTTTTTACCTAATTGAATATCTTTTGCCATATCGCCAGTTCTTCTAAACGTCCCAGCTATTGGATTAATGGTTGCTTTACCCGCAGAAATTTTAATTTGCGCTTCGGTGAAGATCCCATCAATTTAAAAGAACCATAATCAAAATAAAATAAATATGGCGACGGATTGATAGAACGTAAAGCTCTATACACATTAAACTCGTCTCCTTTAAATTTTTGTTGAAATTGACGTGATAAAACTAATTGAAAAACGTCTCCTCTTTTACAATGAGATTTTGCTTTTTTAACATACTCTATAAATTCTTCGCCTTTTACATTCGAAGTTTCGTCTCCAACAATTTCGAAACTTTGTGTATTAAAAGTTTGTGCATCTATAATTGTTTGAATTTCTTTTATTCTAGACTCAGAACCTTCTTCAATATTTTCAATCAATGTCATTTCATCATTAAAATGATTGATTGCAATAATAAATCTGTAAAAACTATATTGCATTAATGGTATTGCAGATGGCGCTTCTTTAACACTTAAATCTATGTTTTCGAAATATTGTACAGAGTCGTAAGTTGTATAACCATATAAACCATTAAATGATTTTAATTCTGCCGGACAATCTAAATCGATTGCTTTGCTATAATTCTCAAAAATCGCATTAAAATCTCTACCAATTTCTTGGTTAGCCAATTCTTCTCCTTTATGAGAAAATTTTAAATGATGATTCTCTGCTTTAATCGTTACAACAGGTTCTATAGCTATAAAAGAAAAACTTTCTTCTTTACTATGATAATCTGAACTTTCTAATAAAAGTGTATTTGCGTATGTATCTCTAAAACGTAAATACAAACCTACAGGTGTTATTGTATCTGCAATTTTTGTCTTAAAAGTAGTCTTAAATTGTATTTTCTTCATATTGATAATATGTAATTGTCTCGTAAAATTTACGGTAACAATTTGTTTGTTTAAAGAGAAATAAATGTTTCATTAACTTCTCGAAATGATGCTTAATAAAAAGCGAAAAGGCTTATCGTGAGATAAGCCTTTTTTTATGTTATATACATATAGGTTTCTTCTCACTTATTAGATAAGAGAGTTCCACCACCATGTATTGTTTGTGTTATTTTTCATACTTGCAACAAAAATAAGATAGAATTTTAAAATAAGCAACCTTTATTATGTTTTTGTTTTTCTTACGAAACCTAAAGCTTATTACTCTATATTTTTTTAAGAATGTTTTACTTTTTTGGTTTAAGATTTCTAGTAATTCTATTTCATTTCCATAATTTAATAGTTTAAAATCAAATGTATCATCTTCTACAAACCTTACAAACTCTTCTACCCTATGTTCGGAATGTTAAAATTATTTATTAAAAAATTAGAGGCTAAATAATATTTTATAGCTTTTACAGGAACCTCTGGTATACCAGCTTCTTTTTTATTTTTTACTTCTGATCTAAATAAAGGGATTAATAATTGATCTACAACGTTTACAATATTCAATCCATCTACAAGTGTTTGTTTAGGATAATGCATTTTATCTACCTCAACATTCTTTATTGTAGTTAATTCTGCATTTCTTTTCGCGCCAAAATAAATAACATCTTTTTTCTCTATAAACCTATTCGTAATCTCTACATCCGTTTGAAAGTTACCGGTTAATTTTCTAGTAGAAACTACAATCTCATCCAATTTATTAATTTCTTCTAACAAAAAAATAGTAACTTTTCTTGATGTTAAAATATCTGAATTAATAGTAAAATCGAAATCTTGATATTCTAGAGCTCTAACTTTTATGCTATCGTTTTCTCCAACTAATAAATCAAATTCACCTATTTCATTTGAAACTGCACCTTTCTTAGTTGAAGAATTAAAAATCGTTATTCCTTCTAAATCATTTCCTTCAACAATAATCTTTCCTTTAATATTCTTACGAATGATTTCTTGAGAAAATGAATGTATGCTTAAAAACAAAAAAATTAATGCTACTATTTTTTTCATAGACAACTGTTTTTACGGGCTTTATTTAAAACTGTTAATTATGTTTAAATATACGCAAAAAAAGCTAAACAAAATGAAGTTATTTTACTATTTTTTTTAATGTTTTTGCAACTATTAATAAATGAATACAATAACGATTCTAGAAAAACCAAAATCTTATTATCTCATAATTTTCACATTCATTTCTTCTACCTTTTTATCTGATAAAATTGATGGCGCATTAAACAATAAATCTTCTGATGTACCAGTTTTAGGAAAAGCCATCACTTCCCTAATAGAAGCTTTTTTCTCTAAAATCATCATTAATCGATCAACACCCCATGCAATTCCACCGTGTGGTGGTGCACCATATTGAAAAGCTTTATACATTGTTCCAACGCTTTTCATCATTTCTTCTTTATTGTAACCCATATTTTTATAAGTTGCTTCTAAAATTTCAGATTTGTGTGCACGTACAGAACCTCCGCCAATTTCATAACCATTTAAAATTAAATCGTATTGTTGGGCAATAATTGTTCCTATTTCTTCACCTTCTCCGTTCATATGCTTTTCTAAATCATAAATTGCTGGCATCGAAAAAGGATTGTGTGTAAATGTCCATCTTCCTTCATCTGTTTTTTCAAACATCGGAAAATCTACAACCCAAGCTGGTCTTAATTCCTTCGGATTAATCAATCTTAATATTTTTGCCATTTCTTGACGAACAGCGTCTAAGGCTTTATTTGCTGTGGCATAATCTGCTGCAGAGAAAAATACAATATCACCAACTTTAGCCTTTGTAGTGTTTATTATCTTTGCAGCTATTTCTTCTCCTAAAAACTTAATTATTGGAGATTGTAAATCGTTTTCATTAACAATAATATACGCTAAACCACCTAAACCATTTTGTTGTGCAATGGCAGTTAAGTTTTCAATTTGCCCTTTAGACATACGTTTATTACCTTGCTCTTTTGCAGAAACTTTAATGCATTTTACAATTCCGCCTTCTTCTATTGGCTTACTAAAAACCTGAAAAGTTGTGTCTTTTACAATTTCGGTAATATCTTGCATTTGCAAACCGTAACGCAAATCGGGTCTATCACAACCATATTTATCCATCGCATCTTTGTAAGTTATTACTTCAAAAGGATGTAAAATCCATTTTTTACCATAAATTTTTCTCACAACTTCATTAAACATCTTAGTATTTAAATCGATAATTTGCTGCATACTTACGTATGCCATTTCTATATCTAATTGCGTAAATTCTGGTTGTCTATCTCCTCGAGAATCTTCATCTCTAAAACAACGTGCTATTTGAAAATATTTCTCAAAACCACCAACCATTAACATTTGTTTAAACTGCTGTGGTGCCTGTGGCAATGTATAAAATGAACCTGCCTGTTTTCTAGTAGGTACAATAAATTCTCTAGCTCCTTCATCTGTACCAGCAGTTAAAATTGGCGTTTCAATTTCTAAGAATTCTTCTTCATCTAAAATATCTCTAAGTAACTTAATTACTTTATGTCTATTTACTATTGCTTTGCGAACTTCATCGTTTCTATGATCTAAAAACTTGTATTCAAAACGAACTTTTTCATTACTCTTTGCTGCTCTTTTAATTTCAAAAGGTAATGTTTTTGATAAGTTTAAAATCTCTAAAGTTGCAGTTTCTAACTCTAACTTACCGGTTCTTAAACCAGCATTATAATCATCTTCATTTCTTTTTACAACTACACCTCCAACAGAAATTACCGTTTCTGGTTTTAATTTTACCAATTCATCTAAATTAGGAAAAGTCTCTCTACTTAAACGAACTTGAAAAATTTGATAACTAGAATCACGTAAATCAATAAACATTAACTCACCGTGATCTCTAACACTTGCTACCCAACCAGATAAAACTACATTTTCTGAAATAGATGCTTCTGATAAATCTGATATTTTATGCGTTCTGTATTCTTCTTTAATTATGATAGGAGTTTTTTGCAACTCTTCCTCGCTTTTAGCAGTTGGCTGTTGACTTTTAGCCTTTAGCTTTTCGCTAACTGCTAAAGGCGAATTGCTAAGGGCTGAATTTTCGCTAACAGCGTTAAGAATCTCTTCACGAATTACTTTTCCTGAAGCTCCCTTACCAATAATTGCAATTACTTTACCAACTAAAATTCCAGCTTTTCCTTTGTTTCCGTTTTTAATATCATTTGCAATTGCTTCGTTTTCTGATATTACTTTTAAAACAGCAGCTTTAATTTTATCTTCTGAAATTGTATTGTTTTCAAAATACGTTTTATAATCAAAACTTGTATCTTTTAAATAAGATGAAATTCCGTTTTGCACTAAAACAGAAGTGATTTTATCTTCTTTAAAAAGTTTAAAAATTTCTATTAAATCATTTACATCATGAATGTTTTCGTATTCATCTGCAGCAATATTATTTACTAAGGTTTTAGCAACAAAAGAAGGATCTTTAATAGCATTATTAAGAGATACAAATGTTTTAGAACGCAAAGAATCTGCCGTAAAAAACTTAGCATCCTGCGGTAAAACTCCGCCTTTAATCAAAATAGATTCTACAGCAAAAGGTAAAGAACTAATATCTACACTTATACTTTCTACTACTTGTTTAATACTTACAAAAGGTAAATCTGGTTCTGATATAAAACGATAATCTGCTTCAAATTCCTTTTTACGCATAGTTTTGGTTTGCTTTAAATCTGCATCCCATAAAACCGTGGTTTGATCTGGTCTAAACGTTTTATTCTCTGTAAAATAATTAAGTTGTTTTTCAATTTCTTCTTTTAAAGCCTCTATCATAAACTTAAAAGAATTTAAGTTTTTAATCTCGGTTCTAGGATTTAAAATTGTCGTTCCTTTTTTTCTTAACGAAACAGAAACATCAGATTTAAACTCTCCTTTTTCTAAGTTAGCTTCAGAAACACCTATATTCTGCACAATTCTTTGAATATATTGCGCGTAGGTAGAGGCATCTTCTATATTTCTAATACAAGGTTCTGTAACAATTTCTATTAACGGCACACCAGCTTTGTTAAAATCTACCAAAGAAACTTTCTTTTCGTGCATTAATTTTGCAGCATCTTCTTCGATATGCACTTGTGTTAAATCTACTGTAAATTCTGTACCATCGTTTCTAAAACAAGAAACTTGCCCATTTGGTATAACAGGATTATGAAATTGAGTTATTTGTATATTTTTAGGATTGTCTGGATATTCATAATGTTTTCTATCCCAAGAAATAACTTCATTAGAAAATGTAGAGTTTACAGCTTTACCAAAATAAATCGCTTTTGTAATAGCCTCTTTATTAATTGCTGGTAAAACACCCATTTGACCTGTACAAACAGAGCAAATATTGGTATTTGGTATTTCTGTTTCTTCATTAGGACAAGAACAAAATAATTTTGTCTTTGTGTTTAAACGAACGTGTGTTTCTAAACCAATTATCAATTCTAAATCATGTGCTTTTAAAGCATCATTTAATTGCGCTAGTTCCATTATAAAATATCGTTTAAGAAGTTCGCAAAATGTAATACTTCTGCATCATTTTTTTTATCTGCTGTAATTTGTAAACCTGTATTTGTGCCTTTTGGTATTGTTAGTGTTGGTAATTCTCCTAAACTAAAACCAACCGTATAAGCATCAGACAAATACATTGCTAAAGGATTGTTTAAACTATCGCCAATTTTAGGCGGATCTTGAGGTGTTACTGGCGATAAAATAACATCTACAGCTTCGAAATCTTTGCTAAATCTTGCTGAAATTTGATCTCTTAAATTTTGTGCTTTTAAGTAAATTTCATCAGAAAAACCTTGTGATAAAACTTGATTACCACCAACAATTCTTCTTTTTGTTTCTTCAGAAAATTTTTCTGAACGGGTAATCGAATACGTATCTTTTAAATTTTCTCCTTCTACTCTATCTCCATAATTTGTACCATCTAATCTAGATAAATTAGATGCGGTTTCTGCCATTGCAAGCGTGTAATATGTAGAAACTAAAATATCTGCATCAAAAAAATCTAACTCTTTAACTTCAATTCCTTTCGATTTTATTTTATCTAAAGTAGCTAAGAAATCATCTTTTATTTCTTTAGAGATTGCATCTGTTTCAATAAAACTCTTAAAATAACCAACAGATTTTACATCATTTTTGGTTTCATCAGAAATTAATTCTGATGTATAAGTAGTTTGATCTTTTACATCTTTACCACTAATTTCATTAAGAATAATTTTGATATCTTCTATTGATTTTGCAATCGGGCCAACACAATCTGTAGAGGACGCATAAGCCATTAAACCGTATCGAGAAATTCTGCCATACGTAGGTTTTAAACCATATACTTTATTGTAACCGGCAGGTTGTCTAATAGAACCACCTGTATCGCCTCCAATAGAAAAAACTGTATAATCTTTTGCAACATTTACTGCAGAACCTCCGCTAGAACCTCCACCAACTAAATCAGGATTTACAGCGTTTTTTACTGCTCCGAAAATCGTATTTTCTGATGACGATCCATGCCCAAAAGAATCACAATTTTCTTTAACTAAAGGTATTGCACCTGCGTCTAACAATTTCTGAATTGCAGTTGCTGTGTAAGACGATTTGTATTTTTTAAGCAAATTAGAACTCGCCGTTGTATAGGTTCCTTGCAACATATAAACATCTTTTATACCAAACGGAATTCCTTCTAAAAGACCTATCTTTTCTCCTTTTGCAATCTTATCATCTACATTTTTTGCTAAATCTAAAGCAATATCATCTAATAACGCATTTACAGTATTATGAGAATTCTGCTTTAACAAATCTAACTTTGCTTGCACCAAAGCTGTACAAGTAATTTCTTTAGACACCAATTGCTGATGTATTTTTTTTATTTGCGAACTCATATTAATCTTCTATCACTTTAGCAACTACTAAAAAACCATCTTTTTCTTTCGGAAAGTTTTCTTTAATTATTTCTTTTTCTGTTAATGAACTTTCTATAACAACATCTTCTCTTAAATCATCTAAAGACACAACATTATTATAATTGACATTGGTAGTATTATTATTGGCTTTTTTAATTACGTCGAATAATTTATTAACCGATTCTGATGGTTTTGCTCCTTTAATACTAGACAAAATGTCTACCGTCATTATTTTACTCATCTCTTTAAATTTAGATTCAAAAAAAACCTTCCAAAAATTTGGAAGGCTTTATATATTTTTTTGACAACAACCTTCCTTTCCTATATATTAGGATTATTGAAATTACGATTATTGTTGTTAATTGTCATATTATCTATTGATATTGACAAATATATGTAGAAATTATGTTACAAAACCTTCTTTTTTATCATTTTATCTAGCCTTTACATAATCTACAATATATTGATGTTTAATTACTGATATGATAAAAAACAAAGCTTATTTAAATAAAAATTACTTTTTTAAAAGATAAAAAGAAAGCTGTAATATTAAAAATTCGCAATTTTTGATAAAACTATTTTCTTAAGGGAATTGCGATATTAGGATAATCTGTAATTAAGCCATCTACTCCCATTTCTAATAAATTAATCATATCTTGTTTTTTATTAACTGTCCAAGGAATAACTCTCATATTATTCTTCTGAATATTTTTTACCTCTTCTTTATTCAGTAATAAAAAGTACGGACTATAAATTTCTGGCATAAAACTTAACATTTTCATGTTTGTTTTAAAATCATCCTTATAAGTTAAAAAAGCCAATTTATAAGCAGGATATGTAGCGTGAATATACTCTAAAACTCTAGGATCGAAACTTTGTATCACAATTCTATTTAAAGACACCTTAGTCTTTTTTAATGTGTTAACCACTAAATCTGAAAACTCTTTTACAGATGGCTGATATCCATTTCTCTCATCTGTTGGTGTGCTTTTAATTTCAATATTATAGAGAATATTAGCATTTTTTTGCTCTGCAAAAGAAATTACTTCAGATAATAAAGGTTTATGAGCAGCAACTTTTTCTTGCTCAGGAAATTTAGAATTCCCTAAAGAACCAACATCGTATTTCTTTATGTTTTTGTACTTGTTTTTATAAATATTAAAAGCAATAGCGTTTTCTCTACTTAAAAGATTACCATCTACATCTAAAGTAATATCGTTATTCAACCAAGGTTCATGAGAAACAACTACCTTGTGATCTTTACTAACTACAACATCTAATTCTAATGTATTTACACCTAACTTTAATGCTTTTTCAAAAGCTTGTATTGTATTTTCTCGGTGATAAACCTCTAGCGCCTCTATGCCCTTGTAATTCAAAATTATATTGATTGTTTTTCTCTAAAATTACTTGATCAATAAAAGATACAGTTTCATTGAATACACCTTCCCAATCATTCGACCTTAAATCACAAGCAATTACATGATTGCCAGCTTCCGGAAAAGCTACTTTTTTCTTTTTATCAAAAGAAGTACCTAAATTACTATACATCTCTAGAATTGCGGCTACAGATACCACTTGATCTTGTTCTTTTTCATTTTTGTAATAATAACCAACAAAAACAGGAATCTTAACTTTTGCAAAAGTTTCTGGAGTCATATTACTTGTAAGCATTTTTATTAAAGCCTCGTAACCGTTAACGTGATATTTTGTAGACCAATATTTCGCTTGCTCCGCAGGCCTTTTTTGTTTTACAATTTCACTACCATTCATTTTTATAAAACCTGCTTTTCCTTCGGTAGTTAAAATTGTTTTAAAAGCAGGGTTTTTTAAACCGATAAACGGAGAATACATTACCAATCCTAAAACAGAAGTATCTTCTGATGCTAGTTTTAAACTCAATGTACCTCCTGTTGATGTACTAACTATAACAACCTTTTTACCAATTTTTTTCCCTATTTCTAAAGCTTCTTTTGCAGATGCTATATAATTTTCTGGTGTTAAATTAATAAAACTATCATCTCTATCTAAACCATGCTCTTTTAAACGAGATAAGTAAACATTTGCATCGTATTTTTTTGAAAGCATACTCATTACAGGCTCTCCTTCTCTACCACTTGCACCAAAACCATGTAAATACACAAATGCAATTGGAGATTGTTTTTCTTTATACTTATTAGACCAGATAATTCTAGCTTCATTACCAGGTTTCATTCCTTTCACACTTACTTCTTTATTCTTAATACTATTTTCTAAACTAGCTAAATCGAAAACTTCTTGAGAATTAAAAATAGCTACAGAGAAAATTAATAAAAAAAACGTTAAGATATTTTTTTCATTGTAAATATTTAAAAAGGTTTCTAAGACATCTTAGAAACCTTTGATTATTGTTTAAGTAATTAAAAGCTTGCTTTTAATTGAACACCAAAAAATCGAGGAGCACCGGCTATAAAAGTTGGTATACCAAAAGCACCACCAGTATTACCCGCATCGATAATATACTCTTTATCCAATGCATTATTCATAAAAAATGTAAGTTCATAATCTTTGTTAATTACCAAACCTGTTTTAAAGTTTAAAATACCGTACGCATCTTGCGATATGTTTGGCAAATTAGTTTCTTCAAAAAACACTTTAGATTTATAAGTGTAAGTTGGTCTAAAGAAATATCCTAAATTTTCATTAACATCTACGTTAAAATTAAATCCGGCAGAAAAAGAGTTTTTAGGAGTCAATCTAAAAGTGTTTCCTGCAAGTATTTGATCATTTCCGTTTGAGTCTTTATCATCGAAAGACGCATCTATGTATCCGTAATTAGCAAAAAAACTAGATGTTTTAGAAAACGCATATTGCATAGCTAATTCAAAACCAAAAGAACTAGCGTTACCACTATCTTCTGGCACAGAAGTTAAAATACCGTTTTCAAACTTTGTAATTGTTGTTTGAAAATTAGAATAATCATACACATAAGCATTGGCATCAAATTGTAAACTGTTATTAAAAAATAATGATTTTCCACCTACTTCATAAGACCAAACAATTTCGTCTGATAAAACTGTTGTTTCTGTTGCTGTAACTCTAATAACATTTGGTCTTCTTCCTCTAGAAGTTGTACCAAATAGCGTAATATTATCATTTATATCATAATTTACTGCAAAACGACCAACTGCAGATAAAAAACTTTCATTAGCTTCTATTTTTTCTTGATTAGTTGAAGCAAATAATACATTTGGAAAATTTCCTGACAAATATCCTAAGACTGATGGATTTTCTGAATCTATTACCTGAAAGCCTGCATTTATTTCTTCTAATGTTGCTCTTAACCCCATTGTAACAGACAATTTTTCTGAAACATCATAAGAAGCATCTACAAAAAGATCTCCGGAGTAATTTTCTCCAAAATTCGTATAAGTTTCTTTATTAAATGAATTTAAAGGAGCACCAGCAAGTGCACCAAATACATTAGGATCATTTGGTAAAGAAGGTGCTAAAATCGCTACTCCGTTAGAAACTAAAAAATCTGAATTTAAAAGTAACATTGCAACACTTCTTTCATCATACTCCCACGGTACATTTTGCGAACCATCTTCATAAAAGAAGTTTGCACCAAAGAAACCTCTAAATTTATCATCGGTATCAAAATTAAATCTAAATTCTTGACTAAATTGTTTCCCTTTAGATATTTCACTAAAAAATAATGCTGGTGCAACAGTTCCATCTGCATCAAAAGCCTCATTAGAATCAAACTCTCTATAAGCAGTTGTAGATGTTAAATCCCAAATATCATTAAAACTATGTTTTAAAATTGCAGTAGCACCCCAAACAGTTCTATCTAAACCTAATTCTTCTCCTCTTTCTAAATCTGCAAAAGTGTTCGGATTTGTATCTCCTCCTACAGGCGCAAACGTTCCACTTTTAAAAGATGTTCCAGGAGGTGTATCTTGTTGCCAATTAGCAATAAAATCTAAAGTTGTATCGTTATTTAATAAATATTTAAAAGACGTTCTAAAAGCAAGTGTTTCTTTCCCATTTAAATCTCCTCCAGAAATATTTTCTATAAAACCATCTCTTTTATTATAAATGGCAGCAGCTCTAAAAAATAACTTATCTTCTACTAAAGGCGCATTGAAATGACCTGTTGCTAAAAACTGATTAAAATTACCATAACCTAACTTTAAAGAACCGAGATGTTTCGTTTTTTGCTTTGTTTTGAATAATGTGCATTGCACCAATTTGAGCGCCCCTACCAAATAATGTTCCTTGCGGACCTTTAAGTACCTCTACACGTTCTATATCATAAAGTTCTACAACAGAACCTCTAGATTTACTAATTGATACACCATCTTGAAAAATAGAAACTCTTGGCTCTACTCTAGAGTCTCCGCTATCACTTGTAATACCTCTAATAACAATTCCAGGATTGTTAACACTTTGAATTTGTACTTGAAAACCCGGTACATATTCCGACAAGGCATCATATTCAAATGTTCCTTGATTTTCTATAAAATCTGTACCATAAGATGTAATAGCAATTGGTACATCTTTGTTTTTTTGTTCTCTTTTTTGTGAAGTAATTACAACCCCTTCTAACATAAAAGAACTCTCTTTTAAAACAAAATTTTGAGTGGTGACCATATTACTTATTTCAACTTTTTTTGAAACCGTATTATACCCTAAATATGATACTTCTACGATATAAGTTGCATAAGCAATTTTACTTAACATAAATTTTCCGTTTTCATCAGAAGTTGTTCCTTTAGACAACTTTTTGATGTGAACATTTGCTCCCATAATAGCCTCTCCATTATCAGAAGTTACAACTCCTTTTAAGGCTCCAACATTTTGTGAATTTATATTAACGATAGTAAAAAGCATTAAAAAAGTGAGTAAAGATTTAAAGTACATTTATTTTTATTTTTAGGTTAAATTAGACGGCAAATTTATTTCCTATCAGCCATAAAGATGTTAACCTAAAATGATACAATGGTTACTATTTCAAAAATAAAAAGTCTTTTTTTACATATAATTTACAATACTATAACATCAAATTTTCACACTATTAAACCTTAGATATACTAATTACTAATTCGTAAAGAGCTATCAATTGATAAACAAATTATTAAGAAATCTAAGTTTATTTTTAATACTTTTTTATCTATTTATTTTAATTAACATCTAACCATAAACTCACCTCTAAAAAGCTTTAATTTTCTTAAAAAACTAAAACCACGATTGTTTCATCCTTACAAAACATCAGTTTTAAGCTTATTTTGATGATTTTATTTTTAAAATAGAATTAAAAAGTAGTAAAATTAAAAATAAAGCCATTTTTAAGCGATTTAAGACGTTTTTAAGAAATCAACAAATGTTGATAATTTTCATACCAAATCGCTAAAAACTATTGAAAATTAGACTGAAAATTGTAAATTTGATTTTACTGAAATTCGTATTTGTAATAACGATTTTCATCAAAAATTAAAATTAACAATTCACTTTATATATAATGAGCGAAGAAAAAAACATAATTATTCTGCCGATAGTATTCAGGCATTAGAAGGTATGGAGCATGTAAGAATGCGTCCTTCTATGTATATCGGTGATGTAGGTGTGCGTGGTTTACACCATTTAGTATACGAAGTTGTAGATAACTCTATTGATGAAGCAATGGGAGGACATTGTGACACTATACATGTTACAATTAACGAAGACAATTCTATTACAACAAAAGATAATGGTCGTGGTATTCCTGTAGGAATTCATAAAAAAGAAGGTGTTTCTGCATTACAAGTTGTAATGACAAAAATTGGTGCTGGTGGTAAATTCGATAAAGATTCTTATAAAGTTTACGGAGGATTGCATGGTGTTGGTGTAAGTTGTGTTAACGCATTATCAGACCATTTAACTGCAACAGTACATAAAGAAGGTAAAATTTGGCAGCAAGAATACGAAAGAGGTAAAGCTTTATATCCTGTAAAAACGATTGGCGAAACAGACTTTACTGGTACCATTGTAACTTTTTTACCGGACAAGTCAATTTTTCAGCAATCTACAGAATACAACTACGAAACTTTAGCTACACGTTTGCGTGAACTAGCGTATCTTAATAAAGGAATTACAATTACTTTAACAGATAAAAGAAATACAGATGATGAAGGCAACTTTGTTTCTGAAACTTTTCATTCTGATGAAGGTTTACCGAATTTATAAAGTATTTAGATTCTACAAGAGAGCAACTAACAGCTTCTGTGATTTCTATGGAAGGTGAGAAAAACGGAATTCCGGTTGAAGTTGCTATGGTTTACAATACTTCTTACGCAGAAAACCTACATTCTTATGTAAATAATATCAATACGCATGAAGGTGGAACACATTTATCTGGTTTTAGACGTGGTTTAACAAGTACGCTTAAAAAATATGCAGATGAATCTGGTTTATTAAAAAATGTAAAGTTTGAAATTGCAGGAGACGATTTTAGAGAAGGATTAACCGCAATTGTTTCTGTTAAAGTTGCAGAACCTCAATTTGAAGGACAGACTAAAACTAAGTTAGGTAACAGAGAAGTTACTTCTGCAGTTTCTCAAGCGGTTTCAGAAATGCTTACCGATTATTTAGAAGAAAACCCTAACGATGCTAAAACAATTGTACAAAAAGTAATTTTAGCAGCAACCGCAAGACATGCAGCACGTAAAGCCGGAGAAATGGTGCAACGTAAAACTGTAATGAGTATTGGTGGTTTGCCTGGTAAATTATCTGACTGTTCTGAAACTGATCCTGCTCAGTGTGAAATATTTTTAGTTGAGGGAGATTCTGCAGGTGGAACAGCAAAACAAGGTAGAGACAGAAACTTTCAAGCAATTTTACCACTTCGTGGAAAAATCTTGAATGTTGAAAAAGCAATGCAACATAAAGTTTTTGAAAACGAAGAAATCAAAAATATGTTTACTGCTTTAGGTGTTTCTATTGGTACAGAAGAAGATCCTAGAGCCTTAAACTTATCTAAAGTTAGATATCATAAAGTAGTTATTATGTGTGATGCCGATGTAGATGGATCGCATATTGCAACTTTAATTTTAACATTCTTCTTTAGATATATGAGAGAAATGGTAGAGCAAGGGTATATTTATATTGCAACACCACCTTTATATTTAGTTAAAAAAGGTCAAAAAAGAGAATACGCTTGGGATGATAATCAACGTGATTTGATTGCTCAGAAATTAGGTGGCGGTGTAAACATCCAAAGATATAAGGGTCTTGGAGAGATGAATGCAGAACAATTATGGGATACAACAATGAATCCTGAATTTAGAACTTTACGTAAAGTTGTAATTGATAGTCCTACAGAAGCAGATAGAGTTTTCTCTATGTTAATGGGAGACGAAGTACCACCACGTAGAGATTTTATTGAACGTAATGCAAAATATGCTAAAATTGATGTTTAAAAAACATTGAATTTAAAAGTAAAAGCCTCAACAAATAGTTGAGGCTTTTTTTGTACCTATCTTTAGGTATTTTCCCCTTTTTTGTAGCAAAACGGTTAATATTTTAGCAGTCTATTAACATAATTTTATATATTCGCTTAAGTTTCCCCGTTAATTATAGAAACATAACTAAAACATAACTAAACATGAAAAAATCTATTTTAATTTTCTTAGGAGCCATTTCATTGGCCTTTAACACCAATGCTCAAGACGGTTTTGAAGGCTACTTATTAGCAAGTGATCAAGATCGTGGTAAATTAATAAATGCTTATATAAATCCTGCAATGAAAGGATTAATACATAGTATGAATAATGGTTGGTATCACACAGCAAAGGTTCATAGCCCTTTCGGATTCGACCTTTCTATTGGTTTAAATGCCTCTTTAGTTCCAGAAGAAGATGAAATGTTTACCTTATCTGGTTTAAACTCTATAAATACTGGTTCTATATCTGCTGCAACTGTTGCTGGTTCAGAAGACTTTACTCCATTAACAGCTGTTAGTTTTCAAGACCCAAATAATTCTGCAATAACTTATACAACAAGTTTTAACGCTCCAGGCGGTGTAAAAGAAAGCTTACCTCTTAATGCTGTTCCTGCACCTGCAGTTCAATTAAACTTAGGTTTACCTGCTAAATTTGAAGTTAGCTTAAGGTTGGTTCCTAAAGTTGGTTCTGACAATGTAAAAGGAGATTTATTTGGTATTGGATTAAAAAAAGAAATTACAAACTGGTTTGGTCCTTTAGACAAAACACCTTTACATGTTTCTATTTTAGCGGCATATACAACTATGAATGTTGATTATAACATTAAAGACAGTAACGCTGTAGATGTAACTGATGGAATTGCTCAATTTAAATTAAACTCATACAATGTAGAAGCTATAGCTTCATTAAACTTCCCTTTTATTAATTTATATGGTGGTTTTGGTTACGGTTCTGGTAGCTCTACGTTAAAGATGTTAGGAGACTATGAATTATCTTATGGTGGACAAACAAGAACTATTACAGATCCTATAGATTCTGAATTTAACGCTAGCGGATTTAGAACAACACTTGGTACAAGATTAAGCTTAGGGTTCTTTAAAATATTTGGTAGTTATACATTACAAGAATATAACACTGCTAATTTAGGTATTGCAATTAGCATTAGATAATTTTTATTTAAATATTCAACAAAAAAAGACATCTCGTTAAGATGTCTTTTTTGGTTTAAAATAGTTAAAAATTCGTCTAAAAAATTGTATTTTAGCGGGATATATTTTAAACAAATAAAAAACATATAAATATGAAAGTTACAGTTGTTGGTGCAGGTGCAGTAGGTGCTAGTTGTGCAGAATACATTGCTATTAAAAATTTTGCTTCTGAAGTTGTTATTTTAGACATTAAAGAAGGTTTTGCAGAAGGTAAAGCAATGGATTTAATGCAAACAGCTTCTTTAAATGGTTTTGATACTAAAATTACTGGAAGCACAAATGATTATACTAAAACTGCAAATTCTGATGTTTGTGTAATTACTTCGGTATTCCTAGAAAACCAGGGATGACTCGTGAAGAATTAATTGGTATTAATGCCGGAATTGTAAAAATGGTTTCTGCTAGTTTAATCGAGCACTCTCCAAACACAATTATCATTGTAGTTTCGAATCCTATGGATACTATGACGTATTTAGTTCATAAAACTACAGGATTACCTAAAAATAGAATTATCGGAATGGGTGGTGCATTAGACTCTGCTCGTTTTAAATATAGATTAGCAGAAGCTTTAGGTGCTCCTATTTCTGATGTTGACGGAATGGTAATTGGTGGGCATTCAGATAAAGGAATGGTTCCTTTAACTAGATTAGCTACTAGAAACTCTGTTCCTGTTTCAGAATTTATTTCAGAAGAAAGATTAGAACAAGTAAAACAAGATACTAAAGTTGGTGGTGCAACATTAACTGGTTTATTAGGAACTTCTGCTTGGTATGCTCCTGGTGCTGCAGTTTCTGGTATGGTACAAGCAATTGCTTGTGATACTAAAAAAATCTTTCCATGTTCTACTTTATTAGAAGGAGAATTTGGTTTAAACGATTTATGTATCGGAGTTCCTGTTGTTTTAGGTAAAAACGGAATTGAAAATATTGTAGAAATCAACTTAAGCGATGCAGAAAAATCTCATTTAGAAGAATCTGCTGCGGGTGTTTCTAAAACAAACGGTTTATTAGAATTATAAGAAATTCTTATTTAAATTATAATTAAAAAGTCTAGCTTTAAAAAGCTAGACTTTTTTTATTACTATAATTTAAAACTTTTAAATTATGACAATCCGGAAATAACTCCGTTTTTATCGATAAACATATTTTCTGATGCAGGTTTTGAAGGCAACCCAGGCATTCTCATCATTTTACCAAGA
Source organism: Polaribacter sp. HA6-7 (assembly GCF_055693625.1). NCBI lineage: Bacteria > Pseudomonadati > Bacteroidota > Flavobacteriia > Flavobacteriales > Flavobacteriaceae > Polaribacter > Polaribacter sp. HA6-7. The sequence continues at coordinate 2,225,755 of NZ_CM146338.1, forward strand.
ATAGGAATAACAAATTGTGCACCGGCTGCTATCTCAATTTCACGAACTGTAATTACAAAGTTTTTAGGCCTACCTATTAATTTATCATTATCAGAAAATGATTTTTGTGTTTTCGCCATACAAACAGCAAAATCATTAAAACCTAACCTATCAATTCTTTTTAGATTTAATAGCGCTTTGTTATCGTAAACAACCTTATCTGCACCATAAATTTCTTTAGCAATTATTTCTATTTTATCTTTTATAGGAGATTGCCAATTATACAAAGGCTTGTATTGTGTTGCTTTTGTTTCTACTACTTCTACAACAGCTTTTGCTAGATCACTTGTACCTTCACCTCCGTTAGCCCATCCTTTAGAGAGAACCGCTTTTACACCTAATTTTGCACAACTTTCAATTAAAAAATTAACTTCTTCTTCAGAATCAGAAATAAAAAAATTTATTGCAACTACAGGTTCTATATTAAACTTTCTAATATTTTCTATATGCTTCTCTAAATTAGCAAAACCTTTTTTTACTTTTACCAAATCTGCAGTATCATAAGCATCTTTTAACGCGCCACCGTGATGACGTAAAGCTCTAATTGTAGCTACTAAAACTACACATTTAGGATTTAAATCTGCAAACTGAGATTTAATATTTAGAAATTTTTCAGCACCTAAATCTGCTCCAAAACCAGCTTCTGTAACAACATAATTAGACAAAGAAAGTCCCATTTTAGTTGCAATAATAGTGTTAGTACCTTGTGCAATGTTTGCAAATGGTCCGCCATGAATAATTGCAGGATTTTCTTCTAAAGTTTGTACCAAATTTGGTTTAATAGCATCTTTTAATAAAATTGCCATCGCATTTTCGGCTTTCAAATCTCTTGCAAATACTGGCTTTTTATCGAAAGTAAAACCAATAAAAATGTTACCCAATCGTTCTTTTAAATTTTCTAAATCAGAAGCCATACAAAGAATTGCCATAACTTCTGATGCCGGAGTAATATTAAAGCCATCTTGTCTAGGTATTCCGTTTGCTGTTCCTCCCAAACCAATAGTTACATCTCTAAGAGCTCTATCATTCATATCTATAACACGTTTCCAAAGAATAGTTCTAGGATCGATGTTTAAGTTCTTTGTTTTACTTTGGATGTTATTATCAATCAAAGCAGATAGTAAGTTATTGGCTTTTTCGATTGCATTAAAATCTCCTGTAAAATGCAGATTGATGTCTTCCATTGGCACAACTTGAGAATATCCACCGCCAGCTGCACCACCTTTAATTCCGAAAACAGGCCCTAAAGAAGGTTCTCTCAAAACCACTGTCGCTTGTTTCCCAATCTTATTCAATCCTTCAGTTAATCCTATGGAAACTGTTGTTTTACCTTCTCCAGCAGGAGTTGGAGTTAATGCAGTTACCGGAACCAAATTATTTTCTTTCACTTTGGTTTCATCTATTAAATGTAATGGCAATTTAGCTTTGTATTTACCATACATTTCTAAATCGTCTTCTTTCACATTTATTTTTGCTGCAATTTCTTTTATATGCAACAACTTTTTTGCTTGAGCAATTGCAATATCTGTTTGGTGTTTCATTTTTATATAATCTGAATGTTATTTTATCAATTTTGAAAAATAAATATAGTTAAATTTCATATTCTATAAAACGATAATCAGAATCGAAACAAACTTTAACATATAAATAATTTTCACTCTAACAAACTCATTTAAATAAGATTATATATTTAGAAAGTAAAACAACATTTTTTTATATATTTGGCGCATGCAAGCAAAATGGTACTTTAGTACTTTCTTTTTAATATTTATATACTTTGGCGCATTCCAAGAGCAAGTTTCTTTACCAAACCAAGAAATTGTTCTGAAATTTGTTGATGCAAATATTAATGAAAAAGATATTGAAAAATCTATTGCAGAAGTTAAAGAAAAACTACTAAAAGTTGGGATTACAAATATTGTAATTCATAAATCTGAAACTAGCACATTAAAGATCTCTTATTTTAGTAAGATTGATATTAAAAACATAAGAGAAATTCTTTCTAAAGAGAATAAATTACTTTTAAATACAAATTCTCCTTACAAGAACTCAACAAATTATAATCTTGATGTTTACGAACTAAATGATGCAACACAACTATCTAATGTAGATAAGAAGTTTGTATTCGAAATTAAATACAATTCAGATCGTTTTACTACTGTTAACTATAGTGCTTTAATTAAAAACTTAGAAAGTAGTACAGCAGAACAATTGTATAAAACTGCTTACAAAGTAAATAAGGACAATCCTTTTACAAAAGATAAAGCTTCTTGTAAAGAACCGAAGTTAGGGCTGGCCCAAAGTCTTATCTATCTTAACAAAAGTATTTTTAAACACTTTTTAAGAATACACTTCAATTTTATGAGAACCATACTCATAAGCTAAAAAAACATACAAAAAAATTAATTGTCTGATAATTCGAGAAACTATATATTTGCTCGTTTTTAACAAAAAAAGCAGACAATAAAATAAAAAACATGCAAAACAAAGGACTTATTAAAGTATTCGCTATCCTTTTCGGAATAGTGAGTTTATATCAACTATCATTTACATTTTTAGCCAATAAGGTAGAAGATGATGCAAAAGTATATGCAGAAGAAAAAGTAACTGATAATGATGCTAGATTAAAAGCAACAACAGAAAAAAAATATTTAGACAGTGTTGCTAATAAAAACATTGTAGATTTAGGTATTGCAGAATACACTTATAACGATGTAAGAGACAAAGAAATGAATCTTGGTCTTGATTTAAAAGGTGGTATTAATGCAATCTTACAAGTTTCTGTAAAAGAAGTTTTAAAGAATTTATCTAACGATTCTAAAAACGAAGCTTTTAACAAGGCTTTAGAAATTGCAGACGAGAAGCAAAAAAGTAGTAACTCTAACTATTTAGATTTATTTTTCGAAGAATTCGAATTACTTGCTGGAGATACTAAATTAAGCGATCCATCAATTTTTGGTACGAAAGCATTAAGTGATAAAATCTCTTTTAACGAAAACAATATTTCTGTTAGAGAAACTTTACAAAAAGAAATAAACAGTTCTATTGGTACTGCTTTTGAAGTATTAAGAAGTAGAATTGATAAATTTGGAGTTTCTTCTCCAAACATTCAAAGAATTGGTAACTCCGGTAGAATTCAAATTGAATTACCTGGTGCTAAAGACATCGAACGTGTAACTTCTTTAATTACAAGTAAAGCAGAATTACAGTTTTGGGAAGTTTACACAAATGCAGAAGTTTTACAATATTTATCTGTAGCAAACTCTAAGTCTATCGAGTTATTAAAAGATACATCTGTAACTGAAAAAGTAAAGGACACTACTAAAAAAGATGATATTGATGATTTATTAGGAGAATCTATCGATTCTACACAAGTAAATCAAAAAATGCTTTTCTCTTACTTAAGCCCAATGCAAGCACAAATAAGCTCTACAATTGGTTATTCTAAAGTAATTGATACTGCAAAAGTAAATGATTTATTAAAGAGAAAAGAAATTAGAGATTTATTACCAAACGAGTTACGTTATGTAAAATTCTTATGGGATTATAAATCTTTTTCTACAGAAAGAAATGCAACTTCAGATGATGAGTTTGAAGCTGATGAAATTGTTGCTTTATACGCTATAAAATCTAACAGAAATGATGTTGCACCTTTAGAAGGTGATGTAATTTTAGATGCGTCTCAAGTATACAGTCAATTAAACAAGCTAGAAGTAAGCATGACAATGAATAGTGGTGCAACAAAAGCTTGGGCAAAATTAACAACAGATTTAGCTGCACAACCAAACAAATTTATTGCTGTAGTATTAGATGATAACGTTTATACAGCACCAACAGTAAATAATGCAATTACAGGTGGTAGCACTTCTATTTACGGTGGAAGCATGACTGTTGCAGAAGCAGAAGATATTGCTACAGTATTAAAGGCAGGTAAATTACCAGCTGCTGCAAGAATTATTCAAGCAGAAGTTGTTGGGCCTTCTTTAGGTCAAGAATCTATCAACGCTTCTATCAACTCATTTGGTTTAGCTATTTTATTAGTTTTAATCCGGATGGTTTTATACTATGGTAAAGCTGGTTTATATGCAGATATTGCATTAGCAGTAAACATTTTATTTATCTTCGGTATTTTAGCATCATTTAATGCTGTATTAACTTTACCTGGTATTGCTGGTATTATCTTAACAATAGGTATGTCTGTAGATGCCAACGTAATTATATTCGAAAGAATTAAAGAAAGTTTATCTAAAAAGAAAGGTTTAAAGCAATCTGTAGAAGAAGGATTCTCTGTAAAAGGAGCATTATCTGCAATTATTGATGCAAACATTACTACATTATTAACAGGTATTATTTTATATGTTTTTGGTACAGGACCAATTAAAGGTTTTGCTTTAACATTAATGATTGGTATTGCAACATCTTTATTTACTGCAGTATTTATTACACGTTTATTAATTGACGGTGCTGTAAATAAAAATTCTAAATTAACATTTAACACTTCTTTCTCTAAAGGATGGTTCCAAAATATTAATGTAGAATTCTTAAAGAAACGTAAAATTGCTTATGTAATTTCCGGTGCAATTATTATTGGAGGTTTAATCTCTATTTTTTCTATCGGATTAAAGCAAGGTGTAGATTTTAAAGGTGGTAGATCTTATGTTGTTCGTTTTGATCAAGACATGAATGCTACAGAAGTTGCAGAAACTTTAAAAGGAGCATTTGGTACTGCACCGAAGTAAAAACTTATGGTACGCCAAATCAATTAAAAATTACAACAGTTTATAAAATAGAAGACGAAGGACAAGAAGTAGACGAAGAAGTACAGAGCACTTTATTTACAGGTTTACAATCTTATTTAGGTGAAACTTCTTACGAAAACTTTAAACCAGGTTTCGAAAAAGAAAGTGCTGGTGTAATGAGTTATATTAAAGTAGAACCAACTATTGCAGATGATATTAAAACATCAGCATTATATGCAGTATTCGGTTCTTTATTAGTAGTATTCTTATACATTTTATTACGTTTTAGAAAAGTATCTTTCTCTATTGGTGCTGTAATTGCAGTTTTCCATGATGTATTAATCGTATTAGGTGTATTCTCTATCACTTATAGCTTTATGCCTTTTGACATGGAAATTGGTCAATCGTTTATTGCGGCAATATTAACCGTTGTTGGTTATTCGCTAAATGATACCGTGGTAATATTCGATAGAATTAGAGAATTTGCAGGTATCCATTCTAACTGGAAATACAGCGAAGTTGTAGACAAAGCATTAAGTTCTACTTTAGGAAGAACAATCAACACTTCTTTAACAACATTATTAGTAATGTTAGCAATCTTCTTATTTGGTGGAGATTCTATTAAAGGATTTATGTTTGCCTTAATTGTAGGTGTAGCAGTTGGTACATATTCATCTTTATTTGTGGCAACACCAATAATGTTTGATACTTCAAAAAAAGAAGAAAAGAACAAATAGTTCTAACTTAACTTAACAAAAACCGTTTTCTTGTGCTTAAACATAAGAAAACGGTTTTTTCATTTCATTAATAGCAGTTATATTTGCAAACTTATGAGTATTATAAAACTTCAAGACCTTTATTTTAAACCTTATATTAATAAGGATAAAATTTCGGCAATTGTAAAGTATTTAGCAACAGCTGTAAAAGCAGATTTACCAAAAGATGAAGTTCCAATTTTTGTAGGAATTTTAAACGGATGCTTTTTATTTGCAGCAGATTTTATTAGAGAATATCAAGGCGATTGTGAAGTCTCTTTTGTTAAGCTAGCTTCTTACAATGGCACAAGTAGTACAGATAATGTTAAACAGTTAGTTGGTATTAACGAAGATTTAACTGGCAGAACCGTTATCATCTTAGAAGACATTATAGATACAGGTACAACGCTTCAAGAAATTTATAATATCTTTAAAGATAAAAATGTAAAGCAACTAAAAGTAGCTACATTATTTTTTAAACCAGATGTTTTTAGAAAAGAACTACCCATAGATTATATCGGTCAAAGTATCGAAGATAAATTTATTGTTGGTTATGGTTTAGATTATAATGGTTTAGGAAGAAATTACCTGAAATATATCAATTATCAACAACACCACAAATGAAAAACATCGTATTATTTGGCCCTCCAGGAGCTGGAAAAGGAACACAAGCAGAGTATTTAAAAGAAATGTATAATTTAGTACACATTTCTACTGGAGACGTATTCCGTTTTAACATCAAAAACCAAACAGAACTTGGTATGTTGGCTAAAAAATATATGGATGATGGAAATTTAGTACCAGATGAGGTTACTATTAACATGCTAAAAGCAGAAGTAGAAAAAAATACAGATGCTAAAGGTTTTATTTTTGATGGTTTTCCAAGAACAGAATCTCAAGCAGAAGCTTTAGATGCATTTTTAGCGGAAAAAGGAGAACAAATAAATGGTATGGTTGCTTTAGAAGTGCCGGAAGACGTATTAGTTACTCGTTTATTAGAAAGAGGTAAAACAAGCGGAAGAACAGACGATACCGACGAAGGTAAAATTAGAAACCGCTTTAATGAATACAACACAAAAACTGCAATTCTTAAAGATTATTTTGAAGCTCAAAATAAATATTACGGAATTAATGGTGTTGGTTCTATAGAAGAAATAACACAAAGAATTTCTAAAGTATTTGATACTTTATAAATTTTTAAATTAAATGTAATTAAGCATTTAATTTTATATTTAATTAGAAAACATGACTGAAGGAAATTTTGTCGATTATATAAAGATTTACGCATCTTCGGTAAAGGAGGTCAAGGTTCTGTGCATTTACACAGAGAAAAATTCATTACCAAAGGAGGACCTGATGGTGGTGATGGTGGCCGTGGAGGACACATAATTTTGCGTGGAGATAAAAACATGTGGACATTATTTCACTTAAAGTTTAAACGTCATTTTAGAGCAGAAGGTGGTGGCGCAGGAAGTGCAAGTAGAAGTACTGGTAAAGATGCAGAAGATATCTATATCGATGTTCCTTTAGGTACAATTATTAGAGATGCAGATACGGATGAAATTTTGCATGAAATTACAGAAGATCAAAAAGAAGTAATCTTATTACCTGGTGGTAAAGGCGGACTTGGAAACTGGAATTTTAAATCTTCTACAAACCAAACACCAAGATACGCTCAACCTGGTATCGATGGTCAAGATGGTTGGTTTAGAATCGAATTGAAGTTATTAGCAGATGTTGGTTTGGTTGGTTTTCCTAATGCGGGTAAATCTACTTTATTATCTGTTTTAACTGCTGCAAAACCTAAAATTGCAGATTATGCTTTTACAACACTAAAACCAAATTTAGGTATTGTAGAATATAGAAATCATCAATCTTTTGTAATTGCAGATATTCCTGGTATTATAGAAGGTGCTGCAGAAGGTAAAGGTTTAGGTCATCGTTTTTTACGTCATATCGAAAGAAACTCTGCGTTATTATTCTTAGTTCCTGCAGATAGTGATGACATTAATAAAGAATATGAAATTCTTTTAAACGAGCTTAAAAAACACAATCCAGAGTTGTTAGATAAGGATAGATTGTTAGCTATTTCTAAAACAGATATGTTAGATGAAGAGTTACAAGCAGAAATTAAAGCCGAATTACCAAAAGGTGTAGAAGCTATCTTTATTTCTTCGGTTGCTCAAAAAGGTTTACAAGAATTAAAAGACAAACTTTGGAAAATGCTGAATTAAAAAAATCAGTTTTAAAACAAATTTAAAAAGCCATTTTAGAGAATCTATATTTTCTAAAATGGCTTTTTTATTCTTTTAATTCTATTAAAATGGGCAGCCTATATTTTGTTGTTACAGGAATTCCTCTTTTAATAGCAGGATATATTTTAGGTATTTTATTTACAGAAAGTAGTATAATACTATCTAACTGTGGTAAACTGTTTTTAATTGCTTCGGATGATTCTATGTCTTTTAATAAAATAGTTCCTTTAGAATCTATTACTAAGTCCACAAAAACTATTTCTGAAACAGCCTTATCTACAGCAAACTCATGTTTTAGTAACTCCTCTCCTATTTTATTATGAATTGTATTTCTAAAACAATTCGATTTTTCTTCTTTAGCTATTAGAGAATCACAAACTTTAAAAGAAGGCGAAGTATCTACCGAAGAAAAATTAACAATTGTATCTAATGCCTGTGTTTGCTTTTTTGTACCAAAAGAAAAATTAGTACAAGAAGCAAATACTGCAATAAAAAGCATCAGAAAAACTGTTCGAAATACCATTATATAAAGTTAACGTAATTTAAATAAATAATAATTTTTATTCTACCATTATAGAAAACGGAAAACTATAAGCAACCTTAACGGTTTTACCTCTTTGAGTTGCTGGTGTCATTTTAGGTAAAGAAGTCGCAATTCTTATAGCTTCTTCCTTAATTTTAGGATGCGGCGCTCTTGCATCAATATTAATTACATTACCTTTTTCATCTACTTTAAAAAGTATAATAATCTTTTTTAAACCAACAGTTAATCCTAATTTACTTGGAAGATTTGCGTCAAAATTTTTCAGAAAATGTCTTTTAACACCTAAACTAAAGCAATTTTTAATTTCTTTTGAAGAACTTTTTTCACAACCAGGAAAAATTGGCGGCGTTTCTATGATAGTAAAAGATACTGGTTTTAATGATTTTTTAGTTAATTCTGTAAAAATATTACTTGCATCAACAGTTTTGTTTTTTGAAACATTTGTATCAGAAGTATTTAATGTTCCGCCTAAAGAGTTTAAGTTTTCTTTCATTTTATCTAAAGAAGACTTCATCTTTTTATATTGATCAGAATTTTTATTAGATACATAAGAAAGTGATTTTTCTAAAGATAAGATAGCCTTTTTTAACCGTGCAATTTCTTGTTTTTTTAATGCTAGATTTTTTGCGTTATCTAAAGCATCTTGCTTTTCCTTTTTTTGTTTTAAAACTTTTAATTTATTTACCGATTTATTAGGAGAATCTTTAGCATCTAAGTTATTAGTATATGCCACAAGCATATCTTTATAGCTTTGTGAAGATTTGTTTTTATTCAACTTAAAAAAGCTTTAAAATATTCTTCTGCTTTTATGTAATCTCCTAAATCATAAAAAAATTAGAGCCAAAAATGGCTATTTTCTCTTGAGTAATTCCGTTATTTAATTCTTTATTTTTTTGTAAATATTTGGTTGTTTTTTCTAAATCTAACGCCTCAAAACTTTTAAGCGCTTTATTAAAATAAACTCTTGCCAAGTCTTTATTATCTTGTGCTTGTATAGAAAAAGAAAATATTAGTAATAATAATGTTAGTAGTAATCTCATTTTTTAGGAGTAATTGAAACAATGTTTTATTTGCATTGTAAAACTACTAAAATTTAATGAATTACTCTTCTAACTTCTCACCTCTCATAAAGTAGTCTTTTTTAATTTCTGATATTCTTTTTGTACATATTCGCTTTCTACTTTATCTAAATTTTTAAAACGATCATTATAGCTTTTATACTGTTTGTAAGCCATTTTTTTATCCTTATAAAGATCGTCTGTTATTTTAGCTACCTGAAATTTTGCATTGTGATTTTTACGGTTTTCTTCAAATGCTTTTTCATAAAAACGCAAAGCCATTTTAGGTCGTTTCATTTTATAATATGCAGATGCCAAACCATAATATTCTTCGTCTCGTTTTTCTTTACCAATAGTTGCTGCTCTTAAGTAATTAAACATTGCTTTAGAAAAATTTTCTTTTTTAATATCTATATGGCCTAAATAGGTAAAAGTCTTAAAATTAGTTGCATCTATTTCTGCTGCATTTTCAAATCTTACTTTTGCATTGTCAAAATCTTCTAAATTGTAATACACTTTACCTAACATTGTGTTTGTAAACAAATCCATAGGTTTTATACTATCTAGCTTTAACAAAATGGGCACAATCTCTTTATACTTTTTCTCTCTGTAAAATTGATTTACCTTCACCTTATTTATATTGATATGGTTTGGTGCAACTGCTAAACCTTTATTAATAAACAAATAAGTAGAATCCTTTTCTCTTAACTTAAAAAAACTAAGAGCCAATTTTGAAATTGACTTTACATGTAAACTATCCTTTTTATAAGTTTTGATAAAGCTATTTATCATACGATCTCTATCTTTTGTGTAGGCATATGCTAATCCTAATTGATAAGAATAATGAGCATTTGTACTATCTTTTTCTATTAAATCTTTAAATAAAGAAATGGCTTTTTTGCTTTTTCTATACTGTAAATACAACTTACCCAATTGATATTCTAAAATTAAGTTTAAAGAATCTTTTGCCAGTAATTTCTCATAAATAGCAATTGACTGATTCGATTTACTTAATTTTTGATATGCTTTTGCCAATTTTAAACTCGCTTTTTTATCCTCTTTAAAATCTAAAGCTTTTTCTAAATAATTCGCTGTTTCTTTATAGTTATCGATAGATTCGTAAATAACAGCAGTTTTATAGTTTGACAAAAACGATTGGTCTTTTATTGCCTTTAGTTTTTTTAATGCTAAATGATATCTACCATTATCTGATAAACTATCTATCGCAGAAAAAGCCGAGGTTTGCGCCCCGACTTTTACCACCACAAATAGTAATACAATTAAAATTCTCTTTTTCATTTATTTTAAATTAGTTTACCAAAATAGTAAATGGTACATTGTAACTAACCACAACTTTTCCTTCTTTATTTTCACCAGGAATCATTTTTGGCAAACTACTCATTACTCTTAAAACTTCTTCTTTAATTTCTTGATGTGGAGCTCTGGCTTTCAAATCTATAACCTCTCCATTTTTATCTATTTTAAAACCAACAAAAACTCTTTTTTTACCTGATGATAAGCCCAAATTATCTGGTAAGTTTGTATCAAAATTTTTACTAAAATGTTGTTGAATACTTTTATGAAGACAATTTTTATCTCCTTCCTCACATCCTGGAAAAGTTGGAGCCTTTTCTATTTTTAAAATATTTACAGAACTATCGTTAGAACTTCTTTTCTCTTTTTTCAAAACAGAAAAATCAGGAACCATAACTAAAACCTTTCTGTTATCTTGATAAGTGAAAATTTTCAAACTTACAACTCTCTCTCTGTTTCTGGCTTTTGCAAAACTATCTAAGATATTCATTCTAGATAAATATTCTTCTTTTTCACCATCATTTAAATCCTCAAACGCTAACTCCTCTCCTTGAGGTATTCTAAATTCTTCTCCTATTCCTATGTAAGAATCAAAATAGGTTTCTTTTTTTCCTGTATTAACATTGATTTTCCCATTATCATTGTAATATAATTTCGTAAGTTTTTTTGTCCACTAATTAAATTAGATTCATTTTCAGAACACGAGGTATAAAAAAGCATACTCATTAATACCGGAATCAATACCAAATACTTTAACTGATTCATTTTTTTAGATTGTTTTTTCTTCATCATAATAATTCTTTTTTTAATTAATGTTTGTTTGTAAAATTGGTTGATAAATGCAATATCTTCAACCTGAAAAAAACTTGATAGCAATTTATTTATGTAATTTTCTTTGGGTTCATTTTTGGTGGCAACTTCATCAGAAATATATTCGTGCACTAGGGTAATTCTTTTTTGGTAAATAAAAATCATCGGATTAAACCACATTATAATTTTTAAAAACTCAAACAATAATAAATCTAAAGAGTGCTTTTGAGTACTATGTACTAACTCGTGCGCAATTATTTGTTCTTTTTGATTTTCTGGGATTTCTTCTCCTAAAAAAATATAATTAAAAAACGAAAATGCTTTTGATTGATTCGGGATTAAAACCAAAGTATACCCTACTTTTCTTACAAGTTTATAAGAATTAATAAGCTTGAATATTTGTATTAATTTTGATAAAAAAACCACTGTAAAAACAATAACACCAATGGCAAATATGATATCGATATAATTTAAAGATTGATACCACGTTGATTTCTGAATAACAGTTTCTGGAGATATAACGACTTCTGGCAAGTACACAATATATTCTTGCGGAACCGCTTTTTGAAATGTTGGTATTTTTATTAATGGTAATAAAAAAGACAGTATTGGTGTGCTTAACAAATACCATCTATTTTTAGTGAAAAAGGTTTCTTTACTTAAAAAGAAATCATAAATAGTTAAAAACAATATTTGAAATAAGATTACTTGAATTATATAATTAATCATAGCATTTAATTTTTTATTCTTTCTTATTAACTTCTTTTAAAATAGACTCTAACTCTTTAACATCCATTTTGTTTTCTTTTACAAAAAAAGAAACCATACTTTTAAAAGACCCATTAAAATAACCATTCATTAATTTATGTAAACTCTGGTTGCTATAAGTTTCTTTGTCTATTATTGGGTAATACATAAAACCTCTACCTAACGGTTTGTGCGCTACAAATTCTTTATTTTCTAAAATTCTTACTATTGTAGAAACAGTATTGTATGCTGGTTTAGGTTCAGTAAAACAGCTATAATTTCTTTTACAGAGGCTTCATTTAAATCCCACAATACTTGCATTATTTGCTCTTCTGCTTTTGTTAATTGTTTACTCATATTATAACTAAGTTTTTAGTTCAACAATACAAATATAACTAAAAAATTAGTTTAAACTAATTTTTTAGTTATAAATTAATGTAACAAACGTTTTATAACTTCGTCTTACAATAAAAGTACTTATGGATATTTTTTTATTAATAATAGGTTTCTTACTGGTTCTTTTAGGAATTGTAGGTTCATTTTTACCTGTTTTACCTGGTCCTTTAACAGGTTGGTTGGGTTTGTTAATCTTACATTTTACATCTGTAATAGCAACTAATTGGACTTTCTTAGGAATTACATTGGCAATTGCAATTCTAATTTGGGTATTAGATTATATAATTCCGGCAATAGGAACTAAACGTTTTGGTGGCAGTAAAAATGGTGTTTATGGCACAACAATAGGTTTATTTATTGGTTTGTTTTTTATTCCGATTCCTTTTGGTTTGTTAATTGGTGCTTTTTTTGGCGCATTAATTGGCGAACTTATGTATGATAGTAAAGATACAAACAGAGCTTTAAAGGCTTCTTTCGGTTCGTTTATAGGAATTTTAGCTTCTGCAACTATAAAGTTTTCGGTATCTTTTGTTTTTGTAATTCTATTTCTGATGAAATTTTGGGAATACAAAGCTTCTTTTTTCTAATTCTAATTTTGACAAAAGATATAAGTTTATAAAAAATTGCGACATAAAATAGAATTGTATAATAGCTTACAAATGCGCTTAGCCCTGATTGCAGCATTGTTTGAGCTCTTTTTTTATTCTTTTTCTGAATAAAAAAAGCGATTGCGTAAAGCAGGAATAGCTTCAAAAAAAGAAATTTTGTTGAGTTTAGAGCAAAAAAAAGCGTCCCATTTAAGGGAAGCTTTCCATTGGTTAACAAAACCACGACACTTTTTATAAAGTGCCAAACAACACAACTAAATGCTACTTCAACAAAAAGTAGCGGGCAAATATACAACGTTTTATGATATCTACAAGAAATATTTATTATTTTCTTGAAATCTACAATTGTTAAATTCTTGAAAGATTGTATCTTTGCAGTCTTTAAAAATTTATCATTAATATATAAGAAATGCAATTATCAGAACAAGAAGTTGTACGTAGAGAAAAGCTTACAAAATTAAGAGATTTGGGTATCAACCCTTATCCTGCAGAATTATTTCCGGTAGATACCAATTCGAAAGAGATTAAAGAGAACTTTGCGGAAGATAAACAGGTGGTTATTGCAGGTAGATTAATGGTAATTAATATACAAGGTAAAGCCTCTTTTGCACAGTTACAAGATGGTGAAGGTAGAATTCAGCTTTATTTTAATAGAGATGAAGTTTGTACTGGCGAAGACAAATCTTTATACAATAATGTCTTTAAGAAATTATTAGATTTAGGAGATTTTGTAGGAATTACCGGAACACTTTTTACAACCAAAGTTGGTGAAAAAACCGTTATGGTTAAAGATTTTAAGTTATTATCTAAAGCTTTAAAGCCTTTACCAATGCCAAAAGTAAAAGACGGTGTTACTTATGATGCGTTTACAGATCCAGAGATGCGTTACAGACAGCGTTATGCAGATTTAGTTGTAAACCCACATGTAAAAGAAGTTTTTATTAAAAGAACAAAATTGTTTAATGCAATGCGTTCTTTCTTTAATGATGCTGGTTATTTTGAAGTTGAAACTCCAGTTTTACAACCTATTCCTGGTGGTGCTGCGGCAAGACCATTTATTACACATCACAATTCTTTAGATATACCGTTATACATGAGAATTGCAAATGAGTTATATTTAAAAAGACTTATTGTTGGTGGTTTTGATGGTGTTTATGAGTTTTCTAAAAACTTTAGAAACGAAGGAATGGACAGAACACACAATCCTGAATTTACAGCTATGGAAATCTATGTTTCTTACAAAGATTACAACTGGATGATGGATTTCTGTGAGAAATTATTAGAACATTGTGCTATTGCGGTTAACGGTACTTCTGAAGCTACTTTTGGTGAACATAAAATTGATTTTAAAGCACCGTATGCTAGAGTTACAATGGCAGATTCTATTAAGCATTTTACTGGTTTCGACATTACAGGAAAAACAGAAGATGAAATTAGAGAAGCTGCTAAAGGAATGAATATTCCTGTTGATGAAACAATGGGTAAAGGAAAATTAATTGATGAAATTTTTGGTGAAAAATGTGAAGGAAACTACATTCAGCCAACATTTATTACAGATTATCCTAAAGAAATGTCTCCGCTTTGTAAAGAGCACAGAGATAATCCAGAATTAACAGAACGTTTCGAATTAATGGTTTGTGGTAAAGAAATTGCTAATGCATATTCAGAATTAAACGACCCGATTGATCAAAGAGAACGTTTCGAACATCAGCTTAAATTGGCTCAAAAAGGTGACGATGAAGCTACAGAGTTTATAGATCACGATTTCTTACGTTCTTTAGAATATGGTATGCCACCTACTTCGGTATGGGAATTGGTATGGACAGGTTGATTATGTTCTTAACCAACAACCAATCGATACAAGAAGTACTTTTCTTTCCTCAAATGAGACCAGAGAAAAAAGCACCTTCTATCGAGTTAAACGACGAAGAAAAAGCGGTTTTAGCTATGATTGAAAAAGCTGAAAAAATAGACTTAAACGAATTAAAAACCCAATCTGGTTTATCTAATAAAAAATGGGATAAAACTATTAAAGGTTTAACCAAAAAAGAAGTTGCCAAAGTAAGTAAAACAGACGAAGGTTTGTTTGTAGAAGCTTTATAAAACTTCTAATTAAACATAAAGTTTTAAAAAGGAACTACAGAAATGTAGTTCCTTGTTTTTTTTACCAAATCTTTGGTTGACTACTAATAAATTTTACTCTAAGTTTGTTACTAAAATAGGAATATTAAGAAATGACAGATTATAAAAAAATTATCGAAAACATTTATCTTGATGTAAAAAATTCTGAAGATAATGGTAAAGTTGCCAATTACATACCGGAATTAGGTTGTGTTTCTGCTGAAAATTTCGGTATTAGCATCACAACTATAGATAAACAAAATTATGGTGTTGGTGATTTTGAAAAAGAAGTTTTCTATCCAGAGTATTTCTAAAATCTTATCATTAACATTAGCTTATAAATTAGAAGGAGAAAACTTGTGGCAACGTATAGATGTAGAACCTTCGGAAATCCTTTTAATTCTTTGCAACAATTAGAATCTGATAAAGGTATTCCTAGAAATCCGTTTATAAATTCCGGTGCAATTGTTGTTTGCGATGTATTAATAGGTCATTTAAAAAATCCGAAAGAAGATTTTTTAGATTTCTGTAGAGAAATTGCAAACAATTACAGCATAAATTACAACAAAAAAGTTGCTGAATCAGAAAAAAGAACTGGTTTTAGAAACGTTGCACTTTGTAATTTTATAAAATCTTTTGGTAACATCAAAAACAATGTAGATGATGTTTTAGATTTCTATTTTCATATGTGTTCTTTAGAATTAACTTGTAAAGAATTAACAGAAATCTTTATGTACTTAACAGAAGAAAATTACACTACACATAAAAGAAACTCGATTATTACCGAAAGTCAGACTAAAAGAATTAATGCAATAATGCTTACGTGTGGTTTTTATGATGAATCTGGTGAGTTTTCTTTCCGCGTTGGTTTGCCTGGTAAATCTGGCGTTGGTGGCGGAATTGTAGCTATTCATCCTGATAAATATTGTATTTCTGTTTGGAGTCCGAAATTAAATAAAAAAGGGAATTCTTTTAAAGGAATGTTGTTTTTAGAAAAATTTACTACCGAGACAGCTTCTTCAATTTTTTAGTATTACTAACAACCTAAAGTGTTTGTATTTATATGAGTTTGTCTTTACATCCGAATAAAAATATTAAAGAAGTTTTAAGTTTAGAGGCTTTATTACAAACTCCTTTTCAAGGAAATACAAATGCAATTTGTTTAAAACGCGAGTTACAAGGTAATTTTGCTGAAATAATAGATAAAATTATTTGTACTGATAAAATTACAGTAATAAGTACAAAAGATTTAGAAACTTTAGAATTGACTACAGAAGGAAATTCAGCCCGTGAAATACTTTTAAATGACATGAAAGTATTAGAAGAAAAAGGCGCAGCGCCAGTTTTAAATATTATTAAGAATTACGATGCGGATGACAGTTTTCCTTTTTTCCTACAGATGTTTATTCTTTTCATGTCGACAAGTCGCCAATACCAACAGCAACGTATCTTTGTACTTACTTTGGAGAAGCAAGTGAAATTGTTTCAAATTCTGAAGCAACACAAAAAATCTTGATTCCGGAAATACGAAAAGAACTACTAAAATTGCATGACGGTAAAGAAGAAAATTTTGATGACTTTTTATCAGACTTTTACTTTGACTTGCATTACCAAACAAATCCCGATGCACAAATTACAAACTTGGGCATCGGAAATTTCCGAAATTAGCTGTAGATCATCCTACAAGCAAAGTTTTACCTTGTATACATAGAGCGCCAAAAGAAAAAGGGCAAACTCGTTTACTTATGATTTGTTAAATGATTATCCTTTAAATTTCATACCTAAATGCACCACTTTTTTTGTTTCAAAAAAGTCTTCTTCAAAATAATCTGGTAAGTTATAAATTGTTGCAGACGTATATAATTTAAGTTCTTCAGATAAATCTCCTCCTTTTAAATATAAAATTCCGTTTTTTAAATCGTGATTTTGCTTTTTAGCAATTTTACCTTTTGTCCAACCAACAAAAGTTTCCATTTGTGCTACTGCTCTACTTACAATAAAATCGTAGGTGTCGTTAATTTCTTCTACTCTACAATTCGAAGTTTTTACGTTTTCTAAACCTAAGCCTTCTTTAACTTCATTTACAACTTTAATCTTTTTACCAATAGAATCTACTAAATGAAATTGAGTTTCGGAAATAAAATTGCTAACGGAATTCCAGGAAAACCACCACCAGTACCAACATCCATAACTTTAGAACCTGGTTTAAACTGCATAACTTTTGCTATTCCTAAAGAATGTAAAACGTGGCGTAAATACAACTCGTCTATATCTTTTCTAGAAACAACGTTAATTTTTAAATTCCAATCTTTGTACAATTCTTGCAACTTGCTAAATTGTGCTATTTGCGTTTCTGATAAATTTTTAAAATATTTGTGAATGATATCCATCTTTGTAATGTTTGAATTGCAAAAATAGTTATTGTTAACAAACAATTAGTAACAAAACCTGACGTTTATCATAAAAAGCAATTTCAAAAAGTTTATTTTTGCAAATCAATATTAAAATACTGAATGAAAACAATAACTTTCTCTAGAGTTGATAAAGCTAAATTTTTTAGAACTCTAAATAAAAGAGTAAATACTTATTTTAAAGAAAATAATATCAAAAGAACCGGAAACTGGAAATTGTACTCAAAAGCAATTATAATGTTTTCTCTATTTTTAATTCCGTTTATACTTGTCTTAACTGTATCTATGCCACAATGGGCAATGGTTTTACTTATGGTTTTAACTGGTGTTGGAATGGCAGGTGTTGGTATGAATGTTATGCACGATGCAAACCACGAATCTTTTTCTAAAAGAAAATGGGTAAACAAATTAATGGGAAGCAGCATTTATATTTTGGCTGGTAACGTTTATAACTGGAAAGTGCAACACAATGTTTTACACCATACATTTACAAATGTAGAAGGTCATGACGAAGACATTGATGCTGGTAGAATAATTCGTTTTTCGCAACATTCTAAATGGTTTAATATTCATAAATTTCAAAAATATTACTCTATTTTCTTATATGGTTTATTAACTATTAACTGGGCAATTACTACAGATGTGAAGCAAATGCGTAGGTATTTAAAAAAGAAAATTATCTTATGGTAAATTTCCTAATCCTACTACAGAATGGACAAAATTAGTAATATCTAAAGTAGCGTATTATGCATTATGGATTGCTTTACCAATTTTAGTATTAGATATTTCTTGGTGGAAAGTAATTTTAGGCTTCTTTGTAATGCATTATACCGCTGGTATGATTTTGAGTTTAGTTTTTCAATTAGCACATATTGTACCAAATACAGACATGCCGTTACCAGATAAAGACGGAAATTTAGAGCACACTTGGGCAGTCCATCAATTATATACTACATCTAACTTTGCTCCTAGTAATTGGTTGGTAAATTTCTATACTGGTGGTTTAAATCATCAAGTTGAACATCATATTTTTCCGCACATTTCTCATGTACATTATAATAAATTAGCTAAAATTGTAAAAGAAACTGCAAGTGAGTTTAATTTACCTTATAATGAATACGATACTATGCGTAAAGCAATTATAGAACATTTTAGACACTTAGGAGTTTTAGGAAAAAATCCTGAAATAGCATAACAAAAACACACAACTAACAGTAGTACACAATGAAACATCCATTATCGGACAGAATTAACAGTTTACCTGTTTCGCAAACATTAGCAATGGCTGCTAAAGCCGGAGAATTAAAGGCAGAAGGAAAAGATATTATAAGTTTAAGTTTGGGAGAACCGGATTTTAACACTCCAAATTTTATAAAAGATGCAGCAATAGAAGCTGTAAATCAAAATTATAATTCTTACACTCCAGTAGATGGTTATTTAGAATTAAAAGAAGCTATTTGTACAAAGTTTGAACGTGATAATAATATCAACTACAAACCAAATCAAATTGTGGTTTCTACAGGTGCAAAACAATCTATTGCAAATGTTGCACAAGTATTATTAAATCCTGGTGACGAGGTATTATTACCAGCACCTTATTGGGTAAGTTATTCTGCAATATCTATATTAAGTGAAGCTAAATTTGTTGAAATCCCGTCTTCTATAGACAACGATTTTAAAATTACGCCTGCTCAATTAGAACGTGCAATTACACCAAAAACAAAAATGATTTTCTTTAACTCGCCAAACAACCCAAGTGGTACTATGTATAGCGAAGAAGAATATAGAGCTTTAGCTGCTGTATTAGAAAATCATCCGCAGATTTATATCTTATCAGATGAAATCTACGAACATATAAACTATGGTGCAAAACCTTTTAGTTTTGCTGCAATAGAAAGTATGTACGATAGAACAATTACTGTAAATGGTTTGGCAAAAGCATTTGCCATGACAGGTTGGAGAATTGGTTATATTGGTGCACGGAATGGATTGCAAAAGCTTGTACAAAAATGCAAGGGCAAGTTACTTCGGCACAAACTGTATTGCGCAAAGAGCTGCAATTACAGCAGTATCAGCGCCAGTTTCTAAAATTCAGTATATGGTAGACGAATTTAGAACACGTAGAGATATTGTTGTTGCTTTATTAAGAGAAATAGACGGTTTTAAAGTAAACGTACCGGAAGGTGCTTTTTACGTTTTTCCGGATATTTCTGACTTCTTTGGCAAAACAATAAATGGAGTTACAATAGAAAATGCAAGCGATTTTTCTTTATTTATTTTAGAAAAGGCAAACGTAGCAACCGTAACTGGTGAAGCTTTTGGTGCACCAAATTGTATTAGAATGTCTTACGCAGCATCAGAATTGCAATTAAGAGAAGCAATTAAAAGAATTAAAGAAGCTTTAAGTTAAAAGCAAAACATAAATTATATTAAAAATCCATCTTGTATTAAGATGGATTTTTTTGTTTTGGCGTGCCCTTTCAGGTCAGGCTTTTGCACTCGCTTTTTGTTCATTCTTCACAAAAGAGCTCAAACAAATGCTGCAATCCTTCACGCATGCATACTTGCCAACTATTTTAAATAAGCTATTAAATAGAAATCATAACCAATGCAAATACAAATAAAGAAACTTGTAAAATAACTGCAGTTTGACTTTCTTGTCTTGTATGATGATTAAAAACAAAGCTTTTTATTTTAGAAATAGACTTTCCTTTTTCTCTAGCAATACTATTTTTTATTTCTTTCTTATAACTAGAAGTTAAAATTCCTCTTTCTAATACGGTAGTTGATTGTAAATATTTCATGGTATTTGGTTTTATTGATTTATACTAAGAAGACGACATCTAACACTCTTTGTTACAGACTAAAAGTTTCTAAAAAGTAAAATAAATTCATTTTTCTAGCGTTGATGGTTTACGACAACGAGAAAAAATTGATAAAAATTTTCCATCAACAACTAAATTGCATCTTATGCTTAAAAAATTCTTTATTATTTGCTCTGGTGCAGATAAAAATCTTCTAAATAATTGTGCCGACGGAGAACAAAATAAATATGTTGGTATTGGTGCAACTGTATTTTTTACAGCAATTATGGCTACAATTTCTGCAAGTTATGCGTTATATACTGTTTTCGATACTATTTTTACTGCTCTTATTTTTGGATTAGTTTGGGGTTTGCTAATTTTTAATTTAGACAGATTTATAGTAGCTACAATTAAAAAAAGAGATTCTAAATGGAAAGAGTTTTTACAAGCATCACCAAGAATTATATTGGCAATTATTATTGCAATAGTTATTTCTAAACCATTAGAATTAAAGTTATTCGAAAAAGAGATCAATCAGGTTTTGTTAACAGAAAAAAATCAAATGACTTTAAATAACAAAACTCAAATAGCCGCACAATTTAATCCGGAAATCGCTAAAATTAATAGCGAAATCGATGCTTTAAAAACTGAAATCGTCGAAAAAGAAATTTCTACTAATGCGTTATATGACACTTATATTGCCGAAGCAGAAGGAAGAAAAGGAACCAAATTATTAGGTAAAGGACCTGTGTATAAAGAAAAGAGAGAAAAACACGATACTGCTTTGGCTGAATTAAACCAACTTAAAAAAGACATTGCTGCAAAAATAGAAACCAAAGAATTAGCAATTGCCACTTTAATTGAAAAGCAGAAATTAAATGAGACTAAAACACAACCTATCATTGCAAATTTTGACGGTTTGATGGCTCGAGTAAATGCATTAAACAAATTGCCTTGGTTGCCATCCTTTTTTATTTTCTTGTTGTTTTTAGCCATAGAAACATCGCCAATTTTTGCAAAGTTAATTGCTCCGAAAGGTGAATATGATTTTAAACTAGAAGAACAAGAATCTGCTATTAAAACTTGGGTGCAACAACAAGTGCATCAAAGAGAAGTAATGTTGGCTGCTGATATAGACTTGAACAATAAAGTCTATAAAGATATGGCCGAAGAAGAAGAATTGTATAAATACAAACAAAAAATGGCTCGCGATTTAATGAAATTGCAAGCCGATTCTTTTTATAAAAAGCAACAAAAAATGTTGTAATGCTATTTGTTGGCAGGTAGTTGCGTTAGCGATTGCAACGGCATCCTTTTTTGAGGTACGAAAAAAAGATATAGTGTAAAGCGCGACCTGAAAGGTAACGCCCAACTTCTCGATATAATTTTCTTTAAGAAATTTACTCGAAGCTGTTTACTCTTTTTCTGCCATTTTTTTAACGTAATCTGTAATAATTACAATTTGCGTTGGTCCTACTTTGCCTTCTATATATTTTGCATTTTCGTGATCTAAAGAAATTCTACGAACTGCTGTACCTTGTTTGGCAACCATACTAGAACCTTTTACTTTTAAGTCTTTAATTAAAACAACAGAATCTCCGGCTTGCAAAATAGCACCATTGGCATCTCTATGAATAATTTTTTCACTTTCGTCTAAATGATCTCCAGATTCTTTAGCGTAACGTAAATCGTCATCTTCTAAATACATCATATCTAACAAATCTTGTGGCCAACCTTCGTTTTTTAAGCGAGACAACATTCTCCAAGCGACAACTTTTACAGCTCTGTGTTCAGACCACATAGAATCATTTAAACAACGCCAATGATTGGCATCTGTAGCTTCTGGATTTTCTATTTGAGTTATACAAGTTTCGCAAGCTAACAAACTACCATCTACACCACCTGTAGAAGTTGGTTTTACTTCGTAAATTGATAAATTATTTGTTGCAGCACATAATTCGCATTTGTTACCGCTTCTGCTTTCTAATTCTTGTTGTAAACTCATTATTTATTTTTTATGCAGCAAAAGTACATTTTAAAATTAGTTATACTAATTACTTCTGCGCTTTTAAGATTAAAAGATTTTTACTGTTTTTAATTTCCGTTTGATTTAGCATCATTTTTACGTACTCGCCATTTAGGTATTTTTGAGCTTGGTCTTTATAATGCTTGCTAAATACACGACCAGATTGACCTGTTGGTATAATAGACAAACTATTTTCTACATCAGAAAAATCGACAACTCTTCTTGTAGATGGTCCTGCTTTTACTTTATAATATCCTGTAGAATCGATATCGTAAATTTGATTGTTTATTACTTGGTCTCCTCCGTTGGTTGTAAACGGGCCAACATTAAAATATTTTCTAAGCAAAGCTACTTCGCCAACAGCATGTTTGTGTTCTACGGTTAGTACTCTTTCCCATTTCCAGCCAGCAACATTGGCTCCTAATTGATTTTCTAAAAACTGAAATGCTTTTTTAAATGATGTAGTAACTATCTCTTGCTTGGTTTCTATTTTATTAACAGTATTCACATTATCCCACCAAACAGAATTTTCTCTTTTTGCTTGAACGGGCAACACTTTTTCTACAAAAGGCGTGTTAATAAATTGAAAATATCCTTTTTGCATTTCGTCTGCAAAAGTATTTTTTTGAAACTCGTAAATAAATCTATTATAAATTGTAGGCGCAACTTCTTCTTTGTCAAAATTACCTTGCCATTCTTTTAAAATAACTACTGCTGTTTTTTCACTTGCAGAAAAATCACGTTGATCTAATGCCGCTATTAAATCCTTAGAAATTTCTGGTATAACAGGCGATGTAACATCCATAAGCATTTTTGCCACATCTTCTTTAGACCAATCGTTTTTAGGATTTAACAAATTTTCTATTCTTTTGGCTCTATCTTCTACTAAATAATAACCAGGATATAATTTGTTCTGAATAGAATCTGGTTGATTATTTGCAGAATATACATAATTACTTATTGGGTTAATGGCTTGCGGATTCTCATCAAAATCTATATAATTTAAAATCTCATCTGTACCGGAAGATCCGTTTAAAAATGTTTTTGTGTACAAAGAATCTCTGTAATTATACAATTTACCAGAAGCAAACCATGCAATATTATTTTTAGCATCTCCGTACATCATATTTAAACCAGGCGCATGCAGTTTACTTGCCCCTTTTTTAAAATCTGATAAAGATTTTGCATGAGAAATTTCATAAGCAACATCCATTATTTGGTTTTCTAACTTGGTATAAATCCATTGCATTCCTATTGGTTTTTCTGTTTGCAATTGGTCTATAATTCCGTTCATTAACGGCCCATGTTTACTAACTTTTATTGTGTACAAAGAATCTTTAGCGTCTTTAACTTTTAATCTTTTTTCAATTTTCTTATAGTTTAGCACTTCATTTTTATACAAATATTGGTTTTCATTTTCTGGATTATTCTGTTCTACATAAAAATCGATATCATCGTTCTCGAACATTGTTAAACCATATGCGTAATCTTTATTATGTCCTAAAAGAGGAAAAGGAACTAATGCCAAATGAAAACCATACATTTCATAATTTGGAGTTTTAATATGTGCTTGATACCAAACAGAAGGTTGCGAATAACCAATATGAGGATCGTTTGCAAAAATCACTTTTCCGTTTTTTGTTTTATCTGCGCCAATAACCCAAGAATTACTTCCAATAAAAGGAGCTATTGGCAATACTGCTGTAAGATTTTGCATTGCTTCTGAAAAAGCACCTGTTATTTCTGCATTCTTTTCGTTAGGAATTAGAGTTAAGTTTTTATCTTCTACTCCAATCAATTCATTAAAATATGTACTGCCTAATTTTTCTTTAATTTCATTAAGCATTGGATCTGTTTTATGCGCAATCGCAAAACTAAAAGCCATATAACCAAAAACATTATACATATCTTTTAGCGTATATTTTTCTTTTTTTACACCAACCAATCGATATTCTATCGGTGTTGTTCCGTTTTCTATATATTGATTTATTCCGTCTAAATAAGCAGTAGCCATTTTATAAGCTTCAGAATTCTTATCTAAATTTTGTATTGTTTTTTCTGATGCTTCTTCGATTCCTAAACCAGAAAATAGTTTGTCTGTTCGAATTAACTTTTCTCCGAAAATTTCAGCCAACCTTCCGGCAGCAATTCTTCTTATCAGTTCCATTTGCCACAATCTATCTTGCGCATGCACATAACCTAAAGCCAAGTAAGCATCTTTTTGGTTTTCTGCAGTTATGTGTGGTACACCAATTTCATCAAAATAAACCGCTACATCTTTTGTTGTATTTTTTAATTGTATTTCGCCATTGTATGTTGGTTTTAAACTATTAAAATAAATCCAACTTGCTATTCCTAAACTTATTACTATGACAATTAAAATAGCTACGATTTTTTTGATAATTTTCATCGAAATGTGTTTCATAAATCCAAAGATAATAGATTTAAGTTGTATTTTTGAAACTGATTATTAAATCATACTTCATGAAAAAAATTCAAATGGTAGACCTTCAAGGTCAGTATGCAAAAATTAAAGACTCTGTAAATAATTCTATAGAACAAGTACTAAATACATCGGCTTATATTAATGGTCCTTTGGTTCATGAATTTCAAGCAGATTTAGAAAAATATTTAGGTGTTAAACACGTAATACCTTGTGCAAATGGTACAGATGCATTGCAAATAGCAATGATGGGCTTAGGTTTAGAACAAGGTGATGAAGTTATAACAGCAGATTTTACATTTGCTGCAACTGTAGAAGTAATTGCACTATTAAAACTAACACCAGTTTTAGTTGATGTAGATGAAGATACTTTTAATATTAATATTGATGCACTAAAAAAAGCAATTACACCAAAAACAAAAGCTATTGTGCCGGTTCATTTATTTGGACAAGTTGCCAATATGGATGCAGTAATGGAAATTGCAAAAGAACATAATTTGTTTGTTATTGAAGATAATGCACAAGCAATTGGTGCTAATTATACTTTTAAAAACGGTAAAAAACAAAAAGCTGGTACTATTGGTAATGTAGGTACAACCTCATTTTTTCCTTCTAAAAACTTAGGTTGTTACGGAGATGGTGGCGCTATTTTTACAAATGATGATGCACTTGCACATACAATTAGAGGAATTGTAAATCACGGAATGTACACACGTTATTACCATGATGTTGTTGGTGTAAACTCTAGATTAGATTCTATACAAGCGGGTGTTTTAAAAGCTAAATTACCGCTTTTAGATAGTTATTGCAATGCAAGAAGAAATGCTGCTAGGTTTTACAACAAAGCATTTGCAAACAATCCTAATATTATTACACCAACCACAAAATCAAACGCGACTAACAGTTGCGGCGAAATTTGTGATGTTTGTGATTGTCATGTTTTTCATCAATACACATTGCAAATTACAAATGGCAAAAGAGATGAACTACACAAGCACTTGTTAGACAACGGAATTCCGAATGCAATTTATTACCCTGTTGCTTTACACGCACAAAAAGCATATAAAGACGATAGATATAATGAAACGGATTTTCCTGTTACTAACAAGCTAATTCAAACGGTAATTTCTTTACCAATGCACACAGAATTAGATACAGAGCAATTAGAATTTATAACAAATACAATAAATAACTTTATTAAATAACAACTTTCTATGAAAAAGATATTGGTTACAGGTGGTTTAGGTTTTATTGGTTCGCATACAGTTGTAGAACTTCAAGAAAAAGGTTTTGAAGTAGTTATTATAGACGACTTATCGAACACTACGCTTAGTGTTTTAGATAATATTGCTGATATAACTGGTACTAAACCAGAGTTTCATCAAATTGATTTACGTATTAAAAGTGATGTAAATAATTTCTTTAAAAAAATAAAGTTGACGGAATTATCCATTTCGCAGCTTTTAAAGCTGTTGGAGAAAGTGTTCAAAATCCTTTAGATTATTACGAAAACAACATTGGTAGTTTGGTTTACATTTTGCAAGAAATGCGAGATAGAAATATCGATAACTTTATCTTTTCTTCTTCTTGTACTGTATATGGGCAAGCAGATGAATTACCAATTACCGAAAATGCACCTGTTAAAAAAGCTGAATCTACTTACGGAAATACCAAACAAATAGGAGAAGAAATTATACAAGAAACCTGTAAAGCACATGGCATAAATGCAATTGCTTTGCGTTATTTTAATCCTATTGGTGCGCACGAAAGTATTAAAATTGGTGAGTTACCTATTGGTGTTCCTCAAAATTTAATTCCGTATGTTACACAAACCGCAGCAGGAATAAGAAAAGAATTATCAGTTTTTGGTGATGATTACAATACAACAGATGGTACAGCAGTAAGAGATTATATTCATGTGGTTGACTTAGCCAAAGCACATATTGCAGCATTACAACGTCTGTTAGAGAAAATCAACAAAGAAAAATTTGAGTATTTTAATGTTGGTACAGGTACTGGAAGCTCTGTTTTAGAAGTAATTAAAGCTTTTGAAAAAGCCGCTAAAAAATCTTTAAATTATAAAATTGTTGGCAGAAGAGAAGGCGATATAACAGCTGCTTATGCAGATACAACTATTGCCAATAAAGAATTAAATTGGCAGACAGAAAAATCTTTAGAAGAAGCATTAGCATCTGCCTGGAAATGGCAACAGCAACAAAATAAATAGCTTTTTTAAAAAAACAAATTCTAGAAGAAATCACTATAAATTGACGTATTTTATGTTAATTTATGGTGATTTTTTGTGTTTTTTATCAAAAATTAACCAAAAATGAGTTTTTATATGACAATTATATTCCGCTAGCATTATCATATTTACAATTGCAACCAACTTCTATTTTCAGATTCTTATTTCTAGCGTTTATCTTAGGGTTTTAACACTTATAAATTGACATCGCTTTTTTATCGCTCTAACTTTGCAGCATATTAATTACAATGATACTAGAAAACATGAAACTGATTAAAATTAAAAGAAAAACACGTTTAGAAAAGCGTTACACACCAAAAATGGGTAGACTTCACACAAACGTAACTTACATTAAAAAAACAATTCTAAATGTAATACCTATTAAAACGGTACATAAATATAGAGAAACATATTACGGTCAAATAAAAGATTGTAGCGATTGTATTTTAGCTAAATAAAAGTTCAAATCTCAAAACAAATGTTTTGAGATTTTTTTTAGTTATAATTTAACAGCAAATCAATAAATCTTCACTTTCTATTTTAGTAACTTTAAAGTCTTAAAATCAACTAAAATGAAAAAAATATGTATTGCTTTTATAGCAATTGCAAGTTTTATAGCTTGTAACAATTCTTCCAAAGAAAAAACAAAAGAGCTTCGTGTTAACTACAAAAAAATCGAATTAGACAATGGTTTAGATGTAATTTTTCATGTAGACAAATCAGATCCTGTTGTTGCAGTAGAACTAATGGTTCATGTTGGTTCTGCAAGAGAAAAAGAAGGTAGAACAGGTTTTGCTCATTTATTCGAACACTTACTATTTCTAGAATCAGAAAACTTAGGAAAAGGTGGTTTAGATAAAATGAGTGCAAGAATTGGTGGTTCCGGTGCTAATGGCTCTACTTCTAGAGACAGAACAAACTACTTACAAACAGTGCCAAAAGATGCTTTAGAAAAAATGATTTGGGCAGAGGCAGACAAACTTGGGTATTTTATAAATACGGTTACAGAACCTGTTTTAGCAAAAGAAAAACAAGTTGTAAAAAACGAAAAAAGACAAAGTGTAGATAACCGACCATACGGACACAATCAATACGTAATCGGTAAAAACTTGTACCCAAAAAATCATCCTTACAATTGGCAAGTAATTGGTTCTTTAGAAGATTTACAAAATGCAACTTTACAAGATGTAAAAGATTTTTATAAGAAATGGTATGTGCCAAATAATGCTACTTTAGTTCTTTCCGGAGATATTGATATTGAAGAAGCAACAAAATGGGTTCATAAATATTTTGATGAAATTCCTAAAGGAGAAGAAATTCCGGCTTTAGAGAAAAAACCGGGTGAAGTTAAAGAAACAAAGTTTTTATATTACGAAGACAATTTTGCCGAGTACCACAATTAACAATGGTTTGGCCAAGTGTAGAAATGTATCACGAAGATTCTTATGCTTTAGAAGTTTTAACTCAGTATTTATCAGACGGAAAATCTGCACCACTTAACACTGTTTTAGTAGACGATTTAAAATTAACATCTAACACAGTGATGTATAATTACGCATCTGAATTGGCTGGTGAAACTCAATTAATTGTTAGAGCTTTTAACGGTAAAAATTTAGATGAAGTAAAAGCAGGTATCGAAAAGGGTTTTGCAAAGTTTGAATCTGAAGGTATTTCTGATAAAGATTTACAAAGAATAAAAGCAGGACAAGAAACTCAATTTTATTTAGGTTTATCGAGTGTTTTAGGGAAAGGATCTAACTTAGCTTCTAATAATACATATTTAGGAAATCCTGGTTTTGCTACAGAAGATATCAAAAAAACACTGGCAGTTACTAAAGACGATGTAATGCGTGTTTACAATACGTATATTAAAGATAAAAATTACATTGCTACTAGTTTTGTTCCTAAAAACAGCGCAGAACTTGCCCTTAAAGGTTCTACTTTGGCAAATGTTATAGAAGAAAAAATTGTTAATGGCGCAGAAGAAACTTTTGACCCTAAAATTGCAGCTACCTATAAGAAAACTCCATCTTCTTTCGATAGAAGTATAGAACCAGAATATGGTAAAGCACCCTCATTAGCAGTGCCAAAAGTTTACGAAGCAGGTTTAGAAAATGGTTTAAAAATTTACGGGATCGAAAATAACGAAGTTCCATTAGTGCGTTTTAACTTGACTATTGATGGTGGACAGTTATTAGAATCTTTAGATAAATTGGGTGTCGCTAATTTAACTGCGGACTTGTTAAATAAAGGAACTAAAAACAAAAGCGTACAACAATTAGAAGAAGCTATTCAAGAATTAGGTGCTTCTATCTACATTTACGCAACTAAAGAAAACATTACTTTAAGCGGAACAACTTTAGCTAAAAACTATACCAAAACTTTGGCTTTAGCGCAGGAAATGTTGTTAGAACCAAGATTTGATGAAACAGAATTTGCATTACTTAAAAAAGCGACTATTTCTAATTTAAGACAACAAGAAGCAAGTCCAAACTCGGTTGCAAGAAATGCATACAATACTCTAATTTATGGTGAAGACAACATCCGATCTAAAAACACATTGGGTACAATTTCATCAGTAGAAAATATCTCTATAGAAGATTTAAAAGAATACTATAACAACTACATTTCTCCTTCTGTTGCAAAAATGTTAGTTGTTGGTGACATTACAGAAGAAACTGTGGTAAATTCTCTGGCTTCTTTAAACACAAACTGGCACTCAAAAGCTGTTACAATTCCGGAATATAAAACACCAGATGCTCCTAACAAACCTGTTGTTTATTTTTATGATATACCAAATGCAAAACAATCTGTTTTACAATTTGGCGCACCAGCGTTAGCGGCAACAGATAAAGATTACTACGCTGCTTCTGTTATGAATTATATTCTTGGTGGTGGTGGTTTTGCGTCTCGTTTAACGCAAGAATTAAGAGAAGGAAAAGGTTATACTTACGGTATTCGTTCTGGTTTTTCAGGAACAAAAGCAAAAGGAACTTTTACAATTTCTAGTGGTGTAAGATCTAATGTTACTTTAGAATCTGCACAAGCAGTTAAGAAAATTTTAGAAGAGTATCCTACAACATTTTCTGATAAAGATTTAGAAACAACCAAAGGTTTCTTAATTAAAAGTAATGCCGAGCTTTCGAAACTGCTGGTGCTAAATTAAGAATGTTATCTAATATTGCAAATTACGGTATGAAAGCAGATTATATAAGCGATCGAGAAGAAACCGTGAATAACATGACCAAAGAAAGAATTTCTGAATTGGCAAACACATATGTAAATCCTAATAAAATGATTTGGTTAATTGTTGGTGATGCAGAAACACAATTAAATCGTATGAAAGAATTAGGGTATGGTGAACCTATTTTATTGAACGAAAGACAAAAGAAAATTAAGAATTAAAGTCTTAATTTATTAGAATAAAAAATCCCAATTTCAAAAGTATTGAAATTGGGATTTTTATTATTTGAAAATTCCTTTATTTATTCTGCTAAAACAGCTCCACTTGCAGTAACAGATCTATCTATTTTACGCATTAATCCTTGTAATACTTTACCTGGCCCTACTTCTATAAACTCTGTTCCTCCATCAGCAATCATTGCTTGTACACATTGCGTCCATTTTACTGGTGCCGTTAGTTGTGCTATTAAATTCTCTTTAATTTCTTCTGGATTAGTAACTGCTTTTGCTACTACATTTTGATATACAGCACAGGTTGGCTCACTAAAAGTGGTTGCTTTAATTGCTGCTGCTAATTCTTCTCTTGCAGGCTCCATCATTGGTGAATGGAATGCACCACCAACAGGTAACAACAATGCTCTTCTTGCTCCTTTTTCTGTTAAAACCTCACAGGCTTTTTCTACTGCTTCAATTTCTCCGGAAATAACTAATTGTCCCGGACAATTGTAATTTGCTGCAACTACTACCCCATCTATAGCCGCACAAGTTTCTTCTACAACTTTATCTGCTAAACCTAAAACTGCTGCCATTGTAGACGGCGCAATTTCACAGGCTTTTTGCATTGCTAAAGCTCTTTTAGAAACCAATGTCAATCCGTCTTCAAAAGATAAAACTCCGTTAGCAACTAAAGCAGATAATTCACCTAAAGAATGTCCTGCAACCATTTCTGGTTTAAAAGAATCTCCTAAAACTTTTGCTAAAATTACCGAATGTAAAAAAATAGCAGGCTGTGTAACTTTTGTTTCTTTTAATTGCTCTGCAGTACCTTCGAACATAATATCAGTAATAGAAAACCCCAATATATCATTTGCTTTTTCGAAATATTCTTGGGCTAATGCAGATTTCTCATACAAATCCAATCCCATTCCTGTAAACTGTGCTCCTTGTCCCGGAAAAATATATGCTTTCATTTTTATTCTTTTTTTGTTGTTTGTGGCGCAAAAATAACCTTTTTATTAGAGACTGTAAAACTACTATTTTTATCAAAAAAAGCATATAATTATTCATGTACTAAATTAACTTTGTTTAATACATTAGTTTTTTCATGAAACAAAACTAATATTTAGTACCTTCGTTCTTATGAGAGAAAAAGACAGACAATTAGCAGATACAATATACCTTACGTTGGCGGCATTATTTATTGCTTCTTTGGTTGCTTCTAATTTGATTTTTCAAAAATTCTTTTATTGGGAACCCTTTGGCCTTTATAAATTTGAGGTTTCTGTTGGTATCTTGCCGTATCCTATTACTTTTTTAATTACAGATATTTTATCAGAAATTTATGGTAAAAAGAAAGCGAATCAAGTGGTAATTGCTGGTATTTTCGCTTCCTTTTTTCGATGCTAATTATTTTAGTAGCAGATTTTGCACCTGCAATAGAGAACTCTCCTATTAATAATAATGAATTTCATAAAGTGTTTGGTCTCTCTCCGCTTGCTGTTTTTGCTTCGATGATGGCTTATTTGTGTGCGCAATTTGTAGACATCAAAATTTTTCATTTCTCGGAAAAAGAAAACCAACGGCAAACATCTTTGGTTACGCAATAACTTTTCTACTTTTGCCTCGCAATTTATAGACACTTTTACAGTACTATTTTTATTATCTTCTTTTAAAATTTTACCGTGGTCTATATTTACTAGCTTACTAATTAGTGGCTTTTTATTCAAAGTTATTGTAGCAGCATTAGATACTCCGATTTTATATGGCTTGGTTTATTTATTTCGAAAAAGGTTTCATTTAAAAATTGGAGAAGAAATTTTGTAATTGAATTAAAATTACTGCGTCTAAAAAAGTACAAACAATTTATAAAAATGAAAAAACTAGCATTCTTCCTTTTCGTCTCTTTTAGCTTTACGCAATTACAAGCACAAACTTCTATTTTTAATAATTTATTAGAAACACACGTTTCTAAACAAGGTTTGGTAAATTATAAAAACTTAAAAGCAGACGAGGCAAAATTAAATACATACATTTCTTACTTAGAAAAAACAAAACCAACTTCTTCTTGGTCTGTTGCTAAACAAAAAGCTTTTTGGATAAATGCCTATAATGCTTATACTTTAAAAATAATTTTAAACAATTACCCATTAAAAAGTATTACCGATATTAAAGAAGATGGAAAAACTGCTTGGAAAATTCCCTTTGCCAAAGTTGGTGGAAAGACCTATACTTTAGACCATATAGAACACGAAATTTTACGTAAAAATTTATTCGACCCAAGAATTCATGTGGGTGTTAATTGTGCATCGGGCTCTTGTCCTAAATTAGCAAATATGGCTTTTACGGAACAAAATATTGATTCCGCTTTAGAAAAATTAATGATAGCGTTTGTAAATGATAGCTCTAGAAACAAGTTATCAGAAAAAAAGTAAAAATTTCTTCAATATTTAATTGGTTTAAAGATGATTTTACAAAAGAAGGGTCTGTTATCGATTATTTAAATAAATATGCTGATATCAAAATCAATAAAAAGGCAAAAATCAGTTACTTAAATTACGATTGGAGCTTGAACGAAAAATAGCATTTCTAAAATGCTATTTTTGTTTGAAAACTATTTGTATCTTTCAATTTCAATTCAAAAAAACAAAGAATGTCAAAAACATATTACGACGCATCAGATTTAAGAAAATTCGGAAAAATAACGGAATGGAGCGAAGAATTAGGAAATAAATTTTTTGATTATTACGGTAAAGTTTTTGAAGAGGGTGCGTTAACTGCTCGCGAAAAATCTTTAATTGCCTTAGCCGTTGCACATACAGAACAATGTCCGTATTGTATAGATGCTTACACTAAAGATGGTTTGCAACGTGGTATTACAAAACCCGAAATGATGGAAGCGATACATGTGGGTGCTGCCATTAAAAGTGGTGCGACTTTAGTACACGGTGTGCAAATGATGAATAAAGTAAACAAATTAGAAATGTAAATAGAGTGCCAAAAACGTTCATTCGTTTTTGTGTGAATTGCTTATTTCCGCGCAAGCATGCATCTAAAAACATTTATATTTTATCAATCTAAAACCGAAACACAAATTTCTTCGTAAATACTGCGAACAATTTTTTATTTAAAATAAAGCGAAACATGCAAACGGTTTACAGACAGGGTTACCAAAAACTAACTGAAGACCGCAACTGCTAAAGAATATTAAAAATAAATGGCTACAAAATCATTAAAAGCAAGAAATAACGATATTGCTAATACGTCTCGTCAAATGGAAATTCTTTCTAGCGGCATATTTGCAAACGGAGAATTACCAACTTTTGCTGCTAAAATTAAAGAAACAAATCAGTTTCCTTTACGTCCTAAAAAATTAGAAATTTTACAAATAAACTTAGGTTATATGTGTAACCAAGTTTGCGAGCATTGTCATGTAGATGCTGGTCCAGATCGTAAAGAAATCATGACGGTAGAAACCATGCAACAGTGTTTAGATGTTATTAAAAAAACAGAAGCACATACGCTAGATTTAACTGGTGGTGCACCAGAAATGAATCCTAATTTTAGATGGTTTGTAGAAGAAGCTTCTAAAGCCGGAATTAAAGATTTTATTGTGCGTTCTAACTTAACAATTATTAGAGCTAATAAAAAGTACTACGATTTACCGAAGTTTTTCAAAAAACACAATGTACATGTTGTTTCTTCGATGCCACATTGGACGCGTGGAAAAACAGATAAGCAACGTGGTGATGGTGTTTTTGATAAATCAATTAAAGCTTTACAAGAATTAAATGCTGTAGGTTATGGTATGCCGGGTTCTAATTTAAAGTTAGATTTGGTTTACAATCCATCAGGAGCCTTTTTACCAGGAGATCAAATGGCATTAGAAAACGATTTTAAGAAAGCTTTAAAAGCCGATTTTGACATTGATTTTCATAGTTTGTTTGCCATTACAAATTTACCAATTAGTCGTTTTTTAGATTACTTAATTGCTTCAGATAATTACGAAGATTATATGCATTCTTTATTAGATGCTTACAATCCTGCGGCTGTAGAAAATGTAATGTGTACAAACACAATTTCTATAAGTTGGGACGGTTGGTTGTATGATTGTGATTTTAACCAAATGCTAAATTTAAAAGTTGCAAGTAAGGTAAAACACGTTTCTGATTATAATGAAGAATTATTACAAAATAGAAATATTATTATCAATCAGCATTGTTATGGTTGTACCGCCGGTGCAGGAAGTAGTTGCCAAGGAGTTGTAGCGTAATCTATGAATCAAAAAACCGCCTTATTAATTTTTGCAAATTCAGCAGCTAAAGAAGTAGAGAGAAAAGAATTTCTATCTACAGAGATTTTTAGTGCTTTAAACAAGCAGACTTTAAAAACGGCTAAAAAATCGAAACTCCCTTATTTTGTTATTTCAGAAAAAGAACAAACAGGAGCTTCTTTTGGTGAACGTTTTACCAATGCTATCGATTTAATTTTTAAAAAAGGGTTTGATAATGTTATTACCATTGGTAATGATACACCTCATTTAAAAACAAAGCATTTATTAGATGCGAATACATCTTTAACAAACAAACAACTTGTTATAGGGCCTTCTAAAGATGGTGGGTTTTATTTAATGGGACTTAAAAAGGCACATTTTAATAAAGAAACCTTTTTAAAATTACCATGGCAAACGAATAAACTACAAGCGTCTATTGGTGCGATTTCGACAATTAAAAAAGAACAAATCTCTTTTTTAGAGTTGTTAATAGATATTGATGCGCTAGAAGATATTAAAACGATTTTACAAAGTTTTAAAACACTTTCTTTAGATGTTTTACTACTTTTAAAGAAAACAATTTTTGCTATTAAAATATACAATATTAGCAAGGTTTCGTTTTATAAAACCTCTTCATTTACTAAAAACTACAACAAGGGTTCTCCCTATTTTTTGCGTATCTATAATTTTAGTATTGTTTAACAATACAAATCAACCTTATTTTACACAAAAATTCACTCGATGAAATACATTACTATGTGTATACTTATGCTTGTAACAAGCATAAGTTTTGCACAACAAAAAATTACAGGAACTATTACTGATAAAAGTTCGGCGAAGTGTTACCATACGTTAGCATTAAAGCTACAAATACAAACGGAACAACTTCAGATTTAAATGGTAATTATACCATAACTATTTCTAAAAACACCCAATTTTTAACATTTAGCTATTTAGGTTACCAAACTAAAAAAGTAGCCATTAATAATAACACTGCAATAGATATCGCTTTAGAAGAACTTGCAACTAGTTTAAATGAAGTTGTTGTAACTGCTTTAGGTGTAAACAGGCAAACCAAAGAATTAGGTTATGTGGTTCAAGAAATCAAATCTAAGGATATTAACGAAGTAAAAACACCTAACTTTTTAGACAATTTATCCGGTAAATTAGCAGGTGTTACGGTATCACAAGGTGCAACTGGCGTTGGTTCTTCTTCTAAAATCACCATTCGTGGTGAGGCTTCTTTTTCTAACAACAATCCGTTATTTGTGGTAGACGGAACGCCAATTAACAACAATACTGTTTTTAATTTTACTAATGAAGCCGCTGCCGGATTCCAGGAAATAGATTTCGGAAATGGTGCTATGGAAGTAAATGCGGATGACATTGCATCGGTAACCGTTTTAAAAGGGCCAAGTGCCGCAGCATTGTATGGTACAAGAGCTTCTAACGGTGTTATTGTGATCAAGACAAAAGATGGTAGCAAAAAGAAAGGTTTGGGCGTAAGCATTAACTCTTCTATTACTTTTGATAATGCTTTTCGTTTGCCGATTTTCAGAATGAATATGGTCAAGGAAACGCAGGTAATTTCGAATATGTAGACGGCTTAGGTGGCGGTACTAACGATTTAATCACCTACTCTTGGGGACCTCGATTAGATGCTGGTAATTTTATAGCTCAGTTCGATTCGCCTGTAACTTTACAAGACGGAACTGTTGTGCGCGGTGGAGATACATCGCTGTATTCTAGCGAAAATATAACGCCTACGTTATTTAAATCGAACCCAGATAATTTAAAAGATTTTTATCAAACAGGTGTTACAACCGTAAATAATGTTGCTATAACCAATACTTTTGATACAGGTTCTTATAGATTGTCACTAACCGATTTAGATAGCGAATCTATTATACCTGGTGTAAATTTAGAACGAAAAACGGCAGCGTTAAAAATGACCTTTCGTCCAACAGAAAATACAAAAATTACGAGTAGTGTAAATTATGTAAATTCTAGCAGTGATAATAGACCAGCTAATGGTTACGGTAGTGAAAACGTAAATTATTCTTTAGTTGCTTGGGGACCTCGTTCTCTAGACATCAACAGTTTAAAAAATTATTGGCAACCAGGTTTAGAAGGCGTGCAACAATATTCATTTAACTATACCTATTTCGATAATCCGTATTTTATTTTAAAAGAAAATACCAATTCTTTTAACAGAGATCGTGTTTTTGGTAATGTCGCGATCAACCATAATTTTACAGAAAACTTAAGTGTTTCTTTACGTTCGAATGGATTATTCATCAGAAAAAAGACAATTTAAACGTAATTTTAGTTCTAATCGTTTTAAAAACGGAGCGTATGCAGAACATGATGTTTTTTATCGAGAAATTAATACCGATTTTTTAATAAACTATAAAAACAACTTTGGTAATTTTACTTTTGATGCTTCTTTTGGTGGTAACAGATTAGACCAAACGGCATCAACAAAACAATCGCAAACAACCAATTTGGCACAACCTGGTATTTTTAGTTTAAACAATGCCGCTTCTCCGATAGAAGTGTTTCAGTTTGATTCTAAAAAGAGAATTAATTCGTTATACGGAATTGCAAAATTTGGTTATAAGAACTTCTTATACTTAGATATTACAGGTAGAAATGATTGGTCTAGCGCATTGGCAACTCCTTTTTCTGTAGACGGTACTTCTTTCTTTTATCCTTCTGTGTCTTCTAGTTTTATACTTTCGAATTATACAGAATTACCGGAAAGTATTTCGTTTGCAAAACTAAGAGCTAGTGTTGCACAGGTTGGTAATGATACCAATCCATACCAAACTTCGGTGCTTTTGTGTCGCAGACTACTTTTAATGGGCAACCTACTTTTAGCAATCAAGATTTTATACCAAACGCAAACTTAAAACCGAATTAACTACGTCTTATGAAATTGGTGCAGACATCCGTTTTTTTAGAGATCGTTTAAATTTTGATTTTACATATTACAACGCAACTACCAAAGACCAAATTATTTCTTTACCGATTGCAATTTCTTCAGGTTACAATCAACAAGTAATCAATGGCGGAAAGGTAAACACCAAAGGAATCGAAATTATCTTAGGAGGAACCCCAATTAAAACAGCCAATTTTAAATGGAATACCACTTTCAACTTTGCTACAAACAAATCTACCATCAAAGATTTGCCACAAGATGAAGGTAGACTAACATTGGCGTATAGTAGAATTTACAATAGTGCCAACCAAACCGTATGGTTTCAAGTAGAAGAAGGCGGACAAGTAGGTGATTTATACGGTACGGGTTATAAGAAAAATGAAAATGGTGAGTTTTTAATTGATGATAATGGGCGATACATAGCCAATAACGAGTTGATAAAGCTAGGAAACTACAATCCTGATTTTACTTTGGGTTGGAACAATAGTTTTGAATATAAGAACTGGAATGCCAATTTCTTATTTGATTGGAGACAAGGAGGCGAAATTGTGTCTAGAACTAGCGCTTTGGGTAATGTTGGTGGCCAATTGGCAGAAACTTCTTTTAGACCGAGATGCAGGTATTGTGGCGCAAGGTGTTAATGTAAATACTGGCCAACCAAACACTGTTGCTGTTTCTGCAGAAAGTTATTACAGACAATATTACGATAGAAATCATGAAGAAAACAATGTATACGATGCTTCTTATTTAAAACTTCGTCAGTTTTCTATTGGTTATACTTTAAATTTAGCAGAAGGCTTTTTAGGTTTAAAAGACACTTCTACCATGAACTTTTCTTTTATCGGTAACAACATATTTGTTATTACAGAAAATCCGCATTTCGATCCAGAACAATTGGCAGTACAAGGCAATGGTTTTGTAAGCGGTGTAGAAGACATGAGTTATGCTACAAGTAGAAGTTTCGGTTTTAAAGTAGGATTTAATTTTTAAGAAAGCACCATGAAAAAACATATATACATCCTTGCAATTTTTGCGATAATCTTTGCAAGTTGCACCACAGATTTTGAAGAAATAAATACCAATCCAAACGCACCAGTTGCGGTACAGCCAAACCTCTTGTTAAGACAAGTACTTTATAATTTTGGCGAAAACATGAGTTACGAAGGTTTTGTTGCGGGAGATTTACTGGCACAACACCGTACAGCTTTAGATTTTAATTTGTTTGATAGACACGATTTAAAAAGTCCGCAATTAGGTGGTAATCCTTGGAGTATTTTTTACACCAATTTACGCGACAACGAAATCATTTTAAAACAATCCAAAGAAACACCTGCCTTTGCGGTTTATGAAGGTCCTGCTTTAATTTTAAAAGCATATATGGCTGCCGGATTAACAGACTTATTTGGCGATGTGCCTTATTTTGAAGCTTTTAATGGTATCGAAGGAACGGTAACCCCTGTTTACGATTTACAAGAAGACATTTATCAAAATGAAAACGGAATTTTAGACAATTTAGACAAAGGAGTCGCAGCAATAAATGCGTATACAGGTTCAATACCTTTAGAAGGTGATATTATATACAATGGTAATTTAAATCGATGGATTCAGTTTGCAAACTCGCTAAAAATAAAATACCTCATCCGTATTTCTGCAAAAGTAGATGTAGCTGCACAATTACAAGCTTTGTTTAACAATGGTAACTACATTCAATCCAATTCAGAAAATGCTGTTTTCGATTTCACAAATTCAGAACCAAACAGTTTTAGATTGGCGCAATTAAGAGTTGGAGATTTTAACAACTTTGTACTTTCGGAAACGATGGAAGAAGTGTTAACCGATTTAGAAGACACGTGAATCAATACCTTTTTTAGACCTTTTGCAAACGCAACGGGTAATGATTATAACGGATTGATAAACGGTATTGATGCATCCTCAACATCGGTTGCTTTGTCAGATTATTCTTTGGCTGGTACTGCTTTTAGAGAAGACACATCTAGTTTAGATGCTAATTTTATGACTGCTTGGGAGACCAACTTTTTATTAGCCGAAGCTGCAGCAAAAGGATTTATAAATGCTGATGCAGAAACGTTGTACAACAGAGGTGTAACGCAAGCTTTTGAGTTTTGGAACACCGATTTACCTGCAACTTATTTAGCAACAAATGCAAATTACAACGCAGCAAACAGCACGCCGTTAAACCAAATAATTACCCAAAAATGGATTGCATCACTAATAAATGGTTACGAAGGTTGGATAGAATATAGACGTACTGGTTTTCCGGTATTAAAAGATGTTTCTGCAAGTTTAAACGCAGGTTTAATTCCGGTACGAATGCCGTATCCTGCAGAAGCAGCAAGCTTAAATTCAGAAAATTATAACAAAGCAGCAGCGGCAACAAACGGCAACAGTTTGGATGCTAAAGTTTGGTGGAACGAATAAAGTATGGATGTAATAAATTGGCAATGGTTATTGGTTATAAGTTCAAGTCTTATCTTGTTCTTTTTATCGCCTTATGCAAAAACAACGTCGCAGTTTTTTAAAGCAGTTCATAAAAAGAAAGCGCCAAATACAGTAGTATTAACAGGTAGTTTAATCATTTCTTGGATTTTTGCAAAAAGCATTACCAATGCAGCCAACTTAGGTTTGGCTTTTGGTTTGGTTGGTGGTGTTGCGTACGCAGGTTATTACCTTTCTTTTGCCATTGCTGGTATTATTATTTATCAATTAAGAACTGTTGGTGGTTTTACAAGTATTCATCAATTTTTAATATCAAAATTTGGTAAAAAAGCCATGGCAATCTTTTCGATTTTAATTGCTTTTCGACTTTTTAATGAAGTCCGGAGCAACACCATGGTAATTGGAAGCTATTTCGGCGCACAAGTTAGCACACCTTATTTTACCGCAATAATTGTGTTTACATTACTAACACTTGCCTACGCATTAAAAGGCGGTTTAAGCAGTTCTATTTTTACAGACGTAATTCAAATGGTGCTTTTCTCTGTTTTATTGCTAATTATTTTAGGTACAATTTTTACTACGGATGATTTTTCTTCCGAAGAAATTATAAGTTCGGAACATGGAGTTTCGAATTGGGTTTAAACCTCTTTTTTGCCGCGTTATTGCAATCGTTTAGTTATCCATTTCACGACCCTGTTTTAACTGATAGAGGTTTTATTTCATCACCAAAAGTAACCCGTAAAAGTTTTTTATGGGCAAGTATTTTAGGTGCAATTTGTATTGTCTTGTTCAGTTTAATTGGTGTCTATGCACAAACCAAAGGAATGTCCGGGCAAGCAGCTGTAGAAGTAGGTAAAGCCCTGGGTGTTGTTTTGTTATTAGTTATCAATTTTATAATGATTACCTCTGCAGCCTCAACTTTAGACTCTACATTTTCTTCTTTTTCTAAACTTTTAGCAATTGATTTAAATTTAGGAAAGTCGGTTTCTTTTGGAAGAATTACGATGATTACCGTAGCCGTTTTAGGTACGATTCCTGTTTTTTTAAATGCAGAAATCTTATCTGCAACCACCATATCGGGTACAATGGTTATTGGTTTGACTCCTATTTTTATTTGTTGGAAAGCGCAAGTACCTAAAATTAGTTACTACCTAAGCGTATCTTGTGGTTTGTTCTTTGGGTTTTTGCTACTATTTAATGCTTTTCCGTGAAACACTCATTTTTACAACAGGAAAATATGCCGATTTACTTTGGGTAAATGTTTGGGGAATTTTAAGTTGTGTTTTATTATACTTTATACCATCATGGATCAGAAAATAGAAAATTTAGGCAAACTATCCGGTAAGACACTGCTTTTTGGTGGTGTTTATAGCAATTTACAAGCTATAGAAGCGCTAAAACAAATTGCCGAAAAAGAAGGCATTCCGCCAGAAAACTGTATTTGTACAGGCGATATTGTTGGTTATTGTGCACAACCGGAAGAAACGGTGCAATTATTTAAATTGTGGGGCGCAAAAAGTATTGTAGGCAACGTAGAAATTCAGTTGCGTGAAAATGCAGCAGACTGTGGTTGCGATTTTAGAGAAGGCTCTAGATGCGATGGTTTTTCGCAACTTTGGTATCCGTATGCACAAAGCAAATTATCTAGCAACTCTTTAGAATTTTTAAAAACTTTGCCCAATACAATTCAGTTTGAGTATGCTTCAAAAAAGGCAACTGTAGTACATGGTTCTTATTTCAATGTATCAGAATTTATATTTAAATCTACCGATTGGTCTAAAAAAGCACCAAATTTTACTGCTACCAATAGCGATGTAATTGTTGCAGGCCATTGTGGTTTGCCATTTCAAGATCAACAAAATGGGCAACTATGGCTAAATCCTGGTGTAATTGGCATGCCAGCAAATGATGGTAACCCAAGTGTTTGGTATGCAATTTTAGATGATGCCAAAGAAAATTTTAATTATACACATCATACTTTAAATTATAATTATAAATTAACAAGCAAATTAATGCAAAACGGTTTGCTGCGCGAAGAATACTCTAGAACTATTGTTACGGGTATTTGGGACAATACAGAAATATTACCTGCCATAGAAACAGGTTTACAAGGATTCGGAATTCAATTATAACATAAAAAAAGAAAAAATGAGCTATTTAGAAACAACACACAATGTATACAAAGAAGCAGCATTAACACCAGACGTTGGTTTGTGTTGTACTACCAACCCTATTTGGGAACTTCCTGGTTTAAAAATACCAAGAATTATGCAAGAAATGAACTACGGTTGTGGTTCTACTGTGCATGCTAGAGATTTAACCAACAACCCAAAAATGCTATATGTTGGCGTTGGTGGTGGTATGGAGTTGCTACAATTTGCGTATTTTAACAGAAACAAAGGTGGTGTTATTGGTTTAGATGTTGTAGATGAAATGTTAGAGGCTTCTCGAAAAAACTTTAAAGA
Source organism: Polaribacter sp. HA6-7 (assembly GCF_055693625.1). Classification (NCBI taxonomy): domain Bacteria; kingdom Pseudomonadati; phylum Bacteroidota; class Flavobacteriia; order Flavobacteriales; family Flavobacteriaceae; genus Polaribacter; species Polaribacter sp. HA6-7. Next base: position 2,268,605 of record NZ_CM146338.1, read on the forward strand.
GGCAGAAGCTCAAAACGATTGGTTTCAAAGTGATTTTGTCGATTTAAGAAAAGGTGATGCTATGGCATTGCCCGTAGAAGATAATTCTATTGATGTTGCTGCACAAAACTGTTTGTTCAATATTTTTAAGTCAGATGATTTAAAGAAAGCCATTGCAGAAATGTACCGAGTATTAAAACCGCATGGTAAATTGGTAATGAGCGACCCAACTTGCGAGCAAGAAATGAATGACGAATTACGTAATGATGAGCGTTTACGTGCCTTATGTTTAAGTGGAAGTTTGTCGATTGCAGATTACGTAAAAGCCTTAACAGATGCTGGTTTTGGAACGATAGAAATTAGAGCTAGAAAGCCGTATCGAATTTTAGACCCTAAAAATTATCCAACAGAAGAGTTAATTTATATAGAATCGATAGAAGTTGCCGCAATTAAAGACCCAATGCCAGCAGATGGCCCTTGTATTTTTACCGGTAAAGCAGCTATTTATTATGGTGATGAAGACTTTTTTGACGATGGTGCTGGCCACACTTTATTAAAAAATCAACCGTTGGCAATTTGCGATAAAACTGCGGCTGCCTTAAAAGCATTGGGTAGAGATGATATTTTCTTTTCAGAATCTACATATCACTACGATGGTGGCGGCTGTTGTTAATAGAAGCTTTTAGCTGCTATTTTTTAAAAGCATTAAAATGATATAAAACCTCAAATAATGAAAAAACTTTGCATCCTTTTTTTAGTAATCAGTTCTACTGCATTTGCACAAAAAAAACTAGACAAACTATTAAATAAATGGAATACTAGAAACGTACCTTATATATCCGTAGAAACCTTAGCATTGCCAAAAACCAATGCTATTTTATTAGATGCTAGAGAAAAAGCAGAGTTTGAGGTAAGCCATTTAAAAAAAGCCATTTACGTTGGATACGATAAATTTCAACTAGAAGAAACACTTCCAAAATTGCCAAAAGATAAAGACGCTAAAATTGTAGTGTATTGTTCTTTAGGCATCCGTTCAGAAACCATTGCGCACAAATTAATTCAAGAAGGTTATACCAATGTTTACAATTTATATGGTGGTATTTTCGAATGGAAAAACAATAATTTTAAAGTAGTAGATACCTTAGGCAAACCCACAGAAAAAGTACATGCTTTCAGCAAAAATTGGGGCAAGTGGTTGCATAAAGGAACAAAAGTTTACGAATAAACTCATAAAAAACGATGGCTAAAAATCATAAAAACCTATTGCTTGTTTTTACTAGAAATCCGAGAATTAGGAAAAGCAAAAACACGTTTAGCAAAAACAGTTGGCGACGAAAAAGCTTTAGAAATTTACAAGTTTCTATTAGATAGAACAAGAACCATTGCAAGCCAAGTAAACGCCGACAAAGCAGTTTACTATTCCGTTAAAATTAGAGAAAACGATCTTTGGGATGCTAATATTTTTCAAAAACACCAACAAATTGGCGAAGATTTAGGTATTCGAATGCAAAATGCTTTTCTTAACGGTTTTACAGCCGGCTATAACAAGGTTTTAATTATTGGTAGCGATTTGTACGATTTAACACCGGAAACGGTAGACCATGCTTTTCATCAATTAGATACTAATGATGCAGTTATTGGGCCTGCAGAAGATGGTGGTTATTATTTGTTAGGGATGAATCGCTTGCACGAAAAAGTGTTTCAAGACAAAGAATGGGGCACAGAAACGGTTAGAGCCGCAACTTTAAAAGATTTACAAGATAAAAAAGTACATTTGTTACACGAAATGAATGATGTAGATGTTTATGAAGATATAGCAAACCATCCTGCTTTTCAACATTTATTATAAAAATAGACCAAACTAAAATTATGAAACAACAGCAATTACAAGAAACTATCGATTTTTTAATAGCAAAAGGTATTACAAATCCTGCTACAGGTATTGTTTTAGGTACAGGTTTGGGTAAGTTGGTAGATGAAATTACCATCGAAAAAGAAATTCCGTATGCAGACATTCCTAACTTTCCGGTAGCTACTGTAGAGTTTCATTCGGAAAATTAATTTATGGTGATTTGTCCGGTAAAAAAGTTATCGTAATGGCGGGTAGATTTCATTTATACGAAGGTTATACGCCATGGGAAGTAACTTACGGCATTAGAACGATACACGGTTTGGGTATTCAAAATCTATTAATTTCTAATGCTGCGGGTGCTATTAACCTAGATTATAAAAAAGGAGATTTAATGTTGATAGAAGACCACATCAATCTTCAAGGTAGTTCGCCATTAGCTTTTAACGGTGCAAATGCCTTTGGTAATATTTTTGCCGATATGCTAGAACCGTATTCAAAAGCAATCAATATAAAAATAAAAGACATCGCAAAAGCGCATAAAATTCAATTACATCAAGGTATGTACGCAAGTGTTCTTGGGCCACAGTTAGAAACGAGGGCAGAATATAGAATGTTGCAAATTTTAGAAGCTGATGCCGTTGGTATGAGTACTGTGCCAGAGGTAATTGTTGCCAAACAATTAAACCTGCCATGTGCTGCAATTTCTGTATTAACAGATGAGTGTGATCCTAAGAATTTACAACCTGTAGATATTGCAGAAATTATTGCCATTGCTGGTGCTGCAGAACCTAAGATGATTACTATTTTTAAAGAAGTGGTTAAAGAATTATAAACGCATCCTTTAGAATACTTAAAAGAGGATATCTTTAGAGAGCCGTATGGCATACCTAAAAATATTCTCTTTTTGCTTATATAAAATATTATTTATTCTTTAAAATTCAACAACTTTAAATAACAATTAGCCTCTCTTTTTTGCTTTTACTTAACACACTATTCACGTTTAAGTAATCTTATAGTTATATGCTTGTAAGTTTAAATTTACAACATGACTAGAGTCACTTTCTTTGCTTTTTTTATTTTATTACAAACCCTAGGTCAAGAAGTAAAATTCGAAAACTTTTCTGTTAACAATGGCTTATCTAACAATTCTGTTAAAGATATCGAAAATGACAATAATGGTGGTTTATGGGTAGCTACATGGGATGGTTTAAATTATTTTGACGGCTACAGCTTTAAAATTTTTAAAAATGATATCGATGATAAAAATACGATTGCAGGTAATTTTATAGCTAAAATTAAAAAGGATGGCAAGGGTCGTATTTGGATACTTACCGAAGATTTTAAAGTAAGCAGATACATCGGTAATAAAAAGTTTAAAAATTACTCTTTTAAAGAAAAACCTATAGACATTTCAATTTCGAATAATGAAAACATCATTATCTACACCAAAAACAATTGTTATGAATTTATTGAAGGCCAATTTAAAAACAGACCAACACACTTACCCAACGATAAAAATGTAAGATTAAAAAATATCTTATTTACTAAATATCCAAACCTAGTTATTAATGATGTTTTAAAAGACAAAACAGGTAATATTTGGTATGCTACACGTAAAAATGGTTTGTTTATCATAAGAAACAAACTAAATAAATCTAATAAATACCATATAGAAAACTATCTTAAAGATCCTTATTCGCTTACCAGTTTTAATAGTAACGAAATAGAAACCTTGCATGAAGATGTCTTTGGTAATATTTGGTTGGGTGCTAAAGATGGTGGTATAAGTATGGCTTATACAAATTCTGATAAAATTCTCTCTATAGCTCCGCATCCTATAGATACCCCTAATATACCAAACGAAACGCTACGCGCAATTACCAAAGATATTCATGGTAAACTTTGGTTGGGCTATTATACCAAAGGCTTGTATTCTTATAATGCTGATAGTAAAAATTATAAAAAGTTTGCAATTAAAGAAGCGAAAGAACAACCAGATTGGAAACGCATACGCACGCTATTTACAGCATCTGATGGTACAATATGGGCAGGAACTTATGCAGGAATTATCAGAATAAGGAAAAACGGAGAATACATTTTATATGATGCTACAAAAACCGCTAATTTCCCTAACAATAGAAATTATAGCATTTATGAAGATACCAACAAACACTTATGGATTGCATGTTGGGGTGGTGTTGCCAAATTTAATTTAAATTCAAATAAATTTGAAAGCTACAAAGGGCAACATCTATTAGAAAAGTACCATGTTAGAGATGTTAGTTTTATAGACAACGAGTTAATCTTAGCGACAGAAAACAATGGTTTACGCTTGTTTGATGTACATAAAGACAAGCTACAAACCATTCCTGTTAAAAAAGGTCTTTCTAATTTTCATAAAGAAGATAAAAGCGTTACTTCGGTAGTAACCATATAAAATTATTGGATTTAAAAAATGGTGAGCTACAAACGATAACTACTAAAAACGGAATCTTAAGCAACAGTACCTATGCCGTTTATAAAGATTTAAAAACAGGATATTACTGGGTAGCAACTTTAGGTGGATTGACCATTTTTGATAAGGAAAAAGGTATTATTAAAAATATTACTGAAAAAGAAGGTTTACCAAGTCAGCTTGTATATGGTATTTTAACCAATAAAAATGATGTTTGGATAAGCACAACCAAAGGCATTGCAATTATTAATAAAACTAATTTCTCTGTAAAACCTTTTTATCCAAAGGGTGGTTGGCAGGTTTCTGAGTTTTCTGAAGGTGCTTATTATCAAGACGCGAAAGGCGATTTATATTTTGGAGGTATAAATGGCCTAAACTATTTTAATCCTGATAATATTCAATTTAATAACACAGAAGTAAAACTTAAATTATGGGTAGATTATAATGAAAACTACACAAAAAATATTGTAAAAACGCACAATCAAAACCACATCGATATCGATTTGATTCCTATTCGATTTCCTATAAAAGTAGAAAAAAATATTTATTACAAATTAGAAGGCAAAGACAAAGAATGGATTTTACTAAATCTTAACAACAAAATAAGTTACAGTAATCTTATACCTGGTAAGTATACTTTTTTGGTTAAAGAAGGTAAAAACAGCAATCAAAAACTACTTTTTAATTTAGAAATTAAAAAACCTTTTTACCAAACCTTTCTGTTTTTTATAATAGTAATTGCGCTCATTTTAGTTAGTGCCCTTGTCTTTATTTACATCAAAAATAAAGCTGCAATTAGACAACAGAAAAAATTAGAAGAAAAAATAATTGCAAGAACCAAAGTTATCGAAAATCAGAAAAAGGATTTAGAAGACATCAACTCTAAACTCGATGAAAAGAATAAAAAAATACTGCTTCAAAAAGAAAAACTATTAGAATTACACAATCAATTGAAGAACGAAGATTTTGAAATCGAAAAATTTAAAACCTTTGTGCTATCAGAATTTCAAGAACCTGTTTCTAATATCATAAAAAAAGCAAGCGATTTATCAGAAAATTCAGAAAACAAAAAAAGTATTCTTTCACAAGCCAACAAACTAATTACAGTAATTTCTGAGTGGAATTATTTAAGTCAAATTAAAGATATTGGCGCAATAAAAACCTCTGTAGTAGATTTATTACCTATCGTAAAAAATAGTGTTAACAAACTAGAAAACGCATTGCAACAGCACAAAGTAGATTTTAGTTTTCACATTAACAAAACACCAAATTGGGTAGAAGTAGATGTTTTACGTTTTCGTTTAATGCTTCAATATTTATTTAATGATATTCAAAAATATTCTGATAAAGGCAGTCAATTAGAATTACAAATTAAATACAAAGTAGGTAATTTTAATGTACAAATTGCCTCTAACAGCAGTTTACTTTTAAATAGTTGGCATCGTGTAATGCATTACAGTCCTTATTTTAAAGCGTTTCAAACTTTAATAAAAGATTTAAATGGCGAATTTTACAACTTTAACTTAGAAAGTTCCTTTAAAGTATCATTACAAATACCCATACCCCAAATTAATACCAAAGATGCACAAATAGAAACCATCTCTTGGAAACATTTTAACGAACAAGACAATCTCGCTTCAGACAAAAAAAATGTATTGGTTTTTTGTGATAGAGAAAACACTAGCGCTGCAAATCAAATTGTATTAGAAAACAACTATAATTTAATTTTCGAAAATACCGCTAGTAATTTAAATGCAGCTACAAAACAACTTACAATACATAGCATTGTATTATATGACGTTGCTTTTTCTAAAGAACTCTTGTACTTTCTTAAAAATTCTGATGAAATTAAAAATAGAAAAATTCCGCTTATCTATATATCAGAAGATTTTAATACGCAATTAAGAGAACAGTCTGTAGAGTTTGGTATCGATACAATAATTCAATTACCAGCAAGTACCTCGTTTGTACAAAAAAAGATAGCCTCTTTAATAAACACAAAAAGCAACGCACCCTTAGACCATAAATTTCAACAACAAATATTTGATATTTTAACGGATAAAGAACAATTACAGACAGCAAATGACAAGCTCTTAAAAAAGAGTTTACATATTATTAAAAGTGAAATTAACAACCCAACTTTTAATGTAGAAATGTTGGTAGATACTTTAGATATTTCTAGGGTAAAATGTTATCGATTATTTAAAGAGCGTTTAAAACAATCTCCATCAGATGTAATCATGTCTTTAAGACTGCAAAAAGCAGAAGCATTGTTAAAAACGCAAAAACTAAATATATCAGAAATAAGTTTTGAGTGTGGTTATAACGATCCTAAATATTTTGCCAAAGCTTTTAAGAAGCATTATGGTAAAAGTCCTAAAGAATTTAAACAACAGTTTTGTTAAAAGTATTGTTACTGTAGGATTTTCTAAATGTTAGAGAATTGTTACTGTAACAAAACTACACCCAATCTGTATCTTTTATATACCAATTTGAACGATTTATACTCCTTTTAGAAACAATTTTACACCTACCGAGCATTTTGCCCAACTACTTTTATCAAAACTAAAAACACAATTTAAATGAAAAATTTTTACTTATTATTAATTCTTGTCTTTGGGTGTATAGCATATACCGGCGCACAAGTAAAGGTAACAGGGAGTGTAGTTTCCAATACAGACAACCTCCCTATACCAAATGTATCTATTACTGTTAAGGGGAATAACAGTAAAGGAACTGCTACAGATTTTGACGGAAATTTTAAATTATCTCTAAACAAGCAAACAGGTACTTTAGTATTTTCTTCTTTAGGTTACGAAACAAAAGAAATGGCTTTTAACGGTAATCAAGTTTTAAAGGTAACTTTAAAAGAAACTTCAAGTTCTTTAGACGAAATTGTAATTGTTGGTTACGGTTCTCAAAAAAGATCAGACGTTACTGGTGCAATATCTTCTGTAAAAAGCGAAAACTTTAACAAAGGGGTTGTTGCCAATGCAGGACAATTATTACAAGGTAAAGTTGCCGGTGTAAATGTATCCTCTAATAGTGGTGAACCTGGTGCTACACAAGATGTAATTATTAGAGGAGTTGGTAGTTTAAGATCTGGTACAACACCACTTTACATTGTAGATGGTTTTGCTTTAGACAACACAAATAATGGTGTTGCTTCTAACCCATTAAACTTTATCAATCCTCAAGACATCGAAAGTATAGAAGTTTTAAAAGATGCATCTTCTGCAGCAATTTATGGTTCTAGAGCTGCCAATGGTGTTATTGTAATTACTACTAAAAAAGGAAAAAAGGAAAAACAAAAATAAACCTAACACTTTCTAGTGGTTATGCTACGATTGCTAATAAAATAGCAGTTTTTTCTGCTGATGAGTTTAGAGCTAATGTAAATGCCGTAAACGGTACTTTGGCAGATGGTGGTGGGGCTACAGATTGGCAAAAAGAACTTACAAGAGCTGCCATTTCTAATAACATTAACTTTTCTATGAGCGGTGGTACAGAAAATTCTTCTTATGCTGCTTCTATTGGTTTAGATGACCAAGAAGGAATCTTAAGAAACAGTAATTTAAAACGTTATTCGGTCGTTTAAATTTATCACAAAAAGCAATAAACGATAAATTAAACGTAACTTTTAATTTAACTGCTACTAAATTAGACAACACAAGACCAAATTCTAATGCAGTTGTTGGTAATATGCTAAGTTTAAATCCTACAGATACACCTTATGAAAACGGTACGTTAAAAGGAAATTTAAGCAACGATATTTTAAATCCGTTTATTGCAGAATCACTTTACGGAGACTTTACAAATAACAATCGTATTCTAGCAAACATTGCACCTTCTTATAAAATCACAAAAGGGTTAACTTATAAGTTAAACATGGGTGTAGACTACTCTATCACAGAAAGAGATGTGCAAAACTTACCATATGCTACAGAAACCAATACAACATTGGGTAGTGTAAATACAGCTACTACAAAAAACAGCAATACACTTGTAGAAAACACGTTAACTTACAATTTGTATGGTGATAAAAGTAGTTTTACATTTTTAGCAGGTCATACTTACCAGCAAACAGAAGTTAGTCAAAAACAATTTTTCTTAGAAGGTTTTCCGAGACAATGGTGTAGAACCAAGATATCAATTAGAAACTGCAAATCAACAAACAACGCAATCGGCTTTTGCAACTAAAAACGAGTTACAATCTTTCTTCGGAAGACTTAATTATACTTACGACGATAAATACTTAGTAACAGCAACAATGCGTGCAGATGGTTCTTCTAAGTTTGGTAAGAATAACAGATATGGATATTTTCCTTCGGTTGCATTGGGTTGGAATATAAGCAACGAAAACTTTTTAGCCAATTCTAATGCAATTAACAACTTAAAATTAAGAGCAAGTTGGGGACAAACAGGTAGTCAAGAAATACCTTCTAAAATTACCAAAGCAAGTTATACAGAAAGCAACTCTAATAACGACACATATCCTTTAAATAGTGGTGCTACAGATTTAAGTGGTTACCCTTACGGTTCTATTTTTACACGTTTAGCCAATCCAAATATTCAGTGGGAAGTTGCTACACAAACCAACATTGGTTTAGACTTTAGTTTACTTAATTACAAATTAACAGGTACTATCGATTATTTTAATAAAGTTACAGACAACATCTTATTAGAAGTTGCTCCTACAGATCCTATTGTTCCTGTTTCTACTTACTGGACGAACATTCCGAATATGGAAATCGAAAACAATGGTGTAGAAATCGCTTTAGATTATAAAGACTATGTAAACGATCGTTTTTCTTATAATTTTGGAGGTAATATTTCTTTTACAAAAAACACAGTAAACAACTCACCTTACAAAATTTTAACTACAGGTGCTGCTCGAGGTGCAGGACAAACAGGTGCTACTATTAATGGCGTTTTAAATGGCGAATCTATTGGTGCTTTTTACATGCAAGAATTTACAGGTATTGGTGCAGATGGCTTAAATCAATTTAAAGATTCTAATAATGATGGTGAAATTTTAGATGATGATAGAGCTGTAGTTGGCAATGCCCTACCCGATTATGTATATGCTTTTTACTTAAACTTTACTTACAAAAACTTCGATTTAGGCTTTAATTTTAACGGTGCTGGCGGAAACAAAATATACAACCATGTAGCCATGTCTTCTTTTAACAAAGGTAACCTAGCCAACTCTTTTAATACGACAAACAGAGCTGTCGAGTTTTTAAACGAAGCTGCCACAAACTCTAACCTAGTTTCTACAAGATACTTAGAAAATGGTAGTTTCTTAAGATTAAACAATGCAACCATAGGGTATAATTTATCACCAAAAAGTATCGGTTTTGGCGAAAGCATTAAAAATTTACGCTTATCAGTTACAGGTCAAAACCTATTTGTAATAACAGATTACAGCGGTTTCGATCCAGAAATTAATACAGGTAGTCCTTTAGGTGGTATCCAAACTTTTGGTATCGATTACTTTAGTTACCCAAAAAGTAAAACAATTCTTTTAAGCTTAAACGTAGAATTTTAATTAAAAAATAATGAAAAATATAATAAAAAGTACACTCATAGCATTCAGCTTCTTATGTATCTATAGCTGTAGCGATTTAAATGAAGAGGTTTTAGATGAATCTTTAACTGGTAGCGGACAAGCAGAAGCCATAAGTGGTGCTATTGCACCGGCATACGGGCAAGTTTCTTGGACTTGGAGACACACAAACTACTACGGTTTGCAATTGATACCTAGTGACGAGGCTATTTTACCTTACAGAGGTGGTACAGATTGGTATGATGGTGGTAAATTTTTAGCTGCACATACGCACTCTATCACTCCTACAAATGATTTGGTTAAAAGTGCTTGGACAGAGCTAACTATCAACATCTCTAGAACCGTGAGTGCCATCGAAGTTTTAAGACCTTTGGCAGATGCAGGTAATACAGAAGCAGCAGGTGCTTTGTACGAGATGATTGCGCTAAGAGCCTATTTAAATATGTTAACATTAGACAGTTGGGGTTTAGTGTTTAAAAAAGAATTGTCTAGCCAAGATTCAGAAATCTTAAGAAATCAAGAGGCTGTAGATTATATAGAAAGCGAATTATTATCTGTTGTAGACCTTATAAATAATAATAAAGGTCCGGGTAGAATGACACAAGCTGCGGTTTGGGGATTTTTAGCAAGATTACACTTAAATGCTGCTGTGTATAGAGATCCTTACGGAACACCAAACTTTACGACAGAAGATATGGATAAGGTTATTACGTATACCAATAACATTATCAATTCAGGGCAATTTTCTTTATCACCGGAATATTTCGACTTATTTAATGATGATAACAATAGTAATGCAGAGTTGATATTTGCTTTAGACCAACGTGGTGTCTTAAAAGAGAACACAGTCGTTGGGCGTATTGGTCTATTCCTGGTTCTATGTACCCAAGACCAGAGCACTTAAGTGCAGACGGTACAGATGGACCAGCAATTACATCAGATTTTTATCAAACTTGGGTAGCTGCGTATGGTAATGTAGACCCAGCAGATGCAGATCCTAGGTTTTTACAAAAAAACACACAAGAAGCAGCCAATGGTGTAGCAGATCTTACAGGTCTTTCTCCTTTAAACGATGAGAATAACTATTACTGCGTAGCTGCCAAAGACTTCGAAATTGATAGAGGTATTTTAAGAGGTGTGCCTTGGGCTGCAAGAAAAGATGAAAATGGTGCATTTTATACTTGTAGCGATGGATACAGAATTTACCCGGTAAAACAAATAAAAGGAAACGGAAAAGATAAAAATGTAGCCTATGTAAACCTTACAGAAAAAGTAGATTTTACCAACGAAGGTAGAGCACATCATACAGGTTTTCGTGTGTCTAAATATCAATTTAGTCGCACCTCTCCTAACGGTAACAACTTTAGTAGTGTAGATTTAGTATTAATGCGTTATGCAGAAATTTACATGATGCGTGCAGAAGCTAAACTAAGAAAAGGAGACAATGCGGCTGCCTTAGCAGATGTAAATATTGTAAGAACGTCTAGAACTGCACGTGCACCAATACCAACTGCTTTAAACAGTATCAATTTAGATATTTTATACAGAGAGTTAGGTTTCGAGTTCTATTGGGAAGGTTTAAGAAGAACAAACCAAATCCGTTTTAGTCATTACGAAGATTCGTGGACAGAAAAAACAGATGCCAATGTAAACAACAGGTTGTTTCCAATACCACAAGTTGCCATCGATGGTGCTTCTAACACACCAGGTTACTTAGAACAAAATAAAGGATATTAGATTTTATGTTTGATGTATGGGGGCCTTTCTTAATAAGAGGGCTCCCTTTTTTTATCAGATTCACTAAAAGTATAGCATGAAAAACATTTTGAAAAACACACTATTGGTTTTGCTATCTATTTTGTACATAGGTTGTAAAAAAGAAACATCTAAAAAACCTTTAAATGTTATTTTAATGATAGGAGACGGTATGGGTCTTGCCCAAGTTTCTACAGCATTTTATTTCGGAAAAGACGCACCAAATTTCGAGCAATTTAAAGAAATCGGTTTTATAAAAACACAAAGTACAAGCCACACAATTACAGACTCTGCCGCAGGTGCAACTGCATTTGCAACAGGTGAAAAAACATACAAAAGAGCAATTGGTGTTTCTAAAGATAGTTTGCCTATACCTACCATCATAGAGACCTTGCAACAAAAAGGTTATCAATCTGGTTTGGTAAGCTTAACACCCATAACCCATGCTACACCTGGGGCTTTTTATGCCCATGTAAAAGATAGAGATTCGCATGAAGAAATTGCTTTAGACCTTATCGATGCGAATATCGATTTTTTTGCAGGTGGTGGTTTAAAATATTTAAAGCGCAGAAAAGATAAGAAAGATTTGTACGCTGCATTGCTAGCTAAAAATTACCAACTAGATTCTGTAGCATTATCTCCTTATAATATTCACAAAAGAAATGGGTATTTATTAGCAGACGATGGTTTGCTATCTAAATTAGAAGGTAGAAAAAGCTTTTTTCAAGATGCTACACAACTGGGTTTAGACTATTTAACAGAAAAAGAGAAACCTTTCTTTTTAATGATTGAAGGTTCTTATATCGATTGGGGCGGACACGCCATGGATGCCGAATTATTAAAACAAGAAGTTTTAGATTTTGATAAAACTTTAGGAGTTGTTTTAAACTACATAAAAAAACACCCGAACACACTTTTGGTAGTTACTGCAGACCACGAAACAGGAGGCGTAAGTATTGGGAAATCGTATGTTATTGATGAAGCTACAGGCGAGAAACAAGAAGAAGTAACCAATGTTTCTATCAACTTTAACAACGACCAACATAGCGGTACTTTAATCCCTGTTTTTGCAAAAGGTCCAAGCGCACCACTTTTTAAAGGCATTTATGAAAACAATGAAATTTATCATAAAATTTTAAAAGCCATTCACAACAACTAAAAATAATGAAATACAACTCTAAAATAACACGCGTTTTATTCCTACTTACTTTGGTAGTGCATTGCACGCTTTTTGGGCAACAAAAGCCCATCATTCATTCTCATAATGATTACTTACAATCTGTTCCTTTCTGGAACGCTTTTTCTAACGGCGCTACTTCTTTTGAAGCCGATGTTTTTTTAAAAGACAAGCAACTTTTTGTGGCGCATACGCAATCAGAAATACAACCTAAAAACACTTTTGAAACACTGTATGCAAAGCCGCTAAAAACTGTTTTAAACTTACAATATCAAGAAGGTAAAAAACTTTTGCTTTTAATCGATATCAAATCAGAAGCGGTATCTACATTAAACAAAGTAATTTCTGTACTAAAAAAATATCCTAGCATACACAATAGTAACAACATCAAAATTGTTATTTCGGCAACAGACCTCCTGCAAACACCTACAACACTTACCCTTCTTATATATATTTTGATTATCAAGAATTAGGTACAGAGGTATCAAAAAAAGCATGGGATAAAATAGGAATGGTAAGTTTAAGTTTTAAGCGTTTTTCTGAATGGAACGGTAAAGGAAGATTGACGCATGATGATGCTACTAAAGTTAAAAACATCATAGCAAAAGCAAAAAAACTAAAAAGCCTTTTCGTTTTTGGGCAAGTCCAGATTCTAAAAGAGCTTGGAGAACTTTGGCTGATATGGGGGTAGACATTATAAATACAGACAAGCCATTTTTATGTGCCTCTTACTTTAAATCTTTGCCAAATAGAGCTATTACGGCAACAACGTTTTCTAAGGTATACCAACCATCTTACAGTGCAGATCAAAAAGAGTTACCAGTAAAAAATATTATTCTATTAATTGGTGATGGTAATGGTTTAGCTCAAATATCTGCCACAACTTTGGCAAATAATGGCAAGTTATCTTTAACGCAACTAAAAAGTATTGGTTTTATAAAAACACAAGCTGCAGATGATTTTACAACAGATTCTGCTGCTGCAGGTACAGCTTTGGCTACGGGTATCAAAACAAATAACAGAGCCATTGGTACAGATCCGTTTAGAAAACCGATTCAGAATATTACAGAAATTTTAAGCAGTTCTAACTTTTCTACGGCTTGCATAACAACAGACAATATTATCGGGGCTACCCCTGCTTCTTTTTATGCACATGCTATCGACAGGTCTGATGATGCTATCATTTCTAAGCATCTTATCAATAGCAAGCTCAACTTATTTATTGGTGGTGGCGGTGCTAATTTTAAAAACACCTCTTTGGCTAGTAATTTTACCATTTTGCCTTCTTTAGACAATTTAGAAAATACAACGGCAGATAAAGTGGGTATATTTACGGCTGCACATGGTTTAAAAACCGTTATGAACGGTAGAGGAAACCTACTTGCCAACGCTACAAAAAAAGGCTTAAATTTTTTGCATAAAAAAACAAACCCTTCTTTTTAATGGTAGAAGCTGCCAAAATAGACCATGCAGGTCATGCAAATGATACCGCCGGTATATTAGCCGAATCAATCGATTTTGACAAAGCCATTACAGAGGCTTTAAAGTTTGCAGATACGCATCCAGATACTTTGGTAATTATTACCGCAGACCACGAAACTTCGGGCTTTAGCATTCCGCAGGGTAATGTAAAAAAACACCAAATAGAAGGTTATTTTGCTTCGTATGACCATACGGCTATTATGGTGCCTATTTTTGCTTACGGGCCAATGTCTCACGAATTTCAGGGAGTTTATGAAAACAACGAGGTGTTTCATAAAATCATGAAAATTCTAAAAAAATAGTATCCAAAACACTTCGCTTTTCAATTAAAAACCCCAAACAAATGTTTGGGGTTTTTAAGTATATCATCTTTAGGATACTGTATATAGTTCTTGCATAATTTCTGCAAATAATTGGTACGATTTAATGCGGTCTTCGATGTCATAAATATTGGTTACCGCAATCAATTCATCTGCTTGGGTTTCTTCTAAGAACGTTTTTACCTGTGCTTTTACAGTAGCTTTGCTTCCAATAAAAGAATACTTTAACATTTGATGTACTTGCGGATGCTCTAAAATTTCTTGATGTTCTTCGGTAAATGTTACAGGTGGTTTTACACCACTTCTTTTGCCTGTAAGCAAACCTACAATTAATTGTATTAAAGAAGTCGCAATGCGCTTCGCTTCTTCATCTGTATCTGCAATAATGATGTTTACACCTGCCATTACATACGGTTCTTGCAACACATCCGAAGGTTGAAATTCTTCTCTATAAATTTTAATTGCTGATGCCAAATAGTTAGTTGCAAAATGACTCGCAAACGCATACGGCAAACCTTTTTTGGCTGCTAAATGTGCACTATCGGTACTAGAACCTAAAATATAAATAGGCACCTCTACTCCTTCTGCAACGGTTGCTCGCACTGCAGCAGAACTATTTTCTTTTGAAAAGTATTGCTGAATCTTAGCAACTTCTCTAGGGAAATCTTGTGCTGCCGACATAAAATCAGATCGAATAGCTGCAGCTGTTGCGCCATCGGTTCCTGGTGCTCTACCCAATCCTAAATCAATTCTGTTTGGATATAAAGTGGCCAGCGTACCAAATTGTTCTGCAATAATTAAAGGCGAATGATTGGGCAACATAATTCCGCCGTAACCAATACGTAAGGTGTTGGTTGCCTGTGCAGCGTGCCCTATTAAAATTGCTGTGGCACTAGAACCAATGTGTTCTGAGTTGTGGTGCTCTGCCAACCAATATCTTGTAAAACCTGCTTTTTCTGCACTTTGTGCTAGTGCAACAATATTTGCAAAGGTGTCTTTTAAGGTGGCGTTTTGCGATATCAAAGCCAAATCTAATATCGAATATAAGGTATTCTTAGCGTTCATTATATGTAAGCGTTTGTCTGTAAATAACTCTTTGTTACTTTTTAGGGACCGTAAAGTTACAGAACCTTTTTAGTTGTTGGCGCTAAGAATCTGTTAATTCTTGCAATACAACTATCAATACAAACTATGGTTTACAGTAGAAGCATTACGTGTATACTGCAACTGTTACATCGATGTTTTCTTTTTCGACTTTATCGCTACTTTTACTTCTTTAATGCGTACATAAATTAATTTTAAGCGTCCGTTGGCAGTATCTCTTCGCTCTACTTCAAAGGCTGGTATCGACTGAATTAATGGTGTTAATTTTTGAAACCCATAATTTCTAGAATCAAAATTTGGTTGTTTCTTTTGTAACAAACCACCAACATCTCCTAAAAATGCCCAACCATCATCATCGGCAACATCATCTATGGTGCTTGCTATAAATCGTATTTCTTTTTGGGTAATGGTATCGTACTTATTTTTTGGTACGCGAGCCGTTGTTGTTGTCTCTTGCTCGTTATCTTCGTTGTCTTCGTTTTCTTGCTTTAAGATTTCTATGTAAATAAATTTATCGCAGGCTACAATAAACGGATTCGGTGTTTTCTTTTCTCCCAAACCATATACTTTCATGCCAGCTTCTCTTAAACGTGTTGCCAAACGTGTAAAATCGCTATCACTAGACACCAAACAAAAACCATCTACTTTTTCTGAATATAAAATATCCATAGCATCGATAATCATGGCAGAATCTGTGGCATTTTTACCGGTAGTATAGCCATATTGCTGAATAGGTGTAATGGCATTTTCTAGCAACATATTTTTCCATTTAGACAAGTGTGGCTTGGTCCAATCTCCATAAATACGTTTGATGGTTGGGTTACCATATTTGGCAATTTCCTCCATCATTTCTTTAACGTAGGCAGAAGGTATATTATCTCCGTCTATTAATACTGCTAGTTTGATATCCATAGTAATTCTATATAAAGTTTGTTTCTATAAAGATAGTGGGTTTCTTAGAACTGATAAAACTTAACTTGTTTAAATACTGTTTTAAGATTTTAGTACTTAAGCTTATGGCGACTTCATAGAGTTTTAGTAACTTTCAGTTTTTAAACTCAAATAGCAACCCATGGGATTATTTAATAAAATACTAGGCAATGCCAGCGAAATTTCTACCGAAAAATTAACGGAGAAATACCAACGCTTGTTAGTAGACAACGAGCATATAGAACTTGGTTTTAAATTGTTAAGAGATACGTTTATGTTTACCAACAAACGTTTAATTTTAATAGATGTGCAAGGTTTAACGGGTAGTAAAGTAGAATACAAATCGATGCCCTACAAAAGCATTTCTAGATTTTCTTTAGAAACCTCGGGTACTTTTGATTTGGATGCCGAATTAAAAATTTGGATTTCGAGCGAAAACATTCCTTCTGTAAGCAAAAAGTTTAACAAAAGCATCGATGTCTACGAAGTACAAAAGTACTTGGCTAGTAAAGTGATGTAGATTGCTCATCAACATTGATGATTCAATTCGGGTGTTTCTCTAAATTTCCCTTTAAATTTAATGATAATCATTTTCTACCAAAATCTGCAGGTATTTCACCCCAAGCTTTCGTTTCCCATTTTAAGATTTTATTTGTAAACTCATTTTCTTTTAACCATTTATTAGCTCTCAACATTATCTTAAAAACTTCTTTATTTTCAGCATTTTCTTTTACATTACTTCTAGATTTCTTGTCACGTATCCAACTCATGGCTATTTTACTATCAGAATATATTGGTCTAGTATCCCCGATTTTTTTCATATGCGCTAAAGCATGTACAAGTGCCAAAAATTCACCCATATTATTAGAAGCGGCCTTATAAGGCCCTTGCTTAAAAATAACCTTACCTGTTGCTGTTTCTACACCTTGATATTCCATAATACCCGGGTTGCCACTACAAGCAGCATCTACTGAAACTGTATTCAAGTCTGCACCTCCAATTAAATCTAATTGCTCTTTTGAAAATTCCGATTCAAAAATAGTTTTACCTTTATAGTCATCGTAAGTTGCTGCATATGCTTTCTTTGCTAATTCTAAAGTTTTAAAAGACTTATATTTTGCTCCTTTATAAGATAAAATACTTTCTGAACATTCTTTCCAGCTACTTAAAACACCTGTTGTTCTCCCTTCCCAAACAACATAAAATTTCTTTTTTGCCATTAATTAATTTTTAACTGTTCACCATCAATTAACTTCAATTGTTTTAAGCGAGTTTTAACCCCACCTTCACTTCTTCCAAATAGTTTAGACAGTTGTTTTAGAGTATAATTTTTAAAACAGTCTTTTAACAAAGTATCTTCAAGTTCTTGCCAAGATTCATAAGCTCTTGCATTTACTAATCTTGCTTTATAAATATGCTCATCTAAATAACCTGTATGTTTTAAAGGTATTTTTTTACCTCAGCTTTTAAAGCATTAAAATCTAAAACTTTTTTCTCTACAACTACTTTTTCTTTTCTAAGAGATTGACCACACTCTGGACAAAACTTATATATTTCTTCAATTTTAGAGCTACAATTTACACAAGTCGAAAATTCGAAAGTTAACCCCGTAACTTCATTTTCTTTTATAAATAATAAGTCTTTAGGAATTTCTTTTATAAACTTAGAAACATTTCCTTTTTGAGACATTAAATATAAGTGACTTTTTGCCCTAGTAAGTGCCACGTAAAACAACCTTCTTTCTTCTTCTAAAAGAGTATCATATGCTGTCTTTTTAATAACATGGTAAATTTTATCTTGCATCCAAGGGTCCGGAAAACCGCCACGAGCAGAGTTCAAACCAAGAATAAACACAACTTTGGCCTCTAAACCTTTAGCTCCATGAATAGTTTTAAATTGCACATTGTGAATTGCTGCTTTTTTTAACGTCTTTTCAACTTCAGTCTTCATTGCAGTTCTTCTATACAGAACTAATATTTCTTCGCTTGGTATACCTTCATCAATGTGTTTTACAATTTTCTTCCAAATAAAATTTTCTGTGTCACCTTCTTTTTCGGCGTAACTGACTTCTATTTTTGCACCTCCTTTTTTGACTGCAGATACGTTTTTAGGAACTTGAAATTTATTCTTTTTTATAACTTCGTTAGATGCCTTTACTATAAAATCTGTACTTCTATAATTTAAATTTAGCTTTATAATTTCTGGATTGTTAAAGTGTTCTTTAAAATTAACAATGTAATCTATAACAGAACCTCTAAAACCATAAATACTTTGCCAATCATCACCTACACAAAATAATTGAGACTTTGAGTTTACAAGTTCTTTTAGAAAAACGACCTGTTGATTATTTACATCTTGAAACTCATCTACCATCACATATTTAAATTGATCTTGGTAGCGTTTTTTCGTTTCTGGATGCTCTTTTAACAATTTAATAGAATACGCTATCAAATCATCAAAATCTAAATAAGATTTATTTATGCAATACTCATAATATCCTTGAATAATTGGCAATGCAACTCTGTAGAAATTGCGCACTCGCTCATGCTCGTTATTAGAGGCTGTCATTGCAATTTCATCTAAGCTTTTATTTGAAGATTTAATAGTTCCTTTTACATCTAAAACCATTCTAAAAAAACTAGTTAGTTCTTTTTTGTAACCATCAAATTGAGCACTATAATTTAATGAAGTGTTCGTAGATATTTTTTCTGTTATTCGGCCTCTTACAACAGCGTCTAACATCTTATTAAAATCGGTTGAATTATGTGTTGCTTTGTCAAAGGTTTTAACACAAGTTATACCACCTTTTTTCATCTCCATTTCTTTCCAAAAGTAGGATGACTTAAATCACTTACGTGTTCTAAGTATAAATTTGCTGCTGGAATGAAAAAATCGGGATGAAAAGAAATTTTATCTACTCGTTCCTTTTTTTCATAAACATATTCTATATTATTACAATACAACCAATCTGCTATGTATTGTTCAGATTTAGATCTTACCTTATCATTTTTTAATGTAGTAAATAACTTTCCTTCGGGTCTAAATTCAGAGTTTACCTCTTTTTCCTTTATTCTGTCTACATAATAATCAATAATGTATCTTTTTAAAGCCAAAAGGTAATTTATATCATCTGATAAAGTAACCGCAATTTTCTTGGCAATTTCAGACTCAGTTTCTGCAGCTGTATTTCCTATAAAGTCACTAGAACTATTTGCTGACTTGGGTACAATTTTAAACTTGTTATCAAAAACATTTACCCCTTCATCTCTCATTATTTGAAAACAAAAACTATGAAATGTTTTAATTGTAATCTGTTTTAACCAAGGATATTTGTCAAGCATTTTTATGCGTTCTCTTGACAAATCTTCTTGTTTAATACCATTTGTTTCTAAAACTTTTTTATAAAAACCTGTTTTATCTGTAGACAAAATCATTCTATCTACCATTTCATTTGCCGCATTTTTAGTAAATGTAATTGCTAAAATACTTTTGGCATCTGCCTGCTTATCATTAATTAAATAATGTATCTTTTGTAGTAAAGTATTTGTTTTACCGTAACCAGCGCCAGCTAATACTAAAATTCTATTTTTTTCTGATAAAACAGCTTGTCTTTGTTGAGGGTTTAATGCAGTTAAATCTGTACGTGTTACTATTGTATTCATTCAATTAGGGGTAAAATTATTTTCGTTTTTCTTTTTGTTATTTACTCTTTATCCTTTCGCAAAAAATGCTGCTAAGTTCTCACTTTGTGCCAATACTTTATCTGCTTCCATTTTTGCAACATCAGGTGGGTAGCCATATCGCATTAATATTTTCTTTACGGTTAATCTTAATTTTGCTCTAACATCATCGCGCTTGCTCCAGTCTACCGTCGCATTGTTTCTTACTACGTCTACAATAGTATGAATCAATTCTTTCATTTTATCATCTTCTAAAAAACTGGTAGATTTATTTTGAGACAACACACTATAAAAAGCATATTCTTCTCGAGACAAGCCCAATTCTTCCGATTTAGAATCTTCTAATCGCATGTCTTTTGCTATTTGCGATAACTCTGCTAATACTTGTGCTGAATCTATTTGATTGTTATGATAACGTTTTACTACAGATTCTAACATTTCCGAGAAACGCTTTCCTTGTGCAATGTTTTTTGTTTTACGCACGCGAACCTCATCTGCTAACAACTTTTTAAGCAACTCGAAAGCTACATTCTTTTGTTGCATGTTTTTTACTTCTAACAAAAACTCATCAGATAAAATACCAACTGATGGTGCTTTAATACCTGCTGCTTCAAACACATCTATTACACCTTCACTAGATAGCGCATCATCTACAATTTGCTTAATAGCTGTTTCTACTTCGTAGTCTGATTTTGTAGAATTGCCTGTAAATTTATTGATACGTGCTTTTACTGCTTGAAAAAAGGCGACCTCATCTTTTATCTTATCTGCTTGCGGACTAGGAATAGACATCGCAAACAACTTAGACAAAATAGTAACTTCTTTTATAAATCTATTTTTAAGGTCTTCACTTTGTAAGATGAAGTTTTGCGCACCTAATAATACTTGTAGTTTTATGTTAGTTTCTGCTTTAAAATAAGCTTTAAAATCGAAACCATTAAATTGTTGTTCTACCACTTCAAACTTCTCTAACATACCAGCAATAGCTTCTTTAATATCTACAATTGGTGTGCCTTCGCCTCCACTTTGTAAATAGGTCGCCATGGCGTTTCGTAAATCTTGACCAATACCAATATAATCTACGATTAAGCCTCCTGGTTTGTCTTTGTATACACGATTAACACGCGCTATGGCTTGCATTAAATTAGCACCTTGCATCTTCTTATCAATATACATGGTGTGTAAATTTGGAGCATCAAAACCTGTAAGCCACATGTCTCTCACAATTACCATTTGTAATGGGTCGTTTGGGTCTTTTATACGTGTAGCTAATATTTTACGTTGCGACTTTGTAGTATGATGTGGTTGTAAAATGGCTTCATCATCACTGGTACTCGTCATGATGACTTTTATAGCACCTTTGTCTAAATCCTCATGATGCCAATCTGGACGTAAAGCTATAATCTCATTATAGAGTTTAGCACATATTTTACGACTCATACTCACAATCATCGCTTTGCCTTCAAATACTTTTTGTCTAGCTTCAAAATGCGATACTAAGTCTGTTGCTATATCTTTTAGTCTATCGTCTTTACCGACTATTTTTTCTATTGCTGCACTTTTGGTTTTGGCTTTTTCTATTTGTTCTTCGGTTGCACCTTCTATGTCATCTATTTGTGCGTCTATAGATTTGGTAACCTCTTCGTTGAGTTTAATTTTTACTAAACGCGACTCATAACTTATGGGTACAGTTGCGCCATCATCTACTGCTTGTTTAATGTCGTACACATCTATGTATTCTCCAAAAACAGCAGGTGTCGATTTGTCTTCTTTTTCAATAGGAGTACCTGTAAAACCTATATACGATGCATTTGGCAAGGCATCACGTAAATACTTGGCATTTCCATATCGGATTTCCGAACCATCCTCTATCTCCACCACACGTGCCTTAAATCCGTATTGACTTCTGTGTGCTTCGTCTGCAACGACGACGACGTTTGTTCTTTCAGATAAGGTATCAAACACATTACCTTCTTCTGGTGAGAATTTTTGAATGGTGGTAAATATTACGCCTCCACCGGACACGTTTAATAATTCTTTTATATGATTTCTACTATTGGCTTGTACTGGTGTTTGACGTAACAACTCTTTACAGTTACCAAACGTACCAAATAGTTGGTCGTCTAAATCATTTCTATCGGTTAGTACCACAATAGTAGGATTTTCCATTTGTGGATGCGTTACAATTTGTCCTGAGTAAAACACCATAGATAAAGACTTACCGTAACCTTGTGTATGCCAAACCACACCTACTTTTCTATCTCCTGTTTTACTATCTGTTGCTCTTACTGTTTGTTTAACTGCTTTTTGTACTGCGTAATATTGATGATACGCTGCTACTTTTTTTATTTTTACTTGAAATATTAAACCTGTTTTATCATCTTTCTTTTCTTCTTGCTCAAAAACCGTACAGTAGCGTATTAATTCTACTAGTGTTTTTTTATTAAGCATGTATTCTGTAAGAATCTGAAGTTCAGTTCTTGGGTCGTTTTCTTTTTTTATTGGTGCTTTCCAAGATAGAAAACGCGAAAATGGTGCCGATACACTAGATGTTCCTGCTTCTATACCATCACTTATTACACAAATACTATTGTAATAAAATATGCTTGGTACTGCGGTTTTGTAATTTTTTATTTGCCTGTGCGCTTTTAGCAATGTTGCTTTCTCGTCTGTGGCATTCTTCAATTCTATAAAAACAAGCGGTAAACCATTGATGTAAATAACCACATCAAAACGTTTTTCGTTGTTATTTTCTTTGACTACTAATTGATTGACTACCCAAAAA
This sequence comes from Polaribacter sp. HA6-7, assembly GCF_055693625.1. NCBI lineage: Bacteria > Pseudomonadati > Bacteroidota > Flavobacteriia > Flavobacteriales > Flavobacteriaceae > Polaribacter > Polaribacter sp. HA6-7. The sequence continues at coordinate 2,291,693 of NZ_CM146338.1, forward strand.
CTATTGTTTTCTCGGATGTACAACATCTAGCAATTGCACATTAATACCTTTGGTTCTGCCTTCTTTATAATACTCTACTGTAACACCATTAGTTAGCAACGTATGGAAACGTTCATTGTTTTCCATAATATCCTCTGTACCAAGATTTACAATTTTTTGGTAAGCTTCTACTCTAGCAGATTCTCGAACGTCTCGGATTTAAATGTTGTAATGCCTTTTTTAATTGTTGCTCTAACAATACAGAACTAAAACTTTCGCGTTGTGGATTGTCGCTATAAGGTGCAATGTCTGGTCCGTAATGATAGGTGTAACCTTGTCCTATTAATTGGTCTATAAACGCTTGTTCTATATTGTCTTCGGAAAGTTTACTCATGTTCTATAGCTTTTTCAATAACTTCTGCGGATTCGATTTTGTATATTTTCTCTGTATTTTCTACTAAAGAATTTATTTCAAATTTTAGTGTCTTCTCTTTGTCTGAAATCCCCCATCTTTTTAATGCAAACTCAATTAAAGATTGTTCTCTCGCATCAAAAAACTTAACAATATTTTCTTTGGTGTAACCAACTGCCTCTTGGGTTAATAAATCTATACCATATAAATTAGTTAATTCACCTAAAGACCTATGTACAGAAAATTTAGAAGCACTTTCGTTATAACTTTTTAGCTTTAAGTAAATAACATCTTTTTGAACAGATTTATTAAGACTTGGTGTAAGAAGCACAAAGTTTGCCAAACGTCTTTTATTTACATCAGGCACTCCGTTTTCATCTAAGCCAATAACAGAGTTTTCTTCTCTTGCTAGAATATGTTCTTTTTCAAAATTCGCATTTTTATTATTACGATCTTGTTTTAATAAATAACGTGTAAAATCATCTATACCATTATGATTTTCAGCCAAATAAACTTCATAATTTGCTAAAAAATATTTTAAACTACCCCAATGGTAGTAATCTCCAGATTCATCTTTATCTAACGTAAGATGTTTAATAAATGTTTCAGTATTACAACGTGTGTTTACAAAATTTAAAATGTCAGATAAAATCCAATCCGGATTGGAATCATGATTAAATATGTGATGCGCTAACCAAAACAAATGACCATTACCAGTATCTGCTCTATTGGATACTCCACAGCCATAATACCTAAAGTTTAATTTTTCGACTGCTTGGTATAGGCTTACCCTTTTATTAGTTTCTTTAACTTTAAATGAAATGGCTAAAATTAATGGTAATACTGAAGCTATTGAGTTTTGAAATGCTAATTGTTTTAAAACCAATTTTTCTATTGCATCATTAATAAAACTTCGGTGAATAGTTTATTGTATGTTTCTGCTGCATTGGCTAAAAACTTAACATATTCTATTAACCTTTTCCAATTAGAAGTATGTACTGGTGGATAATATGCTTTTAAATTTTTATAGACATGGTAGCTCTCACTTTTATTGGTTTGTTGAAAAACAATCCATGTATTTCTAAGAAAATTATTTTCTTCTTGATTAGATGTTTGGTTACAAGCGTTTAAATGAAACATTACCTTAGGCCAATAATCGTTTACAGCTGTATACAAATCTTTTATTTCTGCTTTTTCGGCAAAATAAATTAGGTAGTTTTTTATTTTTTCTAATTCACTAAGTTCTTTTCCTCTGTTGTTTATAACTTCAAACATCAAACCAGCTTCTTTACTAGTGTTTGGTATATAAAACAAAAAGCCTAGTTTAGATTTTACTACATTTAAAATAGCATTAACTTCTTCTGAAGATTTAGCATCTAACCATACTTTAAACTCTGTAAAAGCATTATCTAAATTTATATGTGCTTTGGTAGCATTCTCTTCTGAAACATAATTAGGTTCGTCTAACTTTCTAAAAAAGTACTCGTCTAGCTCTCCATTTAAAACAAATAACCTTTTAGTGTTTCCTGTTTCTCTACCTTTAAATAAAAAGGTATTAGTAATAAGTGTTTTATCTTCTTTAGATATTGCAATGTTATTTTTTAACGTAGCTAATAAAATAACAATACTGGTTAAACGTTGTTGCCCATCTACGACATTAAAATTTTGATAATCACCTTCTTTCTCTTGTTCTGTAGCTACTATAGTGCCTGTGTAATGAATGTAATCTTGTTTTTCTAATACGTTTTCTATATCTGCAATTAAATCTTTACGTTGCGATGTTCCCCAAGAATAGGCTCTTTGATAATCTGGAATAGAAAACATATTAAAACCATTATTAAAAATGTCTTGTATGGTTAATATTTGCGATTTTTTAATGTCTTCCATACTATCTTTTTTACTTTTTAAACCCATGTACTCTAATAGCTCCACTCATTAACTTTGGTAACAAGGTGTCTCTGGTTTTGGTTAGGGTTTGGATTTGTTTATTATTAATATCTATTTTTTTGAACAAAAAAGTTGCTAATGAATCAAATCTTGATAAAATATAATTATCAGGAATAATTACAGGAATTGTTTTCAAATCGGTTTGCGTTATTAGTGGTTGAGTACTTCCTGTATTTAATGATTTAAAATTAAAGCTCTTTAGTGTGAAAAAAGAAAAATAAAATGAATCTGTATTTTTTACTTTTGATATCAGAACGTTATCTGAAATCCAAATTGGCTCATTAAAAATAAAAACACTTCCTAGAGTTCCAACTCTACCAGTAAGAATAACTGGCTCATTAATTAAATATTTGTCGTAATATCCAATAGTACCATTTGCTCCAAAGATTTTATATTTTCCACTTTCTTTGTAATCGCTTTTTTTACTCCTTTTCCTGAGGATAGACTTACTAAATCTTGATACTTCCCAACACGCCAACCCTCAGGCAACGCATCACCAATTTGGTATTTACCAAACCACTCCTTAAAAATGGTTTGTGCTATTTGCTCTAGGGTTTTGTTTTGGGCTTGTAGGTTTTCTATTTTAGCATCAAAAGCTGTGAGGACTTTGGCTATGGCTTTTTGTTCTTGGATTGATGGAAATTGAAAAGACATTCTCTTAATAGAATCTCCATTTAAACTTGCTCTTGTCGTCATCGTTGAATATTGAGCAACTGTTTTTCTAAAATTCCTTGACCTAAATAAATAACCAATAAAAGATGGCGAAATTTCAATAGGTGCATTTTCTTTAATTCTTAATCTTTTACAAAAGCCATTAAATGTTGATTTGGGATAATCTTTTAATGCTACAGAAGACATACCAATTTCTTCGGAAGTTTCACTTGTTCTTGTTATTAATATATCCCCTTTTAAAACAGAACAAGTATTCGGTCTTTTTCAGAAGAATTAACTAAACCTTCTGGTTCTGTTGGCAAAAACCAATTGTAAAAAACATCCTTAAAACTTATAAACGTTTCTCCATATCCAAAAGAATCCTTAGATTTAGATAATCCAGAACTTACGTTATATATTTCTCCTAAAGTAGTTTCCACCCAACCATCAAGCAACTTTTCTTTTACACTACTCATAGTTTAAACCCAATATTAGCCAGTTGTGTTTTAATCTCTTGGTTTAGGGCTTCCTCTTGTTGCATTTGCTGTTTTAGGGTTGCGCTTAGGTCTGCCATTTTATCCTCAAATGGGATACCATCGTCTTCTTCGTCTGGGATACCAACGTAGCGTCCTGGTGTGAGTACGTGGTTGTGTTTGCGTATGGCTTCTAGAGTTGCGCTTTTGCAATAGCCTTTTATGTCTTTATAGGCAGATTGCTTCGTGCCTCGCAATGACGTTTCTGATTGAGAGATTGCTTCGTCCTGCGTCCTCGCAATGACGTTGCGCCAATTGTGGTAGGTGTCTGTTATTTTGTTGATGTCTTCTTCGGTGAAATCTCTATGTACTCTAGATTTCATAAAGCCCATTTCTGAGGCATCTATAAATAACACTTCTTCTGTGTTTGTTCTACCTCTGCGTAAATACCAAATACAAGCTGGTATGCCTGTATTGTAAAACAGTTGCTTTGGTAAGGCGACGATACATTCTACCAAGCCTGCTTCTACCAAGTTTTTACGTATTTCGCCTTCGCCGAAGTATTAGAACTTAATGAGCCATTGGCTAAAACGGTTGCCAAAACACCACGTGGCGATAAATGATACAACATGTGTTGCATCCAACCAAAATTGGCATTCCCGTTTGGTGGTGTACCATATTGCCAGCGTGCATCGTCTTGTAAAATATCTATTCCCCATTCTTTTTGGTTAAATGGTGGATTGGCAATTACAAAATCGGCTTTTAAATCGGGTGTGCGTCTTTTAAAAATGAGCCTTCGGTGTTCCAAGACACAAACTTGCTATTAATGTTACGTATGGCAAGGTTCATACGAGAGAGTTTCCAGGTGGTTTGGTTGCTTTCTTGTCCGTATACTGTAATGTCTTTAATGTTACCCGAATGTGCCGTTACAAATTTTTCTGACATGATAAACATACCACCGGAACCCGATGCAGGATCGTAAATACGTCCTTTATAGGGTTCTATCATTTCTACCATGAGTTTTACAATGGCTTTTGGTGTGTAGAATTGCCCTCCTTTTTTACCTTCGGCATTGGCAAATTCACCTAAAAAGTACTCGTACACACGCCCAAAAAGGTCTTTGGAGTTTTCGTTTTCGGCTTGTAGCTCGGTGTTCGATATTAAATCTATCAATTCACCTAAAGCCTTTTTATCTAGGTTTGCCTTACCATATACTTGTGGCAGTACATTTTTTAATTCTTTGTTTTCTTTTTCTACCGCTTCCATAGCTTCATCTATGGTTTGCCCAATAGTTGGCAATTTGGCTTGTGCGTGTATGTGGCTCCAACGTGCTAATTTTGGTACAAAGAAGGTGTTTTCTGCAATGTATTCGTCTCGGTCTTCTGCATCTGAGTATTCGTCTGCTACTAATTTTTGGTACAACTCATCAAAAGATTCTGAGATGTATTTTAAAAAGATAAGCCCTAGTACAACGTGTTTGTACTCTGCTGCGTCTATATTTTTGCGGAGTTTATCTGCTGCTTTGAACAAGTCTTGCTCAAAGGTATTTTTAGTTTTTGCCATGAATGGTTAGTTCTTGTTGGTTTTTAAATTCTTTTAGAAGTAAAAAGGCTATAATTTTAATATAAACCTGCTATGTACCTACAATACATAGGTATACATTGGTTTTTAAGCAACTATTTTCTTTTTAGCAATTTAAAAGAATCTTGATTGCATAAATGTAGTATTCTTTTTTTATTTGAAAGTAAAAAATCGTTAAAAGTATTATTAATCTTATTCTTTATTTACCAAATCTACTTGTAAAAACGCCCTTAAAAACCACTTTATCAAGCAATTTTTAAACGATTTAGCCTTAAAACAAGCACCATTTTTATATAACAAAGCACATTAGTAAAGCTTTACAACCACCTCTAAACCCAAATTTTACCGCATCAGGATGTAATTTCTACTGCATCAAGACGCAATAAAAGTTGCATACGGATGCAGTGAACCTTAAAATTGGGCAAAAAAATCCCAATAACCGAAGTTACTGGGATTTTGAAAATAAAGTTACTTACAATTTAACTCGCTTTTCGGTACTTTAGATTTGCCAATAAATCTCGCATTTTCTTAGCGGGTCTAAATAAAATTCGTGCTTTGGTAACCGCTTCTGCTGTTACTTCTTCTTCGGTTACAAAACCTTCTGAACTTAAACCTACTTGAAAATTACCTAGTTTACCCAAACGTACAATGCGCCCTTCTTTTAACTCTCTAATAATGTTTTTTTCTAACACATTTAAGACTGCCAAACAATCGGTATCTGTTACCGTACATTGTTCAGAAATCATTTCTGCTAAAGATTCGAAGTCTACACTTCCGTTTGGTGTTACAGCCGCGTAATATTTAGGCGTTGCTGTTAAGTCCTGAGGATTTTTCCTCGCTAAAGTCTTATAAATTATAGACATAATATTAAATTTAAAATTACAATTCTTCTTACAACCTTTGATTTTAGAGGCACTTGCAAGGCGATTCCTCTTTGAGTACGCTTTTAAAACTCTGCATTCGCATGCCCAACCACAAACGTTTTAATGCAGTTAAACTATAAGTAAACCAAATACTTACAGGAGTTTTTACTAAAAAATTAAGTCATGTGTTTACCATTTGCAGCATGGTGTCTGCTTTAATTTATAAAAATAAATTTGGTAAGCTTTTAGAAGAATTGTAATTTTATGGTCTCAAGATGAAACTACACACTTCTAATAGTGTTACCGTTTTAAAAAAAGGTCTTAAAGCACCATCTTTAAGGCTTTTTTTACTTTTAATTATACTTTTTGTTTTACAATTTACATCAATTAAAATTTCGCTTTTAAGCTACTTAATCAACCTACTTAAGTAAAATCATAAAAAACAAATATTATAACTTTACGCTTTGTAAAATTACATCTATTTGCTTTAAAAATACATCATAACTTATTCACAAATCCCTTACATTTATTCACAAATTATAATTTATTACGTTTTAGGTAATTATTACGTACTCTTATAAGAGATAATTCATTTATTTTTGTAAAAACAATCATACAAAGTATAAAGTCTTATTTTATGTAAGTTTTACCGACCTAAACAGACATTTATTATACAAAAATGCACTTTTTAAACACATGAACAAGTACATAGACATTGTAAAAAATTCGTATTCCGATTATTGGAACTATGTAAAACAATCTGTTTTGCTAGAACTGAATTGGGAGAATTATTTCTACGGATTGATTTTAATCTCTTTAGTTGTTTGGGGATTAGAAGCCATTTTTCCTTGGCGTAAAAATCAGTCGTTGTTTCGTAAAGATTTTTGGCTAGATACCTTTTACATGTTTTTCAATTTCTTTTTGTTAAACTTACTGGTATTGATTGCTTTATCAAATGCGGCAGCCGAAGTTTTTAATGATATCTTAGGCGTTGTAGGCTTGTCTATTGCCAATTTTCAGCTATTAGAACTCAACACTTTGCCGTTTGCACTCCGTATTTTTATCTTTTTTATTGTAATTGATTTTGTGCAATGGTGCACACACAGATTATTGCATTCTTATGAGTTTTTATGGAACTTTCATAAAGTACACCACTCGGTAAAAGAAATGGGTTTTGCAGCGCATTTGCGTTACCATTGGATGGAACCCGTAGTGTACAATTCTTTAAAGTACATTCCGTTAGCCATTATTGGCGGCTTTACCGCACAAGATGTAGCAGTTGTCCATTTTTTTAATATTACCATTGGGCACTTAAACCATGCCAACATCAATTGGGATTATGGTTGGTTAAAGTATATTTTAAACAACCCAAAAATGCACATTTGGCATCATGCAAAAGTATTGCCGGAAGAACGCAAACAAGGCGTTAATTTCGGAATTACCCTAAGTATTTGGGATTATCTTTTTAAAACGAATTATATACCATATTCCGGTAGAGATATCGAAATTGGTTTTGAAGGTGATGAGCAATTTCCGAAGGGTTTTGTAAAACAAGAGTTGTATCCTTTTGGAAAAAGGGATTAATTGGTTTTTGTGAGTTCGAGTGATTTTGAGGTACAAAAAATTATATCGAGAACTCTTTTAATCTTCTTCAAAAATCATCTCGATACTAATTTTACTCATTTCAATCGTAAAATTCACTCGGTGTGACACATACTCTTGTTTCTTGTCTCTTATCTCTTGACTCATTTTTCTTTAATACTTATTCTTTTCCATTGATGAAAAGAACCAAAAATCTAGACATACTTTTAATTTTCTTGAATTCTACTTTGTAATCCACTATCGCATCCGGATCCACTGCGTTATTTGGATGCTTGCCGTTACTTACAATTTGAATTCTTACGAAATTTAAAATAGGTCGTAACTGTATGTTATCATGATTCTCTTGCCTCACTTCTATTATCTTTCTTCTAGCTTCTTGCTTCTTATTTCTTGCCTCATATTTCTTGACTCATTTTTCTTTCTGCCCTTATTCTTTTCCATTGATGAAAAGAACCAAAAATCTAGACGTACTTTTAATTTTCTTGAACTCTACTTTGTAATCCACTATCGCATCCGAGACCACTGCGTTATTTGGATGCTTGCCGTTACTTACAATTTGAATTCTTACGAAATTTAAAATAGGTCGCAACTGTATGTTATCATAACTTCCTCCTCTTACCTCTTGTCTCTTATTTCTTGTTTCTTGTTTCTCATCTCTTGTTTCTCATCTCTTGTTTCATGCCTCTTGACTCATTTTTCTTTTGCCCTTATTCTTTTCCATTGATGAAAAGAACCAAAAATCTAGACGTACTTTTAATTTTCTTGAATTCTACTTTGTAATCCACTATCGCATCCGAGACCACTGCGTTATTTGGATGCTTGCCGTTACTTACAATTTGAATTCTTACGAAATTTAAAATAGGTCGTTACTGTATGTTATCATGATTCTCTCCTCTTGACTCTTGTTTCTGATTTCTTGACTCTCTATTCTCTTTTCTTGTTTCTCATCTCTTGTTTCATTTTTCTTTCTGCCCTTATTCTTTTCCATTGATGAAAAGAACCAAAAATCTAGACATACTTTTAATTTTCTTGAATTCTACTTTGTAATCCACTATCGCATCCGGACGCCATAGCGCAAGCTGGCCCATTCGCTATAAATGTCCACTGGACATTTACTTTACGCTCTGTCCTCTTTGGATGCTTGCCGTTACTTACAATTTGAATTCTTACGAAATTTAAAATAGGTCGTAACTGTATGTTATCATAACTTCCTCCTCTTACCTCTTGACTCATTTTTCTTGACTCTCTATTCTCTCCTCTTGACTCTTGTTTCTTGCTTCTTGCCTCTTGTTTCTTATCTCTTACTTCTCTACTCTTCCCTCTCAACCCACACCCCAAACCCCACACATTCAAAAAATCATCATTATATAAAAAGCACCCGTTTAAATTCATACATCAGTAATAAAACCGTTAAATGTTAAGAAAATCTTAAAAAAAATCAAAAAAAAGCCAACTACATCGATTTCGCTTAGTATCTTTAGCAAGAAATTTTTACTAAAAACTAAAAACAATATCCAAAAAATGAAGATTAAAAAAGTACTTGTTGCCAATCGCGGTGAAATTGCCATTCGAATTTTTAGAGCCTGTACAGAGGTAAATGTAAAAACCGTTGGAGTTTACACATTCGAAGATCGCTATTCGTTACACAGGTACAAAGCAGACGAATCGTATCAAATAGGTGAAGACAATGCCCCATTAAAGCCCTATTTAGATATCAAAGAAATTATAAGAATCGCTTTAAAAAGTGGTGCAGATGCCATACACCCAGGTTACGGTTTCTTGTCTGAAAATGCAGATTTAGCGCAACAATGTGAAGACAATGGTCTTATTTTTGTAGGTCCTAAAGTTACAGTTCTTCAATCTTTAGGCGATAAAATTACAGCCAAAGAAGTGGCAGTTGCCAACAACATACCCGTTATTAAAAGTAACGAAAATCCTTTAGACAGTATCGAAACAGCTTTAGAAGAAGCTTCTAAAATTGGTTATCCTGTAATGCTAAAAGCAGCTTCGGTGGTGGCGGTAGAGGTATGCGTGTTATTAGAGAGGCTGCCGAATTAAAAAAAGCCTTTAACGAAAGTAAACGAGAGGCACTAAATGCTTTTGGAGACGATACCGTTTTTTAGAAAAGTTTGTTGCCAACCCAAAACATATAGAAATACAAATTGTTGCCGATAATTATGGCAATACAGTGCATTTGTTTGAGCGCGATTGTTCTGTACAACGTCGTTACCAAAAGGTAATTGAATTTGCACCTTCTTACAATTTAAAGCAAGAAACAAAAGATGCTTTATACAACTACGCAATTACCATTTGTAAAGCTGTAAATTATAACAATATTGGTACAGTAGAGTTTTTAGTTGATGATGATGGTGCTATTTATTTTATAGAAGTAAACCCAAGAATACAAGTAGAACATACGGTTACAGAGGTTGTTACCAATATCGATTTGGTAAAAACTCAATTGTTTATTGCGGGTGGTTATAAATTAACCGACCAACAAATTAAAATACCGAGTCAAGAGGCTATTAAAATAAATGGTTATGCGCTGCAATGTAGAATTACTACAGAAGATCCGCAGAACGATTTTAAACCTGATTATGGTGAAATTACCACGTATAGAAGTGCGTCTGGTTTCGGAATTCGATTGGATGCTGGTAGTGTGTATCAAGGGGCTATTATTTCGCCTTTTTTCGATTCGATGCTTGTAAAAGTTACTGCAAATAGTAGAACTTTAGATGGCGCGTGTAGAAAAGTACGCAGAGCCATGGCAGAGTTTCGTATTCGAGGTGTTAAAACCAACATGCCTTTTCTAGACAATATCTTAAAACACGAAACTTTTAGAAAAGGAGATGTTACTGTTAATTTTATCAAAGAAACACCCGATTTATTTGTGTTTAAAGCGCCTAGAAATAGAGCTACCAAACTGGTTACCTATTTGGGTGATGTGATTGTAAACGGAAATGCGGATGTTAAAAAATTAGATCCTACAAAGAAATTTATAAAACCTGTTGTACCTAAATTTGATACCAATGCGGCGTATCCTGAAGGTACAAAAGACAAACTAACTGCATTAGGCCCTGATGCATTTGCGCAATGGTTAAAAAATGAAAAGCAAATTCATTTTACTGATACTACCATGAGAGATGCACACCAAAGTTTGCTGGCAACAAGAATGCGAACTTTTGATATGCTAAAGGTTGCAGAAGGATATGCTAAAAACAACCCCAACATTTTTAGTATGGAAGTTTGGGGTGGCGCTACTTTTGATGTTTGCATGCGTTTTTTACAAGAAAACCCTTGGGAACGTTTGCAATTGTTACGAAAAGCAATGCCAAATGTATTGTTGCAAATGCTAATTCGTGGGTCTAATGGTGTAGGTTACACAGCGTATCCAGATAATTTAATTGCCAAGTTTGTAGAGCAATCTTGGGAACATGGTGTCGATTTGTTTCGAATTTTTGATTCTTTAAACTGGATGCAATCGATTGCACCTTGTATAGAACATGTTAGAACCGAGAACCAATGGTTTGGCAGAGGGTTCTATTTGCTATACTGGCGATATTTTAAATCCAGAAAACACTAAATACAATTTAAAATATTACACCACTTTAGCAAAAGATATTGAAAATGCGGGTGCGCATATTTTGGCAATTAAAGACATGGCTGGTTTGTTAAAACCTTATGCTGCTTTCGAATTGGTAAGTGCTTTAAAGCAAACCGTAAATATTCCGATTCATTTGCATACGCACGATACCTCTTCTATACAAGCTGCTACCTATTTAAAGGCAATAGAAGCTGGTGTAGATGTTGTTGATGTTGCTTTAGGTGGTTTGTCTGGTTTAACATCGCAACCCAACTTTAACTCTGTGGTAGAAATGATGAAATTTAACGACAGAGCAAGCAATTTAAACAATCAATCTTTAAACGAATATTCTAATTACTGGGAAACAGTAAGAGATTACTACTACCCTTTTGAGTCCGGCTTAAAAGCGGGTTCTAGTGAAGTTTTTAAACACGAAATTCCGGGTGGCCAATATTCGAACTTAAAACCACAGGCGCAAGCACTTGGTTTGGAAGATCGTTTTCATGAAATTACCAAAATGTATGCAGATGTAAACTTACTTTTTGGCGATATTGTAAAAGTTACACCAAGCTCTAAGGTTGTGGGTGACATGGCACAGTACTTAGTTAGTAACAACTTAACGGTGCAAGATGTGTTAGAACGCGGACATACCATTTCTTTTCCGCAATCTGTAGTTCAATTTTTAAAGGTGATTTAGGGCAACCCGTTGGCGGATTCCCAAAAGATTTACAGAAACTTATCTTAAAAGACGAACAACCTTATACAGATAGACCAAATGCACATATACCTGCTTTAGATATTGAGGAAGAGTACAAAGACTTTAAAAAGATATTTGAAAACGATTTAAGTAGACCGATTGATTTTACAGATTTCTTATCGTATAAATTGTATCCAAAGGTATTTACAGATGCTTACAATAAGCATTTAAAGTACGACAGTTTGATTAACCTACCAACTAAAAACTTTTTTTACGGAATGGAAGTTGGCGAGGAAATTATAGTTGAGTTAGACAAAGGAAAAACCTTATTAATTACCCTAGATTCTATTGGTAAAGCCAATGAAGAGGGGTTGGTAACTGTTTACTTTAAGGTAAACGGACAAGGAAGATCTGTGCAAATAAAAGATACCTCTGTAAAAGTAGAAACTGTACAAAATATAAAAGCAGCTAAAGATAATGCACACGAAATTGGTGCACCATTACAGGGTTTATTATCTACAATCTTGGTGAAGAAAGGTGATAAAGTTGCTAAGAATCAGCCTTTATTTATCATCGAAGCCATGAAAATGGAAACCACCATTACAGCCAACGAAGATGCTACTGTAGATGCCATTATTTTAAAAGAAGGCACACTTGTAAATTCTGAAGACTTGGTCTTAAAACTAGAAAGTTAATTTTTTTAATAGTTCACGTTAGAAGTCCGTTATTGTTTTTATGCAATAGCGGGCTTTTTAATTTATACGTAAATCAGTATTTATTTGGTAGCTCGTGTTTAATTTCTTCCTTTTTCATCAGGATACAAACCTGGTAAATTATCACTTTGATAATACGTTTTTGTATCAATATTCATTGCACATACCTTTCCTTTAAAAGCAGCACCTGTATCAACATTCCATACATTGGCTCTGTTCATTGGTGTCGGTATTCCGAAATTAGTTGTTGGTGTATGTCCTATATAAATTTCTGCATAATGTTGCAATCGCTTCGGATACGTTGGGTTGTTTTTATCGATGGTAACATCCATTGCCAAAGCCATTTCCCACAAAGTTCTATCAAAGTAGAAATTACCAGGAAACATTTCTTTAACAACACCGTGCATTGATGTAAAACCGGCATGTAAAAACAATCTATTTGCGTCGTCTAAATGGTACAATGATAGGTTTTCGAAAAATGTTAAGTGCTCACTTTTTTCTGCTGCAGTAAAACCATCATAACTATCAATGGTTTCTTTACCACCATGCATGTACCAAGTAGGATTTACACTTTCATCTTTTAGCCATTCTTCGCACCAAACATCATGATTTCCTTTGATAAAAATACAGTTGATTTTTTTGACAACTCGATTAAAAAAGAAACTACTTGTGCAGACTCGCTCCAGCCATCTACATAATCTCCCATAAAAATAAGTGTGTCTTCTTCGGTAACTTCTAGTTTATTTAATACTTGTACTAGGGCTTTTAAACCGCCGTGAATGTCTCCAATTGCAAAAGTGCTCATTTGTTGTGTTGTTTAATAAACAAAACTAAACGATTCTAGCTAACTTTTTAAGTATTTGCTTTAAATTAAGGTTAAAAATACTGCCCTAAACCAAAAACCAACCCTCCTTTTGTAGTATTTACGGTATCGTAGACTTTAAAACCATAATCGATTCTAAAAGTAGCATTGTATATTTTTTTACTGATAAAACGCAGTCCGATTCCGAGAGAATACTCTTAATTTTTCTTGTTTAAAAAGGTCGCTTAATTGTCCGCCTGGTTCTCGCCAAGTACCTGCATCCGTAAAAACATTGGTTTGAATTGCCAGCCACTTTTTATCGTAAACGGTATGTCTATATTCAGAATTTAAAACCGCAACACCAGTACCTCTATCTACCAAAATACCAACACCTCTTATATTTACATTGTTATCTAAAGCAAAGGGTGCAAAAGGTGAATTCTCATTAGAAGCAATACCCAAACGTAATTTATTTGCCCAATTGCCTTTAGCACCAATTCTTTTGTAATAGAAAAAGTCGTTCCAAGCAATTAAAAAATCATTTTGAAAATCGTTTTGCGTAGTAACATATTGCGTGTATAAGACACTTTTAAAACCACTAACGTATTGGTAGTAGTAATCTAAACCATTGTATTGATATACCAGTTTTAACAGTTTTTTATCTAAATCTAACGCCAATGGCACACCGGCTGCTGTTTCACCGGACAAGTATTTATATATCTCTGAAAAAAGCTGATTCCGAAATCGATGCGATGCTTTAAATTCAGTTGATACAAACCTAACAACTCTACCGAAGTATTGTTGTACAAGTAATTGGCTGTTTTTTCACCAAAATACAACGGCTCTTCACTTTTCCAGTCTTTAAAACTGATTGCCAATCCCCATTTTTTAGAAAACAAATTGGGTGCGCGATAGGTAAAACCATAAGAATGAAAACCATTATTTTGATAAAAGCCACCAAAAGTAGTGTTGTTTCCTAAAAAATTATACTCGTACAAACCAAGTTTGTAAGCAAATTGTTTGTTGGTGGTTGTCCGTAAATTTAAACTTGGTAAAAGTGTAAAATTCTCTTCTATGCCAATTTTTACATGGCTTTTAAAATTGGGCAACCGAGTTACTGTAAAATAAGCATGACTTACAGCAGGCAATCTTTTTAAAAATGTGATGTCTTGATTCAGTTTTACAGAATCTAATACTTCGCCTTGTTTCGTGGTTATTATCTTTTTTAAATAGCTTGTTTTAATTTTATCTTGCCCTACTATTTCTAAAGAAACAATTGTTGTTTTTTGCGCAGATGTTACTTGCATGCAAAAACTAAAAAATAAGAACAAGAAACTCTTTTGAATCACGCTATTGAGCTATAAATGTATTTTGAATAACTAAGTTAAGCCAATTATCTGTATCTAAACCATAAATGTACAATTTATAAGAATCGTCTAACACCAAAGCGGGCGGTGTACTTGTATGAATATTATCTGCAACTATAATATTCGATTCGTTATAATACGCAAACTGCTTGTCTTTTGTATAAGTACCTGTTACAAAAGTATCGTCATTTAACGTAAGTACTTCAAAGTATTTGTCTGTATCTGTAAACGTACCATCTTGCCAAGTAAAAACAGGTTCTAATGTGTTTGGGTATGCAATATCAACAGCAGTAGACCATTGGGTTTGCTTGGTTGCGTTTTTTGTTTTTATAGGTTTAGAAATATACAATGTATCGTCTAAAAGATAAGTAACCAAACAATACACATTTGTAGTAACCTCATTTGTAAAACGTCTAAACTTACCACCAAACTGTGCTGCACTTGTAAAGTTTCTTCTTGTATAATTGCTAAAATCTAAAGGATCTACAGTAGTATCTGCGGTTTCATAATAACGATAATCGTATGCACCAGTTAACGGATAAAAATAAATATTGGTTTGCGCCGCATTACCGTTTGCAGAACCTGCAAATGCAATTGCATCTTCTTGCGTTGTTTTATCGGAATTCTTTGCAATGTATTCTGATAGGTTTTGCGGTATAAATTGATCTTCTATAATAAGGTTAACCCAATTATCTTCGCTTACACCCATCATGGTAAAATTATAAATTTCATCTTCTACCAAATCTTTTGGTGCAGCTTCATTTAACTTTGGCGATGCTAAAACATTGCTTTCATCATAATACTGAAAAAACTTTTCTGTGGTATATGTACCGGAAATAAACTCATTTTCTTCATCAGAAATTACTTCAAAATAAATAACATTCTCATCGATTGTACCATCATTCCATGTAAAATTAGGTTCTACGGTAGATTTGTATCCTATTTGAACATCATTAGAATATTCTGTAGCTTTAGTTTGATTGTTAATTTTTATAGGTTCAGAAATTCTTAGTTCATTTTCTTTTATATAAGTAACCAAACACCAAGATTCTATGTCGCTAGAACGTGTAAAACGCCCTAATTTACCACCAAAAACAGCTTCACTAACTAAACTTTCTCTTCTGTAATTTTCGAAATTATCTTTGTCTGCATCTGGCGTTGTTAATTCGTAATAACGAATATCTGTTGCCCCTTCTTCTGGATAATAAAAAATATAGGTGGTATTTGTGCTAGATACTGCACTTGCAGCACAAGCAACTACTGTTTTTTCGGTAACATTTGCTTTTGTTGCAATGTATTCTTGTAAAGTTCTTGGTATGGTAATGTCTGTATCTTCTGAACAAGAAACAATTGCCAAACATAAAAAAAGAAATGCTATTTTTTTAAAGACCATATAATTTTCTAATTAATTCTTCTGCTGGTTTATTTTGCGGTGTAAATCTATTGTTTTTTTCGCCACCAACGTTAGCGTGTCTATGAAACCATTTCCATATAAAACCACCAGCAAACCATTCTTCTTGCCAAAATTGATTGTGAATTGCTTGCAATGCATTGGCTTGCGCTTGTAAATTTACCGAACCTTCTATTCTATTAGAATCCCAAGGTTCTTTACCATTAAAGTCTACACTTCTATACCCAAACTCTGTAAACAAAACAGGTTTCTTTACAGATTTTTGAAGTTTTAGAATTGCTTGTTTGTGCGGTTGCCAACCCGCTTCATAGTCTGCCACTGTGGGCGATTTTAAATCGCTTACAGGAAAATAGGCATCTATACCAATATAATCGATTTCTTTCGGAAAGGTACTCGCGAGTATTCATCCCAATTGGCAGCATAGGTTAATTTGCCCTTGTAAACTGCTCTTATTTTCTGAATAAGTTGCTGCCAAAATGCAGGCCTATTCACAACAAATTGCTCTAACTCTGTACCAATACAAAAAATTTCTGCATTTAAAGATGCTGCCGCTTTTGCGTAGGTTAAAATAAAAGCTGTGTAAGAATCTTCTAGAACTTGCCAATTTTCTTCAGAATCCATTTTTATGTTACCAGTAAATTCTCCTCGCCACACCCAAATGTGTGGTTTTACCATAATGCGCACATTTTCTTTTTGAAAACGTTTTGCGTATTGCAACAAACCATTTTCTGTTTCGCCAAACCATTGCCTTTTGGTGTTATGCGTAATTGTTGGTGTTGCCAAATTCTTTATAAAGCCAAAAGGCATCAATGCAACATAATTGCTTTGTGCCTTTAAAACTGGTGTAATGTGTTGTGTGCTAATAGTATCTCTTGATGCTACAAAGCTTACTCCGTTTATTTTTTTAGACTGACTTTTGCAAGAGAAGTTTAAAAGAATTACTAAGAGCAATAGGAGTTTTTTTGTTTTCATAAATCTCCATAAAAATACTTCTTTTTGTTAAAATAGCGCTCTTAAACCAATGTTAAAACTTTGTCCTAAACCAGTATCGTTACCACGTATGAATTTACTATACAAAACCTCTAAGTTTAACAAGTCTGTTAATTGGTATTTTCCACCAAAACCAAGCGCGGTATAATCTTGTGTAAAATCACCAAAACGTTGTGCGTGTTGCACAAAACCTAGAACAGTAGATTTATCCGAAGGAAAATAACTCATAAAAATTCCGGGTGCTAATAAAAACGTCTTATTTGCAAAACTATCTTCTTCGCCAAAATTATACTCTGTATTTAACTCTGTAAACAATTGCCAGTTACCGCTTGGTAGTGTGTAATCATAAAAAAACGATTCTGAAAAGTGTACGCCGTTTGGTCTAAAAAAACACCATTTTCTGTTTCGTTTTCTATAATCGGAATGTGAAAAGCAGATTGTATCGAAAAGTTTCCTACATTTTCTAATGGCTGAAATTTAATTGCTGGTGCAAAAGAAGAAAGCCCTTTTCTTGCTGTTGCATCATTGCCTAAATCGAAAACTGCCGTTGCACTTTTACCGCCAATTGTATTAGAACGATACTCTAACAATACACCTACATTAATTCTGTTATTTTCAGAAACCCCCGTAAATACTTCTAAAGTTGATGTAAAGTAATTTTCTCTTGCCTTGTCTGCTTTTACTCCGTTAAACTTCCCTTTGGTTTCTGTATACAAATTGTTAAAAAACTTAATATCCCACTGCCCCTTGTTTAATAATTTTGATGGCGTATACGTTTGCACATTGCTTTTTGCAGGTGCATCATTTTCTTGCGCTTGCACTTGTAAACCTATAGCTAAAAAGGCTACAAACAAACTTTTACTTAAAACTTTTTTCATTATTGGTTGATTTTAATGTTGGTAAATTTTTTAAGTAAGTCTTTACAATTTTTAGATACTTACAAACATTTTCTAGAAAATCTATTTATAATGATTCTAAATTTAATTAAAATGAAGTTTCGGTTTTAAGTTCTTAACTTTAGCTTCGACATAAAAGCAACAATCAATCAACTATGGAACATATTGTAATAATTGGGAACGGTATTGCCGGTGTAACTGCAGCAAGACATATTAGAAAAAAGTCTGACAAACAAATTACCATTGTGTCTGCAGAAACCAAATATTTCTTTTCTAGAACTGCTTTAATGTATGTGTACATGGGGCACATGAAATTTGAACATACACAACCTTATGAAAATTGGTTTTGGGATAAAAACAACATTGCCTTAAAAGAAGGTTTGGTAACAAAAGTACATACAGAAAACAGTAATATTGAATTTGCTTCGGTGAAATTTTAGCCTACGATAAATTAATTATTGCTACAGGTTCTAAACCAAATAAGTTTGGTTGGCCTGGGCAAGATTTAGAAGGTGTTATTGGCATGTACCACAAACAAGATTTAGAAAAACTAGAACAACTTGCACCAGATAATAAAGCGTGTAATAGAGCCGTAATTGTTGGTGGTGGTTTGATAGGTATTGAATTGGCAGAAATGCTACGCAGTAGAAAAATACCAGTTACTTTTTTAGTGAGAGAAACCAGTTTCGGAACGGTGTTTTGCCTGCTCAAGAATCTGAAATGATAAATCAGCATATTAAAGAACACCACATAGATTTGCGTTTAAACACCAACTTAAAAGAAATTAAAGCAGATAAAAACGGACGCGTAACTTCTATTATTATTGAAGAAACAGGCGAAGAAATTGCTTGTAATGTTGTTGGTTTAACTGCTGGTGTTACCCCAAATATAGATTTCTTAAAAGAATCTAATATCGAACTTGGTAGAGGTGTAAAAGTAAATCGTTTTTTAGAAACCAATGTAGCTAATATTTATGCTATTGGCGATTGTGCAGAACAACACGAAGCCATCGGACAAAGAAGAAATATTGAAGCAGTTTGGTACACGGGTAGGATGATGGGAGAAACCTTAGCAGAAACTATTTGTGGTAATAGAATAGCATACAAACCAGGGCATTGGTTTAATTCTGCAAAATTTTTAGACATTGAATATCAAACATATGGTTGGGTGTTTAGCGAAAGAAATAAGAAAGAAAACGAAGCGTATTTTCAATGGAAACACCCATCTGAAAATAAATGCATTACCATTTCTTTTGACAAGGATTCTAAACAATTCTTAGGAATCAATACGTTTGGCATTCGAATGCGCCATGAAATATTTGACAAATGGCTTACAGAAAAGCAAAACATATCACATGTTTTAGAATTCTTAGCAGACGCTAATTTTGATCCGAATTTTACAAACTTCACGAAAAAGAAATTGTGGCAAAATTCAACAAAGAAAACAACACCAATATACAACTACAAAAGAAAAGCTGGAAAAGAATTTTTAGCAAAGCATAAGATGATGAAAGCAATAAAACAAACAGGATTACTACTTTTTCTTATAGGTTTAGCCACCTTTATAGCCTTAATTTTTACAGGTGATTTTAATTTAAATCAAACAGAACTTGATACTTTTTTAAAGGATCAAAACTATAAAAATGAAGTAATTGCCAAAGAACTGCAACAAGCAGTAGTAACCAAAGACAACTTGTCTATTTTTGAGTTCTCTAGCCGTACTAGAAAAGCATATGCAAATGCTAATAAACATTACGATGATTTAATTGCAAAATACGATGCAGCAAAAAATTGGGAGAAAAAAGGAGCTCAGTTTCAATATAAAATCTCCGGTAAACCACACAGTCTTAGCTATACACTTGCCAAAAAGGCTGGTAAAGGTTTTGCGGCACAACAAACGGGTTGGGCATGGTTTTTAACCTTTGGTTTGGGTATTATAGGTGCACTTATGTTTATTGTACCAGATGTAATTTTGTTAGGAAAACCTGGTATTAAAAATGATGGTATCTTTTTAAGTGCAGCTACCAATCGCGGTTGGATTGGTTGGTTTGCTTTTGTGTTTCTAGTTAGTTTTTACATACTGCTATACTTCTACCCAGATTACATTGTAAATTGGGTGTATTTGGTAGATCCTATTAGTAAATTTATAAGCGGTAACCCTGCAAGCCAATGGTTTTTATACGGATTTTTATATTGTGTTGTAATGACAGTAATGGCTGTTAGAATGTACATTAAATATCGCCATAATAAATACCAAATATTAAGAACTACATCGGTTTTATTCTTTCAAATAGTATTTGCTTTTTTGATTCCGAAATTTTAGTGCGATTCGAAAAACCGTGGTACGACTTTAAAAATGCGTTTCCTTTAGATTATGATTTCTTTTTTAAATGGAATTTAGAGGAATTATTAGCCAGCGGTGGTTTAGGTCTATTCATTTTAGTTTGGGGTGTTGTACTTACCATTGTAGTTGTACCGGTTATGGTGTATTTCTTCGGAAAAAGATGGTATTGTTCTTGGGTTTGTGGTTGTGGTGGATTGGCAGAAACGCTAGGAGACCCTTACAGACAATTGTCTAGTAAAACTTTACTTTCTTGGCGAGTAGAACGTATTGTAATTCATTCTGTATTAATATTTGTTTTAGTGATGACTGGTTTTGCTTTGTACACTTTCTTTACAAATGAAGGACAAGTATTAGGTATTCAAACACAAACAATTCAAGATATTTATGGCTTTTTAATCGGTTCTATTTTTGCGGGAGTTATCGGTACTGGTTTTTATCCAATTTTTGGTAATAGAGTTTGGTGTAGATTTGGTTGCCCATTAGCAGCTTATTTAGGTTTTGTACAACGTTTTAAATCAAGATTTAGAATTACAACCAACGGTGGTCAATGTATTTCTTGCGGAAACTGTTCTACGTATTGCGAGCAAGGTATCGATGTTAGAGCTTATGCACAAAAAGGAGAAAACATTGTACGTTCTAGTTGTGTTGGTTGTGGTGTTTGTTCTGCAGTTTGCCCTAGAGGTGTTTTAAAATTAGAAAACGGTCCGGAAGAAGGAAGAATAAATCCTACTGATGTTTTATTAGGAAACGATGTTGATTTAATGGATTTAGTAAACAAGAAATAATTACCAACATATCAAGTTTAATATAAAAAAGGACGCTAGAAGGCGTCCTTTTTTTGTGGTTGTTTAAAGCTTAAATTTAAGGATGATAGAATCTTTATGATGAATAGTATATCGTTTTAATACTTCTGCTTGAATAGCCACATCAACTACAAACCTTTTTAAATAAAATAAGCCACAGATAAAATCTGTGGCTTATAAATTCAAATCAAAAAACTAAAAAGTTTTTATAGGTTTGGTAACAATACTCTATCAATTACGTGTACGATACCATTTGTTGTTTGTACATCAGGAATTCCCATATTAGCAACTTCTCCTCCGTTTCCGGCACCTGTAACAGTAAGTGTTCCGTTTGTAAAAGCACCTAATGTTAAATCGTCTCCACCTAAAGGAGTTACAGTACCTGCACTTAATTCTGAAGTAAATTTACCATCGTTGGCAACAACATGATTTAAAAGTACTTGTTGTACTGTTTCTTTTGGTAATTGACGGATATCTGCTGGTGAAGTAAATGTCAACCCTAAGGCAGCACCTAAATCAATAAATGCTTGATCTGTTGGAGCAAAAACTGTAAAAGAAGGACTTCCTTCTGATGCTGTTAAAGCCTCTGCCAATTCTGCATAAACTACTGCCTCAACTAAGTACGTTAATTCTGGAGAAGTAAAAACGTTTGCACTTTGTAAAGCAATTGCAGTTTGTACAATATCTGCACCACTAGCAATCATTACTTTATCAATTACATGCACAGTACCATTGCTTGCAGTAACATCTGTAGCTAAAATTTTAGAACCGTTGATGTAAGTATCTTCTCCTCTTTCGATAAATCTTCTATCTAAAGAAAGTGCAGATGTAGACGTACCGCCATCATTAATTGTATTTCCTGCTAAGTTTCCGTTAGAAACGTGGTATAATAAAGTGTTTGTTAAAAATGATTTTTGAAGAACACCAAGTGTATTTTCATTCAATCCTAAACGCGCAAATGCATCATTAGTTGGTGCAAAAACAGTGTATGCTCCGCTTGCATCATTTGGGTTAGAGTTACTTAAAACTCCTGCAACACCACCTGCAACTGCTGCCGCTTCTAAAGTGCTAAAGTCCGCATTAGATACCGCTATATTTGCTATTGATGGTAATTCATCTTCGAAACTTGATTCGGTTTGACAAGAAGAAACTAAGCTTACTGTTAAAATTGTAATAAATATATATTTTAGTTTGTATAAATTTTTCATGATTGTATGTTTTATTAAATTTTTAATTAAAATGAGTAGACAACGCCACCGTAAGATCCTGTAGCTTTTCCTAAATTTCTACCAGAGATATACGTGTTTGTACCCGCAGTAATACCAATTGAATCTGTAAAAGGATAAAATGCATTGATACCAATTCTTGTATAATTTACACGTGTTGCAGGAAAAAATCCTGTAAATCCTTCGCCTAAAATATCTACACCACTATCATCTGATAATTGGTTTGCTATAAAAGCATCTACGTAAAACTTAGAAGCTGCATACCCTAATTTAAACTCACTTAATAAAGCATTTGGCACATCGTTACCTCTAACACTGTATCCTAATTGCCCTGTTGCAAAAAAACCAGAGTTCATTTTATACGTAGCAACACCAAAAGCATTGTAGGTTGTTGCTTCGTTACCTATTGCAATAATAGATTGTAAACCTTCGTTTGCACTGTAATTACCAATTGGTGTTTCTATACCCGCTGCACCAATAAAATCTAAACTACTGTTTTCAAAATTTAAAGTGTGTAATCTGTATTTAGCATACACTTTTAAATTTTGTACTCCTTTTCTTACATTTTCAAAACCGTTGTTTTCTAAAACTGCATCAGATGCATTTCCTTCGGATTTAATGTAAGGCACATTTAATACAATATTAAAATTGTCTGAAACTCCAATTTCTCCGAATAAAGAAATACTACTAATACTTACATCGTTAAAAACAGGTACGCCATCAATTTCATTGGGTACTAAAAATACTTTGCTGTAATTTTCTTTAGAATAAGAAACGACTACAGAACCTTCACCAGATTTTTTCATAAAACCATTTACCGGACTCTGAGCTATTGTAAAGCTCGATACTAAAAGGCATAAACCTAAAAGTGTTTTCATTTTTTTTGTCATAATGTTTGTTTTTTAATTGTTAGTGACACCATACCTACGAGAAAAAAGAAGTGCGGTTTTATTTTTTTTAAAAAAACCAAAAAAAATTTTACGTATGTAAAGTAACCCCTGAAAGTTTACACTTTTTATAACGACAACTTAAACACATAACCAATAGTATGCTTTTTAAATACCTAACAATTTTATTTTTTCTAACGAACTTTAATCAAAAAGAATTTATTAAAAATTACGATAATCAAGGAAATTTAACATCCGAAGGATGGATGCTAAACAATAAGAAAACAGATTATTGGACTTTTTACTACACAAACGGAACCATAGAAAAAAAGGTCATTTTAATAGTGGTAAAAAAACGGGTTATTGGTATTTTTACGCCGAAAATAATAACCTACTTAAAGAAGGTGGTTATAAAAACAATAAAGCAAGTAACTGGTGGATTTTTTATTCTAAAAACAAAAAAATAAAAATTCAGTATAAGAATGGCCTAAAAGATGGTTATTCGCTAATATACTACAACAACCGTTTAAAAAAATCTGAACGCTACAAGTCTAATAAAAAAATTGGAGAATGGACTTCTTACTATAGTTTTAAGAAAGACAATCCGAACGCAAAATTTTAATGAATTCAAATATTAAAGTAATCATTCCTGCTTATAACGAGCAAGATTCTATAGGAAACGTTATAAGAGACATTCCCAAAATAGTAGGCGAAATTATTGTAGTTAGCAATAACTCAACCGACAAAACTGAAGAAAACGCCGCCAAAGCTGGTGCAACTGTTTTAACAGAGAACAGAAAAGGGTATGGTTATGCCTGTTTAAAAGGAATGGATTACATTTCTAAACAAGAAATAAAGCCAGAAATTGTTGTTTTTTTAGATGGAGATTACTCTGATTATCCGGAGCAACTTACAGAATTAATTGCACCAATAGTGCAACAAGATTTAGATTTTGTAATTGGCGCAAGAGTAAAAGAATTAAGAGAAACAGGTGCAATGACGCCACAACAAATATTTGGTAATTGGCTAGCTACAAGCCTAATGAAACTGTTTTTTAATGCTAATTTTACAGATTTAGGACCATTTAGGGCTATTAAATACAATAAGTTACTGGCATTGCAAATGGAAGATAAAACTTACGGATGGACAGTAGAAATGCAGTTAAAAGCATTAAAACAAAAACTAACGTATGTAGAAATACCTATGAAATATAGAAACAGAATAGGTGTCTCTAAAGTTTCAGGAACCGTAAAAGGTAGTATATTTGCGGGCATAAAAATTTTAGGTTGGATCTTCAAATACAGTTTTAAATAATGGTTTTAGAATACATCGTAATTATCATTTATTCTATATCTCTTTTGCTTATTTTAATGTACGCAATAGCACAATTAAATTTACTTTTTAATTACTTAAAAGCAAGAAAGAAAAAAGACACATCAGAAAAACTAGATTTTTCTAACCCAAAAGAAATTCCGTTTGTTACCATTCAATTGCCTGTTTATAACGAGTTGTATGTTATGAAACGCTTGCTAAAGAATATTGCTAAAATTGAATATCCTTTAGACAAATTAGAAATTCAGGTTTTAGATGACTCTACAGATGAATCTGTAGAAACTACGGCGAAACATATCAAAGAAATTCAAGATAAAGGAATAGATATACAACACATTCGAAGAACCAACAGACAAGGTTTTAAAGCTGGTGCTTTAAAAGAAGGTCTAAAAATTGCCAAAGGAGAATTCATAGCCATTTTTGATGCCGATTTTTTACCTCAAAAAGATTGGTTATTACAAACTGTACCTTATTTTAAAAATGAAAACATTGGTGTTGTGCAAACTCGTTGGGGACACATCAATAGAAATTACTCTACGCTTACAAAAATACAAGCTTTTGCCTTAGATGCACATTTTACTTTAGAACAAGTAGGTAGAAATAGTAAAGGCCATTTTATCAATTTTAATGGTACTGCTGGTGTTTGGCGTAAAGAGTGTATTTATGATGCTGGTAATTGGGAAGGCGATACGTTAACCGAAGATTTAGATTTAAGTTACCGTGCACAATTGAAAAATTGGGAGTTTAAATATTTAGAGCATGTAGAAACACCAGCAGAATTGCCGGTAATTATTAGTGCAGCTAGATCACAACAATTTAGATGGAACAAAGGTGGTGCAGAGAATTTTCAAAAAATGATGAAACGTGTTATAAAAAGTGATAATGTTTCTCTTAAAACTAAAATTCACAGTTTATTGCACTTACTAAACAGTTCTATGTTTACTTGTATTTTTTTAGTAGCCGTTTTAAGTATACCTATGTTATACATTAAAAACGAATACGAGCATCTTAAAATTTACTTTTATGTAATGAGCTTCTTCGTGGTAAGCTCGCTTATCTTTTTTATCTGTTATTGGCATATGTACAAGAATATTTATGGCGGCGGATTTAAAAATTTCATAAAATATATTGGTGCTTTCTTTACCTTTTTCTCTATTGCAATGGGTTTTTCTTTACACAATACAATTGCGGTTTTAGAAGGACATTTAGGTAAGAAAAGTGAGTTTGTGAGAACTCCTAAATTTAATATTAAAACCATTAAAGATGGTTGGAAAAACAATAAATACATCAAAAAGAAACCTTCTATTCATGTTGTTTTAGAAGGCATTTTAGCTATTTATTTTGTTTTTGGAATGTACAGTGCTTTTGTAGTAGGAAATCAAGGTGGTGATTTCGGGTTGTTTCCTTTTCACTTTATGCTTTTTGTAGGTTTTAGCTACGTGTTTTTTAAATCTGTTTTTTCTAAAGCATAATGGCTTTTTTAAAAAAATACACCACAGCATTTGTAGTTTGTTTAAGTATAATTGCTTATTTTCTTTTTGCTTATTTTATTGAAAGAACTGCTTTTTATACCGTGTGTTTTTTATGGTTTTCTTTGTTTACCGGTTTTTATATACTGATAAAAAAGAAACAAACTTCTTTTGAAACATTAGCTGCAATTGCCATTGTATTTCGCTTGGTTTTTCTATTCTCGATTCCGAATCTATCACAAGATTTTTATCGATTTATTTGGGATGGAAGAATGCTATTAAACGGTTTTAATCCGTATTTATCTTTACCGAAACTTTTATCCAACAAAACATACAGCCCATTGCAGATGCCAAAGAGTTGTATGCTGGTATGGGTTCTTTAAACGGAAGTCATTTCACCAATTATCCGCCATTAAATCAGTTATGTTTTTTAATTGCTGCACTATTTGCTAGTAAGAGCATCTTCGGATCTGTAATTGTTTTAAGAACGCTAATTATTTTAGCAGATTTAGGAATTCTATACTTCGGAAAAAAACTTCTACAAAATCTAAACTTACCAATTAAAAACATTTTTTGGTATGTATTAAATCCGTTTATAATTATAGAAATGACTGGTAATCTACATTTCGAATCTGTAATGCTCTTTTTCTTAGTTTGGGCCTTGTATAAATTACAGCAACAAAAATGGATTTTTGCAGCCATATTAATTGCATGTTCAGTATCGGTAAAATTAATTCCGTTGTTATTTTTACCATTATTTTTTCAATGGTTTGTATATAGCAAAGTTAATTTTAAAGCAAAAGAAAACTGGTTGGGTTTTAAAATCAATTTTAAAGGGCTCTTAAAATTCATAGCATTTAATAGTATCATTTTAATTGTAACAGCTTTGTTATTCTTACCATTTTTCTCGTCAGAATTAATTGATAACTATTCTAATTCGGTTGGTTTGTGGTTTCGTAACTTTGAATTTAATGCAAGTTTTTACTATATCTTTCGAGAAATTGGCTACCTTTTTAGAGGTTACAACGAAATTGCTATCATTGGTAAAATAACACCTGTTTTAACAATACTTTTTTTACTGTATGTAACTTTTTTAGAAAAAATAAAGATAGCATTCAGTTAATTACTGCGATGCTATTTGGTTTGTGTTTTTATTATTTTACCGCAACAACTGTGCATCCTTGGTACGTTGCTACTCCGTTAATTTTAAGTGTATTTACAAAATATAAGTTTCCGGTAGTTTGGTCTTTACTAATAATTTTAACGTATCAGGCTTATGCAAATACACCTTGGCAAGAAAACTTATCTATTGTTTTCTTAGAGTATTTTGTGCTTTATTCTTTTATAAGTTACGAACTTTGGCAAGACTATAAAATGAAGAAATTGTAAAATTACAGCGAACTTCTTCTTATCTACTGAGTTTTTTGTATTTTGGTCACTAATTTTTTACCATATATGAAAAGACTTACAATAAAAGACATAGCTAAACAATTTGGTGTATCTATTTCAACGGTTTCTAAAGCGCTGAACGACAGTTATGAAATTAGCGTAAGTACTAAAG
Source organism: Polaribacter sp. HA6-7 (assembly GCF_055693625.1). NCBI lineage: Bacteria > Pseudomonadati > Bacteroidota > Flavobacteriia > Flavobacteriales > Flavobacteriaceae > Polaribacter > Polaribacter sp. HA6-7. The sequence continues at coordinate 2,319,281 of NZ_CM146338.1, forward strand.
AAAAAATTCAGAAATACGCAAAAGAAAACAACTACAAACCTAACTTTAATGCGTTAAGCCTTAAAAACAGGTCTACAAAAACAATTGGTATTATTATACCAAATATGTTAAACTACTTTTTTGCACAGGTATTTAATGGTATCGAAAAAGTTGCTAACGAAAAAGGCTATAAAATTATTTCTTGTATTTCTAACGAATCTTATGACAAGGAAGTAGAAACTATGGAAATGCTTTCTAACGGAAGTATCGATGGATTTATACTTTCTTTGGCAGAAGAAACCGTGTTAAAAAACGACTTTAAACATTGCGAAGATATTTTAGACAACGGCACACCCATTGTAATGTTTGATAGAGTTGCAGAAATTATTAATTGTGATAAAGTTATTACAGACGATTTTAAAGGTGCTTCTAAAACTGTAAAATACTTAGCTAAAGCTGGTAGTAAAAATATTGCATTTATCTCTACAATTAGCAATTTAGAAATTGGTAAAAAAAGACATCAAGGTTATTTAAAAGGTTTAGAAAAAGCTGGTTTGCCGGTGAATAATAAACTAATTATAAATATTATTGAAGAAGATTATAAAAAATACGAAAGTATTTTAGCTCCTATTTTTGATGCAAATGAAATAGATGCAGTGATTGCGACAGACGAATCTTCTGCAATTGCAGCAATGAAAATTGCACAGAAAAAAGGTTTAAAAGTACCCGAAAATTTTGCCGTTGTTAGTTTTTCTAACGGAATTTTAGCGAGACATTCTCAACCAAAAATGACTACTGTGAGTCAGCATGGAGAAAAAATGGGCGCAACTGCAGCAAAACTATTAATTGAAAGATTAGAAAACAAAGCGGCTCCTAAAGACCAACCTAAAACGGTAATTATTAAAACAGATTTAGTAGAACGAAATTCTACTAAAAAATCTTAAATAAATGGATTTAAGTAAGGTAAAACTAGTAGTTTCTGATATGGACGGAACACTACTAAACTCAAAAGGAGAAGTTAGTCCGTTATTTTTCGAACTTTTTAAAAAACTACAAGAAAAAAACATCACATTTTGTGCCGCTAGCGGAAGACAATACCACAGTATTGTAGATAAATTAGCTACAATTAAAGATGATATTTATGTTATTGCAGAAAATGGAGCAATTGCAAAAAAAGCAGATAAAATATTACTACAAGAATCTTTAGAAGCTTCTAAGATTCAAAAAATTATTCCGATTTTAAGAGGCATAGAAGACACCAATTTTGTTTTATGTACCAAAGACGCTGCTTTTATAGAAAGTAAAGACGAGCGATTTATTGGTTATTTTAAAGAATATTACCATAATTATAACAAAGTAGACGACTTATTAGATGTTGTAAAACACACACCTATTTTAAAAATAGCAGTGTACAACTTTAAATCATCAGAAGCTTATATTTTACCAGCAATAAAACATTTAGAAAATGAATATCTTTTAAAAGTTTCGGTAAAAATTGGTTAGATATTTCTACAGACAAAGCCAATAAAGGCAATGCTTTAAGACAAGTGCAAAACTTATTAAATGTCTCTAAAAAAGAAACCATGGTTTTTGGTGATTACCATAACGATATTGAAATGCTAAAAGAAGCTGCTTTTAGTTTTTCTATGGAAAATGCTCATAAAGACATCACAGAAATTGCAAATTATGCGACTACAAGTAATGATAATTTTGGAGTAGAAAGTGTTTTAGAAAAATTAGTTAAGGCTTAACTATTAAACACCAAAAGCTGTTACAACAATAGAACGAGAACCTCCATTATCTCTGTGTTCTCCTAAGTAAACACCTTGCCAAATACCTAAATTTAACACTCCTTTGGTTATGGGTATTTCTACAAAAGAGCCTAAAAGTGATGCTTTAATATGTGCTGGCATATCATCGCTACCTTCGTAAATATGTTCGTAATAAGCCGCATTTTCCGGCACTAAAATATTTATGTGTTTTTCAAAATCTGATCTTACTGTACCATCTGCATTTTCATTTATCGTTAAACTGGCAGATGTATGCTTTATGAATATCTTTAAAATTCCTTTTTCAATTTTTCTAAATGCCGGAAATTCCGCTATAATTGTATCCGTAATTAAATGAAAACCTCTTGCATAAGGTTTTAGTCGAATTTCTTTTTGTTCAAAAATCATACTTAATCTTTATAAGAAACAGTGCTTTGTCTTTCTCTGTTTACCTGCAATTTGGTAATATCTGGTCTCGAATAATGCCCAACAACATCAAAGTTTTGTCTCTCTTCTAAAACCCTATTAAAATCTAAGGTTTCGATGATTAAACCTTCTTTGTGTAAAACAGGTTCAACCAACCATTCTCCGTTAGGAGCTGCAATACAAGAACCTCCATTTGCTAAAACAGCAGGTGCTTTTACTAGTATTTTATCTAAATGCGGTGTTTCTGTAGGAAAATCTTTTGTGCTCATTAAACTAGATACAGAAATTACATAAGAACGAGATTCTCTTGCTATAAATCGTGTAATATCTTTTGTATTGTAATCGCTACCTGGCCAAACAGCAATGTGTAAATTTTCGCCTAAACCATATAAAGCGGTTCTAGGTAAAGGCATCCAGTTTTCCCAACAATTTAAGCCTCCAACGGTAAATTCTTTTAACGGATGTACTTGTAAACCATTTCCGTCTCCTGGCGCCCAAGTTAAACGTTCTTCGTACGTTGGTTGTAATTTTCTGTGGACAGATTTTATAATTCCATCAGCATTGATATAAACTAAAGAAGCGTAAATACTATGTCCGCCTCTATTTTGAGCACGTTCCATAATTCCTAAATAGACAGCAATTTTATACTCTTTAGCTAAATCGCAAATAGCATCTAATTCGCCTTTTTCTATGGTAATTGAATTTCTAACATAATGTGCATGAATTTCTTTTTGAACCTTAGAATCCCAAGCAGCACCATCTGTTAAAGAGACCCAAAACGGATATCCTGGTAGCAAAGCTTCACCAAAAACAATGAGTTCACAATTTTCTTTTGAAGCATCTACAATCGATTTTTGTATTTTTTCGATTGTTTTTTCCTTGTTTAACCAAACCGGTGAAATTTGTGCCAATGCAACTTTTAGTAAATTGTTTTTCATAATTATTCTATAATTTCATTTGAACTTGGAGGCGGTGGAATTGAGGAAACTGGGTTTAAAGGATAGTCAAACATAATAGCTAATTCAATACTATCTTTATGTATTATATCAGTTTTATTATAAACTTTCACTAAGTTTAAAAGTCTATTTTTCAGTTTTTGCGAACTATCTTCTCTATCTAAAGTTAATCTAATATAAGCTCTCTTGTGAGAAAAAGCATAATAATGTTCCTTATCATTATTTTCATAATGCAGTTTTAAAAATTTTGATAAAGCGCTTATGGAAAAAACACCATTAATCAAATCTAAACTATCATTTTTAATATTTAACCCGTTTCTTTCTTTCAAATATCCTCCTGTATCTGCAAAAGGAGATATTTTATACTTAAAATCTGTGTCTTCTAATTCAATAAAATATTTTTCTTTTCTATACAATCCTTTTCTAATTGTGTCTGTTATCTCTTGAAAACTTAAATCATCAATAATAATTTTCGTTGGCTTATACTCTTCAAAAAAACTATTTGAAGGATAATAAAATACTTCTTTTTTACAAGAAGATAAAATCAAAAATAAAATGATAAATCTTTTCATTTTAAACCTCGATACTTACAACCGAGACCTTCATTACTTCTAACGTTAAAAACAGTTTCGTCATCAAAGATTAAATACTGCCCTTTTACACCAACTAATTTACCTGTATATTTAGGCGTTTTAATAAGGTTTAAACTTTTAGGTTTCGTAGGATATTTACGTACAGGAAAATTGATGTTTGTTTCAGAATTATTCTCGATAAAATATTCTTTTGCTTCGATCCGGTATAAACTCTTTTAACTTCTCTCTCCACTCGACTAAGTTTACATCTTCAATATCATTTTTAAGCATTTTACGCCAATTGGTTTTATCTGCAACATGTTCTTTTAATGCAACCTCTGTAATACCAGCTAAATATCGATTTGGCACTTCTACAATTTCTATGGCTTCATGCGCACCTTGATCTATCCAACGGGTTGGTACTTGTTGTTTTCTTGTAACACCAACTTTTACATTACTAGAATTAGCTAAATAAACAATATGCGGCTGTAATTGCACCTTTTTTTCGTAGGCCAAATCTCTATCTTCAATATCTAAATGTGCCTTACTTAATTCTGGTTTCATAATCCAATCACCAGCATTTGGCGTTTCAAAAAAGCAAGATTTACAAAAACCTTGTCTATATATGGTTTTTTCTAAACCACAATTTAAACACTCGTAAGTAACAAAACTTAAAGATATTTCTTTGTTAATTAACTGGTTCATGTTTAAAAAATCAGTTTTCATATCTAAATAATACTGAATTTCCTCTGCATTTTCGGTCATCATTTTTTTTAAAACTCCTTGGTAAATCATCTCACAAATTTTAGTATTTTTAAACTTCGATTTTAAATTGCAAACTGCATAAAAATCGTACTAAACAAACTTACGAATTTCTATGGCTTTTCAGATTATCAATTCTATAATTTCTTGGTTTTTGAAGAAACGAAAACACCAAATTGAACTGTTTTTAAAGTACCCAAAAGATGTACAAAATGAATTGCTTTTAAAATTGATTCAAACTGCCAAACAAACTTCTTTCGGTAAAGAACATCATTTTAATTCTATTAAAAATCACGCAGATTTTGCTAAACATGTTCCGATTCAGAAATACGAAACATTTGAGCCGCTTATAGAAAACTGTAGAAAAGGCGAACAAAATATTTTTTGGCCGTCGCACATTAAATGGTTTGCAAAATCGAGTGGTACAACGAATGCTAAAAGTAAATTTATACCCGTTTCTGATGATGCGTTAGAATATTGCCATATGAAAGCTGGTAAAGACATGTTGTGTTTGTACATAAACAACAACCCTAAAACCCAACTTTTTACTGGTAAAGGCTTGCGTTTGGGCGGAAGCTCGGAAGTTTACCAAGACAATGGCTCTTATTTTGGCGATTTGTCTGCAATTATTATCGAAAACATGCCTTTTTGGGCAGATTTTAGTTCAGCACCGAGTCAAGAAGTTGCTTTAATGAGCGATTGGGAAACAAAAATGGATGCAATTATTGATGAAACTATTAACGAAAATATTACAAGTTTAGCTGGTGTACCAAGTTGGATGTTGGTTCTTTTAAATCGTGTTTTAGAACGTTACGGCAAAGACAATATTTTAGAAGTTTGGCCCAACCTAGAAGTATATTTTCATGGTGGTGTTAACTTTAATCCGTATAGAGAACAATACAAAAAAATCATACCAAAATCCGATTTTAAATACTACGAAATCTACAATGCTTCCGAAGGATTCTTCGCAATACAAGACAGAAATAATTCGAAGGAATTATTATTGATGTTAGACTACGGAATTTTCTATGAATTTATTCCGATGAGCGAATATAAAGGTGAAAGCTCGAATGCAATTACTTTAGCTGATGTTAAAAAAGATATTGATTACGCACTAGTTATTACTACAAACGGTGGTTTATGGCGTTATTTAATTGGTGATACAATTAGATTTACATCTTTAGAACCTTATCGAATTAAAATTACAGGTAGAACCAAACATTATATTAATGTTTTTGGTGAAGAATTAAATATCGAAAATGTAGAAGATGCTCTTAAATTGGCTTGTGAAAAAACAGCTGCTACGATTGCAGATTATACCGTTGGACCAATTTTTATGCAAGGAAAAGAAAAAGGTGGCCATGAATGGATTATTGAATTTATTAATAAACCAGAATCTATGGGGTATTTTTCTGAAGTTTTAGATAATGCTTTAAAGTCTATAAATTCTGATTACGAAGCTAAACGTTATTTAAATATTACTTTAATGCCTCCTAAAGTTCATTTAGCTAAAGAAGGCTTGTTTTATAGTTGGTTAAAGAAAAAAGACAAACTTGGCGGACAACATAAAGTACCAAGATTGTCTAATTCTAGAGAGTTTATAGAAGAGCTTTTAAGTTTATAAAACTATTTATTTAGTGCAATTCTCGCAGTAAGTAGCTCTTAAATATTTATTTTCTAGTAATTGAAAAGTAACACCGTCTTCTAAAGAAGAATTAAATAACTTACAAAAACGGTCTCTATTCATTTCGATAGCATTTAACATGATTGTTCTGTAATTTTGAGAATCTACAGCGTATTCATCTACTATTGTTAAATTTAAATAATAAAAAAGTAAATCTTCATCTATGGTAATTGTTTTTACTTTTTCATCTAAAACCTCTGTAGCTTCATCTGTGTTTGCATAATAAGTTAAAAATTGTGCTAAACTTAGATAATCGTAATTCGATAAATTAAAGTTTTCGTAAGTATCTATAATAAATTCTACAGAAGCATCTTTTTCATCGTACTTTCTAGCTCTCATATCTTTTTCTGCTTTTACAATATGAAAATTCACCAACATTCTATCAATTAAATGTTGTTTGATTCCGTAAGATTTTAACTTTAAAATTTCTTGTTTAAACGAATTTGCTTCGATTTTTTCCCAATTATTTTTCCAAATGATAAACTTTACAACTATCAAATTATACTTTATGTTTTTATTCTTAGGATCTAACTTTTCGATTTTTTTTAGTTCATCAAAAGCAATTTTAGCATAACTTAAGTTTAATATATACTTATAAATACTATTTTTATTAAGAATTGGTACAAATTTTCTTTGTTTAGGTACATTTAAAGTATTTAATAAATCCGGCGAACTTTCTTTTTTAAGTTTCTCAAAAATAGAATTCTGCACTACTAAAGCTTCTTCTATATTTTCTTTTAGAACAAGATCATTAAATGTTGCTACCAACTTTTCTTTCGACATATTTTTATACTTGTCTTTTCGCTCTAATTCTAATATCACAACTGCTTTTCGATGCTTTTGTAAATATTTTTCTAAATCTTTTGAAACTTCGCCAACAACCTTATTTTTAATTGTTTGTTTTGGCAAAGTTTTAAAACTTTTATACTTTGTTTTAGAAATATCATTTAAAAATTCTACCCAATTTTCTGAAGACGAAATCTCTGTAACTATATTTGGTTTTTGAAAAGTTTGTAAAGATTTTACGATACTATTGGCTCTTTTTTCTTGGAGTTCTATATTTCTTTTTAAACTACCCTCTATCGATGCGTAAGCTTTAATATTTATCTTTTTAATATTAAAATCTGTTAATCTTAAACTATCATATAACGGCTTTATGTCTTCTGATGAATAGTCGTATTTATTCTTTTGAAAAGGTATTACAAACTTTAAAGTTTTATATTTTGTAATAAATTTATCTGAAGTGTTGATGCTTTTATCTTTATAGGTTAATGAATCTAAATAAACACCCATATCTAACAAATCCCAACCATAAGAATCTAAATTGTAAGTAGTTTGATATCTACATAATGCTTTGTTGTTTAGAAATAAGATATTAAACTCTAACTCTTCTTTTGCCAAAGCAGCAGGTACAGAACCTACTAATGTTCTAAAACTATTAGTACCAGTAACTTTTTTAAAACCTCTTAATAGTTTCTGTGCAAAAACTGCAGGTAAAACGGTTCCTTTAATTTGAGAAGCATCTAATTCATTTTCACATTTATATCTAGACTTAGAAACCACATCAATAGCAATACCATCTCCTGATTTTTTAAATAGAGCAGTAAACCATTTTTTATTATTAGTAGTAAAATATAAATTATTTCCTTCTCTTTTAATTCCAAAACCAACTTCTTTAGGTTTTTGTCTAAAAGCATTTGTAAAATAACTACATTTTTGATTTCTCTCTGCGTTAGTAGCAGGAAAAGTAAACCCTAAAGAATTTTGAGATTGTAATATTTGTGTACATGTTAGCACAAATAAAAGCACAAGGCTTTGATAAATTTTCATAGTATTAAATTCAGTTTTATAGCAATAAAACCAAATTTAACAAAACTATTAGAATAAGCAAACTATATTTTACGTTCTACTACATAATCAATCATAGTTGATAAAGAATTTTTATACTCTGAATCTGGAAAGTCTTTAAGAATCGCCAAGGCTTTCGATTTGTAACTGTTCATTTTATCGATTGTGTAATCGATACCACCATTTGCTTTTACAAATGCAATTACTTCTTTTACTCTTTTTTTATTTTTATTATGCTTTTTAATAGAGTTGATTAACCATGCTTTCTCTTTTTTAGAGCAATTATTTAAAGTATAAATTAATGGCAAAGTCATTTTTTGTTCTTTAATGTCTATTCCGGTAGGTTTTCCGATTTTAGCATCAGAATAATCAAATAAATCATCCTTAATTTGAAAGGCGATTCCGATGTATTCTCCAAACTTTCGCATTTTACGCACACAATCTTGGTTTACACCTACAGATGCTGCACCAATACCACAACAAGCTGCAATTAAAGTTGCTGTTTTTTTCGAATAATATCAAAATAAACTGCCTCTGTAATGTCTAATTTTCTAGCTTTTTCAATTTGAAGTAGTTCTCCTTCACTCATTTCTCTTACAGCAATAGATATCAACTTTAGTAAATCGAAGTCTTCATTATCAATAGAAAGCAATAAACCTTTAGACAATAAAAAATCGCCTACTAAAACTGCAATTTTATTCTTCCATAAGGCATTTATAGAGAAAAAATCTCTTCTTCTATTACTATCATCTACCACATCATCATGCACCAATGTTGCTGTATGAATTAATTCTACAACAGATGCGCCTCTATAAGTTCTTTCATCAAAACCACCATCAGAAACCATTTTAGCAACTAAAAAAACAAACATTGGTCGCATTTGTTTTCCTTTTCTACGAACAATATAGTAGGTAATTCTGTTTAATAACGGAACTTTAGACAACATAGAATCTTTGAACTTTTCTTCAAAAAGTTCCATTTCTTTTATGATTGGTTGTTTAATTTGTTCCACTAAATTCATAGGTCGAAAATTGTTTTTTTACTATTTAAGATTTATTTGCTAATTGACCACAAGCCGCATCAATATCCTTACCTCTACTTCTTCTTACATTTATTGTAATATCGTGCATTTCTAAATTAGAAATATAATTATTTATTGCTGATGAACTTGCTTGTTGAAACTCACCATCGTCTATTGGATTGTACTCTATTAAATTAACTTTACACGGTACATATTTGCAAAAATCTACCAAAGCTTTGATGTCTTCTTTTCTATCATTTATGCCATCCCAAACAACATACTCATAAGTAATTGCTCTTTTGGTTTTCTCGTACCAATATTCTAAAGATTCTTTTAAGTCTTTTAAAGGAAAATTTGTATTAAAAGGCATTATTGATGTTCTAACCTCATCTATTGCTGAGTGTAATGAAACTGCTAAATTAAATTTAACTTCTTCATCTGCCATTTTACGAATCATTTTTGGTACACCCGATGTAGAAACTGTAATTCTTTTTGATGACATTCCTAACCCTTCCGGAGACGTTATCATCTCTATAGATTTTAATACGTTTTTATAGTTCATTAATGGTTCTCCCATTCCCATAAAAACAATATTTGTTAGTTTTTTGTTATGATACAATCTGCTTTGTTTATCGATAACAACTACTTGGTCGTAAATTTCATCAGGATTTAAATTACGCATTCTTTTTAATCTTGCAGTAGCACAAAACTTACAGTCTAAGCTACAACCAACTTGACTAGAAACACAAGCTGTAGTTCTTTTTTCTGTAGGAATTAAAACAGATTCTACAACCAAACCATCGTGTAATTTAATTCCGTTTTTTATGGTACCGTCTTTACTTTTTTGCATAGAATCTACCTTAATGTGGTTAATCACAAAGTTTTCTTCTAACATTTCTCCGGTAGCTTTAGAGATATTTGTCATATCTTCAAAAGTATGTAAAGACTTGCTCCATAACCATTCGTAAACTTGGTTACCACGAAATGCTTTATCATTATTTGCCACAAAAAAATCTCTTAATTGTTCTTTTGTTAAGGCTCTTATGTCTTTCTTTTTATTCAAAATAGAAGGATTAAAAATTAAATGATTTCAAAATAAATTCTGTTGCAAAAATATGCATAAAAAAACTGACACTTTAAAAAAGTGTCAGTTTTAATATATTGTATTTCTAAATATTAAAAATATTATAGAATTAACATTGCATCTCCGTAAGTAGAGAATTTGTATCCTTCTTTAATTGCTTCTTTGTAAGCTTCCATTACAAAATCATAACCTCCAAAAGCGGCGGCTTGCATTAACAAAGTAGATTTTGGTGGATGAAAATTAGTAATCATTGCATTAGCAATACTAAAATCGTGAGGTGGAAAAATAAATTTGTTTGTCCAACCTTCAAAAGCATTTAATTCTTGCTTAGAAGATACAGAAGATTCTACTGTTCTCATAACAGTTGTACCAACTGCACAAACTCTTCTTTTGTCTTTCTTAGCTTTATTAATCATGTTTGCAGAAGCTTCGGAATGATAATTTGCTCAGAATCCATTTTATGCTTCGACAAATCTTCTACCTCTACTGGGCTAAATGTACCTAAACCAACGTGTAAAGTCATTTCTGCAAAATCAACTCCTTTTATTTCTAAACGTTTTAATAAATGTTTAGAAAAGTGTAAACCTGCAGTTGGTGCAGCAACAGCTCCTTCATTTTTGGCAAAAATAGTTTGGTATCTTTCTTCGTCTGAAGGCTCTACTTCTCTATTAATTTCTTTAGGCAATGGTGTTTGTCCTAATTCTAATAATTTAGCTCTAAATTCTTCGTAAGAACCGTCAAATAAAAAACGTAAAGTTCTTCCTCTAGAAGTCGTATTATCTATCACCTCTGCTACTAAACTATCGTCTTCACCAAAAAATAATTTATTTCCTATTCTAATTTTTCTTGCAGGATCTACTAAAACATCCCACAATCTATTTTCTGCATTTAATTCTCTTAATAAGAAAACCTCTATTCTAGCACCTGTCTTTTCTTTGTTACCAAACATTCTAGCAGGAAAAACTTTGGTATTATTTAACATCATTACATCACCTTCGTCGAAGTAATTAATAACGTCTTTAAACTGTTTATGTTCAATAGTACCATCTGCTCTATTTAACACCATTAAACGAGATTCGTCTCTGTGCTCTGCAGGATAAACTGCCAATAATTCTTCCGGCAATTCAAATTCAAAATGCGATAATTTCATATATGTATTTCTTGTAAAAGATGCAAATATACGATATCGAGATAGGCGTTGTCAAGTGTTTGGCCTATTAATTTAAAGTTCTTCTACCTTAATACCAATTTGTTGCATGTCTTTCCAAAATTTTTGATACGATTTTGTAACAACTTCTGCATCTAAAATTTTAATAGGAACTTTTAACGCCAAAGGTGCAAAAGCCATTGCCATTCTATGATCGTTATAGGTTTTTATTGCTATATTTTCTTTGATTGAAGAACGTTCTTCTAAATGTAACGTTTCATTAGTCACAGAAATTGATGCACCTAAATTTGTTAATTCTTCTTTTAACGCCTCTAACCTATCGGTTTCTTTAATTTTAAGTGTATGTAAACCCGTTAAATTACACGCAATGTTTTCAGAAAAACAAGTTACTGCTATTGTTTGTGCAATATCTGGGGCGTTTTTTAAATCGATCTCTAAAACCTCTTTGCTGCTTACTTTTTCTTTTGATAATGTAATAGAATTATCAGAAAAACTAGTAGCTACACCAAAGTGCTTGTAAATTTCTGCTAAACAAGAATCTCCTTGTAAACTTTCTTGCTTGTAGGCAGACAATTTTATTGAAGACCCTATTTGCGATGAAGCTACAATCGAATAAAAATAACTTGCAGAAGACCAATCAGACTCTACAACAACAGTTTGTTTATCAACAGTTGTTTTGGGTAAAACTTTAATTAAATTACCTTCAAATGAAGTTTCTATTCCAATTTGATTTAGCAACGTTAAAGTCATTTTTATATAAGGTATCGAAGTGATTTTACCAACCAATTCAATTTCTAATCCTTTTTCTAATTTTGATGCTATTAATAGTAAAGATGAGATGTATTGACTAGATACATTACCATTAATTGCAACTTTATCTTTGATAATTCTTTTTCCTTTAACTCGTATTGGTGGGTATCCAACTTTATCTTCATAACTAATTTCTGCACCTAAATCTTTTAGAGCATTCACTAAAATCTCAATTGGTCTGTTTTGCATTCTTTCAGAACCTGTTAAAACAACTTCACTATTTTCTTTAACTGCAAAATAAGATGTTAAAAAACGCATTGCTGTACCTGCGTGACCAATGTCTACAATTTCTTTATCAGTAGAAAGTGCATGTTGCATGTGTACAGAATCATCAGAATCTGATAAATTATTTATCGTTATTTCAGGGAAAAGGTTTTGTAAAATAAGCAATCTATTAGATTCGCTTTTAGAACCAGAAATTGTGATTTCCTCATTTATTTTACTATTCTTTAAAACATTTAACAATATGTCCATTCTAAAAACTGATTTTAATTCTTATTTTTAAACCTTTAATTACAACTAACCAACATGAAAAAACACTTATTATTAGTCGTTTGCATGCTCTTGTGTGTAAATGTCAAAGTTAATGCACAAAAAAATGCTAACAAAGTTTCTAGCGAAAATTTTAATCCTATTACTTGGAGAAATATTGGTCCGTTTAGAGGTGGTCGAAGCGCTGCTGTAACAGGCGTACCTGGTAAGGCAAATCTATTTTACATGGGCGCAACCGGTGGTGGTGTCTCGGAAAACTAATGATGCAGGTAATACTTGGCAAAATATTTCCGACGGATTTTTTGGCGGTTCTGTAGGAGCTGTGGCTGTTTCTGAATCTGATAACAACGTTATCTACGTAGGTATGGGAGAAAAAACGGTTCGAGGAAATGTTTCTTCCGGTGATGGCGTTTGGAAATCTGAAAATGCTGGTAAAACTTGGACACATATTGGTTTAAAAAGTGCCGGACACATACCGCGAATGAGAGTTCATCCTAAAAATTCTAACATTGTTTTTGCTGGCGTTATGGGAGATTTATACAAACCAACGCAAGAAAGAGGTGTCTATAAATCTATAGACGGTGGTCAAAATTGGAAAAAAGTTTTATTTTCTAATGAAAATTCGGTGTAGTAGATTTAATTATAGACCCTAATAACCCAAGAATTTTATATGCAACTACATGGAATATCAGAAGAACTCCGTACAGTTTATCTTCCGGTGGAGATGGTTCTGCTTTATGGAAAAGTACCGATGAAGGAGAAACGTGGACAAACATTTCTACCAACAAAGGGCTTCCTGATGGAATATGGGGAATTAGCGGAGTGACTGTTTCGCCTGTAAATTCTGATATTGTTTACGCTTTAATAGAAAACAAAAAAGGTGGTGTGTACAAATCTACAGATGCGGGTAATACTTGGCGTTTAATTAATGCTGAAAGAAAGCTACGCCAAAGAGCATGGTATTACACACGTTTGTATGCAGACACGCAAGATGAAGACATTTTATATGTTTTAAATGTTCGTTATCATAAATCTACAGACGGAGGAAAAACTTATAAAACATATAATGCACCACACGGAGACCATCATGATTTATGGATTGCACCGGAAGATAACCAAAGAATGATTATTGGTGATGATGGTGGCGCACAAGTTTCTTTTGATGCTGGAGAAAACTGGAGTACAATGAACAACCAACCAACTTCTCAATTTTATAGAGTAACTACTGATAACCATTTTCCATATAGAATTTTGGCAGCACAACAAGATAATTCTACAATAAGAATTGCACATAGAACCGCAGGAAGATTTATTACAGATTCTGATTGGGAACCTACTGCAGGAGGAGAAAGTGCACACATTGCAGTAGATCCTTTAAATGATGATATTGTTTATGGTGGAAGTTACGGAGGTTTGCTAACTAGAAAAAATCATAAAACAGGTGAAACAAGAGCTGTTAATGTTTGGCCGGACGACCCAATGGGACATGGTGCTGAAGATTTTAAATATCGTTTTCAATGGAATTTTCCAATATTCTTTTCTCCAAATAATAAAAAGAGATTGTATGCAGCTTCTAATCATTTACATATTACCGAAAATGAAGGGCAATCTTGGAAATTAATTAGTCCGGATTTAACTCGAAACGACCCAAAAACTTTAGGGCCATCCGGAGGACCAATTACAAAAGATAATACGGGTGTAGAATACTATGGAACTATTTTTGCAGCTACAGAATCTTCTCTAGAACCTGGATTAATTTGGACAGGATCTGACGATGGCTTGGTACACGTTTCTAAAAACAACGGAGAAACATGGACAAACGTTACGCCTAAAAAAATGCCAGAATGGATGATGATTAATTGTATTGAAGTTAGTCCGTTTGACAAAGGAAGCGCATATATTGTTGGTACTAAATACAAATCTGGTGATTACAAACCTTATATTTATAAAACCGAGAATTATGGTAAATCTTGGAAATTAATCGTAAAAGGAATCGAAAATGAAAGTTTTACGAGAGCTTTAAGAGCAGACCCAAAACGTAAAGGCTTATTGTATGCAGGTACAGAAAAAGGAATGTACGTTTCTTTTGATGACGGTAAAAATTGGGAAACTTTTCAGAAAAACCTGCCAATTGTACCAATTACTGATTTAGCTATTAAAAACGATAATTTAATTGCAGCAACACAAGGTAGAGCTCTTTGGATTATTGATGATTTAACACCTCTACATCAACTTGAAAGAAATACAAACGCAAACGTAATTCTTTACAAACCAAAAGATGCTTATAACATGAGCGGTGGTAGAGGAAGAACTTCTAGAACTGCTGGCACTAATCATCCAGGTGGTGTTGCTGTTTCTTATTTTATAAAAGAAGAAAATAAAAAAGACACCATCTCGCTTTCATTTTTTGATGCAAATAATAACTTAATAAAAAAGTTTAGTACTAAACCAAATACAAAAGAAAAAGAAGCAAAATTATCTGTAAAAGATGGTAATAACATTTTCTATTGGGATATGATGTATACAGGTGCAGAATCTGTAAAAGGTATGATTCTTTGGTGGGCTTCTTTAAATGGCCCAATGGCCTTACCCGGTAAATACAAAGTTACATTAACCGTTAATAACCAAAACATAACTAAAGATTTTAATATTTTAAGAAACCCTTCTTCTGAAGTTTCTGAAGAAGAAATGAAGGCTCAATTCGATTTTATTAATGAAATTAATGCTAAAATGACAGAAATTCATAAAGCTTTAAAAAATGTTAAGAAAATTAGAACTCAGGTTGGTGCTTTAAAGAAATCTATTAAAGACAGAAAAAAACATAAAGAACTTTTAGACTTTGCAAACAAATTGGTAAAGGATATTACTAAAATTGAAGAAACTCTATATCAAACAAAATCTAAAAGCGGACAAGATCCATTAAACTTTCCTATTCGACTAAACAATAAATTAGCACATTTAAATTCGTTAACTAGAACCGGTAATTACGCACCTACACAACAAGCTATCGAATTTAAAAATGAAATTACTAAAGAAATTGATGCTGAATTATTAAAACTAAATGCTTTATTTACAAATGGCGTAAAAGAGCTAAATAGAAGAGTAAAAGAAAGCGATATAGATCTTATACAATTAGACTAACTCTTATAATAAAAATTAAAAAAAGCGACTTTATAGTCGCTTTTTTTATTATTCAAACTATTTTAATTTAATTTGCAATTCAAAATCCCTGTAAATGAAAAAAAGGTTACCCTATCTTTTATACTTTTTACCTTACTTGTTGTATCAAATCAAATTATCTTTCACTTTGACATCAAAAGGCAATCTTACGACGCCGAAATTATTAATAAAGCCGGTAAGCAAAGAATGTATAGTCAAAAATTGACAAAAGATGCTTTTTTTGCAAGTAATGCTAAGAATACAGATTCGTTTGAAGATAAAATGTTAGATTTTAGAGAAACGTATCAAGATTTTAAAATAGGAAATTACTACATCAATAATATCGTTTTAAAATTTTACAACAATCAAGATTTAAACGATCTGTACAAAGAAAACCAATCGTATTATAAAAATTTAGAAGACGCATCCTCTGCTATTTTAAACGACATTCATAATGACACGTTGTTCGTAAAATCTTTAAAAACAATTAGAGATAATGAGAACGGATTCTTAGTTTCTATGGATAAAATTGTAGAAGAATATCAAAAAATGTCTGAGGTAAAAGTTAATAAGCTACAACAAATGCAGTTATTATTTCATGCAGCTTCTTTTCTTTTATTACTATACGTTTTGTTTTTTATTATAATTCCTATTTTTGGTAGAGAAACTAAAAGTATCGTTTAAGACATTTTTTAAGTGTTACGTACATGCCGTAAAATACACTAATAAAAAACTTTAAACCCCAAAAGTTTTTCCATTTTCCTTGAGAAAAATTTGTTGCATTCACTTTAGCAAAATCACCTGAAAAAATAGCACTAGAACTATTAATTAATAAACTAATTATGGTTACTAAAACAAAGAAAGGAAGCGCCACTTTTAAAAAGTTAATCCAAAATATTTTAGTTTGTAATTTAGCTGCAACAATTTTAGCACCAGCTACAAAATTCCTAAAAAAACTCATTTTATTTTAATTTGTCGTTGTTATGATGTCTGTCGTGATCTCTTTTGGTTTTAATATCTAACTTTTTTTCAAAAGCATCTTGTAAGTTTATTCCGGTTTGATTTGCCAAACACAAAACTACAAACATTACATCTGCTAACTCTTCACCTAAATCTTTATTTTTATCAGACTCTTTTTCGCTTTGCTCTCCATATCTTCTAGCAATAATTCGTGCGACTTCACCAACCTCTTCTGTTAACTGTGCCATATTTGTAAGTTCATTAAAATAACGAACTCCATGATTTTTAATCCAATCGTCTACTTGTTTTTGTGCGTTTTCTATATTCATTTCTACTTATAATTTTTAATGAATTATTTAATTTTTAATTTATTTCCATTTAATTCCGCAACCAACACTTGGTTTTTGGTTTTCTAAAACGGGCTTATTATCTAATAAATTATGTATTGCTGCTCTAATATCTTTACCCGTTAATGGTTCGCCATTTCCTGGTCTAGAATCGTCTAGTTGCCCATGATAAACTGCTTTTAAATCTTTATCAAAAACATAAAAATCTGGCGTACAAGCGGCATCATATGCCTTGGCTACTTCTTGTGTTTCATCAAATAAATAAGGAAATGGGTATTTTAAATCCTCTGCAACTTCTTTCATAAACTTTGGTGCATCTTGCGGATAATTTATTATTTCGTTAGAACTAATCGCAATAAAACGAATTCCTTTTTCTTGAAATTCATTGGCCATTTTTATCAATTTCAGGTTTACATGAATTACAAACGGACAATGATTACAAATAAACATAATTACCGTACCAACAGATCCTTTTGCACTTGATAAGCTCACAAAAGAATTATCTACAGTATTGATTAAGTTAAAATCTGGGGCTATTTTTCCTATTAAAAACTCGTTAGATTCTGCTCTTGCCATTTTATAATTTTTTATGATTTTTTTGATAAACATTTACTCTTCTTCTGCCAATGCTTTCGCACAGATAAAGCCACCTGTCCAAGCATTCTGAAAATTAAAACCTCCTGTTACTGCATCAATATTTAAAACTTCGCCTACAAAAAACAAATTTTTATGCTTTTTACTTTCAAAACGTTTAAAATTAATTTCTTTTAAATCGATTCCGCCAGCAGTTACAAATTCATCTTTAAACGTAGTTCTGCCATTTGCATTGTAAATACCATTTGTTAACTCTTTAGCCAACTTTTCTAATTGTGCGTTGCTTAAATCTGCCCAATTTTGAGTTTTAGATATCGATGCAAACAATACAAAACGCTCCCATAATCTTTTAGATATCTCTGTAAAAGGTGATTTTAAAATAACTGTTTTTCTAGGTTCCTTCTTTTTTAAATTTAAAAGCACATTTAAAACTTTATCGGTTGGTCTAGACAACCAATTTACAGCAACATTGTATTGGTAATTTTTGTCTGCTAAAAGTCTTGCGCCAAAAGCAGATAATTTTAAAACTGCAGGACCGCTTAAACCCCAATGCGTTATTAATAATGGGCCGAAGCTTCTAATTTAGAATCTATAATGTTTACAGTTGCATTTGGCACAGAAGTCCCTAATAAATCGACCAATCTTTTATCGTTTATATTGAATGTAAATAAAGATGGAACTGGCTCTACCACTGCATGATCTAAGGTTTTGCATAAATCCCACACTTTTTTAGAACTTCCTGCTGCAACCACTAATTGATCTGCTTTAAAAACTTGTTCTTTAGTGTTTACAATCCATTTGTTATTTTCTTTAGAAACTGAATTTACTCCCGAATTTGTCAACACTTTAATTCCTAAGTTACTCACAGACTTTTGAAAACAATCTATAATTGCCTGACTTGTATTTGCTTCTGGAAAAACACGATTATCATTTTCAATTTTTAAAGGAACACCTCTATCATCAAACCACTCAAAGGTATCACCTGTCATAAACTGATGAAAAGGACCTAACAATTCTTTTTCTCCTCTCGGATAAAATTTAACAAGTTCTTTAGGTTCAAAACAAGCATGTGTAACATTACATCTTCCGCCACCGGAAATCTTAACTTTTTGTAAGACATCTTTTCCTTTTTCAAGAATAGTAATATCTAAATCAGGATTATTTTCTTTTGCATTTATTGCTGTAAAATATCCTGCTGCACCACCACCTATTATTACTATTTTTTTCATTTTATATTTGTTATAAATTCAAAAATCTATGTGATTAAACTTGAATTACGTATTTAATTAATCTAAATGATTCTATGACAAAATCATTTCTGAATATGAAAGAATTGTTTTGTAACCTTTGTTTTTAAAATAAGCCGGTGTTTTTTCGTTTCCTGTAACTAATACAAAATCTCCGCCCCAAGCTCCCAAACTTTTAATAGCACCAAAATAATCTGGAAATAATTTTTCTTTAACCGGTGTAAGTTTGATAATACTACTAATAATATTTTCGTGTTCTACTATTAAATTTTCGAAAGTTTGTAGATTTTTAGATTGAACAAACTCTTCAGAAATTTGAGAAATCCTTTTAATTTCTTTATCAAAATTTAAATTACTTTCTCTAAACTTTGCAATACCTTCTTTAGAATCTTGCTTCTGATTTAAATGCACAAAAAACAAATTTTCTTTAAATTTTGGATTGAATTCTATTTGCTCTACAACTGGTTTTTCTGCTTTAATTTTATAATAAATTGGCGTATTATTTTGAGCACAAGCAATATCATAACCACTCCCTTTAAAAGAATTCCATAGCAAATCAAAAGCATTTACATTTGCCCAACTTGCAATAGAATTAATTAAAGTAGACGATGTGCCTAAACCCCAATTTCTAGGAAAAGTAAGCATTGTTTTTACAACAAAACCGTGTTCGACTTCTAAAAAATTTTGATTTAATTTCTTTGCTTCTCTTAAAATATCTAATAATGTTTCAGCAATAATATCTCCGCCACCCTCTTTTTCTGAATTAAATGTGCAATTAACCAATCGCATTTTTTTCAAATCAAAAACTGCTTCAAACCAGCATTCTCCTTTATCTGTAAAACTTCCCCAAATTAATTGCGCTTCTCTTATTTGATCGACAATTAAATCTTGCCCAAACTTAGTAGGTAACGCTAAAGATTTTGCGCCATCTAAGACTAAATATTCACCTGTTAATAACAGTTTTCCGTTTGAGTAATAATTCATTAAACTAAATTAAATTGTTTAAAATGATGTGTAAAATGTTTTACATGAAACTTGCACCAATATTGGTAATCTAACTCTCCGAAAAATGGATGATTCTCTGTTGCATTTGTTTTAAAATGAGTTTCAAAACTCTCTATTTGCAATATCAAATCTTCAATAGAATCTTTTAAGGTAGAAAACTTTGCAGGAACTGGTTCTTCTGATAGCATCGAGGCTTTAAAACCAACTTGTAATTCGTTATCTGTGTCTAAAAAGCTTTTCTTCTAGATGATTTTTCTTCTTCAACAAAAAAATCTGCATCTATTTTGCCGTTAGAAACCTTTAATAACAAAGCCAAATGTTCTACCATTTGTTGTCCATTCATTTTACCAAAAACGGCAGGAGTTTCTATTTCTAGGCTGTTAAGTAAACCTCTTAAACTAGATTCATTTTTAAAATCTACCCAATTAATAGATTTTTTTTATTTCTTCGAATTTAGATACAACCGCAGCATGCGAAACTGTTTTTCCTTCGAAATAATTTGCAATAATCTCTTTTTCTTCTGCATTAGCACCTAATTGATTTAATATATTTTGTAAATGCATTTTCATGTGACCGTGCTGAATTCCTTTTGTTGTAAGTGCTCTTAAAGCAGCGAAATTCTGAGCCAAACCAGCAGTTGCTATAATTTGCATTAATTCTTTTGCAGACGGTTTTTGCAACATCTCTAAAGATAATTTTGCTAACGGATGTAGTGCCGTTAAACCACCAACCGTACCTAATGCTAAAGGTAAATCTATCCAAAATCTAAAAATTCCGTTGTCTATCGTACAATGAGATAAACTTGTATATTTTCCGTCTTTTGCAGCATACGCATGCACACCAGCTTCTACAGCTCTAAAATCGTTACCAGTAGCAATTACAACCGCATCAACTCCGTTCATAATTCCTTTATTATGCGTTACAGCTCTGTACGGTTCTACTTCGGCAATTTTTACTGCTTGGTAAAATTTCTCTGCAAATTTCTGTGGATTTTCTACACCCAAATCTTCAATCTTACAACTTACCTCTGCTCTAACTAAACATTCGGAACGTAATTAGATAAAATACTCATTACAATTTCAATTTCATCATTTCTAAACTTAGCAGCAATAGCTTCTAAACAAGAATTAATAAAATTAGCGCCCATCGAATCTTTGGTTTCGAAAGTAATATGTAATTGATAGTAATTTTCTAAATGATCTGTTTTATCTATTAACTGTATGTCTAAAATTCCGCCACCACGTTTTTCCATATTTTTAGTTATGGATGCAGTTGCCGCATACAATTCGGTTTTATTTTTATTAAAATAAGAAATTAAATCTTCTTTATTGCCAGCAAACATAAAATGTACTTGCCCAATTTTTGTAGTACCTAAAACGGTTGTTTTAAATCCGCCTTTTGTACTCCGAACTTAGCTACCAAAGAAGCTGCAGCTACAACAGAACTCTCTTCTGTTACCATTGGCACAACATAATCTTTATCGTTTATAAGAAAATTTGGCGCAACACCCATTGGCAAATAAAAGTTAGAAATGGTATTCTCTATAAAATCGTCGTGCAACTGTTGCAGTTGCGCATCAGAATTCCAATATTGTTTTATAATATCAACAACATTTAAATTATTATTAAAATAATTTTCTACAATCCAATTGATCTTTTCTTCTTTTGTTAATTTAGAAAAACCCTTTATTTTCTTACTCATTTTATATGCTATAAACTATCAGCAACAAATATAATTCAATCCGTTAAAACATTATGCAATATTCAAGTTTTCTCAATTTTTAAAACATTTTTTGCGGATTTTTACGTAAACTTGACAAACTTTTATTAAAACGATGTCTATAATGAAAAAAATCTTCATTTTAGCAACTATATCTCTACTTGTTAGTTGCAAAGAAAAAAACACAACATCAACTAATTACACAACAGGAAACAAAGAAATCACTTTAGAAGAAATCCGGAATGGCACTTTTTCGGCTAAAAGAATGAATGCTTTAAATTCTATGAATGGTGATTTTTATTCTTTACTAAATACTGATGATGAAGGAAGTACAACTGTAGACAAATACAGTTATAAAACTTTAGAAAAAGTAGAAACAATAGTAAATAGCGCCAGTTTAAAGGATTTAAAAAGTTTTGATTCTTATAATTTTAATGCAGAAGAATCTTCTGTTATTTTAGGTACAGATTTTAAAAAAATCTACAGACGTTCTTTTACAGGTACATTTTATTACTATAATATTAATTCTAAAAAATTAACTTTAATTGGTAAAGATATTCAAGAGCCTACTTTTTCTCCGGATAGTAAAAAAATTGCCTACGCAAAAAATAACAATATTTATATTTTAAATCTTACCAACGGAAATAAAGTAACGCAAGTAACCAAAGATGGTAAATTTAACAATGTAATTAACGGAATTACAGATTGGGTTTACGAAGAAGAATTTGGTTTTGTTAGAGCTTTCGAATGGAGTAAAAACAGTAAATATTTAGCTTTTTTACGTTTTAATGAAAGTGATGTTCCTACTTTTTCCATGGACATGGTTGGTACAGCAAATTACCCAAATCAGCAAGTATTTAAATACCCAAAAGCAGGTGAAAAAAATGCAGAAGTAACTTTACACATGTATACTCTTTCTTCTAAAAACACCAAAAAAATTGCTTTAGGTAATTATGAATACATCCCAAGAATAAAATGGTCTAATGATGCAAATGTATTGGTTGCAACAACTTTAAACCGTCATCAAAACAATTTAAAACTACATAAAGTAAATGCATTAAGAAGCAGTTCTAGTTTGTTATTAGACGAAACTGATAAAGCATATGTAGATATTACAGACAATCTTACTTTTTTGAATGATAACAGCTTTATTTGGACAAGTGAGAAAGACGGATTTAACCATATTTATCATTATGATTTCTCTCGGAAAATTAATCAATCAGATTACAAAAGGAGATTGGGAAGTAACAAATTATTACGGTTATAACGCATCTAAAAAAACAATCTATTATCAATCTGTAGAAAATGGTTCTACCAATAGAGGCGTTTACTCTATTGATTTAGATGGAAAAAATAAAAAACTTTTAAGTAATGAAGAAGGAACAAATTCTGCTTCATTTAGTAAAAACTTAAATTACTTTATCAATACTTTTTCTTCATCAGAAATTCCTCCAATTTATTCTTTATATACAGCAGAAGGAGAAATGCTAAAGGTTATCAAAGATAATTCAGAATTAAAAGAAGAATTATCTGAGTACAAAATGAGTCCGAAAGAATTTTCTACAATTTCTATTAATGGAAATGATTTAAATATGTGGATGATTAAGCCTGCAGATTTTGATGAAAATAAAAAATATCCTTTATTAATGTTTCAATATTCGGGTCCGGGGTCACAACAAGTTGCTAATAAATGGAATGCAAGTAACGATTATTGGCACAATATGTTAGCCCAAAAAGGGATGATTATTGTCTGCATAGATGGTAGAGGAACAGGTTTTAAAGGAAGTGATTTTAAAAAATCTACGTATTTAAATTTAGTTAAATACGAAACGGAAGATCAAATTGCTGCAGCAAAAAAATTGGCAAACCGCTCTTATATCGACGAAAATAATATCGGTATTTGGGGTTGGTCTTTTGGCGGACATATGAGTACAAATTCACTTTTAAAAGGAAGTGATATCTTTACAACTGCAATTGCGGTTGCACCTGTAACCTCTTGGAGATTTTATGACACTGTTTATACAGAACGTTTTTTAAGAACACCACAAGAAAATCCTGCTGGTTATGATGATAATTCGCCTGTTAATTATCCAGAAAAATTAAAAGGAAATTATTTACTGGTTCATGGTACAGGAGACGATAATGTACATGTGCAAAATAGTTACAGAATGATAAATTCTTTAATTGATGCCAATAAACAATTTGATATGTTTATTGTACCGAGATAGAACACACGGAATTTACAAAGGAAAAAATACGCGTTTAAATTTATATACAAAAATGACAAATTTTGTAGAAACGCATTTAATTAATAAATCAAATTCAACAACAAAAATTAAAGGATAATTATGTTAGACAAAGGAGTTAGTACAGCTACTGAAGACCCACAAATGTTTGGTCACCCAAAAGGGTTATTTTACTTATTTTTTGCAGAATTATGGGAACGTTTTAGTTTCTACGGAATGAGAGCGTTACTTACGCTTTACATGGTAAACGAAATCTTTAAAGCAATCGCAGAGAGAGATGCAGCTGCAGCTGTAGTTTATGCTTCTTACGGTTCTTTAGTATATGCATCAACAGTAATTGGTGGTCAAATTTCTGATAAAATATTAGGAATGCGAAGTTCTATTTTTTTAGGTGGAATTTTAATGACAATTGGTCACTTTGTATTAGCTGTAGAAAACGATATGGCGTTTTTCTTAGCACTTGCATTTATTGTTGTTGGTAACGGTTTTTTTAAACCAAACATTTCAACCTTTGTAGGTGCTCTTTATAAAGATGGAGATGTACGTAAAGATTCTGGTTTTACCATTTTCTACATGGGAATTAACATTGGAGGAATGGTTGCTCCTTTCTTATGCGCTTGGTTAGCTGTTGAATATGGCTATCATTATGGTTTTGGTTTAGCTGGAATTGGTATGTTAACTGGTTTAATTTTCTTTTGGAGCGGAATTAAAAAGAATGTTTTTGGAGACAAAGGTTTACCGCCAAATGAAGAAGTATATGAAAAGAAAGTTGCAGGTATACCTCAAAAAACTTTAATTCCAATTATTGCTTTTTTATCTGCACCAGCTATAGCTTGGTTATTAGCTTCATGGAAAGATAATTATGTAACTGGAATTTTCAAATTTATTGGTGTAGCAGTTTTAATCTATCTTGGTTATATTATTTTTAATTTAAAGACTAATGAAGCTAGAAAGAAATTAATAATGGCAGTATTAATTACTTTTTTTATGACTTTATTCCGGGGTTTTCATGAATTATCCGGAAGTGTAATTACACTTTTTGCATCAAGAAATGTTGATTTAGATGGTATAATGAGTGCAGGACAAACTAATGGTCTAAACTCTATGTTTATCATCATTTTAGCAATTCCTGTTTCTCTTTTATGGGGATATTTATCGAAAAGAAATTTAAACCCAAGAACACCCTATAAATTTGGTTTAGGATTATTATTTGCAGGTTTAAGTTTTTACATTTTATCTATAAGTGGTTTAAGTGCTAACGAAAATGGAATGGTTCCTTTTTATTATTTGTTTGCAATGTATTTTATAATTTCTGTAGGTGAGTTGTTTATGTCTCCTGTAGGTTTATCAAAAATTACAGATTTATCACCAAAAAACATTGTTTCTTTTATGATGGGAGTTTGGTTCTTGTCTTCAGCATTTGCATTTCAAATTGTAGGTTTTATTTCTGAAGAACTAGCCATAGAAAATGTTCCTGGTCAAGTTATTAATCCATTAGATACTCTAAGTGTATATACTGATGGTTTCCATTTAATTGCACTTTATGCATTAGGAGCAGGAGCAGTAGTTTTATTGTTTTCTCCGTTAATGAAAAAATTAATGGGTAACGTACATTAATAAAAAAATACTTTAAAAAACCTCATAAATTATGTTTATGAGGTTTTTTTATACCTAAAAGTTTATTTGTAAGTTTGGTATTATAATTGCGAATAATAAATCATGAGAAAATTAATCTTCATTTTAACGTTAACATTAGTATCATTGTCTTTGCACTCGCAAGACAAAATTAAATGGTTGTCTTTTGAAGAAGCAATTGCATTAAATGCAAAAACACCTAAACCAATTTTAATTGACGTGTATACAGATTGGTGTGGTTTCTGTAAAAAAATGGATATTGAAACCTACTCTAACAAGACTATTATCAAAATAATTAATGATAATTTTTACGCAATTAAGTTAAACGGAGAAGAGAAAAAAGACATAACCTACAATGGTCATACGTTTAAGTTTCAAAAAAGTGGCAGAAGAGGATTTCATCAACTACCAGCTACTATAATGAACGGAAAACTATCGTATCCATCAACCATATTTCTATCCGAAGATGAAGAATTACTTCAAAATATACCTGGTTATCAACAAAAAGAAATGTTTGAAAAAATATTAGTTTATTTTTCTGCGGATAAATACAAAACTACCAATTGGAAAGATTTCGATAAAGACTTTAAAAGTAGCTTGTAATTTTAATCAATTAAAATAAAAGCGCCTTTTTGACCTGTATAATGAAACGGAACGTTTAATTCTAAAGATACTTTTTCCCAAAACAACACGTCTTTTTTGTAATTTGAGCCATCAGCTATAACCAAACTTGGTTTTAGAATACTCAACATTCTTTCCAAATTTATTTTTGGCGAATCTTGTAAAATCACAATAGGGTTAATTATTTTCTCTAATTGGTACACTCCTAAACTATCAATTATTAAAATATCTTTTCCTTTAAAATTTACATAGTTTTTAAAATCAACTTTATTAATCTTCTCTATTTTTGCTGAAAGCATAAAAGGTTTAACAGCTTTAATATCATCTACAGAAGCAGAATCTATATTATGCTGAATATTTAGTTGTTTTCCAATTTTATTTCCAATAACAGAAAATCTACTCTTATGAAAAACCATAAAAGCGTTTTGTTCCTTTGCTTTTTTGTGCTCTAAAAAATAAATACCTTGACACAATACTATTGATACTAAAAAGATTACCAAGCGTTTTGAGTTCTTCTTCAATAAAAAGAAAACAGCCGAAAAAATGATAAAATACAAGACTAACATTGTTTTAAATGAAATAGCAATTTCTTGCAATAAGAACTGCTCTTGACGAGAAATAAAGCGAACAAAACTATTCATTAAAGAAATTATTATTCCGTAAAAATCAGCTAAAAACTGTGGTAAAATATTTAAAACGGATAATATTATTACAACGATTCCTGCAACGAGAATAATCCCTAAAAAAGGAATGATTACTATATTGGAAAGCATAAACAAACCCGGAAATTGTTGAAAGTAATATATACTTAAGGGTAAAATACCAACTTGGGCTGCAATTGAAACGGTTAGCAATTGCCATATTTTTTTATCTAAATAATATTTTGGAACATATAAAGAATCTAGTTTTGGTTGAACCCAAATTATTCCGAATACAGCTAGATAGCTCAACTGAAAACCAACATCAAATAAAAACATTGGCTTTACAAGCAATAAGAATAACATTGAGGTAATTAAAGAGAATTCTATTAGTGTTTTCTTTTGAAATGACTGCCCAATTGCTACAAAAGAAAACATAGTAACCGCCCTAACCACAGAAGCAGATAAACCTGCTATAAATGCAAACATCCATAAGAAAACAATAATACCTATTGCTTTGAGATATTTACCGTTTTTAAACCTGTCTATTGGCCTTAATATAAAAGTTAGAATTAATAGTAAAATACCAACATGTAAACCGTAAACTGCTAAAATATGTATTGCGCCTGCATTTTGATAATCTGTTAATAAACTTTTAGAGATATCTTGTCTTTGCCCTAATAAAAGCGCCTTAATTACAGCCAACTCATCATTACTAAAACTTCTTTTTCTAAAGACGTAATAATATTATTCCGAATTTTTTCTGCAAAACCAGCCACCGAAGTTTCTACTAAATTTGATATTTGGTATTGTTCTTTTTCTATAAATATTTGATGATAAATTCCTTGTTTTGCTAAATACGATTTATAATTAAATTGATACGGATTTAAAGGCGGAATTAACTCTTTAAAAATAGGTTTTACATACAACTGATCATCAATAGAAAACCTAAGATCTATAGTATCTTTTTGAACATTTAATAAAACCTCTCCTCTAGTTTTATGCTGATTTAAACCTATAATTTCAGCAATATATTTTTGATAATAGTTTCCTGGTTTTAAAACCTTTGTGATTTTTAAAAGAACTTGTTCTTCCTCTTTATTAAAATTACTGTAATGATTTTTATAATTTCTAGAATCGTTGAGAAACGTTACAGAAACACCTATAAAGAAATAGATTAAAAAAGAAGTTATTGTAGTTAACTGCTTTTTAATATTAAGAATGTTTAAAACAAGAAAAACACCAAATACAACAGATAATTTTAGAAAACCATATTGCCAAATTTCATAATAAAACTGCAAACAGATTCCTAAAATTAAAAACACCAAAAAGTGTAAAGGCACGTATTTAATTAACCTTTTCATAGCAACGTCAAGTTACTAAAAAAACTATAAGATTCTGTTTGTTTTAACATAGGCGTTTTTCCAATATTTTTGAGATAAATCAGAAACAATTACACCTCTAGATGTAGTAGCATGAATAAATTTAATTTTACCATTAGAAACAGCTACAATAAGTCCAACATGATTGATACCTCTTCCTTTTTTTGATGTTTTAAAAAATAGCAAATCTCCTTTTTTGGCATTTTTTAAGGCAATTTTTCTTCCTCTTTTTGCCATATCTCTAGAAATTCTAGGCAATTGTACATTTTCGTCTAAGTAAGAAACATAAACAATACCAGAGCAATCCATACCTTTGGCAGTTGTACCACCAAATCGATATTTAACCCCTTTGTATTTTAAAGCATTGGCAACAACTCTATCTACTTTAGAAATTGGCTTATTTACTGATTTCTTTGCTGAATTACTTACATTTTTAGTTGACGAACAAGACGTAATTACAAAAGATAATAACAGTAATACAACATACCAATTTCTCATCTTCAAATTTTTTATTTTAATGAATTTACAATTGCCGTAGCTACGTTTTTAGATGCTCCTTGGCCACCTAGTTTTTTCTCCAATTCAAAATAATTTAAAAACATTTGCTCTCTAGACGCTTCTTGTAAAATAAGATCTAATTCCTTTTTTAAATTCTTCTTATTAAAGTTTTCTTGAATTAATTCTGTTACCACTTCTTTATCCATAATCAAATTTACCAAAGAAATAAATTTCAAAGTAATTATTCTTTTGGCTATTTGGTAAGAAATATAACCACCTTTATAGCAAACAACTTGCGGAACTTTAAATAGTGCTGTTTCTAGAGTTGCTGTACCAGATGCAACCAATGCTGCATAAGAATTACTTAACAAATCGTAGGTTTTGTTATTGATAAACGCTACTTCTCTATCTTGTATTATTTGCTGGTAAAACGAAAAATCTTGACTTGGCGCACCTGCAATTACAAATTGATATTCAGAAAAATCTGACACCAAAGACAACATTACAGAAAGCATTTTTGTAATTTCTTGCTTTCTACTACCAGGTAATAAAGCAATAATTTTTTTATCAGATAAATTGTGTTCTTTACGAAAATCACTTTCCGAAACTCGCTCTCTATTTGCAATTGCATCTATTAAAGGATGCCCAACAAACGTAACTTCGTAATCGTATTTTTTGTAAAATTCTTTTTCGAACGGAAGTATTACAAATAACTGATCTACATCTCTTTTAATATCTTTAACTCTACTTGCTCTACTTGCCCAAACTTGCGGAGAAATATAATAATTAGTTTTAAAACCTTTTTCTTTTGCCCATTTAGCAACACGCAAGTTAAAACCAGAATTGTCAATAAAAACAATTACATCCGGATTAAATTTTTCAATATCTTTTTTGCAATCTTTTATAAATCCTAAAACTTTAGAAAGATTTTTTAGAACTTCAAAAAACCCATAAAAGCTCTTTCTTTATAGTGACTTACAAGAGTTCCGCCAACATTTTTCATTAAATCACCTCCCCAAAAACGAATATCTGCAGCAGTATCTTTTTTCAACAGTTCTTTCATTAGGTTAGAACCGTGTAAATCTCCGAAGCTTCACCAGCAATTATATAATATTTCATTTTAGAAAAACTTTAATAATAATGTTGTTAACGCAATAAGAATTGTTGCTAATAAAACACCTTTTGCCTTATGATCTTGTTTCTTTTTTATAAAAACAAAGAAGACAAATAAATTAGGTATTGCAGCTAAAGACAAAACTTTACCATATAACTTTCCTTCTTCAATCATTTTTAAGGTATCATCAAAACTAAATTTAGAAAAGTATTCTAAATACAAAAAAACACCACCAAAAGTGGCAAATAGTGCCACTAAAAATCCTATTAAAATATCTTTTTTTACAGTTCCCAAGAATTTAGTTTTTGAATCATATGATGCGCTGTCATATCAAATTGAACAGGAACTACAGAAACATATCCATTTTCTAACGCATAAACATCTGTGTCTTGCCCTTTATCTTTATTAACAAATTGCCCGTGAAAGCCAATAGTATTCTTTACCAAAAGGACTTTTACGCTTGTCGAAATCTTCTTTCCAATAACCACTAGCCTGTCTACAAACTTTTACTCCTTTTATTTCATCCTTTTTTAAATCAGGAATATTTACATTTAAAACCACACCTTCCGGTATTCCGTTTAAAAGTGCATTTAAAGTAATATTTTTTACAAATTCTTCTGATGGTTTAAAATCTGCATGCCATTTAAAATCTAACAAAGAAAAACCTATTGCCGGCACACCTTCTATTCCTGCTTCTATCGCTGCACTCATTGTACCAGAGTAAATTACATTTATAGAAGAGTTTGCGCCATGATTTATCCCGAAAACACACAAATCTGGTTTTCTATTTAAAATTTCGCTAATTGCCATTTTTACACAATCTGCAGGCGTACCGGAACAAGTATATTCTAATTGTGGTCCTTCATCTATAGTAATTGGGTTACAAGTTAAAACATTATCAACAGTAATTGCATGTCCCATTCCGCTTTGCGGGCTATCTCGGCGCAACCACAACTACATCACCAATTTTATTCATTATTTTTATCAATGCTCTAATACCAGGAGCAGTAATTCCGTCATCGTTTGTAACTAAAATTAAAGGCTTTTCTTGCATAATTGTAAAATTTAAATACAAATGTAATTTATTTATAGGAGTTTCTTTTTAACAATTTGTAAAGAATCTAAGCGTTTACATTTGGTTAAATTTGTAACTAATAAATTTTAGTGCTAAAAGTAAAAATTAACATTAGCGTTAGTAACTTTAAATATTTGGCATTATTTTAGTAGTTTAGTAGCAGCACAACAGTAATTATACAAAACATCACACGACAGAAGGTTTATGAAGAAAGCATTTAGAATTAAAATATCGTTTCTAGCATTTTTAATGCTATTTAGTAGCTTACAAGCAAATACTAAGTTTAGTGAACCGGACCTTGAAAAAGATAAAATCTTAGTATATGTTTTAAAAAACATTTTAACAAGAGGTCATTTTGTTGTAAAAGACATGAATGACAATTTTTCTGAGCAAATATTTAATAGTTTTATTGATGGTTTAGACCCAAATAAAAGATACTTTACTCAAAAAGACATTAAAAAATTCTCGAAATATAAATATGAAATTGACAATCAATTGTTAAAAGACGATGTTTCTTTTTACAACCTTGTTTACAGTAATTTTTTAGATAAGATTAAAAATGCTGAGTCTTATTACGCAGAATTACTAGAAAGTCCTTTCAACTTTAAAAAAGACGAAATTATAGATATCGATTATGATAACGTGCCTTTTGCTAAAAATGAAAACGAATTAATTGATTATTGGAGAAAACAATTAAAACTAAACGTTTTAAGTAGAATACAAGACAAATTAGATAAGCAAGAATCTCAAATAAAGAAAGATAAGAATTTTAAGAAAAAATCTTTTAAAACTTTAGAAAAAGAAGCAAGAGCAGAAGTTTCTAAAAACATGGATGAACTTTATTTAAGAATTGAAGAATTAGAACACGAAGACTGGTTTTCTACTTTTTTAAATAGTGTTGTGGGTGCATTCGATCCGCATACAACATACATGGCGCCAAGAATTAAAGAGCGTTTTGACCAAGATATGTCCGGTAAATTAGAAGGAATTGGTGCTAGATTACTAAAAAAAGGAATTTATACTGAAATTTTTGAATTAGTATCAGGTGGACCTGCTTGGAAACAAGGAGACTTAGAAGCGGGCGACATCATTTTAGAAGTTGCACAAGGTGATAAAGAACCGGTAGATATTGTTGGTATGCGATTAGACGATGCGATCAAATTTATAAAAGGTCCAAAAGGAACAGAAGTAAGGTTAACGGTAAAAAAGAAACTCGATGGTTCTACGAAAGTAATTTCGATTATTAGAGATGTTGTAGAATTAGAGGAAACATTTGTAAAATCTACAATTGTAGAAAAAGATGGAAAAAAATATGGTTTAATAGATTTACCTAGATTTTATATTGATTTTTCTGATGCAAATGCAAGAAACTCTGCAAAAGACATGGAAAAAGAAATTGAGCGTTTAAAAGGCGAAAATGTTTCTGGTTTGTTAATTGATTTAAGAAATAATGGTGGTGGATCTTTAAAAACAGCAATAGAAATTGCTGGTTTGTTTATAGAACAAGGACCTGTTGTGCAAGTAAAATATAGAGGACAAGACCCAATCGTTAAAAATGATGTTGATCCTAAAATGCAGTGGGATGGTTCTGTGGTTGTTTTGGTAAACGAACTTTCTGCTTCTGCATCAGAAATTTTTGCAGCAGCAATGCAAGATTATGGTAGAGCTGTAATTATTGGCGGAAACCAAACCTATGGTAAAGGAACCGTACAAAGTGTAATTCCTATCAATAATTTTTATCCGAAGTACGAAAAAGACTTAGGAGCTATTAAAATGACAATTCAGAAATTTTATAGAGTTAACGGTGGTTCTACTCAAATAGAAGGTGTTTATTCTGATATTGCAATGCCGGATAGATATAGTTACATGAAATTTGGTGAAAGAGATTTAGACGGCGCACTTGTTTGGGATAAAGTACCACAAGCAAAGTATACAAAAACAAATACTTACGAAAACTTTGCAGACGTTGTAAATAATAGTAAAAATAGAATTGCTTCTGATGCTAATTTTAAATTGATAAACGATTATGCAAAGTGGCTAAAAGAAAAGCAAGACGACACAACCTATTCTTTAAATTTAAAGCAATTTTCTAGAGAAAGTAAAGTAGTAGAAAATGCTTCTAAAAAATATGCAAACGTTTTTAAATACGAATCTAATCTTAGCTTTAAATCACCTAAATACGAATTACCTTTAATTAAAAAAGATAGTGTTTTAGCTAATAAAAGAAAAGCATGGCATAAAAACTTATCAAAAGATATATATGTTTCTGAGGCTTTAAATGTTTTAAAAGATTTAAAAGTTAAAACTTCTTCAGAAATTGTAAAAAACTAAACATCAATAATTAACCTTAAATACCTGATAAATTAAGTTTATCAGGTATTTTTATATTATAAACATATGAGCTTTAAAGTAACTTTTAACACAAAGTGGTCTGACTTTGACCCAAACAGACACATGAGACATACAGCATATAACGATTATGCTGCAGAAGTTAGAGTACGCTATTTTGCGAAATACAATTTTTCTATTGAAGAGTTTACAAAGCATAATTTAGGTCCGATATTATTTACAGAAGAAACCTCTTTTAGAAAAGAAATTCATTTAGGAGAAAACATTACAGTAAACCTTAAGTTACAAGGTTTGTCTGAAAACAACGAACGTTGGAAAATAGTACACGAAGTTTTTAATGAACAAGGTAAATTATCTGCGATTATAAAAGTATACGGCGCTTGGATAGATTTAACAAAGAGAAAACTTAGAACTCCGCCGGAAGAAACAAAAGAAATGTTCGAGCACGCAGAAAGAGCAGAAGATTTTGAAGTAATTTCTTTAACTAGATAATTCTTAAAACAAAAAAAAGCTGAAGTAAATTATTTCAGCTTTTTTTGTTTGTACAGGCGGAGAGACTCGAACTCTCACACCTCGCGGCACTAGATCCTAAGTCTAGCGTGTCTACCAATTCCACCACGCCTGCAACTTTTCCCGTTATTTCGGGATGCAAATATAAACAATAGTTCCAAACTACAAACTTGTTCATAATAATTTTTCTATTTTTGAGTAAGAAATTAAAAAAAACTTCATGAATACAATTCAAACATACATACAAGACAACAAAAAAAGATTTTTAGACGAATTAATTAGTTTACTAAAAATTCCTTCGATAAGTGCAGACACCGCCTATAAAAAAGACGTTTTAAACACTGCCGATTTTGTTTTAGAAAGCTTAAAAAAAGCAGGATGCGACAAAGTAGAACTTTGTGAAACACCAGGATATCCTATTATTTATGGTGAAAAAATTATAGACAAAAATTTACCAACTGTTTTAGTTTATGGACATTATGATGTTCAGCCAGCAGATCCTATCGAATTATGGACCTCACCTCCTTTTGAACCCGTGATAAAAAACACAGAAATTCATCCGAAGGAGCCATTTTTGCAAGAGGTGCTTGTGATGATAAAGGCCAAATGTATATGCATGTTAAAGCATTAGAGTATATGACATCAACAGGAAACTTGCCTTGTAACGTTAAGTTTATGATTGAAGGAGAAGAAGAAGTTGGTTCAGAAAGTTTAGCTTGGTTTGTACCTAGAAACAAAGAAAAATTAGCAAACGATGTTATTTTAATTTCTGATACCGGAATGATTGCAAACGATATTCCGTCAATCACAACAGGTTTACGTGGTTTAAGTTATGTAGAAGTAGAAGTTACAGGTCCAAATAGAGATTTACATTCTGGTTTATATGGTGGCGCAGTAGCAAATCCTATTAATATTTTAACCAAAATGATTGCTTCTTTACATGATGAAAACAATCATATTACAGTTCCTGGATTTTATGATAAAGTAGAAGATTTATCAGAAGCAGAAAGAGCAGAAATGGCTAAAGCTCCGTTTTCTTTAGATGATTATAAAAAGGCTTTAGATATAAATGATGTGTATGGAGAAAACGGATATTCTACAAACGAAAGAAATTCTATTAGACCAACTTTAGATGTAAACGGAATTTGGGGTGGTTACACCGGTGAAGGTGCAAAAACGGTAATTGCTAGTAAAGCATATGCAAAAGATCTCGATGCGTTTGGTGCCAAATCAAGATTGGAGGGAAATTACCGAGTTATTTAAAACTCATTTCGAAAGTATTGCTCCTAAATCTGTAAAAGTAGTTGTAAAACCTCATCATGGTGGGCAAGGTTATGTTACACCAATTGATAATATTGCTTATAAAGCAGCAAGTAAAGCTTACGAAGCTACATTTAATAAAACTCCAATACCGCAAAGAAGTGGTGGTAGTATACCAATTGTAGCTTTATTTGAGCAAGAACTAAAAAGCAAAACTATTTTAATGGGCTTCGGTTTAAACTCAGATGCAATACATTCTCCAGATGAACATTTTGGTGTTTGGAATTATTTAAAAGGAATCGAAACAATACCTTATTTCTATAAATATTTTACAGAATTATCTAACTAACATAATTAAACTCAATATGAAATCTACCTTAACCAAATTTTTAGTTTGTAGTATTTTTACTGCATTACTATTTAATTGTTCTAAAACTGAAGAACAAAAACAATTTACTATTGCAGAGTACGAAGCTGCAGCAAAACATATGGACAGAAGTTTGTACCGTCTTGTGTACAACCAAGTTTCTAACGTTTCTTTTGCAAATGGTAATAAGTTAATTTACTCAACAAATACTGAAGATGGTAAACGATATGTTTTAACAGATGCAACTTCTAAAACGAAAGCAACTGCTTTCGATCATGAAAACCTAGCTTCTTTATTATCAGAAGAATTAGATAAAGAAGTTAAAGCAACTGCTTTACCAATTTATAATGTAACTATTTCAGAAGATTTAGAAAATATAAATTTCTCGACTTCTAATAAAAAATTTAGCTATAATATAAATGAAAAATCTTTGACTGAAAAACCAGGAAACACCAAAAAATATAGCAGAAATGAGCATGTATCTCCAAACGGGAAATTAGTTGCTTACATAGACAATTATAACCTTTGGATTAGAGATTTAGAAACCAATAAAAAAACGCAAGTTACTTTTGATGGTGAAAAAGATTATGGTTACGCCACAAACAACGCAGGTTGGATTAAAAGTGATGGCGCTGTTTTAAAATGGTCTCCTAACTCAGATAAAATTGCAACTTTTCAGCAAGACGCAAGAGGCGTTGGTATGATGTATTTAACGTCTACAAATGTTGGGCACCCAAGATTAGAAGCATGGAAACATCCGTTACCTGGCGACGAAAAAATCTTTACGATAGAACGTGTAATCATCCATTTAAATAACAAACCCAAAACGGTTCGCCTAAAAATGGGTAAAGATTTTCAAAGAGGAACAACTACAGACCATATTGCCGGTAGAAATAACGAATTGTTAGATGCCCAATGGAACAAAGAAGGTACAAAATTTGCTTTTGTTTCTAGTTCTAGAGATCACAAAATTGCACATTTACAAATTGCAGATGCAAATACAGGTAAAGTAACTTCTATACATAAAGAAGAAGTAGATACTTATTACGAATCTGGTGTAAACGCAGAAAACTGGAAAGTTTTATTTGATTCAAATGAGTTTATTTGGTATTCAGAAAAAACAAATTGGGGCCATATTTACTTATATGATTTAAAAACTAAAAAGCTAAAAAATCAAATTACAACAGGAAACTGGTTGGTGAAACAAGTTAAAAATATCGACGAAAAAAATAGAGTTATTTACTTTTCTGCAGGAGGTAAAGAAGAAGGCAATCCTTATCATAACTACTACTACAAGATTAATTTTGACGGATCTAATATGGTGAACCTTACTCCTTCTAAAGGAACTCATAATGTAAGCTTTAATAACAATTATAGTTTATTTGTAGACACTTATTCTACAACAACCTCTGCTCCTATTTCTGTTTTGAGAGATAATTCCGGAGAAAAAATAATGGAT
The DNA here is from genome assembly GCF_055693625.1 of Polaribacter sp. HA6-7. NCBI lineage: Bacteria > Pseudomonadati > Bacteroidota > Flavobacteriia > Flavobacteriales > Flavobacteriaceae > Polaribacter > Polaribacter sp. HA6-7. Next base: position 2,356,037 of record NZ_CM146338.1, read on the forward strand.
TTAGAAACTGCTGATATTTCTAAATTAAAAGAAAGAAACTGGCAGGCACCTGTAGAATTTTCTGTAAAAGCTAGAGACGAGAACACAGATATTTACGGTATAATGTGTTTACCTAGCCATTACGACGAATCTAAGAAATATCCGGTATTAAACTACATTTATCCTGGCCCGCAATCTGGTTCTGTTGGTAATTACGGTTTTAGACCTGTCTCGGAGAGATTTTCAGGCAGTTGCAGAACTAGGTTTTGTTGTTGTAGCTGTAGATGCAATGGGTACACCAATGCGTTCTAAATCTTTTCATGATGCATATTATGGTAACATGGGCGACAATGGTTTACCAGATAATATTACTGCAATAAAACAATTGGCAAAAAAATATAAAGGAATGGATACTGAAAGAGTTGGAATTTGGGGACATTCCGGTGGTGGTTTTGCCTCTACAAGAGCAGTTTTTGCTTACCCGAATTTTATGACGTTGCAGTTTCGGAGCTGGAAATCATGATAACAGAAATTACGAGGCAGATTGGGGCGAAAAATGGCAAGGTCTTTTACAAAAAGGGAATATTGAAGGTAAAGCAGACGGAACAACAAATTACGATAATCAGGCAAATCAATTAATTGCAAAAGACTTAAAAGGTAAATTACTAATTACCCATGGTTCTATGGATAATAATGTACCACCATCTAACACAATGTTAGTTGTAGAAGCTTTAATAAATGCAAACAAAGATTTCGATATGATTTTATACCCGAATAAAAGACATGGTTATGGCAACATGACAAACTACATGACAAGAAAACGATGGGATTATTTTGTAACTCATTTATTAGATGCCAAACCAGCAAAAGGTTTTAAAATTAAATAATTTATGAAAAAATTACTTTTAATTCTTTTTCTTTCTTTGAGCTTTTTATCTTGTAAAGCTCAAGGTTTAATGACCGAAAAAAACAATTTTACAAGGCAAGATACTTTAAGAGGAAGTATTACACCAGAGAGAATTTGGTGGGATTTAACGTATTACCATTTAGATGTAAAAGTAAATCCGGACAAAAAATTTATTTCCGGTAAAAACACCATAAAATATAAAGTTTTAAGTGTTCATAATACAATGCAAATAGATTTACAGGCTCCTTTAAAGATTACAAAGGTTACCCAAGATGAAAAAGAATTAGAAGTTATACATGATGGAAATGCCCACTTTGTAAAGCTTTTAAAAAAGCAAATTATTGGCAAAACGGATAGTATTATTGTACATTATACAGGAAATCCTAAAGAAGCAATTAGAGCACCTTGGGATGGTGGATTTTCGTGGAGAAAAGATAAAAATGGAAATCATTTTGTAGCAACTTCTTGCCAAGGTTTAGGCGCAAGTGTATGGTGGCCTTGTAAAGACCATATGTATGATGAAGTAGAAAACATGCGAATTAGCGTTACAGTACCAAGTAATTTAATGGATGTTTCTAACGGAAGGTTAGAGAGCGTAAAAAAACATGGCGAATACACTACTTATAATTGGTACGTAGACAATCCTATAAATAATTATGGTGTTAATGTAAATATTGGAGATTACACACATTTTTCTGAAGTCTTTGATGGTGAAAAAGGAGATCTTGACATGGACTATTATGTTTTAAAATACAATTTAGAAAAAGCTAAAAAGCATTTTAAAGATGCCCCAAAAATGATGAAAGCCTTTGAACATTGGTTTGGTCCGTATCCTTTTTACGAAGATGGTTTTAAATTGGTAGAAGTACCCTATTTGGGTATGGAACATCAAAGTTCTGTTACATATGGCAATCAATACAAACAAGGTTACCTTGGTAGAGATTTATCTGGTACAGGTTGGGGTTTAAAGTTTGATTTTATTATAATTCATGAAGCTGGTCACGAATGGTTTGCAAACAACATTACCAATAAAGACATTGCAGATATGTGGATACACGAAAGCTTTACAAATTACTCTGAAAGTTTATTTATAGATTATTATTACGGTAAAAAAGCAGCATCAGAATATGTAATTGGTTTAAGAAATTCTATCAGTAATAAAGCACCAATAATTGGTAAATACAATGTTAATAAAGAAGGTTACGGAGACATGTATAATAAAGGTGGCAATATGTTACATACTTTAAGGCAATTAGTTAATAATGATGAAAAATGGCGCAGTATTTTACGAAAAATGAATAAAGTATTTTATCATCAAACTGTAACTACAAAGCAGATTGAAAATTTTTTAAGTAAAGAAGTAGGAATCAATTTAGAAGCTTTTTTTGTTCAATATTTAAGAAATAAAAAAATACCGACGCTGACTTATAAAATTAAAAATAACACCCTAACTTATAGTTGGATTAATGTTGTAGATAATTTTAATATGCCCTTAAAAATTTATTTAAATGATAAAGAAAAGTGGATTTATCCTTCTACAGAAAAACAAGAAATCATTTTAAAAGATAAAGAAACTGATTTTAAAATTGATTCAAATTTTTATATTTCTGTTAAAAATTAAGATTGAGAAAAAGCCGCAATATGCGGCTTTTTTTATTTTATAAAATAGGCTTTTAAAATATAATCTACCTTCGGATATTTCTCCTTTAGAAAGGCATTACCAAGTTTATTTATCTTTCCTTGTTGTCTTCCTAATTTATCACCGTAACCATCATAAAACTTTAAAACGTTTTCTTTACCCGCTATTACTTTAGCAATTACCGGAAAACCTTTAACGCCAGAATATTCTATTGTATCCAATCTAGCATTCTTCTTTAAATTAATAAAAATTTGATTCGTTCTTGTTTCAACTCCGCTTCTTGCAAAAGCAATTGTCATAGAATCATTTTTCATAATCACAGGTTCATCAACAAAAACTTTATTTGACCAACTTTTATTGATTATAGAATCGTTGTGAATACCAAACTGAGCAACAAAATTTGGTACAACTCTAAAAATAGCAACATCTTTATAATATTCGTATTTAATTAGTTGATATAATCTGTCTACACCTGCCGGAGACCAAGCTCTTTTTGCCTCTATATCAAAATTACCTTGGGTTGTTTCAAACCTTGCTTTAAACATTTCTGGAGCTTCTTTTTTTAACCATCTTTCTTTAAACTTTTTTGTAGCACAAGATGTAAAAAGCACAATACCAAGTAATACTATAATTTTATTTTTCATTTATTTTTCTTTGAATATCTCTAAGTAATTCAACAAATATAACAAAAATCACCACTCCATTTTAACTCTACATTTGTAGAATTCATTTTTTATTCTATGTTTGTAGAGTAAAAAATAATGAGAGTATGCAGTTATCTAAAACCGAAGAACAATTAATGCAGTATTTATGGAAACGTAAAAAGGCATTTTTAAAAGATTTATTAGAAGATTTCCCTGATCCAAAACCAGCTACTACAACCGTTGCTACTTTATTAAAAAGAATATCAGATAAGGGTTTTATAGATTATAAACTGTTTGGTAAATCAAGAGAATATTACCCGATAATTAAAAAAACAGATTATTTTTCTAACCATGTAAACGGCTTGATAAAAAATTTCTTTAACGATTCTGCGAGCCAATTTGCTTCCTTTTTTACCCAAGAAACCAATTTATCTACAGAAGAATTAGAAGATTTGAAAAAAGTTATCGATAGTCAAATTAAAAAGCAACAAAAATGATAAGCTATCTTATAAAGTCGGTAAGTTGTTTAGCATTACTGCTATGTTTCTATCATTTTATTTTAGAAAAAGAAAAAATGCACAATTTTAATAGGTACTATTTATTAATTGGCGTTATAATTTCTTTGATAATTCCGTTTGCAACAATTACCACTTATGCACCTACAGATGCCATAGCAAATACACTAATAAAAATAAAACAACCAGAATTTAGTGCTGATACTTTGGAAACAATAGAAGTTGAAGAAGTAATAGATTATACCAAATACTTTGTTAGTTTTTACTTATTAATATCCTCTTTATTACTAATTCGTTTTGGGAGAAATTTATTCAAAATAATTCAGAAAATTAGACTGAATGAACAAATAAAGTACAAAAAAGCAACCTTAGTTTTGGTTGATGATCAAATTTTACCACACACTTTACGGAAAGCCATCTTTATCAATAAAAAAGAATATGAAAATGGCAATATCGAAGAAGAACTTTTTACACACGAATTAACACACGTTACTCAAAAACATACCATTGATGTACTTTTAATTGAGTTTTTACAAATTCTATTTTGGATAAATCCGCTATTTATATTTCTTAAAAAAGCGGTACAATTAAATCATGAATTTTTAGCAGACGAAAAAGTTATACATCAACATAAAAATACATTTCAATATCAGCATTTATTATTGAATAAAGCTGCTTGGAACAACGAATATTACTTGGCCAGTAATTTGAATTATTCACTTACTAAAAAAAGATTAAAAATGATGACAACACAAAGTTCACAATCTAAAATATGGATTAAAAAGCTCGCGGTAATTCCGCTTTTAGCAGGGTTTGTTTTTCTATTTGCAGAAAGAGTTGAAGCACAAGAAAAAGAAGAAATTATCGAGGTTATAGAAGTATTTGAAAAACAACCTAAAAAAATATTATAACAGAAAATGAAGTCTATAAAAAGTATTTTCATAGAAACGGACATTTTATTTTTAAAGATAAAAATGGAAATAAAATAAAGAAAACTTATGATGAATTAAATGAAAAAGAAAAAGCAAGATTAATACCACCTCCTCCATTAAGATCAAAAAAGATTGTTCCAACAGAAAAACAATTTGAAGCTTTAAAAGACAATAGCAAATTTGCTGTTTGGCTAGATGGAAAAGTGGTTAAAAATGAAACACTTAATAATTATAAGCACACAGACTTTGCTACATATTCAAACAGTTTTGTATATAAAAATGCTCGTAGCAAACGTTTTCCTCAAGAAAATCAAGCGCATTTAGAAACTACAAAATATTTTGAAGCTAAAAATGCAGAAAGAGTTAAAGAATTTGAGGATTATAAAAAAATTACAAAAAAGAAATTATTGAAATAGTAGAGGATAAAAAAATAAAAACGTTTTTATAGATGCTCCGATTATTCAAAACAATCCTAATTCTAAACAAAGTATTTCAAAAGAAATACCTTTTTTAACCACAACTATTAAAGCAGAAAAAGAAACTAATTCCGGTACAATTAAAGATATCCGTCTAAAGTTAAAAGATTTAGATACTTTAAAAAGCACTTATAACATAGAAGATAATGCTCCTTCATTAATTAAAAAAGCTACAGATCCAAAATTCAATAAAAATTGGTTTATTACAATTGATGGGCAAAAATACTATTACACTTTTGATAAAAAAGAAAGAGTAGCTAGATATTATAAAGACGGAAAATTAGTAAATTTAGATATTGTAAAAGAATATAATAAAAAACATAAAATATTTGAAAAGCTTAAAAAAGAGGGAAAACATTATGTTTTTAAAACTGAAACTGAGCAGAAAGTAATTAAAAGAGAATGGTCTGATTTAGGAGGAATGTATTTTAGAATGTCAAGAGCAGATAAAAGCAAGGTTCCATTTCGAGAAAACCCTATTAAACCTTACGTAAAATTAAGAGAAGGAAATAAAGTTTGGTATAAGAAAAAAAGCGAATTAACTGAAGAAGATAAATTATTACTTCCACCTGCGCCACCAAAACCTAATGCAAGTAAAGAAGAAATCTTAAAAGCTAAAAAAGCATATCAAGATTGGAAAAAGAGAACAGGAAATGACATTCCGCCACCGCCGCCTCCAAGAAAAAAATAATTAATCAATAAAAAAAACCGCATTTAAGATAACTTACATGCGGTTTTTAAATTCAAAAATTAAAAATCAATATTATTCAATTATAAGTTTCTTTGTCTTATAAGTTTTGTTGTTATTAGAAAGCTTAACAAAATATAAACCTGCACTTAGCTTCTCTTTTTCTAACGAGATTTTATTGTTACCAAACTTTGTATCAAAATAGGTTCTTTTTAACAAGGCACCAGTTATATTATAAACTTCTAGTTTAGATCTTGCTTCAACTTCAGAGTAAAAACTTAACTCTGTACTTAACTTCATAGGATTAGGATATAATACTGTTTCTCCTTCTTCAACTACGTTATTATCTACACTTAAAGTTTTCTGTGTAAAAACTAAATCTTTTATTGCCAATTCTTTTTCAACAGTTGTAACGCCATCAGAAGACATTGTAAATACAATAGAAACAACATCAGACAAATCGAAATTATTAACCGTTAAAGACTTAAAGTGATCTAAAGAAATTACAAAATCGTTCTTTTCTTCAGTTAATTTTACGGTTTTCTTAAACTGATTTTCCCATTGATCTATTCCTTCTTTAACGATGGTAATTTCTACATCGCTATTTCCTGTTGCAGAAAACTCTAATGCGTTATATTCTGATAAATCTACTGTTTTAAATGTTGGCGTAAAACTTCTGTACGCAGAAACATATGAATTTGTAGTCGCTTTTAAAGCAATATCTCTTTCAACTTTATAGCCAGTTCCTGCATACAAGCTTTCGTTCTGAGTAATTTCAAAATTTGTTACTGTGGTTCCTTCAGGAGAATCATCTTTACCCCAAACACCGTCTGACATGAATACATCATCTCGGAGTTCTATTACTATCGTTTTCAATTCTAAAACCTATATCAAAAATATTACCCGTTTCTATTTTTAGGTTTGTTATGTAACCCGCCTCTAATTCTATAGTTTCGTTAAAATATTCTGTTTCAGAAGTTTCTGTTCTTTTAAACCCTGCATCTATTACAATCGTTTTACTTCTGCTTACATTAATTAATTCTAATTCTAAAGCTCCGTTTTTATACACACCTTTTTTCACAAAAACTGGTGGAGGTGTCGAGTTGTTGAAGTCTGATATTGGTTTCTGAATATCGAAAAGCTCTAAAGTTTCTTCACCTAAAGTAAATAAATCATCAATTGTATTAGTCCAGATTTGAAAGTTATAAAACGTTGCCCCCGCTTCATATTTATCTATATTCCAATGACTTTCTATACCAAAATTAGCATCATTGTTTTTCAATTTTCCGGAGAAACTTAAAACAAATTCTTTTGTTCCGTCTCTATTTTTAATGATAGACTTTATAAAAGGTTGCTCTTTAATTTCTATAGTTGATACAGATAAAATTTCTGCGCCTAATAATCTATCGCAAATAAATTTTGTATGCTCGTAAACACCATTTTCTGTTTTTGTTGCTAAAACTACAGCTACTGTTTCATTGTTTTTAACATAGTCTACAGAGATTAATTCTGTAGCATTTGTTATATCGATTAAGTCTGATGGTGAAGATTCTATTGCTTGTGCACCTTCAATAACATCCATTGGCACTAAATCTGACAATTGAAAAGATTCACTTTTTGAAGCTGTTTTTTTATAGTTTTTAGACTTTTGTATCTTTTTAGCTTTTAGTTTATCAAACTTATAATTGTTTTTACTTCTTAAATAATTTCTTTGATTAACTTTTTGAGAAAGACGATCGTTGCTCTCTAAACCACCCTCATTACCACTTGATAATTTTGGAACTAATACAGGACAAGCTGCAACACCAGAACATGCCGGATCATCACAATCTACCAAACCATCTCCATCATCATCTAAACCATTAGAACAATCTTCTTGTGGAACTGGAGCTGTAGGACATCTTGCGCCATCATTAGAACTACTAGAAGGTCCGTAAGCAAATAAATTAGAATCTAATACGCTTCCTATTTGTAAATCTTGTACATTTTGAATTACATAAACAGTACCTGTTTGATTTGCTGACACATAAAAACGCCCAGACAAATCAAAATAAACTGCTCCGTAAGTATACTTTAAACCCGCAAGAATTGGCACCAAACCTAAATCTGTAACAACATTAGTTTCTGGGTTAATTCTATATAAATGATTCGTATTTTTTTCTACTGTATATAATTGCCCATCAACTGCATTAAATGCCCAATCGTGCACAGATATATTTTTACTAAGTGTTCCTTTGCTGATGTATTTTGTATAATTTGGAGATTCTGGGTTTAAATCTATTGTATAATATTCTGTTCCGCCTCCTTTAAGATAATAAATTCCGAAGCACTAACATCACCTATATATTTACCAGCTGTTGTTAATTCATCAATAGTAAAAGTTTCTACATTAAAATTTTTACCAATTTTTACAATTGATTTTGAAGGAGAACTTAAATAACCCCAAATATATCCGTCTGCTGGATTATAACCCACAGCATTTATATTTCCTGGAGTAATATCTTCTTTTACTAAATAAGAGCTACCAGATGCTAAATCTAAGGCGTAAATATCATTTCGTTGAAATAAATATGCATTATAGTCACAATTAAATGGCTCATTTTGTGCCAGTACCTTATTTGGTAAAATATTGATTAATAAAAGTATTAAAATTGCGTAAGTTGGGGGTAGTTTTGTTGTCATTTTGCTCGATTTTTATACAAATATCAGATAATTAAGCACTTAAAACAAAATTAATAGATAAAAAACAAAAATCTATAGATGAATTGTAAAAATAAAGCAGTTTAGTTGTAAAATAAAAAAACCACACTTTTAAAGGTGTGGTTCTAATTATTGATAAATTAAATTGTACTAATTAATCTACATTGTCATGTAAAAATGAATTGTTAGACTTAAAATCTAGATTATTGTCGTCTTTTTTTATCGCGGTTTTAGATTGACTAATTGGTGCATTTAAATTTAAATCTAAACCTTGTCTTTTGTATGCTGGCTGACGTTCTATTTCATCTATATTTTTACTTAACTGATCGTTAAATTTATAGTTAAAACCTTTCATTTTTTGACGTCTTTCTTCTGCTCTTTTTTGTAACTCTGCAATCGTTAAATCTAAAGGTGTAACTTCCTCACTTGAAGTTTCTATTACATTAACATCAGATTGAGGCGTTGCTGTTTTTAACTCAAAATGAACTTCTTCTTCTTGAACCGATTTTTCTTTTGCTATAATATGAGAGCTTTTACCAATTGTTGGTTGCGCATCAAAATCTTCTAAAACATATCTTGTTTCTTCAACTTTCTTTTCAAAAACAATTTCTTCTGCACCGTAAACTTCAATTTCGTTTACATTTACAGATTTCTCTTCATTTAAGTTAAACTTTATTTCTTCGTCTTTTTTAACTTCTGTGTAAGAGTTTAAAGGTAAATCGAATAATAAATCTGCTTGTATTTGCTCTGGCTGCTCATTTATTTCTTCTTCTACAACTGACGTAGCATCTGTTATTATAAAGTCATCTTCAGAAACCGTTTCTAAAGCAACTTCTTCATAAGAAACAGCAATATTTGCAATACTTTCTGAAGTTTGAACTAAATCCATTTTTGGAGCAACCTTAACTGACTCTTCAACTACATCTTCCTCTAAAGTATGCACAATTTTCTGTTCTGTAACACTTGCTTTTGGCTGATTTAAAGTTGGTGTTTTAGAAATTGTATTTTCACTAAAATTATAAGTAGCTTTTTGCTCATCTTCTAGAGTATGTACAATTTTCTTAACTTCTGTATTTGTAATTGTACTTTGTTGATCTGCAGCAAAACCTGTAGCAACAATAGTTACAGCGATAGCATCACCTAACTCTTCATCTTCACCAATACCCATAATAATATTGGCATCGTAACCTGCTTCATCTTGAATATAGTCGTTTATTTCTCCTATTTCATCTAAAGTAACTTCGTTTGTACCGTAAACAATTAATAATAATACGTTTTTAGCTCCTGTAATCTTGTTGTCGTTTAACAAAGGCGAATCTAAAGCTTTTACAATAGCGGTTTTAGCACGATCTTGCCCTTCTTCTTTTGCTGAACCCATAATAGCTGTACCACTGTTAGATAACACAGTTTTAGCATCATGTAAATCGATGTTTTGCTTATAGTGATGTGTAATTACTTCTGCAATACCTCTAGATGCAGTCGATAATACTTCGTCTGCCTTAGAAAAACCTGCTTTAAAACCTAAATTACCGTAAACCTCACGTAATTTATTATTATTGATAACAATTAAAGAATCTACATTTTGGCGCAACTGATCGATTCCTAATTGTGCTTGTTTTGCACGTCTTCTACCTTCAAAAGCAAATGGCATAGTCACAATACCTACAGTAAGTACATCCATATCTTTTGCAATTTTCGCAATAATAGGTGCTGCTCCTGTACCTGTACCACCACCCATACCAGCAGTAATAAATACCATTTTTGTTTGGGTATTTAACATTTGCTGTATTTCTTGCATACTTTCTTTAGCTGCTTGTGCTCCTATTTCCGGGTTTGCACCAGCACCTAAACCAGATGTTAAATTAGCTCCTAATTGAATTTTATTAGGAACAGGACTGTTTTCTAATGCTTGTGCATCTGTATTACAAATTACAAAGTCTACACCTCTAATTTGCTGCGTGTACATGTGGTTTACTGCATTGCTTCCACCACCACCAACACCAATTACTTTAATGGTGTTAGATTGTGTTTTTGGCATGTCGAATAAAATGTTATCAAATTCTGCGCTCATAATAACGTATCTATTGTTTAATTTTTCTTATTTATTTTTTATTTTCTTCTAGTTCACTTTCTTTTTAGTTCTATTCTGCATTGTCTAAAAAATCTTTTAGACTTTCTGTGAACTTTTCAAAAAATGATCTTTTCTTTTTCGGTTTTGGTTTCTCTTCTTGCACTGGCTGTGTTTCTTCAACTTTTTCTTCTACCGGATTCAGAATTTCTTCAATTGCCTCTTCTATTATTTCTTCTTCTTTAGAATCTTTATCTAATCCTTCCATTAATAACCCAACAGCTGTTGCATAAGACGGACTTGACAAAGCATCATCTGAATCGCCAGCTAAATGCTCGTTAGGAAAACCTATTCTAGCATCCATACCAGTTATATATTCTACTAACTGACGTAAATGTTTTAATTGAGCTCCTCCACCGGTTAACACAATACCTGCAATTAATTTACCTTTTGCAGTTTCATGCCCGTAGTTTTTAATTTCTAAATACACATGCTCTATAATTTCTTGAACTCTGGCATGTATAATTTTAGATAAATTCTTTAAAGTAATTTCTTTTGGTTCTCTACCTCTTAAACCTGGTATCGAAACAATTTCTGTTTCTTTATTTTCCCCTGGCCACGCAGAACCAAACTTAATTTTAAGTAATTCTGCCTGCTTTTCGATGATAGAACAACCTTCTTTTATATCATCTGTAATTACATTTCCACCAAAAGGAATTACAGCAGTATGTCTAATAATTCCGTCTTTAAAAATGGCCAAATCAGTAGTTCCACCACCTATGTCGATTAAAGCAACACCAGCTTCCTTTTCTTCTAAACTTAAAACTGCAGATGCAGAAGCTAATGGTTCTAATGTAATATCACTTAAATCTAAACCAGAACTTTTAACACATCTACCAATATTTCTTATCGAAGAAACTTGGCCTACAACTACATGGAAATTGGCTTCTAATCGTCCGCCATACATTCCTATTGGCTCTTTTATATCTGCCTGAGAATCAACTTTAAATTCTTGTGGTAAAACATGAATTATCTCTTCTCCTGGCAACATAACCAATTTATGTACTTGGTTTACTAAATCTTCAATATCAGAATCGTCTATAACTTCATCTGAATGATTTCTTGTAATATAATCTGAATGATGTAAACTTCTAATATGTTGCCCTGCAATACCAACTACAACCTCATCTATCTTAACACCGAAACACTTTCTGCCTCATCTACGGCTTGTTGTATAGACTGTATTGTTTGTGTAATATTACTTACAACACCACGTTTTACACCTAAACTTTTTGCTTTTCCAATACCAACAACTTCAATTTTATCGTATTCGTTTTTACGTCCAATCATGGCAACAATTTTGGTGGTACCAATATCTAAACCAACAGCTATTTTATTATTTTCCATTTTGATTTATTTTGTGCACACAACTTGGTTGTGATATTTTAAAGTAATTGTTTTATATTCTTGAATCGTTTTATCTTTATACGTTGTGTTATAAAACGCTTTTAACTTGTTAAATTTTAACTTTACATCGATTAATTTGCCAAAATCAATTTTATAATCGCCACTTCTTACGGCAAATTGATACAAACCATCGTCAGATTTCTCTATTCCTACAATTTCTTTTTGCAAAAAATTGTCTTCTAAAATATAAGATATTAATGGTAAAACCACGTTAATATCTTCTTTATTTTCTACGCCGAAACCAACATAACTCTTGCAGAATAATTCTTAGAAAGTGGTACTTTTACCCCTTGTTTATCAATATAATAAGAACCATTTTTAGAAACAATTCTTGCTACTGGTGTACGTTGTTTTATGGTAGATTTTAACACACCTCCTATTGTTAAAAAAACTGCTGCTTTTTCAATATATGGATTTTTAGATACGTTCTTTTCTAATCTGTATAAATCTATTACAGATTTTGCTTGGTTTTTAACTGTTGCATCATTTTGTATTAACAATTTATTAACCATCGAATGCGTTAAAAAATTATTAGTTCCTTCTTCGAATTTCACTTCGATTTTATTTATTTTTTTATTACTATTTCTTACCGAAGTAAAACTATACAAAAAGCTTAAAAAAGCAAGTATAGTTAGAAAAAATAGATATTTTAAAACTCTTTTAAATTTCACTTTCATTCCATTTTAAAAGTTCGTTTGTTACTTCTTTTATCACAACGCCTATATCACCAGCACCTAACATTACTATAATTTTAGCATCAGAATTTTTAATATCTTTTACTAAATTATTTTTTTGGGTCTTTTTTTCTGCTTATTTTCGATTTTAGACAATAACCAATCGGATGTGATGCCCGCAATAGGAGTTTCTCTTGCCGGATAAATATCTAACAATAAAATATCATCAAACTTATTTAATGCATTTGCAAAATCGTCTGCAAAATCTTTTGTTCTAGAAAACAAATGTGGTTGAAAAACAACTAGTACTTTTTCTTCTGGATACATTTCTCTAACAGAATTATGTACTGCATTAATTTCTGTTGGATGATGCGCATAATCGTCTATTAAAACTAAATTATCCGAATTAATTTTATAAGAAAATCTTCTTTGTACACCTTTAAATGTTGATAATCCTTTTTTAATTTCTTCTAAAGAAACGCCATAAACTTCTGCCATTGCCAAAGCTGCCAAAGCATTCATTACATTGTGTCTTCCAGGTAAATAAAATTGAATATCTTTTATTTCTGATGACGGTGTTTGTACATCAAAAACATATTTTCCGTTATCGATTCTTAAGTTGTAAGCTTTATAATCTGCTTTTTCATCTATGGCATATGTTAAACCTTTTAAAGGCAAACCTTTTGCAACAATTAAGCTATCAGAAACTTTATTTGAAAACGCTACAAAAGATTCTGTTAATGCTTCCGGGTTTTCATAAATATCCAAATGATCTGCATCCATAGAGGTTACACATGCAATATTAGGACTCAATTTTAAAAATGATCTATCAAACTCATCTGCTTCTACAACACTTATTTTATCACCACCTAAAATTAAATTAGAATCATAATTTTCTGCAATTCCGCCTAAAAACGAAGTTGCATTAACCGAAGTCATAATATGCCCTAAAATAGACGATGTAGTTGTTTTACCATGTGTACCAGCAACTGCCAAACAAAACGTTGCTGCTGTAATTTTACCTAAAATTTCTGCTCTCTTAAGAACTGTAAATTTATTATTAACAAAATAATTGAATTCTTTATGGTCTGCAGGAATTGCAGGTGTATAAACAACCAACGTTTTTTCTTTATCTAAAAATGAAATAGGAATATTTTTTACAGCATCTTCAAAATGAATTGTAACACCTAATTCTTCTAAAGATTTAGTTATTAAAGATGGTGTTTTATCATAACCTGCAACTACTTTATTATTCGCCGCAAAATATCGAGCAATAGCGCTCATACCAATGCCGCCAATGCCAATAAAATAAACGTTATGTATTGTACCTAAATCCACTATCCTATTAATTTTTCTATTTCGTCAACTATATTTTTTGTTGCACTTGGCAATGCCAATCCTTTTATGTTTTTAGATAAAGTTTCCTGTTTACCAGTATCTTTCATTAAAGATTCAAAAACAACAGAAAATGTATCTAAATTACTTTCTTTTATCATTAAAGCCGCTTGTTTGTCTACAATCGACTTTGCATTTTTGGTCTGATGATCTTCTGCTACGTTTGGAGACGGAATAAATATTACCGGTTTCCCCACAATACATAGTTCTGATACAGAACTTGCACCTGCTCTAGAAATAATTACATCTGCAGCAGCGTAACCAAAATCCATCTTATTTATAAATTGATGCACTTGAACATTCTCTTTAGCATTGCATTTCTTATACTCTTCAAAATATAATTTACCGCATTGCCAAATCAATTGAACGTCTTGTTTTTCAAAAAAATCTAAATTACTTGCAATTAATTCGTTAATTTTTCTTGCACCTAAACTTCCGCCTAAAACAAAAACCGTTTTCTTACTTTTATCTAACTTAAAAAACGTTTGCCCTTCTTCTCTTTTTGTATGAATAGACAATAAATCTTGTCTTACAGGATTACCTGTTTTTACAATTTTATTCAACGGAAAAAAACGTTCTAAATTATCATAAGCAACACATATTTTTTTTGCTTTTTTACTTAATAATTTATTGGTAATTCCAGGATAAGAATTCTGTTCTTGTATCAATGTCGGAATTCCCTTTTTACCCGCCATAATTAATGTTGGTCCGCTTGCAAAACCACCAGTTCCAATAGCTACATCTGGTTTAAATTTCTTTATTATTTTAGATGCATTCCATAAACTACTCATCAACTTAAACGGAAACGACAAATTATCTGAAGTTAACTTTCTTTGTACACCGAAATCCACAGACCTTTAATGTCATAACCCGCTTGTGGCACTTTTTCCATTTCCATTTTATCCTTTGCACCAACAAACAAGAAATTAGCACCTGGATAACGCAATTTTAATTCGTTTGCAATAGCAATTGCCGGATAAATATGTCCGCCAGTTCCTCCGCCGAAATAAGTATGTTAATCGATTGTTTCATGCAAAATATCTAAAGGGTTATCATCTAAAATATCTTCTTCTGTTTCTTCTTTTGAAGCACTAACACTTAAAATCATTCCGAGCGCAAAACATGTCATCCAAATAGATGTACCACCACTACTAATTAAAGGTAAAGTTTGTCCTGTAACCGGAAATAAATTGGTTGCGACCGCCATGTTTATGGTTGCCTGAAAAATAATTGGCAAACCTACTCCAATTACCAATAATGTACCAAATATTGTTGTAGTTTTTTTAATACAACAAATACTCTAAAAAGAAGTAAAAAATATATAAAAACGATAAGAATTGCACCAATTAAACCATATTCTTCTACAATTATTGCATATATAAAATCTGATGATGATTGTGGTAAAAAGTTTTTCTGAACACTTTTACCAGGTCCAACGCCAATAGGACCACCTGTGGCTATTGCAATTTTAGCTTTTTCTACTTGATAAGCTTCTTTACCTTCTGAACTCGAAAAACTATCTATTCTACTTTGCCAAGTTTGCACTCTGTTTGGCATCGCATCCGGAAAAGCTTTTGCTATTAAAATAAAAAATGACAACGCTATAATTCCTGCACCTAAAATAAACCCGATATACTTTAACGGATATCCGCCAACAAAGGCGATAATAAGAATCATTGTAAAAATAATTGCCGTTGTAGAAAAGTTTGCTGGTAAAATAAGCAGCAACACTAAACTTACAGGCAACCAAAGTTGTAATATACTTTCTTTAAAAACAATAGCTTTTTCTTTGTTTCTAGCTAAATATCTAGCAACGTAAACCATTAAGACCAAACCTGCTAAAGTAGAGGTTTGAAAACCAATACCTACAAATGGTATACGAATCCATCTACTAGCATTTGCACCACCAATTGTAGTGCCTTGTGCTAGTGTAAAAATTAAAAGAATTATAACAATTGGCAGCATTAAAACAGATCCACCGGAAAAATATCTGTATGGTATTTTATGTACTCCGTAAATGATAGCAAATCCCATAATTAATAAAACCATGTGTTTTACTAAATACCCAAGAGTAGAACCAGAACCAACAACATAAACCAAGTTTGTACTGGCACTATAAACTGGCATAAAAGAGAATATTGCCAAAACAGCTACAATAGCCCAAATGGTTTTATCTCCTTTTATATGTTGAAAAACTGCTTTCATTTTTAATCCTAAATCTTATAAACTTCTTACTGCTTTTTTAAATTTTCTCCCTCTGTCTTCGTAATTTTCAAATAAATCGAAACTTGCACACGCAGGCGATAATAAAACGGTGTCGCCTTTTTCAGATAATTTATGTGCTACTTTTACAGCTTCTTCTGCACCTGCAGTTTCAACCACAATATCTACAACATTTTCGAATGTATTTTTTATTTTTTCGTTATCAATACCCAAACAAACAATAGCCTTTACTTTTTCTCTTACCAATGGCAAAAGATCGTTATAATCGTTTCCTTTATCTACACCTCCAACTATCCAAACGGTTTGTTTATTCATGCATTCTAAAGCATAAAATGTTGCATTTACATTTGTAGCCTTAGAATCGTTTATATATTCTACGCCTTCTATTTTAGCTACATTTTCTAAACGATGCTCTACACCTTCAAAATCTTCTAAACTTTCTTTTATCGCCTGCTTTCTTGCATTTAATAATTGCGCAGCCATTGTTGCTGCCATTGCATTTTTAACGTTATGTTTTCCTTTTACTGATAAAGATGATATAGGCATATTAAATGTGTCTTTATTTATATTAATCGTTATGTTATTATTTTTTACAAACGCACCAAACTCTAATTCTTTTTCTAGAGAAAATGGCACTAATTTTGCTGATATTTTATTGTTTTCTAACCAATTATTTATAGTTGCATCATCTGCATCATAAATTAAATAATCGGTACTTTTTTGATTTTTAGTGATTCTAAATTTAGATGCTACATATTCACTAAAATTATTATTATATCGATCTAAATGATCTGGTGTAATATTCGTTAGAATAGCAATGTGACTATTAAAATCTTCTATACCATCTAACTGAAAGCTACTTAATTCTAACACGTAATTATCAAAATTTTCTTCTGCTACTTGCTGTGCAAAACTATCGCCAATATTACCTGCTACACCAACATTTAAATTCGCACTTTTTAAAATATGATGCGTTAATAATGTTGTGGTAGTTTTTCCATTAGAACCCGTAATCCCAATAATATTTGCATTGGTATATTTTGCAGCAAACTCAATTTCTGAAATCACTTTAACACCCAATTCTTTTAACTTTAAAATCAAAGGAACAGTATCAGGAATTCCAGGACTCTTCATTACTAAATCTGCATTTAGCAATTCACTTTCAGTGTGTTTCCCTTCCTCAAAAACTATGTTATTACTTAAAAGAACTTCTTTATATTTTTTAGCAATCATACCTTTATCAGAAACAAAAACTTCAAAACCTTTTTGTTTTCCTAAAAGAGCTGTTCCTACTCCACTTTCTCCTGCACCAAGAATTACTAACTTTTTCACAACTATCTTAACTTTAAGGTTACAATTGTAAAAACAGCCAATAGAATACCTATTACCCAAAAACGCACAACAATTTTACTCTCGTGATAGTTTAATTTTTGATAATGATGATGCAATGGCGACATTTTAAAAATCCTTCTTCCTTCTCCGTATTTTTTTCTTGTGTATTTAAACCAAGAAACCTGCATAATCACAGACAAATTTTCGATTACAAAAATTCCGGCTAGTATTGGCAACAATAATTCTTTTCGAATTGCAATTGCTATAACTGCTATAATCCCTCCGATTGTTAAACTACCTGTATCACCCATAAAAACTTGTGCCGGATACGTATTGTACCATAAAAAACCAATTAAAGCTCCTGCAAAAGCAAGTATAAAAACGGTCATTTCTCCGAATTGGGTATATACATTACATCTAAATAATCGGCAAAAATTATGTTACCGAAAACCCATGCAAAAACAGCAAGTGTTACTACCATTATCGCAGACGAACCCGCAGCTAAACCATCAATTCCGTCTGTTAAATTTGCTCCGTTAGAAATTCCTGTTACAATAAAAACCGTAATAAAAATGAAAACTATCCAACCGTATTTTTCAAAACCTTCACCCAAAAAAGATAAAGCCTTTGAATACTCTAATTCATTATTTTTCATAAACGGAACCGTAGTTTTTGTTGACTTATGCGCTTCACCAAAAACTTTAATTTTTCCGTTTGCTTGCAGTACTTGTTGCTCTACAGGCAATTGTTCTTTTATAGTTACATCATCATGAAAGTATAACATAGAACCTACAATTACACCTAAACCAACTTGACCTAAAACTTTAAACTTCCCTTTTAAACCTGCTTTATCTTTTTTAAATACTTTTATATAATCGTCTACAAATCCTATTAACCCCATCCAAACCGTAGTGATTAATAAAATAATGATGTAAACATTATCTAACTTGGCTAATAAAATTGCCGGAATTAGAGTGGCAAAAATTATAATAACACCTCCCATAGTTGGTGTTCCTGCCTTTTGCACTTGCCCTTCTAAACCTAAATCTCTAATAGACTCTCCTACCTGTTGCTTTTGTAAAAACTTTATTATTCTTTTACCGTAAACCGTAGATATTACTAATGATAAAATAAAAGCTGCTGCAGCTCTAAATGTTATAAACTGAAACACACTAGCTCCAGGAAAACTAAAATGATTTTCTAAATATTGAAATAAATAATACAGCATTCTTATAAATTGTTAAGTTGATTGAAACAGTTTTTAACCTCTTCTAAATCATCAAAATGAGTACGAATACCATTTATTTCTTGATAATTTTCATGTCCTTTTCCTGCGATTAATATGATGTCACCAGCATTAGAAAACTTACATGCAGTTTTAATTGCTTGCTTTCTATCTAAAACTGTTAATGTTTTTCTGTAATTTTCTGATGAAACTCCGACTTCCATTTCTTCTAAAATAGTTTGCGGATTTTCTGTTCAGGATTATCTGATGTAAAAACTACTTGATTACTTAATTGAGCAGCTATGTTAGCCATTTTAGGTCTCTTCGTTTTATCTCTATCTCCGCCACAACCAACAACCGTAATTACTTGCTCGTTGCCAGTTCTAATATCATTAATAGTTTCTAAAACATTCTTTAAAGCATCTGGCGTGTGTGCATAATCTACAATTGCCGTAACGCCATCTTTAGAAACTACATATTCAAAACGACCACTTACACTTTCTAACTGACTCACGATGGTTAAAACTTCTAACTTTTCTAAGCCTAATAATTCTGCAGTTGCAATTATTGCAGTAAGGTTGTAAATATTGAAAACACCAATTAGCTTCGTCCAAACTTCAACACCATCAACAGTAATTAAAGTACCGAGACAATTGCTTTTCTAAAATTTTAGCTTTAAAATCTGCAATTGTTTTTAAAGCATAGGTTTTTTTAGCAGCTCGTGTATTTTGCAACATGTAACTACCATTTTTATCATCTAAATTTGTTAATGCAAATGCATTTTTAGGCAAAGCATCAAAAAATTCTTTTTTCACATTTCTATATTCTGCAAATGTTTCATGGTAATCTAAATGATCATGAGAAAGATTTGTAAAAATTCCGCCAGCAAAAACTAAACCTTCCGTTCTTTTTTGATGAATTCCATGAGAACTCACTTCCATAAAACAGAAATCAACACCAGCTTCTACCATTTTATCTAAATAACTATTTATTGCAACCGAATCTGGTGTTGTATGCGTTGCTTTAAACTCTTCATTATCAACTAAAACTTTTACAGTAGACAATAAACCAACTTTGTAACCTGCTTTTTTAAATAATTGATACAACAATGTTGCAATGGTTGTTTTACCATTTGTACCCGTTACACCGATTAATGGTAATTTAGAAGACGGATTGTCATAATAATTCGAAGCTATTATCGCTAAAGCAACATTTGTATCAACAACTTTTACGTATGTAATTCCTTCAATTATTTCTGATGGAAATTCTTGACAAACAATTACAGTTGCACCTAAGGCAATTGCCTTCTCTATAAATAAATGACCATCTACAGAAACACCTTTTAAAGCAACAAAAACATCGTTTTTTACAATATTTCTAGAATCGAAAACAACAGCATTTACATCAACATTTGTTGACCCTGAAACCTCTTCTATGGAAACCTTATATAATATGTCTTTTAAATTTTTCAGCTTATGAGAGTTTTAAAATGATTGTTTGTCCCTTTACTAACTTTTGTCCTTTTTTTAAAGATTGATATGTTACTCTACCAACTCCGAAATTTTTACTGTCAATCCAATATTTTCTAATAATGAAAGCGCATCCATACCGAGACATTCCTTTCACATTCGGAATTTTAGCATAGTTTTTAGCTAAAGAATTATCATATTTAGCATACGATTTTTCTATTTCATCAAATTTAACATCATCATCTACAGACTGATTATCTATTGGCGTTGTTGTATAAATTTTCTGAGCAATTTCTTTAAAAACTGGTCCTGCAACCGTAGCTCCGTAATATCCTTTTTCTTTCTTCGGATCATGCACCACTACAATACAAGAATATTTTGGGTTATCCGCCGGAAAAAAACCAGCAAACGATGCCACGTAATGCTTATTAGAATATCCGGCAGCTACTGTTTTACCATTCTCATCTTTATGTCTTGGTAAATATTTTTTTGCCGTTCCTGTTTTTCCTGCCATAGAAAAATTAGACGAATAAATGTTTTTTGCCGTTCCTTTTTCTACTACATTTTCCATTACTTTTCTAATTTTACTTAACGTTTCATCAGAAGCAATTTTAGAATTTAAAACTTCGGTTTCAAAAACCTTTTCTGTCTTATCTTGCCTTCTTAATTCTTTAATAAACCTTGGTTTTACCATTACGCCATTATTTGCCACCGCATTGTAAAACATAAGCGTTTGCATTGGCGTTACAGAAATACCATAACCCCAAGACATCCATTCTAAAGAAATTTTATTCCATCTTTTGTCTGATGGTTTTGGCACCACAGGAACACCTTCTCCTTTAATCTGAAAACCAATTGGTTTTGTAAAACCATATTTATCTAGCTTTTCTATAAACTTCTCCGGTTTTTTATCGTAATGCTTTCTTATTAACTTAACAATACCAACATTCGAAGAAACCTCAAAAACTCTTCCGGCAGAAATTTTACCATAACCACCTCTATGAGAATCTTCTACCTTAGAACCATGTATAAATATCCTTCCTCTTTCTGTATCAACAACTGTAGATGTATCTATCACCTTATCATCTAAAGCAGCCATTAAACTTGCCAATTTAAAAGTAGAACCTGGTTCGTGACTTTCCCAAACAGCATAATTTCTTTTCTCGTAATATTTCCCTTTTTTGGTTCTACCTAAATTAGAAATAGCTTTGATTTCACCTGTCGCTGTTTCCATAACTACAGCACAACCATGATCTGCTTCAAAATACTCTAACCTTCTTAACAACGCATGATGGGTAATATCTTGAATATTAACATCTATTGTAGTAATTATATCATGACCATCTACTGGTTCTTTTTCATTATAATCTGTAATTGGTTTCCATTGATTCTTTGCAATTTTTTGCTCCCATCTTAAACCGTTTTCACCTTGCATGTAATCTGCAAAAGCACCTTCTATACCAGCTTCTCCTCTAAAATCATCATAACCAATTGTTCTTTCTGCAATTTTACCAATTGGATGCTCTCTCTCTGTTCTATGTTTCGCAATAAAACCACCTCTATAAACTCCCAAGTTAAAAATTGGAAATTTTTTCATCTTCAAATAATCGGTATACCCAATATTTCTAGCAATTAGATAATATCTTCTTTTCTTGTTTTTTGCAGCTCTTAATCTTTTTTGATGATACGCAACTGACTTACCTAACATTTTAGAAAGTTCTTTAGAAAGCGCTACAATATTATCCTCAAAAACATCACTATTTACAGTAACCAAGTCCATATAAATATTAAACTTAGACATAGACGTTGCCAACAAATTACCATCTGCCGCATACACGTTACCTTTATTTGCGTATATAGTATCTTGCCTTACTGTTAATTCTGTTGCTAACTCTCTATACTTATCTCCTTGAACATATTGAAGATTAATAACCCGAACAATTATAGCAAGTAAAAACACGGTCATAAAAGCAGCCACCATGTAAAACCTAGTAAGAATGCTTTTTTTATGTGTTGCCAATTTTAATCGTTTTTATAAGTTACTTTTATTTTCTTCGGAGGAGTTTTAGAAGGCTCTAAACCTCTACTTTTTGCTTTTTCTCTGATACTAGATTCCATTTTCATTCTCATCAAAATCGTACCCGTATCTACATATTCTGCCCTTAACTCTCTTTTTAGTTTATTAAGATTAGAAATCTCTATTACTTTTTTATCTGCTTTATGTGAGCTAGATATCATTACCAACAACAACACAACTACAAAAATGATTATACGCCAATTTTTAAATGCAGATTCATCGGTAAGGAAACTTCCTCGTAAAAAACCGTATACATTTTTCTTAACCTTAGACATTCTACTTTTTTATTGTTGCAATTCTTAATTTAGCGCTGCGAGCCCTATTATTTGTGTTAATTTCCTGTGGGGTAGGTACTATCAACTTCCCGACTTTCTGCAAAGGTTCACTTGTGTTTCCAAAAAATCTTTTTCGGGCTCGCCACTAAATAATCCTGTTCTTATAAATCTTTTTACCAATCTATCTTCTAAAGAATGATATGAGATCACACTCAATCGCCCTTCTTCTTTTAATAGACTTGGCATTTGTTGTAAAAATTCTTTTAAAACATCCAATTCCTCATTTACCTCAATTCTAATTGCCTGAAATATTTGAGCTAAAATTTTATGTTCTTTCGCTTTAGGCAAAAATCTTTGCAAAGCTTCTTTTAACTGAAAACTAGTTTCTATCTTCTCTTGTTCTCTTTTCTCTACAATCGTTTTTGCTATATTTCTAGAGTTTCTTAACTCACCATACAAAAACAATATTTCCGCAAGTTTTTCTTCAGAATAATTTGCAATAATTTCTTTTGCTGATATTTTAGATTTCTGATTCATTCTCATATCCAAATCTCCATCGAAACGAATCGAAAACCCTCTTTCTGCTTCATCAAATTGATGAGAAGAAACACCTAAATCAGCTAAAACACCATCAACCTTTCTAACTCCATGAAACCTTAAAAATCTAGAAATGTATCTAAAATTTTCGGGTATCAATGTAAACCGAGGATCATCAATAACATTTTCTAAAGCGTCTGGATCTTGATCAAAACCAAACAATCTACCATTCTCACCTAATCGATTTAAAATTTCTCTTGAGTGTCCGCCACCTCCAAAAGTTACATCCACATACACTCCGTCTTGCTTAATCGCAAGAGCATCTACACTTTCTTTTAATAAAACCGGACTATGATAATTCATCAAATTCTGTATTTCCCATTACCTCTTCAGCTAAATCTGCAAAATCTAAAGCAGCATCATCAATAGCTTTCTCATAATTATCCTTATCCCAAATTTCTATTATATTTACAGCAGAAGACAACACAACTTGTTTCTTAATACTTGCAAATTCACATAAATCTTTAGGAATTAAAACCCTACCAGCAGCATCAAATTCTACAATTTTAACACCCGCTGTAAACCTTCTAATAAAATCATTATTCTTTTTTACAAACTTGTTAAGTTTATTAAGTTTGCTCATCATTTTATTCCACTCTTCCATAGAATACAATTCTAAACACGGCTGAAAAACAGCTCTTTTTATGACAAACCCCTCATTTAAAATTGGTTGCAACTGCTTCTTTAGAGCTGATGAGAACATCACTCTACCTTTAGCATCTGCCTTACATTCGTATGTACCAATTAGATTTATCACAAATAAGAATATCGTTTTACAGATATCAAAAATATATAAATTTTACCACTTTTTACCACTTTTTACCACATTGTTAATAAATAATTGGTTTTCACTTTTAAAAAATGGTCTATCACATCTTAAAAATTGAAATTGAGACAATTAGAAAAAGAATTTTTATGTTATAAAAAAGAATTACATTTGCGATTAAGTAAAACGAATTGAATGATGACTGAACAGTTAAAAACCGAAGGGAAATTTACATATGCAGAAGCAGGAGAAGGACCTGCAATTATTGTTTTACACGGACTTATGGGAGCCTTGAGTAATTTTGGCGCTACCTTTAATCATTTTTCTAGCAACGGCTATAAAGTTTTGATTCCGGAATTACCCCTATACTCTTTACCTCTAATAAAAACGAATGTTAAAAACTTATCTAGTTTTTTAAAAGATTTTATGGATTTTAAAGGAATAGACAACGCTATTCTATTAGGAAATTCTTTAGGCGGACACATAGGTTTGTATTTTACAAAACATTACCAAGATAAAGTTAGTGCTTTAGTTTTAACAGGAAGCTCGGATTGTATGAAAAAGCAATGGGAGACAGTTTTCCGAAGCGAGGAAACTATGAGTTTATAGAAGAAAAAACAAAAGATGTTTTTTACGATCCTGCAATTGCAACAAAAGAACTAGTAGACGATGTTTTTAAAATTGTAAACGATAGAAACTCTGTAATAAGAACTTTGGCTATTGCTAAGAGCGCTATAAGACATAATATGGCAAATGATTTACCGGACATGAAACAACCTACTTGTTTAATCTGGGAAAACAAGACTCTGTAACTCCGCCAAAAGTTGCTGAAGATTTTCATAAACTTTTACCGAGACTCTGATTTATTTTGGATTGATAAATGCGGGCATGCAGCAATGATGGAAAGACCAGAAGAATTTAATTCTGTATTATCTAAATGGTTAACCGACAGAAACATATAAATCATGAAAATTAAGTCTGCAGATTTTGTAATGAGTAACAGTAATGTTACCAATGCGCCAAAAGACAGAATACCAGAATATGCTTTTATAGGTCGATCTAATGTGGGTAAATCCTCATTAATTAACATGTTAATGCAGCGTAAAGATTTAGCTAAAACTTCGGAAAACCAGGAAAAACACAACTTATTAATCACTTTAAGATTAATAACGAGTGGTTTTTAGTTGATTTACCTGGTTATGGATATGCCCAAATTTCTAAGAAAAAAGAGTAATATTTCAATATTTTATAGAGAATTACTTTAAAGAAAGAGAACAACTAGTTTGTACTTTTGTTTTGATAGATTCTAGACACGATCCGCAAAAAATCGATTTAGACTTTATGCAGTTTTTAGGTGAAAATCAAATTCCGTTTTGTATTGTTTTTACAAAAGCAGATAAATTAAGTAGTTCTAAACTTAATAAGCAAATAACATCTTACAAGAAAAAATTACTACAACATTGGGAAACTTTACCAACATCTTTTCTAACTTCTTCTTCTACTAGTCTTGGTAGAAAAGAATTTTTAGATTTTATTGATGGCGTAAACCAAGATGTTGCAAAAGATTTTAAATAAATTACTTCTACAAATTTACAATGCATTCTACTAAAGAGAATTTACAAGTATTATTTGAAGACAATCATTTAATAATTATAAATAAAAGAGCTGGCGATATTACACAAGGTGATAAAACCGGAGACAAACCTTTAAACGAAGTTGTAAAAGAATATGTAAAAGTTAAATACAACAAACCTGGCAATGTATTTATTGGTACTGTACACCGATTAGATAGACCAACATCTGGTATTGTTATTTTTGCAAGAACATCTAAAGCTTTAGAACGCTTAAACAAGATGTTAAGAGACAAAACTATTAACAAAACTTATTGGGCTTTAGTTAAAAACAAACCCAAAAAAGAAAGAGATACGCTTACAAATTTTCTGAAAAAAGATCCTAAAAAAATAAATCTTTTGTTTACAAAAAGGAAATTGACGGAAGTAAAAAAGCAACATTACACTATAAAGTTATTCAGAAACTAGAAAACTACACACTTCTAGAAATTGATTTAGAAACAGGTAGGCATCATCAAATTAGAACACAACTTTCTAATATCGGATCGCCAATAAAAGGCGATTTAAAATACGGTTTTCCTAGATCTAATAAAGATGGAAGCATAAGCCTACACGCTAGAAAAATAAACTTTATTCACCCAGTTTCTAAAGAAGAAATTAAAATAACTGCGCCAACACCCAAAGATGTAATTTGGAATGCTTGTAACGAATAAAAATATTACGCTACCTCTACAGAAGTAAACTTAAAACTAGTACCATCAAACAAACCTTTATCAGACAATTTTAAAGCAGGAATTACCAACAACGCCATAAAAGACAAACTCATATAAGGCGCTCTTAATTTACTGCCCATATCTTTTGCCATCGCATCTAAAGCTGCGTAAGATTTACCTATTTCTTCTGCAGATTTATCAGACATAATACCTGCTACAGGTAAAGAAACTATTTCTTCTTTTGTTGCAGTTACTGCACAAATACCACCTTTATTCTCTATAATTAAGTTTACAGCCTTTGCAATAGCTTCATCTGTTGCACCAACAGCAATAATATTATGAGAATCGTGCCCAACAGAACTAGCTATCGCACCTTCTTTGATTCCGAAATTTTTAATAAATGCAATTGCAGGCACATCGTTTTTATACCTATTTACAACAGTCATTTTTAAAACATCTGTATTTGTATTAGAAATTAAATTTCCGTTTTCTATTAAAGATTCAGATTCAATTTTATTTGTAACCAATTCACCATCTAAAGCCTCTATAACATTTATTTTCTTTGCAGAAGATTCAAATATAAAATCCGAAACTTTTTTCTTTTCTGTATTAAAGTTGTTTAAAACTTCAAAAGGAACAGCATCAATAAAACTTTTACCGTTTTTAGCAATTAATTCTCCGTTGATATAAGTTTCTAAAACATTGAATTTATCTAAACTATCAACAACAATAAAATCTGCAAAATCATCTTTTTGCAAAAGACCAACATCTAATTTATAATGCTCTACAGGATTTATACAAGCTGTTTGTAAAACTTTAAAAACATCGACACCTTTTGCTACTGCTCTTTCACAAAGTTGATTGATATGACCCAATAACAAATCATCTGGATGTTTATCATCAGAACAAAACATCATATTTTCAAAATGTTCTGGCAACAAATCAATTAAAGCTTCAAAATTTTTGGCTGCCGAACCTTCTCTAATAATCACTTTCATTCCTTTTTGAAGTTTTTCTTGAGCTTCTTCAAAAGTAAAACATTCGTGATCTGTAGAAATACCCGCTGCAATATATTTACTTACATCTTGCCCTCTTAAACCCGGCGCATGACCATCGATTGGCTTATTGTTATCTTTTGCATGTTGTATTTTCTTTAAAACCTCTTCATCATCAAATAAAACTCCGGGATAATTCATCATTTCCGCAAGGTATTTAATGTCTGGATTTTGCATCATCTGTTTAATATCATCAGAATCTATAATTGCGCCAGCACTTTCGAAGGATGTTGCAGGCACACAACTTGGTGCGCCAAAATTAAATTTTAAAGGTACTTTTTTACCGTTTTCGATCATAAAATCGACACCTTTTACACCTAAAACATTTGCAATTTCATGCGGATCTGAAACCGTTGCAACTGTACCATGTTTTACTGCGATTTTTGCAAATTCTGAAGGAACCAACATAGAACTTTCTATGTGAATATGTGCATCTACAAAACCTGGTAAAATATAATTTTCTACAGAATGATCTGCTGCTCTTACAGCTAGAATTTTACCATCTTTAACCTCTACTTCTCCTTTGTAAATCGTCTTGTTTTTTATATCAACTATATTTCCTTGTACAATCATCTTCCAAATTATTTGTTGCAAATTTACAAAGAATTAAAGCCGATTTAAACTTTATTTAGGATAGATTACTTGATGTAAAGGAACATCAAAATCGTTAGAATCTTCTATTTGATAAATTGGTTTAAAAAAGTTTAATCCTATAAATTTAGCGTCTTCTTTACACTTCAATAAAAAGCGATCGTAAAAACCTTTACCGTAACCAACTCTGTAATTTAACTCGTCTGAAATAAGCATTGGCACAAAAATTAAGTCGAGCTTCTGCTCATCTACTTTAACAGCATTCACAGGTTCCGGAACTCCAAATTTATTCAATTCTAAAACCGTTTTTTCTTCTAAATAATAATGAGAAAGCGTATTGTTTTTAAGATTCGATTTGCTAACAACAATTTTAATATTACGTTTTCTTAAAAAATTAATAATTGGTTGCGTATCGATTTCTTTAAACTTTGTAAGTGATAAAAATAAGTGCGCAACTTTAACACCACTATAATCTAAATTATAAATTTGCTGATAAATATTATCTTGAAATTCTTCAATTTGACTAACAGATAAATCTTTTTCTTTTTTGCTTATAAATTGCTCTTAATTCTTGCTTTTTCATCAATGATTATAAATTTATAACATTACAACAATTTCAATTCTTTTTGAAGTTTTTTTGTCAAACCACCAACTACTAAATCGTAAGAATGATTGATTAAATCTTTCACTAAATCATCAGAAACATCGCTATTATTTATAAGTACCGTATTCCAATGTTTTTTATTCATGTGAAAACCAGGATTAATTCCTTCGTAATTACCTCTTAACTCCAATGCTTTTTCTCGATTGCACTTTAGGTTCATTTTCTCTTCACCTTTTTCCCAATTATTTAAACTTGTTAGTAAAAACATTTTATTCATTACTTTAAATACCAAAGTAACATCATCAAAAGGAAAGTGTTCTGTTACTCCTTTTTTTGACATACAAAAATCTCGTAGTTGCTCTATATGCATAAACTATTAGGTTTTAAAGTTATTTTTATCAATTTAAAAAGTATCTTTATCTACCAAATTTACAATTAATATTTAAATGGAAAATGTTTTTTTAGACAACACCTCTATCATTAGTTATTCTCATAAAAATTACGAGAAAAATAATTTTTCTGCAATTTCTCAAATAAAACTTTCGCAAGGAACAGAAACTATAGAATGGCTAAATACTTACGGAATTAAATTTCAAGAGGAATATAAAAAAGTAATTTACCGAATAATTTAGATGATTTTTTGATAAAATTATTAAGTGATGAAAATCATCCAAACAAAGTAATTTTATTAGATAATTTACTATTTATAACAACACGTGTTTTAATTACAGAAAGCAGAAAATTAGAGTCTGAGCAAATGATTTTTATTGTTTCTGCAGATTTTTTATGGTCTATTCAAGAAAAACATGGCGATTATTTTAATTGGATTCGTGAGCGATTAGAAGGTAACAAAGGAATTGTTAGAAAGAAAAGAGCCGATTATTTGTTGTTCTTACTTTTAGAATCGATTATAGACAATTACCAAGATACTTATGAGGAAAATGCTGTTCTTAGCGCAGATAAACTAAATTCTACCAACATAAAACCTACACCAGAATTTACTTCTTTAGTAGAAAAAAGAAAACAAGAACTTTTTAATTTTAAGAAAGCTACAATGAGTTTAAAAGACACAATTGTAAAGTTAGAAAAAATTGAAATTGATGGTTTTGAAGTAAAATATTTTAGTGAATTAAAAGAACAAACAAATAACTTAATTTCGAATATCGATTTCGAATTGCAAGAGTTAGAAAGTAAGATCAACTTAATATTTAGTATTCAAGGACACAGATTAAATGAAGTAATGAAAACGCTTACAATTTTATCTGTAATATTTATTCCGCTTACTTTTTTAGCCGGAATTTACGGTATGAATTTCGAATACATACCGAATTAAAATTTAAATATGGTTATTTTATTTTATTAGGAATAATGGTGCTGGTTACCATTGCTTCTGTTTGGTATTTTAAACGAAAAAAGTGGTTTTAACGTTTTTATAATCAATAAAAAAACCTTTTTAAGTTCGAATTAAAAAGGTTTTTTTAAAATTTCTATTTAATAATTTTATACAAAACAGGTTTACTTGGTGTTGCATCGTTTTCAAACGGAGCAATCATTAGGTTTAATAAATACTCGCCATCTTCTACATCGTTTGGTACATAAATAAATTCTGTAATTGTAGCATCCATTCTAATTTCGCCAGCAGTATTCCAAAAAGCATTATGAGATAACAATTTACCATTATCATTTTCTTTATCAACAGATGGTAAATCTATCAATAAATGTTTTATCCCTTTTTCTCTTAAATAAATTGCGGCTTTTTCAGACAAATATGTAGGATTTGTATTTGAATACTGCATACTCTTTTTATCATCTAAATTAGGCAAAGTTCTAATTACAATAGCGTCTCGTTTCTTATTTTTTAAAGCTGTTTTTAATTGCTTTACTCCTATCATAAAATCTCCATTATGAAACAACGGTGCAATTGTAACAACCTCTGCTAAAAATATAAAATACTTTAAGTTTTTGTTTACAGAGTGTACTTCTTCTGTAATATGACCTACACATTCTGTGTGTGTAATATGAGAGTGCGGATTGAAATGAATACTATTAAAATTTACAACAGCACCTTCTGATACCTTTATTGTTTCTTCGCCTATTTTTTCTGCAGTAATTTTAGGCTCCTCTAAATACCAAGCATTTACATTTTTTTTGATGGATCTATAGGAATTGAAATATCTATAGGATTAGATATATTTACTTCTATTTTTCTTGAATTATATTCTATAGTTGCTTTCATTTTTTACTTTACTATTTTTAATCCTCAATTTAATTTGAACAAATCAGATGCAATTCCATCGGCTAAAAACTTTCCTTTTTGCGTAGTTTTTAAGGTTTTATTTTCAATATACAATAAATCTTCTATTATAAATCTATTAGATAATTTTTCTAAATAATTTAAAAAATCATCTCCAAAATCATTTTTAATTTTTTCTAAAGACACCCCCCAAACGGTTCGTAAACCCGTCATCACATACTCATTGTATCTATCTGTTTTAGAAAGTGTTTCCCTTTCGATTGGCAATTTATCCTCTAAAATTGCTTTTATGTAATGCGTATTATTTCTAACATTCCAACTTCTTTGTTTACCATTAAAAGAATGTGCAGATGGCCCAATACCCAAATAAGATTTACCTAACCAATAAGAAGAATTATTTTTACTAAAATAGTTTTCTTTTCCAAAATTAGACAATTCATAATGTATAAACCCTTCTTTTTTTAATGTTTTGGTTAATATTTGAAACTGCTCTTCTGCCTTAACATCATCAACATTTTTAATTTTCCCTTTTGCGATTAATGATTCTAAAGCCGTTTTAGGCTCTACTGTAAGCGCGTAACTAGATATGTGCGAAATACCAAAATCTAAAGCTGTTTTTATATTTTCTTCCCATTCTTTATTTGAACAATCAGGAATTCCGTAGATTAAATCAACCGAAATATTATCGAAATACTGTGTAGCAATTTCTAAACATTTTTTTGCTTCGGATGCATTGTGTGCGCGATTCATCAATTTTAAATCTTTCTCAAAAAAAGATTGTACACCAATACTTAATCTATTGATTACTGTTTTAGAAAGTTCTATTATTTTTTCTTCGGATAAATCATCTGGATTTGCCTCTAAAGTAACTTCGGGATTTTCTATAACATCAAAATGATGATATACAGTAGCAATCAAATTATTTATTTCTGATGTATTTAAAACAGACGGAGTACCGCCACCGAAATAAATAGTTTCAACTTTTTCGCCTTTTAATTCTTCTTTTCTTAATGCAATTTCTTTTTTTAAACAATGCAACATTACTTCCTTTTTCTTTAAAGAAGTAGAAAAATGAAAATCGCAATAAAAACATGCTTGTTTACAAAATGGTATGTGAATGTATATTCCTGCCATTACTTTTTAACTCTCTTTTCGTTTTGCTTTACAAAACTTGCCCAACCAGTATAATTTTTCCCGCCTACTACTCTGCCGAATTATAAAAATGACAAACTGCTGCAGCCAAACCATCTGTTGCATCTAAGTTTTTTGGCAAGGTTTTTAAATTTAAAAGCGATTTTAGCATTAGAGCTACTTGCTCTTTACTTGCACTTCCGCTACCTGTAACAGCCATTTTTATTTTCTTTGGTAAGTATTCTGTAATCGGAATTTCTCTAGATAAACCCGCAGCCATTGCAACGCCTTGCGCTCTACCTAACTTTAACATCGATTGTACATTTTTACCAAAAAAGGAGCTTCAATAGCAATCTCATCAGGATTATATGTATCAATAAGTTCTATTGTTCTCTCAAATATTAGCTTTAATTTTAAATAATGATCCTCGTATTTTTTTAAAAGTAACTCGTTCATTTGAACAAATTCCATTTTTTTACCAACCACTTTTATAACGCCAAAACCCATAATTGTTGTTCCGGGATCGATTCCTAAAATTATTTTTTCTGTTGCCAAAGGCGAAAATTGTTTTTTGATTTTATCATTAAACTTAATGATGATTATTTATTACTTTGCAAAACAATGAAATATTCGCAAACACACAAATCTAAACAAATCTTTTGGTTGCTCATAAAACTAACGATTGTATTTGTTTGTGCTTATTTTATTTGGCAAAAATTAAACAACAACACGTTATTATCTTTTAATGAATTTAAAAACGTTTTGAGTCAATCTAAAGTATTTTCGTTAAAAAATTGCAGCTTTTTACTAATATTTACTTTTGGCAACTGGTTTTTAGAAATTTTAAAATGGAAAACACTTGTTAAAGAATTGAAAAAAATTAGCATATTTACTGCCGCAAAACAATCTTTAGCATCTCTTACAGCTTCTTTAATAACACCTAATAGAATTGGAGAATATGGTGCAAAAGCATTGTGTTTTAAAAAGAAAAACAGCATACAAATAATGCATTTAAACCTAATTGGTAATTTACATCAATTAGTAGCAACAGTGTTTTTTGGTTTTTTAGGTTTCATATATTTCTACAAAAACTATCCAATAAACTTCGATCTTTCTAATTTTTATAACGTTTTAATTTTAACCTGTGCTTCTTGTATTTTAATAATAGTTCTATGGAAACTGTTACTTTCTAAATTAGAAATTTTTAGAAATGGTATTGTAAAAATCAAAACAAAAACACATCTAAAAATAGCTTTATATTCATTTTTTAGATATCTTATTTTTTCTCATCAATTTTATTTTTTATTGATGATTTTTAAAACGAACATTACCTATATTGAAGCTATTACCGCCATTAGTTCTATCTATTTATTAAGTTCTTTTATACCAATGTTATCAATTTTTGATGCGGTTTTAAAAGGTTCGGTCGCCTTATTTATTTTTGGAATTTTAGGTGTAAACTCAATAACAATCTTAAGTATTACAACATTAATGTGGCTTCTTAATTTTGTTATACCTTCTATTGTTGGTAGTTATTTTATAATTACATTTAGCCCTAAACAACAAGCATGATTTATATACTGTTTTTTCTGTATTTACTTTATGCGATATTAATTATCGTTTTAACAATAGGATTTGTTAGCGTTAAAGAGTTTACTTATAAAAGTACGATTTTCACCAAATTTACAGTTGTTATTCCGTTTCGAAATGAAGCTAAAAAATTGCCTTTATTATTAAATTCGATATTAGAACTAAATTACAATTTAGACTTTGTAGAGTTTTTATTTATTGATGATGATTCTTCTGATAACTCTATCAACATCATTTCTAACACTTTAAAAGAACTAGAAATTGATTATACGATTCTTAAAAACAAGCGCGTTTCTAATTCACCAAAAAAAGATGCTATTACCTCGGCAATAGCAATTGCTAAAAATAACTGGATTATTACTACGGATGCAGATTGTGTTTTACCCAACAAATGGTTAAAAACTTTTAGCAGTTTCATAGAACAAAAACAACCTAAAATGGTAGTTGCTCCTGTAAACTACATTGTTAAAAACAACTCTTTAGAACAGTTTCAGTTACTAGATTTTATGAGTTTGCAAGCAACTACAATTGGTGGTTTCGGAATCGGTTTTCCTTTTTTATGCAATGGTGCAAACCTAGCGTACAGAAAAGATATTTTTTTAGAATTAAATGGTTTTAAAGGCAATACCTCTATTGCAAGTGGTGATGATATTTTCTTATTCGAAAAATTTAAAGAAGTCTACAAAAAAGATGTTCAGTTTTTAAAATCTAAAAACGCTATGGTGGCTACTTTTCCGGTTACAACCAATTCAGGTTTAATAAACCAGCGAGTGCGTTGGGCTTCTAAAACAAGTAAGCTAAAATCTATTTCTGTAAAATTAATTGGTTTACTAATTTTTCTTGTAAATCTTAGCGTTGTACTTAGCATCTTCTTATCGAATAGCTTACTAATTATTTTAACGCCAATTTTTGTGAAAATAAGTATCGATATATTCTTATTTCTGCCAACTATAAGATTTTACAATCATAAAAATTCTTTTTACAAATGGTACCTTTTTAGCAGTATTTTATATCCTTTTTTTAGTGTGTTTATCGTTTTTAAATCACTTTTTTATAAATATAATTGGAAAGGAAGAACATTTAAAAAATGATAATGCAATAAAGTTTGCAAACAAGTTTAGCCAAGATTGAAGTGGCATCCTTTTTAGAACTGTTCTTTTAAATTTGCGAAGAATGAACAAATTTAAAAGAACAGCTGTAAAAAGATATAACGGAAAGCTGGAAATAGCTTCTAAAAATTAAAATAAAGCGTTCATTAATGCTTCAGCTTTAAACCAAAGTATTAGTGCAACTGCTAACAATAAGACTAGAAAAAGTCCTCTTTTAGGTTTTGCTTCTTTCTTTCTTCCAAATTTTCTTTTAAACTCCATTTAAAAATATTTTAATAACGAAGATAAAAAAATGTACCGACACCAAAAGTTTTTAACTTTAATAGTTCTCGGATTCTGCAGGATTGTCTGTTAACGTTTCTATAAACGCAATAATATCTTGCTGTTCTTGGGTTGTTAATTCTAAATTATCGAAAGGTAA
This sequence comes from Polaribacter sp. HA6-7, assembly GCF_055693625.1. Classification (NCBI taxonomy): domain Bacteria; kingdom Pseudomonadati; phylum Bacteroidota; class Flavobacteriia; order Flavobacteriales; family Flavobacteriaceae; genus Polaribacter; species Polaribacter sp. HA6-7. Next base: position 2,391,124 of record NZ_CM146338.1, read on the forward strand.
AGTTTGATGTTCTAAGTTAAAACCAAGACCACCACCGCCACCAAGATTGTAAAAATTAAGCACTTCTTCTAACGTATTGTAGACACCGTTGTGCATGTAAGGCGCAGTAATTGCTGCATTTCTAATGCTTGGTGTTTTAAACATACCTTTGTGTAATTCTTCTTTGTAACGCCAATAAAAACCTAAATCGTCATCTAATTTTTTATTCTGATTCGTTTCACGGCACACCAATAACTTCTTTTTCGGTTTCTGTAAAAAATGGCGGAACGGTTCCGTTTGTTAATGGCATAAAATGACAAGTTGCGCAAAGCGCTTTTCCCATAAACAAATTATAACCTTTCTTTTCGTTTGTTGTAAATGTATTTTCTTGACCTCGAATATTTCTATCGAATTTAGAATTGAAACTGTTTAATGTAGATACATAAGAAGAAATTGCTTTAATAACTTCTCTATTACTTTTTGGCACTGTATTATAAGCTTCTGTAAACAGTTTTATGTACGTTGTATCTTTTAAAATGTCTTCTGAAAACGTATGAACCTCTGTATTAAACTCTTTAGAATTGTTAAAAACCATAGAAATTTGATCTAATAAATCACGAGATCGACCATCCCAAAAGAAGCTTTTTTGAAACGCAGAATTGATTAACGTTGGTGTATTTCTTAATAACAAATTACCTTTATTATCTTTATTTAAAGCAACACCATCTGCATAACCTTTTGCTGGCAAATGACAACTAATACATGCCATTTTTTTATCTTTAGATAACTTAGGATCTGAGAATAATTTTTCTCCTAAACTTATTTGTTTTTCTGTAGGATTTCTATTTGATGGCGGCGTAAAGTAATTTAAATTGAATGAATTATTTTCGAAAAAAGTAGGTGCATCAAAATTAAAAGGTTCAGATTTTACGGGTTGCCATAATTTTGATTCTTTTCTAATTGCTACCCAATTTCTTGTAATAGCATTAAAATAATCTCTTGTAAAAGTGTATCTATCAAAAGTATTAAAATCTGTATTTTTCTCTATAAAAGCTATTGCTTTTTTTATGTTTTCTTGAAACTCAAGATCTAAATTTTTATTTGTATTCTTAATTATTGGTTGTACTGTTTTAGAATACACGAATAATAAACTTTCTAATGAAGTTATGGTTTCTGAGATTCCTAAATGACTTACTGGCGTGTCGAAACCAGAAATTGATAAACTAGCAATTCTAAATAATTGCTGATGTGTAGCAATAAAAAATCGCTGCGTATTTAATTTTCTTTTTAAAGCCCCTTTTTTAAAACCGATAACAACCCCTTTGTAACATAGATTTCTTTTTTAAAATCTAGTTCTGATGTTTCTAAATCGTAGATACTTTCTTCTATTTTTTGTAAACCAACAGGCTCTAATATTTTGCCATTATCTTCTTTATAAATAGGTAATGCTGGTCCATTGGCACGGTGCCCAACTTCTGGATTTAAATAAGAAACATAAGGTTCTGCTCTTTTAAAATTTTCTCTTACTTTTTTAAAGTAAAACTTGGTTTTATCACCTTTAAAACCTTCTTGTTTTAAGCTATCTAAATAACTAATTGCTTTAGAAATATTTTCTACGTAATAATTTTGAGCAGTAGACCAATCTACCTTAGTAAAGTACTCTTTTTCTTGCTTGTCTTTACAAGAAATAGTTAGTAATAATGTTAAGATTGAAATGAATAAAGTAGTTTTAATTTTCATAAAAAAAGTATAAAAACAAATGAATCTCCATATTACATGGAGACTCATTTTATAAAATAAATTTGGTATTAATTATCTAGGTAAACCTTGTAATAAAACTATTTGACCACCTTGATTGTGAGGTAAATTTGTAGATCTAAAATCTTCACTTTGCCAATAATGTGGTTGTAATGCAAGAATAAAAGTATCTGCTTGTCCTAATTTATCAGAAACATCTATTAATGCTCCAAATTCTCCAGAAAAATTACTGCTTCCTGTTGGAGACAGGTTACTTTCTATTTTTAACTCTAAAACAACATTTGCATTGTTACCACTTAAATCTGTTTGGTAAATTTGCGCTGCATGATTTCTACTAAAAGAATTAGGATCTTCTTGCACATACACATAGTTTTCTGTAACACAAATATTATCTGGACTTTGCAATTCTGCTAGGTTACCGTCTTTGTTGTTTGTATCTGTATTTCCACTAATAATTTGAGTTAATTTTCCTTCTAAAGGATTTGTATCATCTAACTCTAATTTATAAACAGTACCCCAGTCATTATAAGTTCCTCTTCCTGGACCTCTACCTGTTACTGCTATAAATACATTTCTTGCATTTGCATCAGAACCTTTTTGGTAATCTACATCTTCTACTCTCATAAACTGAGATGCAAAAACATTAGTACAAGCAGTTTCCATTTCATTCTTTGTCATGCTTGCTCCATTTTCTATTTCTACAAACTCTACATCATATGTAGCACCAAAATCTAAACTACCTTCATTATAAACTGTAGACGCATCAACGCTTTTAACTCCTTTTGCACCATCAGAAACCTGCTTAAATCTTAATACATAAATTTTACCATTTTCTAAATCTGCATCTCCGTTTTCAGAAACATACATTGTTACTTGCCCTTCAGATCCGCTAGAGTCATCATCTCCACCAATAATTACTGTTTTACCAGCATATGTGTTTTTTGGTAATGGCACTGCGTTTTCCCAAGAAAACTCACCTAAAGCATCTAAACCGAAATCTGCAGTTGGTGTTGGTGATTCTACCCAAGGGTCGATAGCTTTTACATCGTAAGAAATACTTTCTGATGCTGATAAGAAGATATCTTTATCGCCACCATGAATATCTTTTTCCCACATTGTAGCAGAACATTGTCTTGCAAAATCTGCAACACCTGCATTTAATAACCAATCTCCTTCTATAGGATTCATAAATTCATCAAAACGAATTCTAGAAACAGCATAATCATCTTCTGCGTTTACTACTAAAATATATTCGTCTCCGTCTTTTAAAAATCCTGCTCCATCTTGAGAACCTAATAAACGAAAACCGTTAGATAAAACATCTGTAGAACTTATTAAAGAATACGCTTTTAAATCTGTGTAATTTGCGTTAATTTTTACTAAAGGAGATAATGTAGATTTGTTTGAAAATAAATCCGGAGTTGGTGTAAAGTCTTTACCATCTTCACCATCTTTTCCGTCTTGCCCATTTTGTCCGTCTTGACCGTTTACACCGTCAATTCCGTTTAAGCCGTCTTCTGCACAACTTGTTATTAAGGTAAAACTAGCACTCATAAATGCAAGCGCTAAAAATAATTTTGCAATTGGTTTTTTCATGATTATAATTAAAAGTTAGTTATGATGCCAAAACTATAATTATAAAAAAAGGGATTGTTAACTAAGAAAAACCATATTGTTAAACTAGGGTTAGATAAAAGTTAAGAACTTTATCTAAATATTACGAGCGGTAAAAATTGAAAAAACAACCCTTACCACTCGATAGTATATTTTAAAGAACACTACTTTTTTATAGCTCTCAACATCTCTCTTTTACCTGGAGGCCCAGGTAAACGTTCTACAAAAAAACCTACTGCTTGCATAGCTCTTCTAACACTACCTTTTGCAGAATAAGTTACTAAGATTCCGTTTGGCTTTAATGCTTTGTACATTTTTAAGAAAATTTCTTCGGTCCGGAGTTGTGGTTGAACACGCGCCCCGAATGCATCATAATAAATTAAATTAAAAGCATTTTCATCATTTATATCTTCAAAAAATTGTTTTCTTTTTGTTAAAGAAAAATTGTCAGAAATCTGATGCTTTTCTTCCCAAGAAACATCATGCATTTTTTTAAAAACTTCTTCTTGTTCTTTTGCTTCTAACACAGCAACAAAATTCATTTTATCAATTTCATCTGCAGTAACTGGGTAAGCTTCTACACCAACATAATCAATTTCTTTTTTACCTTCTAAATAAGTTATAAAACAGTTAAGACCTGTACCAAAACCAATTTCTAGTATAGATACTTTGTCTGCAACAACTTCTTTTAAACCACATTTTATAAAAACATGGTAGGTTTCATTGATAGAACCATTTTTAGAATGATATTGCTCATCCCAATCTGGTAAATGTATGGTAGAAGAACCATCCGAAGTAATTAGTATTTCTCTTTTCAAAATGGAACTTTATTATAAAGTAATTTCAGATTTTAATAACACTCCGTTTGCTTCAAAAGCATATTCTTTTTTCGGAGCTGTTATTTTTGCTATTTCTTCTGCACTTTTACCTGCATCTTCTGCGTAGTGCTTTAACTCATCTACTGGCGTAATTTTTACAAAAGCTTTACCTGCAACAATTACTTCTTTACCTTGAGAATCTAAAGGCATAAAAAAGCCATAATCTTTAAAACGCACCATTGTTTCTGTTTCGTTTTCTAAAGGTAACTTCATCCAACATCCTTTTTTAACACAAACTTCTTTAATATTAGAAGCAAATTTTACATCTATAGTATCGCCAACATTCATTGTTTCAAACTTTGCTAACATTGCTTTAGAAGTTAAAGCATTGTCTTTAGAAATTTCATCTCCGTAAGATTGAAAAGCAAATGTTTGTGGTGCTGGTGTTGTTGCTTCTTGATTACTTCCTTTTTTAACCTCTTTACATCCAGTTAATACTAAAAGTGCTAGAGCACATAATTTTACAACTAATTTCATATGATTTATTTTAATAACTTGTTTACAAATGTAATCAATTTAACAGTAAAACGACCTTTTTTATGTTACTACAGATGAATAAATTATGTACATTTGTAGAGAAATTTAATCAAACAAATTATGAATTCTAACATAGAAATCAAACATATAGAAAAGTCGAAGATAGACACAGTAGATTTTAATAACTTACCTTTTGGTAGTGTTTATTCTGATCATATGCTAACTTGTACTTTTAAAGACGGAAAATGGCAAGATGCTGTTGTAGAACCTTTTGCACCAATCTCTTTAGATCCTTCTGCTAAGATTTTTCATTACGGACAATCTATTTTTGAAGGTATGAAAGCCTACAAAGATGCCGACGGAAATACATTATTATTTAGGCCTTTAGATAACTGTAAGCGTTTAAATAAATCTGCAGAACGTTTGGTAATTCCGCAAATACCGGAAGAAACTTTTATGAACGGTTTAAAAGCTTTACTAAAGGTAGATGACGCTTGGATACCAACAAAAGAAGGTAGTTCTTTATATATTAGACCATTTATGTTTGCTTCGGGTAACGGTTTTCATGCATCTCCTGCAGACGAATATAAATTTATGATTTGTACTGCGCCTTCACGGTGCTTACTTTGCTGGTAAAGTAAAAGTTTTAATTGAAGAAAAATACGCGCGTGCTGCAAATGGTGGTGTTGGGTTTGCAAAAGCTGGTGGTAATTATGCTGCTCAATTTTACCCAACTCAATTAGCCATAGAAAAAGGATATAATCAAGTAATCTGGACAGATGACAATACACACGAGTATATTGAAGAGGCTGGTGCAATGAATATTTTTATTAGAATTAACGATACGTTAATTACTAGCCCAACAAATGATAGAATCTTAGACGGAATTACACGTAAAAGTATTATTCAAATAGCTAAAGATTTAGGTATTAATGTAGAAGTAAGAAAAATTTCTGTTACAGAAGTAATTACTGCTGCAAAATCTGGCGAATTAAAAGAAATGTTTGGTGCAGGTACTGCTGCCGTAATTTCTCCTATTGCAGGTTTTGGTTTTCAAGAAAACGACTATGATTTACCAGAATTAGAAAAGCCGTATGCTGCTCTTTTAAAGAAAACAATTACAGACATACAAACAAATAAAGCAGAAGATCCTTATGGTTGGAGAGTTCAACTATAAATAAATTTGCATAAAATATAAAAGCACTAAGTTAAAACTTGGTGCTTTTTTTACATTATTTTTAAAGTATATATCTATAGAATCTAATACATAATCAAGAAAGTTTAATTTGATTAATTTTGTACTTTTATAAAAAAAACATGAAAACTAAATTTATTACTTTTTTAGCTGCTTTTTTAGCTGCTTTTTTATTACTTGTTTCTTGTGGTAGCGGTAAAACTTTCCAAAGTTTTTTTAATAATCACAAAAAAGATATTGGCGTAACTGCATTTCAGGTTCCTAATTTTATGCGTGCATTGTTAACTAATATTTCTCCTGAAATTAACAACTTATTTGGCAACGTAAAAGACTTTAAATTTATCACTTTTAACAATATCTCGAAGCAAAAGCAAAACTTGTTAATTAATGAAATGAACTTAGTAACAGACAACAACTTTACCGATATGCTGCGAAGCAATCAGCCGAGAAAAAACAAAAATAGTTTCTGTAAAAGAAGATGGCGATGTTGTTACTCAAGCAATCATTTTTAATTCTACATTAGCAAAAACATCTGTCTTTTACTTAAAAGGTCGTTTTGATCCTAATCAAATTAAAAAATTATCAGATGAAAATCAATTTGAAAACCTTTCAAATAAATTAATTCAGAATTATAAAATATCACCAAGCACAAAAAACACTCCTGGTTTTAATCCAAATTAAAAAATGAAAAAAATAATAGTTGTTTTTACTTTATTACTAATGGTATCTTGTAACTCTCAAGGTAAAAGACCATTGGTTGGCGTTACAGAATATCAACAAAAATTAAATGCAAATTATAAAGACGCTTCTATATCTCCTTTAAAAAAAGAGACTTAAAAAAATTTAAAGGTTTAGATTTTTTTCCAGTAGATTCTACTTTTATTGTAACTGCAAAATTAATTAGAACAGCAAATGCGCCAACTTTTGAAATGGCAACAACTACAGACAGAAAACCATTGTATAAAGAATTTGGCAAATTAAATTTCAAATTAAAAGGCAAAGATATTCAACTAACTATTTACCAAAGTCAAGACGATTTAAGAGACGAAAAATATAAAGATTATTTATTTCTTCCATTTACAGACAACACCTCTGCAGACCAATCTTATGGTGGCGGACGTTATATGGATGTAATGCTTACAGACATAAAAAAAGATGATACAATAGAGTTAAATTTTAACAACACATACAACCCTTATTGTGCCTATAACGACAAGTATTCTTGCCCGTTAACGCCAAGAAAAAATCACATCGACTTAGAAGTCACAGCAGGAATTAAAGACTTTAAAAAATAAGTTTAGAAGCTATTTCCTGCTTTCACTACTCGCTTTTTTCGTTCCTTAAAAGAGCTCAAACAAACCGTTCAATCAGGGCTAAACCTATTTGCTAGCAATTAGAAATTTAAAAAACTTACATTACTGATTAATAGAAATATCTGCTTCTAAATCTGCTGCGATAGCTTTCTCTAAATCAATTAAATCTTGTTTTCTAACCTTTAGTTTGGTTTCTGCATGTGCTTTTGCATTTAATTTAGAAGACATTTCTGCAATTTTAATAGCAGTTGGTAATAAATGATCTTCTTCTACAACAACATCTAAAAACCCAGCATCTACAGCTTGTTTAGTATTATAAATTTCGGCATTATTTACACTTCTATTTAAATATACTTTAGACAAACGCGCTTTTGCAATTGCAATACCTGCATTGTGCATTGTCATACCAATTAAAACTTCATTTAAACCAATTTTAAAATCTCCTTTTACACCAATTCTGTAATCAGCAGATAATAATAAAAAAGCACCTTTAGCAATTGCGTGGCGAGAACAAGCTATAATTATAGGCTTAGCAAAAGATAACATTCTTAAAGACAATTTAGAACCACTAGTAACTAATTCTTTGGCAGATTCAGGTGATTTTGTCATAACTTTTAAATCAAAACCTCCAGAAAAGATTCCTTTTTGTCCTGTTAAAATCACCACTTTATTTTCTTGTGCTGCTTTATCTAAACTTAAATTTAAACCTTCAATAACAGCAGGAGAAATAGCATTGGCCTTACCATTATTAATTGTTATTAATGCATAATTATCTTCAGATTTATAGGTAACAAATTCGTTCATTCTATTATTTTTAATTAGTTAAAACAAGGTACAATAAAATCTTAAAAAGAAAAGAATTTCTATTAGTATTTGATTGGTAAAAGTTTAAATCTTCTTAATATTAATTTGTTTATTTTTGCTCTTTCACATTTAAAAACTTAAGAAATAGTTAATTATTAAATGAACTCTAATAATACTTAGACTTAAGATTTTGCAAAATTTCATGACAAAAATTAAACAATTCTTTTTCTCTTTTCAACAAAGTTTCTCTTTGCTTTTTCTGTTTAAATGGATTTTTATCTGTTTACTTGTTGGCGCATTAACGGGAAGTGCATCTGCCATTTTTCTATGGACGTTAGAATGGGCAACAACTTATAGAGAAACAAATATCTGGATTGTTTGGTTACTACCAATTGCCGGTTTAATTATTGGTTTATCATATCATTATTTTGGTAAAAGTGTTGTAAAAGGAAATAATATGTTATTAGAAGAATATCATTCTCCTAAAAAAGTAATTCCTTTAAAAATGGCACCTTTGGTTTTTTTAGGAACAATTTTAACGCATTTATTTGGTGGTTCTGCGGGTCGAGAAGGTACAGCAGTTCAAATTGGTGGTGCAATTGCAGATCAATTTACCAAACTATTTAAACTTTCTAATTTAGACAGAAAAATATTATTAATAGCAGGTATAAGTGCAGGTTTTTCTTCTGTGTTTGGCACACCTTTAGCTGGTGCAATATTTGCTTTAGAAGTAATGGTCATTGGTAGAGTAAAATTTGATGCAATTCTACCTAGTTTTTTAGCAGCGGTTTTTGCCAACTATTTTTGCGATTTTTGGCAAATTTCTCATCATACACATTACACAATTTCTACCGTAGCAGAGTTAACGCCAGTTACTGTATTATGGGCATTATTAGCAGGAATTATTTTTGGATTAACTAGTATGTTGTTTTCAAAATCTACACATTTACAGGGTAAAACATTTAAAAAATTAATTAAATATCCGCCATTAAGACCAGTAATTGGTGGTGTAATTTTAACAATTACTTGGTATTTTATTGACACTACAAAATATATGGGACTTGGTGTGCCTACTATTGTTGATGCATTTGACATCAACCTAAATTCTTACGATTTTATCTTAAAGCTTTTATTTACCTCATTTACACTTGGTGCCGGATTTAAAGGCGGAGAAGTTACTCCGTTATTTTTTATCGGTGCAACTTTAGGTAATGTTTTAATATGGTTTATACCGTTACCAATGCCTTTATTAGCTGGTATGGGTTTTGTTGCTGTATTTGCTGGCGCAACCAACACACCTATTGCATGTACAATTATGGGAATTGAATTATTCGGAATTGAATCTGGCGTTTTTATCGCTTTAGCATGTACTAGTGCATACTTGTTTTCCGGACATTACGGTATTTATTCTGCTCAAATTATAGGTAGTTCTAAACATCTGTTTCATAAAAAAGAAGAAGGATTAACGCTTACTGATGCAGACAATCTACGCAATAAGAATTAATCCTTTTTTAATATCTATTTTTGATTATTTACAATTCTAAATCATCAACATCTACCCAATTTTTTTCTGAGTTACAGTTCCTTTGTCTAATATTATAACTCCTGGATTTGCTCTAATCATTGTTTTTAAAGTTGTTTCATCACAAAATAAAAATTCGAAAGGCAAATTATATTTTTCTTTAGCAAGATTTAAATCATCAGAAAAAGAAGCAGATACTCCATAAACCGTGTACCCTTTTTGTATTGCTTTGTTAGCAATATCTTTAATTGCCGGAAAACCTTTAACATCAGACTTGTCTAAATTATAAACAATTACCAGCATTACTTTTTCTTTTTCTAATAAAACTGGCGCTAAATCTTGCTGTGTATCTTCTAACATAAAATCGTGAACTGGTGGTATAGAACCATCCGCAGGATATTGCATTCCTTCTTGTAAATTCTTACCAACTGCATAAGCTCTAAAATCTATTATTGGCAAATGTGTTAAAACATGTTGTACAATAAATAAGAAAATACCTAAAGATAAAAAGGTAATTATTTTCGGAATTTCTCCTTTAAAAATTGGGTTTATCAATTCAACTTTAATTAATAAAACTACAATTAGTGCAATTAGAATTACGTTTTTATAGAAAGTTTCCCAAGGCGTTAATTTTATTGCATCACCAAAACAACCACAATCTGTAACCTTATTGTAATAAGCAGAATACCAAGTTAAAAACAAGAAAATTACAGTTATAATTAACAAACTCCAAACTGTAATTTTGGGTTTGTAACCAATTAAAATCATCACTCCTAAAAGTATTTCTGCTACAATTAAAATTATTGCAAAAGGCAATGCATACGGAATTAAAAACTCCATATTTAAGACACTTTCAGAGAAATATTCTTGAAATTTATATTGAGAACCTATAGGATCTACCAATTTTACAAAGCCAGAAAAAATAAACAAGGCTCCTACTATAATTCTAAATAATTGTATTATTATTTTCATTTTGTTGGTTTTAATGACATTTTTAATAAGAACCTCTAATTCCCTAAGTGAATCATTGCAAAAACTGCATAATTAATCATGTCTTGGTAATTAGCGTCTATACCTTCCGATACAATCGTTTTACCTTTATTATCCTCAATTTGTTTTACACGTAATAATTTTTGTAAAATTAAATCAGTTAAACTAGAAACGCGCATATCTCTCCAAGCCTCACCATAATCATGATTTTTATTCATCATTAATTCTTTGGTAATTTTTGCATGTGCATCATATAAAACAGTTGCTTCATCAGTATTTAAATCCGGATTTTCTACAACACCTTTTTCTAACTGAATTAAAGCCATAATAGAGTAATTTATAATTCCTATAAATTCAGATTTCTCACCTTCGTCTACTTTTCTTACTTCATTTTCTTGTAATTGACGTATTCTAGTTGCTTTTATAAATATTTGATCTGTTAAAGATGGTAATCGTAAAATTCTCCATGCAGAACCATAATCGCTCATTTTTTTATAAATAAACTTCTACATTCTTTAATTACAGCATCATATTGTTTAGATGTATCTTGCATTCTATTTTATTAAAAGTATTTGTTCAAAAATACTAAATACTATAAGCTTTTCTTTTATTTTTACAGAAGTTTTTTAAAACTGCATTCATAATTTAAAAATAAGTAAAATGACCATAAATTGTAAAGGAACCTTAATCGATCTTTCATCGCCTAAAGTTATGGGAATTTTAAACATTACACCCGATTCTTTTTTTGACGGCGGTAAATACAAAAACGAGTCTGATATACTTTCTCAAACAGAAAAAATGTTAAAAGATGGCGCAACCTTTATCGATGTTGGCGCTTACTCTTCTAGACCCGGTGCAAAGCATATTTCAGAAAAAGAAGAGTTACAAAGAATTGTTCCTGTAATTAATTTGTTGCTTAAAAATTTTCCTGAAATTATCATTTCTGTAGATACTTTTAGAAGTAAAGTTGCCAAAGAAACCATAAACGCTGGTGCAGCTATTGTAAACGATATTTACGGCGGAAATATGGACAGCAACATGTTCGAAACCGTTGCCAATCTTCAAGTACCTTATATTTTAATGCACATGTTAGGTACACCACAAAACATGCAGAAAAACCCTGTTTATAACAACGTTATTCAAGAAATTATTAGTTTTTTTGCTGCTCAAATACACAAATTACATCAGCTAAAACTTAATGATGTAATTATTGATGTTGGTTTTGGATTTGGTAAAACTATCGATCATAATTTTGAAATTCTTAAAGATTTAAGTCTCTTTAAATCTTTAGACGCACCGATTTTAGCCGGAATTTCAAGAAAATCTATGTTATACAAAACACTAGACATTACTGCACAAGAAGCTTTAAACGCAACAACTTCTGCAAATACAATTGCGCTTTTAAATGGTGCAAATATTTTAAGAGTACACGATGTAAAAGAAGCAATCGAAGCAGTTAAAATTGTAAATAAGATTTCTTTTTAGAAGCTATTTCCTGCTTTCACTACTCGCTTTTTTCGTTCCTCAAAAGAGCTCAAACAAACCGTTCAATCAGGGCTAAGCTTGTTAATTTACTTTATTTTATATTAAATTAATATAATTATTATCTATTATAGATTTTGATATTGTTCTCCAAATTATTTATTAGTACATTAGCCTAAAATCACTAATTTTTATGCTCGATTTTATAGAATTTTCTTTGTTAGATGTTTTAGATATTTTGCTAGTAGCAATATTACTTTATTACATCTATAAACTTTTAAAAGGAACTGTCGCCATAAATATTGTAATTGGTATTGCCTTAATTTTCTTAATCTGGAAAATTACACAAGCCTTAAAAATGGAAATGCTTAGCGGAATTTTAGGCTATTTACTTTCTGGTGGTGTAATTGCCTTAATTATTGTTTTTCAGCAAGAAATAAGAAAATTCTTATTAATGATTGGTACAACTAATTTTACCAACAAAAGAAACTTTTTAAAACAATTAAAATTTTTACAAACAGAAATTGGTTCGGATATTGATACCGAAACAATTATAGAAGCATGCCAAAAAATGTCTAAATCTAAAACGGGTGCTTTAATTGTTATTGAAAGAACAAATAGTTTAGATTTTTTAATTAATACTGGCGATACAATGAATGCGCTTTTAAACGACGCTTTATTACAGAGTATTTTTTATAAGAATAGTCCTTTACATGATGGTGCCTTAATTATTAGAGATAATTATATTGTAGCTACAAGAGTTGTTTTACCAATTTCTGATAGCACTAAGATTCCTGCAAGGTTTGGCTTAAGACATAGAGCTGCAATTGGTGTATCTGAGAAAACAGATGCTGTTTGTCTTTTAGTTTCAGAAGAAACAGGAGAAATCTCTTATATAAAAGACGGTGGTTTTGAATTATATGCTAATTATACAGACTTAAACGAAAAGGTTAGAAAAGACCTAATGTAATACTTCATCCAAATAAAAAAGGCTCTCTAAATAGGAGAGCCTTTTATTTTATAACTGTAACTATAATTAGTTAGCTGGTGCCATTTTAGACTGAATTTGAGCCATTACCTTAGCATACATTTCTTGTTCTTCTTTTGGTAATTTTGAAGCCATTTCTCTTCCTTCATCTAATAATTTTTTACCTTTTGCAGCAATTGCAGTAATCTTTGCAACATTACCATTTGCTGCTATATAATCTCTTGCATAAACAGTATATGCCTTTAAGTTTTCTACAATTTTATCATTAGAAAATGAAGGAATTGTAATACCAACTAAACCAGATTCCGTAGGTTTTTCTACAACAATGTCTGTTTCTACTTCTTTTTTAACAACTTCAGTTGTGTTTTCTATTACTTCAGTTTCTTTAATTTCTTTAACATCTTTAGTGTTAGATTTACAAGAAGTAAACATTAAAGCACCAATAAATACAATTGATAATACTTTTTTCATTTTTATATTGTTTAAGATTGAATACCAAATTTAACAATTAAAAAAGAAAAATATCAATTTATCCTAAGTATTTAAGAAGCAACATCTAAACTAAATTGCTTATCGTATAAATTCTTGTAGTAACCCTCTTCTTTTTCTAACAATTCATTATGGGTTCCTTCTTCTACAATTAAACCTTTATCCATAACAATTATTTTATCAGCTTGTTTAATTGTTGCTAATCTATGAGCAATTACTATAGAAGTTCTATCCTTTGTAATTGTTTCTGTTGCAAACTGAATCATTTGTTCTGCATGTGCATCTACAGAAGATGTAGCTTCATCCAAAATTAAAATACTTGGTTTACTTACGTACGCTCTTAAAAAAGCTATTAATTGTCTTTGACCAGAAGAAAGCATTGCTCCTCTTTCTTTTACATTGTAATTATAACCACCAGGTAATGTCATAATAAAATCATGAATACCAATTTGTTTTGCTGCTTTTTCTACTTCTTCTTTAGAAATAGTGTCATCCTTTAAGGTAATATTATTTAAAATAGAATCTGAAAATAAAAAAACATCTTGTAAGACTACTGCAACCTGATCTCTTAAACTTTGCAATTTATATTCATCAATAGAAATATCATCAATTTTAATTACACCGCTATCAATCTCATAAAAACGATTTAACAAATTAATAATGGTAGATTTTCCTGCACCAGTTGCACCAACAATTGCAATTGTTTGTCCGTTTTTAACTTTTAAATCGATACCTTTTAAGACTTCCTCACCAGCAACATAACTAAATTTTACATTTTCAAAATTAATAGTACCTTTTAAGTTTTTCGCTTCAATTGTTCCGTTTTTAGAAATTGTACTTTCTGTATCTATAATTTTAAAAACTCTCTCACCGAGATACAATTCCCATTTGCAATTGATTAAATTTGTCTGCAATTTGTCTTAATGGTCTAAATAACATTTGTGCCATCTGTACAAAAGCCATCACTGTACCAGGACCAGGAACTGCACCATCTATTACTTGCTTACTTCCAAACCAAACAATTAAACCAATACCTATTGATGATAAAATTTCTGCTATCGGAAAAAAGATAGAAAAATACCAAATTGTCTTTATATAAGCATCTTTATGTTTGTTGTTTATCTCTTTAAAGTTGTTGTATTCTATGTTTTCTCTATTAAATAACTGTACAATTTTCATACCTGTTACTCTCTCTTGCACAAATCCGTTTAAATTAGAAACCTGATTTCTAACTTCTTGAAAAGTTGCCTTAATAGCTTTCTGAAAAACTTTTGTAGCATACACCAAAATCGGTAAAACCGCAATTGCTATAAATGCTAGTTTCCAGTTTATTATAAACATTACAACAATTACAGCAAACATTTGTAAAACATCACTTACAATTGTAAAAACTCCGCTACTAAAAAATGCCGCAATGGTTTCTATATCAGAAACCACTCTTGTTACAAGTTTACCTACAGAATTCTTATCAAAATAAGACATTCTAAATTGTAAAATATGTCTAAAAATCTTTGCTCGAATATCTCTAATTATATGCTGACCAACCCAATTTGCGTAATAGATAAACGTAAATCGTAAAACAACTTCTATCATTAAAACACCCAACATTAATAAAATACTGTTTATTAAACCTTCGGTATCTTTATTTGTAATATAAACATCTACAGTTTTCTTTAAAATAATAGGCGTTAGTAAGGCAACACCTGCTAAAAGAATTGTAGAGGTAGACGCTATAATAAAATTACGTTTGTATCTTTTTGCAAAGCTCATTAGCCTTAAAAAGATATCCATATCAAAAGCATTTCCTGTTTTATTTGCCAAAATTTAATATTTTATTTTAGTTAAAAATAACCCTTTTGCAGGCACAGATAACCCTGCGTTTCCTCTATTTTTACTCTCTATAATTTCTCTAAAATTATCTACTGTAATTTTTTCTAAACCTACATCTACTAATGTACCAACTATTGCTCTAACCATATTTCTAAGAAACCTATTGGCAGAAATATGAAACACTAATAAATCCCCTTCTTGTTTCCAAACGGCTTCTGTAACATTACAATTAAAAGTATACACATCTGTTTTTACCTTAGAAAAAGTCTGAAAATCTTCATATTCTAATAACAAACTCGCGGCCTTATTCATTTTAGAAACATTTAACTGTTGCGAATGTATTTGCCATGAAAAATCTAATAAAAAAGGATTTCTACCCAACCAAATTTTATACTCGTAACTTCTACTTTCTGCATTAAATCTTGCATGATGCTCTTCTTCTACTAAAAACACACGATAAATTGTAATATCGTTTGGTAAAATAGAATTTAACTTATGTACAATATCGCCTTTAATTTCTTTTTCTAAATCGAAATGTGCAAACATTTGTGAAGCATGTACACCAGTATCTGTTCTTCCTGCACCTACAACTTCTATTTGCAATTGTAAAACAGTGCTAATGGCATGATTTATTTTTTCTTGTACAGACACAACATCCGGCTGTATTTGCCAACCATGATAATTCTTTCCGTTGTAAGCGAGTTCTATAAAATATCTCAAGAAAATAGTTTTTTGTAGACTGTAAAATTACGGAATTTATTTTGTTATTAGTATTTTTGATAACCGAAGAGAAGTTAAACTTTTCTTACTAATTTATATGAAGAAAATTCTACTTTTATCGGATACACATAGCTTTATAGATGCTCAAATTTTAAAGTTTGTAAAACAGGTAGATGAAGTTTGGCATGTTGGTGATATTGGCGACTTAAATGTTACCGATACTATAAAAAAACTAAAACCTTTAAGGGCTGTTTATGGCAATATTGATGATAAAGATGCAAGAGCAGAATTTCCTTTAGATAATAAATTTGAATTAGAAAATGTAACAGTTTGGATGACACATATTGGTGGTTATCCTAATAAATATTACAAAAGAATAAAAGACGAAATTCAACTAAATCCTCCAAAAATTTTTATTTCTGGACATTCTCATATTTTAAAAGTACAGTTTGATAAAAAATTAAATTTGCTTCATTTAAATCCTGGTGCTGCTGGCAAACATGGTTTTCATAAAATTAGAACAATGCTAAGATTTAGCCTAGACAGTGGAGAAATTAAAAACCTAGAAATAATAGAATTAGGTTCTAGAGGATAATTTAACTTTTTTCTATAACCGGTAATTCAACAGAAATTGTAGTTCCTTCGCCTATTGTAGATTCGATTAAAAATTTTCCGTTCATCATTCGAATTCTAGCTTCTATTTGATTTAAACCTAAACCATCTTTATTTGTTACCTTATTTTTATCGAAGCCAACTCCATCGTCTGTAATTTGAAAACATAGATTTTTGTCTTTCTCGTAAAGGGTAATTAAAGTATAACTCGCTTTACTGTGCTTTAAAATATTATTTACAAATTCTTGAATAATATTATAAATTTTAATTTCAAAATCTTGATGATATCTTCTTATATCCGAAATATCTGTATCAATTTGCAAAACAGAATTAGAGTATTTTGTTGCGATATCTTTAATAGCAAAGTTTAATCCAAACTTTAATAAAACCGATGAAACCAAAGTATGCGATAAATCTCTAATTTTTTGAGATGCTTCTGCAATAATGTTTTGTGTTTTATCTATTTCTAAAGGAATATCTCCTTTAAACAATGGTTTAGTCGCCATTAAATGCAAGTTAGCAGATGAAAGTAAAGCACTTACACTATCATGTAATGTTTCTGCTATTTCTTTACGTTCTGTTTCTTTACCATCTATGGTTGCGTTTAATATTCTTGCTTGAGATTCAGATTTTAATTTTTCTATATTCTGATTCTGAATTAATTGTGTTTGAGATAATTTAAGCCTTAAGTTTTTCTGCTTTAGTTTATAGAGATTTAAAAAATACAGTAAAGAAATCATTACAATAAAACTACCGATTCCAAAAAGCCAAAATGTTCTTTGATCTTTTAATCTTTTGTTTTCTTCTTCTCTTTTAATATCTTTTACATTATATTTAGCTGAAACCTCTTCAACCATTCTTCTGATTTCCTTATCTCTTAACCCATTTTCAATATCATAAGACATTTCTTGGTAATCATACGCCTTATAATCTTCTAAATTACGCATTGCCCACGCTAAATTATAATATAAATCTGCTTTTAATTTAACAGCAACTTGACTATTATCGTTTTGTATGGAATTTATTCCTTTTATATAAGTTTCTTTTGATTTAGTAAACTTTTTTAAATGTAAGTATATATTACCTAGATTTATATTTGTATTTGCTAATCCAATTTTATCATTAGTTTTTAGATGAATGTCAATCGACTTTTTAGCAAATAATATTGCTTTATCATACAATGAATCTAACTCATAAATACCAATTAAATTTCCGTAAGAAATTGCTTTATAATTTAAAATCTCAACATTTAAACTGGGTATTTTTTCAAGTTTATTAAAGTAATACTTTGCGCTATCTAATTTAGAAAGCTTTTGAAAAGTACTACCAATTCTCAAATAAGACTTTGCTAGTTTAACATACTTGTAATTTTTTAAAGTCTTTTCTTGAATATTTGATGTAACTAAAGTATTTAATCCTATTTTATAATATTTTAAAGCTTTTTCTAATTTATTTACCTTCTTATAAATATCCCCTATAAGTAAAGTGTTATCATAGAACGTAATTTCATTAGTATTTCCATTTAAGTCATCGTATAAATTTAAGGATTCATTTAAAGCTGTAACGTAATCCTTTTTTTCATATTTCCTCAGTATTTTATCATATCTAATCCTAAAAGTAGTATCGTTTTGAACTGTAAAAACTGATGAAATTTCATTTTTAAAAATTTCATCAGTTTTAAATTCAATAAAAGTACGTTCCTCTAAATTATAATTAAATAAATTAATAAACTGTACAAAAAGTAAAATTTTATATTTCAAAATGTATAAAAAAACTTTTAATTATCATTACCATCATATGAACTTATTTTAGGTTTTCTTGAAACTAAGGCAAAACTTCTTTGAGATAAGCTCTTAGAGCTTAAATTTAACAAATGATTAACAAAATCAATCCTTAAAACTTCTCCCTCTAATTTAGTGAAATTTCTAGAAAAAGTTGTTTCAGAAGACTTACCTTTTTCTAAGTGAATTTCATAGATATTTGCCTCTTGATTGTATACAAAATCTACAGTAGTTTGGTTTTTTACCGTAAAATCTAAATCATAAGTTCCGTCTTCATTACTTGTAATGCTATATTCTGATAAAAATGTATCATCTAGATTTTTTTTAGCCATTTCAATATTATCATCAATAATACTAATATTAGACTTTTTATTAGATCTATTATCTACAAAACCTATACTTAATTCTTGATCGTCTATTAATAATTCTTTAGATTGTTTTTTACTTGTCAGGTTATCAGATTCATAAAAATGAAACTCATTTTTATTTGTTTCTTCGTTTTTAAATGCTTGTGTTTTTACATTTTCATCAACATCTAAATCAATAGAATAAGCACCAGTAGCGTCTCTTTTTATCTTATAAGATTTAAGTGCATTTTCACTTTCTTCTACAGGTAAAATGCTCTCGTTCGAAGAACATGCTGATAATGTTAATACCGCTACAACAACTAATGATGCTAATTTTGTAATTTTCATAATAATGGAATTCTTGAGGTTTGTTTTAAGTTAAGTTGGGTAATTTGGGGATAGGTAATATTCTAAGGACAACAATGTACACAAATAAATTAGTGCTTATGTTTTTGGGGAATGCAACTTAAGTTTAAGTTTTAGGGGCGGTTTTAAACTTAATAAAGTATAGGCTATACTAACTTATATTTAACAGCATACATTGCTAATCCTACTGAATTTTTTACATTTAATTTTTTTAATAATTTTTTTCTATATGACTCTACTGTGTGATGACTAATATGCATTTTATCTGCAATTTCACTTGTACTTAGTTCTTTTGTAACTAATTTTAACACACTTATTTCTCTTTCTGTTAAAGACTCAAATAAAAAATCTTCTCGCATATCTCCTTTTCTTGTTTTTTGCCCAGAAAAAGACTTTAAAAGCTCTTCTTGTATATCATTACTAAAATATTGCTCGTCATTTGCTACTGCTTTAATTGCTTTTACAATATGCTCTCCTGCATTATTTTTAGAGATATAACCTCTTGCGCCTAGATTTAATACTTCTTGTACAATTTTAACATCATCGTAACTAGATAGTACAATTACCTTTTGGTCTAATTTGTTTTCTTTAAAATATTTTAAAACATCAAAACCATCTAAAACAGGCATCGTAATATCTAATATTAAAATATCGGCATTATTCTCTTTTTTACTAAACCAATCTATTACTTCTTGACCAGTTAAAGAATAATCTCGAATTTCGATATCTTTATCTGTATTTATTACAGCGATGATCCCTTCTATTAAAATCTTATGATCATCTGCTACGTGAACGTATATTTTATCTTTCATTATTTATGCTACAAATTTAAATTAGAAATAGTTAGTAGACAATCCCTGAAAACAGTGAATTTTAACTATCCCTGAATTCAGGGATGCATGTCCCTGAATTCAGGGATACAAACAAGTTAAACAACTACAAAAGAGATGTTTAAAAAACTATAAAATTGGCTAGAAAGTTAACTTTTTAAAATTAAAAAAATGAATGATTTATTTAAAAAAACGTATTATAAATTAGGTCATAAAAAAACCGAGAATAAATCTCGGTTTTTTTCGCACTAAATATACTAAGATGTTAGTTTTATCGCAATCTATCTACAGATTTTACAAGATCTTCATCCTTCTTTATAGCTTTATTTGCCAAAACAACAAGCAAAATAGCTAAAACTGGTATAAACATCCCAATACCTTTCTCTGAAACAGAAGCTTCTCCAGGTAAAGTTAGAGATACATAAATCAATAATCCTAATAAAATAAGGTTTATCAAAATTGTTACACGTCCAATTACAAATTGTAGTTTTCTATTTTTAAATATAAAAATAGCTACAAAAGACAATATAGCCGATACTAGAAATAAAACAGGGATAACCTTTAAAAGAAAAGATTCACTATTTAATAAATCCATAGCGAAGATATCTTTTTTTATAGATTTCCACAAATTAAAAACAAAAATTAATACTCCGAAATTATTGAAGCTAAAAATAAATATACACTTTGTATTCTTTGTATCATTTGTTATTTCTATTGCAACAAAAGTATACATTCTTTTTTAATAAAGAAAACCTAAAACTAAAAAAAAGCATATATTTGTTACATAATAACCGCACAACAAGGCTAAAAAGTAGAACTATACTTTTAGCTCCATTCAAAAAAAACACACATCTTACAATACAAATTTAAGATCCAAAAAAATTTAACTTAACAATTTTAGAATGTTCGAAATCTCAGAACTAAAAGCAAAAACTCTTGCTGAATTACAAAATGTTGCCAAATCTATTGGTTTAACAAAAACTAGTCAGTTAAAAAAATTAGACCTAGTTTATCAAATTTTAGATACACAAGCAGCCAATCCTACTAAAGCAAAGGCTGCCGTTTCACCTAAAAAGGAAAATGTAGAAAAAACAGAAAAACCTAAAAGAAAACGTGTAACTAAAAAAGCTGTTGCTTCTGAAAAAGTTAATACCGAAGAAAGCATTGCTAAAACGGAAGAAAAAAATACGGAAGCAGTAACAAAAGAAAGAGCTAAACCAAATCCAAGACCTCAGAAAAAGCCACTAGCTAAAAAAGAAGTTAAGGTAGAGGATACTACTAAAGAAAATGTTGCTCCTAAGAAAAATGTTGTAAGCAAAAAGGAAGATAAAACAGAAACCAAAACTGTGAATCAACCAAATAAACCACAACATAACAAAAACAACAATCAACCAAACAATAAGCAAAAAAATAACAATAGAGATAAAAACTCTAATAGAAATAACGGTAATAAGTCGAACAATAGATACAGAGATCCTGATTTTGAATTCGACGGAATAATAGAAAGTGAAGGAGTGTTAGAAATGATGCCTGATGGTTATGGTTTCTTAAGATCTTCTGACTATAATTATTTATCGTCTCCTGATGATATTTATGTTTCTCAATCTCAAATTAAATTATTTGGTTTAAAAACTGGTGACACAGTAAGAGGAAATGTTAGACCACCAAAAGAGGGTGAAAAATATTTTCCTTTAATTAGAGTTTCTAAAATAAATGGATTAAACCCGAATATTGTTAGAGACCGTGTTTCTTTTGAACATTTAACGCCTTTATTTCCTCAAGAAAAATTCAATTTAGCAGAAAAAGGAAGCTCTTTATCTACAAGAATTATCGATTTATTTTCTCCGATAGGAAAAGGACAACGTGGTATGATTGTAGCACAACCTAAAACAGGTAAAACGATGCTTTTAAAGGATGTTGCCAATGCAATTGCAGCTAATCATCCGAAGTATATCAAATTGTTTTACTGATTGATGAGCGTCCGGAAGAAGTTACAGACATGAAACGTAATGTTCGTGGTGAAGTTGTTGCTTCTACCTTTGATGAACCAGCAGACAAACACGTTAAAGTTGCCAATATTGTTTTAGAAAAAGCAAAACGATTGGTAGAATGTGGACACGATGTTGTAATTCTTTTAGATTCTATTACTCGTTTAGCTAGAGCTTACAATACGGTTGCTCCTGCCTCTCGGAAAAATACTTTCCGGTGGTATTGATGCAAATGCATTGCACAAGCCAAAAAGATTCTTTGGTGCTGCTAGAAACATAGAAAATGGTGGTTCTTTAACTATTATTGCTACTGCTCTTACAGAAACAGGTTCTAAAATGGATGAAGTAATCTTCGAAGAGTTTAAAGGAACTGGTAACATGGAACTTCAATTAGATAGAAATATTTCTAATAGAAGAATTTATCCTGCAATCGACTTAATTAAATCTTCTACAAGAAGAGACGATTTATTATTAGATGCGCAAACGGTTCAAAGAATGTGGGTGTTAAGAAAATACTTAGCAGACATGAATCCTATTGAAGCAATGGAATTTATAAATGACAGAATTAAGTTCTCTAAAAACAATGAAGAATTCTTAATATCGATGAACGGATAAGAATTTAAAAACTTATAAACAAATTAAAACACCCTTCTAAACTTATTAGAAGGGTGTTTTTTGTACTTAAAATTATTATTTAGTAAGCATAAAAAAACCGTTCAAAGCTAATTGAACGGTTTTTAATATTATCTAAGTATACTTTTCTCTTAATTAGAAACATACATGTTAGCTCTATTATCTTCTATATCGCTAGCTTTTTTAATTGCTTCATAAATCTTAAAAGTTAATCTCTTTCTAGATTCAGCAATCTTTTTTCTATTAGCTTCATAGTTTGGTAAAGCCGTTGGTAATTCTCTTTTATTTAATTCAAAAGAAAATACACCTCTATTACCTTCTATACCTTTGTATAATTGGTTTTCTTTAGCACCATACATTGCACCAACTACCTTAGGCTCTACTCCTACACCGAGAAAGTGAAGAATTTTTAAGATCTACATTTGTAGCTGTTCGTACAGTTGTATTATTTGCTTTTGCAATTTCGTCTAAAGAACTTCCGTTTAATTTTTCTGAAATTAAAGCCGCTTTCTTCTTATTAGTTAAAATTGGTCTTACTCTGTTAATTGCTTTTTCAACTGGCATTAAACCTTTTTCTGTTTCTGCTGTTACTACTGCAACTACATAACTACCTTCTAAGTCGAAACGTTTAAAACTACCAACTTCAGAATCTCCGCTAAATGCCCAAGAAACAATTTGTCTTTGGTTTCCTAAACCAGGAACATTTTCATCTAACACTTGTAAACCTACTGCAGATCTTAAGCTATAATTTTTATCTTTAGCTAAAGTAGCATAATCATCTGTCTTAGAAATTGCTAAAGCAAACTGTTCTGCTTCTTGAAAAACAGCATTTTCTGTAGCTTCTGATGGCACTATTTGTTTACCATATGTTGCTAATTTTAAAACTGTTTGATTGTTTTTTGTATCATCTACACTTACAACATGGTAACCAAAAGGAGTTTCAACTACACCTAAAGATCCTTTTTTGTTTGTAAAACTAAAATCTCTAAAAGCGGGTGTCATTCTATTGTAATTAAACCAATCTAAGTCTCCGCCTTTTTCTCCGTAAACTTTATCCGAAGAAAATTCTTTTGCTAAATCGGCAAACTTACTTTTTCTTCTTTTAACAACAGTTAATAAACTATCTGCAAGTTTTTTTGCTTCTTCTTTAGTTCTTGTAACATCTTGTGGCGCTGCTTGAGAACCAACAAAAGGTATTAAAATATGACTAGCTTTTACAGAATCTGGCATTTTAGTAACTTCTGTAATTTTAGATATTTTAAAATATCCTTGATCTTTATAAGGACCAAAAACATCACCTTCTTTACCTGCAAAAATATCTTTGGCTACTGTTTGATTAACTGACGCATTGAATTTATAACCTAAATCTAAATTAATATCAGAATTATTTTCTTCAAAAAACTCTTTGTATTCAGTAGCATTTTTTAAACCTAACCTCTTATCGTTGTTTCTATCTAAAGAATCTTCAATTAAACTTGCAACATTCTGCTTAATTACAGCTTCATCTTCCGGTGTAGCAAGAATATTGAACTTTACATAAGAAAGATCTCTAGCTTCTTCTACCTTAAACTGACTTTCATTATCTTTAATGTAAGAAGCAATTTCAGATTTTTTAATTTTAACCAAACTATCAGAAATACTGCTGTAAGGTATATACACAAACTTACCACTTAACTTTGTGTTTTCGATTAAATATTCTGTTTCACCTTCTTTTAATGAAGCACCTAAACCAGCAGTAACTAACTTATTATAAGTATTTGTTTCTGCATTATTTTTAACTTGGTTCATATAACCGCACCAAGCTGCCCACATTTGCTCGTTGTTTGCTTTTGTATCTGCTAAGAATGTTTTAAACTTTCCTTCATCGAACAAACCAGCCTCGTTTAAAAACTGCGGATTATTTTGAACTGACGGAGAGTTAATTACTTCGTTCCAAACATCTTGTTCGCCAACAGTAATACCAGCTTCGTCTAACTGATTTTTATATATTTTTTTCTTACAATGTTATCCCAAACATTTTTTGCAGCTTGCATTTCAGAAACTCTACCACCTGTTTGTTGTTTGTATTGCTCTAATTCTTTTGCAAATTCTTGTGTAGAAATAGCTTCTCCGTTCACTTCTCCTACTTCATTTACTTTACTTGAATTAAAAAAATCTCCTAAAGTAGAAGGATCTAATACAAAAGCAAAAAGTGCTAAACCAATTATGATAATCAAGAACATTGAGCGTTCTCTAATTTTTGATAAAATTGCCATACGTTTTTATTTATTTTCAGTGGGCGAATATACGATTTGGGTTTTAATATTGCAACCCATTTTAAACTAAATAAACAGTAAATAGCAAGTAATGCGGTAAGTAGTAATAACTAATCTTCTGTATCGATAATTTTTAAGCAAACGTCGTCTATTTTTGCGCCACTTATATTTAAAATTCTTATTTCGAAACCTTCTATATCAACTACTTCATTCTCTTCTGGTATACTTTCTGTATGTTCGATAATAAAACCACCTAGAGTTTCGTAAGCTTCAGACTTCGGAATGCTTAAATCGTATTCTTCATTTAAATAATCTACTTCTAATCTTGCAGAAAAATTAAATGTTGAATCGTTTATTTTTTCTTCTAGAAACACTTGAGAATCGTGTTCATCTTCAATTTCGCCAAACAATTCTTCGACGATATCTTCTACAGTAATCATTCCGGAAGTGCCACCGTATTCATCTACAACTACTGCTATACTTTTTCTCTTTTTCATTAAGATATTTAAAATATCATTAATCATCATAGATTCTGGTACAATTTCTACAGGTAGTAAAATAGACTTTATAGTTCTTGGTTTTTTAAATAATTCAAAAGCATTTACATAACCAATCACATCATCCATAGACGTTTTATAAACCAGCACTTTAGACAAACCGGTCTCGATAAAAATCTTTTTTAATACTGATACTTTTTCGTGAATTTCTACAGCTATAATCTCGGTTCTAGGAACCATAACTTCTCTTGCCTTTACATTATGAAACTCTAAAGCGTTTTGAAAAATTTGTATTTCAGAATCTAATTCTTCATCAGTACCAGTTTCTAGTTGTTCTGTAATATAATTTCCTAATTCTTCTTTACTAAATTCAACTTGCTGTTCATCTGCATCTGTTTTGAAAAATACTTTCAGAAAAAATCTGAAATTAAGGTTATAAACTCAGAGAAAAAATGAAACAATACATAGAAAAAATAGGCAGGTAAAGCAAAAATTTTAAGAACCTCATTTGCATAAATTCTAAAGATTGCTTTTGGTAAAAACTCTGCAGTTATTAAAATAATAATTGTAGAAATTATGGTTTGAATAAGTAAAATAGAAAAATCATTATAGCCATCTAGCGGCAGAATTCTTACTAAAAACCTACCCATATAGTAACTATAAATTACTAAGGATATATTATTACCAACCAACATTGTGGTAATAAATTTAGAAGATTTTTGAGTGATTTTGTTTAGAATTTGAGGAATAAAGCCTTCTCTTTTTTCTCTAATTCTATGTGAAGTTTATTTGCAGAAACGAATGCAATTTCCATTCCCGAAAAAAATGCGGAAAGTATAATTGACAATAATATAATGATGAGTTCTACTTCCATTAAGAAATCTAAAACTATTTATTTTGATTGTTTCGTTTTTGTACTTTTTTTCTAAAATGTCTCTTAAAAAAGAATACTAAGGTAATCATTAATGCAAAACCTAAAAACAAATAAGATCTACTTCTTTCAGAGTTCCATCTTACAATACCTTCTACTAAGCAAATAAATGCAACCATTAAATATCCGTACTGAAAAAATTTCCAAAGCTTATTCATAATATATTATTCTTCTTTAGTATCGATTTTACCGATAGTTGTTTTGGCTATATATTTACTTAAATCTTCTTTACACTCGAAACCAACACCTGTAATGGTATCTTTTTCTTTAAACATTGTAAAAGGCTTTTCTGAAACAAAATAACCTGTTTTCTGATCCCAAAATAATTGTTCTGTTTCTAATCTAGATTGTTCTGTATGATTTAACACGACAACATTTCCTTTAATTTCCGAAACTTCTGTTTTAACGTAAGATAATGCATAATCACCTATAATTGTAACAGAATCTTTTCCTTTGTTTTCAAAGTTAATAATTTTTATCCCTTTAGGAAACTCATTATAAGGATGATTTTGACGATTGCTAAAATCTAACAATAAAGGCGTAATTAATTTAGATGTTATTCTACCAGAGTCTTTGTAAACATGAAAAGCATCTTTTGCCTTACCAATTGGCAGGTTTTTTTCTTCTAAAAAATTACGAACTTCTTCTGTAGAATTAGAGCATGAAAAAAGCATTACTGTAAAACAAATTACAGTAATGCTTTTAAATAATATTTGTATGTAGTTTTTCAAAAAAACTATTTATTAGGTATTCTTACAGTTTCTCCAATCCAACATTTAATTGTAAACTTTCCTCCTGGAGTTGCAGTTGCGTTAAAAATATCTTTTTGACTTGGTACATTTTGTCTATAGATGCTGATATACTTTCTAGCTCTAGAAGATATACTTGGATCTACAGAAGATGCTTTTCTAGCCATATTTAATGCAGCTACATAAACCATTCTTTTTTCGAATAAGTTTTCTCCACAATTATTTACACTAGATTGGTATAAAGTTGCGATAAATAAATATGCTCTACCAAAGTTAGGATTAAATTTAATTGCCTCTCTAGCTAAACTTCTAGCTTTACTTAATTGACCTCTATCTCTTGCTGCTTGTGCAAACTTTAATTTATACTTTGCTTTCTTTAATGGATCTGTTTCTAAGCTAAAAGATTTTTCTCTCATATCATTTGCTCCTGCAGAATCGCCATTATCTTCTAAAACGTTAGCTAAGAAAGAATATGCTTCTGGTGAAGGAGATGCTTCTGCGTAAGCTCTAACTAACTTTTCGAATAGTGGATCAGTTTGGCATCCTTTATTAAACATTCTAGAAACCGCTCTTTTTAACCAAACTGCATCTGTTTTATTTGCTTCAAAATCTCTTTGATATAAAGGTATTAAACGTTCACAAGTAGCTATTTCAGAAATAATATTATCCAATCCACCTTCAACAGTACCTAAAGCCTTAGAATTTATTTTGTACGCTCTTAATCTTCCTAAACCTCTTTTATCTAAATTAACAGAATCCTTTCTTAATTCAACTAATTTCTTAGCGTATCCCTCTAATTTAATATTTACATTTTCTAATACATTATCATAAGTATCAAATACTAATTGAGGGTTAGCATCTTTATTTCTATCTGTTACACCTTGAAAATAAAGATATAAATTTTTAACTCCCATTTTAGTAGGATCAATCTTGTATGCTTTTTCTAATATTGAGAATATAGTGTTATCATCTGCTAACTTATTTTTGTATAAATAAGATGCATAATCACTATGTACTTTTGCTGGATTAGAGTTAGGAAAAACTTCTAACCTTTGTTCGTATACTCTTTTGCTAAAACAGGATCTTTTCTAACATCTTCTGCTAAGTTTGAACCTAATTTATAGATATTTACAGATAAATCTTTACAATTATCTAATAAAAATATCCAATTTGTATAAGCATCATCGTATTTTTTAGACTTATAGTCTCCGCTAAAAAGATTGTATTTAATTTCACAATCTGTTTTTGATACCTGTGCATTTGTTTTTACTGTAGTTATAAATAACATTGCAGCTAATAAAAACGTAATTTTCTTCATTTTAATAGTTGTTTTATAAATTAATCAATCTTTCTTTTTCTGAACCAACTTTGAGCTCCGGAAGCTGTCAATGACAAACTAAGTCTAAAATTAAAGTAATTCTCTTGAACTAGGTTGTTTGTGGTTGTACCTCTTTTACCATATTCGAAACCTAAATTAACATTAGATAATTGTTTCAGTGGTAAACCTAAACCAAAAGACATGCCAAAGTCGTTAATTGAGGTATAATTTGTTCCGGAACCAGATCCGTCAATCGCTAATCCGATGTTTTCGTATCTTAATCCAGCCCTGTAAGTAACTCTATCCCAGTAACTAGAAATAGAATTTACTTTTGGTATGTAATAACCTCCTAAAGATACTCTGTTAGAAGATTCGTATTTAAAAGAATTGTTTGTATTATTGATAAACCCTTCGGTTGTATAGCATCTTGATTTTGATATTCTACACCAACATGCCATTTATCATATTTACCTACACTTACTCCTAAGATAGATTTTAAAGGCATTTTATATCTACCATTCGTAGAACTGCTAGAAAGTGTATCTCTAGGAATATCTATACCTGCACCAGAAAGTGTTAAAGAATATAAATACTCGTTACCATACGTTTTTAAATCATTACCTAACTTAAAAGTTGCTCCCGCATTTAAATAAGTATCGTTTTTCAAGAATTTTTGATATTGTGACCCTAAAGTAACAGTACCACCTCTAACAATGCTTGTTTCTTTATATTTTGTAGCTAAACTAACATCTGCTCTTTGGTTTGTAATACTATTTTCTATATTTCCAAAGCTATAATCAGCTTCAATACCTATGGCAATCTCTTTAGTTAATTTAACACCAAAACTTCCGTATAATCTATTAACACCACCTTCACCTGAATATAAAGTTATTGCAGATATATCACCATTTGCGTCAAATTCGCTATTTGAAAGAGAATAACCAACTGAAGATACTGGTTGTAAACCAACAGAAAAACCAGCTTTACTTCCAATAGGCACACCTAAAGCAATGTAATTTAAACTTGTAGATGTAGAGCTTTGTTTAGCATCAGCAGATTTTACCGTTAAATCGTTGTTTAAAAGTCCGATTGCATAAGTAGTTTGCCTTAGAAAAGCATTTGCTGCGGGATTTGTAAAGTTTAAATATTTATAATGGTTAAAAGAAACTCCTATTCCTCCCATTGTTGCGTTTTCAACTGTTCTTGGCGTATACTGCTCACCAATTCCAAAAAGAATATGGAGAAGAACTAGTTCTTTGAGCTAATAATGTTGCCGATGTTATCAGTAAAAAAACCGTTAAAATCTTTCTAATCATTTGTGTTCCTTAAATTTCAATATTTCATTTAATCCTTGTAGGAGAAAATTTTGATTGGCAAATATGCTACTTTTAAATTGTTTTGACAAGAAATTTGTGTCTCCTCCCGTTAAAACTATTGTTAAATTTGCAAATTTTTGCTCATAGCTATCAATTATTCCTTGTAACTCTTTAACTACACCATTTAAAACACCGGAAATTATACTTTCTTTTGTGTTTTTACCAATAAGATTTTCTAATTCTAATGTTTCTAATAAAGGTAAATTTGCAGTAAACTTATTTAATGCGTTGTAACGCATTTTTATTCCCAAAGAAATTGCTCCACCCGGATACTCTGCATCAGAATTCACAAAATCAAAAGTAATACATGTACCCGCATCTATTACTAAAACATTTTTATTAGGAAATTGTTGAACTGCACCTGCAACTAGTGCAATTCTATCTACACCTAAAGTATGTGGCGTTTTGTACAAATTCTTAAAAGGAACTTTTGTTGCTGATGAAACCACTTCTAAATCTACTAATTTATGAAGCTGCAACATCTTTTTTTCTGAAATAGAAGCAACATTTGAAATGATTGCCTGCGAAATTGAATGTTCTTTTAAAATTTTTCTAATTTCTGAAATAATTTTTCTTTTATCAAAAACATAAAGATTTATTAATTTATCTCCCTCAAAAACAGCAGACTTAACCCTTGTATTTCCTACATCAATTGTTAGATTCATGATTCAAATTTAGATAAAAATAATTTTTTTTTACTTTTTTTCGAAAAAAGATTAGGAGATATCAAAAAACATTATATATTTGCATCCGCTAAGGCAATGGTACCTTAGCTCAGTTGGTAGAGCAAAGGACTGAAAATCCTTGTGTCCCTGGTTCGATTCCTGGAGGTACCACTTAAAAACCCAAACATTAGTTTGGGTTTTTTTATGCTTATAATTTAAATTTTACTCTAAATTAAAGACAAAACTGCCGGTAAAATAGCATTTGTATTATTCTTATTCCGAGATTATAGAAAGTTTAGTTTTTTGCGGAATTTTATCTAATTCTATAAACTTAATTTTATATCCTGCTTTTTTAGCCAAAGATTTTGGAACTATAGAGATTCCAAAGTTATTTTCTACCAACTTAAATATAGAACTAGAATGTATTGTATTATGAGAAACTAATGGTGTAAAACCACAATCATCAAAAATTTGCATCACTTTTTCGTAATAAGAAGCACTATACTTTGCATCAAAAAGTATAAAAGACTCTTCTTTAAATTCTGATAAACTTTTGAAGTTATCTTTATTAACTTTATGATTTCCGGGTAAGACCAAACAATAATTTTCTGTTAAAATTGTTTTGATTTCTAAAGCTCTTGGTACTCTTTCTAATCTCACAAAACCAATATCTAAAGACATAGATAACAAATCATCTATTTGTTTCTGATTATCAATCTCTTTTAAATTAAATAAAACATTTGGATTATTTTTCTCAAAATTCAACAACAAATTAGGAATTACATCTTGCATAGCAGAACCTACATAGCCAATTTTTAATTCTCCTTTTTTACCGTCTTGCAATAATTTTGCATTATCTAAAGTATTATTAATTGCACCTAACTGCTTAGAAAATTCTTTCTGTAAATAAACACCTACTTTTGTTAAGACAACCTTTCTATTATGTCTTTCAAACAAGACAACACCCAATTCATCTTCTAAAATTTTAATTTGCCTACTTAAACCAGGTTGAGAAATAAATAATTTATCAGCAGCTTTTCTAAAGTGCAATTCTTCTGCAACTGCCAAGAAATAACGCATATGTCTTAATTCAATTTGATAACTCATAGTTATTAATTAAGATATTAAATGATATTATAAAGCATCAAAAGTAATTATAACTTTGTTAAAACCCAATTTACAAAGTAAGATGTTTAAATACGGAATAGATAAACTTACACTTAAAAGTGTTGATAGAATAGCTAAAGGAACTTTAAAAGCAACAATAACCAATGAGGCCAAAGAAAAAATAAATTCTTGCCGAAAAAAGTAGTTGCTATTACTAAAAGTGACAAAGTTGTTTACGGAATTAATACTGGCTTCGGACCTTTATGCGACGTTCAAATTTCATCCGAAGAAACCAATTTATTACAGAAAAACCTATTAATAACACATGCTGTTGGTGTTGGCGAAAATATTGATAAAAAATTATCTAAAATAATGATGATCTGCAAAGTACATGCACTTTGCCAAGGTTATTCGGTGTACGTTTAGAGTTAATTGAACGAATAATTTATTTTATTGAAAATGATTTATTACCAACTGTACCCAAACAAGGTTCTGTAGGTGCTTCGGAGATTTGGCACCGCTTTCCCATTTATTTTTACCGTTAATTGGTGAGGGAGAGTTTTGGATTGGCAATAATATTCTACCTGCCAAAGAAGTATTAAAAAATTATAACATTAAACCGTTAGAACTACAAGCAAAAGAAGGTTTAGGGTTAATAAACGGAACACAATTTATTTTAGCTCATACAATTACCGGACTTCTAAAAATGAAATACCTATTAAATTTAGCGGATATTTACGGCGCGATGAGTATAGAAGGATACAAAGGTAGTTCCTCACCGTTTAAAGAAGAATTGCATAAAATTAGACCATTTAAAGGCAGTTTAAAAGTTGCAAAAAGAATGCGAAAACTTTTTAAAAATTCTCAAAATATTACTTCTCATATTAATTGCGAAAGAGTTCAAGATCCGTATTCTATGCGTTGTATTCCTCAAGTTCACGGCGCTTCTAGAAATGCTTTTAACCATTTATTAGAATTGGCAGAAATAGAAATGAATTCTGTAACAGACAACCCAATTGTTTTAAGTGAAACAGAAGCTATTTACGGTGGAAATTTTCACGGTCAACCTTTAGCAATGGCTTTAGACTACTGCTCTATTGCGGCATCAGAACTTGGTAATATTGCAGACAGAAGATGTTACTTATTATTAGAAGGCAAATATGGTTTACCACGGCTATTAACCAAAAGTGGTGGCTTAAATTACGGCTTTATGATTCCGCAATACACAACAGCAGCATTAGTTACAGAAAACAAATCATTGTGCTTTCCTCCTTCTGCAGATAGCATTCCTACTTCTTTAGGACAAGAAGATCACGTTTCCATGGGAAGTATTTCAGGAAGAAAACTAAATCAGATTTTAGAAAATCTAGAAAAGATTTTAGCCATAGAATTAATGTATGCTGCACAGTCTTTAGAATTTAGAAGACCAAATACGTTTTCTAAAATAATAGAAAAAAACCATTCAGTTATTAGAACCAAGGTTGGTAAATTAGAAGATGACCGACTTTTAAAAGAAGATATTAATGCAATGATTTTATTAGTAAAAAACAAACAACTTATCGTAAAATAAAATTAGTTATGACGTTTCAAGAACAAATTCTACAAGGAATTCCAGCCAATTTACCTTCAAAAAAGAAATATCCTGAAGATGCAAATCGAGCTCCAAAAAGAAAAAGACATATTAACTATTGAAGAAAAACAGCTAGCCATAAAAAACGCTCTTCGTTATTTCCCTAGAGAATGGCATTTAGAATTAGCTAAAGAATTTGCTGATGAATTAAAAGAATTTGGTAGAATTTACATGTATCGCTTTAAACCAAATTATAAAATATACGCAAGAGAAATTTCCGAATACCCTGCAAAAACTTCACAAGCAGCAGCATTAATGTTGATGATTCAGAATAATTTGAATCCAGATGTTGCGCAACATCCAGAAGAATTGATTACTTATGGAGGAAATGGTGCTGTTTTCCAAAATTGGGCGCAATATCTTTTAGTGATGCAATATTTAGCAATTATGACAGAAAAACAAACGTTGCATTTGTATTCGGTCATCCGATGGGATTATTTCCTTCTTCTAAAAACGCCCCAAGAGTTGTGGTAACCAACGGAATGATGATACCAAATTACTCGAAACCCAACGATTGGGAAAAATTTAATGCTTTAGGTGTTACGCAATACGGACAAATGACAGCGGGCTCTTTTATGTATATTGGTCCGCAAGGAATAGTTCATGGAACTACAATAACCGTAATGAATGCTTTTAGAAAAATATTAAGTAAAGATGAAAATCCGAACGGAAAGATATTTTTAACAGCTGGTTTAGGCGGAATGAGTGGCGCGCAACCAAAAGCAGGAAATATTGCTGGTTGTATTACTATTTGCGCAGAAATTAATAGAAAAGCTGCTACCAAAAGACACGAACAAGGTTGGGTAGATTTATTAATTGATGATATCAACATTTTAGTTTCAAGAACCAAAAAAGCACAAGAAAATAATGAAATCATTTCTATTGCTTATATAGGAAACGTAATCGAGGTTTGGGAAAAATTTGATGTAGAAAATATTTTTATTCATCTTGGTTCAGATCAAACGTCGCTTCATATTCCTTGGACAGGGGGTTATTATCCTGCTGATTTATCCTACGAAGAATCTAACATTTTAATAAAAGATAATCCAGCTAAATTTAAAGAAGAAGTTCAAAAATCATTAAAAAGACATGCCGAGGCAATTAACAAACACACACAAAAAGGCACTTATTTTTTTGACTACGGAAATGCTTTTTTATTAGAATCTTCTAGAGCTGGTGCAGATGTAATGGCTAAAAATAATATTGATTTCAAATATCCGTCTTATGTGCAAGATATTTTAGGCCCAATGTGTTTCGATTACGGTTTCGGTCCTTTTAGATGGGTTTGCGCTTCGGTGATGAAAAGGATTTAGATAAAACTGATGAAATTGCTGCTATTGTTTTACATGAAATAATGGAAAATTCTCCGGAAGAAATAAAATTACAAATGCAAGACAATATTACTTGGATTCTAAATGCAAAATCGAATAAAATGGTTGTTGGTTCACAAGCAAGAATTCTATATGCAGATGCAGAAGGGCGAATTGCAATTGCAAAAGCCTTTAACAATGCAATAGCTAAAGGTAAAATTGGACCTGTTGTTTTAGGACGAGATCATCATGATGTTAGCGGAACTGATTCTCCGTTTAGAGAAACATCTAATATTTACGACGGAAGTAAATTTACAGCAGATATGGCAATTCATAATGTAATTGGCGATAGTTTTAGAGGTGCTACTTGGGTTTCTATACACAATGGTGGCGGCGTTGGTTGGGGAGAAGTTATAAATGGCGGCTTCGGAATGCTGCTTGACGGAACCAAAGAAGCTGAAGAAAAATTAGAAAATATGCTTTTTTACGATGTAAATAACGGAATAGCAAGAAGAAGTTGGTCAAGAAATGATGAAGCTATTTTTGCCATCAAAAGAGAAATGAAAAGAACGCCAAACCTAAAAGTTACCATTCCTAATTTGGTAGATGAAAAATATTTAAAAAACCTTTTCTAATGAAACTCTTATTTAAAAATATTAAAGAATTACTTCAGGTTAGAGAAACCTATATAGATTTTCTTTCAGGAAAAGAAATGAATATTTTACCAAGTATAAAAAATGCTTTTTTGTTGGTTGAAAATGGCGTTATTTCTGATTATGGAGAGATGAAAAATTGTCCTAAAATCAAAGTTAAAACCATTGATGCTAAAGGAAAAATAATTCTACCTGCTTGGTGCGATTCCCATTCACATATCGTCTATGCTGGTAATAGAGAAAATGAATTTGTAGACCGTATAAAAGGATTAACTTATGCAGAAATTGCAGCGAAAGGTGGCGGAATATTAAATTCAGCCAAAAAACTTCAAGAAACTTCTGAAACCGAATTATACAATCAAAGTAAAAAACGTTTAGAAGAAGTTATTTTATTAGGAACTGGCGCAATCGAAATAAAATCGGGTTATGGTCTAACCAAAGACGCTGAGTTAAAAATGTTGCGAGTAATTCAAAAGTTAAAAGAAAATTATCCTTTAGAAATTAAGGCTACTTTCTTAGGTGCTCATGCAGTACCAAAAGAGTACAAAAATAACAAAAGTGGTTTTTTGCAAATGTTGATAGATGAAATATTACCAATCATTGAAAAAGAAAACTTAGCCGACTTTATAGATGTTTTCTGTGAAGAAGGATATTTTTCTGTAGAAGACACACAACTTATATTAGAAACTGGAAGAAAACATGGTTTAGTTGGTAAAATTCATGTAAATCAATTTAATGCAATTGGAGGAATTCAAAAAGGAATAGAAAACAATGCATTATCAGTAGATCATTTAGAAGAAATGAGAAACGAAGATATTTTAGATTTAAAAAACACCAAAACAATACCAGTTGCTTTACCTAGTTGCTCTTACTTCTTAGGAATACCATATACTCCTGCTAGAAAAATGATAGATAACGGTTTGCCTTTAGCTTTAGCTACAGACTATAATCCGGGTTCTACGCCTTCGGAAACATGAATTTTGTTGTTTCAATCGCATGTATTAAAATGAAGATGACACCGGAAGAAGCCATAAATGCCGCAACAATTAATGGCGCTTACGCAATGAATCTTCAACATAAAACTGGCTCAATTACAAAAGGAAAACTAGCCAATTTAATTCTTACAAAAGAAATTAATTCATATAATTTTATCCCATATTCTTTTGGAAACCATTGCATTGAAAAAGTATTTTTAAAAGGAAAAGAAATTAAAAAAATATAAATATGGATTTTTTGAAAGATTTAAAAGTCGATTATAAAAAAGGGAATAAATCTAATTATACCGGAAGAGAGTCAATATTAAAAAACCAATATTGGCATCAAAATATAAAAGTTGCTTCAATAGAAAATATTGAACCTAAAAATGACCAAAACTTCGGAATTATTGGATATGCATGCGATGAAGGTATAAAAAGGAATTTAGGAAGAATTGGAGCAAAAAAAGGACCGGAAAATATTCGAAAAGTTTTAGGTAAACTTCCGCTTCACCATACAAATAAAACAATAACAGATTACGGAGATTTAATTTGTATTGAAAATAATTTAAAAGATTGCCAAGAAGCTTTTTCTAAATCTATAAGCAAATTAATCACAAACGGAATTTTACCAATAGGCATTGGTGGCGGTCATGATATTGCTTATGCTAATTTCAATGGAATTAATAACTACTTAAAGTCATCAGGAAAGAATAAAATAGGAATTATAAATTTTGATGCACACTTCGACCTTAGAAAAGTAGATTTACAAGCAAATTCCGGCACACCATTTAATCAAATCTTGTCTGAAAACGATACCGCAAGTTATTTTGCTATTGGCATTCAACATCAATCAAATACATCAGAATTATTTCAAATTGCAAAAGACAACAATGTGAGTTTTGCAACTAATTTTGATTGTGAAACATTTACAGATCAACTTAAAAACAAATTAAAAATTTTCACACAAAATGTAGATTACCTTTATATCACAATAGATTTAGACGGATTCTCATCTGCTTATGCACCTGGCGTTAGTGCGCCTTCGGCTTTTGGTTTATCTCCTTTATTTGTTTGTAGTGTATTGACATATTTATTAGAAACTAAAAAAGTAATTTCTTGTGATATTGCAGAATTAAATCCCAATTTCGATCAAGACAATGCAACTGCAAAATTGGCAGCAAGATTGATAGATTTTATTATTTTAAAAGCATAAAAAAGCCTTTTAGAATTCTAAAAGGCTCTTTTTAATTATGTATTACAATAAAATTACTTTAACATTTGAAGATTGTTTACTTCTTGATTTGTTAAAGGTCTCCATCTTCCTCTTGGTAAGTTTTTCTTAGTTAATTCAGCAAAAATTACTCTATCTAACTTATTAACTTTATAACCTACGTGTTCAAAAATCTTACGAACAATTCTATTTCTACCAGAATGAATTTCAATTCCGATTTCAGATTTTGGTTGTCCTTCTACATAAGAAACTGCATCAATAAACACCTTTCTACCTTCTATAATCACCTCTCCTCTTAACTTTTCTAAATCTCTTAAATCTAGCTTTCTATCTAAAGAAGCGTGGTATAATTTACGAACATTGTGTTTTGGATGCGTTAATTTTTTAGCCAAATCACCGTCATTAGTAAACAACAACAAACCTGTTGTATTTCTATCTAATCTACCAACCGGATATATTCTTTCTTTAGAAGCATTTGATACTAATTCCATTACTGTTTTCCTACCTCTATCATCATCCATTGTAGTGATATAGTTTTTAGGTTTGTTCAGTAAAATGTATCTTTTTTGTTCAGGAGAAATTGAAGTTCCGTCGAAACGAACCACATCATCTGGCTGAACTTTATACCCCATTTCTGTAACCAACTTACCATTAACCTCTACACTACCGTGTTCGATATAAGTATCTGCTTCTCTTCTTGAGCAAATTCCGAATTGGCAATATATTTATTTAAACGGATTCCTGATGATTCATCAGATTTTGGAGTTTCTTTTACTTTAGAAAAAGATTTTTTAGTGTTTTTTCTTCCTAACGGAGAACTTTTCTTGTTTGAAGTTCCACTTTTTCTACTTAAAGGTGTACTTTTTTTACCTTCTTGTCGTCCTCTCGACGAGTTTCTATTTGAATTCATTATAAAAATTTTTGCAAAGGTAGTTATATTATTGAATTCTAGTTCAATCTATCAATCACTTTATCTAAAAGAAGTGACGTATCAATAAAAATCAAACACAAAACACCAATTAAAAGTAACATTTTTAAAATGTTGTGTAACATTCTGTAATGATTTCTTGTTTGAGATTTCCAAAGTGAAAAACCTACAAAAAAGAAAATAATTAATGCAAAATAAAAATAATATCGCATGTAACTTAAAGAAGGATAACTAAACAAAATACTTACCGGCAAAATAGTTAAAGCAAGTATTATTATAGATGTTATTTTTGTTTTACGTTCGCCATAAACCACCGGAAACGTGTTATAATTACTTACAATAGCTCCTTTTAAATTTTGCAAATCTTTAATAAGCTCTCTAACCATAACTACTAAAAACAAAAAACTAGCATGCACAAAAATTATAGGAGAGAAATTGCCAAAATAGACAAAAACAGCAAAAAATGGTAAAACTGTTAAGATTGTAGCAGTTACAAAGCCTAAAATAGGGTTCATTTTTAATTTATGTGAGTAAAACCAAATAGCAAAAATGTAAACAGCAAAAAACAATGCTGCTCGCCATGAGATTAAAACTCCGAATAAGAAACCTATAAAATTTAATATAAAATACAATCTAAGTTTTGTAGACTGCTTTACATAATTATCTAAACCGGCTTTAACAGGCCTGTTAATCTTATCAATTTTAGAGTCGTAAAAATTATTAATTATATAACCACCAGCAATTACAAACACAGATGCTAATACTAAAAACAGTAAATGTAAATCGAAAAGTACTTCTTTTAAAGACCTAGCTGGTGAAAAAATAAATATTGCCGCAAGATATTGTGCTACAATTAAAACTAAAATATTGTAACCTCTAACTGCAGAAAATAAACTAAAAAATTTAAGAATTGTTCTTTTTAATTTTGAAGTACTCATAAAGTTTTTTAAAATCTATAAACCAATTCTAGCTTATAATCTTTTAAACTTTTTTGAGCTTTTGCAAAATCTTCT
Organism: Polaribacter sp. HA6-7; assembly: GCF_055693625.1. Classification (NCBI taxonomy): domain Bacteria; kingdom Pseudomonadati; phylum Bacteroidota; class Flavobacteriia; order Flavobacteriales; family Flavobacteriaceae; genus Polaribacter; species Polaribacter sp. HA6-7. The sequence goes on from NZ_CM146338.1 coordinate 2,430,360, forward strand.
GTAAAACCTAAGATGTAACCACCACCACGTAACCACAAAGTTTAAGATAGTAGTCATTTGTTGATATTCCTTTTCCCAAACTTTATGAAAAGCAGAAGGTATCATTGGTTTAAAATTCTTTAAAACAATCTTAGATAAAGACTTTACATTACCAAACAAAGATTTTACATTACCTTGTAAAAAATCTTCTATACAAGCATCTGTAGTTGTAGAAAATTCTTCACTAATCATTTTTCTAAAACCTTCGTTCTTCATCTTATTCATAAAGATGTTTACCATTGGCTCTGTTTCACCAATTTGCTCTGAATCTAACAAGAAAACAGCGCCTTTACCTTCTTTTTGTGAAGGAATTCCTGCTGGTTCGACATTATCTTTAGAATTGATTAAAATTGGTAAACTTAGGTAACTATTTAAAGGATCTAAACCGAACTTTTACCATGAAAAAAAGATTCCATTAAAGAAAAAACTGATTTTAAATTCAACAATTTGTCTCTTGTTAAATTCTCTAAAACAGTAATTTTATTAGAAGCATACTTATCATAAATAGATGCTACTAAAGCACCAGAACTACCAACACCATAACCTTGCGGAATTGAAGAATCGAAATACATACCGTTTTCGATATCTTTTTTTAGTTCTTCTAAATTAAAAGTAACTAAATCTGTTTTTAAGTTAGATAAATAAGTATAAAACTTTTCTAAATTACCATTAGAATCTAGAGCTTTTCCGAGAAAGACCATCAGATGATTTTAAAGCGCCTCTATATGCATTAAAAGGAATCGCAAGCCCTTTCGAGTCTTTAATAATTCCGTATTCTCCAAAAAGTAAGATTTTAGCGTAAAATAGTGGGCCTTTCATAGTTATGTTTATTACGTTACAAAAATACGAATTTATTTGTAAACAAATTCTTATTAATTATTCTTGTAAAAAGTTTTCCAAACGCCTACTTTTTCGCCTTTAAAATACTTTCCTTTTTTCTTTATTTTACCTTTCTTGTCGTAGGTTTTCCACATCCCGGTTTTTAATCCATTTTGGTAAACACCAGTTACCCTTACCTCACCTGTATTATAAAACTCTACATACTTACCATCTTGCTTACCTTTAACAAAATAAGATTCTTTGGCTTTTTTACCGGAGATATAATAATCTATAATTAGTTGCTTTTTAGTTTTATTTTTTGATGAAACCCTGTAATAAACAGCATTTTCTTTAGTTGTTATATTTCCGTTTGCATCAAACCAAATCTTATCTTGTGCTAAAGTTAAAAATGATGAAAAGAAAAAAACAATACTAAAATAAACTTCATAATATTAAAATTAGGTTACTTTTTTACTGCTCCTAAACCTACAGTATCATAAATATACTGCTTTTTCTGACAGTAGTTTGCCAAATCTTCTTCGATAAATTTGTTTACCGCATCTTTTTCGTTTTCAGGATATAAAACATGCACATTTGCGCCGGCATCTAAAGTAAAACAAATATTACTCTCATTTTCGGCTCTGTACTTCCAAATTTTATTGATTATTTCTAAAGTATTTGGCTTCATTAAAATAAAATACGGATTACTCGTTAACATCATTGCGTGTAATGTTAAAGCTTCACTTTCAACTAAATTTACAAAAGCCTTAATATCTCCGTTTTGTAAAATGTTAGATATTTTCTCTAGATTTTCATTTGCTTGCGTAAATCTATTTTCTGCATACGGGTGATTATGCATTAAATTATGACCAACCGTACTAGAAACAACTTTTTCGCCTTTATCTACTAATAAAATAGCATCTTGATAATTTTTAAAAACCGGGTGAACTTCATACGGAAATTGAACTCCGAATAAATCAGAACTTCCTTCAATTTCAGGATGCTCTCCCCAAACCACCAAAGGCCCTTCGATACTTCTACTTGCACTTCCGTAACCTAAACGTGCTAAAAAAGATGCTTTTTGATTGATAAAATCCTTAGATAAATCAGGATTTAACTCTTTCTCTAAACTCATTAAACACATAGCAATTGCACTTAAACCACTTGCCGAAGATGCAATTCCGCTAGAATGCGGAAAAGAGTTTTCTGATTTAATTATCATCTTATAATCAAAAACATACGGACAATAATTTGCTACTCTATTAAAAAACTCAGCAATTTTTGGTTTAAACTCTTCCTTTTCTTTTCCTTCAAAAAATAAATCAAAATCTACTTTTTCAGATTTTTCTGATTTCAAAAAATCTATTGTAGTAATTGTATGACAGTTATTTAGCGTAAAACTTATAGAAGCATTTTTGGGAATTTGAGGATTGCTTTTTCCCCAATATTTTACCAACGCAATATTACTTGGTGTTTGCCATGTAAAAGTTGCCTTTTCTATTTTTTCTGAAAGTATTTCTGGAATAAATTGTGTCGTATTCAAAAGTCTAAAATTTGCATCAAAGATAAAACTATTTCTATGAAATTTCTGTCAACTTTTTAAGTACATTTTCTTTGTAAGTTCTACTAATAGGAATCGCATTTTTACCAATCTCTACAAATTCATTTGTGTAAGAAGTTGCTTTTTTAAGATTTACAATAAAAGATCTATGAATTCTAAGAAAGTTTTTAGCGGGTAATTTCGTTTCAATATTACTAATTGTTTCTCTAGTTGTAATTACTTTATTTTTTAAATGAAGTTTAATATAATCAGACAAACTTTCTACATAAAGTAGTTCATCAAAATTAATTTTTAGCATTTTTCTATCAGATCTCACAAAAATAAAATCATTCTTTACAAGATTTTCTTCGGATGAAATTTCTGAAGAAACTTTAGAGTTTTGATGAAATAATTTATTAATTGCCTGCAAAAAACGGTCAAACGAAATCGGTTTTAACAAGTAATCTACTGCTTGTAAATCGAAACCATCTACTGCATATTCCCTGTATGCAGTTGTAAAAATAATTTTAGCTTTTTGGTTGATAGATTTCGCCACAGACAATCCAGAAATGTCTGGCATATTAATATCCAAAAAGAAAATATCTATATTTTGAGTATTTGACACTTGAAAAGCCTCCATTGCATTCTTACAAGTTGCTATCAATTCTAAACTAGGTATTTTAGCTACATAAGAAGTTAAAATATCTCTTGCTACAGGTTCATCATCAACAATAACACAAGTGATTTTTTTCATATTATTTATTTTGAAAATCTTCTAATTGAATTTTTAAACTTACACTAAAAGTTGCTTCTTCATCTTGAATTTTAAGCTGATGTTTATCTGGATACAACATTTGCAATCTTTTTCTAATATTATCTATACCAATACCAACACTTGAATTAAGATCATTTTTTGATGGATTTTGAATTGTAAATGCCAATTCATTATCAGTTGCGCTTAGCTTGATATCAATTTCTAAAAAACCATTGCTTATTTTACCATGCTTAAAACTATTTTCTGCAAAAGGAATTAATAACATTGGCGAAATCTCTATATTTTCTGTTAAAATATCCTTTTGAAAATTTACTTTTAAAGAATCATGAAAACGCATTTTCTCTAAAGAAATATAATCTTCTAAATGATTAATTTCTTGCTGTAAGTTAACTTTAGGTTTTTCTATTTGATATAATATATAATCTAATAAATTAGATAATTTTAAAATCATTTCGGCGCTTCATCTCCTTTTTGCAATGCAAAACCATAAATTGTATTTAAAGAATTAAATAAAAAATGTGGATGAATTTGCATTTTTAAAAACTTTAATTCTTGTTCTTTTAATTGTAATTGAGTTTGTAGAAATTTATTTTTTAAATCTTCTGTTTTTTTGATCTAAATAATTAAATAACATTAATCCTATCACAATTGAAAACAAAACAACCATGTAAACTCCAAATATTATAAATGGCAAACCTTTAGTTAAAGGAATTACAGTTATTTTATCAGATGCATCTAAAAAAATAAACCCAAATAAAATTGATAAAATTATAGCGCAATTAGAAATTATAAACGTGTAAATACTATAAAGAAAAAATAAAAAATATTTCTTTTTTTGAAGATAAAAAGGAAACAAATAGTACAAAAACAAATAACTTGTAACAATTGTACTTGGCATTAAATACCATGAAAATGAATTTACATAATTTACATTTAAGCTACCATAACCTAAAAAATAAGTGTAAAAGAAATAGACACCAACCCAAAAAATGATATGGCAAAAAGCGGTAAATAGTAATTTTATATATGAATTCATTGTTTTAAATAATTTACCAATATCATATATTTTTTAAAAACTCAGAAGTTTTTGAGGCAAAATACGAGAAAACGAACCTTTTCTACCAAATTAAGTTATTTTTGTTAAAACCCCTTATTATTTGGTTGTTTACTAATTTTAAATAATCAAACGTCGTTTTTTAAAAATTTGAACGTCTATTTAAAATACATTTGATTCATATTAATTACTAAAAACAACTTATTATGAAATTATTACCAATGAATTTATTAAATGATGGCGGACCATTATTTATGTACACAATTTTAATCACCTTAATTATTTGTGTTCTATTAACAATAATAGTTTTAATTAAAGGCGATAAAAACGATAAAGGTCTAAAATTGATTAAGTCTATAAGTTTGTTTGCTTTGGTTTGGGGATTTTTAGGTATGATGCTTGGATTAATGGGAGCATTTCAAGCTCTTTCAATTTCCTCAGGTTTTTCAACTAAAATCTTAGCAGGAGGATTGAAAATTTGTTTGTATTCTCCTATTTTTGGTTCTTTAACTTTTCTAATTGCACGTTTAGGCATTATCGGTATAATACTAAAAGAAAAATAATCGACTTCTTTTTTTATTGAAGTTCCTACCCATTTCATTCGATAAGAAATGGGTATTTTTGCATCACATGAAAACCAAAATAGTTTTTTTATTATTAAATGGCGAAAAGCCAAAAAAACTGCCAAATCTATCTAATTACGATATTATTTGTGCAACCGATGGCGCTTATCAATATTTAAAAGAAAAAAATTACACCAAATTTTATTACGGGAGATTTTGATTCTTTAGAGAGTTTACCAACAGAAATTGAAGTAATAGAAACACCAGATCAAAATTTTACAGATTTTGATAAAATGCTACAAATCTTATCTGACAAAGGTTTTACAGCTATTGATATTTACGGAGCAAGCGGTAAAGAACAAGATCATTTTTTAGGAAATTTACACACCACAATTCAATGGCAAGAAAAGTTAAAACTTACTTTTTATGATAATCATGGTCGTTATTTTTTAGCTGATAAAAAAACAGTTCTTAATAACTGTAAACATAAAACCGTTTCTTTAGTTCCTTTTCCTGAAGTTAAAAACATTACCACTAAAGGACTTCAGTATTCTTTAAATAATGAAGATTTAGTTTTTGGAGAAAGAATTGGCACAAGAAACAAGGCAATAGAAAACAACATAGATATAAGTTATACTTCGGAAACTTATTTATTTTTATAAACGATTAAATTATGAGCAGAAAAATAAAATTATTGTGGGATTTTAGAGGTGAAGACGCAAAAGAAACTGCAAAACACCACACAATACACTTAAGAGAGTTTGCAGAACTAGAAAAATTAAACTTTCACGAAATTGATATTATAGAGCAAAACCCAATGCTTTGTGCTGCATTTATAACGGTTGATGAAAAAGACATGAAAATTTACAGAGACGCTCTAAAACCACAAAGAGGTGAAATTGCCTAAAAATTCATAGTAACACCAAAACTTTGTGGTGTTACTTGTAAATTCCAAACCACTTTTTTCTTAAATCTTTGGTCATTATATTTTTGATCGTATTTTGTATCTAAAAATCGATCTATGGCTTCAACAATAAAAATACTTATTGCTGTAGAAAATGCAACATCAGAAATCCAGTGAAAACGATCTATAATTCTTGCAATACCTGGTATTGAGCCAATGGTATACAAGCCTGCTTTTATCCACGGACTTTCAAAATGTTTTGCAATTGCATAAGCATTTGTAAAACCTAACATGGTGTGTCCGGAAGGAAAAGAATCATAATTAAAAACCCTATCTATATGAAAAGGATCAAAAGAACTTTTACCAACATCTATTCTTGGTCTTGCTCTACCAATAATTCGTTTAGAAACTTGTTGTAATAATCCCGAAGCAGCTGCAGACGATATCAATAAAACACCAGTTCTTCTTAATTTGGCGTTTTCTGTAAACAAACCTGTTAAATACACAGCACCAGTTAGCATAAAATTGTTATTCGGACTACCAATATCATTGCCATAGTTTGTTAACCATCTTGGTACATCGTTTCGCCAACCATTTGCCCAATTATCTACATTATCATCTATTACATATAAAGCTGCGGTTCCTGCTGCTACATATCCTAAATTTGCAAAATCTTTCTTTTTCCAATACAGAGGTCTAGTATATGCATAGCCCATTCCGCCTGCCATATTACCTAAATCATATGTAAATTTTTGCCAAAAATCTCTATCGTTATCTTTTCTTAAATTCAAATTAATAGAGTCTTTCTGACCGTAAGAAAGCCCGAAACTAAGAAGAATTACAAATGCTATTAGTTTTTTCATGAATATTTTTATTGACACAGCTTATTGTTGTTTAATTTAAAAATGCACAAACTTCGCTGTAAAATTGCTTCGGATTTTCTGCATGTAACCAATGTCCGGAATTTTTAATTGTAGCAATTTTTGAACTTGGAAAATGTGCTTCTATAATAGCCTCTTCATCTTCTGTAATGTAATTTGATTTTTCTCCTTTTAAAAACAAGGTTTCTTTACCGAATACAGTAAATGGAGGCAATGCTGCACCAACTTCTGGATTATTTTCTGTTAGAGATTCTAAATTAAATCTAAAAGCCAATTTACCTTTTTCTAACCAATACACGTTTTTTAACAAAAACTGACGAACACCTAAATCCGGCACTAAATTAGCCAACTTCTTATCAACCTTACTTCTAGAATCTTCTACTTTAAAATCTATCGAATTTAAACCAGCTAAAATAGCATTATGATGCGGTTGGTATTGCCTTGGTGAAATATCTACAACAATTAGTTTTTTAACTAAATCTGGATAAGTTACAGCAAATTGCATTACTGTTTTTCCGCCCATAGAATGCCCTAGCAAATAAACTTCTTGTAGATTATGATGTAAAATGTATCGATGTAAATCTTCAACTAAAACTTCGTAATTAAACTCATCTTCATGAAAACTTCTACCATGGTTTCTTTGGTCTATTAAATGCACCTCAAAATCTTCTGAAAACTTATTTCCAAGTGTTTTCCAATTATCTGACATACCAAAATAACCGTGTAAAATTAATAAAGGAAAACCTTCTCCTTTTACTGTGGCATGTAATATTTCTTTAGACATGTAAGTTTTATTTAAGATTGAAACTATTTTAACTTGTGTAAATACATGTTTACAACATTTTCTAAACCTAAATATAGACTTTCTGCTATAAGCGCATGCCCAATTGAAACTTCTGCTAAGTTTGGTATATTTTCTTTAAAAAACTTTATATTATCAAGACTTAAATCATGACCAGCATTTATACCCAAACCTAAATCATGTGCTAAAATCGCTGCGTTAGTATAAGGTTTAATTGCCTCTTTGTTTCCTAAATCATATTGTGTTGCAAATTCTTCTGTATACAATTCTATTCTATCAGTACCCGTTTTAGCTGCAGCTTCAATCAGTTTTAAATCTGTATCAATAAAAATAGAAGTTCTAATACCATTTTGTTGAAACTCTTGAATTACTTCTTTTAAATAAGATTGATGTTTTATGGTATCCCAACCAGCATTTGATGTAATAGCGTCTATTGCATCCGGTACAAGTGTAACTTGAGTTGGTTTTGTTTCTAACACCAAATCTATAAAAGATTGTATCGGATTTCCTTCAATATTATACTCTGTTTTAACCACAGAAACCAAATCTCTAGCATCTTGGTATTTTATATGTCTTTCGTCTCGGTCTTGGATGAATTGTGATCCCTTGTCCACCAAAACTTTCAATATCTGCTGCGACTTTTAGTAAATTTGGCACATTTCCGCCACGAGAATTTCTTAAAGTTGCTATTTTATTAATATTAACACTTAACTTTGTCATCGTCTTAAATTAGACAACAAAGATAAATTATTAAATCATTTTATCCTATATTCGTAAAGCATGAATATTACAGACTATATACTAAATGAAATAAAGCCTTTAAGCTTAAAAAGCAGTGTAAAGGCTGCACAAAAATTGTTCGATAATTTTCCGATAACACATTTTGCCGTCGTAGAAAATAACAAGATTTTAGGATGTTTTGCTCAAGACGACATACAAACAATAGAAAATAAATCTGACGAATTAGTTGGTTATGCACATTTGTTAAATTCTTTTTTTGCCGATGAAAAAGCAACAGTTTTAGAACTTTTAAAGATTTTTGCTGATAATGACACAACGATTATTCCAGTGCTTAATAAAGAAAAGGAATATATTGGTTATTACGATTTATGTGATGTTTTAGATGTTTTTTCTACAAGTCCTTTTATGATAGAAGACAGCGAAACTTTAATTATCGAAAAAAATGAAAATGATTATTCGATGAGCGAAGTATCGCAAATAGTAGAATCTAATGGTGGTAAATTATTAGGTTTATATGTTTCTGAGAAAACTCAAGGCAATGTACAAGTAACTTTAAAAATTAAAGCAGAAGATATCAATGAAGTTATGCATACCTTTAGACGTTATGACTATAAAATAATCTCTACGCATGAAAACGATATTTATTTAGAAGATTTAAAAAACAGATCTGATTATTTACAGAAATATCTCGAAATGTAATTTCTAAGAAATTATTAAAAAGAAACACAATTTAAAATATTAAATATTTTACAAGTTTGAAAAAAGTAGCAGTTTACGGCCAATCATATTCTATATCAGCAGAAAAAGAAATTCAAATTCTTTTAAAGATTTTAGAAGAAAATAATATCGAGTGCTTTATTGAAGAAAAGTTTTACAACTTGCTTGTAGAAGGAACAATTCTTGATAATAAATACAAAACATTTTCTCATTTTAGAGATTTAGACAATTCTTTCGATTTGATGTTTACACTTGGCGGAGACGGTACAATATTAAGGGCTGTAACCTACATTAGAGATTTAGACATTCCGCTTTTAGGTATTAACACAGGTCGATTAGGTTTTTTGGCAACCATCAACAAAAACACGATTAACGAAAGTGTAGAGTTAATTTTAAAAGAAGAATATACAACTCAAGAAAGAACTCTTTTAGCTGTGAAAACGGCACCCGAAACAAAAGAATTTTCTGAACTTAATTTTGCTTTAAACGAAGTTACAATTGCTAGAAAAAACACAACTTCTATGATTGGTGTAACAACCAATCTTAACAACGAATACTTAACAAATTACTGGGCAGATGGTTTAATTATAGCAACGCCAACAGGCTCTACTGGTTATTCTTTAAGCTGCAATGGCCCTGTGATTTCTCCGGATTCTAAAAACTTAGTAATTACACCAATTGCACCACACAATTTAAATGCAAGATCGATGGTAATTTCAGACCGAACTTCGATACAATTAGAAGTAGATTCAAGAGAAAAAGACTTTTTAATTTCATTAGATTCTAGAATTACAACAGTTTCCGAAAACACAAAAGTTTTTATAGAAAAAGCACCATTCACCATAAAAAGTATCATTCCAAATAATCAATCTTTTTTACAAACTCTTAGAAGCAAATTGCTTTGGGGAGAAGACACAAGAAACGCAACAAATCTTTAACGCACTAACTACAATAAAACCTAAAAAAAAGGTTATTCAAAAAAGACTGAGTATTAACTTTATAAAGCAAATTGAAATTCCTATATTTGCTCGCTATTTTTTAGAATGAAAAAAAGTATTTTATTTATCGTATTTGTTAGCCTATCTGCAATTATGTTTGGGCAAGTGTATGAAATTGGTGTTTCTTTAGGAGGCACAAATTACGTTGGTGATGTTGGTAGAACCAATTACATATACCCTAATCAATTAGCAGGTAACGCTTTTTTTAAATATAATTATAATCCTAGAATTGCTTTTAAAGGCACAATTTCTTATTTACCAATTAAAGGAAATGATAAGAATGCCGATACCGATTTTAGAAGAAATAGAGGATTAAATTTTACAAATACAATAGGTGAAATTGCTTTAGGAATGGAGTTTAATTTTTATGAATATGATATTTCATCAGAAAATAAAACTTGGACACCATACATTTTAATTGAGCTTGCAGCTTTTAATTACTCTTATATTAGAGAACAAACTACTGCAGGAGAAGATATTTTTGATAAAAAAACATCTTTTGCGATACCAATAGGTTTGGGCTTTAAGTCTAAATTAAGTGGTAATTTTGCATTTTCTATAGAAAGTAAATTTAGATATACTTTTGAAGATGATTTAGATTATCTAACAGAAGACAATTTAAATTACAATATAGAAGGTAATAGTAATGATTGGTATATGTTTACCGGAGTATCTTTAATTTATACTTTTGGTAGACCCGCTTGTTACACACAAGGATTTTAAAATATGGATAAAAAACTACGTATCGATTTACAAAGAGTTCCAAAACACGTTGCCATAATTATGGATGGCAATGGCCGATGGGCAAAAGGTAAAGGAATGAATAGGATTTTTGGTCATAGAAATGCACTTAACGCAGTAAGAGACTCTGTTGAAGCTGCAACAGAAATTAATATAGAAGCAATTACTTTATACGCTTTTTCTACAGAAAACTGGAACAGACCAAAGTTAGAAGTAGACTCATTAATGACTTTATTAGTTAATTCTTTAAAAAAGGAATTACCAACTTTTATGAAAAACGGAGTTAAGGTAAATGCTGTAGGATTAATAACAAGTCTTCCTAAAAAAGCACAAAAAGCTCTTAAAGAAGTATTTGAAGAGACAAAAAACAATTCTAGAATCGTATTAACTTTGGCTTTAAGTTATGGTTCTAGAGAAGAAATTGTTAATACAATTAAAAATATATCTAAAAAAGTTGTTAATAAAGAACTTAATTTAGAAGAAATAGATGAAAATACTATAAATAATCATTTATATACATTTAATTTGCCGGACGTTGATTTAATGATAAGAACTAGCGGAGAACAACGCATTAGTAACTTCTTATTGTGGCAGTTGGCATATGCCGAACTATATTTTACAGATGTACTTTGGCGGATTTTAGAAAAGAGCATTTTTATGATGCAATTATAGATTACCAGAATAGAGAACGAAGATTTGGAAAAACAAGCGAACAAATTACAGAATAAATTTTTTATGAAATTATTTTCTGCAGCAATAGTGTTTACAGCACTATTTTCTACTTACAGCGCAAATGCTCAAGTTAAAAAAGATAGTATATCTATAATTAAAAAGGATACCATATCCACTAAAAAAGCTTCGTTCGTTAAAGGACAAGAATACATTTTAGGCGGTATTACTGTAACTGGTCTTCAAAAATTTAGCGAAGAAACAGTTCGAGTTTTTACAGGATTAAGATACGGGCAGACAATAAAATTGCCTGGAGACAAGCTTACAAGTGCTATTAAAAAACTTTATGAAAGTGACCAATTTAGTGATGTAGATGTCTATTTAGCAAAAATTGATGGTAATACAGTATACCTGCAATTAGATGTACAAGAATTACCTCAGCTAAATCAAGTTAAAATAAACGGAATTAAGAAGTCTAAAGCCAAAGAACTTTTAAAAGAAACCGAATTAAAACTTGGTAAAATGGTAACAGATAACTTGTTAGTTACCTCTAAAAATTATTTCAGAAAAAAATATACAGATAAAGGATTCTTAAAAACAAAAGTATCTTTAGATGTTCAAAAAGATACTTCGGATATTAATATCGTAAACATGTCTGTGTTTATAGATAAAGGGAAAAAAATTAAAATTAAAGATATCAACTTTAATGGAAATGACGCTATTTCAAATAAAAAATTAAGAGGTGCCATGAAAAACACCAAAGAGAAATTTTTTGGTCGTTTACGGAAAGGATCTAAATATATAGAAGAAGATTATCAAGAAGATTTAGAAAGCATTTTAGATCTTTATAGCAGACAAGGTTATAGAGATGCTCGTATTTTAAAAGAAGGAATTTCTTGGAATGATGATAATACAATAGACATTAATATCGATTTAGAAGAAGGTAGACAATATCGTTTTGCAGAAATATTATTTGTTGGAAATAAAGAGTATACAGACGAGCAATTACAGCAAGTCTTAAGGATTGAAAAAGGAGACATTTATAACGGTGCTGTTTTAAAAGAACGTGTTAGCGGAGACGGAAGCCCTACTTCTTTTGATATTTCTTCGGAATACCAAAACAACGGTTACTTATTCTCTCAAATTAATGCAGTAGAAACTAAAGTAGAAAACGATTCTATTACAGTAGAAATTAGAATTAGAGAAGACGAAAAAGCAAGAATTAAAAAGGTTACTGTTTCTGGTAATGACAAAACAAATGATCATGTAATTTTTAGAGAATTACGTGTAAAACCAGGAGATTTATTTAGTAGAAGAGAAATTATTAGATCTATTAGAGAAATAGGTCAGTTAGGATTTTTTGATCAAAATGTAACACCTGATGTAACGCCAAATTACGGAGATAAAACTACAGACATCAATTTTAACGTAATTGAAAAAGGTGGTAGTCAAATAGAATTACAAGGTGGTTATGGTGGTGGTTCTTTTATAGGAACATTAGGTTTATCTTTTAACAACTTTTCTATAAAAAACATTTTTAATAAAGAAGCTTACAAACCATTACCAACCGGTGACGGTCAAAAATTATCTTTAAGACTTCAATCTAGTAGAACTTTTAACACATATAGTTTTTCTTTTACAGAGCCATGGTTTGGTGGTAAAACTCCAAAATCTTTATCATTTTCTATTTATCAATCAAATCAGTTTCAGTTAGACCCTCAAACTTTTGATGTAGACAGAAGTAGAAAACTAGGTATTACAGGTGCTTCTATTGGTTTAGGACAACGTTTAAAATGGCCAGATGATTTCTTTCAGTTATCACAAACAATTTCTTACCAAAGTTTTCAATTAAAAAATTATGGTTTTAGAGTTGGAGACAATGTTTTAGACAATGGTACATTAAATAACTTATCTTATAATATTAACTTAACAAGAAATTCTTCAGGACCAAGTTTAATTTTCCCAACTTATGGTTCAGAATTTTCTTTCGGAATTAAAGCGACACTTCCATATTCTTTATTCACAGATAAAGATTACAATCAACCAGATAATTTAACTGCAGAAGAGCAAAATGACTTTTTAGCAGATAAATATAAGTGGTTAGAATACTATAAATTAAACGCTAAAGGTAAATGGTATACTTCTTTTACAGATAAATTAGTGTTGATGACGAATGCTGAAATGGGATTCTTAGGATTTTATAGTGATAAACTAGGTCAAACACCATTTGAACGTTACTTTGTTGGTGGAGACGGTATAGCTCAATTTCAGTTAGACGGTAGAGAAACAGTAGGTTTAAGAGGGTATGAAAACAACAGATTATCTTCTATTTCTGGAGGTACTATTTATAATAAATTTCAATTAGAATTAAGGTATTCTATTACAGATTCACCATCTGCATCTATTTATACTTTAGGTTTCTTAGAAGCTGGTAACTCTTATGACAATTTTAGAACATTTAATCCGTTTAACGTAAAAAGATCAGCTGGTTTAGGTGTAAGAATTTTTATGCCTGCATTTGGTTTATTAGGTATCGATTTTGCTCATGGGTTCGATCCATTACCTGGTCAAATAGAAAAATCCGGTTGGCAAACACATTTTATTATCGGAAGACAATTCTAAGAAAACTGTACATTTGTTAAGACTAAAGTTTTTTTGGCATGGTTTTTTCTAAATACTAAACGAATGAAAAAAATATTTTTATTTACAGTTCTTTTATTTACAGTTAGTATTTCTTGCGCTCAAAGAAATCAAATTATTGCCTACATAGATATGGAATACATTCTAGAAAATGTTCCTGAATATCTTGAAGCACAAAATACTTTAGACGAAAAAGTAGTAAAGTGGAGACAAAAATTAGATAAAGAAGCAAGATTTATTGAAGTACTAAAAACTGATTTAGCAAACGAAAAAGCTATTCTTACAAAAGATCTTATAGAAGAAAAAGAAGAAGAAATAGCATTAAAACAAGACGAATTAAGAAGATTAGAATCTTTGTATTTTGGACCTAAAGGCGATATGTTTTTATTAAGAAAACAATTAGTAAAACCTATACAAGACCAAGTTTACAATGCAATACAAAGTATTTCTGCTAGAAAAAAATACGATTTTGTTTTTGATAAATCTAGTGAATTAGTAATGCTATATTCAAATAAAAAATACGATATTAGCGACCTCGTTTTAGCAACTATTGATAGAACAAGATTAGTAGATCAAAAAAATGCTAAAAAGAAGCAAGCAAGTGCGCCAAAAGAATTAACAGATAAACAAAAAACTGCAATCGCTAAAAAAGAAGCAGCAATTGCAAAAAAACTATCTGATAAAGAAGCGAAGCAAAAATTAGCAGAAGAGAGAAGACAAGCACTGTTAAAGAAAAGAGACGAAAAAAGAGAGTTGCTTAGAAAAAGAAAGAAGCGCTTAGAAAGAAAAAAGAAGACGCAAAGAAAGAGCAAGAAAAACAAGAGAATAATAATTAAATTAAAAACAAGAATGAAAAATTTTAAAACATTACTATTAATTGCTGTATTTACTTTAGGAGTAGCTGGTGTTGCGAATGCACAAAAAATAGGTCATGTAGATTACCAAAGAGTTATAGATAATATGCCAGAAACAAGAGCATTATCTACTACTTTAGAAAAATTAGGTAAATCGTACCAAAATGAAATTGAAGGTTTAAAGAAAAAGTTAGAAGCTAAAGTTCAAAAATATACTGCTGAGCAAGCAACACAAACAGAAGCTACTAACAAGCAAAGAGCACAAGAAGTACAAGTAGACAAGGCAAGATTTGATCAAGCACAACAAGCTGCTTACCAAGAAATGCAAAAGAAACAAGCAGATGGTTTAAAGCCAATTGTAGAAAAAGCTGAAAAAGCAATTGAATCTGCTGCTGCATCTAAAGGAATTTTATATGTTCTTGATGCTAAAAGTTTAATCGTAAAAAAAGGAGAAGATTTATATAGTGCTGTAAAAGCTAAATTAGGTTTATTAAAAGATTTACCAAAGCCACAACAAGCAAGACAATAATTTCTACTTTTTAAATTATATAAGAAACCTACTTTTTTAAGTAGGTTTTTTTATTTTTACGCATATGATATCTAACAATAATCCTATTGGTTTTTTTGATTCTGGTGTTGGTGGCACATCAATATTAAAAGAAGTGATAACGCTTTTGCCTTTTGAAAATACAATCTATCTTTCCGATAGTAAAAATGCTCCTTACGGTCAAAAAACCAAAGAAGAAATTATTGCATTGTGTATTAAAAATACTGAATTTTTATTAGCTAAAAATTGTAAAATAATTGTTGTTGCTTGTAATACTGCCACAACAAATGCCATTGATTTTTTAAGAGACAAATATGCAATTCCTTTTATAGGGATAGAACCTGCTATAAAACCCGCTGCTTTAATTACAAAAACTAAAATTATAGGAATTTTAGCAACAAAAGGAACGCTAAACAGTACTTTGTTTGAGAAAACATCTAAAACTATATCTAAAGATATTACGATTAAAGAAACGATAGGTAAAGGACTTGTAGAACTAATAGAAGCCGGAAAATTACATTCAGAAGAAATGAATGATCTACTTCTTCAATACCTGAATCCTATGATTAAAAATGATATCGATTCTTTGGTGCTTGGTTGTACTCATTATCCTTATTTAATACCTCAAATTAGAAAAATTGTTGGATCTAAAATTAAAATTATAGATTCTGGCGAAGCAGTTGCCAAACAAACGAAAGCTATTTTAGAGAAAAACAATCTAATTAAAAAAGATGCTAAAAAAGCATCTCATATTATTTACATCAACAAAGATAAGACTGCATTAAAGAATTTAATTGTTAATGATAATATAGAAGTGATAGAAAAAGATTTCTAAAAGCTACCGTAACTTGCATTTATATTAGGGCAAGCTGCACCTCTTGGTTCTCTTGTCCATAGGTTAAAACCTATAGAAATTTGATGAAATCCATTCTCTGCGAATAATACATCGTTTAATTGCTTTGTATGCGTGTAAGAAAACATCAAATTCTTATAATTTACACCAATTAAAGGCGAGATGTAAGAAGAGTTATCTTCGCTACTTGCATCAAAATTTCTTCTATAAGATAGTGCTGCCCAAAATTGCGTGTTTTTAAAAGTTTTGTAGGCTTTAAAATTTAGATCTGCAATTCTTTCTTTAGTTCCTTCTCTTATTTGCAACATTACAGAAGGTTCAAATTGTACAAATCTTTCTTGTCCGAAATAATAACCAACGGATAAAATATAATTTCTTAAATCTAAAGGTTCTTGAACATTCAAATTGTTTTTTGCTGTTAAGAATAAGTTTTTAACTGTAAAATAAGAAGACAAACCTCCTCTGTGATAAGCCAAACTAAAATCTGCATTATAGTAACTTGTACTTTCTATAATTTGACTAACAACACCTGGTCTATCTCCGAGAAAATGTTCTTTGATCTGATTGGTTTTGTACAAAAGAAAAAGCCAAACCAAAAGATAATTGTTGAAACATTTTACTCGTGCTCATTGGTAAATGATAAGCATAAGCACCTTGCATACCTTGCTGAGAGTGAAATCCGTTTTTATCATTAAATAAAACCAAACCATAACCAGCATTCGATTCTTCGCCAAATTTGGTATGAAAACTTACCGTTTGTAATGCAGGTGCATTTGGCACACCAATCCATTGCTGTCTTGCAGTTAATCTTAATTTACTAGAATTACCAATACCTGCTGCAGAAGGGTGTACTAAAAAAACATTATCTGATAAGTAATCTGTATAAATTGGTAACGTTTCTTGTGCTTGGTTTTTTATTGAAAATAAAACAATAAATAAAAGACAGATTTTAATACTTGTAAACTTCATTAACCCAATAGCGTTTTTTAAGAAAATCAAATATATTATAAAAATCTTTAAGAATTCTTTGTTCTAATAAGTTTTAACACAGTTAAAAATAAAAAATAATAGTTGTTCTTTAGAAATTATTCAAATATTTAATGGCAACTTGCATTATTAGAAACAATATCTAAAATTGGTTTTGGTGATACATACGGAATACCTAATCCAAGACCTCTAACAATAAATAATAAACCTATAAAAACAACAACATAAGGTATTGCTTTCTGAATTGATTTCTTTAAACTTCCTTTTGCAAAGTTTCCTAAGAAAACAACAGAGGTCATTAACGGCACTGTACCCAAACCAAATAAAAACATATACAAACTACCTTCTAAAGCATTTTTAGTTGCCAAGGCACCAAATAAAGCCATATAAACTAACCCGCACGGTAGAAATCCATTAAGAAAACCTATTGTAAAAAAAGTATCGTTTCTTTTCTTTTTTAACTCTTTACCTAAAGTGTTTTTTAAATGCACTAATAAAGCGTTTACTTTTTTAGAAAATTTAATTTTATGAAAAAGCTTTGGAAAAAGAATAAATAAAATCATGAATACACCAACAATAATTGATATTTGCTGTTGAAATCCGAAGAAATAAAAACCTTTACCCAACAAACCAAACAATAAGCCAATTAATGCATATGTTAACAATCTACCAAAATGATAAATCATAACCTGCAGAAAACCTTTGGTTTTATTTTGCCTATCTATTGGTAGCATAAATGCTATTGGCCCGCACATACCAATGCAATGAAAGCTACCCAATAAACCAAAAATTAGTGCAGATATTAACATTAATATTCTATTTCTTGTTTTACTAAATATTCTTTATCATTGTATTTGAAAGCAACACTAATGTTCCATCGACCACCTAACAAACGTTTCTCAGGCACGAGCAAATATGAATTAGAAATCGAAATAGGAATTTCAAAATCTAATTGTTTATTAGATGGTCTGTATAGGAACACTTTTCCTTGTATCTTTTTAGGGTTAAATATTACAGGAAATACTACTTTTAAATCATTGTTAACTTTTAGAATTTTTACTTTTTCTTTTAAATTATTTGCATTTAGAGTTGCGTTAATTTCATTTTGAAAACCTAATTCTTTCTGATAATATTTTTCTGTAACCAAATCATGGCTATAAGAATTATTTGTACTCATAGTAATAACGAAGTATAAAATAAATCCCATAAAAGCTAAAATTGCTATCACAATTCCTGTTCCCCAATTAAATTTCATAATTTTCTTATTTATAACTTCTAGGTCCTAAAAAACTAGAATTAGCCGTTTCTATTAATTTTCCTTCAGAGTAAACTCCGATTTTTAACTTGTCTTTATCACCTTTCAAAGCTGCTTGATTTATTTCAATAAACAACGTTCCTTCTGCCAAACCTTGTTTTGGAACTACAAAATTTTTATTTGAAACTAATTTTATTTCTCCTTTGTGAGATAACAATTTGTAGCTAACATCTGTAATATCTTTTGTTGTTTTATTTATCACCTTAAACGTATAAACGTTACTGATAATATTGTTTTCTTTATGCTGATACAATTGCCCTGGAAGCCTTAAAATTCTTGCTTCTACGTCGTTTCTTAAAAACAACATTCCTATTAAAATACCAGTTAAAATTAATAAAACAGCAGAATACCCTTTCATTCTTGCTGTAAACTCGAAAGGCTTTTTCTTTGCAATATTATCTTCACTTGCATATCTTATTAATCCTTTAGGCAAACCAACATTTTCCATCATATGGTCGCATTCATCTATACAAGCTGTGCAATTAACACATTCTAGTTGCGTACCATTTCTTATATCTATTCCTGTAGGACAAACAACTACACATTGTTTACAATCGATACAATCTCCTTTACCTAAAGCGTTTCTATCTTCATTTTTTCTGAATTTTGCACGACCATTTTCTCCTTCACCTCTCTTATAATCATATGTAACATTAATAGTTTTATTATCTAACAAAACACCTTGTAACCTACCATACGGGCAAGCAATAATGCAAACTTGTTCTCTAAACCAAGCAAACACAAAATAAAAGACACAAGTAAATATTGTTAATGAAATTAAGGTGCTAATATTATCAAACGGGTTACCAGTTATATAATTTATAAGTGTATCGCTACCAATTAAATATGCTAAAAATACATTTGCTATTAAAAAGGAAATAATAAAAAACACAAACCATTTTAAAAGCCTTTTTCTAATTTTTTCTGCATTCCATGGTTGTTTATCTAAACGGATTTGTTTGCCTCGATCACCATCAATCCAATATTCTATTTTTCTAAAAACCATTTCGAGAAATATGGTTTGCGGACAAATCCATCCGCAGAAAATACGACCAAAAACAACCGTAAAGAGAATTACAAAAACAACACCAACAATCATTGAAATAACTAATAAATGAAAGTCTTGTGGCCAAAAAGGAAATCCGAAAATATTAAATTTTCTTTCTAATACATTAAACAATAAAAATTGGTTGCCATTAATTTTTATAAAAGGTGCAGATAATAAAAAAAGTAATAAAAAATAACTAACGTAAGTTCTGTATTTATAGAAAAATCCGCTTGGTTTTTTAGGAAATACCCAAGAACGCTTTCCCTCATTATTAACAGTCGCAATACTATCTCTAAAATACTCGTTCTTGGGCTTATCCATAAAAATTAACTATTAAATTACTTTTCCTTTTTCTATATTATTCTTCTGTCCAGATTTCTCCTTGTGGTGCTTTAGCAACGGTAGGTGTTGTACCTTGAAGGGTTAGAACATAACTTGCTACTTTTGCAATATCTGCAGTTTTTAATGTTTTATCCCAAGCAATCATTCCTTTACCATCTCTACCACCATTAGAAATAGTTGCAAAGACATTTTTAATTCCGCCACCCAAAATCCAATATTCATCTGTTAAATTTGGTCCAATAGAACCTCCTCCATCTTTTTGATGACAAGAAGCACAGTTTAAATTAAACACTGCTCTACCTCTACTTAAATCTTTAGCATCTGTTAAAAGTGTTACATTTTCTGCTGTAATTAAATCTTTAGCTGTGGCTTTGTATTTGTTTAACGCTGCTTTTGCTTCTGCAACCGCCTTATTATATTCTACCACCTGATTATCGCCATCTAAAACTTCGAATCTTACTAAATAAACAACCGCGAAAATTATGGTTGCATAAAACATATAAATCCACCATGGCGGAAGCGAATTATCTAATTCTCTAATTCCGTCGTAATCATGATCTAAAACTATTTCTTGCTCTTCTTCTATTGCTTTTGCTTTGGTCCAAGATTTTAATAATTTTTGAATCCAAGCATTACTTGGTTCGGCACAATACCATCTTTTTCGTTTTGCAGTTCTGTAGCTCTTTTAATTGCTAATACATTAACAACTTCTTTTAAAACAACTACTAAAACAAAACCAATTAAGGCCAACCAAACCAACGGATTCTCGTAAAAACTAAATGGGTTTTCGTACACCATAAACGATTTTGCAAGCGTTATAAACGTAACAATTACAAAAATTACATATACTGTAGATTGTATAGATTTTTTCATTTTACTAACTTTTTAATTATCTAATGGTATACTGCTTACTTTACTGATATAGTCTTTTTTGGCTGTAAAAACCCACCAAAACAAGGCTACAAAAAAAGTAAAGAATATAACTAATGATATCATTGGATAAATTTCTATACCTGTAATACTCTCTAAATGTCCTTTTAAAAATTTAAACATAATTTCTATTTTTTAGTAGGTTTTTGTTCGTCTTTAACTTTTATATCTGTACCTAAACGTTGTATGTAAGCTATAATCGCTACAATTTCTCTGTTTTTCATTTCTATAAAAGCTTCGCCATTATCTTTTGCATATTTTTTATCAGCTTCATAAGTTTTTGCAAAATCTGGATCTGAATATAGATTTTCTTCAATCTGTGTACCTTGAGCTAACATATTAGCTTGCGCATTTGAAATTTCTTCTTCAGTATATGGTACACCTAAAGTTACCATTGCTTTCATTTTATTTTCTGTATTCGATTTATCTAGCTCGTTTCTTACCAACCATTTATAGGCAGGCATTATAGAACCTTCGGATGTACTTTGTGGATCGTACATATGATTAAGGTGCCAACTATCGTTATACTTCTGCCCTATTCTATGTAAATCGGCCCAGTACGTTTACTTCCCCATAAAAAAGGATGATCGTACACAAATTCACCTGCTTTAGAATACTCGCCATAACGCTCTACTTCACTTCTAAAAGGTCTTACCATTTGCGAGTGACAACCAACACAACCTTCTCTTATGTATAGATCTCTACCTTCTAATTCTAATGGTGTATAAGGTTTTACACTGCTAATTGTTGGTATATTAGATTTTACTAATAAAGTTGGTATAATTTGTACAACACCACCAATTAAAATAGCTACTGTAGCATATAATGTTAATTTAATTGGTTTTCTTTCAATCCAAGTATGCCATCCTTCTCCTTTTGTTCTGTATTTAGAAACTTTAGTTAAAGCTGGTGCTTCTGCTAATTCGTCTGTAACGCCAACACCTGCTTTTACAGTTCTAACAACGTTGTACAACATTACAATTGCACCTACAATAAATAAAGATCCTCCTATGGCACGCATCCAATACATTGGTATAATTTCGTTGACAGTTTCTAGGAAGTTTCCGTAAGTTAATTTTCCGTCCGGATTAAATTGTTTCCACATAGAAGCTTGTACAAAACCTGCTACATACATTGGTAAAGTGTACATTATTATACCCGAGTACCAATCCGAAATGGAAATTTGCCAAACCTGTTGAGTATAATTTAGTTTTAAACATTCTAGGTATTAACCAATACAACATTCCGAAAGTAAAAAACCCATTCCATGCTAATGCACCAACATGTACGTGTGCAATAATCCAATCAGAAAAATGTGCAATTGCATTAACATTTTTAAGAGAAAGCATCGGGCCTTCAAAAGTTGCCATACCATAACCCGTAATTGCAACTACCATAAATTTTAAAACAGGATCTGTTCTTACTTTATCCCAAGCTCCTCTTAATGTTAGCAGTCCGTTTATCATTCCACCCCAAGAAGGCGCTATTAACATTACAGAAAATGCAACACCTAAGTTTTGTGCCCAATCCGGTAATGAAGTATATAATAAATGGTGTGGTCCTGCCCGAGATATAAATAAATATTAAAGACCAAAAGTGTACAATTGATAATCTGTAAGAATAAACAGGTCTGTTTGCTGCTTTAGGAACAAAGTAATACATTAAACCTAAAAACGGAGTTGTTAAAAAGAAAGCAACTGCATTGTGACCATACCACCATTGCACCAAAGCATCTTGCACACCAGCATACACAGAATAAGACTTTAAAAAACCTACTGGTAATGCCAAACTATTAAAAATATGTAAAACAGCTACGGTAACAAAGGTTCCTAAATAAAACCAAATTGCAACATATAAATGTCTTTGTCTTCTTTGTAGAATAGTCCGGATCATGTTTACACCAAAAGCAACCCAAACTAAAGCTATTGCAATATCTATTGGCCACTCTAATTCTGCATATTCTTTAGACGAAGTATAACCTAATGGCAATGTAATTGCGGCAGCTACAATAATTGCTTGCCAGCCCCAAAAGTTAAAATTACTTAAAAAGTTACTTGCCATTCTTGCTTTTAACAAACGTTGTAAAGAGTAATAAACACCTGCAAAAATTGCATTGCCTACAAAGGCAAAAATTACTGCATTTGTATGTAAAGGTCTTAAACGCCCAAAACTTAAACACGAAATTCCGTCTGTTACGTTTGGGAATAAAAACATAAACGCTAGCAATAAACCTACAGAGAATCCTACAATTCCCCAAAGTAATGTTGCGTAGATGAATTTTTTTACGATTTTATTATCGTAATAAAATTGTTGCATTTCCATAATTTAAAATTTAGTCTAAAGTTGATTTTTCTTGTTTTTTTATAATTAGCTCATCATCAAAAAGCATGCGAACAGATGGTGTATACGAATCATCGTATTGCCCTTTTTTAACTGAATAAATAAATGCTATAAAAAATATTAATGCCACTAAAATACTTAGTGTAAGTAGTAAATATATTACGCTCATATCTTGCCTGATAATTGATACAACAAAAATAATATTGATACATTTCTTAAAATATGACATTTGTCATGTTTAAAATTTATCTTTAAATTGTCATAGAAAATAATTGTGTTTTTGGTTTGTTTTTTAACAGATGCACGTCAAAAGCCATACAAATATTTCTAACGAAAGGTCTTGCTTCTTCGGCACAGAAAGTGAATTTTCATTTATCACAACCAATCCGTCATTTTCCATTTCTTTTAGTAAAGTCAAATGGTTTTCTATATTTTTAATTTTTAAAGTATCACCTTCCCAAGAAGTAGAAAAATGACACATAATATTTAAAATATGTTTTCTAATAATTCTATCTTCTTCAGATAAAAGGTGTCCTCTAAAAATAGGAATTTCACCAGAGTTTACTATTTGCTGATATTCTTTTACTGTCTTTGCATTTTGTGCAAAAGCATACCAAGAATCTGAAATTGCAGACATACCTAAACCAACCATTAATTGAGTTTTATTGGCCGTATAGCCCATAAAATTTCTATGCAAAGTTTTATGCTCTGTTGCCTTAAATAAACTATCTGTTTTTAAAGCAAAATGATCCATACCAATTTCTACATAGCCCAAAGCAGCAAAAAGTTCTTTACCTATTTCGTACAGTTCTCTTTTTTCTTCGTTTGCAGGCAAATCATTTTCATTAAAACCTCTTTGCCCTACTCCTTTTACCCAAGGTACATGTGCGTAACTGTAAAAAGAAATTCTATCGGGTTGTAATTCTTTTGTTTTATTAATTGTGTAGATTACATTTTCTTTAGTTTGAAATGGTAATCCGAAAATTAAATCGTGACTAACAGATGTATATCCTATTTCTCTAGACCAATTTGTAACCTTTTTTACCTCTACAAACGGCTGAATTCTATGAATTGCTTTCTGTACTTTTTCATTATAATCTTGCACACCAAAACTTACCCTTCTAAAACCACAATTATATAAAGTTTGTAGTTGCTCTTTGGTTGTGTTACTCGGGTGTCCTTCGAAACTAAATTCTGCATTTTGATGTTTTTTAGAAATCGAAAAAATTCCATTCATTAAATATTCTAAATTTTCTTTTGAGAAAAAAGTTGGTGTTCCACCACCTAAATGCAACTCTTTAATTATTGGCGTTTCATCAACCAAAGCAACATACAATTTCCATTCTTTTAAAACAGTTTCTATATATTCCTCCTCTACTTCATGACGTTTCGTAATGTGCTTATGACACGCACAAAAAGTACATAAACTCTCACAAAATGGTAAATGAATATAAATACTTATTCCTTCGGATGTGTTGCTTTCTTTAAAAGAAATTTTAAAGGAATTTATCCAAACATTTTTATCGATTCCGGCTTTGTTCCAAAAAGGAACTGTTGGATAACTTGTGTACCTAGGACCTGGAATATTATATTTCTGAATTAAAGAATTTTGCATATTATTTTATTTTTTTACCCAAAATATTGGTAGAAATTGTTGTAAAAATTACGATACTAATAGAACTTAAAGGCATTAAAATAGCTGCAATAACGGGCATCAAGTTACCTGTAATTGCAAAACCCAAACCAATTAAATTGTAACATAAAGACAGTAAAAAGCTATACTTTATAATTTTAATAGCCTTTTTAGATGCGTTAATAAACGTTGCTATTTTAGAGAATTTTGATGCATCTAAAATTCCGTCGCAAGCAGGTGAAAAAACATTGATATTTTCTGATAAAGCAATACCTACATCACTCTGAGCCAAAGCGCCAGCATCATTTAAACCATCGCCAATCATAGCCACTTTTTTGTTTTCTTTTTGAAGTTGTGCTATTACATTTAATTTATCTTCGGCTTTTGGTTGAATAAAAGCGTGGTTTCTCTTGGTAGATTTTGTTCTAAGTACAATTTCTCTCCTTCATTATCTCCAGAAACCACAGATAAACTAAATTTATCTTTTAAAGATTTAAATAATCCTTTTACTCCTTTTCTGTAAGAATTTTTAAAAGTAAATTTACCTTTATAAACGCCATTAAAACTGATATAAATTGCTGTATCTAAATTAGAAGACTCACTAGAATTTAGCACGAAATTAGAAGATCCTAATTTTAAAATTTCGTTATTATAAGTTGCTACAATTCCTTTACCAACAAACTCATCGTACTTAGAAATTGGTACTGAATCTAACTTAGAAAATGTATTGTATAAAGTTCTACTTAACGGATGATTAGAAGATCTTAAAGCACTTTTTAAAATTCTTTTTTCGAGAGTATTTAGCGTAGTTCCATCATAAGAAATTGTATTTTCTTTGTGCGTTGTTAATGTACCTGTTTTATCAAAAATTATAGTGTCTATTTTTGCCAACTGCTCTATTACAGTGGCATTTTTTAAATAGAATTTTTGTTTACCAAAAATGCGCAACATATTTCCTAAAGTAAATGGCGCCGCTAATGCTATTGCACAAGGGCAAGCAATTATTAAAACTGCCGTAAAAACGTTTAATGCTTTGTTTACATCTATAAATAACCAAAATAATGTTGCTATAAACGCAATTGCCAAAACTGCAATTGTAAAATTTTTACTAATTCTGTCTGTTATTGTTTTAAAATGCGACTTGTGCTCTTTTTGAAAAACATCGTTACTCCATAACTGAGTTAAATAACTTTGAGAAACCGATGCTAAAACTTCCATTTCTATGCTTCCAGAAATTTGCTTACCACCTGCAAAAAGTTTATCCCGATTTTTTTGAAACCGCTTCTGCTTCTCCAGTAACAAAACTATAATCAATGTCTGCATTTCCGTTTATTAAAATTCCGTCTACAGGTATCAATTCTTCATTTCTAATTAATAATCGATCGCCTTTTTCAACATCATAAATCTGTACGGTTTCTTCTTGATTATCCTTAGTTATTTTTGTGACCGCAATAGGAAAATACGATTTATAATCACGTTCAAAAGACAAGAAATTGTAAGTTTTTTGCTGAAAAAATTTACCTAATAGCAAAAAGAAAACCAAGCCGGTTAAACTATCAAAAAAACCGGTTCCTAAATCGAAAATTATTTCTACAGAACTTCTAATAAATAACACCGAAATACCCAATGCTATCGGCACATCAATATTTAATATTTTAGATCGCAAACCTTTATAAGCAGAAATAAAATAATCCTTACCTGCATAAAAAACTACGGGTAACGAAAAGAAAAACATCAACCATCTAAAAATGTTTTTATACTTTTCTATCCAAAAACCATCGACTTCGAAATACTCCGGAAAAGATAAAAACATTACGTTTCCGAATGCAAAACCCGCAATACCAAGTTTGTAAATTAAGCTTCTATCAATTGCTTTTTTTCCGCTTTCATAATCTTCTAAACTAATGTAAGGCTCGTAACCAATTGCACTTAATAACAGTACAATTTCTTTAATTTTTGTTTTAGCAGAGTTATAAGTAACTCTAACTTTTTTCTTAGGAAAATCTACTTGAGATGCACTAACATGTACGTTTAATTTATGTAAATTTTCTAGAACCCAAATACAAGAACTACAATGAATGTGTGGTATGTAAAGTGATACGATTTCTATATTACCATCAGAAAAATCTAATAATTTTGCTGCGATTTCTTTAGTATCTAAAAAATCGTATTTGCCTTTAATTTCTGAAGGTATTGCCCCAGGATTGTCTTGAAAATTATAATAACACGTTAAATCGTTTTCAGAAAAAATCTCATAAACAGTTTTACAACCGTTACAACAGAAACTTTTATCATCAAACGTAATTAAACTATCATTACAAGAATCGCCACAGTGATAACATTGTGTAGAATTCATATTTACTCTTTTGCCTACTGCAAATTTCTAATAAGAGTGTCTTTTAAAATATGATATTTATCAGGTTTTTACTATTTTTGATTTTATCTAAAACATTTTTAACATGAGCAAATGTGAACAATGTATTGTTCGACAGTTTAATTCTTTAAAACATCTTTCTAAAGAAGAATTGTTAAGAATGTCTAATTGCAAAACTTCTAAAATTATAAAAAAAGGCGAAATTCTTTTTGATGAAGGCGAACACATCAATGGTGTTTTTTGCATTAAAGATGGTGTTTGCAAGGTTTCTAAAATGAGCGATAACGGTAGAAATCATATTGTTAGCTTAATACAAAAAGGTGATTTATTAGGTGAACGCAGTTTAATTTCAGAAGAAGTTTCTAACCTAAAAGCTGTAGCTTTAAATGATATGGAAATTTGTTTTATTCCGAAAGATGAAATTATTAGAGATTTAGAGAAAAACAATAATTTTACAATGAGTGTTTTAAAAGATATGGCCAATTCTTTAAAAACAGCAGACAATTTAATTGTAGATATGGCTCAAAAAACAGTAAAACAACGTTTGGCTGAAACACTTTTACATTTAGAAACTAAATTTGGTATAAATGCAGACAATAATATTAACATACAGCTTTCTAGAGAAGATATTGCAAATATTATTGGTACAGCAACAGAATCTGCAATTCGATTACTTTCTGATCTTAAGAAGAAAAACGTTATCGAATTTAAAGGTAAAAACATTAAAATTTTAGACAAAATAGCCTTAGAAAAAATGGTTACTGGTTTTTAATACTTTTTAAAAAGAATAACCAATTGCAAAATTAAATACAGGATCGTCTACTCTAAAATCCCAACGCTTGCCTTCTTGTAACGCCGGATCATGAAATGGTGCAGCCAAATCGAAACGAATTACAAAACCTTGCACATCTACACGAACACCAACACCTGCTCCGATTCCTAATTCGTTTATAAAATTTGATGTAAACTTATCTTTACCTGCAGTGCCAAAATCCGGATTTGCTTTAGAATTCCACACATTTCCAGCATCAGCAAAAACCGCTCCTTTAAAAAACGAAAAGATTGGGAAACGATATTCTAAATTTGCTTCTAAACGAATATTACCAGTTTTATCGAAAAAATTACTTGTTGTATCTGTGTTATCTGCAACATCATTTTCATTGTACGTTCCTGGACCTAAAGACCTAATATTAAATGCTCTAACACTATATGGGCCACCAGCATAATATTGTTTTACAAACGGAACAACATCAGAATTACCATATGCATAACCATAACCAGCAAACAATCTCGCTGCAATGGTTTGGCTTTTATTTGTACCAAAATTGTAATGATATCTTGCATCAAAATCTGCTTTTGCATATTGTGCATATTGCAAACCTAAAAACTCTTTAGTACCATTAGTTTCATTTTCTTTTGCTAATAAACTTATAGAATTCCCTGCTATATCTAATGTAGAATTTAAATAAAATTGATGCGTTTTAGCATTATTCAACATTTCATTATAAGTAAACGAAAATGTTAATCCGCTTATAAATTGTTGCTCAAAACTTTGTTCTAGAAAAGAGTTGTCTTCTAATATTTGCTGAAACTCTTCTGTAGTGTTTGATAATCTTGTATAATTTACCGAAATAGGATTTAACTCGTAAGTAATATACTTATTAGCGTTCCAAACATAACCAAAAAGTGCACTACCGAGACAGCAGTGTATACAACTTACTTCTATTTAAATATGTTACACCTAAACTCGTTTTTGTTTTTGGCACAGAATATTCAAAAAAATCTTCATCAATAGAAAAAGGAGCAATAACTCTCGGAAAAATTAATTCGGTTTTTAAACCTAATTCTAAACTACTTAAACCGAATTTTCGCCACTAGAAACTTGTGTTTCATAACCAAAATTTGTGCTTATATTTAGTGTTTCGCCACCTTTAAAAAGGTTTCTATTGCTGTAAGTTAAAGACAATTACGGACCTGCAAAATTATTAGACTTTGTAACCGCTTGTAATTCTGCTCTAATAGCTCTTTTTGTTAACGGCGATAAAAATATATTAGCTTCTAAAACACCTAAACTATCTGTTTCTAACCTTTCTAATTCTTTATACTGAATGTTTACATATTTGTAAGCACCAATAGAAGACAAGCGTCTTGCTGTATTTTTAGATGTTAACGGATTGTAGTTTTCGTCTTCTTTAATTGTAATAAAATCATCTAAATATTTTGGTTTAAAAAACACAGAATCTTGAAAATAACTTTTATTATCGAACCTGGTTTCTTTTACGTTTGTAGAATCTTTTAAATTAAAATTTGGGTAAATATTTATCTTTTTTACTTGATACGGAATTGTAGCTTTCTGAGGCACTTTTGCCTTCAATTTTAAAAACAAATCGAATCTTTTATTTTTATATTGATTTGTGTCTGCTTCAAAAATTAAAAAACTAGGATTAAAATTATAATAACCTCTTTGCTTTAATTCGGTATCTAAACGTTGTCTCTCTAACTTTAAATTCGCTAAATCGAAACGCATGTTTTCCGGAAATGGAGATTTTTTGGTTAATTCTTTTATTTCTTGGTAAATAGGACTTTCTATACTATCTATTTGATAACTCGCCATTTTATAAGGCGCAGGTACTTTTAACCTATAAACTACGCTTGCTTTTTTATCTTGTTCATCAAAAAGAAGTTGCTCTGCTATAGAAAAAGCCATGATTTTCTAATCTATTTTTTAGTATTTCTGTAACTTCTAATACATTTACATCACTTTGGTAAACGGGTTCTTCTCCAAATCTTTTAAACAACCATTTATTTAAAAAGTTAGGATTCTCTTTTTGATTTTTGTAATAATAGTACAAACCTAAATAAGCACCCAAAAACTTAGAATTTGGTTCGGTCTTAAAACTGTATTTAAATCTACTTTTAAATTGGTTGCATTATCTACCGCAGAATCTACATCCATTTCAATTTTTGCACCTGTATACAAACGCTCGTCTTCGGGTATGTATTTTTGAATACTACAAGAATATAAAAATGTACCAAAAAGTACTGCAATTAATAAGTGTTTTACAATTTTATTCAAAGTTTAATTCTTTTTTATTAACAGATTCTTTAGCTGATTTTGGTTGACTCTCTTCTTCTTTTGGCTTTTTTTCTGATGTATTCTTGTCTGAATTTGAACCTAAAAGAGCTTTCCATAATTCTTGAAATTCATTGAATTCTTGTGTGAAAATCAACCCGATTCCGCTAACAATAGTTTGACCATCGATTACATTTTCGAATTCACTTTTTCTAAATCCTTTTAAACGATATCTGCCATCTTCTGTTATTTTATATTCTAAACTAACATTACCAATTAACGGAGTTTGCTCTCCGGTTGTGCTACTTCCTTGTATATCAATTTCGCTACCAACTCTAACAGTTAACCTTTCGTTAAACAGTTGTTTTTGTGCAGCAACATCTAGTTGCGTTCTGTCTGTTGGTGCATCACCTTGATAATCTGTAAAACTATTTAAACCGAAATCTAATTCTATCCCGAAGTACCCAAAAGTTTATCAGAAAAAGTATTTAATTGTTCTGAAACTGCATCGTTTAAATTGTTTCTTGCTATGGATGCAAAACCACCAAAACTACCATCGCTACCAGCATCAGGATAAAATCTATTAAGTACTAATAACGAAAAAACTTGTTTATTCAATTCTTCTTCTTGCTGCTTAATTTGCTGAACTCTACCATAAACTTGTCCGCCAATAGCACCTTGCTCTTCTTCCGGCATGCTTAAATCAAAAGATATTTTTGGCTGTAATAATTCGCCATCAATATCTAAATATACCTGAAAAGGTAATACTTGTTTGTACTTATTTTGTACTGATGCATCTTCATTAGAAATCTGTGCCGCCATTAAAGATGACGCAGACGTTTCTAATTTATAAATGGCACTTACATCTAATTTCGCATCAAAAGGATCACCGGACCAAGTAACTCTTCCGCCAGGTGCAAGCAAAAATTTTCTATTAACTAAATTGTATAATGTTAGTTCGTAATGCCCGCTAGCTACTTGATATGCTCCAGTAAACGTAATTCTACCATTTGGCACCATTGTAAAAAGAAAATCTCCTTCTCCGAAACTTTAAAATTATCGCCAGTATCTTCGTTTATAATAATGGTAACTACAGCTTCTTTGTTAATTTTTAATTGAGAAGAAATATCAAACCCGCTAATTACTGCAGATTGTTCTTCTGTTTGCGTTAAAATAGCATCCGGATTTTTTCGATTTACAAAAGCCACAACACCATCTCTTTCTTCTACATTTGCATACGAAGATGGCATTACATAAGTTACATCTGTATCTTTACCAAGTGTAAAGCTGGCATTTATTTTTGGTATTTGTAAATCGCCAGTTAATGTTGCATTGGTGTTAAAAGTAACTTTACCATACAAATCTGGATTGTCTTTTTGTGTTGCGTTTAAAATTCTAAAGTTTTCTGCTTTTAATTTTAAATCGAATTCTGGATTTATAAAACTTTCTGTTTTAATGTCTCCGGAAAGCGTTAATGCATTATTTTTAGCATCCAAAACTGTAAAATTGGCCATCGAAATACCCGAATTATCCACAGTTAATTGCTCTTCTTTTAACGTAAATTTTGTATTTAACTTTGTGATATTAAAAACAGCATTATCAAACGTTAAACTACCATTGTATTTAGGTTTGCTTGTTGTACCAGTAACTTTAAAATCGCCGGAAAAACTTCCGCTAGTTTCTTTTATTTCTCCTAAAGAAAGAGTTTTAAGAGCATTCATTTTAAACTGATTTATGTCTAAATCTAGGTTTAAATTTGCAATATTGTTATTTACAAAGTAATCTCCTTTTAGATCTAAATCGACGTCACCTTCTTTTAAATAGGTATTAAAATTATATTTATTATTTCCTAAAGATTTTGCATC
The DNA here is from genome assembly GCF_055693625.1 of Polaribacter sp. HA6-7. Classification (NCBI taxonomy): domain Bacteria; kingdom Pseudomonadati; phylum Bacteroidota; class Flavobacteriia; order Flavobacteriales; family Flavobacteriaceae; genus Polaribacter; species Polaribacter sp. HA6-7. The sequence goes on from NZ_CM146338.1 coordinate 2,462,404, forward strand.
CATAGATAATTTACCCAAATTGGTATTTAAAACTTTAAAATTAGAAACCGAAACATCTGTAATAACACCTGTATTTGTAAAAGGTTCTACAAGTACAAAATCGCCATTTAAAACACCGTTTGCTATTTCATCTTCCGGATTCAAATAATTAAAAACTTCATTTATGTTAAAGTTATTATACACCAACGCAATGTGTTTTTTCTGAACATTTTTTAAGTTGTTTGTTATTTCTATAGATTGATTTTCTTTATTGATTCTAAAATTCGAAAAGGTTAAGTTGTTATTTTCTATAACAATTTCATTTTCTTCTAGTATAGACCATTTACTTTTATTTAAAATTAAACTGTCTTTGTTTACCGTAAATTTTAGTCGATCTCGATTTCCTGTAATTTTAGTATTTACATTCATCAATTTTTCACCTTTGTGAAACCCTAAGAAATTAAGCGCTAATTCATTATTAGTTTGGTTACCAGTAATTACAGTTTTGGGTACATCTACAGGACCCGCTTTAATGTTTTTAAAACCTAAATTAAAGTTGAAACTCTCTTTATCTGTATCCATAGAAAAAGACAAACTATCTAATTTATTACCACTATAATTAATAAATGGTGCAGAAACATTTGCTTTTAAAAGTCTTTCTTGTTCTTTAAAATCTAATGCTATATCAATGGTATCAATATCTTTTAGGTTCACCAGAAAAACGTCTTTAATTAAAGAAGTTTGCGAAATTTTTGCTTCTAATTTTAAATTTATAGGATTTTTAATTGTGTCGGAAACTTTATCATCTCTATAAAAATAACTTAAAACATGACGTTGCAAACCTTTGCTAAACGTTTCTGGATCTGTGTTAGACTGCAAATTAACATTTAACATTTTGTTATTTATTTTAAAAGCAGTAGTGTCTTTATTAATAAAAGCTTCTGCATTTACAGCACCAAGTAAATACGTGTTATTATCGTAAACTACAACACCATTTTTAATAGTAGATTTTATATTATAACTATCTATATTTCCTTTAAAATCAACAGATACATCCATACCCGTTTTAACATTTCTATTTAAAAGACCTAAAGCTTGTAAATCTGCACCAATTACATTTAAATCTACATTTGCTTGTGTTGCTACAGAATCTAAAATAATAGATCCGTTAAGATTTAAATTTAAATTATCATCTTTATAATTAGAAGAAATAACACCAACACCATCTTTAAAATTACCTTCTAAACTTAAATCTTTAATTACATATTCTTGTAACTGAAATTTAGAAATGTTTGTTTCTAATTTCGCATCTAAATTATTTAGATTTTCACCAGTTCCGTTAGATTGTAATGAAAGTGATAAAGCGCCAAAATTTTCATTTTGTAATAACTCCCCTAAATCATAATCTGTAATAGATGCTTTAACATTGTAACTAATATTTGTATCGTTAGATAAATTTCCTTCTACAAAAGCATTCCCTTGAGATGTATTTATATTAGCATCAATTTTACTGTTCTTTAAACTACCGTTAACATTACCAGTAATTAAAATTTCTTCAGGTAATTTTAAATTTAATTCTTTTTCATTAACAATTTGTAAAAGATCTGCTCTTTTAGTTTCAGCTTTAAAATTTGGTAAATTCAATTGTAATTTATCCGGATTTGTAGCATTCTTGACACTTCCGTTTAAAGAAACATTTGTAGCATTACCCCAATTAACACTTGTGTTTTCAATCTTTAAATCATTTAAATTTCCGTCTATAAATAATTTTCCTTGAAATGCTTTTGCACTTAATTTAGATAAGTATTCGTTTTCTTTTAATTGCGGCTGAAATCTAAAAACCTCTTTTAACCAAACATTAAATGAAGGCAAATTGATTTGCAAATTGGTAGTTTCTGGTGAAGAAATTAGCTTGGATAATGATGTGTAATTAGCTTGTAAATTACCGGATATTTTATTTTGATTGACAGCAATTTTTAAATCGGAAATACTAGTTTTTGTATCTGTTGCCTTTATAGTTAATTGAAATTTTGAAAGATTTAAACCAGATTTTTCTTTAAAATTAAAACGCTCTATTTCTAATTCCGCTTGTTTATCTTTTAATTTAATTTCTTTCGCTTTTAAATTTAAATTATCAATAAATAAAGCTTCGGATTAAATACATTTAAACTCGGTTTTTGATTATTTACAGCATATTGAACTTTGTTTTCTGAAAAATCTATTTCATCTATTTTTAAATCGATTGCTGGCCAACTAAAAGTTACTGGTGTGTTATTATTTACTTTTTGATTGTCTCTAGAATTTAAAGCTAATAAAATTTCTGATTTATGTAACTGAATTGTATTTATATCAAAACTATTCTTTTTTAAATCTGCGCTGGGTATTTCTGAATAAAAATCTGTGATGGCAACATTTGCAGACAAATTATCTATCTTAGATTGATAGAAAGCTTTTGTGTTATTAATCGAGATCTTATCCGCAGTAATTGTTGGTAAAATTACTTCTGTAGCAGGTAAAACTATTGATGTAGGCTTTTGAATATAAGAGATTTCAGAATTTTTAAGTCCAACTTCATGAACATTAAAATACATAGAATTTACATCAACTTTATCGATATCTACAGCTAAACTACCAATCTTAAACTTGCTATCAACACCTAAAACATCATCTTTCAAATTTATATTTATATTTTTAAAATTTAAGGTTCCTAAGACAATATCAACAGGATTTGTTGTTGTATCTTTAGCAACTTCCGTAGTATTTTCTGATGCAAATGCATCAATTAAAAACTGAAAATTATAATTATTTAGCGTGTCTTTTCTTACGATATTTGCTCTTACACCATTCCATTCTAAATTATCTACACCGATAGATTTTCCTGAAATCATTGCAAAAAGTGGTACGTTTGCTTCTAGAGATTTCGAATAAATTAAGGTATCACCTTTTTTATCTTCTAAAAATAAACCGTTTAATTGAATGTCACCATCAAAAGTAATAAACAACTTATTTATCGCTACCTTTGTATTGGTTTTATTAGAAACATAATTAACAGCTTTTTGTACGATTAAATCTTGTCCCCAAGAACTTCGGATAAATAAAACTAAAAAAAGGAAAAAACAAAACAGCAATAAGAACCCTTAAAGTTCTTCTTACAAAACGATATTTCTTTTTAGTTTTCTTTCTTTTCGACATAAAAGTTTAAATAATTATGTAAAAATACATCAGTATTATTAATTTTTAAGTTTTACAGCTATTTATTATGTGAATGATTTACTAAAGTTTTAATTAAAATTTACAAACACATTTTTATTTGTAGCAATAACGTTTTTCTAACAAAATTATTTAAAAACCTATTTAAAAAACACTTATAATCGACTTATATTTAGTATATTTAGGTGCTATAAATAAGAAAATTGAAAAAGTATCCTAACATATTTGTTGAGCGAAAAAAGCACCGTAACAAGCAACAACTTCTAATTAAGTTTGATTATAATAATGATTTAATAAATATTATAAGAAAAATTGATGGAGCTTTATGGAGCAAATCTCTTAAATGTTGGTATTTGCAAGATACCGCCTTAAATTTAGAAGCTCTTAAGCGAAATTTTGATAAAATTACAAAATTAACGATTCTAAACTCAACAAAGAAAACCCCTTTCAACAGAAATTTATCTGCGGATGAAAAAGTGCTTTTAAATAATTTTTACCTTTATTTAAAAGGGAAAAGGTATAGTAAAAGCACCATACAGACCTATACTTTTTTTGTTGCCGATTTTATAAACTTTCACACTAAAACCGCTTTAAACGAACTAACTAATAAATCTGTAGAACTTTTTATTGAAAGTGTATTTATAGAGAGAAATTACTCTGTAAGTTCTCAAAGGCAATTTATTAGTGCTTTAAAACTATTTATAGTTTTTTGCCCTGAAACTTTAATAAATAATTTAGAATTAGTTAGACCCAAGAAATCTAAAAAACTACCTAATATTTTGTCTCAAGAGGAAGTTTTAAAAATTATTGGCGTTACCCAAAACTTAAAACACAAAGCAATATTAGCTTTAATTTATTCTTGCGGATTAAGAATTAGCGAATTGATTAATTTAAAATTAGAGAACTTTAATATTGATAGAAAGCAATTAGTTATTAAAAATAGTAAAGGAAGAAAAGACAGATATGTTAGTTTAGCCGATAGTTTTATTCCGTTATTATCTAATTATTATTACTCATACAAACCCGAAATTTATTTTGTAGAAGGACAAAACAAGGGAAAATATAGTGCGGAAAGTGTACGTCAGTTTTTAAAGAAGAATTGTTTAAAAGCAGGCATTAGAAGAACGGTAACACCACACACTTTAAGGCACAGTTATGCAACACATTTACTTGAAAACGGAGTTGATATAAGATACATTCAGTCTTTGTTAGGACATTCTAGACCGGAAACCACTATGATATATACACATGTAAAAAGAAAAGATTTAATGGAGATTCAGAATCCGTTAGATAGAGCCTTACAAAAGATAAAAATGACCGATAATAACAACAAAAAAGTTTTATTATCCGGTAAATTATAATGAAAATGCAATATATTTGATTGCATATAACTAGTTGTAAACAATTTAAGAAATGTCAAAAAGCATTCATATTACAAGAAAGAATTTTAAAGGTTTAACTAAAGCCGAAATTGACGAACAAGCTCAAAACCCAAATTCTGAATTATCAGAATGGAATCGAAAGAGTCAGATTAAAAAAAGGTTAAGAAAAATCGAAAAAATGAAAAAAAAGCAATTAATATTAGCTTAATTTTATTCATACTAATTTTAATTTTACAGTGCAATGGAAACATACCTTTAATGAAGAATAATATTGCAGGTATTTATATTAATAAGAATTATCAAAAGAAAATCTGTTGTATTGAATCACCTCATAAACCAGACAGTTTAATTCTGAAACCTGATGGAACATTATCAAGTAATTTTTTTGGAGTTGGAACTTACAAAGTCAATTACGGAATATTTGAAACTGAAATTGAACTACATTATGAAAACAGAAACGGAAAAGCTGGATATTATACTTATTTAATAAATAGATTATTTGAACAACCAAAAATCATAATGAATTCCGATACAAATCATTATTTTGAAAAATTAAATAAGCCAACTAAAAATAAAAAACAAAAGGCGGAATAAAGCATAAACAAAAATGAAAAAAAACTGTTTACAACACCGTGTATATTTTATTGCTTTCTTTTAGCCAACTTACGAAAATCCTCTCGGATTTTCTATTCAGTATTTATTTGCTAACTTTACGCTAAACCAACGCAACAAAGCATACACAAACACGTTGGGCTTAATTATGAAAAAGAACTATTTGATATTCATTATACTAATTTCTTTTGGAGTTAAAGCTCAAAATATAAAGTTGTTGAATAAAGATTTAAACTTAACAGACACTTTAAAATATAATAGAGAGATTAGAATATATTCTGGAAGAGGAATTACTAATTATTCTTCTGTATTTAGAATGTACAATTACGAGAGAAAAAAATGGAAAGCTGAATTTTATGAGCATTATGCTGAAATTCCTAATAAAACTGAATTAAAAATTGAGAAGAAAAAGCTAAAACCAAAAAACAATTTTGACTTTATATTTCTAAAATTCTTGAGAAGTAAAGTTATGAATTTGCCAAATCAAGAAGAAATTAGTTGGAAAATTCAAGGAAGAGATTCAATTTTTGAAACTAAAACAAATAGAAAAGGTAAAGAAATAATTGAGTACGAATCCGTTCATAAATCCATAAGCATATTAGATGGAGTAAGTTATATTGTACAAGTGAAAGAATTCAATAAAACGAATGAATTTAAATATTATAATCCTGAAAGTTATTATAAAAACTTTAATGAGATAGATGAACTTTTGTTTATGGTTGAAATATTGAATATAGTCAGAAATGAATTTAAAATTTGGAAAAAAACTAAGCCCAACAACATATATAATTTATTGCTGGCTTATTGCTTACTTGCGAAAATCCTCGCGGATTTTCTTTGACAGTAATTATTTACTAAATTAGGTGCTTAAACCACGCAACAAACCATATACAACAACGTTAGCCAATATTAGAAAAAAACTCGTAAAACCATCGAAAATAGAATGGCTGAATTAAGCAGATTAGATAAAATAAAATTAGAACGAGTCTTTGATATGGGAGGTGGATATGTTCTCGATTTCACAAATAGAACATTTGAAGAATTCTTTTTAGAAAAATATGAAATCGAAATTTATAACGAAAAGTATGAAAATGAATATAGTGGTTCTAAAGCGAATAGAATAAGAGAATTTTGGAACAAAGAAAATAATTATATTGTTGGAAAATCTATTATTGAAATTCTTGATTATAGCAAAGCAATAGGATATTCTTACCAACATCCAACAGAAACTATTAGTGAAGAATTAATAGAACAATGTTATAAAATTGGACACAGATTACGAGATGAAACAGGTATTGCCGAAATTGACGCAATTAAACCAATTGAAGATACCGGAGATTATAAATTATTATCTGAATCTATAAAAAATCATATTTTAAAAGATCAACCTGAAGCTGGACTTGATAGATTACACACTTATTTAGTTGGTTATATTAGGAGTTTATGTGAAAAACACGAAATTGGATACGAGAAGAAAGAATCTCTAAATGCTATTTTTGGAAAATATGTGAAAAATCTCGTCAAATTGGAAAAAATTGAATCTGAAATGACAGTTAAAATATTGAAGTTTTCAATATCAATATTAGATTCATTTAATTACATCAGAAATAATAAAAGTTTAGCGCACGACAATGAGAAAATAGCTGATTATTCGGAAAGTATTTTAATTTTTAATAATATAAACAGTCTTGTAAAATTTATTCAAGTAATTGAGGAAAGATTTGATAATGAACAAAAGATGAATGAACCAATTATTGATGAAGAAGATAATTTACCATTCTAAAAACATTGGCTAACACCGTGTATAATTAATTGCTAGTTTTAGCCAATTTACGAAAGTCCTCTCGGACTTTCTATCTGTGATTTATTTGCTAACTTTAGTGCTTAAAACACGCAACTAATCATACACATAAACGTTGTGCATAATTTAACCCAATGTAAAATCCTGAAATAGGTTGACTAAAAATTAAACAACTTTAGTTAAACTATGAGCACAAAAACAAAACAACCCTGCCGAAAAAAGAACTACAATAAAGTCGGTTTCGAACTCAAATTATTCATCATTGACCAAATTCATAATGGACGGATTTCTGTAAATTATGCAGCTAAAAAATACGATATTTCTAGAGCAACTATTCAGTACTGGATAAAAAAATATAGTACCTTAGATCAAAAGAAATTAGGTATGAGTAAACAAGACGAAATTAAAAAACTCAAAGAAAAAATTGAGGAACTGGAATTTATAAAAGACTTCCAACAAGATATAATTGCAGACATGGAAATCATTACTGGAGTCGATATGTCAAAAAAGTCATTGCCCAAAACATTAGCAGAAGAGATTCAGAAAAAGAAACAAAACCGTTTAAAAGAAAATGGTTAACTCAATGTTTTGGGATTACTAAACAAGCTTTTTATAAACGCTTAAAATCATACAAAATAAAGCAAAACAACGAACGTATTTTAATCCAATTAGTTAAAAAATGTCGTGACAAAATTGGACAGAAATTAGGCGCTAAAAAACTATATCATGAATTGAAAAACGACATCAAAAAACAAGGAATTAAAATAGGGAGAGATAAGTTTTACACATTCTTAAGAAACCATAAACTATTGATCTCTAGAACTAAAAACTATCATACAACCACTAATTCTAATCATCATTTTTATAAATACAAAAACCTAATTACTAATAAAACCCCTACAAGAGCTGAACAACTTTGGGTAACAGACATAACCTATATTAAAACTCAAAAAGGACATAGTTATTTGGCTTTAGTTACAGATGCCTATTCTAAACAAATAATGGGATATAAACTAGATTCACATATGAAAACATCTCTTTGTATAGATGCTTTAAAAATGGCGCTTAAAAACCGTAAATACCCAAATCAAAAATTAATACATCACTCAGATAGAGGCTTACAATATTGCAATCCAACTTACGCTGGTTTTGCTGAATCAAATGGATTAAAAATGAGTATGACTGAAAAACATGACCCTTATGAAAATGCTATTGCGGAAAGAATTAATAGAACTTTAAAATATGAATATGGTTTGAAAACAATAATAAAAAACACTAAATTAGCACAAAAGATTACTAAAAGAGCCGTTTATATTTACAACAACCTAAGACCACATCTAAGTCTCGATTTATACACTCCTAAACATGTGCATATAAATCAAAATATTGAATATAAATCGTATCGAAAAAATAAAAATAATCTGGAATTATTAACCTTTTAAACATCAAAAAAAGGTCAACCTATTTCAGGACAATACACAAGAAACGTGAAAAAAATATTAATCTTGACTTTACTCTCATTTTTCGGTTGTAAAAACGAACCAACCTGTACTGTGAATGAAAATAACGCTGGAAAAGAAATCTATGATTTGGACGAGGCGACTTGTTTCATTGCATTAAAGCTAAACAAGAAAAAATCTGACTTGAATTTGATTCGTGACGCTCTACTTGCGGAAATGAATTATATGGAAAAAATTGGACTGACTTCTGACAATCCAAATCCTGAAAGCGAATCTGAATCGAATGCCGAATTGGATATAAACCAAATGGTTGAATATGCTCTGAATGAGGAAAAAGTTGACCTAAACAAAGAACAATTACTCGAAATCTATGATACTGAATTTGAATATTTAATATTTATCGGAGTCGCGAGTGAATAAAGAACTATGCACAACAGCGTGCATAAGTTGACAAAACTTATGAAGAAACATCTAATTTTAATTTTTATTGGTCTTATATTTTCTTGCAACACGCAGAAAACAGAATTCGGAAACGCAGAAATATTGCAAAAAGTAAGTCTGACCAATATTAACGAATTAAGTAAAAATCGAACTGAATTTGACAATGACACTCTAAAAATCATAGGCGAATTGCATCTCGATTTGGAAAACAAAGGAATTTATGTAGAATCAGAAAAAATTTGGATTAAATCATTTAAACCAGCAACCGAATTAGATAGTGTGTGGAGAAAAATGAATGGAAAAAAGTTGAAATAATCGGACTTTATAAAGCTGGTAAAACTGGACATTTAGGTTTATATAATGGACAATTAAAAGAAATTTATTATATCAAAACGAAATAAAAAACTATGCACAACACCGTGTATAATTAATTGCTGTTTTCTTCTCTACTTGTGAATATTCCTGCGGAATATTCACAGGTTCGTAAAAGTTTACTAATTTAGTTGCTAAACCACGCAACTAACCATACACAAACACGTTGTATTTAACGGCGGAATTTCAGCCAGAAATTCCTAATTTGTATTTTGGAGTTCTAAAAAGTAAATTGACATAATTACACGCCGAAAAAAATACTCAAAAACTAAAAATGAAAATATCTTCTCCTCCATTTTAAGAGAAAATTGCACCGTTAAAAATTATTTAAGACTAGTTACAAATAGAATGAAAAATTAAAGATTCATTTAAAACTTAAAATTAGAGCGGGAAAAAAATCTGTGGAAAGAAGAGATTTTAGCACAACGGCGGAAATCTTAAAATTGAATAAAACGGGAAAATTAAAGAAGCATTTAAAAGTAAAATTTGAGCCGGAAAAAATCTGTGGAAAGAAAAGATTTTAGCACAACAGCGGGAATTTAAAGCGGAAACTAGAAATAGGGAGTTTGAGCATTGAAAGCGGGAAAAATATTGAGCTTTGAAGCGGGAAAAAAGAGCGGTATAAAATTTCAAGTAGAAAGATTATTTAGAACTCAAAACCGCTAAATACAACACCGTATATAATTTATTGCTGGTGATTTACAAACTTACGAAAATCCTTGGCGGATTTTCTATTCCGTTTTTATTTACTAAATTAGTTGCTTCAAAAACGCAACAAATCATATACAAAATCGTTGTAAGTAAGCTGTGAAACGAAATCAGGAATGGAAAAATGATATTTAAAGGAATAGATAATCAAACTGTAGAGTTCAAAATTACTAATTATGAATTTCCCGAAAATACGACTTGTGAATACGACTCGAATTGGTTATTAATTTACTTAAATATTAACAGTAAATGTGGAAAATGGAAAACCATTGACCCAGCATTATTAACGGAAGAAGTTAAAGAAATAATTAAATGGTTTGAAAACTTGTCAAATAATATAAAACCTGAATCGAAAAACTTAACTTTTATAGAACCAAACATTGAATTTAAACTTAAAGAATTTAACGAAAAACTGAAAACAGTGAAAATAATTTTTGACTTGGAATCTCGACCGAAAAATGCAAATGATGAAAAGGAATATTATGTGGAATGCGCATTAAATAATATAGAATTAAAAACTGTTTCTGAAAACTTAAAAAAAGAATTGAGTTCATTTCCTACTCGTGGATTTGAATAAATAAAACACTTATAATTTGGGAGAAAAATTTGATATTGAGTTTGTAATAATTGGAATAATATTTTTGCTTGCTGTTGGAGCAATAATATATGTTGAAATGAAAACTTACAAAGTAAATGAGGAAAGTACAAGTTTTAAATATTATTCAATTCGCGGAGCAATATTACTTTTTATATTAGCCATATATTTAATATATAATGAGATAATCAAAATAATTTAAAAAAAAGAAAAGCCTACTTACAACACCGTATAAACTTTATTGCTGTTTTTAGCTCACTTGGGAAATTCCTTCGGAATTTCGCCGTTCGTGTTTTATTTAGTAAATTCATTGCCTAAACCACGCAACAAAGCTTATACAACAACGTTAGCCATAATTTAAGAAAAATGACAACAGAATTTGAAACTGAAATAGTAAAAACAAAAGAATTCAATAAAATCTTTATGATTGTATTTCTAATTCTATATGCGATTTCAGGATTTTACATTTTTATGTATGAAAAAGAAAGTCAAAACTTATATTTGAAATATTTAGCTCTTGCAATTTATTTATCAGGAATTTATTTTTTATTTGGACGATCTTTTTTAAAACCGAAAAAAATCGGAAAATTAAAAATCTCAACTGAGAGAATTGAATTTAACCTAGATCATAAGAATAAAAATATTTCATTGAATGAACTTGAAAATGTTTATTTGAAATATATGGATTATGGAAGCTGGAAAACTCATTCGATTTTCGGAAACAAAAACTTCTTGAGAATAACGGAAAAGTCAGAAAAAAAATATGATTTTGAAATACTTATTAAAAATAAAGATTCAAAAAATGACCTTAAAAGAATTTTAAATAACCCGAATTTTATGGAAAATTTGATTTTATGAAAGACGGAAACTCTCGAACTGAATTTTAAAAAACTATGGCTAACACCGTGTATAATTAATTGCTGCTTTTAGCTCACTTGGAAAATCCTTCGGATTTTCGCCGTTCGTGATTTATTTAGTAGATTAGTTGCTTAAATACGCAACTAATCATAACACAAACACGTTGTGTGTAATTACAAAAAAATATGAACTATGAAAAAACTATTTATTTTATTATTAATTATCGTTACAAATTCATGCAAAAACGAAATCATTGAAAAGAAATCAATTAGTGGAAATTTTAAGGGAGTAAATGGTGAATTTTCAATTATATTAGATAGTATAGATTCTGATAACAAAAAATTCAAAATAGATTCAATAAGCTTAATTAATAATTCGTTTGAATTTAAGAACCTTAGCAGTAAAAAAACAAAAAAGTATGAAATTAAAGTTGTTAGCGATTCTTTAAAACGAACAATTTCTAATATCACAATCCGGTTTAAAAATGAAAATGTTTTAATTGATGGTAAATTAAATAAGCAGAACACATACTTTGAAACAGTAAAAGTTATAGGAGGACAATTAAATAAAATTCAAGCTGAATTTAATAGTATAATGCAAAAACATGGTAATGAATTTGAAAGAGAAATAGCTTTACCTGAAAATAAGGGAAAAACTGATTCACTATTTAGAAAAGTAGCTAAATTAATTGAACTAGATCAGATAAACTTCATCTACCAAAAACCAAATAATAAAATTTCATTAGAAAACATTATAAGATTATCAGGTAAAATATCAAAAGATAGTTTAGAGTTATATTACAACTTCCTTGATAGTAATTTAAAGTCGTCTAAAAACGGAGAAATTCTTTTTGAGCAAAAAAAGTTAAATAAATTAAAAATTGGTGATTATATTCAGAATTTTACTGCATTTGATTTAAATAATAAGGAGATAAAAATTTCGGATTTTAAAGGAAAAATTATATTATTAGATTTTTGGGCTTCTTGGTGCGTGCCTTGTCATGAACAAAATCAAAAGGAATTTTCTAAGCTTTATAAAAAATATAAAGATGAAAATCTTGTTATAATTAGCTACTCTTTAGACAAAAAAGATGCTAAAGAAAAATGGAAAGAAGCCTCTAAAAAAGATAATATTACTTGGATAAATATTTCAAATTTGAAAGGTTTTAATGACCCAGTTTCAAGACAATATAACATATCTTCAATACCTAATAGTTTTTTAATAAACCAAAAAGGAATTATTGTAAAATCTTTTAATGGTTATAATCCTGACAATGAAATTATAGAAAGTGAAATTTTAAAATTAATGAAATAAAACTACACACAACACCGTATATAATTTATTGCTGGCTTCTCGCCTACTTACGAAAGTCCTCGCGGACTTTCTTTGTCGGTAATTATTTACTAAATTAGTTGCTTAAAACACGCAACAAACCATATACAACAACGTTGCAAGTAATGGCGGAATTTCAGCCTGAAATTCCTAATTAGTGATTTTTCTTTTCTAGAAATTAATATTGAATAATATTACATTGGAAAAATTGAAAATGACTACTACTCTATTTTTAGAAAATAAACCCTAAAAAAGAGAAAAAAACAGAATTGAATGCTGAAAAATGAAGCGTGAATAAATAAGCGGAAATTAATTAAAGCGGAGTTTTAAGCTGAAACGTGAAAAAAAGCAGAATTGAACGCTGAAAATAAAGCGTGAATAAATAGGCGGAAATTAATTAAAGCGGAATTTTAAGCAGAAACGTAAAAAAAGAGAGAAATAAAACGGAAAAATTGAAAATTAAGAAATGAGAAATTTAGTTAGAAAATCACTACTTGCAACAACATATATAATTTATTGCTAGTACTTATCTACTTACGAAAATCCTTAGGGGATTTTCTATTCCGTTTTTATTTACTAAATTAGTTGCTCGAAATACGCAACAAACCATATATAAAACCGTTGGGCACAAGCTTGACCCGTCCTGAAATAAGGCTACATAATTTTAAACATTATGTACAGAAATGACAAAGTAATTAGACGTTACAGTGAACCTTTTAAATTAAAAATTTTAGCCGAACTTACAATCGGGAAACACACAAAAAGCGAACTTTGTAAACTCTACTCAATTGCACCTACAACAGTAAATGTGTGGATTAAAAAGTATAATCGTAAAGACTTAATGAACACCGAGAGTAAAAGTGGAAACAAAAGACGAAATATCTAGAATTAAAGGGCTTCAAAAAGAGATTGAACAGCTTAAAAAACTACTACTTAAAAAGGATCTCGATGCTATGGTAGAAGAATCTTATTTAGAAGTAGCAGCAGAAGATCTTGGTTTTAAGTCTATTGCTGAACTAAAAAAAGTTAAGTATAAAGCCTTAATAAAAGCTAAAGAAAAATCTAAGAGATTTGCGTCTTTAACGACTATAACCCATTGTTTTGGGCTTAAACGTGATGCGTATTATAAATACAAATCTAGAGCTGATAAACGTTTAATACTAGAACAACAGATTATAAATATTGTTAGAAAAAGACGCAAATCTCTTCCTAGAGAGGGTGTGCGTAAGCTTATTAAATCTTTAGATATAGATTTTAATAAAGTAAATATTAAAGTTGGTAGAGATACTTTATTTAATGTCCTTAGAAAACACCAAATGCTAACACTTAGAAAGAAAACAAGTGCTAGAACTACTAACTCTTATCATCGTTTTTATAAGTATAATAACATCATAAAAGACTTAGAAGTTACCGAGAGCTAACCAGGTTTGGGTATCTGATATCACATACATTAGAACCGTAAAAGGGTTTTGTTACCTGGCTTTAATAACAGATATGCATTCTAGAAAAATAGTTGGGTATGATCTTAGTGACAGCTTAGAACTAAAAGGATGTGTCAGAGCACTTAATAAGGCAATTTATCAAGCTAAAAAAATTAAACAACTTATTCATCATTCGGACAGAGGAATACAGTATTGTAGCAATGTATACACACAAATATTAAAAAGAAAAAGATAGATATTAGTATGACCGAAGAAAATCATTGTTACGAAAATGCCATGGCTGAACGTGTAAATGGTATATTGAAAGATGAATTTTATCTCGACCAAACCTTTGATAACGTGGCTCACGCTAAGAGAGCCGCAAAAAATGCAATTAATTTATACAACGAAATAAGATTACACTTATCTTTAGACTATAAAACACCAAATATGGTATATAAATATGGTATATAAATTATCAGCTTAATTCAATTTTAACCTGTAGCCATATTTCAGGACTAGACAGCTAAAAATTGAACTATGAGAAAAACAACTTCATCACATTGGGAAAACCTACCGAATTAGAAGGACTCTTATTTTTTTCACAGACAGTTGATGAGATGTTGTTCGAATACACATTAGATTCTTATAAACCTATGGCATTAAATTGTCGATTATTGTGTATAGAATGTTTGAGTACAATTGGAGAAATTAAAGATGGCTATATGCCTAAAAAGAACCTTCAATCTGTCTTGGAAGAATTAAAATGGAGTTTGGAAAAAGATATAGCTGCAAAAAACATTTTAGGAAAAAAGTTTGATTTTTACCTGAACCAAATTAAACCCAATGAAATAAAAATTAATGCATTAGAGAATATAATTAAGTTTATACATAACCATTTTAGCGAAAGAAAATATTTAAAAGAAGTTAAAAAATCTCTTTTTATCCTTGTTAAAGAAGGAAAGCAAAAAGATAAAATCAAAAATTTAACAAGTTCATTCTTAACAGAACTAATAAATTACGGTTATCATCCAAACCATATAGATTATCAAAATTATCATTTCTTTTTTGACAAAACTAAAGAGCAAAAAATAAAAGAAATTAAGCAATTAAAAGATTTTTTTGAATTATTTAGTTTTAAATCAACTGAATATATAGTAGCTTTCATTGGTAGTATATTATTTAAAGATTTTAAAGAGACTTTAAACAAATATGATGTTGTTGTTACAAAAACCTATAATTGTTTTTCAACTATCCCAGGAGATTTAAGATTTAAGAAAAGCAGAAAAGAAAATGAATCGTTTATAATTTGTTCAAAAGTTAAAGGATTAGACCATCATTCTGCAAGAGAAAATGTAGAAAAATTTCTTGGACAGGTTACAAATCTTTTTAACTTCTTTCATCATAAAGAAAAACCACAGTTAAATAATACAAGTATAGTTTCAAGAACAAGTGATAATTATGTCGTAGTAATTGACAAACCTATAAAGTCAATTTTAAAAACTAAAAATGATGAGTATCCAAATTTTGCAGCAAAATCAGTTGAAAATGTATTATCAAATTTTAAATTAAATGGAGAATCAACTTATCGATTTTCAAGAAGTATAGATTTACATAGTGCTGCATTATCTGCTTCAGCCATTGAAAACCAAATGTTAGATTTATGGGCTGCTTTAGAAACTTTAATGCCTAAATCAACAGAATCAAATAAAGATAGAATTGTACAAATTGCTGACCAACTTATTCCTTTTCTTCAAATTAATTATATAGAAAAACAATTTGCGGAACTTTATGAGAATTTAAATAATTGGAATCCTGTTTTTTTTAAGAAGATGCTTAAAAAAACTATTGGTTATGAAGAACCAAATCCAATTGTTTCCGTAGCTGCTTTAGTTACGCTAAAAGAAAATAAAGAATTGCGATTAAAAATTTATGAGAAATTAGCTGATTTTCCATTACTTAAAAACAGGATTTATAGTGTTCACGAAATGTTTAATTGTCCTAAAAACATTAAAAAAGTATTAAATAAACATTACACAAAAATTGGTTGGCATTTAAGAAGAATATATAGAACAAGGAGTTTAATAATTCATTCGGAACTTACCCTACTTTTACACCAATCTTAATAGAGCACTTGCATTATTATATAGATATATTTATCAAAAAACTAATTGAATTAGGAAGCGAAAAACAAATTGGTACAATAGAACAAGCAATTCTTGAAATTAAAATAACTTTAGATTATCATAATGATTTATTAGACAAACATCAAGAAGAAGATTTGACTATAGATAATTTTAAAGAATCATTATTAGGAATAAAATAAAGCCAATGCCCAACACCGTGTAAAAAAATTGCTTGTAAAAGCCTATTTACGAAAATCCTCGCGGATTTTTTGGTTCGTGTTTTATTTACTAACTTTATTGCTTAAACCACGCAACTTTCCTTACACAACAACGTTGGCAAACATATACCAATCACTCAAAAGAATTAAAATGGAAATAACTGAAAACGAATCTATTTCAATTGATCTAGCTTTAAAAAAATTTTTAGACTTAAATCAAAAAGATAACGTTTTTAAAGGTGTTCTGCCATTCTTTTTAAAAGAAACAGGAATTAAAAAAGAGCGAATTGAATTTATAATAATAGAATTAAGTACTTTAAATATTCTCTCATATAAAAACGAAAGAGGAGATAAAACTTTAGGGAATAAATTTAATCGTGATGAAATCATTGAGCTTTTGAAAAATGGAGGAATGACAGATAAATGGCTAGAAAAAGAAAATAAACGAGTTAATATAAAATTAATTAACAAAACTCTTTCTGAATTTTTTGGACTAAATGGATTGCTCGAATTAGTTTTTTTATTACACTAATTCTTTTAGCACTGAAATTAGTAGAATTATACAACAAACCTTAATAAATAAAAATCACAAAAAATTATTGATATGAAAAACAAACTTAAAAAAATCACTTTATTATTTACTTTACTAACTTATCTAAGTTCTTATAGTCAAGAAAAATTCAATTTTGACAATAAAGGTTTAAATGACTATTTAGTTTTAAACTTTAAAGACAAAACTAAATCGGAATTATATTCAAAAACTATAAATTGGATAAAAGAGACATTTAAAAAACCTGATGAAGTAATTAATTCAAAAATTGAGAATGAAAAAATATTCATAGAGGGAATAAGTCCTTCTACTCTGAGAATTGGAGGTGGAAGCTCAATGAATGCTAAATATAGAATTGAAATAGCTTTTAAAGAAGGAAAAATAAAATTTAACCCAACAAGACTTGAATATTATACAAAAGAGTATGGCTGGAATGAAATTTATATAAATGAAAATGCAAAACGTTATTATAAGAAAAGTGGTAAAGTTAGAGGTTTATATTCCGAATTAATAACAGATATTCCTAGTGTGTTTAATAATCTTTCTAAAGGTTTAGAAAACTACATAAAAGGAAAAAAGAAAACAGAAGAAGATTGGTAAAACAACTTGAAATATAGAGAAATTGAAGTTACATTGAATAATAAAAAAATACGATTTGCCAACACCGTATAAAATTAATTGCTAGTTCTAGCCTACTTACGAAAGTCCTCGCGGACTTTCTATCTGTGATTTATTTGCTAACTTTAGTGCTTAAAACACGCAACTAATCTTATACAACAACGTTGGCAAACATATACCAATCACTCAAAAGAATTAAAATGGAAATAACTGAAAACGAATCTATTTCAATTGATCTAGCTTTAAAAAAATTTTTAGACTTAAATCAAAAAGATAACGTTTTTAAAGGTGTTCTGCCATTCTTTTTAAAAGAAACAGGAATTAAAAAAGAGCGAATTGAATTTATAATAATAGAATTAAGTACTTTAAATATTCTCTCATATAAAAACGAAAGAGGAGATAAAACTTTAGGGAATAAATTTAATCGTGATGAAATCATTGAGCTTTTGAAAAATGGAGGAATGACAGATAAATGGCTAGAAAAAGAAAATAAACGAGTTAATATAAAATTAATTAACAAAACTCTTTCTGAATTTTTTGGACTAAATGGATTGCTCGAATTAGTTTTTTTATTACACTAATTCTTTTAGCACTGAAATTAGTAGAATTATACAACAAACCTTAATAAATAAAAATCACAAAAAATTATTGATATGAAAAACAAACTTAAAAAAATCACTTTATTATTTACTTTACTAACTTATCTAAGTTCTTATAGTCAAGAAAAATTCAATTTTGACAATAAAGGTTTAAATGACTATTTAGTTTTAAACTTTAAAGACAAAACTAAATCGGAATTATATTCAAAAACTATAAATTGGATAAAAGAGACATTTAAAAAACCTGATGAAGTAATTAATTCAAAAATTGAGAATGAAAAAATATTCATAGAGGGAATAAGTCCTTCTACTCTGAGAATTGGAGGTGGAAGCTCAATGAATGCTAAATATAGAATTGAAATAGCTTTTAAAGAAGGAAAAATAAAATTTAACCCAACAAGACTTGAATATTATACAAAAGAGTATGGCTGGAATGAAATTTATATAAATGAAAATGCAAAACGTTATTATAAGAAAAGTGGTAAAGTTAGAGGTTTATATTCCGAATTAATAACAGATATTCCTAGTGTGTTTAATAATCTTTCTAAAGGTTTAGAAAACTACATAAAAGGAAAAAAGAAAACAGAAGAAGATTGGTAAAACAACTTGAAATATAGAGAAATTGAAGTTACATTGAATAATAAAAAAATACGATTTGCCAACACCGTATAAAATTAATTGCTAGTTCTAGCCTACTTACGAAAGTCCTCGCGGACTTTCTATCTGTGATTTATTTGCTAACTTTAGTGCTTAAAACACGCAACTAATCTTATACAACAACGTTGTAGCACATTAAAAAAATGAACAGAGGAAAATTAATTATTTTTATTAGCTCTGCTATTTTGAATATAGCTTTATTATATTTTCTGTTTTCAAAATCGGAAAATATTGATAGAACAGCTTATTGGCATCCATTTGAATTAAACTCAAATTTGAATTTAAAATCAATAGTGAAAGATGGATATAAGTTTGCAAGTATGCCTTGTGGTCAAGTACAATATACCAAACAGATTGCTGACACAATAGTTCAATACGAAGTAGAAATAGATTGTGAAAGATACAAAGGAAAATATGTGCAAGAAATTTACACTGAAGAAGTGGAAATTGAAGATGTTTCTGAATCAAATTCAACTAATTCTGTTAAAACTTGGGAAGAAGAAATAGCCGAAAACAAATATTATCCTTGGAAATTGAATGAAATTAAAAACTGCTATCAAGAAATTAACTGGAGAATATATTCAGTAAATTTTGGAGAGGATTTAGATTTAGAGAAAGTCCGTGATTTCATTTATGAAAAAGACGGTAATATAATAATGGAAAATTGGAATAGCGAAACAGGTGGAAATGCAATTGTTTATTATCGAGATAATTCCCTTTATTTCAATGTGAACATTTCCAAAGAGGAATTTACGGAGAATAACAAAACTTGGGTTTTTAAAATTATAAAAACAATACCATATTTAGATTCTGAAAAAAACGAAAGAATATTGAGCAACAGAAAAAAAGAGATAAATATTACGAATAAAAAAACGTGCTACAACACCGTGTATAATTAATTGCCTGGTTTTAGCCATTTTACGAAAGTCCTCGCGGACTTTCTATCTGTGTTTTATTTACTAACTTTAGTGCTTAAAACACGCAACTAATCATACACAACAACGTTAGCAATAATTTAAAATATGAAAAATATAAAAGCACTTTGGATAACATTATTAATAATAACTTTTATCCTATTTTATTTCTTAATTCCTTTAGAGGTTTATAACAAATCTCCATTTATAATAGCTGGTATTGGTGGAGTAATATTCACAATTCTACTAGCTCAAGTTATATTTAATTTTAAAGACTGGAATGATTACATTGTTAAAACAAAACACTCAGGAATAAAAAAATATAAATATACTCCACTACTTATAGTTCCAGGTTTAATAATGTATTTTGTTTTTTTATCAACTTTTCTTATCAAAAAAATGATAACCTTAAAGAAGCTGGACATAAAGCCACTGGAGAAATAATAGATATAACTTCCTTTCAAAGATTAAAAGGTGGAGGAAGTAGTTCATTGACTATTAAATTTAACACGAAAGAAGGAAAAGAACTTATTGTTGACCAAAACGTCAATGATATTTCTAATTATTATAAGGGACAAACCATTGAACTCATATATTCAAATGAAACCCCTGAAATGATTAATATTATTCCTTCTGTAAAAATAGATTATGATGAGATTAAAATGAATGAAATAATCTCTTTATTGAGTGTAAGTGACAAAAACATTCATCTAAAAAAAATCAATCCTAAATGGGAAAAAACTGAAAATAATATTTGGGTAAAAAAACCAAGAGATAGAATAGAAATTACCGAGAAAAACGAAATTGCTTGTGTAATAGGTGATGACTTAATAAATACTTACAAAAAAGAATTAACTGATTTAAATTTTATAAATATGAACATTGAAGACAAAGGAGGTCGAGAACTTTTGAAAGTTCAAGTCATAGAGTAATATTGAATCAAAAAACTCAGGAGTATTTATAATAACCATCGTAATAGTAATAGAAAAATAACTATTGCTAACACCGTATAAAATTAATTGCTAGTTTTAGCTCACTTGGGAAATTCCTTCGGAATTTCGCCGTTCGTGATTAATCTAGTAAATTAGTTGCTTGAAACACGCAACTAATCTTATACAACAACGTTGTGCGTAAGCTTGACCCGTCCTGAAATAAGGCTACATAATTTTAAACATTATGTACAGAAATGACAAAGTAATTAGACGTTACAGTGAACCTTTTAAATTAAAAATTTTAGCCGAACTTACAATCGGGAAACACACAAAAAGCGAACTTTGTAAACTCTACTCAATTGCACCTACAACAGTAAATGTGTGGATTAAAAAGTATAATCGTAAAGACTTAATGAACACCAGAGTAAAAGTGGAAACAAAAGACGAAATATCTAGAATTAAAGGGCTTCAAAAAGAGATTGAACAGCTTAAAAAACTACTACTTAAAAAGGATCTCGATGCTATGGTAGAAGAATCTTATTTAGAAGTAGCAGCAGAAGATCTTGGTTTTAAGTCTATTGCTGAACTAAAAAAAGTTAAGTATAAAGCCTTAATAAAAGCTAAAGAAAAATCTAAGAGATTTGCGTCTTTAACGACTATAACCCATTGTTTTGGGCTTAAACGTGATGCGTATTATAAATACAAATCTAGAGCTGATAAACGTTTAATACTAGAACAACAGATTATAAATATTGTTAGAAAAAGACGCAAATCTCTTCCTAGAGAGGGTGTGCGTAAGCTTATTAAATCTTTAGATATAGATTTTAATAAAGTAAATATTAAAGTTGGTAGAGATACTTTATTTAATGTCCTTAGAAAACACCAAATGCTAACACTTAGAAAGAAAACAAGTGCTAGAACTACTAACTCTTATCATCGTTTTTATAAGTATAATAACATCATAAAAGACTTAGAAGTTACCGGAGCTAACCAGGTTTGGGTATCTGATATCACATACATTAGAACCGTAAAAGGGTTTTGTTACCTGGCTTTAATAACAGATATGCATTCTAGAAAAATAGTTGGGTATGATCTTAGTGACAGCTTAGAACTAAAAGGATGTGTCAGAGCACTTAATAAGGCAATTTATCAAGCTAAAAAAATTAAACAACTTATTCATCATTCGGACAGAGGAATACAGTATTGTAGCAATGTATACACACAAATATTAAAAAGAAAAAGATAGATATTAGTATGACCGAAGAAAATCATTGTTACGAAAATGCCATGGCTGAACGTGTAAATGGTATATTGAAAGATGAATTTTATCTCGACCAAACCTTTGATAACGTGGCTCACGCTAAGAGAGCCGCAAAAAATGCAATTAATTTATACAACGAAATAAGATTACACTTATCTTTAGACTATAAAACACCAAATATGGTATATAAATATGGTATATAAATTATCAGCTTAATTCAATTTTAACCTGTAGCCATATTTCAGGACTAGACAGCTAAAAGAAACCTCTGAAATTAGAAATGAAAGATAATAGTTTCATCAAAAAATTTAGAAATAAAACTGATTCAGATTTAAGGTTCATTTTAGATAATAAGGAAAAGTATACCCAAAAAGCTATTGAAGCTTCAACTTATATTCTAAAAGAGAGAAATGGAGAGTTAATTGAATTAGAAACAAACAAAGAGAAACTAATAAATGAATTAAAAGAAGATAAAAATACGTGGATAGATTTTGAAAAAAAGAATATAGAAAATGGGAAAAAACTATTATGCTACTAAATTACTTTGGTTCGGAATTGGTTGTATAGTTTGCGCTTTTTACTTTTTGCACCTACTCTATTTACCACTAAAAACTCTTTGATTGAAATAAATGGAGAAATTCAAAATGTTAATACTTTTTATACTCAGGTTAGTTCAAAAGGTCACAAAAGTGTAAAATCTGAATTGTTTTTAAAACTCGAAAAAGATAAGAGAACTTATAAAATATTTAAAAATATTGAGCAAAGTTGGAGTAATGAAAAATACGAGCTTATTAAAAAAAGACTAAAAAAATCAGGAAAAGCAAAAGTCCGGATAAAAGAAAATCAACAATCTAAAATTGAACCTGAAGTATTTCAACTTGCAACAGGAGAAAACGATATTTTATATGACATGGATGACGTAAAGTCTGAACTGAGATTTATTTTTCCGTTCTTACTGATAATGGGAGTTTTTGGAATAGGTGTTTATGTTAATCACAAATTTCCTAATCGAATTAAGGATTTAATAGGGAAAAAGCCTACGCACAACAACGTATAAATTTTATTGCTAGCTAATCGCTTACTTGCGAAAGTTCTCGCGAACTTTCTAATCAGTAATAATTTACTTACTTTTAGCTTGACAAACCCGCAACAAAGCTTATACAGAGCCGTTGTAAACAATTTTACAAAAAACATAACTATGAAAAAAATTATTTTATTATTAGTCATTATAGTATATTTTGTAAATTGTAAAAACAAAGAAAAACAGACTTTAAAAGGAACTTTAATTGCTGGAAAAGCAAGTCAAAATTTATTTAACAAACCTATTTATTTAAAATACATAAAAAATGATTCAGTTTTCACAAAAATCGACACAGTTTCTTCAAGTGGGAAATTTGAGTTTACTGTTGTTGAAAATGAATATCCATTAAAAGCTTTTTTAACTGATAATGTTTCTAATCATGCTACTAAAGTTAAAGAAGTAAATCAACTTTCAAGTTTAATATATTTTCAATTTGGTTCACCAAATACTCCTAAACAATTTGGAAAGAAAAAAGATATGAAGATGTTCCTTTTAGAAAAAGGCAAAATGAAAATAGAAATTACAGATTCTATTTATAAATCTAAAATATTTGAATCTAAATTAAATAAAGAATTAAATAAATTAAGTAATTTACTAAATCCAATAATGTTTAGAAGTAACAAATTTTCTAAAATAAAACTATCTGAAATAAAGGATAAAGAAATTTTAGACAGTTTACTTTCTGAATACACACAAATTAATCTTAAAAAAACTTCAATATTAAATAATTTTATAGAAACACATAAAAACTCTTTTTCTAGTGCTTATGCTTTTAATTTAAAACCATACACACAAAAAGAAGACATTGAAATATTTAAAAAAATAAACCCTGAAATTCGTAACAGTAAAATTGCAGAAATTGGAAGAATTAAGATAAAAAGATTTGTAAATAACACGACTATTTCCACTAAAATAGAAAATTTCAATTTACTCGATAGAAATAATAAAAAAGTATCTCTTCATGATATAAAATCTAAATATATTTTGTTAGATTTATGGGCTTCATGGTGTGCACCTTGTAGAAAGGAAAACAAAGGAATTATGAAATATTATTCCAAATTTAATAAAGAGGATTTTCAAGTTGTAGGAATTTCAGTAGATAAAAACAAAAATCAGTGGTTGAATGCTTTAAATAAAGATAATATTGAATGGATATCTTTAATTGATGACAAATTTAGAATTAATGATAAATTAGGAGTAACCTCTTATCCAACGAATTTTTTAATGAATTCAAATTACAAAGTAATTGAAAAGAACTTAAGTTCTGAAAAATTAAAAGAAACTTTAAATAAACTTTTAGAATAAAAAACTGTTTACAACACCGTATAAAAAAATTGCTAAATTTAGGCTTTACCAAAGTTCGTTGCTTTTTTGCTCACATCAATTTTCCTTCGGAAAATAGCCGTTCACAAAATCGCAACTTTCTTTATACAAACACGTTGTAAAGCATTTAAGAAACGAAACTACATATGAAAAAAACAATCATCTACTTTTTAGTAATTGCATTTTCTCAAAATGTTTTAAGTCAGAATAATGAATATGAGAAAGGCTTAGTAGATTTAGCAAAAACATACAAAAATTTTCATTTTAGAGGTGACCCACCGAGTAATGTTTATGAAGAAATAAAATCAATTCCATCAAAAAAACTATTAACAGCTAAAAAATTTATAACAGAAGTTGTTACTTCAAACAATAAACTATTAACAACTGAATTTTTAACTAAGCCAGACTCAGTTACCTTAAAAAGCTTATACATAATTCGAGGTGTAAATTGGAATATGCACGAAGCTGAGGCTAAAGATAATATGGCGATTGTTGATTCTCTTAAAAGTGAGAAAACAAATTATCACGAATTAGTTTCTTGTTATTATGGTATGTTATTCTCTGCAATTGGAAATAAAAACAAACCATTTGATTTATCAGAAGTTAATCTTAATTTAAGAGACTACAATCTCATTGATGATACGGAAAAAGGAATATTTTTCTTAACAAGTATGAGAACTTTTGGCACAATGATTTGGGGTTATATTAATGTCCCTAAACCACCGAATTATAAAAAGGCTCTCAATTATATTAATAAGTATCCTAAATACAATGGAATTAAATATTACAGGTTTACGGACTTAAACTTCAAGGATTTTAAATTAACGACCGACAAAAGAAAACCAAAAGAAAGTTATAAAAATTACTATATAAATAAATACATAGAAACTTTGATGTACCATTCCTTGTGCTTATCAGAAAAGAAAAAATACAGAAAAGAAAAAGATAATTTATTACTTGAATCTATTCTGAGAAATGAATCCTATTGGAAGTACACAAAATACAAACCAACTTTGGAAAAAATATTTAAGAAAGTAAAAGAATAAAAACGCTTTACAACAATGGCTATAAGTAATTGCTTGTTCTCGCCTACTTCTGAAAATCCTCGCGGATTTTCAGTTTGGTGCGTACTTGCAAAGTTAACCGCAAACCCACGCAACTATTCATAGCCGAGACCGTTGTAAAACATTTGAGGAAAAAATGGAAAGTCTATTTAAAAAATTAAAGTTAATTGATTCCTTGGTGTTTGAATATGATATTGAACCAAAAGAATTTCAGAAAAGAATTAAATTGATTGTTGATGAAGAAACACCGATTTTATTAGACGAATTATATCGCTCAAAAAAATATTTTGCGGAATAGTAGAAGATAATAAATTTACATTGAGAAAAAAAGAAAGTTTATGAATCTGAATATTCAATCGTCTAATGCTGTAGGAATAATAAGTGTGGAAAATCAGAAAACCAAACTAAACTTGAAAATTTTCGGATATGATGAAATCTCGACACTTGCGATAATAATTGGACCAATATTCTTTTTGATATTATTTTCTGTAATCATAATAAAAGAAGCATATCCTGCATTAATATTGTTTGTTCCAATAGCAGCATTGATATTGATTTTCCCTTATTACACTATGAAGAAAAATATGAAAACATTCCGAAATGAATTAAAAGAGAATTTGAAATTTAAATAAAAACGTTTTACAACAACGTGTATAATTAATTGCTTTGGTAATTGCCTATTTGGAAAATTCCTTCGGAATTTTCTCGCGTTCGTTTTTGTTTACTAAATTAGTTGCTGAAACACGCAACTAACCATACACAAAACCGTTGGCTACAATTAAAACTGATGTAAAATCCTGAAATAGGTTGACTAAAAATTAAACAACTTTAGTTAAACTATGAGCACAAAAACAAAACAACCCTGCCGAAAAAAGAACTACAATAAAGTCGGTTTCGAACTCAAATTATTCATCATTGACCAAATTCATAATGGACGGATTTCTGTAAATTATGCAGCTAAAAAATACGATATTTCTAGAGCAACTATTCAGTACTGGATAAAAAAATATAGTACCTTAGATCAAAAGAAATTAGGTATGAGTAAACAAGACGAAATTAAAAAACTCAAAGAAAAAATTGAGGAACTGGAATTTGTAAAAGACTTCCAACAAGATATAATTGCAGACATGGAAATCATTACTGGAGTCGATATGTCAAAAAAGTCATTGCCCAAAACATTAGCAGAAGAGATTCAGAAAAAGAAACAAAACCGTTTAAAAGAAAATGGTTAACTCAATGTTTTGGGATTACTAAACAAGCTTTTTATAAACGCTTAAAATCATACAAAATAAAGCAAAACAACGAACGTATTTTAATCCAATTAGTTAAAAAATGTCGTGACAAAATTGGACAGAAATTAGGCGCTAAAAAACTATATCATGAATTGAAAAACGACATCAAAAAACAAGGAATTAAAATAGGGAGAGATAAGTTTTACACATTCTTAAGAAACCATAAACTATTGATCTCTAGAACTAAAAACTATCATACAACCACTAATTCTAATCATCATTTTTATAAATACAAAAACCTAATTACTAATAAAACCCCTACAAGAGCTGAACAACTTTGGGTAACAGACATAACCTATATTAAAACTCAAAAAGGACATAGTTATTTGGCTTTAGTTACAGATGCCTATTCTAAACAAATAATGGGATATAAACTAGATTCACATATGAAAACATCTCTTTGTATAGATGCTTTAAAAATGGCGCTTAAAAACCGTAAATACCCAAATCAAAAATTAATACATCACTCAGATAGAGGCTTACAATATTGCAATCCAACTTACGCTGGTTTTGCTGAATCAAATGGATTAAAAATGAGTATGACTGAAAAACATGACCCTTATGAAAATGCTATTGCGGAAAGAATTAATAGAACTTTAAAATATGAATATGGTTTGAAAACAATAATAAAAAACACTAAATTAGCACAAAAGATTACTAAAAGAGCCGTTTATATTTACAACAACCTAAGACCACATCTAAGTCTCGATTTATACACTCCTAAACATGTGCATATAAATCAAAATATTGAATATAAATCGTATCGAAAAAATAAAAATAATCTGGAATTATTAACCTTTTAAACATCAAAAAAAGGTCAACCTATTTCAGGACAATACATGAATCGTGAAAAGAGAAAAAGTAATAGAAAAGTTGGAAAAGCATTTAGCTGAAAATCTTTATGTTAGACTGACTAGAAAAAGAGGAGGATTTGAAGGAATTACAACAGGATTTATTCTTGACAAATCATCTGATTTTGTTTTACTTCAGGAAACAGACGAATTCAGAATTCTAGGCTATCAAATAATCCCTATTAAAACAATTAAACACGTTCGATACAATAAAAACGACAAAACATACGAACGGATTTTAAAGGAAGAAGGATTAAAAAAGAAAGTTACATCAAAATACAAGGTGGACTTAACTAGCTGGAATACTATTGCGAATGACATAAAAGCAACGGAATTGACAATTATATCGGAATGTGAGCATCCGAAACTAAATTATTTTTGCATTGGACAACTAAAACGAGTGAATAAAAAGTCCATTTCAATAAGGTATTTTAATGCTCAAGGAATTTTAGACAAGAAAAATACAAAGCATAATTTTGAAGACATTACAAAATTGAGTTTTGATGACCATTATGCAAATGTATTCTCGAAATATGTAATCGAAAAATAACTGTAGCCAACAACGGCTATAGTTCATTACGGTTGAAATTCCTAATCGGAATTTCAAGCCTTTTTGCTAAATTTATGGTTACGGCGGAATGATACTCGCGTACCATTCCGTAACGAAACCATAGCCAAAACCGTTACCACACATTTGAAATGAACATCGTAGGAACAAATATAAATTTTATTTTACTCGAAATTATTGACGAGCAAAACAGCAGTGATTTAAAATTAGTTCTTTCAAATATGGAAAGTTATCCAAGAAAGTTAGAACCAAATAAATACAAAAGGTTTGAACTTGAATTAATCGGAATTGAAAAAAAGCGGAACTGAAAGTTAAATTGGCTGAATATTTAAACAATTATTTAGACATAGAAAAAACTGAAAATAACAACTTGGATTTTTGGTCTGATAATTATCAAATTGGAGAGTTTAAAATAGAAAAGTTTGACGAAAATATTTCAGAATTAAGCAAAGAAGATTGGACTAAAAATTTCCAAAGTTTACTCGACCTATATTATCGAGAATCTGACAGAACAACAAAAGAATCATTATTACAATCAAAATTTCTTGATAAGTTAAAAGCATTAAGTGATGATGTGACAAAAAAACACGAACAAAAAATTAAGTTTTTTAAAAACGACAAAACGAAAATCGAATCATTAAATGCCAAATTAAATTTATCGAATCGAATTGAAAATTTAAGATTGAAATATATTTCGGAAATTAATAAAATTGAATAAAAAAACGTGTGGTAACACCGTATATAATTTATTGCTAGTTCTAGCCTACTTACGAAAGTCCTCGCGGACTTTCTTGGTCGGTAATTATTTACTAAATTAGTTGCTTGAAACACGCAACAAACCATATACAACAACGTTGCCAGTAATTTGAGAAACAGAACTAAATGGGAGTTTGGAACACAGAAATAAAAGGAAACGATACGACACTTGACATTTATTCGAACTTTTTCGATAAGTACAATAATGGAGGAAATCAAGTTTGGGTCTCGAACGAAATCAAAGCGGAATTTGAAGATTATTTTTCAGATTCAGACGACAGAAATAATTCATTATTCGGACTTGCATTAGCGCAATGGGAAACAAAATCTTTAGAACCTGAAATTTATAAAACCGTTAAAGAAATAATTGAAAACGGAACGGATTTGGACTTATGGAAAGAACTTGGTGCAGACAAAAAAACTCTGAATGACAGAAAATCGGAATTAGAGAATTTCCTAAAATTAATCTCAACCGAAAAACCAAAAGCAAAAAGACGAGTAAGACCAAAATTTGAGTTTACAACAAACGAACTCGTTAAAATCAGAACGATTGACGGAACAAAAGAATTTAGAGTTAATGAAGAGTTTACAAACGGAAAATATATCCATACAAGCGGAATAATGGAATGGAGTTCGGTGGTGGAGCTGGAATAATGTATTACACAGGAGAAAGTAAAAGCATTTCTGCCAAATGGATTGATAATAACAATCTTGAAATAATTCACGAATCGAATTTGACTTTTGACAAAAAAGAAAAAGAATCGTTTTTTCGAGGAGATAAAGCGATAATAAAATATAAAACGGAATAAAAACTACTGGCAACAACGTATATAATTTATTGCTAGTTCTAGCCTACTTACGAAAATCCTCGCGGATTTTCTATTCGGTTTTTATTTGCTAATTTAGTGCTTAAACCACGCAACAAACCATATACAAACACGTTGGCAAACATTATGAAGAATGTAAAATCCTGAAATAGGTTGACTAAAAATTAAACAACTTTAGTTAAACTATGAGCACAAAAACAAAACAACCCTGCCGAAAAAAGAACTACAATAAAGTCGGTTTCGAACTCAAATTATTCATCATTGACCAAATTCATAATGGACGGATTTCTGTAAATTATGCAGCTAAAAAATATGATATTTCTAGAGCAACTATTCAGTACTGGATAAAAAAATATAGTACCTTAGATCAAAAGAAATTAGGTATGAGTAAACAAGACGAAATTAAAAAACTCAAAGAAAAAATTGAGGAACTGGAATTTGTAAAAGACTTCCAACAAGATATAATTGCAGACATGGAAATCATTACTGGAGTCGATATGTCAAAAAAGTCATTGCCCAAAACATTAGCAGAAGAGATTCAGAAAAAGAAACAAAACCGTTTAAAAGAAAATGGTTAACTCAATGTTTTGGGATTACTAAACAAGCTTTTTATAAACGCTTAAAATCATACAAAATAAAGCAAAACAACGAACGTATTTTAATCCAATTAGTTAAAAAATGTCGTGACAAAATTGGACAGAAATTAGGCGCTAAAAAACTATATCATGAATTGAAAAACGACATCAAAAAACAAGGAATTAAAATAGGGAGAGATAAGTTTTACACATTCTTAAGAAACCATAAACTATTGATCTCTAGAACTAAAAACTATCATACAACCACTAATTCTAATCATCATTTTTATAAATACAAAAACCTAATTACTAATAAAACCCCTACAAGAGCTGAACAACTTTGGGTAACAGACATAACCTATATTAAAACTCAAAAAGGACATAGTTATTTGGCTTTAGTTACAGATGCCTATTCTAAACAAATAATGGGATATAAACTAGATTCACATATGAAAACATCTCTTTGTATAGATGCTTTAAAAATGGCGCTTAAAAACCGTAAATACCCAAATCAAAAATTAATACATCACTCAGATAGAGGCTTACAATATTGCAATCCAACTTACGCTGGTTTTGCTGAATCAAATGGATTAAAAATGAGTATGACTGAAAAACATGACCCTTATGAAAATGCTATTGCGGAAAGAATTAATAGAACTTTAAAATATGAATATGGTTTGAAAACAATAATAAAAAACACTAAATTAGCACAAAAGATTACTAAAAGAGCCGTTTATATTTACAACAACCTAAGACCACATCTAAGTCTCGATTTATACACTCCTAAACATGTGCATATAAATCAAAATATTGAATATAAATCGTATCGAAAAAATAAAAATAATCTGGAATTATTAACCTTTTAAACATCAAAAAAAAGGTCAACCTATTTCAGGACAATACAGAAACTACTGATTTTAATCTTTATTTTGAATTTTGGCTTTTTGAATTCACAAACGAATAATAAAAAAGAAAGCTTTAAAACTGAATTTGACAGTATTTTACATAAAAGGATTTATCGCGTTGAATATAGTTCAATTCACACAATAGAATTAATTGAATTTAAAGAAGGAAACTATAAAGGACGTTTAATAAATGTTTTAACAAGATATGGAAGAAAAACCAAAGACTTTGTTCAAAAGATTGCAATTCCTGAATTATTAACTGAAAAATTAATGAATGACTTTAAAATGCTAAATATTGAAACGCTGAAAGGTTGTGGGAATGTTTTTTCAAGAGAATATAATTGTGTTGGTGCTTTAGATGGTGATGGAACTAATATCCTAATTTTAACAAATAAATTAAATAGAAAACTAAATTTCGAAGCTATTTATCCAGGAGGAAAGGAAAACAAGGATTTTCCTGAAAAACAGAAAACAGCTCAAAAAATCCTGAATTTAATTCACGAGAAAATTGACTTTGAAAAATTTTTACATAAATATATGAAACACCTTCCTTCAGGAACTTATGGTTATTATGGAGTGAATATGATTAAATTAAGATAAAAAACGATTTGCCAACACCGTACAAAATTAATTGCTTGCTTCTAGCCTACTTACGAAAATCCTCGTGGATTTTCTTTGTCAGTAATTATTTAGTAAATTTATTGCTTAACCGCGCAACTAACCTTGTACAAACACGTTGCCAGTAATATGAAAAAAACGAACATCCTACTAAAATTTTTATTCATCGCATTGATTTTTACATCTTGTAATACCAAAGTGAATAATATTGAAATTGACAAAATTTCTCATATTGATATATTTGAGAATTACGAAGATAATGTCAAGTTGAGTAAAGATATTGTCAATCAAAATTGGAATGAATTTTTAAAAACAAAAATTAGTGGATTTGACCCAAAAGACACTAAAGATTTGAAATTCTTTTCGAATACAAGACCGTAAGTAAACAAACTAATAATACAATTCAGATATCCGAAATTTGACAAACCAAAGAATTTGGAAAAAATCCGTGAAGTAACTGTTGAGCAGATTGAGGAAATAAAAAAGCAACAGAAAAAAAACAAAACATTAATTTTGGAATCAACTAAAAAAGTTGAGGAATTAATTGAAATGTTGAATAACGAAAACTATTCTGAATTTTATAAAAACTTGCATTCTAATGTAACCAAAGAGTTTACTTACGAACAGTTTTTGAGTTTTCTAGGACAAATAAAGGAATTAGGATTTGAAAATAAGCAACGTGAATACCTTAATAAAGCGTTAGTTAAATTCAATGATTCCTCAAACGAATTAACAGATATAATAGAATATCGATATTGGCAAAAAAATAATCGTGAGAAATATGAATCTTTCAATTTTCAGAATTTTGAAGGAAAAATGAAATTAGTTGGATATCGAGTATATTAAAAATACTACTGGCAACACCGTATAAAATTAATTGCTGGTTATAGCCTACTTACGAAAGTCCTCGCGGACTTTCTATCTGTGCTTTATTTGCTAACTTTAGTGCTTAAAACACGCAACTAATCTTATACAACAACGTTGGGTAACATATGAAAGGAAATTTATGAAAAAATTGCTAGCTATATTATTTTTAATTTATTCTTCAGGAATTCTTACACAGAATAAAACTGAATTTAACTGTGTGAATGAATTTGATGAAATTGAAACAGAAGTTGAATTACAGAATACAGTTTCATATAAAATAATTTCTTCTCAAAAATTATATACTAAAGAAACTTTTGAATTTAGCAAAGGAATAGTACTCGTTTCTAATTTAAATGAAAAATTAAAACCCAAAGAAATTGTCAAGGTAATTTCTACTATTGGAATTAAAAATAATTTGAATAAAATTACCGCATTTGAAACTTGTCGCGCTTTAGAAATATATTATAAAAACACAAAACCTAATGAGGAAGAATTAAATCATCTTAAAGAAAATTTAATTATTGAACTTTCTTTAGATATTAACAAATCATTGAATAAAAAGGAAAGAAAAAGAAACAAGAAAAAAGAGACCTCATTGAAAATATTGGAATTAACGCTTGTGAAATTTTATCAAAAAATAAGTTTGAAAATTTCAGTAAGAAAGACCTTTCAAATATAATCATCTCTGAGGCTTCTAAAAATGTAGAGAAAATGTTGAAAATATATGACTTATCATTTGAAGAAGGTTCTTTGGTGTTTATGAAAGATTTGACAAATTATTTAGTTGACAATTGTAAAATTGTGAAAGAATTAGTAAAAAGGAATGAATAATACGTTACCCAACACCGTACAAAATTAATTGCTTGCTTGTTGCTCACTTACGAAAATCCTCGCGGATTTTCTTTGTCAGTAATTATTTATTAAATTTATAGCAAAACTACGCAACTAACCTTGTACAAACACGTTGCCATTAATTTTAAAAAAAACAGAACGAAATTGAAAAAAGAGAAAATAATAGACTTCGGAGTTTTAGCTTTACGCTGGTATTTAGTTTTCTATATGATTAGTTATGGATGGAGTAAATTAACATTAAGCCAATTTGGAGTTCACGATTCATCTATTTTAGAACAATCGATTAAAGATATTGATAGTTTTTATGTGGCTTGGCATCTATATGGAAGAAGTACATTTTTCAATATTTCAACTGGAATTTTAGAAATTATTTGTGGAATATTACTCATTTTCAACAGAACTTTGTTAATTGGAGCTTTATTAGTTTTATCAGTATTAACCCAAATTTTAATAATTGATATTGCTTTTACAACTGGAGTATTTGGATTTGCACTTCCAATCAGAATTGGCGGAATGATTTTAGCTGATTTATTAATTCTCTTTTATTACAAAGAGAAAATAATAATTGCATGGAAAAATCTAACAAATAAAATATCAACAAAATTCAAATACAAGTGGTGGATATATTTGATTTTACCAATAATTGGATTTTTAATGGATTTCGTATTTGCGATTTTTACAACGCCTATTAAAATGTTGCTAAATTGGCTTGGGAGCTAAAAACTAATGGCAACACCGTATATAATTTATTGCTAGATTCTTGCCTATTTTCGAAAGTCCTCTCGGACTTTCTTTGTCCGTAATTATTTACTAAATTAGTTGCTTGAAACACGCAACAAACAATATACAACAACGTTGTGTGTAAGCTGAAAATCGTAACTAACGAATGAAAAAAATCCTAAAATTTAAACATTGGCAACTATTTATTTTGATAGTTCTGACTGCTGCCTGGACATCACCAAGTCCTTTACAGGAAATTATTAGATTTATAGGTCTAATTACTTTTCTCATTTGGATTTATGCAATTGGAATTTATGGACAAAAGAAATTGGAATCTCTAAAACTTCCAAATTTGAACACTAAACTTTTTAAAATTAATATAATTCTATTTCCGATTTTATTAATCATTTCATTTCTGCTTTCGCCTGAACAAACTACTGAAAATACTCAAGCGGAATTTAACACTCAAACGATTTTACTAATTCCGATTACACTTTATATGTTTTTTGCATTATTTCAAACAATAGTTTTCTCTTGCAAAACACTTTCTATAATTGAACTGAAAAGAGAAGTGAAATTTTCTGACTATTTAGTGAATTTAATATTAACTCTATTTTTAATAATTGGAGTTTGGATTTTACAACCGAAAATAACAAAACTTATAGCTGAAACTGAAAATAATTGAGCGGAATGAAAAAAGCCTACACACAACACCGTATAAACTTTATTGCTAGTTTTAGCTCACTTGGGAAATTCCTTCGGAATTTCGCCGTTCGTGCTTTATTTAGTAAATTCATTGCCTAAACCACGCAACAAAGCTTATACAACAACGTTACCACACATTTGAAATGAACATCGTAGGAACAAATATAAATTTTATTTTACTCGAAATTATTGACGAGCAAAACAGCAGTGATTTAAAATTAGTTCTTTCAAATATGGAAAGTTATCCAAGAAAGTTAGAACCAAATAAATACAAAAGGTTTGAACTTGAATTAATCGGAATTGAAAAAAAGCGGAACTGAAAGTTAAATTGGCTGAATATTTAAACAATTATTTAGACATAGAAAAAACTGAAAATAACAACTTGGATTTTTGGTCTGATAATTATCAAATTGGAGAGTTTAAAATAGAAAAGTTTGACGAAAATATTTCAGAATTAAGCAAAGAAGATTGGACTAAAAATTTCCAAAGTTTACTCGACCTATATTATCGAGAATCTGACAGAACAACAAAAGAATCATTATTACAATCAAAATTTCTTGATAAGTTAAAAGCATTAAGTGATGATGTGACAAAAAAACACGAACAAAAAATTAAGTTTTTTAAAAACGACAAAACGAAAATCGAATCATTAAATGCCAAATTAAATTTATCGAATCGAATTGAAAATTTAAGATTGAAATATATTTCGGAAATTAATAAAATTGAATAAAAAAACGTGTGGTAACACCGTATATAATTTATTGCTAGTTCTAGCCTACTTACGAAAGTCCTCGCGGACTTTCTTGGTCGGTAATTATTTACTAAATTAGTTGCTTGAAACACGCAACAAACCATATACAACAACGTTGTAAGTAATTTTGACCCGTCCTGAAATAAGGCTACATAATTTTAAACATTATGTACAGAAATGACAAAGTAATTAGACGTTACAGTGAACCTTTTAAATTAAAAATTTTAGCCGAACTTACAATCGGGAAACACACAAAAAGCGAACTTTGTAAACTCTACTCAATTGCACCTACAACAGTAAATGTGTGGATTAAAAAGTATAATCGTAAAGACTTAATGAACACCAGAGTAAAAGTGGAAACAAAAGACGAAATATCTAGAATTAAAGGGCTTCAAAAAGAGATTGAACAGCTTAAAAAACTACTACTTAAAAAGGATCTCGATGCTATGGTAGAAGAATCTTATTTAGAAGTAGCAGCAGAAGATCTTGGTTTTAAGTCTATTGCTGAACTAAAAAAAGTTAAGTATAAAGCCTTAATAAAAGCTAAAGAAAAATCTAAGAGATTTGCGTCTTTAACGACTATAACCCATTGTTTTGGGCTTAAACGTGATGCGTATTATAAATACAAATCTAGAGCTGATAAACGTTTAATACTAGAACAACAGATTATAAATATTGTTAGAAAAAGACGCAAATCTCTTCCTAGAGAGGGTGTGCGTAAGCTTATTAAATCTTTAGATATAGATTTTAATAAAGTAAATATTAAAGTTGGTAGAGATACTTTATTTAATGTCCTTAGAAAACACCAAATGCTAACACTTAGAAAGAAAACAAGTGCTAGAACTACTAACTCTTATCATCGTTTTTATAAGTATAATAACATCATAAAAGACTTAGAAGTTACCGAGCTAACCAGGTTTGGGTATCTGATATCACATACATTAGAACCGTAAAAGGGTTTTGTTACCTGGCTTTAATAACAGATATGCATTCTAGAAAAATAGTTGGGTATGATCTTAGTGACAGCTTAGAACTAAAAGGATGTGTCAGAGCACTTAATAAGGCAATTTATCAAGCTAAAAAAATTAAACAACTTATTCATCATTCGGACAGAGGAATACAGTATTGTAGCAATGTATACACACAAATATTAAAAAGAAAAAAGATAGATATTAGTATGACCGAAGAAAATCATTGTTACGAAAATGCCATGGCTGAACGTGTAAATGGTATATTGAAAGATGAATTTTATCTCGACCAAACCTTTGATAACGTGGCTCACGCTAAGAGAGCCGCAAAAAATGCAATTAATTTATACAACGAAATAAGATTACACTTATCTTTAGACTATAAAACACCAAATATGGTATATAAATATGGTATATAAATTATCAGCTTAATTCAATTTTAACCTGTAGCCATATTTCAGGACTAGACATTTATCACTCGACTCAAAAAATAAAGGAAATTTGAAGAAAAAGGAAAAAAATTCTAAATTTCAGTTATGGATTTTAACCATATTAATTCTTTCTTTAATTAGTTTTGGAATTTGGAATAGTTTCACAGAAAAAAACGAATTGAAAAACTCAAAAAATACAATTGGAACTATAATTAAAATTGAGGAGAGATTTCAAAGAGGTTTTTTTATAAAGTATGAATTCCAAGTAAAAGAAGAAAAATATACCGAAAATCAGAAATTGACAATTAAAAGAGAACTTATAAAAATCGGAGATAAATTTAGGGTTTATTATTCAGAAAAAAATCCGAATTACAGTGAACTTATATTTGAAAAGCGAATCGAAGAATAAATACTAAACCAATGAAAAAAAAGTTTTTATTAATAATTGGAATTTTAGTTTTAATTCTCTTTTTTACTCCAAAAGGAATTTATGAAAAATATTATTACGACTTTCTTGAATGGAAAAACTTACGAGATAAAATTGTTTGGAAAGAAAATATAAAGTTAAATAAGAAAGATTTTAAATCCACCGAATCTGGAGAAAATTTAGTGTTATATGCAAAAGTTGGTTTATCAATAAGATATTTTACGAATCCAATTATGTTCAAATCAAAAACTGTTTTTATACCGAAAGAGTCTTTTCTAAAAACAGCAAACGATTCAATAAGTTTAAGAATATCCGAAGCGAAATTTAATTTATTGGAAATATATCGCAGGAAAATGGAAACTTATGTCAAAAACTTGAAAAAGGAAAATATTGACACTTTAAAAAAGGTTGATTTCAATAATTTGAATTTAAAATATTATGAATTATTTGAAACAGAATGGGAAAAATATCTTGATTCACAAAATGAGCCTAAATCTTTAGAAAATTTAGAAAGGAAAATAAAATTGGAATTATAAAAAACTACTTACAACACCGTATATAATTTATTGCTGGCTTCTCGCCCACTTACGAAAGTCCTCGCGGACTTTCTTGGTCGGTAATTATTTACTAAATTAGTTGCTTGAAACACGCAACAAACCATATACAACAACGTTGGTAGTAATAAATTTGCTTTTATTCGTTAAATCTATAAATAAAGTAAAACATACCTATTATAATAGTTAACCACAAATAACAAACAACAGTTCCTTCTTGCCAAAGTTTTACATTCCATTCATTCACTATTAAAGAAGTAACTGCATACCAAATCGCAAACCAACATACTACCAACAGCACATAAAAAATATGCTTTATACTTCTTTTTATTTCATACATTATTTCACTTAAAATTTCTTTCATAATTTATCTATTTAATTTATTAATTTCGCACATTTCTTATCTGCATCACGTTGTAAGTAATTTTGACCCGTCCTGAAATAAGGCTACATAATTTTAAACATTATGTACAGAAATGACAAAGTAATTAGACGTTACAGTGAACCTTTTAAATTAAAAATTTTAGCCGAACTTACAATCGGGAAACACACAAAAAGCGAACTTTGTAAACTCTACTCAATTGCACCTACAACAGTAAATGTGTGGATTAAAAAGTATAATCGTAAAGACTTAATGAACACCAGAGTAAAAGTGGAAACAAAAGACGAAATATCTAGAATTAAAGGGCTTCAAAAAGAGATTGAACAGCTTAAAAAACTACTACTTAAAAAGGATCTCGATGCTATGGTAGAAGAATCTTATTTAGAAGTAGCAGCAGAAGATCTTGGTTTTAAGTCTATTGCTGAACTAAAAAAAGTTAAGTATAAAGCCTTAATAAAAGCTAAAGAAAAATCTAAGAGATTTGCGTCTTTAACGACTATAACCCATTGTTTTGGGCTTAAACGTGATGCGTATTATAAATACAAATCTAGAGCTGATAAACGTTTAATACTAGAACAACAGATTATAAATATTGTTAGAAAAAGACGCAAATCTCTTCCTAGAGAGGGTGTGCGTAAGCTTATTAAATCTTTAGATATAGATTTTAATAAAGTAAATATTAAAGTTGGTAGAGATACTTTATTTAATGTCCTTAGAAAACACCAAATGCTAACACTTAGAAAGAAAACAAGTGCTAGAACTACTAACTCTTATCATCGTTTTTATAAGTATAATAACATCATAAAAGACTTAGAAGTTACCGAGAGCTAACCAGGTTTGGGTATCTGATATCACATACATTAGAACCGTAAAAGGGTTTTGTTACCTGGCTTTAATAACAGATATGCATTCTAGAAAAATAGTTGGGTATGATCTTAGTGACAGCTTAGAACTAAAAGGATGTGTCAGAGCACTTAATAAGGCAATTTATCAAGCTAAAAAAATTAAACAACTTATTCATCATTCGGACAGAGGAATACAGTATTGTAGCAATGTATACACACAAATATTAAAAAGAAAAAAGATAGATATTAGTATGACCGAAGAAAATCATTGTTACGAAAATGCCATGGCTGAACGTGTAAATGGTATATTGAAAGATGAATTTTATCTCGACCAAACCTTTGATAACGTGGCTCACGCTAAGAGAGCCGCAAAAAATGCAATTAATTTATACAACGAAATAAGATTACACTTATCTTTAGACTATAAAACACCAAATATGGTATATAAATATGGTATATAAATTATCAGCTTAATTCAATTTTAACCTGTAGCCATATTTCAGGACTAGACATTTACCAGAAAAAACTCAAAATGAAGAATCTATTGAAATTTATCATTCTATTTCTGTCTATAATTAATAATTACGGACAAGAAAAGAGTTTAGAGTATTTGAATTTCAAAACAGAACTTTTAAAGAATGAGAAAGTGTTTGTTATTGAATATATTCAATTTTGCAATGGAGAAATGATTCTTCCAAATAAAGATGGAACCATATGCGAAAGGCCTTATTATTTGTTCGGAGCAAAAGTGGAAAATACTTCAAAAGGAAATTTTCTAATTGTCACAAATTCAATACAATAGAAATGAAAAATTCTGAATTTATTGAAACTGTAAAAGAAAATATAAATGATATAAAAGAATCTGAAATTTCACCAATAAGTCACGAATACTTAAACTCTAAAGGAGAAAAAGAAATTATTGAATTAGAGGTTGACCATTTTTGTAAAACACAATTTGAAATTCATTCAACTAATGGAAAAATCACAAAAAATCTAAATGAATTTTATTTAAGTGAAAAAAAGTAGACGACAAAACACCTAATGATAACTATGAAATTAATCAAAAATCAATATTGAATAAGATATTTCAATTAGCGCAAAAAGAAACGGAATAAAAACTACTTACAACAACGTGTATAATTAATTGCTGCTTTTAGCTCACTTGGAAAATCCTTCGGATTTTCGCCGTTCGTGATTTATTTAGTAGATTAGTTGCTTAAACACGCAACTAATCATAACACAAACACGTTGTGGGTAATTAAACTAAAAATCGTAATTTAATGAAAAAGGTGTATTATATTATTTTATTGTCTTTTTTTAGTTGCTTAACTAAGAATGAAAATGGAAATAAATCAATAAAAAAAACAGTAGCGAAGTATATATTAGTGGTTTAAGTGACGAAGTTGGGTTTAATGAATCTGTCAACATATCTAGTGAATCAAATTTTTACAATAAATTACATAAAAAAGAAACAAACTATTTAAATGATACAGTTATTATCAATTTTAGGGAAGTAGAATCTCCAAAAATATTCGAGTTTTCCGGTTTTGGGAACAATACATATTATCCTGTAAGAGTATTTATTACTCCAGGAGATAGTATTCATTTTGAACTTAAAAATGGAAAACTTAACTTTAAAGGAAAGAATTCAAGTCACTATAACTTCTTTCTTGAATTAGAGCAAAAATTTGATCCTTGGACAGATTTGAAATTTAGTAAGTTAAATGCAGATTTTATAGCATATAAAAAGCAGTGTGAATCATTTTATAATTCAAGACTTAAATTTTTAAATGATTATATCGAAAAACATAAAAGTGTTTCTAATGAATTTAAAACAGCTATTAAGGAAGAATTAGAATTAGAATATTTACTTAATTTAATACGTCCAAGGTCTGAAGTTCAAGATATATATACTATAAATACTAGTGAAGATTTAACAACAATAATAAAAAACTCTAATAGAGATGAAGTAGATTTTTTTGATTTGGATAATTATCTAAACAAGATAAAACTACAAGATTTAAATAAACCTCATTTAGTAAATAATATGTATTACAAAATGAGTATAGTTCCCCTCATTAGACAATACTTTGTCAAAGGCGAAGAAAAACCTTTTTCAAAAGAATCTTTTAAACAAGAGCTAAAATTTATAAAAAACAATTTTAATGATACAGTTGTAAAATTCGTAACTGGAAGGTTAATTGTTGATTACTATAATAAAGGATTTGGGAAAGATAAAAACAGTAATGAGTTTATGAAAACATCCATAAAAGAATATAAAAAAACAATTACAGACCCAACTTATACTAAAGCTGTTGAAGATATTATAAATGAACTTAATGCTTTAAATGAAATAGTCCCTAAAAATCTAAAAGAGTCTGTAATCAACTTATCAAAAGACACTATAAATCTAAGTTCTATTTTAAATAATAAGCAAATAAAAGTTATAGATTTTTGGGCAAGTTGGTGCCAACCTTGTGTAAAAGAAATTGTTGTAGGTAATGAAGTTAGAGAAAAATTAGTACAGAAATATAACCTAAAATTTATATACTTTTCTGTAGATAAAGATTCAGAACAATGGATAAAACAGAGTATTTATTTTGAAAATTTTTTACCAAATGGCAAGCAGTTTAAAATTTTAAATCTTAATAAATCAAAGTTTATTAAGTTCTTAAACATAAAAAACAGTTATGGCTTAACAATTCCAAGATACGTTATTTTAGATACAGAAAATAAAGTTATTGACAACAATGCTCCAAAGCCATCTAACGAGAAATTTGAACAAATTATTCAAGAATTATTAGAAAAATAACTACCCACAACACCGTATATAATTTATTGCTAGTTCTAGCCTACTTACGAAAATCCTCGCGGATTTTCTATCTGTGATTTATTTGCTAACTTTAGTGCTTAAACCACGCAACGAAATCATACACAATCACGTTAGGCACAATATGACCAAACCATATGGAAGAAAACAAACCAGAAGAAGAAAAGATTGAAACTTTCGAAGAAAAGTTCGAAAAATTCATAGGAAGTGCAAAAGGAGAAATAACATCCTTAAAAACTGAACTGAATGACATAACGGAATTATATAATGATTTTGTCAAAAAACCAAGTACAGCAATTCCGAGTAAAGCTGAAAAACTAAACGAGACTTTTGAAAAAGTAACGGAATACAATACTGAAATAAGTGAAATTGAGACTAAGGTTCAGGAGTTTGAAACCAAAGTTTTCGGAAAAACAGCAGAAGATAAAGAAGCTCTGAAATTTAAGCTAAACAACTTGAAAGACGAACTCGAAGAACTTCATTCTGATTGGGAAGAAAAATATGATACGTTATCAACAAAAATTGAGGGACTTCTTCCAGGTGCAACTTCGGCTGGACTTGCGAAATCATATCACGACCAGAAAAAAGTTATAATAAACCAAATTTATTTTGGTCTCTAGTTTTTATTGGAACTATGGTTGGAATGGTTTGGTATGCAATTGTAACTTTAAAAGAGAGTGATAGCGTAGGAAATGCATTTATGAATATTTTAGCAAGAGCACCATTTTTTGTTCCTACAATTTGGCTTGCTTTATTTTCAAGTAAACAGCAAAGTCAAAATCGTAGACTTGAACAAGAATATGCTCATAAAGAAAGTCTTGCGAAATCTTACGATGGATATAAACGAGAAATTGAAAAGCTACCGAGATAGTGACAATAAAAATGAGATTATGGAAAAATTAGTAGCATCTTTAATTGAGGCTTCTAGTTTCAATCCAAGTTCAACGCTGGAAAGAAAGTCACATAATGATTCACCACCACTTTTTGGTTCATTTCTAAAAAGGAGAGACGATAAAGCGGAATAAATACTGTGCCTAACAATGTATAACCGCAATTACGGCGGATTCGACTACGTCCGAATCCACTCGGAATTGCTAAAGTCAGTGCTAAACCGAAAAGTCTGCGTATATTAATCCGTAACTGACGGTTATACGAGACCGTTGTGTGTAATTTAAACGAACGACATTGAGAATAATAACGATAATTCTATTACTGACTTTATTTAGTTGTAAAAAATCCATTTCACAAGAAAAAGAAGTTACTATTGAACAAACTGAAAATCAAAATTCGGCGGAAAAAATTGCTCTAGATTTCATTAACAAATACGTGGAATATTGTAATAAACGAAATTCTGAACAAGAATTAATCGAATGGATTTCTGAACAGCAAAACGTTACGGAAA
Source organism: Polaribacter sp. HA6-7 (assembly GCF_055693625.1). Taxonomy (NCBI): domain Bacteria; kingdom Pseudomonadati; phylum Bacteroidota; class Flavobacteriia; order Flavobacteriales; family Flavobacteriaceae; genus Polaribacter; species Polaribacter sp. HA6-7. Next base: position 2,506,044 of record NZ_CM146338.1, read on the forward strand.
ATTTTAAAATAGAACTTAAAAGAATAATTAGTGAAGCGGAAAAAAAAGAACCTGAATTAGGACTAGGATTTGACCCAATATTTGACGCTCAAGACTATCCTGATGACGGATTTGAAACAGAAAAATTTAACAAGCATTCTGAATTAGTAACTGTCAAAGCGAAAAATTGGAGTGATTATAAACTGAATATTAAAGTGGAACATAAAAATGAACAATGGCTTGTAAACGGAATCGGAATAATAAATATGTCGGAAAAAGAGCGAATTAAAAGATAAAAAACTACACACAACAACGTATAAAAAAATTGCTACATTAGTGCTTAACCAAAGTTAGTTGCATTTTTTGCTACTTCTGAATTTCCTTCGGAAATTCCTCGCACACAAAAAACGCAACTCTTTTTATACAAACACGTTGTGTACAATTTAAGAAACGACCGAAAATACATTGAATAATTTGAAAAAAATATTAGGAATAATCATATTGCTGATTCTACAATCGTGCTATTTCGGAGCTGGATTAGTAGAAAAGGAAATTACGGACGACTATTTTTTATTTGCAAATAATTCACTTGACGAAATGAGTATTTGGTTTCACGCTGAAAAATATTCTAATCGACTAATTGTACCTGAAACAGTTTTTGCATTAGGAGAAAACGGAGATTTTATTATTGCAAAAAGTCATCCAAAAAATCTTGAAAGCGGAATTAATAAAAGTGTTACATATTATCATATCATAGAAGTTGACAAAAAAAGTACTGAACAAAGTCCAAATTTGACTTTAGAACAATTTGAGAATAAAAGAAAAGAACTGAATATTCCGAAAAATTTGGATTTTGAAATTGTTTACGAGGAATTAAAATAGAAATATATTTGAAGAGAACAGCCATAAATATTAAAACTGAAAAATGGAATGAAATAATCTCGGAATTAAGAAAAAGAGGTTGGATTGTTACTGCTAAATATTACGGTTTTAACGCTGGAATTGATGATGATTTTTTGATTTTGAGAAAGGGATTTAAAAAAATATTGTTTGGTTGGACTAATTGGTTTGAGGGAGAAATAAAATGCAATGACCGAATTTTTGAATATTTAGAATCTGAACTAAAACTGGAATTTGAATATGGAAAACCCACAAGTCTTAAAACACTTGTAATTTCAACATACAGAATTCAATCTTTGCCATTATTTCTCGTGAAAAAACTGAATTTATTAAAGAGTTGAAAATAAAAAAACTGTACACAACACCGTATAAAATTAATTGCTAGTTTTAGCCAGTTTACGAAAGTCCTCGCGGACTTTCTATCTGTGATTTATTTGCTAACTTTAGTGCTTAAAACACGCAACTAATCTTATACAACAACGTTGGGCTTCATTTCTCACTCGAACTCAAAAAAATGAAAAAGAAGATAATAATTACATTTTTTTTAATTTTAATTATTCTAGCTGGAATGTTTAGTTGGAAATATTTGAATTGGAAAAAAAGCCTATATGAACAACCTGCTTCTTTAGATTTATTTATAGCTCAATCATTCTTTGAAAAAGATGAAGAAAGACCTTGGGCTGAATTTTGGGATAACAGTTGGAATAAAGTTACAAATGAAAATGAAAGAACAATTGAATGGATTTCAAATTCAAAAGATTTTGAAAAAATAGATTCAATATATCTTGGTTTTAAAAATGCAACAAATGAAAAATTCTATTATGTAACTTGGGGTGAACCAAATTCGAGAATTAGAATTAGTTATAATGTCTTCAAAAACGGAAAAATTGATTCTATTCCTTTTGAAGGTTTTGGTTGTGGAACTGGAATTTATATTACTCCTTTAGAAAAAGGAGAAGTTGCAGGTGGAAAGTTTTTGAATCCAATTTTATATAATCCATATTCAGGTTATCCATTACCAATAAAAAATGAAATATTTCCAAAATTATTTAAAGAAATATATGGAGATTCAATTGCTATAAAATTTGAACAAGCAACTTATAGTTTACCTTGGAATAAAATTCCGTCACAAATGATGGAATCAAAAGAAATCATTATTTCAACAGAAAAACTTATTGAAAATTGGAAAAAATCAGAATTAAAATTAAGTAAGGAATTTGATAAAGAATATGAAAACAGTTACTATTTCGAAGAAAATGGAATTTACAAATTAAGTTCTTTATTTGAAAAAAAGCAGGAAAAATAAAAACGAAAGCCCAACACCTTGTATAATTTATTGCTTGCAAAAAGCATACTTACGAAAATCCTCGCGGATTTTCTTGGTTTGTGTTTTATTTACTAACTTTATTGCTTAAAACCGCAACAAACCATACAAAAACACGTTGTAAACAAGCTGAAAACGAAAACTATGATACATTTGATTTGGTCTATAATAAACGGAATTATTGTTCTTTACTTTCTTTATCTAATTGTTGGATTTATAGCTAAAGGGAAAAAAATATTTAATCCACAATTTAAATTTGTCTCAATCTTTATAATGGTAATCGGAATTGTACAAATAATTTCCGCATCTAATTCAGGAAAAAACTCAAACCGAATATCAATAACAGAAAACTATGAGAGAAAAAATAACTCGGAAATTAAACAAGTGAAATTGGAAGATAATTGGACTTTTGATATAAATATGCTTGTAAAATATTCTATAGAACAGAATGAATATATCCCAATTGAAAGTAACAGTTATTTGACTGGAATTGTGAGCGGTTATATGTGGGAATTTAAGTCAATAGATACGAACAATTTGAATATGAATGGAAAAGCGGAATTTATTGCTAATGGAATTTTAAAATGGAATCTTTTTGGAATTACTGTTTATAACGAATCAAAAACATTTAGCGGAATTATAGAATGAAAAAAGCCTGTTTACAACACCGTATAAAATTAATTGCTAGTTTTAGCTCACTTGGGAAATTCCTTCGGAATTTCGCCGTTCGTGATTAATCTAGTAAATTAGTTGCTTGAAACACGCAACTAACCTTATACAACAACGTTGTAAGTAATTTAAGAACATGTAAAATCCTGAAATAGGTTGACTAAAAATTAAACAACTTTAGTTAAACTATGAGCACAAAAACAAAACAACCCTGCCGAAAAAAGAACTACAATAAAGTCGGTTTCGAACTCAAATTATTCATCATTGACCAAATTCATAATGGACGGATTTCTGTAAATTATGCAGCTAAAAAATATGATATTTCTAGAGCAACTATTCAGTACTGGATAAAAAAATATAGTACCTTAGATCAAAAGAAATTAGGTATGAGTAAACAAGACGAAATTAAAAAACTCAAAGAAAAAATTGAGGAACTGGAATTTGTAAAAGACTTCCAACAAGATATAATTGCAGACATGGAAATCATTACTGGAGTCGATATGTCAAAAAAGTCATTGCCCAAAACATTAGCAGAAGAGATTCAGAAAAAGAAACAAAACCGTTTAAAAGAAAATGGTTAACTCAATGTTTTGGGATTACTAAACAAGCTTTTTATAAACGCTTAAAATCATACAAAATAAAGCAAAACAACGAACGTATTTTAATCCAATTAGTTAAAAAATGTCGTGACAAAATTGGACAGAAATTAGGCGCTAAAAAACTATATCATGAATTGAAAAACGACATCAAAAAACAAGGAATTAAAATAGGGAGAGATAAGTTTTACACATTCTTAAGAAACCATAAACTATTGATCTCTAGAACTAAAAACTATCATACAACCACTAATTCTAATCATCATTTTTATAAATACAAAAACCTAATTACTAATAAAACCCCTACAAGAGCTGAACAACTTTGGGTAACAGACATAACCTATATTAAAACTCAAAAAGGACATAGTTATTTGGCTTTAGTTACAGATGCCTATTCTAAACAAATAATGGGATATAAACTAGATTCACATATGAAAACATCTCTTTGTATAGATGCTTTAAAAATGGCGCTTAAAAACCGTAAATACCCAAATCAAAAATTAATACATCACTCAGATAGAGGCTTACAATATTGCAATCCAACTTACGCTGGTTTTGCTGAATCAAATGGATTAAAAATGAGTATGACTGAAAAACATGACCCTTATGAAAATGCTATTGCGGAAAGAATTAATAGAACTTTAAAATATGAATATGGTTTGAAAACAATAATAAAAAACACTAAATTAGCACAAAAGATTACTAAAAGAGCCGTTTATATTTACAACAACCTAAGACCACATCTAAGTCTCGATTTATACACTCCTAAACATGTGCATATAAATCAAAATATTGAATATAAATCGTATCGAAAAAATAAAAATAATCTGGAATTATTAACCTTTTAAACATCAAAAAAAAGGTCAACCTATTTCAGGACAATACAACAGAACAATATGAACACATTTCTTTTTGCTTGGAATCCTAACAGATGGGATTGGGAAGATTTACAAGAAAGCATTGAACATCTTGAAAAAGTTGGATATGTTGAAAGGAGATGGAGTTGTGGAAATTCAAAGAGCATTAGAAAAGGAGATAGAGTTTTCTTGATTAGATTAGGTAATGAACCAAGAGGAATAATGGGAAGTGGTTATGCCAAATCATCATACTACGTTGCACCACATTGGGACGGAACAGAAAATAAAACGACTAATTATATTGATATTGAATTCGATATTTTAATTAACCCAAACGAAAACAAGTTATTTGATAAAGAATCTTTGGAAAGTATTGATAAAAATAATTTTCAACAATGGTTTCCTCAACAAAGCGGAATTTCAATAAAAGAGGAAGTTTTGGAAAGTTTGGAATCTAACTGGTTTAACTTTATCAAAGAGAATAAATACATAAAGAATAGTTTTGTATCTAATGACGTTACAACTCAATTTAAAAAAACATATAAGGAAGGTAAATCAAAAGACATTGTACAAACTCGATACGAACGAAATCCTGAAGCCCGAAAAAGGTGTTTAAAGCATTTTGGCTATTCTTGTAAAGTCTGTTCTTATGATTTTGAAAAGCATTTTGGAGAAATTGGTAAAGGATTTATTCACGTTCATCACATAAATCAAATTTCGGAAATAGGAAAGGAATATGAAGTTGACCCAATAAAAGACTTAATTCCTGTTTGTCCGAACTGTCACGCAATGATTCATTCCAAACGACCAGCTTTTACGATAGAAGAAATTAAAGAAATATTAAGATAAAAAACTACTTACAACAACGTATATAATCCATTGCTAGTGAGAGCCTACTTACGAAAATCCTCGCGGATTTTCTATTCGGTTTTTATTTGCTAAATTACGTGCTAAACCACGCAACGCATCATATACAAAACCGTTGCCCGTAATTAAGAAAAACAGTCGCAAAAATGAAAAATTACCAAAACATTAAATTATTTACCCTAATTTTATTAGTATTTTTTTCTTGTAATAAAAAAGAGAGTTCGGATTTAACTACAATATTATTGGAACTGTAAAAGACTCTACTTCTAACGGAATTGAGATTTCTTTAGTAATCCCTAGTAAAGGTTTAGAAAAAAGAAGTAAAGCAAAAATAGTGAATGGTAAGTTTGAATTTAATGGTTATATAGAAAAGCCTGAATTTGCTGAAATCCAATTTGAATATGATATTTTAAATAATAGTGGTAATCAATTCTATATTCCAATTATAATTGAACCACTAAATACTAAGCTTTCATTAGAGATAACTGAAAGTACAGCAGGTACTTTTAAAGAAATAAATGAATTAAAGTTTTTAAGTGGGGTAAATAATAAAATATTCTATGAAGAACTCTATAAACCAAAACTTATAAAACATTTTAGCTATTTGAATAACTATCAAAAAGTCAGAGATAGCATTCAAAAATATAAATATTCACTCGAAAAGGTTGAATTCTTCAGAAAGTTTGACAGTATCTATGATAATAAAAATGCAATTGCTTATGTAAGCTTATGGAATTACTTACTGTCTTCAAGTATACCTCACTTTGATAGAGATTACATTAATGATAATGATAAAAAATTTTTAAAAAAAATAGCTAGGAAAGTAGATTCAAGTGCTATCTCTCTAAAAGACTACAAAGAATTCCAAGCTAAAATAAATGGCTTAATCAATTATAAAACGCCTTTAAAATTTACCGATTTCACACTTCAAAATAAAAACGGAAAAAACTCATCTTTATCAGAAATAATAAAAAAATAAATATACAGTTCTAGATTTTTGGTGGAGTAATTGCACACCTTGTAGAGAATTTAATAAAGAGAGTGAACCAATCTACTCAAAATTGAAAGAAAATAAAATTGAAATTGTTGGAATAAATATAGATACTGACCCAAGTATCTCGGAAAAAGGTCTCTAACGAAGACCGAATAAAATGGGTTGACTTATATGCTGGACCAAATTCAGATATTCAAACTGAATATAAAGTATATTCATTTCCAACAAAAATTGTTATCGACAACAAATTTAATATTGTCGATTTCGATTTTAAAAAAGCTGAAGAATTACTAAATTTAGAAAAATAACTATGGGCAACACCGTATATAATTTATTGCTAGTTATAGCCTACTTGCGAAAGTCCTCGCGGACTTTCTTGGTCGGTAATTATTTACTAAATTAGTTGCTTGAAACATGCAACAAACCATATACAACAACGTTGTGTGTCATTAAAAACGAACTTTTATGAAAATTGAAAAAGTAAAGAATTATAATCAAAAATTATTAGCTATTTTAGGAACAATTGGTGGAATATTTTTAGTTGTTGCTTTGGTTTCGTTTATATCAATTGTAATTCAGGAACATAGAAGATTTGATTACAATGAACCGGAAACTGGAATTTTATCAGAAGAAAAAATCGAAAAACTACAGAAGGAAAATAAACGAGAACAAGTTATTTCCTATGAAAATCCGATATTAATTGACTCTTTAAATTTGAATTATATTATTCCTGTTTCACATAAAACATTGAATGAAAAAGAAGATATAACTGGACTTTTGAACGCTTTTACATCTTCAGATTCTGAAGAGTTCACAAAAAAAGACGAAAGATATTCAGCAAGATTTTACGGAGAATTTAATAATATTATAGTTTATAATGCAAATAGTGGAATTAACAAGAAGTTATTTGATACCCGAATTAATTTTAATAAAATAAAAACGGAGTATTTTGAGAATGAAATTCTAATTTTAATAAAAGCCTCTGAAAAAGATACTTTTAAAGACGGAGTAATTAATCTAAAAGATTTTAGCTCACTTTACGTTTACTCATTTAAAGAAAATAAGATGAGAAAAATAGGAGTTGAAGGAATGGATATTTATAATTTTAAATTTATCAATAAAAGTAAAGACTTGCTTATTGAATTCGGAATTGACAAAAATAAAGATGGTACGTTTGAAAGTTACAATGAACCAACAATAATTAAAAAATACGATTTTAAAAATGACAAAATAATTGAGATTATAGATCCCAAAATTAATTCTGAATTACAAAGAACATTAGAAGGAACGAAAAAATAACGAACACACAACACCGTGTAAAAAAAATTGCTTGTTTTAGCTTATTTACGAAAATCCTCACGGATTTTCTTGGTTCGTGTTTTATTTACTAACTTTATTACTTAAACCACGCAACTTTCCTTACACAACAACGTTGGCAGTAATAAAAAAATGAGAAAAAGAATTTCAGCGAGTAATAAAATTAAAAAATATTTCATTCTTATATGTTTAGGAATTTTACTCTTTATGGGTTTTAATATCTACTTCGAAAATGGCTTTGATATTTTTATTACATTGTTACTCATCCTAATAGTTTCTATTTTCTCTTCAATTTATTTATATTTTGACAGAATGAAAATCTTAGAATATGACCAAAACTATTTGTTTATTAAAGAAAAAAATAATGAAAAGAAAATAAAACTGGAGCAAATTAAAAAATTTAAGAAAACAAACATTGAAGTTAATGACCAAAGTATTTGGAGAATATATTACACAGACAAACATAACACTGAAAAATCAATAAGAATGAGGCCTAGATTTAATTCTGAGTATTTTAATGAATTTAAAAAGAGTGTCAAACTTAGAAATGAAAACCTGATTATAGAATAATAAAATTTGAATTATAGTAAGAATACTACTGCCAACAATGTATAACCGCAATTACGGCGGATTCGACTGCGTCCGAATCCACTCGGAATTGCTAACGCCAGTTCTTAACCGAAAATCATTATCTTTAATCTCGTAACTGACGGTTATACGAGACCGTTGTGCACAATACCAAAACTGAACGCAAATGAAAGAAAATAAAGATAGAATTATAATTGCAAGTGACGTAAATGAACGTGATGGAATTGGAGTTGAAATCTATCGAAATAACGAATTAATTGCGGAAATTTTTAGAGACGACACAGAAAAAACAAGAACAATTCAGATTTTTAAAGAAAATATTTCACTTAATTCTATGGAGGAATTTATTCAGATTTTTAAAAAAGAAATACCTTGGGAATTTATAGATTATCAAAACGAATAAAATTGACCGTTCAAAAATAATAAAATATTGAATTAAACTTGAGAAAAACTGCAATAAATATTGAAACCCAAAAATGGAATAAAATAATTTCTGACTTAAGAAAACGAGGTTGGATAGTTACAGCAAAATATATCGGATTTGATGCTGGAATTGATTACGACTTTTTAATTTTAAGAAAAGGGTTTAAAAAATATTGTTTGGTTGGACAAATTGGTTTGAGGGAGAAATAAAATGTTCAGACCTAACTTTTCAATATTTAGAATCTGAATTGCAAATGGAGTTTAAATATGGAAAACCAACAAGTTTAAAACCTCTCGTGATTTTGACTTACAGAATTCAATCTTTACCATTAATACTAGTGAAAAAATTGAAATTACTGAAAAACTAAAAAGTACTGTGCACAACAACATATATAATTTATTGCTAGCTTCTTGCCTACTTACGAAAATCCTATCGGATTTTCTTTGTCTGTAATTATTTACTAAATTAGTTGCTTAAACCACGCAACAAACCATATATAAACACGTTGTGCATAATAAAATGAAAGTCTTACAAAACATAATATTTTTGCTTTTAATTAGCTTTTCGTGTTTCAGTCAGAAAAACGAAAAAGGAATGTTTGACTTTAAGTTTTTAGATAAATGCACGAATAAATTTGTAGAAGCTGAATTTGAAATTGACACCATTCCAGGATTAGAAAATAGTATTTCTCTTACCTATTTTATCAAACGAGGGAATTTAATTTCTCAAGGTTTTTACTCAAATAGAATTAAGGAAAATTCAATAGACACAATTATAATACCGAAAATTCTCTTTTCTTTTGGAAACGAACTACATTCAAAACGTTGGAAATATCTAAACTGTGAAAAAACTTGCGAAGGTTTAGAAACTGATTTTTATGAAAATGGAAAAAAAAGAATAGTTGGAAATTTTAAAGAAGGAAAGCCAATTGAAATAAAAGAATATAGAGAAAATGGGACACTTTTAACTCAAACTTTTTACGAAAATTTCACTTTAAATATTAGTCGAATAAACTATTTTGATTTGAAAGAAGAATTGATTGAATATGAAGTTTATAATAACAAAAAAAGAAAAACTATTATTAAAACTTATGACAATAAAGGAAATTTAATCGAAAAAGAAATGAACAAAAAATATGTTGAAAAATACAGTTGGAATTAAAAATTACTATGCACAACACCGTACAAAATTAATTGCTTGTTTTTGCTTAATTACGAAAATCCTCGCGGATTTTCTTGGCCGGTAATTATTTAGTAAATTTAGTGCTTAAACCACGCAACTAACCTTGTACAAACACGTTGTGCATAATGCGAAAAACAAAATAGTAACCAATTAAAATTTATATATAATGAACAATGAACAAACAAAATTATTAGCAAAAGTTGTAGCAAAAGCTTGGACTGACGAAGACTTTAAAGCAAAGTTGAAAACTGACCCTAAAACCGTACTTTCAGAAGAAATATCTGATATAAATCCTGATGTTCGAGTGATAATGCACGAGAATACACCAAATCAATTAAATTTTGTTTTGCCTGCGAAACCTGACCTTGTTGGACTTTCGACAGATGAAATTCTTGCAAGAGCATCTCAAATAATTTCAGTTCAATTAGAAATGTTTGACATTATGTAGTTTATGGCAACAGAAAATAAATTTAATTTAGATTGGCTTGTTGGTAATGACTTCGACAAAGAAAAGTTCCTATCTGATTATTTTGAGAAACAGCCTTTACATATTAAAAAGGCTGTTTCTTTAAATTTTGACGTAGAAAAATTTGAAGAAATACTCCGGCGATTTGAGAATGAATTAGGAGATAGATTAAGAGTAAATAAAGGAGGAAATCCTACGATTGTTCCTTATTTAAAATTGGGTGCTGAATTATGCCATTGGGCAATTGAACGATATGCCGAAGGCAACACCTTAATTCTAAATGGTCTTCACGAATTAGATTCAGATTTAGCAAAAATCAGTTCAAATCTTCAATTAGATTTTGGACGTAAGGCTTCTGTTAATGGATTTCTGACACCACCATCTTCTCAAGGTTTTCAAGAGCATTTTGACTCTCACGATGTTTTCCTTTTCCAAACTTCGGAAAAAAGCATTGGAAAATATATGATTCCGAAGTTTATCTTCCTTTACCTAGACAACAACGACACGTTGATTTTGACGACAATTCAAAACCTTTAATTGATGTTGTTTTAGAAAAAGGAGACGTACTTTATATTCCAAGAGGTTTTGTTCATTCGGGTTCAACCAATTCCGAAGATTATTCTTTACATTTAACAATTGGAGTTAGACCAACTTTATGTTTGGATATTGTAAATTCTTTAATGGACGAAATTGCTCTAAAAGAACCGAAACTGCGAGAATCACTTTTATCTAATAATAGAGAAGATATTATTGAAATTGTTCAGAGGAATTTGAATTCCATTAATTTGTGGAAAAAAGCGACCAATAGACATAAAATCAATTCAATTGGAGAGGCTCGCTCTGGTGTAATTAATAGAGTTAATAGTCTTTCAAAAATTGAAAATATAAATAATAAAACCACTTTTAAAAAAGGAAAAACAACAAACTTTGAGATTGTTGATTTTGACGATAAAATCGGTTTAGTATTTTCAATTGGTAAATCAAGAGATAAAAATAATGAACTAAATCCAGCAGCCGTTTTATTCCCAGCTTCAAACTATGGAATTTTAAATTTGATACGTAAAACTGATAAAACATTTTCGTTAGAGGAAATATCTGTAAACTATGATATTGATGAATGTAAAGAACTTTTTAGAATACTTGTAAGAAGAGGATTTTTAGAAATAGTCGATTAAAATTGAGCGAAAGCACTATGCACAACACCGTATAAAATTAATTGCTGGTTTTAGCCTATTTACGAAAGTCCTCGCGGACTTTCTATCTGTGATTTATTTGCTAATTTTAGTGCTTAAAACACGCAACTAATCTTATACAACAACGTTGTAACCAATACGAGAAAAACCCGAACTGAAAATGACATTAGGATTAATAATTACAATTTTAGCTTTAGGAATTGCTCTTTTTGTTGTGATAAATCAATCCAAAAAAGCAAAAAGCAAACTAAATGCGGAAATTGAAAATAAGAACGGAGACTTATCGAGAAAGGTTGAAGAAAACGACAAACTAAATTCTGATTTAGAAAGATTTAGCGAAATTGTATCAATCGAAAATGAAATTGAATTAAAGAACAAAGAATTTTCAGAAATTAAAGCGAGTGCAACTGAACTGAATAATAAGTTTATTAATGCTAAATCAATCTTCAAAGAATTAGAGAAAGATATCAAACTTTACCAAAACGATTTAGAATTTATTGACCTCGGAATTTACGAGCCAATTTTTGATTTAGAAACTTCAGAAAAGTATAAAGAGAGAATCACACAAATTGTTACAAGACAAAAACAGCTTATCAAAGGTGGAAATGCTTGTGTTTGCAACACTGAATGGACTGTTGGAAATAGCCGAAAACAAGGCGAAATAATGACAAGAAGATATATCAATCTCACTTTAAGAGCATTTAATGGAGAATGTGACTCATTAATATCTAAAGTGCGCTGGAACAATATAAAGCGTTTTGAGGAAAGAATAAAAAAGGCATTTAATGCAATCAATAAACTTGGAAAATCAAACAATACATTTCTAACAGACAAGTATTTAAAGCTTAAACTTGACGAACTACAATTAGTATATGAATTAGCTCACAAAAAGTATCAAGAAAAAGAAGAGGCAAGAGAAATCAGAGCACAACAACGAGAAGAAGAAAGAGCACAACGTGAATTCGAAAAAGCTCGAAAAGACGCTGAAATGGAAGAAAAGCGTTATCAAAAGGCATTGGAAAAAGCAAAAAAGGACTTAGGATTAGTAAGTGGTGAAAAGTTGGACGAACTAAATTCTCAAATCGCACAATTGGAACAGAGTCTAAAAGATGCACACGAAGCCAAAGAAAGAGCAATTTCAAGAGCGCAAGAAACAAAATCTGGACACGTTTATATAATTTCTAATCTTGGCTCATTTGGAGAAAACGTTTATAAAATAGGAATGACAAGAAGACTTGAGCCAATGGATAGAGTAAAAGAATTAGGAGATGCATCTGTTCCTTTTACTTTTGACTTACACGCAATGATATTTTCAGAAAATGCACCAGAACTTGAGAACCTTTTACATAAGGAATTTGATGACAGACGTATTAACAAAGTAAATTACAGAAAAGAGTATTTTAAAGTTACGTTAGATGAAATAGAACAAGTAATCAAAGACAAGTATGAAAAAGAAGTAGATTTTATAAAAGTATCAGAAGCCCAACAATTTAGAGAAACACAGTCTATAATAAAACAAATCCAACAAGCAAAAAATGAAAAGGCTGAAAGTGAAATTGAAAAATATCCTGACAGTTTGTTCTAAAAAAGTACTGGTTACAACAACATATATAATTTATTGCTGGCAAAAAGCTTACTTACGAAAATCCTCGCGGATTTTCTTTGTCAGTAATTATTTACTAAATTAGGTGCTTAAACCACGCAACAAACCATATATAAACACGTTGTAACCAATACAAGAAATGTAAAATCCTGAAATAGGTTGACTAAAAATTAAACAACTTTAGTTAAACTATGAGCACAAAAACAAAACAACCCTGCCGAAAAAAGAACTACAATAAAGTCGGTTTCGAACTCAAATTATTCATCATTGACCAAATTCATAATGGACGGATTTCTGTAAATTATGCAGCTAAAAAATATGATATTTCTAGAGCAACTATTCAGTACTGGATAAAAAAATATAGTACCTTAGATCAAAAGAAATTAGGTATGAGTAAACAAGACGAAATTAAAAAACTCAAAGAAAAAATTGAGGAACTGGAATTTATAAAAGACTTCCAACAAGATATAATTGCAGACATGGAAATCATTACTGGAGTCGATATGTCAAAAAAGTCATTGCCCAAAACATTAGCAGAAGAGATTCAGAAAAAGAAACAAAACCGTTTAAAAGAAAATGGTTAACTCAATGTTTTGGGATTACTAAACAAGCTTTTTATAAACGCTTAAAATCATACAAAATAAAGCAAAACAACGAACGTATTTTAATCCAATTAGTTAAAAAATGTCGTGACAAAATTGGACAGAAATTAGGCGCTAAAAAACTATATCATGAATTGAAAAACGACATCAAAAAACAAGGAATTAAAATAGGGAGAGATAAGTTTTACACATTCTTAAGAAACCATAAACTATTGATCTCTAGAACTAAAAACTATCATACAACCACTAATTCTAATCATCATTTTTATAAATACAAAAACCTAATTACTAATAAAACCCCTACAAGAGCTGAACAACTTTGGGTAACAGACATAACCTATATTAAAACTCAAAAAGGACATAGTTATTTGGCTTTAGTTACAGATGCCTATTCTAAACAAATAATGGGATATAAACTAGATTCACATATGAAAACATCTCTTTGTATAGATGCTTTAAAAATGGCGCTTAAAAACCGTAAATACCCAAATCAAAAATTAATACATCACTCAGATAGAGGCTTACAATATTGCAATCCAACTTACGCTGGTTTTGCTGAATCAAATGGATTAAAAATGAGTATGACTGAAAAACATGACCCTTATGAAAATGCTATTGCGGAAAGAATTAATAGAACTTTAAAATATGAATATGGTTTGAAAACAATAATAAAAAACACTAAATTAGCACAAAAGATTACTAAAAGAGCCGTTTATATTTACAACAACCTAAGACCACATCTAAGTCTCGATTTATACACTCCTAAACATGTGCATATAAATCAAAATATTGAATATAAATCGTATCGAAAAAATAAAAATAATCTGGAATTATTAACCTTTTAAACATCAAAAAAAGGTCAACCTATTTCAGGACAATACAAAAAATTCGAACTAAATGAAAAAGGTATTTATAATTATGGGAATTTTATCAATTTTTGGTTGTGGAGCAAAAAATCTCTCACCAAAAGAAACTGAATTAGTGAATAAGTTAGGCTTTGAAATCGAACTTATAAAAGAACTGAAAAAAGAAACGAAAAATGAATTAATTCAGTTACCAGGAATCGACCAAGAAACCGGAGATATTTTGGAGCAATTTCATAACGGAATTAGCTCGATAACTTCAGAAGAAAAAGGAAATTCTATAGTTCGAAAACTTAAAGAAAAATTTAGAAAAAAAGGATATTTAATATTTGTTTACACTGGAATAGACGATTTAAGAAGTATTGGAATAATAAAAGGGAAAAATGACCTCGATATTTTACGTTATAGAAGAACAGATGGAATTAATCACGATTTAGAAAATCAAGATATTGTTTCAAAAATATCTGAATGGAATGATAAGTTTGGGCTGAACATAATTGGATGTGGAAGAGATTGGCTTGAATTGGAATTTAAGAAAATGCCAGTAGATTTAGATGAATTTTCAAAAGAAGTTTATGAATTTTGCCCTGATTCTGTTGACCAAGGTGTTGGAGAAATCGAAAACTTGAAATTAATGATTAAGCAAATGAACGGACTTTGGTTATGGTGGGATTAAAAGTACTGGTTACAACACCGTACAAAATTAATTGCTTGCTTCTTGCCTACTTACGAAAATCCTCGCGGATTTTCTTTGTCAGTAATTATTTATTAACTTTATTGCTTAACCACAGCAACTAACCTTGTACAAACACGTTGGCGGTAATTTAAGAAACACCTAGAAAAAAAGATGATAAAGGAAGAATTTTTAGAATTAGTTAAGGAAATAAAAGAAAATGATAAGGAATTTGAAATTTCATCTCGTGAATTATTATACTTTTTTGGTTGCGAAAAAAGAACTTCGGAAATGTCGCTTATATAAATAGGTTCTTAAATGAAAATCAACTTGAAACAGTCCCAAATTATGTAAATAACTGGATTGACGGAGACATAACTTTAAAACATAAGAAAAAAGCAACAACAAAGAATGGTGTTGACCCAATTCAAAGAATAAAATTACTTCCTTCTTCAAATAATGAACCGATTTTTGTAACAAAGGATGCTAAATTAAAGGAAGCAATAACTTTAATGATGATGCATAATTACTCTCAACTACCTGTAATGAATGGACCAAGAACTGTTGTTGGATTTATTAATTGGGAAACTATTGGTTGTGCAATTACTAATGGTCATAAATCAGAAGACGTAAAAGATTATATAAATAAAGATGTTACTTTATTAAGTTATGAAACACCTTTACTTGAGGCTATCTCAATAGTTATCGATAAAGAGTTCGTTTTAGTATATAAATCTGATAAAACTATTAGCGGAATTGTAACAATCGCAGATATTAGCACCCAATTCCTTTCAGTTACAGAACCTTTTATTTTACTTGAACAAATAGAAAACCATATAAGACAAATTTTAGACAAAAAGTTTTTGATTTCTGACTTAAAAGAATTCTGTAAAATTGGAGACCTAGAAAGAGAAATAGAATTTATAGATGACCTAACATTTGGAGATTATATTCGTATAGTTGGAAAACCTGAAAATTGGGAAAAATTAAATTTATCAATCGAACGTTCTCATTTTATAAAGCAATTAGACAAAATCCGACTAATAAGAAATGATGTAATGCATTTTGACCCAGAAGGAATTACAAATGAACAACGAAGAGATTTAATAAAAATGGCGAAGTTTTTAATGGAATTAAGAAAGTATCATTGAAAAAACTACCGCCAACACCGTGTATAATTAATGGCTGGTTCTCGCCTACTTACGAAAATCCTCGCGGATTTTCTATTCGGTTTTTATTTGCTAAATTAGGTGCTTAAACACGCCACTAATCATACACAAACACGTTGCCAAACATATATGAAAATCGGAAATCATAAAATATTTTGTCTTTTTATTTTTACTTTATTCTGTAACTTGACTATTGCTCAAAATGATATTTACTTTTTAATAAATAAGAATGATTCACTTATAAAGACACAAATTTCAAATAAGCCGAAAACTTTCACTGGATACAGTCTATTTTATGACAAAAAAGTTAGAACAAAAAAGAATAATACACCGAATTTAAAACAATCAAAATCAGATGGAGTGATTACGATTTCGGAAGAAGATCCAAAGTATGATTATTACGTCTATGAAAAACCTTCAGTTGTATTCAGTTTTATAAAAGAATATGATAAATTAATTGATAAAAATGAGCTTAACGATTTAAAAATAATAAAAGACCGAAAGGAATTTCTGAAAATTAGTGAAAAAGGAGGATTTGACGGACTAGGGAATACATATTATTTTCTTGAAAAAAGAGAAAACGAAAAGTACTTAATTAGAAAAGTTTACGCTGTAATATTTGAATAAGTGACTTTTATGAATAAAATACGTTTGGCAACACCGTATAAAAAAATTGCTAAATTAGTGCTTGAGCAAAGGTAGTTGCGTTTTTTGCTACTTCTGAATTTCCTTCGGAAATTCCTCGCACACAAAAAACGCAACTTTTCTTATACAACAACGTTGGCAATAATTAAAAAAATCACGAATATGAAAGAAAAATTTATTGGAATTATAATATTAGGAATTATTTTCCAAAGTTGCGTAACTAACAAATATTTGAGTTCAGCAACGCCTACAAATGAAGTTACGAACATAGAATACTTTGAACCATATTCTTATATTCAATTAATAAAAAAAGGGAATAAATCTGAATTGAATGATAGTTTATCTTTGGAATCTAAAAGAATAATTGACTCTGTAATTTATTCTAATAAAAATTTGTATAAAATCAAAAACAAAATTATCATTGAGAATAGTTCCATTAATGAAAAAGTTGAAAACGAATTATCTTTCTTAATTCAATCAGCGATGCAAAAAAGGAAATTAGAAGGAATTAAAATAACTCCTGTAATTGATTCAATCCTTGAATCTAAAAACCAAAGATTTGCTCTTGGAATCGTTGGTGTCGGATTTGGAAGAAGAAAAGGAAATTATGGCGGACAAGTAGCTAAAGGGGTTGCTGTTGGAGTTTTAACATTGGGGCTTTTTGCTCCAGTTCCAATAAAATCAAATCTTTCACTATATTCTGTAATTATTGATTCTCAAAAAAATGAGATTGCTTTTTATAAAAAGACATTACCAATTGAAAAATCTCCAACTGACCCGATTATAATAAAAAGGCAATTAGATAAAATTTATGAAAATTATTTATTTAAAAAGAAATAACTATTGCCAACACCGTGTAAAATTAATTGCTGGTTTTAGCCAATTTACGAAAGTCCTAGCGGACTTTCTATCTGTGATTTTTTTGCTAACTTTAGTGCTTAAATCACGCAACTAATCTTACACAACAACGTTGCCACCAATTTGAAAAATGAACAAAACGACAAAAAACATCCTTATTACAATTGGAATTCCGACTCTTTACGCAATAATTTTAAGATTAGCATTCGGAGTTAAAGATTGGAATGAACTATTTTCTGTAATGTCAATTACATTCCTTTTTCTTCTTCCAACAATAGTTGGTGCATTAACTGTTTATCTTTCCGATAGGAATAAAGTTCAAAAATTATGGTATCGTATTTTCACACCTTGGATTCCTATAATTCTATTTCTTATAATAACACTTGCTTTAGCTATTGAAGGTTGGGCTTGTTGGTTAATGATTCTTCCTGTTTTCTTAATAGCAGCATCAATTGGAGGATTAATTGGAGGTTACTTAAAACTAAAAAAGAGAAATGACAAATTAAACATTTCATTACTAATCCTTATTCCTTTTTTAATTTCACCTATGGAGCAGCTAATTGAAAAAATTCCAGGCACATATAAAGCATATACTTACATAGATATTAATTCAAGTGCAGAGAAAATATGGGAAAATGTAACAAGAGTCAGAACTATTGAAAAAGAAGAAGATACTGGATATTTGACAGAATTTTTAGGATTTCCGAGACCTTTAAAAGCTGAATTGAATTATAATGGAATTGGAGCTTATCGAGAAGCGATTTTTACTAATGGACTAATTTTCAGAGAAACAGTTACGGAATATGAAGAAAATAAGAAAATGGTCTTTTCAATTAAGGCAAATACTTATGAAATTCCATCAACAACTCTTGACGAGCACATTCTAATCGGAGGAGAATATTTTGATGTATTAAATGGAACTTATGAACTTGAAAAGCTGACCGAAGGAAAATATCGTTTGCATTTATATAGTAATTTCAAAATGAACACTACTTTTAATTTTTATGCTGGTTGGTGGGGAAAAATAATAATGAAGGACATTCAAAATAATATTCTGAAAGTTGAAAAGAAACGAGCAGAAGAATAAAAAACTGGTGGCAACACCGTGTATAATTAATGGCTAGTTTTCGCTTACTTACGAAAATCCTCGCGGATTTTCTATTCGGTTTTTATTTGCTAAATTCCGTGCTTAAAACACGCCACTAATCATACACAAACACGTTAGGCACAAGCGCAAAGCATGTAAAATCCTGAAATAGGTTGACTAAAAATTAAACAACTTTAGTTAAACTATGAGCACAAAAACAAAACAACCCTGCCGAAAAAAGAACTACAATAAAGTCGGTTTCGAACTCAAATTATTCATCATTGACCAAATTCATAATGGACGGATTTCTGTAAATTATGCAGCTAAAAAATACGATATTTCTAGAGCAACTATTCAGTACTGGATAAAAAAATATAGTACCTTAGATCAAAAGAAATTAGGTATGAGTAAACAAGACGAAATTAAAAAACTCAAAGAAAAAATTGAGGAACTGGAATTTGTAAAAGACTTCCAACAAGATATAATTGCAGACATGGAAATCATTACTGGAGTCGATATGTCAAAAAA
This sequence comes from Polaribacter sp. HA6-7, assembly GCF_055693625.1. Lineage (NCBI taxonomy): Bacteria > Pseudomonadati > Bacteroidota > Flavobacteriia > Flavobacteriales > Flavobacteriaceae > Polaribacter > Polaribacter sp. HA6-7. Next base: position 2,525,428 of record NZ_CM146338.1, read on the forward strand.
GTCATTGCCCAAAACATTAGCAGAAGAGATTCAGAAAAAGAAACAAAACCGTTTAAAAGAAAATGGTTAACTCAATGTTTTGGGATTACTAAACAAGCTTTTTATAAACGCTTAAAATCATACAAAATAAAGCAAAACAACGAACGTATTTTAATCCAATTAGTTAAAAAATGTCGTGACAAAATTGGACAGAAATTAGGCGCTAAAAAACTATATCATGAATTGAAAAACGACATCAAAAAACAAGGAATTAAAATAGGGAGAGATAAGTTTTACACATTCTTAAGAAACCATAAACTATTGATCTCTAGAACTAAAAACTATCATACAACCACTAATTCTAATCATCATTTTTATAAATACAAAAACCTAATTACTAATAAAACCCCTACAAGAGCTGAACAACTTTGGGTAACAGACATAACCTATATTAAAACTCAAAAAGGACATAGTTATTTGGCTTTAGTTACAGATGCCTATTCTAAACAAATAATGGGATATAAACTAGATTCACATATGAAAACATCTCTTTGTATAGATGCTTTAAAAATGGCGCTTAAAAACCGTAAATACCCAAATCAAAAATTAATACATCACTCAGATAGAGGCTTACAATATTGCAATCCAACTTACGCTGGTTTTGCTGAATCAAATGGATTAAAAATGAGTATGACTGAAAAACATGACCCTTATGAAAATGCTATTGCGGAAAGAATTAATAGAACTTTAAAATATGAATATGGTTTGAAAACAATAATAAAAAACACTAAATTAGCACAAAAGATTACTAAAAGAGCCGTTTATATTTACAACAACCTAAGACCACATCTAAGTCTCGATTTATACACTCCTAAACATGTGCATATAAATCAAAATATTGAATATAAATCGTATCGAAAAAATAAAAATAATCTGGAATTATTAACCTTTTAAACATCAAAAAAAGGTCAACCTATTTCAGGACAATACAGCAACACTCAAAAAATGGCTATTTGGCAATATCAACTTACTGTTATTCCTAAACAATCTGTTTTGGGAAAATTTGGAAAAATTCCAAATAAACTTGAAGTTAATGAAGAAGCTTGGGAGAAATATTGGGAAAATGTAATTGATATTGAAAACTTGCCTGAACCAAACTTTGAAGATGCAAATACAATCAATTGGTGGAAAAATTCTAAAATAAAAAAATCGGAATTAGTTGAAAATATTGACAAACTTGTTAAAAGAGCAGAATGGAGTAAAGACTCTTTGGAATCAATCAGTTGGAAAGGAAATGAAAACCTTGAAGAAGACAATGATTGTTTTATAGCATTTAATAAATACTCTAAAGTTATTGGAGAATTTAGCTTTAGAGTTGACTTGAGAAAGAAAAGAAATATTGAAAATTTCCTAACTGGAATGCTTGAAATTTGCGAGAAAAATGAACTTTTAGTTTATAATAATGAAGGAATTTTGTTTCTACCTAAACTTGAATTAATAATTGGAGATTTAAAGAATTCTAGAGCTTTAGATTTTTTGACGAATCCCGAGAAATTTATTGAAAAAATAGCTAAAAAAGAAAATAAAAGTAAAATTGAAAAAACTAACTTTTGGAAAAAACTGAAACAATTTTGGAATTAAAAAGCCAGTGCCTAACACCGTACAAAATTAATTGCTTGCTTTTTACCTAATTACGAAAATCCTCGCGGATTTTCTTTGTCAGTAATTATTTAGTAAATTTACGCTAAACCAACGCAACTAACCTTGTACAAACACGTTGGGCACAATTTGACCAAACAACAATCTGAACAATAAAAAACAGAAAATATGACCTTAAATGAATTAGGAACAAAACTTAGCGAAATGTATAATAACGCACCGAAAGGAGATTCAGTTGCTATGATACATTTGTTCGGAATTAAATTTGCGACCGAAATAAAGGAAAGTGAATATTCAAAAAAGGACATTATCACACAAGCAGAAATATCGGCATCCTATTTGACGGAATTGACCAAAGGAGTAAAATTAGCTGAATACGTAGTTCCTAAAAACTAACTTATTGAAACAGTCAGAATTTTTAGAGAAAACAAGAAAAGCATATTTGGACGCAAGAGAATGTTCTTATTTGCCGAAATCAAATTCAAATGTTCTAAGTAGAGGAACAAGTCACTCTATATCGTCAATTACAGAAGACTTATTTGGATGCTATTGTGCAGAAAAACTAACTAAGCCAAATAGAATTAAAATATTAATTGACCCACCAATTTCTTTTAAAGGAACTGAATTAAAAAACAAAAGTGGTAAAAGGTCATTATTGTTAAGACCGAGACATTGCTTTTACGAAAGATAATATTGTTAATTGCTTCTTCGATATTAAAACAGATTTAGGTTATAAAAGATTTGAATTCTTAAATCAAGCAAAGGACAGAAATAATCAATTAAATATTATCAAAGAAAAATATGCACATTACAAAGATGGTAGGACAAAAATCAATCAACGAATTAAAATTTCGTCTGACATAAAATTTGTTTATGTAGTTATTTCTCAAGGTAATATTGTGAGAGATAAAATGAATGAATTTATTAGCGGAATTAAGTTGTTAGAAAATGTAGATGTTTTTGTGATTTCCAAAGGAGAACATCTGAATTCATACAATGATATTTCTAAAACGGAAATTAATGTTGCGGACTTTAATGGACTTGATAAGCTGATAAACGAAAAACTGAACGGATAAAAACTGTGCCCAACACCGTGTATAATTCATTGCTAGTACAGGCTTGCTTACGAAAATCCTTGCGGATTTTCTATTCGGTTTGTATTTGCTAAATTAGTTGCTGAAACACGCAACGAAATCATACACAAACACGTTGTAAAACATTAGAACGAATGTAAAATCCTGAAATAGGTTGACTAAAAATTAAACAACTTTAGTTAAACTATGAGCACAAAAACAAAACAACCCTGCCGAAAAAAGAACTACAATAAAGTCGGTTTCGAACTCAAATTATTCATCATTGACCAAATTCATAATGGACGGATTTCTGTAAATTATGCAGCTAAAAAATACGATATTTCTAGAGCAACTATTCAGTACTGGATAAAAAAATATAGTACCTTAGATCAAAAGAAATTAGGTATGAGTAAACAAGACGAAATTAAAAAACTCAAAGAAAAAATTGAGGAACTGGAATTTGTAAAAGACTTCCAACAAGATATAATTGCAGACATGGAAATCATTACTGGAGTCGATATGTCAAAAAAGTCATTGCCCAAAACATTAGCAGAAGAGATTCAGAAAAAGAAACAAAACCGTTTAAAAGAAAATGGTTAACTCAATGTTTTGGGATTACTAAACAAGCTTTTTATAAACGCTTAAAATCATACAAAATAAAGCAAAACAACGAACGTATTTTAATCCAATTAGTTAAAAAATGTCGTGACAAAATTGGACAGAAATTAGGCGCTAAAAAACTATATCATGAATTGAAAAACGACATCAAAAAACAAGGAATTAAAATAGGGAGAGATAAGTTTTACACATTCTTAAGAAACCATAAACTATTGATCTCTAGAACTAAAAACTATCATACAACCACTAATTCTAATCATCATTTTTATAAATACAAAAACCTAATTACTAATAAAACCCCTACAAGAGCTGAACAACTTTGGGTAACAGACATAACCTATATTAAAACTCAAAAAGGACATAGTTATTTGGCTTTAGTTACAGATGCCTATTCTAAACAAATAATGGGATATAAACTAGATTCACATATGAAAACATCTCTTTGTATAGATGCTTTAAAAATGGCGCTTAAAAACCGTAAATACCCAAATCAAAAATTAATACATCACTCAGATAGAGGCTTACAATATTGCAATCCAACTTACGCTGGTTTTGCTGAATCAAATGGATTAAAAATGAGTATGACTGAAAAACATGACCCTTATGAAAATGCTATTGCGGAAAGAATTAATAGAACTTTAAAATATGAATATGGTTTGAAAACAATAATAAAAAACACTAAATTAGCACAAAAGATTACTAAAAGAGCCGTTTATATTTACAACAACCTAAGACCACATCTAAGTCTCGATTTATACACTCCTAAACATGTGCATATAAATCAAAATATTGAATATAAATCGTATCGAAAAAATAAAAATAATCTGGAATTATTAACCTTTTAAACATCAAAAAAAGGTCAACCTATTTCAGGACAATACAGAAATCCTAGAAATGAAGAAAAACCCGAAACTATTTTCAATTTTAATCACTTTAATCGTATCTGCGATTTTAGGATATATAGAAATTGGAATTTTTAAAGAATATGGCTGGACTGTATTTCTTGTTATTCCATTCATAATTGGATTTCTTCCACCTTTTATTAATGGAAAATTATCAGAAATAAGTAAAAAAGAGAGTTATAAATTAAGTTTTCTAACACTCGGAATTGTTTTAATTGGACTTTTGATTTTCGCAATTGAAGGAATGATTTGTATTGCAATGTCTTTGCCATTAATCGCTTTATTAGTTTGGCTTGGCTCTTATTTAGGATACAAAGCAAATTCGGAAAGTGGATAAATCCGACAAATACAACAATTGGACTTCTTATCCTTAGCGTAAGTTCAATGAGTTTCGACTATGTTAATGAACCTGAAAACTTAATTCCTGTTAGAACGAAAGTTATTGTTAACTCAAATATTGAGAATGTTTGGAAAAACGTTGTGACTTTTGACAAAATAGACGAACCAACTGACTGGATATTTAAAACTGGAATTTCATATCCAACAAACGCAACTATTAAAGGAACTGGAATTGGAGCAATAAGATATTGTAATTTTACAACTGGTAGTTTTGTAGAACCAATCACAACTTGGAACGAACCGAATTTATTACAATTTGACGTAAAAGAACAACCAATTCCTATGAATGAATTTAATCCGTTTTGGGAAATTCATCCACCACATTTAGATGGTTATTTCAAGTCATATAAAGGTCAATTTAAACTTACCAAAATCGGAGAAAATAAAACGGAATTAGAAGGAACGACTTGGTATAAAGTAGATATTACACCGAGAAATTTACTGGAAAACTTGGTCTGACTTTATAATTCACAGAATACATAAACGAGTATTGAATCATATAAAAATAGAAACTGAAAATAAATAACGTTTTACAACACCGTATAAAATTAATTGCTAGTTCTATCCTACTTACGAAAGTCCTCGCGGACTTTCTATCTGTGATTTATTTGCTAACTTTAGTGCTTAAAACACGCAACTAATCTTATACAACAACGTTAGCTGTCATTTATGAGCAACACCGAAAACAGATACTATTGTGACGATTCATTGAAATATGGAGAAGAAGAAAAGTGGCAATATTTACTTGATTATGCTCTTGAAAAGGCTGAATTTGTTGAATTCAATGTACTTTATACAAATCAAGAAATTACACTTGAAATTGAATCTCTTTCTGAATTTTTAGTAGAAAAAAACAAAAGGGGTGAAAAAATTTACTCTAATGGAAATTATTTTGTCAGATATAAATTATCAGATGAATTAAAGGAATTTATCAAATCAAAAAAATACGGAGATTGGAATGGTTATAATTATGAAGATATGAGTTTTGTGAAAAATGGAAAAGAATTTTTTGCAACAAATACTCACGAAAATCTTATAATTATAGAAATGAATAAAAATTTGAAAGAAAAATTAACTGAAAAAAGTTTAACTTTTGGTGTGATTGGGGAAAAAATCCAGCAAAATCGGAATAAAACTAAACCGAATTAAAAAACGTCAGCTAACACCGTGTAAAAAAAATTGCTACATTTAGCTTAAATAAAAGTTGTTGCATTTTTATCAACTTCTGAATTTCCTTCGGAAATTCCTCGCTGAAAAAACCGCAACATTTCTTACACAACAACGTTGGCAACCATTACCAATCACACTCAAAAGGAATGAAAAGATATGAAATAAGCAGAATACCATATGACCCTAAATGGATACATAATCCTGAATATAGATTAGCTAAAAAATCTGAGTTAAACGAATATAAAAAAATGGATGGACTCTTGAAAGAGAATATTTTTTAATAATAACACCATTTTTAGATTGGTGGAAAAAATTATCAGACGGAAATAAAATTACCTTATTTGGAATCATTTTAACTGCTTTTTTAACCTTGCTCTTATGGAGTCTAAGTGAATATTTTCAATATAAAAAATCGAATCTAAAGACTGAAAATTTTTTACTAATAAAACGTTTTGATTCATTAAATAAATCTCACGATTCATTAAATCGGAATTTAGAATTATTAAATCAACGTTTTCATTCCTTAAATCAAGATTTGAAAGAAAAAAATAAAATAATTGAAAGTTTGAAATCAGAAATAAAACCCAAAAACACTTCCGGTAAAAAGTAAATTGTTTGAACTTACTTTTGGCGGAATTAAAAACGGTTGCCAACACCTTGTATAATTTATTGCTCATTTTTAGCTTATTTACGAAAGTACTCGCGTACTTTCTTTATTAGTTATTATTTATTATCTTAGTTGCTTAAAGGCGCAACAAACCATACAAAAACACGTTGGCAAACATTATGAAGAAACTACTGATTTTAATCTTTATTTTGAATTTTGGCTTTTTGAATTCACAAACGAATAATAAAAAAGAAAGCTTTAAAACTGAATTTGACAGTATTTTACATAAAAGGATTTATCGCGTTGAATATAGTTCAATTCACACAATAGAATTAATTGAATTTAAAGAAGGAAACTATAAAGGACGTTTAATAAATGTTTTAACAAGATATGGAAGAAAAACCAAAGACTTTGTTCAAAAGATTGCAATTCCTGAATTATTAACTGAAAAATTAATGAATGACTTTAAAATGCTAAATATTGAAACGCTGAAAGGTTGTGGGAATGTTTTTTCAAGAGAATATAATTGTGTTGGTGCTTTAGATGGTGATGGAACTAATATCCTAATTTTAACAAATAAATTAAATAGAAAACTAAATTTCGAAGCTATTTATCCAGGAGGAAAGGAAAACAAGGATTTTCCTGAAAAACAGAAAACAGCTCAAAAAATCCTGAATTTAATTCACGAGAAAATTGACTTTGAAAAATTTTTACATAAATATATGAAACACCTTCCTTCAGGAACTTATGGTTATTATGGAGTGAATATGATTAAATTAAGATAAAAAACGATTTGCCAACACCGTACAAAATTAATTGCTTGCTTCTAGCCTACTTACGAAAATCCTCGTGGATTTTCTTTGTCAGTAATTATTTAGTAAATTTATTGCTTAACCGCGCAACTAACCTTGTACAAACACGTTGTATTTCATACCGCAGCAGCCGCACAAAATAGCACTTTTGGTTTTTTCCAACGCAACATCAAACGCTGAAAAAACCAAAAGAGCTATTTTTTTCCAACGCTCGAACTGAATTTCGTAACTTTGAAAAATGCAAACAAAAATAGAAATAGAAAATAATCTGAACACTTTACCAAGTCAATTTGCCGACTTACTTGGTGTTGAATATGCTTCTACTGTTTCTAAAGAACATAAGAAAATTAAAGGTCAATTTTTTACACCTACTAAAATTTCAGATTTTATGGGAAGTATTGCGTCTAAACCAACTTCTAAAAATATTACAATTTTAGACCCAGGTTGTGGAACAGCTATTTTGACTTGTTCCTTAATTGAAAAAATTGTTGAATTTGGACTTAATTCAATTGAATTAGTTGCTTATGAAAGTGACATCAAACTTTTTCCTTATACAGAACAATCTTTACAAAATTTAAAAAAATGGCTTAAAGAGAAAAATGTTAAATTCAAGTACACACTTTTGGCTAGTGATTTTATAGAAGACATGTCTATTTCTTTAAAAAAACACAGAGAATCATTTGATTACATAATATCTAATCCTCCATATTTTAAACTTTCAAAAGACGATAAAAGAGTTAAACTTTTTCAAAATTTAGTTAAAGGACAATCAAATATTTATTCATTTTTTATGGCAGTTTCTGTTAATCTGCTAAAAAAAGATGGAGAATTAATTTTTATTGTACCTAGAAGCTTCGCTTCGGTCAATATTTTAATTCTTTTAGAGATTATTTTTTTAGCCAAATAAACTTAAATTTCGTTCATCTTTTTAAATCAAGAAGTAAAACTTTTGATAGAGATAGTGTTTTACAAGAATTGTTGATTTTAAAAGGAAATAAAAATAATTCAGAAAATGTTACTATTTCAACATCAGAAGGATTAAAAGATTTACAAGAATCTAAACTAAAAGAATATCACATTTCAGAAATTATTGACCTTAAATCAAAAGCAAAAATTTTACATCTTCCAACTACAAACTATGAAGAAAATGTAATGCAATTATTTAAGTCTTGGAAAAATAATTTAATAGATTTTAATATTCAAATATCAACTGGTCGAGTAGTTTCTTTTCGTTCAAGAGACCTTTTATTTGAAACTTATCAAAACACTACAATATTTCTTACTCCTTTGTATTGGTTACATAATGTGACTAAAATGTCTATTAATTGGCCAAATTTTATTCCGAAGAAAAGCCAATATATAAATATGACAGAAAAGTCAGAAAAATTATTATTACCTAACAAAAACTTCGTTTTTTTAAGACGTTTCAGTTCTAAAGATGATAAAAGTCGCTTAATTGCTGCTCCATATTTTTCTCACTACAACAAAAACAAATTAATTGGCGTTGAAAATAAGTTAAATTACATTTATAATTTAGAAGGAGAGTTACAAGAAAATGAAGCTGTTGGAATAGCTGCACTTTTAAACTCTAACATTTTCGACACCTATTTCAGAACTTTTAATGGGAATGTAAATGTTAGTGCTACAGAAATAAGATTAATGCCCTTTCCTCCTATTGAAACAATTAGAGAAGTTGGAAATCAACTTATTGAAAAAAACGATTATTCAGAAAAAACAATTAATGAAATTACAAGCCAATGGCTTATAGAAAATATTGAATTAATAAATGACTAAAATTGAAGAAGCACAAGTAATTCTAAAAGATTTAGGCTTACCAAAATCACAACAAAATGAAATGTCTGCTCTAACTTTGTTAGCACTTTGTAATATTTCTGAAAAAGACGATTGGAAAGATTCTAAAAAAATAAGTTTAGGAGTTACTAAGGGAATAATGAAATTTTTCTCGGAAGTTTATAACAAAGATTATGCAGCAAACACGAGAGAAACAGTTCGAAGATTTGTATTACATCAATTTGAACAAGCTAGAGTTGCAGACTATAATCCAGACATTCCTAACTTGCCAGTAAATAGCCCAAGAGCTCATTATGCAATTTCTAAAGAAGCATTGAAAGTAATTCAAACTTTTGGAACAAAAAATTGGGATTCTAATGCAAAAAACTTTAGAGATTCTATTGGGAATTTAGCAAAAGCTTATGCGAAAAAAGAGAAGTAGTTAGAGTTCCTGTAAAATTACCAAGTGGAAAGATACTTTCATTGTCTTCTGGAAAACATAATGAAGTTCAAGCTGCAATTGTTGAACAATTCCGACCAGAATTTGCAGAAAATAGTGAACTCTTATATTTAGGAGATACAGAACTGAAAGATTTATATTCAGATAATAAAACTATGTCTGAAATTGGAATCCCAATCGACCAACATAGTAAATTACCTGATGTTGTATTGTACGACAGAGAGAAAAATTGGCTATTTTTAATTGAGGCTGTTACTTCTCACGGACCCGTTTCTCCAAAAAGAATTGTTGAATTAGAGCAATTGTTGGAAAAATGTGATGCTGGAAAAGTTTATGTCACAGCTTTTCCCGACTTTAAAGAATTCAAAAAATGGTCGAGTAAAATTGCTTGGGAAACTGAAATTTGGATTTGTGAAATGCCAGGTCATATGATTCATTTCAATGGAGATAGATTTATGGGACCAAGATAAGCCAACGCTGAAAGCCATACACATTTGCAATTCGCTACAGCCACCACACAAAGCCAAAAATTGCAAAAGAGTATGTCTTCTCCAACGCTAGCAAGTTTGCGGAATAAAGTACGAAAATACAACACCGTATATAATTTATTGCTAATTTTAGCTTACTTACGAAAAATTTCGCAAGCATTTAATTTGGTTTTTATTTACTAACTTTAGTGCTTAAACCACGCAACAAATCATATACAAACACGTTGTGCAACATTAAAAAAACTGTAAAATCCTGAAATAGGTTGACTAAAAATTAAACAACTTTAGTTAAACTATGAGCACAAAAACAAAACAACCCTGCCGAAAAAAGAACTACAATAAAGTCGGTTTCGAACTCAAATTATTCATCATTGACCAAATTCATAATGGACGGATTTCTGTAAATTATGCAGCTAAAAAATACGATATTTCTAGAGCAACTATTCAGTACTGGATAAAAAAATATAGTACCTTAGATCAAAAGAAATTAGGTATGAGTAAACAAGACGAAATTAAAAAACTCAAAGAAAAAATTGAGGAACTGGAATTTGTAAAAGACTTCCAACAAGATATAATTGCAGACATGGAAATCATTACTGGAGTCGATATGTCAAAAAAGTCATTGCCCAAAACATTAGCAGAAGAGATTCAGAAAAAGAAACAAAACCGTTTAAAAGAAAATGGTTAACTCAATGTTTTGGGATTACTAAACAAGCTTTTTATAAACGCTTAAAATCATACAAAATAAAGCAAAACAACGAACGTATTTTAATCCAATTAGTTAAAAAATGTCGTGACAAAATTGGACAGAAATTAGGCGCTAAAAAACTATATCATGAATTGAAAAACGACATCAAAAAACAAGGAATTAAAATAGGGAGAGATAAGTTTTACACATTCTTAAGAAACCATAAACTATTGATCTCTAGAACTAAAAACTATCATACAACCACTAATTCTAATCATCATTTTTATAAATACAAAAACCTAATTACTAATAAAACCCCTACAAGAGCTGAACAACTTTGGGTAACAGACATAACCTATATTAAAACTCAAAAAGGACATAGTTATTTGGCTTTAGTTACAGATGCCTATTCTAAACAAATAATGGGATATAAACTAGATTCACATATGAAAACATCTCTTTGTATAGATGCTTTAAAAATGGCGCTTAAAAACCGTAAATACCCAAATCAAAAATTAATACATCACTCAGATAGAGGCTTACAATATTGCAATCCAACTTACGCTGGTTTTGCTGAATCAAATGGATTAAAAATGAGTATGACTGAAAAACATGACCCTTATGAAAATGCTATTGCGGAAAGAATTAATAGAACTTTAAAATATGAATATGGTTTGAAAACAATAATAAAAAACACTAAATTAGCACAAAAGATTACTAAAAGAGCCGTTTATATTTACAACAACCTAAGACCACATCTAAGTCTCGATTTATACACTCCTAAACATGTGCATATAAATCAAAATATTGAATATAAATCGTATCGAAAAAATAAAAATAATCTGGAATTATTAACCTTTTAAACATCAAAAAAAGGTCAACCTATTTCAGGACAATACAAACTTCGGACATTTAAACGACAAACACTAATGTCATAAAAATGTCAAAGTAAAACCGTTATCAAACCTTCTATGATTTTATAACTTTGAGAAAAACCATTTATATGAAAAATTCTATAGGAAATAAAATTCTTGAACTTCGAAAATCAAAAGGACTAACTCAAGAAGAATTAGCTGAATTATCAAAAGTCAACTTAAGAACAATTCAGAGAATTGAAAATAATGAAAATGAACCAAGAGGAAACACATTGAATTTAATTTGTGATGTACTTGAATTTAATAGTAGTTATTTCACAAATAAAATTGACCAAAATAATGGTAAACCCATCGGCTCTATAATCGTTAATGCAGTATTTCTTGTTCTGTTGAATTTGCTTTTGATGTCAGTAATCGGATTCTTGACTTTAGACTCAAATGCAAATATGAATAGTCGAATTGGAGCTTTTTTATTAAGTTTTTTTATACCATTCTTTATTCTGCTATTTACACAGAAAATGAACGGACTTGAGAGAATGTTGAAATTTGGAACAGGCTTTTTAGCTTATATTATTATGTTAATGGTGGTTCAGGGATTTCGAGAAGGGTTTCGCGCTGGATTTGGAACAGGTTTATTCCTTTGTTTAATAATTGCTGTAGGTGTTTTATTTTACGGAAAAGCGATATTGAAATTAATAAAATAAAACGTTGCACAACACCGTATAAACTTTATTGCTGTTTTTGGCTCACTTGGGAAATTCCTTCGGAATTTCGCCGTTCGTGTTTTATTTATTAAATTCACTTCTTAAACCACGCAACAAAGCTTATACAACAACGTTGTAAGTAATTTGGGGAAAACGTAACAAAAAGTGAAAATAATATACAAAAAGAAAAAAATAAAACAATGAAAAAAATAATTTTAATTCTATTCGGAATTTTAGCATTAAGTTGCTCAAAAGAATCAGAAACAAAATATTCGACGGACTCTGAAAAAGTATTCTTAATAATTACGGAAAATACTACCAAAATTGAATTAACCAAAATCGCATCTGAATTTAAAGCTGAAAAGAATATAAACGTTGACTTTTCAAAAACCGAATTTACCGAAAGCGGAAAAATCAAAAAATTAAATTTAGAAGTAGATTGTAATGATGGTTTTAAAGGAATCGCAACAAGTTCAGGAGTAATTTTGAAAGCTAAAAATTCCGGTTTTTCACGAGATTATTCTGAAAACTCTAAAGTTCCGTTTGTAATTGGAGCAATGTAATTTGAATAAAAACTACTTACAACAACGTGTATAATTAATTGCTGCGTTTAGCTCACTTGGAAAATCCTTCGGATTTTCACCGTTCGTGATTTATTTAGTAGATTAGTTGCTTAATAACGCAACTAATCATCACACAAACACGTTGGCAACAAGCTGAAAAACGAACTCAACGAAAAAAAATGAACTCAAGAACAATCGAGAAAAATATTGGAAAACCGACAAAAATCGATTGGAAAAAACCGAAAGCAATTGGAAGTTCATCATTTTATCTAAAGTCTTTTAAAGCAAAAAATAATTCGACGGAATTTATAAAAGAAAACTCTAAATGTAGTTTTGAAAAATATTCAGGAGGAATTCTTTTAAGGTCAAACTTGTCTAATAAAACAAGTGCGTTTACAATAAAAGAATCGGAAATCGAATACATAAAATTAATACGTGGAAAAGAAAGCGTTGAACCTCTGACTTTATCACCAATGTGGATTATGTTGAAATTAGGAGTTTCTAAATTAATTGCGAGATATTTTAGAATTGTGCTAGGAGAATATTCAATAGAAGAAATGAAATTAAAAATCGAGACCGAAAATCAAACTATGGAATTCACGCAAAACGGTTATATATTTGAAAGACAATTGAGTTTCTTTAAAAACCTGAACTACGGAGAAAAATTAATAATTGAAATGAACGAATAAAATAAAAATCGGAACGAAAAAAAGAAAGCCTGTTGCCAACAACATATATAATTTATTGCTGGCTAATTGCTTACTTACGAAAATCCTCGCGGATTTTCTTGGTCTGTAATTATTTACTAAATTAGCTGCTTAAACCACGCAACAAACCATATATAAAGACGTTGGCTGTAATACAAAAAAAGTGACTTTATCCAAAAGACATCATTATTTACCTGAATTTTATATAAAAGGCTTTGTCGGAATTGACGGTAAAGTTTCTGTGTATAATAAAAATAAAGGTAAAATTGAAAATGGTAGAAAAAGTCCCAAACAAATCTTTTTTGAATGGAACAGAAACACATTTGAATTACAAGGAAAGAAAACTGATTTTGTCGAAGGTTTACATAGATTTGGAGAGAATCAATTTGCACCAACTTATAAAAAACTAATTAAAAACCTTGACGGAATTGCACTTACTGCTTATGATGTATTTCAATTAATGTTATTTATTTCAACAATTTATAGAAGAATACCTTCTCAAGATGAAAGTGCAATCGAATATATTAAAAACTTAAAACAAGAAAACTCATTTTTTGGTATTAGGAATAAAAATACAGGAGAAAATGCTCCAATAGAAATGTTTGAAAGAATAATTAATGAACCATCATTTATGGAAAGTTCAAAAATTATGAGGTCAATGGAAGATTATTTTAAAGTTAATAGAGTAGAAACTGCAAAAAACTGGAAATTATCATATTCGCCTAAAAATAGTCCACAACTACACCTTCTTTCCGATAATCCATTAATTATAGAAGGAAACTCAAAAAATGAATTACTTAATAGAATCTCAATATTTCCTCTTTCAAAAGGCACAACAGTATATAATACTTGTAATAAAATTGTAAATAAAGTTAGTCCTGAAAGTACAATTTATGTGGATATACTAACTTTCATACAAGCCGAAAATTTAGTTTGTGGTCCAGATAAAGAATATTTAAAAATCATTTCAGAATTTGCAAAAGAATATGATACAGAAAGAAAAATTGAGTTATTGAAATGGAAAGTATTTGAAATTTTCGAATAAAGTACTACAGCCAACAACATATATAATTTATTGCTGGTTTATTGCTTACTTACGAAAATCCTCGCGGATTTTCTTTGTCAGTAATTATTTACTAAATTAGTTGCTTAAACCACGCAACAAACCATATACAAACACATTGGCTGTAATTAAAAATCGAAATCAAAATTAACATATGAAATTTAAACAACATTTATTTACAATTCTATTTCTGACAATCTCAACAATCGGAATTGCTCAAGATTATAAAAATGAATTAAAGAAGGAATTTAACGATTATTTGAGCACAATTGTGAATATGGAATTCGAAAAATCTATGGAATATATAGTACCTGAGTTTTTTGAAATTATTCCAAAATCGCAAATGATAAAAGTTATGAAAATGACATTTAGCAATCCAAGTATGGAATTTGAAATCAAAAACCCGAAAATTTTGAAAGTAAAAGACAAAAAGGAAATTGAGTCTAAATACTATTCACTTTTAACTTATTCAAATCAAATGAATATGAAAATAAAAGGAGAAGAGGGAGAAACAAAAGACGAAAAAACAGCGAGAATAAATTTAACTAAATTATCATTAGAAAGTACTTTTGGTTCTGAAAATGTTGTTTATAATGAAAAAACAGATTTTTTTGAAATTCAATCTCAAAAAGATGTTTACGGAATTTCTGAAAATGGAGAAAAAAACTGGAAATTTTTAGTAATTGAAAAGAAACAGAAAATGATTTTGGAAAAGTTATTACCAAAAGAATTGAGTGAAAAAATATAAAAAACTACAGCCAACACCGTACAAAATTAATTGCTTGCTTTTTGCTCATTTACGAAAATCCTCGCGGATTTTCTTTGTCAGTTAATATTTATTAACTTTATTGCTAAACCACGCAACTAACCTTGTACAAACACGTTAGCTGTCATTTATGAGCAACACCGAAAACAGATACTATTGTGACGATTCATTGAAATATGGAGAAGAAGAAAAGTGGCAATATTTACTTGATTATGCTCTTGAAAAGGCTGAATTTGTTGAATTCAATGTACTTTATACAAATCAAGAAATTACACTTGAAATTGAATCTCTTTCTGAATTTTTAGTAGAAAAAAACAAAAGGGGTGAAAAAATTTACTCTAATGGAAATTATTTTGTCAGATATAAATTATCAGATGAATTAAAGGAATTTATCAAATCAAAAAAATACGGAGATTGGAATGGTTATAATTATGAAGATATGAGTTTTGTGAAAAATGGAAAAGAATTTTTTGCAACAAATACTCACGAAAATCTTATAATTATAGAAATGAATAAAAATTTGAAAGAAAAATTAACTGAAAAAAAGTTTAACTTTTGGTGTGATTGGGGAAAAAATCCAGCAAAATCGGAATAAAACTAAACCGAATTAAAAAACGTCAGCTAACACCGTGTAAAAAAAATTGCTTAATTTTAGCTTAATCAAAGTTAGTCGCATTTTTGTAAACTTCTATTTTCCTTCGGAAAATAGCCGTTCACTTTAAACGCAACTTTCCATAACACAAACACGTTACCAACAATTAGAATGACCAACATAAATCCGAATAGAATCAAGTTTTATCAATTCCTAAACGATGACATTTCATTGGAATTATTTGAAAGTTGGATTTATAAAAACAAAGTGCTTGAAAATATAATTCAAGAAGACGATTATAATGATTTATTAGCTTTTAATTTTAAAAGTAGAGAGACCAAGAATTTTATAAAATCGATTGTTAAGAAACATTTTGACTGGAAAGAATATGAAAAATGGAGAACAATTGAATTACTTAAAAAGATTAAATCCGGTAAAATTGAAATTGTTTTGGCAACTCGAAAATTAAGAGAATTATATCTTGAACAAGAAGAAAAAATTAAAAGACCATTTCTGACAATTGGTCTTGCAATTGGTTATGAAAGCGTACTTGATAATTGTCCAATAGAAACTGAATATAATCAATGGAATTCTGACGCTTTGAAAAAACAACTTGAACCTGTCGAATGGTATCAAAACCGAATTTTAGAAGACGTTGAACAAGAACTAAACGAATTACTAAACCCCGAAATAAAAATTATTGACCTTGGAAAAATTGTGAGTATTAAAGATTTTCACGACACTTTTTCGGAAAGACTTTACTTCCCTGAATTTTATGGAAATAATTGGGATGCTTTTTGGGATTCGATAATTGGAATCGTTGAAATGCCAAAAAAATTGACCTTAACGAATTGGGGAAAATTCGAAAAAACATTTAAAAAAGATTCGAAAATTTTGAAAGAAATTATAAAGGATTATAACAATCAAAATACTGAAAATAAAAAAATAACTGTTGGTAACACCGTATAAAATTAATTGCTGGTTTTAGCCAATTTACGAAAGTCCTCGCGGACTTTCTATCTGTGATTTATTTGCTAACTTTAGTGCTTAAAACACGCAACTAATCTTATACAACAACGTTGTACAAAATTATGAAAAAGCTACTTCTGATAATTTTCCTAATTCCGATTTTAATTATTGCTCAAGAAAAAAAGGATGCTGAAGCACAAAATAATTGGTATAAGAAGGCTGAAATGGAATTAAATGAACGTCAAATAAATAGAGCTTTTTCTTCTTACAGGTTTGCATATGAATTGCTTCCTGAAAGTAAAACAGGAAAAAAATCTTTGAAATTATCTGACTCTTTAAAATCTACTTTAAGGAAAAAGTTAATTAGAAATATAGAAGGAAATTGGAAAATAAAGATATTAAGTAAAATAAAAAGTGAGAAAGATAAAAAACACTATGAAAAACTTGGAAAATTTTTACGTATAACTAAAGATTCTATTTTTTATTACACAAGTAAACAAAATTTAAAAGCAAACGATCCTAATATCAGTTTGAAAATAAAATTTTGTGAATTAATGAATTATTTCCCAAGTTATTCTGACTTTTTACATTCAAATAATGAAATTTGGAATTATAATATTGATTCTACAAAAAGCAATTTAACAATTCTAAATTATGGAAAAATAGATAATGGTGGAGAAAGTAGAACTGGAAATATTAGTCATCCTTCTGGATATACATACAATCGAATAAAATAAAAAAACTTTGTACAACACCGTGTATAATTAATTGCTGCTTTTAGCTCACTTGGAAAATCCTTCGGATTTTCGCCGTTCGTGATTTATTTAGTAGATTAGTTGCTTAAACGCGCAACTAATCATAACACAAACACGTTGGCATTAATATGAGAAAATCGCTAAAAAAAGAGCTTTTAGTTTTTGAAAAAAATTAAGTTTTTTAAACTGAATGTCGCTATAAGCTGGATTTGAACGAAAATTTTTAGTGTTGTTTAAGTGAGAAATTATTTCATCTCTTTTGTTAATTGAATTTGAGTTTTTTTGAACATAATATAGATTTTAAAAATGAATAATAATATTAAAGATTACGTAGTGAATTGGCTGAAAGAATATGATGACATAACTATGAATGGACTTCAGAGTCACGAAGAATTTAAAGAAATTTCATCTGGAAACTTCTCTTGGACGGTTTCAGGAAAAAATGGAGAAGAAACGAACATTGTAATGATGAATGATATTTCAAGAAAATGTATTGATAGTTTCATAGATTTAATAGATAATGATATTATTAAAATAAAACCGACAACTTTATTTATTGCAATGATTGACGGAAATGTATTTAAAGTTCCTGTAGCAAAAAGTATTAGGAATTATAAAACACCACGTTGGATTCCTATGCTGATTGAAAAAGGTAAAAACTTTAAAAAATACTAATGCCAACACCATATATAATTTATTGCTGGCTTTTTGTTTACTTTCGAAAATCCTCGCGGATTTTCTTGGTTAGTTTTTATTTATTAAATTCATTGCTTAACCACGCAACAAACCATATATAAACACGTTGGGCACAAGCTGAAAAACAGAATGGCGAAAAAAATCGGACTTTTAATTTTAATAATTTTTCTATCGATAATTTTCGCTTCGATTTACGGATTTTTACACAACCAAATTTCCTACTCAATCTCAACTGAATATTTTACAGAATTTAAATTTGAACAATTTTGGTCAGTTAAATATACTCTTGACTTTCCTCGTATGAGTGCAGGATTAATCGGAATTGCCTCAACTTGGTGGTTTGGACTTTTAATAGGACTGATAATTGGAATCGTTGGACTTTTTCAACCGACTGCTAAAATTATGTGGAAAAGCTCTTTCGGAGCAATAATTCGGATTTTGGGAATCGCAATCGGAATTGGAATCGCGGGAATTTTGGTTGGTCAGTTTTTAATCTCAAACTTAAATGCTAATTGGAATCTTCCAGCGGAATTGAATGACCGAAAAAGTTTTTTGACTGCTGGAACAATGCATAATTTTAGCTATCTTGGTGGAGTAATCGGACTGATATACGGAATAATATATCAACTAAAAATAAAAAAAGCCAATGCCCAACAAAGAACTGAGCTAAAAAACAACTATTTTCTTCGTTAAATCTATTCAATATTATTTTAGACTCAAAATGCTTTTACTTGGTATTTTGAGCTTTATTTTTTTTTAAACTTATTTATTTAGACAATACAGAAACATAAGTTTCATCATATGCTAATCCAGATTTGGCAATTGCAAAACTCTGTTTTAACAACTTATTAGAAACCGCAATTAAAGCTAATTTCTTACTCTTACCTTTGTTTACAATTCGCTCATAAATTTCTCTACAACCTTTATTATGCTTACAAGCTGTAAATGAACACAAAAACAAAAGATTGCGTAGCTTTCTATTACCCACCTTACTAATTCTTGCTCTACCCCTCACACTACTTCGAGACTCTCTTATTGTTGGTGTGATTCCTACATAACTACAAAGTTGAGCCGCTGTTTCAAACTTTTCAAAACCACCTGTCACAACGATTAAAAATAATGCTGTCTTTAATCCTATTCCTGGAATACTGGTTAAAAGTGTTAATTGAGCTTGTTGTTCTTGCTTTACTAAAGTAAGTAACTTTTCTTCTATGCCTTTAATCTCTCTTTCTAAATGTTTTTTAACACGAATTAAAGAGCGATAGACCCATTTTGATGGAACCCCTAACACTTCTTCTCCATGAATTTTATTCTTGGTAGCTGTTCGTTTTTTTATTAAACTATCTAACCACCTAAAGAGCTGTAAACATTCACTTTGAACATCTGTAAGAGCATTGTATAATGGAACTTCATTTATCATTCCATAATCACAAATTGCTTTGGCATCACTTTTATCTGTTTTAACTTTTGCCAATTTCATTTGAATAAAACGCTTTATTGATAATGGATTTACAACAGAGACAATAACACTTTGCTTGTATAAAAATTGAGCTAACCTGTAATGATAATAACCTGTGGCTTCCATAATTACTAATGAGTTTTTAGGAAGATTTTTTAGAAAAAATTAAATCCGGAGGCATCATTTTTAAATTGATTATGACCACTTGTACTTCCATAAACATCAAACACATCTTTGCTAATGTCAACTCCAAAAATTTCCTTATATTTATTCATAAGAACTGATTTATGAAAGAATAACCTACCATGACTCACAACAACTTGAAAACGAGATCTAGGTCTCACAGAACTGAACGTGGTTTATAGTAGAAAAGAGAGAGGATTACCAATGTTGTCGAAGTCGAAAGCTTCACCGTATATATTAACCTTAATTCTCTCTTTTATTCTTTCTGATTAGATATCAAATTTATTAAAAGACAAACTTAAGCCGTATATAATTTATTGCTAGTACAAGCCTACTTACGAAAATCCTCGCGGATTTTCTATTCGGTTTTTATTTGCTAAATTAGGTGCTTAAACCACGCAACAAACCATATACAAACACGTTGCAAGTAATAGCGGAAATCACTCAAACTAAAAAAATGTGATTTAAAATTCTAATTTTAGAAAGCGGAAAAAAGCAGATTAAAAAAATATGAAAAACATAATTTACATTTTATTTTTAATAGTTGGAATTTCTACTTATGGTCAAAATACTTCCTTCGAAGATAAATATAAAGTAGAATTTAAATTTGTTCAAGAAGAGACTAAGGAACTTTTACCAGGATCAATAATTGAAATATTTTCTGGAAATGAGAGAATTGATGTCGGAATTTCAGACTTTTCCGAAATCAATACTTCTATCTTAAAAAAAGGAAAATAAAGCATAATAAAATTAGTATAATAGTTTACGGAATTAAATGTAAAGTACATAAGCAAAAACTCATTTTAAAGAATAATTTGAAAAAAACTATTTTCCTAAAATATGGAGAAACTGAATATGTTAATCGTAAAGATTTAGGAAAGTTTATTAAAAAATTGAATTTCCCAGAACCTGAACCTTTTTTGTGTGGAACAATAGATTGAAAAAACTAAAACTTGCAACAACGTGTATAAAAAATTGTTTACTTTTAGCTTAATCAAAAGTTAGTCTGTATTTGCAAACTTCAATTTTTCCTGCGGAAAATTTGCCGTTCACAAACACACAACTTTTCATAACACAAAGACGTTGGCAACAAGCTGAAAAAAACATCAGAACTTTCAACGAAACACAAAAATATAATTAATAATTGAAACAAATAAAGAATAAAACTGAACGAATACACTCATTGGATTCTTTGCGTGCGATAATGATGCTTTTAGGATTAGTTTTGCATTCTGCGTTAACCTACAACGTGACAAATCACGGAAATGCTTGGGAAATAAAAGACCCTGAATCGAATTATATTTTGACTGACTTTATTGTGCTTTTAATTCACTCATTCAGAATGCCTATTTTCTTTCTTGTTGCAGGCTTTTTTGGCTCTATGTTATTTTATGAAAGAGGTGTTATACAAATGTTCAAAAATCGGATATCGAGAATAGTTTTTCCTTTTATTGTTTTTCTATTTATACTATCACCAATAATATATTTTTCTTTCAGTTATACTATTGCTGTCTTTGAAAATCAAGAAAATCCATTCGTAAATTCTACACAATTATTTTCAAACATCTTTGTTTTTATACCTAAAGGAACTTCTCATTTGTGGTTTTTATATTATCTGATATATGTAACTTTAATTACGTCTTTACTTGGTTTGTTATTAAAAAATCAAAAAAAATAAGCAACAAAATAACTAACATCTTTAATTGGATAATTAAAAGGTCAATTACACGTTTAGCATTCTTTTCAAGTTTCACATTTTTAATATTGACCTATTTGGAAACTTCAATGGTGAATGCCTCAACCTCCTTAATACCTGACTTAAATACATTTGTATTTTACTTTTTCTTTTATATCGTAGGCTGGATACTATTTAAATCAAAAGGTCTATTGAATAGTTTTATGAAATATGATTGGCAATTCGTAGCCTTTGCAGTTTTTCTAATAATTACTCAAGGCTTACTAATTCAATATTCTGGAATGGAGTTAAAACCAAATTCGAATTCTGCAATTTTGATTTCATTCAATTCGATAATAGTTTGGTTATTCATTTTTGGAATAACTGGATTATTTATTCGATATGGTAGTAAACACTCGAAAAGAATGCGCTACATTTCTGATTCTTCATATTGGGTTTATTTAATTCACTTACCATTAACCGCAATCATTCCAGCATTTATTTGGGAATTTCCACTACCAGCTTTAGTTAAATTTATAATCGTACTTTCCTTAACCACTTTAATTTGTTTTGCGACTTATCATTATTTAGTGAGGAATACTTTTATTGGAAAATTTCTAAATGGAAAAAAATATCCGAAAAAGATAAAAGAAACGCCTGTTGCCAACAAAGAACTGAGCTAAAAAACAACTATTTTCTTCGTTAAATCTATTCAATATTATTTTAGACTCAAAATGCTTTTACTTGGTATTTTGAGCTTTATTTTTTTTAAACTTATTTATTTAGACAATACAGAAACATAAGTTTCATCATATGCTAATCCAGATTTGGCAATTGCAAAACTCTGTTTTAACAACTTATTAGAAACCGCAATTAAAGCTAATTTCTTACTCTTACCTTTGTTTACAATTCGCTCATAAATTTCTCTACAACCTTTATTATGCTTACAAGCTGTAAATGAACACAAAAACAAAAGATTGCGTAGCTTTCTATTACCCACCTTACTAATTCTTGCTCTACCCCTCACACTACTTCCAGACTCTCTTATTGTTGGTGTGATTCCTACATAACTACAAAGTTGAGCCGCTGTTTCAAACTTTTCAAAACCACCTGTCACAACGATTAAAAATAATGCTGTCTTTAATCCTATTCCTGGAATACTGGTTAAAAGTGTTAATTGAGCTTGTTGTTCTTGCTTTACTAAAGTAAGTAACTTTTCTTCTATGCCTTTAATCTCTCTTTCTAAATGTTTTTTAACACGAATTAAAGAGCGATAGACCCATTTTGATGGAACCCCTAACACTTCTTCTCCATGAATTTTATTCTTGGTAGCTGTTCGTTTTTTTATTAAACTATCTAACCACCTAAAGAGCTGTAAACATTCACTTTGAACATCTGTAAGAGCATTGTATAATGGAACTTCATTTATCATTCCATAATCACAAATTGCTTTGGCATCACTTTTATCTGTTTTAACTTTTGCCAATTTCATTTGAATAAAACGCTTTATTGATAATGGATTTACAACAGAGACAATAACACTTTGCTTGTATAAAAATTGAGCTAACCTGTAATGATAATAACCTGTGGCTTCCATAATTACTAATGAGTTTTTAGGAAGATTTTTTAGAAAAAATTAAATCCAGAGGCATCATTTTTAAATTGATTATGACCACTTGTACTTCCATAAACATCAAACACATCTTTGCTAATGTCAACTCCAAAAATTTCCTTATATTTATTCATAAGAACTGATTTATGAAAGAATAACCTACCATGACTCACAACAACTTGAAAACGAGATCTAGGTCTCACAGAACTGAACGTGGTTTATAGTAGAAAAGAGAGAGGATTACCAATGTTGTCGAAGTCGAAAGCTTCACCGTATATATTAACCTTAATTCTCTCTTTTATTCTTTCTGATTAGATATCAAATTTATTAAAAGACAAACTTAAGCCGTGTATAAAAAATTGCTATTTTTAGCTTAATAAAAGTTTGTTGCTTTTTTGCAATCTTATATTTTCCTGCGGAAAATAACGATGGCACAAAATCGCAACTTTTCATAACACAAACACGTTGTAGGTAATTACCAAAGAAATATGAAAAAGAAATATTTAATAATTTTATTACTAATTACAATAAAATTATTTTCACAAAAAGCAACTGACGCACATTTAAAATATACTCTTACATTAAATGTCGGAAATTCAGCAAATAATGAATTATTAAAAACTTTATATGAAGACGTTAAAAATAAAGAAGATAGTTTATTGGTTGAAAAAAATTCTAAAGGGCTTTTAGAAGTAACGAAAAAATTAAATAAATTATCTTCGGAAACTGATATTTACATTTATCCTGATTCTGTATTTATAAAAACTATTGATAGTGATATTATATTTATTCCTGAAAAATTCAAGAAAAATAGAATTTTATATAAAGAAAATAAAACTTACAAAAGTAGTTTTGAAATAACTGAAAAATTAAGACAAATATGGAAAACGGAGTATAAAATAGAAATAAATAAAAACGAGAAAAAATCTATAAATGAAATTGAAGGTTATAAAGTAACTATCACAGAAATAAGACAATCATCAATTGGTGAACTTATAGATGTAAACGAAATTTATGTCAATGATAAAATTAAAATTCCTTTTAATTATTACGAAATACTTGATTTAAAGAAAAAAATTGATCTAAGTGGTTTGATTTTAGAAGTAAAATCTTATGACAAAGAAAGCCCGAGTTTGTTTAATCATTACATATTGAAAAGTTATAATCTTGAAAAACAAGATAAAAATTTAATAAAACAAAAGGAATAAAAAACTACCTACAACACCGTGTATAATTAATTGCTACTTTTAGCTCACTTGGAAAATCCTTCGGATTTTCGCCGTTCGTGATTTATTTAGTAGGTTAGTTGCTCAAACACGCAACTAATCATAACACAAACACGTTGGCAAACATTATGAAAAAGATTCTGCAAACAATTTTAGTTCTAACTTCAATATTGACTTTTTCTCAAGAAAAGTTAAATGGAAAATATTGCTCTATTCCACTTGGAGAATCTGATGTTGTCTGCATTGATTTTAAAGATAATATTCATTTTGAATATACTGTTTCTGGTTGTTTAGGTATCTCTCAAATTGGAACTGGAATTTTTGAATTAAAAAATGAAATTTTAAAACTAACATTCGACAAAAAAGAACAACTAACGAAACATAAAGTAAAAATTATTGAAATAAAATCAAGATCTGAAAAGACAGTAGAATTTGAATTTATAATCAATGATGAGAAAAATTTGCCTGTTTTTGCTAACGTAATTGAAAAAAACTATGATAGAGGATTTGAAGTTTATGAAGAGAGAAATAAAATTAAGGTTGAGAAAAAAACTCTAAAATAAAATACGAAATTCGCTCATTAGGTTATGGAACTGTTCAATTAGAATTGAATCATAATTCAAATAAAAAAATTGAAATAACAATGTTTCCTGATCAACCTGAAGTCATTTCTGAAAAAGTGTACGAATGGAAATGGTCAGAACATAATGAACAAGAATTTAAAACTGGACCAAAATCTTGGAATAAATTTAGGAAAATAAAAGAGTAACGATTTGCCAACACCGTGTAATAAAAATTGCTTAATTTTAGCTTAAACAAAAATTGCTGCTTTTTTATTCACTTTCTATTTTCCTGCGGAAAATAGCCGTTCACTTTAAACGCAACTTTCCATAACACAAACACGTTGGCAACCATTACCAATCATGTAAAATCCTGAAATAGGTTGACTAAAAATTAAACAACTTTAGTTAAACTATGAGCACAAAAACAAAACAACCCTGCCGAAAAAAGAACTACAATAAAGTCGGTTTCGAACTCAAATTATTCATCATTGACCAAATTCATAATGGACGGATTTCTGTAAATTATGCAGCTAAAAAATACGATATTTCTAGAGCAACTATTCAGTACTGGATAAAAAAATATAGTACCTTAGATCAAAAGAAATTAGGTATGAGTAAACAAGACGAAATTAAAAAACTCAAAGAAAAAATTGAGGAACTGGAATTTGTAAAAGACTTCCAACAAGATATAATTGCAGACATGGAAATCATTACTGGAGTCGATATGTCAAAAAAGTCATTGCCCAAAACATTAGCAGAAGAGATTCAGAAAAAGAAACAAAACCGTTTAAAAGAAAATGGTTAACTCAATGTTTTGGGATTACTAAACAAGCTTTTTATAAACGCTTAAAATCATACAAAATAAAGCAAAACAACGAACGTATTTTAATCCAATTAGTTAAAAAATGTCGTGACAAAATTGGACAGAAATTAGGCGCTAAAAAACTATATCATGAATTGAAAAACGACATCAAAAAACAAGGAATTAAAATAGGGAGAGATAAGTTTTACACATTCTTAAGAAACCATAAACTATTGATCTCTAGAACTAAAAACTATCATACAACCACTAATTCTAATCATCATTTTTATAAATACAAAAACCTAATTACTAATAAAACCCCTACAAGAGCTGAACAACTTTGGGTAACAGACATAACCTATATTAAAACTCAAAAAGGACATAGTTATTTGGCTTTAGTTACAGATGCCTATTCTAAACAAATAATGGGATATAAACTAGATTCACATATGAAAACATCTCTTTGTATAGATGCTTTAAAAATGGCGCTTAAAAACCGTAAATACCCAAATCAAAAATTAATACATCACTCAGATAGAGGCTTACAATATTGCAATCCAACTTACGCTGGTTTTGCTGAATCAAATGGATTAAAAATGAGTATGACTGAAAAACATGACCCTTATGAAAATGCTATTGCGGAAAGAATTAATAGAACTTTAAAATATGAATATGGTTTGAAAACAATAATAAAAAACACTAAATTAGCACAAAAGATTACTAAAAGAGCCGTTTATATTTACAACAACCTAAGACCACATCTAAGTCTCGATTTATACACTCCTAAACATGTGCATATAAATCAAAATATTGAATATAAATCGTATCGAAAAAATAAAAATAATCTGGAATTATTAACCTTTTAAACATCAAAAAAAGGTCAACCTATTTCAGGACAATACAAACTAATGCCAAGAAAGTGCATAATTAATTTATAGTTTTAGCTAACTTGGAAAATCCTTCGGACTTTCGCCGTTCGTGATTTATTTAGTAGATTAGTTACTTAATTTACATAACCAACAATACATAAAGACCTTGTTGTAACTAAAAAACAATAATGAAAACACCTTTTAAGTTATTACTATTACTCTTTCTTACTACTTTAAGCACGAAATCTTTTTCGCAGAAAATAATTAAAGATTACGAACCTGTAAAAAATGATAGCCTAAAAATTGGAATAGGAGAAAATGACTTTTTACCCTTTATTCAAAAAGGATATACTCTAATGCTTCCCGAAAATAAAAAGATAAAAGGTGTACTTATTTTCTTAGAAGATTCAAAATACAACAAAAAGAATTTTAGTTCTAAGCAGATATATAATCAAGCATCTATAAGTAATTTTGGGGTATTATCAATTTCTACCGAAATACCTCTAGATTTTTATTTTTCTAAATCTTCGATTAAATCTACTCATAATTTAATTCAAAAAATTTTTAAAAAATTCAATCTCCCTAATGAAAATATTTTCTTTTTGGGTGCAGGTTTAGTTGGTCATAGAGCAATGAAATATATTGAATTTATCAATAAAGAAGATTCCGATTTTAAGATTAACATTAAAGGTGTGGTTATTTGTGATTTTACATTAGATTGGATAAGAAAATGGCAACAACATAAACGAGACATTAAAATAAATCGAATCAATCTTTGGGAGCCGACTTTTATGAATTTTATGTTGGAAACCTACCTGAAAGGTACACCCAAAACTGCTCAAGATAATTATCATAATTTCTCGACTTATAGTTACTCTAATCAAAATAATGAAAATATTAATTTTTATAAAAATTATGCTGTAAGAGCCTATATCGAGCCAAAAATAAAGTACAGACTTAAAAAATATTACAGAACTTTATATGAAAATAATGCTACTGACATTGTTGGATTTTTAGCCGAATTAGAACTTGCAGGAAATAAAAATACAGAATTAGTTATTTTGCAGCCTGAATATAATCAATCTGAAAATCGAAATACACAGACTACTTGGAATAAAATAGATAAATATGAATTAATGAATTGGATCAATAAACAAACGGAAAAATAACTTTGTAAACATCATACATAATTGATTCCTATTTTTAGATTTTATTAATTTTTCTATAAACCTTAAAACTTGGCAAAACTCTAGCTTTACTCACTATTTTAGAACTTGAGTTAGCTTAATATTAAATACAGAAGTACAACTCTTGAACGTTAAAATAACCTGATTAAGAATTAATTCACAAATCAGAAAGAGAAGTATAATTTTACAATTCATTATAAAATACCGACTCTATTAACAGAATCAGAGAAATTTATAATAAGCACAATGATACAAAACTAATCAAAACAGAATTGTATTGAGTATCAATAAAAACATATCTAACCGATAGATTTTTATACTTTACAGAAATACAAAAAAATACAATAACCATTTTTTTCTTCTTTTATTTAATAACTTTGAGCCTGCAAATATGCTATGTTAGTTAAAGTAAATCTCATTTTTAATTAAACAACTGAGTATAAATAATGGAAAATAAAAAATATAAGAAATTATCAAATTGGTATAGAAAACTTCAAATTAGCAAATCACCACAAATGAATTTAGTTTGGGGTTTCTTCTTGTACACTTTAACCGGATTTATTCTACTGTCTATTCCATTATTTCACAAAACTGATATCGCTTTTTTAGATAATTTATTTATTTCTACTTCTGCTATTTCTACTACAGGTCTCGGTAACTGTTAGTATTTTTGATTCCTATAATTTTTTTGGCCAATTTATAATTATGGGATTGATACAAATTGGCGGAATTGGATATATGACATTAACAACATATTATTTAATATTTACCACAAAAAAATAACCCACTGGCACAGTAAGTTAATAGGTACAGAATTTACGTTACCTAATACAATTCAAATTAAAGATTTCATCAAAAGTGTTATAATTTTTACTTTGGTGATGGAAATTATTGGAGCAATTCTTTTTTACTTTGCCTTTACTAATGCCGGAATGGATAATTTAAAGGCTGTTTGGTTTTCGATTTTTCATAGTGTCTCTACATTTTGTACAGCTGGTTTTGGCTTATTTAATAATGGCTTCGAAAGCTACCAAGACAATACTTTTATCAATACAATTATTTCTATATTAGCTATCTCTGGTTCGTTGGGCTTTATTGTTATTACAGATCTTTGGTATCGAATAAGTGGTAAATCAAAAGAAATTTCGTTTACGACTAAAATTATTATTTACGGCTTTTTATTTTTACTGATATTAGGTACTTTACTAATTTACTCTTCAGAATCTTTATCTATTTTAGGATCAAGTAGCACACTAATGACATCTTTTTTTCAAGCAATGTCTGCAATGACAACAGTTGGTTTTAACACGATAGCTATTGGTGAATTTTCTTTACCAATACTACTACTTATAACTTTTCTGATGTATATTGGCGCCTCACCTTCAGGAACAGCTGGCGGTATGAAAATTACAACTTTAACAGCAATGTTAGCAATATTAAAAAGTAGATTATTTGGTCAAACAAAAATTACATTTTTAAATAGATTAATTCCTTTTGAAAGAATATATGTTGCTACCTCAACTTTTATGTTATATACCAGTTTAATTTTCTTGTTTTCATTTTTACTTTCTTACTTTGAAAAATTTTCTTTTGAAAGCATCTTATTTGAAGTTGCATCTGCTTTAGGAACCGTAGGTTTAAGTACGGGTATAACCGGAGATTTATCTAATATTGGAAAAATATTGATTATTATTTTGATGTTTATTGGACGTGTTGGTGTATTAACTTTTGGTTTTGCATTATTACAACAAAAAAATAAGGGAATTAAAAAAATTAAACTTGATGATTTAGCTGTTTAAAAAGTTAGAACCTACCTTATCAGTAAATCCTCATCTAAGTATTACATCTTACTGTGCTACAGTAGCTAAGACGTAATATAAAAAACTACTTAGGTAGGTTCTCTTTAATTAAGGTTGTTGCTTATTCGAAGAAAATAAACACCAAATATCCGTCAACTATCTGTATTACACCTTTAAATCCCCGGACTTTTATAGTTATCCCAAAGGTTATTAATTGTTTAAATATTTCCGCTAATTCAATATGTGAGTACACCTTTATACTATGATTCTCTTTTTTGAAGTATTTAGCATTTTTAAATAACAAACCTAATTTCTTAAAACACAAAAAACACTAAAGCTTTCCCTAGCATAAACAATTATATTGCATAAGAATTTTAAATCAAACCAAAATCTTTAGCTATTGCAACCAAATGTGTAGGATTATTGGCATTAAAATGTTCTTTTAAAAACTTTAATCTTTTTTCTATAGCACTTGTACTTGAAGGTGTTATTCCTTTTTCTTTTAATTTTTCACTAATAACCTCCTGTAAAAAACCTAGCGAAAGGTATTTGATCAAAGAGAGATCATAATCTGTAATTTCTACAGCTTTTTTAGGATGAATTGCAGCATGTAACTCGAGAAATGTAAAACTCACTAGAAGTAAAAGATTTATAAATTGCTTTTTTTAATTCTTTTAATCCGTTTCTATTTTTCCAAATATAACTTTGGATCTTTAAATTTTTATATAAATTTTGTATTGTGTACGGTTTATCTTCTACAGAAAAAACTATAATTTTTAAATCAATAAATTCTTCTCTAATTTTGGTTATCAATTCTTCTCCGGATTTTAATTGTTGAGGTGTACCATCGTTTTCAAAAGATAAATCTGAAATAATTAAACCGTAAGGTTCTCCTTTTAAAAAAGCGCTTTTAATTTTTAAAAAAGCTTCATCACAATAAGAAATATAATCTACATGATGAATTCCTATTTCATCTAAAGCAATTTTAATACCGCTATTTATAACATCAAAATCTTCTACAACTAAAACTTTTTTAAACATTTTTAACTTTTAAAATGAATACTAACTTTTAATCCTTTACCTGGTTTGTTTTCAAAATTAATAGTTCCGTTAATAGTTTTTATACGGGTTTCCATATTTTTAAGTCCATTTTTATGAACAATATTCTCTTTTTCAAAACCAATTCCGTTATCAAAATAAATCATTTCTATTCTACTATTCTTTTTTGTAAAAGTCAACATTACCAAACTAGCTTTACTATGCTTCTTCATATTTACAAAAAGTTCATTAAATATTCTGTAAACCACAATTTGCTTTTCAGCAGCTAGGTTGTTTAGATGAATGTCAGATAACCCTTTTATAATAATCTTACAATCATTTGTATTATAACTTGCTACTAAATGTCTAAAATAACTTTCGAATTTATCTCCAGTTTTAATAGCATTATTTTCATGTGAAATGGAACGTGTTTGATGGTAGATTTTATCTAAATCATCTATAATCTCTAATGTATTGATCTTTGGATTCTGAACTTTTACAAGCGTATTAAAAACATCATTACCCAATTCATCATGTAATCTCTTTGCTATTCTTGTTTCAGTATTATAACTCTCTTGTAAAACTCTTTTTTTATGTAATTGTTTACGTCTGTATAATAAAAATAACAGACCAGAAATTAAAAGAATTCCGATAATTATACTATTCTTCTTTTGGCTATTCTCTTTTTCTACTTTTAATTCATTTTCAATTGCTAGGTTTCTAAACTTTTCTTTTAGTTTTTCTTCTTCGTCGTAATTATATTTAATTTTAGCAAACCTAAACTGTCTTTTAGTCTCTGCTTCTTGTAAACTATCTCTTAAATTAATACTTTCTTTATAATATGTAATAGCCTTTTCAGGCGGCTGTCTTTCTACAATCTTATCTATAGCTTCTAAAACATCTTGAATGCTTTTTACTTTTCTTGAAATTTTATACATTTCTATAGCATATTGCAATGATTTTTTTCTGTTTTTTTCTTGAAAATAATCGGATAAATGACTGTAATTTGCTATTAAACCATAATTATCTTTAAGCTGAAGTTTTTTAGAATTAGCAAACAACAATTCTTTTAATACATTTACATCTGAATTTTCTAACCACTTTACATATGCTAAATTATCTATAACTCTTGTCTTTGTTTTTTGACTTGTAATAGTGTCTTGCAACAACTCTTCAAAAATTAAAATCGATTTTTTATAATTCTTTAACTCTTTGTGTGCAATCGCTAAATTATTTCGAAACCTAATTTTAGAGCTTTTTCTTGTGGTAATTTTCAAAGCAGAAATATAGTAAGCAATAGCTTCGTTATAAAATGATCTTTTTTTAGCATTAATGGCTAAACAATTTAAACTAGAAGCCATTGTTTTTGGTTCTTTTCCATTAAAAAACTTTAAAGATTCTACAGCCAAAGAATCACTTAAAGAATAGCTTCCAAAATTTGATTCTATTATTGCTAAATTAGATAAGCTTTTCCCAACAGATACACTATCCTTTAATTTTAAAAACTCATTTTTAGATTTAGCATAGAAAAAATAAGAACTATCCTGTGCGTTTTTTTGTACTGATAAATCCCTAGCTTATAATAAACTTTTCCTTTTAGATTTATATCATTTTCTACACTAGGCAGTCTCAACATTTTTTTTGAATAAAATATTGCACTGTCTATTTTGTTTAATTTACTCGATAAATAGCTGATATTATTGTACATCAAATACTTATCAGTTGAATTTAACTTATTATCAGAAATAAATATTTTTGAATTTTCTAATCTTTTGGCATTACTCGATTTTTTATAATCTGCACTTTTAAAGAATTCTTTTGCTAGGGATTTTTGTTTTGAATCATTCTCTAATTTATCATCTTGTTTTTCACATGATAAAAATGAAAATAAAACA
The DNA here is from genome assembly GCF_055693625.1 of Polaribacter sp. HA6-7. NCBI lineage: Bacteria > Pseudomonadati > Bacteroidota > Flavobacteriia > Flavobacteriales > Flavobacteriaceae > Polaribacter > Polaribacter sp. HA6-7. Next base: position 2,558,072 of record NZ_CM146338.1, read on the forward strand.
AAAAAGAGGAATGCTACTTTTACTTGTTTCATTCCTCTAATGTACTATAATTTCTTAAAGTCACTATCTTACATTAGTTGGGTTTTCATCTTCACTTGGATCTTGTTCATCTTCTCCTCCTATTGATAAAATTTCATTTTCAATTGAACTATTTTCTATGTTTTCATCTAAATCTGCACAAAAAGTAAAAAACACTTTTTCACTTCATGTAACTTATTTTAAATGGAAAAAAATTGCAGATAATTTTACAAACAAACAAACAAACTGTGCACGTTTTGCGGTATAGTAAAGCAAATAAAAGTAAAAAAATTAAGCACAAAAAAAAGCTTCATATTTCTATGAAGCTTATACTTAGTAGCGGGAACTGGACTCGAACCAGTGACCTTCGGGTTATGAGCCCGACGAGCTACCTACTGCTCTATCCCGCGTTGTGATTTCAGAAAAACGACTTAGCTTTAAACTTTCGACTCATAAATTCGACACGTTATTTCCGGGTTGCAAATATACAACATATTTAAAGTACTAACCAAATTTTTATTGAAAAAATTTTAATCTTTTTTTAATCCTCTAAATTCTAATCCGATATAAAATCTATTTATCTTTGCATTATGACACATAAAGCAGGTTTTGTAAACATCATAGGAAATCCTAACGTAGGAAAATCGACATTAATGAATGCTTTGGTAGGAGAAAAACTATCAATAATTACTCCGAAAGCTCAAACGACTAGACATCGTATTTTGGGCATTGTAAATGATGAGGAGCATCAAATTGTATTTTCTGACACGCCAGGTATCTTAAAACCAGCTTATGAGCTTCAATCTTCGATGATGGATTTTGTGAAATCTGCTTTTGAGGATGCCGATATTTTAATCTACATGGTAGAAATTGGCGAAAAAGAATTGAAAAACGAAGCTTTCTTCAATAAGATAATCCATAGTGAAATTCCTGTTATTCTTTTATTAAACAAAATTGATAAATCATCTCAAGAAGATGTCGAAGAAAAAATAAAATACTGGCGAGAGAAAGTACCCAATGCAGAAGTTTTTGTAATTTCTGCATTAGAAAGGTTTAATGTTGCTGCCGTTTTTAATAAAATTAAAGAACTTTTACCAGAAGGACCTCCTTTTTATCCGAAAGACCAATTAACTGACAAACCAGAACGTTTTTTTGTAAATGAAAAAATTAGAGAAAAGATTTTAATTCATTATAAGAAAGAAATTCCGTATTCTGTAGAAGTAGAAACAGAAGAGTTTATAGAAGAAGAAAATATTGTTAGAATAAGATCTGTAATTATGGTCGAGAGAGAAACTCAAAAAGGAATAATTATAGGTCATAAAGGTTCTGCCATTAAAAGAGTTGGTGCAGAAGCTAGAAAAGATCTAGAAAAGTTTTTTATGAAAAAGGTTTTTATAGAACTTTACGTTAAGGTTAATAAAAACTGGCGTAGCGATAAAACGCAATTAAAACGCTTTGGTTACAATCAAAAATAATATTACATTTAATTTACATTAGACAACTATCTTACAACCCTAATAAACAATTATTTTACAAATAAATGTAAAATCTAATGTTTACTTATATTTCATTTAACACGATTTTTAGTTTTTGAGTTCATTTTTGCAAAAACTAAAATCAAACAATGAAAACATTACAAAAAATTACTTTATTCTCTTTATTAGCTTTTACTTTTAGTTGTAAAGACGATGTTAATCCTGTTATCACTCCTGTAGATACATCAGTTAATTTTACTCATAAAACTACCATCAAAGTAGGTGGTGAAGGTGCATCAGAAATTACAGCTTATGACAAAATCTCGAAAAAACTTTTTACTGTAAACGTAGATTTAAACGAGATTTCTATTCATGATATTTCAAATTTAGACACACCTGTAAAAGAAAACTCTATAAGTTTAAATGCTTACGGTGCACCTAATAGTGTTGCTATTTTTGAAGGAAAATTAGCAATTGCAGTAGAAGATAACGTAAAACAAAATCCTGGGAAAATATTACTTTACAATACAGTAGACAATTCTTTATTAAAACAATATACTGTAGGTTCTTTGCCGGATATGGTAACTTTTTCACCGAGACGGAAAGATGATTGTTTCTGCAAATGAAGGTGAACCAAATGATGACTATACAGTAGACCCGAAGGAAGTATAAGTATCATTAACCTAGAAAACGATGCTGTTACAACTTTAAATTTTAATGCTTTTAACGCACAAGAAGCTTCTTTAGAAAGTGAAGGTTTTAGAGTTTTTGGACCAAATGCAGATTTAGCGAAAGATGTAGAACTAGAATATGTAGCAATTTCAGAAGATTCTAAAACTGCTTGGGTTTCTTTACAAGAAAACAACGGAATTGCTAAAGTTAACTTACAAACAAAAACAATCGAAGCCATTTATCCTTTAGGTTTTAAAGATTACTCTTTAGCAAAAAACACTTTAGACGCAAGTGATAAAGACGACGTAAAAGAATTAAAATCTTGGCCAGTGAAAGGTATTTACATGCCAGATGCTATTGTATATGTTAAAATTAACGGAGTAGAATACATTATTTCTGCAAATGAAGGTGATGCAAGAGATTACGATGGATTTAGCGAAGAAGTTAGAATGGACGATTTAACTTTAGACGAAACTGTATTTGATTATGATAAAGATTATTTAAATGAAATGAATCTTGGTCGTTTAAAAACTACTACAACTTTAGGTGATGCAAATAACGATGGTAAAGTTGAAGAACTATATAGTTATGGTGCAAGATCTTTTAGTATTTGGTCTGATAACGGTAATTTGGTATACGATTCTGGAAACAGCATCGCAACTCAAACTTTAGCATTAACTACAGATAGATTTAATGATAACGATAAAAGAAGTGATGATAAAGGTGCAGAACCAGAAAGTGTAGAAGTTTTAAACATAGGCGATCAACGTTATATTTTATTTGTTGGTTTAGAAAGAAACGATCAAGTTATGGTGTATGATATTACAAACCCAAATGCTCCAGAGTTTTTACAAATACTTTCTAATGCTGATGATGAAGCGCCAGAAGGATTATTAGTTATAAAATCAGAAGATAGCCCAAACGGTAAAGACTTATTAGTAGTTTCTAATGAAGATAGCGGAACTGTTACTATTTATCAGAACAACTAATTACTACTTTTAATTAAAATAAAACCAGCAATTTAACTTGCTGGTTTTTTGTTTTTTAAAGACTTCTTTTTTAGTATCTTTCTTACAACCTTAAATTGTATCTTTGCAAAAAATTAGAATTCAAAATGAATAGTATTGTTGCCATTGTAGGAAGACCAAATGTAGGAAAGTCGACACTTTTTAATAGACTTGTACAAAGAAGAGAAGCAATTGTAGATTCTGTAAGTGGAGTTACACGTGATAGACATTATGGAAAATCTGACTGGAACGGAAAAGAATTTTCTGTTATAGATACAGGTGGTTATACTATTGGTTCTGATGATATTTTTGAAGAAGAAATTAGAAAACAAGTAGCTTTAGCTATAGAAGAAGCAGATATTATTGTTTTTGTTGTAGATGTAGAAGAAGGTATAACACCTATGGATGCTGAAGTTGCAAAACTTTTACGTAAAGTTAAAAAACCAATTTTCTTAACAGTTAACAAAGTAGACAATGCAATGCGAGATGCAGATGCTGTTGAATTTTACAACTTAGGTTTAGGAGATTACCATACAATTTCTTCTATTAACGGTAGTGGTACCGGAGACATTTTAGATGCAATTACAGAAAAAATGCCCGAACCAGAAGAAGTTGATTTAGAAAAAGAAGAGTTACCAAGATTTGCCGTAGTTGGTAGACCAAACGCAGGTAAATCGTCATTTATAAATGCCTTAATTGGTAAAGACAGAAATATAGTTACCAATATTGCAGGTACAACTAGAGATTCTATAGATACAAAATATAATAGATTTGGTTTCGATTTTAATCTTGTAGATACTGCCGGAATTAGAAAAAATCTAAAGTTAAAGAAGATTTAGAGTTTTACTCTGTAATGAGAGCTGTAAGATCTATCGAATATTCTGATGTAATTGTTTTAGTTGTAGATGCTACTCGTGGTTTCGAAGGGCAAGATCAAAATATTTTCCAGTTAGCAGAAAAAAACAGAAAAGGTGTGGTAATCTTAATTAATAAATGGGATTTAATTGAGAAAGAAACCAATACAATGAGAGATTTTGAAGCAATGGTTAGAAAACAAATCGAACCATTTACAGATGTACCAATTGTATTTATTTCTGCATTAACAAAACAACGTTTATTTAAAGCAATAGAAACGGCTGTAGAAGTTTTTGAAAAACGTAAATTTAAAATACCTACAAGTAAACTAAACGATGCCATGTTAGACATTGTTAAAAGTTACCAGCCACCAGCAATTAAAGGAAAGTTTGTAAAAATAAAGTACTGTATGCAGTTGCCAACTCCTACTCCGCAATTTGCATTCTTTTGTAATTTACCGCAGTATGTAAGAGATCCTTATAAAAGATTCTTAGAAAATAAACTAAGAGATTTATATGATTTTTCTGGTGTACCAATTACAATTTATTTCAGACAAAAATAATAAAACACTTTATTTAAGACTTAAAAATAATTTAGCAATAAATTATAAAGGACTACTTAGCTATTTTTTTATATCTTTAAGAGTAAAACCTTGAAAGTTATTGTTGCTATAAACGACCAAATAGGCACAATTTTGTAAATTTGCACCCTAAATTTAAAAGATGAAAATCATAAAATCTAACATAGAAACCGAAGTAGAATTACCGCTACAGCTAAACATTTCTTTTAGAAAGGTTTATGATCTTTATGAAAAATACACGCATGAATCTTATAAAGGGCATCCGTTTTACAGTTCTGCTTTAGAAATGGTAAAGCTGTTTAAGCAGCATCCAGAATTAAATGATGGTTTTTCAGATTATTCTCTTTTAGATAAATATGAAGAAGAAATAGAGTTAGTATTAAATCCTTTATTTCCGAACCTTTACTTTTAAATGAAATTAAAGCAGCAAGTATACCGTTTTCATTTACTTCCTTTAAATTTACAGATCGTTTTAAAAACATTTTAGACAACGCTGGCGAAGATTACGAACTTTCTGTTAGAAATTTTCAAGACGAAAGCATGTACATTCTAGCATGTACTTTTATTCTAAGTTTTGTTTATGGATATAAAATCGATTTAAAAAGACCTTTTTATTTTGATATTCCGAGATAGAACTTCGGTACAATGAAATATTATAGAGCAGCTTTTAATGGTGACTTTTCTGAAATTACACCAACAAAAATTGCACCTAAAATTACAAAAGAAGATTACAGAGAATTATTAAATAATTTTGATAACATAGATATTTGGAAAGAGAAATTTCCACCAAATAGTTATATTTTTAAAGGGTTTGGGCTTATCAATCTTTTTGATGTTACATCAGAAGAAATGTTGTCTTCTATAAAAGCAAATTTATTAGCAAGTGATGATAGTTTAATCTTTAAACTTCAAAACAACTTAAGAGATTTTTATGCTATTAAAGATTTAAAATTAGGCTACTCTATTTTCGACAATTTAAACGACAAGTTGTGCGAAACTATCGTAAACAAATCAAATAGCATCATTTTAAATAATAAAGAAGAAATTAATTGTTCTTCAAATTACTTTTGTGAAGAAGTAATGCAAAAGGTTTTTGTAAATCATGAAACTTTTATCATTTCTGATATCGAAGAATATGGTAAAGCTACAGATAAAAATCCTTTTTATCATAATTTATATGATGGCGGAATTCAAAGTATTATTTTAATACCAATTAAAGCTACCAAAAGTGGCGACTTGGCATTATTAGAAATTGCGTCGCCAAATGCTTACGATTTAAACTCGGTAAACATTAACAAATTAAAAGATATTATTCCTGTTTTTGAAGCTGCGGTAAAAAGAACATCAGAAGAAAGACAAAATGTTTTAGAAGCTACAATTCAAGAAAACTATACTTCTATTCACGAATCTGTTAAATGGCGTTTTTATGAAGCTGCAGAAAAATATCACACAGAATTTCAAACTAACGACAATGCAAAGTTAGACGAAATTGTGTTTAAAGATGTGTATCCGTTGTTTGGTCAAAGTGATATTAAAGGTTCCTCTGATGCAAGAAATACAGCAATTAAAGAAGATTTAATTACACAATTATCTTTGGCAATTTCTGTTTTAAAAGACGCTTGTAAAAAGGAAAAATTACCAATTTACAACGAGTTGATGTATAGAGTATCAACCTTTTTAAAAGATGTTAAACAAGATTTAAATGCTGGTGACGAGGTTAATATTTTAGATTTTTTACAAAGAGAAATATATCCTGTTTTTAATCACATTAAAGAATTAGATAAAAATTTAGCCAAAAAAGTAGATATTTACATGAACCGTTTAGATGAAGATTTAAATGTGGTTTATGAAAAAAGAAAAGACTACGAAAAAAGTGTAAATCTTATCAACGAAAAATTAGCTAAATATATCGATAAAAAACAAAAGGATGCTCAAAAAATGTATCCTCATTATTTTGAAAGATATAAAACCGATGGTGTAGAGTTTAACATGTATATTGGTGAATCAATCACTAAAAAGAATTCTTTCGACAATATTTATCTATACAATTTGCGTTTATGGCAACTGCAAACAATGTGCGAAATGGAAAATATTGCATATACTTTGGTAGATACAATGCCACATAACTTAAGAGTTGCGTCTTTAATTTTAGTTCACAGTAATCCTATGGCTATTAAGTTTAGGATGGATGAAAAACAATTTGATGTTGATGGTGCTTATAATATTAGATACGAAATAATTAAGAAAAGAATAGATAAAGCAAATATTAAAAATACAGAAGAAAGGGTTACACAGCCTGGTAAAATTGCAATTATATATTCTCAAGATAAAGATGCTTTAGAATATATTAAATACATAAACTTTTTACAATCTAGAAAACAATTAGGTAAAATTGAATTTTTAGAATTAGAAGATTTACAAGGTGTTTACGGTTTAAAAGCATTAAGAGTAGAGGTTATTTATCAAAAAGATTTTGATGAAAAGAAAACCATAACTCTTAACGACTTAATAAGACAAATAGAATCTTAAGCAACAACTGTTTGATATCTAAACGAAATTGCAAAAGCTAAAACACTTACAATAATACCTACCATAAAAACAGTGTAGGTTAATCTTAATATTTTATATTTTCTATTTAAAACCAATCCTAAAAAGTATAAATCTTTTGTAAGCGAGCCGTATAAATAATCTCTGTCGGTCATCATTTCTGAAATCCCCCACTCGAAATCGTCCAATTTCATTTGGTGAAAATTTCCGAAGAACAATAAATTCACCTTTTTATTTGCAACATCTTGCTTTGTAAACTTACCCTCTGTTACGTTTGGTCTTGTAGCTATAATTGATAAAACTATAGAAACAACTGTAAAAGCTATAAAAATAATTGTAGGTATTAACAAGTGCGAGTTAGAAGGATTGTCTAATTTTGGCAATAAACTAGAAAGTGCCAAAGAAACGATAATAGCATTTACAGAAAGTAAAATATTCGCCTTTGTATCTGCAATATCACTTAAGGTAATATGATTTCTTAGTGCAACTCGAAACATAGTTTCTACTCCTCTTTCGGGTACTTCACTTTTATTTTTCTTTAAATCTAAAGCAACTTTTTTCTGCTTAAATTTTTTACTTTCTTTTTTTAATTTCTTTTTATTCTTTAATAGTTTAGCTATATTTTTTCTTTCCCCTCACTCCAATTACGTAAAGCAAAATCTGTATAATATCTATGTTTTTGTGTTAAAAACGCAAGATTAAGATTAATCCATTCAGGGTTGGTATATTTTTTCTCTAAAGAAAGTTCCCATTCTCTTCGAAGTAAAGAAGTATAATCTATAAAATCTTTAGATGCTAAATGTGCACAATCTGCATCTCTAATAATTTCTTCTAAAATATTTTTAGGTACAGAGTTCATTTCGGTTGCTAAAATAACTTCAGAAACAACTTGTATTCTTTTCTCATCAAAGTTATTTTCTTTTAAAAATTTTGCAGCAATTTTTATACTTTTTTGTTCATGATTATCAGAACCCTCTACATAACCTATATCATGAAACCAAGCTGCAATAACTAAGTTTTCTAGAGCAATGTTATCTAACTTTAAACTTTCTGCAATTTCTTTTACGCTTTCTACTACTCTTTGTGTGTGCGCAAGATTATGATACACAAAATTAGAGTGTATATTTTTACTTAAAAAACTAAAAACAAATTTTTCTACTTCTATAATTAATGCGCTCATGGTAAAATTTTAAACAAAAATAAACAATTAAAAATGGTTTTCTCTAATTGATTTTTGTTGTAAATTTAAGTATTGATTTTAGCATATACAAAAATTGTGAATTTGTAAGCTATTGCTACATTTTTCGTCTATATAAAGACAATTAATAATTAAAAAATAGATTAAAATGCTTACTTGGAAAGATATTATAAATTTTACAGTAAAAGGAAATCCAACCCCGAGAGAAACGTGTAGAAAAATCTGAGGCAGAGTGGAAAGAAATACTAAGTTCTGAACAATATAGAATTACAAGATTAAAAGGGACTGAAAGACCGCATACAGGCGAATTATGTTCTACATACGAAGAAGGAAAATACAATTGTGTTTGTTGCAATACACCATTATTTGATTCTACAATAAAATTTGAGTCGAGTTCGGGTGGCCTAGTTTTACGCAACCTATTACAACAAATGCTATAAAATATCACAAAGATGTTTCTTTTGGCATGGTAAGAGTAGAAGTTTTATGCAATACTTGCGATGCACATTTAGGCCATATTTTTCCTGACGGACGTGAACCAAGCGGTTTACGCTATTGTATTAATTCTGAATCTATGCAATTAGAAAAAGAAAATTCTTAAAAAATGAGTACAAACTTACAAGTTGCAACGGTTGGTGGCGGTTGTTTTTGGTGCACAGAAGCTGTGTTTCAAGAAGTAAAAGGTGTCGAAAAAGTAGTTTCTGGTTATGCTGGCGGAAATGTACCAGGAGAACCAACTTATAGAGAAATTTGTTCGGATTAACTGGTCATGCAGAAGTAATTCAAATTACTTACAATCCAGATATTATTACTTACCAAGATATTTTGGTCATTTTTATGACAACACACGATCCTACAACATTAAATAGACAAGGTGCCGATAGAGGTACACAATATAGATCGGTTATATTCTATCATGATGATAATCAAAAAGCATTGGCTTCTGAAGTTCTTAAACAAATTCAGTCTTATTATGATGATAAGATAGTTACAGAATTAAGTGCTTTACCAATTTTTTACAAAGCTACAGAAGAACATCAAAATTATTATAGAAACAATACAACACAAGGTTATTGTAGTTTTGTAATAGAACCAAAGCTTGCCAAATTAAGACAGTTACACGCAGACAAATTAGCATAAAAAACACAATGATTTCTAGATGAAAAATCTTACTATTAAAAGTGAATTTACTGACAATCTACCAGCGGATAAAATTTTAGAAAACACAAGAAGACAAGTAGAAAATGCAGCTTATTCTTATGTAAATCCTAAACATACTTCCAATCCAAAAGTTGTGCATACTTCAAAAGAAATGGCATCAGAACTAGGTATTTTAGAAAAAGATTTAAATACAGATTTTTTTAGAGATATTGTTACGGGTAATCAAATTTATCCGAATACAAAACCTTTTGCAATGTGTTATGCTGGTCATCAATTTGGTAATTGGGCAGGACAATTAGGAGACGGTAGAGCAATCAATTTATTTGAAATTGAACATCAGAATAAAAACTGGAAAGTTCAATTAAAAGGTGCCGGAGAAACACCATATTCTAGAACTGCAGATGGTTTGGCTGTACTTAGATCTTCTATTAGAGAGTATTTATGCAGCGAAGCAATGCATCATTTAGGTATTGCAACCACAAGAGCACTCTCTTTAAGTGTTACTGGCGATAGCGTTTTAAGAGACATTATGTACAATGGTAATGCGGCTTATGAAAAAGGAGCTATCGTTGCTAGAGTTTCACCTTCTTTTTTAAGGTTTGGTAGTTTTGAAATTTTTGCTGCAAGAAACGATTTAAAAAATTTAAAAAAATTAGTAGATTACACCATAAATAACCATTTTTCTTATTTAGGAAAACCATCTAAAGAAAATTATATTAAGCTGTTCGAAGAAGTTTCGAAAAGAACTCTAGATATGATTATAAATTGGCAAAGAGTTGGTTTTGTGCATGGCGTTATGAATACAGATAACATGTCTATTCTTGGTTTAACTATAGATTATGGGCCTTATGGTTGGTTAGAAGGTTTCGATTTTAGCTGGACGCCAAATACTACAGATAGAGAAAATAGACGTTACCGTTTTGGTAATCAACCAAATATTGGTCTATGGAATTTGTATCAACTTGCAAATGCTTTATATCCTATAATTGAAGAAGTAGCACCATTAAATGCTATTTTAGAAAAATATAAAATTGACTTTGAAAAGAAATCATTAAAAATGATGAAGAGTAAATTGGGGCTTTTTGTTTCTGATGAAGATGACATTCAATTGATTCAAGAATTAGAAGATAATTTACAATTAGTAGAATCTGATATGACCATTTTCTTTAGAAATCTAAGTGATTTTTCTGATAAAATTTCAGGTATCGATCTGATTAAAGATGCTTTTTATGATTTAGAAAGTATTTCTATGGATGTAAAAAAACGCTGGAATATTTGGTTTAATAAATACGCAGATAGACTTAAAATAGAGCGAGTTTCATCCGAAGAAAGAAAAGAAAATATGGATTTGGTAAATCCTAAATATGTTTTACGAAATTACATGGCGCAATTAGCAATTGATGCCGCAGATAATGAAGATTATAATTTAATAGACGAATTATTCACAGTACTTAAACAACCATATGCAGATCAACCAAAGTACAATAAATGGTTTGCAAAAAGACCAGATTGGGCAAATAACAAAATTGGTTGTTCTATGCTATCCTGCAGTTCTTAAAAGAAACAACCCTTTACTTTTTTAAGATACATTTTGTAAAAAACCTTTATATTTAAACTAAAATATTAAAGTATTTAAATGCTACACGAACTTAAAAACATATTTAAACAAGCAATTATAAACCAAAAAAATAACATTAAAAATGTATTGGTTACTGTAGTAGATTTAAATGGTTCTTCTTACAGAAAACCCGGAGTTCGTATGTTAATTTCTAGCAATAATACTTCTGTTGGTGCTGTAAGTGGTGGTTGTGTAGAAAAAGAAATTATTAGAAGAGCACAAAGTGTTTTTAATGATAATATTGCAAAAATAATTACTTATGATGGCAGATATAGATTAGGTTGCGAAGGTGTTTTATACATTTTGATAGAACCTTTAGACATAACCAAACACTTTAGAACTTTATTTTTAAACGCAATTGAAAACAGAGAATCTATTAAAATCGATTCTTATTTTATAACAGAAGATGAAGCTAAAGGAAATTACGGTTCTGTAATTACATACAACAATCAACAACAAGTTGCTATCTCTAATTCTTTTGATATTAAGCAAACAAAAGATAAGAAAGTTTTTTCTCAAGAATTAAAACCTTTATTTAAATTAATAATAATTGGTGGCGAACATGATGCGGTAAAACTCTGTGAAATTGCTGCTAATTTAGGTTGGCAAATAGAAGTTTACACATATATAAAAGATTCGAAATCTAAAGTAGATTTTCCAGGGTCTTTTAGCGTAAAAGGCACAACACCGAAACCATAACTTTTAGTTCTACTGAAGAAAATACAGCCATTGTATTAATGAATCATAGTTTTGTACAAGATTTAAAATATTTAGTAAAACTTAGTAAATATAAACCTCAATATATTGGTATAATTGGTGCACCCAAAAGAAGAGAAAAACTTTTTAACCAACTTTTTGAGTATGTACCCGATTTAGAAGAAGAGTTTTTAGATACTATTTTTACACCTGCAGGTTTACATATTGGAGCAACTACGCCAGAGGAAATTGCAATTTCTATTATTGCAGAAATTTTAACTGTCGTTAGAAAAAAGAACCGTTCTCATTAAAAAAATTATCAAAAAATATTAATAATTAATAATAATGAAAATTGCAGTTTTAGTTTTAGCAGCAGGAAAATCATCAAGAATGAAAACTCCGAAACAATTGGTTACTATTGGTACTAATTTTCTAATTGAAACTGTTTTATCCAAAGCAAAATCTATAGAAGCAAATGCAGTTTACTGTGTTTTAGGTGCAAATGCAGAAATTATTTTAAAAGAAATTTCTAGTTCTGATGTGCATTTTTTTTATAATAAAGATTTTGAAAAAGGACTAAGTAAAAGTATTTCTTTTGGAATATCAGAAATAGAAAAACAATATCAAAATTACGACGGAATCTTAGTACTTTTAGGAGACCAACCTGCTGTAGAAAAAGAATATTTAAATAGCATGATTGCTTTATTTAGTAAAAGTAACAGTAAAATTATTGCTTCTAATTATGGAAACAAATTAGGTGTTCCTGCTTTATTTTCAAAAAAATATTTTAAAGATTTAAAAAATATTTATGGAGATATTGGCGCTAAAGAAATTTTAAACAACAATAGCGAAGTAATTTCGATGCCTAAAAAAAGTAACTTCTTAGATATAGATACAGAAAAAGACTATCAAGACTTTAAAAATTCAATTTTAAAATAGCTATTTTTGTAAGATGAACTTCATCAAACAAATACTTACTTTACTTGTATTATCACTATTAATTTCTGCTTGCGCAACCATTAAAATGCAAGTTGCAGAAAACCATAGTTATATTTCTAAAAAAGACTCGTCTAAAGTTTTACATTCTTTTTATTTAATAGGAGATGCTGGTAATTCTGCTTTAAATAAAAAAGATTCTGCACTCTCTTATTTAGAGCAAGAAATTAAAAATGCTAAGAAAAATTCTACATTAATATTTTTAGGCGATAATGTTTATCAAAGAGGAATTCCGAAAGAAAATTCTAAAAACTATAAGTTAGCAGAACACAGATTAAAAGTTCAAACAGATATTGGTAAAAAATTTCCTGGTAGAACATTTTTTATTCCGGGTAATCACGATTGGTATAGCGGTTTAGATGGTTTAAAAAGACAAGAAAAATTAGTAGAAAAAGCACTTGGAAAAAACTCTTTTTACCGAGAAAAAGGTTGTCCGCTAGAAAAAGTTGAAATAAATGACGACATAAATGTTATTGTTGTAGATACGCATTGGTTTGTTACAAACTGGGACAATCACCCAGGAATTAACGATGATTGCGAAATTAAAACCAGAGAAAAATTCTTCGAAGAATTTGAAGGTTTATTAAAAAAATCGCAAGGAAAAACTACAATCGTTGCTTTACACCATCCAATGTTTACAAACGGTCCGCATGGTGGTTACTACTCTTTTAAAAGTCATATGAAGCCTTTGCCTATTTTTGGTTCTGCTTTAAATATTCTAAGAAAAACATCCGGAGTTACAAATACAGATCAACAAAATGAAAAATACAATTTATTAAGAAAACGTATTATTAGTTTAGCGCAACAGAGTGAAAAAGTAATGTTTATTTCTGGTCATGAACATAGTATACAATATATTGTGCAAGACAACATACCACAAATTGTAAGCGGTTCAGGTTCTAAATTAACAGCAACCAAAAACGTAAATGGTGGTGTTTTTTCTTACGGAACTCAAGGTTTTGCTAGATTAGATGTTTATGAAGACGGCGCATCTACAGTTCATTTTTACACGGCAAAAGATCGCAAAATTGTTTTTGAAGCGAATGTATTTAAAAAAGATAGCATTGTAGAATTTACAGATTTCCCTAACATGGATGTTTCAGAAAAAAAGCGGGAATTTACACCGATAAAGAAACAAATAAAGGGAAATTCTATAATTTCTTATGGGGAAAAAGATACCGAAAATACTTTGGTCAGAAAATAATGGCCCCAACTGTAAGTTTAGACACTTTATACGGCGGATTAAAACCCGTTAGAAAAGGTGGCGGACATCAATCTAAATCTTTACGATTAGAAGATAAAGACGGTAAAGAATATGTAATGCGAGCATTAAGAAAAAATGCTGTGCAATATCTGCAAGCTGTTGCTTTTAAAAATCAATATGTAGAAGGGCAATTTAACAACACTTTTACAGAAGACTTGTTATTAGATGTTTTTACAGGATCGCATCCGTATGCGCCTTTTACTATTGATAAATTGGCAGAAGCAATTAACGTATATCATACCAAACCAATTTTATTTTACGTACCAAAGCAAGAGACTTTAAAAGAGTTTAATGCTGGTTTTGGTGATGAATTGTACATGATAGAGGCAAGAACTGCAGACGGTCATGGTGATAAAAAATACTTTGGTTTTTCTGATGAAATAATAAGTACAGACGATTTAAGAAAAAATCTAGCGAAAGACGAAAAATATGTTTTAGATGAAGGTTCTTATATAAGAGCACGTTTGTTTGATATGTTAATTGGAGATTGGGATAGACATCAAGATCAATGGCGATGGGCAACTTTTGAAAAAGATAATAAAGTAATTTACCGACCTGTACCAAGAGATCGCGATCAAGCTTTTTCTGTTTTTAGTGATGGATTTTTAATGAACACAATTACAAGTATTATTCCTGCTTTAAAAGGGATGCGATCTTACGAAGAAGATATCAAAAATCCGGCCCATTTTAGTTTATCTGCATATCCTTTAGATATGAGGTTAATTAGAGAATCTAACAAAGCAGATTGGGATAGAGAAGTACAAATAATTCAAAATCAAATTACAGATGAAGTTATAGAAAGTGCGTTTTCTAAATTCCCGAAAGAAGTTAGAGGAAATGCAATAGACGACATCAAAAGAAAACTAAAAGGGCGAAGAAAAAATCTACAAAAAATATCGGATAAGTATTTTAGTCACTTAAATAAATTTCAAGTAGTAACAGGTACTCATAAAGATGATTGGTTTGAAATAAACAGATTTGTAAACGGAGATACAGAAATTATAGGTTATAGAATAAAAGACGGTAAGAAAGCAGATATTTTTCATAAAAGGAGATATAAAAAAGATGTTACAAAAGATATTTGGATATATGGTTTAGATGATGATGACAGGTTTGTTGTTAGCGGTCCATCCGGCATTGATCCAATAAAAATTAAATTAATCGGAGGATTAAACAACGATATTTACGACATAAAAACTAAAAAGTTTATTAAGGTTTATGATTATAAAACTAAAAAAAACACCTTTATAACTAAGAATATCAATAAAAAAATCACAGACGATTATAAGACCAACACATACGATTATAAAAAATTAAGAAGTAAAAGTAATTTAGTTTCTCCTGCAATTGGTTACAATCCGGATGACGGAGTTAAACTAGGGATTAAAAATACACGTTTGGTAAATGGTTTCGAAAGAAATCCGTTTACAAGAAAACACGTTATAGAAGGTTATTATGTATTTGCAACACAAGGTTTAGAAATAAAATATAACGGCGAGTTTGCCAATATTTTAGACCGTTTTAACTTAGGATTTAATGCAGAATTTAACAGTCCTAATTATGCTACTAACTTTTTTGGATTTGGTAACAATTCTATAAACTTAGAACCAAACGGAACTGTAAATAGAGATTATAATCGAGTAAAAATTAGAAAACTACAAGCAGGTGCATTTTTAAAATGGAGAGGTGATTTGGGTGCAAAATTTACAGCTTCTGCAAGTTTTCAAAGTTTTGACATTGAAAGAACTTCAGGTAGATTTTTAGAAACACAATATGCGGCTGGTAACGATTTGTTTAAAGCTCAAAACTTTATAAACACAGAAGCTGGTTACTATTACCAACACTCAGACAATCCTGCATTTCCTACTTTAGGTGTAGAATTTAATGCTCTTATAGGCTTTACAGGTAATTTAAGTAATAAAAGTAATTTTTCATACGCTACCACTTCTTTAGGAATTACGCATAAATTAATTCCGAATGGTAAACTTGTATTGGCTTCAAAAGTAGACGGACATTTTATTTTTGGCAACGATTTTCAATTTTATCAAGGAGCCTCTATTGGAGGTAATGAAGGTATGAGAGCCTATAGAAACGAGCGATTTACAGGTAAAAATGCTTTTTACCACACATCAGATCTTAGGTATAATATAAGTAATTTAAGAACTGCTATTTTACCTATTAATATTGGTATTTATTACTGGTTTTGATTATGGTAAAGTGTGGGGAACCCCAACTTCTTTAACAGTGCAACCAAACCCATCTTCTAAACCGAATACTTCTTTTGGAGGCGGATTATTTTTAAACGCTGCAGATATGTTAACCACAAGTATTGGGGTTTTTGATGGTAACGAAGGCTCTAGAATAACTTTTAGTTTAGGTTTCGATTTTTAAATTATGATATACACAGCAATTTTATTTGGAAGTTTTTTTGGATTATTAGCAATAATATTTGGAGCTTTTGGGGCGCATTTATTAAAAAAGAAATTATCCGAAGAACAATTACAAAGCTTTGAAACAGGTGTAAAATACCAAATGTATCACGCCATTGTTTTACTATTTTTAGGATTTAAACTAAACAGCGAATTGACTATAGATAATTACATAGTTTACGCTTTTATAATTGGTGTAATTTTATTTTCATTTTCTATTTATGGCTTGGTAATTTCTTCAGCTAAAAATAAAAAAATGAAATTCTTAGGACCAATTACTCCTTTAGGAGGATTGTTTTTATGCTTAGGTTGGGCATTAATATTTTATAAATTTAGTTTACTCTATTTTATCTAAAGCTTTAATTCGTATAAATTACCACCTGTACCGTGGGCTTTTTCATCTGAAATAAGTAACGTGTTATTGTCTTTAAAAGTTATACTTTCTTTTTGAGATCGATGAGTTAAATCTATCTTTTTCACATCTCCGAGAAGAAACTTATCTCCTTTAAAATTAGAAAATATTAAGATATTTCTTTGAGATAAAACTGCAACTTTTTTTCCGTTAGGCGAAATATCCGCAGAAGTAATCCAGCATTCTAAATCTTTACAGTTTTCATAATCATCTACTATTTCTGCTGTGTAAGTTCCTTTTTTAGCTGGTAATTTATAAAGAGTAGTTTTACCATAATTACCTTTTACTCTACTTTTTGTTAGAATATATAAGTTCTTATTATAGTAAAAAAAAGCTTCTGTATCAAAGTAGCGATCTTTCTTTTTTGGTGGGAATTTATTTTGATTTGGATATTCAAACTCTATTTCATCTACCTCTGCATTTTTTTCGTCCAATTCATTTTGTTCAACTATTATAATCGATAAATTTTTTCTTTTGTTTAAATTATTTCCAAAATCTCCAATGTAAATAGTTCCATTTTCATCCGAAGCTAAATCTTCCCAATCGTGATTTTTAGCTTTAATATAAATTTCTTTTTTAATTTTTCCTTTAGCGTTTAAGCCAAACAAAGTTGGTTTATTTCCACCATCATTTATCATCCAAATTAAATCTGATTTCGGCACTATTTCTGTACCGAAACTTCACTTAAAGTTTTTGGTAAATCTGAAATTATATTTAATTGCCCAAAATTCTGACAACTCATCAAAATTAAAAAACTAAATATCGAAACTATTTTCTTCATTTACTTTTGCTTTTAGAATTATTGAAAATAATAAAACACTTAAATTTTTTAAATAAAAATTAAGTGTTCTGTTTTGTAAGTATCTAAATTATGATACCTAAAATAATCTTTAGTAGCTAATTACCAACTTCCTCCTGCTCCACCGCCACTAAAGCCACCGCCACCGAAACCGCCTCCAAAGCCGCCTCCGCCAAAACTTCCACCACCGAGAAGAACCGCCAAAACCGCCTCCAAAGCTTCCGCCACCTCTACCGGCATTGCTTAATATAATGGTATCAAAAATTGTATCGGCTAAAGAACCTCTTCTATGCCTGTTGCCACCACCTCTATTATTTTTATTACCTCTTGAGATTATAATAAAAAAGATGATGACAATTAGGATAAAGAAAAAAATTCCTGGATCAAAACCTTTCGATTTGTTTTTTCGAGTTCCTTTATATTCTCCGTTTAGTAATTGAAAAATAGTATCAGAACCTTTGTCTAATCCTTCGTAAAAATTCCCTCTTTTAAACTCCGGTATTATTACATTTCTTGTAATTTCGCCAACAATACCAGCGGTTAAAATTGGTTCGATACCATAACCTGGTGCTATCCAAATTTTACGGTCTTTTTCGGCAAGTAAAATTAATATACCGTTGTCTTCTTTTTCTTGACCAATTCCCCATTTTTGAGCCCATTTAGGAGCCAAGATACCAATACTTTCATTTTTTGTTGACTCTATTACAATAACAACAATTTGTGTTGATGTTGAATCTGAATAACGTACTAGTTTATTTTCTAAATTCGTTTTCACGGCTAGCAGTTAATAAGTTTACATAATCGTAAACACTTGTTTGTTCTTTTGGGATTTACGGTATGGTAAATTGCCCAAATGAAATTTGAGTTACAAAAAATAAAAGAAGAAAACTGATGTTTTTAAATGCTTTCAAGAAATTGATTATTTAGAAATTTCGTTAGGTAATTCGTTAATATCATCTGTTTGCCAAGGAAAATGACTTTGCAATTCTAAACCAGCTTTTAAAATACCATCTACAAGTCCTTGCTTAAAGTTTCCTTTTTTAAATTGATTTTGAATTACATCTTTTGTAGTATCCCGAAATTTTTAGGCACAACATCATTAATACCTTTATCACCGTAAATAACAAATTTATGATCTTTAACTGCCACATAAATTAATACAGCGTTGGCATCTTTGGTGTTATCCATTTTTAAGAGATGAAACACTTCTAGCGCTCTTTTGTAATGTTCTTTATCTGAAGTAGCTTCGATATGAACACGTATTTCACCGAAGTATTTGACTCTGCAGTTCTAATAGCAGAAATAATTTCTTTTTCTTCTGCTGGTGTAAGAAATTCTTCTACTTTAGACATCTTTTATTTTTTACTAAAATCTACTTTAACTGGTTTTTCTGCACCTGCTTCTGCTTGAAAATATGGTTTCCCTTCAAAATTAAACCAACCTGCTAAAATTGAATTAGGAAATTTCTTAACGTGATTGTTATAAGGTTTTATTTTCTCATTAAAACGAGTTCTTGCAGTTAGAATTTGGTTTTCTGTACTTGCCAATTCATCTTGTAATTTTAAAAAGTTCTCATTCGCTTTTAACTCTGGATATCTTTCTACAGTTACCAATAAACTTTTTAAAGCACCACTTAAACCTCCTTGTACTTTATTAAATTGTGCCAATTGTTCCGGTGTTATGTTAGATGGATCGATATTTACAGAAGTTGCTTTTGCTCTTGCTTCGATTACCTCTACCAATGTACCTCTTTCATAATCTGCTGCACCTTGCACAGTGTTTACTAAGTTACCAATTAAATCGTTTCTTCTTTGGTAAGACGTTTCTACATTTGCCCAAGATTCTGAAACACTTTCGTTTAATTCTATTGCTGTATTATTAAAACCTACACCCCATTTATAAACACCAAGTACTATTACTACTATAACAATTACTGGTACTAACCATTTTTTCATAATTTCTGTTTTTTAAGTTTTTTAGTTGATTTTTAATCGATTTCTACAAATTTACCTAATATTCTTAAGAATATAAAGCAGTTATTTGCTTTATCTAATTGTTAGACACGTAAAAGTTAAAAGTGTTACAACTGATTTTTAATTTTAATCAATTCTGCTTTTACACTTTCTAATCTGCTAATAATTTCGTGATTGTAAATTGTAGAATCTGGATTCTTTTTTAATTTTTGTTTTGCACCTTCTAGAGTAAATCCTCTTTCTTTTACTAAATTAAAAATTAGTTTAAAATTACTAATATCATCCGCAGTAAAAAGTCGATTACCTTTTGCGTTTTTTTGGGTTTAATAATATCGAATTCTTTTTCCCAAAAACGAATTAAAGACGTATTTACATCAAATGCCTTGGCAACTTCACCTATTTTGTAGTAACGCTTTTCTGGTAAATCTATATGCATTTTATAGCGATTTTAATCGTAAGATTGTCCTTCTTCTTCTGCCGCTTTTTGCATTGCAGCAAACTCTTCCGGCGTTAAATCTCCGTAGTAAAAATTAATAGGATTTACAGCTCTATCATTTTTATGAACTTCGTAATGCAAGTGAGCAGAAACAGATCTACCTGTATTACCAACATAACCAATTAAATCACCCCGTTTTACCTTTTGTCCTTTTCTTGCTTTCATTTTGCTCATGTGAGCATAAATGGTTTTATAACCATAACCATGATCTATATAAATAACTTTACCAAAAGTAGCACTTCTTTCTGCTCTAATAACTTTACCGTTACCGAAGCGTATATTGGTGTACCAACTGGCGCAGTAAAATCCATTCCTTTATGAAATTTACGAATCTTTAAAATAGGATGCATTCTCCATTTATAACCGAGACGCCATTACGGTTAAATCTACTAACTTTACAGGTAAAATTGCTGGTATTGCTGCCAACATTTTCTCTTTTTCTTTTGCTAAAACAACAATTTCATCTAAAGATTTAGATTGCACTACAAGCTGTTTCGATAAAATATCTACGTTTTTAGTTAAATCTGTTATTAGTTTAGAGTTGTCGTAACCTTGTAAACTTTTATATCTGTTTACACCACCAAAACCTGCTTTTCTTTGTTCTTCTGGTATTGGGTTTGCTTCAAAATAAACTCTATAAATATTGTTATCTCTTTCTTGTAACTGGGCTAAAATTGTAGAACTTTCTTCTACTCTTTTAGATAATAATTCTAAATTTAACTGTAAATTTTCGTTTTCTCTATTTAAGGCTCTTTCATTTGGCGACATGATAAATTGGCTAAACACTATAAAACCTATAAATCCGTTTAATAAAATAGCTAAAAAAACAAATATTGTTTTCTTGTAGTAATCACTTTTCTTAACAGCAATTTTTCTGTAAGAAAGTGTATCTGCATCGTAATAATATTTTACTTTTGCCATAATTGTAAATGTACTATTTTTGTTTTCTTAAATTTGATTTTAGTTAAAATTTCACTTTTAAGAACTCGCTAATTTACAAAATGTTTTACAACTGCTTTTTAAAACAGTTGTTTTATAGATATATTAACATATAATAACCAATCTAGAAACTTCTTTCTTTATGAAATCTCAAGATATTCGTGCTACATTTTTAAACTTTTTTAAAGATAAATCTCATCTTATTGTGCCGTCTGCACCCATGGTAACTAAAGACGACCCAACTTTAATGTTTGTAAATTCGGAATGGCACCTTTTAAAGAGTATTTCTTGGGTAATGGCTCGCCTAAAAGTACAAGAATTACAGATTCGCAAAAATGTTTAAGGGTTTACGGTAAGCATAATGATTTAGAAGAAGTTGGTTACGACACCTATCATCACACATTATTTGAAATGTTGGGTAATTGGTCTTTTGGAGATTATTTTAAGAAAGAAGCTATCGCTTGGGCTTGGGAATTATTAACCGAAGTTTATAAAATTGATAAAGACATTTTATATGTTACCGTTTTTGAAGGCTCTGACGATAAAGACAATTTAAAATTAGATACCGAAGCCTACGATATTTGGAAACAATATATAGATGAAGACAGAATTTTAAAAGGAAATAAAAAAGATAACTTTTGGGAAATGGGAGAACAAGGACCTTGCGGACCTTGCTCTGAAATTCATGTAGATATTCGTTCTGCAGAAGAGAAAGCAAAAGTTGATGGTAGAACTTTAATAAATGAAGATCATCCGCATGTTGTAGAAATATGGAACTTAGTTTTTATGCAGTTCAATAGAAAAGCAAACGGAACCTTAGAAGAATTACCAAACAAACATATAGATACCGGTATGGGATTTGAGCGTTTATGCATGGTTTTGCAAAATGTACAATCTAACTACGACACAGATGTTTTTAAACCAATTATTAGCGAAATTGGGACTATTACAAATACAACTTACGGAAAAAACGAAAAACAAGACATTGCAACTCGTGTAATTTCAGATCATGTTAGAGCGGTTGCTTTTTCAATAGCAGATGGCCAATTACCAAGTAACACAGGTGCAGGTTATGTTATTCGTAGAATTTTAAGAAGAGCTATTAGATACGGATTTACGTTTTTAAATAAAAAAGATCCTTTTATTTATAGACTTGTAGAAGTTTTAAGCAATAAAATGGGAGAAGCTTTTCCGGAAATTAAAGCCCAAAAACAATTAATAGAAAATGTAATTAGAGAAGAAGAAGCCTCTTTCTTAAAAACTCTAGACAAAGGATTGCTTTTATTAGACGGAATTATTGATGCTTCTAAATCCAAAGAAATTTACGGTGAAAAAGTATTCGAATTGTATGATACTTTTGGATTTCCTATTGATTTAACTGCTTTAATTTTATCTGAAAAAGGCTATACTTTAGATGAAAACGGTTTTAAAGAAGAACTTCAGAAACAAAAAAATAGATCTAGAGCTGCAAGTGAAAGCTCAACAGAAGATTGGGTAGTTTTAATTGATGACAAAGAAGAAGAATTTATTGGTTACGATTATTTAGAAGCTGATGTAAAGCTAACTAAGTATAGAAAAGTAACCTCTAAAAAAGATGGCGAAATGTTTCAATTAGTCTTCAATTTAACACCTTTTTATCCTGAAGGCGGAGGACAAGTTGGTGATAAAGGATATTTAGAAGATACACACGGTGATGTTGTTTATATTTTAGATACTAAAAAAGAAAACAACTTAATTATACATTTTACCAAAAATTTACCAAAGCATTTAAACGAGAGTTTTAAAGCTGTTGTAGATAAAAAACAACGCTACAGAACAGAATGTAATCATACAGCAACACATTTATTGCATCAAGCTTTAAGAGAAGTTTTAGGAACACATGTAGAGCAAAAAGGTTCTGCTGTGCATTCTAAATATTTACGTTTCGATTTTTCTCACTTTTCTAAGTTAACTGCGGATGAGTTACGCGATGTAGAAGATTTTGTTAATGCACGTATTTACGGTAAACTACCTTTAGTAGAAAAAGGAATATACCAATGCAACAAGCTTTAGATGATGGTGCAATGGCATTGTTTGGAGAAAAATATGGTGATACTGTTAGAGCAATTAAATTTGGTAAATCTGTAGAATTATGTGGTGGTACACATGTACAAAACACCGGAGACATATGGCATTTCAAAATTAAATCTGAAGGCGCTGTTGCCTCCGGAATTAGAAGAATAGAAGCAATTACTAATGATGCTGTTAAAGATTTCTATTCTGAAAATAACAAAACTTTATTCGAAATTAAAGACTTACTTAACAACGCTAAAGAACCCGTAAAAGCAGTTTTAAAATTACAAGAAGATAATGCGTCGCTTCAAAAACAAATAGAGCAACTATTAAAAGAAAAAGCGCAAAATTTATCAAGAGAAATTAAGAATAATCTTCAAGAAATTAATGGAGTGCAATTTTTAGCTACAAAAGTAGATTTAGATGCAAACGGAATTAAAAACTTAGCTTTTAGCTTAGGTAAAGATCTAGATAATTTATTTTTATTGTTTGCTACTGCTCCTTCTAAAGACAAAGCGATGTTAACTTGTTACATTTCTAAAGAATTGGCAAAAGAACGTGGTTACGATGCTGGTAAGGTTGTTAGAGAATTAGGTAAATTAATTCATGGTGGCGGTGGTGGCCAAAACTTTTTTGCAACTGCTGGTGGTAAAAACCCAGGTGGAATACCGAAAGCATTAGACAAAGCAAAAGATTATTTAGTATAAATGATTTTTCAGACACAAATACCAATCAAAAGAGAAGATAACAATCTTATTTCTTATCATTCTAAAACACTTTTAATTGGTTCTTGTTTTTCAGAAAACATTGGTAATAAACTTGCTTTTTATAAGTTTCAAACACAGCAAAATCCATTTGGTATTTTATTTCATCCGAAGGCAATAGAAAATTTAATTTCTAGAGCTATCAACAGTAAATTCTATACCGAAAAAGAATTAGTTTACAACAACGAAAGGTGGCATTGTTTTGATGCACACTCAAGTTTAAGTGCTTCGGATAAGAAAACGCTTTTATACAACTTAAATTTAGCTTTAAAAAACACTAAAAGTTATTTAGAAAATGCATCTCATATTCTTATAACATTAGGTACTTCTTGGGTATATCGTTATTTAGAAAATGATTGTATTGTAGCAAATTGTCATAAAATTCCGCAGAAAAAATTTTCTAAAGATTTACTTTCTGTTGATGAAATTACCTCAACTTTAAAAAAGATAACTTCTCTAATAAAATCAATTAATAAAAATGCTAACATTATTTTTACAGTTTCACCGGTTAGACATTTAAAAGATGGTTTTATAGAAAACAACAGAAGTAAAGCGCATTTAATTAGTGCGGTTCATGCTACCGTAAATTCTGATATGAATTCATATTATTTCCCTTCCTATGAAATTGTAGTAGATGAATTGAGAGATTATCGTTTTTATAATGAAGATATGATTCATCCGAATAACATTGCAATAAATTATATTTGGGAAAAATTCACAGCAACTTGGTTTTCTGAAGATTCTAAACCAATTATGAAAGATGTTGAAACAATTCAGCGAGGAATTGCACACAGACCTTTTAATGAAGCTTCTGAAGAACATCAAAAGTTTTTAAAAAACTTGCAATTAAAAAAAGCACAGTTAACTAAAAAACTTCCTTTTATTAAATTTTAAAAAAGCTTACCGAAAACTATGCTCGATAAGCTTTTAATTAATTAAAATAATCCAATTCTTACTCTTGGCACACCAACTCTTACACTTGTTCGTGTTCTATATCTTGGTTGACTTCTATACTCGTAACTGTAATAATATCTTGTGTGATTGTGATAATAATAACCATGATGACAATGTGAATCACAGTGATTGTGATGTTCTGCATAAGCATCTCTTTTACCTTGCATATAGGCATCATACGCTTCTTTGTCTTTTTTCTTTAACTCTTTTTCGTAGGCTTTTTGTTCTTTCCGAATTGTTTTTCATCTTTTTTAGATTTAGCCTCATATTGTTGTTCGAATTTGGCATCTTCCTTTGCTCTTTTTTGATAATAAGCAGATTTAGACAGTTCTTTTTGTTCTAATTGCTGTTCTTTTTGTTCTTGAGCATTTAAAAATCCGATTGTAAAAAGAGCGATAAATGTTGCTATTAATTTGATTGTTTTCATAATTTAAAAATTTATAAATTCTAATACATAATTTCTATTATCTATTAGTAAAACAACTCAATTGTAATTTACCCTACCTTTTTTGAAGATTTAAATTATATATATTTGAAGTTAAGAAAAAATATTAAAGAAAATAAAGCGCACAAAAAAGAAACTTAATTTAGTACATTAATATTTTGTACCTTTAAGTCTTAGGTAAAATAATTACTGAAAGTATGATTAGAAAAATTATTACAGGTTTAGTTTCACGGTGCTCTGGTTGGTATTTTTGTTTCTGCAATTATACAACCAACTACAAGCGAATTAATAGAATTATTTTTAACTAAGATTACCGCCACAGCAATAATTACTGGTGGTTTGGGCGGAATTTATGCACACTTATCTAAATCTAAATTACAAGTCTTTTTTGTACTAATTCTAATAGGTATTATTACTTTCGTTTTAAAACGCTTAATTACAGGTCAAAACTTAGATGCTTTAACTATGGGAGCATTTGTAGGTGCAATGCTTGGTGGTATTTTTGCAATTATTAGAAAAATAAAACACACTTACATAATTTACTTGAAATTACGTAAGCGTAGAAGAAAAGGGTTTGACAAATAGGTTTTTATAGCTCTTTTGCTACATTTTGCCAAGGTCCGCCATTTATAACATCAACTCCGTTTTGAGCTAAAAACTGAGCAGCTTGCCCACTTCTACCTCCACTTCTACAAACTGTAATTACAGGTTTGTTCCATGATTTTATTTGTTCTATTTCTAACGGAATTAAATTTAAAACAATGTGTTTAGAAGACTCTATATGTCCTTCATTCCATTCTTCTAAAGTTCTAACATCTAAAATTACGGCATCGTTTTGTAAATATTCTTTAATTTCTGCACTCATATCATTTCTTTTAAACATGCTAAATAAGCCCATGTTATGTTGTTATTTTGATTAATGACACAAAGCTAAACCATTTTCTATCAATTTTGTGTAACTATTATTACTTTTTAAAACCTCTAAAGATTTTAGAATCTTTTCTTGAATATCTAATTTATATGCTTTTGCTAATTCATATAGCTCTAAAAGCAATAACCAATCATTTTTGTAATTATTTAAAAGGTCATTATAAATAGATTCAATTTTTTGTTCTGTTACATTTTTTGTATTTCTAATTTCTCTAACACTATCGTATAAACCATATAATCTTTTCTGATTATCAGAATACTTAATTTTATGTGTTTTTGTTTTAGAAACTTCACTTGTATCTTCAAAAGAATTGATATCTGCTGCACCAGCATAAGCCGATACAACTTCTTTACCCACAGCCATGTCGTAAACACCCCATTCAGGTTGAAATAAAACCTTATCATTATGGGTAACTGTAGAGTTTTCAAAAGAAATTATCAATATTTTTCCTTTTAAATCTCTTGTACCTGTAATTACATTTCCTATTACTTTTAAACCGCCTTCAAACTCTAAAGTAATTGTTTTACCTTCATAAATTTGGTAAGCTTCTAAATCTCTAGGACTCATATTTTCGATAGGAATATTAATTCCTTTTAACTTACCTATTGGGCTACCAAAACCATCTGCATGCGTTTCGATACCATGACCAATCAACTCTTTATCTCTGTTAGACAAAGCAGTTGGCCCTGTTGTTTGAAAATAAATTGGCTTGTTATTTTCGTCTGCAATAACATTTGTAAAAACGCCGAAACTTGAATACCCGTACTAAGCTCAATCGTTCCAAGGTTTTTAGATTCTATCAATTTTCTTAAACCAGATAAACCTCCTTTTCTAATTGCCATTTTATTGGCAAATTGTTCTAAAACTAAACTTAAATGAGCAAAATCTGGAGTTACAAAAAGTTGTGGTTGTGGTTTTGTAATATCAAAATTTATATTAGCAGCTTCTATAGAATATGGTTTTTTAACCACTTCTTCTTTCATACACCATGCACTTTCACCTATAGAAGAAAGTAAACCAGCTCCATAAATTTTAGGATTTTCTAAAGATCCAATCAATCCGTACTCAACAGTCCACCAGTGTAAGTTTCTTATCTGTGCCATTTCAGATAATTCACCCATATTTTCTTGCAGATACTCTACTTTTTCTTGCGCTTCTGTAATTTCTTTTTCTGTAGAATTTGGATCTTCTTTCAAAATAGACAACAAACGAATTGCTTCATACATTTCATAATCTTTAGCAGAAGAAATTGCTTTACATCCTATCTCTCCAAATCTTCTTAAATACTCAGCATATTCTGGATTTGCAATAATTGGAGCATGACCAGCTGCTTCATGAATAATGTCCGGCGCAGGCGTATATTCTATATGATTTATAGTTCTCATGTCTGATGCAATTACCAAAACATTGTATGCCTGAAATTCCATAAAAGCATTTGGCGGAATAAATCCGTCTACAGAAACTGCAGCCCAACCAATATCTTTTAAAATACGATTCATACCTTCCATGTGTGGTATAACTTCTGTAGAAATTCCTGTTTTATCTAAACCTTTTATGTAAGAATTATGTGCAACTTTACTTAAATAATCAACATTAATTCTCATTACATAGCGCCAAACGGCTTGGTTCTGTGCTGTATATTCTTCATAAGGCTGCTTAACTACAAACTTATGTAAGTGTTTTGGTAACTTTTTTGTGACATCATTCAATTGAAACTGCATATTCTTCTATTTATTGAATTATTCTTACAAAATTACGGATTAAAATAGTAATTCTTTATTTCTATTTCATGAAAATTTCTTTTTTTAATCTGAATAATATTACAATTGAAAAAAAGCAAGAATAATACTAGTAATTTTACGGTATCGGTTTCGTAAAAACTTAATAAGAAGACAAAAAACTTTCTTATTTTTACTGTATAATTTTAGAAAAATGGACAAGAAAGTAATCTTAATGATTTTAGATGGTTGGGGAATAACTCAAGACCCAAAAGTATCTGCAATATACAACGCAAAAACACCTTACATTAATAGTTTGTATGACAAATATCCGCATGCAGAATTAAGAACAGACGGCTTGCATGTTGGTTTGCCAGAAGGTCAAATGGGTAATTCTGAAGTTGGACATATGAATTTGGGTGCAGGTAGAATTGTATATCAAAATTTAGCTAGAATTAACAAAGCTGTAGAAGAAAAAACTTTAGGTAAAGAAAAAGTACTTTTAGACACTTTTAACTTTGCAAAAGAAAACAATAAAGACGTGCATTTACTTGGTTTGGTTTCTAACGGAGGAATTCATGCACATATTAATCATTTAAAAGGAATTTTAGATGTCGCTAAAGAAAATCAAGTAGAAAATGTTTACTTACATGCATTTACAGATGGTAGAGATTGTGATCCTAAATCAGGTACGTTTTTTATAAATGATATTCAAGAATACATGAAAGAAAGTACAGGAGAATTGGCTTCTGTAACTGGGCGTTATTATGCTATGGATAGAGACAACAGGTGGGAACGTGTAAAAGAAGCTTATGATGGTGTTGTAAACGGAATTGGTAAAAAAACAACAGAAGTTCTTGCTGAAATGAATGCAAATTATGAGGCTGGTATTACAGATGAATTTCATACACCAATAATTGCTACAGACAATAGCGGTAATCCGAAAGCAAAAATTAAAGAAGGAGATGTTGTCTTGTTTTTTAACTATAGAACAGATCGAGGAAGAGAATTAACAAATGCGCTATCGCAGAATGATTTTCCGGAATTCGGAATGAAAAAATTAGACTTATACTATACAACCATTACTTTATATGACGAAAGCTTTAAAGGAATAAATGTAATTTATAATAACGATAATATTAAAAACACATTGGGTGAAGTTTTGTCTAAAGCTGGTAAAAAACAAATTAGAATTGCCGAAACAGAAAAGTATCCACATGTAACTTTTTCTTCTCTGGTGGCCAAGAAGCTCCTTTTGAAGGTGAATCTAGAATTTTAAGAAACT
The DNA here is from genome assembly GCF_055693625.1 of Polaribacter sp. HA6-7. Lineage (NCBI taxonomy): Bacteria > Pseudomonadati > Bacteroidota > Flavobacteriia > Flavobacteriales > Flavobacteriaceae > Polaribacter > Polaribacter sp. HA6-7. The sequence continues at coordinate 2,587,356 of NZ_CM146338.1, forward strand.
CACCTAAGGTAGCTACTTACGATTTAAAACCAGAAATGTCTGCTTATGAATTAAAAGATGCTTTGTGTGAAGATTTAGAAAAAGGTGAAGTAGATTTTGTTTGCTTAAATTTTGCAAACGGAGATATGGTTGGCCATACAGGTATTATGGAAGCAGCAATAAAAGCTTGTGAAGCTGTAGATGCTTGTGCAAAAGAAGTTATAGAAACTGGTTTAGAAAATGATTATTCTATTTTATTAATTGCAGATCATGGTAATTGTGAAACAATGATGAATCCTGATGGTTCACCTCACACAGCGCACACTACTAATCCTGTACCTTTTGTTTTAATTGATAAAGAGATAAAGTCTATAAAAAGCGGTATATTGGGAGACGTAGCACCTACAATTTTAGAATTAATGGGTGTAGCACAACCGAAGAAATGACACAAAACTCTTTATTATAGAATCGTAAACAAATACAATGAAAAAAATTTTACTCTTATTTTTGTAATTGCATTAAGTTCTTGCAGTGCACAACAAGAAATTACAGCTAAAAAAACAATAAAGGCAATTTAATTGGCTTTGCAAACAAAGAATCTTTCAATCAAGCACCTTACAGTGCTTGGTTTACAAAAAATTATGACTCTTACAAACCGGACGCAGCAACTATAGAAGCTTTAAAAAGTGCTTTAAAAGGATATAAAATTAAAGGTTTTATGGGCACTTGGTGTGGCGATAGTAAAAGAGAAACACCGCGTTTTTTAAAATATTAGAAATGGCAAATTTCAACCTTAAAAATGTAGAGCTTATCACCGTTAATCGTTCTAAAAGAACACCGGACAATTTACAAGAAGGCTTTAATATTATAAGAGTACCAACATTTATTTTTTATAAAAATGATAAGGAGGTTGGGCGTTATGTAGAATATGCAAGACAAACTCTAGAAAAAGATATTCTTAAAATAGTTACAAACAAACCATATAAACATTCTTACGACAGAAGTAAATAAATGAAAAACAATAATTTAATTATTGCTGTAGATTTTGACGGTACAATTGTAGAAGACGGTTATCCTAAAATAGGAAAAACACAACTTTTTGCTTTCGAAACCTTAAGAAAACTTCAAGCAGAAGGTTTTAGGTTAATCTTATGGACATATAGAAGTGGCTCTAGATTAACTGAAGCCGTGGCTTTTTGTAAAGAAAACGGAATTGAATTTTATGCTGTTAACAAAAGTTATCCGGAAGAAATTTATGACGAAAAATACAGTAGAAAAATTAACGCCGACATATTTATAGACGATAGAAATGTGGGTGGTTTTATTGGTTGGACACAAGTTTACAAGCAAATTTTTAACCACGAACCGAGAACCTAAAAAGAAAAAAGGTTTTTTCTCTTTTTTCAAATAACAAAATCAGTCTACAAATTACTTAAATTATACTAACTTTGTGGTTCAATTTTTTTAACATGATAAAGATTAAAACCAAAGAAGAAATAGAAATTATGCGCGAAAGTGCATTAGTAGTTTCTAAAACATTAGGTATGCTTGCCAAAGAAGTTAAGCCTGGTGTTTCAACTTTATATTTAGATAAATTAGCAGAAGAATTTATTAGAGCAGAAGGTGCAATTCCTGGTTTTTTAGGGTTATATGATTTTCCGAACACGCTTTGTATGAGTCCGAACTCTCAAGTTGTTCATGGTATTCCAAATAAAGATCCTTTAAAAGAAGGCGATATTATTTCTATAGATTGTGGTGCAATAAAAAATGGTTTTTATGGCGATCATGCATACACTTTTGCTGTAGGCGAAATAGAACCAGCAACCAAAAAATTATTAGACGTAACTAGAGAGAGTTTGTATGTTGGTATAAGAGAGTTTAAAGTTGGTAACAGAGTTGGCGATGTTGGTTATGCGATTCAGAAATTTACTGAAGACCATGGTTATGGTGTTGTTAGAGAACTTGTTGGTCATGGTTTGGGTAGAGAAATGCACGAAGACCCAGAAATGCCAAATTACGGAAAAAGAGGACGAGGAAAAAAGTTTGTAGAAGGAATGGTTGTAGCTATAGAACCAATGACAAATTTAGGAACTCAAAAGATAAGACAACATTCTGATGGTTGGACAATTACTACTTTAGATGACAAACCATCTGCTCATTTTGAACACGATGTTGCAATTCTAAACGGAAAACCGAATTGCTTTCTACATTTAAATATGTACACGAAGCTTTAGGAATTGAAACTACAGAAGAAGACGAATTTAGACAGTAAATAAACGTTAATGTCTATATTTAAAACCATACTTAACACCATACCTAGACCTTGGTTAATTAAAGCAAGCTATCTAGTTAGACCAACTATAGCTTGGTATTTAAAAGGTGATAATTTTACAGATCCTATTGATGGTAGAAGTTTTAAAAAATTTCTACCTTACGGATATGGAAACCAGAGAGAAAATGCACTTTCTCCTTCTACACTTTCTTTAGAAAGACATCGTTTAATGTGGCTTTTTCTTAAAGATGAAACTAATTTCTTTACCTCAACAAAAAAAATAAACGTTTTACATATTGCACCAGAACAATGTTTTTTAGATATCTTTAGAAAACAAGAAAATCTAAATTATTTAACATCAGATTTAGAATCTCCAATTGCCGATGTAAAAGCAGATATTTGTGATTTACCTTTTAAAAATAACGAATTTGATGTTGTTTTTTGTAATCATGTTTTAGAACACATTCCTGATGACACTAAAGCGATGCAAGAACTGTATAGAGTTTTAAAACCTGGTGGTTTTGGTATTTTTCAAATTCCGCAAGATTTATCAAGAGAAAAAACTTTTGAAGACGATACTATAACAGACAAAAAAGAACGTGCAAAAATATTTGGTCAATACGATCATGTAAGAGTTTACGGAAGAGATTATTTTGATAAACTGCGTGCAATTGGTTTTAAGGTTGATGAAGTTGATTATACAAAAAAAATCGCTCCGGAAAAACTAGAACGATTTTGTTTAATGAAGAACGAAATTCTTCCCGTATGTTATAAATAATTGAGATTACTGAAATTTCCTTAAATATTACGGTAATTTTTCTAGTTTTTTATCTCCGTTTATAATTACTCCATTTTTAAGAATCTGATAAACACCATCTTCTACTTTAAATACTTTAGAATCTCCTTTATAATTTGCTTTACTATCTTTTGCGTTTGATACTTTTGTTCCGTTTTGATTTACCCAAGAAATAGTATCTCCTTTTACAGCTTGCGCTTTGTTATCATGAAAAGAACCAATATAATCGTACTTAGAATCAGCATACAACATTGTACCATCTACAGAACATAAAAAAGCTTTAACATTATAATCTCCTTCTACATATAGCGGGTAAATTCCGCCACCTAAATGACCTCCAAACAAATACCAATCTTTATCTACTTTTACTTCACCATCTTTATTATATTTTCTTAAAACATCGTTCTTTTTTAAATCTTTCATTAAATCTTCTTTATTAGAGATTTTAACAATTTTACCTTGATTTAAGTCAAAAACTAAAGGTTCATATGAGTTGTTTGGATATGTAATTAACCTTCCGTTTTCTCTTGGCAACATTACCTTACCAAAATGTGTAGAAAGCGCGTTAAAGTCAGATGGATTTGGTAATAAAATACCTGTACCGCTATTTGTATTAAAACTATAAATTTTAGTTGCCTCTTTAGATTTATTCAGTAATAAAAAATACCCCGCAAAATTAATTGCATTTGTGTATTCTTTGGCTTCTAAAATTATTTCTGCTTTATCATTTATAACTCCAAACTTACCTTCTTTAGAAAACAATGCATAATTGTTAGCGTTAAAATTGTAAACACTATCTACTTTTAAAGCCATATCCATAGAAGTCTTTTTCCAAATAAATTTTAAAGAATCTATTCTTTTAAGTTCTTTAGATTTCCTAATTCTCTCTTCTTCTAATATTCTTTCTCTTTCTATTTGCTCTTTCAATTCTTCATCAATAGTAACAAATAGTTCTAATTGCTGCTGATAAGTTTCAGATTTTTTATTTTTAGCTAGTAAAAAATATTGTTTCGAATATTTTTGAGCTTGTCTGTAATTTTTTAATTCGTAGTATATTCTTGCTCCTAGGTCTGCAACAGAAGGTTTTGTTACGGTATCCATGTATTTCATGGCTTTTTCAAAAAGATCTAGTGCTTCTTTATAATCTATACTTTCTTCAATAGCAGTATTGGCTCTATTTATATATACGTTGGCAATTTCTGAATTGTTTTGGGCATAAAAGCTACAAAAAAAGTAGCAAAAAAATAGATAACAATTGTTTTTTCATAGTAAATGTTGGGTATTGAGAACTTTAGAGTGCAATATAAAAAAAAATAGTCATTTTTAAGCCGAAAAACACTACCTACTTGTAGGTATAATTGGTGTATTCTTCTAGATTTCCGTTTTCATTTGTATATAATAAAATTGCTTTAATTTTACTGTTCTTCTTTAAGAAATTTTTTGTTTTTTCTAATCCCATTGCCATAAATGCGGTGGCATACGCATCTACATCTGCACAATCTAAATCTGCAATTACAGATGCACTTAATAAATTACTTTCTTGTGCGTAACCAGTTTTAGGATTAACAGTATGTACAAACTTTTTACCAGATTCTGATATTCTAAACTTTCTATAGTTACGAGATGTTGCCATCGATTTATTAGATAGATTTAGTGTTTTAAAACCAGAACCATCTGCATTTATTGGATCTACTAATTTTACCAACCATGGTTTATCTGCCTCTTTAAAACCTTTTGTTCTAATCTCTCCGCCAATTTCTACTAAATAACTTTTTACATTTTTACTTTCTAAAAAACGAGCAACTACATCTATACCAAAACCTTTTGCAATTGAATTAAAATCTAAATAAATTCCGGGGTATTCTTTCTGAATTGTCGCGTTTTCTAATTGTAATTTATCAAAACCTACAAACTGCATTTCCTTGGCAACCTCTGCCTCTGTTAGATCTAATTTTGTTTTCTTTGGCCCAAAACCCCAAGCGTTTACCAAATTACCAACTGTTGGATCGAAGTAACCATTAGTTTCTTTAAAAATTCTTTTAGACTTTTTAAAAACCTCTATAAAATAAGGATCTAATTCTACATTTTCCTCATCTCTATTTACTCTAGAAATTTCTGAATCTGAAATATAAGTAGATAAAGAATTATTCATTTTAAGAAATAAACTATCAATATTTTCTTTATAATTTTCATCTGTATTTAAGTAGGTAATTTTGTATGTTGTTCCAAATACGGCTCCTTTAAAAGTGTAATTTTTCTTTATAGTTTCTTTAGAACAAGAAGAAAAGCATAAAGCACAAATTAGTAGTATAACAAATGGGTAATTTTTCATAATAAAAGTTTAATAAAAACAAAAATAGTCTATAATTTTTCACAAAAAATTGTTAATCGCACTTTTTGTTCTTTGATTTTATTAAATTTGTTCGAATAATAAATTATTAAGCAGAAAAAATGAAGAAAATATCTTTAATCTTATTATCTACAATTTTAGTTAGTTCTTGTGTTTCTAAGAAAGAATTTGTAGCGTTACAAGCAGAGAAAACGAAAGCAGAAGAGGAATTATTAGCTGTAAAAACTAATTTACAAAAATGTTTAATTGAAAAGGAAAAAGAAGAAGGGAAAATTTTTGCTTTAACAGAACAGGTTAAATATTTAAAAGACGATAAGAAAACGGCTTTAAAACAAGTTGAAAATTTAACTGTTTTAACGCAATCTTCTTCAGATAATATTAAGACTGTTATTGCTCAATTAAGTGAAAAAGACAAGTATATTAATGGTGTAAGAAAAGCGATGACTCAAAAAGACTCATTAAACTTAGCTATAAAATATCACTTAACTAGAAACTTAACAGAAGGTATTCAAGATAAAGACATCGAGGTTAACGTAGAAAAAACAGTTGTATTTATTTCTATTTCTGATAAATTATTATTTAAGAGTGGTAGTTATAACGTAACTGATGGTGCTTACACAGTTTTAGAAAAAATTGCTAAAGTTGTAAACGATCAGCCGCAAATGGAAGTGATGATTGAAGGTCATACAGATTCTACACCAATAAAAAGAGATTTAATTCAAGACAACTGGGATTTATCTGCTTTAAGAGCAACTTCTATTACTAGAATATTACAATATAAGTATGGTGTAAAACCACAAAGATTAATTGCTGCAGGTAGAAGTCAGTACATTCCTTTAGTACCAAACAACTCAGCAGAAAACAAATCAAAAAACAGAAGAACAAAAATTATTATCATGCCTAAATTAAATCAATTCTTTGATTTATTAGAGCAAGATGCTAAATAATACATCGTTCTTTTAACATATTAAAACCACTCAATTTCTGAGTGGTTTTTTATTTTATCAAATTTAAAAAAATAGAAAAATGGAAAATTTATCAAACAAAAAAGCAATAATTACCGGCGGAAGCAGAGGCTTGGGTAAAGCAACAGCATTGGCTTTAGCAAAAGAAGGCGTAGATATTGCAATTACAGGAAGAAATGAATCTGTATTAAAAGAAACTGTAAAAGAAATTGAAAAAATTGGTGTAAAAGCTACTTATGCCGCTTTTGATGTTGGTAATTATAAAGAAGTTCAAAAAGCAATAAAATTACTGATAGAGCAATTAAACGGCGTAGATATTTTAATAAATAATGCAGGTATTGCTGCTTTTGGTTCTTTTACAGAAATGGATGTACAAACTTGGGAACAAATCATACAAACCAATGTTATGGGAATGTATTATGTTACTAAAGAAGTTTTACCTTATTTAATAGAAAAGAATATAGGAGACATTATAAATGTAGCTTCTACAGCTGGATTAAACGGTAATGCTAACGTTTCTGCTTATTCTGCATCTAAATTTGCCGTAATTGGTATGTCTGAATCTTTAATGAAAGAAGTAAGAAAAAACAACATAAGAGTTTGCACATTAACACCTAGTACTATTGCTTCGGATATGTCTGTAGAATTAGGTATTGCAGATAAAGACTCGGAAGATAGTGTTTTACAACCAGAAGATTTTGCTGAATTAATTGTGGGCGGATTAAAATTACCAAAAAGAGCAATGCTAAAAAGTGCTGCTTTATGGTCTACAAACCCGTAAGTAAAAATCTTCTTATTCATAAAAAACGCTACATTAATTGTGGCGTTTTTTATTGTGAATAATACATTTATCTATTCTAATACTTTTACAAAATTATCGAAAGCAACATAGTAAGGTTGGTCTTTAAAAACAGGACTTTCTACACTTTCTGCATTTGCAATTCCTACACCAGCAAACCAAACTTTAGCATTTTGTTTTCTTGCATGGTTTTTAAAAGTTTCCATCCATAAAACATCGTATTCGTTAGGGTTTTGAAGATTTTTTGTAGCTTTTACTAATACAAAAATTGTGGGTTCTCCTTTTTTAAATAATACAAATTGAGGATGTCTTTTTAATTGACTATTAATCGCTTGAAACTCATAGCCCATTTCTTGTAATTTTTCGCCAACAATATTCATGGCCAAATTGTGCAATTCTTGCGCTGTTAAAACTTGCATTATTTTTTCTTGTTACGTTTGTTGTAATTTTTATCTCCTCTTGTTTTAGGCTTTTTATATTTTTTAGCAATTTCTCTTCTGTAAGAACCACCTAAATTTACCTTCTTGTTCTTTTCGCTTTTTTCATGAAATGCTGGTCCCGGAACATATTCTAAACCTGTTCTGTTTTTAGAAATACCTTGGTCTTCTCTTGGGCGCTCGTCTTCTGTTAACAATTTAGAAATTTCTACTTCTTCTGGTAATTCTAAAACCGGAATAGTATAATCCATTAAAGCTTCTATTTGCTCTTTAGCTTCTTGCTCTTTATCCGTAGAAAACAATAACGTTTTACCCGCTTTTTCTGCACGACCAGTTCTACCAATTCTGTGCATATAATTTTTCGAAAATCTGGGGTATCAAAATTAATTACATGAGAAACATTATCAAAATCTAAACCACGTGCCATTACATCTGTTGCTAATAATATTCTATTATTACCTTCGTCGAACTGCCTTATCGAACGTATTCTGTAATTCTGAGTTTTATTAGAGTGAATAACACACATTTCATCGTTAAAAACCTCTTCTAAATGCTTAAAAAGTAAATCTGCAGTTCTTTTAAAACCTACAAATATTAATACTTTATTGTACGTTTCTTTATCTCTTAAAAGATGATGCAATAAATTAACTTTAGTAAAAAAGTTAGGTATATTGTAAGAAACTTGTTCGATATTATCTAATGGTGTCCCGCTTACTGCAACAGATATTTTAGTGGGATTTTTAAAGAAATCGTAAATTAAAGCATCTACATCTTCTGTCATTGTAGCAGAAAACAATATGTTTTGTCTTCTTTCGGTATCACATCAAAAATGTTCATCAATTGAAAACGAAAACCTAAATCTAACATTACATCTACCTCATCAATCACCAATTTCTGAATAGATTTTAACTTTAAAGCATTACTTAAAGCCAAATCATACAATCTACCAGGTGTTGCAACAATAATATCTTGCCCTTGTAAAATTGCTTGTTTTTGCGTGTTAATATTTGTACCACCATAAACTCCTAAAACACGTGTATTTATGTATTTAGATAGTTTTTCTATTTCTTCTACAACTTGCAAAACCAATTCTCTTGTTGGTACCAAAACCAAGATTCTAGGATGTTGTTGTTTCGAAAATTTTAAATCTCTAAGAATTGGCAACATATAAGCAAAAGTTTTACCTGTACCTGTTTGCGCAATACCTACAACATCTTTACCAGATCTAACCACAGAAAATGCTTGTTCTTGAATTGGTGTTGGTGTTGTAAACCCCAAATCGTCTATTGCATATTGTAATTGATTTGATAAATCTAAATCTTCAAAAGTCATCTTATAAAATTTTATGCAAAGGTACGTTTTATAAAATGTTTTACAACAAGTCTTAAGCGTTGTATTAATTTGTAATTTTGCTAAAAATTATCAGAAATAATAATGATTACAGATACGCACACGCATTTATATTCTAGTCAGTTTAACGAAGATCAAAAAGAAATGATTCAACGCGCAAAAGATGTGGGCGTTTCGAGGTTTTTATACCTGCAATAGATTCTAGTTATACAGAAAGTATGTTAAAGTTAGAAGAAGAATATCCTTTAGATGTTTACTTAATGATGGGCCTTCATCCTACTTCTGTAAAAGAAAATTATTTAGAAGAATTGCAACATGTTAAAGAATGGATTGATAAAAAAGATTTCTACGCAATAGGAGAAATTGGTATCGATTTGTATTGGGATAAAAGCTTTTTAAAACAACAACAAGAAGCTTTTAGAACTCAAATTAAGTGGGCAAAAGAAAAAAACTACCTATTGTTATTCATTGTAGAGATGCTTTTGATGAAATTTTCGAAATTTTAGAGGAAGAAAAAGGTGATGATTTAAGAGGGATTTTTCATTGTTTTACAGGTACAAAAGAACAAGCAGATAAAGCAATTTCTTACAATATGAAATTAGGTATTGGCGGTGTTGCTACTTTTAAAAATGGTAAAATTGATAAATTTTTAAATGAAATTGATTTACAACACATCGTTTTAGAAACAGATGCGCCCTATTTAGCACCAACTCCTTACCGAGGTAAAAGAAACGAAAGTGCTTATATTACAAATGTTATTGATAAATTAGTAGATATCTATGGAGTTTCATTTAAAGAAATTTCTGAAATAACAACTCAAAACTCTAAAGCCATATTTGGTGTCTAATGTTAAAAACAGAAACCACATACTATAAAACACCAATTGGTATTGCTAAAATTATTGGAGATACAAACGGCATACAATCTGTTTCTGTCTTAAAAGATGATGAAATTTCACAGGAATTACTGCACCAAAAAACACCAGAATGTTTACAAGATTGTGTTTTACAGCTGCAAGAGTATTTTAATGGCAAAAGAGCTAGTTTTAATTTAACTGTTAACCCAAAAGGAACCAGTTTTCAGAAAAAGGTATGGAAAAGTTTATTAGATATTCCGTACGGTAAAACCGAACTTACTTACAACAAAGTAAATTTTTAGGCGATGTAAAAGCTATTAGAGCTGTTGCTTCTGCAAATGGTAAAAACCCTTTATGGATTGTAATTCCTTGTCATCGTGTAATTGGTTCGGATGGTTCTTTAACAGGTTACGCTGGCGGAATTTGGAGAAAAAAATGGTTATTGGCACACGAAAACCCAGTAAAACAGCAATCGTTATTTTAATTTCTTTGTAAGATATTAAAAATCTTATTTTTACGTTAACAACGTATAGTTTGTAAATGTTTAAAAAAATCTCTTTTTTTCTTTTTATTGATTGGGTACTTTATCCAAGCACAAACTATTCCTACCAATTATAGATCTATAAAATTTAATATTAAAAACGATTCTATAAAATTTGATTCGATTGCAATTAACCCGCAAAAGTTTAAAGTTTTAAATAAAGATCTAAAGGTAATTGATACTATTCATTATAAAGTTGATTTTAACAAAGCACTTTTAATTTTAGACTCTAAAAAATACTCAGAAATTACTATTAAATACTTTAGATATCCTACATTTTTAACCAAAGTATACACAAATTACAATGATAGTTTAATTGTACCAAACAGCACTTATACAGGCAAACTTTACAGTTTAACAACTAATAAAAAACCATCAGAAATTAAACTTTTCGATGGTTTGCAAACCAAAGGTTTTATATCTAGAGGTATTACATCTGGTAACAACCAAAATACGGTTACAAATGCTGCGTTAGATTTAGAAATTTACGGTAAATTATCAGAAAGAGTAACTTTAAGAGCTAATATTTGGGATACCAACATTCCGATTCAAGAAAACGGTTATTCTCAAAAAATAAGTGATTTTGATAGAATATTTATAGAAATGTTTACTGATGATTGGCGCGTAAAAGCCGGAGATTTATCCTTAAGCAATAATCAAAGTTTCTTTGCTCCTTTTACAAAACAAGTTTACGGTTTAGAAGTTGAAGCCAATGTTTCTGATAATTTAAAAGTTGGTGCTTACGGTGCAATTGTTCGAGGAAAATTTACAACATTTTCTATTGTTGGTAATGAAGGAAATCAAGGTCCTTATAAGGTTATTGGCGCAAATAACGAATCGAATATTCTTATAATTGCAGGTAGCGAAAGGGTTTATGTAAACGGAATTAAGATTGAAAGAGGCCAAAATAAAGATTATGAAATTGACTATAATTTAGGTGAAATTACTTTTAACACCACGTATCCTATTACTAATGATATGAGGATTACAATAGATTTTCAATATTCTGATAGAAATTACACCCGTTTTATTACTTATGAATCTGTTGATTATAAAACCGAAAAATTAAAAATTAATAGTTTTTTTACAGCGAAAACGATGCTAAAAATCAACCTTTACAACAAGTTTTAACAGATAATCAAAAAGAAATATTAGCAAATGCAGGTAATAATGAAGATTTAATGTTTGCTGAAAGTGCTTATTTAGACACTTATGATGAAAATAAAATTCTATATAGAAAAGTTATAAATGGTGCTGTAGAAAATTTTGAATATTCTGATGATGAAAATGAAGAATTGTATTTTGTTACGTTTACCAATGTTGGTGCAAATAATGGAGATTATGCTATAGAAAGCACTACAGCTAATGGTACAATTTATAATTATGTAGGCGTAAATCAAGGTGATTTTGCACCAATAACAAGATTAATTCCGCCAACAAAATCGCAAATATTTGTTTTAAAGTCAGATTATGATTCTACTAATAAAACAAAAATAACTTCAGAAATTGCTGTCAGTAATAATGATGCAAATTTATTTTCTAATTTAGATAACGACGAAAATACAGGTTTGGCTGCTAAAATTGGTTGGGAACAAATTTTAATAGATCGCGATTGGCAATTAACAAGTAAATTTAATCATGAATACGCACATCAAAACTTTAAAACGTTACAACGTTGGGAATCTATAGAGTTTAATCGAGATTGGAATCTGTTAACAAACAATGCAACTAAAAACTATTTTCAATCAGAAATAAACCTTCAAAATAAAAATAAAGATTACGTTTTATATAGTTTTAAAAATCTTAATTATTTAAACACTTACAACGGTAATAAACATCTTCTTGCATCTAAAATAAAACTTAAAAAAACCTCTTTTTTTGTAAATGCTAGTTTACTAAACAATACATCTACATTAGAAAATAACACATTTTTAAGGGCAAAAGCTACTATAGAGCATTCGTTTAAAAAAAGCTGGCTAGGTGCTTTTACTAATATAGAAACTAATAACAGAAAACTTACCGAAACGAATACCTACGCAAATACAAGCCACAGATTTAAAGAGTTTGAAACCTATTTTGGTTTAGGAGACACCACAAAAGTATTTGCGAAGTTTGGTTTTAATTACAGAAATAATGATAGTATTAAATCGAACGCTTTTTCCGAAATTAATAATAGAAAGTCTTTTTATATAAACAGTAAGTTAATCAAAAATGAAAGTACAAATTTAGCTATTTATGCAAATTACAGACTTACTAATAATGCTTTTACCAACGATGAAAAATCTTTAAACTCGAGAGTTCTTTTCAATCAAAAATTATTTAAAAACTTTGTTAACTTAAGCACTCTCTACGAAACCTTTTCGGTAATATTGCAAGGCAAGAATACGTTTATATTAAGACAGAGCCTGGTTTTGGTTTTTATACTTGGATCGATTACAACAATGATGGTGTGCAAGATTTTGACGAATTTGAAATTGCCGAATTTAAAGATCAAGCAAATTATTTAAGAATTTTAAAACCGAACATTCGTTTTATTGCAACACAAAAAGCAAAATTTAGACAAGCAATCAACCTAAATTTTAATCAATGGAAAATGCAAAAAGGATTTAAAAAATTAGTTTCTTATTTTAAAAATGAAAGCTTTTTAAGCATCGAAAATGAACAAGCTAGAAATGGAAACTCTTTTAATTTTAATCCTTTTAATTTTGATGAAAATAATTTAATTGGTCTTAATTATAGTTTAAGAAACAGTTTACATTTTAACAAAAATCTACAAAATTACAGTACAAGTTATACTTATGGCAATCAAAGGAATAAGCAATTGTATTTTATAGGAACGCAAGAAAACATAATTAAGATGCATCAAGTAGATTTTGCTCATAAATTTGCAACATTTTGGGTTTTTAATTTATTAGGAAAAAAATCTACAAATAATTTAGTTACAGAAAATTTTGATAATAGAAATTACAATATAGATACTTATGAATTTCAACCTAAAATAAGTTTTTTACAAAATCAAAACAACCGATTGTCTGCCTTTTATCATTTTAAAAACAAAGAAAACACCTTAGAAGATTTCGAAAGCCTACAACAACATAAATTCGGAATTGAATACTTTTATTTAGGCACTAAAAAGAATCAGATATCCGCAGGTTTAAATGTCTTTCTAAACGATTATAAAGGTGAGACGAACACACCTGTTGCCTACCAAATGTTAGAAGGTTTGCAAGAAGGAAAAAATTATACTTGGAACCTTCTTTTCAACAGAAAATTAAATTCGTTTTTAAATTTAAATTTAAGTTATTTAGGTAGAAAAAGTGAAAATTCTAAAACGATACACACAGGTAGTGTACAATTACGTGCAATTTTTTAATACATTTGGCTAAAAATCAATCTAGAATTATATGAAAAAAATTATCTTATTTGTATTGTTAGTATGCACTAGCATTCAATTAACAGCTCAAGAAAAAGAGAAATTCAAGTATCCGCAAGACAATGCAAAAAAACACGAACTTAAATTAAATGCATTTAGTTTGATTGCTTTTTCGTCTTTAAATGTTAGTTATGAAAATCTATTAAATAAAGATTCCTCTTTTGGTATCGATGTATTTTACAATTTTAACGATATCTCTGATGACTTATATTTTCCGAAGAAATTTTCTTTAACCCCTTATTATAGATGGTTTTTTTCTGAAACAAGATATGCTAGAGGTTTCTTTGTAGAAGGTTTTGGTATGTTAAACACTTATGAGGATCGTTATTATTTTTTTAATAACAATGATGAAACAATTGTAGAGACAGATTTTGCGTTAGGTATATCTGTAGGAGGAAAATTTATAACTAAATCTGGTTTTATTACAGAAATTTATTTAGGTGTTGGAAGAAACTTATTTAATAACAATGATGAAAACGGATTGGAAAATAATTTAATTACTAGAGGTGGTATTTCTTTAGGCTACAGATTTTAAGCAATCATATTTTTAGTAAATTTGTAAAAATTAATAACATGAAAAAAATAGTTTTAATATTAGGACTTCTAGTAAGTTCTTTAGGGTTTTCTCAACAAGAAATTAAGTTAGATGTTGCTGATGCATTAGTTATACGAAGTCTAGAATTTTCTTATGAAAATTATATAAGTGTAGAAAATTCTTTCGGGGTTTCTGCTTTATTTAATCTAGCGAAACAAGATATCGATTTTAGATATAACGAAAACACAATGATAACACCTTATTTTCGTCATTATTTTACTGCAGATGCACAATGGAACTTTTTTGGTGAAGGATTTGTAGGCATAAATTCGGAAAAACAGAAACTGTTAAAGATTCGGCGTTTACGATTTAAAATATACAGATGCTGCTTTAGGTGTAGCAATAGGAACTAAATATTCTTCTGAAGGTGGTTTGGTTATAGATATTTATGGTGGTTTAGGTAGAAACCTTTTTGGTACAGATTCGCCAATTCTTGTACCTAGGCTTGGTGTAAATGTAGGATGGAGATTCTAATATAAATAACAAACCTTTATAAAATAAAAAAACCAGCAAATGCTGGTTTTTTTATTTTATAATAACTTTATCTTATTAAACTACTGCCTCTTTTCTAATTGGCAAGTTTTGGATTAAATCTATATATAAATTCACTTCTTTTTTAAGGTCTTTACGCTCGTAAATAGCATCTAAGAAACCGTGTTCTAAGACAAATTCAGATTTTTGAAAACCTTCTGGTAAATCTTTACCTGTTGTATCTCTTACAACTCTTGGTCCTGCAAAAGCAATTAATGCATTTGGTTCTGCAATATTAATATCACCTAACATTGCATAAGAGGCTGTTGTACCACCTGTAGTTGGATCTGTACATAAAGATATATAAGGTATTTTTGCTTTAGCCAATTGCGCTAACTTAGACGAAGTTTTAACCAATTGCATTAAAGACAAAGATGCTTCCATCATTCTAGCACCACCAGACTTAGAAACCATTAAAAACGGAATGTTGTTTTTAATTGAATAATCGATAGCTCTTGCAATTTTTTCTCCTACTACAGATCCCATAGAACCTCCAATAAAAGCAAAATCCATGGCAGCAATAACTATATCTTTACCTAAAGATTTACCAACGGCAGTTCTTACAGCATCGTTTAATTTTGTTTTTGCTTGCGCAGCTTTTAATCTTTCTGGATATTTTTTTGTGTCTTCAAATTTTAAAGGATCTTTAGAAGTTAAACCTTCATTTAATTCTTTAAACTCATTATTATCAAAAAATAATTCGAAGTATTCTTTACTACCTATTCTTACATGATATCCATCTTCCGGACTAACGTATAGGTTTCTTTTAATTCTTCTGTATCTATAATTTTTCCGCTAGGTGTTTTATACCATAAACCTTTCGGAGTATCTTTTTTATCTTCTGTAGAAGTCTGTATTCCTTTATCTGTTCTTTTAAACCAAGCCATGTTATGTGTTTGTTTTAATTTAATATCTTAAAATAAAAATTCTATTTTAAAATAAATATGAAGTACAAATGTAAAAGATTTTTTCTAATTCTGGTTTCTTCTTTATGTGATTATTCTATTTGAGCTAGATATTTTCATAAAAAAAAGCATTTTGAAATAATTCAAAATGCTTTTTAATTAATTTAATAATAAATACTATAATGTATCTACGTTATTTAAATCTTGAAATGCTTGCTTTAAACGGTTTGTAAAAGTAATTTCCCCTTCACGTAACCATTTTCTTGGATCATAGTATTTTTTATTTGGTAAGTCATCTCCTTCTGGATTACCAATTTGAGTTGCAACATATGCTGCTTTACCATGCATATAATCTCTAATACCTTCTGTAAAAGCAAATTGTAAATCTGTATCGATATTCATTTTGATAACACCATAACCAATAGATTCTCTAATTTCTTCTAAAGTAGAACCAGAACCACCATGAAATACAAAATCGATATGATTATGACCAACATTGTACTTCTCTGAAATATACTCTTGAGAATTCTTTAAAATTTTTGGAGTTAATTTTACGTTTCCTGGCTTGTAAACACCGTGTACATTACCAAATGCAGCTGCAATAGTAAATTGTGGCGATACTTTTAATAATTCTTCATAAGCATACGCAACTTCTTCGGTTGTGTATATAATTTAGAAACATCTACATCAGAATTATCTACACCATCTTCTTCACCACCTGTAATACCTAACTCTATCTCTAAAGTCATTCCCATTTTACTCATACGAGCTAAATAAGTTTTACAAATTTCGATATTTTCTTCTAATGGCTCTTCAGATAAATCTATCATATGAGAACTATATAGAGGCTTACCTGTTTCTTCGAAATGCTTTTCAGAAGCATCTAATAATCCATCAATCCAAGGTAATAATTTCTTTGCACAGTGATCTGTGTGTAAAATAACTGGCACACCATAAGCAACAGCTAATTCGTGTATATGCTTTGCTCCTGCAATTCCACCAGCAATTGCAGCTTTTTGCCCTTCATTAGATAATCCTTTTCCTGCTTGAAATTGCGCTCCTCCGTTAGAAAACTGAATAATAACTGGTGCATTTAAATCTCTTGCAGTTTCTAAAACACCATTAATTGTATTAGAACCAACAACATTTACAGCTGGTAATGCAAATCCTTTTTCTTTTGCAAGTTTAAAAATTTCTTGAACTTCTTTACCTGTAGCAACTCCAGGTTTTATGTTGTGACTCATAGTTATGATATTTTAATTTGTTGATTCTTATATTTCTTCAAAAATACTAAAAATAGGCACTTTTATGTTTAATCGGAGCATAAAATAACGAAAACGTTATAGACTTTTAATGATTTTTTAAAAAGGATAATTAATACCTATATTATAAACTGCACTAGCAAAATTATAATTCTTAAACCACTTACCACCTTCTAAATAAGGTTCGTAGGTTTTAAAACCAACATCAAATCTTAATACAAAAAAATTTAAATCGTATCGAACTCCCATACCAGAACCTATTGCAATATCTTTTAAAGATGATAAACTATTAAATTTTGCGTCTTCGTCTACAAACTCGGCATCAGAAATATCCCAAATATTACCAGCATCTACAAATAAGGCTCCTTTAAAACTTCCTATTAAATTAAATCGATATTCTGCACTCGATAAAAATTTTAAACTACCAACATTAAATTCTAAACCACTGTTTCTGCTTCCTGGGCCTAATTCATATGTTTGCCACGCTCTAATATCATTAGAACCACCTGCAAAATAACTTCTTGTAAAAGGAATATCAGAATTGTCGTAGGTTAAAATAGCGCCTAAAAATGTTCTAAATCCGAAAACAGAATTTAAACCAACATCCCAAAATTGCTTATACTCTAAATCTGTTTTAAAATATTGTGCTAAGGGAATCTTTAAAAATGTTTTTTTACCATTTGCATTATAATCCTTAGAAAACAACCCTAAAATATTACCGAATTTGAAACTCTTAATTTAAAAAATGAAAAATTATTGTCTTTAAAATCTGATTGACTATTATATGTAAATGAATAAGCCAAAGTAGGAATTAAAAAATCTGAAGTAACAATATTGTACCTATTCTGAATATTTAATACAGTATTAAAATCATTTGGGTTTGAGTTTCTAAAACCAGCATTAGACGCAACACTTCTTATAAAAGCTAAAGATTCTGATGCTTGATTTTCTAAATCTGTAGCCAACGGAAAAAAAGATGTATTATTTTCTTGGTCGTAAATTTCTGCTACATTATTTAGGTTTGTAAATTCTGAACCATAAATATCAAAAAAACGATTTACATTTAAATTTTGAATGTATTGTGTGTTAAATATCTCTAACTGAATTGTTTTTTTACTGTTATATTGCCACTTATAATCAGATAAAATGGTAAACGTTTGCCTATCTAAACCAATGTTTTTCTGAAAACTAGATCCTAAAGAAAACAACGTTCTTGGCGACATTCTTTTTGGCACCAATTTATCTAAACCAAAAGGCGCTACCAATCTAGGAAATTCTAAAGATGCGTCTGCACCAATCTCCCAACCCGGACCATTATTCGCATTAAAATAAGAACCTAAAAAAGAAAACTTTAATAATTCTGCACCTTTAAAAGCATTTCTATTGGTTAGAGAAAATTTTGCTGATGAACCAATATTTCTAATATTAGAATGTGTTAGTTCTGTTTCAAAACCTAAAGTATATTTCTCTTTCGGAGACAGAAAAATATCCATTTTTAATTCATCATCTGTACCTTCTATCGGACTAAATGATATGTTTGTAGATTTAAAGTTTTTAAGCGATTTTAAATGATTTCTTGTTAAATTACTTAAAGTATCTTTATAAACATCGCCTGATTTAAAGAAAATAGATTGCGATAAATATTTAGGATTGTATTTTAATTTATCAATTGCTAAAAAATTAATTCCGTTATAATTTACAGAATCTTTATAAACCTCTTCTTTCTTAGTATAAGAATAATCTGTAACTACATTAATTTTACTAACTTTATGTACCTTATAATCTTTCTTCTCGTAAACACCATCTTTCTCTTTAAACCTATCTTTAGCAATTAAAAACTCTACATTGGTTTTGTGATCTGTTCTTGTAGAATCTACATAAAAACCAAGTGCAGATTCAGAAAAATAATAAATTCCGCTGTTTTTAAATAGCTTTACAACGTTACTAGCTTCTTTTCGAAATACTTTGTCGTTGTATTGATTACCACTAACTAACAAAGATTTTATTTTTGAATCCTTATATATAGAATCTAATACAGGCGATTCTATTTTAATCTTTATTGAATCTAATAATGTAGGCTCTCCTTTATTTATGTAATAACTAACTATTGCTTTTTTATCAGTAGAATCTCTATCTATGACTGTCTTAATTTTAGAATCAAAATAACCTTGGGTTTTATAAAAAGCCCATAAATTATCGGCTGTTCTATTCGCTTTACTCTCACTTAAAATTACAGGAGCATCGTAATTTAAAAACCAATTATTTAAACTGATAAAAGCATTTGCATAAGCAATACTTTGTTTTTCTGAAAAAATATTTTTTATAAAGTTATATTTCTTCGGATGCTTCAATCCCCATTCTGTTGGGGTTTTGGGCTTATTATGGTTTCCTATATTATGAAAGTACAGCCCAAAAGGCAAACCTAAAAGACGCGGATTTGGTTTTTGAAGCACGTACTTTTGTAAATCTGCACTTTTATTTTTTACACTGTCAACAAAAATATTATTTTGCGTTAGCATCTGCTTATCTTCAGCAACATGTTTTGTAGAATTACAGGCTGTCAAAAATAAAACAAGTAGAAAGTAAAAAGAAAGTTTTTTCATTACTTTAGCAATACATTTAACATCAAAAATAGTATTTTTCAACGGTTTATTTCTAATTAGATACAATTAATGAGCATCTCAAAAAATCAGTTAAAATTAATAACTAGTTTATCACAAAAAAAGTATAGACAAAAGCATAATTTATTTATTGCAGAAGGTATAAAAGTGGTAAATGAATTATTAAAGTCTTCTTTTGAAGTAGCAACATTATTTTGCACAAATGATTACGAAACTAATCTTACAGAAGATAAAATTGTTAGAATTGATGAAGCCGATTTAAAAAAAATAAGTTCTTTAAAATCACCTAACAAAGTTTTAGGATTGTTTAAAATACCCAAGCTAAATTCTATAAACAACTGGGGATTAATTGTAGCTTTAGATGCTATTAACGATCCTGGTAATTTAGGTACAATAATAAGACTTTGCGATTGGTACGGAGTTACACAATTAATTTGTTCTAAAGATACCGTAGATTGTTTTAATCAAAAAGTTGTGCAAGCATCTATGGGTTCTTTGACTAGAATTGCTATTAACTACGTTAATTTAGAAGCTTACTTAAACGAAACCCATTTACCAACTTATATTGCTGATATGGATGGTGACAATGTGTATAAAACACAATTACCCGCAGAAGGAATTTTAATTATGGGAAATGAAGCTAACGGAGTTTCTAACCAAATTAAAAAATTAATATCTAATAAGATTTCTATACCAAGATTTGGAGAAGTACAAGAAACCGAAAGCTTAAATGTTGCAACTGCAACAGCTATTTTGTTAAGCGAATTTAAACGAAATAGTTAAGATTTACTCGAACGCAAAATTTATAAAGATACCACGAGTTCCCATAAAATTAACTGGCGCCGTCCATCTACTATTTGGGTCATCATCATATTTTATCTCGTTATTCATTGCAAAAACTCCGCGAATTGATGGAGAAAATTTAAAGTAGTATAAATAGAAATCTACACCAACACCAACCTCGTACATAAAATTGTTTGTTTTCATTCGAAATTGTCCTGCAGAATTGTCGTCTTGATTGTCTTCGTTTGAAGAAAAATTATAATCATAGGAAACACCAGCAAGTAAATAAGGTCTAAAGTTTTTATATCTATCCGTACTAAATTTAAATACCAATGGCACATGTAAATATGTAGAACTTACCTCTCTAATGCTGTCTTGCGGATTTGCAGAACCTTTTAAGTGATTAAAAATTATATTTTTAGAGTTACTCATTAAACCAGGTTCTAAACGCAGGTTTAAATTTTTATGCAAACGCAAATCTGCTATTAAACCAACATTAAAACCAGTAGTAGATTCTACAGTAATATTTGCATCTGTAATACTACTTTCTTTAAGGTTTAGTTTAAAATCATTTTGATTTAAACCTAAGTAAAAGCCATAATGCAAAGGTCTTTTATCAAAAGTTGGTAAATAGTCTACACGTTCTCTTTGTGCAAAAAAAGAACTACTAACTAATATAGAAAAACAAAAAAATAAAATTCTTTTACTCATAATTATTTACGTGCTGTGTAAATTGTTGCAACACCAAATGTTACAGGATTATCTTCTGTATGTGTAAACCCATTTTTTTGTAAAATATTGTTGAAAGCTTTACCAAACGGAAAAGAATTTGCAGATTCAGACAAATAAGAATAGGCTACTTTGTCTTTAGAAAACAGTTTACCTACAATTGGTAAAAACAAATTTGTATATAATTTATAACCTTGTTTAAAAGGGAATTTCGTTGGATTAGATGTTTCTAAAATTACTAAAACCCCTGTTGGCTTTAAGACTCTTGCAATCTCTTTAATTCCTTTATCTAAATTGGCAAAATTTCTAACACCAAAAGAAACTGTAATAGCATCAAAAGTATTGTCTTCGAAAGGCATTTCTTCAGAATCACCTACAATCATTTCTATTTTATCAGAAAGTTTTGCTTTGGCTATTTTTTGCTTACCAACTTCTAACATTCCTGCAGAAATATCTAAACCAACAATTCTATCAGGGTTTAAACTAGACATCATTAAAGCTAAATCGCCAGTTCCTGTTGCAATATCTAAAATTTGCTTCGGATTATTTTCACCAACAATTTCTACAACTTTTTTACGCCATTTAACATCTATTCCTAAAGAAATAACTCTATTTAAACCATCGTAATTACCAGAAATATTATCGAACATTTGTGCAACTTGTTCTTTTTTTCCTAATTCAGAATCTTTATAAGGTTTTATAATTTTCGACATACGTTATTTCTTAAGGCTTAAATATTTTGTATTATTATCCGTTTATTGCAACCACTTCATTAATTTGGTTTGGTAGCATTTCTTTTAATAAATTTTCTATTCCGTTTTTTAATGTTGCTGTAGATGATGGGCAACCGCTACAAGCACCTTGTAGAACAACACTTACAACTTTATTCTCTTCATCAAAAGATCTAAAAGCAATATTTCCTCCGTCTCCGGCAACCGCAGGCTTAATATATTCGTCTAAAATATCTACAATTTGAGCAGAAATTCCTTCTAAGGCTACTTCAGGAACTGTTTCTGTAGTATCTGCAGAAGTTGATGCTTCTTGCTTTGGTAATTCTTTGATTATTATTTTTCCTTCCGCTAAATATTCTCTAATGAAAGATCTTACTTCTCCGTACACTTCATTCCATTCTACCATATCATATTTGGTAATAGAAATATAGTTATCAGAAATAAAAACTTCTTTTACAAACGGAAAATTAAAAATTGCTTGCGCTAAAGGAGATGACGTATTCGCTTCGTCTATATTTTTAAACTCAACATCTGTTTGAGTTAATGCTTTGTTAATACCAAACTTCATTACTGCTGGGTTTGGCGTAACTTCTGCATATACCTCTATAGCCTCTTTTTTAGAAGTTTTTTGTTCGTTTACAACAACATTACCTGCATTTATATATGCTTCAATCTGCTCTTTTACTTCTTCTTGTACATCAATCCATTGTACAATATCAAAACGTTGTATTGCTATAAAATTTGCTGTAACAAAAACCTTTTTTACAAATGGTAAATAAAATAATTGTTGTGCTAACGGAGAGTTTTTTGCTTCGTCTATGTTGTTAAACTCATAACTACCACCATTTATTAAAATAGTGTTACTGTTATATTTAATGATTGTATCATTAGTAGTTTCTTGTATGGTAATTTTAGTATCTGACATGTTCTAAAAATTGAATTGCAAAATTAAGGCAAAAAAGATAAATAAGATTATCTAATGCTAAAAACTTCAAGACTCTGTTAGATTTTATAATTAAAATATAAAATCTAACAGAGTCTTAAAAATAAGTTGTTAAATATACTATAGGTTTATAGAAACTGTTGCTGTAAAAAATCGATTATCGATATCTAAATCAGCAGCATTTACATTAAAACCTGAGTAAAAATTATAGGGTGTTGTTCTGTTATTATTACTGTAAGCTAAATCTATTTTAAAGTTTCCAAAATTATAACCACCACCAAAAGAATAACCTTCTAAGTTATCTGAATCTAAAGCCATTTTGTCCGGACTTTGCTCGTATTTAT
Source organism: Polaribacter sp. HA6-7 (assembly GCF_055693625.1). Taxonomy (NCBI): domain Bacteria; kingdom Pseudomonadati; phylum Bacteroidota; class Flavobacteriia; order Flavobacteriales; family Flavobacteriaceae; genus Polaribacter; species Polaribacter sp. HA6-7. Next base: position 2,610,578 of record NZ_CM146338.1, read on the forward strand.
AACCTCCTCTTACACTAAATCTATCAAAACGCCATTCTGAACCAATGTTAATTGCATGTGTATTTCTTAATTCGTTGGCAAAAAAGTTATTTTCATCAGAAAAATCTCCTTCAGAAAGCTGCATATCTTTGTAATTCTTGTTGATATAATCGATGCTCAACAAGCCATTTTTTCCGAAGACAAAAGCAGCACTTGTAGTAAATTTACTAGGCGTCTTTAATCTATAAATTAATCTTTGAGAAGGAAAATTTCCGCCAAAAGTATTATCGTAAGTAGTATTGTTATTACTAACTGTTATTTCTGTATCACCATTATAACCATCATTATCAACAATATTCGTTTCTTCTAACATTTCTGTAAACCAAGTTGGTGTTTGATAAGACATGCCAAATCTAAAATTTTGATGTGCTTTATATATAAAACCGAAATTTAAAGAAACACCTGCACCTGTTGTAAAGTTTTCTTGATATATATTAGCATCTAAGGTATTTCCGTTTCCATCATTATTAAACTCGACCAAAGTAGAACGCTGACTAAAATTTAAATCGTAAAAATTTAAACCTGCACCAACATACAGTTTGTTTCTGTGCACAGATGAAAAAGCAATATTCATTTCACTCAACTCACCTTTATAATCATTAAAAAAACGCTGTTCTTCTGCAATATTGTAATCTATTGTTGGCGTATTGTTATCTAAAGGAAAATCTCTAAAAGTAGCAACACCACTATTACCCATAGCGCTAAAACTATTTGTAAAATCTTTTGTAATTCGATAATTAAAACCTATTGCAAATTTGCTCCAATCAGATTTATAAGCACTGTCAAAAACTAAAACTGCACCGGCTTGCGATAAATTTAAAAATTGTTCTTGATTATTAGTACTGTTTCCATAATACGTTGTGTTAATATCAGTATTTCTAGAATTTAAAGTGGCTGCAAAAGCACTGTTATTAAAAACCGCTAAACCTGCGGGATTGATGTTCATAACAGATAAATCTCCGCCAAGTGCACCAAAAGCACCACTCATAGAAGTAAATCTTGCTGTACCATTATTATCGTCTTGAGAGAAAAGCAATCCTAAATCTTGATATCCTAAAGACTGAGAATAAGACGTTATTGTTACTGCGAATAATACCGCTAATGTTATAATTTTTTTCATTTTAAATTTTGTATTTGTTAATGAATAAGAGTCTTAATTTCTTCTTCTAGACGAAGATGATGAACTTCTACCCGAAGATCTACTACTTCTGTTTGATGAACTTCTACTAGATGTATTTCTAGAAGAAGTTGAAGACGATCTAGAATAACTTCTATTAGAGCTAGACCTATTAGAACTAGTTCTAGAACTTCTATTTATAGTAGCATTATTTCTTCTTGTTGTAGAAGAACCAGATCTTCTTGTACTGCTAGATCCTCTTGAGGTATTACCGAACTTCTTCTAGTAGTATTCGTATTTCTAGAAGTGTTACCATAAGTTCTACTTCTAGTACTAGAAGATCTTCTTCTTGTAGTATTAGAATTTTGTCTTGTACTTGTGCTTCTTCTTCTAGATGAAACTGATGTGTTTCTAGAATTTACATTATACCTTCTGTTGGTGTTATTGTAAACTGTTCTTCTACCGTATGTAGAATTTCTATAATATCTGTTGTTATAATTGTAAAATCTATTATTTCTGTAAGGATTGTAAAATCCATAATAAGGATTTCCATAAAAGCCATAATTAAATCCCCAAGCAAAATTATTATGATAAGGATGCCAGTAAGGATTGTATCCCCAATAGTTATTCCATAATCTGTTTCTAAATCTCCAATTATTATTATAAAAACCGTTGTTAAAGCCCCAATTACCGTAATAAGGCCCAAAATTATTCCAATAAGGATCATTTATTAAATTTACCTGAACAACAACATCATTATTATCATTTGCACCCCAAGAAGGATTGGTATTGTAATTTAAATTGTCTTCTAAATAAATAGAATCTTGTGAATTATAAGAATTAACATCCGTAAAGATTTCAGTATCATTTAGATTTTCTAACCTTTCTAATTCTCTAGTAAAATAATCGTTATTGTAGTTATTATAACCCGCTTCATCTACTACTCTTACGTTACTTTCTGTAACATTAGAATCGCTACCGTAAATTCCGTCATCATTATAAGCACTTTGGTAAGTACCACAAGAAACTAAGAATAAACTAGTAGTTATTAAAAGAAGAATTAAGTTACTATTATTTTTTATGTGTCGTATTTTCATAAGGCGTATTTTATGTAGGTATTATTATTGTTGAAAAAGTACGTTAAACAAAAAAATCTAAACTTTACTTGGTCTCTAACCTTTTTGTAGTAATTTTGTATCGTTTGTATAGAAAAAATATTAAACAATCTTTTAACATAAATTTCACTTTAAAGGTAACAATATTTGTGCCAAACTTTTAATTATGAGTAAACATTTAACAAAAAGGGAAGACGATTATTCTAAATGGTATAATGAGTTAGTTGTTAAAGCAGATTTAGCTGAAAACTCTGCTGTAAGAGGATGTATGGTAATAAAACCCTATGGTTTTGCAATCAGGAAAAAATGCAAGCAGAGCTAGATCGTATGTTTAAAGAAACGGGGCATGAAAATGCTTATTTTCCTTTGTTTGTTCCTAAAAGTTTATTTGAAGCAGAAGAAAAAAATGCAGAGGGTTTTGCTAAAGAATGTGCAGTTGTAACACATTATAGATTACAAAATGACCCAGATAAACCAGGGAAATTAAGAGTAGATCCGGAAGCAAAATTAGAAGAAGAATTAGTAGTTAGACCAACCTCGGAAGCTATTATTTGGAATACATATAAAGGTTGGATACAATCTTATAGAGATTTACCATTACTTATTAATCAATGGGCAAATGTTGTTCGTTGGGAAATGAGAACTCGTTTATTCTTAAGAACTGCAGAGTTCTTGTGGCAAGAAGGCCATACGGCACACGCAACAAAAGCAGAAGCTATTAGCGAAGCAAAACAAATGCAAGAAGTTTATGCAACATTTGCAGAGCAATTTATGGCAATGCCTGTAATTAAAGGTTCTAAGTCTGACAGCGAACGTTTTGCAGGAGCAGAAGACACATTAACTATCGAAGCATTAATGCAAGATGGTAAAGCTTTGCAAGCAGGTACAAGTCATTTCTTAGGACAAAACTTTGCAAAAGCATTCGATGTTAAGTTTACTTCTAAAGAAGGGAAACAAGAACATGTTTGGGCAACTTCTTGGGGAGTTTCAACTAGACTAATTGGAGGTTTAATAATGACGCACTCTGATGATAATGGTTTAGTGTTGCCTCCAAAATTAGCGCCAATACAAGTTGTTATTGTACCAATATATAAAGGTGAGGAACAATTAGAAGCAATTTCAGAAAAAGTAAATGTATTTGTAAAAGAGTTAAGAGTTAAAGGAATTTCTGTAAAGTTTGATAATAGAGATACTTTTAGACCTGGTGCAAAATTTGCAGAATACGAACTAAAAGGTGTGCCAGTAAGAATAGCTATTGGTAAAAGAGATTTAGAAAACGGAACTGTAGAAGTTGCCGGAAGAGATACTTTAGAGAAGCAAACAATAAACCAAGTTGATGTTTCTGATTTTGTAAGTAATCTTTTAGAAGAAATTCAAGAAAACTTATTTACAAAAGCTGTAGACTTTAGAACAGCACACACAACATCTGTAGATACTTTTGATGAGTTTAAAGAAGCAATTAAAAATAAAGGTGGTTTTGTATCTGCGCACTGGGATGGTACAGAAGAAACAGAAGACAAAATTAAAGAAATTACAAAAGCAACTATAAGATGTATTCCTAATGATGCAAAAGAAGAAAATGGTGTTTGTGTTTTTAGCGGAAAACCGTCTTCTAAAAGGGTACTTTTTGCCAAAGCATATTAATTTTAAAAAAATGCATTTTTTTTAAAAAATAGTTGCAGAAGTAAAAAAAGGTTGTATATTTGCACCCGCAATTGAGACATACTAAACATATCGATTGATTGTTATGGTCCGTTCGTCTAGGGGTTAGGACGCATGGTTTTCATCCATGTAACACGGGTTCGATTCCCGTACGGACTACAAAGTTTTAATAAAAAAACGAATTAAGAAATTATGGCAAATCATAAGTCAGCATTAAAGAGAATTAGAAGCAACGAAGCTAAAAGATTACGTAACAAATACCAGCACAAGACAACTAGAAATGCTGTTAGAGATTTACGTACATCAGAAGACAAGAAAGAAGCAGAAGGAAAATTAAGTACTGTTATTTCTATGTTAGACAAATTAGCTAAGAATAACATTATTCACAAGAATAAGGCTGCTAACTTAAAATCTAAATTAACTAAGCACGTAGCTGCATTGTAAGATTTTAATTCTTAAGAATTTAAAAAAACTCTGAATATTTATTCAGAGTTTTTTTGTGCTTTACTTTTTAGACGATAAATATATTAGAGCTATTGAGTTTATTATTTAGTTAGTTAAATAACATCCAAAAAGTAATGATTCTACTTCATGAATTAATTAGTTCTATTAAATGATTTGAATTGGCAGATTGATATCATAAAAGATTTTTACAAACTAAAACATCAGAAACCAAATCAATAATTAAATAATCTATTATATTTTACGTCGATGGATTCACAATTAATAAGTGTTCATTTCAAGGATGAAATAATAAAGAATAATTAGCTTAAATTAGAGTCAAAATAAGGTTATTAAAAGACTTACAAATTATTAATAAGGTTGTTTACCAATCGTACTTTTTATGAGCATCTAGCCTAATAAAAATAAATAAAAGAATTGTAAATCCCCAAAGAGAAGAACCACCATAACTAAAAAATGGCAAAGGAATACCAACTGTAGGCAACAAACCTATTACCATACCAATATTTACAATTACATGAAAAAAAGTATCGAAGCTAAGCTGTAACCATAAATTCTACCAAACTTGTTTGTATGCGTTTCAGATAAATACAATATTCTATACATCATCAGCATAAAAAGAATAATCACAAGAGAGCTACCTATAAAACCCCACTCTTCTCCTATTACACTAAAAATATAATCTGTATGTTGTTCTGGCACAAAATCACCTTGTGTTAAATCTCCTTTTAAAAACCCTTTACCACTAACACCTCCGAACTTATAGTTAATTCAGATTGATAAGAGTTATAACCGATTCCCTGATTATCTTGCTTTAGCCCTAACAAAATTTCGAAACGATCTCTATGATGTTGTTTAAATACATTATTATAAGCAAAACCTGAACCTAATACAAACGCAGTAACTATTAGATAAACCCCAATAATTTTATACCAATTAAAACGAAAAAATCGTTTACCGCCTTTGTATAAAATGTAAGCAGTAAAAACAGATATTACTCCTAATAACGAAGATAAAACTATAGTTGTGCCAAATAATATGGTTAGTAAAAATAAAACTACAATTGCTACACCAATAATAATATAATATAAGGTTAAACCTTCTCTATGCAATACAAAGAAGAAAGAAAGATATATTAACGCAGAACCTGCATCTGGTTGTAAAATGATCAGAAAAGCTGGTAAAAAGATAATAGCAAATGCTTTTATCCGGTTTTTTACCAATTTAAAATTGTATTGTCTATCACTTAATAATTTTGCGACTGCTAAAGCTGTAAATGCTTTTACAAATTCTGAAGGCTGTAAACCAAGTACTCCAAAATTATACCAAGAAGTAGCACCATTAATTGTCTTCCCAAAAAGAAACAAACCAACTAAAGATAAAAGGGAAATAATATAAAGAATACTAGAAAATTTCTCGTAAAACTTAGAGTTAAAAAAAGAATAAGTACTATTAACGGAATTGTTAGACAAATAAAAATTAACTGTTTACCGTATTTAGTAGAAAAACTAAGAATCCGGATATCTTCTTCAGATTTAGAAGCAGAGTAAATGTTTAGCCAACCAAAACCGACCAAAACAACAAATAGTAATACTAATAACCAATCTATACCTGCAAAAATATTATTTCGTTCCTGACGCAATTTCTTCTTCTGTTTTAGGTATTAATTTATCATATTCAGATTTTAAACTGATGTTTAGCATATTTGTTTCTCTATACTTAGTTGCTTCTGATATTTTTCCGTTAAGGTATTTCTCTATCATCAAACTAGTAATAGGAGCCGCAATTCTAGAACCATATCCACCATTTTCTACAAAAATTGCTATTGCTATTTTAGGGTTATCTTTTGGCGCGAATGCGACCAATATAGAATGGTCTTCTAACTTAATTCTTTTACCGTCTACAACCGCATAATTTTCCGAAGTTCCGGTTTTTCCACAGATATCAATCCCTTTAACTTTTACGCCACTTCCTGTTCCTGTTTTAAAAACTTCATGCATTGCTTCAACAACAGGATCAAAATATTCTTTATTTATAGAAGTTACTTTCTTTTTTGTAAAATTAGGATTGTCTATTGGTTGATTATTAACTTTTTTAGAATATGCGGTGTATAAAAATAGCCTCTATTTGCAATTGCCGCTGTAAAGTTAGCTAACTGAATTGGTGTTGTTTGAACCTCACCTTGACCAATTGCATTAGAAATATTTGTAGATGCATTCCAAGAATATCGATACGCATTGTCATAATATTTACCTACCGGAATAAAACCAGGACTTCCTTGAGGTAAATCATAACCCAAATAATTTCCTAATCCAAAACTTTTTACATGATTTGCCCAACTATCTAATCCTTCTGAAGGTTTATTATCTTTTTCTACAATTCTTTTGTAGGTATTAGAAAAATAACTGTTGCAAGATTTAGCTATTGCTGTTTTTAGACTAATTGGTCTGTTATAAATATTACAATGGCAGCCCATAAACTCACCTTTTCTGCCACCATACCTGTAACCATTAAAGCATTTAAAAGTAGTACTTTCATTGATAACGCCTTCTTGTAAACCTATCAAAGCATTCATCATTTTAAAAGGTGAACCTGGAGGATATGAAGCCTTCAAACCTCTGTCATACGTTGGTTTTTCTAAATTATTAGGATCCATTAAAATAACTGAGTTTGGAGAACGTTTTCTACCAACCATCATATTAGGGTCGTAAGAAGGCGCCGTAACTAAGGCTAAAATTTCTCCGGTAGCTGGTTCTATTGCAACAATACCTCCTCTTTTATTTTTCATTAACTTTTCTCCGTATTGTTGTAAATCTAAGTCTAAAGTTAAAGTTAAATCTTTTCCGTTTTCCGGCAAAGTATCATAAGCACCGTTTTTAAAAGAACCAACAATATTATTAAGTTTGTTTTTTCTATAATACTTTTTTCCTTTCCTTCCTCTTAAAAAAGTTCGTATTGCTTTTCTACACCAGCTTTTCCAATTAATTCTCCTTGTTCGTAATACGTACTACTTTTTGCTAGCTGATTATTAACTTCGCTAATATAACCAACAACATTTGCCGCAGATTTAAAAGGGTAATCTCTAATGATTCTTTTCTGTATAAAGAAGCCTTTATACTTATGCAATTTTTCTTGAAGAAAAGCAAAATCTTCTTTTGCTAATTGTTTTAAAAAACGGAAGGTTTATAAGATGCAAAATTTACAGATCGATTAAATCTTTTGTGAAAATCTTCTTTGGTTATCTTTAATAATTTACAAAACTCTAAAGTATCTAACGGTTTTACCTTATTTGGTTGCACCATTACATCATAAGAAAGTTGGTTTGCAATTAATAACTTACCATTTCTATCGTAAACGTAACCTCTTCTCGGATAATCAAACTTTTTTCTACTGCAGAGTTATGTATAGGATCATAACTTTCTCCTCTAACAATTTGTAGTTGAAATAATCGACCAATAAAAACCAAACCCACAAGTGTGATTAAAGTATAAAGTAATAAACTTTTTTGCATTATTGCTTTTTAGAAAAAATAAACGTTGCCAAAAAATATATAATTAACGTAAAAATACTAGAGTAAATTGTGTTAATTATAACATTCGAAAAATTTTGAATACTAAAGTTAGCAAAAGAAAATAATATAAAATGATGAATTACTGTTAAAGTTACAACATAATTAAATCGTTTACCAAAAGGCTCTAAATTAAGTCTAAAAAAAGGAAAATCTACCTCAAATTTATTAAAATAGACTCTTACAAAAAACAAGCGAATATATGCTATAAACAAAGTAGAAAAAGCGTGTATACCGCCAGAATCTGAAAAAAAATCAATAATTAATCCCAATAAAAATGCCAGAAAAAGAAATACAAATCTATTTTTATTTAATGGATAAAGAAATATAAACAGTATATATAAATAAGGATTTACATAACCTAAAAACAAGATATTATTTAAAATAAAAACTTGTATCAAAATCATAAAAACAAACAGAAGTCCGAAAAAAATTGTCTTATTCATTTACTAGATTTTCTGTGTTCTTTATTTCTTCTTTATGCAAATTCTTAACAATATAAACGTTACCTAAATTACTCATATCATTAAATAACTTAACGTTAATAATATTTTCTACTGCATTGTTTTTATTAACACTACTAACGGTTCCTATTAAAATTCCTTCGGAAAAATTGTAGACTTACCACCTGTTTCGATAGTATCACCTACTTTTATAGAAGCTTGCCTTGGTATATCAATCAATTGTACTGTATTATAATCTAATCCATTCCATTTTAAAGAACCAAAATACTGGCTATTTTTTAACCTTGCATTTAAATTAGAATTTTTATTTAGAATTGATTGAACTCGAGCGTATCTTTTAGAAGTATTGTCTGTAATACCAATAATTCCTAAACTATTAATTACAGCCATTTCTTTTTGAACACCATCTTGTTCTCCTTTATCAATAGTTAAAAAATTAAATTCTTTAGCGTAATTATTATTGATAATTCTTGCGTTTGAAAATGTATATTTCTGAAAATAATTGATTGTATCTACAACCGTAGAATCTAGGTTTACAATTGAAATATTTTTTTGCTGTAATAAGTTTCTTAAGCGCGTATTTTCTTCTAAAAGAATATCGTTTGTATGCTTTAGACTAAAATATTCAGAAATATTAGAAACCTTATTGTACATACCACCCGTTAACGAGTTTGCAGAGTTTACATACTTACTTTTATGAAAGTTTAAGTTATTAAAAGTAAGTGCTAAAGCAATAAATTGCAGCAACATAAAAAATAAAAAATATTTAAATTTTTGTAAAAAGTAAATAAGCTGCTGCATACTAAACCGCTAAAGTTTTATTTCATTAATACATTTTTGTATTTATCTAATTCTTTTAATGCAATACCTGTACCCCTTACAACAGCTCTTAAAGGATCTTCTGCTACGTACACCGGTAAATCTGTTTTTCTAGAAAGTCTCTTATCTAAACCTCTTAACATAGAACCTCCACCTGCTAAATAAATACCTGTATTGTAAATATCTGCTGCCAATTCTGGCGGAGTTTTAGATAGAGTTTCCATAACGGCATCTTCAATTCTTAAAATAGATTTGTCTAATGCTTTTGCTATTTCTCTGTATGAAACTTGTACTTGTTTTGGCTTACCACTTAATAAATCTCTACCTTGAACCAACATGTCTTCTGGCGGAGTTTCTAAATCCTCTGTAGCAGCACCAATTGTTATTTTAATTTTTTCTGCAGTAGTTTCTCCTACATGTAAATTATGTTGCGTACGCATGTAGTACATAATATCATTTGTAAACAAATCTCCTGCAACTTTTACAGATTGATCACAAACAATACCCGCTAAAGCAATAACAGCAATTTCTGTTGTACCACCACCTATATCAATAATCATATTTCCTTTTGGCTCCATAATGTCTATACCAACACCAATTGCAGCAGCCATAGGTTCATAAATTAAATAGATTTCTTTAGCATTCATGTGTTTAGCAGAATCTCTAACAGCACGTTTTTCTACTTCTGTAATTCCTGATGGAATACAGATTACCATTCTAAGTGCTGGTGGAAATAACTTCTTTTTGATTGACGGAATTTGTTTTACAAACTCTTTAATCATCTCTTCAGAAGCCTGAAAATCTGCGATTACTCCGTCTTTTAACGGACGAATTGTTTTGATATTTTCATGGGTTTTTCCTTGCATTAAATTGGCTTCTTTACCAATTGCAATTATTTTACCGGAAATTCTATTTCTAGCAACAATAGAAGGACTGTCTATAACCACTTTTCCGTCGTGAATTATCAACGTATTTGCGGTTCCTAGATCAATCGCAATATCTTCCGTCATAAAATCAAAAAACCCATAAAATATCTTTAATGTATTATTTAAAGTAAGTATTACAAAGCTACTAAAAATCTCTCTGTAAACTTAATAATTTATTAATGTTTAAAATGTCTTGTTCCTGTCATTACCATCGATAAATTATTTTCATTACAATAATCTATACTTAGTTGATCTTTAATAGAACCACCTGGTTGAATAACACTTTTTATTCCTGCTTTATCTGCAATTTCTACACAATCAGGAAAAGGGAAAAATGCATCACTAGCCATCACAGATCCTTTTAAATCAAATTTAAAAGAAGTTGCTTTTTCAATAGCTTGATTTAAAGCATCTACTCTACTTGTTTGCCCTGTTCCTCCTGCTAATAATTGCTTATTTTTTACAAGAATAATTGTATTCGATTTTGTGTTTTTACATAACTTCGACGCAAATAATAAATCATCTAACTCAGATTGCGTTGGTTTATTGTTTGTAACGTACTTTAAATCTTCTAATTTATCTGTAATACTATCTTTATCTTGCACTAAATTACCATTTAAACAAGTTCTAATAGTTGTTGTTGGCAATGCAACTTCTTTTGCACAAGAATTATTCTGTTCTTTTTACCTTTTAAAATTGCTAAAGCTTCTTCTGAATAACTAGGCGCAATTACAACTTCGCAAAATAATTTATGAATTTCTTCTGCAGTTGCAGCATCAATTTCTGTGTTAGCAATTAAAATTCCGCCAAAAGCAGAAACAGGATCTCCTGCTAACGCATCTACATAAGCTTGTTTTATAGTTTCTCTTTGCGCAAAACCACAAGCATTATTATGTTTTAAAATTGCAAATGTTGGTGCTTCTCCTTTAAATTCTTCTATTAAATTTACTGCAGCATCAACATCTAACAAATTATTGTAACTTAATTCTTTACCATGTAATTTATCGAAAATAGCTTCTAAATCACCAAAAAAGTATCCTTTTTGATGTGGATTTTCTCCGTAACGTAAAACCTTAGCATTTGTTTCGCTAACTTTTAAGGCTGGAGTTTCATCAGCATTAAAGTAATTAAAAATTGCTGTATCGTAATGAGAAGAGATATTAAAAGATTTTGCTGCAAAACTCTTTCTTTGTTCAAGAGTAGTTTCTCCGTTTCCTTCATCTAAAATAGATAAAAAAGCATCGTATTGATCCATAGAAGAAACTGTAAAAGTATCTTTAAAGTTTTTTGCTGATGCTCTAATTAAAGAAATACCACCAATATCAATTTTTTCTACAATATCTTGTTCTGGCGCACCAGATGCAACAGTTTTTTCAAACGGATATAAGTCTACTATTACTAAATCTATTTGCGGAATGTTATACTCTTTAAGTTCTGCAACATCACCTTCGTGATCTTGTCTATTTAAAATACCTCCAAAAACTTTTGGGTGTAAGGTTTTTACTCTTCCTCCTAAAATTGAAGGGTAAGAAGTTACATCTTCTACAGGTACTACATTTATTCCTAAATCTTTAATAAATTTTTCTGTTCCTCCTGTAGAGTAAATAGTTACATTAAGTTCATTTAATTTTCTAACAATTGGCTCTAAACCATCTTTGTGAAATACTGAAATTAATGCGGATTTGATTGTTTTTGAAGTGCTCATCTAATGTTGTGTTGTTAAGCACGCAAATTTAGTAAAACCAAGTTTGAAAGACAATAAAAAGATAGTAACAAAAACCAAGTAATTAACAACTAGTTTACTTGCACTTTCGATTTAAAACTCTCTACAAGTGCGGTATAATCTCTAGGCACTCTTCTATCTTGATTTTTTTTGTTGAATATAAAATTTTTAGTAAAAAATTAGGGGTAATTTTTTTCATTTTAGGGTATTTAGTAAGTTTTTAGGGCTTTTATTACTCTGCAGTTTCTAAAAAGTTATGAAACCATTGCACAAACATGTGGGTCCATGATTGTTTTTTCTCTATAAAATTAGTTGAATTGTCGCTATTAGCAACAGAGGTAAAATGTTCTTTTCTCATCAGTTAGGGATTTAATGATTATAGAAATACTATAAATAATAAAATGTTGTTAACAAATATAAAAAAATCCTTAAGTAACAACTATCCTATAAAATAGTTGCTACTTTGCTACATACAAACTCTAAAAGCTCTTCATCTTTTTCTGTAAAAGTATTTGCCGTATGCGAATCTATATCAATTTGACCAATATTTTCTTCGTTTACAAAAATAGGTATTACAATTTCTGATTTCACCTTCCATCCACAAGAAATGTAATTATCTTGTTCAGAAACATCTTGTACAACAAAGTTTTCGTTAGAGACAGCAACTTGCCCACAAATACCTTTTCCAAAAGGAATAATTATATGCTCTGTTTCTTCACCTGTATATTGCGCTAATTTTAATTCGTTCTTATCTCCGTTTTTAAAATAAAAACCTACCCAATCGTAGTAAGAAATTTCTTGTTCTAACAAATCGCAAATAGCTTGTAACTTAACAGCTACATTTTCTTCTAAAGCAATAATGCTTTCTACTTTATTTTTTAATATATTAATATCCATTTTTGTATATTCGTTTATGCATAATTGTAAATTGCAAAATTAAATCATTTTATATTGTGAAAAAACATAAAAATGTAGTCTTTTTTTAATTAAGTTTTTTGCAACATACTTTATTTTGTTCGCAATTTACTCGTCTTACTTACAACGATCACAAACAAAAGTAGGCCAATTTAAAACGGCTTCTATAACAACTATTGTTGCAGATCAAACGGTAGATCTATTAGATTTTTTTGGTTATGATTCTGGCGCATATCAGCATAAAGAAGAGCTTTCTGTAAAATTATTAATTCACGGTAAATACACCGCTAGGGTTATAGAAGGTTGCAACTCTGTAAGCATTATTATTTTATTTGTTGCTTTTATTGTTGCTTTTGCGGGTTCTTTAAAAGCCACTATAATTTATTCTGTTTTAGGTAGTCTATTTATTTATGTTATAAATATTGCTCGAATTGCTTTTCTTGCAGTAATGATTTATAAATATCCGAAAAACAAGAATTTTTGCACAATTTAGTTTTTCCAGCATTAATTTATGGTACAGTATTTTTACTTTGGGTAATTTGGGTTAATAAATTTAGCAACTATAAACGATGAATAGGTACATAAAAATAATATTACTTTTTCTTTTTGTTTCTCTATTATTTGTTGTGAGAGCATTTTCTGCGGAATTATTTTACGATCCTTTAATTGCTTATTTTAAAAACGATTATTTATACACAAATATGCCTAATCTAAATATTTGGTCTTTAATTGTAGATATGCTTTTTAGATATGTTTTAAATTCTGTAATTACAATTGCAATTATTTGGGTTATTTTTGAAAGAAAAGATTATGTAAAGTTTACTGGCTTTTTCTTAATGACAGCTTTTTTAATTTTAATTATCATTTTTCTCTTTTACTTAGAGATCAATTTCAATCCGGATATTTATTACCATTTTACATCAGAAGATTTATTATTCATCCATTATTTTTACTGATACTTTTACCTGCATTTTACTTTCAAAAATTAAGTAATCGATAATTTAACTAAATTTTTTGTGTTTCTTATTGTAAATTTGCATCAGAAATGAAAAAATATCTAACTAAAATAACCGCTTTTTCTCTAGCATTTTTAGTACTATTTTCTACCTTTTCTTTTACGGTAGAAGCGCATTATTGTGGTGATTTTATTGTAGACATTTCTTACACAGGTGAAGCTGAAGTTTGTAAAACAGACATGACAAATGATCTTTCTATAGCTATGAAAGATTGCTGTTCTGATAAACAACATAAAATCGAAGGTCAAGATGAATTACAAGTAAACTCTGACAAACAATTAGATTTTAGCAAACAATTTTTCTTAACTTCATTTTTAACTTCTTATAAAAGTTTATTTGTTACAAAAGACTTTGTTAAGATTTATCATAAAAATCCGTATCCGCCGAGATACAGATAAAAACTTCTTGGTTTTATACCAAACCTTTTTAATTTGATTTTATTCTAATTCTTACTAAAAACTTCATTTATGAAGTAAAGTTTTAATTTTAATAAAGTCACATATCAATGAAAAAAATATACTTAGTGGTCTTATGCTACTATTTCCGATAATTATTCTTTCTCAAAACAATTTAAAAGGAATGATTATGGACAGAGAAAATCCTAAAAATAATTTAGGTGTTACAGGGGCAACTGTAAACTGGTTAAACACAAATATCGGAGCTATAACTAATGAAAAAGGTTGGTTTACGATACCTTATAAAAAAGAATATAAAAAACTAGTTGTTAGTTATATTGGCTACAAAACAGATACAATTAGAGTATTAGACTTAACACCAATTCATCATTTCATTACACCAGAAAGCAACTTAGCCGAAATTACAATTAAAAGTAAAAGAGATGCTGTTCAAAAATCTTTATTTGCAACTGCAAACAGTTTTACGGTAAATAACGATGAACTTCTAAAAGCTGCTTGTTGCAATCTAGCAGAGAGTTTTGAAACAAATCCGTCGATAGACGTTAGTTTTTCTGATGCTTTAACCGGCACAAAACAGATTCAAATGTTAGGACTAAAAAGTCCGTATTTACAAATAATGCAAGAAAACATTCCTTCTATTAGAGGTGCAGCACAAGCTTTTGGTTTAACTTTTACGCCAGGTACTTGGGTAGAAAGTATTCAAATTACAAAGGGAGCCGGATCTGTAGTTAATGGTTACGAAAGTATTTCGGACAAATAAACGCAGAATTAGTGAAACCTTTTTCTGACAATGCTTTCTTTCTAAATGCATACAGTTCTCTTAACGGTAGATTAGAATTAAACACACATTTTAATAAAAGGGTTTCAGAAAAATGGCAAACCGGTTTATACATTCATGGTAATTATAGAGGAGAGAAATTTGACAAAAACAACGACAATTTCTTAGACGCACCTTTATCAAATCAAATAAATGTTATGAACCGTTGGCAATATACAGATGCTCAAAATGGTTGGGTTAGTTTCTTAAATGTTCGTTATTTAAATGATGAAAAACAAACAGGAGAACTTAATTTTAATCCAGAAACAGATAAAGCTACAACCAATGCTTGGGGAAGTGAAATAGACACCAAACGTTTTGAAACCTCTGCAAAAATTGGATATGTCTTTCCGGAATTACCGTTTCAAAGTTTTGGTTTACAATTAGCTTATAGCAATCATCAACAAGACTCTTATTTTGGTTTAAATATATATGATATCAAACAGGAAAGTTTATACTCTAACTTACTTTTTAACTCTATTATTGGTGATACAAGATCAAAATTTAAAACAGGTATCAACTTTACTTATGATAACTTTGAAGAACTTGTAAACACCACAAATTATAAAAGAAAAGAAAATTCTATCGGAGCATTTTTTGAATATGCTTTTGACAATTTAGACAACTTTAGTGTAACCGCAGGTATTCGAGTAGATGCACATAATTTATTAGGCACATTTATTACACCTAGAGTTCACCTAAGATATGTTCCTTGGGAAAAAGGAGTTTTTAGAGCTTCTGCTGGTAGAGGAAAAAGAAGTGCTAATATTTTTGCCGAAAATCAGCAATTATTTGCAAGTTCTAGACAAATAAACATAGATGATATTGGTGGGAATTTCTATGGATTAAATGCTGAAACTGCATGGAATTTCGGAGTTTCATATCTACAAAAGTTTAATTTGCTTGACAATAAAGGAGATATTACTTTTGATTTTTACAGAACAGACTTTAGCAATAAAGTTGTTGTAGATTGGGAAAATCCGCAAGCAATTTCATTTTACAATTTAACAGGAAAAAGTATTGCAGACAGCTTTCAAGTTGAAGTAAATTACGAATTGGCTAAAAATTTAAACTTAAGAACCGCATATAAGTATTTTGATATTTCTACGGATTATAAAAACGGTAATCTGCAGAAACCTATACAGCCTAAAGATCGTTTTTTCGCAAACTTATCTTACGAAACAGTTGCTAAAGAAAATGGAAATCAATGGAAGTTTGATATAACTTATAATGCAATTGGTAAGCAACGTTTGCCTAATACTGCAAACAATCCTATCCAATATCGATTACCGGAATATGCAGATAATTATAGTTTATTAAACTCTCAAATAACCAAAGTCTTTTCAAATAAATTTGAAATTTATTTTGGTGGAGAAAACCTAACAAATGTGCAACAAGAAAACCCTGTATTAGGTAACGATAATCCTTTTGGACCGAATTTTGATACTACAATAGTATACTCACCAATATTTGGTAGAACAATTTATGCAGGTTTACGATTTAAAATAATATAACAAACTCTATAAAAAATTAATAAAAAATGAAAAAAATAATATTCGCATTCAGTCTATTTCTAATTGGGTTTTCTGCACAAGCACAAGACGTTAAAAAAGAAAAAAGAAAAATGCAAAAGTAAGTTTTACTGTAGACGGTATTTGCGGTATGTGTAAAAAAAGAATAGAAACAGCAGCTTTAAAAACAAAAGGTGTAAAGTTTGCTATTTGGGATGTTAAAACGCATCAAATTAATGTAATATTAGATGAACGAAAAACTCCTGTCGATACTTTAAAACAAAACATCGCAAATGTGGGCCATGATATAAAAGGTTTTAAAGCAACAGATGAAGCATACAACTCTGTGCATCCTTGTTGTAAATATAGAGACAGTAAAATTATAGAAGATCATAACGGCGAGCTGAAAAAACAGTAATAAAAAAAAGCTTCATTTATATAAATGAAGCTTTTTTTTGTAACAAACAATTCACCTAGAACTAAGATTACAATATGTTTCAACTAACTTAACAATAAACTTTATATATAAATCTCTTAGCTAATTTTTAAATATTTCAACCCAATATCAGAATACATTATCTACAACAAAATTGAATTTTTAATAAATTTAAATTATTAAAAACTGATTTTAAGAGAATATTATTGCAATAAATTTAATTAATTATGATTATTGTTAAATATTCCATACTTCAAAAAATTAAAAGTTTTATAACTTAGTAAGGTCAACTTTTTATAAAACACAAACAAATGAATTCAACAAATTTTAGTAGAAGAGAATGGTTAAAAAAAGGATCATTAACTCTTGGCGCATTGGCATTAGTACCTCATGATATCTCGGAGCAGCAATGTTGCTAACGCTCAAAAAAACAACAGTACTTTTTTATACAGTTCTAATAATTATTTTAATGAATATACACCACCATTAGTTAAAGAAGAAGCTTCTTTAACAATATTAAGGTCTAACGAAAATCCTTATGGGCCACCGCCAAAATCAGTAAAAGCATTTCAAAATGAAGTTTTTGGAGGAAATAGATATTCTTGGAAATCTTTAGGCGGATTAAAAGAAAAAATAGCTAAAAACGAAGGCATTAAAACCAATCAAATTTTAATGGGACCTGGTTCTTCAGATTTATTAGAAAAAGTTGCCATGGTTTTCTTTCAAAATGGTGGTAACGTTATAAGTGCAGATCCAAGTTATATGTCTTTAATTGTTGTTGCTAAATCTGTTGGTGGTAATTGGAAGTCATACAAGTTATTAGAAGACTCTCAGCATGATTTAGATGCTATGGAAGCAGGAATAGATGAAAACACTAAGCTAGTTTATATATGCAACCCTAACAACCCAACGGGTTCTATTACAGATGCTAAAAAACTAAGAGATTTTTGTAGTAGAGTTTCAGAAAAAGTACCCGTTTTTGTAGACGAAGCTTATTTAGAATTATCTAAAAATGGCTTAAGAGACTCTATGAATACTTTAGTTGCAGAAGGTAAAAACGTAATTGTTGCCGAACTTTTTCTAAAATACATGGTATGGCAGGTTTAAGAGTTGGTTATGCAATTGGTAAAAAAGAAACATTAGATATTATTAGGGAAATTACACGTGGCGGAATGGGAATTACCGGTCCTTCTATTGCTGCAGCATCTTCTAGCTTAGACAATCAAGAATTTTTAGATTCTTGTAAAACAAAAATTACCGATGCTAGAAATTATACCATTACATACTTAAAAGAAAACAATTTTTCTTGTTTGCCTTCTGAAACCAATTTTTTAATTTTTGAAATACCTATGGAAGGAAGAGCATTTCTAAAGAAAATTTACGCAAAAAATGTTGCCGTAAAATCTTTTAAATTCAGGGACAAAAATTGGTGTAGAGTAAGTATTGGTACTATGGATGAAATGAAGAAATTCACTAATGCTATGACAGAAATATTTGTCTAGTATATGGATGGTGCTTTAGAAAAATCTATTTCGTTTATTCTCTTTATAATTATAGGAATCATCTTAAAAAGAAAATTTCTGTAGGCGATGAAACCAATGGATTAAAAAAATAATTCTTACACTTGCATTACCCGCAACTATTTTTATTGCTTTATTAAAAGTTAAAATTGATGGCAACCTGGTGTTATTTCCATTATTAGCATTAGCTTTTAATGTAATACTTTTTGCGGTTACACCGTTGTTATTAAAAATTATTGGTGTCGACCCTAATTCTGATAAAGGTAGAAGTGCTAAACTTTTAATACCTTCTTTGGCCCCTGGACTTTCTTGCTTTGCTTTTATTTTAGAATTCTTAGGTGATGGATATTTAGCAAAAGCTGCTATGGCAGATTTAGGAAATAAATTTTTTGTGCTTTTTTTACTTTATTTAGTAGCATTAAAATGGCATTATAACAATGCAGACTTCGAAGCAAACTCGTTAAAAACAAAACTTAAAGGTCTTTTAAAAGCTTTATTATACGAACCTGTAAACATTTTTATAATTGTTGCATTGGTATTAGTTTCTTTTGGAATTACTTTAGATAAAATTCCGAATTTTTTATCGATGACGTTAAGTAGACTAAGCTTTATAATGACGCCTTTGGTATTGCTTTTTATTGGTTTGGCGGTTAAAATTAAAAAACAACAATTCTTTCAGTTGTTTTCTTTATTGCTTTTAAGGGCTTCGTTTACCCTTTTATTAATTGCTGCCGTAATTTCTTTTGCAGACTTAACTGTTACTAAAGATATTTTAGTAATGATTGCTTTCGGATTAAGTTCTGCTAGCTTTTGGCCTTTTGCTCATATTTCTGCAATACATTTAAAAGAAACCAAAGAAAAAACGGTTAAAAGAACTTTTGATATCAATTTCGCATTATCAATATTAGCACTTTCTTTACCAATTTCTGTATTATTAATCTTAGGAATTTTAACTGCTGGAGATACTTTTGCTAAAACTAGCAACATTTTTATACTATGTGGCATCCTGTTTTTTATAGGTGTTTTGTATCCTATATATCTAAAGATTAATAAAAAAGTGAGTTTAAAAAAAGTGAAATTCAACTTTCTGTAGATAAATAACATAATTATTTATACTTTATAAGTTCTAAAAAAACCTTTCAATTTATATTTGAAAGGTTTTTTTTAGTTAAAAACTCCAGTTTTTATAACTACTAGAACTTTCTAACCTTTCTTCTAAACCATCTTCTAGTTCTTTAAAAAAGTCGATACCTGTTAATGCTTCTATTTTATTTACAGAAACAACAAATTTATACAATGGTAACTTCGAGTCTTTATGTGGTACTAAAAAAGCAATCATTTTTATTTTGCTATTCGTCTTGTCTAAAATTACTTTATAAAATTTTTTTGGCACAGCTACATTTTCGCTTCCAATTGTTTGTAAATTGTTTTCTAAAACACCGCCTGTTATTACAAAAACACCATCGTTTTTCCTTGCCCAATAACGTACTTTTTGTTCTAACCGATTCCGGATACCAGCATTAAATGCATGTTTTTGCGGACTGATATTACTTGTTAAAAATGTTTCGTCGTGCGCTGTTTTTGTAAACTTTCTATCTCCGGCAGGACATAAATGACCTCTATCATAACCCGAATTTTTGTAATTACGCCAATGTGCTGCTTTTGTTTTTACTGCATTATCTATTTCAAAATAAGGTCTTTTAAAATTATTTCTACTTAAATCTGATGCTTTTAATTCGTAAGCAACCCATTCTGCTTGTTCGTGTTTTTCGCTATAAGATAAAGAGTAGTGTTGATGATGCACTACTTGATTTGTAGTACTTGTTGGCAAAAAATATTGATTTGTTGCTGCTTTTGGTTTTTTACCTTCTTCAATTATAAAATCTTCTTTTTGGTTGTCTAAAAACTGTTCGTAACCTAGAACTGCAATTAAAATAACAACTGCTATAATAGAGAGTATTTTCTTCTTTGTCAAGATTGGTTTGTTTAAAATTCTTAATAACTGTAAAGGTATGAAAGAATGTTAAAATTAGGCAAGTAAGTATGCGTTAAGGATTGAACGGTTTGTTTGAGCTCTTTTTGAGGAACGAAAAAAAGCGAGTAGTGAAAGCCTGTTAAAACGCCCAAAATAAAAAACTCTCTCAAATTAATGAGAGAGTTTTGAGTTTTAAAAAATTGTTTTGTCATTTATTTCTAGTAACGACAAAACGTTGTCTTTTATTAGTATCTGTAATGTTCCGGCTTAAATGGTCCTTCTACAGTTACACCAATATAAGAAGCTTGCTCGTCTCTTAATTCTGTAAGCTCTACTCCTATTTTTGCTAAGTGTAATTTTGCAACTTTTTCATCTAAATGTTTTGGTAACATGTACACATCGTTTTTATACGCGTCTGCATTTGTCCAAAGTTCTATTTGAGCCAAAGTTTGGTTTGTAAAAGAATTAGACATTACAAAACTTGGGTGCCCAGTTGCACAACCTAAGTTTACTAAACGTCCTTCTGCTAAAACAATAATATCTTTGCCGTCTATAACGTACTTGTCTACTTGTGGTTTTATAGTATCTTTTGTGTTACCGTGGTTTTTATTTAACCAAGCCATATCAATTTCGTTATCGAAATGCCCAATGTTACATACTATAACTTTGTCTTTCATTGCTTCGAAATGACGCCCTTGAATAATATCTTTATTACCAGTTGTTGTAATAATAATATCAGAATTTGCAACTACAGTTTCTAATCTTTTTACTTCGAAACCGTCCATTGCAGCTTGTAATGCACAAATTGGGTCTATTTCTGTAACAGTAACAATAGAACCAGCACCTTTAAAAGAAGCTGCTGTACCTTTACCAACATCACCATAACCACAAACTGTTACTCTTTTACCAGCTAACATAATATCTGTTGCTCTACGAATTGCATCTACTGCAGATTCTTTACAACCATATTTGTTATCGAATTTAGATTTTGTAACAGAATCGTTTACATTAATTGCTGGCATTGGTAACGTTCCGTTTTTTACTCTTTCGTAAAGTCTGTGAACACCAGTTGTAGTTTCTTCAGATAAACCGTTAATTCCGTCTGCTAATTCCGGATATTTATCTAACACCATGTTTGTTAAATCTCCACCATCATCTAAAATCATATTTAATGGTTTTCTGTCTTCACCAAAAAATAAAGTTTGTTCTATACACCAGTCAAACTCTTCTTCTGTCATATCTTTCCAAGCATAAACCGCAGTACCAGCTTCTGCTATTGCAGCAGCAGCTTGATCTTGCGTAGAAAAAATATTACAAGAACTCCAAGTAACCTCTGCACCTAAAGCTTGTAAAGTTTCTATTAAAACAGCTGTTTGAATTGTCATGTGCAAACATCCTGCAATTCTAGCTCCTTTTAATGGCTGCTCATTTTTATATTCTTCTCTTAAAGACATTAACCCTGGCATTTCTGCTTCAGCTAATAAAATTTCTTTTCTTCCCCATGCAGCTAAAGAAATATCTTTAACTTTATTTGGTACGTAAGCTATTTTTGTGCTCATATTATGTATATTTATATTCTAATTTTTCGAACTACAAAGTTACGACATCCATTTTAAAAAAGTATGCCTCTTTACAAAAGTTTAACGGTAAATAATAACACCAAAGTACTAATCTGGAAGATTGATGAATCTTTTAACGAATTAAATAAGAACGTTTTACTAACCCCAAAAAGTAGAACTCGTTTAGAGAGCATGAAATCTGATTTGCATCAAAAAGGTTTTTTAAGTGTAAGGCACTTACTTAAAGAGGTTGGTTATAGAGATGAAGATTTAATGTATGATGAATTTGGAAAACCGCATTTAAAAGATGGTAAATACATTTCGATTACGCATTCTTTTACTTTTTCTGGCTTGATAATTTCTGATAAACTTCATGTTGGGATAGATATTGAAATGCAACGAGACAAAATTTTAAAAATTGCACATAAATTTACACCAATAGAAGAATATAAAACAATTGCAAATCATGATGCATTGGTAAGCAAATTAACCATAGTTTGGGGTGCAAAAGAAAGTTTATATAAAATCTACGGAAAGAAAAAATTACTGTTTTTACATAATATTTATATTGAAGATTTTAAGTTTGAAGATCAAAAAACAACAGGAGCTATTAGATATGATGGCGAAGAATTCTCTTACAACATAGAGTTTTTAGAGTTTGATGGTTTTACCTGCGTGTTTGCTTATTAATTATCGTTATTGTGAAGAAATAAAGTAATCTTTAATGTTTAAAATAAGATTACTTGGTCATTCTTACAGAAACAAGTTCTGCATAAATCCTCGTAATCACATTCAGCTTTTGTATTTTCGCATTCGTGAATATTTACCAAAACATTTTATTAGCAAAAAAAGAAGGCAAAAAGTTATTGGCTGTTCTTATAGATCCAGAAAAAATAGATTTAGAAAATATTGCTATTTTCTTTGAAAAAGTTCACCAATCTATTGCAACACATATTTTTATTGGCGGAAGCACAGATGAAAATAATCAAACAGAAAATGTAGTTTCTGAAATTAAAAAAACCACACATTTACCCGTAGTTTTATTTCCTGGTGATGTTTCTCAGATTTCAGAAAAAGCAGACGGAATTCTATTTTTAAGTTTGCTTTCCGGCAGAAACCCGAGTATTTAATAGAACAACAAATAAAAGCGGCACCAATATTAAAAAACATTCATTTAGAAATTTTACCTACAGGTTATATTCTTATTGATGGAAAAAAAGAAACTGCAACTCAAAAGGTAAGTAACACAAAACCAATCGCGCAAGAAAATGTAGATTTGATATTAAATACTGCTTTGGCAGGCGAATTCTCTGGCAAAAAGTTAATCTATTTAGAAGCAGGTTCTGGTGCAACAGTTCCTGTGCATAATAGTATCATCAATGTTGTAAAAAAACTTGTCAATTCCATTAATTGTTGGTGGCGGTATTCGTTCTAAAGAACAATTAGATATAACTTTTAATGCTGGTGCGGATATAGTTGTAATTGGTACTGCTTTTGAAGATGATGAAACCTTTTTTGAGGACTTAAAAAAATAAAAAATGACAGAAATTTTTAACTTCTTGTTTGAGCAATACAAAACATACGAAACAATAGATATTGTGTTAGAAATTATTGCCGTTATTTTTGGGTTTTTATCGGTTTGGTATTCCAAAAAAATAAAGTTTTAGTTTTTCCGACAGGAATGATAAGTACCTTAATTTTTGTGTATTTATTGCTAAAATGGGAACTTTTAGGAGATATGATGATTAATGCTTATTATTTTATAATGAGTATTTATGGTTGGTATATTTGGACCTACAAAAGCGATGGAGAACACGAAACACCAATTTCTAAAACTACTTATAAAGAGAAAAAAATAAGTGTTTTAATATTTATAGCAACATTAATTTTTGTGTACGCTGTTTATACTTATTTTGAAAAATGGACAAATTGGACTGCTTATGTAGATACATTTACAACTGCCATTTTCTTTGTAGGTATGTGGTTAATGGCGAAACGTAAAATAGAAAACTGGATTTTTTGGATTATTGGAGATTTAATTTCTGTACCTTTATATTTATACAAAGGATTTACCTTTACTAGTTTTCAATATTTCGGATTTACTTTTATTGCCATTTTTGGCTATTTAGCATGGAAAAAGAACTTAAACAAGAACCCATTAACATCGTAAAAGTTGTTTTATTTGGCCCTGAATCTACAGGAAAAACAACACTTTCTAGACAATTAGCACGCTATTATAATACGGTTTGGGCTCCGGAATTTGCGCGCGAATACCTGCAAGATAAATGGAACAACGAGCGTAAAACTTGTGAGAAAGAAGATTTATTACCAATTGCAATTGGGCAAATGAAACTAGAAAATTCGTTAGCAAAAAAAGCAGACAAAATACTTATTTGTGATACAGATTTATTAGAAACAAAAGTATATTCAGAAGAATTTTATGGTGGTTTTGTAGATGATAAACTAAATGAAGCAGCTACTAAAAACCAATATGATTTATATCTTTTAACCTATATAGATACTCCTTGGGAAGAAGATGATTTACGTGACAGGCCGGAGGAAAGACTAGAAATGTTTAAAGCATTTGAAAAGGCCTTAATTAAAAATAAAAGACCCTATCTTTTG
Source organism: Polaribacter sp. HA6-7 (assembly GCF_055693625.1). Taxonomy (NCBI): domain Bacteria; kingdom Pseudomonadati; phylum Bacteroidota; class Flavobacteriia; order Flavobacteriales; family Flavobacteriaceae; genus Polaribacter; species Polaribacter sp. HA6-7. The sequence continues at coordinate 2,635,263 of NZ_CM146338.1, forward strand.
TTAAAAGGAGATAAAGAAACAAGATTAAAAAACGCTACAGAAGCTATCAATAAAATTATTGAAACGAAAGATAACTTACACTCATTTTCAAATTCATTATTAGATTTAGATATGCATTTTTTACATCAGAATTCTGCAGATTTCGGAAATTCTTTAGATTATTAAAATGAATTTAGAATTATTATTAAAAGAATTAAATTTTAAAGCAATTAGAAGTTACGGTGCTGGTGGGCAACATGTTAATAAGACATCTTCTAAAATAGAATTAACTTTTAGTTTAGAAAATTCATTTGCTTTTTCTAATGAAGAAAAAACTTTACTCAAAAAAACCTTTCATCAAAACTTACTAAAGAAAACACTTTAATACTCTTTTGCGAAGAAACTAGATCTCAGCACAGAAATAAAGAACTTGCTATCAAACGGTTTTTAGAATTAATTAAAAAGAATTTAATTGTCGCAAAAAAGCGAAAAAAGTCGAAACCTTCTAAAAGTGCCATCAAAAAAAGATTAGATTCTAAACAGAAAAACTCGGTAAAAAAAGCACTTAGAAAAAGACCTAAATTAGACTAAGTACTGCTTAATAAGCTTCAGCAATATTTACGTAAAAGTTACCATCTGTTTCGTTACCAGCACCATAATCAAATCTTATATTTAATTTCTCTTTTTTATCTAACATAAAGCGAAGTCCTACACCATAATTTAACTTTAAATCGCCAATATTTAAATCAGTAGTTTTATTAAACACATCTCCTGCACCAATAAAACCTACCAAACCAAATCTACTATCTTTAAACGTTTTTCTATATTCAATTTGTGCTGCTAATAAATTTTCTTCAATAAATCTTCCTTCTAAATAACCACGCATTATTTGTTCGTTTCCTAATAATGCTAACTCAGATAATGGCACATTTCCATTCGCAAAATGCCCTACTGCTTGTACTGCAATTACATCATTATTAGATACTGAAACTTTAAAATAATGACGTAAATCGAAACGTGTTAAATCAAAATCATGCGTTCCGCCCATAGATGTGTTATAAAAACCTCTAGTTAACTCGAAATACCAACCTTTAGATGCATTTAAAATATTATCTCTACTATCATACAAAACTGCCAACTCAACTCCTGTAGAAGTAGAACCATCATAACCTGTTGGTCTTGTTGCATCTAACAAACCATTTTCTTCAACTTTAGTTTTATAAACTTTGTTGTATCTAACTCCACCACCTAAAAATAAATATCTTGTAAACGCTCTTTTTAGCAAAATTGGTTCAATTAAAAATTGATACGTATCATAAATTTCTTCATTAGATTCTGGTGTATCTGTACCAATTCCGTAGTAATATTTTGGATAATTTTGAAAACTCAAATTACCGAAATCACCCACTCTTCTTGATTTGTAAAAATCTCGAATCCTGAGTAAATAAAAAACTGATTATTTAAAGTGTACAACATAGAAACAGGCATATTAGACGTTCTTGTTTCGTCTCCACTTCCTTTAAATTTAAACAAATATTTTGCACCAACACCAAACCCTAAACTAGTTTCTCGGCGAATAACTAACAATTGGTGCTGTAATTATTTTTGATAAATACAAGGTAGAATCTTTAGCTACTTTATCTTTATTCGGATAAAATGTAAAATATTCTACAAATTTATCTAAACCGGTTTCTTTTTTAGATTCACCTTCCTGAGAATAAGCAGATAAAGTGAAGAGAAAAACAAAAAATAAATTAACTGTTATTTTATAAAGGTTGTTTGATGGATTATATTTCATGATTGATTGATATTTTATACAAATTTAGTGCTGATTTTTTATACATATTAACTCATATAAAATTTTACTTATCGGTAATGGTTGTTTAAAGACTTAACTAAAAGTTAAAATAAATCACTTTTTAGTTCCGCATTAAACTATTCTAGCTTAATTTTGCATTGTTCTCATAAAGGGGTGCTTTAAAAAGGCTGAGATCATACCCAAAGAACCTAGAACAGGTAATGCTGTTTAGGGATTTACAACAAAGTCATTAAGAAGTTTTAACTACAGTAGGTTTAAAAAAATAAAACACTATTACGTTGCAAACTCTTCTAAATGCCAAAACTAATTATTCAAAAATAGTCACAGAATAATTGCCTCTTTTTATTCGTTTTATATTATTTAAAATGAAAAAAATTACAATTTTTTTATTCTTATTAGTAAGTATACTTACAAATGCACAATCCTTTAAATTTTCCGGAACTGTAATAGACGAAAACGAAAACCCTTTACCAGGAGCATCTGTTTACATTAAAGAAATTAAAAAAGGAACATCAACAAATTTTAAAGGAAATTTTAGTTTGCAACTTAAAAAAGGTACTTATACAGTAGAAGTTTCTTTTATTGGTTACAAAACTATTTCGCAAAGAGTTTTACTTTCTAAAAACGAAGAGTATTTTATAAAACTTAAAACAGGTTCTATGGTTTTAGACGAAGTTTTAGTTGCTGCCGTAAGAGCAAATACCGATGCTCCGGTAACATTTTCTAACTTATCTAAAAAAGAAATTGCAAAACGTAATCTAGGACAAGATATTCCTATTCTTTTAAACTACATGCCTTCTGTTGTTTCTTCATCAGATGCTGGTGCAGGAGTTGGTTACACATATATGAGCGTGCGTGGTTCTAACGGAGAAAGAATTAATGTAACCGTTAATGGTATACCTTATAACGATGCAGAAAGCCATGGTACTTTTTGGGTTAATTTAGGTGATTTTGCATCTTCAACTCAAAACTTACAATTGCAACGTGGTGTTGGTACTTCTACAAATGGTTCTGGTGCTTTTGGGGCAAGTTTAAATATTTTAACAGATGCTGCTCAAGAAGAAGCATCCGGAGAAATATCAAACTCTTTTGGCTCTTTTAACACAAGAAAACATACAGTAAAATTTAGTACAGGTAAAATTAACGATCATATAGAAATTGCAGGTCGTTTGTCTAATATTTCTTCTGATGGATATATCGACAGAGCATCATCAGACCTAAAATCTTACTTTTTACAAGGAAGTTATATTGATGATAATACCTTAATAAAAGCAATTACTTTCGGAGGAAAAGAAAAAACCTACCAAGCTTGGTACGGTACGCCTAAAGTAAGATTAGAAAATGATGCTCAAGGTATCGAAGATTATATTACAGATAACTTTTTAAGTGATAGCGAAGCAGAAAATTTAAGAAATTCTGACAGAAGATATAATTATTACACTTATGATAATGAGGTAGATAATTACGAGCAAAACCATTATCAATTGCACTGGAATGAGCAATTAAACGATAATTGGTCTACAAATTTAGCATTAAACTACACAAAAGGTTCTGGTTACTTCGAACAATATAAAGTAGAAGAAGATGCAGCAGATTTTAATAATTTAATTATTGATGGTTCAGATGTTATTGTAAGACGTTGGTTACAAAATGACTTTTATGTTGCTAACTTTAATGCTAATTACAAAAACGAATCTTTCAATGTAATTTACGGTGTTTCTTATTCAAATTATACCGGAGATCATTTCGGAGAAGTGATTTGGGGAGAAGATTTAGCACCAAACACAAGTATTAGAGATCAGTATTATTTTTCTGATGCTAAAAAAACCGACTTTTCTGTTTTTGCTAAAGCAAACTTTAAAATTTCAGAAGATCTTTTTGGTTACTTAGATTTACAAGGTCGTTTTGTTAACTACCAAACAAATGGTATTACTTCTGATTTAGAAAACATTGCAGTAGATGCAAATTTTGATTTCTTTAATCCTAAAGTAGGACTAACATATAAAGTAAATCCTAATAATAGTTTATATACTTCTTTTGCTGTAGCTAATAGAGAGCCAAATAGAAATGATTTTGAAGGTGGTGTAAACACACACGAAACTTTAAATGATTTAGAATTTGGTTGGAGATTAAAAAGTGAATATGTAAAATTAAATACAAATGTGTACTACATGAATTATAAAAACCAGTTAGTATTAACTGGTGCTTTAGATGACGTAGGTGCACCTATTAGAGCTACTCGGAGACAGTTATAGATTAGGTTTAGAAATAGATGCAGATATTTATTTAAATGAATATTTCTCAATTAAACCAAATGCAGCTTTTAGTTCTAATAAGAATAAAAACTTTGTTGCCAAAATAGACGGTACTTTACAAAATTTAGGAAATACAGACATTTCATTTTCTCCGGACGTAGTTGTTGGAAATATGTTTATCTACAAACCATTAGAAAACCTACAAATTTCTTTCTTATCTAAATATGTTGGCAAACAATATATGAGTAACTTAGGTAGCAAAGTTTCTAATAGTGATATCATAGACAGTTATTTTACTTCAGATTTAAACTTTGTGTACGAAGTAAAACCTACTAAAATTTTTAAATCAATTGTATTTACTGCTTTAATAAACAATATTTTTGATAGAGAATATGTAGACAGAGGTTACTATGGTACTTTTGATGACACTTGGTCAGATCCAAATAAAACAACTACTTTAGATTATGCCGGTTTTTACCCTCAAGCAACTAGAAACTTCTTAGTTGGTGTAACGCTAAAATTCTAAAAAAACATACTTTTTTAATCAATTTTGGTTAATAAAATCACAAAACGAGCCTTTTTCTTTGAAAATCGCTCGTTTTTCTGTATATTGAAATTCTATGAAAAAACTTTTAAACTTCAATTTTTTTAGCATAAAAACTACGCTTTTCTACAGTGTTTTTATCAAGAAGTTTTACCCACAAGTTTTCTAGACATCTTATCCCTTTTCTTTTTTCTCTTTTAAAGAACAAATCTAATTAAAAGAGTAGCTCACTTCATTCAAAAAAATAAACTAAAAATTTATGAGACAACTTAAAATTGTAAAGCAAGTAACTAACAGAGACGCAAAATCTTTAGAAAAATATTTTCAAGAAATAAGTAAAATAGGTTTAATAACTGCAGATGAAGAAGTAGAATTGGCTCTAAAAATTAAAACAGGAGATTCAATTGCGTTAGATAAATTGGTAAAGGCTAATTTAAGGTTTGTAGTATCTGTAGCTAAGCAATATCAAGGGCAAGGTTTAAAACTATCAGACTTAATAAACGAAGGTAATTTAGGTTTAGTAAAAGCGGCAAAACGTTTTGATGAAACAAGGGGTTTTAAATTTATTTCTTATGCTGTTTGGTGGATTCGTCAATCTATAATGCAAGCTTTAGCAGAACAATCTAGAATTGTAAGGTTGCCATTAAATAAAATTGGTAGTATTAGTAAAATCAATAAAATTTACGCTAGACTAGAGCAAAATGAACAACGAATGCCTACAAATAAAGAAATTGCGCAAAGTTTAGACATGACAGAAACAGAAGTAGAACAATCTATTAGAAATTACGGTAAATCTTTATCTATGGATGCACCTTTTAAAGACGGAGAAGATTCTAATTTATACAATGTTTTGCAGTCTGATGAATCTCCGAAACCGAGACAAAGATTTAATGAATCAATCTTTGAAAATAGAAATCGATCGAGCTTTAAACACTTTAACATCTAAAGAAGCTAAAGTTTTAAAAATGTATTACGGTATTGGTAATGAAGTTGCTACAAGTTTAACTGAAATAGGCGAAAAATTCGATTTAACTAGAGAAAGAGTAAGACAAGTAAAACAAAGAGCAATTAGACGATTGCAATCTAAATCTAAAAATCAAATGCTAAAAACATACTTAGGATAAAAAAAATACTTTTAAAATAAAAAATCTCAAAATTTACATTTTGAGATTTTTTATTTTTATGAATCTATTCTGCCAATAGCGCAACTAACAAATGACTTTGCTTTATGAGCTATGGTGTTTTTATCTCCTACTTCCGGATATCCTAATTTAGATAATTTTTCTTTTATCAAATCTAAATTTTCGTTTTCTGATGTTATGGTAACCGTAGAATCCTCTACTTCAACTTGCACATCTGTAACTTCACTTATACTTAATAAACCTTTTTTTATTGTAGCTGCACAACCACCACATTTTAAATTTTCTATTTTTATTTCTGAAATCATACTATCTAATTTTCTTTTTTCCATTGATTATATCCACCTAAAACATTAACGCACTTAAAACCTGCTTTACTTAATATTTTAATGGCTTTTTTACTTCTATTTCCGCTTCTACAATACACAAACACTTTTCGATTTTTATCTAACTTTCTTGAGGCATTATTATAAAAATTTGCATCAAAATAATCTGCAAAAATCGCAGTTTTTATAAAACCTTGTTTAACTTCTTTCGTTGATCTAACATCTAATAATTGTATGCTATCTTCTTCTAAAATACGTTTTAATTCTAAAGTAGTTATATTATTTGTATCACTTTGAGGTTTACAAGCAATAAAAAACATACATGTAACTAATAAACAAATAAAATGCTTCATTAAAACTATTTTAAAGTAGACGGACAAACGGCTGCAGTTGTCTCGATATCAGTTTTTCTTATTGCACCAAAACCACCTGCCACATCAATTACGTTATGAAATCCTCTAGCTTTAAGTATCGAAGCAGCAATAACAGAACGGTAACCACCTGCACAATGTATATAAAAATCTCCTTTTTTTGGAAATTGTGAAATATGATCGTTTAAAAAATCTAAAGGTGTGCTTTCAGCAACATTTATATGTTCGCTAGAAAACTCCCCCGGCTTTCTTACATCAAAAACAGGCATATTTTCTTTTATTTTTTCTTCTAATACAGATGCAGAAACAGATTCTAAAGTATCAATTTCTTTTCCTGCTTGTTTCCAAGCATCAAAACTACCTTCTAAATAACCTAATACATTATCAAAACCAACTCTAGATAATCTTGTAATTGTATCTTCTTCTCTACCTTTTGCAGCTACTAATAAAATTGGTTGTGTAATGTCTTTTATTAATGCGCCAACCCAAGGTGCAAATCCGCCGTCTATTCCAATAAAAATAGATTGAGGAATAAATCCTTTTATAAATTCTGTTTGATGACGTACATCTAAAATAATAGCGTCAGTTTCGTTTGCAACCAATTCAAAATCTTTTACAGACAATGGTTTTGTAGATGTTTTTATAACATCATCTATAGATTTATAACCTTCTTTATTTAATTTAACATTTAAAGGAAAGTAAGCTGGTGGTGGTAATAAACCATCTGTAACTTCTTTTATAAACTCTTCTTTTGTCATGTTAGCTCTTAATGCATAATTGGTTTCTTTTTGATTACCAATTGTACCTACAGTTTCTTTGCTTAAATTTTTACCACAAGCAGAACCTGCACCATGTGCTGGATAAACAATAACATCATCTGCTAACGGCATAATTTTAGTTCTTAAACTATCAAATAGAAAACCAGCTAAATCCTCTTCTGTAATATCTCCTTTTTGAGCTAAATCTGGTCTACCAACATCACCTAAGAATAATGTGTCTCCGCTAAAAAGAGCATGGTTTTTACCATTCTCATCTTTTAATAAATAACAAGAACTTTCCATTGTATGACCAGGTGTGTGTAATACCGTTATAGAAATATCTCCTACTTTAAAAACTTGATTATCTTCTGCTATTATTGCATTAAAATTAGTTTTTGCCGTTGGACCATAAACAATATCTGCTCCTGTTTTTTCTGCAAGAGTTACGTGCCCACTAACAAAATCTGCATGAAAATGTGTTTCAAATATGTACTTAATTTTTGAATTAGCTTTTGCTGCTCTATCAATATAATCTTGTACTTCTCTTAAAGGATCTATAATTGCTACTTCTCCTTTACTTTCAATATAATAAGCACCTTGTGCTAAACAACCTGTATAAATTTGTTCTATTATCATAATCTGTTCTTCATTTATTACACTTCAAAATAACATCAATAGTGTAAATTACTAAATGATATTTATCAGTTTTAAGTTAAAGCTTAATCGTAAGCTTGATGTATATATTTCGCGTATTTCTCTTGATGCGATCGATCTCCGGTTTTATAGAATTTTACCGCTTGATTTGCGCGCATAAAGAAATGTTTTAAGTCAATAATTTCTAATATTCCACTTCTAAATAAATCGTCTCTTACGGGACCTTTAACACCTGCAAAATAGAATGTAATATTTCTTTTTTGACAATATTTAATTCGTTCTTTAAGCATTTCAACTCCTGTACTGTCTACTCTATTAATACTTTCTGCATCTAATACAATCAATTTTAATGCAGAACCTTTTCTACACATCATTTCATCAAGTTTATCTCTAAAATAACTAGAGTTTGCATAAAATAATTGTGCATCAAATCTAAAAACTAGAATATCATCATCAATTACAACTTCATCAAATCTATTTTTATTTCTGTAAAAATTAGAGTTTGGCACTTTACCTAACTCTGCTACATACGGTCTCGAGGTTCTAAAAATTAAAATGATTAGAGATAAACCTACACCAACAATAATACCATATTCAATTCCAAGTAATAATGTGGCCAAAAAGGTTGCTAACATTAACCAAAAATCGAGTTTATTTGCTTTCCATAAAAAACCCGCTTCTTTAAAATTTACCAAACCAAATACAGCTACAATAATAATAGCTGCTAAAACTGTTTTTGGTAAATGATAAAATAAAGGTGTTAAGAATAACAACGTAATTACCACCATAATTACAGATATTAATGCTGCCATACCTGTTTTAGCGCCACTTTCTTGATTTATTGCAGATCTAGAAAAACTAGAAGTACTTGGGTATGCTTTAAATAAAGAACCAACCATATTACTAATACCTAATGCTATTAATTCTTGATTTGGTCTAATTCTATATTCGTCTTGTTTAGCTTCTAAAGATTTACCAATAGAAATGGTTTCTAAATAACCAACCATTACTAATGTTAAAGCAATAGGCATTAACTCTTTAATCTGATCAAAATCAAAAGTTGGTAGTTCAAACTTTGGTAATCCTGACGGTATGTCTTTTACAATAGATACATCTTCAAAGCTTTTACCAAAGTATTTCATTGTGATAATACCAAGAATAACAACAATTAATGCATTCGGAATTTTCTTATTTATCTTACGAAAGAAAATAATTACGATTACAGAACATAAACCTATAACAGTTGTATGATAATTATAATTACTAATATTATAAATAATATCTTCTAAAATTATCTGAATTTGGTCGCTCTGAACAAAATCTACACCCAATAAATTTCTAAATTGATTAAAACCAATTATCAATGCAACTGCAGATGTAAAACCTGTAATAACAGGTTTTGATAGAAAATTTACGATAAAACCGAGACTAAATACTCCCATTATAAACTGAATAGCACCAACCATTAAAGCCAATAAAATTGCAATAGAAATATAACTTTCAGATCCTGCCAAAGCTAAGGTAGAAACACCTGTTGCAACAATTAAAGAATCCATTGCTACCGGACCAATTGCTACTTGTCTAGAAGAACCAAAAATAGCATACATAATCTGTGGAACCAACGCACAATATAAACCATAAATTGGTGGTAAACCTGCAATTAAAGCATAGGCAATTCCTTGTGGAATTAAAATAATTCCTACAGTTATACCCGCTACTAAATCTCCCTTAAACAGCGAAGAATTGTAGTTTGGCAACCATTCTAAAATAGGTATTATCTTTTTTAAGTTCATTAAAACAATTCTCCTTGATTTGTTCCTTTTGTTCTTCCTAAATGCTTATATGCTAACTCTGTTACTTCTCTACCTCTTGGAGTTCTCATTATAAATCCTTGTTGTATAAGAAAAGGTTCATAAACTTCTTCTATTGTTTCTGTATTTTCAGAAACAGCAGTTGCAATTGTACTAATCCCAACAGGTCCTCCTTTAAATTTATCGATTATTGTAGCCAAGATTTTGTTATCCATTTCATCCAAACCATGGGCATCAACATTTAATGCTTTTAAAGAATATTTAGCTATTTCAATAGTGATATTCCCTTCACCTTTAATCTCTGCAAAATCTCTAACTCTACGTAACAAAGCATTCGCAATTCTTGGAGTTCCTCTGCTACGACCAGCAATTTCAATCGCTGCTTCCATAGAAATAGGAACGCCTAAAATGTGCGCACTTCTTTGAATAATAGTGGTTAATAAATCCGTTTTATAATAATGTAATCTACTACTAATTCCGAATCGTGCACGCATTGGTGCAGTTAATAATCCAGATCGAGTGGTAGCACCAATTAAAGTAAAAGGTTCTAAGTGAATTTGAACTGTACGTGCATTTGGCCCAGATTCAATCATTATATCTATTTTGTAATCTTCCATTGCAGAATACAAATACTCTTCTACTATTGGACTTAAACGATGTATTTCATCAATAAATAAAACATCTCTTTCATCTAGATTTGTAAGTAATCCTGCTAAATCACCCGGTTTGTCTAAAACAGGTCCGAGAGGTAACCTTAATCCCTACTTCTAATTCATTTGCTAGAATATGTGCAAGTGTCGTTTTTCCTAAACCAGGAGGACCATGAAATAATGTATGATCTAAAGCTTCATTCCTTTTATTTGCTGCTTGAACAAAGACTTTTAAATTATCAATAGCTTGATCTTGACCAGTAAAATCATCAAATGATAAAGGTCTTAACTTCTTTTCAACATCAAAGTCTTCATTAGAAAAGTTACTATTGTCAGGATTTAAATTTTCGTTCATAAAACAAAGATAATATTATTTAAAATACTAAAATGTAAGTTTTGTTACACAAAAAAAACCTTTCCATTGCTGGAAAGGTTTTTTAAATTATATTTTATAATTATTAAGATGGTTCTTCACCGTCTAATAATGGTGTTGTTTGTAAAACAAAATCTTCACCATGTAAATAATCACTATCATCATCATTAGGATCTACACGCTTACTGTAATCATATGCCCATCTATGAACTTCGGTAATTTACCTGGCCAGTTACCATGTACATGTTCTACTGGTGTTGTCCATTCTAAAGTGTTTGATTTCCATGGATTTTGTGTAGCTTTTTCACCTCTATACATAGAGATAAAAAAGTTAGCAATAAAGAATATCTGAGCAATACCACCAACCAAAGCAAAAATAGTAATAACAACATTGATATCTGCTAAATCATCAAACATTGGAAAGTTAGTGTTTGTATAATATCTACGTGGTAAACCTGCTAAACCAATAAAGTGCATTGGCCGAATACTCCGTAAGCACATATAATACTTAACCAGAAATGCCAATAACCTAAAGTCTTATTCATCATTCTACCATACATCTTTGGGAACCAGTGATAAACACCAGCAAACATACCAAAGATTGCAGAAACACCCATTACTAAGTGGAAGTGAGCCACAACAAAGTAAGTATCGTGAATATTAATATCTAAAGCAGAATCTCCTAATACCAATCCTGTTAAACCTCCTGTTACGAAAGTAGAAACTAAACCAATAGAAAATAACATCGCAGGATTTAATTGTAAGTTACCTTTCCATAAAGTTGTTACGTAATTAAAAGCCTTTACTGCAGAAGGGATTGCAATTAATAAAGTTGTAAATGTAAACACAGATCCTAAGAAAGGATTCATTCCTGAGATAAACATATGGTGACCCCAAACAATTGTTGATAAAAATGCAATTGCCATAATAGAACCAATCATTGCCCTATATCCAAAAATTGGCTTTCTTGCATTTGTAGAAATAATTTCTGATGTAATACCTAATGCAGGTAATAATACAATATATACCTCCGGGTGACCTAAGAACCAAAATAAGTGTTCAAATAATACTGGTGATCCTCCTTGGTAGTGTAATACTTCACCGTAAATAAAAATATCTGATAAGTAAAAAGATGTACCAAAACTTCTATCGAAAATCAATAATAAAGCAGCCGATAATAATACAGGGAAAGAAACTACACCAATTATTGCTGTAATAAAGAATGCCCACATTGTTAATGGCAATCTTGTCATTTTCATTCCTTTTGTACGTAAGTTAAGAACGGTAACTATATAATTTAATGATCCTATTAAAGAAGATGCAATAAATATAGCCATAGAAACCAACCATAAAGTCATACCCATACCGTAACCAGGAATTGCTTGTGGTAAAGCACTTAATGGAGGATAAATAGTCCAACCTGCTGCTGCTGGTCCTGCCTCAACAAATAAAGACATAACCATAATTACACTAGATAAGAAAAATAACCAATAAGAAACCATATTTAGGAATCCTGAAGCCATATCTCTAGCACCAATTTGTAATGGAATTAATAAGTTTGAAAAAGTACCACTTAATCCTGCTGTCAATACAAAGAATACCATAATAGTACCATGTATTGTAACTAATGCTAAATACATATCAGGATCCATAATACCATCTGTTTGGTGAGAACCTAAAAATGCTTCAACAATTGAAAAAGAAGTATCACGGCCATGCAAGTTGTAAACGGAATAACATAGACATTAAAACGGCTATAATACCCATAAACATACCAGTTACTAAAAACTGTTTAGAGATCATTTTATGATCTTGACTAAAAATATATTTTGTTACAAAAGTTTCTTTATGATGATGTTCTGACATAATCTTACTTGTTTGTAGTAATTTTATTATAATTTATTTAATAACTTCAGCTAATGTTGGTTGTTCTGATAACCACTTGTCGTATTCTTCTTGTTCTACAACAGTAATTTTCATTTGCATATTATAGTGAGATGCACCACAAATCTTATTACATAATAATAAATAATCAAACACATAAGGATCTTCGCCTTTAGCTTTTCTTATTTTATTAATACCAATAGACTTTTCTATAACTTCGGTTGATCTCTCATTTCTAAAGTCGTGTACTTCGGTGTAAATCCAAATTCTGTAACCATACCAGGCACACAGTTCATTTGAGCTCTAAAGTGCGGCATATAAGCTGAATGTAATACATCCTGAGAACGGAACTTAAAATGAATTTTTCTTCCTTTTGGTAAGTACAACTCTGTAACTTGTTTGTCATCTGCAGAATTTTTATCAGACATATCAACCCCCATTGTGTTAATACCTTTAATAAAGTTTACATTACCTAATCCTAAAGTGTTATCTGCACCAGCATAACGAGCATCCCATCTAAACTGTTGAGAATAAACTTCTATTACAATTGGATCTTCTGCATCAGATAAATCCATTACGTTATTCCATTGCCATAAACCGTATCCTATTAATAATACTAAAACGATGGCTGGAGTAACTGTCCAAATAAATTCTAACTTATGACTGTCTGCATAAAACTTAGCTTTTCTGTCTTTACTTCCTCTATACTTAAATGTGAAATAGAAAATTAAGAATTGCATTATAAATTGAACAATACCAATTAACCAAAAAGTAATATCGAATAAGTTGTCATCATGCTCACCTTCATAAGAAGCTGATTCAGGTAACATAATTACGTTCATAAAAATTAAACAGTAAATCATCATAGCATATAGAAAAGCCATGAAAGCAATTGCAAATTTACCTTGAGCAGCATTATCTTGATCATTGGCAATAGAACTTCTAAAATCCATGATTCTAGTAATTTGCCAAACGCTTACACCAATTGCAACACCTATAAAAATATAAAATAGAGCTAGCATATTTATCTTGTCTTATTTATTTTAATTAAATTATTTATTAATGATGATCTCCTGAATCTTCTCCAGAATGTTCAATATTATAGTAATGGAAATGTTCACTTTCTGCTAAAAATGGATTTCCTTTTGGTACAGGATTCGCTTTAGCAAAAGAACTTAAAGTTGTATAAATTATTAAACCAATAAAGAATAATAAAGCACTAATTTCTGGAATTCCGAAGAACCATTGTGCACCAACTGTAGATGGCATCACCATAATAAATACATCAATATAATGTCCTGCTAATATTACAACTCCTCCAATAAAAACAAACCAAGGTTTACTTTTAAAATCACTATTAATTAATAATAGTACTGGAAAAGCAAAGTTCATAACAACCATACCTAAAAATGGTAATTTATACTCAGTAAATCTTGCTACATAATATGTTGTTTCTTCTGGTATATCTGCATACCAAATTAACATAAACTGAGCAAACCATAAATATGTCCGAATACTGAAAAACCAAACATAAACTTAGCTAAATCATGAATATGACTATCATTAACTCCTGGTAAAGCATTTTTAGATCTTAAGTATATTGTAAAGAATGCAATAACTGTTAAAGCACTAACTAATAATGTAGATAATACATACCATCCAAATAATGTAGAGAACCAGTGAGGATCTAATCCCATTATCCAATCCCAAGACATCATAGATTCTGTAATCATAAATACAAATAAGAAAATAACAGACGCATTATAATTCTTCTTGTATGTTTTGTTACCATCATTTGCAGTATCTTCTTTAATAGAATTTTTTCTGATGAAAAATCTATAAGCATTCCAAAGGATTAAATAAATTATACTTCTTACAAGAAAACCGGTTGAATTTATCCACCATGATTTACCATCTACAATAGGATCGTAGTTTTCACTTGAAGGATCAAAAGTACCTTCGGCCATCCAAGGGAATAAATGATTTAAATGCATAACTGATGCAATTACAACCACTGCCATTAAGATAGATACAGGTAATAAATTTCCCGTAATAGCTTCCATAACTCTTAAAATAACTACAGACCAACCAACTTGTGCTACTCTTTGAATTGCGTAGAAAGTTAAAACTAATAAAGTTAAACCAAGAGAAAAGAACAATGCTACATAAAATGCAGACCATGGTCTATTTTGTAATTGATGTAAAACATGTTCTGCATGAGAATCATCGTCATGAGCACCATGACCACTCATTGTAGTGTCAACACTTCCTTCTCCGTGATGAACACCGGAAGCATTATTATCTACTTTTGAACTATCTGCATTGTGAGGAGCCTCGATTGCATCACCATGTGAACCACCATGACCATCATTACTAGCTGCTTCAATTGCATGTTTAGCATCTTCTATAGTAGTTTGTGAACCACTGTAAAAACTGAATGCTATTCCTATAACACCTAAAACAATAAGTGCTAATGAGAATGTCTTTAATTTACCTGAGAATTGATACATATCTTTCGTATTCTATCTTTTTGTATTTTATTTTAACAAATCTGCACGTAAAACTTCTACGTATTGAACAATTTGCCAACGCTCTTTATAAGTCAATTGAGAAGAATGAGATCCCATCAAACCTTTACCGTGCATAAGTACATGATAAATGCTTCCTTCTGTAATATCTCTATCTTTATAATTTGGTACACCTGCAAATTTTTCTGAAGTTGCTAAGTAACCCTGACCGTCTCCTTTTTTACCGTGACAAGAAACACAATAAATGGTATACATTGCTTTACCATTTTCTAAGTTCTCGTCATTTTTTTCTAATGGAGATTTAACTTCAACCTTAGCTGTATCGTATCCTTCAATAGTATCAGGCACATCATATGCTGGTGCTCCGCCTCTTGGAATTGTACCTGCAACAGGTTTGCTGTTTACAACGTTACCATTAACACTTTCTTCACCGTCTGCATTGTAAGGTATAGATTCATACATGTCTGGCATGTATTGAACTTGTCTATTCTTATTGTCGTTACAAGAAATAATACTTGTAAAAACCATTAAACCGATAATTAATTTTAAATTCTTCATTATCTATTTATTAGTGCTTATCTACTACATTAATTTCTACAGCTCCTGTTTTAGCTAATAAAGAAGTTAAAGCTTCCTCATTATTATGTACAGGTATTTCCATTAAAAAATGATCATCTGTAGTTCTTGGATCTGGGTTTTCAGCTTCTTTAAATGGCCAAATTCTACTTCTCATGTAAAAAGTAATTACCATTAAGTGTGCTGCAAAAAACACAGTTAATTCAAACATAATTGGTACAAAAGCTGGCATGTTTTCAAACCATGAAAAACTTGGTTTACCACCAATATCTTGCGGCCAATCTTGAATCATTATATAATTTGTTAACCAAATTGCAACTCCTAATCCAGTAATACCATAAAAGAAAGCTGTAATAGCTAACCTTGTTGGTGCTAATCCCATAGCTTTGTCTAGACCATGAACAGGAAATGGACAAAATACTTCTTCGATATGATGGTGTTCTGCTTTAACAGCTTTAACTGCATCAACTAAAACTTCATCATCCGTATAAAATGCATGAATAACTTTATTAGCTTCCATATTTATTCGTTTATATTGTTATCTAAGTTTTCCTTTTTAACAGCTGTATTGTTAACTACAATTGCTGGTTTAGTAGGAATACCTTGTTCGCTTCTCTTCTTGTAAAATTCACCTGAAGACTTTAATATCGTTTTTACTTCTGCTTGTGCTATTACAGGGAAAGTTCTCGCATATAATAAAAATAGTACAAAGAAAAATCCAATTGTTCCGATAAAGATACCAACATCTACAAAAGTTGGTTCGAAACGCCACCAAGTAGAAGGTAAATGACCTTTACTTAATACAATCGCAATAATATCAAAACGCTCAAACCACATACCAATATTGATAAATATTGAGATTACGAAAGTCCATATAAAGCTTCTTCTAATTTTCTTAAACCATAATAACTGAGGAGTTAAAATGTTAAAGAATAATAAAGAATAGAATGCCCATGCATAAGGTCCTGTTGCAGCACCTACAGATAAATATGTATAGTTTTCATAAGGAGAACCTGTATACCATGCGATAAAGAATTCTGTTGCATAAGCTACAGCAACAATACCACCTGTTAAGATAATTACAATATTCATATACTCTACGTGCATACGAGTAATGTAATCTTCTAGGTTAGTAACTTTTCTCATGATACCTAATAACGTTTGTACCATTGCGAATCCTGAAAAGATTGCTCCAGCAACGAAATAAGGAGGGAAAATTGTTGAGTGCCAACCTGGATTAATAGATGTAGCAAAATCCATTGATACAATCGTGTGTACAGATAATACCAAAGGTGTAGCCAAACCTGCAAGTACTAAAGAAACTTCTTCAAAACGTTGCCAGTCTTTTGCTCTACCGGACCAACCAAAAGATAATAAAGCATATATTTTCTTCTGAAAAGGTTTAACAGCTCTGTCTCTTATCATTGCAAAATCTGGTAATAAACCTGTCCACCAGAAAACTAATGATACAGATAAATATGTAGAAATTGCAAATACATCCCATAACAATGGTGAGTTAAAGTTTACCCACAAAGAACCAAACTGATTCGGTATTGGTAAAACCCAAAATGCATTCCATGGTCTACCCATGTGAATAATTGGAAACAATCCTGCTTGAAATACAGCAAAAATCGTCATTGCTTCTGCAGAACGGTTAATTGCCATTCTCCATTTTTGACGGAATAATAAAAGTACTGCAGAAATTAATGTTCCTGCGTGACCAATACCTACCCACCAAACAAAGTTAGTAATATCCCAAGCCCATCCAATGTTCTTGCTCAATCCCCAAACTCCAATTCCTGTTCCTACTGTGTAGAAAATACATCCAAATCCCCATAACATTGCTGCTAAAGAAATATAAAATGCTATATACCAATTCTTATTTGCTTTACCTTCGATAGGTTTTGCAATGTCTTCGGTAATATCGTGGTAACTTTTATCACCTAATACTAAAGGTTCCCTTATGGGTGCTTCGTAATGAGACATGTTTTTATATCTTAAAAATTAATTACGCTTCGTTTGTGTTTCTTACTTTAACTTGATAGATTACGTTTGGCTTCGTTTGAAGGTAATCTAATACGTTATAAGCTCTTTTATCTTCTGCTAATGCAGCTACTTTATCTTCTTTGTTATTAACATCACCAAAAACCATTGCTCCTGTAGTACAAGCAGAAGAACAAGCCGTTTCAAATTCATCAACATTTACCTTACGACCTTCTTTTTTAGCTTTAAGAATTGTTGCTTGTGTCATTTGAATACACATAGAACATTTCTCCATAACTCCTCTAGAACGCACTACAACATCAGGATTTAAAACCATCTTACCATACTCGTTGTTCATATTGAAATCAAACTCGTTATTATTTGCATAATTAAACCAGTTAAATCTACGAACTCTATAAGGACAGTTGTTTGCACAATATCTTGTACCAACACATCTGTTATACGCCATTTGATTTTGACCTTGACGACCATGTGAAGTTGCTGCTACTGGACATACAGTTTCACAAGGAGCGTGATTACAGTGCTGACACATCATTGGTTGAAAAGTAACTTCCGGATTTTCTGCTTCAGTTTCTAAAGCCTCATAAGTAGCTCCTCTACTTAATCCTAATTCTTTTGCTTCTTCTCTAGTTTCAACTTCAGAAGAGTAATATCTATCAATACGCAACCAATGCATATCTCTACCAACTCTTACTTCATTTTTACCAACTACTGGCACATTGTTTTCTGCATGACATGCTACAACACATGCCCCACAACCTGTACAAGAAGTTAAATCGATAGATAAATTAAAGTGATGACCAACTTCTCTGTTGTGTTCATCCCATAAATCTATTGTATTTGCTTCTACTTCTTTATGATCATAAGATACATAAGCTGGCTTGTTCCAACCATGATGATGATCTTTTGGATCTACATTCTTGTAATCTTTTAATGAAGTAACTTTTAAAATATCATGACGTCCTGCAATTGTTTTCTGTACTTGAGTACAAGCAAACTTATGAGTTCCGAAACTTTTTCTATAGAAACATTATATTGAATGTTATTACCTCCTTTGTATAAAGGATAAGCGTTAACACCAACTTTCATTTCGTCTTTTAAACCGAATGTTTTACCAAAACCTAATGATAAACCTACAGAACCTTTTGCTTGTCCTGGTTGAATCATTACAGGAACTACAACTTCTTCACCATTTACGGTTACTTTTGCGTAATCTCCATTAATTGCTCCGTTATCTTTAACAGGATTTTCAAAACCTAACGCTTTAGCATCTGCTATTGACATTGTTAAGTAGTTATCCCAAGAAGCTCTTGTAATTGGATCAGGGAATTCTTGTAACCAAGGATTGTTTGCTTGTTTACCGTCTCCTAAACCTGTTTTAGTATATAAATTTAACTCCATTTCTGAAGCTTTTGTACTCTTTTTTAAGTTTGATGCAACTTCTGCAATTGAAACTTCTGAAACAAATTCAGATACAGAACTAGCATCAACAGCTTTACTGAAATAACCATTATGTAAAGCTTTATTCCAAGACGAACCTCCTAAAACATTATCAGACCAAAATGACTTTAAGAAATCATAGTAAGTAGTAGAACTACCGGACCATTTTAATAAAGTATCTTGTACCTGACGCGTGTTAAATAAAGGCTGAATTGCAGGTTGCATTAAACCGAAGTTTTCTTCAGAAAACTGAGTATCACCCCAAGACTCTAAGAAATGTGGTGCTGGCAATGCATATTCCATTGCATTTGTTGTAGCATTGTTTTCTACAGACAACGACACCTTTAAATCAACTTTACTTAATGAGTTTGTAAACTCATTTGAATTTGGCAAAGTATAGGCAGGATCTACATTAACAGCTAATAAACCACCAACATTACCTGATTTCATATCAGAAACTAACGCTTCTACATCTTTAAAATTACCTTTACGGATATTTAAAGAGTTTTTAGCATCTAAAATCTCACTACTTAAATATTGATTGATTGCTAAAGAAATCAATTGAGCATTAACATCGTTAACACCTGTCATTACAACACCTTTAGAACCAGCCTTTTTCAAAGCTTTTGCCAACTTCTTAATTTCAGCATCAATAGGAGTACTATTAGACGCTACTGAATTTCCTGTTAACTCTTTGTAAAGATTCAACAATGAAAAAACAACATCAGAAGGTTTAGCTACCAAACGCTTATCTGCATTGGCACCACTTAAAGACATATTACTTTCTACCTGAACATGGTAAGACATTTTACCTGTTTCCGGTTTTCTACCATCAATATACGCTTTCTCAAAACCACCATGAAAATCTCCTAAGAAATCTGCACCAAAAGAAACTATTGTTTCAGCATTTTGAAGCTTATAATTTGGCAAAGCTCTTCTACCATACATTTTCTCAAAAGCATCTGCTGCTGCTGATTCTGAAACAGCATCATAAACAACATGCTTAGCGTTAGGATATGTAGTTAAGAACTCACTTATAACTTTATCTGTAGAAGGGCTAGCCATCGTTCCTGTTAACAAAACAACTTGCTTACCTGCTTCTTTAAGACTATTTAATTTTTGACCTATTTCCTTATCTGCTTCAGCCCATGAAATAGCTGCTCCAGCCTTAGTAGGTTCTTTCAAACGTAACTTCTCATCATATAAAGAAAGAACTGAAGCTTGCACTCTAGCACTTGTTGTTCCGTTTGCTTCTTTATTAGGCATTATTTGAATTGGTCTACCTTCACGAGTTTTTACTAAAATATTCGCAAAATCATAACCATCTGCCATAGAAGTAGCGTACCAATTTGCTACACCAGCAATAATATCATTTGGTTTAACAACATAAGGAATCGATTTAACAACCGGTCCTTCACAAGCTGCTAATGAAGCTGCCGCTGTAGTAAAGCCAACATACTTTAAGAAATCTCTACGAGAAGTAGAAGACGCCTCTAATGTTTCTTTATCTCCTAAAAAATCATCTGTAGGAATATTCTCTACAAATTCATTTTTACTCAGCGTTTCAACAACAGAACTATCTTTTAGTTCTTCAACACTTTTCCAGTATTTTTTGTTTGAAGCCATTTATACTTTTTTATTTAATGATTGAAAGATTTATAAAATTGATCAACAATTTTTTCCTCTTTTAACTTTGAATCTTTAATTCTTTGTTTAGTAATGACATTTACCACATTCTAAACCACCTAACTGAGATATAGTTACTTTATCTACACCATATTTCTTAGCTAACTGATCATGAATTTTTTCGTAATACTCATTTCCTTTTAAATCTACATTCGTCTCTCTATGACAATCAATACACCATCCCATTGTTAATGGAGAATATTGATACATCTCATCCATTTCTTCTACAGGACCATGACATTTTTGACATTTAACACCTGCAACAGTTACGTGCTGAGCATGATTGTAATAAGCAAAATCCGGAAGATTGTGTATTCTAATCCATTTTACCGGCCTTTCCTCTCCTGTATAAGCCAACTCATCTGGATCCCATCCTGCAGCTTTATAAACTTTAGCAATCTCTTGATCCAACTGCTCTTTACCATAAGTCTGACCGTTCCACTGAATCTCAGTTCCTTCAGCAACTTCTGAAATACCTTTATGACAGTTCATACAAACATTAACAGAAGGAATTCCTGAATGCTTACTATGTTTTGCCGAAGAGTGACAATATTGGCAATCTATTTTATTTTCACCTGCGTGAATCTTGTGCGAAAATGCTATTGGCTGAATTGGCTGATAACCTTGATCTACACCAACTTTAAACATCGTACCGAAAACAACGTAAGCACCAATCAATAAAACTAAAATAGTACCTAAAACTTTTAAGAAAGTATTTTCTTTAACACCAACCCAAAGCTCTTGTAAATCTCTTCTTAAATTAGACTCTACACCCGATTTCTTATTTCCTTTTAACTCACTAACTTGTTTTAACAAACTTGCGATCATTAAAAACGCCACAACAATTGCTGCCGCTAAGAAATAAATCAACCAATCTGGCGCACCACTTTTTTCCAACACTTGAGTTGTAGCACCTCCAGCTCCTGGAGCTGGTGCCTTTTTTATATCACCAACAGTTGTGTAATATAAAATATTGTCAATATTTTCATCAGTTAATTGAGGAAATGCATTCATTGCAGTTGCACTGTACTGTGCAGCTTCTGCAGCATCTGCGTTCACTTTTTGAAATTCAGCATTGTTCTTAATCCAAGATTTTAACCAAGAATTCTCTCTACGCTCTTCTACACCACCTAAAGCTGGTCCAACTAATTTCTTATCCAACTTATGACAAGAAGCACATAAAGATTTAAATAATTTTCTACCTTCTTTCTGACGAGCCTCATCAACATCTTGCGAATAAGTTGATGCACTAAAGGCAAAAAACAAAAGTAATGTAAGACTTTTTAGAAGTACAGAGTTTAGTCTACTATGCAATGTTACACTTTTCATATTTACAAACTATAATTTTAGTATTGTGTATAAATTCGTTCAAAAAACACATTTTGAACAGTTCAACAAAAGTACTACATATTGCTAAATTTTGAAAAGCTAATAGAATGTTAAATATCAATTTATAATAATTCTAAATAAGGAAAAGACTCAATTTATTCTTTAGCAAGTCGTTATTTTTGCAGAAACATTTAAGATTATGAAAAACACACTGTTTTTAAAGATATTTTTGTTCTGTTTATTTGTAAGTATTGGTACTTTAAATGCCCAAAACTCAACTAAAAAAGACAAAGAAGTAACTAATTTATTAGAAAAGAAAAGAAGTTATAATAAGTCTAATGGTTATGGTTACAGCATTCAAATTTATTACGGAAATGAACGAACTGCAAGGTCTAAACACGCACGTTTTAAAGTTCTTTATCCTAGAGTTTACACGAAGCTTGTATACAACAATCCGGACTGGAAAGTGCAAGTTGGTAACTACAAAACAAAACTAGAAGCAGACAGAGCTAATTTGATATTTAAAAAAGAATTCTCTGGTACAATTGTAGTGCCTATGAAAAAATAAATATCTAAAATACCAGAAAAAGAAAGCCGAAATTCAATGAAGAATTTCGGCTTTTATATTTGGTTCAAATCAGTTTATTTTAACTTCTTTTTTACTGCTACTTCTTTGTAAGCTTCAATTACATCACCTTCTGCAATATCATTGTAATTCTTAACTTGAAGACCACAATCGTAACCTTTAGCTACTTCTTTAACATCATCTTTAAAACGCTTTAAAGAAGTTAATGTTCCGTCATGCACAACAATTCCATCTCTAATAATTCTAATTTGAGAATCTCTATAAATCTTACCGAGACATAACCATACAACCTGCAATGTTACCCACTTTAGAAATCTTATAAACTTCTCTAATTTCGACATTACCTGTAACTTCTTCTTTCATTTCAGGAGATAACATTCCTTCCATTGCATCTTTAAGATCATTAATAGCATCATAAATAATAGAGTATGTTCTAATATCTACTTCTTCTCTATCTGCTACCATTCTTGCGTTACCTTGCGGACGCACATTAAATCCTACAATAATTGCATCTGAAGCTGTTGCTAATAAAACATCACTTTCTGTAATAGCACCAACACCTTTATGTAAAATATTTACTTGTATCTCTTCTGTAGATAATTTCGGAAAGAATCTGTTAAAGCTTCTACAGAACCATCAACATCACCTTTTAAGATAATATTTAATTCTTTAAAGTCTCCTAACGCAATTCTACGACCTATTTCATCTAACGTTAATGTTTTCTGAGTTCTTACAGATTGCTCACGTTGTAATTGAGATCTCTTAGATGCTATTTGTTTAGCTTCTCTTTCATCTTCAAATACGTTAAACTTATCACCCGCTTGTGGCGCACCGTCTAAACCTAAAATTGATACTGGAGTTGAAGGACCTGCTTCATTTAATTTTCTTCCTTTATCATCAAACATGGCTTTAACTTTACCACTGTTTTTACCAGCAAGAATATAATCTCCAATTTTTAAAGTACCAGCCTGCACTAAAATAGTTGTTACATAACCTCTACCTTTATCTAACTGAGCTTCTACAACTGTACCAACTGCATTTTTATTAGGGTTTGCTTTCAATTCTAAAATCTCTGCTTCTAATAAAACCTTTTCTAACAACTCTTCAATACCTTGACCTGTTTTTGCTGATATATCTTGAGACTGAATACTTCCACCCCATTCTTCTATCAACAAATTCATTGCAGATAATTGTGTCTTTACATTATCTGGATTAGCATTTGGCTTATCAATTTTGTTAATCGCAAATATAATTGGCACTCCTGCTGCTTGTGCATGTGAAATTGCCTCTTTTGTCTGTGGCATTACATCATCATCTGCTGCAACAACAATAATTACTAAATCCGTTACTTGCGCCCCACGTGCACGCATTGCTGTAAAGGCTTCGTGACCTGGTGTATCTAAGAAAGCTATTTTTTCATCACCAACATTAACAGAGTATGCTCCAATATGCTGTGTAATTCCTCCACTTTCTCCATCTACAATATTTGCTTTTCTAATATAATCTAATAAAGATGTTTTACCGTGATCTACGTGACCCATTACCGTAATAATTGGCGCACGACTAATTAAATCTTCCGGCTTATCAACAACTTCTTCGATTGATTCTTCTACTTCTGCACCAATGAATTCTACTTTATAATTGAATTCTTCAGCAACAATAACAAGAGTCTCTGCATCTAAACGCTGATTCATTGTTACCATCATTCCTAACATCATACAAGATGAAATAATGTTAGTAACAGGCACGTCCATCATTGTTGCAACTTCACTTACCGTAACAAATTCTGTTACTTTTAAAACTTTGTTGTCTAATGCCTGTGCTTCTTGTTCTGCTTCAGACTGCTCTCTACGAGCATCCCTTTTATTTCTACGATATTTAGCTCCTTTACCTTTAGATGATTTCCCTTGAAGTTTTTCAAGAGTTTCTCTAACCTGCTTTTGAATATCTGCTTCTGTTGGTTCTTCTTTCTTAACAGCAGCTGGTCTATTATTACCTCTACCTTTATTGAAAGAGCCTCTATTGTTTCCTGGACCTCTGTTTCCTTGAGTTCTATTCCCAGCATTACCACCAGCTTTATTTACAATACGCTTACGCTTTTTTCTTGGATCTGAAGATGCATCTTTTTTAGCTTCGGTTTCTTCTTCTTAGGTTTTTCAAATTGCTTTAAATCAATCTTCTTACCTGTAAAGTTTGGTCCGTCTAACTTCTTATACTGAGTTTTAATAGCTTCAGCATTTTCTGGAGTTACTTCTTCAGTTTTTTCTGAAGTTTTTGTAGTATCCTTTTTACCTTCTGCTTTTTTAGCAACCTTAGAAGCTTCTTTTTCAACTAAAGAAATAGGCTTATCTACCTTTACCTCTTTAACGACTTTTTTATCTTCTGATGGTTTAGCAACAGGTTCAGTTTCCTTTTTGGCTTCTTCTTTAGGCTTTTCAACTTCCGTTGGCTTTTCAACTTTTGGAGCTTCTCCTTTCGGTACTTCTTCTTTAGCCTCTACTTCTTGTTTTTTTGCTACAGGCTTACCAATATTATCAATATCAATTTTACCAACAGTTTTAAACTCTAGTTTTTCGGCTTTAGCTTTAAGAACTTCTTCTTTTTTAGCGTCTTCTGCTCTTTTTCTCTCTTGCTTAGCTTCTAGTTCTGCACGAATAGCTTCTTTCTCTTTACGCTTCTCTTCACCAACCTCCTTAGATGCAGCTTTTTTGCTAGCATCTGTTTGGAAACCATCTAGGAGCACTTGATAGACCTCACCGAAATTTTAGTAGTTGGTCTTGATTCTATTTCATGACCTTTATCTGCTAAATATTCTACTGCTCTATCTAGAGAGATATTTAATTCTCTTAAAACTTTATTAAGCCTCGTTGTTTTGCCTTCAGACATATATTATTTTTTAGCCTTTAATTTTGTAAAAATATACTTTTTTACGATTACTCTTTCACTATTTCACAAACTAATCTTCAAATTCTTCTTTTAGAATTCTCTGAACGTCTAAAATAGTTTCTTCTTCTAAATCAGTTCTCTTAACTAATTCTTGTACACTTGTTTCTAATACGCTTCTTGCAGTATCTAAACCAATGTTTTTAAATTCTTTTATTACCCAAGCTTCGATTTCATCACCAAATTCTGTTAATTCTACGTCTTCTTCTTCAAGACCTTCTCTCTTAACATCTATTTCGTAACCTGTTAACTCACTCGCTAAACGAATATTAACACCACCTCGACCAATAGCTTTAGACACTTCTTCGGCTTTAAAAGTACGTTTACACGACCTTTTTTACCATTTTTCTCTTCTTCGTACATTTCAATTTCCATTGAAGTCACTTTTGCAGGACTTAATGCTCTTGAGATAAATAGTTGTTCGTTTTTAGTGTAATTGATAACATCAATGTTTTCATTACCTAATTCACGAACTATACCATGTATTCTAGAACCTTTAACACCAACACAAGCTCCAACAGGATCGATTCTATCATCATAAGAATCTACTGCTACTTTTGCTTTTTCTCCTGGTATTCTTGCTACACCTTCAACAGTAATTAAACCATCAAATACTTCGGAATTTCTTGTTCAAATAATTTTGTTAAAAAAGCGGGAGAGGTTCTAGATAGAATTATTGCAGGTTTATTACCTCTTAATTCTACTGCTTTAATTACTCCTCTTACAGAATCTCCTTTTCTAAAGAAATCTGAACGTATTTGTTCGCTTTTTGGCAATACAATCTCATTACCTTCATCATCTAACAAAATAATTGCATTATGTCTAATATGATGTACTTCTGCACTATATAAATCGCCTTCTAAATCTTTAAATTGCTTAAAGATGTTAGTGCTATCGTGTTCATAGATTTTAGAAATTAGGTTTTGGCGTAATGCTAAAATTGCTCTTCTTCCTAAATCTACTAACTTAACTTCTTCAGATACGTCTTCTCCAATCTCAAAATCTGGCTCGATTAATCTTGCTTCTGCTAATTCTATTTCTTCGTTATCATCTTCAGAAAAACCATCTGCAACCACCACTCTATTTCTCCAAATCTCTAAATCTCCTTTATCTGGATTGATAATAATATCAAAATTATCATCAGACCCAAACTTTCGTTTTAAAGTAGCTCTAAACACTTCTTCTAAAATAGACATAAGTGTTACTCTGTCTATACTTTTATTATCTTTAAATTCTGAAAACGAATCAATTAATGCTATATTCTCCATTACATTTTTTGCTTAAAATACAATTTTCACTTTTGCTTCTTTAATCTCCTTATACTCTAATGTTACTGTTTTTTGTACCGTAACTTTTCCTTTACCAATTGGTTTTGGTTCTCTTGCCTTCCATTGTAAGACAATGTTGTCTTCTGTTGCGTCTGTTAAAGTTCCTTCAAACTCTTCTTCTGCTGTTTTTACCTTAAGAATTCTATTAATATTTTTAAGATACTGCCTTTTCACCTTTAATGGATGAGCAATATCTGGCGTGGTTACTTCTAGAGAGAAATCTTCTTCTTCTCTATCTAAATTACCATCTATATTTTTACTAATTCTTATACATTCGCTTAATGGAACACCTTGATCACCATCAACTACAACTTGTATTTTGTTGTTTGCAGAAATAGATAAGTCTATTAAATACAACGAGTCGTTACTTGCCAACGCCTCTTCTACTAAGTCTTTTATTTTTTCTTGCTCCATTATAAACCTTAAAATAAAGTATAAAAAGAGGGGACTTTTGAGTCCCCTTCCTTCTTCATTTACTATAAATTTCGGTGCAAATATACGAATTGTTTACGATTTACCAAACCAAGTCGAATTCAAAATTTTTTCGTAACTTTAAATACACGCTCTTTTCTAATTTAAAATTCTATATCATGAAAAAAATTTTAGTTCCAATAGATTTTTCAAAACCGTCTGAATATGCAGCTAAAATGGCTGCTAAAATTGCTAAAAAAACGAGTGCTTCAATTTATTTAATTCACCTCATAGAATTACCTACAGGAGTTATAGACATGGGTTCCGGTAGTAAATTCAGCATTCGAGAAAGCATGTTATATCTTCGAAAAACAAAAGAAAAAATAGTAGCTTTTAAAAACACTTTTTTTACTGATGAAATGAATGTAGAATATTTTATTAAATTGAGTAATCCTTTTGATGGTATTAAAAAATATGCAGAAAAAATTAACGCAGATTTAATTATAATGGGATCTAAAGGTCATTCTGAATTTGAAGAAATTATGATTGGCTCTAATACAGAAAAAGTTGTTAGAAGTTCTAAAACTCCTGTAATTGTAGTTAAAAAAGATGATGCGAAAATTAAACTAAAAAACTTAGTTTTTGCTTCGAATTTTAAAGAAGAAAACAAGGAGGTTTTTAGTAAATTCCTCAATTTTGCAAATGCCTTTAATAGCAAAATTCATCTTTTAAAAATTAACACACCTTCTCAATTTGAAAGCACATTTAATGCAAAAGAGAAAGTAAAAACTTTTATAAAAGATTACAATCTACCTAAACACACAATAAACATATACAACGATGTTTCTGTAGAAAAAGGAATTCTTAATTATGCAAAAGAGAAAAAAGCAGACTTAATAGCTTTAAGCACTCACGGTAGAAGTGGTATATCTCACCTTTTTACAGGAAGCGTTACCAAAAACTTATCTAAAAAAGCTTTAAAACCGATGTTTACAGTTAAAGTCTAAAACAAAAAAGCTACTAATACCTTATGAATTAGTAGCTTTTTTTATCTAAGTTAATGTTTTATAATATGTAATCTGTACTTATAAAATTAGAGTTTTTCTGATCTAAAATTTCTTGTAAAATAGCCTTATTATAATCTGTATCTTTTGCTGCTACAAAAGTTCTTATAGAAAAAGAACGCAAAGCATCATGAACACTTAAAGTTCCTACTGCAGAATCTTTTCTACCTGTAAAAGGATACACATCACGGCCCTCTTTGCGCTGCACTATTTAAGTTTACCCTACAAACCAAATTTACCAACGTATCAATTAAAGGCGCTAAAGTTTTAACATTGCTACCAAATACACTTACTTGTTGTCCGTAGTTAGAGGCAGCCATATCATCTATAGGCTCTTGCACATCTTTAAAAGAAACTATCGGAATAACCGGCCCAAACTGTTCTTCTTCAAAAACTCTAGAATCTTTAGAAACCGGGTATAAAACTGCAGGAAAAATGTAATTTTCTGATGTTTTCCCTCCGTTATAATTCAATACTTTTGCTCCTTTATCAGTAGCATCATCAATTAATTCTTGAATGTAAGCAGGTTTTCCTGGTTCTGGCAAAGGAGTTAATTTAACACCTTCTTCCCAAGGATTACCAAACTTTAAAGCATCTACACGTTCTGCAAACCTTTTATTAAACTCTTCAACAATATCCTCATGAACATATAATACTTTTAAAGCAGTACATCTTTGCCCGTTAAATGAAGTTGAACCCGCCAAACACTCGTTAATCGCCAAATCTAAATCTGCTTCGGCAAAACAATTCCAGGATTTTTAGCTTCTAAACCTAAAATTAAACGCAATCTATTTTTCTGCGGATGATTTGCTTGAATAGCATTTGCAGACTTACTATTACCAATTAAAGCTAAAACATCTACTAAACCAGTTTTCATTATTGGGGTAACTAACGTTCTACCTCTACCGTAAATTATATTTACTACACCAGCAGGAAAACTTGTTTGAAAAGCCTCTAGCAAAGGAGTTAACAACAACACACCATGTTTTGCTGGCTTAAAAACAGTTGTATTTCCCATGATTAAAGCAGGAATTAACAACGCAAAAGTTTCATTTAAAGGATAATTGTAAGGGCCTAAACAAAGAACAACACCTAATGGTCCACGTCTAATATGCGCATGTACTCCGCTATTTTTTTCAAACTTAGCAGAATCTCTATCCATTTGTTTATAATCTTCTATGGTATCGTAGATATACTCTATTGTCCTATCAAACTCTTTCTCAGAATCTGGTAAAGATTTTCCAATCTCCCACATTAAAAGCTTAACAATCTCTTCTCTTTTTGTTTTCATTTGCGCTACAAATTTCTCCATAGCAGCAATTCTACCTTCTACCTTCATTGTTGGCCATAAACCTTGCCCTCTTGCATAAGCATTTGACGCAGCATTTAAGGCTTCTAATGCTTCATTTTCAGATAAATTTGGAACAGAACCCAACAAAGTTGGCTTGTACTCTTCTGTTGATGAAATAGTAGAAAAAACATCCGCTTTATCGCCATTCCACTTTTTTAATTCTCCGTTAATTAAATAAGTATCTTGACTTAAAGTCTCATTAATTTTATATTCGTTTGGTATTTCTTTAAACGTATAGTTCATACATGTAATTTTATAAATTATCTCTAATTAAGGGCTCTAAAAAAACTACTTTAATTAGAGTTCAAAATTAACTAAAATAAGTGTAAAACAGTTCTTTTTAGAACGAAAAGCCAAAATGTATTTCACTCTTAAGTTGTTTCTTTTAAACTAAAAACTGAAACAAATCGGTTTATCATTTAAGTAGTCTCCAAAAAAGCTTTTATCTTTCATTCTCTGAATTAAAGGTTCTAAATCTAAAGATGATTTCAGCTCTAAACCAACTACAGCGGCACCATTTTCTCTGTTTGTTTTTTTTGTATATTCAAAATGTGTAATATCATCATTAGGACCAAGAATTTCAGCAACAAACTCTTTTAACGCACCTGCTCTTTGCGGAAATTTCACAATAAAATAATGCTTTAATTTAGCATATAATAATGCTCTTTCTTTTATTTCTGCTGTTCTTGTAATATCATTATTACTTCCACTAACCACACAAACAACATTTTTACCTTTAATTTCATCAGCATAAAAATCTAACGCAGCAATACTTAAAGCACCAGCAGGTTCTACAACAATAGCATCTTTATTATACAAATCTAAAATTGTTTGACAAATTTTACCTTCTGGTACAGTAATCACTTTAGATAAATTTCTATTACAAATATCAAAGTTTAAATCTCCAACTTTTTTTACTGCAGCACCATCTACAAAAGCATCAATTTTATCTAAAAAAGTATTTTTATTATTTCTAATAGAAGTTAACATTGATGGTGCTCCTTCTGGCTCTACACCTATTATTTTAGTGTTTGGTGATACGTATTTAAATACGGATGACAATCCTGCAGATAAACCTCCACCACCAATAGGAACAAAAACATAATCTATTTTTTCTTTTACTTGATTTAAAATTTCTAAACCAACTGTTGCCTGTCCTTCAATAACTTTTTCATCATTAAAAGGATGAATAAATGTTTTGTTTTTAGCATCACATTCTAATTTTGCTGCATTAAAAGCATCATCAAAAGTATCACCTTCAATAACAATATCAATATAATCTTCACCAAACATTTTAACTTGATTAATTTTTTGTTTTGGTGTTGGCGATGGCATAAAAATAGTACCTTTTACCTGTAATAATTTACAGGATAAGGCTACACCTTGCGCATGATTACCAGCGCTTGCACATACAATTCCGTTTTGCTTTTCTAAATCACTTAAAGAAGACATTTTGTTATAAGCACCTCTAATTTTATAAGAACGTACTACTTGTAAATCTTCTCTTTTAAATAATATATTAGCATTTAACTCTTTAGAGAGATTGTGATTTTTACTTAAAGGAGTTTCAAAAGCTACACCCTGTAAATTACTTGCTGCTTTTTCTATATTCACTAAACTCGGATAATAAATATCTTTATGTTGCATGATTTTTATGTAAAATTAAAAACCTGTCAGGTATTAAATCCTGACAGGTTTTATAAAAATTTAAAACATACGTTTTACGCTGTTTTTACTACTTTCATTGCTGTCATAGAAGCTCTTAGTTGCTCTCCTACAATTTCTACCGGATGATTTCTAATAATCTTATTTATTTTAATAAGCTCTATATTATCTACACCATTTTCTGAACTAAACGATTTACCAATAACGTTTGTTGAAACCTTTTTCATGAAATCTGTTAATAAAGGTTTACACGCATGATCAAACAAATAACATCCATATTCTGCGGTATCAGAAATTACACGATTCATTTCTGCCAATTTCATTCTTGCTATTGTATTTGCAATTAATGGCGTTTCATGTAAAGACTCATAGTATGCAGAAGCATCAATAATTCCTGACTCTGTCATTGCTTCAAAAGCTAATTCTACACCAGATCTTACAAAAGCAACTAATAACGTTCCGTGATCGAAATACTCTTGTTCTGAAATTTCATCAGAAGTAATTACTTGTTTTTCAAAAGCAGTTTCTCCTGTCGCAGCTCTCCAAGTTAAAAGATTCTTATCATCATTTGCCCAATCTTCCATCATAGTTTTAGAAAAATGACCCGTCATAATATCATCCATGTGCTTTTGAAACAACGGACGCATTATATCTTTCAATTCTTCTGAAAGTCTAAATGCTTCTACTTTTGCAGGATTAGACAATCTATCCATCATATTTGTAATTCCACCATGCTTTAAGGCTTCCGTTACAGTTTCCCAACCATACTGAATTAATTTACCCGCATAACCAGGCTCAATTCCTTCTGCCACCATTTTATCAAAAGATAAAATTGCTCCTGTTTGCAACAAACCACATAAAATAGTTTGCTCTCCCATTAAATCAGATTTTACTTCTGCAACAAAAGAAGACTCTAAAACACCTGCTTTATGACCACCTGTAGCAACTGCATAAGCCTTTGCTTGTGCCCAACCTTTTCCTTCGGGTCATTCTCTCGGATGCACTGCTATTAATGTTGGCACTCCAAATCCTCTTTTATATTCTTCTCTAACTTCAGATCCTGGAGATTTAGGCGCCACCATAATTACTGTTAAATCTTCACGAACTTGCATTCCTTCTTCAACAATATTAAAACCATGAGAATACGATAAAGTTGCACCTTTTTTCATTAAAGGCATTACTGCATTTACAACATTTGTATGTTGCTTATCTGGTGTTAAATTAATTACCACATCTGCAGTAGGTAACATTTCTTCATAACTACCAACCTCAAAATTATTTGAAGATGCATTGATATAAGACTGTCTTTTTTGATCTATTGCAGCCTGTCTTAAAGTATAAGAAATATCTAAACCAGATTCTCTCATATTTAAACCTTGATTTAAACCTTGAGCTCCACAACCTACAATAACAATTTTCTTCCCTTTTAATGCTTCTACTCCGTCTTCAAATTCAGAAGCTTCCATAAAACGGCATTTTCCTAATTGCTCTAATTTCTCTCTTAATGTTAATGTGTTAAAATAATTTGACATTTTTATTTATTTAGTTGTTGTATGTTTCTAATAATTCAGAAATTTTCATTTCTTCTTTGGTTACTGCTATCAAGCCAGATCTAGTGTATTGCATAATACCGAACTCACTTAACTGATTGTATAATGCTACTATTTCTTCTTTTTTACCTGATTTTTCTAGAATAAAAAAATCTTTGTTTACCGTTACAATTCTTGCATTACTTTCTTTTATAATATTCTGAATTTGACGCTCTTCAAAAAGAAGCTCAGACTTAATCTTAAACAACCCGGATATTTGATAAATAATATCATCTAAGCTATGATAGTATGCCTTAATTACTTCTACTTGTTTTTCTATTTGACCTAATATTTTCTTAATATTAATTTCATCCATATTTACAACAATTGTAAATTTAGATACACCTTCTATTTCTGATGGAGAAGTATTTAAACTCTCTATATTAATATGCCTTCTTTGAAAAATTGCTGATATCCTATTTAACAAACCAATATTGTTTTCGGTGTAAATAGACACTGTATATAATTGTTTTTCTGTACTCATCTTATTCTAATCTTATATCCGAAACACTAGCTCCTGTTGGTATCATTGGAAACACATTATCTTCTTTCTCTACACAAACCTCTAAAAAATAAGCTTCTTTACTCGCCATCATTTCTGCAACTGCATCTGCTAATTCTTCTCTTATTGTTACTTTTTTAGCTTTAATGTAGTAGCCTTCTGCAATCGCTACAAAATTTGGATTCACCATTTCTGTAGAAGCATAACGTTTATCAAAAAACAGTTGTTGCCATTGACGAACCATTCCTAAAAAATCGTTGTTTAAAACAACTACTTTTACTGCTGCTTTTTGCTGAAAAATTGTACCTAATTCTTGAATTGTCATTTGGTAACCACCATCACCGGAAATAGAAACAACCTCTCTCTCGGAGCAGCCATTTTTGCACCTATTGCTGCTGGTAAACCAAAACCCATTGTTCCTAATCCGCCGAAGTAATATTACTTTTGGTAACATTAAAATCTGCATATCTACAAGCAATCATTTGATGTTGTCCAACATCAGAAACTATAGCTGCTTCACCTTTACTCTGAATATTGATTTCTTTTAAAACCTCTCCCATTGTAATACCTTCTTTCGTGGGATATAGGTCATTTTTTATCACTTTTTCATACTCAACTTCGTACAAATCTTTAAACTCTTGAAGCCAATCTGTATGTTTTGCTTCATTTAACAATGGCAATAACAAGTCTAAACTAGCCTTTGCATCACCTAAAACGGCAACATCTGTTTTAACATTTTTATCTACCTCGGCAGGATCAATTTCAAAATGAATTACTTTGGCTTGTTTGGCGTATGTAGACAAGCTACCAGTTACACGATCATCAAAACGCATACCTATAGCTATTAACACATCGCATTCGTTAGTTAATTTATTTGGCGCATAATTACCATGCATACCAACCATACCAACATTTAATGGATGTGAGGTTGGAATTGCAGAAGCCCCTAAAATTGTCCAAGCAGCAGGTATATCTGCTTTTTCCATAACTGCCTTTAATTGAGATTCAGCCTCACTTAAAACAACACCTTGCCCCCAAACAATTAATGGTTTTTTGGCATTATTAATAATTTCTGCTGCTGCTTTTAAAGAAGACGCATCTGTTTTAGGAATCGGATTATAACTTCTTACTTTCGAACATTTTTCATAGGAAAAATCAAGTTCATCCATTTGAGCATCCTTAGTAATGTCAATTAAAACAGGTCCTGGTCTTCCGCTTTTGCTATATAAAAAGCTTTTGCTATTGCCGCAGGAATATCTGAAGCTTTTGTTACTTGACAATTCCATTTTGTTACCGGAGTAGAAATACCGACAATATCTGTCTCTTGAAAAGCGTCTGAACCTAATAAATGAGAAAAAACTTGCCCAGTTATACACACCATTGGTGTAGAATCTATTTGCGCATCTGCAATACCCGTAATTAAATTTGTTGCTCCTGGCCCGAAGTAGCTATTGCGACACCAACTTTTCCTGAAATTCTAGCATAACCTTGCGCCGAATGCGTTGCACCTTGTTCGTGACGTGTTAATACATGATGAATTTTATCTTGATATTTATACAACTCATCATAAACCGGCATTATTGCACCACCAGGATATCCATAAATAATGTCTGCCCCTTCCTCTATTAGAGATCTAACAATTGCCTCGCTACCGTAAATTCTTTCCGTAGTTTTAGCCGTATTATTTTTATTTTTTATGGTTTTTGTTTCCATATTTTTTATTTTTAGATTAGAGAAAATAGATTAAAGATACCTTCAATCTTGTTCTCACCTCTTATTCTTTATGTCTTTTAAAATCTACAAATCAGTAACACATCCTTTAGAAGCAGATGCCACCGTTTTTGCATATTTATATAAAATTCCTTTTTTATGTTTTAATGCTGGCGCAACCCAATTTGCTTTTCTAGCTGCTAATTCTTCATCAGAAATTAAAACATTTATCGAATTGTCTTCTGCACTAATTCTAATTTTATCGCCTGTTTTTAACAATCCAATTGTTCCCCCATTTTGTGCTTCCGGAGTTATGTGCCCAACAACAAAACCATGAGTTCCTCCAGAAAAACGTCCATCTGTAATTAAAGCTACAGATTTACCAAGACCAGCACCCATAATTAAAGAAGTTGGTTTTAACATTTCTGGCATTCCTGGTCCTCCTTTTGGCCCCACATACCTAATGACGACTACATCTCCTTTTTCAACTTCTCCGTTAGAAATTCCTGCGTTTGCAGCTTGCTCACCATCATAAACCACTGCTTTTCCTTCAAACAGCAAGCCTTCGTTTCCGAAATTTTTGCTACAGCACCTTCTGTTGCTAAGTTTCCGTATATAATTTGAATATTTCCGAAGACTTTAAAGCCTTATCTCTCGGAAAAATCACATCTTGCTCTTCAAACTCCATTGCCCCTACGTCTGCTAAATTTTCAGCCAAAGTTTTACCAGTTACTGTTAAACAATCTCCATGTAAAAAACCTTCTTGCAATAAATATTTCATAATTGCAGGCGTACCTCCAACTCCATGAACATCTTCCATTAAATACTTACCAGATGGTTTTAAATCCGCAATTAAAGGGGTTCTATCGCTAACTCTTTGAAAATCTTCTAAAGTAAAATCTATTTCTGCGGCATGCGCAATAGCTAAAAAGTGCAATACTGCATTTGTAGAACCACCTAAAGCATTTACTAAAGCCACTGCGTTTTCTAATGACTTTTTAGTTATAATATCTAGAGGTTTTAAATCTAACTCTAAGAGGTTTTTAATTGCTCTTGCTGTTCTTTCTGCTTCTGATAATTTATTTGGATTTTCTGCAGGAATTGAAGAATTATAAGGCAAAGCAAAACCCATACATTCTATAGCAGACGCCATTGTGTTTGCTGTATACATACCTCCACAAGCGCCAGCACCAGGTATAGCTCTTTTTATAATTTCTTTATATTCCTCTTCCTCTATTTCTCCAGCAACTTTTTGCCCTAAAGCCTCAAATGCAGAAACAATATTTAATTTTCTTCCTTTATAATTTCCAGACGCAATAGAACCACCATACATCATTATTGCTGGTCTATTTAAACGCAACATAGCAATTATAGAACCTGGCATATTTTTATCGCAACCAACAATTGCAACAACAGCATCGTAACTTTGAGCATTCATTACAGTCTCTATAGAATCTGCAATAATATCTCTAGACACTAAAGAATAGTTCATACCGAAGTTCCCATAGAAATACCATCAGAAACACCAA
Source organism: Polaribacter sp. HA6-7 (assembly GCF_055693625.1). Taxonomy (NCBI): domain Bacteria; kingdom Pseudomonadati; phylum Bacteroidota; class Flavobacteriia; order Flavobacteriales; family Flavobacteriaceae; genus Polaribacter; species Polaribacter sp. HA6-7. The sequence continues at coordinate 2,672,067 of NZ_CM146338.1, forward strand.
TCGTATTAAAACCTAACCCTACCATATCTGCAATATTACATTCAACTTTAACTTCGTCTTTTAAACGATTTAAATGCATATTACAAGGGTTACCATCATAACCAGTACTTGCAATACCTACTTGGGCTTTGCTCATATCTTCATCTGTTAAGCCTACGGCATATAACATTGCTTGAGATGCTGGTTGAGATTCGTCTTGCGTTAACCTTTTGCTATGTTTATTTAATTCCATTTATTGTTTTGTTCAATTTATTGACTAAATTACTATGTTTCTCTATTTACATTACATAAAATGCAATGATACCGTTTACATTCAGGGATTATAATTAATATTTAAAATACTGAAAACAAGTGTTTTAACTGTTTATTATTATGACATTCAACTTTTGAAAAAATCATAAAAAAACCTTCCATTTAAAGTGGAAGGTTTTTTTATAAAAATATAAATACAACTTCCTCATCAAACCGCAATAATTACGATGACGCTTGTAATTGAAATAATATTTAAAAATGATTTCATCATATATTTTTTATCAGAATTCTAGGGATTAAATAATAGTACTTTGCCCCATGTGAATATTCTTAAAATTAAGGTTACTATCTTCTTGATTAGAAATGTAATCTGCTATAAAATCTCCTACTTTAGATGTTGATGCTGGATATTTATTTTTACCTTTAATATCTTCTGTAGTAATACCTAATAATAAAGATTTTTCTACAGCTCTTTCGATTGCATCTGCTTCTTCATGCAAGCCTAAATGTTCTAACATCATAGCTGCAGATAAAATTGACGCTAAAGGATTTGCTATATCTTTTCCTTTTGCTTGTGGAAAAGAGCCATGAATTGGCTCGAATAAAGCGTTTCTTTTTCCTAAGGATGATGACGCTAATAAACCGATAGAACCACCAATTACACTTGCTTCATCAGAAATAATATCGCCAAATAAATTTTCTGTAAGAATTACATCAAATTGTTTAGGATTTAAAATTAACTGCATTGCAGCATTATCTACAAACAAAAACTCTAACTTAACGTCTTTATATTGTTTTGCAATTTCGGTAACTGTTTTTCTCCATAAACGAGAAGTTTCTAAAACGTTTGCTTTATCGACCAAAGTCACTTTTTTCTTCTAGTTTGCGCCGCTTTAAAAGCTAAATGAGAAATTCTAGATATTTCTTCAACATCATAAGAACAACCATCGAAAGCAGATTTACCATCTTCACTTACTTCTTTTTTTCCGAAGTAAATTCCGCCCGTTAATTCTCTAAAAATTGCAATATCTGTACCTTTTATAATTTCTCTTTTTAAAGGAGAGTTTTTAATTAAACTATCATAAGCCTTTACAGGTCTAACGTTACAAAACAAACCTAATGTTTGTCTTAATTTTAATAAACCTTGTTCTGGTCTTACTTTTGCAGATGGATCCTTATCATACTTTGGATCGCCAATAGCGCCAAACAAAATTGCATCTGCGTTTTTACATGTTTTTATAGTTTCATCCGGCAAAGGGTTGCCTGTTGCCTCAATAGCACATGCGCCCATTTGCGCTTCTTCGTACAAAAATATATGATCATACACTTCTGCAATAGCATCTAATGCTTTTTTTGCTTGATTGGTAACCTCTGGACCAATACCATCTCCCGGAATTACTGCTATTGTATATTTCATACTTTTATTATTAAATTGTTATGCCATTGCTATTTTAGAAGTCTTATTTACTTCTTTCATTATATTATGAATGTCTTGATCTTTTACTTCTTTTTGCTTGTCTGCTGTTTCTAAAAAAGAGCTATACGCTTCATCTAGTTGAACTTTTGTTAATTCGTAACCAATCTTTTTTGCTCTGTAAGCCAATGCTGCTCTACCGCTTCTTGCTGTTAAAACGATTGCACTTTCTGTTACACCTACATCTTCAGGATCCATAATTTCATAGGTTTCTCTGTTTTTAATTACACCATCTTGATGTATACCGAACTATGTGCAAATGCATTTGCACCAACTATTGCTTTGTTTGGTTGCACAGGCATACCCATACTTTCTCTTACCATTATAGATGTATCGTATAATAATTTAGAGTTAACTGTTGTTTCTAAATTAAGGTAAGGATGTTGTTTTAAAACCATAACAACTTCTTCTAAAGCTGTATTTCCTGCTCTTTCTCCAATACCATTAATTGTACATTCTATTTGTCTTGCTCCGTTTATAACACCAGCAATAGAGTTTGCAGTAGCCATACCTAAATCGTTATGACAATGACAAGATAGAATTACATTTTCTATACCTTTTACATTTTCTCTTAAATACTTAATTTTTGCACCATATTCTTCTCGGTAAACAATATCCTGTAGTATCCGGTATATTTAACACTGTTGCTCCTGCTTTAATTACTGCTTCACAAACCCTTGCCAAATACTCATTATCTGTTCTACCTGCATCTTCTGCATAAAACTCTACATCATTTACAAAAGACTTAGAATAAGAAACGGCTTTTACAGCTCTTTCTATAACTTGTTCTCTTGTAGAGTTAAACTTAAATTTTATATGAGAATCACTTGTACCAATACCTGTATGAATTCTTGGGAATTTTGCATTTTTTAAAGCCTCTGCTGCAACTTTAATATCATTTTCTACAGCTCTTGTTAAACCGCAAACTGTTGCATTTTTTACAATTTTTGCAATTTCAGAAACCGAATTAAAATCTCCAGGACTAGAAACAGGAAAACCAGCTTCTATAACATTTACGCCCAATAAATCTAATCTCTCTGCAATTACTAGTTTTTGATTAGTGTCTAATTTACACCCAGGAACTTGCTCTCCATCTCTAAGGGTTGTATCGAAAATTTGTACTTGATTGTCTTGCATAATTTGTATAAAGATTGTCCTTATTATAAATCAAATATATATCTTGCCTTTCCAATCTATTTATTAACTTTAGGCAATACACGATTTCTAAAACAAATCAAAAATATTTAAAAAACTGATTACCAATATATTATGAGTAAAATCATTACATCCGTCAATCAACAAAATGATGCTTTATTTGTTCTAATTAAGTCTTTAACAAAGTCTGAAAAGAGACAATTCAACCTATATGTAGGTCGATTGGGTGGTAATATTGATGCAAAGTTTTTTTCTTTATTTAAGTTTTTAGAAAAGCTAAAAGTCTATGATGAAAAAGTTATTATTGGAAGCGGAATTGTATCTAAACAACAACTTTCTAATTTAAAAGCGCATTTATATAAACAAATATTAATTAGTCTGCGTTTAAATCCCGCTCACAAAAATGTAAGGATTCAAATAAGAGAACAATTAGATTTTGCAACAGTACTTTATCAAAAAGGATTATACAAACAAAGTTTAAAATTACTAGAAAAAGCCAAAAACATGGCTTTAGATAATGAAGAGAAAAATATTGCTTACGAAATTGTAGAATTAGAAAAGGTAATAGAAACACAATATATAACAAGAAGTATTAGCACAAGAGCAGATCAATTATCTGTGCAAGCAAAAGAGCTAAGTCAGCAGAATGTTATCGCAAGTAAACTCTCTAACTTATCATTACAATTATATAGTCACTTACTACAAAATGGTTATGTAAAAAATGAAGAAGAATTATTGTTTGTAGAGAAGTATTTTAACAGCAAAATGCCTAAATACAAATATCAAAACTTAGGGTTTAGAGAAAAGCTTTGGTTATATAAAGCCCATTTATGGCATAGTTTTTTGATTCAAGATTTTTTACTTAGTTACAAATATGCTAAAAAATGTGTCGATTTATTTGACAATTCTAAATTGATCAACTTACATCCTGTTTTTTATTTAAAATCTAAAAACTACCTTTTAGAAGCTTCTTTTTTAGTAAAAAAACATCAACATTTAAAGAAGAATTAGCTGCATTTGAAAATGAAATAGATAATAAAGAAATTCCGTTAAACACAAATACAGAACTACTAATCTTTTTATATTTCTACTCTAATAAACTGCACCTTCACTTTTTAGAAGGAACTTTCGAGCAAGGTGAATATTTAGTAGAAATTATAAATGACAAAATAGAAGAGTATAAAAATAGATTAGACAATCATTATGTAGTACTACTTTACTATAAAATTGCTTGTCTGTATTTCGGAATGGGAGAAAACAGGTTATGTATTGCTTATTTACAAAAGATTATTAAGTCTAAAAACTTAAGTTCTGCAGAAGATTTACAATGTTTTGCTCGTATATTAAACCTAATAGCACATTACGAATGTGGTTTAGATTACGATTTAGAAAGACAATTTGTAGACACTTATAAGTTTCTATTAAAAATGGAAAACTTACAAGAAGTGCAAAAAGTATTTTTAACTTCTATTAGAGATTTAAGCGATGTTTTTCCGCATGAAATTAAAAACGAATTCAAAAAATTCATGCAAAACTTAAAGTCTTCGAAAATCATCCGTATGAAAAAAGAGCTTTCTTATATTTAGATATTTTATCTTGGTTAGAAAGTAAGATCGAAAACAAAACTATAGCTACAATAATTAAAGAAAAATCAAAATTGATTTCAAAATAATTTCATATTTATATTTTTAATACTTAAATTTTACATATTACACATAAATCAACGTAAAAGTTAAAATAATTCTCATTATTTAAGTCGCTATTAAATATAAATAATACATTTGTTGCGTGAGTAATTCTAATTTACATACAAAAACTTTAAAAACTATTTCTATAGTTGGTATTTCTATGGCTACTATTACACGCACATCTTCTACAACAATTACCCTTTAGGGGTTTTTATATATTCATATCATCTTAGGTTATACTTAATTTCGATTTCTCGAAGTTACATCAATAAAAAATAAATTATACAAACTATTCATTACCAATGAAAGTATTAAAATTTGGCGGATCATCTGTCGCAAGCTCAGAAAACATAGAAAAAGTTTTAGCCATAGTTGCTAAAGAATCTAAAAACGAAAAAGTAGTAATTGTTGTTTCTGCTTTTGGTAAAACTACAGACAAACTTTTAGCCGCAGCAAACGAGGCTATTGTTGATATCAATATCGCTAAAAACACTTTAGAAACTATAAAAAATTTACATTTTGAAATTATAGAAAACCTTATCACTAAAGATATGGATGTAGTTTCAAAAGAAGTTTTTGACTTATTTAAAAGATTAAATTCTATTTACGAAGGTATCTTTTTACTACAAGAATTATCTGATAAAACATTAGCAAAAGTTGCTAGTTTTGGCGAAAGATTATCTTCTTTTATTATTGCCAATGCTGCTAAAGAAACTTTAAATGCTAGCCATAAAGAAAGTAGAGATTTAATAATTACGAACAACAATCACTTAAACGCACAAGTTAATTTTAAAATTTCTAACGAAAACATTACCACTTACTTTAACAACAATAATAATCAAGTGGTTATTTTAGGCGGATTTATTGCATCTAATTCTGCTAAAGAAACTACCACTTTAGGTAGAGGTGGTTCAGATTTTACAGCTTCTATTTATGCAGCTGCATTAGACGCCAATGAGCTTCAAATCCGGACAGATGTTAGCGGAATGTACACAGCAAATCCTAGAATTGTAAAACAAGCTTTTCCTATTTCAGAAATTTCTTATGAAGAAGCTATGGAATTATCTCATTTCGGAGCAAAAGTGTTGTATCCACCAACAATTCAGCCATCTTTAAGAAAAGAAATTCCTATTAGAATTAAAAATACTTTCGATCCGAGAAAATAACGGAACTTTAATTTCTAAAAACCCAAAAAACAATAACGGAGTAAAAGGAATTTCTCATATTGAAGACATCAGCTTAATTACTTTAGAAGGTGGCGGAATGATTGGAATTCCTGGTTTTTCAAAACGTTTATTCGAAACACTTTCTCAAGAAAAAATAAATGTAGTTTTTATAACTCAGGCTTCTTCAGAACACTCAATCTGTGTTGGTGTTTATGAAAATGATGCTTTAAAATCTAAAGAATTATTAGAAGAAACTTTTAGTATAGAAATTGCTAGAAAAAAATAAAACCAATTATTGTAGAAAGTAATTTGGCAATTATTGCTGTTGTTGGAGAAAGTATGAAAAACCATCAAGGTTTAAGCGGTCAAATGTTTAGCGCATTGGGTAGAAACAACGTAAATGTTAGAGCAATTGCCCAAGGTTCATCAGAAAAAAACATTTCTGCAGTAATTAATAAATTTGATGCTAAAAAGGCTCTTACAACTTTACACGAGCAATTTTTTGAAGAAAAAATAAAACAATTAAACCTTTTTGTTACAGGTGTTGGTAATGTTGGCGAACGATTTTTAGCTCAAATTAATCAGCAAAAAAAGTTTCTAAAAGAAAACTTAAAATTAAAAATTAAAGTGATTGGTATTGCAAATTCTAAAAAAATGTTTTTTGATGAAAGCGGTATCAACCTAAAAAACTGGAAAGAGGCTTTAAATAACGGCGAACCAACTAGTCTTGATAGTTTTTATAATAAAGTTAAATCTTGCAACCTAGTAAACAGTGTGTTTGTAGATAATACAGCAAATAAAGAAGTCTCAGAAGTTTACGAAAAATATTTACGTGAAAGTATTTCTGTAGTTACTTGTAATAAAATTGCTTGCGCATCTAGCTTTAGTAATTACAAAACCTTAAAACAAGTTTCTAGAAAATATAATGCTTCATTTTTATTCGAAACAAACGTTGGTGCCGGTTTACCAATTATAGACACGCTAAAAAACTTGATAAATTACGGCGATAGAATTCATAAAATTCAAGCAGTTTTATCTCGGTAGCTTAAACTTTGTTTTTAATAATTTTGATGAAGATGCAACTTTTCATGATGTTGTGGCAGAAGCTCAAAAAGAAGGTTATACAGAACCAGATCCAAAAATAGATTTAAGCGGTGTAGATGTTGCTAGAAAAATTTTAATTTTAGCTAGAGAAAGCGGCTATAACCTAGAATTAGAAGACATTACAAATAATTCTTTTTGCTAGAAGAAAGTCTTGCAACTTCAAATAACAAAGACTTTTATGATTCGTTAATTAAAAATGAAACACATTTTCAGCATATTTTTCAAGAAGCAAACGATAAAGAGTGTAGATTAAAGTATGTTGCCGAATTCGAAAACGGTAAAGCAAATGTTGGTTTACAACATATTTCTGCAGATCATCCTTTTTATAATTTAGAAGGTAGCGATAATATTGTACTTTTCTTTACAGAAAGATATCCGAGAAAATCCATTAATTATAAAAGGTGCTGGTGCTGGTGCAGATGTTACTGCTTCGGTATTTTTGCTGATGTTATTAGAATTGCAAATCAATAAAATAATGAATTATCTAAAAATATTTTCTCCGGCAACAGTTGCCAATGTTTCTTGCGGATTTGATTCTCTTGGTTTTGCTGTTGATACTATTGGCGATGAAATGACTTTTACAAAAACGCAAGAAAAAGGAGTTAAAATAACAAATATTACAGGCGCAAATTTAACGTATGATGTTGATAAAAATGCAGCAAGTGCAGTTGTAAAAAAAATGCTAGAAGATGCAAATGCAGATTTTGGCGTAGCTTTAACAATTCACAAAGGTTTTTCTCCGGGTAGTGGCTTAGGTAGTTCTGCTGCAAGTGCTGCGGGTGCTGCTTTTGGTACAAATAAATTACTTAACAACGTGTTTTCTAATTTAGAACTTACAAAATTTGCTATGTTTGGCGAAAAAGTTGCTTGCGGTTCTGCAATTGCAGATAATGTTGCAGCTGCAATTTATGGTGGTTTTGTATTGGTTAGAAGCTACGAGCCTTTAGAAATCATAAAATTACCTGTACCAAATGAGTTAAGAGCTGTTGCTATTCATCCGCAGATAGAAGTAAAAACAAAAGATGCTAGAGAAGTATTACCTTCTAAAATAGACTTAAACGATGCAGTTACACAATGGGCAAATGTTGGTGGGTTAATTAGCGGTTTGTACACAAACAATTATCAATTAATTAGTAATTCTTTGGTTGATATTATAGTAGAACCGCATCGAAAAAAATTAATTCCGTTTTTTGACAACGTAAAAAATAGCGCCTTAAAAGCAGATGCTTTAGGTGCTGGAATTAGTGGTTCTGGTCCAACAATTTTTGCACTTTGTAAAGGTGATGAAATTGCGAATAAAGTACATCAAAGCATCAAAGAAACTTACAAAGAAACAGGTATCGATTTTGAAATGTACATTTCGAAAGTAAATCCTGATGGTATGAAAATATTAAATAGTAATTAATCGTCATTACAAAGAAAGAAAATGACTGAAGTAATCTCTTTCTAACAAATCGGTTGCTTCGTTTCTCTCGCAATGACTAATAATCAAAAAAAATGAACTATTACAGTTTACATCATAAATCACCAAAATCAACATTTAAAAATGCCGTTGTACAAGGTTTAGCAAAAGATAGAGGAATTTATTTTCCGGATAATATCACGCCACTTTCTAGCGATTTCATCGAAAATATTTCAGATTACTCTAATCATGAAATTGCTTATGAAGTAATTAAACAATTTGTAGGTGATGAAATTCCGACAAAAAAATTAAAAGAAATTATTGCAAATACAGTTTCATTCGATTTTCCTTTGGTGAAGGTTGATAAAAATGTTGCGTCTTTAGAGCTTTTTCACGGACCAACCATGGCTTTTAAAGATGTTGGTGCAAAATTTATGGCACAATGTCTAGAGTATTTTAATGAAGACAATTCAGAAGAAGTAACTGTTTTAGTTGCAACTTCCGGAGACACAGGTGGCGCGGTAGCTAATGGATTTTTAGGTGCAAAAGGTGTAAATGTTGTTATTTTATACCCATCAGGCAAAGTAAGCGACATTCAAGAGAAACAATTAACAACTTTAGGACAAAATATTACAGCTTTAGAAGTAGATGGTGTTTTTGACGATTGCCAAGAAATGGTAAAAACTGCCTTTTTAGATGAAGAAATAACCAAAACCTTAACCTCTGCAAATTCTATTAACGTTGCAAGGTGGTTACCGCAGATGTTCTATTTTTTCTTTGCCTACAAAGAACTACATAAGCAACATAAAGACATTGTTTTTTCTGTTCCTAGCGGAAACTTTGGTAATATTTGTGCCGGAATTATGGCTCAGAAAATCGGCTTACCTATAAAGCATTTTGTTGCATCAACAAACGTTAATGACACGGTTCCAAACTACTTAAAAGATGGAGTTTACAAGCCTAAACCATCAAAAGCAACTATTTCTAATGCTATGGATGTTGGGAATCCAAGTAACTTTATAAGAATTCAAGAATTATTTAACAATGATTTAGAATCTTTAAAAAATGCATTTTCTTCTTACAGTTTTTCTGATGATGAAACAAAAGCGACAATGAAAGAAATTTATAAAAACTCTGGTTATGTTCCGGATCCTCATGGCGCTGTTGGTTATCTAGGTTTACAAGAATATAAATTAAAAGATAGTGATTTTGGTGTGTTTTTAGAAACTGCGCATCCTGTTAAGTTTTTAGATGTTGTAGAAGAAACATTGCCTGTTAAAGTTGAAATTCCTGCTCAAATAAAAAAGGTAATTAATAATAAAAAAGTTGCTTTAAAAGTTTCTAATTATCAAGATTTAAAAGATTTTCTTTTAAAATAATAACTTTTTAAAGCATAAAAAAAGGATTACAACAGAGCTGTAATCCTTTTTTTATGTTATAATAGAAATTTAGTTTTTAGCATTTACCATCCAATTTATACCAAACTCATCTGTACATCTACCAAAAAAACCCCATTCTCTTTCTCTAAACTCGTGATGCACAACTCCGTTTTTAGATAAATTTTCAAAAACAGATTTTGCTTCTTCTTTTTGATTAAAATCTACACTCATATGCACTTGATTTCCTGAATTTATTGGAGTATCAGGCGCAGCATCATAAGCCATAAAATTCACACCTTTACCTTTTAATTCTGCGTGTTGTAGTTTTTTCCTATATGATGATGGCACATCAATTTTCTTGTCTTCGTATGTTATTCTATTCTCTACTTTTGCATCAAATAATTCTCCATAAAAATTTAATGCCTCTTGACAATTTCCATCGAACGCTAAATAAGATTGTACTTTCATTTTTCTAAATTTTAAAGATTAATATTCTATGATTCAAAAATAGAATACTACTACTTTATGCTTTAGCTTAAATGATTTTTATATTAACGCTATCTCTATTTTTAGATAAATTAGCGATCTAAGACATCTTTAATCAACCAATCATCTACAGATAATTCTTCTGATGAATGTAAAACAGAAATATCACCTGTTGTCTCAAAAATTACAGCTTTTACTTCAGATAATTTTAAAACATTTGCTTCTCTTAACTTCGCTCTTAAATCTCCTTCGGTAACCTTTGCCTTTTTAAGGTTTTCCCACAAAATTTGATCATTCTTCATTAAAAATAATGGTTCGTTATCTACAATATTTCTAAAAAACTGAAACCTTCTTAAATATGCGGTTATGCCTTGTAATACATAAATTGTAGTCAAACCAAATACACCTTCAAATAAAGAAACGGACTTAGAAAGTAATGTTGATGCAATAATAGAACCTATTGCAATTGTGCAAGCAAAATCGAAACTAGACATTTTAGAAAAGCTACGTTTGCCGAAAATTTTAGTGAGTAATATTATGATAAGATAGATACCCAAACAAGATATAAATATAAATTGCAGTGTATTATAATTGGTGAAAATCCATTCTTTCATGTTCTTATTTTTGTATAAAAATATAAGAAACAAATAAAAAGTCCTAACAAATTAAATTTGTTAGGACTTTTTTGTTGGCCTACAAGGACTCGAACCTTGAATGTCGGTACCAAAAACCGGTGTGTTACCAATTACACCATAGGCCAATGCTTTAATGCGGGTGCAAATTTAAAACTTTCTTTTAAACTCACAAACATTTTTAAATATTTTTTTCTTTAACAAAGATTTATGAGCTTTTTTAAGTCTAAAAACCCACTTTTAAATGTTTATATATTTATTTATTGTTAAATTCGCCCACACATAATTAAGTATTTCTTATGACATCAGCAAACTTTAAAAAATGGAATATCATTTTAGGATGGTTCACGTTTGTAATTGCGCTAATAACCTACTCTTTAACAATAGAACCAACAGTTAGTGCTTGGGATGTTGGAGAATATATAGCAACTTCTGTAAAACTAGAAGTTGGGCATCCGCCAGGTGCACCTTTATTTCAAATGTTAGGCGCATTTTTTGCAATGTTTACATCAGAAAGTTCTGAAATTGCCAAAATGGTAAACTTTATGTCTGCTTTAGCTAGTGCATTTACTATTTTGTTTATGTTCGGACTATTACCAATTTAGGTGAAAAATTAGCTTTAAAATCAGGAAAATTAACACAAGGTAGCTATATAGCAATTTTAGGAAGTAGTATTGTAGGTTCTTTAGCCTATACTTTTTCTGATAGTTTTTGGTTTAGTGCCGTAGAAGGAGAAGTGTATGCGATGTCTTCTTTTTTAATGGCTATTTTATTTTGGCTAGGTCTTAAATGGGAAAGTGAATTACACACTGCACGTGGTAACAAATGGCTAATTCTAATAAGTTTTGTTATTGGTTTGTCTTTTGGCGTACATATTTTATCATTACTTGTAATTCCTGCAATTGTAATGTTATATTTCTTTAAAACTTATAAAAACATCAATCTAAAATCTACAGCAATTGCAACAGTTTTATCTGTTTTTGTTTTAGCTTTTGTTTTTAAGTTTTTATTTCCTTTTACACTTAAGTTTTTTAGTGCTTCAGAATTATTTTTTATCAATACAATTGGCTTACCATACAATTACGGTAGTATTATTGCTGCAATTATTTTAATGGCTCTTTTCTTCTTCGGATTAAAATACACTCGAAAAAAGAAAAAAGTACACACAAATACGCTAATACTTGCTGTTTTATTTATTATGATTGGTTTCTCGTCTTGGATGATGTTACCAATTAGAGCAAACGCAAACACTACAATTAACGAAAATAACCCTTCTAGTGCTAGAGAATTATTAGCCTATTACGAACGTGAGCAATATGGTGATGCAAATGTGTTTTACGACACTTATTACTCTAATAAATACAGCAGAGAACAAGATGCAAACAATCCTTTAAAGGATGACAAACCTAAATACGAAAAGAAAAATGGCAAATATGTTATTGTAAACAAATACAAGAATGTTGTACCAAATTACTCTGATAAGCATAAAGGTTTTATTCCAAGAATGGTAGATCCTGCATCCGAAGAAATGTATAAAAAAATTGCAGGTATTCCTTTAAATAGTAAAAGAAGACCCACTTTTGGCGAAAACCTAAAGTTTATGTTTAGCTATCAATTTGGTTATATGTATGGTCGTTATTTTATGTGGAATTTTGTTGGAAGACAAAACGATATTCAAGGTCGATTAGATTTATTTAACGGAAACTGGATTAGCGGTATCGATGCTATCGACGAAGTTCGATTAGGCTCTCAGCAACAATTACCGTCTCAAGTTTTAGAAAATAAAGGAAGAAATAAATATTATTTTTTACCATTAATTTTAGGAATGATTGGTTTATTTTTTCAAGTAAAATGGGATAAAGAAAACTTCTTTACACTTTTCTTATTTTTCGCTTTTACTGGTTTTGCAATTATATTTTACACAAACCCAAAACCTTTTGAACCTAGAGAAAGAGATTATGCGGTTGTAGGTAGTTTTTACATTTTTGCAATATGGATTGGCTTTGGAGTGCTAGCTCTTTATGAATACTTAAAAAATGTTGCTAACAAAAAAACAATTGCAATTGTAGTTTCTGTAGTTTCTTTATTAGCGGTACCAACATTAATGGCATCAGAAAACTGGGATGACCACGATAGATCTAACAGATATACAACACGCTTAAATGCTCAAGCGTATTTAGAAAGTTGCGATGAAAACGCAATTATGTTTACCATAGGAGATAATGATACTTTCCCGCTTTGGTACATGCAAGAAGTAGAAGGTATTAGAACAGATTTAAAGCTAGTAAACACAAGTTTATTTGCTACAGATTGGTATATCGACCAAATGAAAAGAGCAACTTATGATGCTCCTCCGATTCCTTCTCAATTAAAACACGATCAATATAAATATGGTAGTTTAGATATTGCTTACCATATAGAACACCCAAGATTTAAAGATTCTATTATAGAAATTAAAGATTTTATGCGTTGGATTTCTTCTGATAGTGATGCAACTTATTATATTGTTGAAGAAGAAAATATCAAAGAAAAATATTATCCTACAAACAGAATTAGAATTCCTGTAAACAAAGAAAACGTTTTAAAAAGCGGAATTGTTGCACAAAAAGATGCAGACAAAATTGTAGACTTTATAGATATTACTATTGATGATAGAGGCATTACAAAAAACCGCCTTTTAATGTTAGATATCTTAGCAAATAACGACTGGAAACGCCCAATTTACTTTACTGGTGGTGCAAATGCCGATGAAGAATATATTTGGTTAAAAGATTATTTACAATTAGATGGTTTGGCTTTTAAATTAGTACCAATTAAAACGCCAGCAAAATATATAGACGAAGCTGGCAGACCAAGAGAAGTAAGTTTGTTTGATATTGGTAGAATAGATGCTGATAAAATGTACGCCAACATTAATAAACTAGATTGGAAAAATATAAATAGTGGCGAAATCTATTTAGACGAACAAACAAAAAGAAATGCAATTTCACTTAGAAATAGCCTAATGCGCTTATCTGATGCTTTTGCAAAACAAGGTGACACAATTAAAGCAGTAGAAGTATTAGACTTATCTTTAAGCAAAATGCCTATTGAAGATTTTGATCACTACAGTTTATCTTTGGGGTATCCAGAAATGTATTACAATTTAGGAGAAAATAATAAAGCAAAAGCAACAGCAGAAACACTAAGTAGGTTAATTATCGAAAAACTAACTTGGTTAAGTACGTTTGACAAAAATGATAGTGATTTAATTTTTGATGAAATAGACCAATCTTTATACATGTTTAAGAACCTAATAGATCAAGTAGAAAGAGGTAGTAATGATAAAGATTACGTTTCTAAAATTCAGACAGATTTTATGGACACTGTAAAACTTTTTGGGCATTTAATGCCGGACGAAGAGTAATACAAAAATGAAAGCATATTTCCCGGAACGCCGGATTTTATAATGAGATTATTCTCTAAATACATCTCGGCGTTTTTCTTTAGAAAAAAGAAGTTTTTTTAACTTTTGATGATGGCCCAACTCCGAAATTACAAGATTTGTTCTAAATGAATTGAAAAAATACGATGCAAAAGCTACTTTTTTTGCATTGGAAAAAACATCGAGAATGAACCTGAAATTTTTAATGCTATAATTTCTGATGGACATACAATAGGTAATCACACTCAAAATCATTTTAATGGCTGGAAAAACGATACATCTGTATATATTGATAACGTTTTAACTTGTGAAAAAAGCATCCTAAAACACTCTAACCAAAATTCTGACTCTAAATTATTTAGACCGCCTTACGGAAAAATTAAAAAATCGCAAGCTAGAATTTTAATAGAAAAAGGCTTTAAAATAATTATGTGGACGGTTTTGTCTCGGTGATTTTGACACTAAGTTATCTAAAGAGAATTGCCTACAAAATGTTTTAAAAAACGTAAACAACGGTAGTATTATTGTTTTTCATGATAGTGTAAAAGCTGCCGAAAAAGTTACTTATGTACTGCCAAAGGTTTTAGAAAAACTTTCTAAGCAAGGTTTTATTTTTAAGGCCATAGAATAATTGCTAAAAGATAAAAGTTAGCAAATAGTTTAGCCCTGATTGAGCGGCATGTTTGAGCTCTTTTCTAGGAACGAAGAAAAAGCGAGTAGCGAAAGCAGGAAATAGCTTCTAAAAATACTGCTGCACCAAGCCAATTAATGTGTTTGCGTCTTGATAACCTGTTTGACGCCATTTCATTTCGCCGTTTTTATAGATCATAAACGTTGGGTTTCCTTTTACACGCAAAGCATCTGCAAGAACTTCGTTTTTATTAATATCTATTTTAATAACTTTTGCTCTATCACCTAACGCTGCTGCTACACTTCTTAGGGTTTCTACGGTAGTTTCTGCATCCGAAAGTTCTGCATAGAAATCTATAAGAACTGGTTTATGAACACTGATTAATTCTCCAAATTTTGTCATGATATAAGTTTTTTAAGAGGTAAAAACGTATAAATTAGTCAATTGTTAATTCACAAATATAAGAAATCTATTTGAATAAGCTGATTATCAAGCTTTTTTAAGCTCGATCACCGTAATTTACGGCCAAATACCAACACGCCCGGGAAAAGCATGATAACCAAAACCTCTGTTTACATTTATAAATCTACCTGCTTCTTCATACAAACCTGCCCATTGTTTGTATACAAATTGAGAAGGACTCCATTTTAACCAACCGGGTATTTCGATTCCCATTTGCAAACCATGTGTATGACCGCTTAATGTTAAGTGATAATTAAGATTGTCTTTTTTAACGATTTCTTCCCAATGACTAGGATCGTGAGACATTAAAATTTTAAAATCTTCTTTTTTGATATTTTTAGAAGCCTTTTTTAAATCTCCGGCTTGGTTGAAACCTTTTCCCCAATTTTCTACACCTAAAAGTGCAATTTTCTGTCCGTCTTTTTCTAGATATCGATGTTCATCTAACAACAAATCGAAACCTATCTTTTTATGAATATCTTTTACTTTTTGAAAGTTATCTATTTTGTCTTGCGGATTCTTCCAATCCATATAATCACCATAATCATGATTTCCTAAAATAGAATATTTACCTTCTTTGGCTTCTAGTTTATCAAAAACATCAATCCAATCATCCATTTCATCTGCTTTATTATTTACAATATCTCCTGTAAACAACATAATATCAGATTTTTGCTGATTGATTAAATCTACGCCGTATTTAATCTTTTCTTTATTTGTAAAACTACCAGAATGAATATCTGAAATTTGTGTAATTGTAAAACCATCAAAAGCATCTCGGTAAATCTTTAAAAGATAATTGATACTTTAAAACTTTATAATTGTATTTACCTTGTATAATACCATAAATAAAAGATGCAAATGGTATTGCCGCTAAACCTAAAGCTATTTGCGATATAAATTTTCTTCGACTAGCTAAAGGCTTTGTATTTTCTGATGAAATAGCAGAAATTAATTTTAAAAACCACCTATAAATGTCTTCGCCAAACATAAACAGCAACACAATTATTTTAGGAATTAAAACGGTAAGCAATAAACCCATTGCCATTTGAAATTGTGGTGTTTGCCCTTGACCTCTATCATAAGTTAATGCAACATATAAAAAGTTTGCATACACAGCTACACTTATAAACAACCATGCAAAACGAATAATTTTATTTTTAGAAATTGTTTTAATTGCCTGAAAAGCATAAAACTCTAATAATATAATAACGGCAAATAAAATAACAAGTCTAATTATCATTTTCATGAAGAATCTTTATTTAAAAAATATTCGGTAAAGATAAGCGTTATAATTTCGTTTGAATTTTAATAGCATGTTAAAGTTTTGTAGCTTTACTGCAACATCTGTGGCCATAAAAAACCACAACTATTTTAGAAAAAATTACCATTAAATTTTAGATATGTCAGATCAAAAAAGAGTTTTTTAGTAGATGCCTTTGCATTGATTTTTAGAGGATATTATGCTTTTATTAAAAATCCGAGAATTAATTCTAAAGGTTTAGACACCTCTGCAATAATGGGTTTTATGAACTCTCTTTTAGACGTAATTAAAAGAGAAAGACCAGATCATTTAGCGGTTTGTTTTGATAAAGGAGGTAGTGTAGATCGAGTAGAAATGTTCGAAGCCTATAAAGCCAATAGAGATGAAACACCAGAAGCAATTAAAGTGGCTGTACCTTATATTCAAGAAATTTTAAAAGCCATGCATATTCCTATTATGGTTAAAGAAGGTTTTGAGGCAGATGATGTAATTGGTACACTTTCTAAACAAGCAGAAAAAGAAGGTTATAAAACTTTTATGGTAACACCGGACAAAGATTTTGCTCAATTGGTTTCTGAAAACATTTTTATGTACAAACCTCGTTTTGGTGGTGGTTATGATATATGGGGAATACCGGAAGTACAAGAAAAATTTGGCGTAGAAACACCAGAGCAAGTAATTGATTTCTTAGGGATGATGGGAGATTCTGCAGATAACATTCCGGGATTACCAGGTGTTGGAGAAAAAACTGCCAAAAAATTTTTAGCTGCTTATGGTTCTATGGAAAACCTTTTAGCAAATACACACGAGTTAAAAGGAAAAATGAAAGAGAAACTAGAAGCTAACGGTGAGTTAGGCTTACTTTCTAAAAAACTAGCTACAATTATGCTAGATGTTCCTGTTACCTTTCATGCAAAAGACTTTGAATTAGATCAACCAGATATCGAAAAAGTTACCGCTCTTTTTAATGAATTAGAATTTAGAAACTTACTAGTAAACTTTACACGAACTTTTGCTGTTGAAAATGCAGAAAAAGTAAATTCTGCAGAAAACTCATCCGAAGAAAAAGTAAAAACTACAGCAAAAAAAGCCGTTACTGCACCAGAAGGTCAATTTGATTTATTTGCTGCACCAGGTTCTGGTAGTGTTTCTGATGCCGACATTGCATCCGGATTTAAAACAATTAATAACACCGATCATTTTTATCAGCATTTAGATTCTGTTTTATCAAGAAAACTATTACTTCGAAAATTAATGGCTCAAAAATCTGTTTGTTTCGATACAGAAACAACTGGTTTAAAAGCTTTAGAAGTAGAGTTGATAGGAATTGCATTTTCTTTTGAAAAAGGAAAAGGTTATTATGTTTCTTTTCCGGAAGATCAAGAAGAAACAAGATTAATATTAGAAGAATTTAGACCATTTTTTGAATCAGAAATTGAAAAAATTGGTCATAATTTAAAATACGACATTAAAGTTTTATCAAATTACAACATGCCTGTAAAAGGTAAATTGTTTGATACTATGATTGCGCATTATTTAATCAATCCCGATATGCGTCATAATATGGATATGTTGGCAGAAACCTATTTAAATTATCAACCCGTTTCTATTACAGAATTAATTGGTAAAAAAGGTAAAAACCAACTTTCTATGCGCGTTGTACCGATTAAAGACCAAACAGAATATGCGGTAGAAGATGCAGATATCACTTTTCAATTAAAGCAATTATTTACATCAGAATTAGAAAGTGGCAATGTTACCAAACTTTTTAATGAGATAGAATTACCATTGGTATCGGTTTTAACGGCAATGGAAATTGAAGGTATTAATGTAAATACAGATTTTCTAAAAGAACTTTCGATTGCTTTGTCTGATGATATTAATCGTTTAGAAAAAGAAATTTACGAACAAGCTGGCGAAGAGTTTAATATTGCATCACCTAAACAATTAGGAATTGTGCTTTTCGAGAAAATGGAATTGGTTAAAAAACCTAAAAAGACCAAAACAGGTCAATATAAAACCGGCGAAGATATTTTATCCTTTTTAGCTAAAGACCATAAAATAATTAGAGACATTCAAGAATATAGACAATACAAAAAACTACAAAGTACATATGTAGATGCTTTACCAAACGAAATTAATTCGAAAACTGGTAGAATTCATACGGAATATATGCAAGCGGTTGCTGCAACAGGTCGTTTAAGTTCTAACAATCCTAATTTACAGAACATACCAATTAGAACAGAACGTGGTAGAGAGGTTAGAAAAGCTTTTGTTCCTAAAGATGATAATTATGTTTTACTAGCGGCAGATTATTCGCAAATAGAACTAAGAATTATTGCTGCATTAAGTGAAGAAGAAAACATGATAAATGCTTTTAAAAACGGCGAAGATATTCATGCTTCTACTGCTGCAAAGGTTTTTAATGTTGCTTTAGAAGATGTTACAAGAGAGCAACGTAGCAATGCAAAAACCGTAAACTTTGGTATTGTTTACGGTGTTTCTGCTTTTGGTTTAAGCAACCAAACTAATTTATCTAGAAGTGAAGCCAAAGAATTAATAGATACGTATTACGAAACGTATCCTAAATTAAAAGCTTACATGACTTCTCAAGTAGAATTTGCAAGAGAAAAAGGATATGTAGAAACCGTTTTAAATAGACGTAGATATTTAAAAGACATCAATTCTAGAAATGCAATGGTAAGAAGCGGCGCAGAAAGAAACGCAGTAAACGCACCAATACAAGGTTCTGCAGCCGATATTATTAAACTTGCAATGATAAATATTCATAACCGATTCGAGGCAGAAGGTTTTAAATCTAAAATGCTTTTACAAGTGCATGATGAATTGGTTTTTGATGCACACAAAGAAGAGCTAGAAATTATTAGACCAATTATTAAGCATGAAATGGAAAACGCATTTAAAATGAGCGTACCGTTAGATGTAGAAATAGATTTAGGTGAAAATTGGTTAGAAGCACATTAAAAATGAAATTAGACTACATAGAAAACTACAACGGACTTGATGAAAATTTAGTTCGATTATATAATTTTGACAAAACAGAAGCTCTTAAATTTAAGAATTTATTGAAGGAAATTGTCATCAATAAAAAACAGAAATTAAATTTAGCTGAAATAGACTTTATTGAACCAAGAAATTGCAATTTAATTTTTGGTTTGTTTAAATCTGATGAAGGTATTTTAACGAAAGACAATGAAACTTTTTTCTGTATTTTAACTTTAGAAAGTTTTATTAAAATGATATCTTTAATAGAACCTTTTTGCAAAAAAGTCACAAGAGCTCATCAATATTTATATGATGTAGACACACCTACAGATTTGCTTTTTTGTCCTTCTGCGACTTAAAAATTTGACAGGTTTTTTAACAAAAGTAACAACCAATAAGAAACGAAATATCTAACATTTAGAAGGCACATATTTAGCTTAAAATGTTTTCTAAAAAAACGAAAATCCGAAACCAAAAGAAACACTATCCAATCGGTTATTTTTAAACCCGTAGATACCTTTTCTATGAAAATCTATTCTAAAAACAGTGTTCCATCTTTTTTCTCCGGCAACTTGAACTCCGACACCTAAACCATAATAATTACCGTCTGAATACCTAGAAGAAGGTGTCCACATTTTACCATATCTAACTTCTACAAAATGATTGTTATTTTCTTTTTCTGTAATATTATACCGTAAACTACCATACGCTGGAAAAGCATCTACAGCATAATTAAAATGAAAATCGTAACCACCATTTAAAGCGACAGCTAGTCTTTTTTTAAACTCGTAACCAAAACCAACTCTAAAAAGAAAGCAGAAGGCACAATAAGTGGTCCGTTATCATCATCATTCCCTATTTCATAATCTTCATTTATACCTAGTGTAAAGTTTAAATCTGCAGTAAAAAAAGGTCGTCCTAATTTTTCTTGAGAGAAGGTTATTTGAAATACTGTAAGTGCTAAAATTGAAAGTAGTGTTCTTTTCATTTGGCTATCTTTTTTTGAGATTTAAGTCATCAATAACTATTCCGTTTTACACCAACCAATTAAAAGTTAATTTCCCTTATTTCAATAAATGAATTTTATATGTAATTTTGCAACCAATTATGAGCATAATATCTAAAGACATACAAAAAGCAGCGCAATTATTAACTGATGAGAAGTTAGTAGCAATACCTACAGAAACAGTTTATGGATTGGCAGGAAATATTTTTAGTGAGAAAGCTATTAAAAGTATCTTTTCTACTAAAAAAAGACCTTTTTTAATCCGTTGATTGTACACATCCCTTCTAAGGAAGCGCTAAAAGATATTGTTGTTGATATTCCAGAGAAAGCAAAATTATTAGCAGATGCTTTTTGGCCAGGTTCTATGACTTTAGTTTTAAAAAAGAATAAAAATATTCCTGATTTAATTACAGCCGGTAAAGACACTGTTGCTGTTCGTATACCAAATCATCCGGTAACATTAGAACTTTTAAATAGTATCGATTTTCCTTTGGCAGCACCAAGTGCAAATCCTTTTGGCAGTATTAGCCCTACTAAACCAGAACATGTAGAAAGTTATTTTAACAATGAAATTTCTCAGGTTTTAGACGGCGGATCTTGCGCAAACGGAATAGAATCTACTATTATTGGTTTTAACAACAACGAGCCAATTATTTATCGATTAGGTGCTTTGGCTTTAGAAGAAATAGAAGCTGTTGTTGGTAAAATTACAATTTTAAATAAGAAAGAAGTTAAACCTGATGCTCCTGGAATGTTGGCAAGACATTACGCACCAAAAACTACAACATATTTAGTTGATGATGTTGCTTCTGAAATACAAAAACATAACGATAAAAAAATCGGAGTTTTAGTATTTAATTCCTCTGTAAATAATAATGAGATAACAGAAATTATTCTTTCTAAAAACAATTCTATGCAAGAAGCTGCTACTAACCTATACAACGCCATGCACACTTTAGATAGCCAAAATTTAGATATTATAATTGCAGAGCGTTTTCCTAATAATGGCTTAGGAAAATCTATAAATGATAGATTACAACGCGCTACATTTAAATAATTTATCTTACAAACCTATACGTTGCTTTTAATAGAAAAGTATCATTTGCAGGAACATCAAAAATTTGATTGCTTACACTATCAGTTAAAGAGTCGTTTATATTTTGAGAACCTGCAGAACCTCTAGCCCAAACTAAAAATAATTCCGAACCAGGTATATACTCCCATCTTACCACTAAGTTTGTTTGTAATTGTACAAATGAAAAATCTGGATTCGAAAACGAATACGTGTCATTATCTAAGTTTTCATCAATAGTATAAATGCTGCTGCCGAATTTGTTGTGGTTTTAGATATTTGATTCTCAGTATAAAAATTTACACGATCGTTAATAGAACTTGCTACAGAATTATTTACATAATTAAAGTTAGAATATCTACCTCTAGAAATATAAGGTTGTCCATAAAATTGAACAGAAAAATTAGGATTTAAACTATAATTTAATCGCAAAGTAGAAGACCAAGTATCATTTTTAATATTACCTAAAATGTATCGTTTTAAATTACCAAAATCTGCAGTAGTAACATATTGTGTTCTATCTTGTGTTTTACTTAAAGAATTATCTAAAGACATGCTAAAAGAATCAAAAGGTTGATAATTAATTCTAAATGTATACCTATTTCTATTAAAAACATCTTCTTCACTTTTAACTTTAAGGTAACTAACTCTAAAACTAAATTTCTTACTTCTATCAGAATTTATTGAAGCATAATAAAAAATATCATCTGCAGCACGCCAACGCGGACCACCTCTTAAAAAAGCATTTCTATGGATCTTACTACTAGATCCAAATCCACCGCTTGTAGACCAATTGTTTATCCAACTGATGTCTCCTTGTAATTCATATCTAAATCGATTTAAATTACCTCCAAAATCGTAACTTGTAGATTGCTCTAAACGTAAATTCATATTTCTATAAATGTCAGTAGGAACTTGCCATAAATATCTTGCTTCTGTAAATTGAATCATCTCATCGGTTTGTCTTAAAAAGCCAACATCATTCAATTCTAATTCCGGAGAACGCCATACAAAACCAGCATTATAACGCCAATTACCACCACCTTGCTTACCTGCCTCTACTCTACCACCTGTACCTGTTAAAGAAGTTCTATTTTCATCTAAATTAATATAATCTGCATCAACTCTTTGAAATAATCTAGCAATTGATTGTTGTGTATTAGAAATTGCTTCTTTACTACCGTTAACACGACTTAAAATACTATTTCCTTCTACATAGAACTCCCTATCTTGCCAAGTGTGTCTAAAATCTACACCTGCTGTATAGGCAGATTTATGCAACTCATTAAAATTACCATCTAAATTTCTATTTGTAGCCGTTGCAATACCACCGATGTAAGAATTTCTTTCATTAAAATCTTTCTGAACTCTTGTAACGAAGTAATTTGTTAAAGGCTCTACTATTTCTTCTCTAGTACTACCATCTACTTGTCTTATTTCTGCAAATTCATTAGCAGTAACACTCTCTAAAACACCAATAGACCATCCATTTTGTGTTTTACCGGAAAACTTAGCTGCTCCTAAAATTGTTGAATTTTGCGGAACATCTGCAAATTCTCCCGCTTGCAAATTGGCACCTCTATGAGGATTTCTACCAATTCTTCTGCTGTAAAAAAGATTGTCTCTACCATTTGCAAATCTAAAGTCAAAAATATTTTTATTCTCTACAAAAAAGGGTCTTTGTTCTCTAAAAAATATTTGAAATCCGTCTAAAGCAATAGCTCCAGGGTCTGCTTCTACTTGTCCAAAATCAGGATTAATAGTAAGATCTAAAGTTAAATCGTTTGTAATTCCGATTTTAGCATCTAAACCTGCATTTAATTTAAAATCACTTCCATCTCTGTAAGGGTTATTTGGTTCTGCAGGATAATTATCATATTGCATAACAGTAAACGGCTGTACCTCTAGTTGTTTTTGAGACACCAAATCGATTAAACCATGTAATTCTCCGGCCTCACTAATAAAACCAGCTTGATCATTAGGTATTCTTTGCCATAAAGACCTTTCTTGTAACCTAAAAATAGTTCTATTAACATTAAAACCCTGCATTTGTTCTTTAGCATTACCAAAACGTAATTGACTAAATGGAATCTTCATTTCTGCGGTCCATCCTTTATCATCTACTTGTGCATCTGTATACCAAATAGGGTTCCAACTTTCATCAAAATTATCACCGTTACCTGTAGCAATCTCTTCACCTTTTACTCCTGCAGCAGTTGTAGTAAAAACAAAAGCGGTTCTTTTATCGTGATAACTATCTATAATTACATTTATTCTATCTCCTGCAAAACCATCTCTTCTACTTAATCTTTGTTGAATTAATTCTGGATTAGCATCTAAAGCTCTTAATGCGATGTATAAATACTTTGCATCATACATAACTTTAAACATTGTTTGGTGCGCAGGCGGAGTGCCTTCATCCGGAGATTTTTCTACAAAATCAGAAGACCATTCTACTACATTCCATGCATCATCAGAAACATCGCCATCTATAATAGGTACTTTTTTTAGTTTTTTTGTAGTATAAATTCTCTTAGGTACTTTAGTTTGAGAGGCTTCTTGTGCATAAAGGCAAAATGCAGAAAAAACAGTTAATAATGTAATTAAAAACTTCATGTAATTTTGGGTTGATTTTTCATCAAAAAAGACTGTTTTTTTGATTTTGCAAAAGTACCTTACTAATATGGTAAAGTTTTCTTAAGATTCTGTTAATTTTAAAAACTTTAAAAACAGTAAATTAGTCTCGAAAAAAATAATCTAAAACTCTATTTGTCAATTAAATAAATAGCATTACATTTGCACTCCTTTTTTAAGGAAAATGAAAATTATTAATAATTGACAAAAACTAATAGTGTAATTATGAACACATTAAGTTACAAAACAGTATCAGCAAACAGCGCTACCGTAAACAAGGAGTGGGTTTTAGTTGATGCGGACGGGCAAACGTTGGGTCGTCTAGCTTCTAAAGTAGCTAAGCTAATTAGAGGTAAATACAAGCCAAACTTTACTCCTCACGTAGATTGTGGAGACAACGTGGTTATTATCAACGCAGAAAAAATTAACCTTACTGGAAACAAGTGGAGAGACAAATCTTACATTCGTCACACAGGTTACCCAGGAGGACAAAGATCGTTAACTGCAACAGAAATGTTTGAGAAAGATCCTACAAGATTAATCGAAAAAGCAGTTAAAGGGATGTTACCAAAAAATACTTTGGGAAGCGCTTTATACAGAAACTTGTATGTATATGCAGGTACAGAGCACAAACAAGCAGGTCAAGAACCTAAAGCTATTAACCTAAACGATCTTAAATAATGGATACAGTTCACAAAATAGGTAGAAGAAAAACAGCTGTTGCTCGTATTTATCTTACAGAAGGTAAAGGTAACATTACTGTAAACAAGAAAGACTATAAAAGTTATTTTACTACTGGTACTTTACAGTACAAAGTACAACAACCTTTAATGTTAACAGAAAACTTAGAATCTTACGATATTAAGGTTAACGTATATGGTGGTGGTATTACAGGACAAGCAGAAGCTATTCGTTTAGCAATCACTAGAGCTTTAGTTTCTATTGATGCAGACCATAGAGCTGTCTTAAAACCAGAAGGATTATTAACGCGTGACCCAAGAATGGTTGAACGTAAGAAATTTGGTCAGAAGAAAGCACGTAAAAAATTCCAATTCTCGAAACGTTAATATATTTGCAAAATTTATTTTGCACTATATTTTATCGAGAACTGTTATTATTACAAACAATTAATATTAAACAGTTTAGTATCTAAATATATAAGACTCGTAAGACTACTTATATATTGATTTCAAAACAGAAAGTAAACACATTTATAAAATGGCAAACGTAAACATTCAAGAATTATTAGATAGTGGTGTACACTTCGGACACCTTACTAGAAAATGGAACCCAAACATGGCTCCTTATATTTATACAGAAAGAAATGGTGTTCACATCATCGATTTGTATAAAACAGCAGCTAAAATAGAAGAAACTTCAGAAGCTTTAAAAAAGATCGCTAACTCTGGACGTAAAATTTTATTTGTTGCTACAAAAAAGCAAGCTAAAGATATTGTTGCAGAAAAAGCAAAATCTGTAAGCATGCCTTATATTACAGAAAGATGGCCTGGGGAATGTTAACTAACTTTGTTACTATTAGAAAAGCTGTTAAGAAAATGGCTCAGATTGATAGAATGAAGACAGATGGTTCTTTTGATGCATTATCTAAAAGAGAAAAATTACAAATTAATCGTCAAAGAGAAAAATTAGAAAAGAATTTAGGTTCTATCTCTGATATGACTCGTTTACCTGGTGCATTATTTGTAGTAGACATCAAAAAAGAGCACATTGCTGTAGCAGAAGCTCAAAAATTAAACATTCCAATTTTTGCAATGGTAGATACAAACTCTGATCCAAGACAAGTAGACTACGTAATTCCTGCAAACGATGATGCTTCTAAGTCTATAGACAAAGTATTATCTTTTGTTACTGATGCAGTTGCAGAAGGTTTATCTGATAGAAAAGCAGATAAAGAAAAAGTAAAAGAAGCAAAAGCAGAAGCTCCTAAAAAAGCAGAAGCTGCTACAGAAGAAAAAAATAATTTAATAACTAATTAGAAACCTTAAGTTTCTAAATAAAAAAAGTGACATGGTAAAAGTAAGTGCTGCTGACGTTAAAAAATTAAGAGAAGCAACTGGAGCTGGTATGATGGACTGTAAAAAGGCATTAGTAGAAGCAGAAGGAAACTTTGACGAAGCAATAAACATTTTACGTAAAAAAGGTCAAAAAATTGCTGCTAAAAGAGCTGATAGAGAATCTACAGAAGGAGTTGCAGTAACTAGAATTAATGACTCTAAAACAGAAGGTGTAGCAATCGTATTAGCTTGTGAAACTGATTTTGTTGGTAAAAACGAATCTTTTGTAGCTTTAGGTGGTCAATTTGCAGACATCGCTTTAAATTACGCAGACAAAGAATCTTTCTTAGCTGCTGATTTTGGTGGAATGACTGTTGCTGATAAATTAGTTGAGCAAACTGGTGTTATTGGAGAGAAGTTAGAAATAACTGCTTTCGAAAAAGTAGAAGCAGCTTATGTTGGTGCTTATACTCACATTGGTAAAATTGCTGCTTTAGTTGGTTTATCTGCTGTTGTAGATAACGCAGAAACTTTATCTAAAGATCTTGCAATGCAAATTGCATCTATGGGAGCAACAACTTTATCTTACAAAGATTTAGACCCTGCTTATGTAGCTGCAGAAACTGAAGCTAGAATTGCAGTAATCGAAAAAGATAATATCGAGTTAGGTAGATTAGGAAAAACTTTAAAAAATGTTCCTCAATTTATTTCTATGTCTCAATTATCTGATGAAGTTTTAGCTAAAGCTGAAGAAGATGCAAAAGCAGAATTAAAAGCAGAAGGAAAACCGAACAAATCGGGATAGAATTTTACCAGGTAAAATGGAAAGATTTATTTCTGACAACACTACTTTAGATACAGAACAATGTCTTTTAGACCAATCTTTTATTAAAGATGAAAAGAAGACTGTTGCACAATACGTTAAAACGTTTGGTGATGTAGAAGTATCTACTTTTAAAAGAGTTACTTTAGGATAATTACTATTCTAAAAAACATATTTTTCCTAACCTCGTTATCAAATATTTGATAACGAGGTTTTTTTATTTTCAAAAAAAGAAAATCAAAAAAAACGTAATTTTGCGCAACTCTTAAAAGAAACTATGCAATATAAAAGAATACTCTTAAAATTAAGTGGCGAAGCATTAATGGGAGAAAGACAATATGGTATCGATCCAAAACGTCTTTCTGAATATGCTAAAGAAATTAAAGAAGTTATAGCAAAAGGTATCGAAGTAGCAATTGTTATTGGAGGTGGTAATATTTTTAGAGGTGTTGCTGGTGCTGCAAATGGCATGGATCGTGTACAAGGAGACCATATGGGTATGTTAGCAACTTGTATTAATGGTTTAGCTTTACAAAGTGCTTTAGAAGACGAAGGTGTTTATACAAGACTACAAACAGCTCTAGAAATTAAAGAAATTGCAGAACCTTATATTAAAAGAAGAGCAATTAGACATTTAGAAAAAGGTAGAGTTGTAATTTTTGGAGCAGGAACAGGTAACCCATATTTTACAACAGATACAGCCGCTGTTTTAAGAGCAATCGAAATTGATGCAGATGCAATTTTAAAAGGAACTCGTGTAGACGGTGTTTATAACGAAGATCCCGAAAAGAATAAAGACGCTATTAAATTTGACACAATAACTTTTAAAGAAGTTATTGAGAAAGGTTTAAAAGTTATGGATATGACAGCATTTACATTAAGTGAAGAAAATAAATTACCAATAATTGTATTTGACATGAATACCAACGGAAACTTACTAAAACTAGTTTCAGGTGAAAAAATTGGTACTATTGTTGATAATCAATAAGAAAAATCTTTAAATTTAGAAAGATGAACGAAGAAATTGAATTTATATTAGACACAACTAAAGAAGCAATGAATAATGCAATTGCTCATTTAGAAAAAGAATTAAGAACTATTAGAGCAGGTAAAGCTACACCTGCAATGTTAGGCAATGTAATGGTAGATTATTATGGTTCTCAAACTCCGTTAGGGCAAGTTGCAAACGTAAGTACACCGAGACCCTAGAACTATTGCAATACAACCTTGGGAAAAAAACATGTTACAACCAATAGAAAAAGCAATTATGATTGCTAATTTAGGTTTTAACCCGATGAATAATGGTGACATAATAATGATTAACGTACCACCATTAACAGAAGAAAGAAGAATAAACTTAGCAAAACAAGCTAAAGCAGAAGCAGAAAATGCTAAGATTGGTATTAGAAATGCAAGAAAAGATGCAAACAACGATATCAAAAAAACAGATATTTCAGATGATTTAAAAAAGGCATCTGAAGCAGATATACAAAAGCTAACAGATTCTTACGTTAAAATAACAGAAGAAAAATTAGCAATCAAAGAAAAAGAAATTATGACAGTTTAAGAACTGTTAATTCAAAAGGTGTTTTTAATAAAAACACCTTTTTTTGGTTAAAACCCAACTTCAAATTAGTTACCTTTGCAGAAAATTTTTTAAATGAATTTCGGACAAAAGCAGCTGGTTTAATATTAAGAAACCGATACTTGGTTTTATTAATAATTGCACTAATAACAGCTTTTTTAGCATCTCAAATGAAGTATATGAAGTTCTCATATACAGAAGCAAATCTTTTACCGGAAGATCATGCTGCAAATCTAGAGTATAATAAATTCTTAGAAATTTTTGGTGAAGAAGGTAATTTAGTAATCTTAGGCGTTAAAGATTCAACCGTTTTTACACCAGAAAAATTTAATGCTTGGAATAAATTAGTAGAGCAATTTGATGCTAGAGAAGAAATAGATTTTACAGTATCTATTGCCGATGTACAAAAATTAAAAGCAGATAGAAAAAAGAGAAAGTTTATCTTAGAACCGCTATACGAAAAAAATCCAACCACTAAAGAAGAGGTTAAAGCAATAAAAACACAACTTTTTGAAAAGCTTCCTTTTTACGACAACCTACTTTATAACAAAGAAACAGGTACTTTACAAACCGCAATTTATATTAAAAAGGAAATTATAAACACACCTCAAAGAAGAGATTTTATTTTTGATGTTTTAATTCCTGCCATAGAAAAATTTGAAAAAGAAAACAATCTAGATGTTAGGGTTTCGGGATGCCATATATTAGAACCTTAAATGCCCAAAATATTCAAGATGAAATTTTACTTTTTGTAGTAGGTGCATTAGGTATTACTGCATTAATATTTTTCTTTTTCTTTAGATCTTTTAGAGCAACATTTATAACACTTCTAGTAGTTCTAATTGGTGTTATTTGGGCTTTTGGTTTTATAGGATTGTTCAGATATGAAATTACTGTTTTATCAGCTTTAATTCCGCCATTAATTATCGTTATTGGTGTACCAAATGCTGTTTTTCTTATCAACAAATATCAACAGGAAATAAAAAAACACGGTCAACAAGCAAAAGCTTTACAGCGTGTAATTTCTAAAATTGGTAACGCTACTTTAATGACAAATATTACCACGGCTTCCGGTTTTGCAACATTTGTCTTTGTAAAAAGTAATTTACTTAGAGAGTTTGGTATTCTAGCCTCTGTAAACATAATTAGTATCTTTATTTTGGCTCTATTGATAATACCTATCATCTATAGTTTTATGCCACTTCCAAAGAAAAAACACTTGAACCATTTAGAAAGAAAATGGATTGAGAATGTTGTGAATTGGATGGAGAAAATGGTGAAAAATCAAAGAATTACTATTTATTTTGCAACCGTTATCGTTATTGTTTTAGGTATAATTGGAGTTTATAAAATTCGAGTTTCGGTAGCTTAATAGAAGACATGCCTAAGAAAATGGATTTCTATAAAGACATTCGTTTTTTTGAAAAAGAGTTTGGTGGTATCATGCCTTTAGAGATTTTGATTGATACAAAAAAAGATAAAGGAGTCATGAAACTTTCAACTTTAAAAAAGATGGAAGAATTAAATGAAACCATTGAAACTTTTCCGAATTATCGAAACCAATTTCTGTCGTAAACCTAGTTAAATATTCTAAACAGGCATATTATAAGGGAAATCCAAGATATTATCAGTTACCAACAAATCAAGAACAAAGTTATATTTTTTCTTACACAAAAAACTCTAACAGTGATGCTGGCATGCTTAAAACCTTTGTAGATTCTACAGGTAGATATGCAAGAATTACAACTTTTATGAAAGATATTGGTACCGATAAAATGGATATCATTCAAGAACGATTAAAAGCAGTTATAGCAAAAGAATTTCCGGAAGATAAGTATACAGTTTCTTTAACTGGTAAGGCTTTGGTTTTTATAAAAGGGACTAATTACTTAATTAACAATTTAGTAATTTCTTTGTCATTAGCTATTTTATTAATTGCAATATTTATGGCTTGGATGTTTAGATCACCACAAATGATCTTAATTTCTTTGATACCAAACATGCTTCCTTTATTAATTACTGCAGGTTTAATGGGCTTTTTAGACATCCCTATAAAACCATCTACAATTTTAGTATTTAGTATTGCTTTTGGTATTTCTGTTGATGATACCATTCATTTTTTAGCAAAATATAGACAAGAATTGATCGCTAATAGATGGAAAATTAAACCTTCTGTTTATTCAGCATTAAAAGAAACTGGTGTAAGTATGTTTTACACTTCTATAGTTTTATTTTTTGGCTTTTTAGTATTTACACTTTCTAGTTTTGGTGGCACAATTGCTTTGGGTGGTTTGGTTTCTGTAACCTTACTTTTAGCCATGGTTTCTAACCTACTTTTACTACCTTCTTTGTTACTTACTTTTGAAAAGAAAATTGCAAACAAAAAGGTATTTAAAGAACCTAAAATGAGAATTTTCCCTCCGAAGGAAGATAAAATCGAAGAATAAAAAATTTATTTATCAAATAATAAAACCGAGACATTTAGAAATGTCTCGGTTTTTTGTTTTTCGCCGAAAAAAACTTTAGTTTTTAATCAATCATCAGATTAACTCAACACTAATAATTGTACTTAATCCTTCAAAAAAAGTATATTTGCTTTATTAGTAAAAGACAATTTTCGAATACAATATATATTAAGATGATGACGAATAATAACGTAGCAGAATTATTAGAATCTGGTAAAGTTTTACAAGAGGTAACAATAAAAGGTTGGGTAAGAACTTTTAGAAGTAATCGTTTTATTGCTTTAAATGACGGTTCAACAATTAATAATATTCAGTGTGTAATAGATTTTGAAAACACATCCGAAGAAACACTAAAAAGAATTACAACTGGTGCAGCAATATCTATAAAAGGAGTTATTGCAGAAAGCCAAGGTAAAGGGCAATCAGTAGAGATTCAGGTTTCTGAAATTGAAATACTTGGAGACTCAAATCCGAGATGAATATCCTATTCAGCCTAAAAAACATAGTTTCGAATTTTTAAGAGAAAATGCACATTTACGTGTTAGAACAAATACGTTTAGTGCAGTAATGAGAGTTCGATCTAAACTATCTTTTGCTGTTCATAAATATTTTCAAGACAACGGTTTTAATTACGTAAACACACCAATTGTTACAGGTTCTGATGCAGAAGGTGCTGGTGAAATGTTTAGAGTTACTTCTTTTGAAGATAACAAAGCACCCGTTACAGAAGATGGTAAGATCGATTATTCTAAAGACTTTTTTGGTAAAGAAACCAATCTAACAGTTTCTGGTCAATTAGAAGCAGAAACCTACGCAATGGCCTTAGGAAAGGTGTATACGTTTGGCCCAACTTTTAGAGCAGAAAACTCTAACACAACAAGACATTTAGCAGAATTTTGGATGATAGAACCGAAGTTGCTTTTATGGATTTGGATGGCAATATGGATCTTGCAGAAGATTTTATTAAATCTGTTTTATCGTATGTTTTAGAACACTGTAAAGAAGATTTAGCCTTTTTAGATCAACGTTTTACACAAGAAGAAAAAACAAAACCTCAATTGCAAAGAAGCGATATGAGTTTATTAGAAAAATTAAAGTTTGTTGCCGATAACAATTTTAAACGTGTATCTTATACAGAAGCAATCGATATTTTAAGAAACTCTAAGCCTAATAAAAAGAAAAAATTTCAGTTTCCAATTAATGAATGGGGCGCAGATTTACAATCTGAACACGAACGTTATCTAGTTGAAAAACACTTTAAATGTCCAGTGATTTTGTTTGATTATCCTGCAAATATCAAAGCATTTTATATGCGTTTAAATGAAGACGGAAAAACAGTAAGAGCTATGGATGTACTTTTCCCTGGAATTGGTGAAATGGTTGGTGGTGCACAGCGTGAAGAACGTTATGATGTTTTAGTAGAAAAAATGAAAGCCATGAACATTGATGAAAAAGAACTTTGGTGGTATTTAGATTTAAGAAAGTTTGGTACAGCTGTTCACTCTGGTTTTGGATTAGGTTTCGAAAGACTAGTTCAATTTACAACCGGAATGGGAAATATTAGAGACGTTATTCCGTTTCCTAGAACACCACAAAACGCTGAATTTTAAAGATTATATATGAAGAACTTACTTATATTAAGCTTTATTACTTGTATACTTTTTTCTAACATCTCTTTTTCGCAAGAAGTCGTAGAAGTTGAAGAAACAGTAATAGAATCTACAGAAGCTGATAATAATTACAGTAGAAGTAGACGAAATGTAAAAAATATTTACAAAAAAGGAGAGCATTTTTTAACAGGTAACATAGATAATGAAATCTATATTATAAAAAACAATAGCACCAAATTGTATGGTTTACAAGATTATGAAGGTAATCTTTTAGTTAGACCAATGTTTAAAAGCATTAATAAATATAGTTCTTCTAAAAACAGAATAGTTGCTAGTTTAGATTATTCTAAAAATGGAGTTATCGATAGAAAAGGAGAAATTATTATTCCTTTTGAATTTTCTAGCATAACTTCTCAGAAAGACAAACAGTTTTTTATACTAGGTAGAAGCTATAGTAACTATGAAATTGTAGACTACAATGGTAAACCTGTTTTAAACGGAAACTTTGAAAGGATAACTGTTTATGATGATAATATTAAGGTTAAAAGAAACGATGCCTACGGAATTTATAAAGATAATGGAGAGGTATTATTACCAATTGTATACGACAAAATAGATTACAGTTCTAGCAATAAACATTTTAGTGTTACAAAAAACGGAGTTCCTTCAATTCTAACAAATGATGGTAAAAATTTATTTAAAAATAATTATGAAGAAGTAGAGAAGTTTGGTAGTTACAGAAATTACGAATATTTGATAGTTAAAAACAATAAAAAAGGAGTTATAGATCTTGATGAACATGCTATTATTCCAATAAAATTTGATGAAGTAAGTACCAAAAGTAATTACCACTTATATACAGTTAAAGAAAATAATTTATGGGGTGTTTATGATTCTTATTTTGACAAATATCTTATTAAACCTGTTTACAAAGAAATTCATCAATTATCTAAAATACAATATCTTTTAACATCTTCGGATAAGAAAATTATCAGAAATATAAAGTTTAAGACAAATACAGATGTTAGTAAATACAATTTTAATGATTATTATTTAAGTAATGCTACTTATTTAAAGACAAAACAAGACAATAAATACGGTCTAATCAATATAAATACAGGTAAATTAATTGTACCTACAAAATATGATAGAGTTCGTGTTTACAACAATTTTATCTCTCGGTTATAACGAGCAGAATAAAAAGTATACAGCCTTCAGTAGTAATGGTAAAATAACTGTAAAAGATTTTAATAACAGTAAAAATCTTACAACAAAACTTTACAAAATCACTAAAAAAGGAAAAGCAGGGTTAATTTATGATGGAAATTTAATTGCTGATGTTAAATACGATATCGTTACCTATTATAGAAATGTAAAATTGATTATCTTAGTTAAAAATTCTAGTTATAGTTTACTAGATCATAAAACTGGTAAAACTCTAATAAAAGATTCTAAAGATAGAATTACTATAAATTCTGCTACCAATAAAATAAAATATAATAACAAAAATTATTTCTACTCTTCAGGTAAATTAAAAGAAGAATAATGCTAAAACAAAGTCTAAATTATAAATTATTACAAAAATTATCTCCTCAGCAAATTCAGTTGATGAAGTTAATTCAATTGCCTACGCAAGCATTTGAAGAACGCTTAAAACAAGAAATTGAAGAGAATCCTGCGTTAGATACAGGTAAAGAGAATTCAGATAGTTTAGATGATGATTTATCTAATGAATATGATGATGCTGGTACAGAAAAAATTGAAGCAGAAGATATTAATATAGACGAATATTTAAGCGACGACGAAATACCAAACTATAAAACCCAAGCTAATAATTATTCTGCAGATGATGAAGATAAGAATGTGCCTTATGCTGCTGGTACAAGCTTTCATCAATCTTTAAAAAATCAACTGAATACTTTTAGTCTTGATGATGAAGAACGCGCTATAGCAGAGTTTTTAGTTGGCAGTATAGATGATAGCGGTTATATAAGAAGAGAAATCATAGATCTTGTAGATGATTTAGCTTTTACCGCAAACGTTTTTACTACAGAAGAAAAGGTAATAAAAGTTTTAAAAAAAGTAGTTCATAAATTAGACCCATTAGGTGTTGGTGCAAGAGACCTTAAAGAATGTCTTATTATACAACTTAAAGCAAAAGATAAAACAAAATACAGAAGTCTATCTATTGAAATACTAGAAAATGCTTTTGATCATTTTGTAAAAAAACATTACAAGAAACTTCAAGAAAAATTTAATATTTCAGAAGAAGAATTAAAAGAAGTTAATAAAGAGATTTCTAAATTAAACCCTAAACCTGGTAGTTCTTATGCTGGTAATAATAAAATAGCAGAACAAATAGTACCAGATTTTTCTATTAAACTAATAGACGGAGAGTTGGATTTGACTTTAAACTCAAGAAACGCTCCAGAACTGCATGTTTCAAGAGAGTATAACAACATGTTAAAAGGTTATCAAGAATCTACCGTAAAGTCTAAATCTCAAAAAGATGCAGTCTACTTTATAAAACAAAAATTAGATGCTGCAAAATGGTTTATAGACGCTATTAGACAAAGACAACAAACGTTGTTGGTAACCATGAATACAATAATGCATTATCAATACGAATATTTCTTAACAGGAGATGAGCGTAAGTTGAAACCAATGATTTTAAAAGATATTGCTGATAAGATTGATATGGATGTTTCTACGGTTTCTAGAGTAGCAAATAGTAAATATGTTTCTACACCTTACGGAACAAAATTAATCAAAGAATTCTTTTCTGAATCAATGAAAAACGATCAAGGTGAAGATGTTTCTACTAAAGAAATTAAGAAAATTCTTGAAACAGTTATTGCTGAAGAAAACAAAAAGAAACCACTCACTGATGAAAAACTTGCCGGAATTCTTAAAGAAAAAGGATATCCAATTGCAAGAAGAACAGTTGCAAAATACAGAGAACAATTAGATTTACCTGTAGCACGATTGAGAAAAGAAATTTAGTGGAAAAATTTTACAAAATAATATCTGTAATATTTCATCCTATCGTGGTACCAACCATTGGTGTTCTATTATATTTTATACTTATACCAAGTAGTTACCCAAGTAATTTAAAGCTAATACTTCTAAGTTTAATTTTTGTAATGACTTATTTAGTGCCTCTATTAATTTTAATCTTATTTAAAAAATTAAAACTGATAGAATCCTTCAATGCGCACACTATTAAAGAGAGAAAATTACCAGTAGCAATGATGATTGTTTTATTCTATTTATTAGGAAATACCATTGCAAATATTGGAGCGATGAGAGATATTAGTTTATTATTTTATGCAACAAGTGGTGCATTAATGCTGTTATATGTCTTTTTTGTATTTAAAATTAAAACAAGTATCCATTTACTTTCTTTAGGAATATCTACTGCATTTTTTTAATTATAGATATTAATAATTCAAGTAATTTTCCATTAGTGATAATTCTTAACATATTAATTGCTGGCATTGTTGCTAATGCAAGATTATATTTAAAAGCACACAAACCCTCAGAAGTTTATATTGGGTTCTTTATGGGCTTTATATCTACTTTTATAACTTATAATATATTATAATAAGTAAAAAATCAAACCAAATTTAAGTACTTTGGTATTTATAGCTTCTTCATTAATTGATGCATTTTTAAATATCGGAGTTAAGCCATAAAATACGTTTATATTGAATTCATCATAACCTGCTGAAAAAGTCAAGCCATATTGTAGATTATTGAAACTACTTACATTCTTGTATGATATTTCACTCGAATTAGAAGCCGTATAATCAAACTTATTAGAAAGGTTATATAAAAATTTTACACCTGTATAAATACGCCAAAAACTGTATTTTTTAGCTGTAGACGTTCTCCATCTTACCTCTAAAGGAAATTCTAAATTATGTACTTTAAATTTATTATTAGTTATGTCTGATGCAGTTGAAAAACTAGTTTCATTATTAAATTCATCTACTTTTAACTCATGACTAAAATAGTCATATCCATAACCAATACCAGCCGCAAAGGAAAAAGTACCTTCTTTGTTTAATATAATATCTTTAATAAAACCAGTAGATAAAGAATAAGAAAAATTACTTTTAGATACAGCAGAAGGTTGCTGACTTAATTGGCTATAATGAACAGATAAATACAATTGATCATCAGCATAATAATCACCAATATTTAAAGAATCCTTTTGACTATAAATTGAAAAAGAAATTAGAAATATTATTATGTGTAAAAAACGAAATTTCATAAAATAATTAACGAATTCAGATTAATATTATTTTGAAACATTTTATTAAATATAAAACAAAAAAAGGGTAATTCTAAGAATTACCCTTTTTTAAAATTTATATATTAAATTTAGTTCCCATCACCAGGAGATGCTGAATAACTAATTTTAAGAGCATTTACATCTCTTAATTTTAATCTAATATCAATAATAGTACCTACGCTAGATTCTTTATCTGCTTTAATAGAAGTAGTCATAAATGGCACTTCTGCTTCAGAAACTTTAGATCTCTCGTTAATGATAAAAGCAGGTACATCATCTGCAGTTGCAATTTTATCATTTAATTGAATTCTATTAAAACCAGTACCATGTCTAGCAGCATCCTTAGATTTACCAACATAAATTGTACTTACAAGACTCTTATGCTCTAGTTTTTTTACTTCTGTTGCATTAGGTAATCTTGGGTTCTCTATTTTTAAATCAGTTTCTCTCATTGTAGTAGTTACCATGAAGAAAAACAACAACATAAAAACGATGTCTGGTAAAGCTGCAGTGTTTACTGCTGGCATTCCTTTTTCTTTTTCCGAATTTAGACATATTGTTGTATTTTAAAAATTAATTTGAAGTAGGTTCAGCATCAGAAATAATTTCAGGATAACTCTTTTTGATATCCTCAACTTTTTTCTTTAACTCTGTATTACTTCTGTCATCTTTATAAGCCTCTTCTAACTCTGGAAAAGGTATACCGTAACGTTCTTTTGATAATCTGTTACGCAACTCTGAATATGCCTTAATTAATTCGTTTTGAACTCTTAAATAAGTACCGTATTCTGTACCTCTGTCACTCTGAACCGAGATAATTGCTTTGTTTGGATGATCTGAAGAAGATTCACTTTTTTCTCCTTGACAATAAGTACAAGGCCCTGTTTTAACTCCTTCGTCGATTTTTCCTTCACCACCACCGTTATCAATAAAAGCCATTGCAGCTTCTTTAAGGTCTTTAATTTCCATTCTGTCTCCTTCTACTAGAAGATCATTATCTCTATTAATGTTAACCTCGAAAATATTCTTTTCTTTAATAACTGGCGGAACGTAATCCTCTGGTGGTTTTTCAGATAACTTTTTAGAAACACCAGAATCTACATTCATGGTTGTTGTTACTAAAAAGAAGATTAATAACAAGAAGGCAATATCTGCCATAGAACCTGCATTAATTTCTGGATTCTCTCTTCTTGCCATGATTTTATGATTTTATTAATCCTTTAACTAAATCGTACACGAAAAATAAAGAAGCTATACCTCCTAATATTATACTGTACCATATACCAGCTCCTACCCATTTATTGGTTGCAGAACCTGCTTCTCCTCCTTCACTAATTCCTCCTGCTGCGTTTATTACTGCTTCAGAATCAGATAAGAAATAAGAGATTACTAATAAAACACCAAGAACTGCAAGTCCCATTAATGTTTTCTTTAAATTCTCCGGGTTTCTAATTAAACTCCATAGAGAAAGTGCTACTGCGATTACTACTGCTGCAATAAGTAAGAAAGTCGAATAATAAATAATAGGACTTACCACACTATTTTGTAAATCAACATCAGTTTCAATTGCCTCACTATCTTCCATAAATATTTTTATGAAAAGGAAAGCACCTACTAATGCAACTACAGCTATAATAATATTTAATATTTTATTGCTTTTCATTGTACTAGTTTTTATTTTTTATATTTTACTAATAAGTCTACTAATTGAATAGATGCATCTTCCATGTTGTTTACAATTCCATCAATTTTAGATACGATGTAATTATAAAAGATTTGTAATATAATAGCAACAATTAAACCAAATACTGTAGTTAATAATGCTACTTTAATACCACCTGCTACTACCGCTGGAGAAATATCATTTGCTACAGCAATATCGTTAAATGCTCCAATCATACCAATTACAGTACCCATGAAACCTAACATTGGTGCTAATGCGATAAATAAAGAAATCCAAGAAACGTTTTTCTCTAAAAGTCCCATTTGAACTCCACCGTAAGAAACAACTGCTTTTTCAGCTGCATCTACACCTTCATCTACTCTATCTAAACCTTGGTAAAAGATAGATGCAACAGGTCCTTTTGTATTTCTACAAACCTCTTTTGCAGCTTCTACACCACCGTAACTTAAAGCATCATCTACATTTGCTACTAATTTTTTAGTATTTGTAGTTGCTAAGTTTAAATAAATAATTCTTTCAATTGCGATAGCTAAACCTAAGATTAAGGCAACTAATACAATTCCCATAAATCCTGGACCACCATCAATAAAGTTTTCCTTTAGAATTTGGTGAAAAGTTTTTGACTCTGTTGCTGCTTCCTGTGCAAAAGTTGATTGAATAGCTCCAAAAAACATGAATCCTGTTACAGATAGGACATTTACTACTTTTTTCATCTCTGTTATAATTAATTTTTAATAGTTAACGGGTTAAATATATAAATTTTCACTTCAAATAAACAATTGTTATTTCCTTTTAATTTTTTTGAGAAAGAATTTAACAACTAATTTATTTTTAATTGAGTGGCAAGTAACAAAAAAATTGTTGTCCCTCAAAAAAAATCAATCTATTTTATGTAAAAATAATCTTTTTTTCGAGAGATTGGTTTTTTTAACATTAAAATTACTTCGAACTAATTTCTCCTCTTAAAGATTTTTGAAAATACTTTTTAAATTCGATTTCTGTTAAATCTTCACTTAATAAGTACATTAACTTTGCAATTGCAGATTCTGTTGTGATGTCTAATCCACCAATTACACCTAATTCTTTTAAACCAATACTTGTATCATAATGTCCTAAAATAACGCTACCTCCGAGCACTGTGTTACATTTACAATTTTTATACCACTTTGTATTGCTGAAGCAATTAAATTTAAAAACCATGGTTTATTAGGCGCATTTCCAGCACCATAAGACTCTAAAACAACTCCTTTTAAGTTTTTAATAGTTAATATAGACTTTACTACACTCTCTGTTATTCCAGGAAAAAGTTTTAATATAACTACATCTGTGACTAATTTTTTTCGAATAACTAAATTGGAATCCGTATTAGAAACTTCGGGTAATAAATGCTCATTAAAATTTAAATGAACTCCACTTTCTGCTAAAGCCGGATAATTCATAGAAGCAAAAGCCTCAAATTGTTCTGCACTAATTTTTGTTGTTCTATTTGCTCTATATAGTTTATATTCAAAATACAAACAAACTTCACTTATAACAGGTTTATCATTTTTTCTTGCAGCAGCAATTTCTATGGTAGTTATTAAATTTTCTTTGGCATCTGTTCTTAAATCTCCGATAGGTAATTGCGAACCCGTAAATATTACAGGTTTTTGTAAATTCTCTATCATAAAACTAATTGCAGATGATGTATAAGACATGGTATCTGAACCTGTTAAAACCACAAAACCATCGTATAAATTGTAATTAGATTCTATAATATTTAAAATATCTACATAGTAGTCCGTATTCATATTAGAAGAATCTATTGGTTCTTTAAACGAAATACTTTCTATTTCACAATTTAATTGTTGTAGTTCGGTATCTTATTTATAATCTGACTAAAATCAAAAGCCTTTAAAGCATTTGTTTTATAATCTTTTATCATACCAATAGTACCACCTGTATAAACAATTAAAATCTTAGGTTTATTTGCCATTTTGTCATTTTTAAGTTCCAAAATATAAATTGGAATACTTTATGTTGTAAATTTATCAAACAAAAATGATATACAATTTTAAAACTTTATAAATTATGATGGGATTTTATATTTTAATTGGTGTAATCTCTTTAGTGAGTTGGCTAGTTAGTAATACCTTAAAAAGTAAATTCAAAAAATACTCTAAAGTTCAACTTAGAAATGGTTTAAGTGGAGCAGAAATTGCCGAAAAAATGTTAGCAGATAACGGAATTTTTGATGTAAAAGTAATTTCTACACCTGGTATGTTAACAGATCATTACAACCCGCAAAATAAAACTGTAAATTTAAGTGAAGGTGTTTATAACCAAAGAAATGCTGCCGCTGCTGCCGTTGCTGCACACGAATGCGGACACGCAGTACAACACGCAACTGCTTACAGCTATTTAAAAATGAGATCTCAATTAGTGCCTATTGTTAGTGTAACATCAAAGTTCTCGCAATGGTTAGTAATTGGAGGATTAGTTATGGGAGCCGCTTCGGTGCACCAGGAATTGGTTTATACATCGCAATTGCAGGTTTAATTTTTATGGCTTTGGCAACAATATTTAGTTTTGTTACTTTACCTGTAGAGTACGATGCAAGTAATAGAGCTTTAGCTTGGTTAAAAAATAAAAACATGGTTTCGCAAGAAGAATATGCTGGTTCTGAAGACGCACTTAAATGGGCTGCAAGAACTTATTTAGTTGCTGCTTTAGGTTCTTTAGCAATGTTACTTTATTGGGGAATGAGAATTTTAGGAAGTAGAGATTAATTTTTTAAAATAATTACCCATATAAAAACCTTGAGAAATCAAGGTTTTTTTGTTTCAGGAAACCTTTTTACAAAAGATAACGTCTTGTTAATGTAACAAATAAACCTTTAGAGAGTCTATCTTAAAAAACACCCCATGAAACCAACAACTTACTTTTTTATTTTTTCTTCGGAATTTTCTCAACTTTTTCTCAACATAGAATTTCCGGAAAAATTACTGACAACCAAAACCAACCATTGCCCTTTACGAATATAATACTGTACAATTTAGAAACTAAAGAAATGCCAAAAGGAACAGTTTCTGATTCTGATGGAAATTACAACTTTACAAAATTAAAATCCGGTAATTATAGAATTGAAATATCAACCTTAGGCTTTGAGACAAAAAAAATAAAAGCTTTCGAATTAAAAGGAAATAAAGTTTTTAATGCCTCTCTAAAAGAAAAAAGTACAAGTTTAAATGAAGTTGTTATAAAAAGTAAACGACCAGTAATTAAACAAACTGCAGAGAAACTAATAGTCGATTTAGAAAAATCTGAAATGACAAATACCAATTTACAAGACGTAATGCGTAAAATTCCGGGAGTTTTAGTTACCAATAACGGAATTTCAATTGCTGGTAATGGTGGTGTTAGAATTTTAATCAACGGTAAAACAACAGAATATATGGATGTTGAAACTCTTTTACGTGATTTTCCGGCAGATAATATTGCCAAAGTAGAAGTTATAGAACAGCCTGGTGCAGAATATGAAGCCTCAGTTCGGTGCAATTGTAAACATCATCCTTAAAAAAAATGTAAAATTAGGAACTCATGGTAGTGTAAACTCTTGGATTGGCGAAGATGAAGGTATCGAATGGGGAACTGGTTTTTCTGTGGCGAGTTATAAGAACAAATTAAATTGGCAAACTAGTGTAAATTATTCTCAACCGACTTGGCGAGACGACTTATTTTTAGTGAGAACCGTAAATTCTGAAACGTACGATCAAGTAACCAAAGAACCTTACGATCCAGATAATTTTGCAATTAGCGGTAGCTTAGACTATTATTTAAGCGAGCATCATTCAATAGGTCTTGGCGGAAGATTTAATAACAGAAACTCAACAAGAACCGCAAGTAGTAAAACTATAATTTCTGATGAAAATAATAGAAACACTTTGTTTTCTGAAAATTACTTCGACAGACAACGAACCAATTATAACATTAATCCTTATTACGAATACAAAACAGATACAGACAAATTAGTCATAGATTTTAATTACGTAGATTTTACAAACGATAACACAAATACACTGTATGATATTGCGGGTAGCACTATTACTTTTGATGATAGAAAATACATTCAAGATGGTACATATAATATAAAAACATACAGATTAGACTATTCTAAAACAATTTCTGACAACCTTAAAATTAGTGCGGGTTCTAGATTTGCTGATGTTAAAACAGACAATGACTTGCAAACTTTTGAAGAAAAAGATGGCAATTTCGAAAAAAATGAAGAAGCAAGTAGCAGATTTGTGATAGATGAAACTATTTTTGCCTTGTATTCTAAAGTAAATGCTACTTTAGGTAATTGGTCTTTTTCTCGGAGGATTAAGATACGAAGATAGTAATACAGACGGAACATCTACTTTCTTAAAAGATGGTAACCTAACATCCGAAGTACAAAAAAGACCAATAAAAAAACTTTTTCCTAGCGCTTCTATTAGTAGAAAAATTACTGATGTTCTTGGTGCAAGCGTATCTTACAGCTACAGAATTCAAAGACCTTCTTATGGTAGCTTAAATTCTTTTGCTACTTTTTTAGATCCTTATTCTGCAGGAGAAGGAAACCCTAATTTAACACCTGCTTATACAAACAACTATCAATTTAATTTAACCTTTGATGGGCAACCTTTTTTTACTGTTGGTTATAGCAAAACAGATGATGTAATCTTTCAATTAATTAGCCAAGACAACGCAACTGCACAAATAAGACAACAAGATGTTAATGTAGAAAATAATGCTAATTGGAATTTTAGACTATTTGCGCCATTAAACTTAACAAAAGGTCTAGAAGGTTACACAGGTATAATTGTAACAAATACAGATTTTAAATCATCTACTTATGGAGTTGATTTAAATAAATGGAATTTAATTTGGTTTGTGCAAGCAAGTTATCAATTACCATGGGATGTGAATTTTGAATTAAGTGGAAACTACGGAACCGGTGCGTTAGAAGGTCAAATAGAAGTAGACTGGTTAGCAGAATTAGATTTCTCTTTCGGAAAAAAGTTTCTAGACGATAAACTAAAAGTAAATCTTGGTTTTAATAAAATGCTAAATCGAGGTTTTGTAGGTAACATCGATTATGGTAATGGTATTGCTGATGTAGAAAGTAATGGTTCTAGACAAAATGTACAATTAAGGTTGGTTTATAGTTTTGGTTCTAAATTCGGTAAGAAAAAATCTGGAAGAAAAACTAACAATGATGAAGAGAACAGAATTAGAGATGATAACTAATAAATTAGCAAAATGAAAACTACATTAAAACATATTCTTTTATTTACTTTTTTCCTTTTATTTTTTCTTTTATCAAGAAACTTATTTAGTAATTATTTATTAAATATTGATATTAATAGTTACAATTATCATTTAGTTTTAAAGATATTTTTAAATATCATTTTAGCCTCTGTTTCTTTTGTAGTAGCTAAGAAATTAAATCTAATTAATTTAGGAGGATTATCAAATGTAAAACCTCAAAAACTAACTTTACTAATTTTTCCAATAATATTTTTAACATTATTAAATGGTATTTTTTTAGATAACATTCCTAACTTTTCATTAACAAATCTTCTTCTACTTATAATTTACTGTATAAGTATTGGTTTTTCC
The DNA here is from genome assembly GCF_055693625.1 of Polaribacter sp. HA6-7. Lineage (NCBI taxonomy): Bacteria > Pseudomonadati > Bacteroidota > Flavobacteriia > Flavobacteriales > Flavobacteriaceae > Polaribacter > Polaribacter sp. HA6-7. The sequence goes on from NZ_CM146338.1 coordinate 2,716,426, forward strand.
GAAGAATTAAGCCTTAGAAGTGTCTTATTACCTCTATTATCTCGTTTTTTTAACAATTCAAGAAAAGCAAAAATTAAAGCAATCTTAATTTCATCTTTAATCTTTGGATTATTACATCTTATTAAGTTTGATAAAGGAATTTACGGAGAAGTTTCTCAACTATTTTTCGCCACTTTTATAGGGGTTATGTTTGGTGCTTTACTCGTTGTTACTAAAAGAGTTTATCCTTTAATTATAATACATGCTATTGTTGATTTTGTAGCAAAATTAGATTCAATAGGGTTGCCAATAAAGTCTACGATATATAATCCTATGGATTTAGAAAGTGCAATTATATCTAGTTTATTAACATTACCATGTTTAATTTATGGTTTGTTTTTGATAAAAAAACATATTCCAAAGTTAAATTAGCAAGAAAAAGCAACACATAAAAAAACCTTCTAGATTTCTCTAAAAGGTTTTTTTATTCTTTATATTTTTATTTTAAAATAAATTAATCATTCAACTTTAAAACTGCCATAAATGCTTCTTGCGGAATTTCTACATTACCAACTTGACGCATTCTCTTTTTACCTTTTTTCTGCTTTTCTAAAAGTTTACGCTTTCTAGAAATATCACCACCATAACATTTTGCGGTAACATCTTTACGCAGTGCTTTTGTAGTTTCACGAGCAATAATTTTTGCTCCAATTGCTGCTTGAATAGGAATATCAAACTGCTGTCTAGGAATTAAAGTCTTTAATTTTTCTACAATTTTCTTACCAATTGTATAAGCATTGTCTGCATGTAATAAAGCAGAAAGCGCATCTACAGGTTGTGCATTTAATAATATATCTACCCTCACTAATTTCGATTCTTTCATACCTATAGGATGATAATCAAAAGAAGCATAACCTTTAGAAACTGTTTTTAATCGATCATAAAAATCGAAAACAATTTCTGCCAAAGGCATTTCAAAAATTAACTCTACACGTTGTGTAGTTAAATATGTTTGATTTATGATTTGTCCTCTTTTCTCGATACACAAACTCATTACCTGACCAACAAAATCAGACTTTGTAATAATAGAAGCTTTAATAAATGGCTCTTCTACTCTATCTAATCGAGACGGATCTGGTAAATCTGTTGGGTTATTTAAGACAATAATCTCATCAGGATTTTTCTTTGTGTATGCGTGGTAAGAAACGTTTGGTACCGTTGTAATAACAGTCATGTTAAACTCACGCTCTAAACGTTCTTGAATAATCTCCATGTGCAGCATTCCTAAGAATCCACATCGAAAACCAAAACCTAAAGCTGCAGAACTTTCCGGTTGAAAAACCAAAGACGCATCGTTTAATTGCAATTTCTCCATAGAGTAACGCAACTCTTCGTAATCTTCTGTATCTACAGGATAAATACCTGCAAAAACCATTGGTTTTACATCTTCAAAACCATCAATAGTTTCTGTTGTTGGCTTGTGAGCATCTGTAATTGTATCTCCTACTTTTACTTCTTTTGCTGTTTTAATTCCTGTAATTAAATAACCTACATCACCTGTTTTTACAGATTTTTTAACTACTTGCTCTAATTTTAAAGTACCAACTTCATCTGCAAAATAGTTTTTACCAGTTGCCATGAATTTTATTTCTTGGCCTTTTTTAATTTCTCCGTTTAAAACACGAAAATAAGTTTCAATACCTCTGTAAGAATTGTAAACAGAATCAAAAATAAGTGCTTGTAACGGCGCTTCTGGATCTCCTTCTGGTGCAGGAATTCTATCAATAATAGCTTCTAAGATATTATCTACACCAAAACCTGTTTTACCACTTGCGTGTATTACTTCTTCTGGATCGCAACCTAATAAATCTACAATATCATCTGTAACTTCTTCTGGATTTGCAGAAGGTAAATCTACCTTATTTAAAACCGGAATGATCTCTAAATCGTTCTCTAAAGCTAAATATAAATTAGAAATTGTTTGCGCTTGTATACTTTGTGCAGCATCTACAATTAACAAAGCACCTTCACAAGCAGCAATAGATCTAGAAACTTCGTAAGAAAAATCTACGTGACCAGGTGTATCAATAAGATTTAAAACAAACTGTTCTCCTTTATGAATATAATCCATTTGAATTGCATGAGATTTAATGGTAATACCACGTTCTCTCTCTAAATCCATATTATCTAATAACTGATTTTGCTTTTCACGCTCAGTTACAGAGCCAGTATAATCTAATAACCTATCTGCTAATGTACTTTTACCATGATCTATATGTGCGATAATGCAAAAGTTTCTAATATTCTTCATACTTCGTTTTCTAACTGCTTTCAACTTACAAATATATGCTATTTAAAAAGCTTGTCAAATAAAAAAAGTACAATGAAATTGATTGTACTTTTTTATTTTTTTTGATGAGAATTATAAATCGGTTTCTAATTCTGCAATTGCTACTTTAAACTCGTCCCAACTTATAGTATCATCGCTAGATTTATCGTAGCCTTTTAGCAATTCGTTTGCTACAACTCCTCTTAAAAAACCACTAACTTCCGCAGCTTTTAATAGCTTTTTTATTTCAGATTTTCTTAACTCTTTATCACCATCTGCATCAAAAAACGCAAATGCTTCTTCTGGTGAGTCAAATTGATTTGTTATTAAAATTCTAATTTTTCTTAAAATATTCTCTTTTGTTCCCAATAGCTTTAAGTTTTAGGTTTATAATTTTATAAGATACTAATAAAAATAGATTTTAACAATTAAATTTTAAGTGTCACATAGCAAATCACATCTTTTTATAAAATTAATATTAATTCTCTAAGTTTGTATAACCAAACTTAACACTATGAAAAACATTCTTTTACTTTTAGCTTTATGTCTAATAATTTGCTGTAACCCGAATACAATTATTCAAAATAATTTAAAAAAAGATGTTTCTTTTTTAGCTTCGGATGAATTAGAGGGAAGACAAACAGGAACCAAAGGAGAAAAAGCTGCTGCTGCATATATAGAAAATCGTTTTAAAGAATTAGAATTATTACCTAAAGGAACCAACGGGTTTTTACAATCTTTTACTTTTAAACCAAAAACGAATCCGCATGAAGAGGTGAAATTTGATGTAAACGGAGACGGAACAATTACCGGAAATAATGTTATTGGTTATCTAGATAATAACGTAGAAAATACAATAATTATTGGCGCTCATTACGATCATTTAGGTTTTGGTGGCGAGGGTTCTTTATACAGAGATTCTATTAAGGCAGTACATAATGGCGCAGATGACAATGCATCCGGCATTGCAATTTTATTGCATTTAGCAGCCGATTAAAACAAAAAAACACAAATAACAATTACTTGTTTATGGCTTTTTCCGGAGAAGAAATGGGCCTTTTAGGTTCTAATTATTTTGTAAAAAATCCAACAATAAATACTAAAAAAGTTTCTTACATGATTAATATGGATATGGTTGGTAGACTAAAACAAGACTCGGCTTTAGCTGTTTATGGTACCGGAACTTCGCCTATTTTTAATCAAACTTTAAAATCAAACAACAATAATTTCAAATTAATCGAGCAAGAATCCGGTGTTGGGCCAAGCGATCATACAAGTTTTTATTTAGCAGATATACCCGTTTTACATTTCTTTACTGGGCAACATGAAGATTATCACAAACCTGGCGATGATGCAGAAAAATTGAATTATGACGGAATGGAAACCATCAGTAATTATATTTTTAATATTATTTCTGATTTAAATGACAACGAAAAACTTGTCTTTACCAAAACGAAAAATGAAGGTAAAAATACACCAAGATTTAAAGTTGGTTTGGGTGTAATACCAGATTATATGTTTGATGGCAAAGGAATGCGTATCGATGGAATATCCGAAGAAAAACCTGCACAAAAAGCTGGTTTGGAAAAAGGTGATATTGTTTTAAAGTTAGGAGATAGTCTTGTTGTTGATATGATGAGTTACATGCGTGCTTTATCTGTATTTAAAAAAGGTGATAAAAGCATTGTAGTTGTTAAACGTAATCAAGAAAAAATCGAAAAAGAAATTCAGTTTTAATGTTTAAAAAAAGCAAGATTATTTTACAAAAATACATTTAATAATATCTGTATTAATTGTTGTACCGGTTTCTTTTACCTACGGATTTAATCCTGGATTGCAATTCGACATTCAACTTCAAACAATAGACGAACACAACTTTTTTAAAGCAGTTATGGGTTTGTATTTGGGTTTTTCTCTACTATGGATTTTAGGTGTTTTTAAAAATGAGTATTTAAAAACTGCATTGATAACTAATGCAATCTTTATGCTAGGTTTAGGCTTTGGTAGATTGCTTAGTTTTATTTTTGATGGTGCACCAACTTTTGGTTATCAATTTGGTACAATTGCAGAACTTTTATTAGGTTTTTACGGAATTTGGGTTCTGACAAATAAAAACACTAATTTTGCAGAAAAATAATATACTTTGGTTAAAATAGGCAACATAGAATTACCGAATTTCCACTTTTATTAGCTCCAATGGAAGATGTTTCAGATCCTCCGTTTAGAGCACTTTGTAAAGAAAACGGAGCAGATGTTGTATATACAGAATTTATTTCTTCGGAAGGTTTAATTCGTGATGCAGCAAAAAGCGTAATGAAATTAGATATTTACGAGAAAGAACGTCCTGTTGGTATTCAGATATTTGGTGCAAATCTAGATTCAATGCTAAAAACGGTAGAAATTGTAGAAAAATCGAATCCAGATATTATAGATATTAATTTTGGTTGCCCTGTTAAAAAAGTAGTTTCTAAAGGTGCAGGTGCTGGTATTTTAAAAGATATCGACTTAATGGTTTCTTTAACAGAAGCCATGGTAAAACACACAAATTTACCAGTTACAGTAAAAACTCGTTTAGGTTGGGATCATGACTCTATAAGAATTGTAGAAGTTGCAGAACGTTTGCAAGATGTTGGTTGTGCCGCAATTGCGATTCATGGTAGAACCCGCGCGCAAATGTATAAAGGTGAAGCCGATTGGAAACCAATTGCCGAAGTAAAGAACAACCAAAGAATGCACATTCCTGTTTTTGGAAACGGAGATGTAACATCGCCAGAAAAAGCGATGGAAATGAGAGATTCTTATGGTTTAGACGGCTGTATGATTGGTAGAGCTGCTATCGGATATCCTTGGTTTTTTAATGAAGTAAAACATTATTTTAAAACTGGTAAATACTTAGAAAAACCAACAATTGCCCAACGTGTAGAAATGGCAAGAAGACATTTACAAATGTCTATTGATTGGAAAGGGCCTGTTCTTGGTGTTTTTGAAACAAGAAGACATTACACAAATTACTTTAAAGGAATTCCGCATTTTAAAGAATACAGAATGAAAATGGTAACTTCGGATGATGCCAAGGATGTATTTGCAGCGTTTGATGAAGTTGAAGCTAAATTTGGGAATGCAATTATTCCTGAAATTAAATAGAAGTTACTTTAATTTAAAACTGTCAAAAAATATTTTTTGATATTTTAAAAAATCTTCAGAATCTTTTCCTTTACAAAAAAATGAAATTTGAGATATATCATTATTTTTTTTGTAAAATCTTGTAGCCCTTTTAAAATAAGAGTGCTTTATTTTATATGTACTAATAACTTCTGTATATGAATTAAAATGATCTATCGATAAAATATTTGCAGATCTCAAAATTAAATCTTTATCGATAAGGTCGTTAATTAATTTATTTAGTTTTTCATCAGATTTATACAAATCTAATTCTAATGCAAACCATGCATTTGTGGAGGTATTATAATTAAATCTTTCTATTTTTATTGAATTTATTTGAGTATGATTTCTTCTAATTTTCCAATCTTTAGGATATTTCAATATATATTTAGAATTAACTAAAGTTTTTAATTCTACTTCTCCTTTTGGTAAATTATATCCGCTTTTACATCCTAAGGTAAAAATAAAGAATAGCAAAAACAGTATCTTTTTCATAATAACATCACTTTTCTATAAACTCTTTTGAGATTCTACTACTTGCAATTTTAGCTGCTATATATCCTAAAACGGTAATAGTGCAAAAAACGATTAGTAAATTTAGAAACCTAAATTCTACAGGATAGGCTAAATTGGGTACAATCATAAATAGTTCAAATTTCTTTTGAACAAACACTAAGATTATCCCTAAAAATAAGCCAATACACATTCCAAAGAACGTTAGCAAAAATCCTTGAAGAATAAATATTTTTTTATTTCTTTAATAGTTGCTCCTAAACTAAAGAGTGTTTTTAAATTTTGCTTTTTATCAATAATCATCATAATTATTGCTCCGATTACGTTAAATAAAGCAATAATAACGATTAGCGTAAATATTAAGTAAGAAACAAAATTTTCTGTATTAATTACTTTGTAAAAACTTCGTTTAGCTGTGCTTTAGTTTGCACCTTAAATGCATCACCAAGGGCATCACTTAAACTTTCTGCAACATTAGCTGCTGTATTAGAATCGTTTAATTTTATTTCTATTGCAGATATTTGATTTTCTTTAAATCTTAATAAAGCTCTCGCTTGATCTATCGAAGTAAAAACAAATTTATTTTCGAAATCTTCTGTCCCCATATAAACACCTACAATTTGTGTTTCAATCTTATAGAATGGATTTCTAGGGTTTATAAATCCTTTACCTGGCTTGGGCACCATTATTTTTAAAGGAGCGCCGTAATTTAATATTCCTAAAGAAAGTTTATTAGAAATTCCTCTACCAATAACGGCTGTATTTTCAAATTCTTTATACAACCAACTACCAACACTTAAAGAAGAATCTATGTTAGAAATATTTGTGTAGTTTTCTTCAACACCTTTTATATAAGCTATCTCTGTTTTTTCATTATACTCTAAAAAAACTCTTTCTTCGATTACCTTGGTATATTCAGAAATTTCTAGATTAGAAATTATTTTGTTTTGAATCGTATCATCAATAAGAAATGATTTTCCTTTAACCGAAGTTATTTTAATATCGGGGTCTGATACATCGAGTAAACTATAACTAAAAGTTTTAAGTCCGGAAAAACCGGATAAGATTATAAACAAAGCCAACGCACCTACTATAACACCAAAAGAAGCAATAATGGTAATTATATTAATTGCATTATTGCTTGTTTTAGAGAATAAATATCTTTTAGCTATGTAATAAGGAAAGCTCAAATAGTGTAGCTTGTATTATTTTTTTGACGTCTTGGTAAAACATCTCGGATTTTGAATAGGATTTTCATCTTCTCCTTTTAAAGACTTATCAATTTCTTCGATATAATCTAAAGTATCATCACCAAAAAATAATAATTCGGCATTCTTCTTAATTGATTTCTTGTTCTTTTTGCCATTTCATGGCGAATTAAAGGTGTATTAGATTGAATTCCTTTAACCATTTCTTCTCTTTTTTCTGAAGGAAATATGCTTAAATATACTTTTGCAACTCCTAAATCTGAAGTAACATGCACTTTAGAAACAGAGATTATAACTCCTTTCATTCCATCTTGCGCTGCTTTTTGCAACACATCTACCAAATCTTTTTGTAAAACACCTGCTATTTTACGTTGTCTGTTTGTTTCTTCCATGCTGCAAATTTACGATATTTTTATGGAGTATAAATCTTATTTTTTATTGCATACATTACCAAACCTACCCTATTCTTAACGTTTAATTTTGTAAAAAGAACATCTCTATAACCGTCTATAGTTTTAGGGCTTAAACACATTACATCTGCTATTTCTTTATACGTCATTTCAGAACAAGCGTGTTTCATAAAAGTAATTTCTCTTTCTTTTAGCGTAATTTCTTCTGACGAATTGCCCGAAAGAGATTTCATTAGTAAATTGGTTACTGTTTTTGTATGATAAAATCCGTTTTGTGCAATTTCTAAGAGCGCATTTTCTAACACACTTTTTTCGGTATCTTTTAGTAAATAGCCAATTGCACCAACTTTAAGCATTTTTAAAATGGTGTTATCTTCATCTTCTACAGAAAGCGCCATTACATTTACAGATTCATGGTTTTTAGTAATCCAATCTGTAGTTTCTATACCATTCATTATTGGCATGTTAATATCCATTAAAACAATATCTCGGAATATATTTAGCTGAAGCTGAAAACTTCTCTACCAATTCTTGTCCGTTTTTACAAGTATACAACACTTTAAACTTACTAAATGTATTTACCATTGTAGCAATTGCTTGAGAAAGCAATGTATGATCATCTACAATAACTACAGAATATTTAATCATAATTTATATATTATTGATAAAGAAGTTCCTTTATCTATTTCGGATTCGAAAACAGCTTCTGCACCTATTAATTTTGCTCTATTTTTAATATTCTCTAAACCTATTCCTTTAGATACAATCTCTTTAGAAAAACCAACACCGTTGTCTTTTGCCAAAATATGTAAACTATCAAGTTTAAAATTTAAAGATACAGATAGTTTAGATGCCTTAGAGTGTTTAATTGTATTAGAAAAGAATTCTTGCAGAATTCTAAAGATTATAATACTCGATTTTTTTCTATATCAAATTCTAACCCTTTAATTTCTAATTTAGAATCTATAAATTGTAATCTATTAAACCTATCTATTTCTAACTGAATTGCTTCTCTTAAGTTTATATTTTTAATAGCTTCTGGATTTATTAATTTTGATAATGCCCTAACTTCTGTTAATCCTTTGGTAATTGTGTTAGAAACATCTTTAATAGATTCTGGGCTTGGATTTTGTAATTGTATTTTTGCTAAAGTTAATAATTGCCCAATATTATCATGCAACTCCCAACTTATATTTCTCAAAGTTTCTTCTCTAATTTCTATTTGAGTTTCTGCTATTTCTCTTTCAAAACGTTTTTTTCTTCTTCTCTTTGCTTTAAAAGAAAATCTTTATTTTTTTAAACACAGAAAATAGCACCAACAAGGCGATAGTAATTAATACAATAATAAAAGTAGAAATAAGTACTACTAATTCTTCTTTTTCGAACTGCATATTAAACCATATATATAACATAAGTTAGTAACTACTACCAAAATTTTCTGAACTAAAAATAAACTTTGACTTCCTTCTCTTGTATCAATTTTTAGAACGTACAAAACCAAATAAAAAGGCACTGTAGATAAGTAATATATTAAAAAAGCTACAGTAATCCAAAATGGTAAATGTTTTTGAAAAATTAAAATTGAATCTGATTTTAATAATTCTTTCAAATAAAATATCATAAAAACACAAACTGTTATTGCACCTAATAAATAAGAGTAGTCTTGTAGATCTTGATAATAAAATCCTGTAAAATAAAAGACATTAAAAATTCCTATCAGATAGAATATCAGTTTGTGTGATTTCTCCTCTTTAGTAAGTTTGTAATAGATAATAGCTATTAAATTGTATTCGAAAAATGTATAAATATTGTAATATGGTGCAGATAAAACTCCATACTGTCTTAAAACGACGCCAAGTGTTTCTATAAAGACTAAAGCAGAAAGATAGGCTACAAAATATGAGTAATAACTTTCTTTATATTTTTTGATATAAAAAATAGCTACCAATAAAGATAACACCTCTAAGAAGTAAAAATAACTATTAAACATTCTTATTAATTAGGTGGGTTTGTTTCTAATCTATTAGTACCAGAACTATCCATATCTTCTAAATCATCTTGAAATAATGGAATCATTGAAGCTCTGCTTACACGCTGAGTTTCCTTAGTACTATATTTATGTAAAAACTCTGTAAATTTGATAGGATTCTTATATTCTGAATATAATGGTTCGAAAGCTACATTATTTTTATTTCCTATTTTAGCTGTTGGCATAAAAACCAATGTATGTCTGCCTCTTAAACTTTTATCAGCATAATTTTTTGGATATGCAGCAGAAAAAATTCTTAAACCAGTTAATGGAATCTCTTTTTCTTTAGAAATTCTTTCTAAATAACTAATATATTGTTTCAGTTGATTAATTTCATAAAAATGAGAAACCGTTTCTACAGCATCATTTGAATCGCCAGTATAGTTTTCTCTGTATTTATCTAAAACAATCTTCTGCCCTGTATCGTATTCATGAAACATACTTGCCATTTCTTTATAAGTTATCGCGTTAGAAGGCCTTTTACTATTAACGATTGCCTCTGCATGATGCATTATCTCTTTTTTTGTTTCTTTTCGTTATTGCAACTCATTAAAACAATTGTAAATGACAAACAAAATAATAATTTATTAGTTTTTTCATAATGTAAAATAGTTAAGTTAATTGTACACAAAATACAATTTTTATAAAATTGAAAAAAATATAACATACATAAAAAAATAATACCCTATAAACAAAGGAAGTAAGATTAAAAACAAAAAAATAAAAAAGGTGTTTTTCCTTATTTAAAAGGATAATTAACCTCTAATAGTATTTTAAAAATAGTTAGACATTTACAAAAAGAAAGAAAAAATTTTAACCGCTAAGTGGGAAAATTGTTATTGCATTATTTGAATTTAAATTTCCCCAAAAAAACCTCAAAACAAACGTTTTGAGGTTTTTAATTTAATGTATTATATATGATTAATCTGCTAAAATAATAGCTTTGTTATCATTTAATTCTAAAGTACCGAGTTGATTTTTAAAGTTAAAACTTTATCATCATCTATATGAGACTCTAACTTACCATGTAAATCATCTAAAACCAAATGATCTTGATTGTGTACATGTATTTTAATCTCTCCATCAACTAAATTAGAAACTATAGGAGCATGATTATTTAATATTTGAAACTCTCCATCAATACCTGGTGCCGAAAATAAATCAACTTCAGATGAAAATAAGATTGCTTCTGGTGTTACAATTTCTAAATACATATTTCTATTCTTTAGGCTTTAGCTTTCGCTATAGCTAGTTTTTAAGCTTCTGCTAACATTTTCTCTCCAGCATCAATTGCATCTTGAATTGATCCTCTTAAGTTAAATGCCGCTTCTGGATATTTATCTAACTCACCATTCATAATCATATTAAAACCTTTAATAGTGTCTTTAATATCAACTAAAACTCCTGGTATACCAGTAAATTGTTCTGCAACGTGGAAAGGCTGAGATAAGAAACGCTGAACACGTCTTGCTCTATGTACAACTAATTTATCTTCTTCAGATAATTCTTCCATACCTAAAATTGCGATAATATCTTGTAATTCTTTATAACGCTGTAAAATTTCTTTTACATTTTGTGCACAATTATAGTGTTCTTCACCTAAAATATCAGCAGATAAAATTCTAGAAGTAGAATCTAATGGATCTACTGCAGGATAAATACCTAATTCTGCAATTTTACGAGATAATACTGTAGTTGCATCTAAGTGAGCAAATGTTGTTGCTGGTGCTGGATCTGTTAAATCATCTGCAGGTACATATACTGCTTGTACAGATGTAATAGAACCTTTTTTAGTAGAAGTAATACGCTCTTGCATAGCCCCCATTTCAGTAGCTAACGTTGGTTGATATCCTACTGCTGAAGGCATACGACCTAATAACGCTGACACCTCAGATCCTGCTTGTGTAAAACGGAAAATGTTATCTACGAAGAAAAGAACATCTTTACCTTCTGCTTCACCTGCTCCGTCTCTAAAGTATTCTGCAATCGTTAAACCAGATAATGCAACTCTTGCACGTGCTCCAGGTGGTTCATTCATTTGACCAAAAACGAAAGTAGCTTTAGAATCTCTCATACCAGGTTTATCTACTTTAGATAAATCCCATCCTCCTTCTTCCATAGAATGCATAAAGTCGTCACCATACTTGATAATACCGAGACTCTAACATTTCACGAAGTAAATCATTTCCTTCACGAGTTCTTTCTCCTACACCTGCAAATACAGATAATCCTCCGTGACCTTTTGCAATGTTATTAATTAATTCTTGAATTAATACAGTTTTACCTACACCTGCACCTCCAAATAAACCAATCTTACCACCTTTAGCATAAGGCTCAATTAAATCGATTACTTTAATACCAGTAAATAAAACTTCAGTTGAAACAGATAATTCTTCAAACTTAGGTGCAGACCTGTGAATTGACAAACCGTCTTCACCGTCTTTTTTCAAATCACCTAAACCATCAATTGCATCACCAGTAACATTAAATAAACGACCGTATATGTCATTTCCTATTGGCATTTGTATTGGATTTCCTGTAGCTAAAACCTCTGTTCCTCTACTTAATCCATCAGTAGCATCCATAGAAATGGTTCTTACTGTATCTTCACCAATATGTTGTTGTACTTCTAACACTAAAATAGAACCATCAGCTTTTTTAATTTCTAATGAATCATAAATTTTAGGAAGTTCAGTATTTTCTGTATTGAATTCAACATCAATTACTGGCCCAATAATTTGAGAGACTTTTCCTGTAGTTGTAGACATCTATATCTAATTATAATTATTATTAAATTTTGAGATTTAGCATCTCATTTTCAGGATGCAAAGGTAATTGTTTTGGTTGTAATTAAAAAAGTTTTTTTATTTAAAAAATAAACTCTCTTAAAACAAAAAACCTCACCAATTGGTGAGGTTTTTATTATAGAATTGAAATAGAATTATTTCTTGTTAGTTACTTTAACAACAACTCTTCTATTTTGAGCTCTTCCTGCTCTTGTTTTGTTAGTTGCAACTGGCTCTCCTTCTCCAAATCCGATAGCTTCTAATCTTGTAGTGCTAACTCCTTGTTTTACTAAGTAGTCTCTTACAGCGATTGCTCTCTTTTCTGAAATTCTTAAGTTTAATGGTGCAGAACCTGAACTATCTGTATGACCTTCGATTACGAAAGTAGCACTTGGATTGTTGTTCATTACTTTAACCATTTCGTTTAACTTAGCAGTAACACCTGGCTTGAAAGAAGATTTACCTACGTTAAATAAAATTGCTTTAGCATATTCAGATAACATGTTTTCATCTTCTACATTGATAACTGGCTTAGGACAACCGTTGTTAGAAGCTGGTCCAGCAACACTAACACACTTGTCATCTTTATCTAATACACCGTCACCATCAGTATCCGCCAAGGACATCCACCGTTTGCCATTGGTCCTGCTTGAGAAGGACACTTATCGTTTTTATCAACAACACCGTCACCATCAGCATCAGGACAACCTTTGTTAGCTTTAGTTCCTTTTGCATTAGGACACATATCATCTTTATCAGCAACACCGTCACCATCAGCATCAGGACAACCATTCATAGAAGCTAAACCTGCAACATTAGGACAAGCATCATCAGAATCTTTGATTCCGTCACCATCAGCATCAGGACAACCGTTAAATTCTTTTAAACCTGCAACCTCTCGGACAAGCATCATCTTTATCATATACTCCGTCACCGTCAGTATCTTTTCCTCCAAATTTAATTACTAAACCTAAAGTAGTTTGGTAGTGAGCTTTTACTTCGTCAGCAAAACCTTTTTTAGTACCAGTTTGGAAGTTTAAACCTAAATTATCGTTAAACCAAGTATTGAAACCAACACCAGCATTTAACATACCTTCACCGTTAGAATCAACTGAAGTATAACCACCACCTAAATATACATAAGGATCGAACCAAGCAGTTTCACCTACTAAGTTATTTAAATCATACTTTACAATTGCATCTACAGCCCAGTATAAAAAGTCTGAATCATCTTTTCTTGTAACTGTTTCAATTTTGTTTAAAGACCCTGCTAATTGTAAAGAAAAACCTTTGTTAAGGTATTTATCTGCAGAAATTCTAGAAATTGACGGTAATACATTCCAGTCATTGTTTCCTAATAAATCTTTTACTTGCTCACTGAAATCATCAGTATTGTAAAAATCTACATTGTTTAAACCAAAACCAACAGCCCACGGGTTGTTTTCATCTTGTGCATTTACGTTGCTTACAGCTACTAACGCAAATAAAGCTATCACAGCTAATTTTAATCGTTTCATTATCAAATTTTTAAATTAAAAGTTCGTTATTATAATACGCAAAAGTAAACTCTTAAAACGTATCTACAAAGACAAATCTACAAAATATTCGTAAAACATCAAGTTTTTATAAAACTAAATTACCTTTAACTCTTTACCCACTTCGGTAAATGCAGAAATTGCTTTATCTAAATGTTCTTTAGTATGAGCAGCAGATAACTGTACTCTGATTCTTGCTTTTTCTTTTGGCACAACCGGAAAGAAAAATCCAATCACATAAATTCCTTTTTCTAATAATTTGTTAGCCATTATTTGAGACAATTTTGCATCATACAACATTACAGGTACAATTGCTGCATCTGCACCAACTAAATCAAAACCTGCTTTTTCCATCTCTGTTCTAAAATAGTTTGTATTCCATTCTAGCTGATCTCTTAAAGTTGTGTCTGTAGCTATTAAATCAAAAACTTTTAATGAAGCACCAACAATAGCGGGAGCCAAAGAGTTTGAAAATAAATAAGGTCTAGAACGTTGGCGTAAAATTTCTATAATTTCTTTTTTACCTGTAGTATAACCTCCCATTGCACCACCTAAGGCTTTACCCAAAGTTCCTGTTACGATATCTACTCTATCCATAACATTTTTTAATTCTACAGTTCCTCTACCTGTTTTACCGATAAAACCAGTTGCATGACACTCATCTACCATTACCATAGCATCATATTTATCTGCTAAATCGCAAATTTCATCTAGTTTTGCTACAATACCATCCATAGAGAAAACACCGTCTGTAACAATTATTTTAAATCTATGGTTTTCTTTATTGGCTGCAATTAATTGCTCTTCTAAAGAAGCCATGTCATTATTATTGTACCTATAACGAGCTGCTTTACACAAGCGAACTCCGTCGATAATAGAAGCGTGATTTAAACTATCAGAAATAATGGCATCTTCTTTTGTTAAAAGTGGTTCAAAAACACCCCCGTTTGCATCAAAAGCTGCGGCATATAAAATAGTATCTTCCGTGGTATAAAAATCTGCTATTTTTTGTTCTAATTTCTTATGAATATCTTGTGTACCACAAATAAATCTTACAGATGACATACCAAAACCATGCGTATCCATAACATCTTTTGCTGCCTGAATTACCTCTGTATTATTAGACAAACCTAAATAATTATTGGCACAAAAATTAATAACTTCTTCTCCTGTAGAAATTTTAATAACTGCATCTTGCGAAGAAGTAATAATTCTTTCAGATTTATACAAACCTGCTTCTTTAATATCTTGAATTTCTTTTTTTAAAGTATCTTTAATTTTACCGTACATTTTTTATCAATTTGAAAAAACAAAGTTACAAAGTTTATTTTTTTTGTTTATACTTCAACAACATCAATTTTATCATTTATGTAGACAAGTAATTTTCTAGATACATTAAAATGCATTGATTCTAAAACAATTCCATATTTTAATAATTGCTGATGGTGTTCATTTGATGGCGCACCGGTTTTGTAATCTATAATTATCGCTTCATTTTTTGAATTAACCACCAATCTGTCAGGAATAATAATTTGGTTGTCAAAATCTACAATTTCGCGCTCATTAAAAACGGTTACTTCTTCAGAAAAATAACTATTTAAATCTTTGTGGTTTACAATAGTATTTACACTTTTTAATATATATTCTAACTGTTCTGTATTGATAAAACCTTGCTGATGATATTGATTTACAATAAAATCAACATCGTTTTTAGTTTTTATTTTAGATAAAATCTCATGAAACAAATTACCAAAATCAATTGCTTTTCCTTGCTCTGTATTCCATAATTTTGAAGCACTTGCCAACAAGACAATATTGTGTTCTTGCCACGGATTGGAAATAAATTTTTGATGCACTTCTGATAAAGATTCTTGTTTTACTTTCTCTATCTTACGAGAAACATCACCAAACTCATACTCTAAAAGATCATCTTGCCAAAGATTTTGTTCTTTTAAATAATTGATAAAAATACCTGAATAATAATTGACACTTTCTACACCTTTTGCAGATATTTTCTTCTCGGTAATAACATGTAATTGCTCTACAGTTCTTGTTAACGCTACATATAAAAGATTAAAATTATCGAGTTCTAACTCTTCTCTCTGTTGATTAAAAATATCTAAACCTCTTTGATTTATTAAACTTAAATCTTTCTTGTAATCTATTAAAAGCTCTTTAAAATTGTAATCTTCTGGCAAATCGTTAAACCAAACTTTCGGTTTAATTTGCCTGTAAAGTTCTACATCACAAGGAAAAATTACTACAGGAAATTCTAATCCTTTTGATTTATGAATCGTCATTACCTGAACAGCATCTGAGTTTTCTGACGCCACAATACTCAACTTGTCTTTCTTTAATTCCCAAAACTCTAAAAAGTCGCCAATTTCTGTACCTTTTCTTTGTTGCTCTAATACTACATCTAAGAAAAACTGAATATAAGCATCCGAAGAATTCACCAAACAAAACCCTCTAACAATCTCTTCTATTTTCTCATAAAAAGGCGCTTGCTGAAAAACATTGTAATCAAATACAATATTATGCTGTTGCAGTTCTGCAAAAATAGTAGCATTATCGGATTTTATGTGTTTTTGAAAAAATTGATGTTTTGGAATTTCAATCTGCAAATGTTCATGTAAAAAATATAAAAACTCAAATCTCCTTTCTTCATCTTTAGGGTTTTGAATAATTTTTAAAACATCTATTATAAAGTTGATTTTAGCATTGTTTTTTAATAGTAAAGTTTCAGAAGAAATTATAGAAATTCCGTTTTCTGATAAATAATCAGCAACTGCAATTCCATCTTTTTTAGTACGAGTTAAAACACAAATTTCATTTAAATAAAAATCTTCTTTCAAGAGATTTATTTTCTCTAAAACTTTTTTCGGATACTTTAATTTCTCTTCATCTTTTTCTAACTTATCTAAAAAATTTAAAGAAACATAGCCACCTTTTTTAGAATTTTCTAACTGCGTATTCCCTTCTACAAATAATTTTTTGTACGATTCATTTTGAATGAATTTAGCAGTATGTTGAAAAAATGAATTATTAAAATTAATTACTTCAGAATAGCTTCGATAATTCGTTTCTAAATTTTGTACATTTTTTTGAATATGAAAAGGGTTACCATTTTCAGATCCTAAATCGATAAACTGTTCTGCCTTTCCACCTCGCCACCTGTAAATTGCCTGTTTACCATCGCCAACCAATAACAAATTACTATTTTCTTGCGCTAATGCATTGTCTATTAACGGAATTAAATTTTGCCATTGCAACTCAGACGTATCTTGCATTTCATCAATAAAATAATTCTGAAACCTTTGCCCAATTCTTTCATAAATATATGGCGCAGGCTGGTCTTTAATATTATCTGAAATTAATTGATTAAACTCTGCATTTAAACGAATATTATTATCTTCTTTTATAGTGTTTAGTTCTGAATTTATATTGTTTAAAACCGCTAAAGGAATAATACTTTTTAAAGCAATTTTGTTTAACAAATACCCGTAAAAATTATTTTCATACAATACTTTAGATTCGTAATAAAAAGCCCTTAATTCAGGAGAAATGTCTTTAATTGTTTCTTTAACGTCTGCAGAAGCCTTTCCTGCAAATAAGTTTTTTTCATTCTCTATTGTAGCATTTAATCTACCATCAAATTTTAGCTCGTCACTTTTAAGAAATCTTAACTTTGTAAATTTTTTGAAATGTTTAAAATACTCACCTGTGTATGCAAAATCAGAAATATTTAAACCATTTTGATTGATGAAACTTAAAACCTTATTACCAAGTTCCTCAAAAGAAGCTTCTATTTTTTTATTTTTTTGCTGAAGTTTTTCTTTCAGTTCAAAAAAATCATCTAAACTCTTATCTTGTAATTTTCTAAAATGTTTTACATCATCTTCGTTTAACAAAACCCTAGAAAACTCGTTAAGATCATTTGAAATATCCCAAGATTTATCATCATCTGTTTTATCAAGAGAATAATCAATTAAAAGTTTGGTTAATTTTTTATCCGTTCCTATTTTAGAAATCAATACATCTACAGCTTCATTCAATAAAGAAACTGCATCCATTTCTACTTCAAAATTTAAAGACAACCCTAAATCGTATGCAAAACTTTTAATAATTTTATGCGTAAAGCTATCTATTGTTGTAATTGAAAATGCAGAGTAATTTTGCAAAATTGCATCTAAAATTCTTTTACTTCTCTCTACAATTAATGTTTTATCTAAAGAAGTTTCATCAATAATAATCTTTAGTACATCATTTTGTTTACCAGCTGCAAATTCTTCCAAATTAAAAAGAACTCGTTCTTTCATTTCACCAGCAGCTTTATTTGTAAATGTAATTGCCAGTACATTTTGAAACGTAAAAATATTATCTGATGCTAACAGTACTTTTAAATACTGTTTGACCAATGTAAAGTTTTACCGCTTCCGGCAGAAGCGTTATAAACATTAAAAGTTGAAGGTTGTTGCACTGCGAAATTTTATTGCAAAATACAAAAAGCCAAACAGAAATTGTTTGGCTTTTAATATTAAATTTTTTGATAAAGATTTTAACCTAAACCAACATCTAAAGACATCATTACTATAAAACCACCTATAAAACCAAGTGTAGCAATATCTGTATATTTATCTCTTTGAGTTTCTCGAATTACTTCTTCTACTACAACAAAAATCATTGCTCCTGCAGCAAATGCCAACGCATAAGGTAAAATCGGTGTAAAAAATGATACAGCTAAGGCTCCTAAAACCGCTGCAATGGGTTCTACAATTGCAGACATTTGTCCGTACCAAAAACTTTTTAACCTACTTACACCTTGCCTTCTTAAAGGCATTGCAACAGCAAAACCTTCTGGAAAATTCTGTATACCGATACCAATTGCTAAAGAAATTGCCGCTATAATCATTTCGGTTTGCTCTACACCAACTAACGTAGATGCTGCACCAAAAAGTACACCAACTGCCAAACCTTCTGGAATATTATGCAGTGTAATTGCCAAGACCAATAAAGTAGTTTTATGCCATTCTGTTTTTACACCTTCTGCTTCACTTTCTTTAAAATTTATGTGTAAATGTGGTAAAATTTTATCCATACCAAATAAAGACAAAGCTCCTAAACCAAAACCAACTGCCGCAGGTAAAACTTTTACGAAACCTTCTCCAGGACTGTTTTCTATAGCCGGCGCTAACAAACTCCAAAAACTTGCCGCAACCATAACACCACCAGTAAAACCTAACATACCATCTAAAACTGCCCTATTTGCTTTCTTAAAAAGAAAACTAACGCGGCGCCTGCAGCAGTTAAACCCCAAGTAAATAATGATGCGTAAAGCGCTGCTAAAATTGGATGTTCTTTTCCAAAATCAACTAATTGATCAAATGTACTCATGCTTTTTTAATGTATAAATTGTTTGCTATTTTATTAGAAATATTTAGTTTTTTATCTTCTATTAATATTGATAATGAATTATCGAAATCTTCTTTATCTATAATGGTAATTTTCTTACCCAATGTTATTCCTTTTTTATCTAAAAACTGTAAAAACTCTGATGAAGAATCATCAACCCCAACACAAATACCACTTTCATTTTTAGATAACGTAGCTAATAAACTTTTCTCTATCGTTTTTAAATTACCATCTTTATCTCGGTATAGGATCTCCGTGAGGATCGTGTGTAGGAAAACCTAAAAAACTATCTAATTGATCTATTAATTTAGCCGATTTTATATGCTCTAATTGTTCTGCAACATCATGCACCTCATCCCAAGAAAAGTTTAATTCTTCCACTAAAAAACCTCCCACAACCTATGCTTTCTAACAACATTTGCTGCAATTGTTTTTCCTAGCTCGGTTAATGTAACCCCTTTGTACTTCTTATAAATAACAACTTCTTTTTCAGATAGTTTTTTAACCATATCTGTAACAGAAGAAGCTTTTGTAGCTAATTTTTCTGCAATAGCATTTGTACTAATACCTTTATTAGCATCTAACTCTAAATGATATATTGCTTTTAAATAATTTTCTTCAGAAAGGGTAAACATTCATTTTTATTTAGACAACAAATATATACTTTTTATTTTTATCAAAATATATTTTTAGACAAGTCTAAAAATTAAGTTATATTTGTAAAAAAATATATTTACAATAATGAAAATATTTGCAAATTTTTACTTGTTATTTATTTTAGGTGTTTTTACTACCAATGCACAATTAAATTCTATTAAAGGTAAAATTACCTCTAACGGAAAGCCATTACCTTATGTAAATGTATATTTAAAAAATACAAAAATCGGAACCTCTTCTAATGAAAACGGCTTTTTCGAATTACAAAACATCGAAAATGGAGTATATACAATTGTAGCAAGTAGTATTGGTTTTAAATCAAAATCTGCAAAAATAAATGTAAAAAACGCATCTACAATTACTAAAAATTTCGACTTAAACGAGAACAATGATTTAGATGAAATTGTAGTCTCGGAACTTTAAGACCTGTATCAAAATCTAACAGTCCTGTTCCTGTAGAAGTCTACAGCAAAACTTTTTTAAAAAAACCCTACGCCTTCTATTTTCGAATCACTTCAAAATGTTAACGGTGTAAGACCTCAATTAAATTGTAATGTTTGCAATACTGGTGATATTCACATAAATGGTTTAGAGGGACCTTATACATTCGTTTTAATTGACGGAATGCCAATTGTAAGTGGACTTTCGACTGTTTATGGTTTAACCGGAATTCCGCAAGCTTTAATAGAACGAGTAGAAGTTGTTAAAGGACCTGCATCGACATTATATGGTTCTGAAGCCGTTGGAGGAATCATAAATATAATCACAAAAAAACATCTAATGCACCTGTTATTTCTACTGATGTATTGGGAAGTTCTTGGGGAGAAATTAATACAGATATTGGTGTAAAATATAATATTTCTGAGAAAACAACCGGTCTTTTAGGTGTAAACTACTTTAACTACCAAAATAGAATTGATAATAACAACGATGGTTTTACAGATTTAACACTTCAAAATAGAATTTCTGTTTTCAACAAAATTAATATCGAAAGAGAAAGCAAAAAACTCTTTACAATTGCTGGTCGATTTGTATATGAAGATCGTTGGGGAGGAGAATTAGATTGGGAAAAAGAATTTAGAGGTACAGATGTTAAATACGGCGAAAGTATTTACACGAATAGATGGGAAACTTTTGGGACTTATCAACTACCAACATCCGAAGATATCAGTTTTCAATTTAGTGCAAATGGGCATTATCAGAATTCTTTTTACGGCACAGACAGTTACAATGCAGAACAATTAATAGGTTTCGGACAATTTATCTACAATAAAAAAATTGCAAAAAAACACGATTTCCTATTTGGCTTAGCCTACAGATACACTTATTATGAAGACAATACTTTTGCAACTTTAGAAACAGATGGTGTTACCAACAAACCGTCTGTTACGCATTTACCTGGTGCTTTTGTTCAAGATGAAATCTCTTTAAATTCTCAAAATAAATTATTATTGGGTGCAAGATGGGATTATAATAGTTTACACGGAAACATTGTATCGCCAAGAGTAAATTACAAATGGAATTCTAAAGATAATTCTAACATTTTTAGAGCAAGTGTTGGTAACGGATTTAGAGTTGCCAATGTTTTTACAGAAGATCATGCGGCTTTAACCGGTGCGAGAGAAGTAGAATTCGACGGAGAATTAAATCCTGAGACTTCTTGGAACGCAAACGTAAATTTTGTAAAAAAATAAATACAAAAAATGCCTTTATAACGTTAGATGCAAGTGCTTTTTACACTTATTTTAACAATAGAATTTTACCTGATTACGAAACTGATCCTAATAAAATTATCTATGCAAATTTAGAAGGTCATTCGGTTTCTAAAGGAATTTCTCTAAATACAGATTTTACGTTTACAAACGGTTTAACAATTAATGCAGGTGCAACACTTATGGATGTTTCTATTACCGAAAACAACATTAAAAAAAGACAATTATTAACAGAATCTTTTAGTGGTGTTTGGTCTATTTCTTATCGATTTAACAACAACTACACATTAGATTATACAGGCAATGTTTACGGGCCAATGCGATTACCTTTGTTAGGAGAAAATGATACAAGAGATGCTAATTCACCTTGGTTTAGTATTCAAAATATTCAGCTAACAAAAAAGTTTTCGTCTAATTGGGAAACTTACGGCGGCATTAAAAATCTATTAAATTTTACACCAGCAGCAAACAGTATTAATAATGCTAGTAATCCTTTTGATAAAGGAATAGACACAGAACAAAATCCAGAATTAGCATTCGACCCAAGTTATGTTTATGCTTCAAATCAAGGTATAAGATTATTTTTAGGCGTTCGATATACACTCTTTTAAAACAATGAAAAAATATTTTATTCTTTTAGTTTTCTTCGGATGTATTTCTAGCTTTGCTCAAAAGAAAGAACTACTATTAAAAACTTATACTTTTAAAGAAGTTGAAAAAAATGAAGCAAACACCAAAGCCAATTGTCGTATTTAATTATACAGATTGGTGCAAAATTTGCTTCGGAATGAAACAAACTACTTTTAATAATAGCAACGTTATTGCGCTACTAAACAAACATTTCTATTTTATTAAACTAAATGGAGAAGAGAAAAAACATATCCGTTTTTTAGGTAACATTTTTAAATATTTACCTTCTGGTTCTAATACCGGCGTTCATGAACTTACAAAAGCACTTGCAACGAATCATAAAAAAATTGCATATCCAACAACCACTATTTTAAACTCAAATTTAGAAATTGATGCGCAATTAGTTGGCTTTTATAACTCTAAAAAATTTAGAAAAGTTTTAGAAAAACTGCTTTAATCGTTCCAAATTCTTGGATTTAAAGATCTATATCCAAAACTATACACCAAACCAACCGATGGATATAAATGAGATTTTTGACTTTCGAATTTAGATTCAGAAAATTTATACATTAATTGAAAGTTTAAACCATATTTCTGATTAAACCAAAATGTAGAACCCGCACCAAAATTAGCTGTTGGTGTCGTTTTTATTGCACTTATAAAACTTCCTCCTACTAGAATATATGGTACAACTTTATCGTGAGAAGTACCAAAATCGTATCTTAAAGAAGCATCAAAAGTTGTATAACTTTGGCTATCTCCAACAGTAGTTGCAACTGCTGCATCTGCAATTAAACCTTTATAAAGATATTTAGAAACATTAAATCGTGGCGTTTGATGTGCCAATTGGCCACCAACTATCTTAGCCGCTTCGAAAGAATATTTTGCACCTGCAAAACTTATTCCTGCGGTCCAAGGTTGTTTTTCTGTCTGAGCATTTATGCTAATTATATGTACAAACAATAAAACTATAATTGCTGTTATATTTTTCATGATTTGAGGTAGTTAGTATAATTTACACATCATTATTAACAAATATATCGCAAAGTTTAAGAAAACAAAATAGATAATGGGTTTTTATTAATATACGCACTACATTTGCAAAAACTTTTACTTTGAGCAAGCAGAATATTGTAAATCAATTTCAAACATCTGCGAGTGTATCGCAGATTGTAGCACAATTAAAACAAGAAAAAAACCATTTTCAAATATCGAATTTGGTGGGTTCTTCGTTGTCTTTTGTGATATCAGAAACTTTTAAAAAAGCAGATAAACCTTATCTTTTAATTTTTAACGATAAAGAAGAAGCTGCCTATTATTTAAATGATTTAGAACAACTTTTAGG
Organism: Polaribacter sp. HA6-7; assembly: GCF_055693625.1. NCBI lineage: Bacteria > Pseudomonadati > Bacteroidota > Flavobacteriia > Flavobacteriales > Flavobacteriaceae > Polaribacter > Polaribacter sp. HA6-7. The sequence continues at coordinate 2,740,133 of NZ_CM146338.1, forward strand.
AGACAAAAACGTACTTTTTTATCCTGGTTCTTACAGAAGACCTTATCAAATAGAAGAAACAGATAATGCTAATGTTCTACTGCGTTCTGAGGTTTTAAATAGAATTAATTCTAGAAAAAAACCTGCAGTAATTGTTACATATCCTACAGCTCTTTTCGAAAAAGTAGTTACAAAAAAAGAATTAGACAAAAACACATTAAAAGTAACTATTGGCGAAAACTTATCTTTAGATTTTGTAAATGAAGTTTTGTTTGAATACAAGTTTAAACGCGTAGATTTTGTTACAGAACCCGGTGATTTCTCTGTAAGAGGTGGTATAATAGATGTATTTTCTTTTTCTAATGATGAACCTTATCGAATAGAATTTTTTGGTGATGAAATAGATAGTATTAGATCTTTTGACGTAGAAACTCAACTTTCGAAAGAAAAGCTTAAAAAGGTTTCTATAATGCCTAATGTAGAAAATAAAACTCTACAAGAAAACAGAGAAAGTTTTTTAAAATACATCCCTTCAAAAACTGCAATATTCACAAAAAATATAAACTTACTATCAGGCAATTTAGACAAGTTTTTCTCTAAAGCAGAAGATGCTTTTAATGATTTATCCAAGGAAATCAAACATGCAAAACCATCAGAATTATTTTGTGATGGTAACTTTATAAAAAATCAGTTACAAGATTTTACTTTGGTAGATTTTGGCAATCAAAATAAAGAAGAGGTTGCGATTGAGTTTAACACGATTCCGCAGCCATCATTTAACAAACAGTTTAATTTATTAATTGATAATTTAGAGGAATATCATAAAGCAGATTTTACCAATTATATTTTTTGCGCCAACGAACAGCAAGCAAAACGTTTTCATGATATTTTTGCAGATTCTGACAAAGAAGTACATTATGAGACCATAGTTTTTCCTTTATACCAAGGTTTTGTTGATGTTGATAATAAGTTAGTCTGCTATACAGATCATCAAATTTTTGAGCGTTACCATAAGTTTAGATTAAAGAATGGTTATGCAAAAAAACAAGCAATTACACTTCAAGAATTAAATAAATTAGAAATTGGTGATTATGTGACACACATGGATCACGGAATTGGAAAATTTGGTGGTTTACAAAAAATTGATGTTCAAGGAAAAAAACAAGAAGCTATTAAACTAATTTATGGTGAAAGAGACATATTATATGTTAGTATTCACTCGTTACACAAAATCTCTAAGTTTAATGGCAAAGATGGTAAAGCTCCAAAAATATACAAATTAGGTTCGGAGCTTGGAAAAAATTAAACAGAAAACCAAAGCAAGAGTTAAACACGTTGCTTTTAATTTAATACAACTTTACGCAAAAAGAAAACTACAGAAAGGCTTTGCTTTTGGTCCAGACACACACATACAACATGAACTAGAAGGTAGTTTTATGTATGAAGATACACCAGATCAATTTACAGCAACACAAGATGTAAAAAATGATATGGAAAAGGAACAACCAATGGATAGATTGGTTTGTGGTGATGTTGGTTTTGGTAAAACAGAAGTTGCAGTAAGAGCAGCTTTTAAAGCTGTAGATAATGGCAAACAAGTTGCAATTTTAGTTCCTACAACTATTTTAGCTTTTCAACATTACAAAACGTTTTCAGAAAGGTTAAAAGATTTTCCTGTAAGAATCGATTATTTAAATAGATTTAGAACCGCAAAACAAAAAACTGAAGCAATTAATGGCGTAAACGATGGCTCTGTTGATATAATTATTGGTACGCATCAGTTAACAAATCAAAGAATTAAATTTAAAAATTTAGGACTTTTAATTATTGATGAAGAACAAAAGTTTGGAGTTGCTGTAAAAGACAAATTAAAAACTTTAAAAGAAAATGTAGACACTTTAACTCTTACCGCTACTCCAATTCCTAGAACTTTACAATTTAGTTTAATGGCTGCAAGAGATTTATCAGTAATAAAAACGCCACCGCCAAACAGACATCCAATAGAAAGTAATGTTATTCGTTTTGGTGAAGAAACTATTCGAGATGCAATTTCTTATGAAGTTTCTCGTGGTGGACAAGTTTTCTTTATCCATAATAGAATCGAAAATATAAAAGAAGTTGCTGGTTTGTTACAAAGGTTGGTTCCTTCTGCTAAAATAGCTGTTGGTCATGGCCAAATGGAAGGAAAAAAACTCGAACAATTAATGCTTGGTTTTATGGCTGGTGATTTTGATGTTTTAGTTTCTACAACCATTATAGAAAGTGGTTTAGATGTACCTAATGCTAATACAATTTTTATAAATAACGCCAATAATTTTGGTTTATCTGATTTACACCAAATGCGTGGTAGAGTTGGTAGATCTAACAAAAAAGCATTTTGTTACTTTATTACGCCACCTTATCACATGATGACAGATGATGCTAGAAAACGTATAGAGGCCTTGGTTTTATTTTCTGATTTAGGAAGCGGAATTAACATTGCCATGAAAGATTTAGAAATTCGTGGTGCTGGTGATTTATTAGGCGGTGAACAAAGTGGATTTATTAATGATATTGGATTTGACACCTATCAGAAAATACTACAAGAAGCCATTGAAGAATTAAAAGAAAATGAATTTAAAGAATTGTACCCTACAGACAATTCGAAACCTAAAGAATATGTAAAAGAAGTTGCTATTGATACAGATTTCGAAATTTTGTTTCCAGATGATTATATCAATTCTATTACAGAAAGGCTAGCCCTTTATAACAAATTAGGTAATTTAGAAACAGAAGAAGAGTTACAAGTTTTTGAATCTGAAATTATTGATAGATTCGGAGAAATACCAACACAAGTAGAAGACTTATTAGATTCCGTAAGAATTAAATGGTTAGCTAAAGAACTTGGTTTAGAAAAAATCATTTTAAAACAAAAACGAATGATTGGTTACTTTGTTTCGAATCAGCAAAGTGATTTCTATCAAACAGATGCATTTTCTAGAATGCTTAAATACGTGCAACAAAATAGTAAAAGCTGTGTAATGAAAGAGAAAGAAACTAAAAACGGCTTGCGTTTATTAATAACATTTATAAGAATAGATACAGTGAAAACGGCATTAAATATTTTACAAAAAATTTAATGGAGAATTCTTACATAAAAAACTTATCGTTTTTATTACTAGCAACACTATTTGTAAGTACCTCTCGGTGTTTTAGGAAAATATATAAACCTTTCTGCAGAAGCTATTATTTTATTTAGAGCTTTTTTAGTTGCAGTTTTTATCTATGGCTTTTGTAAGTTTAAAAAAATAGATTTAAAATTAAAATCTAAAAAAGATAGATTCTCTTTAGTTTTAGTCGGTTTTTTTATGGGTGCACATTGGGTAACCTATTTTTATGCTTTAAAACTTTCTAATGTAGCCATAGGTATGCTATCTATGTATACTTTTCCGGTAATTACAGCATTTCTAGAACCTCTTTTTACAAAAAGTAAACTTAATTTAATACATGTTGTTTTAGCAACTTTAGTATTAATAGGTATGTTTATTTTAGTACCGAATTCTCTTTAGAAAATACATACTTACAAGGTATTTTATTTGGGGTTGTTTCGGCTTTTTGCTATTCTTTAAGAAATTTAATGTTAAAAAAGCATGTAAAAACATATAATAGCAGCATGTTAATGTTTCATCAAATGATAATTGTTACTATTCTATTAACACCTGTGCTATTTTTTGGTGATTTTTCTAACCTAAAAAGTGAGTTACCTTTATTAATGTTAGTCGCTATTTTAACTACAGCAATCGGACATACTATGATGGTAAATTCTTTTAAACACTTCTCTATATCTACCGCAAGTATAATAAGCAGTGTTCAGCCAATTTTCGGAATTATAATTGCTTATCTCTTTGTTAATGAAATTCCAGATTTTAATACTTTTATAGGCGGAAGCTTAATTTTATTGACAGTAATTATAGAAAGCATAAGAAGTAAAAAATAATTCTTTAAATTTTTACTTTCTGATTGATTTTAGAATAAAATCTAATAAATCATCAAAAATTGTGTCTTTAAATTCTGCTTTCTTAAAACTCCACTATATAGAATCATTAAAAATAACATCAATTTATTTAGAATCATTAAAAATAATATAGTTAAAATTGTGATACTTTTTGAGTATGCAGTTAAAAATTAATTTTTCTGTAAATCAACTAAATTTATTTAGACTAATTATAAATAAAAGTATATTTGTCAAAAATAATAGACAATGCTTTTCTTTAGAACGCTACTTTTTTCTTTTTAACTTCTGTAACATTTAGTCAGAATGGAGACTTTTATGGAAAAATTAAATTTAATAATAACGAGCCAGCAATTGGTGCTTATGTGGTTGTTAAAGGAACAGGTTTCTATAAAGAGTTAAGTACAGATATTAATGGAGACTTCTATTTAAAAAGTGTTCCATATGGCACATATTCTTTTAAGGTGCACTCTTTAAATTCTTTACCAAAAACCATCAACGTTACTTTAAATTCGAAAAAGAAAGTACTTAATTTTACTTTAAATTTTATAGACAATGCATTAGATGAAGTAAAAATCACCGCGAAAACAGAAGAAACTAAAAAAGAAACGCAAGGTTTTGCTGTAAATGTGATAAAAACCAAAGAAGCAAGTTTAAGAAATATTCAAACAAACGAATTACTAAACACAACAGTTGGTGTTAAAATAAGACAAAATGGTGGTTTAGGTTCTGATGTTAACTACAGTTTAAATGGTTTATCTCGGTAATGCTGTAAGAATTTTCATAGACGGAATACCAAGTTCTATGTATGGTTCTTCTTTTAATTTAAACAGTATTCCTGCTTCAATGATTAAAAATATTGAAGTTTATAAAGGTGTAGTTCCAGGGCATTTAGCAGATGATGCTTTAGGAGGAGCAATTAATATTATCCTTAATGATGATGCAAAAACCAATTTAAACGCTTCTGTTTCTTACGGATCTTTCAATACAATACAAACAAACGTTAACGGTTTGTATCGTTTTAAAGAATCTGGTTTTACTGTAAAAGCATCACTTTTTCATAATTATTCAGACAATGATTATAAGGTTTACGGTAGAAGTATTGTTACCACAGGTTTAGGAGGTGTACAAACGCCAATTACTGCCGAAGGTTTAACGATGCTTATCGATCTACAGGTGGTATGGCACAAATTGGTTTTACCAATGTTAAATGGGCAGATCAATTTTTTATTGGTCTTACTGGTTCTGATGATTATAAAGAAGTACAACATGGTGCTTTTACGACTATTACTCCTTATAAGAATCGATTTTTAGAATCTGATGCTTTAGTTACCAACTTAATTTATCAAAAGAAAAACTTTATAACCAAAGGTTTAGATTTAAACATTAACGGATTATATGGAAACAGAAATCGTGTTGTTAATGATACTGTTGCAGCTGCTTATAGTTGGAATGGAGAGAGAGCTATCGATTTTAGAGGCGATGAGTATGATTATACTTGGGGTTCTCAGCAAGAAGGTGGGCCAACCTTAGCTACCATTAAAAGAAAAGTAGCATCTATTAGAACAGGATTGTCTTATGCTATTAACGATAATCATAAGGTTTTAGCAAATCACGTGTATAGTGGAACAGATAGAAAAGATAGTGATGTTTTACTTTCTTTATTAGAAAACACATTTACAGGAACCAGAAACCTTTATAAAAACATTTATTCTTTAACGTATGAGTTAACTGCTTTAGACGATAAATTAAAAGCAAATATTTTCGGAAAACATTATCAACAAGAAACCGTTAGTATAGATCCGAGAAATAGTAACAAATTCTGACGGAATTAATGAAATAATAGATGAAGTTATTAACAGCAATAAAAAAAATAACGGATATGGATTTGCGCTTTCTTATGAGCTTTCTCCTAAAACCACATTATTAACATCTGCAGAAAAGGCAGTTCGTTTACCTGATGAAACAGAAGTTTTTGGTAATGATGGAGACAATGTTGTTGCAAATCCAACTATTAATCCCGAGCAAAGTAACAACTATAATCTAGGTTTTAGGTTTGGTACTTTTAATATCAACAATCATAATTTTACTATTTCTACAAACTTATTTACAAGAAATATTAAAGACAGAATTGGCTTACCTATAGAAACTTCTTTTAATGTAGATGATGAATTAATAGTCTATGTAAACCAAGGTAGCGGAACATCTAAAGGATTTGATGCACAATTAAATTATAACTACAAAAACAATTTCGGATTAAACTTTAACATATCTCGTTTCGATTTAAAAATTAAAAATAACGGCGTAGAAATAGACGTACCAAACACTCCTTTCTTTACCATGAATGGTAGTTTACGTTATTCTTTTAAAGACTTATTTCAACAAAAATCTCAATTAAACCTTTTTTACTCAATCTATTTTACTGATGAATTTTCTTACCTAGCGCCACAAGGTTCAAACACTGTTGGTAATGATTTTTTCGAAGTTCCTACGCAATTATCACAAGATTTAGGACTTAGTTATGCATTTCCAAACAAAAAGTTGGTAGCTAGTTTTGATGTAAAAAACATTTTTGACAAACCCGTATACGATAATTTATCCGTACAAAAACCAGGTAGAGCTTTCTACCTGAAATTAAATTACACAATTAATAATTTTTAACCATTCAAAACACAAATAAAATGAAACTCAATTTTTTAAATCTAAAATCTTTAGCAATACTTACTCTTGGTATTGGTTTAATGACTGCTTGTAGCGATGAGAATATTACTGACCCAATAGAACCTGTAGATCCTATTTCTGAATCTAGATGGATTACAATTGCCGGAGCTAAAATGGGAGATAATCCTGGTGATGGTAACGGAGGAACTTTAATATATTCTGTAAGTAGTGAAGATGCAAAAGACCCAACTGTATCTATCAACCCTTTCGAAAACGGATTTATTGCCCCTTCTAACAGAACCGCTAGATTACAAGCATCTGAAGATGGTAACACAATTTTTAATATTTCTTATGCTGGTGATACTGGTGGAAATTACACGAAATATACCGTAGAAGGCGGCCAAAACTTTGTACAAACTGGTACAGAGATTAGTATTGCTCCTTATGTGGGTACTGCTCCAAGATGGATAAAATTATTTGACGGAGATCAAACAGGTGCAGCAGTTTACGTTTCTACAGAACACGAAATTGATGATAATGGCACACCAGATGATGTGTCTGATGATGTTTATACAAGCACAGAAGCAACAATTGGTGTAGTTACTTTAGATTTAGTAAATTCTGCAATTAACAACTTTCAAGAACATGTTGTTGCTTTAAGCGCAGAAGAAGAAGCTGCAGGTTATTATATTTCTAGAATAGATATGCCTACTTTAAATACTGCAGGAAACAAATTATACATTGGCGCGCGTTTAAGCAAAGTAAACCCAGCAACTGTAGAAAGCGATAGCGGTTACGAAATTTTAGGTTCTAAAACAATTGTATTAGATTATCCTTCTTTATTAAACCCAACTGTAATTACATCTACTGTTGGTCACGGAAACACAAACGGATACAGAAGTATTAATGCTTTTGAATATAATGGAAGTGTTTACCAAGCAAACCAAAGTGACCCAGAAGGTTCTCATATTTTAAAAATTGATGCAAATAATGAATATGACAATTCTTATGATTTTAATTTAGATGAAGCATTAGGTGTGCAAGGCGCTTATGTACTTGCTTGGAGACCTGCTGCAAATGGTAAAGCTGTATTAGCTTATCGTCATGAAGGTTCTGCTGATGGTATTGCAGGTGCTCAAGGATTTTTTGCTTTAATTGATTTAAATACTAAAACTGCAGTTAAAATTGATGCAATTCCGTATGATCCAGATTTTTACTTATTCCAATACCAAGGTTTTGCTGTAGATGGTAATGAAATATACTTAACGCAAGCTCCTGTTGGACAAAATGGAAACATTTATGTTGTAGATACAGAAACTGGATCAGTAACAAAAGGTGCTGAATTAGTAAACGCAGAAGGAAGTCACTTTATTGGTGCTTGGTAAACTGCAAATAAAAATAATAAAAAAGGGCGTAAACTTTGGTTTACGCCTTTTTTATTAAAACAATTCTTTATTACTAATATCTAAATAATTACGCTTTACGAAAGCTAAAATAGTTTCTAAAATTTCTCCCATATTTTCGCAATCTTTAAACTTTACATCACCAACATATTTAATTAAATGCTCTTTTAAAAGCTCTACATTTTCTGGATACGAAATAGAATCTGCTTTCATACATTTAATTAATCTTGCAGTTCTTCTTGGTGCAGTAATCATTCTCTTTGCCATAAAAGAACGTTCTTCTAATTTATATTGCCTAATAGAATCGTTTTGTAATTTTTTACTAACCATTTCTACCATCTTAAAATTCTCTTTCATAAATTGTAAGTTGTATACTTTTAAATTTCCTTCAAAAGATTGCTGATCAAAATCTATAGCTCTAAACTTATATATAATATGATCAAAATCATGAGTTGGTGTAATCACGTAATTATACGAACGCATATCACCTAAAAGACGCACCAAACATCTTTCTTTAAATTTTACAAACTCCTTTGCAATTTGTGCTTTTTGAGATTCTGTACATTTTGGTAAAAAATCTCTAATAAAATCATCTCCCGGAATTCCGGCAATATGTTCTTCAATTAGAGTGTCTCCAAAAACTAGAAAATTCATATTATGTGGAGATAAAATATGCTCTAATTCTAAACCATAAATACGAGATGCATCTGCTTTTTTTACATAGAAATAAGAAAAATTGTCATTTAAAATATTACGAATTTTAATTCTAAAAGGTTTCGAATTCCCAAACGTACAATAATCGATTGCATCTACATTTAAAAAAGGAATTGTGTCATCATTACCATCAGAATGCAACATTGTATACACCTTTTTTAAACTTCTATCTATTTCTTCTCTATCAAATTGAGAATAGTAAGTTCTTACCCAAAGTGTATCTTCGTCATTTTTATCATAAACCGTTACAGAACCTTGAAAACGTAATAAATCATCGTAAAAAATAGAAATTTTAATGTTTCTATTGTAATTTTTAAGATACGCGTTAAACATTTCATTTACTGGAAATGTGGGTTTCTTTTTGGACATCAATTTTTTCTCTACCGCCATCTTTACTATTGATTTTCCTCAAAAATAAGAATATTTAACTCAATTCGAACATCTTTCCGGGTAAAGGTTTTGTAACACCTTTTAATTCTAACTGTAATAATATAGACGACAATTGATATGTTGGTATATTGCATTCTAATGCAATTACATCTAATAATTGTTGTCCTTTGGCATGTAATAAATCGTATATTTTTTGTTCATTTTCATCTAATTCTACAAATAATTGTTTCTGTATTGTTTTAGGTTTTTCTTGAATATCCCAATTTAATATTTTTACAATATCTTCTGCAGAGTTTAACAAAAAAGCATTGTTACTTTTAATTAAATGGTTACATCCTTTACTATATAAATCTGTGGTTCTACCCGGTACAGCAAAAACATCTTTATTATAAGAATTAGCAATATCTGCAGTTACTAAAGAACCTCCTTTTGCTGCAGATTCTATAATTATAGTTGCTTTAGAAATACCCGCAACAATTCTATTTCTTTTTAAAAAATTTTCTCTTAACGGTGCTTCGTCATGCCAAAACTCAGTTAAAAAACCACCTTTTTTATTTACATCATTTATATACTTTTTATGTACTTTCGGATAAATTTGATCAAACCCATGCGCTAAAACCGCAATGGTTTGCAGGTTATTTTCTATTGCTGCTTTGTGCGCACAAATATCTACACCATAAGCAAAACCACTAACTATTACAGGATTGTAAGTTGCCAAATCTTTTATCAAGGTATTACAAAAGTCTCTACCATAAGAACTCATATTTCTTGTACCAACAATAGAAATCATTTTTTTATTAGAAAAATCGATGGCACCGTCTTTAAAAAGTAGAATTGGTGAATCGATACAATGTTGAAGGTTCTCTGGATAATCTTCATCCAAAAAATAAGAATATTTTATGTTATTTTTTTGATGTATTGTAGTTCGTCTAATGCTTTTTCTAAGTTTTCTTTATCAAAAAGATGGTTTAGTACATTTTTACCAATTCCGTTTATTTTAGCTAAATTTTGTGGCTTTTCCTTAAAAATCCGGGAGACATCTCCCACATTTACAATTAGTTTCTTAGCTAAAATATCGCCCACAGCTTTACTTTTTTGCAATCTTAAGATTGCAAGCAATTTTTCTTCTTTCAATAGTTAACAATTTGACAACCAATATATAAAAAAATTGTTGATAATTTTTACAGAACTTTTTTCTATGAAAGGTCTAAAATTATATATTTGTTTATATGAATTTAGCCAACTATATAAACGATTTATTATACAGATACGATTGCGTAATTGTACCAGATTTTGGGGGTTTTGTTACAAATAAAATTGATGCAAAATTAGATGAAAGCACAAACACTTTCTACCCGCCTTCTAAGCAAATTACGTTTAATAGTCTTTTAAAACATAATGATGGTTTATTAGCAAATTACATAGCTTCTAGCGAGCAAATCTCTTTTGAGAAAGCTTCTACAGCCATTTCTTTGTCTGTAATTAAATGGCAAACAGAACTTCAAAAAAACGAAATCTCGTTAAATAATTTAGGTGTTATTTCTCTTAATGAGAATAAGCAAGTTATTTTTGAACCAACAACAAATGTTAACTTTTTAACGTCTTCATTTGGTTTAGCTACCGTAGAAACTTCTGCAGTAGAAAGATACAAACAACAAGTTAAGCCTTTAATACCTGTTACTAGTTCAACAGAGAAAAAAGGCATACCAACATTTATAAAATACGCTGCTTCTGCCGCTATTTTATTAACATTAGGTTTTGCTGGCTTTAATGGTTATCAACAAAATAAACAAAACGAAGTTTTTGCAAATCAGCAAAAAGAATTAGAAAAAAAGATACAATCTGCAACTTTTGTAATTTCTAATCCGTTACCAACTTTAGAATTAAATGTGGTTAAAGAAATTGCTAAACCTTACCATGTGGTAGCTGGCGCTTTTCAAATACCGGAAAATGCAGAAACCAAAGTAAAAGAACTTATTGCAAAGGGTTTTGATGCTAAAATTATTGGTGTAAACAAATGGGGATTAACGCAAGTCACATTTAATAGTTATGCTGATAAAAATGACGCCATTAATAACCTTAACAAGATCAAAAGAACAGTTTCTAAAGACGCTTGGTTATTAGTTAAAGCCCTTAAATAATTTCAGTTTTCTTTAGCTATTTTACATCACTTTTAAAAGTGTGATTGCGTATCTTTGCAAAAATTTATTTTTTGATGGAAGCAAAATCACCTAAAGAATCTTTAACCATATTAACAGATTTAGTTTTACCAGGAGAAACTAATTATTTAGACAATCTTTTTGGAGGAGAATTACTAGCAAGAATGGATAGAGCCTGCAGTATTGCAGCAAGAAGACATTCTAGAAGAATTGTGGTTACAGCATCTGTAAACCATGTTGCATTTAACAAATCTGTACCTGTTGGTAGCGTTGTTACAGTTGAAGCTAAAGTATCTAGAGCCTTTAAATCTTCTATGGAAGTTTATGTTGATGTTTGGATAGAAGACAGACAATCTAGACATAGAACTAAAGTAAACGAAGGTATTTACACTTTTGTGGCTGTAGATGAAACAGGTAAACCTGTACAAATAGCACAAATAGAACGAGAAACAGACTTAGAAAAAGAACGTTTTGAAGGCGCTCTAAGACGTAAACAATTAAGTTTAGTATTAGCGGGTAGATTAACACCAAACGAAGCTACAGAACTTAAAGCATTATTTCAATAGAAATTAATACCAATGGAGTTTTTAAATCATTTTAAGATTTTAGAATCTGTAATTATTGTAGTAATTGCCTTTTTTTACGATTGTTTATAACAAATTCTCTAAAAAAATTCAAACAAAATTCGGCTTTCAAAATGCAAGAATTCTTGTTACAAATAAGATTATAACAATTCTTATATACATAACTACAATTGTAGTAATTGCATTTATTTGGGGTGTAGATGAAAAGCAATTGTTAATTTATATTTCTTCGTTTTTAACTATTTTAGGTATTGCGTTTTTTGCTCAATGGTCTATTTTATCTAACATAACTGCTGGTATAATTTTATATATTAATTACCCAGTTAAAATAGGAGACACAATAACCATTTTAGAAAAAGATAATAACATCACCGGAGAAATAAGAGATATTGGTGCCTTTTTTATCACTCTAAAAACTAAAGATGATGAATTTTTAACAGTACCAAACTCTATAATTCTTCAAAAAAATATAAAATACAAATAAAAAAAAGCGCAATTTAATTGCGCTTTTTTTATTCTAACATTCTAATTATGCCATTTGAGCCTCATGCTTACCCTCATAAACCTCTTCTACTAATTTATCATTAAAAGCTGGCAAATCTTTAGGATTTCTACTTGTTACTAAACCTTCATCTACAACAACCTCTTCGTCTACCCAATTTGCACCAGCATTAATCATATCTGTTTTAATAGAATTAAAAGATGTAATTTTTCTTCCTTCTAAAACACCCGCTTCTGCCAATAACCAAGGCGCATGACAAATTGCTGCAACTGGTTTATGATTTTTGAAAAATGATTTTACAAATTCCACTGCATTTTTATCTCTACGTAAAACATCAGGATTTATAACTCCGCCAGGTAACATTAATGCATTATAATCAGATTGAGAAACCTCATCTAAAGTTTTATCTACTTTGTAATTTTCACCCCAATTACCATCGTCCCAAGATTTAATCTCTCCAGATTCTAAAGAAACAATTTCTACTGTTGCTCCTGCTTTTTCTAAAGCTTTTTTTGGTTCGCTTAATTCACTTTCTTCAAATCCATTAGTTGCTAAAATCGCAACAGTCTTTCTATTTAAGTTTTCCATTTTAATGTAATTTTTTAATTAATAAAATACAGAACCTAGATGTCTTCTAAATTCTTACACAAAAATAGACACTATAAAAAGCAAACATTATTGCAATCAATTTAATAATTGACACAAATAAAAAATTCTAAAAATTTATCTTTTAAGAATCCAAGAAGCAGGATTAAGCTTTGTTGTGTTTTTGTACAACACAAATATTAAAGTAGTTTTACCGAAACTTTGTCTGTAAAAATTTGCCCTATTTTTTGACCCGTTTTTACAGTATCACCTTTTTTAACATACAATTTTTCTAAATTATTATAAGATGTAATATAGTTACCGTGCTGTATTAAAACGTTTCTTTTACCGCCTGATGTTACTAAAACATTCAAAATTTTACCATTAAAAATAGCTTGAGCACTTTTACCTTTTTTAGTTATCATATGTAAACCTGTACTATTAATTGTAATACCAGGATAAATAGGATGCGATTGTTTACCAAACCTTCTCGTAATTAAACCTTCTTCTATTGGCCAAGGTAATTTACCTTTATTAAGCTCAAATCTTGCGGCTAAAGCCTTAGCTTCGGCGATAAAACAAACTCGTTCTTTTTGGTTGTTTTTGGTTTGTTTTTAAGTTTTGCATTTGCCAATCTATTTGCTTTGGCAATTTCATCTTTAATAATTTTATCTATTTTTTCTGCAATTCTTTTTTCAGCATTAATTTTATTCTGAATCTCTCTTTTATATTTGCGCTCCTTCTTTTTAATTGTAGAAATTAATTGTTCTTTATTTTTCTTGTCAAGTTCAATTTGTTGTTTCTGATCTTTTTCTATAGATAGTAAAGTATCTTTAACCTTTTTCTGATACAATAAAGAGTCGTTTTTCTTTTTGATGACCGAGTTTGCGCTCCTATTTGATCTCCTTGTCTTTTTCTGAACGAAGTATATTGTTTCATATACTCTAAACGTTTGTATGCTTGGTAAAAGTTCTGAGAAGACAGAATAAACATCATTCTACTTTGCTGAGATTTACTCTTGTAAGACTTATAAATCATACTTGCATAATCTTTTTTAAGTGCTGCAAGTTCTTTTTCTAACTTAGAAATTTCTAACTTATTTTTATTTATTTCTGATGATAATAATTTAGCCTCAGAATTAATAGTTCTTATTAATTTTTGCCTAACATCTATTTTTTGATTTAAATCTTTTAAATCTTCAAGAACATTTTTTCTCTTTTTTGCTCTTTAAATAACAAGTTATTAACCTGAACAATTTCTTTTTTTAATCTTTTACGCTGCTCTTCTAACTCTTTCTTTGTTTGACCAAATACGGTTAAACAACTAAAAAGTAAAATAAAAAATGATATGTGTAAACGAAATTTTATCACTATAAATTAATGCGTTTATATCCTTTAGGTAAAGAAAAAGATGTGTTTAATGCTGTATTAAATTCAACAGATTTTAACGTAAAATCAATCTTAGTTGTTTTGTTAATTTGCTTTGCTGTGATATTAATTTCTGATGGAAAAACTGTATTATCTATTAATTTATAAGAAGGGTACTTAATTTTTAAATTCTCTTTTTTTAATGGTGATGTTATTGCTTGAAAATCTAACTTAAAGTGATTAGGATTTACTGCTGTAAAAACATTAACAACAACGTCTTTTACTACAGGAGAAAGAACGTAAGAATTATTAACAATTTCTACACTTTGCTTATTCTTCTTTAAATTTAACATAGCTTGCCCCAAAAACAAACTTTGTAATTGCTCAAAATTAATTTCTGTGCCTAAAATTTTCTTTAGCATTTTAAAATCACCTTCAAAATAATTCTTAGCATATGGCGAATAGTACGCTATAGATGTTGGTGTAATTTTTGCTTTAAAAACTGTTATAAATTTAGTTCCTTTTAAAAAAATTTCTTTGTCTTTGGTAATTTTTAAATAAACGGTAATACTTTGTTTTGTTTTACCATCATTAAAATTTGCTTTAAACTTTGCGTCTATAGTTTCCTTTTTAAAATTTGCTGCAACATGTTTTCTAACGACCTTATTTGCAGAAATTTCTTTTGCTTTTACGTTAGCATCTAAAACTAACTTTTTCGATTTACAAGCTGTAAAAACTAAAGTTAGTATCAATACATATTTTAGATATCGCATATTATTTTTTTAACTTTTTTGACTTTTGTTTGTACTTTTTTCTTCGATAGTATTACCTAAACCATTGTAAGAAACAGCCATTTCATTATAAAATTCGGCTTCCATATCATCTTCAATTACAAAATCGATACCATTTTTTAAAGAAGTAATAGCTTCGTTAAACTTCTGTTTTGCATTTAAAGCCTTACCGTTCATTAAATACACAAATGGTTGTGCAGGAAACAAAGCAATTCCTTTTTTACTATAATCTAATAATAAATCAGGATCTTGTTTTACACTTTCTAAAATCTGTTTTAAAAGCACATATGATTTATCGGTTTCAAACTGTTTAAAAATATTACTTACTGCAGAGCTCTTTACAGGTCCGGCTTTTCCGGTTTGTTGTAAATTATCTTTTATATTTTTTAAGCTAGAAGACAAAGAATTTTCATCTTCTAAAACCTCCATTAGATGTATTGCGTTTTTAAAATCTCTATTTTTCAAATAAAGCCTCACTAAATATTCGCGTTCTTTTTTATTGATAGTAGCAATACTTTTCTGAACTCTAATAGCTTCAGAAAAATCTCTATCAGCAACATTAATTTTAACCAAATGCTTTTGTAACCAAATATTTTTAGGCTCTTGGTCGATGGCTCTTTTAATATATTCTTTAGCTAAAAGCTTTTTATTCAATTCTAAATAGTTCTTAGAAAATTCAAAAAAAACAACACTATTGTTAGGTAATATTTGATTACAGTTTTCTAAATTTTCTATCGATTTTTGATAATTACCGATAGATTTTTGCGATAATGCTTTAAAGAAAAACTGCTGAAACTTTAGTTCTTTTTCTTCTGATAGATCTACAGCCGCAGGTATACTATCTTGTGCAAAACCATTAATAGATATTAAAAAAAGGAACAAAGAAAAAAGAGACAACTTAAAATTATGAAATTGCCCCTCTTTTAATATATTTATTTCTTTTTTTATAAAACCCATTAGATTAACTCTGTATAATCACCAATACTTACTGAAGTATATTCACCGTTATATTTTGCATGATTACCAATCATTGCATTGTCTAATTTTGCATTCGAAATTAGAACATTTGTTTGTATTAAAGAGTTTGTTATGGTTGCGTTTTCTACAACACTATTTTCTCCAATAGAAACGTAAGGACCAATTTTTGTGTTTTTAAGCACAACATTTTTACCAATAAAACAAGGTTCTATAATTTCAGAATTCTCTAATACAACGTCTTTAGATACCAAATTATTACCGGCTTTATGTTCAAAATCTAAAACTTGTTTATTGGTATCTACTGTTGGATCTTTTTTACCACAATCCATCCAAGTGTTTACAGTTCCAGGAATAAATTTAGCGCCGTCTTTTTTTAATGTTTCTAAAACATTTGTTAGCTGAAACTCGTTATTCTCTTTTAAATCGTTGTCAATTAAATACTGAATTTCATCTCTAACTCTATCACCGTCTTTAAAATAGTATATACCAATTATTGCTAAATCAGAAACAAACTCTTTTGGCTTTTCTACAAAATCGGTAATAAAACCATCTTCTAATTTTACCACACCAAAAGCACTCGGGTCTTCTACTTGCTTAACCCAAATTGCACCATCTGCGTTAGAATCTAGTTTAAAATCTGCTTTAAATAATGTATCTGCGTAAGCAACAACACAAGGACCGCTTAATGAATCTTTAGCACAAAATAATGCATGCGCGGTTCCTAATGCTTCTTCTTGAACGTAAACAGAACCTTTAGCACCTAATTCTTTGGCTATTTCTAATAAATTATTTTTTGTATTTGCTGGAAATCCTTTTTTTGCAGGACCAATAATAAACGCAATTTCTTCTATTTTTTCATCAACCACAGATGCAATATCTTCTACAAGTCTTTGCACAATTGGCTTTCCTGCGATTACGGTTAAAGGCTTAGGAACTGTTAATGTATGTGGTCTTAAACGAGAACCTATTCCGGCCATTGGTACTATTATCTTCATGTTCTTTTTATCAAAAATTATCGTTGCAATATACCATTATTAAAAAGATTTTAAAAAAATTGAATCTATTAAAGCAGAATGATTTTCACAAGAAAAATCTATTCACAGGTTTTACTTAAGCTATCAATATTTATTAAAATCTTCAAGGCGCTATCCCTGAATTCAGGGATAGTAAAAAACCCTGAATTCAGGGATTGCACAATGTTTAATAAATTAATACTTTTGATACGTATTTAATAATATATTAAGATTTTTTAATAAATTATTAATACAAAAAATAATAATGTTATCAAATTAATTCAATCCCCAAATTTTTAAAAATTTTATTCACATGAAAAAAAACACTTACCTTAAGTTATTATTTAGCTCAATAGCTATTTTAATGTTCTCCTTTTTTTATCAAAAACAATTATCAAAAAGAAAGAGAAAGAAGAACTATTATCTAAAAGAAAAAAATTAGAAAACTTTATTAAAAACAGCCCATATAAAGAAACATTAACTTGGGATAAAAAGAAAAGAAAACAAAACGGATTGCCTCCTAACAGGTATTTCGAGCAGATGTGGGAACTTACCATAAACCCTGAAACAGGAAAATTAGATGATGGTGAGTTAAATGAGCTTAGAAAAAAGATAATGCAAAAAGAGTTTCTAGAAAAACCCCAGGAAACACTTCTAATGCTTGGAAAGAAAGAGGCCCAAATAACGTTGGTGGTAGAACAAGAGTTATTATGTTCGACCCAAATGATACTTCTAACAACACCGTTTATGCAGGTGGTGTTTCGGTGGATTATGGAAAAATACAAACATTACAAATGCAAATTCTCAATGGAGCAGAGTGCAAAATGTACCAGGAAACCTTTCTGTAACCTCCATTACTGTAGATCCTAGAAATTCTAATAGATGGTATGTAGGTACCGGAGAACAATATACCGCAGGAGATGTTGTTGGTAACGGTGTTTATGTTACTACTGACGGTGGTAATAATTGGTCTGCAATCACAATTCCTGCCGCCGGACCAGATTCTTTTGATTACAACGCTTCTAATTTATTTTTAAAAGGTATTTATTACGTAAACGATGTTTTAGCCTGGGATAACGGAAACTCTACAGAACTTTTTGTTGCCGTCGGAGCTCATGTTTACGGAGATTCTTCAAGTCCGAAAAATTGGTTGGGTTTACAGTCTGCTGGTATTTATAGATCTACAAATAATGGTAGTTCTTGGAGTAGAATAGAATCGTCAAACCTATCTTACTCTTTTGGTGGATCTACTTATTATTACATTCCTAATGATTTAGAAGTTGGTGCAGATAATAAACTTTGGATGGGAACCATTGGTTCTGCTCTTGGCGAAGGTGGCGGTCGAGTTTACAGCTCTACAAACGGATCTACTTGGACAGAGGCAAATGCTTCTCCTTTAACAGATTCTAATAGAGTAGAACTAGAACCATCAGCAACAAATGGAAATAAAATTTATGCTTTAACTCAAGGTGTTAACTCTCCTGTTCATATTTACGAAACAACAAATAGTTTTAGCACAATTACTTCTAAAGCTCTGCCAAATGATGCAGATACAGGCATTTCTGCAAATGATTTTACAAGAGGTCAAGCATTTTACGATTTAGTAATCGAAGCTGACCCTGCAAATGATAATATTTTATACGTTGGTGGAATCGATTTATTTAAATCTACAAACGGAGGTAGGTCTTGGTCTCAATTATCACATTGGTACGGTGGCTTTGGTCAACCAAATAATGTACATGCAGATCAACACTCAATAGCCTTTGGTAATAATGATGCTTCTAAAGTTTTGTTTGGTAATGATGGTGGTATTTATTATTCCGGCAACTCGGGTAATTCAATTAACTCAAGAAACAATAACTACAATGTTACACAATTTGTAAAAGCAAGTATTGGACCAGATGGTGTTGGAGATTTAAATGGAATTTTTTCGGCTGGTGCACAAGACAACGGTACACAAGCTTTTAGAGACGCAAACACAGCAAACGGAATAAATTCTTCTGAAGATTTAAGCGACGGAGATGGTTTTTACACTTTTGTAGATAAAGATGGGCAATACATGATTGCAACGTATGTTTTTAATGTAATTTATAGATTTAATTTACCATGGAATGGTCAAGGAAGGATTGATGGAGGAGCAACAACTTTGTCGAGTGATCAAAGTACTGGTGATTTTGTAAACCCGATGGATTATGATAGTAATGCAAATAGATTATTATCAAATCAATCTACAGCTAGCAGTAACTCTATATTAAGTATAAATGTTGCTTCTAACAGTAAAGGATCATTAACAAATGCTGCGTTAACTTCTAGTCCAACAGCATTTAGAGCTTCCCTTTCGAAAACAATGCTTGGTATGTTGGTTTGTCTAACGGCGGATTGGTTAAATTAACAAATGTCACCAATAATTCTGCAACATTTACAACAGTTAATAATCCTTTTATTGGCGCAATCTCTTCTATTAGATTTGGAGAAACTGCTAACGATTTAATTGTAACAATACATAATTACGGCGTTACTAGCATTTGGTATTCTTCTAATGCAGGTAGCACTTGGTCAAGCAAAGAAGGAAATCTTCCAAATATCCCGGTAAGAGACTTTTTATTGAATCCTTTAGCACCAAACGAAGCAATTATTGCAACTCAATTAGGTGTTTGGTCTACAGAAAACTTTAATGACACAAACCCTAATTGGTCTCAATCATATAACGGCATGAGTGATGTTAGTGTAACTTCTTTAGATTATTGGAATGTTTCTCGGCGACAATACAAATAATAAAATTATAGCTTCTACATACGGTAGAGGTGTATTTACAGGTACATTTACCTCATCATCAGCACCTGATACAGAAGCCCCTACCACTCCAACTAACCTAATTACTAGCAATATTACAGAAAACTCTATTCAACTTTCTTGGAGCGCATCTACAGACAATGTTGGCGTTACTAATTATGATATCTATAGAAATGGCAACTTACTAACAACTGTTACAAACACAAGTTATACAGCAACAAACCTAAGCGCCAATACCAACTATAACTTTTACGTTATTGCAAAAGATAGTGCAGGCAATAGTTCTGTTAAAAGCATCACCGTAAACGCAACAACATTAGCACCAGACACAACTGCTCCTACTGCTCCGACAGCGTTAGTTTCAAACAACAAAACTGATACATCTGTAAATTTAAGTTGGACAGCTTCTACAGATAATGTTGCAGTAACTTCTTACGATGTTTTAAACGGAAGTACAGTTGTTGGAAACACCGCAAATACTAATTTTACCGTAAACGGATTAACCTCGAACACATCATATTCGTTTTCTGTAATAGCAAAAGATGAAGCGGGTAATATTTCTACCGCAAGTAATACTTTAACTGTTACAACAGATGTTACTCCTATTAATTATTGTGCATCTCAAAGTTCTAATGTTAATGATGAATTTATAAGTAACGTACAACTTGGTTCCATCAATAATAATTCAGGCGCTCAGTTTTATTCAGATTTTACTAGTACATCAACTAACCTAGTAAAAGGTGATAATTATACTGTAACTGTTACACCAACATGGACAGGAACCAAATACAACGAAGGTTACGCCGTTTGGATTGATTTTAACAAAGATGGAGATTTTACAGATGCTAATGAACAAGTTTTATCAGTTGCACCAAATCAAAACGCAACAGTTTCAGCTTCATTTATTGTTCCGTCATCAGCACTAGAAACCTCAACAAGAATGAGAGTTTCTATGAGTTACAATGCTATTCCTACATCTTGTCAAAGTTTTTCTTACGGAGAAGTAGAAGATTATACTGTAAATATTCAAGCAGCATCCGCAGATACAATAGCACCAATAATAACATTAAACGGCGCATCAACTTTAGACTTAAACGTTGGCGACACCTATTCTGAACAAGGTGCAACAGCAACAGATAATGTAGACGGTAATTTAACATCTAACATAATTATTACTGGTAATGTAGACACAAATACAGCAGGAACATATATTAAAAATTATAATGTAAGTGACAATGCAGGAAATGCAGCGGCACAAGTTTCTAGAACAATAAATGTAAATACAATAAGTACTAATGATTGTGTAAACGGAGTATCAACTTTTCCTTATACAGAAAGTTTTGAAGGAAATTTAGGCGCATGGTCTCAATCTTCTTCGGATGATATTGACTGGTCTATTAATTCTAACGGAACGCCTTCTGGGAGTACAGGACCTTCTTCTGCAACAAACGGAAACTCATATATATTTGTAGAAGCGTCCGGAGACGGAACAGGTTACCCTAACAAACAAGCTATTTTAAACTCACCTTGTTTTGATTTGACTAATGAAACATCTGCAAACTTCAGTTTTAATTACCATATGTATGGTGCTGCAGATATGGGTACAATAGCCTTAGAAATTAGTACAGATAATGGAACAAATTGGACGAACATTTGGAGTGAATCTGGAAATAAAGGTAACCAATGGTTGTCTGCTAATATTAATTTAAATGCATTTATAGGATCTAGTATTCAATTAAGGTTTAATAGAATTACAGGTAGTACTTGGCAAGCAGATATTGCATTAGACAACATCGAATTATATAGCGGCAGCAGCAATAATAATGGTTGTACTGCAGAAGTAACTTCTTTTCCTTACAACGAAGGTTTTGAAGGAAACATTGGTAGTTGGTCTCAAAATTCAAATGATGATTTAAATTGGATTGTTGATGCGAACGGAACACCGTCTAACAATACAGGTCCTTCTTCTGCAACAGAAGGTAATTCGTATTTATTTGTTGAAGCTTCGGTAACAACACCGGCTACCCAACAAAACAAGCTATATTAACTTCACCTTGTTTTGATTTATCTAGTTTATCTGCAGCTTCGTTTAATTTTAATTATCACATGTATGGCGCAACAAACACGGGAACTTTAGATATAGAAATTAGTAATGACAACGGAGCTTCCTGGTCGAGTATTTGGACAGAATCTGGTAATAAAGGAAACCAATGGTTAAGCGCTAGTGTAGATTTATCGGCATACTTAGGTAATAATATTCAGTTAAGATTTAATAGAGTTACCGGTAATACATGGCAAGCAGATGTTGCCATAGACAATGTGAGTTTAAACAATGTTGCAGCCTCTAACAACATTAGCATAGTAAATAATGATAATTTCTTTAACACTACAGACGGATCGTTTAAGATTTATCCAAGTCCAGTAAAGACTTTATTAAATGTGCAGTTGTCTACTAACACTGTTAATTCGTATAAAATTATTAATTCTATCGGGCAAACAATAAAATCAGGCAAATTACAAAACAACTCAATTGAAGTTTCTAATTTAAAAATTGGTATGTATTTACTAGAAATAAGCGACGGTGAAGAGAAGTTAATTAAAAAGTTTATTAAAATATAATTTTAACCAGCATACTAAATAAAAATTAAAACACTACTAGACAATAATTTAAATTTATTGAAATACTGAATTCAGGGTTTTATATCCCTGAATTCAGGGATAGTGAAAATATACTGAATTCAGGGATTGACAAGTATGTACTTAACTACTATTTTTACAAGTATAAAAGTCATTTAATTAGCACCCCTAATGCGACCCCTAAAATTAAATGACTCAAAAACCCAAGCCTTTGCTTGGGTTTTTTGTTTCTTTGTAAAAAAATACAAGTAGTGAATTATTTATCAGTAGAAAACATTTCTAAATCTTACGGAGAACGCATTTTATTCGACGACATCTCTTTTGGTATTAATAAAGATCAAAAAGTAGCTTTTGTTGCAAAAAACGGAAGCGGTAAAACATCAATATTAAATATTATTGCAGGTTTAGATGTACCCGACTCCGGGCAAGTAGTTAGCAGAAAAGGAATTTCTATTGCTTATTTAGCACAAAAAGATGATATCAATCCTGATTTAACAATCGAAGAAACAATCTTTGCAACTGATAATAAAATTCTATCTATTGTAAATCAATATGAAAAAGCGTTAAAAAACTTAGACGACACAGACACTTACCAAGCTGCTTTTGAGCAAATGGAACAGTTTAATGCTTGGGATTTTGAAACGCAATACAAGCAAATTTTATCTAAATTAAAATTAGACGATTTATCTTTAAAAGTTGGTGCTTTGTCTCGGTGGACAAAGAAAACGTTTATCTCTTGCTATCGTTTTAATTAATAAACCAGATTTACTAATTTTAGACGAACCAACAAACCATTTAGATCTAGAAATGATAGAATGGTTAGAAGCTTTTTTTGCTAAAGAGAAAATAACACTTTTTATGGTTACGCATGACCGTTACTTTTTAGAACGCGTGTGTAACGAAATTTTAGAGTTAGACGAAGGTAAAATTTACAAATACAAAGGTAACTACTCTTATTACCTTCAAAATAAAGAAGAACGATTAGCTTTAGAAGCGACAAACTTAAGCAAAGCTAAAAGCTTATTTAAAAAAGAATTAGATTGGATGCGCAAGCAACCAAAAGCTAGAACTACAAAATCGAAATCTAGAACAGATGATTTCTACGCAATTAAAGAAAAAGCACATCAACGGAGAAAAGACCACCAAGTTCAATTAGAAATTAATATGGAACGTTTGGGAAGTAAAATTCTAGAACTACATAAAGTGCATAAATCTTGGGGAGAAAAAAAGATTTTAGATGGTTTTGATTATGTTTTTAAAAGAGGCGAAAGAGTAGGAATTATTGGTAAAAACGGAACAGGAAAATCATCATTTTTAAATATTATCACCGAAAAAGCACCTTTAGATGGTGGTAAGGTAGTTTTAGGTGAAACTGTAAAATTTGGCTACTACACACAAGCTGGTATTCAAATTAAAGAAGGACAAAAAGTAATAGAAGTTGTAAAAGAATTTGGTGAAGAAATTCCGTTAGCTAAAGGAAGAAGAATTTCTGCATCGCAATTATTAGAAAGATTTTTGTTTGACAAGAAGAAACAATATGACTTTGTAGAAAAACTATCCGGTGGAGAACAAAAACGTTTGTATTTATGTGCAGTTTTAATTCAGAATCCTAACTTTTTAATCTTAGATGAGCCTACCAACGATTTAGATGTTGTTACTTTAAATGTTTTAGAAAACTTTCTTTTAGATTATCCAGGAAACCTTTTAGTGGTTTCTCACGACAGATATTTCATGGATAAAATAGTAGATTCATTATTTGTTTTTAGAGGTGAAGGTGTTGTAGAAAATTTTCCAGGTAACTACTCAGATTTTAGAGCTTACGATAGTTCTCTTTCTAAAGACAATTCAGAAAAAACAACAATTAAAAAAGAAGAAAAAAAGCAACTAAAAAAAATACAAAATCTGCTTTAAGCTTTGATGAAAAAAGAGAGTTTGGCGCTTTAGAAAGTGAAATAGAAAGACTTCAGAAAAGAAAAGAAACAATTGAAAAACAATTTTTAAACGTAGAAATTGCTACAGAAGATATTCCAAAAAAATCTGAAGAATTACAAGAAATTATAGACAATTTAGAAGCAAAAGAAGAGCGTTGGTTAGAACTTTCTATGAAACTAGAAGATTAATTAATGGTTTTGTAAGATGAGAACAGTAAAGTTTTTTACATCACCCTTAATACTTACCGTAGTTATTTACTTGTTGTTAATTCAAAATTTAATACTTAAAGGAAGCTTTGAAGTATATCGTTTTTCTGAATACGAGTATATCTATAAATACGGTACTTATATTTCTAAAGTTTGCGTTTATATTGGCTTACTACTTTCAATAGCATCACCTTTTATAATTTGGCTACAGACAAAAAATAATTTTAAAAAATTTAAAGTAATATTAGCAATTGCTTTTTTACCAGCTTTTTATCATCTATTGTTATTTATACTTTTTAAATTTAATTAAACATTTACAATATCCTTTTCTTCTAACAAAGGTTGATTATTAAATCTTAATAACACCTGTGCTACCGTAATTGTATCTTTTTCGCAGTAATTAACTATTCTTTTAATATTTTTTTCTTTGTAATAAACTCTAGCAACTTCACTACCATCAATATCATCTTTTGGCGAAGGTATTCCTAAGATTGATGTTAATAAGTTTAGAGAAGTATAATGCTTGTAATCACCAAATTTCCATAATTCTAAAGTATCTAAATGCGGAATTTCCCATGGTTTTTTACCAAATAAATTAAGTTTTTTAGGTAATGGTAATTGATGTACAATCATTCTTCCGGCGATAAAAGGAAAATCGAACTCTTTACCATTATGCGCACATAATACGTTTGCTGGTTTAGAAAAATGTGTTTCTAATAAGTTTTTAAATTCGGATAATAATTTAAATTCATCATCACCGAAAAAAGAAGTCACTCTAAATTGATTTTTTTCATCATTCAAAACAAAATAACCTACAGAAATACATATAATTTTGCCAAATTCGGCCCAAATTCCTGCACGTTCATAAAATTCTGCTGCTGTAGTTTCTTCTTTTCGTTGATAACTTGTTTTTTTCTTAAATAACTCTTGAGTAGTTGTTGTTAAATTTTGCCAATTACTTTCTGCTGGCACAGTTTCTATATCTAAAAATAAGATATTACTTAGTTTTAATTTTAAATTCATCTTTTTCTTTTTCTCCTCTAAATATAGTCAAAAAAAGCTCCGATATAAATCGAAGCTTTCTTAATATTAAAAAGTATACTCGTAATTATCTTATTACCAACTTTTTTGTAGCTGTTTTACCATCTTCAGTAACCTTTACAATATAAACTCCTGCATTCATATCAGAAACATTTATTGTAGATTTTACTCCGGAAAAACTAGCAGCATAAACTTTTTTACCTAAAACATTAAAAATTACAATTTGCTTTACACTTGTATTATTTGTTGATACAGTAAATTCTTTATTTGTAACAGGGTTTGGAAATGTTTTAAAACCTTCGATACTATTTCTAGAAACAGCTGCGGTTGCAGGTTGAAAAGTACCAATAGGAAAAGGAGTTGTTGCAGTAGCATTATTTGTACCACCTTCTAGTCCATCTACACCACTATACGACCAATTAGTATCGGTAAAAGTAGTTCCCTGTGGGCTAGAAGTAGAATTTCTATAAGCCCAACCATCAAGATACTCCCAAGTTTCACCGGAACCATCTTTATTTACGTTACCAAAAACATCTATAATTTTTCCGTTTTCATATAATTCAATCGAATCGTCTCCATTAATATTTACAACACCTGTTATATAATCTGCATTCTTGCCAAAAAAATCTGTAAATCCAGCTTCGCTTGAAGAAATATATATAAAAGTTCCGGCAGTAACAGCTATAGAAGGAAAATTAAATTCTATGTCTCCATCCGTAGAACCTCCTCCGTTAGAAACAGAGCTTAATCCGAATAAACTTAAATCTGCAACATCTTCTAAAACATATAATTCAACTCCTTTTGGAATTCCACCAGTTAAGCTACCATCAAAAACACCTGAAATAATAATATTATTTGTTAATTCTCCGTATACAACTCCTTCAGCATTAAAAGTAACAGCTGTTACTCCTGCAGAAGAAAGAGTTACATCTCCTTGATAATTACCAGGAACTGTAATACCCGCTTTTAAACGAATGTAAATAATATCTTCAATTTTACCGTCAGCAGGTGTAATTGATAAAGAACTAGCAAAATCTGTATCTTGAGAAAAAGAAATTTCAAAATTTTCTGGTGCAGCAATAATAAAATCATCTGTTAAAAACAGACCTTCTACAGAAAAGTTTTGAACATCAGAAGGTCCTTCTTCTAGTGTATAACTAAATTTACTTAAAGATTCTGCATATGTAAATTGAGGATCTGCATTTTTTACCTCACCTGTAACTGCAATTGTAACAGATTCTGCACCCGCAGAACTTAATGTGATATTATCTGCAAATGTACCTTCACCTAAACCTTCTTTTAAACGAACATAAATTGGTGTAGAAGCAACTTCACCGAAGTTTGTGCTAGAGCAATAGATTGCGAATATGTACCAGTAGCATCAACCGAAACCTCAAAGTTTGTTGGAGCAGTAACGGTAATGTCTGATGTTAGGTTTGTACCTTCTACATTAATTCCTTTTTCTGGTGACGGCCCATTTCCTTCAAAATATTCTAATAAAGATATTGTACCAATTGTATTTATTGCTGGGTCTGAACTTGGAGCTGTCCAAGAAATATCATCTACAATAACTTGTTTTTCTGTTATATTTTTAATTTCTATCACTATATCTCCGAAAACATTTATACCAGAAACAGAAAATACGTGTTCATCAAAATCATCAAAAGCTACTGATGTTCCTTTAGATTCACCATTTATAAATAATTCTACTTGTCTATTTCCAGCACCCGTAAACCCTTTGTAAAGTTTCACAGAAAAATTTCCAATACCGCCGGATATAGTACTTGATGTTATTTTACTATCACTACTAGATCTTCTTAACATAACTGCTGGTAAAGTTACACCTGCAGTATTATTTGCATTTCTAGAAGCAACATAAGTCCAGGTTATTCCTCCATCACCAACAAAACTATTATCTGCATAAGAACCTGTAGCATTTGAGTTTGCAAAAGATTCAGAACCTTGGCCGTATGACAAAGCCCCAAAACAAAGCATTAAAAATAATGTAATAATGTAATTTTTTTCATGTGAATAGGATTTATGATTTCAAAAAACAAATATAACTTTTTAGATTTCTTATTTGTTATCTAATCATTAACAAACTCAATATCAAGAAGTAAAAAAAGACATTTTATTTTATCGTTAAGTAAACGTTATCTATAATCTTTTTAAAATTAAATGTTTGTTAAGGATACTTTTGCTATAATAATAATTACTATTTTTGATACTTATATTTATTTAAAATCATGAATAAAAGCGATATTAAAATACTATTAGTAGATGATGAACCAGATATTATCGAAATAGTTGGTTATAATTTAAGAAATGAAGGCTATCAAGTTTTTACTGCAAATAATGGCCAAGAGGCAATAAAATCTGCTAAAAAAAACACACCGCATTTAATTTTATTAGATATAATGATGCCGAGAAATGGATGGTATCGAGGCTTGTGAAAAAATCAGAAAAATTAATTCGCTAGAAAATGTTATCATCTCATTTTTAACTGCAAGAGGAGAAGATTATTCTCAAGTAGCAGGTTTTGAAGCTGGCGCAGATGATTATATTACAAAACCTATTAAACCCAAAGTATTGGTTAGTAAGGTAAAATCTCTTTTAAGAAGGTTAAAATCTGAAAAAGAAAGCGAAGAGACTTTTAAAATTGGCGATATAGTTATTGATAGAGAAGAATATGTAGTTTATAAAGCTGGTAAAAAGATTTTATTACCTAGAAAAGAGTTTGAGCTATTCTCTTTACTAACTTCTAAACCAGGTAAAGTTTTTAAAGAGAAGTAATTTTAGATACCGTTTGGGGTAATGAAGTTGTAGTTGGTGGTAGAACAATAGACGTACATATTAGAAAATTAAGAGAAAAAATAGGAGACGACCATTTTAAAACTGTAAAAGGAGTTGGTTATAAATTTGTATTACTAGAAGCAGATAAATAAATTTGCTTTTATGAAGTTTAAAAAAACCTATTCATACGCACTTTGGTCTGCAACTTACTTAACAATACTATCTTCTAGTATTGCTATAATAACATATTTTTTTAGTACAGATAAACTTAATTTAAGTACAGCAATAATTGCTGTACTTATTTTGTTTATCATCTCATTTTTTATAATTCAATATAGAACAGAACATTTTATTTATAGAAGATTAAAAAAATATACGAAAACGTTTCTATATTAGATGTTAACGATCTAAGAAAACAATCTGTAACCACAGATATCGAAAAACTTTCTAACAGAATGCAAAAATATGTAGAAGGTAAACGATTAGAAATTAAAAGTTTAACAGAAAGAGATTCTTTTAGAAGAGATTTTTAGGAAACGTTGCTCATGAACTTAAAACACCTTTATTTACCGTACAAGGTTACATTCTTACACTTTTAGAAGGTGCTATGGATGATAAAAATATTCGCGAAAAATATTTAGAAAGAGCCAACAAAGGTGTAGAAAGACTGGTAGCTGTTACCAAAGATTTAGATATGATTGCTAAATTAGAAACAGACGGATTGAAATTAAACATGGTTGTTTTCAACATTTTAGAAGTTATTCAAAATGTGTTTGATTTGTTTGAAATGAAAGCTAAAAAAAGAAATATCACTTTAAAATTCGATAGAATTTATGATTTTCCGGTTTTTGTTGTTGGTGATGTAGAAAAAACAGAACAAGTTTTAATCAATTTAATTGTAAACTCAATTAAATACGGTAAACCTAACGGAACAACCGTTGTTGCTGCAGATAATTATAACGACAACAAGTATGTTATTCGTGTAGTTGATAACGGTGAAGGTATCGAACAGAAATACTTATCTCGATTATTCGAACGTTTTTACAGAGTCGATCAAAGTAGATCTAGAGATCAAGGTGGTTCCGGTTTAGGCTTGTCTATTGTAAAGCATATTGTAGAGGCTCACAACCAAACAGTTTTATTAAAAAGTACTTATGGTGAAGGATCAGAGTTTTCTTTTACCATGGAAAAGGCTAAATAAACTACTACTTAAAGTTGATTTTTTAGATTTAAAACCTGTGTAATTACTCAAATTATTCAGCATTTTTTTATTAAAATCTTCTAAATTAGCAAACGGAGCAATACCTTTTTGTTCTAAATATTTAGCAAGATATTCTTGCTCACGGTTGATTTTTAGTAGGTATAAAAAACACTTTTTTTCTAAGGTGTACAAATCTAATATTGATGAATATCCTGATCTACATATAACTATTTCTGCTTCATTAATTTTTTGCTCTAACTCTTTAGATAACAAAAAATTATAGAAAATACAGTTATTACTTGTCCATTTCTTTTGCTCTTTTTCTACTTTTCCTAAAACAAAAACAATATTTCTAGCATCATTTTTAAATGCTGATATCAATTTATGCTCTAATAATGTTCTATTGGGTTCTACACCGGAAAGCACAACTAAAACATCAACTTTACTATCTTTAATTGTAGTTTTAGAAAACCTGCTTAAGGCACCAATAAATTTATATTTAAAGTTTTCTATTTTTGATAAACGCCCGAGAAAGTTCTGCATTTTTATGATCAGGAATCCAACATTGATCAAACTTATTTATTATTTTCTGATGAACTTTACTGGTTAGAAAAGTTGTAAAACCGGATAAAACATTTACTTGATGTGTTATATAGATAGAAGGAACAACCTTACTTCTTACACCAAATCTATTGTCTGAAATTACACCAACAACATCCTTATTAGCGTTAATAAAATTATTAATGACTTCTTGTTCTTTTTTAACCGTTGCTAAAATTCTAGCGATTTGTAAAAGTAATGTAAGCTTTAAATTTTTGTGGTAAGAAATATTGTAAGACGGAAGTTCTAAAAATTCTAAATTAGAAAATTCTTTTTTTAAAAACTCTAAAGAATTTCCGTCTGACGCAATTATTGGTTGATAATTATTTTCTAACAATGCGTTTATAATAGGCACACAACGAGTTGCATGACCTAAACCCCAGTTTAATGGCGCTATTATTATTTTATTTTTGGTGATAGGCATTTTATTTAAAGTTTAAAGCTACCAAATTTTTAAATAATAACTAAGTTTAAGAAAATAGTATTTACAGCAAAAAGGTTGCGTTAAGGACTGTAATGGCATCCTTTTTTCTTTTTCTGAAAAAAGATATAATGGAAAGCCTGTTAAAACGCCCAAATAAAAAAATTATACTAAATCGAAACCAATATCTTTTCTGTAGTTCATTTTATCGAAATTAATTTTATCGATACTTTGGTAACTTTTTTCTAACGCTTGCTCTATCGTATCGCCAAAAGAAGTTACCGCCATAACTCTACCTCCGCTAGTTACAACTTTACCGTTTTTAATTGCTGTACCGGCATGAAATGTTATAGAATCTTTTACATTTTCGAAACCTGTAATTTCTTTGTTTTTTTCATATGCTTCGGGTATCCGCCAGAAACCAACATTACTGTTGTTGCAGTTTTAGAAGTTACAGAAAAAGATTTTTCGTTTAAATTTTGATGTGCAACACCTTCGAATAATTCTAACAAATCTGATTCTATTCTTGGTAAAACAACTTCTGTTTCTGGATCTCCCATTCTAACGTTATATTCTACTACAGAAGGGTTTCCGTTATCATTCATTAAACCAATAAAGATAAAACCTCTATAATCGATGCCGTCTTTTTGTAAACCATTAATTGTTGGCTTTACCACCAATTCTTCTACTTTATTTAAAAAAGCTTCATCTGCAAAAGGTACTGGAGAGATTGCTCCCATTCCGCCAGTATTTAAACCAGCGTCACCTTCGCCAATACGCTTGTAATCTTTTGCTGAAGGCAAGATTTTATAGCTTTTACCGTCTGTTAAAACAAAAACAGACAATTCTATTCCTTTTAAAAATTCTTCGATTACCACTGTTGTAGAAGCTTCGCCAAATTTTTGATTAGAAACCATATTTTCTAATTCTGTTTTCGCTTCTTCTAAAGAATTTAAAATTAAAACTCCTTTACCTGCAGCTAAACCGTCTGCTTTTAAAACAAATGGCGGTTGTAATGTATCTAAAAATGCAAAACCTTCTTCTAAATTACTTTTTGTAAACGATTGATATTTTGCAGTTGGCACACCATGCTTTTGCATGAATTGTTTTGAGAAATCTTTACTACCCTCTAATAAAGCTCCGTCTTTTTTAGGACCAATTACAGGTATATTTTTTAGATCTGTATCTGCTAAAAAGAAATCATGAACTCCTTCTACCAAAGGAACTTCGGACCAACAATTACCATATCTACATTGTTTTCTAAAACTGCAGTTTTAATTGCTTCAAAATCTGAAACTCCAATATTTAAATTGGTCGCAATTTTATCTGTACCAGCATTACCTGGTGCTACAAAAAGTTGATTAATTTTTTTGCTTTCAGATAATTTTAATGTAAAAGCGTGTTCTCTTCCTCCGTAACCTAAAATAAGAATATTCATTGTTTGTTGTGTTGTTGTTATTGCAAATATATTTTAATTTCTTGACGAAACTAAATTCCCCACTTTAAAAAATACTTTATTGCAGAAGAAAGATGATAAAAAAATAGTTTCGCCTTTTTTGAAGAACCTTTTTGGTGCGTGTGCGTTATAATTTCTTTTGGATAATAATATATTTTCTTACCGGATTGATATACTTTTCTACAAATATCTGCATCTTCCATATACAAGAAATAACGCTCATCAAAACCATTTAAATTTACAAATTCCTTTGTTTTAAAAAGCATGAAACAACCATGTATAAATTCAGGAGAAAAGGGTTCTAACAAACTTTTACTTCTATATTCGTTTTCGAAAATCTTTTGTTTAGAGAGATTTAATCTTCTATTAACTAAATCAAAAGGCGTTGGGTTTTTTCTGCAAATAAATTGATTTTCATTGTTTGAGTACACCACTCTAGGACTTATAAATGAAACATCTTTTTGATGATCTAAAACATTAATTAAGTTTGGTAAAACCAATCTAGAAAATTGAATATCCGGATTTAAAATTAAATGAAAATCTGAGGCAACTTTATCTAAAACCAAATTATGAGCCTTACCAAAACCAATATTTTTACCTACAAAAATGTATTCTATATCTGCATGGTTAAATTTTGATTTTAAAGCATCCGTAGAATTGTTATCTACTAAAAAAAGTTTTTTAGAAACATTAGTCTCTAAAAAACTTTTAATTGTTTGCTCTAAAATATTCAAATTGTCTTTATAAAGTACAATAGTAGCGGTTATTTTGAATCTTGGTTTCATTAATATGCTTTCTCTTCTCCTTTAAATACATTTAAAACAGTTTGTATTATAATCTTTATATCTAAAAAGAAAGACCAATTTTCGATATAAAAAATATCTAAACGCACTCTATTTTTAATATCAGACTTTTTCTTAATTTCACCTCTATAACCACTTATTTGTGCCAAACCTGTAATACCAGGTTTTACAATATGTCTTTTTAAATAATCGTCTACCTCTTTTTGA
Organism: Polaribacter sp. HA6-7; assembly: GCF_055693625.1. Classification (NCBI taxonomy): domain Bacteria; kingdom Pseudomonadati; phylum Bacteroidota; class Flavobacteriia; order Flavobacteriales; family Flavobacteriaceae; genus Polaribacter; species Polaribacter sp. HA6-7. The sequence goes on from NZ_CM146338.1 coordinate 2,773,340, forward strand.
TATTCTAAAGACAGACTTTCTAAGTGCGGTCGTGGGCCAACAACGCTCATATCACCAAAAAGAACATTGATAAATTGAGGCAATTCATCTAAACTAGTTTTTCTTAGAAAAGCACCAATTTTTGTAACTCTTGCATCTCCTTTTGTGGCGTGTACTTTATCTGCAATCTTATTAAGTTTCATAGATCTAAATTTATAACAAATAAATTCTTCTCCATTTATACCTTCTCTACCTTGTTTAAAAATTAAAGGACCTTTAGATTCTAACTTTACTAAAATCCATAAAATAGGTATTAACCAAGATAAAACAGTTACACAAACAAAAAAAGAGAACACAATATCAAACAACCTTTTAATATAGAAGTTACCCGTAAACTCAAATGGTAATTTATTAACATTTAAAACCATCAAATCATCGTCATAGTAATGTATCGTTTGATTTTTACTATACAATTCTGTAGCATTAGGAATTAATTTTAAATCAATTTCTTTCTCTAAAGCAAACTTATTTACTTCTTTTATTTGACTATCGGTTAATGAAGAAAGTGAACAGTAGATTTCATCTACCTTATTTTTTTTAGTAAAGTCATAAACAGATTCTAATTTCCCCAAGTATTCACTATTCTTATAATTTTTATCGGAAAAGAATCCTAAGAATTTGTACCCTAAATTCGCTTTACTTTTAAATAACTTAATAATATTTTTTGAAGATTCATCGAAACCTAATACAACTGTCGTTCTAAAATTATTACCTAAAGATCTGTATTTTTTAAGTGCAAACGACCATAAAATTTTTATGACTGATATAGCTATCATTATTGACATTAAAATTACAAACTGATTATTAACAACATCTCCTTCTCTAAATATACCGAAATAAGCAAAATAACCTAATGCAAAAAATAAAATTTGTTTACCCAAAAGTGTAATTACACGTAAGTAACTTGTATAACGGTAAACCTTATAAAAACCAAAAGAATAACTAGATGCTAACCAAAACAGGGTTATATAAGATAAGAAAGAAAAATTTAGAAACTCTTTATCATAAATTAGATATACAATTAAATTAATAATTATGACATCTATTAAAACTTGCAAAGGTCTTATTAAATATGAAAATCTCTTTTTCATTCTTTATTTTTTTATTGTATTCTTAAAATTATACAAAAACCTACTCTCTTCAAAACCCTCTGCATGCTTCCTAATCCATAAAGGGTCAAATTCATACTGTACGCTTTTAAAATTTAAAATAGCTTCTTGCAATGAAGTTATTGATTGTTCTTCAAAGAATACACCGGATGATTGAGAGTAATCTTCTTTATTTTCTATAACAGTTTCTAAGGCACCACCTTTTTTTAAAGCAATAACTGGTATACCGTAAGACATAACTTCTAATGGTATCATACCAAAATCCTCTTCACCAGGAAAAAGTAATGCTTTGGAAGTCGATATATATTTTTCTAGTTTATCATCCTCTAAAAACCCTTTAAACTCTATATTAGGTTTAGCTTTTTTTACTAAGTTTTCTTTTTCAGAACCATTACCTATAATAATTAATTTATCTCCGCTAATATTAAAAGTATCTACTAATAAATCTATTTTTTTATAAGGTGTTAAAGCACCAAAACTTAAATAATGAGTTTTTTCAACATCTTGAATTAATGATTTTTCAAATAATTTAGTTTCAATTGGTGGATAAACAACCTCTGCCACTTTACCATAATATTTTTTTACTCTATCTGCTACATTATTAGAATTCGCTATGTATAAATCAACATTATTCACTGTTTTTATATCCCAATTCTTAAGTTTTCTAAAAAGAATTTTGCTAAAGGTCTCAAGACAGGGTTTATAGCTGCCAGGTATTCATTTGTAAAGCCCCAACAGTATCGCATTGGACTGTGAATATAACAAATATGATTAGTTTTATTTTTAATTGAGATGCCTTTTGCTGGCCCGGATTCTGATGAAATAATTAGATCATAATCCTGCTTCAATTTTAAAGATTTCACAGCTAATGGATAAAGAGGAAATAATTTTTGATAATGTTTTCTTAATAAAGGAAAATTTAGTTTAGATGTATAAACTTTATGATTTTTTAAGTAATCTCCATATTTATTTTTATCATAAAAAAGTGTATAAATATCTGCATCAGGATATAGCTTTAACAAAGATTCAACAACTTTCTCTCCTCCTCTTCTAGTTATAAACCAATAATGTACAATAGCTACTTTCATCAAACCTCTTTATTAAAATAAAATATAGCAGTAAAAAAACTATAAAATATAACGCCATCATGCCTACTCAAAATATTTTCTGTAAAAAAACATATTATTAAAAACATATTTAATGCAAAAAACAAATTATCTTTATTTCTAATTGACAATTTTAACAAAATTAATAGATTGTATAAAAAAAATAATAGCCCTAAGAGACCACTTGCTAAAATTATCTGTAAGTACTGATTGTGTGAATTATAATGAAAAATTTGATAAACATCACTATCAATTTCACTCTCATAACATTTATTTAAATTGTCATTAACATCTCCTATGCCAATTCCATATAATACTGATTGTTTAATTATTTTATAGGAACAAAAATATATACCAGCTCTAATATCTTCACTCGACATTACATTATGCTTCAATTCATATTTTCCTTGAGGTATTTTAAAGTCTATTTTATTCTTTATGGTATTTAAATTGACAAAACCGATTACTAACGCTAGGGTAATTGCTGTAAAAAATATAGATAGCTATTCTCTTTTCTAATTGTTTCAATAGTAATACAAAAGATAAAAGTAATGTTACAAATAAAGGTAATCTCGCAGCAATTATAAATTGCCAATAAATACAGTAAGATAATACTATTAAATATAGTGAGATTATTATAAAGTTTTTTTATTAAATTTTAGGTTACATATTTTATTAAGTATTATTAATACTGCAAAACCTGTCCATAAAGAAAAGTAGGTACCATGCACTTTTGTATATTCTTCAAAAGCATTTCTATATTCCCACGAAGTTATTTCTCCTGAAACATTAAAAATTAAATACGTATGAACTATCAAAAGAGCTGTAAAAACTGAAAAAAAATATGTGTTTAATAAAAATTTCTTTTTTTCTTTGTAATGATTGGATTTAAAATTCCTAAAGTTAATGCGAATAAAAAAATAGGAGTTACTCTGAGGATAAAATTAAAAGCTTCAGATAAATTTTCACTGTACAATGTAGATATGAGATAAATTCCGAACAGAGACGACAAATTAAACACCTGAAATACATTTGATTTACAACAGTGTTTTTTGTTTTTAAAAAAATAATTAACGAAACTAAAAAAAATAATATCATTAATATACTTTCTACCGCCTTAGGGAGCAAAGGGAACATAGAAATCAATACTAAAATATAAAATGAATTTTTTTAAACTAAAAGTCTTCATATAATTAAATTACTTTTTCAAAAATATTTATGTGTTCTTCCGCAGATTTTTGCCATGTAAATTTTTTAGAATGATTGTAAGCTAATTCAATCTTAATACTATTATCACTATATATTTCTTTTACAATTAAATCTTTTAATTCTTCTGTATCTAAAGGGTTAAAATATAAAGCATTGTCTAAAGACACCTCTGGTAAACTCGTTAAATTAGAGGATAAAACTAAAGTTTTTGAAGCCATAGCCTCTAAAATAGGTAAACCAAAACCTTCATACAAAGATGGAAAAATAAACATTTTGGCTTTTTGATAAATATCCGGTAAATATTGATCTTCTACATAACCTGTAAATATAACATTATTAATTAGGTTATTTTTATTAATAAAGTTGAAGACTTTTTTATCAGGAGTTATAAAACCTTCTTTCTTCCCAATAACGACCAAACTAAATACTTTTTTATATTTAAAGGTAATTTATTATAAGATTTTAGTAACGAAATTAAGTTTTTATGTGGTTTTACATTACCCACATATAATAGATAGTTTTTTGGCAATTCGAAATTTAAAGTGCTTTTTTTAAAGAAAAGTTTATTTACGCCACCATAAATTACATTAATTCTTTCCTCATCCACCTTTAAATATTTTAATATTTCACTTTTTGAAAAATTAGAAACAGTAATTATTTGATGGCTTTTTTTACTGCATTTTTATACAATAGTTTAGCATACATCTTTTTAAGTATACTAAAATTATTATTAAACGCTAAGAGATTAATATCATGAATTGTTGTTACTTGCTTTTTAGCTCTTATAGGAAATAAAGGCACATTGATATGTGGAGACCAAAAGATATCACACTTAGGAATAATAAGAGGCAAATAAATTTGTTCTGCGAAAGAATAAATGTTAGCAGTAAACTTAACTATATTGTTTCTTAATTTATTTTCATATTTATGTAAATCTTTTGGAGTACCCAAGAATACCAAATCATATTTTGGTATTAAATAAGGAATAACATTTTTTAAATAAGTTCCTATACCAGAATCATTAATCATTCTAGCATCTACAACTATCTTTTTTTCTTCATTTTTTTTATTAGCAATAGACATTAACAAACCCATTAAAATCCAAGGGTAAAGAAAGTATATCTGAACTCCAAAAACAAAAAATAATAAAAATATTATTAAATAATTTTCTAGTTCTCTTTGATTGTTTCTAAGGTTTTTAAATAAACTATAGATTATCCATAAAAATAGAAACAACATTACAATTCCTCCGTCGACCAACAACTGTACTAAACCACCATAACCATGAGCATCCGTTTTACCTTTTGGACTTTTAGGTACAAAACCCAAGTATTTAGGATTGTTTCTAATAATTGGATAGTTACCCAAGCCTATACCAAGTATAGGATTTTCTACAACCATCTTTGGAAATATAAATAATCCGGCAATTCTTCCCATTACAAGATTTACATCTCTTGACCTCTCTTTCATTTCTCTCCTAACATTTACAATATCATCAATATAATCTTTTCCTAATTTAGCAATAACTATTGATATTAATAAGCCTCCAATTAATATAATTACAATATTTAATTCTTTTAGCTTTGCATACATTCTCTTATAATAAAATAGAATATACCAGCTTATAATTAAAACCAAACCTGCTTTAGACCTTGCTAAAAAAATATTACCAATATTAGAAACATTCTGTTAATAAAATGCCATTTACTTTTAAACAGAAATGTTAATATAAATGTAAAACTAAGCATTAAACCATAAGGCCCCCTTCTACATAACCACCATTCAATCTAATACCGTGATCATAATATAATAAAACACTCTCTTCAATTATATTAAACTTTAATAATCCAAAAGTTATTACATTGTATATAGTAAAAATCAAGCAAAATCTAAAAATATATTTAATATAAATTAAAGCTGTTTCTCTCTTTTTATTTTTGAAAAATAGATAAACAAGTGTAGCTAAATTTACACAAGATAATAATTCTAAAAACCTACCAATAGTTATAAAATAAGGTCTTTTTAAAATAGAAACGTTTTCCAATAAGTAAAAATCTCTAAAATTATTAAGAATTAATGTCGCAACCAACCAAAAAATAAATAAACCTAAAAACAACAAACTGTATTTATTAATGGTTTTTCTTAAATAAAGAAATGGAGTTAAGATTAACAGTAGTAGTTCAGATAATTTTATTACATCTAATTTTAGTTCTGTAAATTGTATACAAAAGACTACAAAAACAACAAATATTAGATTTTTGATATTTTTAGCTTCTCCAATACTAATTTTCATTTATTGTTTTATTTATAAAAGGTAAATAAATAGGTAAAAAATTATATTTTCTTTTTACATATATAACACCCGTAATATTAGTTATTAAAATTGAAAAACCTGTCGCTATAGAAGCACCATCAATACTATAAATTGGAATAAGAATGAGATTAAGAATTATATTTACCGGACTCAGAAAACATTGTTATTTTACTAAAAACCTTTTGCTTTCCTGTCATATTTAATATTAAATCTACAAATCCAGATATCGCATAAAAAAATTGACATATAGATAAAATTATAATTGAATTTCTTGCCTTTAAATATTCTTCACCAAAAAAAAGTAGAATTTCTGTGGAAAAAAACAAAATAAATATTAATACTGGTATTGTTATAAATAAAATAATTTTTGAAGCATTAATAACAACTTTTCTAATCTCATCATAATTAGAATCAGAATAAAAGTTTGATATTTTAGGACCTACAATAGAATTTAAAATAATTAGAAAGACTGCATTTAAACTAGAAACCTGGGTTACAATCCGATAAACCCCCACATTCTCGCTAGTATCAAAAAAACCTAACATTAATGTATCAAGAGAAAAAATAATAAAAATCATTGAAGAACTTAACATCATCGGAAAACTTTCCTTTAGAATATTTTTTGTACTTATACTTTTAACTTCTTTCTGAAATTTCAGAGGAAATATTTTAGTTATTGATATAATTAAGGCTATAAAAAAACTAAACAAAAGACTTAAAATGAGGTATATTTCTTTAGAAGAATAATAATTAAAAATCAATAAAATTAGACCTATAAAAATAAAATTATTGCAAAATGAACTCACAAATGAAAAGGATAAAACCTTACCTTGACCTTTTAAGACATTACTGTTATAGTTTAAAAAAACTGATAGAATTAAAATCAAAGGAAAATACTGCAAATAAATTTCTAAGTTTTTATCACCAAAAATCTGAATAGCTATATTTTTTTAAAAAAATATATAATAAAAGTAAATATTAACGAAACAATAAAAATAATCTTATAAGATTTCGATATAAAATTACTTTTAAAGAATCCATTCTCATAGTGATTTTTGTTTGAAGACAATTTAATTGCGTATGTGTTTAAACCAAGTGTATTAAAAATAATAATAACTAAAATTAACGCCTTAATTATAGAATACCTTCCATAAGTTGCAGAACCATAATATTTAGTTATAAAAATTCCTATCAAATAAACAATCGCAAGATTTAAACCATAAAATATAAAGTTTACACCACCTTTTTTTATTAATTCTAATAAATTCTTATCAAAAGAAGTATTTTGCTTTTCCTTAATTTTCATAGTTTAAAAATCATAAAAAAACTTCAACTTTAAATCTTTTTCAGAAAGAATAATTTTATTAAACGGAATCTTCCAATCTATATTCAAATCTTTATCATTATAAAGCACTCCATCTTCTGCATCAGGTTCGTAATAGTTATCGCATTTATAAGACACAATAGTATCATCTTCTAATACCGAAAAACCATGTAAAAACCCTCTAGGAACTAATAATTGTTTATTATTTTCTCCTGACAGTTCTACTGAAAATACTTTACCATAGGTTTCTGAATTTTTTCGGCATCTACAGCTACATCTAAAATTTTGCCTTTAACAACCCTTACTAACTTAGTCTGTGCAAATTCTCCTTTTTGTAGATGCAAACCTCTAATAACACCGTATTGAGAAGTAGATTGATTTCCCAAAACAAAATCGCCTTTAAAACCAGTTTTTTCTGCAAACTCTTTTTTATTAAATTCTAATAAAAAACTTCCTCTTTCGTCTCCAAAAACTTGTGGTTCTATAACGAAACAATCCTTTAAATAAGTTTCAGTTACTTTCATTATACTTTTAATAAATTGTTAGAATAACCACTTTTTAATAATGGTTTTGTTATTGCTAAGAGTTGTTCTTTATTTATAAAACCGGCTCTAAAAGCAGCTTCTTCTATAGAACCTATTTTTAAACCTTGCCTTTCTTCAATTACTTGTACAAATTGACCTGCTTGCATTAAAGAATTAAATGTTCCGGTGTCTAACCAAGCCGTTCCTCTATCTAGAATTTCTACAGAAAGTTTTCCTTTTTGAAGATACATGTTATTTACTTCAGTTATTTCTAATTCACCTCTCTTACTAGGTTTAATGTTTTTGGCAATTTCTACGACTTCATTATCATAAAAATATATTCCAGGTACGGCATAATTAGATTTAGGCACTTCCGGTTTTTCTTCAATAGAAATTGCTTTTAAATTTTTATCAAACTCTACAACACCATATCTTTCTGGGTCATTTACATGATATGCATATACAATTCCGCCATTTGGGTTATTGTTTGCTTTTAATAAGTTCGATAAACCAGATCCATAGAAAATATTATCTCCTAAAATTAAAGCAACTTTGTCTTTACCTATAAATTTTTCTCCGATAATAAATGCTTCTGCTAAACCATTAGGATTTTCTTGAACTTCATACTCAAAACTGCAACCAATTTGATTTCCGTTGCCTAATAATTTTTTAAATAATGGTAAGTCTTGCGGAGTAGAAATAATTAATATTTCTCTAATTCCTGCAGAAATTAAAGTTGAAATAGGATAATAAATCATTGGTTTATCATACACTGGCATTAACTGCTTACTTACAGCTAATGTAAGTGGATGCAATCTTGTACCAGTAACCTCCTGCTAAAACTATTCCTTTCATATTAATTATATTTTTTTAAATACCACTCAATGGTTTTTAAAATACCTGTTTCAAAACTTTCATCAGCTTGCCAACCCAATTCATTTTCTAATTTAGTAGCATCAATTGCATATCTAAAATCATGACCTGGCCTATCTTTTACAAAACTAATTTGCTCTTTATAAGATTCATCTTTCGGCTTAATTTCATCTAAAATATCACAAATTTTATGTGCTATATATAAATTATCTCTTTCATTTTTTCCACCAATATTATACGTTTCTCCAGCTCTTCCGTTTTCTAAAACCAAATCAATACCTTTACAATGATCTAAAACGTATAACCAATCTCTAATATTTTTTCCGTCACCATAAATAGGAATATTTTCTCCAGAAATTGCTTTCCTTATTATGGTTGGTATTAACTTCTCATTATGTTGTTTTGGTCCATAATTATTAGAGCAATTTGTAGTTACAACGTTTAAACCATAAGTATGAAAATAACTTCTAACCATAAAGTCTGATGATGCTTTCGAAGCACTATATGGACTATTTGGTGCGTACGAAGTTTCTTCTGTAAAAAGACCTTCTTTGCCTAATGTTCCGTAAACTTCATCCGTAGAAATATGATGAAATCTAGCATGCTTAAATTCTTCTCTATATTTATTTGGTGAAGTCATCCAATAATTTTTAGCAACGTCTAACAAATTAAACGTTCCAAAAACATTCGTTCTTACAAATGCATCAGGGGTTTTAATAGAGTTGTCTACATGAGATTCTGCTGCAAAATGAATTACTTCTGTAAAATTATATGTATCAAACAACTTGTTTAGTAAATCTCTATCGCAAATATCACCTTTAATAAAAGTATAATTTTTATGATTTTCTACTTCCTTTAAATTTTCTAAATCTCCGGCATATGAAAGTACATCTAGATTAATAATTTTACAATCACTATTCTTTTCTAAATAATAAGGAATAAAATTAGAACCAATAAACCCTGCACCACCAGTAACTAAAATAGATTTCATAGTTACTTTTTATAAGTATTTAAATAAGTATTTAGCTTGAGAACTAATAAAATTAAAATTACCAATACCGATAAAACAATTGCTAACTGAAAACCTAAATTTTTAGTTACACCTTTAATTTCATAACCAATCGGTTGAAAATCTGAAATCACATTTATAACCTCATATTTTTTAGATTTATTTTCAACAATGCTTCTTAATTCAGAATTTAACTTCCTGTTTGTTTCAAAAAGCTCTAACTCTTTGGTTGTTCTTTTCTCTCCGCCTAAATCTATGCTTGTTCCGTTAGATTGCTTTTTAGCTTCTTCTACCATAACCTGCATATAAACCCTTCTTAAAGAATCTACTTGACCTAGATTTTGTCTAAGTAAAGAATCTGTTCTATTCAAATTCTCGTTAGTTAACTCTTTAATTCTATTAAAGTATTTATTTTCTGTAACAGACTCTAAGATAACATTACTTAACTTATCAAAAACATCATTTTTAGTGGCTATAACAGTAATTTCATGAAGTTTATAATCTAATTCTTCAAATGAATTTTTATAATCTTCAAACTTGTAGCTTTTTACCGTTGTAGTATCTACAGATTTTATAAAATCATCATAAGAATTAATTATATCGCTTTTATTTTTAATCGGTTCAATTTCAAATTTCTTTAAAGACCCTGCAGATTTTTTATCAATTTGAAATATATTTTGAATTCTAGAAGTATCTTTTTGCTTCACTAAATCATTATAAAAATTCACATTATTATAAAGTTGTCTAGCACTTTCAAAATTTGGTTCTACAAGTAAAGTAGATCCAAATGTATTTTCTTTTTTGACTTCTAAAAATAAACCTACGGTAAAACCAATAACTGCTGCTATTGCTATTTTTAAAAAATTACTTCTTAAAAAAATTAATATCAAAATAAAGAAATGAAAAATCCCTTTAAAAATGTTTCCAATAAAGTTGAAAAACTTAGAAAAACCTCTACCAATGATAACAAATAAAGATCCTAAATCTACCTCTTCTTCGTTATTATTGGCTTGGTTATTTGGTTGTTGATTTGTTGCCATTTTTACTTATTAAAAAACAGTTTAACTGTTAAAAATTTGTTCTAAAATCTTCTGAGTAATTGCATAGGTTGGTGTTACACCTGTCATTCCTAAACCTCCAGAGGCTAAAGTTGCACCTGTTTCTAAAGGATTATCCGATGCATAATATGCGTATCTTACTTGTACATCTTCAGAAATATTTCCTCTAATTTTAGATGCAGACTGTATTGCTTTTTGGTAATGCGCTCCTTCCATTTCTAAACCGATAACATTCCATGTAGAATCATGAAAGAATTTTAGTAAATCTTTATTTTGTAATGAAGTTCCTAAAACAGAAATCATAGAACCATCAAAAACCTCGATACCAAAGCCTTCTAAATCTTCTTTTGCTAACTCGTTTTTAAATGGATAATTATCTGCTGTACCCTCAAAAATATGTGCAGAAGGTATCATTATATCTCCTTTTCCGCCTTCTAGAATTCCGGCTTTACCCATTATAGAAACAGACTTTACATCTAAATGTGTTTTAACACCTTTAGTACACGTATAAGGTTTTAACAATTCATCCATAGTTTCGAATGCCTGCTCACCAAAAGCATAATCCATTACCACAATAACTGCATTGTCTTCTACATTTTCTAATTTAGAAAACGATAAAATATCAAAATCTATTTTTGCTGTATCTATTATTTGTACATTAATATTTGTACCAGATGTATCTTTTAAATAAATAAGACCATTTGCCGTTGCAAAATCTTTTACTTTTTTCTGAAGAGGCTTGCTATCTGCATTACTTAGTAGTTGATACAACTCAAAACCTTGTAACTTTTCTGCTTCTTTTGGCAATGCATTTTTAGCATACACCGAGTTTAAAACACTGTGCATGTTTGCACTAATGATATGAATTGGTCTTGCTAAAAGTTTATTATCATTTAAAACCTTCTTAATATCATTCGCCCAAATTTCACCATAAATATGATGTCCTATTTCTTCGACTAAAACAGAACTAAAAGTTACTGTTCTCTTATTATTTTCTACAACTTCATTTATTGCCAGCTTACCTAACCAATATATTAATTGAAAAAATCTATCTGGATTTTCTGTTGTTGAAAAAGTATTATAAATATTAGAAACCTCATCAAAAGTTCTACCTAAAATATTACCTAAATGTACAATGGTAACTTCTCTTTCTTTCTCTGTAATTTCTTTATGATGAAGAACAATATCTTCTAAGTTTTTCCATTCTCTGGTAAAATCTTCACCATCATTTAAGGTAACTCTTTCTTGAATTTTGTGAGATTCAATAAAAAGAAAAGTTAAATGCGTTAAAATATCGTAGATTTCAGATCTTCCTCGGGTAATCTCAATATTCATTTGATCTTTATCAATTCTGTAACAATTTCTTCTTCTTTTGGCGGAATTATTGCTTCAAAATGAGAATTCTTATATCCTTCGTCTGCAGTTAAATTTATAAACTGACATTCCTCAATTCCTTCAGGAAGTCTTTCTATTACATAAGTTAAACCACTCAATTCTATTCTTTCTTCTGCTATAGAACCATAAATTTCTGGTCTTAAAAGCAATAAAGATTTACGTAATGTTTCACCTGAAACACCCATCGGTTTATAAAAACCTCTACTAAATAAATGGCGCATAGAAATATATAATTTCTCAATTGCATTTGTAGACTCTTGCGCTCTTGTTCTTGTTATTTTTTTAATTTCTGACATATCTTAATTTACTTCACAAATATAAAACTATTTACCTGATAGTATTTCTGTGTATTGGGTTGGGTTGTTTAACAAAGCTACTGCTTGCGAAATAGCTTCATCATTTTTTAAATTATACTTGTAAACGCCTTCTTTATAAAAGTATCTTTCTAGAATTTCTGCCTCTAAAAGTGCTGTAATAATATCTTTATTTTTAGAGATTTCTTTAATTTTATCGTCTGCTAATTTTTCTTTTATCTTTCTGTATTCCAAAGAAACATTATTTTCTTTTGAAGCTAAAAATGCTTTTTTAAACAACGATTCTTGCACTGTTGTAAATGTTGTATCTACCTTTAAAAACTCTGTAAAACGATTAAACTCTTTATTGCTAAATTTAAAATCTTCTAAACTTTTAGATGTTAAATTATTGTAATAATAATCTGTAGCAAAGTTAAAAATAGCTCTAGATTTAATTAATGCATCTGTTGTTTCATTCTTTTTAGAAGTTTTAATTTCTACATCTGGCATTACACCACCACCATCATAAACAGTTCTTCCGTTTGCAGTTTTAAAAGCATTAATTCCTTTATCAGAAAACTTAGGTATTTTACCCGTTTCAAGATCTCTGTTTTCATAATCTAACTCCTGTATACATCGCCCACTTGGTGTATAATATTTAGAAATAGTAAGCTTTAATTGCGTACCGTAAGTTAACTCTCTATAGCGTTGCACCAAACCTTTACCAAAAGATCTTTTACCCATAATTACAGCTCTATCATAATCTTGTAAAGAACCGCTAACAATTTCTGATGCCGATGCAGAACGTTCGTTAATTAAAACTACAATAGGAATTTCTAAATCTAAAGGATCATTTTTAGAAGTATATGTGTTGCTCCATTTTTTAATTTTTGCTTTTGTACTCACTATTTTTTTCCTTTAGGTAAAAAGAAATTAGAAATTCTAATAGATTCTAATAACGATCCACCAGGATTATACCTTAAATCGAAAACAAGTTTTTTCATTCCTTGTTTTTTTAATTTTCTATATGCTTTTTTTACTTCGGATGAAGCTTTGTCATTAAAACGAGTTAAGGTAATGTAACCGGTTTCTGCATCAATCATTTCTGCAAACGGAACCGGATTAACAACTACTTTTTCTCTAATAATTTCTTTAGTAAAAGATTTACTTTGTCTAACAACCTCAACAGAAAACTTGCTATTTGGTGTTCCTTTTAAAAACATAGACAATTGTTCTCTATTCATGTTTTTAATAGATTGATTGTCTACAGCTACAATTACATCACCTGCTTTTAAACCTGCTTTATCAGCAGAATATCCTTTATAAACTTCGCTAATTTCTATACCTTGTTTTGTGTAAAATACAGAAACCCCGATACCGCCATATTCACCAGCTCTTCTAATTCTTGCTGTTTCTACATCTTGTTCGTTATAAAAATTTGTGTATGGATCTAAATCTTTTAATGTGTTTTTAATTGCTCTATTGGTAAGTTCTGCAGGATTAATCTCATCTACATAGTACATGTTTAATTCCTTAAACAAAGTATTGTAGATTTCTATTTGTTTTGCAACTTCAAAAAACTTCGATTTAAACGAATACGTTAAAAAAACAGTAGCTACTAGAGCTATAATTATAGTTTTCTTTTTTATTTTAAAGTTTTTCATCTTCCTTTTCTTTTACTTTATTTACAAATAACGTTAGTAGTTTTTCCATTTTTAAATACAATTCTTCATATTTAATTTCATCTCTACCAATATACGAAATCATAAAAACATACGGTTTATCTAAATTGTTATACACAATCTCTTTTTGCAATCGATACGTTTCTCTTAACAGTCTTTTTAATCGATTTCTATGCACAGCTAATTTAAAGTTTCTTTTTGCTACAGAAACTCCTACTTGACAAGGAAAATCTGACGTATGTTCTGTTTGCACATAAATTAATCTTAAAGGAAAAGTTTTAACAGAATTCCCTTCTGAATACAGTTTTTCTATTAACTTCTTACTCTTTAAACGCTCTTGCTTTCCTAACGTATTTTTCATCTATACAAACTTAATAGAAAACAACTAGTTTTTACAATTTATAACGGCTAACTTTAAAAAAAGTTGTGTATTTTTAGCTTAAATTAGCAATACTTTTTAATTACTATTGTTAAAAATTAAACAATAATTTATAAATTTGTTTAAAATAAAACATATAAATATATGAAACCCGACTTATTTCAAGCACCAGATTATTATAATCTAGACGATTTATTAACCGAAGAACATAAACTTGTTAGAGATGCAGCAAGAGAATGGGTTAAAAGAGATGTTTCTCCTATCATAGAAGATTATGCTCAAAAAGCAGCGTTCCCAAAGCAAATTATTAATGGTTTGGCAGAAATTGGTGCTTTTGGTCCTTATATTCCAGAAGAATACGGTGGCGCAGGTTTAGATCAAATTTCTTATGGGTTGATTATGCAAGAAATAGAACGCGGTGATTCCGGAGTAAGATCTACAGCTTCTGTGCAATCTTCTTTAGTAATGTATCCTATTTTTAAATACGGAAATGAAACGCAAAGAAAAAAATATTTACCAAAATTAGCTTCGGCGAATGGATGGGATGTTTTGGTTTAACAGAACCAAATCACGGTTCTAATCCGGCAGGAATGGAAACCAATTTTAAAGATAAAGGCGATCATTATTTATTAAATGGCGCTAAAATGTGGATTTCAAATGCACCGTTTGCACAAGTTGCAGTTGTTTGGGCAAAAAATGAAGAAGGTAGAATACATGGTTTGATTGTAGAAAGAGGTATGGAAGGTTTTTCTACACAGAAACACACAACAAGTGGTCTTTACGCGCATCATCTACAGGAGAATTAATTTTTGACAATGTAAAAGTGCCAAAAGAAAATTTATTACCAAATAAATCGGATTGGGCGCACCATTAGGTTGTTTAGATTCTGCAAGATATGGTATTGCTTGGGGCGCAATTGGTGCTGCGATGGATTGTTATGATACCGCGCTTCGTTATTGTAAAGAAAGAATTCAGTTTGGCAAACCAATTGGTCAGTTTCAATTACAACAAAAAAAGTTAGCTGAAATGATTACCGAAATTACAAAAGCACAATTGTTGGCTTGGAGATTAGGAACTTTAAAAAATCAAGATAAAGCTACTTCTGCTCAAATATCAATGGCAAAACGTAATAATGTAGATATGGCATTAAAAGTGGCTAGAGAAGCAAGACAAATGTTAGGTGGAATGGGAATTTCGGAGAATATTCTATCATGCGTCATATGATGAATTTAGAAAGTGTTGTTACTTATGAAGGTACACACGACATTCATTTACTTATAACAGGTTTAGATATTACTGGCTTTAATGCATTTAAATAACCCACTCAAATTGTAAGGTTTACATTAATATTCAGACAAAAACAAGATGAAAAAGCCTATTCTAAGTATTTTTATTTGTTTTTGTCTGTTTCTTGTTTCATGCGGAAGTATGAATGATCAAATAGAAACAATTGATGAAATTGATGAAATTAAAGACGAAGTAGTTGTTATTGATGCAGAAGTAGATTCGACTTCAGTAAACAATTCAAATACAAAAAACTTCAAAATATTATCTTTAGGTGACAGTTATACAATTGGCCAAAGCGTTTGCGAAACTTGTAGATATCCGTCTCAATTAAAAGATAGTTTGCTAAAAAAATACCCCGAAGAATCTACAATTGATCTTAAAATTATTGCTAGAACTGGTTGGACAACTACAGACCTAATTAATGCAATCAATTCTCAAAATATTTCTGATGATTATAATTTAGCGACTTTATTAATAGGCGTAAATAATCAATATAGATTTAGTAATATGGCTGTCTTCGAAGAAGAATTCCCTTTATTAGTTGATACTGCTATAAAAGCTACTGGTAATGAGAAAAATAAGTTGATTGTTATTTCTATACCCGATTATTCTTTTACACCATTATTTAAAGATAATACTGATATTTCAAAGCATATAGACAATTACAACAAGTTTATAGAAGAATATTGTACTAAAAATGATATTACTTATGTAAATATAACTGATATTTCTCGTGAAGGTTTAACAAATCCTAATTTGGTAGCATCAGATAATTTACATCTTTCGGAATTGGCGTACACAAAATTTATACAAAGAATTTTACCTTTAGCTTTAAAGAGATTAAATAATTAAGAGGCTTTCGCTAATAAAACATGAGGGCATCTTTTGCAATTGATTCCCTTCTTTTTATATTTATTACAGCATTTATTTTTTGGCTTAATACAACTAGAAGAACAAACAGAATTACAAGCAACTTCTTGCTTTAACTGAATTGTTGGTGTAGTATTTGTGTAAAAAACAATCATAATCTAAATAATTATACTGCAAATATAAGCATTTATTTAGAATAAATAAAAATAGCAAAGTTAATCCTTCAATAATTTCACAAATAACTCTCTACCTTGCCTATTTTTATATGAATTATAACACTTTTCTAAAATGTCTATTTTGAAATGAGAAGAAAAAGTTCAACGTATTCTTCTAAGTTTCCACCAAAAGGAGGTCTATTTTCATTTAACGGAACATTAAACATAACACCAACTAATTTACCCTTTGGTTTTAATAATTCCTTCATTTTAACCGCGTATTTTTCTCTTAAATCTGGTGCAATAGCACAAAAGAAAGTTTGTTCTATAATTAAATCAAAAGTATCATTTACATCAAAAAATCTGAATTTATCAATTGGTTTTTTGGTAATTCGGTATTCTATTATGTAAGTTATTTAAAGCAGTCTTAGAGAGATCAACAACAAATATATTTTTAAAACCTTGTTTAAAAAGATATTCTGCTTCGTAAGAATTCCCTCCTCCAGGTATTAAAATTTTAAGTTCTTTATTCTTTAATTGATCAAAATATGCTTTTAAAGGAGGAGAAACAATACCTAAATCCCAACCAATATCATTATTAATATATCTATTGTCCCAAGCACTTGCAGATAAATCCATTTAAAATCTTCTTTTTATTAGTTTAACAAAAGTACATTTTAAATAAGATCATTTAAAATTTCTATTAGTAACTCATCAGAAATTAAAGCCGTTAAAGTTCCTTAAAGTATTCATAAAGTTCTGTTAAATGGCAAAAACTTCTACTTATTAGTTAAATATTTGCAAAATAATACTAACAAACTCAAATGAAAAAAATATTACTTTTAATTGCTTTTTTAGCGACATCTTTAACCTATTCGCAAAAAAAGACTTTACAATTAGCGGAATCATAAAATCTGCAGAAGATAAAGAAATGTTAGAATCTGCAACCGTACATGTAGAAAGGTTAAAAGATAGCAGCATTGTTTCTTATACAATTACAGATGCCAAAGGAGATTTTAAAATTGTTTCTAATACAGGCGATTCTAAATTAAAGTTAGTAGTTTCTTTTATTGGTTTCGAGTCATATTCTAAAATTATAGATGTAAAAAATCAAAACGTTGGTACATTATATCTAAAATCTGCCAATACTTTAGATGCTATTGTTATTAGATCTTCTGCGCCAATTACTATTAAAAAAGATACGGTAGAATTTAATGTAAAATCATTTAAAACAAAAGCAGATGCTAATGTAGAAGATTTACTTAAAAAATTACCAGGTGTAGAAGTAGATGCAGAAGGTACAATTACTGTAAACGGTAAAGAAGTAAATAAAATTCTTGTAAATGGTAAACCTTTTTTTGGTAACGACCCTACAATTACAACTAGAAACTTAACAAAAGAAATTATAGAGAAAATTCAGATTTCTGATACAAAAACCAACGCACAAGCATTTGCTGGCGAAGATTCTGATGGAGAAAATAAAACAATAAACTTAACCATAAAGAAAGAAAACAATAAAGGTTATTTTGGTAAAGTAGCTGCGGGTATAGGTACAGATGATCGTTATGAGTATGCTGGTTTAGGAACTCGTTTTGAACAAAGTGAACGAATAGGACTTTTAGCCGGTGGAAACAATATAAACTCGCCAGGTTTTAGTTTTGGTAATCAAAGACTTCGTTTTGGTGGTAATAATAGAAGTTTTGGTGGCGGACAAGGTATTATTACATCAAATAATTATGGTGTAAATTACATTAACGTGTTCAAGAAAATTTTTGAATTTTCCGGAGATTATTTTTACAAAAACAGTGAGTCTAAAAACACTTCTTCTAACAATAGAGAAACGTTTTTATCTAACGGTGAAAGTTTTTTTAGAAATTCTAATAGTAATTCTGTAAACGAAAGCGATAGCCACGATGCAAGTATCGATTTTGAAATTGAAATTGATAGTACTTTTAGAATAGATATTGAATCTGATTTTAACAAGAACTTAAATACAAATACTTTTAACAGTATTTCAGAAAGTTTAAATAATGATAGAACACTTACCAACGATTCTGAAACAAATTCTGTTGCAGATTCTGATAGAAATCAATTTGATAATGAAATTAACTTTTCTAAGAGGTTTGGAAGTAAAGGTGCCTTTATAAGAGCAGAAGTAACAGCAAATTTTAGCGATAATAAAACAGATGATTTTGTAAAATCTGAAACAAATATTTATGGCTCTAATCCTGATCAAATTATCAGAAATCAATATTCTGACGGAAAAACAGAGGTAAAAGAAATTGGTAGTGAATTTACATACCGTTTACCAATTATGGCCAATAAATTATTTTTAGATGTTGCTTATGCATATGGCAACACAAAAACGAAAACAAAACGTAGTACTTTCGATTTTGAGGAAGCCACTAACGATTTTACAAGTTTTAGTACTTTATTAAGTACAGATTTCGAGTATTTAGATAAAACGAAAAGACCAAGTTTAGAGTTAGAGTTTAGAAATGATAAATGGTCTGCATCGGCAGAAATAGCTCAAGTAAATAGAACTTTAGAAAACGTAGATTTTTTAAGACCAGAAACAAATTTAGTTAGAGATTTTAATAATTTAGAATATGGTTTTGGTGTGCGTTTTAGAGAAAGTAGAAGTAGCAGGTATCGTTTAAGATATCGTTTTAGAAATAACACCCCTAGTTTATCGCAGTTACAACCTTTTAGAGATGAATCTAATCCTTTAAATATTGTGACTGGTAACCCATCTTTAACGCCTTCTAAAACACATTCTTTAAACTTTGGTGCTTCTAATTTTAATTGGCAAAAAAGAACTGGTTTTTGGTCTTTTGCAAACTTAACTTTTACAAATGATAGAGTTGTTGCAAAAACTATCATAGACCCTAACTCTTTAATTAGAGAAACAACTTATGCAAATGTAGATGGCTTTTATAGTTTTAGAGCAGGAGGAAGTTATAGCACTACAAAAAAGTGGGAAGATTTTGGAAGTTTAAGAACAGAATTTAGAGTTTTTGGTAACTATAATAAAAACATCAACTTTAATAACGGAATTCAATACTCAAGTAAAACGGCTACTATTTCACCTAGAATTGGTTTTGATTTTAATTGGGATAAGGTACTTCAAATTAGGCCGAATATTCAATTTCATTCAATAACAACAAATATGATATCGAAAGTTTTGAAGATAGAAATTTTGTTAGTCATGATGTCACCATACAAACTGCGACATTTTTACCAAAAAAATTAGAATGGAGAAATGACATCAACTATAATTACAACCCTAATATTGCAGATGGTTTTCAAAAAAGTGCTTGGTTCTGGAACACAACTTTACGCTATTCTATCTTAAAAGACCAAGGTGCTATTAGTTTAAAAGTTTATGATATTTTAGATCAAAACACCAATGCAAGAAGAGTTGCAACAGAAGATTACATTCAAGATTCTTCGAGTACGGTTTTAAATCAATACGCAATGTTATCTTTTACCTGGAAATTTAATAGTTTAGGTAGCGCTGGTAAGAAATTCGAAGGAGGAAATAGAAGAAGATATAGAGGATAAAATCAATATAATACTTAAAAAAAGCCCGATAAATTAATTTATCGGGCTTTTTTATTATTTTTTAATTCCTAATTTCTTCAAAATAGTTTCTAACAAACACCATTTTGTAAATGCTGATTGTATCATATTTACACCAATAAACACACCAAACCACAACCATTTAATACTTACATAATAAGTTAATAAAACCATTAAAAGTACCATACAACCAACTATAACTCTAAAATATTTATTCAACATAATTTACTTGTTTTTATTTATAATTCTTTTTTCTATCATATAATAAACTAATGGCACAACCAATAATGTTAACACAGTAGAAACAATTGTACCTCCCATTAACGAAATTGCCAATCCTTGAAAAATTGGATCAAAAAGAATTACAAAGGCTCCTATTACCACTGTACCCGCAGTTAATAAAATTGGTGTTGTTCTTACAGCTCCTGCTTCTATTGCCGCTTGTTTTAGCGGGACACCTTCTTCTAGCCTTAAGTTGATAAAATCTATCAATAAAACGGAGTTTCGCACCATAATTCCGGCTAAAGCAATCATTCCAATAAACGATGTTGCTGTAAAAAATGCGCCCATAATCCAGTGTCCTAAAACAATTCCTATTAAAGAAAGTGGTATTGCAACCATCATTACAACTGGTGCTTTAAAGTTTTGAAACCAACCCACAATCAAAATATAAATCAAAATAATTGCGCCTAAAAAAGCAATTCCTAAATCTCTAAAAACCTCTAAGGTAATTTGCCATTCTCCATCCCATTTTACAGTATAATCGTCTTCGTAATCTGGCTGTCCTAAATACATTTCGTTTAATTTATATCCTTCAGGAAGTTCAATTGCATTCAATTTCTTTTCCATTCCCGAATTGCATAAGCAGGACTTTCTAATTCTCCAGCCATATCTGCCATAACATACACAACACGTTTTTGGTTTTTTCTGTAGATACTTTTTTCTGCAATTGTTTCTTTAATTTCAACCAAATCTGCAATAGGAACCATATTTCCCATTTTAGATTTTACTTTTAATTGAGAAATATCTGAAATGGTAGATTTTTCTTTTTCATCTAAACTCAACACCAAACCAACTTGATTTACAGCATCTTCATCATATAAAGTTGTTATTGCTCTGTTAGATAAAGCCATATTCATGGTATATGCAATTTGCTGTGGCGCAACACCATACAGCATTGCTTTTTCTTTATTTATTTCAAATTGATATTCTTTTTGATCTGCTTCTACCATCCAATCAATATCTACAACATCATTGGTATTTTTTAAGATATTCTGAACATCGTTTGCTATTCTAATTTGCTCTTTATAATCTGGTCCGTAGACCTCAGCAACAATTGTCGATAATACTGGAGGTCCTGGTGGAACTTCTACCAATTTTACATTTGCATTGTATTTTTTTGCAATTTTCTGAATTTCTGGTCTAAGCAACTTAGCAATTCCATGACTTTGAATTGTTCTGTCTCCTTTATCAACCAAATTCACCTGAATATCTGCCATATTAGATCCACCACGTAAATCATAATGACGCACTAATCCATTAAAAGTTATTGGTGCAGAAGTACCAATGTAATTTTGATAATTCACCACTTCTGGTCTTGTAGATAAATACTGAGCAATTTCTTGTGTAACAACGCCTGTTCTTTCTAAAGTTGTTCCTTCGGCATATCTATTACCACCTGAAACTCGTTTTTATTATCAAAAGGCAACATTTTTACTGCAACAGAATTGGTTACAAATAATCCCATAGTTGCAATTAAAACAAAGAATGTTCCTCCTAAAAACAACCATCTTTTGGTTGCATTTTCTAACAAAGGTCTTTCTAACTTATTGTAAACTTTATAAATAAAGGTTTGCTCTAAAGGTTTTTCTGATTTTTCTTCTACTCCTTTTTTGTCTTTTTCTCTTAAGAAAATATATCCTAAATAAGGTGTAATTGTTAATGCTACAAATAAAGATAAAATCATTGCAATTGAAGCTCCAATTGGCATTGGCGCCATATAAGGCCCCATCAAACCAGATACAAAAGCCATTGGTAAAACAGAAGCAATTACAGTAAATGTTGCTAAAATTGTTGGGTTACCAACTTCATTAATTGCATATAATGCAGCTTGTTTAAAAGGCAAGCGTTTCATTTTAAAATGCCTGTGCATGTTTTCTGCAATAATAATAGAATCATCAACTACAATACCTGTAACAAAAACCAATGCAAAAAGCGTAATTCTGTTTAAAGTATAATCTAACATATAGTAACTTAACAATGTTAAAGCAAATGTAATTGGCACAGATAAAAACACGACCAATCCACCACGCCAACCCATAGCTAACATCACTACAAGTGTTACTGCAATGATAGAACCAATAAGGTGTAATAATAATTCTGATACTTTATGAGAAGCTGTTTCCCCATAATTTCTTGTTACTTCTACATGAACATCATCTGGTATTAAAGTAGTTCTTAAATGAGCTACTTTATCTAAAACTACTTCTGCAATTTTCATTGCATCTGCTCCTTTTCTTTTAGCAACAGAAATCGTTACTGCAGGATATTCAGATTTATATGTTTGAGCTTTATCACTTGCTTGTCCAAAACCTAAAGACACATAGTTTTGTGAAATTTCTGGTCCGTCAACAATAGTTGCAATCTGTTTTAAATAAATTGGTAAATTTTGCTGCACGCCAACCACCAAATTTTCTACATCTTTAACAGAAGCTAAAAATTTACCTGTATTTACTAAAAACTCAGTATCGTTTTTATCAAAACTACCAGAACTTAATTGTGTATTATTGGCTTTTATCATTTCAGAAACAGATAAGAAATCTAATCCACTAGCAGCCAACTTATCTTTATCTAAAACCACACGCAATTGTCTGTTTCTTCCACCTATTTTATGTGTAATAGAAACATCATTTACTTTCTTAATTTCTGTTTCTAACTCTTGCGCCATTTGGCTAATTTGATAATCACTGTAATTTTCACTCCACAACGTTAAACCTAACATTGGCACATCATCAATAGCACGTGTTTTAACTAACGGAAACGTAACACCTTGTGGCATTTGATCCATATGTTTGTTAATTTCATTATACAATTTTACAAACGAACGCTCAATGTCTTCGCCTACATAAAACTGAACAATTACCATCGCTTTTTCGTTCATAGCAGTGGCATACACATACTCTACACCCTTAATATTAGAAATTAATTTCTCTAAAGGTTTTACAACTCTATTTTCTACTTCCGTAGGACTTGCGCCTGGGTAACCCACAAAAATATCTGCCATTGGCACATCAATTTGTGGCTCTTCTTCTCTAGGAATTAAAAACGAAGCATATACACCAACAACCATAAAAACGATCATTAGAAGCACTGTAAGTTTAGATCCTATAAAGACTTTTGCAATTTTACCAGCTAAACCTTCTTTCATATTATTTATTTTTTGGGCGTTTTAACAGGCTATCCATTTCAATCTTTTTTTGCCATAAATGGCAGCAAAAAAAGGATTTCCATTGCTATCCTTAACGCGGAATGTTAGTTATTGAATTGTAATTTTTGCTCCGTTAAATAATTTTCCTTCAGCAGAAACTATATAAGATTCATCTGCATTTAAACCAGATAAAACTTCAACTTCATTTCCATAAGTTCTACCTAAACGTAACCAACGTAAAATTGCTGTGTTACTTTCACTTACTGTATAAACTCCGGATAATTGTCCGTTTTTAACTACTGCTTTTAAAGGAATTAAAACCAACTCAGATTTTACTTTTCTTTCTACAGGAAACTGAACCGTAGAAAACATACCGAGATAAAATATTTGCATCTGTTTTTTCTAAAGCTACTTTCACTAAATATTGTCCTCCAGTGTTTTTTGCAGAAGAACTTACTTCTGTAACTTTTCCTTTTAGAGTTGTATCAATCGATTTTACTAATACATTTACGTTTATTCCTTTGTCAATTTCTGATATTTCTGATTCTGGCACCATTGCAATCACCTCAAAAACTTTAGGTGTTTCTAAACCAATTAAAGGCATTCCTGGGTTTGCCATGTCTCCGTTTTCTACATTTTCACTTGTAATTACACCACTAAAAGGAGCCGTAATATTAGAATACGTAAACTGTGCATTAATTTCATTTTTCATTTGATTTGCAGATTCTAAACCGGCTTTTGCCATTTCGTAATTTGCAGTCATATCATCCATTTCTTTTTGAGTAACACTGTTGCTTACAAATAAATTTTTAAAACGATTGTAATTCTTTTCAGCATTTTTAAAAGCCGCTTTTGCTTGAATTATTCCTGCATTCACTTGTCCTTTTTTAGCTTCTAAATCTGTATTATTAATAGAAACTAACAACTGACCTTTTCTTACTTTATCGCCAACATTTACGTGTACTTTTTTTACGTAGCCCATCATTACGGTACTTAAGTCTGTACTATTTGCTGCTTGAATTTTACCACTTACAGACAAAAATTGGCTATTACTATTTACAGCAACTTTATTTATCGAAATTTTAATTGCAGGAGTAGTATCTATTGCTGCTTTTTTTCTTCGCTACCACAACTTGTAATAAATATTGATGCAGATAAAAACGCGATTATGTAGATATATTTTTTCATTTTAATGATTATTCTTTAGTTAAAAATTCTAAATATTTTAGTGT
This sequence comes from Polaribacter sp. HA6-7, assembly GCF_055693625.1. Classification (NCBI taxonomy): domain Bacteria; kingdom Pseudomonadati; phylum Bacteroidota; class Flavobacteriia; order Flavobacteriales; family Flavobacteriaceae; genus Polaribacter; species Polaribacter sp. HA6-7. Next base: position 2,798,207 of record NZ_CM146338.1, read on the forward strand.
AAAATTGTATTCGAAAATTGTTTGGTAATATTCTAATTGCTTTTTAGCAAATTGAGTTTCTGCCATTAACAAATCAGATGTTTTTTCTAATCCTTCTTTAAATCTATTTTTTCTAATTCTTAAAGATTCTTCAGATTGTTGTATTGCTAAACTTGTTAATTCTAATCTATTTTTAGCATCTACTAATTGGCGTTTTACTTTGTTTAATTCTAAATTGCTTTTAGACACATATTGATTGTATTCTAATTTTGATTTTTCGAATTCAGCTTTACTTTTTTTAGCTTTTCCAAAACGTTTAGATCCTTGAAACAAATCCCAACTTAATTGTACACCAATTAAATATCCGTTTGCATTTCCTTGAAACACTTTATTATCATACATTTCATAACTACCAAAAGCATTTAAACGAGGTAAAAAAGCCATTTTATCTGCTTTATTCATTGCTTCAAATCCTTTTAAAGCAAGTTCCATTGCTTTGATATCAGATCTGTTTTCTGATATTTTTTTATCATCAACATTAAAACTAACCACTGATAAGGTTTCTGTTGGTTTATAAACGACGTAGTTTTTATCATTCATTAAAAAAGACAAATAATTAGAGGCATTTTGCACATTACTTTTTGCAGTTTGTAATTGGTTTTTAACTTCTGTAACTCTTACCTCAACATTTAAAACATCTGCTCGCTGTAAAAACCCTTGTTTAAAACTATTATCTGCCATTTGTTTGTTTGCAGTGGCCGCTTTTAGTGCTTTTTCTATAACGTCTACTGCTTTATAAGCTAATTGCAATTGCATGTATGCTTTATCTACTTCAAACACCAAGTAATCTTGCATTCTTTCTGTTTTTAAAGACATTGCTTCCATTTTAGATTTGGCTGCTTTTCTTTGATAAAAACCGTCAAGATTTATTATTGGTTGCTGAATTTCTATCTTTGTAGCAAAATTTCTAGTAGTTGCAGGGTCATTTAATAATGCTGGATTAAAATCGTTTTGCGTTAATATTTCTTGATTTAATTTAGACCCAAAAGCCATCAAAGGATTCGTTGTAGAAATACCAGTATGACTTGCTGTAATGTTTGGTAAAAAGACTGCATTGGTTTGATTGTAATCTGCTTTTGCTGCATTAAAGTCTTCTTTAGAAATTTTTAATGATAAATTGTTTTCAGATATTTTAGACAAGACCTCAGACTTACCAATCGAAATTATTTCTTGTGCAGGTAATTGTTTAGAAAACAACAACACAATTACAAATACACTTTTTATTATTTTATTCATCTATTCTATTTTACAGTACAAAGCTAAATCGAATAAAATCTTTTTTTAGTAACATTAGTTACTAAAGAAAAAGCACTTAAACCATAGAGATTTAAGTGCTTTTTAATTAAAAACTAAGGTAGTTTCTAATAACTTGTATCATCTAACTTTACCTTACCGTGAAAAGTTTTATATAAAAACAAAAAGTATCCTGCTAAAAGCGGCGCTCCAATTAAAACAATTGTTAACATAATGCCTAAAGATTTTTGAGATGATGCTGCATTATAAATAGTAACACTAAATTTAGGGTCTATGGTAGAAGGCAATAAAACAGGGTACAATTGAAAAGCAACTAGCATTAATAAAAACGCCATTGTTAACGATGAAAAAACCGGAGCATTGCCATATTTTTTCTTAGAAACCAATCTTGGTACATTTGCTACTGCTAAAAAAGCAAGAATTGGTAAAATAAAAAATACAGGGTATTCTTTAAATTTATCGGTAACTCCTGGTAAAAAAACCAAAGTATAAAAAGACGTTACTGTAAATGATAGAATAAAAAAACCATTCCTTTTTTAAGTAAAAATGTTAATCTTGCATACAAACGTCCTTCTGTTTTTAATAATAAAAAAATGGCACCTTGAGTCATAAAAATAGACAAGGTTGTGAAACCAACCATAATTGCATACGGACTTAAAAAAGCAAAAAATATCCCGCCTTTGTAGCTATAATTTTCTCCTATTTCAAACCCTTGCAGTACATTTCCTAAAACAACACCCAATAGAAAAGCTATTAAAGTATTGGAAACAAAATAAATAATATCCCATGTTTTTCGCCACCACATCATTTTTTCTGAACTTCTAAACTTAATAGCCGAAGAACGTAATACCAATAAAACTAAAAATAGCATAAACGGAATATACATTGCAGATAACATAGTTGCATACATTACTGGAAAGCCTGCAAACAAAGCACCACCGCCAATAATTAACCAAACTTGGTTTGCATCCCAAAGAGGCCCAATTGCATTTATAGCAACACGTCTACTTAAATCTTTTCTTAAAAATAAATGCCATGCTCCTGCACCGTAATCAAAACCTTCTAAAATAGAATATCCGGAAAATAATAATCCAACCACTAAATACCATAACGTTGGGTAATCTACCCCTAAAAAAGTTTCCATAAGTATAGCGTTAAACATGTTTTAAAAATTCATTAGGATTTTTAGCTTCATCATAAGGACCATGCTTTATTTTTTTATGCAGAGAATAAATAAACAAAAGAAATAATAACGTATAAACTACTAAAAATAGGATTAACGAAAAGAGAATTTGATTTGATGATACTTCTTGAGAAAAGCCTTCGTTGGTTCTTAAATGCCCATAAACAATCCAAGGTTGTCTACCCATTTCTGCAGCAAACCAACCTACTTGATTGGCTATTTGCGGTAAAATTACCGAGAATGCAAAAATATGTAAAAGCCATCTTTTGTCGAATAATTTTCCTCTCCACCATAAAAAACTTGCATATAATGTTAATGCGATTAAAAACATTCCGATAGCAATCATGATATGATAAAACTGAAAAACTGCATTTACTTGTCCTGGTCTGTCTTCTTCTGGAAAAGCATTTAAGCCAGTAACTGGTGCTTCAAAATCTTGATGTACTAAAAAGGATAATCCACCAGGTAAAGCTAAACCTGTAACTTCTTGACTTTCGTTATCTACCCAACCAAAAAGATACAAATCTGCCGGCGCCGATTTTTCATAATGCCCTTCCATTGCTGCTAATTTAGCTGGCTGATTTTTTGCAACACCATCCGCAGAACTATGTCCAGAAACTAATTGTGTTAAAGAGATAATAGTTGCCACAGCTAAAGCAATTTTAAATGCTTTTTTAGAAATTGTAATATATCGTCCTTTTAAAAGATAATAGGCATGAACACTTAAAACCAAAAAAGCACCTGCTAAAAAAGCTCCTTGCCATACATGAATAATTCTATCTACACTAGATGGATTAAAAACCATTTCCCAAAAATCGGTAACTTCTGCCCTAGCATTTAAACCTTCACCTACAATATGATAACCTGCAGGAGTTTGTTGCCAACTATTGGCTACAACAATCCAAACTGCAGAAAACATAGAACCTAAAAAAACACCAATAGTTGAAATAAAATGTACTTTCGGTGATACTCTGTTCCATCCAAAAATTAAAATACCCAAAAAGGTACTTTCTAAACCAAATGCAAACAAGCCTTCTGCTGCTAATGCACTACCAAAAATATCACCAACATATTTCGAATAAACAGACCAATTGGTACCAAATTCAAACTCCATAATAATTCCGGTAGCAACACCTATACCAAAAGTTATAGCGAATATTTTTAACCAAAAACGAGTTAAAATTTCATAATGTTTATTACCCGTTTTTAAATATAAACCTTCCATTATTACCATAATAAATCCTATTCCTATACTTAAAGGTGGATATATATAGTGAAAGGCAATTGTGAATGCAAACTGAATTCGTGCTAAAATTTCTGTATCCATGATAATGAATTAAATATACAGTAAATGTAAAATCTTTCTATGATTTTTAATGTAACAAATATTACATTTTATCGTGTTTAATAAAGTTTACAATACTTCAATTATTAAAATATAAACTCATAAAAAAAGCACTTGCCTACACAAGTGCTTTAGAGTTAACTAAATCTTTTTATAATTTCAACCAATTCTTTTGTTTGTAAAACTCCGGATTGTCGCCAAAGCTGTTCCCCTTCTTTAAAAACCATAAAAGTTGGCACTCCTCTAACTTGATATTTTGAAGCTAATGATTGATTTTTATCAACATTTATTTTAATAATTGAAACCTTGTCGCCTAAAACATCTTTAACTTGTTTTAAAATTGGACTCATCATTTTACAAGGGCCACACCATTCTGCAAAAAAATCGACTAAAACAGGTTTTTCTTGATCTATTATTTCTGAAAATTTACTCATGTTTAAAACTATTTTTTATTAAATGAAACATTCCAAATTCCACGAACTTGATTTATATTGTAACCCAAAGCCTGATCTTTGGGATATAATTCTTTTAATTTAGAAAGCGTGTTTTCTGTAACTTCTTTTTTAGGAGATCCATGGCATTGCAAACACATACTATTTGTTTTAATAGGGTAATAAACATTTATATTGTTTACAGTTTCTACTACTATTGGCTCTGATTCTTTATTTACTGCAACATCCTTTTTAAATAAATTAATTATTTTCAACTCCTCTAAATTAGCGGCATTTTTAGGGTTTCTAGGTTTATCTGAAACTCTTTTAATAGTTGCTTTGTGAAAAACAGACATACTATCTGTTAAAGGATATGCTTTTACGTTGCAAAATTTTAACGCTTCTAGTGTACCTTCTTTTTGAATTTTACTCATTAAATTTTTGCCTAAAACTGCTTTTGTAGAAAGAGCATATTGCAAACCTCTCTCAGAATTTGGTAAATCTTTAAAATTTTCACCCATTTTATGGTCTTGCTTCCCTTTCGTTTTTACTTTTCCCTTTCCTTTACTTCTTTCTTCATTAAAATGAGACTCAAACCATTCTCGGTTGTTCAATATTATTATCATAAATATATTCAGCAATTTTTTTAATATCGTTTGCTGCAAAGACCTGTTTAGGCATTAGACCAAATCTTCTTACAGCACCTCTCATTTTTGAAGTTTCTTTAGTAGGATTTTTTACAAAACTTTGTAAAGATTCTATAAACTTCTCTTTAGTGGTTTCTGAAGAAATATAATGTTTTTTGATAGCAATCATAGGAGGTGCAATTCTATCATCATGCGAAGCAGAAGGACTATGACAAACATAGCACTTGTTTTCCATAAGTTTTTTACCTTCCGGTTGTTGAATGTTTTTAGAAGTTATTACTTCTTTTTTAGAGTAAGAAGGCCTGTTATTATCTTTACAACTGAAAAATAGTATGAATACTAGTAATAATGTAAGTAATCTCATCTTTTTTTACAAAAATAGGCTCTAATTTTCTTTTGTACAGTAACCAATGTTACAGTTCTAGAACCTTTATATTGTTTCTAAAAAGTTGAATTTTACTTTCATTCTCTAGCTTTTTTAACAATCTAGAAATTACAACTCTAGAAGTGTGTAAATCGTCTGAAATTTGTTTGTGAGTTACTTGTAAAACATCATTATGTGTAACCATAGCTTTGTCTTTTAAATACTTAAAAAGGCGCTCGTCCATCTTTAAAAAAGCAATAGTATCTACTGCAACAAGAAGTTCTTCTACTCGGTTGTGGTAACTTTGTAAAATAAAAGATTGCCAAGATTTATAAGAGCTTAACCATGCGGTCATCTTTTCTTTTGGCAACATTATTAACTCTACATCTGTTTCTGCAACGGCTCTTATTTTGCTTTTTGTTTGTCCCATACAGCACGAAAGTGTCATGGCACAAGTATCTCCTTTTTCTAAATAATACAAAACTAGCTCCTCTCCTTTTTCATCTTCTCTAAGTATTTTTATAGCTCCGTAAAGTAATAATGGCATCGAAGTTATGTAATCTCCTCGGTCTATAATTGTAGACTCTGCTTTATAAGCTTTAGAAACACCTATTTCTGTAATTTCTTGTATTAAACTATCTTCAAAAAGATATCCAAAATTAGTAGCTAATTCGTCTGCCATTTTATAAATTTTAAAAGTATAAAAATAATAAAATGATTTTACGCAAAGTATTTTAAACCTATTAAAGATTTAAGTTTGATTATTTTACTTTCTTATCTGAATTTATCAATAAAAAAATTGCTGCTATTAAACCGATTACTACAACAGCAAATACACCAATCATAACTGTACCGTTTACCCAAGAAACTAGCGGAAAATTTAAAAAGTCCATAATTTTAAGTTTGCTACAAAACTAAAAACTATGGACTTTAAAATTTATGATATAAATCAGGTTTTAAAAATCTACGTTTAAAATATCTCCGCTTAATTGTAATAATTGAAGTTCAATTAATTTCGCGTCATATTTTGCATTATTTAATGCCGTTTTAGAGTTTATAAGATTTATTTGAGCTTGTCTAAACTCTATTGAGGTTACTTGCCCTAGTTTGTATCGCTCTTGTGTTCTTTTAAAGTTATTCTCTGTAGTTAAAACATTTGTTTCTTGAGCTTTTAAAATAAATAACTGATTTTGATAATTTTCCCAAGTATTCTTTAGATTATTTTCTATAGTTATTTTTTGTTGTTCTAAAAGTATTTGCTGATTTTCTAGAGCAATCTTAGAATTGGCAATTCTTGTTTTTGTTGAACCTCCATCAAAAATATTCCATGTTAAATTAACACCCGCATTTAAACCATCAGACGTAATTAATTTTGCCCCAAAAGGATTGATTAAATTCTCGTTTCTGGTTCTATTATAACCATAAGAAGCATTAAAATTTAAAGACGGTAAATAACTTGCTTTGTTAATTTTGATATTAAACTCACTTATAGCAATGTTTTTTTCATTCTGTTTTAAAAGCGAATTATTTTCTAATGTTTTATTTTTTAAATCATTAAAGCTTAACATTTTATTATAAGTCACTTCTGTTTCAACAGAAAAATTTGCATCGTTTTTTTACCTAAAATAACATTTAAACCACGTTTTGCATTGTTTAATTGTTGTTTTGCTGCGATTAAAGAAATACTATCATTATTTACATCTACTTGCGCGTTTAAAAACTCTAATTTGGTAGATTGACCATAATCATATTGATATTGGGCACGTTGCAAGCGCTGTTTAGAAATGGTAAGTGCTTCTGTTAAGTTGTCTGTATTTTCTGATAAACGAGCAATTTGAAAATACGTTGTAAACAATTGCAAATATGTATTTTCTATCGTTTCTCTAGCTTGTAACTCTGTTAAGTTATAGGTTTCTTTTAATTGCTCTACATTATATTTACGACCAAAACCATCAAAAATTGTATAGTTTACAGCAAGTGATGCATTGTATGTTTTTGCTACAACACCATTACCAGATATTTCAGAATCATCACCAGTATCTCTATCCGTAAAAATTAAACTTTGATTGTTCCTACTATAGTTTGCACCGAATTAAAAGTTGCAGTTGGTAATTTACCAGTATTGTAAATACTTGTATTGTTCTCTGCAATTTCTAAGTTATTCTTGGCAATTTTAATTCCGAAATTATTTTCTAATGTTATTTCTAGCGCTTTTTCTTTGGTTAAAATTTCTTGAGAAACCATTTGTAAAGTCGATAAAAAAACGACTGCTAATATTGTTTTTCTTACCAATCTCATATTATTCTTCTTTTGAATTAATCTTAAGAGTTTGTTCTTCTTCAGCTACTTTGGCTTCTATAATTGCTCTTTCTACCTCTTCTTTTGTTACAGGTTCTCCTGTTTTTAACCACTTAGCCTTTACTTTAATAGAGTTAGATACAGAAAGTAAAATAGGCAACATAACCAACGTTAAAACAGTAGCAATTGCAATACCATAAGAAATTGAAATTGCCATTGGTATTAAAAATTGTGCTTGTCTACTTTTTTCTAATAATAAAGGTGCTAAACCAGCAACTGTAGTTAAAGACGTTAAAAATATTGCTCTAAAACGAGATTGACCTGCAGCAATTAAAGCATCATCATATTTCATGCCTTCTTTAAGGTAATTATTAAACTTACCAATTAATACCAAACCATCGTTTACCATAATTCCTATTAAGGCAATAATTCCTAAAAAGGATAAAATACCAATTGGAAAATTATGAAAGTAATGCCCCCAAACTACACCAATCATACTAAAAGGAATCATGATTATTAATAAAATTGGCTGGCTATAAGAACGGAACGTAAATGCGATTACAATATAAATTAGTAATAAAATAATAGGCCCAACAACATTTACAGAATCTGTAGTTTTTTTAGCCTCTCTATTTTGACCTTCATATAACGGTGAAACTGTTGGATATTTAGATATTATTTCTGGCATTACCCTTGTTTTAATATCATCTAAAATTTCTGTAGCACTTGTTTCTAGATCTTTTAAATCTGCTGTAATTTGAATTTCTCTTTTACCTTTTAAATGATTTATTGCAATATCTCCTCTAGCTATTGTATAATTTGCAATTTCAGAAAATGCAACTCGAGTACCGTGAAGGTGTAGAAATTCGCATGTCATCTAAATTCTTTATAGAAGATCTATCTTTTTTATCATAACGAACCCAAACTTTAATTTCATCTTGACCTCTTTGAAATCTTTGTGCCTGAAATCCGAAGAAACCATATCTAATTTGCGCCATTATTGCTTGCAAATTCAAGCCTAATAAATACGCATTATCTTTTAAAGTAATTTGAATTTCTTTAATTCCGGCAGGATCATTATCTGCAATATCTTTTAAAAGTGCATTGTTTTCTAACTCTTGTTTAAGCTCTTGTTTGGCTGCTTTTAACTCGCTAATATTATTACCTAATAAAGAAACAGCAACCGGACTTCCACCAAAATTACCACCGTGAACCAAAAGTTAAACTTTCTACACCATAAACTTTACCAACTTTATCGCTAATAGAATTTGTAATTTCCGGTGACGAGAAATCTCGGCTTCACCAGGTAAAAGATTTACCGTTAAAGTTGCGTTTGCACTACCAGGTCCAATTCTTTTAATAACATTTTCTACTACAGAAATATTACCTGTTTGTTTTTCTGTGTATTCTGTGTTTGTTAACCAAACTTTTTCTTCTATAGACGATATTATAGAATCTGTAATTTGCTCGTTAGTACCTTGCGGCATTGTTAAAGCTATCTGAACTCTATCACTTGCTATTCTTGGAAAAAACGCTTGTTTTACAATACCTGCATTCATTGCCATAATACTAAATATTACAAGCGCAATTGGTAAAGACAATGCAAAAACTTTGTTTTGCAAACAGAACTTTAAAAAAGGCATGTAAAAAGTATCTCTTAATTTCATTAACAACCTATCTGCTGCTTTGTTTACTTTTGTAAAGAAAGCATCGATAACATTGGTTTTTTCTCTTCTCCGTTTTCTTCTCTTTTTCTTTCTAAAGCTTTAGAATGTGCAATATGCGCCGGTAAAATAACCAATGCTTCTACCAAAGAAACCGTTAATGTTAATAATACAATTGTAGAAACTTCACCAAAAAAGCTTCCTATTCTACCATCAACAAAAAAGAATGTAGAAAATGCAATAATTGTAGTTAAAATAGCAGATACAATTGGCGGAATAACTTCCATTGTCCCATCAATTGCGGCATTTATTTTAGATTTTCCTAAGTCGTAATAATGATGATAAATATTCTCTCCAATCACAATACCATCATCAACCAAAATACCAATAACGATGATCATACCAAATAATGATAATACATTGATTGTTACATCAAACTGAGCAGCAAAAATAAACATCCCGAAAAATGCAACAGGCAAACCAAATGCTACCCAAATTGCCAATCTTAAATTTAAAAATAACGCTAAGAAAAACAACACCAATAAAATACCTACAACTCCGTTTTCTATTAATAATTTAGTTCTACCATTTAGTGTAATAGAAGCATCACTAGAAATATTTAATTGTACGTTTTGTTGTTGCTGATTAAATTTATGAATGTATTCTTTAATTTTATCTGCAGAACTAATTAAGTCTTCGTTATTTGTATTACTTACCGTAACATTAATTGCTAAATTACCGTTGTAATACAATCTATCTGGCGTTTCAGACCAAGTATCGTTAACTTTTGCAATATCTTTTAATCGAATAATATTACCATCGGTAGACGTTCTAACTATTAAATTTTGAAGCTCTACACCATAATAAGAACGGTTACTTGCTCTAATTAAATAATCTTCTTCGGATGTTTTTATGTTACCACCAGTAATTAAAATATTAGAGTTTCTTATGGCATTTGCAACCTCTGTAAAAGACATATTGTAAGAACGCAAATCGTTCTCTCTAACAGAAATTTCTATTTCTTCGTCTGGAAAACCAGAAATTGCTACTTGAGAAATTCCTTCGATACCTCGTATATCGTTTTCTACATTTCTAGCATATTGTTTTAATGATTTTAAAGGAACATTTTCTCCACTAACCGTAAAACTTATTGTTGGTCTTATACTTTCTACCTTTGCAATTACTGCGGGTTCCATACCAGAAGGAAAAGACGGAACTCTATCTACTGCATTTTTAACATCAGATAAAACAACATCTATATCTTTACCTTTTTCTACTTCGATGTTTACACTTGCAGAGTTTTCTCTAGAAACAGATGTTACTCTTTCTACACCAACAATTCCTTTTAAATTGTCTTCAATTTTTAAAACAACACCTTCTTCCATTTCTGCTGGTGAAGCACCAGGATACGCTAAACTTATTTGAATAAGTTGCGAATCTACTAGCGGAAAAAAGAAGATTTCATGCTAATTGCACCAACCGCTCCAAAAATAATAAATGCAAGAATCATTACATTTACAGCAACCGGGTATTTAATAAAATAAGTAATGATTTTTTTCATAGTTTACTTCTTTTTATTAATTTTTACAACCATTCCGTCGAAAGCTCCTGGTAAAGTTTGCGTTAAAATTTTTGCGTCATTTTCGATTCCTTTAATCACAACTTTATCTGTTCCAAAATATACTGGTTGCACAGAAACTAAGCTCAAAATACTATCGTTTTTAACTGTGTAAACTGCGGTATTATCTATTAATAATTTTCTAGGAATTTCAATTGCATCAGATTCTGATTTAGCAACCAAGTTTGCTTCTAAAAACATCCCTTCTTTTAAATCTTTATGTTTTACATCGATAAACGCTTTAATTGTTTGCGAAACCTGATCTACTTTACCATTTACTCGTACTACTTTACCTGTATATTCTTTGGTTTTCTCTAGATTTGTTAGTGTTACAGAATTACCAACTTTTAGTAAATCTGCAAATTCAGAATTTATAGAAACTTCCATTTCATAAACACTTGGGTCAATAAATTCACCCAACTTTTGCCCAACTCTTACCAAAGAACCCGGACTAACTAATGCTTCTGTTAAAATACCAGAAAAAGGTGCTCTAATTTTATATTTAGACAAACGAACTTCTAAATTTTTTACATTGTAATAAGCTGTTATAATACCTCTACCAGAAATAAAATACTTTTCTTTATCCGAAGAAAACTCAGGAATTTTAGGTGTAGAATTGTTCATATTAAAACCCTTCAAATAAGATTCCCATTTGCTAAACTCGTTAGGATAATCTAATCTTAAATCTGGTAAAATAGCAGTAATTAAATTATATAAATTACTTTTTTGAGATTGTAAACTAGCGTAAAACTCATCATTATTAAGACTTAAAAGCGTTTCGCCTCTATAATAGTTTGTACCTGGTTTAAATAATTTATTTGAAGTTTTTAAAACACCTTGTACTTCAGAGAAAATTTCTATTTTATTTTTTGCAGTTAAGTTACCGCTAGCAGATAAAATAATAGGAATTTCTTTATTCTCTACATTTTCTACAAATACAGTTTTTATTTGTTTTTTAAACTTTGGTTTTGGTTTTTGATTCTTATCAATAAGGTAATTTCCTAATAATATTGCTCCTGCAATACTTAATACTCCTAGAATGGCTAGAATAACTTTTCTCATAATTGGTTTCGTTTCACTTTTTAATAGTTCGTAAAAAGTTTTCTTGTGGTTGGCACAAAGATACTTTTTATGACTCTAGCTATTTGGTAAAGTTTAAAACCAACTATGTTAAAGAAACGTTATAATTTACTAATAAAATTAGTTCTTCTAGAAACTCACTTTTTTTAGCATCTTTATATCATCTAAAAATATATAAATGTCTTCTAACAAAAGGATTTCTCGTGCTTTTAAAAATGCTAAAAGAATTTGTTTTAATACAGATTCCAAATTTGTGTTTTTTAGTGATTCTCATAGAGGTAACAATGGCTTTGCAGACGATTTTGCTAGAAATAGAAATATGTTTAAGCATGCTTTAGAACATTACTACACTAATAATTTTACTTATATAGAATTAGGTGATGGCGATGAGTTATGGGAAAACAGACGTTTTGAAAGAATTTTTAGAGCAAACAAACATATTTACATGTTGCTTAAAAAGTTTAATGATGATAATAGGTTGCATTTTATTTGGGGAAACCATGACATGAAATACAAAAACCCGGCAACAATTCGTAAGAATTTACATTATTATTACGACTCTGTAACAGATACACAAAAAGAGCTACTAATTGGTGCCTCTTTTTCTGAAGCAATCGTTTTAGAAGATGAAAATAGCGGAAAAGGGATTTTTTATTACACGGACATCAAGCAGATTGGTTTAATTATGTTTTTTGGAGATTGAGCAGTTTTTTAGTAAAAACACTATGGAAACCATTACAAATACTAGGTTTTTCAGACCCTACAAGTCCGGCTCAAAATTTTAAAGAACGTATAAAAGTAGAGCACAAATTAGAAAAATGGATTATGGAAAATAATAATCAAATGATGATTACCGGACACACACATAGGCCACGTTTTCCCGATAAAAGTGAAATCCCTTTTTTTAATGATGGTAGCTGCGTACATCCAAGATCTATAACGGGTATAGAAATAGAAAACAATGAAATTACACTTATAAAGTGGCACATAATAACCAACAATAATGGCACAATGCAAATAAAAAGAACCATTTTAGAAGGGCCGGAAAACTTAACACATTATATAAATTAATTTGATTTGTTGCACGAATACAAATACGGCACTTTATTTCTCTTCTATTGATGAAATTCCGTCTGAAACCTTAAAAGAGTTAGGTTGTTTAGACAACTTATATTTTAATCCTAAATTTTTAAAATCTTTAGAGATAAATCATCCAAAAATTACATTTTCTTATATTATTTTAGTTGATAATTTAAAAAATCCTATTGCTTTTGCTAGTTTAAAAATAGTAGATTTTCACTTAAAATCTATAAAAGATAATTTTGATTTTTTAAAGAATATTGGCAGAAAACTGCATCTTTTTCCGTAAACAAAACCTTTAAAACTGTTAATATGTGGTAATACATTTGTTAGCGGAGAACACGGTGTATTCATCAAAAATAATCAAGATAAAAAAGCTGTAGTTAAAGAACTAGCTGCTAGTATTTATCACTTTGTAAATTCTGATAAAAAATTAAAAAAACAAATTGATGCTTTTTTAATAAAAGACTTTGTCGATGCTTCTATAAACATAACAAACAAGTTAAAATTATACAATTATCATCCTTTTTCAGTAGAACCAAATATGGTTTTAAAATTAGATACAAATTGGTTAAATTTTGATGATTATTTAGCTTCATTAAAAACAAAGTTTAGGGTAAAAGCAAAAAAAGCTTTTAAACTGAGTAAAGAATTGGTAATTGAAGATGTTACGCTTGCATCCATAGAAAATATTTTACCTAAAATAAAATCTCTGTATACCAAAGTAGCTACCAATGCTAGTTTTAATTTGGTAGATTTCAATTTAGAAACTTACATAAGTTTAAAAGAAAAACTAGGTGACAATTATATTTTAAAAACCTATTGTTTAAATGGTGAAGTGGTTGGTTTTATATCTGGTGTTATTAATAAAAATGCTTTAGATGCACATTTTGTTGGTATCGATTATCAATTAAATAGAGGGTATGCTATTTACCAAAGAATGCTTTATAATTATATAGAAATTGCCATAAAAAACAATTTAAACACTATTAATTACGGACGAACAGCAAGCGAGATTAAAAGTTCTGTAGGCGCAACACCACAAAATTTAACAATGTATCTTCGTCATAAGAAAACTATAAAAAACAAAATTTTAAAGTTATTTTTGCAAAGAGTTCAACCAACACCGTTTCAACAAAAATTTCCTTTTAAAAAACAAAGTTAAATGCAAACTATACAAGAATTAATAAAACTTTTAAATCTAGAAAAAGTAGGCGAAAATATATTTAGCGGTAATAGTTATACTATTGGTAGCCCGCAAGTTTTTGGCGGACAAGTTTTGGCACAAGCCGTTAATGCTGCACATAGAACAATTCCGAGAAAATAGATTTTTACATTCTTTACATGGTTATTTTTTAGAAGCAGGAGATTTAAAGGTTCCTATTAATTATAAGGTTGAAGAAGTTAGAAATGGCGGAAGCTTTTCTACAAGAAGAGTAACTGCAATACAACATGATAAAACCATATTTATACTTGCAGCTTCTTTTCATCAGCAAGAAGAAGGTTTTGAGCATCAAGCTAATTTTGATAAAGACATAAAACAACCCGAAGAACTTTTAAGTTGGGATGATATGTTGGTTAAATTTGGAGATTTCTTACCAAAATCTACTAAAGAATTTTTAAACGTTAAAAGACCAATAGAGTTTAAACCTATTAGAGTTCCAAATCCTTTAGATCCAAAAAACTTGCCACCTACAGAGCAAGTTTGGTTTCGCTTAAAAGGTAAACCTGAAAATCTAGATTTTAGAACAAAACTAGAAATCCTTACATATATTTCTGATTATAACATACTTAATGCAGCTTTTAACCCAAATGCAAGCAAGTATAATTTTGGGAACACGCAAACTGCAAGTTTAGATCATTCTATGTGGTTTTTTAGAGATTTTGACTTTAAAGATTGGATGCTTTTTACAGCAGAATCACCAAATGCTTTTGGCGCTAGAGGTTTATCTAGAGGAAATATTTTTACAAGAGACGGTAAATTAATAGCATCTTTTGCACAAGAAGGATTGTTAAGACCTAAAAAGAAAAAATAATTATGAACGATGCTATATTATACATATTAACAACCAACGGTTTACTGTTTTTATTAAGTATAATTTTTTGGAAATTTCCACCCAAAAAAATTAATAGTATTTACGGCTATAAAACACCTAAAGCGATGCAAAATCAGCAAATTTGGGATTTTGCAAACAGCACTTTTAATAGAAGTCTGTTAATTTACGCAGGTTTGTCTTTTATTGCTTGTTTAGCTTTTACAACTTTATTAAACGCTAATTTAACTTGGCAACCAATGGCTTTTGTTTTTTTATCTGTAATTGTAAGTATCGTAAAAACAGAAAAAGCTTTAAACGAAAACTTTACGGATGAAGGAAAAAAGAAAAAGCTTAAAAAGTAGCCATTAAAGAAATTGATAAGTTTCTACCAGGAGAAGCAACACCGAAGCAAATTCTATATAATGTTCGTCTAGTAAATTATCTAATCTTGCTTGCACAGACACATTATTATTAACATCATATCTACCATTTAAACCTAAAGTAGCCCAACTTGGTGTGCCAAAGTAAATATCTGATGCTGTAGCACCGTTTTCGTTAACAATTGGTGTTAAATCGTGGTTATCGATACCTTCTGTAATATTAAAATCTTCTATATCTTTTTTGGCATTGAATCTAACAGCTGCACCTAATTCTATTTTATTTACTTTATAGTTTACACCAAATTGACCAAATAACGGCGGAATAGATGACATTGGTTCTTCTGTGTCATAGGTACGTCCTTTAGTGTAAGTAATAAAGCCTGTTGTATTCCAAACATCAGAAATTTTACCTAAATAGTTTGCTGTAAACCCAGTAATATAAGCAGTTTCTTTATTTTGATTAGAAACAGCGTTTCCAAATTCGCCATCAAACTCTACTTGTTGTACACTACCGTCTGCGTTGTAAACAAAATCTCTTTGAATATAATTATCTAATAATGTGTAATAGACATTTGCACCAAATCGGAATCTTTTGTTATTAAAGTATTTTTGAATACCAAGTTCTGCACTATACGCATATTCTGGTGTAACATTAATATTTGGCACTGTAACATTGCCGATTTTTCTCTAACTCTACCAACATCATCTATGTTTGGTGATCTAAAACCAGATGATAAAACGCTATTTATTTGCCAATTTTTATTAGGTTTAAAAACGTAACCTAAAGTTGCCGTAACTGCAGAATGATTTGCTTCAATATCTGTTTCTGGTAGCTGAATAAATGTTTGATCTATCCATTTTGCTTCTAAATGGGTGTTTGTAAATCTTAAGCCGGAGTTTAAAGTAGATTTAGCACTAAGATCTTGTCTATAATCAACATAAACAGCAGAACTCAAATAACTGCTTCCACCATCAGGATAACGAGATTGTACTTTAAAATTGTTAGAAAAACCATTAATTTGATTGTTTTCTATATTTAATTCTCTTCCGTAAGAATTTGAACCGACGTCGTTATAAGCCAATTCAAAACCATAAGAAAGTGTTCTTTTTTTATCTTCTGTTAAAGACACAGAAAAATCTCCATTCAAACTAAAAACATCTACAGATTCTTCTCTATAAGAACGCTCTAAACTACCAAATTTTCTTTGGATTCTACTTTCTTGCAGATTCTGATACGCAGCAGTAATAACTCCTTTTTCTAACCAATTTTTGTTGGCATCAAATAATAATTGAGACGAAATTAACAATCGTTCTTGCGGACCATAATACCATTCTGCAAATTTTAACGTTCCGCCACTTAATTCTGTTAACCTGTCAAACCTTGGTATATTTGATGTAGTAGAGTATTGTAAATTAATTTTTAAATCTGCGTTTTTATTTAAAGGCACAAAAAACTTCTGCAAAACATCTGTTTGATTGTAACCTGAATTTCTTTGCAAATTTGGATCTAAATTTGGTGTAGGATTCTCTTTATAATTTCCGTTAATATTTTCAGAGTAAAAGAATACTTTTCCCCAATCATCAAAACCATGCCTTCTATTTTCACCAGCTTTTAAATCGCCAAAATCACTATAAGAAACACTTGTTAAAGAAGCCCAATTTTTGTTTCTAATTTCTGCAGTAACATTTGTAGTAATTTCATGATTAACAGTAGAAAACCTAGAAAAAAACTGACTTTTAACTTCCTTTTCTTCTGATAACTTTGGTGTTTTTGTATAATAATGAATAACACCTCCTAAAGCATCTGAACCGTAAAGAACAGAAGATGGTCCGAATACTACTTCTGTTTTATCTAAAATATTTGGTGTAACCGTAATAGAACTTTGTAAATGTCCTTTTCTATAAATTGCATTATTCATTCTAACACCATCTACAACTAATAAAACGCGATTAGATTCCATACCTCTAATTACCGGACTTCCGCCACCAAATTGAGATTTTTGAACTTTTATACCAGGTATTGTTGCCAATAAATCTGCAGACGTTTGTGGTGATATATTTTGAATATCTTTAGTATTTAAAACCGCAACCTGTTCTGCTATCCTGTATGCTTTTTCTTCTTTTTTAAATAATGAAAGTACAACTTCATCTAACTGCTCTGACTCTTTTGCCAAAGAAATAACATAATTCTTACTCTTTAGCACAGATTTTTTGACTCTTAAAACAGCGTATGCTAAGTGAGAGAAAACAACATATTCGTTCTCTTTAAAATCAGAAACATCTACCAAACCAAACTTATTGGTAGTTAGATTAATTGTTTGGTTATCATTAAAAACACTAACATTTTTAACAATTTTACCTGTTTGCTCGTCTAAAACTTTAACTTCTTGTGCATAAGTTATGCCTGCGACAAAAAAACGATTGTAAGTAAAAATTTCTTCATTAATTAAAAACTGCTTCTAAAATTTGTAATGATTTAGGTTTTCTAAAGCCATCCAAATGTAATTCAAAATATCTTATTATGGTTTTTAACACCATTTGTCTTTCATTTTTACTGAAAGATACGTTTTCTATACTATCAAAATTTATGCCTAACAGCTTTTTAAATTGATAAAATTCGTTACCGGAAATAACATTAGCGTCAAGCGTTGATTCTGAGAAACTTCCGTTTAATAAATCGAAGCCAAATAAAGAATCATTTGTAGTATCAGGATAAAAGCCTAAAAAACGAGAAGCATTTAAAAGAAAAAGTAAATGAAAATTGGCAATTTTATCATGAGAATCTAACCAATTTAATCCTGCCTCTAAATAATTGTAAAAAGATGTATTACTTTCTTCTTCTTGAATACTATTAGACAACACTTCAGAAATAAACAATACAACAGATTGCTTAACTATATCTCTGTAAATAGAAGTATACGGATTTAAAACCTGCACTTCCTTAAGTGTATTTAAAGTACTTTTATTATTATGATTTGCTACAATTGTTAATTGTGTTAAAGGTTGAAAGTAAGCAACTTTAATTCCGCCTTTTTTCGCTTTTAAAATCCCTTTAATAATGTAAGATTTTACACCATCTTCATATGTAAAACATTTGACTATTAAACTAGTATCGCTATATTTTAAACTACTTAAAACAATAGCTTTTGTTTTAATTGCAGCCATTATTAGTTTACAATTGCTATTTTGGTTATTGATGTTTCTGATGCATCATCATTAGAAAGTAGCACAATGTAAATACCGAAGCAACTTTTCTACCGGATAAATTTTCTTTGTTCCAAACTACCTTACCACCTTGAAGCTCTTGCCCTTCTACAACATTAGTTTCATAAACCAAATTACCTGCTACATCTACAATTTTAACATTTGTACCCTTTGGTAAATGTGTTCCATTTCTGCCATCTATTGTTACAGTTTCATGATTTTTTAAGGCAGGATTTGGATACGCATAAACTTCACCTAAAACATCACCAAAAGGCGCAACTTTACTATTGTAAGCTACAATACCTTTATCTGTTGCAAAATATACTTTACCCGTAGAAGTATCTACGCTAATTTTTAATATTCGGTTAGATGGTAAAGGTGAATTTTGCTTACTAAAATTAGCCAATGTTGTTTGCCCGCTTGGGTTTGTGTAAATCACACCACCGTTATCAGTTCCAATCCATTTATTATCTGCGCCATCAACAGAAATACTATTAATTGCTTGATCTCCTCCTAATTTTTTCGGAATTCCGTCATCTAAAATAATTACAGGATTTGCATTGGTAACTGTCTCTTCGAAAACTCTGAAGCATTAGAATAAACTACCAAACCGGATTTTGTTCCCAACCAAACTCTATTGCTTTTATCTACAGCAACAGTAACTACAGAAGCGTCCGGTAAATTACCCAAATTAGGTGTTGCTATTAAAGATTTTTTTCGGTTTCCGTTTTCATTAAACACAAAAACGCCGTTATTTCTAGAACCATACCAAATACTGTTGTTTCTATCTATTGCCATTTCACTTAAACCAAATGCAGCATTGGTTTTTACAGAACTCATATCAAAACTAGACCATTGCCCATTAGTAGATAATTTTTTAAGTTCGTTTGGCACACCAATATTTGTTACCCATAAATTACCTTGACTATCTATTGCAGAACCAACAACTCTAATAGTTACTCTGTTAGGATCTAATGCTTCTATATCTTGTAACGGACTATTTAATTGATTGTAAAATGTAGTAATTTCATCATTTTCTACAACCATTAAACCACCAGTAGCAACACTATTTGTGTTACTTGTATCGCCTAAAGAACTTATAAAAACTTTATTTTCTTGGTTAGGATCTATTGTAACATAACTTAAATCTGTTACCGGAAAACTAGGATTGTAGTTGGTATTCAACCAATTTTCTCCGTTAAAATGACTAAATCCTGCTTTGTTAAAAGTTGGCCCATACACAGAATTATAACCTCCATAAACAATCCATAAATTATTATTTGCAGAAGCTATTGAAAAAGCATTGTTTGCTAACGGACCTTCTGGATGAATTTCTAAATAATTATTAGGGTTAGAAATATTTGATACCAAAACACCAAACTCTTTGGTTGCGATATAAACCAAATTATTTTCAAAAAAACTAGTGTTTACACTATAATCTAAACTAGAATTTGCACTAAAAGTTGCTTGAATTCCCATAGTTGTATTTAATACGACAACACTTTTACTTAAAGCAATATTTAAATGTGTTTCTGATGCTTTTGTTGCTATAATATTTTCTGAAAAACTTCGTATTTGATTTAAAGCATTACCATCATATGCATATAAATTTCTATTTTCTGATACATACAAGTTATTTAAAAATGAGATCGATTTAAAACTTCTGCCGTCAAATTGCTGCTCCCAATTATTATAATCTATTAATAAAGCACTTTTAACATCAGCTTTAAAAATACCAGAATCTGTAGCTGCGTAAATAACATCATTATTTACTAATGTTTCATTAATTTTTACTGATGTAGAATTGTTTCCTATAAAATAAGTATCGCCAAATTCTAATTTTTCTATATCATACACTACAATGGCAAAAGGTGTTGCTAAAAAAAGTTTATTACCGTGTTCTGATATATGATTGATACTTTTTTCTCCAGATTGACTAAAATTAACAATGTCTGATGAAATTGTAATAGAACCATCATTATCTACAACTTCTACCAAACCATTTTCGTAACCAATAATTAATCTTTGATACGTTTTATTATAATAAATTGATGTTGTATTCTCACCAGATAAACCTTGTACAGAAGATAGTTTATCAATATCGCCAGTTAAAACATTGTAGGTAAAAACAGCATTATCTGCCAACGCATAAATTACATTATCTACCTTTGTAAAATCTTTAACATTATTGTACGAATAGAAATCTTCCCAAGAATCACTGTAATCTGTTTGAGAAAATATTATCGAAGAGATAATGAATATATAAAGAGTTACTATTTTTTTCATGAAGATAAAATTAATAATCAAAGATATTTATTTATTGTTACAATAACGCTAAAACACATTACATTAGTACAAAATACAGCACGTTTTATGAGTATAGAAATAGAAAGAAAGTTTTTGGTAAAAAACTTAAACTTTAAAACAGAAAGTTTCGAAAAAAATATATTAAACAAGGGTATCTAAATTCTGATAAAAACCGAGCCGTAAGAGTTAGAATTGCAGACGACAAAGCTTTTTTAACTATCAAAGGAAAATCTAATTTAGAAGGCACCACAAGATTTGAATGGGAAAAAGAAATTGATGTAAAAGAAGCCGAAAATTTATTTATATTATGCGAACCAGGCATCATAGAAAAGCATAGATATTTGGTTTCTTACGAATCTTTAACTTTTGAAGTTGATGAATTTAATGGCGACAATAAAGGTTTGATAATTGCTGAAGTAGAACTAACTTCTGAAAATCAAAAAATTGAAAAACCAAATTGGTTGGGTAAAGAAGTTACAGGAGACGTAAAATACTATAACTCAAATATTAGCAAATTTCCTTTTAAAAATTGGATATAAAAAAACCTCGAACTTGCTGTTCGAGGAAATTTAATAAACCTACCCCTAAATAAATTTATAAATACTCAAAAATCCATTAACAAATGTTAACTTTTTTATGAGCGACACAAAATTAAAGTTTTTTTAACATTTAACAAAATAATTACCTTGTTTTAAGAATTTGTCATTAAATCATCAAAAAAACAAAACTAAACAACTGTAAAACAACTATTTGTTACGTAATTAATAAGTTAAGCCAATATTTATAATAGATTATATATTGCTAAAAAATGACAAAAACTTCCTATTAAAACAAATAAATGAAAAATTGCATGATTATACGGCATCTTTCTAATGGAATATAAAACTGCACCAATACTATAAGAAATACCCCCATAAAATAGAAAATTTAAACTAAACGAAGACAGACTATCTATTAAAGGCGAAATAAAAAAACTACTTGCCATCCCATAAGTAAATACATTGCGGTAGATAATTTATCAAATTTACCTGTAAAAAATAATTTGAGTATGATACCAATCAATGCAAAAATCCAAACAAATATAGCCATGTAATTACCTAGTGAAGAATCTAAACCTACCAAGCAAAAAGGTGTGTAACTTCCGGCAATTAATACATAAATAGCAGCATGGTCAAATATATTTAAACGCCTTCTTTTTTTGGGATCTTTTGCTGCATGATAAAAAGTAGATGCGGCATACAACAATATCATGCTTACTCCATAAACTATAAAACTTGTAGGTTTCCAAAAATCATCATATTCAAATGCTTTTAAAATCAAAAAAGGAAAAGCAATTATACTTAACACCAAACCGAATCCGTGAGACCAAATATTTAGTTTTTCTTCGGTACTTGTATAAATAGGATTTAATTTTTCGTTCATTTTTTTCTATTTGTATCTTTCATATATTTTTTATCAGCCTGCAAAGCTTCAAAAATAATATTAAAGGTTTTATTTTTCAAAACCTTCATATCTTCTAACACGTTTAAACCTTTTGTTTCTATAAATTTAAACTGATGAACCCTTAAAACACCAGGCCTTCCTTTAAAAATATCCCAAGAAAAAAACGCTTACAATCGTAATATACTTGCGGTACAATGGGTATTTCAAACTCGATAGCCAAACTAAATGCACCTTTTTTAAATGGTGCTAAAACAACATCTTCTTCAGGCACTAATCCTTCAGGAAAAATAGCCATACTTACACCGTTTTGTAGTCTTTTTTTAGCCATTTCGAAAACTCTTTTTCTACTTTCTACGCTCGATCTATCTACCATTATAACGGTTCTTTTATAGAAAAAACCAAATACTGGTATTTTAACCAACTCTTTTTTACCTACAAAAACAATGGGCCTTTTACTTAATACAATCAATACAAAAGGATCTAATAAAGAGGCATGGTTAGGGCAAAACATATAACTTTTATCAACGTCTATTTTTTCATCCGCAGTTAAATCTATACGAAAACCCATTCCGTAAATTAAAATCTTAGAAATTAATCTAGCAAACTTCCGAATATAGGATAATGTTCTTCTTTAATTGTAAAAATCAATAAAAAAGGAAAGAAAATTAAAAGTGAAACAAACATTAAAATGTAGAACCACAAACGCCAAATAAGTAATAACGGAATCTTAAATAATTTCATATCAATCAAAAATACTAATATTCTTTTTGTTTATTGATTATCCTTATCAAAACCTTATTTTTGTTTTTTTAAAGAAGAATTATAAGTATTAAAACATACAATTAATGTCAAGAATTTTAACAGGTGTACAAAGTACAGGTACCCCGCACTTAGGTAATTTATTAGGAGCTATTTTACCTGCAGTAGAAATGGCTAACAACCCGAGAAAACGAAGCTTATTTATTTATTGCAGATATGCATTCTTTAACGCAAATTAAAAACGGAGAAGAATTAAGAGAAAACACTTATAGTACTGCTGCTACTTGGCTTGCTTGTGGTTTAGATATTAATAAAACTGTTTTTTATAGACAAAGTGACATACCACAAACTACAGAATTAACTTGGTATTTAAGTTGTTATTTTCCTTTTCAGAGATTAACTTTAGCACATAGCTTTAAAGATAAATCTGATAGGTTAGAAGATGTTAATGCAGGTTTATTTACATACCCAATGTTAATGGCTGCAGATATTTTATTATATGATGCAGAAGTTGTGCCTGTTGGTAAAGATCAATTACAACATTTAGAAATTACAAGAGATGTTGCAAGTAGAATGAACAATATTATTGGAGAAACGTTTGTTTTACCGAAAGCAAAAATACAAGAGCATACAAAATTAGTACCAGGAATTGATGGTGAAAAAATGAGTAAGTCTCGAAATAATACTATCAATATCTTTTTAACTGATAAGAAATTACGCAAGCAAATTATGGGTATAAAAACCGATAGTTTAGCTTTAGAAGATCCTAAAAACCCAGATACAGATAACGTTTTTGCTTTGTACAAGTTATTAGCTTCTGATGCTCAAATTGCAGAAATGCGAGCTAATTATGAAGGTGGTAATTATGGTTACGGGCACGCAAAACAAGCTTTGTACGAACTTATTTTAGAAAAATTTGCGACAGTAAGAGAACGTTATCATCATTATATGAATAACAAAAATGAAATTGATGATGCATTACGTATTGGAGCAGAAAAAGCAACAAAAACTGCAAATGACGTTCTTAAAAGAGTAAGACAAAAAATAGGGTACTAAGCTACTTTACTTTTATATATAATTAAAAAAATCCCTTAACAGAATTTGTTAAGGGATTTTTTAGTCTATAAACTAAGTATCGTTATTTTATTTTCATTGATTTTGCAATTGCCTCTAACTCGAATATAAAAGCTCTTTTATTAACAGAAGGCGCATATGTAAATCCTTCGAAAACTACAACCCTATTATTCTTTTTATCAATTACAGAATAATTTAAAAAAGGACCAGCCATAAAATCGTTTTTTACTTCCCATTTACCTCTAGTTTCAAAAGTTTTTTTACCATCTAAAACCATTTCAGAAGTAAAAGGAGTATACGCTTCTTCTGTAATCATGTGCATAGTTTCTTCATTTGTACCTGGTATGTACTTCTCTCCTATTTGGTTTCTAACGTTTACAATATTTTCGGCTACCTTATCTTCATCTTCTAGAGGCACACTGTACACTAAAATATTATTACTACCTGTTTTTGCAATACCACTTAATAAATGCTGTCTAAGCCATAAAAAGTCTCCTGTATCATCAACTTTATTATAATTATCTGGTGCCGTAAAAGTAATACCCAAGTTTTTTACAGTTTCAAATTGAGATTCATCTAGTTTTTTCTTTTCAAAAATCTTTTGAGTCATTTTGATATCAGAATCTATATAAGCATCCATAATTTCTTTCTTATGCTCATTAAAAACTTTACTTATACTCGCATCATCTGTACCATACACATACACAATTATTTGTGGTTGTGCGTATACATTTCTTTTAATATAAAATTCTTCTTTTTCACCTTCTCCAATAATCATGATGTTTCTAGAAACTTTCATCATGCTACCAAAACCATTTGGCGCAATTTGAGACACAGAAAGAATAGGTTCTGCTTGTGGCAAACCAACTAAAATTTCACCAAAAGAATTTCTTATTTCAGAGCCTAAATCTCCGTTCCAATCACTTGCTTTTGTTACAACTAAAACTTTGTTTACTTTTCCTAAAGAATCTCTAAGTACATATTTGTCTGTACCTTTACAAGAAACTAAAACTAATGCGGTTACAAATAGTATTAATGCTTTTTTCATAATTAACTTTTATAGATTTTAAGTTTGGTTCCGGGTTTAATACTTTTTGCACTCCAAATATCATTCCATTTTTTAATTTCATCTACAGAAACATTTTTAAACTTTCTAGAAATTGTCCATAGTGAATCTCCCTTTTGCACTGTATACAAGTCGTAAGCACCTTTTTTATTACTTTTCGTATTTTTTTTGGTTGATGAAACTTTTACGGAAGATTTTGGAATTGCCAATTTCTTTGGATAAATACTTAAACGTTGCCCTACTTTTAATCTACTATTTTTTAATCTATTCCATCTTTTAATTTCACTAATTCTAACACCAAATTTATTAGCTATTTTACCTAAAAAATCTCCACTTTTTACTTTGTAACGAATACGTTTATCCATCTCAAAATACTTAGGTAAAGGCTTTTCTCTTTTAGAAGCATCTTCTGCTGCTAAAGTGTAAATTGCATTTTCATTTTCTATAAAATTAAAGGCATTCTTTCTTGGTAAACGAATTGCATAATTTTTTCCTTCTACAAAAGGGATAATATCTAACTTATAAGCCGGATTTAAAAACTGAATCAACTCTGAACTTATACCGGTAGTTTCCGAAACATGATCGAAACTAATTGTCTTTTTTATTTGAATTGTGTCGGTTTCGAAATGACGAATTTGAGGTGGTGCCGCAATTAAATTATGTTCTTTTTGATATTCAAACAAATACATTGTTGCATAAAATGCAGGCACATAACTTGCTGTTTCTTGTGGTAAAAACGGGCGAATATTCCAGTAATTTCTATAACCCCAGTAACGCTTAATTGCTTTTGCTACATTACCAGGACCGAATTATATGCTGCCAAAGCCAAATCCCAATCACCAAAAATAGTATACAAATTAGATAAATATTTGCAAGCCGCAATAGTTGCTCTAACCGGATCTTGGCGCTCATCTACATAAGAACTAACTTTTAAATTGTATTGCACACCTGTTGTGTACATAAATTGCCATAAACCTGTTGCACCAACTCTAGATTTAGCCGTAGGATCTAAAGCAGATTCTACAATTGCCAAATATTTCATTTCTAAAGGAACATCGAATTGGTCTAAATATCTCTCGAACATCGGAAAATAATATTCTGCTTTCGCCATTAAAGCAGGATAATATCTTTTTCTATATTTTAAATAAGACTTTATTACCTTTTCTAAAGCAGGATTATAGGCAATATGAAAAGGTGTTTTGGCATTTACTTTTTGCAATCTTTCCTTTAAAACCTCTGTAGTTAAAGCAACATTAGAAACGTCTTTATTTTCTACATCTTTTATAATATATGTTGATGTTTCGTATAACGGAGACTTGTATTTAGAATCCATTAACAAACTATCTATCAAAACAATATCATAATCAGAGAATAAATCTGCTTTTGTTATTTTCTTGTAAGTTGAATCTTTAGGTGATTGTGCAAAAACACTTGTTGCTATAAAAAATACTACTAAAAAATTTCTCATTAAAATTCTATAAATCTAATTCTACTGCGATTGGGCAATGGTCGGAATGTTTAGCTTCTGATAAAATATAAGCTCTAGAAATCTTGTCTTTTAAAGGTGCTGTAACCATTGCATAATCTAAACGCCAACCTTTATTGTTTGCTCTTGAATTTGCTCTGTAACTCCACCAAGAATATTGTTGTTTCTCTCGGATTTAAATAACGAAAACTATCTATAAAACCATTATCAATAAAATTACCTAACCAAGCTCTTTCTTCGGTAAAAACCCGAAACACCTTTCATTTTTGGATTGTGAATATCAATTGCCTCATGACAAATATTATAATCACCACAAATAACTAGATTTGGTATTTCTTGTTTTAAATTTTGAAGATACTCATGAATTTCATCCATATAATTAAACTTATAACTAAGTCTATCAGAATTTGTACCGAAGGCAAATACATACTCATTACAGAAACATCATCAAAATCTACTCGAAGATTTCTTCCTTCAAAATCCATGGTTTCTATACCTGTACCATATTCGATATGATTGGGTTTTTCTTTACAAAGAATTGCTACTGAAGAATATCCTTTTTTTGTGCTGAAAACCAATAATGGTATTTGTAACCTGCGTCTTCAAAAACAGACAAATCTAATTGTTCTTTATGTGCTTTTGTTTCTTGAATGCAAAGTACATCTGGTTGTGCTGCTTCTAACCATTCTATAAAACCCTTTTTTAAAGCGGCTCTAATTCCGTTTACGTTATAAGATATTATCTTCATTTTTATATCTTTCTATAGTTTTTTATTCACTACCTTTTTAAAAAACAACCACTTAATTTGCTCTTCTGGCCCATGTTGCTTTTCTACAATTACAACTTTAGGAGATAATAAAAACGCCAGTGAAACAGCAATTGAAGTACTTAAAACGATGTTATCTAATTTAAAAAGCTTTTCTAAAATCAGCATAAAAGCAACCATTAATAATGGATTTATCAACCAATATAATTTTTTAAATAAAGTCATGTTCTTTTTAAGTAAAAAGGTTATTGTTCTATCTAAATATTCATTTCCGGAATTTCTCCGTTTACAACCAAAGTACCTTCTGTAGCATTTTGTATTTCTTCTACAGAAACTCCTGGTGCTCTTTCTAAAAGATGAAATGCATTATCTTTTACTTCTAAAACCGCCAAATTGGTTACCACTTTAGTAACACAACCTACACCTGTTAATGGTAAAGAACATTTTGTTAAAATTTTAGATTCACCACGTTTGTTAGAATGCATCATGGCTACAATAATGTTTTCTGCAGATGCTACTAAATCCATTGCGCCGCCCATTCCTTTTACCATTTTTTCGGAATTTTCCAGTTGGCAATATCACCATTTTCGGCAACTTCCATAGCACCAAGAATTGTTAAATCTACATGTTTACCTCTAATCATAGAGAAACTAGTTGCAGAATCAAAAAAACTTGCTCCTGGCAATGTGGTTATTGTTTGTTTACCTGCGTTTATAATATCTGCATCTTCTTCGCCTTCAAAAGGAAAAGGTCCCATACCTAAAACTCCATTTTCAGATTGAAATTCTACTTCGATATCTTCTCTAACATAATTGGCTACTAATGTTGGAATACCGATACCTAAATTAACGTAAAATCCGTCTTGAACTTCTTGTGCGATTCTTTTCGCAATTCCGTTTTTATCTAACATAATTAGCTTCTTTGTCTTACAGTTCGTTGTTCAATTCTTTTCTCGTAATCTTTTCCTTCAAAAATTCTTTGTACAAAAATTCCTGGAATATGAATATTGTTTGGATCTAACTCACCAACCTCTACCAATTCTTCTACTTCTGCAACAGTAATTGTAGCTGCACCACACATATTTGGATTAAAGTTTCTAGAGGTTCCTTTAAACACAAGATTACCTGCTGCATCACCTTTCCAAGCTTTTACAAAAGCAAAATCTGCTTTAAAAGCGGGTTCTAAAACATACATTTTACCATCAAATTCTCTTGTTTCTTTACCTTCTGCTACTTCTGTACCGTAACCTGCTGGCGTGTAAAATGCAGGGAAACCTGCTTGTGCAGCTCTACATTTTTCTGCTAAAGTTCCTTGTGGCGTTAATTCTACTTCCAATTCACCGAGACAACATTTGTCTTTCGAATTCGTCGTTTTCGCCAACATAAGAAGAAATCATCTTTTTTATTTGTTTATTTTGAAGTAATAAACCCAAACCAAAATCATCTACACCAGCATTGTTAGAAATACATGTAACATCTCTAACATTTAATTTTACCAATTCTGAAATTGCATTTTCAGGAATACCACACAAACCAAAACCACCTAGCATAAAGGTCATTTTGTCTTTAACACCTTGTAAGGCTTCTTGTACATTTTTAACTTTTTTATTAATCATAAAATTAAATTTTGTAAGTTATTATTTTGAGTATTGATAAGAATAAAAATTAAAAGTCTGTATCTTCTTCTGGCACAACCTTTTCTTCTTTATCATCCTTATCATCTGTATCTTCTTCGCAATTGATATTTATCGACAAGTTTTCTGGCTTATCAAATTCTGCTTTACTAATTTTTAAACTTTTATCAGCATAACATTTTTGCATAAATAAAGCCCAAGAAGGTAAAGACATAGTTGCTCCTTGCCCGTAACCAATACCCGGAAAATGCGTAGATCTATCCTCTCCACCAGTCCAAACTCCAGTTGCCAAATTTGGCACAACACCCATAAACCAACCATCTGATTGATTCTGAGTTGTACCCGTTTTACCTGCAATTGCATTCGTAAATTTATATGGAAAACCCGTTACAATTTTTGGATAAGCGGTATAGCCGAACGCAATCTTGCACCGAACCAGATTGAGTTACACCTTCTAAAAGATTTAAAACAACATACGAAGATTCTTCACTTAAAACTTCTTGTGTTTTTGGTGTAAATTCTTCTAAAACTGTTCCGTTTTTATCTTCTATTCTTGTAATAATCATAGGGCTAACGCGCAAACCTCTATTTGCAAAAGTAGAATAAGCACTAACCATTTCTAATAATGATAAATCTACAGCACCTAAAGCAATAGAAGGATTTGCCGGTATATCAGTTTCGATACCCGCAGACTTTGCCAATCGAACAACATTTTCTGGTGAAACCATATCTACTAATCTTGCAGACATTGTATTTACAGAACCTGCTAAACCTTCTTTAAGCGTTAACATTCCGCCATACTTAGAGTTAGAATTCTCTGGTGTATAAGCTTCGGAATTCCGTATTTTCCTTGCGGAATCGTATAAGGAATATTAGGAAACTCTGTACAAGGTGACAATTTTAATTGATTAATTGCAGTTGCATATACAAATGGCTTAAAGGTAGAACCTACTTGCCTTTTTTGTTGTTCTACTGCATCAAACTTAAAGTGTTTATAATTTACGCCACCAACCCAAGCTTTAATGTGCCCTGTTTGTGGTTCTATTGATAATAAACCGGAACGTAAAAAGTATTTATAATATTTAATTGAATCGTTTGGAGACATAATTGTATCAATATCTCCTTTATAAGAAAACACTTTCATTGCAGTTTTTTTCTTAAAAACTTCATCTATATATTTTGAAGATTTTCCTGCTTTTTTTAATCGCTTATATCTTTCAGAGTTTTTCTTAGCTCTATTTAAAATTCCGGCAACTTGGCTTTTTTCAATATCTAAAAAAGGAGCCGTTTTATTATTTTTCTGTTCTTTAAAAAAGTATTTCTGCAAATTTGCCATATGCTCATTTACGGCTTCTTCTGCATACTGTTGCATTCTAGAATCTAAAGTTACATAGATTTTTAATCCATCCTCAAAAATATTATACTCTTCTCCGTTAGGTTTTGGGTGTTCTTTTACCCATTTACGCATCACTTTTTGTAAGTGCCCTCTAAAATAGGTAGCATAACCATCACTGTGACTTTCTCGAGTAAAGTTAATTTTTAAAGGTAATTTTTGCAATGAATCTTTTTCTTCTTCTGTGATAAAACTATTTTTATACATCTGAGCAAAAACCACATTTCTTCTATTTAAAGATTTCTTTTTTGAGATTTCTCTATGAGGATTGTATTGTCTAGGATTTTTTAACATCGCAACAATAATTGCTGCTTCTTGTAAATCTAAATCTTTAGCTTCTTTACCAAAATAAATTCTTGAAGCAGATCGAATACCTACTGCTCTAAAAATAAAATCTTGCGTATTTAAATACATTGCAATTATTTCTTGCTTTGTATATTGTCTTTCTAATTTGATGGCAACAATCCATTCTTTTGCTTTCTGTATAACTCTTTTTATCTTGTTACCGAAGCTCTTTTGGTAAATAAATTTTTAGCCAGTTGTTGTGTAATTGTACTAGCACCACCGCCAGCACCTAACTTTACTACAGCTCTTGCTGTTCCTCTAAAATCGATACCAGAATGTTCGTAAAAACGCTCGTCTTCTGTAGCAACTAATGCATTTACCAAATTTGTTGGCAACTCTTTAAAAGTAATTGGCGTTCTGTTTTCTGTTGCATATTTTCCTATTGTTTTACCATCAATAGAAATAACTTCTGTTGCTAAATTGGTCTGCGGATTTTCTAATTCTTCAAAAGATGGTAAAGCATCAAAAGGATCCCAGGCTGTATACAAAAACAACAATAAGATTAGTGTAAAACCTCCTAAAACAATTCCCGTGAACCATTTTAAATATTTTTTAAAACTTGTAGTTTCTTTTTTGCCATTATTCATTAATTTTTTCAATAGTTAAACCAACGTCTAAAATTCCTTTTAAATTTTTAATCTCGTTAATTTCTCCGTTTTTTCGCATTGCTTGTTTTACACTTAAAACGTAATTTCGAAGTAGGAAAAACTTTTTCTTCCTTATAAAATAATTTATTTTCTTTGATACTCGAAAATCCACTACCTAAAAACACCCCTTTTTCATCTGCCATTTCATATTGCAACGTATCTATAACTGCTGTGTTATTCGGAAACTTTAAAGTTGTTATTATAAACAAATTACTGTATTCGTATTCGTTATTATTTCTAATATTGATAAACAAATTTTTTGGTCGAATCGTATCTTTAACTTCAAAATTAAACGTTAAATCTTGGTTCGATTTCCAAGAACCATCTTCTAATGTTTTATATTGATTAAACTCGGATACGTCTTGACAAGAAATCATCAAAAAGAAAAAACCTACAAAAAGTAATATTTTATTTTTCTGAATCCTTTCCATTCTTAGGCGTATTGTTTTTACGATTTCTATTATTTCTTCTTGGTTTGTTTAGTCTTTTACCTTCTACCTTTGGTTTGTTTGTATTTGCATTCGCTTTTGCAACAGATTTTGTAGCATCTGTATTTTTAGCAACAGGTTTTTGCCTTGGCTTAGATTTCTGCTTTGGTTTATTTGGTTTTTGCTGCCCTTGTGCTTGCCCTGGTTGTTGTGGCTTATTTTTTTGTGGTTGCCTGTTTCCTTTTTTTGCGGCGGGTTTTGCTTGCGGTTTCTTTCTAGCGTTTGGTTTTTGTTGCGTTGTGCTTGCCGCAGCTGCAACAGGTTTTTCTTTTTCTTGTTTCTGTTATTTCTTCTTCTTTTGCTAGTTTTTGGCGCATCAAACCTTGTTAAACTATCTTGCCCAACAGCATCTTCAAAATCTACTTTTACAGGAATTTCTACATCAGACTCATATTCTTCTAACGTAGCAGATTTTTCGTTATTTTTATTTAAATCTATAATTTCTAAGACTTGATCTAAAGTCAAACGAAACCACTTGAAACGCTCTTCTTTATAAGTGTACCAAAGATGTCCTTTAAAAATATCCATCTTTACAAAAACGGCATCTCCTTTTTCTGTCTTTAAAACTACATCTTGTTTCGGAAACGCTTTTAAGGCATCTAAATACGTATCTAATTCAAAATTTAAACAGCATTTTAATTTTCCACATTGTCCTGCTAACTTTAGCGGATTTAAAGATAATTGCTGATAACGCGCTGCAGATGTTGTTACTTTTCTAAAATCTGTTAACCAAGTAGAACAACACAATTCTCTACCACAAGAACCCACACCACCAAGTCTTGCTGCTTCTTGTCTTGCACCAACTTGTTTCATTTCTACACGAATAGAAAATGCACTTGCCAAATCTCTAATTAATTGTCTAAAATCTACTCTTGCATCTGCTGTGTAATAAAAAGTAGCTTTGTTACCATCTCCTTGATATTCTACATCAGATAATTTCATTTGCAAACCTAAGCGACCTAAGATTTCTCTTCCTCTTCTTTGAGTTTCTTCTTCTTTACCTCTTGCTTGTTGCCAAATATCGATATCTCTTTGACTTGCTTTTCTGTAGATTTTTTTAACGTCTTCGTGATCTGCGGTAATTTTGCGCTTTTTCATTTGCACTTTTACCAATTCTCCTGCTAAAGAAACGGTACCAATATCGTGCCCAGGATTTCCTTCTACAGCAACAATATCTCCCATTGTTATGGGTAAATTATCTACATTTTTATAAAAATGTTTTCTTCCGTTTTTAAAACGGACTTCAAAAATATTAAAACGTTCTTGTCCGGTTGGTAACGTCATGTTAGAAAGCCAATCGAAAACAGCTAATTTATTACTACCACTTCCGCAGGTTCCACTACCACAATTACCATTACTCTTACATCCTTTTGGTACACCATTTTCTGTTGTACCGCAACTTCCACATGCCATGTGATTTATATTTTATAATTTTTAACTCTTAGTAATTAAACGTTTTACATCAAAA
This sequence comes from Polaribacter sp. HA6-7, assembly GCF_055693625.1. Lineage (NCBI taxonomy): Bacteria > Pseudomonadati > Bacteroidota > Flavobacteriia > Flavobacteriales > Flavobacteriaceae > Polaribacter > Polaribacter sp. HA6-7. The sequence continues at coordinate 2,831,705 of NZ_CM146338.1, forward strand.
AACCTCTTTAAATTACATAAAAATTAAGAATCTTTAAGTTCATAATTTTGATTATCAAGCAAGTATAAAAACACCACTTAATTTTGTCTAATTCGTAAATATACGCATTCTTAAAGAATGAAAAAATAGCTTTTTATAAGTTTAAGAGAACTGATATTTAATTTTAAAACGAAATTACTATAAACAGAAGCTTTAATTTATCTGTTATTAGAATTTGTAGGTAAATAATTAGTAAGCGTATAATTTAATTTCACTGATAATCTTTTTTGAATTCAGATATATTTTAAAATTTAATCCATAAAAAAAGCTCTCAAAAATTGAGAGCTTTCAAATATCGTTTTTAACTTTACTTCTTAAACTTTAATTTCTCAGAACGTCCTTTTTTAAAGATTTTATTGCTATTTCCCTTCCCTTTTCGAAGTTCTTTTTGTTCTTCGTAAGATAACTGAATAATTTCTTGGCAATCTGTAGAACAGGTGTTTTCCATCTTTTCTGAACATTCATCACATTGTATAAACAATAAATGACATGCTTCATTGGCACAATTTGTATGCTCGTCGCACGCTTTACCACACTGGTGACAATTAGAAATTACATCATCTGTAATACGTTCTGCTCTTCTATGATCGAATACAAAGTTTTTACCAATAAATTTATTTTCGATTCCTTCTTCTTTTACCTGACGCGTATATTCTATAATACCGCCTTCTAGTTGAAATACGTTTTTAAAACCTTTGTGTTTGTAATATGCAGATGCTTTTTCGCAACGAATTCCGCCGGTACAATACATCAATAAATTCTTATCTTCTTTGTTGTCTTTTAAATCTTCTTCTATAATATCTAAAGAATCTCTAAAAGTATCTACATCTGGCGTTACAGCACCATCAAAATGTCCAATTTCACTTTCGTAGTGGTTACGCATATCTACACAAACCGTGTTTGGGTTTGCTAGCATTTGGTTAAACTCCTTTGCGTTTAAGTGCACTCCTTTGTTAGTTACATCAAAAGTCTCATCATTCAATCCATCGGCAACAATTTTGTTTCTAACTTTTACCTTTAACTTTAAAAACGATTTATTGTCTTGCTCTACCGCAACATTTAAACGTATGTCTTTTAAAAATGAAATACTATCTAATTGTTCTTTTAAAGCATAAAAATTTTCTGATGGTACCGATAATTGTGCATTGATACCTTCGTAAGAAACATAAATTCTACCAAGAACATCTAAGGCGTTCCATTCTAAAAATAATTTATCTCTAAATAATTGTGGATTCTCTATCTTGAAGTATTGATAGAATGATATTGTAAGACGGTCTTTACCAGCCTCATCTATTAATGCAGCGCGTTCTTTTGCGCTTAACTTATTGTACAGTTGCATGCTATACTTTTTAGGTTAAACTATATATTTTTTGCAAAGTTAGTTTTTTAAACAATCATTTCAAAGCAAAGACTGCAATAGAAAAGACCAATTGTATGCAAATAGTTTAGCCCTGATAGAGCGGTCTGTTTGAGCTCTTTTTTGCTTTTTCTGCAAAAAAAGCGAGTAGCGAAAGCAGGAAATAGCTTCAAAATTAACTTACAAATATAATTTTATATCAATTTGTTTAATTTTAAACAACAGGAATTATATTGGTAAATTTTTATTAAAAGAATGGCTGGTTACTAATTTGTTAGCATCTTTGTAGTATCATAAAAATTATTAAATAGAAATACCGATGAAAATAGCTGTAGTTGGAGCAACTGGAATGGTTGGAACTGTAATGTTACAAGTTTTAGAAGAACGTAATTTACCTATAACTGAGTTAATACCTGTAGCATCTGAAAGATCTGCCGGTAAAAAATTATCTTATAAAGGCAAAGAATATACTATTGTAACCTTAGCAGATGCTGTGAGTTTAAAACCGGATGTGGCTTTATTTTCTGCCGGTGGCGATACTTCTTTAGAATGGGCACCAAAATTTGCAGAAGTTGGTACAACGGTTATAGATAATTCTTCTGCTTGGAGAATGGATCCGACAAAGAAATTAGTAGTTCCGGAAATTAATGGTGATGTTTTAACTGCTGATGATAAAATTATTGCTAATCCAAACTGTTCTACAATACAATTGGTAATGGCTTTAGCGCCGTTACACTCTAAATATACCATGAAACGTGTTGTAATTTCTACGTATCAATCTGTTTCTGGTACTGGTGTAAAAGCAGTACAACAACTAGATAATGAAGAGGCTGGTGTAGACGGAGAAATGGCGTATCCGCATAAAATTGGTAGAAATGCTTTGCCACATTGTGATATTTTCTTAGAAAACGGATACACTAAAGAAGAAATGAAATTGGTTAAAGAGCCAAAGAAAATTTTACGTGATGATTCTTTTTCTGTAACTGCAACCGCTGTTCGTATTCCTACTGCTGGTGGGCATTCTGAAGCTGTTAACGTGCAGTTTGAAAATGATTTCGATTTAGCAGAAGTTAGAACTATTTTAAGCGAAACACCTGGTGTGATTGTAGAAGATGATTTGGCCAACAACGTGTATCCGATGCCAATTAATGCGCATAATAAAGACGAAGTTTTTGTTGGTAGAATTAGAAGAGACGAATCTCAAGAAAATACCTTAAATTTGTGGATTGTTGCAGACAACCTTAGAAAAGGTGCTGCTACCAACACAGTTCAAATTGCCGAATATTTAATTGCGAATAATTTGGTATAATACATATTTAAATGGCAACATTTTACAAAGTAAACATACAAGAAGTAAAACATGAAACCGCAAACGCGGTTTCTGTTTTATTAGAAATACCTCAACATTTAAAAAACAGTTTTAATTTTGTTGCAGGACAATACATTACTTTACAAAAAGTAATTAATGGTGAAGAAATAAGAAGAGCATATTCTATTTGCTCTGCACCAAAAAGCGGAGAAATTAGAGTTGCGATTAAAGCTGTAGAAAACGGTGTGTTTTCTACCTACGCAACATCTAAATTAAAAGCTGGCGATGAAATAGAAGTTTCTGAGCCAGAAGGTCGTTTTTTACTAAATCCGCAGGCTAATAAAAACTATATCGGTTTTGCTGCAGGTTCCGGTATTACGCCAATTTTATCGATGGTAAAATCAGTTTTAGAAGAAGAAAACACTTCTAACTTTACTTTAGTTTATGGTAATAAATCTATTGCAGACACTATCTTTTTTGATGAATTAAACGCTTTAAAAGAAACGTATTCAGAACGTTTAAATTTGCATTTTATATACAGTAGAGAAAACGTAAAAAACGGTTTGCGTGGTAGAATAGACGAAAACGTAACAAAGTATTTCGTTAAAAACATGTACAAAGAAACTAGTTTTGATGCTGCTTTTTTATGCGGACCAGAACAAATGATAGAAGAAGTTTCTAAAACTTTAGCTGCTAATAAAATTAGTAAAGAAAATATTCATTTCGAATTATTTACAACTTCTATTGATAAAGAAGCTGCTGCAGAAGTTAAAGAAGGCGTTACAGAAGTTAAAGTTCTTTTAGACGATGAAGAAACTACTTTTTCTATGCAACAAACAGACGATCTTTTAGCGGCAAGTTTACGCAATAACTTAGATGCACCTTACTCTTGTCAAGGTGGTGTTTGTAGTTCTTGTATGTGTAAAGTTACCGAAGGAAAAGCTGTAATGGTAAAAAATTCTATACTTACAGATAGTGAAATTGAAGAAGGTTTGGTTTTAGCATGTCAAGCATATCCAACAACACCAAAAATTACAATTGACTTTGATGATGTTTAAATTTCCGTATTTTTGCCAATATGGATATTTACGACTTTAAAAATGCTTTTTTAATAGGTTTTTTCATGGCTTTCATGATAGGACCTGTTTTTTTATGTTAATACAAACTAGTATTTTAAAAGGCGCTAGAGCTGCAATTGTTTTTGATTTAGGTGTTATTTTAGGCGATTTATCCTTTATTCTAATTGCTTACTACGGAAGTAGATCTCTGCTAGAAAAAATTAAAGACGATCCGCGATTATTCTTTCTTGGCGGCTTGGTACTTATAATTTATGGTTTAATTACGTATTTAGAAAAAGAGAACAAAAAAGAAGCATTAGAATCTGCTAAAATTGTAGATGTACCCATAAAAAACAACTACTTAAAATTATTTTTTAAAGGATTCTTTTTAAACTTTATAAACGTAGGTGTTTTAGCTTTTTGGTTAGGTACTGTTCTTGTAATTGGCCCTACCTTAAAAATGGATCAAAATGCTATATTTTGGTATTTTGGTACTGTTTTAATAGGTTATTTTGTAACCGATTTAGGTAAGATTTTTTTAGCCAAACAATTAAAATCTAAAATGACACCACAAGTAATTTTTAGAGTGAAAAAAATTATGGGAATTATATTGATAATTTGTGGTGTATTCTTAATGTTGAAAGGTTTTATACCAAATGATAGAATTGAAGATTTTATCAACTAGATAACAATAAAAAAGCCTCATCATAAATTATGATGAGGCTTTTCTCTTTTTTGTAGAAGTATTATTTTACTTCGTAAAAGTTATTATCAGCATTAACATCTGCCATTAGTTTACTTTTATCTATTGTTACAGATTTAACCGCTTTCGATGCGTTAAAAGTATATGTTGGCATTGCCCAACCCCAATCTGTAATAACAGTTGCTGTTGTTGGCTTATTACCTCTCATTATTCTTAATGGTATATTAAAGTTTTCTACAGAACCATCAACATAAGTAACTTCTAAATCGATAGGCATTGGCATTTTACCAATTCTCTCTAAAGTAATCGTTTTATTGTTTACAGATTTTACACCATAATCTATTGTATGTATAGTTTGTGTCCACTCATTTAAATACCAATCTAAATGAATACCGAAACTTTTTCCATAGAACGCTTTACATCGTTTGGTGTTGGGTGTTTAAAACTAAAATCTGTAAAGTATTTTTTTAATCCTTTTGCTACATTATCTGCACCAATTACATATTCTAATTGCGATAAAAACATGCTTCCTTTACCATAACTACCAGTACTATAAGCTGCATTAGTATTATATCTATCTGCATGTGTAGTTAAAGGTTCTTCTATATTATTTTTTACTAAATAGTTGTAACCTCTATATGGACCTGCATTTGGATTTTTGTTTCCTCTTTTTAAAATTTCATAAGATGCTTTGTTAGAAATATAAGATGTAAAACCTTCGTCCATCCAAGGGTGTTTACTTTCGTTGGTAGCTAACAAAAACTGAAACCAAGTGTGTGCCATTTCATGAGAAGTAACACCAAAAAGACTACCAAAACTTCTTTTTCCTGTAATTAAAGTAGACATTGCATATTCCATACCACCATCTCCACCTTGTATAACAGAATATTGTTTATATGGATATTGACCAACATGCTTACTAAAATAAGACATTAATTCAGCTGTTTTTGGCTGTAATTCTTTCCAGTTTCTTAAATACTTTGCCTCTAAATCTTTCTTATATAAAAAGTGTAAATCAATTCCGTTTGCCATTTTTAAAACATCATGATTGTAGTTAGGATCTGCTGCCCACATAAAATCATGTACATTTGGTGCTTTAAAATGCCAAGTTAATTTCTCTGTACTTGGCACGTTTAACTGCTTTGTTTTGTCTTCATAACCGTGTCCTATTTCTTGCGGATTTTGTAAGTAACCTGTACCACCAACAACGTAATCTTTATCAATAGAAATCTTCACATCAAAATTACCCCAAATTCCGTGGAATTCTCTAGCAATATAAGGTGGAGTATGCCAACCTTCAAAATCATATTCTGCCATTTTAGGATACCATTGAGACATTGAAAGTGCGACACCTTCTTTATTATTTCTACCAGTTCTTCTAATTTGAACAGGAACTTGTGCATCAAAATCCATATCTAAAGTAACTGTTTCACCGGATTTAATTGGCGTATTTAAAGTTACTTCTAAAATAGTGCCTACAGTTTCATAAGTTACCGCTGTTCCGTTTTGTTTTAGAGAGTTTACTTTAATATAACCAATTTCATCAGCATTTAATTTGCTAATTCTATCTCTAACTCTTCTATCTGGATCTTTGATGTTTAAAGATCTAACATCCATTTGAGAACCTGGTTGAAAAGCATTAAAATATAAGTGGTAATAAACTTTATCTAATTGATCTGGAGAGTTGTTTGTGTACACCGCTTTTTGTGAACCTTTATATTGATACTTTTCTGTATCAACATCAATATCCATTGTATAATCGATGTGTTGTTGCCAATAAGTAGTAAACTTAGTGTCTTCTTTTTGCTGATATGTTGCTTCTTTTGTTTGGGTACAAGAAGCAATTATAGCAATTGCAAAAAATAAAAGTAGGTTTTTTTCATGTGATAGTTAATTAAATTTGAATATAAAAGTAAAAAACAGCAATCAAAAGATTGCTGTTTGTAATTATTATTTTTTTCCGTTTACAATTCTATCTGCCATAATTAACGCATTATAAGCATTAACTACTCTACCGAAAACTGATAAATCTGAGAATGAAACTTTTTCGTCTTTAGTACCTGGTTTGATAACATCAAAATTAACTTTTAAACCAGAGTTCATTAAAATATGCTTTACTTGACTTGCAGATAACTGCGGATAATACGAACGCACTAAAGCCGCTACACCAGCACTTGAAGGTGCTGCCATAGATGTACCACTAATAGCTTGATATTCGTTTTTAGGAAATGTTGCATAAATATCTACACCTGGTGCAAATACATCTACATTCATTTTACCATAATTAGAAAAAGTAGCTGGCAAGTTTTCATCATAATGTAAACTCATTGCTCCTATTGTTAAAACATTATCAGCAATTTCGTTTACTAAATCTTTAGAATCATTTGGGTATGTTTTTTCGATATCAATATTCTTACCATCATTACCAGCAGCATTTACAATTAAAACATCTTTACTTTCTGCATATTTAATAGCGTCATAAACCCATTGTTTATTTGGTGAATATGCTTTACCAAAACTTGTATTTATAATTTTTGCACCATTATCAACTGCATAACGAATTCCTAAAGCAATATCTTTATCGTGTTCATCGCCATCCGGCACAACTCTTACTGCCATAATTTTAACATTGCTAGCAACACCGTTTACACCTTTATTATTATTTCTAGAAGCTGCAACTATACCTGCAACGTGTGTACCATGACTTTCTAAATCTTTAGAACCAATTACATTATTGTTACCGTAGAATTTATCGTTAATATCATATAAATCATCGTCTAAAGTTTGTCTAGCATTAAAATCTAAATCGTAACTTTTAGAAGCGTCTTTACCTTTCTTATAATCTAATAACTGCTTCTTATAATCTAGCAAACCTTTTTCGCTCATACCTCTAGATAACATGTTAGAAACATCGGCAATTTTTGCTGCTAATTGTGCACTTTCCGGTTTTGCACTTTTTAAATCTTCTATAGTAAAATCTTCTTTTCCTAAAAATTCTTTTACATCTTTAAAATTTTGCTCTATTTGTGTAATTCTTGTCTCTGTTTGCTCAAGATTGAATAATTCTTGTTTATGAGCAGCCACAGATTGTGTATACTTTTCTTTTAACTTTAAAAATTCTTGAAATTCAGCTTTATCGGCATCTGCAATCTCAGATGCTTTTTTATCGCCAAATTTGTCCATTCCTTTTTTAACAATTCTAGTTAGTTCTAGTTGATCTGCATTTACAATTTTACCTTCTTTATTTCCAAGAAAATTCCATCCGTGTACATCATCTACATAACCGTTGTTATCATCATCTTTATTATTATTTGCTACTTCTTTAGGGTTAACCCAAGCAACATCCTTTAGATCTTCATGCTCTACATCTATACCGGAATCTGCAACAGCAACAATTACCCGCACTCCTTTTTTACCTTCTAAAAATTGATATGCTTTTGCAATACTCATACCCGGAATCGAGTCTGTTTGTAAATCCATATGACTCCAAACCTGCACTTCTTCTTCTGTTAATGCTCCTTTTTTAGCAGGAATATTTATTACATTTTCTGCACCATTTGGTACCGGAATTGTATTTATTGATGTTTTACAACTTGCAAAAACAACACTAGCAACCGCTGTATAAATAATTGGCTTTAATACTCTCATCTCTCTTCTCTTAATTAAATATATCTGTAAATTTATGTGTATTTTTTAATCTTACTCCTTTTTCTGTATGCTTAACCGTACAAAGTTCGTTATACGCATCGTGTTCTAAAAAAGGTAATAATTATTGTCTGCAGCTTCGTTTAAAAAAGCTGCTTTTTCTTTAATTGTTAATAAAGGTCTTGTATCATAACCCATTACATATGGTAAAGGAATATGCCCAATTGTAGGTAATAAATCTGCCATAAAAACAATTGTTTTACCTTGATATGTTATTTTTGGTAACATTTGTTTTTCTGTATGACCATCCATAAACAAAACATTAAATCCTATTTGGTCAATTGCATTTCTATGGATAAAATTAAGCTGACCACTTTCTTTAATCGGATTTATATTTTCTTTTAAAAATGAAGCTTTTTCCCTGGCATTTGGTTCTGTTGCCCATTGCCAATGATTATCGTTCGACCAAAATTTTGCATTCTTAAAAGCAGGTTGTAATAAAGTTTTTTGTGAATTCCATTCTATTACACCTCCACAATGATCGAAATGTAAATGTGTTAGAAAAACATCTGTTACATCGTCTCTATGAAAACCATATTTAGCCAAAGAACTGTCTAAAGAAAAATCTCCAAACAAATAGTAATAACCAAAAAATTTATCCGATTGCTTAACACCTAATCCTGTGTCTATTAAAACAAGTCTATCTCCATCTTGTATAAGCATACAACGCATGCTCATGTCTATTAAATTATTTGAATCTGCAGGGTTTGTTCTTTGCCAAATACTTTTAGGTACAACACCAAACATTGCACCACCATCTAGCTTAAAATTACCTGTTTCTATAGGATATATCTTCATTATATAAAATTAAAAAAATCATTAAAAATTAATATTTAATGATTTTATAAATAGTAAACTACAAAAAATATAATTTACAGCCTACAAATATGAAGAAAAAAGTGTAATTTTCTGTTAATAAAAATCTAATTCTTAAGAAGTAAAACTTGGCTTTACAATTTTAATTTTACTTAAAACCTTAGCAACTTTAATTATTGCAAAAACTCCTATTGCTAATCCTAAAACAACAAAAAGTAATTGATTATCTATTACGGTTTCTGTAGCTGTTGTTGCGTATGCATCCGGTGGTAAAATTTGTAAAAACATAGTTTGCAGTGTTTTGGTTTGGTTGTACAAATGTACATTTACAAGCCACCCAAATTTTTAATTTTTCGACAAACGACTATTTTCTTACGTTAAACTGCATTTAATAAATTAGTTCTTGTGATTATCATCAAAAAAATAAAAAAGCCTTAATCAAAAGATTAAGGCTTTTTAGAGGTGTCTAGCGGATTCGAACCGCTGTACATGGTTTTGCAAACCATTGCCTAGCCACTCGGCCAAGACACCTTTTTATTAAAACAATATAAATATATATCGTTTTAAGGATTGCAAATTTACGCAAATTTACAAGTATTGCAAGTATTTTTTTATCTTATCTCTTTTTTGTTAAAATAATAGCTACTTCTTCTACGTTTCCGCCTATTGGTGGGTTAATTTTTGCTACAGAAACTTTAGCTCTTCTAATCATTCTAATTTCTCTAAAAAATCGATCTAAGATTCTTTGTGCAACCTCTTCTAATAATTTAGATCTAATTGCCATTTCTTCTTTTACAATGTGATTTAGATGTACATAATCTACAGTATCTGCTAACTCATCTGTTTTTGCAGATTTTCTTAAACTTGCCTTTACCTCTACATCTACTCTATATTCGCTACCAATTTTTGCTTCTTCATCTAAACAACCATGATAAGCGTAAAGCTTAATATTATTTACTTGTATTATTCCCATTTTAAGCTTCGGCTTTGTTTCTGTTGTTACTTTTTCCCACATTTTATCAGAATTTAATCTAAAAGAACCTTTATACTCTAAACTCCATTCGCTTGGTTCTATTATAGACAAAAATAATTCATCTTTTTTATTTAAGTAAAGATGATATGTTTCGCCAATTATTGGTTCGAAACCAAACTTTGCATTATAAAGCATATCATTGTAATGAAATTTCTCCATTAACAATTCGTACTCTCTTCTTACTTCTTCAAATTTTCCCTTTAAAATTTTATTTGTGCGTCTTACACCATCGGCGGTCCAAGTTGCCGTGTTTGTAGGCTTAATTACTGGCGAACTTGCAGATGTACCATATGGTTTTAAAGCTGCATCGTATTTTTGAGTTTCCTCATTAAATACAACTAAATCGGGCTTTTTTTCTCCGTCTTTCTTCATATTACAAAATTACGACAAAAAAGAGGCAATTTTATAGCTTTTGAAAAAAATTAGTTGGTGAAAAAGTCAAAAACATTACTAATAGCACTTGTTTTTGTTTTGTAAAATTCTGTGTATGTGCAACGCTCGCAAGTAACACTTGTAAATTTCTGATTTTGAATATCAAAAATTTTAGACAATGTACCACCGGTTGCCCTCATTTGTCCTAGTTTATAAGTTTTACTGTTACATTTAGGGCAAGTGTAATTTTTAATTTGATCGCTCATAATAAATTGTGTTTATCTATTAGATGCAAATTTTACAATTTTGTTACAAAACTCTTAATACCAATGAAGTATTTTATGTAATTTTGTTTCTTAATTTTTTCATATAAAACGATGTCTGAAGAGAAAAAATCGCTCAATTTTTAGAGCATATTATAGAAGAAGATTTAGCAAACGGAATGCCAAAAGAAAATTTACGTTTTCGTTTTCCGCCGAGAACCTAACGGTTATTTGCACATTGGTCATACAAAAGCTATTGGTATTAGTTTTGGTTTAGGTGAAACTTATAATGCGCCTGTTAACTTACGTTTTGATGACACAAATCCTGCTAAAGAAGAGCAAGAATATGTAGACGCAATTAAGAAAGACATTTCTTGGTTGGGTTACACTTGGGCTAATGAATGTTATTCTTCAGATTACTTTCAGCAATTATATGATTGGGCAATTTTATTAATTAAAGACGGTAAAGCTTATGTAGATTCTCAATCATCAGAAGAAATGAGAGTACAAAAAGGTACGCCAACTTCTGTAGGTACAAATAGTCCTTTTAGAGATAGAACCGTAGAAGAAAACTTAACCTTGTTTCAAGACATGAAAGATGGTAAGTTTAAAGAAGGCGAACATACATTGCGTGCAAAAATAGATATGAGTTCTCCTAATATGTTAATGAGAGATCCATTAATGTACAGAATTATGTACAAAGCACACCACAGAACTGGTACAGATTGGTGTATTTACCCAATGTACGATTGGACGCATGGTGAAAGCGATTATATAGAACAAATATCACATTCTTTATGTTCTTTAGAGTTTAAACCTCATAGAGAATTGTACAATTGGTTTCGTGATAATGTATATGATTTTAGCAAATCAGAATATCCAAATCCACCAAAACAAAGAGAGTTTTCTCGTTTAAACTTAAGCTATACAATAATGAGTAAGCGTAAGTTATTAACTTTAGTAGAACAAGGTATTGTATCTGGTTGGGATGATCCAAGAATGCCAACTATTTCTAGCTTAAGAAGACGTGGTTATACACCTGCTTCTATTAGAAGTTTTGTAGAAACTGTTGGGGTTTCTAAACGTGAAAACGTAATAGATGTTGCTTTATTAGAATTTAAAATTCGTGAAGATTTAAACAAAACAGCACCTAGAGTAATGGCTGTTTTAGATCCTGTTAAAGTAGTAATTACAAATTATCCTGAAGGAGAAGAAGAATTACTAGATGCTAATTACAACGATTATGAAGATGGTTTTGGTAGCAGAAAGGTTCCTTTTTCTAGAGAAATTTATATCGAAAGAGAAGATTTTAGAGAAGAAGCAAATAAAAAGTTTTTCCGTTTAAAATTAGGTAAAGAAGTTCGTTTAAAAAACGCTTATTTTATTACTGCAAATAGTTGCACTAAAGATGCAGATGGTAATATTACAGAAATACAGTGTACTTACGATCCGTTAACAAAATCCGAAGTGGTACACCGTGAAAGCTTGCGTAAAGTAAAAGGAACTTTGCATTGGGTTTCTGTAAAACACGCTATAAAAGCAGAAGTAAGAGCGTATGATAGACTATTTTTAGATGAAGCACCAGATTCACATAAAGACAAAGATTATATGGAGTTTATCAACCCAAATTCTTTAGAAATTATTGATGCTTATTTAGAACCAAGTTTACAAACTGCAAAAATAGGAGAGCGTTTTCAGTTTCAAAGAATGGGATATTTTAATGTTGATGATGACTCTACAACAGAAAATTTAGTTTTTAATAAAATAGTTGGTTTAAGAGATTCTTGGGCTAAAAAATAAAGCATGAAAAAAATACTTTTAATAGCAATCTTAATTTTTACAATTTCTTGTTCTAATAAAAAAGAAGTTAAACAAGTGGCAGCTATTTCTTGCGGACAGTGTAAATTTGATTTAGATTCTGAAGAAGGTTGCAGCTTAGCTGTAAAAATTGATGAGAAAGCCTATTTTGTAGATGGTTTTAATATTGATGATTTTGGCGATGCACACGACAAACATAATGGTTTTTGCGAAGTTATAAGGCAAGCAGAAGTTACTGGTGTAGTAGAAAACAATAGATTTAAAGCTACAGAAATAAAGCTTTTAGAGATAAAATAATTGTATTTTAAAGCATAAAAAAATCCGAAGTAATAATTACTTCGGATTTTTTTACGCTAATATTTAGTTCTATTAATTAAGGTGCAGGATTTGGTATTGCCGCATGTACTGCTTCAATTTCTTTTAAAACATCTTCAGATAAATTAATATTTATTGAATTAATATTTTCTTTTAACTGACTCATTTTTGTTGCTCCAATAATATTACTAGTTACAAACGGTAACTGATTGATAAAAGCAAGTGATAATTCTGACAAGGTTAAATTGTTCTTTTTCGCAATCGTTTCATACCTCTTAACTGCTTCTAAAGAACCATCGCCCATATAACGAGCAATAAATCTAGGAAACAAAGTTCCTCTTGCTCCTTTTGGTTTATTACCGTCTAAGTATTTACCGAGACAAAACACCTTGCGCCAATGGCGAATATGCCAACAACCCAATATTTTCTCTTAAAGAAACCTCACTCATTCCGTATTCGTAAGCTCTATGAATCATAGAATATGAATTCTGTATTGTAACGGGTCTTACTAAATTATTTGAATCTGCCGTTTGCAAATACTTCATTGTTCCCCAAGGAGTTTCATTAGAAAGCCCGATAGCTTTTATAGTACCAGCTTTTACAAACTCATTTAAGGTTTCTAAAATTTCTAAATGATTTTCTGCCTCTTTAGATGATGTTTTATATGGATAGTCTCTAGTACCAAAACAATTTACACCTCTATCCGGCCAATGCAGCTGATATAAATCTAAATAATCTGTTTGTAATCTTTTTAAACTAGCTTTAACAGCTTCTGTAATATTTTTTCTATTAAAACCACCTGTTCTAATATGTTTTGTATAATCGCCACCACCAGCAATTTTACTTGCCAAAACTACTTTTTCTCTATTGCCTGTTTTTTGAAACCAATTACCAATAATTCTTTCGGTTTCTGCATAAGTTTCAGGCGTTGCTGGTACAGGATACAACTCTGCAGTATCAAAAAAGTTTACACCTTTTTCTAAAGCATAATCCATTTGTTCAAATGCCTCTTCTTGTGTGTTTTGTTTTCCCCAAGTCATGGTTCCTAAACAGATTTTAGAAACTTTTATCGATGTATTACCTAGTTTTGTATACTTCATTTGTATGAATTGTAAATTTTAAATTAAATGTTTTAAAACAATAAATTATGCACGAATTTAAAGCTTAATCTATAAAAAAACAATAAGCGTATAATTTTAAAAATTATACGCTTATCAATAAAATATATTAGTTTCTTATTTTAAAACAGCTTCTATACCCGGTAATGTTTTTCCTTCTAACATTTCTAGCATAGCGCCACCACCTGTAGACACGTAACTTACTTTTTCTGCAAAACCAAATTGCTTAACTGCAGCTACAGAATCTCCTCCACCTACTAAAGAGAAAGCTCCGTTTTTAGTTGCATTATCAATAGAATGTCCTAAGGCAATTGTTCCTTCAGAAAATGTTTCCATTTCAAAAACACCTAACGGCCCGTTCCATAAAATGGTTTTACATTTGTTTACAACAGCATCAAAATTTTCTCTAGATTTTGGTCCTGCATCTAAACCTTGCCAACCATCAGGAATTTGAGTAATATCTAAAACTTTAGTATTTGCAGCGTTATTAAAATCATCCGCAGCAATTACATCTACAGGTATATGTACTTCTACACCTTTTTCTTTTGCTTGCTTTAAAATATCTAAAGCTAAATCCATTTTATCATCTTCACAAATAGAGTCACCAACTGTGCCACCTTGTGCTTTGATAAATGTAAAACTCATACCACCACCAATTATTAAGTGATCTACTTTGTCTAAAATGTTTTCTATTACTGTAATTTTAGATGAAACTTTTGCGCCTCCTAAAATTGCCAAAACAGGTTTTTCTGAATTGTTTAATACTTTATCTATACTTTCGATTTCTCTTGCTAATAAATTTCCGAAGCATTTATTTTCTTCAAAAAATTGTGCAATAATTGTTGTTGATGCATGCGCTCTATGTGCAGTACCAAAAGCATCATTTACATAAATATCACCAAACTTAGATAGTTTTTCTGCAAAAGCAACATCTCCTTTTTTCTCTTCTTCGTAAAAACGTAAATTTTCTAATAATAAAATTTCACCAGATTCTAAATTTGCAACTGCCTCTTCTACTTTATCACCAATACAATCTTCTACAAACTTTACATTACAACCTATAATATCTACTACAGATTTAACAATATGTTTTAAAGAAAATTCTTCTTGAAAACCTTTTGGTCTTCCTAAATGAGACATTAAAACACAACTTCCTCCTTGTTCTAAAATATCTATAATTGTAGATTTAGCTGCTTGAATTCTTGTAGTGTCTGTAACTTCAAATTTATCATTTAAAGGAACATTAAAATCTACACGAATAATTGCTTTTTTATTTTTGAAATTAAAATCTTTTAGTGTTTTCA
This sequence comes from Polaribacter sp. HA6-7, assembly GCF_055693625.1. Lineage (NCBI taxonomy): Bacteria > Pseudomonadati > Bacteroidota > Flavobacteriia > Flavobacteriales > Flavobacteriaceae > Polaribacter > Polaribacter sp. HA6-7. The sequence goes on from NZ_CM146338.1 coordinate 2,846,915, forward strand.
TTATTGTTTGTTTTTAACAAAAATACCTAAATCTTTAGGTTTATAGAAATTGATTACTGAAAAATTAAGATATCGTTTGCGTAGATTATACGCTACACCAATTTTAAGATTTAAACTTGTTTTTAAGTTTATTAACAGGGCTAGTTGCTCTATTTTGATATGCGTGCAATGTGCTGCTTAAAATTAATATAGTTGCTGCTACAAAAGCAATTGTTTCTATAGTATTGTTTTTATTGGCAACCCCAATTGCTATTAAAGCCCAAGCACCAACTAAAGCAAACTCTCTTAAGTTTCTAGACCATGTAACTATTAAGTTAATTGTTGTCGCAATAATTATTAGAATAATCGTCCGGATTACAGGAGAAACTCCAAAACCGGACCAATTTATTTTCACTAAATACGATGATACATTTGCAATACTTGCAACCGTTACCCAACCAGCGTATATTACAAAAGGCCACCAAAGAAAAAATATAATTGATAAAGAAGCATCCCAAATTTCCATTTTATTGTTTACAACAATTTTTAAAATAGAAAAGAGCAGAATAAAAATGCAAATACAAGACAAACCGGTAAACTCATAAATCCAACAGAAAACCCAAGCCATGTTTGCTAAACAAGAAATTAAAAACCGAAGCCTATTTTGTCTACAAAATTGTTGTCTTTTACATTAACAAAAAGACTTCTACCTTGATAGATTACAAAACCAAATAATAGTAAATATATAATTCCCCAAATAGAAAAAGCATAACCAGCAGGTGTAAATAAAGTGTTTAAATTTTTAGACACACTACCTATTGTTGTGTTATTCATGGCACCTGTATTTGATAAATAATTTATAAACACCATGGCTACAAAGGCAATACCATTTGTTATTTGTAAAAACTTTTTCATACTTTATTTTTGATTATTGTAATCATTAAAAATACAAAAATTTCTAATTAAAAATTCAAGAAACACTTATATTTGCTTATGCTTTTTAACCAAGTTATAGGTCAAGATCACATAAAAAACCATTTGCAAGTTTCTGCAAAAAATGGTAGAATACCACATGCTCAATTGTTTGTAGGAAAAGAAGGTAGCGGTACTTTACCAATGGCTATTGCCTATGCGCAATATTTATTATGTAATTTTTCTGATAATGTAGAAGCTTGTAATATTAAATGCGAAAAACTACAACACCCGGATTTACATTTTGCTTTTCCGGTAACCACAAATAACACTGTAAAAAAACATGCTGTTAGTAATTTATTTCGGAAGATTGGCGAGATTTTACAAAAAATCATCCCTACGGAAGTCTCTTTAATTGGTTGCAATTTATTGGTGTAGAAAATAAACAAGGTAATATTGGTGTTGATGAAGCAGAAGCTGTTGTAAAAAAATTACAGTTAAAATCTTACGAAGGTGGTTTTAAAGTGATGATTATTTGGATGGCAGAAAAAATGAATATTGCAGCATCAAATAAACTTTTAAAGTTAATAGAAGAGCCACCAAATAAAACTGTTTTTTTACTAATTACAGAAAGTGAAGAACAGATAATAAACACCATAAAATCTAGATGTCAGGCCTTGCATTTTCCTGCTTTAAGTGAAAGTGATATTGCAAATGCTTTGATTGAAAGAGAAAATTGTTCTGAAAACGAAGCCGCTAAAATAGCGCATCAAGCAGAAGGAAATTATAATAAAGCCGTTCATCTATTACATAATGATTCTTCTGATATGGTATTCGAAGAATGGTTTATTGCTTGGATTCGTACTGCATTTAGAGCAAAAGGAAATGCTGCGGTTGTACAGCAATTAATAGAATGGTCTGAAACTATTGCTAAAACAGGTAGAGAAACTCAAAAACGATTTTTAGAGTATTGCTTACAGTTTTTTAGACAAGCTTTGCTACTTAATTACAAAAGTGACAATTTGGTTTTTATGGAAACTAAAACAGGTTTTGATCTTTCTAAATTTGCTCCTTTTGTACACGCTGGTAATATTTTAGAGATTGAAAAAGAACTAAATGATGCAATGTATCATATCGAAAGAAACGGAAATGCTAAAATTATTTTATTAGATCTTTCTATGAAATTAACAAGATTTCTTCATAAGAAGGAAGAAACTTTGTAAGTTTTAAATACCTTTTGCTGCTCTTTTTGCTATATATAAGTCTGCAATTGTAGGGTTTTCTGGACACGACTTTATTTTTTCGAAAATATCACCCGCTTTAACTAACCCTGTTTTAAGTACTTTAAAATAAATACCGCAATAGGTTGTGTTCCAAAATTGTTTTACAATTTGCATATCGTTAAAACGAACTCCTAATTTCATACAAGGATTTCTTTGAACAGTAGCCTCTAAAACAGTTTCGCCAACTTTAAAAGTATCTCCTTGATGTATTTTTGTTTCATCTAAATCATCTACGGTTAAATTTTCGCCAAACATGCCCATTTCAAAATTCAAATCAGGATATAACTCCTTAAAGTACGCGTAATGTTTTAAAGAATAGCCATAAACTGCTTGTAAAACGCCACCATGATGCTCTCTATCACAAATTGCATCTTCTTTTACTTCTTCAATATCTAAAAAAATAGGTTTATCTACAGCATATTTAAAAATACCTGTAGTTACGTTTTTACCTTTCCAGTTAACCTCTTTTTTTCACCAATATTTGTAGTAACAATTTTCATGAAAAAGAATTATTTTGTGAATTTAGATAATGCTTTCTTTGTAAAATCAGACAAAACTAATTCACCTGAAACAGCAGCTCTTGCTTCTAATAAAGCAGACCAATTTTCTGTACCTTTCCATAAAGCTTTTTTCATTTCTGCTAAAGCCATCGGATTATAACTAGCCAATTTTGAAGTTAAAATATCTATTTCTTTATCTAATTCTTTCTGATTTTCTAGAACTTTAGCATACAAACCTTTTTCTTTAGCCCAATACGCGTTTTTCCAGCTTGTGGCGTCTAAAGTTAATTCTGCCGTACCGTAAACACCAATTTTTCTAGACACTGCAGGTTCTATAACAAAAGGACCAATACCTATTGTAAATTCAGATAATTTTATCGAAGCACTTTCTGTTGCCAAAACATAATCACAAGCCGCAGCAATACCAACACCACCGCCAACTGTTTTACCTTGAATTCTACCAACTATTAATTTACCACAAGTTCTCATGGCGTTAATTACATTTGCAAAACCAGAGAAAAACTGTTTTCCTTCATTTAAATTAGATACAGCAACCAACTCATCAAAAGAAGCGCCTGCACAAAAAGCTTTTTCTCCTTCCGACTTTAAAACAATTACGGAAACATCATTATTTGATCCAACAGACAATAATTCTTTGGTTAATCTAGCTAATAATTCTCCAGGAAAAGAATTACTTGCAGGATGCCCAAACTCTATTGTTGCAATATTATTTTGAATATTAGTGTATAAACTTCCGTTTTCTCTAGTTGTAGCCATAATTGTAAATTTTGAGTAAAAATAAGTTTTAAAAAATTAATAAAAGAATACTAATTTCTGATAAAATTAAATTTTCGAACTGTTTTCTGCCAACGGAATAAATTTATTTCTAAACTTAAAAACCAAAGGCAAACCTCTAGCAATAATCCATAGTGTAAAAGCGATCCAAATAGCAACTAATTTATATTCTAAATAATCAAAAAAGAATAATGTGGGAATAAAAACAAAACCTGTTGCCAAAATTAAAAGGTTTCTTAAGTATTTCATTTCTCCCATACCTTTAAACATTCCATCGAAAATAAAAGTTACTGCGTTTATAGGTTGTGTAATTAGAACAATCCAAAAAACAGCATAAAACTGTTCTAAAACTGCAGTTTCTTTGGTAAAAATTTCCCCAATAAAATTGTAAAAAAGAAGACCTATTAAGCCAATACAAACACCTACAATTAAACCATATTTAAATAATTTATTACTTAATTCAAGCAAACTTTTATAATCTTTTGCACCTAATAATTTACCGAGACAAAATATTACCTGCACTAGAATAACCATCAATCATAAAAGCACCCAATAACCAAATATTTAAACTAATTGTATAGGCGGCAATATATTCTTTACCGTAACCTGTTGCGTAAGAAGTAGCAAAATACAAGGCTACATTTAATGCAATTGTTCTAATAAAAAGGTTACCAATCATACCCAATAATCTTGGAATTTCAACATGAAAAGGCAATCTAACTTTTAAAGAAATAGGTGTTTTTTTAATTAACAAATACAAAGAGATTATAGCCATAGAAACCTGTGCAATTACACTTGCATATGCAGCACCTTCTATATGCATTGCAGGCACAAAACCCTCTATACCATAAACCAGTATTAAATCTAAAATAATATTTATTGATGCGCCAATTATAGCAATAATCATTGGGTAAAAAGTATTTTGTAAACCTCTAAAAGTACCAAATATGGCAAATACAAATAATGCAAACGGAAAACCAAATATTCTAATATTAAAATAGGTGATACAAAATTCTAAAATTTCTCCTGAAGCATTATAAAATTGAAAAATCTGTCTAGAAAACGGATATGATATTGCTAATACAATTAAGCTACCAAAAACAATTATTGCAATTGCTTGTGCTGGTAATTCTTTAATATCATTAATCTTATTAGCGCCTACATATTGAGAAACTATAGATGAAATTGCACTTCTAATTTGCCCAAAAACCCAAACAAGCATCGAGATAAATGCACCAACAATACCAACTGCAGCAAGACTTTCTGTGGCATTTGTATCTATATTACCAATTATTGCAGTATCTGTAATCGATAAAACAGGTTCTGCAATACCAGCAATTAAAGCAGGAATTGCTAATTTATTTATATTTTTAAAGCTAATATTTACATTCAAAAGATAGATGTTTTTGCAAATGTACATTTCTAAAAAATGAAATCGAAAACGATTCTATTAAAATTAACTAACTTTGTAATAATAAAAACAAACCATTATGAAACACATTTTAGTACCCATTGGATCTACAGAAAACGCACAAAAAACCTTACAATATGCTATTGATTTTGCTTCAGAAATTAATGCAAAAGTCTTTGTTTTTAGAGCGTACAGTGTGCAGTCTAAAGCAGGAACAATGAAAAATGTAGATGCAATTATAGAAAAAGAAACTAATTTGTATTTAAGAACTATGGTTAATATTTGCGATGTTAAAAATGTTGAAATTAAACTGATTTCTGCTAAAGGTAGCGTTGTAGATAGTGTTGAAGCTATAGATCAAGAATTGGGTATTGACCTAGTAATTGTTGGTACAAAAAGTAATTCTATAAAAGAGGGATTATTCTTAGGTAGAACCGCTGGTAGTTTGGTAAAAAAATCTAATTTGGCAATATTGGCTGTACCGAGAAAATTATGAATATAAAACTGTTTCTAATATTTTAATGGCTTTTAAATCGGTGTTGTAAAAAGTAAAACAGTTTTAAAGCCTTTAGAGTTTATTGTTAATAAATACAAAGCACAAGTAAACTTATTATTGGTTAAAACACCAAGTTATAAAGAAGAACACTTAGTGCTTCATAAAGATTTAGAAAGCTTACAAAGCACATTAACGGTTACCGAAAATGCAACTACTTTTCAAGGTGTTTTAGAGAACATAAAAACACACAACCCGGATATGTTATGTGTTTTTAGAAGAAAAAGAGGTTTCTTTAAAAAATTATGGGAAAAGAACACTATTCTTAAAGAAGAGTTTTATTCTAACGTACCACTATTAGTTTTAATAGGTAAGTAAATTAATACCTTAAATCTGCAGGCTCTAAAAAATCTATTTTAGAGCTGTAGATTTCTTTAATATATATTTTAATCTCTTCGATAAATTCATCTAGTTTTTCTTGTGTGATTTTAGTTTCTGCCTTTCTTCTTGGCAATGCAAAGTCTATTGGTAAAAAACCACTGTTAAGATTTTTAAAAGAATAAATACCTGCTTCTAAAGGTTTAGAAAAGTCATAATTTTTACCTTTAGTAAATAGATAAGTATACAATAAAACTTGTATCGCTTTTAAGTGCTTTTCATCTCTTAAATATTCAAATTCTGGCACTCTAAGATTACCACCGGTTACCATACCCGTTTTATAATCTATAATTCTTAACACTCCGTTTAACTCGTCTACTCTATCAACTTGCCCATGTAATTTAACCTTAAAATCTAACCCTTCAATTTCTATTTCTGCTGCCAAGTTTTCTTCTGTAGCAATTATTTTAAGTTGATTCTTATCGTCTTCTAACAATTCTTTTTCTTTCGTTAGAAAATTAGTTACAAATCGATTCGCAACTTCAAAAATCAATCTGTTTTTACCTTTTGTTAAATCTCCATTTTTAAATTGAAGTTCAAAGTGTTTTGTTACCAAATCTTTTGCTTCTTTTTGCATTTGTTTGATATTCGCCACAGATAAAAACTGGTTTACAAATGGTGTATACAGCTCATCTAAAGTCTCATGAACAACGGTTCCTAAAGTATTAAAAGCTACAGTTTCTTCAACATCATCAAACTCTTTAATTTTTAAAACTTTTTGCTTGTAAAAAGAAATAGGATTGTACAAATAATTAGTTAAAGCAGATGGCGATATTCCTTTTTTTGCCAATTCTTTTAATCGAGCAAAAGTGGCTTCGGTTTTATATACTTCTTTTAATTGTTGCTTGTTAGAAATTACTTTTGGCGAGATATTTTTATGAACTACATCTTGTCGCATCATTTCTAACTGCGTAACAAACCTACTTTTTCTCCACTTCCAAAAGCATCATGTTCTGTATTGTAAAGTATAAAAACATTCTTTGCTCTTTGCATCAATCTAAAAAAATGATATGAAAAAATAGCATCTTTTTCTCGATATGTTGGCAATCCGAAGTTGACTTTTACATCAAAAGGTATAAATGTATTTTGCTGCGAACTTGCTGGTAAAACACCTTCGTTTGTAGATGTTAAAATGATGTTTTCAAAATCTAAAACACGTGTTTCTAACATTCCCATAAGTTGTAAACCTCTTAGCGCTTCACCCTGAAAAGAAAGTGTTTCTGATGTTATTAATTGTCTAAAAAATAACATTAACGTTTTTAAATCTGTAAAATAACTGTAAGTGCTTTGTAATGTCTTTAACTGTGTAAAAGCGGTATAAAATCTAAATAAATATTCTTTTTCTAGATCTGTAACATCTTCTTTTAAAAGATCTATTACGTCTAAAATTCTATCTAAAAAATTTGCAACTGTTGTAAAACTGCTAAACAGTGATAACAGAACTTTTTGTACATTTTCTCCGGATTTTTTTAAGAGCTGAACCAGCTTATCTTTATCTATAAAAATAAGATTTTCTTTACCAATTTCTTCAGTAAAATCATCTACTAAAGAAGCATTATTTTGTGATAATAACTTATAAATTGATTGATGTTTTAAAAACCGTACAACATCTTTATGGTAAAATTGATTCTCTGCTGTTTTTTGGAGTTTTTCTTGAGAAATAAACAATTGAAAAATAGAAAACAGCAAGCTAGTTGTTGGTATATCTTTTAAAGGATATCCCATAGTTATGTTTATAGCATTGATGTTTTTAGGCAAAGAATTTAACGTAATTGGCAACAATGTTTCGTCTGCTAAAATTAGTGCCGTATTCTTAAAGTCAGAAAATTTTTCTAAGATTTCTCCTGCATATTTAACTTGTGTTGTGTTTTTTGATGCACCAATTACTTGAATATTTTTTGGTTGAGATAATTTATTACTTAAGGTTTTTAATGAATTTTTCTCGTAAAACTTCCATTCCTTTTTATACTTTCTGATAAAGTTTCCTGCTTGATGGTTCGAGTTAAAAAGTTGCTCATCTAAATCCCAATAAATATCAGAATTGTTGGTTTCTAGTACTTTTTGAAATAAGAATTCTTCTGCTTTATTTAATGCATTAAATCCTATAAAAAAGTATTTTTTTTGCTGATTCTTCTCTAGATAAACATCGATATTATTGCAAGCTTCTCGATACATTAAACCCTGGTAACCAATCTTTTTTTCTAATAAAAATTGATACAAAGGATTGTAAAAATTATTTAACTTTTCTAAAAAAGCATAATGATCTTTTATAAATTCTGTTTCTTTAAATGTGCCTGTTACAGACCATTTTTTTAATCGCTGAATATCTCTTATGTACACAAAAATTTCTCTTGTGTTTACCAAGTGTTGATCTATTTCATTAAAATCTTGCAAAACCGTAAATGCCCAAGAAGAAAATGTATCAAAAGAATCTGGTTTTTCTTCTAAACTCTTATAAATTGTATAAAAATGGAATAGCAATTGTATGCTATCTGCTTTGTCTATGCCGAAACTTGTTCAATAAATTGCTCTATATTTAATGTTTCCGGTAAAAAACCAACAGATATTTTGTCTTTTAATGTTTGCTTTAAAAAAACTTTTGCTCTTTGTGATGGTAGTATAAACACCACATCTTCAAAAGATTTTGTAGTTTTTAAAATTGCGTCTAAAGTTTCAGAAATAAAAGATTGCATAGCTTTTTTTGAGATTCAATTGGTTTTCTAAATTACAAAAACTTACTTTTATAGCGAGTACAACTTTCTAATTAATTTCTATGAAAAATGAATTAAAAGTAACCGGAATTCAAGCAGATTTATATTGGGAAAATCCAACAAAAAACATAGCTTTCTTCGAAAACAAAATAAACAACTTAGATAAAGACACAGATCTTGTTGTTTTGCCGGAAATGTTTACTACTGGTTTTACAATGCAACCAAAAAACGTAGCCGAATCTATGGATGGATACTCGGTTTCTTGGATGCAAGAAATAGCTGAAAAACATCAAATTGCTATTTGCGGAAGCTTGGTTATTGTTGAAAACGATAAATTTTACAATCGCTTTGTTTTTGTACATCCAAATAAAGAATTAGAAACTTATAATAAAAGGCATTCCTTTACTTTGGCCGGAGAAAATAAAGTTTATACTTCGGTTTAGAAAGAATAATTATCAATTACAAAGGATGGAAAATTTGTCCGTTAATTTGTTATGATTTACGCTTTCCTGTTTGGGCTAGAAACACAGACAATTACGACTTATTACTTTTTATGGCAAATTGGCCGGTAACTAGAATAAAAGCTTGGGAAACGCTTTTAAAAGCGCGTGCAATAGAAAACATGAGTTATGTAGTCGGCGTTAATAGAACAGGCAAAGATGCTAGTAATTACGAGTATTACGGTAATTCTTTAATCGTAGATTTTTTAGGGGAAGAATTATCTAGTTTAAACAACAATGAGATTGGTATTGTAACTTCTGTAATTACACTAGATAAACAAAACATAATAAGAGATAAGTTAGGTTTTTTACATGATAAAGACTCTTTTACAATAAATTAAGACTAAAAAAAAGCCACTAATATTAAATATTAATGGCTTTTTTTATATGCAGTGTTGCTTACAAAAATGTTTAGCCCTGATTGAAGTGACATCCTTTTTGTTTTTTCTACAAAAAGATATAACGGAAAGCAGGAAATAGCTTCTTAAAATTCTAAGCTGGTAACATCCATTTAAAGTTGAACTTTGTGTCCGGCACAACTATTCTTTCTGTAATTCTGTACATTCTGTCCGGCAATTTCATTAAATAATCTCTTGCCTTTTCTGCTTACGGTGTTAGGTTTGTAATCTTATCTATTTCCCAAGCAGTGTTTAATTTCTTAATAATATCTACATAATCGAACCCTGTGTAAACACCAATTCTTTGCGCTACAGAAGAAAAATCATCAAATAAACTTCCTTTTGCACCAAAAGATTCTCTTAAATGCATTGCAGGCATTACAATTTTATATTTCATCATGTGTTGAAACGCCAACATCATTTCTGATGGATCTATCTTAAAGATTTCTTTTACAAACTCTGTATAAGCTTGGTGATGACGCATTTCATCTCCTGCAATAATTTTAGACATTTTAGCCAATGCTTTGTGCCCTTTTTTACGTGCAATTTTTGCTACGTTATTATGCGAAACATAGGTTGCTAATTCTTGAAAACTTGTATACACAAAGTTTTTATAAGGATCTGTAGATGTACCTATATCAAAACCATCTGCAATTAAATGCTGTGTAGATATTTCTACTTCGCGCATGTTAACTCTACCAGATAAATACAAGTATTTATTTAAAACATCTCCGTGTCTGTTTTCTTCTGCTGTCCAGGTTCTTACCCATTTTGCCCAACTATTATCTGGGTCTTGGCTAACACCATCTAAGTCTAACAACCAAGATTCGTATGTTGGCAAAGCTTCTTCTGTAATAGTATCTCCAACTAAAACCACCCAAAAATCGTCGTGTAATTCTTTAGACAATTCTCTAATTTCTTCTACTTCTGTAATAAAAGAATCTTTTTGTGAATTTGGAAGAAAATCTGTTGGCTGCCAAATTTTTTCTGCAGGAATTAAGTATTTCTCCATAAAGCGGTCCATACTTTTTTCTAGCGTTAGCATTACTTCTTTTCTAATATTATATATAGACATAAATTTCTATTTTATATGTTCTTTAATAACTGTTTCTGTTTTTTCTAATAGTTCTTCAAACGGTAAAGAGTCTATTTTTATTGGCTCGTGGGTAGTAATTGTTATAGGACTTCCTAAACCTAACGGAAATTTACCGTATTTAAACACTTTCCAAGAATTATTGATAGTTAAAGGTACAACATAACCCTCTTTATTTACCTTTGTTATTACTTTTAATCCGTTAGAAGCAAATTTTTTAGGCTTTCCGTTTCTACTTCTTGTTCCTTCCGGAAAAATAATAGCACCCCAATTATTTTCTTTTATTCTTTTAGAAAAATTTATCAACTCGCTTATTGCTTGTTTTGGATCTTTTCTATTGATTAATGCCGCACCACCATTTCTTAAATTATAAGAAACACTTGGTATGCCTTTACCTAACTCTATTTTGGCTACAAACTTTGGATAATGTTTTCTAAAAAACCAACCTATTGGCGGAATATCGAAAGTAGATTGATGATTTGAAACAAATATAATTGTAGTATTTTCTCGGTAATTTATACTCGTTTTTTAGCTTAACACTAACACCAAGTATTAGCATCGATTTAACCAAAAAGTAATTTAAGGCGTCTACTACTTTACCATGCGCGCTTTGCCCAAAAAGATGCAAACTTAACCATTGTAATGGATGGAAAATTAGCAAAAAAAGAAAAAATACCAATATAAAAATTGGTGATACTATATAACTAAGAATCTTCACGAGATGTGATTTAGGTTTTAAAATAAATGAACTTTACAAGAATGTTATTAGAACCAATTGCTCCAAGGAATTCTAGATAATATCAATAATAAACCAATTCCGTAAAAGATTACAAATGTTTTAAACTTTGCAGCATCTTCTGTTTTCTTTTTATGTTTAGACCAACCAATTGTTATAAATACAATTGCCAAAATCATTGTAATAGGATGTTCTACGGCTAATAAACGCGTTGCAGGTTCTTTCATTACAGCACCAGCGTCTGCTTTTAAGGCTTGAAACCAAGGTGACATAAAATACCACGCTAAACCTATTAATAATTGAATATGGGTTAAGATTAACGTAAATAAACCTATACGTAAATCTTTATCTGTAAATTGTTTTTTCTGAGTTAAACCGATAATTGCATTTGCTACAGCAAAAATTAAAATAGCCAATACAAGGTAAGCCCAATAAGAATGTATATCCTTTATCATAATATAAGTAGTTAGTTTTTTGTTGTTACAAAGTTACTAATTTTTATGCACAAAAAAACCACCTCAATTGAGGTGGTTTTCTTAATTTATAAGATAAAATTGATTACTCTACAAATTTTACAAAATCTGTACCATCAAAAGTAACTTCTATAGTAGCGTTACCATTAGTACCATCATAAAAAGCATAAGTAACAATTACATTTTGATCTACTTCAATATCTCGGAAAGTTGTTTTTTAAGATTGTATTAATCTTTTCTAAACGAACTTCTTCAGTTTCTTCATCTGCACCAGATCTAGTGTCAAAATTATTATATCTGTCATTACCAACTAATGCATAATCTGCAGAAGTTAAAGTATATCTAATTGTGTTATCTGGAACCCAGTTAGAACCTTCATATGCAAACTGTGTTGTGTTCTCGATAACATTTGTGTATTGAGACCAAGCAGCACCGTCGTATATAAAGAATGCAACAAAGCTATAAACAGTTCTATCTGTTGTAGAACCATCTTCGTCGATATCTTGAGTATCTGTTACGTATAACTTGTACATTACACCTTCAACATCTCCAGCTTCTTTACCTTCAAACTTTAATTTTTCACTTAAATAAACTGGTATTTTAGTTAAAGCTTCTTCTTCATTAGAAAATTGAGCTCTTCCTTCTCCCATTGCAGTGTATTCATCATCAGAGATACCTATAGACATTTCCCAAGTTCCATCATTATTGATAAAACCATTGTTACGAGTAGTTGTTGAACCATCATAATAATCGTAAGTTAAATCTACTAATAATCTATCTGCTGCATCTGGATATTTAGCATCTAAAAAATCTGTAATTTGATCAGAACTAGAAAAGTTTGGAAATCTTAAACCTTGCGCAGTATAATCTGCAGCAGTAACAGTATAAATAGTTAAACTTTTTTCATCTCTTTTAGGAGCGTATAACTTATAAGTTATGTTTAATGCAGATCCTTCTCCTAAAGATGGGAATTTTGCACTTAAAAATCCTGGTAATTCTGCTTTAGCATCATCTTCTGAGCTAAAGTTACCAAAACTTAAACCTAAAGTTGTATAATCTTCTTCTTGTAATGTATAATCGAAACCATCTACATTTGGTAATGCATCAATAACCTCGTTTACATCTTCTAATGGCGTACAGCTACTTAAAACTGTAAGCGCAACTGCGAATAAATAAATTATTTTTTTCATCTTGTGTTTTTTAGAAATTAATTTTTGCACCTACGCTAAAAGTTCTTCCTGCTCCGTAATATACACTTGCTGTTTGAGCATTAGAACCAGTAACCATCTTGTGCGTCTGAAATATATACTGTATCGAATACGTTGTTAACTCTAGCAGTAATTGCTGTATCGAAGTTACCAAACTTAAATTTATGTCTTATTGAAGTATCAAATAAGCTATAGTTAGGTACTTTCCATGCATCAGGACCAACTTCTCCTCTAGAACTTGGGTCAAAATCTGCATATAAATCTCCATAGTAATTATAATCTACTGTAAAAGTAGTTTCTGGCGTTAATTTATAGTTTGTACCTAAAGCAAAAGTAGTTTGTGCAGCATCACCAACGTGTAAACCTTTAATAAGGATATCTACTTCATCAACCTTTGTGTTAGTTTCGTCAAAGATTTCAACATTTTCTACGTTACTATCCCATTTCCAGTCTCCTAAAGAAGCCATACCTGTAATAGTAAGTTTGTCTGATGGTCTATAGCTAAAATCTAACTCGATACCTTTATGTAATGCATTTACACCTAAAATGTTAGCAAATGCAATTGTACCATCTTGTAATTGGAAACGAGCAACCTCTGTTCTATCTTTCCAAGAAGTGTGGTATAAGTTTAAGTTAGCAGAAAACTTAGCGCTTCTAAAAGTATAACCTAACTCGTAACTTGTAATTTTTTGATTTTCTGCATCTGCGTTAACATCTACGTTATTACGGTTTGCAAAAACTGAGTTAAAGAATGGTGCTTTTTCAAAATAACCTAAGTTTACAAAAACACCGTGGTTTTCATCTAAGTTATAGTTAACACCACCTTTAATACCATATCCTAAGAAATCGTATTTATCTGAAGTTTGATTTGGATCTGAATCTAAGTATAAGAAACGATCTACTCTTTGATAAGTTGTATTAGATACGTTTGCAGAAACAAATGCAGAAATAGCATCTTTAGAATACTCTAATTGAGCAAAACCACCTAACCAACCAACTTTACCGTCGTTGTCATAGAAAATTACGTCTCCTACTTGTGCTTGGTTGTTTGGGTTATTTACATTAGAATCATCAGCTAAAAACTGACCTCCTAATAAGTCTGTTACTTCTGTATAGTGAATACCTGTATAATTTCTGTAATCTAAACCAGCTAATAAAGTAAACTCATTTGTTAAATCTGTTTTTAAAGTAGATAAAACACCGTACCAGTTATGGTCGTTTCTAGAAGCTCTTAAAGCAGAGATAGAACCATTTACACCGTTTTCTATGTTTTCGTCAACAATTTTATCGAAGTTGATCGTTCCTAATGGTCCGTCTCTATATTCAGAATTGTCGAAACCAAACTTGTTAGCTCCAGCAGTTCCACCACCACCACCTGTACCAAAAGATACATAAGCTGCAGTAGAAATAAAAGTTTTATCAGAAAGTGTCCAGTAGTGATTTAAAGAAATCTGTGGCTTGTGATAAAAGTTATCTTCTGAGTTAGTTAACTGACCGTTTTTATAACCCCAATCTGAGTTATATTTTCTACCTCTTTCACTATCTCTAAAAGTTTTGATTAAGTGTCTGTTTTGTCTTTGACCATGTCTTTGTAATGCACCAAATGCAGTAAAAGATAATTTATGCTCGTCGTTTAACTCTTTAGAAACATTTAAAAAGTAGTTAAAACCTGTAAAAGGAGTTCCGTCTACATAACCTCTACCGTAAGTTTGTGCAGCAGAAACTGTTACAGCAACATCATTATCCATTAAACCTGTAGAATAAGTAAGACCGTATTTAGTGTAACCATCGTTACCTAAAGTGTAACCAAAGTTACCACCTTCTTCGATATCTGTAGTTTTAGAGATAATGTTAATTGTACCACCAATTGCAGGTACAGCAACTTTAGAAGCTCCTAAACCTCTTTGAACTTGCATTGCAGAAGTAACATCTCCTAAACCAGCCCAGTTAGACCAATATACTCTACCGTTTTCCATATCGTTAACAGGTACCCCGTTAATCATTACAGCAACGTTTTCAGAATTAAATCCACGTAAATTAATTCTACCGTCTCCGTATCCACCACCTGCTTTAGTAGCGTATACACCAGGAGTAGATTTTAAAATCTCTGGAAATTCTTGAGTTCCTAATTTTAATTCAATTTCACTTGCTTTAATTGTAGAAACAGCAACAGGTGTTTTTCTATCAATTGCAAATGAGTTAGATACTACAACTATTTCATCTAATGAACCAGCATCTTCCATTAACATTACTGTTAATTTGTTGTTTGAAGAAGAATAAGCAGCTTCTTTAGATTTGTATCCAATAAAAGACACTACTAAAACACCAGAGTTAGATTTAGATTGTAAAGTAAATTTACCATTAAAATCTGTTGATGTTCCGTTTGTTGTTCCTTTTACAAGAACACTTGCTCCTGGCAATGGTTGATTTGTTTCATCGACAATTGTACCAGTAATTTTAGTTTGCCCTAAAACTGTAGCTGTTATAAAAAACAGTGCTACAAATAATAAGTTTTTAAAATTTTTCATTGTATAATTTTATGTTATTAAATGTTTTGCAAAACTCTTGCTTTTACAGAGTTCTAAAGTTAACTTAATGTTAAGTTTAACAAAGAATTAAGATTTATAAATATATGTAAATAAAACCTTACTATATAATAATCAAACATTTAAATAAAAAAATACTATTAACTAATTATAAATAATTAATTAATAGTATAAAAAATTGGTATTATTAGTCTTAATTTAATGCTTATTCAATAATTTTTTAGCCAACTCTTTTCCTAGCTCTACACCAAATTGATCGTAGCTATAAATGTTCCAAATTATACCTTGTGTATAAATTTTATGCTCATATAAAGCTATCAATTTACCTAAAGATTTTGGTGTTAGTTTATCAAATAAAATGGCATTACTTGGTCTGTTACCTTCAAACACTTTAAAAGGTAGTAATTGTGCTATTTTATCTTTATCACCGTGAAAATTTTAATTCTAAATGAACTTCTTCTTTTGTTTTACCAAATGCTAAGGCTTCTATTTGACCATAAAAGTTTGCCATTAATTTTTTATGATGATCTGTTAACCCGTGTAAAGATTCTTTATAACCAATAAAATCAGCAGGAATTAACTTTGTACCTTGATGCACCAATTGCATAAATGCATGTTGCATATTTGTACCTGTACTTCCCCAAACAATTGTACCGGTTTGGTAATCTATTTTGTCTCCGTTTCTATCTACACCTTTACCATTACTCTCCATAATAGCTTGTTGTAAATAATCCGCAGCTTTTTTAAATACTGTGTATATGGTAAAACAGCTTCAGTTTCTGCATTGTAAAAATTATTATACCAAATACTTAACAATGCTAAAATTACTGGGATGTTATTTTCAAATTCTGTGTTTCTAAAGTGCAAATCCATTTCTTCTGCACCATCTAATAAGGCTCTATAATTATCGAAACCTACAGATAAACTGATAGACAAACCAACAGCAGACCAAAGTGAAAAACGCCCACCAACCCAGTTCCACATAGGAAAAACGTTTGCTTTATCTATCCCAAAACTATCAACTGCTTCTAAATTTGTAGAAACTGCAACAAAGTGCTTTGGTATATCGAAAATTGTTGCCGACTTTAAAAACCAATTTTTAAGTGTTTCTGCATTTGTTATGGTTTCTTGTGTTGTAAATGTTTTAGAAACGATTACAAATAAAGTAGTTTCGGATTTAATTTCTTAATAATTTCTGAAACATGATCACCATCTACATTAGAAACAAAATGTGTTGTTAATTGATTTTTATAATACTGTAGCGATTCTACAACCATGTCTGGCCCTAAATCTGACCCACCAATACCAATATTTACAACATCTGTTATAGATTTACCTGTGTAACCTTTCCATTTACCGAAATTACTTTATTACTAAAACTTCTAATTTTACGTAATGCAGTTTGAATTTGTGGCTTAATATTTTTACCATTAACTAAAACAGCTTCATCAGAATTACTTCTTAAAGCAGTATGTAAAACTTCTCTACCTTCTGTCGCATTTATTACTTCTCCGAAAACTGCTTTTCTATAGCATCTTTTAAGTCTACTTCTTTTGCCAACTCAACTAATAAAGAAAGTGTTTCTTCTGTAATTCTATTTTTAGAAAAATCTACGGATAAATCTCCTAATTCTAAAGAAAAATCATCTTTTCTATTTGTGTCTTTGCACAAATCTTTAATACTAATGTCTTTGTTATCATTAAAGTGGTTTGTAAGTTTTTCCCAAGCTTGAGTTTTGGTTGGATTGATGTTTTTTAAAGCCATTTTATTAATTTTGTGCTACTATTTCTTTTGTTATTGTAGGTTCTTCTATTACTGGTATATTGTTATCTAATTGATTTTTTAAAAGATACATATGTTTAAAAAATCTAGGTTTTAGACTATCTTTTAAAGGTTCTGCTTCGGTAATTTTGTTTTTGGACTTAATGGATCTACTTGCCTTCCGTTTTTCCGAAACGATAACAAACATGTGGTCCTCCGCTGTTTCCTGTCATACCAACTAAACCAATTACATCTCCTTGTTTTACATAGTCTCCTTTTTTAACTTTTCGAGTTTTCATATGTAAATATTGTGTAGAATAGGTGCTATTGTGCTTAATTTTTACAAACTTACCATTACCACCTCTTCGGTAGACTCTACAACAGTACCACTTGCAGTGGCAATAATAGGCGTACCAATTCTTGCCGCAAAATCTGTTCCTTTATGTGGTTTTACTTTATTACCGTAATATGCAATTCTTCTCTTTAAATTATATCTAGAAGAAATTCTATATTGAAATTTAATAGGACTTTTTAAGAACTGACTTCTTAACATATTTCCTTTTTCATCATAATATTCTTCTATTCCTTTTATAGAATCTGCTAAGAATCGAAATGCATATAAATCTTGATCTTTGTGTTTAAAAACTGCCGACTTAATCTTACCATAACCTGCAAACAGACTATCGTTTATAAATTTTTCTTCGAAAACAAGTTTAAAAGAATCTCCTTTTTGTAGTTTGTAGAAATCTAAGGTCCAAGCATAAATATCTGCTACAGCATAGGTTAAATTTGGTGATAAATGCAAACTATCCATAGCATTAGAAAGATTCGAATAAATTTTTCCTTCGACTACTTTTTCTACGGTTTTTATAGGTTGCAAATAAGTATAAGCTTCTGTTATAGAATCTTTAAAATCTACAACTGTTGCTTTAATTTTATCATTTTTATAAATAAATACTTTTGCTTGTTCTAAAGAGTCTTTGCTAGATAAAATCATGTATGGTTTACCGGCTCTTACTTTTCTTACATCGAAAACATCTTTTATAGAACCTGCAATACTGTTTATTTTCGGGTAACTAACATGATGTCTATCTAATATAGCTCCAAAACTTTCTCCTGATTTAATCGTATCTAAAACAACCTTGTAATCATCTACCTTAAAACCATATTTGTATACAGGTTTTGGTGCTGGTTTTTTTACAGGTTCTTTAATTTTTTCTTCACTTTTACAAGCAAACAAAATAATAGTAGTTAGGAGGATGTAGAGTACTTTTTTCAAAAAATTGGGAGCTATTAAATTTAACACCCAAAAGTACAAATAAAATTGATTTATTTTAAATCTTAAACCGGAAGTTCCTAAAACGGTTTCGTTAAAGTTTTAATAAATTAAATAAAATCTATTTAACTCTTTTTAAAATCGTTAGCTAAACCTTTGTAAGCTTCTAGCTCTGCTCTTAAAGAACCCACAGATAAATCTGCTTTCATTTTAATTGGTATTTTATTTAAATCATCAGTAATCCAGATTGTTACACTTTCTTGCGCTTTAAAAACTCTACCAGATTGCACTAACGGCCTAAATATTAAAGAATTAATTTTACCAAACTTAGTTTTTAAAACTTCTCTACCTAAAAAACGGAGCTTAAATGGATAAATTTGAGAATCCATAAACATATCTATTGCTATTTCATCTCCTTTTTCCATATGCTTTACATCTTGATTTCTTAAATAATAAAAAGATGAAAGCATGTCTTGTACATTAGAAAATGCGACTGTTGTATCTTTTTGATTTTCAAAATCTTGAATATAAGCTTTGTTAGTATTGTAATCAAAATTAGTAATTCTATGCTTTTTATAACCACCTTCGTCAATCTTTCTCTTAAAAACATAAGGTTTTACATCGTTTTTATCAAAATAACTTTCGTAAACATCATCTACTTTAAAAACCATTTTATCATTCCGAAGTCCAACCAGATCCTTTTGTATGGTATACTTTTTTACCATTTAAATCTTTTTCATCTACCTCTAAAATTGCAGTTCCTGCTCTTAAAAAACCACTATAACTCATCTTATAGCGCAACCATTCTCCGCTTTTAAATGCTTCTTTTTCTTCTTGAGAAAAAGTAGTAGTTGTTATTATTATAGTAAGTATTAGTAAGATATATTTTTTCATAGTTCTCAAACTTATAAAAAACTAATGACAATTACTGTTCCAAAAAAGAAAAAAGTGATTTACTAATAATTTGTAAATCACTTTTTAACGTTTTCTTTAAATACTAATTTTTAAGAGAATCGTTGCATTGTTATCTAAAATGTTCCCCAATTCTTTAACTCTTCTTCGCTCCATAAATACGGATAAAAAATTCTTCTTTGATACTTTGGATGCATGTATTTACGCCAACTACTTCCGCCAGTTGCCTCTAAATCTTTTTCTTTTCCGCCTAAATATTTCCCAGCAGCGTTATAATGTGCCATTACCCATTTTACATTTACGGTATAATCGTAATGCCTCATTGCCTTTATTAGACTTGGGTTCTGCTGCACATCTTTTGGTAATTCTTTAAATTTTCGAGATAAATTTATATCGTTATAATCTTCCATGAAATCTATAAACTCACCTAAATATTTCTTTTCGAATAAGTTTAATAATGTAGATTTTTGACCTGTTGTGTAGTTTTTACCTGCTGCTTGCCAATACAAATGATTGTATGCATTTTTAAAAGAAGAATTTCTATCAATAGAATCTCTATATCTTGCGTCTATTAGGTTGATCAATTCTGTAGATGCAAATTCTATTTTACGATATTGTGCCGATTGAAAACCACTTGCAGGTGTTAATGTATTTCTAAATTTTAAATATTGTTCTTTCTCCATACCTTCTGCCATTACAGAAAAAGAATTGCAAAGCATATCAAAATACCTGCTAATTCTATTTAAATGCATCGAAAACTTATCTGCAGTAACTTCTATAGTTTTTGATACTTGCGCAATCTCCCACAAAATCATTTTAAAAAGCAACTCGTTTACTTGATGATACATGATAAAAACCATTTCATCTGGTTGCGTTGTTCTTGGTGTTTGCAAACCTAAAAGTGCATCTGTCTGAATATAATCCCAATACGTAATTGGCGTACTATGCAACAAACCTTCTAACATTGCATCTACAGGAACGCCTAATTTATCGTATTTTTCTTCTATTGCTTTAAGTATTTCTTCTCTGTTCATAATTTAAGAATCAAGATATAAGAACAAAGAAACAAGACTTTTTTTGAAAATCTAATTTATTTGCCAAATAAAAAACCAAGAGTAAAATGATAATCATCTTACTCTTGGTTGTAATATTACTTTATAATAAAAACTTTACTTATAAAGTTCCTCTTTTGCTTGTTCTCTTTCTATAGACTCAAACAACGCCTTAAAGTTTCCTGCTCCAAAACCTTTTGCTCCCATTCTTTGGATGATTTCAAAAAATAAGGTTGGCCTATCTTCTACTGGTTTTGTAAAAATTTGTAACAAATAACCTTCTTCATCCGCATCAATCATAATACCTAAACCTTTTAGTTTTTCGATATCTTCTTTTAACTCATGACTAAACTCTTCTAAACGACCAGGAACAGATTTATAATATTCATCCGGTGGAGTAGATAAAAACTCTACTCCGTTTGCTCTTAATTGCGATACTGTTTTTAAAATATCATCTGTTGCAACCGCGATATGTTGTACACCTGCACCTTCATAAAAATCTAGATATTCTTCTATTTGAGAACGTTTTTTACCTTCTGCTGGTTCGTTTATAGGAAATTTGATTCGTCCATTTCCGTTAGACATAACTTTACTCATTAATGCTGAGTATTCTGTATGTATTTGCTTATCATCAAAAGATAAAAAGTTTTCGAATCCCATAACGTCTTCGTACCATTTCACCCAAACATCCATTTGATTCCAACCAACATTACCAACCATATGATCGATATATTTTAAACCAGCAGTTGGCGGATTGTAGTCTGATTCCCATTTTTGAAAGCCTGGTAAAAATGCGCCGTTGTAATTTTTACGTTCTACAAACATATGAACAGTTTCACCGTAAGTATAAATTCCGGCTCTTACAACTTCACCGTGTTCATCTTTTTCTACGGTTGGTTCTAAATAAGATTTTGCACCTCTAGATGTTGTTTCTTCGTATGCTTTTCCGGCATCTTCAACCCAAAGCGCAACTACTTTAACTCCGTCACCATGTTTTACAATATGGTCGTTAATTGGCGACTTGCTATTTAACGGCGTTGTTAGCATCAACTTTATTTTGTCTTGTGTAAGTACATAAGACACAGAATCTGTAGATCCGGTTTCTAAACCTTTGTATGCATGCGATTGAAAACCGAAAGCTGTTTTGTAAAAATGTGCTGCTTGTTTTGCGTTACCTACGTAAAACTCTACGTAATCTGTTCCTAAAAGTGGAAGGAAATCTTGTGCTCCTTCAAATATTTTTTCTAAACCGTAGTTTACTGATTTTATTTCTTTTTTACTCATCTGTTTATTTTATAGAAAAGAGAGAAGAGATACAAGAGAAAAGATTTTTAGAGCTTATCTTGAAAACCCATGGTCATCTTTTGAAATTCTTGAATTTTTACTTCAATCTTTATTAATTGTTCTTTTTTTATATAATTTCTATTGCAAGCTATTATTAATTGGGTTTCAAGTTCGAAAGAAGAACCTAGAGAAATATCTAAAAAATGCGAAAATGATTTATCAGTTCTAGATGAACCTTCTGCAATATTACTAGGAATTGAAATAGAGCATCTACTTAATTGAGATCTTAACCCGAATTTTTCATCTTTAGGAAACTCACTCAAAAGCCCAAAAACATCATCAACAATTTCAATTCCGATTTTCCAAATCTTTAAATTCTTGTAATTATGTCTTTTTCGCTTCTCCATTTTCTTTATTCTTTCATCTAACTTCTTTTCTCTAATTTACTCCAACCACGATTTGTAATAATCTTCATCGGCAATTTTCATGGCTTCTTCTGTAACCATTAAAGGTTTAAAAGTGTCTACCATAACTGCCAATTCTTCGGTTTTTGTTTTTCCGATACTTTTTTCTGTTGTTCCGGGGTGTGGCCCATGCGGAATACCTGCTGGATGCAATGAAATGTGACCTTGATCGATATCATTTCTACTCATAAAATCGCCATCTACATAATACAGAACTTCGTCAGAATCTATATTACTATGATTGTATGGCGCAGGTATTGAATTTGGATGATAATCATACAAACGCGGTACAAAACTGCAAATTACAAATGCATTTGTTTCAAAAGTTTGATGTACTGGTGGCGGTTGATGAATACGACCTGTTATTGGTTCGAAATCGTGAATAGAAAATGCGTACGGAAAATTATATCCATCGTAACCCACAACATCAAAAGGATGAGATGCGTATACCATTTCTATAATTTCGCCTTGTTTTTTTACTTTGATTAAAAAATCTCCTAATTCGTTATTTGTTTCTAACTCGTAAGGTCTTCTTAAATCTCGCTCGCAAAAAGGAGAATGTTCTAACAACTGACCAAACCAATTTCGGTAACGTTTTGGTGTATAAACGGGAGAGTATGATTCTACAATAAACAAACGATTGTTTTCATCATCGAAATCTAATTTATAAATAACGCCACGTGGTATTACTAGATAATCGCCGTATTTAAAATCTAGATTTCCAAGATGAGTTCTTAATTTCCCGGTTCCTTTATGGATGAAAATTACCTCATCTGCATCTGTGTTTTTGTAAAAATATTCTGTAGTAGATTGTTTTGGTGCTGATAAAATTATATTACAATCAGAGTTTGTTAAAACTACTTTTCTACTTTCTAAATAATCATTTTCTGGCGGAACTTGAAATCCGCGAAAACGATATGATTGAATATTGTTTTCTTTTGCAATTTTAGGTTTTACAGAATATTGCTTGCGTATTTCTTTGACCATTGTTGGTCTGTGCTCGTGATATGAGTTGGTAGACATTCCATCAAAACCAATGGTACCAAACAATTGTTCGTAATACAAACTACCGTCTTCTTTACGAAACTGTGTGTGTCTTTTTGGAGGGATTTCTCCTAATTTATGATAAAAAGGCATGTTTTTCTTAAAATTTAAATTAATAAAATTGATTAAAATAAAGATTTAAGAATAGTTATTCTGGATTGCGTTTGATAAGAAATTTTAAATGTGATAGTAAATCTGAATACATTTCAATCGATTTAGTGAACTACACAAATATACAAAAAGCAAAGGAGATTTTAAGTAATTATACAATAGTCTAAAAATCTATTTATAATATTACTTAAAATCTCCTTATTTTATTAAAAAAGTAGCTTACTTTTTTATTCTATCTTTTTTACGACTGCTTTTGGCGCTTCTTTTCTTGTACCGTCGAAACCATCAATTCCTCCTACAGTTGTGTACTTCATCACATATTTTTTATCAGGAAAAATTCTTTTATAAGCGCTTTGGCACATTAAAGTTGCTTCGTGAAAACCACAAAGAATTAACTTTAACTTACCAGGATATGTGTTTACATCTCCAATAGCATAAATACCTGGTATATTTGTTTGATAATCTAACGCATTGTTAACTTTAATTGCATTTTTTTCGATTTCTAAGCCCCAATTTGCAATTGGACCTAGCTTTGGAGACAACCCAAATAAAGGAATAAAATGATCTGTTTCTATAATAAAAGGTTCTTCGCCATTTTTAACAACAGAAACACCTTCTACTTTATCTGCTCCAATAATACCTTTAACTTCTGCTGGTGTTATAAGTGTAATTTTACCAGCATCTTTTAATTCTTGTACTTTGTCTACAGAATCTAAGGCGCCTCTGAATTCGTTTCTTCTATGTATTAAAGTTACAGAAGATGCAACATCTGTTAAGAAAATAGACCAATCTAGCGCAGAATCTCCACCTCCGAAATTACTACTTTTTTATCTCTATAAAACTCTGGATCTCTAATAATATACTCAACACCTTTGTCTTCAAAATCTTTAATGTTAGGAATCGGTGGCTTTCTTGGCTCAAAAGAACCTAAACCACCCGCAATTGCAACTACTTTTGCATGGTGTTTTGTCCCTTTATTTGTGGTAACAATAAAAGTACCATCTTCTTGTTTTTCTACAGTATCTGCTCTTTCACCTAAAGTAAAACCCGGCTCAAATTGTTTTATTTGCTCCATTAACCTTTCGGTTAAATCTCCTGCTAAAATTTCTGGATAAGCAGGTATGTCATAAATAGGTTTCTTCGGATAAATTTCTGAACATTGCCCACCAGGTTGTGGCAAAGCATCTATTAAATGACAACGCAATTTTAACAAACCTGCTTCAAAAACGGTAAACAAACCTGTTGGTCCTGCGCCTATTATTAAGATATCTGTAGTAATCATTCTTTATTATGTTTTAAAACCTCACAAAGTTTTATTCTTGTGAGGCTTTTATTTTTATTGTTTGCGTTAGGGATTGCAGCATTTGTTTGAGCTCTTTTTTACTTTTTCTGTAAAAAAAGCGAGTGCAAAAGCCCGACCTTTTTAGGGAACGCCCAAAATTATATTATAGCTTTAATTTAAAAACTGATTTTTGTCAGTTTACGCCACATTTATAACTTCTTCTATTTGCGGTGCATACTTTTTAATTGTAGCTTCTACACCATTTTTTAAGGTCATTTGGTTTACAGAACAACCCGTGCAAGCGCCTTCTAATTGTACTTTTACAATAGCATCTTCTATAGATAAAAGTTTAATATTACCGCCATCACTCATTAAAAAAGGGCGAATTTCTTCTAACGCTTTTTCTACATTGTCTAATGTTTCTTGTGCTGTCATATAAAATGAATTTATTTTGAACTACAACCACTCATTGTTGTTATTCTAACAACTTCTGTTGGTGGTAAGTTTTCGTTTCTTTTTAATAATTCTGAAACCATTTCTTTGGTAATCTCGTTAAAAGATTCTTCTAAAATTGTTCCGTTTTGTAATGCTACCGGATGACCAACATCACCGGACTCTCTAATACTTTGCACTAAAGGAACTTCTCCTAAAAACTTGGTATTAATGTCTGTTGCTAAATTTTTTGCGCCATCTTGCCCAAATATATAATATTTATTGTTTGGTAACTCTTCGGTGTAAAATATGCCATGTTTTCTATAATTCCTAAAACTGGCACATTAATATTTTCTTGCTGAAACATTGCAACACCTTTTTTAGCATCTGCTAAAGCAATGTTTTGTGGCGTACTAACTACTACGGCACCGTTAATTGGAAGTGCTTGTACTATTGATAAATGCACATCTCCGGTTCCTGGAGGCAAGTCTATCAATAGAAAATCTAATTCACCCCAATCTGCATCAAAAATTAATTGATTTAATGCTTTCGAAGCCATTGGTCCACGCCAAATAACTGCTTGATCTGGGTTTGTAAAGAAACCTAACGATAATAATTTTACTCCGTAATTTTCAATAGGTTTCATTTTAGAACGACCATCTACATTAACAGAAAGTGGTTTTTGCTTCTCTACATCGAACATAATATGTTGCGACGGACCATAAACATCAGCATCTAAAACACCAACATTAAAACCCATTTTTGCTAAAGAAATAGCTGTATTTGCTGTAATTGTAGATTTACCAACACCACCTTTACCAGAGGCAATGGCAATTATATTTTTTATGTTAGGTATTTCTTTACCTCTAATTTGATTCGGGTTTTCTTTAACTGCTGGTTTTTCTACCTTAACATTAACCTTTACAGTTATCTCTTCTGAAACATTTGTTTTAATTGCTTTAGAAATCTCTGACTCGATTTTCTTTTTTGCCTGCAACGTTGGGTTGCTAATAGTAACATCTACCTCTACTTCGTTACCAAAAGTAACAACATTGGTAATGTTATTGTTTTCAACTAAACTTTTACCTTCTCCTGGCGCGGTAATAGTTTCTAATGCCTTATATATATCTTGTTTCTTAAAACTCACGTCTTATTTTTATTTAATCTTGATTGCAAAGATACGTCTTACTGATTAGAAATTAAAGCTTGTAGATACTCAATATTTATTACCGAATAAAGCATTCTTATTTTTAAAAATAAATTTTTATCACACAACTACGATTTTTTACAATAAAACAAATTTGTTTATCTTTAGATTTGAGTATATCAAAACCCCCTAATGATGAAAAAACTCTTATTTACCTTAAGTATTGTAACTTTATTTTTAACTTTTACCAATGCTTTTTGTCAGGATGTAGCTTATGCTTTTGAAGAAAACAACTCTTCTGAAACTACCTTTAGCTCAAGCAACACATCTAATACAATTTTAGAAAACGGTACTTATTCTTATAAGTTAGGTTCTAAAAAAGTAATTGTATCTATTAAAAATGGATATTACACAGAAACTTATGCTAACAATGAGTTTATTAAGGCTAAAATAGATTGGCTATCAAAAAACCAATATACTTTAACAATTGTAGATTTAAATAAAGATAACCTTCCTTTTAAAGAAGGCACCAAATTAACAACTAAAATTACCAAAGTTAAGGGCAATCAATATTTTTATAAATCTGATTTAATTGATACTCATAAAACTTCTTGGACAGGAAAATTTAAGAAAGCAGAAACTCTTTAAAAAATAACTCAAAATAACCCAAACCCAAATTAACCCCAAAAGTATTTATTATTTCTAAAATTTATTAGTGATGAAATACTTTTAAAAAATCCCTCAATTATGAAAAAAACTACCATTAAAACCCCAACTTTTATTGCCTTATTATTTTTAGGATTAAGTACTGTATTCGCACAAGACGTTGCAATGAATTCGAATGAGTTAGAATTATTTGAAACCGATTACAAAGCAGATCCAGAAGATAAAGAAGTTATTAAAGAAACAGCTTTAGAAGAAGGAAAATACGCTTATACAAGTAAAGGTAAAGAAGTAATTGTTGAAATAAAAGATGGTTTCTACACAGAATATCATGGTGAAAACGAATTTATTAAAGCAAAAATAAAATGGTCTACAGAAAACAACTATAAACTAGTAGTTACAGAAATAAATAAAGAAAACTTACCTTTTAAAGAAGGTACAGTTATGGAAACTGAGATTATTAAAGTAAAAGGAAATAGGTTTTATTACGAATCTAATTTAGAAGGACTAACTTGGTCCGGTAGATTTAGAAAAATAGATTAATTGCTATAAAAACAGAGATGTTCTAATTTGTTATTTGAAGCCTATCATTTTTATGATAGGCTTTTTTATGCTAGTTATTTTCGTTTTAACTGTAGTTAACACAATATTAGTTGCAATTAAATAGTAAATCTTAAAATAATATAACAAATTCAAAAAATCATCTAAAAGACTATAATAAGGAGTTGCTATATTTAATACGTAATCTTACAGAAAAGATTACTAAATCTCCCCATTTATTATGAATAACTAAATTAATAAAATTAACTAGTTGCACCTTTTTTATGCTTTTAGGCTTACAAACATTAAAAGCACAAAATTCTGATGTTGCTTCTAACTTTAGAAACAATTATTACCAATCTAGTTTACAAAACAGCAACACTACTTCTTTAGAAATTAAAGAAACTCTTTTAGAAGAGGGGAAATATGTTTATACAAGTAAAGGAAACGAAATTATTGTAGAGATTAAAGACGGTTACTACACAGAATATCATACAAATAATCAATATACAAAGGCAAAAATAGAATGGTCTGCAGAAGACAAGTATTCTTTAGAAATTATTGATATTAATAAAGACAATCTTCCTTTTGAAGTTGGTACCAAAATGGATACCAAGATTGTAAAAATTAAAGGATCTAGAATATATTATGAGTCTAATTTAGAAGGACTAACTTGATGCGGAAAATTCAGAAAAATTTAAATTGACTTTCTATAAAAATAGAAATGTTTAAATTAGTTAAGACACCTATCATTTATTTGGTAGGTTTTTTTATTTCAATAATTCAAAATTGATTTATAACTCGGCAGAAGGATTCCGAGAGAACTTTATCAAAATCTATAATTTGATTCTCTATTACTTTTATACCTTCATTTTCTAATAACTGTTGCATTAAATTAGTACCATCAAAATGATGTTTGCCAGTAAGTAAACCTTTTCTATTTACAACTCTGTGTGCTGGTACATCTTCTAAATTATGCGCTTTGTTCATTGCCCAACCAACCATTCTTGCAGATCTTGCTGCACCTAAATACGTTGCTATTGCACCATACGTTGTTACTCGACCAAAAGGAACTAAACGTGTTACTGCATAAACTTTTTCGAAAAAATTATCGGTTTCTTTCATCGCGTGAATTTACAAAATGAAATTAAGAAAAAACTAAATTTAACTTAACATGACATTTATCATGTTTTAAATAACTGATTTTAAGTATATTGAGTTATAACTTTAAAATCCCTCAATATCATGAAAACTTTAACACTATTTTTCGCCTTAATTTTTATTATTAACACAAATCAAACCTTTTATTCTCAAAATGTAAATTATCAACAAACATCTATTACAAATGATTATATGCAAGATGGTACTTACAAATATTGCAATGACACGTGTGATGTTATTGTTGAAATAAAGAATGATGTTTACACTGAATTTTATCCTAATAACGAGTTTATTAAAGCAAAAATACAATGGATAAATAGAAAAGAATACAGACTAGTGATTACCGAAATTAAAAAACCTGATTTACCATTTGGTATTGGTACCATTATGAAAACAAAAATTGTAAGAAAAAAGGAAGTACTTTTTATTATGAGTCTAACCTACAAGGTCTTTCTTGGTCCGGTAAATTTGAACTAATAAATTAATATAAATTTCAAAAAAAACATCAATTTTACAAAAATTGATGTTTTTAATACATTTTAATATTTTAATTTAAACTTTATGTAAGTTATAGGTTTTCCTATTTCTAAATACTGATTCTCGTAAAAAGTTTGAGTTTCAGTAACTTCTTCGGGCGCACCTTCGTTTTTATAAACGGTATGATTTGCATACAAAACCTCATGACCTTCACCGTGTAATAAACCTAAAGTATAACCGTGCATAAATTCGCTATCGGTTTTTAGATTCATTATTCCGTCTTCACTTAAAATAACACTGTATTTTTTAAGGAATTTAGAATTTGTCATTCGGTGTTTAGTTCGTTGATATTTTATTTGCGGATCTGGAAAAGTTATCCGATTTCTGACACTTCATTTTCTGCAAATATATAATCTACCAACTCTATTTGGGTTCTAACAAAAGCAACATTAGGCAAGTTTTCTTCTATTGCAGTTTTAGCACCTCGCCAAAAACGAGCCCCTTTAATATCTATACCAATATAGTTTTTATCAGGATTTTTTCTTGCCAATGCAATTGTATACTCTCCTTTACCACAACCAAGTTCTACAACTATTGGGTTGTTGTTTCCAAAAAAAGAATGCCATTTACCTTTGTGAGAAAAGTTAGTTATAACTTCTTCTCTTGTTGGTTGAATGACATTTTCGAACGTTTCGTTTTCTTTAAAACGTTTTAGTTTGTTTTTGCTTCCCAAAATAATGAATTAAGCTCTATCTTCTGTTCCTTCTTTCACAAATCGACGAGATTCTCCCATCCAATATGCAAATAAAACTAAAAGAATTACTAAAAAACCCCAGTTTAAGGCATTAGAAACCCACCAACCAAGATCTGCATTTGCTACAGTTAATCTTAACCAATCGAATGGTAAGAATAATATATCTGTAAATAAACTACCAATCCATCTAAAAATATTGCTTGCTATCATAACTTAATTATCTTTACACTGCAAAAATAACAAAAGAAACAATGCTAGCCAATTTTTTAGGGAAATCTAAACCAATCAATTTCATAATTCTTTTAAGCGTTTTTATTTGTCTATTTTTATTTACAACACTACCAATCTATTTAGGGCAAGATTTTCAATTTAAATTAGTGTTTGAAGTTACTGGTTTAATTGCACTTTTTTTATTTCTTTTTTTCTTTTACAACTTTATAGTAACTAAGAATAATCTAACATTCGATAATTCTTATGCTTTCTTTGTTTTTACAGTTTTACTTGCATTTTTTCTACCGCTTATAAATAACTATAAAACACTAACAATAATACTGTTATATATTCTATTTCTAAGAAAAATTTACAGTTTAAAATCTCCAAAAAAGATATTGCAAAAACTTTTTGATAGCGGTTTTTGGTTAAGCATTTTATTTATTTTAGAGCCTTTTACAGCAATGTTTGCCATACTTATTTATGCTGGTATTTTTGTGCATCAAAAACCTGTAATTAATCGTCTAATAGCACCTTTAATAGGTTTTGCGTGTCCTTTAATTATTTATTTTACGTATTGTTTTTGGCAAGATCAATTGTATGTTTTTACAAACCTTTTTTACTTTAATAGCTTTAAAAGCTTACTCTTATACTCTAAAAACAACTTTAATTGGATTATAATTTTGATAATTATACTTTCTGTGGTTTCAATTATTATGAAATCTCCAAAAACGCTTTCTGTAAATAATTCATTTAAAAAAAGTTGGTTATTACTTTTATTAAACTTTACAATATCATTGTTTTTTGCACTATTAATTCCTAATAAAAATGGCTCTGAGATGCTATTTTTACTTTTTCCTGCAAGTGTAATTTGTGCAAACGGTATAGAATTAATTAAAAACAACATTATTAAAAATGTTGTATTATCAGTATTAATTTTAAGTTTAGTAGTTTTTCTATTTCTTTTATAATTTTTTACCAAAAGCTAAATCTCCGGCATCACCTAAACCCGGAATTATATATCCTTTCTCATTTAAAGTTTCATCCAAAGCAGCTATCCATAAATGTGTGTTTTCTCGGAAAATGTTTAGAAATATAATCCACTCCTTCTTTAGAGGCAATCACAACTATAATATGCAATTCTTTTGGCACGCCATATTTTTTAATCGCCTCATAAACAGCAACTAAACTTTGGCCAGTTGCCAACATAGGATCTGCAAGTAATAACGTTTTATTTTCTATGGATGGTGACGCAAAATACTCTACAATAATTTCTGATGGAACGCCATTTTCTGGATGATTTCTATAAGCAGAAATAAAAGCATTTTCTGCATCATCAAAGTAATTTAACAACCCTTGATGCAAAGGCAAACCAGCTCTTAAAATAGAACATAAAACAATTTTGTTGGTAAGTTGATCTATTTCCTTAGTTCCTAAAGGAGTTTCTACTTTATTTACAGAGTAATTAAGTTCTTTACTTAATTCATAACTTAAAACCTCACCTATTCTTTCTATATTTCTTCGAAACCGTAAAGAATCTTTTTGAACATTTACATCTCTAATTTCTGAGATGAATTTATTTAAAATTGTATTGCTAGAAGATATATTATGAATATGCATTTTATAGAAATTTGATAAACAAATGTAGCATAATTAAGTAAAATTTGTATCTTGCTCTAAGAATTTAGTTAATTTAATCACTAAAAAATAAAAAAAATGGGAATTTTTTCATTCATTAAAAATGCCGGAGCCAAAGTTTTTGGTATTGGAAAAACTACAGAAGAAGAAAATGCAGAAAAGTCTGAACAGTTAAGAAATGCCATTACTGCATTAGATTTACAGGTTACAGATTTATCTATAGAAGTAAATGATGACGTAGTAAAGTTGTGGGGAGAAACTGCCGATTTAGCTACAAAAGAAAAAGTAGTTTTAGTGGTAGGAAACACAAACGGAATTTCTTCTGTAGAAGATAATATTACTGTTGCAGAAGTAGAAGAGATTGAAGAAGAAGCAATGGCACAATTTCATACCGTAGAAAAAGGAGATACTTTAGGTAAAATAGCAAAAGAATATTATGGTAATGCTATGAAATACCCTGTTATATTCGAAGCAAACAAGCCTATGTTAACGCATCCAGATAAAATTTATCCTGGGCAGGTATTAAGAATACCACCATTAGTAGACTAACTAAAAGTTAATCAACCAAACCATAAGAGTTTCAAAATTATTTTTGAAGCTCTTTTTTTATGCTTAAAATCTAAATTTTATTAGCAACTTTGCAAACTAATATAGATTACATTTTTAAAAATGAATAAAAGAATACTAGCTCTTTTTGCAGTTTCTATTGCAACATTAATTTATGGTTTAACATTTACCATTGCTAAAGATGTTATGCCAATTTATTTAAAACCTTATGCTTTTATATTGGTAAGAGTTATTGGCGCAACAACTATTTTCTGGACGATAGGTTTGTTTATTAAACAACAAAAAATAGGAAAAGAAGATTACAAAAAAATACTTTTAGCTTCTTTTTTCGGAATTGGTTTAAACATGTTAACTTTTTTTAAAGGCTTAAGTATTACTACACCTATAAGCGCATCTGTAATGATGGTTACATCACCTATTATGGTACTAATTTTCTCTAGTATTTTAATAAGAAAAAGAATAGGTAAACAACGAATTTTAGGTGTTTTTATAGGTTTAATTGGCACCATATTATTAATTACTTATGGTAATAATTCATCCGAAGGAACCAACAATAACTTTGGTAACTTTTTAGTTTTTGTAAATGCAGCATCTTATGGTTTGTATTTGGTTTTGGCTAAAGATTTAATTGTAAAATACAACCCAATTGTTTTTGTAAAATGGCTATATTTATTCGGTTCTATTTTTGTAATTCCGTTTGGTTATAGCGAGATATTAGAAGTCTCTTGGCGAGAAATACCTACCAACATTTATTGGAATATTGGTTTTGTTGTAATTTTTACATCTTGTGTTACCTATCTTTTTAATCTTTATGGTTTATCAAAATTAAAACCAACAACCGTTAGTGTTTTTATTTATTTACAACCTGTAATAGCTACAATTTATGCATTAATTGTTGGTAGCGATTCTTTAAATACAGTTAAAATAAGTGCAACAATCTTAATATTTATTGGTGTGTATTTAGTAACCAAACAAGTAGAAAAATCTACCAAATAAAACTATATTTGCAACTTATTTAAAATGATGATTTTATGATTCAATCTATGACGGGTTATGGTAAAGCAGTATTACAATTGCCTACCAAAAAAGTTACTATAGAAATTAAATCTTTAAACAGTAAAAATTTAGATTTAAACGTTAGAATTCCTTCTTATTACAAAGAAAAAGAATTACCTGTGCGTAAAAAATTAGCAGCTGCCTTAGTTCGTGGAAAAGTAGATTTTTCGATATTTGTAGAGATGACTGCAGATGAGACTTCTACAACTGTTAATCATGGTGTTGTAAAAGAATACATACAACAATTAAGAAATGTTGTGCAAACTGGTTCTACAGACGATGTAGAATTGTTAAAAATGGCTGTTAGAATGCCGGATGCATTAAAAACAGAAAGAGAAGAATTAGATGAAAATGAATGGAATCTAATTGATGAACATATAGATGTTGCCATAAAAGAAATTGTACAATATAGAACAGACGAGGCCGCTTCTTTAGAAATAGATTTTAAGCAAAGAATTGCAAATATTAAGATGTATTTAGAAGAAGTAAAAGCTTTAGATGGCGATAGAATAGCAAACGTAAAAGCACGTTTAAAAAAGGCTATAGACGATTTAAAAGTAGATACAGACGAAAATCGTTTTGAGCAAGAGTTAATCTATTATCTAGAAAAATTAGATATAAACGAAGAAAAGGTTCGTTTAGCAAACCATTTAGATTACTTTTTAGAAACATTGGCTACACCAGATTCTAACGGTAAAAAGTTAGGTTTTGTAATTCAAGAAATGGGTAGAGAAATTAACACTACAGGTTCTAAAGCAAATTTTGCACCGATGCAAAAAGCGGTAATTCAAATGAAAAACGAATTAGAGCAAATTAAAGAGCAAATCTTAAACGTACTTTAAGCATCAAAATAAACCAAAATACTGGTTTAAAACTAATAACATATAATTCTGAAATCTATTCAGAATGACAAAAATTAAACATTTATGTCAGAATTTAAAGGTAAATTATTCGTCTTTTCAGCACCTTCTGGTTCAGGAAAAACAACAATTGTTCGTCATTTATTAAAACAAGAAAAATTTAATTTAGAGTTTTCTATTTCTGCTACTTCTAGAGAACCAAGAGGAGAAGAAAAAAATGGTGAAGATTACTATTTTATCTCTTTAAAAGATTTTAAAAGTAAAATTAAAGGCGACGAATTTTTAGAATGGGAAGAAGTTTATAGAGATAATTTCTACGGAACTTTAAAATCTGAAGTAGAACGTATTTGGGCGCTTAAAAAACATGTAATTTTTGATATTGATGTTGTTGGTGGCCTTAGAATTAAAAAGAAATTTCCAAACGAAACTTTATCTGTATTTGTAAAACCACCAAGTGTAGACGAACTTAAAATAAGATTAAAAAAGCGCTCTACAGAAAGTGAAGACAAAATAAACATGCGCGTAGCAAAAGCATCTGTAGAACTGGCAACAGCACCACAGTTTGATAAAATCATCAAAAATTACGAACTAGATGTTGCTTTAAAAGAAGCAGAAGATTTGGTTAGCGATTTTTTAGATTTAAAGAAATAAAACTTCTATTAAAATGAAAATTGGTTTATATTTTGGCACTTTTAATCCTATTCATATTGGGCATTTAATAATTGCCAACCATATGGTAGAAAATTCAGATTTAGATGAAATCCGGATGGTTGTAACACCTCATAATCCTTTTAAAAAGAAAAGTTCTTTGCTAGACAATCACCATCGTCTAGAATTGGTTTACAAAGCAACAGAAGCATATGACAAAATTAAACCTTCTGATATCGAATTTAAACTACCACAACCAAACTACACAGTACACACCTTAGCACATATTTCTGATATGTATAAAGACAAAGAGTTTTGTTTGATTATGGGAGAAGACAATTTAAAAAGCTTACATAAATGGAAAAATTACGAAACCATTTTAGAACATCATAATATTTATGTTTACCCAAGAATTGCAGAAGGCAAAATAGATTCTCAATTCGATAATCACCCAAAAATCACAAAAGTAGCTGCACCAATTGTTCAAATTTCTTCTACAATGATTAGAAACGGAATTAAAGACAATAAAAATATGAAACCGCTTTTAACCAATGAAGTTTGGCAGTACATAGATGAAATGAATTTTTATAGAAAATAATTTCACTTTAAATTCGTTGTATATTTGTAAATATTCAAAATAAATACTTTGGCTAAAAAGGATAAAAAAAAGGAAAATTAAAACAAAAACTAACCGATAAATATAGGTTGGTTGTTTTAAACGAAAATACTTTTGAAGAACGTTTTTCTTTAAAACTGTCTCGTTTAAATGTATTTGTTTTAGGCGGAATTTTCTCTATTCTACTTATTTCTTTAACCACATTATTAATAGCTTTTACGCCAATTAAAGAATACATACCTGGTTATTCTTCTTCAAAACTAAAATCAGATGCATTAAAGCTTACTTTCGAAGCAGATTCTTTAAAGCAAAAGTTGGCTATTTTAGAAAATTATACAAAAGCTTTAAAACCTGTTTTAACGGGAGAGATAAGTTCAGAAGAAATAGATTCTATTCAAATTGAAGCAAGACAAACTACAATAGACGAAAGCAAATTAGATGCAACCAAAGAAGATTCTTTGTACAGAGAAAAAATAGATAGAGAAACTCGTTTTAGTATTTTAAACAACTCTAACAGCAGCGTTAAAATTGTTTTTTTCGCGCCTTTAAAAGGAAATATTTCACAAAGTTTTGATGCTAATTCTAAACACTTTGCACTAGATATTATAGCTAAAACAGGCACACCTGTTAAAGCTGCCGCAGAAGGAACCGTTATTTTTTCGGATGGAGCGCAGAAACTGGTTATGTAATTATTTTAAAACATAACAAAGATTTTATTTCTGTTTACAAACACAATGGTAATTTACTAAAACAACAAGGTGATTTTGTAAAATCTGGCGAAGTAATTGCTAGCGTTGGTTCTACAGGAGAACTTTCTACCGGACCACATTTACATTTCGAACTATGGAAAGGTGGTTACGCTATAAACCCAACAAACTTTATAGATTTTAAATAATGAGTATTAAATCTTTTTTTGCCATTCCTTTTGCTAAAATTGCAACCAAAAAGGTTTATAAATGGGCTAATAAACCCCATAAAACACAAGATAAAGTTTTTAAAAACTTAATTTCTAAGGGTAAAAAAACTGCTTTTGGTATTGATCATAATTTTGATACTATTTCTAATTACGAAGATTTTAAAAAACAAGTTAAAGTACAAGATTACGAAGGACTAAGAAAGTATGTAGATAGAATTGTTGACGGAGAAGAAAATGTACTTTGGCCAGGGAAACCATTATATTTTGCAAAAACTTCGGTACAACTTCGGTGCTAAATATATACCAATTACTAAAGAATCGATGCCAACACATATTACAGCGGCAAGAAATGCAATGCTGTTTTATATTGCAGAAAAAAATGATGCAAGTTTTGTTGATGGTAAAATGATTTTTTTACAAGGAAGCCCAGTTTTAGAAGATAAAAATGGCGTAAAACTTGGCAGACTTAGTGGTATTGCTGCTCATTACGTACCAAACTATTTACTTAAAAACAGATTACCAAGTTGGGAAACCAATTGTATAGAAGATTGGGATACAAAAGTGAATGCGATTGTAGATGAAACAGTAAACGAAGATATGTCTGTAATTAGCGGTATACCGTCTTGGGTGCAAATGTATTTCGAAAAACTGATTGAAAAAACAGGGAAATCTGTATCAGAATTATTTCCTAATTTTAATTTCTTTATTTACGGTGGTGTTAATTTTGAGCCTTACAAAAATAAATTTGAGAGTTTAATTGGTAAAAAAATAGATTATATAGAATTATATCCTGCATCCGAAGGCTTTATTGCTTACCAAGATTCTCAAACAGCAAAAGGAATGCTTTTACAGCTAGATTCACGGTATTTTTTACGAGTTTATTCCGGCAAATGAATTCTTTGATGAAAACCCAACAAGAATCTCTTTAAAAGACGTTAAAATTGGGGTGAATTATGTAATTATATTAAACACCACTGCAGGTCTTTGGGGTTATAATATTGGCGATACGATTGAATTTACATCAACAAAACCTTATAGAATTAAAGTTACAGGTAGAATTAAACATTTTATTTCTGCATTTGGCGAGCATGTTATTGGTAAAGAAGTAGAAAAGGCATTGAATGATTCTATAAAAGGAACAACTATAAATATAAGCGAATTTACGGTTGCACCACAAGTAAACCCAAGTTACGGCTTGCCATATCACGAGTGGTTTATAGAATTTGAAAACGAACCAGAAAACATAGAAGAATTTGCTGCAAAAGTAGATGCATCTATGCAAAATCAAAACATCTATTATTTCGATTTAATAGAAGGCAAAATACTACGTCCGTTAATTATTAGAAAAGTTAAGAAAGGAGGTTTTCATGAATACATGAAATCTATTGGTAAATTTGGCGGACAAAATAAAATACCTCAACTTTCTGACAACAGAAAAATTGCAGATGTTTTAGATAATTTTATAATTGAAAAATAAGAACATATATACAAAATGGGAGGAGATTATTTATTTTTAGTTTTAGCTGTAGTACTAGTAATTGTTTACTTTTACAACAAATACAGAAACAGACGACGTTAACATAAAACCAAATATCAAATTTTAAATTTGGTTAGATTTAGTTATTACACTAAAAAACAGCAATAAAATACAAATGAGTACAATTAGAATTACAAAGCAATTCAATTTTGAAACAGGGCACGCATTATATGGTTATGATGGTAAATGTAAAAATGTACACGGTCATTCTTATAAATTATCTGTTACCGTTTACGGACAACCGATTTCTGACAATACAAATGTAAAATTTGGAATGGTAATCGATTTTGGTGATTTAAAAAAGATTGTTAATGAAGAAATTGTAGACATTTTTGATCATGCAACTGTATTTAATAAAAACACACCTCATTTAGAACTTGCAAAAGAACTAATAGACAGAGGTCATCATGTTTTATTAGTAGATTACCAACCAACAAGTGAAATGATGGTAATTGATTTTGCTGAGAAAATTAAAAATAGATTGCCTAACAATATCAAATTACATTCTATAAAATTACAAGAAACAGATTCTAGTTTTGCAGAATGGTACGCTAACGAAAACTAAACTATTTACCGTTATAAGCGTTCATAGTATTTGATAAGCCCGCTGTACCAAAAGAAGTGATAACTTTTGCTGATGTTGGCAAACGCTCTATCAATTGACTGGTTTCTTCTTTATTCCATTCTCCTAAAACAAAATCTACTTGTCTTCCTTTAGGATAATTTGCACCTACACCAAATCTAAATCTTGGGTATTTTTGAGTGTTTAATTTTTCTTGAATATCTTTTAAACCATTATGTCCGCCAGCAGAACCTTTCGCTTTTAAACGTATGGTTCCAAAATCTATATTTACATCATCTGTAACAATTAGAATATTTTCTACAGCAATTTTCTCTTTATCCATCCAATATTTAACTGCTTTCCCACTTAAATTCATAAATGTACTTGGTTTTAAAAGGATAAAAGTTCTTCCTTTAAACCTAAAATTAGCAATATCACCTAACTTTTCTGTTTCGAAAGTAGCTTTATGTTCTTCTGCAAGTTCGTCTAAAATTTTAAAACCAATATTATGACGTGTATTATCATACTTAGTACCAACGTTACCTAAACCTACAATTAAAAATTTTTTCATTAGTTGTTCTTTCGTTTCTAAATTTAAACAGAATAGATTTTTAAAAAACCTTAAGATATTCACACTTCAAAAGTAAGAAGAAATTAAAAGGTATAAAAAAAGCGTTACAAAATTGTAACGCTTTTATATTTATTTTTGTTGCTAAAATTTATTCAGCAGCAGTTTCAGTTTCTTCGTCTTCATCTGCAGAAACAGTTGCATTACGAGAAGTTCTAACTTGTACAACAACCGTGTTATCTGGGTGCATAAAAGTATAATCATCATTAAATAAAGAAGTAACAAATAATTTATTACCAATTTTTAATGAAGAAATATCTGCTGATATAAAGTCTGGTAAGTTAGCTGGTAAAGCTTTTACTCTTAATTTACGGTTTGTAAAACGTAAAGAACCACCATTTAATACACCAGGAGAAGTACCTGTTAATTTTACAGGAATATTCATTGTAATTTCTTTATCATCAAATAACTGATAAAAATCTACGTGTAAGATTTTATCTGTTACTGGGTGAAATTGGATATCTTGCAATACAGTTGCAATTTTTTGTCCATCAACATCAATAGTTGCAGTGTATACATTTGGAGTGTACACCAAGTTTTTAAACGCTTTTTCTTCTGCAGAAAAATGCACTGGCTTATCTCCTCCGTATATAACGCAAGGAACCATACCAGCATTACGTAAGGCTTTTGTTGATACTTTACCTACGCTTTCTCTTTTTGATCCTTTAATTGTAATTGATTTCATTACTTTTTTTATTAATTATTTACATTAAAAATTGTCCGCTAATCGATGTGTTATCTTGAACTTTGTGCATAACATCAGCGAATAAGGGCGCGCAAGATACAACTTTTATTTTTGAAGTCTCCTTTTTTAGAGGAATTGTATCTGAAACTATTAATTCTGTTAAACCGGAGTTTTCTATTTTCTCGTATGCACCGCCGGAAAGTATAGGATGTGTACATATTGCACGTACACTTAAAGCACCTCTTTTCATCATTAAATCTGCTGCATGTGCTAATGTTCCTCCTGTATCTATCATATCATCAACAAGAATAACATTTTTACCTTCTACATCACCAATTAACTCCATATGAGAAATTACATTTGCTTTTTTACGTTGCTTGTAACATATTACAACATCAGAATGTAAGTGTTTAGAATATGCGTATGCTCTTTTAGAACCTCCCATATCTGGTGATGCTATTGTTAAGTTTTCTAATTTTAGACTATTTATATATGGCATAAAAATAGTTGACGCAAAAAGATGATCTACTGGCTTTTCGAAAAAACCTTGAATTTGATCTGCGTGTAAATCCATTGTCATTATTCTAGTAGCACCTGCAGATTGTAATAGGTTTGCTACTAATTTTGCACCAATTGCAACTCTTGGTTGATCTTTTCTATCTTGTCTTGCCCATCCAAAATATGGCATTACAGCAGTAATGTGTCTTGCAGATGCTCTTTTGGCAGCATCTAACATTAACAACATTTCCATTAAATTATCTGCGTTAGGAAAAGTAGAACCTATTATAAATACTCTTCTTCCTCTAACAGATTCTTCGAATGCTGGCTGAAATTCTCCGTCGCTAAAGTATGTTGTTTTAACTTTTCCTAGTGTTGTATTGTATTCTTTTGCAATTTTTTCTGCCAAAACTGTACTTTGTCTGCAGGCAAAAAGTTTTGGTGCTAATTGATTTGTAGGCATTTAGTTGTTATTTAGATTGTGTTGTTGTAAGGGCACAAAAGTAGAAATTATTTATTTAGTTTGAAATTAATTTATATACTTTAAAATAAAATAATTTAATACATTTGCAATCGCAATTAGTAATGCTCAAGTGGCGGAATTGGTAGACGCGCTGGATTCAAAATCCAGTTCTTTCGGGAGTGTGGGTTCGATTCCCACCTTGAGTACAAAGCAAAAAACCTCAACTTTAAAAGTTGAGGTTTTTTTATTACTTTATAAAACTTAAAAAAATTCTTAAGTAAAAATTTAATTCTTTTTTTTACTCTTCTTTTTTCCCTTTTGTAATTTCAAAAGGAAGTATTAAAATTAAATACATTAAAATAAATGGGCTTTTTAATTTTTCCATTATAAATATAATTATTTCCTTTTTTGAATTCTTTTACTGAAAATTATAAATAAAACTCCGCAAAGTAACCATGCCGGTAATGTTACAAAAGATAAAAAAACATCGAATTGAACAGATATAAAATAGAAAAGACCAAAGCTAATTGCCCATGCAAATAGTACTGCATTATTAATTTTGATTCCAGCTAATTCTGCATAATTTTTTTGAATTCCAAACTTTTTTGCAAAAAAATGCTCAAATACAATAATTGCACCAAAGGGAGCCAAAATAAATCCATATAGAGCTACAAAGCCTAATAACTTCATAGCAAATGCAGGAAATAACCCAGCTACTGTAGCAATTGCTCCTGCAATTATAGTAACTTTAGCTGTTGACAATTTAGGTAAAATAGCCTGAAAAGCTAAACCTGCTCTGTAAATTGTTGGATTTGCAGTTGTCCATCCTGCTAAAACCACCGCTATAATTCCGAAAACTCCAATTGCGTTGTATGCCATAGGGCCAGGAGCTACTGGAGGTGCATTACCTTCACTTAGATAAGAAAGAGCTTGGAGATTTTAAATATACAGCATAAAGTAAAGCTGCGGCTATCCACGCCATATAATGTCCAACATACATTCCTGCAACAGTTGTCCAACCCGCTTTTGCTTCTTTTGCAAATCTAAAAACAGATAAATCTGACATACCAATATGCATTGCCCCATTAGCAAACCAAGACCAAATAACCACGTGCCAAAAGGTAAATTTTGTTTGTCCAGGAAAAGGTTCTCCTCCGTCACCCCAAATTGCCCAAAATTTTGAAAAACTATCTACTCCTAATTGACTAAGAGCTACAATACCTGCAACCACAAAAGCTAAAACAATAAAAGGAGACATCCAATTTGCAGCTTTTGTAACGGTATCATATCCTTTTGCAGCAATTATAGAAATAACTGCACCAATAGCAATTACAATTATAATCCAAGTCATTCCATTTGGTAAGGTATCATCTAGTTTTGGCATAGGCATATCAAAAGGAATACCTACCGCTGTAGCAGATACAGTTATCATAGAACCTGCCAAAAAACAAAATAAAATACCATTGGCTAAATTGTAACCTGTAACTAATTTTTTACCACATATTTTTTCTAACTGAAAATATAATGTTAATCTGTTTTTAACAGCTATTTCTGCTGTTAAAAAACGCCAACTAAGTACTGCTAACAAATTACCTAAAAGCAAACCAACAATCAAATCAAAAGCACTTACTCCTGCTGTTAAAAAAAGTGGACCTATCATAAATTCGGTTCCTGCAGCATGTTCTCCTGCATACATACCTATAAAACTTTTCCATCCTTTTAACTTAGAATTTGGTATCGGTTCTCTTTCGAACTCTCCACTTACTGCTTCTTCTACTTGATTTGATTCTATACTTACTTGGCTCATTTATTTTATTTCTTGAATGATTATATTAGATGATTAGGGAAATCTTCTACTCGTTCGCAGCATATTTGCTCCATTACTTGTTGCAACTCTGTTTTTAAAAGAGAAATAGTATGGTTACCTCCTTTATTACCAAGAGCAGAAACTCCGTACATAAAAGATCGTCCCATAAAAGTAAATTTTGCGCCGAAGCTAAAGATCTCGCAACATCTACACCAGATCTAATTCCACTATCCATCATTACTTCTATTTGATCTCCGTATTTTTCTGCAATAGATTTTAAGGGTTTAATTGTAGACTCACCGGCGTCTAATTGTCTACCACCGTGGTTAGATACAATAATACCATCTAAACCTAGTCGTATTGCTTGTTCTGCATCATAATGTGAAGCAACACCTTTTAAAACTATTTTACCTTTCCACATATCGCGAATTGGTTTTATTTTTTCTTCGTTTAATCGACCGGAAAAGGTTTGATCCATAAACTTACCTAACTGTTTTAAGTCTAAATTTTTTGGCATGTATGGCAATAAATTAGCAAAATTAGGAATTCCATGTTTTAAAGTTTGTAAACTCCAATGAGGTCTTCCAAATGCTTGTAAGATATTAGTTAAGTTCATTTTGGGTGGCATTGCTAGGCCATTTCTAATATCTCTTGGTCTAAAACCAAAACTTGGCACATCACATAGAATTACTAAAACAGGACATTCTGCTGCTTCTGCCCTTTTTAAAATATCATCTCTTAAACTATCTTCTGTTGGATGATATAGTTGAAACCAAGCCTTACCTTCTGTTAACTCTGCAGCTCTTTCAATACTAGTTGTAGTAACAGTACTTAAGATAAACGGAATATTGTGTTCAAAAGCTGATTTCGCTAAAATCTCCGGAGAATTTGGCCACATTAAACCTTGCAACCCAACAGGTGCAATACCAAAAGGAGCATCGTATTCTATACCAAAAAGTTTAGTTTTTGTTGATGACCCACCATGATTACGTAAATAATTTGGCTTTAATTGTACTTCTCTAATTTCTGAAGTATTTCTTATAAGGTTTACATCTTCATTACAGCCACCATCTAAATACTCAAATGCAAATTTTGGTATTTTCTTTCTAGCTTTATTTCTTAAATCATCGATTGATGGATAGCGCGTATCTATTTTTATAGCCATGGTTTTGTATTGTAAAATAAATATTCAATTTTAGAATTTTAAGTAAAATCTATCTACAAGATTTTATTAAAATTTAAAATTATGTAATTAACTTTTTTTGAGTTTTTTAAATTTTAAAGAATACCTTTTTTTAATCGTTAACTATAAAAGGAACGTGTTTCTTTAAAGCATAGTTTTTTCTCAAAAATTTAGAATTTAATTTTGTATCAGAAATTGCTATTGCAGCTCCTAAAGCAGAACCTAATGATGCTTTTGTGGTTCTTAACTTCATGCCTCTTAAATAATGTGACAATAATTTGATATAAATATCATTGTCTGTAAAACCACCATCTACATATAATCTGTCTATTTTTTGTGTATCGGCAATTGTTTTAATACTATCTACTTGCAATTTTACAAGCTCTATCATTAAATGATGATACGCATGTTCAAAATTATTATACAGATATTTTGTTTTTTCGGGCATATCTTTATCTTGAAAAGATTCCCATTTAAAAGAATGCTTAAAATCTTGTAAAACTTCAAAATAAACGTCATAATTAAACTCAACTGTTTTATGATAATCTTTATCAACATTAAATTTTTCTGACAACTTATTTACTTGAATTTTATATTCATTTCCTAAAAACAACCTTGAAGACTTTACAGGTTTACCATTAATTCTCATGTAATTAATACAATCTGCTTCTACATCTTCTTTTGTTAAAGGTTTATCTACAAATGGGTTTAAAGCGATGCTCCATGTTCCTGTAGAAACTAAAACAAATGGTTTTTTTATACTTCTTACGTAAGGTAAAAGAGCAGAAGAACTATCATGAATTCCAACTCCTATCTTAATTCTTTTACCATTATAGTTCATATTTAAACTTGTTTCTGTAGAAACTATTGGTGGTAAGATTTTGTGAATTTCTTCTTGATACACCCAATCTTGATAATCTTTGGTTTCATAATTCCAAAGATTTGTATGACAACCAATACTTGTATACTCGTTAAGAGGCACTCCAGAAAAAATATAACTTAGGTATTGTGGTAAATGTAAAGAATACTTAATTTTTTTAAAAATTTCTGGTTTTTTGTACTTTAACCAATACAATTGCAACCCGGAGTTTAGTAAGCCCGAGACCTAG
This sequence comes from Polaribacter sp. HA6-7, assembly GCF_055693625.1. Classification (NCBI taxonomy): domain Bacteria; kingdom Pseudomonadati; phylum Bacteroidota; class Flavobacteriia; order Flavobacteriales; family Flavobacteriaceae; genus Polaribacter; species Polaribacter sp. HA6-7. The sequence continues at coordinate 2,891,734 of NZ_CM146338.1, forward strand.
ATGCACCGCTTGTTCTAATTAACTCTTGATCGTTACCATATTTATCATAAAATTGATTTACAATTTCACTATCAATTTCTTTTGTGTAATTGTACAAAGGTGTAAGAATTTCTCCTTCTTCGTCTAAGTGAACAAAACTTGCACCATAAGTAGAAAAGTTTATTGCTTTCACATTAAACTTTTCTGACTTTAATATTTTGTAAAAAACTTCTTTTAACCAGTTTTGTAATGCATGAATATCTTCTGTTGGATGACCATCTTCATCTTTAATTTCATCAAAAGAAGTGTACTCTTTATGGATTTGTTTAAAATCTTTATCAAACAAGAAAAATTTCTTATTTGTTTTTCCAATATCGAAAACTGCAGTTACTTTTTGTTTCATAAGAATTTTTTATAGACCCGTAGCTATCGTGTTTTTTCCTCTTTCTCTTATTAATTGATCTCTAACCTGTAAAGTTCTATAAGCATCTATAGGATTTATTACACCTCCTGAATTTAATCTTGCCTTTTCTAATAAAGGACGAACATCTGTTCTGTATGCTTCTTGCAATATTTCTTGACATTTTACAACATCATTATCTAACTGCGCTGCTCTTAAAACATCTTGATCTATTAGCATTGCTTTTGCATATGCTTCTTGAATTGCTTCTAATGATTGAATTAGATCTTCTAAAGGATCTTTTATATTATGACTTGCATCAATCATCCACGCTAAATCAGGATTTTGAGGATTGTTTTGCATACCATACACTAGTTCGTTAAAAATTAAAAATAAAGCGTAAGGTTTAATACTACCTACTGTTAAATCGTCATCTCCGTACTTACTATCATTAAAATGAAAACCACCCAATTTACCTTTTAATTGCAATATAGATACTATTTGTTCTATGTTAGAATTTGGTAAATGATGTCCTAAATCTACTAATGTATAAGCTTTATCTCCACACCCATTAGCTAACATTAAAGAAGCACCCCAATCTTGGATAACTGTACTGTAGAAATTTGGCTCATATGGCTTATACTCTACTAACATTTTCCAATCATCTGGCAAACCTTTGTAAATATCTATTAAACTATCTTGTGTATTTTGAAAAGCTGTCTGAAAATTATTTTGCCCAGGAAAAGAAGAACCATCTGCCAACCAAACTGTTAAAGCTTTAGAACCTAATTTGTCTCCTATTTTAATTACATCTAAATTATGTTGAATTGCTTGGTCTCTAACAGCTTTGTTTACGTTGCTTAATGAACCATATTTGTAGCTCTCTTTAGCACCACTTTGATCTTGAAATGTATTAGAGTTTACAGCATCAAATTTTATATTTAAAGCATCTGCTTTTTCTTTAATTGCAGCATAATCAGAAGGAATATCCCAAGGAATATGTAAAGAAACAGCTCCTGCAGTTTGCGTTAAACTATGTAAGATACCAATATCTTCTATTTTTTGTTCTAAATTTGATGGTTCACCATAAAAAGAAAAACGTCCAAAACGAGTTCCTCCTGCGCCTAATGCCCAACTTGGTATTGCCACTTGAAACTCTGATAGTTTAGCTACAATGCTATTAACATCTTTACCTTGTTTTGTTAATTTGTTTGATAAAAAATCGAAATTTTCATTATGATCTTTTAACGATTTCTGATTGTAATCAGATATTTGTGGTTGATTGATCTTCATTTTTATATTATGTTCTTAATTAAGTAAGACTTCTATAAACTTGCTTAAGATTTACAGAAGTCTTATTCTTAATTCAAATTAAAATATTATCTCACAAAAGCATTTGCCATTCCACCGTCTACATTTATAATATTTCCGGTAGACTTATCTAATATTCCTACTAAAGAGAATACTCCGTTAGCAATATCATTTGGTGTAATAATTTCATTTAGCAAGTTTCTTTTTGCATAGAAAGCTGGTAATTCTTCTACAGTAATACCGTTTGCTTTTGCTCTACCTTCGGCCCAAGCACCTTCCCAAATTTTACTTCCAACAATTACTCCATCCGGGTTTACAGTATTTACTCTAACTTTATCTTTAGCTAATTCGGCAGCTAATAAACGTACCATGTGTTGTTGCGCAGCTTTTGCTGTTCCGTAGGCCACATTATTAGGTCCTGCTACTAATCCGTTTTTACTTGCAATTGCAATATAATCTCCTCCTAAACCTTGTTTACGAACAATTAATGCAAATTGCTTTGCTAAATCGAATTGTCCTTTAACTAAAATACTTTGTAATATATTCCAATCTTTATCTGTAGTATCTGTTAATGGTTTAGATATAGCTAAACCAGCACTGTGAACAATCATATCTACACCACCAAACTCTATAATTGCTTTCTTATAAGCACTTGCAATAGAATCTGTATTAGTAACATCACAAACAGCATAAGAAGAAACATCTCTTGCATACGTTGCATTCGCTTCTACTAAAGCTTCTTCATTAATATCTGTTAATACTACATTTGCACCTTCGGCTGCTAATTTATCTGCTATAGCTTTACCAATACCACCACCAGCACCTGTAACAACTGCTACTTTTCTAGACAATGGCTTTTCTTTTGGCATTCGTTGTAATTTTGCCTCTTCTAATAACCAGTACTCAATATCAAAAGCTTCTTGTCTTGGTAAAGAAGTATACTCTGTAATAGCTTCTGCACCGCGCATTACATTAATTGCGTTGATGTAAAATTCACTTGCAACCCTTGTTGTTTGTTTGTTCTTTGCAAAACTAAACATACCAACCCCTGGATATATAATTATAACAGGATTCGCATCTCTAATTGCTGGACTATTATCTTTTTTACAAGTATTGTAATAATCTGCATATTCTTGACGATATGCTGCAAACGCAGGCTCTAATTTTGCTAAAATAGCTTCAGAATCAGATAAATCTTCATTTTTATCTAAACTTAAAACTAAAGGTTGAATTTTTGTTCTTAAGAAATGATCTGGACATGAAGTACCCATTGGAGCCAATCTTTCTAAATCATGACTATTAATGTATTGCATTACAACATCTGTGTCAGAAAAGTGACCAATCATTCTATTTTCAGAAGAACATAAACCTCTTAACAAAGGCATAATTTGAGCTGCTTTTTCTAAACGTTCTTCTTTAGGTAAACTTTCTACTTTTTGACCACCAAAAACTTCACCTTGTTCTTTTAATTTTTGTTCTATATATTCAGAAGCCATTTCAATAACTTCTAAACTGTTTATATAACACTCATAAGATGTATCTCCCCAAGTAAATAAACCATGACTACCTAAAACAATACCTCTAATTCCTGGATTGTCTGCTAAACATTTTTCTAGCTGTAGTCCTAAATCGAAACCTGGCTTTTGCCAAGGCACCCAACCCATTGTGTCTCCCCAAATTTCTTTTGTAACTTTTTCGCTGTCTTTTGCTGCAGCTACTGCTATTAAAGCATCTGGATGTAAGTGATCTATATGAGCAAATGGTAATAAACCATGTAAAGGTGTGTCTATAGAAGGTGCTTTACTATTTAAATCGTAAATACAATGATTAAATAAGCCAACCATTCTATCTTCATCATGTAAGCCTTGGTATACATTTTTCAAATCACGCAATCTTTCTGTGTACAAACCTGCAATTCCGAACGTGTTAAAGTACCAATATCTCCACCGAACCTTTAACCCACATAACTTCTACATCTTCATTAGTTAATGGATCTTTCTCTATAGTTTTACAACTTGTGTTTCCTCCTCCATAATTTGTAATTCTTAAATCAGACCCTAAGATGTTTGAGCGATATAAAAATAATTCTACTTGATTATCTCCAAGAGATAAGGCTTTTTCTTCGTCCCATAAATAATCAACGTATTTAAAACTTTGTTTTGTTTGTTTCATTGTTCTGTAAGTGATAAGTTATAGTTCAAATATAGATTTCAATATAAACTTTTGTATCCTGTACTATACCGCAATAAATAAAAAATGAGATAAATACTTAAATTAACCTATAAATATACATTTAGTTTTAATTTTTAAACCCTTAATTATTTGTAAGATTATAGTTTTTAGGAAGTTCTTTATGGTATTCTGATTATTATTATAACGCTTTTATTACTTTTGGTTTATTAACACGTTTAAAAAACAATATTTTTCTACATTATGGATATGTTAAAACTTATAACAATTGAAGAAAGCTCTAGGGTACCAAAATATCAACAGATTATAGATTCTATTATTCATAATATTTCTCGCGATAAACTTGTTATGGATCAAAAAATCCCTTCAATTAACATGCTTAGTGAAGAATTTAATTTATCTCGAGATACCGTAGAAAAAGCATATAGTATACTAAAAGAACGTAAAATTATTACTTCTATTAGAGGTAAAGGGTTTTATATATCTAGAACAAAATTAATATCTAAAGTTAATATTTTGTTTTTGGTAAATAAATTAAGCTCATACAAATTAAGAACTTACAATCACTTTATAGATAGTATTGGTGCTAATTCTCATACAGATTTGCACATCTATCACTGTGACGAAACGTTATTTTTAAACTTAATAGAAAAAAACAAAAGAGCTTACGATTATTTTATTATAATGCCTCATTTTAAAACTGAAGACTCTAAACATATTAGTTTACCGAGAAAAGGTTTTAAAAACAATACAAAAAATTCCTAATGAAAAATTAATCATCTTAGACAACATAAAAGAAAATATACATGATAGCTTAATACAAATTTATCAAGATTTTGAAAATGATATATACAACGCACTTAACGAAGGCGTAAACAAAATTAAAAATTACAAGAAAATAATTTTAGTATATCCAGAAAAAGCTGTTTATCCTTATCCTAGAAGAATACTGCATGGTTTTAGAAAATTTTGTGTTGAGCATAATTTAGATTTTGAAATACTTGACAAAATCTACGATGACATGATTTTAATAAAAGGAGATTTATTTATTACCATTGAAGAATCTGACTTGGTAAACTTAGTAAAACAAGCTAGAGAAGACGAATTTAAACTAGGTAAAGATATTGGTGTTATTTCTTACAATGATACTCCGTTAAAAGAACTTTTAGGAATTACTGTTATATCTACAGATTTTAAAGTTATGGGAGAAACTGCTGCAGAAATGATCTTAAATAAAACTAAAGGTAAAGTTAAAGTTCCTTTTAATTTTATTGATAGAGAATCTCTTTAATAACTTTTTAATTGAATGCTAGAAGGACTATTAACTGTAATCTGATTTGGTAATTTAGTTAAACTTCCTGTTTTTATATTTCTTTTAAAGATTGTAATATTATTTGTAAACTGATTAGCGACTAATAAAAAATTGCCATCATCAGAAATCGCAAAATTTCTAGGATGATTTCCTGCTGTATCTACATGCTCTATAAGTTGTAATTTTCCGTTATTTTTATTGATAGAAAACACAACAATAGTATTTTCTTACGCCCACGATTAGAAGCATACAAAAATTGACCATCTGGAGAAATATGAATATCTGCTGTTCTGTAAATATCTTGTTTTTGTTGATAAGTAGCATAATCTTCAATAAAATCTAAAGATCCATTATTATAGTTGTATGCATCAACTTTACCACTTAATTCGTTAACTAAATATCCAAATTTCCCATTAGGGTGAAACACAAAATGTCTTGGTCCACTACCTGGTTTAACGTTAATTACTTTGGGGTTTTCTAAAGAAACTTTTCCTTGATTATTTTCAAGTTGAAAACCTCTGATTTTATCTGCACCTAAATCGTGCCCAAAAACATATTTATCATCAGGAGAAAAATTAGCAGAATGCATATGAGAAGATTTTTGTCTACTTTTAATGACGCTGCTATCTTTAAATTGTAACAGTTGAGTTGTTTTTGTTAGACCACCATCTTCTTTTATTTTAAAAAGACTTAAAGTACCATCTGAATAATTAGAGTTTACTAAATAACTTCCGAATTATCAATTGCCAAATGTGCAGGATTTAATCCTCCACAATCTTGCATATTTAACAACTCTATTTTAGAATTTATTGCGTCTACTTTAAAAGCAGCAACTTTACCATTGTGTTTCATTTGGCTATCTACCACAGAATATAAGTAATTACCATCTTTAGAGATTTTTAAAAAAGACGTATTTGTAATATTGTTAAGTGTAAAAGTTAAATTAGCTTCTCCTGTTTCTGTATTAAATTCATAAACATGAATACCTTCTCCAGGTTTTTTATCTGTAAAACTTCCAATAAAAAGTAACGTTTTATTTTGAACTGTTTTACATCCAAATAAAAAAACTGTTGAACACAAAAATAAGATTGTCTTTTTAAACATAAGATTTAATATATATGTTATAATCTGTTGTAATTTCTTCACTTTTCTTTATTTTAAAAAATCTTTTCCCCACTTTTCTCTTAATTCTAAAGCCAGTGCTTTTACTTTTTCTTGATATGCTGGCTTTTCAGCTAGATTATCTAACTCTAAAGGGTCTGTTTTGTGGTCGAATAACATTCTTTCATAAGCAATACCATCATCTTTTGTCCACTCTGTGTAAAATAAATCGCCCTTAATCAGGGTTACAGCATCTTTAAATTTAGATACTGCCCAATCTTTATCTGAGTCTTTACCATTAATGATTGGCACAAAGCTTTTCCCTTCAACAGTATCAGGAGTTTCTAAACCAATTAATTCTGTCAAACTCGGATAAATATCGATATATTCTGTAATGGCTTCTGTTTTTGTTCCTTTAGTTTTCCCTGGAACTTTAATGATTAATGGCGTTCTTAAAGCAGTTTCAAACGTAACATGTTTACACCATAATTTATGGTCGCCTAAATTCCAACCATGATCTCCCCATAAAATTACAATAGTATCGTCTTCTAATTCCAAACGTTTTAATTCGTCTAAAACCAATCCTATTTGAGCATCTACATAACTTACACAGGCATAATAACCGTGAATTAATTCTTTTGCTAAATTTTCAGGTATTTCTCCTTTTCTAGGGATGTTTCCATAATTGCGCAACTCACCAAAATTATGAAAGACTTTCGTAGGAGTAGATTTTGGTTGGACATAACTTTCTGGTAATTCAATTTGATTTCTATTATACAAATCCCAATATTTTTTTGGCGCATTAAAAGGTAAATGTGGTTTCATAAAACCTAATGCCAAAAAGAAAGGTTGTTTACTATTTTTAAGTTTTTTTAAATCAGTAATTCCTTTTTGGGCAATTTTACCATCAAAATAAGCGGTATCATTTACAGTTGCCATTTCAAAAGCACTTGCACCTCCCATAGCTAAATTGGCTTTACCATTTTCCACTATATTTTTTTCTAATTGATAATTTCTAATATTTCCTTTTGGAAACCATCTTTCATTCCAAGAAAGGCTATCGTCTTCATTTGTATGGTAAATTTTACCTGTTGAAATTGTTGTGTAACCATTTTGTTTTAAAAGCTTTGGTAAAGAAATAGCATAAGGCACATCCACATCTGCTCTAGTTTTATAGTTTATAAAACGATGTCTTGTAGGTCTCATTCCTGTTAATAAACTCGCTCTTGAGGCACCACAAACAGGAATATTGCAATAAGCTCTTTCAAATACAAGGCTTTCACTAGCCAATTTATCCGATTTGGAGATTTAATGTGTTTTGCTCCATAAAAATTTAACTCTGGTCGTAAGTCATCAACCGCAATAAATAAAATATTTTTTTGTGTCTTTTTTGTATTAATAGCAACTTCTTTCTTGTCTGTTTTACAAGAAATTAATAGAACACTAATTATTAAATAGTGTAAAAAAAGTTTAGTTATTGTTTTCATATCTCTGATTATTACCAATGTTTTATAATCTTATAATCTTCTTCTAATAATGTATTTTTTATCGAATCAGGAATTTTTCGTCTTGGTGTATCTTTATCTAATTTAAAACCTCTATTTCCTTTTGCTGTAATTAAAGGCATATTTCCTTTTTCTTCATTTAAAAAGTCACTTTGAGTTTTCATCCAGCTAAACAAATCTTTTACCAATTTTTCTTTTATTAATTTTAACTCAGGATTATTAACTATGTTTTTTTGCTCAAAAGGATCATTCTGCAAATCGTATAATTCTTCAAAAGGTTCATGCTTAAAAGCATTAGCTCCTCGTTTTATAAAATAATCTACATTTGATTTTCCTGTTAAGTTTTCTTCTACAACTTCTAAGGAATTAAAATTACGAATGTATTTATAACGCTGATTACGAATCATTCTTGATGGGAAAACTTCTGAATTTAAAATATTCTGATTGGTTCTAACTCCATAAACATATTTATTGACAGCAACATCATTTCCTTTTAAGATTGGTAAAAAACTCTTACCATCAATATCTTGTACTGGTTTACCTCCTGCAATATCCATAAAAGTTGGCAACACATCTGTATAATGTATCAACTGATTTGATATTGTTCCAGCTTTAATCACTTTTGGCCAACGTACTACAAAAGGTACTTTTAAACCAATATCTTTTAATGTAAATTTCCCTGAAACACCATGATCTGCACTGTAAATAAACAAAGTGTTATCGTTTAAATGTTCATCCACAAATTCTAATACTTTTTCTATTTGGGTATTATCTTCTGCAATACTTCTATAATAACCTGCTTTTTCTGGATAAAGGCTTTATCATTTTTTTTACTTTCATTAAAAGGATAAAACTTAATATCTTCAGTTTTTGCGTTTTCTACATCAAAATATTTTCCATGTGGGTATTTTGAGGTGATAAACATACAAAATGGTTTTTTGGTTTTCTTGAAATACGCTTTGATACTATCTAATGGAATATAAGCTCTTGGAACATCTTTTTTAGGAACTGGCAACCATTCTTTATCCCATTGGTAAACACTAGAAGGTTTTACATGACTTTTTCCAGCAAGTACCACTTCATAACCCAACTTTTTCATTTTAGAAGTTACACTTTCAATAGTTGGTCTTGTTGCAGTATGATTTGCAAAACAACCATTTTTAACAGGGTATTTACCTGTAAAAACCTGAGATCTACTTGGTGCACAAATGGTTTGAGCTGTAAATGCATTGGTAAATAACATTCCTTCTTTTGCCAACCTATCTACTGCTGTTGTATTTACTTTTTCATTACCATAACAACCATAATCGTACACATCTTGATCGTCTGCTAAATAAAATATGATGTTGGGTTTTTCAATCTGATTTGCATCAACTTTAGCTACATTGTTAGATTTATTGTTGCTAATACATCCTATAAATGCTATACTTATCACTACCAAAAAAGGTAAAATCAAAGACTTTTTATTCATTTCTTAAATTCTATTATTGATACTTTTTTACACCTTCTACTTTAGGATAAGGCACTTTTTCTTTGTTTTTAACCCAAGTTCCTGTTGGTGCATTATTGGTTGCTAACCAAGCTAACATATCTGCATTCATTTGCAATGCTATTTCCATTTCTTTGGATGTAGGATTGTTTAAAATATTTCTTTTTTCTGAAATATCTTTAGTGATGTTATACATTTCAAATTCTTCAGTTTCATAAAAGTAAAACAACTTAAAATATTCTTCTCCTACTCTTGTTTGAATTAAAGTTGATGGAGAAAAACGTTCATCCATATATCCTGGAAGATGCCAAAACAAATTATTTCTTGAGATTCTTTTGCTTTTCCTGTTAAAACTTTTGCAAAAGAAGCACCATCATATTTAGGCTTGCTTCCATCTTTCTTTTTTAATGTAGCTAAATCAACTCCAACTAATTCTGCAAAAGTGGGTAGAAAATCGATACAATGTACTGCTTGATTGGTTATCGAATTTTCTTGTATCACATTTGGATATCTGAAAATTAATGGAACTCTAAGACCACCTTCTGTTAAATTTCCTTTTTTGCCTTTCAATGGCGTATTTTTAAATAATCCTCCATTATCAGAATAAAATATAAAAATGGTGTTTTCTGTGATGTCATCTTCATAATCTCCATCTCCATTTGGATCTTTCAAAGCATTATTTATTTTCCCCACATTTTGGTCTAACAATTCAATCATAGAAGCATATTCTGCAATTCTTGGTTTTAAGCCGCGGTTCAAATACTTTTCTGTTAAATCTTTTCTGCCAGTAACATCAGAATGAACTGCGTGAAAAGGAATGTATAAAAAGAACGGATTTTCGTCATTTGCTTTTTCTTTGATATAATCTACAGAGAAATCTCCAATTGCATCTGTAAGATGTTTTGGAGTTCCTTTTAAAAGAGACACATCTGCTCTTGATTTATAAGGATTTAAAATCGTATTAAGGTATTCATTATCATAAGGTTTGGCATATTTATCTACAAATTCTGAATTAAACGTCCATCCTTTTTTATCGGAATTTAGTGCTAAATAGAAAGATTTTGTTCTTTTCCCTTTAATAGGAGCCGCTATAATGTGATGAATATCTGCTGGTAAATCTATACCATAATCACCTTTTAAAGGATGTGGAGTTCCGTGACTTTTACCCACTAATGCTGTTTGATAGCCTTTTGTTTTTAAAACATCAAACATATTGATACCATCTTCTGCAATTACTTTTTTTGCTTGAAAGGCTCAATAAGTACATTTGGAAATCCTTTGGTTCTTTTATCTTGTCTTTTTAAAGACCCAACATTATACACCTGATTATCTATACCTGTTGCATATTCCCCACTAATTAAAGCAGCTCTAGATGGTGCACAATTTTGATTGGTATACGCGTTTGTAAAAGACATTCCTTGTGTTGCCAATTTATCAATTACAGGCGTTTCGTAAATTTTTGAACCATTATTCTTATTCGTATTTCCTGTACTTATATCAACCCAACCTAAATCATCTGCAAAAATAAATACAATGTTTGGTTTTTTTGATCAATTTCTTTCGTCTTTAATTTTGATGTGCTACAACCAAATACAATAAGGATTACAAAAAAAACTGTATTTTTTTAGATACTAATTTCATTTTAAAATTTTTAATATTTAGTGAGAATCAACAACCTTTGCAGACTTTGCTTCTTCTTCATTTACTCGTTTTTTTTGATTTACAAAATAAGGTTGAAATGTATAGTTGGATTTTGCATCCCATTTTACATTTATTTTAGGCAGAAGCTTTTTCATTTTCTCAATTTGAGATTTGTATTTCGGGTTTTTAGCTTCATTAGTCCATTCATTAGGGTCTATGCTATGATCGTAAAACTCTTGAGTTCCATCTTCATATCGAATATACCTATATCCATCCGCTTTCACTGCATGATTGTTCATCCCAAAAGTTGTTAAAGCATAAGAACTGTCAATCTCTAAATCATTTTGCATCATATCCACTAAACTGTATCCTTCATTTCTTTTGTAAGCAGGCAAACCACTTAATTCTAATAAAGTTGGATAAATAGACAGCATTTCTACAGGAGCATTAATTTTTTTCCCTTTTGGCAAATTTGGAGCTGCAAACATTAATGGAGCCCTTGTTGCTGTTTCCCAAAGTGCGTGTTTTGCAAATGTTCCTTTTTCTCCTAACCTATATCCATGATCTGACCAAAGTACAATTACAGTATTATCTGAGTGTTTACTATTTTCTAAAGCGTCTAAAACTCTACCCAATTCATAATCTACATAACTAATACATGCCAAATAAGCTTGTACAATTTTTTTCCATTCGCCACTTTCTTTTGCCCATTCTGTTGATGGCATCATTGGTAAGTCGTTAATTTGCAAACCAACAGGCGGAATATCATTTAAGTCATTTGATTTATAAGGTGGTGTTTGAATATCTTCTAAAGGATATAAATCGAACCATTTTTGAGGTACATACAAAGGAACATGCACACGTAAAAAACCTAATCCCATAAAAAATGGTTTGTCATATTCTCTGCGCAAACGTTCTGTAACCCAATTTACAGATTGATGATCTGGCATTAAAGAATCTTTTTCTGGAAAAGCGCCCCAATCTGTACTGGTTCTACCATATTTCTCTTTTTTAGATTTTGATGTTCCTAAACCATCCCAAACAAAACGTTTTTTAGGATAAGGTCCAAAACCTCTTACACGTCCTCCAGATTCATTAAAAACACTATCAGGAGCATGAATATGAAATAGTTTTCCAATACCCATGGTGTGATATCCATTTTGCTCAAAATATTCGGGCAAAAACGTAATCTCTTTTGTGGATTTATTTCCTGGTCTTCTAATTTTATTATCTGGCGTCATCCCATAAATACCAGTGGTTGATGGACGTAAACCAGTCATTATAGATGCTCGTGAAGGACCACACAAAGGAGCTTGTACATGGGCGTTTGTAAATGTAACTCCCATTTTTGCAAGTCTATCAAAATTAGGTGTTTTTACGTTTGAAAAATTCTGAATTGGACTAATCCAATTGTTTAAATCATCAACAGCTATAAAAAGCACATTGGGTTTAGTACTTTCTTGGCTTTTAATATCTTTTGTGTTTGATGTACATGATACTATAAATACAACAATCAATAAAAAAAGTAAATTTTTCATGGTGATTTCTTTTAAATCTATGTTTTTAGATTACTTAATAATTAATTTTCGTTTGTATTGTTTTCCTTGTTGATCGCTAATTACCACAAAATACAATCCGCTTGAAATTTTATTTTCTTGCGTATTAACCGTTATTCTATCAAGAACAGTATCATTATAATATACTTGGCTGCCTAACATATTGAAAATACTAAGGTTTGTCCAAGTCATATTTTCTGATTTTATAGTAACAAATTTCGATGCCGGATTTGGGTACATCAATATTCTAGCTTTATCAACTAATAAATCATCTAATATTGATAACGTTTTTAATTTTAATTCAAAAGAATCTAAATCAAAACCATAATCTAATAAGTTAAATCTTAGTACATGAGTTCCTGCTTCTATATCAAAATCACCAATTGTTTCTGTTAAGTATTTACCAGAACCTGTGTTGGTTAATACAATATCGTTTAAAAAAGTAATATTTTCATCAGGAAAAGAAACTGTTAATTGTTTAAATGAAGGACTTCTTCTTGTTTGATGGGTTACTTCTAACTCGTAATTTCCAGATTGAGCTGCATCAATTGTAAACTCTAACCATTCTCCTGATTTTATGTCTCTAACAATTTGACCATTTGAACTAATATCAACCATTTCATTAGGTCTAAACGAAGAACTGTTTTGGTTTTTTTATCCCAATAAGCAATATCAATACCTCCATGATCATAATGTTCAAACTCTATTTTTTTAGGAATTGAATGTGGTTTATTATCTGAAGTATATGCCCATTGATTAGGAGTTAAAACGGTCAATGCTCTTTCTTCTAAATTACCTTGTGCATCTTTTGCTTCAATTTTAAGTAAATAGGCAGGTTCTGTCATATTTGTTAATTCCGGTATAGACGACCATTCAAAAGGAGCCTCTGTTTTAGTGCCTACATTTACATCGTTTATAAAAAGAGTTGCCTCTGTAAAATCGCTTCCAACAATAGCTTTAACAGTTAAATTGCTACCTTTAGGTATTTCTTGATTGTTTTTCAAATCTTTAAAACCTAGAATTCTACTAGAATCTGCTTCAACTTCAATTACTTTTTGTCCTTTTTTAGTTCCATCTGCAGTTAAAGAATGTTCTCTGTAAGTTAAACTTGTACCTTTACCAATATATAAAGTAACAAAGGCTTTGCTTAAATTTTGTTCATAACGAACTACTGCAAAATGACCTGTAAACCTAATTCCAGCATCTGGAATAGTTACTATTTTTGAAGCATCTTCTTGACAAAGTACATAATCAATTATAACTTTATCTCCTATTTGACTTTTAACTTTCGCACCAACAATAACCTCTCCTCTGTACAAATGTTCTACAGATTTTACGCTTGAATTTGTAGACTTAGAAGGTTCAAAAATATGCACATAGGGTTTATCCCAAGCTTCACCTTGTTGTCTTATGGCAACAATTTGTGTTTTCTTATTAATATAGCCTCCTTTTGCTTCACGAGTTGCTGGCCCAAGTGCTTTTGTGTATTCTCTGGGTACTCCAGCAGGCGCAAACATATTCATATATGTATTCGTTTCATTTAAATCAAAACGAACCTGAATAGCTTTATCTGTTGATGTTGTTACATTTGTATCTTCGAAAAACCTCCATCCTGGAGATTTTTGTAAATCACCAATATCGTTTTGATATCTTGTTGTTGGAGAAACTGAAACTTCTGTTCCGTCCATTTCCATAATATTTGTAACATCACCTAAATTGTGATAGATGTAATCATGAAAATTATTAGTTCCTAAAGATTTAGAACGAAACATATCAAAATAATAACCTGTAGTTTCACTGGTTCTAATGGTGCTAAGTGTTCTTTTTGTTGATCGTTATTTACAGTATCATCTAAAAACTGTGTTGCAAAACTAAAATTTGGGTTAATAGGATCTTCTAAATGTTTTGGTTCTGCAGCTTCATTTACAGTTGTGTTCATCCATAAATAAGAATCTGAATTCCAAGAACCAGGCTGTATACCATGGGTTGTTCCGTTAACAATCATTGTGTTATTGCCGGCGTGTCTCCAAAAATAATTGGTATGTTACGGCAATTTTCTTTCTGCAACTGTTTTAGGTAATCCTGCATTTGGTGCCATAATATAATCTGCTCCATACAATTCCATAGTAATACCTGTACAATGAGAATGTACATAATGTGCGCCACCAATAATGCCTGCAAGTCCAAAATCTTTATTATTCTCTTTCACATAATTACGCTGTAACGCTACACCTGCATGCTTAATTATTACGGTTGGTTTTTGAAAGTCGATTTCTCCTTCAATCGTATCAGGAATATTAATTCCCCAAAATAACTGTTCAAAAGCATCATAATTACCAAAAGTACTTATTGGCGCAGACGGATTATATCCTCCTTCTGTATCATAAGCCTGTTTTAAAGCTACCTTCGCTTTTTGTTCATATTCTGAGAAACCTCTTCTATTAGCTAAATTTAAAGTAAAACGATACAATTGCTTTGTTCTATCTATATATCTTTTTGAATCGCCATATTTTACAAATAATCTATTAGGCATTCTTAAATTATCAAACAAAAAATTTCCATCAAGAATATGCATGTTATTTTCCATCACATTCAATTCTGGTTTTAGCTTGTCTACAACATTTAGTACTTGAGTTACTGCCGACATAAAACTATAACTAACTGCTTCGGCCAAATACCTTGTTCGCCAAACATTGGCAAAATAGTTTTGGTAAACGAATTCTGATGTTTGGTACCTACATTCCAAAATACATTAAACATCCTTTCTCTTTCTGTGTCATCTTCTACACAAAGAATACTGTATAACACTCCTGGAGCTGTTAAAATAGGATGATTACTTACAGTTTTACCGTATTTACTGTCATTGCCTGCATGCTCTTGCAAACCATTCATAGCAATATTATAAACCGCTTTTTGAGCTTTTATATTATCAAAAGCTATTTTAGTTCCTGTTGATTTTTGATATACTCCGGTTGCTGAATCTTTTAAATAATTCACCATAAAATCATAAGCAATCGCAAACTGCGCATATCCGAACGTGGATCGTAGAAATGGCTACCACTCATTGCTGTATTACTAGGATTTCTTGGAGCAAGTTGTTCTATATAATACCATAAAATATCCGCAGCAAACTGTGCATATTTTTCTTCTTCTGTAATATGATAAACCATCGCTGCATAAGAAGCATAATTTAACACTTTTGAATGCGCACCATTTGTAGTAGCTTGACTTTCTGACAAATTATCATCAGATGCCAAAGCTGGTATGGTATTTAAGATTGAAACAGGATTTGTTAAATGGGTATTTACTTTAGATTCTATTGCTGCTTTTGCTTTTGCCACAATACTTTTTGCCCAATCATAATTATCAATTTTAGACAAAACTTCTGATTTTTCTGCATTTGTTGTCCAGATTATTGGATGTTGTAAGGATTGCCCTGACAAGAAAAAAACTTTAAACAAAACGAATACTACAATTAAATTTTTCATTTTTTATTTAAATTTATAATATCAACTTCCTTTTTAGCTCTTTTAATAGGGCCATTATCTCCCAACAAATACATTTTTCTAAAATCTGTTCCTTTTTCTTTTTCTCCAACTATAATTCTAGCATCTGAATGTGCATTTTTGATAAGAGATGAGATAACAAAATCAGAGTTTTTTCTTTGTAAAAAAACCTTGTTCTTTTTAAAAGTATCACCACCATCAAAACTATCCCATCTAGCAATTTCTCCGACATCATTATTTGTTTCACTCTCTAAGTAAATACTCACTTCTGTTGCAGATTTTACTTCTAAATCTCCATTTCCTCTAGGAAGATTAGCATTCTTACTTTGTAACCACTCTTGTCCATTCCATCTAAAATGTTGTAAACGTTTAGGTCCGCTTCTTTTGGCTCCTATATCTGGACCAACCAACACACAAACTTGTGGTTTTCCATCAGGATCAACATCGGCAATTCCTTGAAAAGTCCAATCATCAGATATTTTTTTTACCAAAGTTTTTTCATCTGCCATTTCTTTGGTTAACGGTATTTCTAAAGGCTCATTATTAACATTTCTCCATTGCTTTGTATTTGTATCAAAAAGCATGTAATACAAATGATGTCTTTCTGGAATGTGCCCTCTTTTATCTTGAGCGTTTTTATTATCTCTACAAATATGATAATCAAATGCTACAATAATATCATCTCCGTTTCCTTTACCAACCCAAGGATACCAAGAATCTTCAGCTTCAATATTTGTTCTTCTTTTGTGTTTTAAAAAAGAAACTGGCTCATCAAAAGTAACTCCATTGTCTGTAGATTTTTGATACACCCAATCACTTCTATGCGCACCATGCCTGTAAAACAAATACATATCTCCGTTGTCCATTTTTACAAACTGACTGTAGGTACCAAATAACGAAACATTATCTAAGGTTTCCCAAGCAGAAATGTCTAATGGTTTTTTAGAAACAGCATGCAGGTTTTTTCCATAATGATGGTTTCCTAAAGGATTTTTTCCATCTGACGGTCTTCCTCCATGTCCACCAAATGCAATATGAATATAACCAGCATCATCAATAAGTAATGCAGGTTTACCATGATTATCTATTTTCTTTTTACGATTCGGATCTTTACCCATTTCACTAATACCCGCTTTAAAAGGGCCTTTCCATTCTTTGGTTTTGTGATTGTAAGATGCTACATAAGGATCTTCCAAAGTTCCTTGATACGCTACATATGTAACTCCCTTATGATAAACGCCGGAAGGATGCTGTACAATAGCCACTGCATTACCAAAACCGTTATTGGCAAAATAATCTACCGTTCCGTCTTTATTTTCTACTTCTGAACTTACTTTTTTATTAACATTACATCCTACTAAAAAAAGCAAAAGCAGATTTTAAAAATTAATTCTTTTTTTATCATTAGTTTATCGATATTTTTTAAAAACTCTAAGTTTAACAGGACCTAAAAGACCTGATGTTAGCAATTCATCATTTTTATGCCAATGTTTCCAAGATGAAAACGTGGTTCGTTTTGATGGACGTTCTGTGGTATTTAATAACCAATCTGGTAGTTTTTTTAGTTTATTTCCTCTTCGTTCATAATCTAATGGCAATCCTTCATCACCAATTAATTTGTTTGGCCATAAGTTGGTCACTTTTACTTCTATAACATTTGTACCTTTTTTTACAAAGCCATCAAGATTAGTTCTAAAAGGTGGTTTCCATAAAGTGCTTACTTTTTTTCTATTGATGATTACTTCTGCAATAACAGCTACACTTCCTAAATCTAATTCTAAACTTTTATCTTCTTTTAATAAGTCTTCTTTAAGTTCAAATTCTTTAGAATAAGTTGCTGTTCCTGAAAAGTGTTGAATACGTTCATCTTTATGATTTGACCAAGAATTTAAATCAGTAAAGGTTTTATTTATACTATTCTCTGAGTTCAAAGGGAAATCAACTTGCCATGAATTTGATAAATCAATAGGATCTGACATTGAGTTTACTACTACTGTTTTCGTTTCTCCATCTACATTTGTATGCGTAATTTTACCTGCATTTGGTGTTATCCATTGGATAACATCTTCATTAAACACTAACTCAGGTTTTGGCGTATCTTTTGATAGTTTTAAAATTTGACCTTTAGGAATAAACATCGTGCGTTCTTTCCCATCTTTTTTGTAGGTAATTTTTAAAGTTGTTTTATTTCCTTCGGAATTTGATTTTTTATCAATTGATTAGAAATCAAAATATCGAAAGTATTGCTTGAAACTAGTTCCTTAATTTTATTTGTAATCTCAAAAGTTTTATAATTTTCAGGAATGCCTTTGGTTTCTGTTTTAAACTTTCCGAATACAGCTTTTAAAACTTTTAAAGGTTTATTACCTGCATCAACCTTAATATGTTCTCTCTCTTCTGCATAAATTTGATGTTTGGTATTACCTATTTGGTATTCCATTCTTAACTCTTTTTTGTATCCCATTGCTGGATCACAATCACAAAATGCTCTCGACATTTTAAAGTCTAATTCACCATCAATTATAGCATTATTTACTTTGTCTGTAATATCGATTAAACCTTCTTGAAGAAACGTTCCGTATTCTGCTTTTACAATTTCTAAGTTAGAAAGAAGCTCTGATTTTGGTTGTTCTAATTCCATTTTAACGGATGTTAAATGGTTTGCTATTGTTGGCTTTTTGAATACAATAAAAACAGATTCTTCAATCCCTAACTGTAAAGGAATTGTGGTTGTTCCATCTTCATTTTCTTTGAAGACCACCACATCTTTTATTTTACCTGTTTCTGAATTCCACAGTTCAGGTTGTTTTGCAGAAACTCGAAAACGCGCTACAATATCTCTTGCTTCTTTTCTAGCATTGGCGATAAAATAAATATCTGCATCATCAGTTTTTCTATGGATGAAACTCAAATCTGTTTGATCGCTGCTTTCTATTTTAAAATCGGGTGTTTTTTCACTTAAAACTTCGCTAACAGAAATGTCTTTTACCAAATCTTTTCCCCATAATTCATCAACATAAGTTTTAACAACTTCATCATTTTTGGGATAATCAATTAAACTTGGCGATTGCGTTGGTTTTTTTCCAATAACAACTGCACCACCTTCAACCAATTCTTTTACTTTTTTTAAGGTTTCAGGTTTTATGAAATTAGACTCTGGTAAGACTAAAAACTTATAAGTGTTACCTACTGAAGAATAAATTGTTCCGTTTTTAACAGTTAAGTCTTTCAATTTATTAGCACCAATCAAATCATAATCAAAACCCATTTTTTTAATTTCGGTTTTAGAAAAGCCGTATTTGGTGATGATTCTCCAGTAAACACTAAAACATCGGCCACATTTTCACCTTGCTGTAATAAAAATTGAGAACGTGCTATATAGTCTAAAAATCCTTTTCCTTGATTCCACCAAGTATTATTTCTATTAAAATCAAACCCGTGATAACTCAATGCCAAACCAGGTGCAACATCCCAAGGTTGATGTACATAAGAATGAAAAATAAAACGTGTAATTCCTTGTGTCCAAGCTTGATCTCCAATTGATTTTATGTCTGCTGGATGCTTGTCCCAACCACCAATGCCTGTAAATGCTTCTGCACCAACAATAGCACTTCCGTTTAAATGTGCAATAGAAGACACAAATTTTGCCGAATCAAAAAACGGATATCCTCCACTCCAAAATTCACACATTACAATATCTCCTGTTGCACCTACTTGCATATTATCAAAAGGACCCCAATAAGGTTCAACAGAAAATTTCATTCCGTTTTTATGACATAATTCTGCGAAATACGCATAATAGTTTTCTGCGATTAAATCGCCAATAGTTCTTCTAAAATCCCACAAAAAACGTTCTGAAATCTCACCACTTTCAACATAATATCCTGCTAGAGTGGGCAAATATGAGGTTAAATCGTAACCTCTTAAATTCTCGAATTGCGTATCAAATCCTGCAGTCCAATTGGTAGTTTCTACCTCATAACTATCAATTAAACAATTATTAACAGTGGTTCCTATTAAATCGCCTAACTTATCGATTATGGGTTGTACGCCATCTTTCCAATAGGCGTCTACCGCTGTTTTACTCATTTTATCAACTTCTAAACCTTTGGCTTCTGGTGGTGCTGGTCTATTGGTTGTTCCAATTGGTGTCTGCCCAAGTCTTAAAATAATCCATTCTCCTTTTGGTACATTCCAATCTAAAAATCCGTCTTTAGAAACTTTATCTGTTAAATTAATAATAGTTTCCTTTTGAATAATACTCGTTTTTGGAATGTCTTTAGTGTCCGGTAATAAATGATTTCGAACACGTTCAGATAGCATTTTATAATCTAAACCATCTATTTTTTGTGGCGTTTTGGGTTTTGGAAATGCCAAAACTGCAATGTCTTTATAGTATTTAAATTTCGTTTTTGGTTGTGGTAATTGCGCTTTGTAATTTTGATTTCCATTTAATTCAACTTCGCTAAAAACAACAGTTTGCATTGCATTTTCCTCGGTTATCCAGGGTCCACCACTAGAAGACCAACCTGCACTGTTATGAAACGCCAGCTCTAAGCCCAAACGTTTGGCTTCTTCCGCAGAAAACTTGAATAAATCTAACCATTCTTCACTTAAATATTTTACTGGACCTTTTGGAAATCCTAAATGCACGTTAAACAACTGTGCTTCTTGTATGCCAACAGCTTTCATTGATTCCAAATCTTTTGTAACGCCAGATTTAGAGACGTTACCGCTTATCCAATGCCACCAAGTTACGGCTTTAGCTTCGTTTGGCGGATTTTTAAAACCTTCTTCTAAAGTAACAGTTTGTGCTTCTTTTTCCGAAGATAAATTGCACCCCAAACCTAAAAACAGAACAACTAAAATGACTAACTTTTTCATTCGTTATTTTCTTTTTATAATTTTTGAAGTCAATATCGTAACAGGTCCTAATAAACCTGAAGGCAATAAATCATCCGTTGCTTTTTGAAATGAATAAGCACTAAATGTTTTACGAGGTCCTTCGGAAGTGGTTGATTATTTCTATACCAATCGGCATTTTTTTGTATTTGCCTCTATAATCTTCAGAGCCAAAACCTTTTTTTGACCTTCTTACATCATACTCCGTTTGATTGGGTAATTTTTCATCACCAATTAAACGATTCGTCCATTGGTTTGTCACTTGAATTTCTAAAGTATTTTCTTCTTTTAGAGCTGTTGTTACATTTAAAGCGTGAGGCGCTATCCAACTTACCCCAACATCTTTTCCGTTTACCAATACTTTTGCGATCACACTAACCTCGCCTAAATTAAGTTGAAATTGTCTATTCGATTGCAACATTTCTTTTTCTATGTTGAATGTTGTTGTATAAATTGCGGTTCCTGAATAGTGTTTTATTTCTTCTACTTTACTTGTTCTCCAATCAAACAATTCATCTGTTTTTATGGTTGCTTCGTAAAAATCTTGTGCTCTAAAATTGATTTCCCAATTGCCTTTTATTTCAACAGGATTAGGAATATCACTTACATTAATAGTCCAGTCTTCTGCATGATTTACTTTTGCAGTGTAGTTTCCATTTGCATAAACTTCAGCCTGTAAATTATTTTCGTTATCTAAAGTAAAAGAAGGTTTTGGTAAATTGTTAGATTGTTCATAAACCACTTTTGTTTGTTTATTTTTTGCTACTTTAAAAACAACAAAAACCGATTCTTGAGAATTCATTGGAATAGCAATATTGGTTCGTCCATTTTTAGTGGTGTATTCCACTAATTTGGTAATCTCTCCAGTTTCTGCATTCCATAATTCTGGTACTTTTCCTTCTACTAAAAAGCTACAGTTTAGTACTTCCTTTTCTGTTAAATTATGATTGTACACAAAATAAATATCTTCTTTATCTGTTCGTCTGTGGTAGAAATTAAAATCGGCTCTCCTTCTACAATTAGATCTTTTTGGATTGTATTTTCTTCAAAAATTTGTTCCCATTCTCCCGTACTGTATGTTTTTGTATTTGACCAAATCTCTTTTACAAGTCTGTCAAATTCAGCTTGCATTTCTTTAGTTATATTGTAACCTCCTAATTTTTTAGGTTTTTTACCCACAATTAAAGCGCCTTGTTGCGATAATTTATGAATCCCTCTTAAAGTTTCTAAGTTGACGATATCGTTTCTTTGCAAAGACAAAGCATTATACGTAATACCATTAGGTAATTTTAATTTTCCGTTTTCTACTGTTAGTCGATTTACAATTACATCAGAATTTACACAGTCGTATTTATAAGCTGCTGGAAGTTTAGGTCGCATTTGGTTGGCGTGAATAACGTGACTTGGCGCTCTATCACCCACAAAAACCAATACATCTAACACAGGATTTCCTTGGCGTAACATATATGAACCTCTTGCCAAATAATTGAACCATTCTGGACCTGCATTGTCCCACCAAGTTTGTGTTCTATCAATATGAGAACCCACAAAACTCATACTCATTCCTGGTTTTACATGTGTATTTGGCTGGTGTGCAAAACGATGGAACATATACTCATTGATTCCGTTTGTCCACTCATAATCTCCTTTTTGTTTTGCTAACGCTGGATGAAATCCCCAATTTAATTTAGTACTTGTAAAGGCTTCCGCAGAAATTACATTTTTCCCATAAATATGACCAGCAGATACCGCTGCACGTTTGTGTTTGTTTGGTTTTCCTAACCAAAACTCTCCCATTGGAATATCCGCATTTCTACCAGCATCTAAACTATTAAAAGGACCCACAAATCCGTAAGGTTCTATATAAGATATCAAACCATCCTGATGACATAATTCTGTGAAATAATCGAAATAATTGGTTACCATTAAATCACTTACCAATTGTTTCATATCCCAAAAAACGGATTCAACAGTTTCTTTATTTTCTATACTTTTACCTGCGTACATCAATAAAAACGGTGTAAAATCGTAACCAAAACGTTCTTCGAATAGCTTTTCCATATCGTTCGTCCAGTTTTGTGGGCCAACTTCATAACTATCAATTTCTACATATTGTAAAGCGTTTGGTGCATCAACTTTTGCTTGTTCAACCAATTTCCCTACAAAGGCATCGTAATGTACTTTTAATGCTTTTTTACTGAATTTATCGACTTCCAATCCTTTACCTTCTTCTGAAGAAGGTTCGTTGGTGGCTCCGAGAGACTGTAAATCCAAAACGCATAATGGTCCAGTTTCCTTCGGTAATGTTATTTTTAAAACACCATTGGCATCCATTTTATCACTTAAAATAAGAATGTCTTCTTTTTTTATGAATGCTTTTACATCAGTTTTACCTATTGGACGTCTATTTTTTCTGTAAGACGTGTACTCCATAATATTTCCTAAAACAGGACTTGCAGAAAGTTGCATTTCGTAAATCCCTGCATCCATTTCGGTTTCTATCCTAAAATAACGTGCTGTAACAGGTTTAAAACTTTCGTAGAAATAACATTCGTCTTTCCCAATACGTTCTTCTCTAGGTTTGTGAGCTAACGTAAAATTGACACCATCGTTAGATTTTAATAAAGTCAATCGTCCTTTACGTTTATTGATAAAAACATTCATTGATTGAATGGTGTGTGGTTTTCCATAATCATATTGCACCCAACCTTTTGCTTTTAAATCTGCATGTGTATTGGTATGTTTGTCGGTGGCTAAAGCGATATTAAAACTTTTATCCGAAGATGTGATTATAGGATTTACAGTGTCATCAATCAATTCGGTTTCTAAAGATGGATATGCCACAACAGCAATGTCTTTGTAATAGTTATGTCTTGCTGGTGGTTGTGGTAATTTTATGTTAATTGCTTTTCCTCCGTTTGCAATTACTTGGCTATTAACCACAACTTTCATTGCATTTTCTGGAGCTATCCAAGGTCCTCCACTAGAGGTCCATCCATCACAATTATGAACGCCAAAACTTAACCCTAATTTTTCACATTCTTTTGCACCATGTGCTAAAATATCTCTATGTTCTTGAGAGTTGTATTTTACATCGCCTTCGGCAATCCCATAGATACATTAAAAACCAAAACACCACCAATACCTGCATCTTTTATGGCTTTTAAATCTTTGGTAAAGCCTTCTTTAGAAGCATTTCCGCTGTTGATGTGATACCAAGTTCTAGGTTTTGATGCTTGAGGCGGATTTTTAAAACCTTCTTCTAGTGTAAAATTTTGGCGTTCCTTTTTCTTTTCATTACAATTACTGAAACAAAAGCAAAACATTATTAACAAAATGTAACCTAAATTCTTCATTAATTTTGATTCAATTTTTCTAGAGTATTATCAAAAGCATCCTCTTTAAATAGTTTACGAGCCTTTTTTAAATCTGCTATTAACTTTTCTTCAGAAGGTTTTTTGTCTTTAATTTGTTTGTATCGCCATTCTTTTTCTTTAGTTAAAAAAGGCAACATAAATTGATAGCCTTTTTTTATGCTGCTACCATCTTCCGAAGATAAGTTCCAAAGATTTACACCTACTTTTTGTCCTATCTCTGCTAATTGTAAAAATCCGTGTAAGTTCATTACTGAATAAGAAAAAGATTTTGTTCTTTTCAGCTCTAAAGGTTGTCTCCCATCCGGTTTTATTTGACTAAAAATTCTTGCTTTTGTTATTGTAGATAGATATTCTTTTACTTCTTCCGTTCTATTTAGATACATTAAAATACTTAATAACTGTACATCATAATGAGTCGCATGATTGTTTTTTCTTGTAGACTCCTCTATTCCTAATTTGCTATTTTTTAACCAATTGCTATAATCTGTAAACCAGTTAATCATACCTTTTTCAGTTTGCTTATCAAGTACGCCTTTATACTTAGCTAATTCAAGAAACTCTACAACCTCTATAAGACCATCAAATTCAATAATACCAAAACACCTACCTTCTGATTTACCAGGAACATATTGCCCAAAATTTACATTAGGATTCATTTTAGTGTTTTCGTTTAAAAACCAAGTTTTGATGAACGCTATATTTTTGTTAGCATATTTTTTATTATCACTAAAAAAGAATGCATTTTTTAACGTTTTTACAGCTGAAATAAAATTCTTTTTCTCAACAAAATCTGTAAAATTATTACGTGTTTCTGGATTAATTTCTCCATCTTTTCTAACATAAGGTAAGCCATTTGATGTTTTTGGATTCGGCCACCAATAAGGACCAATACTCATATAATCGTGCTTATTCTTACTCGGAGGAATACCCGTTTTTTTGTTACAGAAAAACCATCAACCTTTAAAAGGTCATCTGCTTTAGCTAATAGTTTATGATAGTTTTCTACAGATTGTTTATCACCATTTTTAATTAGTGATTTTTGAGCTTCTAAACTTTCATAATCTATATTAGAAACTTTATTTGTATTGTTTTGGGTGATTGAACATCCATATATACTTATGAAAAGTACAAGAATCAACTTTCTAAAAAACGCAAATTTATTCTTCATAAAACTCTAAATTATCTTCAATTAATCAATAAACATTTCATCCAAATAAGGGCCACTTTTCCCTGTGGTTTCTAATCGAATATTATTGGCTCCTGCTTTTAATCTGATAATAGTTGGCACAAACTTCCAAGATTTTTCCCAACCACCAGTTGCTTTAAATTTTAAGGTTCTTATGTATTCATCATTTACAAACAATTTCATTGGATGAAATTCACCAATATTGTTGTGCATATACCTGAAACGGATGCTGTAATCACCAGCTTCACCGTCATTTTCTTGATAAAATTCTACTGAACCTTCTTTGCCTTTAAAATCTACAAAACCAGTTCCTTTAAAACGTCTTGCATTTCTGCTTGCAGTAGCACTTCCTTTTAAAATTCCTTCTTCTGCAGAAATATTTACACCTCTACCAATCCACATATCTTTAGAATGCTCATCACCCCAAAATAAACCTTCGGTTTTACCAAAAATTTCTTCCATGTTTAATACAATTTCACCATTCTGTTTTACAATGGCTTTTACAGTGGTATTGTCATTAATTTCGAAAGCTCCGTTGTAAACTTTTCCGTTAGTTTCAGGATTATCTCCATTTGTGGTGTATAGAATTTCTAAGTCAGTAAATTCTGATTTTCCTATTACGTTAAATTGATTGGCTATGATGAAAATTTTGTTTGAAGTATACAAAGCTTTATCGCCCAAAATAGCTCCTGTAATTATGGACGCTTTTTTTGCATTGGGTTGTTCTCTTAAAAACAGTCTTGTTTTCCCAAAAAACAAAGCTCTAAAATCTGATTTTGTTCTACTTGTAGGATCAATAGGGTTTCCATTTTCCATAGAAACCTTATTTACATCTCCTTGAATGTTATAATAGATTTTATTTTCTCCATAAGGATACAAATTATCGTTTGTGTCTAAACTTTCTGAAGTAATGATATAACTTGCCTCAAAACTATCTTCTGCTGCTAATTTACGGAGACTTGTTTTTAATTTTGATGGCTGTTTGCTTGTACTAAAAGATGTTCTTTTTACTTCTTTACCACCAATATATGCTACTGCTTCTAATTTCCCTTCTTGATAAGGCACCATCCATTCGCATTGCATTTCATTCCAAACAGTTCCTGGTTTGTCTTTTCCTAAAGATTTTCCGTTTAAAAATAGTTCCACCTCATCTGCATTCGAATACACCCAAACCGGAATTACAGTCCCTTTTTCCATTCTTGGATGCGACCAATGTGGTAACATATGAATCATTGGTTCTGTTGTCCATTGACTT
Organism: Polaribacter sp. HA6-7; assembly: GCF_055693625.1. Classification (NCBI taxonomy): domain Bacteria; kingdom Pseudomonadati; phylum Bacteroidota; class Flavobacteriia; order Flavobacteriales; family Flavobacteriaceae; genus Polaribacter; species Polaribacter sp. HA6-7. Next base: position 2,918,444 of record NZ_CM146338.1, read on the forward strand.
TGGTAGAAATAAAACAAGTCTTTTTTGAATCCTGCTACATCTAAAGCGCCACCCATAAATAAATTAAAAGGCAAACCACCATGCACCAAACCTGCTTCTCCATAATAATCAAAACCTGTCCATCTAAAATGACCACTATGCCAAGGATTGTCTCGCATCACTTCCCAATATTTTCTTGCAGAAACTCTTACAGTAGCATTATCGTAAGACGAATTGAAACTCTGCTTTCTATTTCTCCAATTTTTAGGATTGATGCCTTCGTAAAAGAAAATTTCTTTTTCGGTTAAATTTGGTAGTTCATATGTTCCTGGTAATTCGTTATCTCTCCACCAAGTTTGTGTTCTGTAATAACCTCCGGTTTGCCAAGTATGTGGCGCTTCTGTAGAAATAAAAGGTTTCTCAAAAGTTCTGCTTTCTATAAACGATTTTGTTTCAGAACCGCCATTTACTCCTGTAATATCCATATCTTCTGGATTTCCTGCACCTGATGTGAATAAACGTGTTGGGTCTAAACTCCTTCCAAACTTCACCAATTCTGGTCCAATAGGACTATGTGTTTCATTACCTAAACTCCATACAAAAATACTTGGATGATTTCTATCTCTAGTAATCCACTCTGTAACATCACGTTGCCACCATTCATCAAAAGCTTGTTTACCATAATCTTGTGGTGCTTTTTTATGCCAACCATCAAAAATCTCATCCATTACCAACAAACCAATTTCGTCACAGATATCATAAAACATTGGCGGAGTTGGGTTGTGAGATGGTCGAATAGCATTGATACCCATATCTTTTAAACTTTGCAATTTCCAACGCAACATAGGCTTTGTCCAAGCCCCTCCAACAGGACCACCTTCCCAATGTTCGCAAACTCCTTTTAGTTTTACATTTTTTCCATTTAGCCAAAAACCAGTTTTGGTTTCCCATTTAACCGTTTTGAATCCGAAAGTAGTTTCTATTTCATCGATGACTTTTTTTCCATCTAGAATTTGAGTGACTGCTCTATATAAACTTGGTGTCTCTGGACTCCATAATTGTGGGTTTTTAACTTCTAATTTTACAACTGGAGTTGTTATTTTTAATTTTTCAGAATTATTATTGATTTGTTTTCCTGAAGGAGAGAATATTTTTACATCATAGCTCAATCCTTTTTTAAGTATTGTAATTTCAGTATCAATGGAAACTGTAGCTTTCTTTTCTGAAATTGAAGGTGTTTTTATAAAAATTGAATTTGGTTTAAAATGAACAAGATTCACTTCAATTAATTTTACTTGCGCGTAAATTCCACAAGGATGATACCAACGAGCAGAAGGTTCTAAACTATTATCTACTCTAACAGCAATTGTATTTTTTCCTTCTTTTAAATATTTTGAAATATCGTATCGAAAACTGATATAACCATAAGGTCTTTTGCCTAAATGATTTCCATTTACCCAAACCTCACTGTTCATATACACTCCATCAAAATTGATATAGGTAATTTTAGAAAGGCTTTCTTTTTTTACATCAAAATACTTTCTGTACCAACCAATTCCTCCATCATGATAACCACCACCTTGACCTTGATCTCCTCCTTTTCTTACGCCTTTTTCAAAAGACCAATCGTGTGGTACGTTTAAGTTTTGCCATGAAGAATCATCAATATTCTCTTTTGAAAACGAGGAGTGATCTGCCAATATAAAGTTCCAGCTGTTATTGAAATTGGTTTCTATCCTTTGACTTTGCAGTGAAAAAACCTCAAACAAAAGTACTAAAAAGAAGAAAAAGTTTTTCATGTTGTTAACTATTTGGATCCTAATTAACAAACTTAACTTTTACTTAATGATATTTAATCCTGTGGTGTCATGACGTCTTTTTTAAGTAGTATTAAATTTCTTTAAATATTCGGACGGAGTTAGGTTGTACTTTTTCTTAAAACATTGGCTAAAATACTTAGTTCTCTTAAAACCAACTTTATAACTTACTTCACTAACGGTAAATTTATCTAACTCTAATAATTTTTTAGCATGATTTAATCTAATATCTTGTATAAAATCTTTAGGAGTTGAGTTGGTCCAAGCTTTAATTTTGGTAAAAAGCATGGAACGACTTACCCCTAATTCTTCGCCAAATTGAGTTATATTAAAATCTTCATTTGCTAAATTTTCTTTAACTATTTCAAATGCTTTTTTTAGCAATTTTTGGTCTAATGACGTTAAAGAAACATCTGAAAATTCTATGTTTTGGTTAGATGTAAATTTTTCTTTTAATCTTTGTTTCGATTCTAATAAGTTTCTAATCTTTAAGTTAAACTCTTTTAAATCAAAAGGTTTACTAATATAATCATCTGCACCACTTTCTAAGCCCTCAAATTTATATACTAAAGAAGTTCTAGAGGTTAATAAAATAACCGGTATATGACTAGTTGCAAGAGTTGTTTTAATTTTAGAACATAATTCTGTACCAACCATTTGCGGCATTACAACATCACTTATAATTAAATCTGGTAAGTTTTTTATCGCCTTATTTAATGCAATTTTTCCGTTTTCTGCTTCTAGAATATTGTAATTCGGTTTTAAAATTTCTTTTATAAACGATCTTAATACAGCATTATCTTCTACTACAAGAATGGTAAATTTCTTTTCTGAAGCAATCAAATCTTCTATATTTTGCTTTTCTTTTACTTGTGGAATCTCCATTTGAGTTACATACTGAGAAACATCATCACTCATTTTAAAGTTCTTAACAATCTCATTTTCTGATAAATGAGTTTTACCTAATTTTAACTTAACAGAAAATACTGCTCCTTTAGGTTTTTCATTTCTTACAGAAATCTCGCCATGATGAAGTTTTACTATGTTTTTTGCAATAGAAAGTCCTATACCAGTACCTTTGGTATAATCACCATCTAATTGTTTATGTGCTGCTACTTCAAAAAAGCGATCAAATATTTTATCAATATATTCTGTCGAAATACCAACTCCAGAATCTTTTACACTAATAATTATCTCTTCAGCTTCTTTTTTTATGTCGATTAAAATTGATCCTCCTTCTTTGGTATATCTAAAAGCATTGGATATTAAATTATAAAAAACTCTTTCTAATTTATATCTATCATAATAAACATTTATTTCTTCTTCTTGGGTAAAGAACTTATAATCATAGTTTCCGTTTTTTGCATATTCAGAAAATGATAAAAATATTTCTTTTAGAAATTTTACAATATTTCCTTCTGCTGCTTCTAATTGAAAATGGTTACTTTCTAATTTTCTAAAATCCATTAATCTATTAATTAATCTTAATAGATGATTTGTACTACTTTCTATAATTCTTAATTTTTTATACGTGGCGTTTGTACCTGTGTAATCTTGAATTATATTTTGTAATGGACCTATAATTAGTGTTAAAGGGGTTCTAAACTCATGAGAAATATTTGTGAAAAATTGAAGTTTTGCCTTATTTAATTCTTCATTTTTCTTGTTTGCAATATATTCTAGCTCTAATTTGTCTTTTAGTCTAGATTTAGATTGAACTATCCAAGAGATTCCATAAAATAATCCAAAAATTAAAAGGAGATAAATAGTATATGCCCACCATGTCTTCCATGGTGCTGGATGTATAATTATTTTAATATTTGTTGTTTTCGTATTCCACACATTATCGTGGTTTACAGCTTTTACTTGAAAAGTATATGTACCTGCTGTTTGAAGTGTAAAAAAGGCTTCTGTTTGTGTTGTGTAGGTCCAAGAATCATCTAACCCTTTTAAACGATACGCATACCTGTTCCCTTTAGAGTTTATATAATTTGGAAGCGCATAACTGATAGAAAAATTTGAATTATTATGATGTAACTCTAATACATCTAAGTAGTTTAAACTTTTCTTTAAAACCCCTTTATTTATTTCTACTACTTCATTTTTAATTTTTAATTTAGACAAAACCACTTTGGGTACATCTGTAATTTTAGTAATATTTTTATGGTTAAAAGTTGTAATCCCATAAAGGTCTCCAAAATAAAATTGATCGTTAATTTTTAATCTAGAATTTTGTCTAAAATCATTATTTACAATACTACTATTTTGATCGTAAACAACGCTTTTATCGCTTATTGAATTGTATTTTACAACACCCCTATCTGTACTTAGCCAAAGAACTCCTTTTTCGCCTTCTAAAATGGAGTTTACAGAATAAAACATATTTCGATTAGATATGTTAATTTTTTTATTTTATCGCCATCAAGTCGATACAAACCTCTTGTTTTACTACCAAACCAACAAACATTATTTGAATCTTTAAATACTGCACTAATATTATACTTTACTAAAGGCCTGTCTTTAAAATAATTTTTAATATTTACTTTTTGTTTTTGATTAAATTCTAATTTAGAAGCGCCTCCTAATCCGCCTATCAACACGTTATCTTTACTATCAACAGCAATACTTTTTATAATATTTGTAACCAACCTAGGTCTTGCAAATTTTCTTATTTTTTGGTTTTTAAGTTATAACGAATAAGCCCTTTACCAAAGGTTGCTATATATAAGTTTTCTTTAGAATCTTTTTTAAGATCATATATTAGTATGTTTTCTAATAACTCTTTCAATTCTTGAGAAAAATAACTCTTTTGTACTTTTTTCTGATAAATTATAAGCTATTATACCTCTGTTTAAGGTACCAATAAATAAAAATTTATCATTATAAACATATAAAGATTTAATAGGATAATTTATTGCTTTATTAGAATTTGTTATTCTAAAAACTTCAGAAACTTCTCCTTTTTTGTTTAAGACATTTACAACACCACCTTCTGTAGCAAAATAAATAGTACCTTTTTTATCTGCGACAATACTATTTGTAATATTGTTAAGTAAATTTTGATTTTTAAAATGCAGAAAATTTTGATAAGATTTATCCCAAGTCATGACTCCTCCGTTTTGAGTACCTAACCAAATAAAACCATTTTTACTTTTATAAATTTTTCTTATAAAACTCTTAATTGTACTAGAGTTATCGATATTATTTTCTTTTTTAGAAATTAATTTGTTCTCTTTATTAAGAACAAAAAGACCGCTTGTTGTTGCTATCCATAAATTTTTATCATTATCAACCTTAAGATCTCTCACATCTAAATCATAAGGAATCTTTATTTCTTTTGGTCTTGTAAATTTTTCTAAATTCGTATTAAAATATAAATATCCATCATATTTAGAACCCACACCCATAATTCCAGGTAAAACTTCTATAATTGTATTGATATTAAAATCTTTCCTTTGAGCCCCTAAATTATATTCTTTAAATTTTAATTTATTACTACTATTTCTATAAACTTTTATGACCCCATTATTAGTAGCCAACCAAATATTACCTTTATTATCATTATAAATATCATGAATAGATCTTGGCCCTATTTTAGAGTTGCCTTGTAAAAATCTTACAAATCTTCTTTTGTTTTTTTATAAATAGAAATACCATTTGCAGTACCAAACCAAATATCTCCGTTACTCATCTCTAAACTACTTATAATTAAGCTATTTGTTAATGAGTACTTATTACCTTGTCTTTTATAAAATCTTTTAAATGTATTTTCTTTAGGGTTATATCTATTTAAACCATTAAAAGTACCTACCCAAATATATCCTTCTTTGTCTACAAGAATGTCTAAGATTTCGCTATTACTTATGCTGTATTTATCTTTAGGTATATTTCTATAAACAGTAAAATCTTTACCGTTATACTTATTTAAGCCATTACTTGTACCAAACCATATTTGACCAAATTGATCTTCTGCAATTGATGAAACTGTATTATTAGACAATCCATCAGAAATATTAATATTTCTAAAATTAAATTTATTTTGTTGCCCTTGTAAAATAGCAACATAACTAAACATTAAGAATAATAAAAGAAATTTGTTTTTCATTAAAAGCTTAATTTTTATTACTGATTTTTCGAAGGTAGAAAATAGAATTTAATTTACAGTTATTTTTAGAAAAGGAAAAAGAAGTCTTAAATTAAGACTTCTTTTTATTTATTAATTAACGTTAAGGTAATTATTTTAAAGTGAATCTCTATCTATAAAATTAAAAGTTGATTTTATCTTTTCTGTTTTCTTTTCTACAATCATTTCTGCAGCTAATTTACCCATTTCAACAAAATCTGTTGTTATTACGGTAATTCCTAAGAGTTGTTTTAAAGGTGTATCATTATAAGAAATTACACCTATATCTTCACCAAACTTATAGTTATTACTTCTAACTTTATTTACTATTTGTACCAAATCGTTTTCTTCAATAGTAATAAATAAAGTCTTTTTTTCAATTTCGGTTTCATTAGAAATTTCTTCTGCAACTTCAAAATCAAAATTATTTTTGATGCAATATTTCTGAAAACCAGACAAGATTTTTTGAGGATATGGATAAAAAGTTGATTTAGGATACACCAAGATTAACTTTTTATATTTTAAAATCTTTTCTTTACCTTTTTCTAATGCGTTTAAAATATCTTTCTCAAAATCTTGGTAAACTTCTATAAAATCTCCTTTTATATTATGTTCATTATTATCTAATAACACAAGATTTTCTTTTGGCAATTCGTTAATTGCCGCACAAACGCTATTTGTAAAACTTCTATGTAACAAATTCTTGCTTCTAAAGTGAGGCATTATCACATAATGATTATAAGCAAATTTATGTTTGTTTAAAAGTTCTAAAAACAACGATTCATCACAATGATAACTATGTAAATCTACTTGATAATCGCTACCCATTTGTTCTACAAATGAGTTATATACTTTCATTTTAAACGTACTTAACTTGTTAACCAAAAACAAAACATTAGGTTTTAAGAGCATTTGGTCTTGAGAAATATAAGTTCCTTTACCGTGAACAGAAACAACAACTTTTCGTTTTTTTAAAATACTATATGCTCTCTCTACGGTATTTCTAGATAAATAAAATTCTTTACTTAGCGTATTAATAGAAGGAATTTTATCTCCAATCTTTACGTTTCCAATAGATATATTATGGATTATAGAATCTATAATCTGCATATACTTAGGCTGCATTGAGTGAGCATCTAGTTTAATAAATTCAATCATAATATCTTTAGTTAATATGCCTTAAAGATATGATGCCGTAGTAAACTAAAAATCTGAATTAGGGTAACCAAAAATTTTTTAACACTATTTCTTATTGATTATAAGTAGTTTGGTTTTAGATGAAATAATTTTATCTTTTTCTTGGTATATCATTTTGTAAAAAAGGCTTATTTCTAGGAAATTGAATTTCTAAAAGTTTTTTCATTCGTTGTTCTACTTTTTTATATTTCTTATTTCCGAAAGGTTTACAAAAGATAATAAACTACTCTTATGTTGGTATAATTCTGCCTCTAAAATTGCATTTGTTATCGAATTTCTCCATTCTGTATACCTCCAATTTCCATCTGTAGTTGTTACGCCCATTATTTTTTTCCTCGTGCATAAACACTATATGCTGCCTTGTCCCATTTCTTTTTAGGATTATTTAAAACAGGTACTATACTTTTTCCGTCTGTGATTGGAGCATTTTCTAAATCACATATATCTACTAAAGTTGAAAAAATATCCACATTTCCTACCAAAGCATTAGAAATTTTATTTTTCTTTCTTTTCTTGTAATTGGTTTCTCTACTAATAATTAATGGTACTCGTACATCTATTTCTACATTAGAATGTTTACACCATGCACCGTATTCACCTATTTTATAACCATGGTCACTCATAAAAATAACTACCGTGTTTTTACGTAGATTTAACTCATTAAGCGTTTTCATAACTTTACCAATTTGTGCATCGATATAGCTAATAGAAGCATGGTAGCCATGTATTAAGGTTCTTGTTAGATCATCTTCTAAATCGCCTTTTTTAGGAATTCCGTAATATCCTTTTAATTCTCCCCATTTACTCAAAGCCAAACGATACATTCCTTCCGGCTTTTCTCTAGACGGAATTGTAAAATCGTTTTTGTTATATAAATCCCAATATTTTTTTGGGGCATTAAAAGGTAAATGCGGCTTACTTAGGCCTACGAACATTAAAAACTTATCATCTTTTAGTTTTTTTAATGTTTCTATGGCATATTTAGAAGCTCTACCGTCTTTATATGCCTCATCTGCAACATCTGCATCTTCATAAGCAGGTCCTTTTAAAGGTTTTGTACCAGAGGCTTTTAAGCGCTTCATTAAAGCAATATTCTCTGGTTTTACATAGCTATTGTTTTCTTTTTTAAAATGATGTGTCCAATATTGTTTATCATCTACACTATGATGATATACCTTACCAATACTTACTGTCTTGTATCCATTTTTTGAAAAAATTGAGGCATAGAAACAACTTCTTTATGAACTTTACGAAGTGGCGTAAAAATACTGTAAATACCTAAATTCTCTGGTCTTAAACCTGTTAATGTACTCATTCTAGAGGGTGCACAAATAGCTTGTTGTACGTATGCTTTATTAAATTGCACACCGTCTTTTGCCAATTCGTCTATATTTGGTGTTATTGCTGTTTTGCTTCCATAAGAACCTATCTCTGCTCTTAAATCATCAACATAAAATATCAATACATTTGGCTTCTCTTCCTGAGAAAAAACATTTGATAAACAAAAAGTGATACATAGTAATATTATATTTTTTTCATCTTAATTTATATTTTTTTGGAGATTGAACAGTGCCAACACCTTTTTCCAATCCCACCAATTAATGGCTCTTCTACTTTCGTCAAACTTAAAACCCCATTTTTCCATATAATAATCTCTTGGCCTAACCTCATCTCCAATTTTTTGAAGTTCTTGATGTAATTTAAAATCCAAATCTTTTTCAATTTCTTCAAATTACGGCTTTCCTAATAAATTATTTTGCTGATAAGGGTCTTTGATATTATCATAAAACATACTTGGTCCTTTAGGCGTAATTGCATAAGTATATTGTTTTGTTCTAATACCTCGATAAGGCTCATCTTTATAATTTGCGCCAAAAGGTGCAACATTCATTACCAAAGCAGCTCTATCAGTATTTGGATTGGGATTTTTAATTAATTCTGATAAATTTTCTCCTTCAATTTCTTTTGGAATATTAATATTTGTTAACCCCAATAATGATGGTAAAATATCTGGCGTTGTTATAGGAGCGTTAACAACTTTACCTTTATTATTATTAATGTTTGGGTATCTAATTAAGAAAGGAACTCTAACAGATTCGTCCCAAGCCAATTGTTTTACAAAAGGTTTAACGCCATGTGCTCCCATCATTTCTCCGTGATCTGCAGAAAACACAATAATGGTATTTTCTAGTAAACCTAATTCTTTTATTTTATTAATAACATTTCCAATAGCTTCATCTGTTGCTGTCGCATGTGCATAATAACCTTGTAATTCTTTACGTGCTCTTTCTTTAAATTTATCTGCTGTATTTGGATTTAATGTTAAACTTGCTGGCGGATACATGTCTTTATATTTCTTGGGTGCAGAACCATGAGGGTAATGTGGAGTTGCAATAGAAATTAATGCCAAAAATGGATTTTCATCTTTTGCGTGTTTCTCTAAATAACTATTAGCATCTTCTGCAATTGCAAAAGGAGAATACTTTTTCCAATGTTTTAATGTTGTGTTTTCATTATCGTAATAGGGCATTTTTGTGTAGTTATGAGAACACTCTAAAGCTCTCCAAAAATCAAATCCTTGACGTCTTTCTTTTGGAATATAAGTAGACCTTCCATGACCATCTAAATGCCATTTACCCCAATATGCAGTATTATAACCTTTTTTCTTGTAAATTTCTGCCATGGTAACCTCGTCTGCAGGTAAATAAATATCATTTAGAAACATACCTGTTGTAGTTGGAAATTTACCCGTTAACAAAGCAGCTCTATGAGGTGTACAAACAGGTGTTACAGAAACCGTATTTGTAAAATTTACAGATTCTTTAGCAAAAGCATCTAAATTAGGCGTTTTAACATCCGGGTTACCCGCATAACCTAAAGCAGAACCTCTCCATTGATCTGTAAGAATATAGACGATATTTGGTTTTTTTACAGGTACTTTTGTATTTTCAGATTCTGATTTAGAATTAGATTTTTTTGACAACTTATTAACGTAATTACAATTACAAGAACTACTTTCAAAAATAATTTATGCTTCATTTTATTGATCTTTATTTAAATTTGAAGTGAATTTGTAAACTCCTGGTTGCACAAGTAGTTCAAACTCATCTTTACTTTTATATTTTAATTTTACATTTGTATTTTCTACAAAATCACTACCATTTAAGAGGAAGTCTTTATTGGTATCTGCTGGAAGCACAACTTTAGCTGATGTATTTGGCGGAATAGTAATATTTAAATGAAATTTATCACCTTTTATTTGCCAAGAAGAAGCTACATTACCAAAAGGTACTTGTACACTTGCAGATGCAGAAGTTAATGGATTTCTTGGTTGAGGAGCTATTCTAATTTTTTTATAACCCGCTTCTATTGGTGCTATACCTGCAATGCGCTCGTACATCCATTCTCCAATAGCACCATATGCATAATGATTTAAACTATTCATTTTTTGAGGATTGAATCCATCTACTTTGCTATAACTATTCCAACGTTCCCAAATAGTGGTTGCACCTTGATTGATAGAATAAAACCAAGATGGATAGGTTTCGTTAAACAACAATTTATACATCAAATCTATCTCTCCTGTAGCGTCTAAAACTTCAGATAATAATGGCGTACCTAAAAACCCTGTTCTTAAATGATTATCTGCCTCTGCAATTTTTCTTAATAAATGTGTTTTTGCCGATTCTTTGTGTTGATCTGATAATAAACCAAAAGCTAATGCTAGTAAGTAAGAAGTTTGAGTTTCTGCAACTTTAATTACCTTTCCGTTTACAAAAAATTTCTTTTCAAAAGATTTTGCTACAGTTTTATACAAGGTATTGTATTTTTCAAACTCTTTTGTTTTACCTAGAGCTTTTGCTGTTTTTGCTGTTAAATTAGCAGAGTGTGCAAAAAAAGCAGTTCCAATTAAAGACTTAGAAGTATCTCCTCTATTATCTCCGTTTTCTCGAAGCGGTTGCAACCAATCTGCAAAAAATCCCATTGTTGAAATGTAATTTTTAGCTTTAGATTCATGAAAAGATACCCAAGCCTTCATCATTTCAAAATTTTCTTCTAAAATCTTTTCATCTCCAGTTCTCATGTAAATTTTCCAAGGAATAATTGTACAAACATCTCCCCAACCAGCACTTACTTTATTGTTATATAAAACATCCGGCACTACCCAAGGAATACCACCGTTGTCAAATTGAGATTCTCTTACACTTTGTAACCAACTAGCCCAAAATTTATACACATCTGCATTAAACATAGAGGTAGGCCCAAATACTTGTGCATCTCCTGTCCAACCCATACGTTCATCTCTCTGAGGACAATCTGTAGGTATATCAAAAAAGTTACCTCTTAAACCCCAAACAATATTGCTTTGTAATTGATTTAATTTTGGATGAGACGATATAAAAGTTCCGTTTTTTTCAAAATCAGAGTATTGTACCAAACCTGTTACCCAATCTTTTGACGGATTTTTAGAAGTATCAAATCCACTTAATTCTACATATCTAAAGCCATGAAATGTAAATTTTGGCATGTATTCTATAATTCCATCTTCTTTGGCTGTATAGTAATTTGTAGACAATGCTCCTCTATAATTTTCTGTGTAAAAAGTTCCATCTCGGAGATAACATTTCTGCAAATCTAATTTTAAGTGTTTGCCCTTTTTTCATTGGTACTTTTATCAAAGGAACACCTACCATATTTTGTTCTAAATCAAAAATTATAGCGCCATCTTTTTCAAATATTTGCTTTGTAGTAAGTTTAATTTTAGATTTTACGGTGGTATGTCTTTTAGGTTCTAAACGAATATCATCAGAAATAGGAAATACATTTACAGGTTGCCAAGTTTTATCTATAAAGCTGTTGGTTGTCCAACTTGGCATTTCTAAGTTAGCATCGTACGTTTCACCGTCATATATACTAGCCAAACGAATTGGCCCTTTTGTAGTTGCTTTCCAACTATCATCAGAAAGTATTATTTCTTTTGAGCCATCTTTCATAGTTAGCTCTAATTGACAAAGTATTTTGGGAGTTTCTGTATCTAACCAAAATTTTTTCATCCATCCTAAACGTCCGAATGCCAACCTGCTGCCAGTTCTACGCCAATAGTATTTTGACCAGATTCGATTAAATTTGTTACATCATATGTAATGGTTTCTATACGTTTTTTATACGGAGTATATCCCGGTGGCATAACATCATCACTTACATCTTTTCCGTTTAAAGCAACATCAAAAACTCCTTTTGCGGTAATGTACAATCTTGCAGATGCTATCGTATTGGATATCTTAAAATTTTTACGCAAGTATTGAGGTCTGTGAAGTATATTTTTTGGATTCCAATAATTTTTTCTTTTTTGGTATCTAATCCAATCCATTTAGCTTTCCAATCAGAATTATTTAATAAACCTAATTCGAAGTGATTGATGTCACTCCAAAAAGAAGATTCTTTGTCTTGGTTCCAATATTTTACTTGCCAATAAACTTTTTGACGCGATTTTAACTTTTTTCCTTGATATTTAACCCAAGTAGATTTTGCAGAATTTTGCTTCTTAGAATTCCATAAATCTGCTTTATTAGGTAATAAATCCGGCCTACTAGCTACTACAATTTGATATGCAGATTGACTTTTATTGTTATCTAAAGCAGGTAATTTCCATGAAAATGTTGGTATTGCATTATAAAACCCTAAAGGATTTTCAAAACCTTCTGAAATTTTTAAATCGTTTGCTTTTTCTAAAGTTTCTTTTTGTTTACAAGATATTAAACTTATTAAAACAACATATAAAATCGAAATTGTAAATGCCTTTTGCATAGATTTATGAATCATTAAATTATCATCTTATTACTATATTCAATTAGCAATATGACATTTTTTTAATAAACAACTATCCTGTAGTGGGCATATAAAACTAGAAGAATAATTTTATATCTATCAACTACTTTTTAATTTAAAAATATTAGGTAAAAGAAACAAATAATTATTACGGCATAAAAAAACTTCTTCTAAAGGTACGGAAACAGGGGAATTATCAGGATTTACATCCATAATATCTGCCATAAAATCCCACCATTTTTTTACAATTTTATTGTTTGCTAAATCCTGTGAGCCAACTAAACCAGTATTTTTTTGAAAAGCAAAAAGAGTGTCGGTTTCTTCATCTAAAAAGATAGAGTACTCACTTACTCCATTTTCTTTTAATAATTTTTTCAATTCACGCCGATTTCATTATGTCGTTTCACATAAGCTTCTTTTTGTCCTTTTTTTAACTTCATTTTAAAGGCTAATCTTTGCATACATATGTATTTAAAAAAATCATTCTATATTTTTTAAAAAATATAGAATGATTTAAAAGTTACTAATCTATTAATAAAGTTTACTGCTTTATTATTTTTTGTGTAAATCTACTGCCTTCGTTTCCTTTAATTTCAACAATATAAACACCTTTAGATAAAGAACTAACGTTTAAGTTAATTGCATTATCTGTATCTACTTTTCTTCTTAACACTCTGTTACCTAAAATAGAATATACAGATACTTCTTTAACCTTAGAAGTTAATCCTTTAATGTTTAATTGATCATTTACAGGATTAGAAACAGAAAAAGATTGTTTGTCAAATGTTTCTGTGCTTAATACAGAGTTTGTAGTAAAGTATACATAATCGTAGTTTGGTCCTGCTGCTAAAAATCTTACAATCATAACATAAGTACCAGCCTCAATATCAATTCCGGCTGCTGCATCTGGATCTTCCCAATCTTGAAAATTAGGAACTCCTCCTGTAGAAGGTAATGCCTGATCTGAAGATAAATTCATTATTGTAGCAACACCGGATAAATCATCAGTATTTTTTAAGAAAATCTGCATTCTTTTAGAAGTATTATCTCCACCATGAGCATAATTGATTCCTATATTATAATTACCAGTTTTTTCAAAGTTAATAGTATACATTAAAAATTCTTGACCTTGAGTACTTCCGATATTCCAACCTAAATCTCCGTTTGTATAAGGATGTTGATAAATATCTGCCTCAGAACCAGATCTGTACTCTTCATTTGCAGCACCATAACCTCCTGTTCCTTCATCTCCTCCTTCTGGATCCCATAATAATCCTAATTGATCTGCAGTTTTATCTCTATAAGTACCTTCACTTAAATCACCTGGAAGGTATGCATTATCAGAAAAATTAGCACCATCATCTGATCCATCTACATTTGTTGCATCAAAATTTTCCATTTGAATTTTTGTTGTAGCTCCTAACGTACCGCTTATTACTGGTGCAGAGCCTCCCCATGGATAACCTTTGTATTGTGCATTTGATGCTTGAACCCCAAAAAGAGCTAATGCTGCAATAAATAATGATTTGTGTAATTTTGTTTTCATAAGTAAATATTTTAGTTAATTATTATCTAAAAATAAAAACAAATGTTATGCATAGTATCCTGCTCTATACTGCTTTATAGTTTTTAAACTTCTAATTTTAAATCATATAACAGTACATTTCACATATTTATTTTCAATATTAAAAAAACGCTTATAGCCTAAAAAGCTTAGGTATATTGGCTATTTTATTCGTTTTTATACTCGACAGTGATGGTTTTTTATTTTTTTTAAAGAATTAATTAAAAAAATCTAATTTACTTTTCTAAGTTTAATTCCGCATAATCTAGTTTGTCCTTTTAATGCTTTAAAACTTATAGTAATACCGTCGTTATTATCAACAGAAATTAAAAAACGTTTGGTAACACCTCTATCTTTACCATATTGTTTTTTAAGGTTTAAGTTTTCCCAAACTTTTTTATCATTTACAAAAATATCCATACTGTTTTCTTTTCTTGACTTTAATTCTGCCATAGATAAAGACAACTCATAAGTTCCTTTTGGCACATCAAATTTATAAGATTCTAAACCAACTACTTGGGTTTGAAAAACAGGATCATTCTCTGTTCCTTTTACACTAACATCTACCCCAATATTATTTCTTCGTTTTGTTTTGGTTCTTAAAAAATCTCCACCAAGATATCCAAAACTTCCTTTTGTATACGCTTGATCTGGCATCCATAGATAATTTACATTATCGGTTTCTATAAAATAACAGTAAGAACCTACGTTTATAGCAATTTCTTTAAAAGGATTGGTTTTACTTTTTAAGTTTTTAGGCTGAAGTGTAAAATCGATATTAGCAAAATCTTTAAAAACTTTACCTTCTTTTTCTGATACTATTTCAATTAAATTTTGTCCTTGTTGGAAAGGCACATTAAAAATGGTTGTAGCAAAATTAAATTTTTGTTTTCCCAATGATTTTCCGTTGATAATCAACTCTACATCATCAGTATTTCCTACTATAGTGATAGGTTGAGTTGCTACTTTAGAGTTTTCGCTATCTTCTATTCCTGCTCTTTTTTTCCAGCCTTTAGAAGCAATTGCTAAAAATGGTGTTTTTTTCAATAATGCTTGATACAAATAATATACATCTTTTTTCTCTTGATGCAGACACCAAACCTTTGTTATTAATATGTGGTACTGCATCTTTTCTGTGTTCTACTTGAAAGTCGGCATAATTCCAAACGTTTGCACCAACAATTTCAGGAATTTCTAAAATAGCTTTCATATAAGCCTTATGCAATAAAAATTGATATTCAACACTAAAATCAAAACGAGTTGGATTATAAGTTCTTAATCTTGGGTCTGCTCCTCCTCCATATTCACTTAAAATTAAAGGCTTATCTGGATTTAAAGCTAAAGTTCGTTTTACCAAACTACGTAGATTTTTATCAATATCTTCTAACTCTTCAATGTACCAACCGTAATATTTGTTATAACCTACAATTTCTGTAAATCGAATTCCTAATTTATCTTGATAAGCTGGTTCTCTAAAAAAACGGTATAAGAATACCTTGTTTTATCTTCTTCTTTTATGGTTTCTGATAAAACTTTATGAGTTTCTATAAAGTGCTTTGTATATGCTTCTCCCAGTTTATCGGGTGCTTTCATAGTTGTTTCGTTTCCTAAATTCCAAGCTACAATAGACGGATTGTTATAGTTAAAACGAATGGTTTCTTTTAGCATATTAATGCTATTTTGTTTTCCTGTTTCATTAGCTGCAGCCTTGTTAACAAAAGGAATTTCTACAGTTGTAATAAATCCCATTTTATTACACATTTCTATAATTGCTGGGTCTTGCGGATAGTGTGCTATTCTTAAAAAGTTAATTCCCATTTCTTTTAATAGCTTCATATCATATCTATGAATTTCATCACTTACAGCATTTGCTTTTTTGTAGAAATCTTGATGTCTATTAGTGCCTATTAATTTAGTTTTATTACCGTTGATAAAAAAACCTTTATTGGCATCGAAACTAAACCATCTAAACCCTAAGGTATTCTCTACTCTATCGTAAATATTTCCTTTTTTATCTATAATTTCTGTAATTACTTTATACAAATACGGATTTTCCGGCGACCACAAATTTGGCTTTTCAACAGAAAAATTAGTAATTATCTCTTTACCAAAGTTAGATTTTGTTTTTATAGTTTTAACCAAATTATTGTGAGCATCTAATAAAGATTGCTTTACATAATATGCTCCTTTTTTGGGCCTTACTATTTTAGATTTCACAGAAATTTCTGCTGATAATTCTGATACTTTTGGTGTAGAAATAAATACAGCGTTTGCACCTAAATTAGCTACTTCGAAATGTACTTGTTTGGTTATAATTAAATGAACATCTCTGTAAATGCCTCCGTAAAAAGAAAAATCTGCAGATTGCGGAATAATTTCATCATTATGAGAATTATCTACTTTTACTACAATTTCATTTGTTCCTTTTTTTAATACTCTTGTAATATCTCTTGCAAACGTGGTATAACCACCAATATGATCTTTTTCAACTACTTTTCCGTTTACAAATAATGAGGTAACCTGATTAGCAGCTTCAAACAATAAGAATACTTTTTGGTTATCGTAAATCTGTGGAATTTTAATTGTTTTTTTGTACCAACCTTCTCCTCTATAATAACCATCTTCATCGTCTAAAATATCTTGTGTATTCCAAGAGTGAGGTAAAGTTACTTTTTCCCAAGAACGAGATACATCACCGAGAAAAGGGTTTTCGATGTTCCCTTTATAAAATTGCCAAGCATCGTTTATGGTTTCTATGTGTCTTACATTTTGTGCATTTGATAAAAATGCTATGCTTAAAAAATTAATATTAAATTCTTTTTGATCATTGTTAAAGGCATAATAATTTTAAAAATTTCGAAGTCCTGGTACTATTTTAACCTGATATTCTGCATTGTCTTTACCCCATTTTAAGACAATTAGTTTTTGTGTTTTAACATCCCAAATAAAATCCGCTGGATTAGAATTTTTAGTTGTTTTATAAACTTCTAAACCAACATTTTTAAGCGGATTATAATACATTATAAAATCGTTATTAATAATGATTGAAAAACCATCCGGATAATGCCTGTTGGCTCCAATAAAAATCTTTGAAGCACCTTTACTATTATCTGATATAATATTTAAGGTTAATTCTCTTTTAGCAAAATTGTATAAAAACGACTGAATATTACCTGCAATTGCTTGCGGAAAAGGCCTTGAAATTACATCTGTAATATATTTACGTTCTACCGTACCTGCGTCTGTTTTATCGCTAAATATAGACCATGTTGATGGGCCTGGTTTAAGAAAATTTTGCATAGTTCTGTTACCTAAAAACCAAGCTTTAATAGAGCCTACACCCATTTTATCAAAAACCTCTGCAGTTTTAATATACATTTCTTTGTATTTTAATTGCCCCCAATTTCCAACCAAAGTAGTATCTGTTCTTGCAAATGTTGGAAAACCCCATTCACCTATCAAAATTGGTGCTTTTAACATTGCCGATTCTTTATCAAAACGATCCATATTTTTTTAATAAAATCTATGTTGTTTTGATAAATATGAGGCGCAAAAATGATATTTTCTCTATTTAAAGGAGAACTGATTTCTGCATATTGGTTATTATCTATTTTTTCACCTTTATTCATAAAAATAGACTGAAATAAAATCTTCTTATTTGGATTTATTTTTTGACTTGCATCAATAATTCTTTGATATAAAGGAATTAAATATTTATCTGTTAAATCTTTGTAAGAAATGTTCATTTTAAGTTTTCTAGGCTCATTTACAATATCATATCCTAAAACATAAGGCTCATTCGCAAATCGTTTCCGAGATAACTTTCCAAGCATTTATATAAGTTTTGTATTGATAATCATTTTTATTTTCCCAAAATTCTTCCCAAACAAATTTATCTACGCCATAAACCGTCATTTTAAAAATAGTTTTTATATCGTGGTTTTTACCTAAAGCAACTAAAGAATCTAATTTTTGTAGATATTTTGGTGCTACTTTTCCTCCAGGAAACTCGCTTACTTTACCAAGTTCTAAACGAATAACCTGATGATTTGCACCCATTCTAACTTGTCTTGCATAATCATCATTATTAAAAACTTCTCCTTTATGGTCATTAGTATTTATAACAAAACCTCTAGGTACAATGTGCCTACCTTGTTTGTCTCTTAAGCCATGTTTAATTTGAGAAGAACTCGTAATACTAAAAATCAGTAAGGTTATTATAAAAAGACTTTTTTTCATTTGAAATACTATTTTTTCTTAAAAGTAAAGTGTCTAAATATTTATTGCATCCTGTACACTACCGACTTTTAGAATAATTAATAACTATATATAAATATTATTTCAATCAGTTAAAATTATCATGACAGTGCAGGATAAAAGTTGCCTTAAAAAAATTAAAATTGCTAATACATAAAAAAAATGAATTACCATTTAGGATTAGACATCGGAAGTTCTTCGATAAAAGCAGCTTTAGTAGAAATTAACTCCGGTAAAAGTATTGGGGTAGTTCAAGAACCGAAAGAGGAAATGAGCATGTTTGCTCAAAAAAATGGTTGGGCAGAACAAGAACCAAAAGATTGGTGGTTGCATGTTTGCAACGCAATACAATCTTTAAGAAAACAATATAACATTAATAAAACCCAAATTAAAGGTATTGGTATTTCTTACCAAATGCATGGTTTGGTTTTGGTAGATAAACAAGGAGAACCTTTGCGTAAAAGTATCATTTGGTGCGATAGTAGAGCTGTAGCAACTGGTAAAAATGCTTTCAAACAAATTGGAGAAGAAAAATGTGCTACGCAATTATTAAACTCTCCTGCAAATTTTACAGCTTCTAAACTTAAATGGGTAAAAGAAAACGAACCTGATATTTACAATCAAATTTATAAATTTATGTTACCAGGAGATTTTATTGCTTATAAATTTTCTAACAAAATAAATACAACGATTTCAGGATTATCAGAAGGCATTTTTTGGGATTTTAAAAATGATAAAATTGCAGATTTTCTGCTAGAGCATTATGGTTTAGACGCTTCTTTAGTGCCAGATATTGTAGAAAGTTTTGGTATGCAATCTGTGGTTGATCAAAAAGGAGCAGAACAAAGTGGTTTAGAAATAGGAACTCCAATTTATTACAGAGCAGGAGATCAACCTAATAATGCGCTATCTTTAAACGTATTTCATCCTGGTGAAGTAGCAGCAACTGGTGGAACTTCCGGTGTTTTTTATGCTGTTACAGATAGTTTGTCTGTCAAAGAAAGTAATCGAGTAAATAATTTTGCGCATGTAAATTATCAAAAAGGAGCTGCAGCAAGAATAGGAAAATTACTTTGTATAAACGGAGCAGGAATTCAATACAGATGGTTGTTAAATAATTTAGATGTTTCTTCTTACGAAGACATGAATAAATTGGCTTCAAAAATTGAGGTTGGCTCAGATGGAGTTTGCTTAATTCCTTTTGGTAACGGAGCAGAACGTATGTTAAACAACAAAGAAATTGGTACTCGTGTATTAAATTTAAATCTAAACAATCATCATAAAGGCCATTTATGTAGAGCTGCTTTAGAAGGAATTGCGTTTTCATTTGTATACGGCATGGAAATTTTAACTTCAGACGGCATCAAACCAAAGGTAATTAGAGCAGGAAACGACAACCTTTTTCGTTCAGAAATTTTTGCAAATACGGTTGCTACATTAATTGATCAAGAAATAGAAATTTACAATACAACAGGTGCCATTGGTGCAGCAAGAGCAGCCAATTTACATACTGGCGATTTTGCTTCTTTTAGCAAAACAATCATGAATAATGATTATGTAATGACATTTACACCCAATAAAGAAAAACAAGCTTTTAAAGAGGCGTATCAAAACTGGAAAAAAGAACTAGAATTAATTTTAAATACATAACATTTGGGCGTTCCCTAAAAAGGTCGGGCTTTACGTTTCAATCTTTTTATTCGTTCCTCAAAAAAGGATTTCCACTGCAATCCCTAACGCAAAATTAGTACAGATAACAAAAACACAATTAAACATTTATCAAAATGGCAAATAAAGAATATTTTAAAGGAATTGATAAAATTCAATTCGAAGGTAAAGAATCAGACAATCCATTAGCATTTAAATACTACAATCCGAACAAGTTGTTGCTGGTAAAAAAATGAAAGATTGGTTCAAGTTTTCAATTGCTTATTGGCACACCTTCTGTGGTCAAGGTTCAGATCCTTTTGGCCCAGGTACACAAAGTTTTGAGTGGGACAAAGCTTCAGACCCAATACAAGCAGCTAAAGACAAAGCAGATGCTGCTTTCGAATTTATTCATAAAATGGGCTTTGAATATTTTTGTTTTCATGATTACGATTTAGTTCAAGAAGGCGCAACGTTTGCCGAATCTGAAGCTAGATTACATACAATAACAGATTACATCAAAGAAAAGCAAGCAGCAAGTGGTGTAAAATTATTATGGGGAACAGCTAATTGTTTCTCAAATCCAAGATACATGAACGGTGCTTCTACAAATCCTGATTTTAATGTTGTTGCAAGAGCTGGCGGACAAGTAAAATTGGCTTTAGATGCAACGATTAAATTAGGTGGTGAGAACTACGTTTTTTGGGGAGGAAGAGAAGGATATATGTCTTTGTTAAACACAGATATGGGTCGTGAATTAGATCATATGGCGCAGTTTTTAACCATGGCAAAAGATTATGCAAGAGCGCAAGGTTTTAAAGGTACTTTCTTTATAGAACCAAAACCTATGGAACCAATGAAGCATCAATACGACTTTGATTCTGCTACCGCTATTGGATTCTTAAAAGAATATGGTTTAGACAAAGATTTTAAAATGAATATTGAGGTAAATCACGCAACTTTAGCTCAGCATACAATGCAACATGAGTTAGCAGTTGCTGCCAAAGCAGGCATGTTAGGTAGTATAGATGCCAACAGAGGAGATTACCAAAATGGTTGGGATACAGATCAATTTCCAAACAATATACAAGAAACTACAGAAGCTATGTTAGTTTTCTTAGAAGCTGGTGGTTTACAAGGTGGTGGTGTTAATTTTGATGCAAAAATCAGAAGAAATTCTACAGATTTAGAAGATGTTTTTTTAGCACATATTGGTGGAGCAGACACGTTTGCAAGAGCCTTAATTACTGCTGATAAAATTATGACTTCTTCTGCTTACAATTCTTTAAGAGAAAAAGATACAGTTCTTTTGACTCGGAAATGGTGCTGCTTTTGAAGCCGGTAAATTAGAATTAAAAGACTTGTATAAAATTGCCCAAGAAAATGGAGAACTTCCTTTAACAAGCGGTAAACAAGAACTTTTCGAGAATATTATCAATCAATATATCTAAAATGTAAACTATGAGTTCATCAAATAATTCTAAATACTTATTAAAATTAACTTTAGTTGCAACCTTAGGAGGTCTTTTATTTGGATACGACACTGGTGTTATTTCGGAACCGTAGGTTCTTTAGAAACCTTTTTTGTGACTCCTAAAGGATTGCCTGAAGCTGCTGCCAATGCTTTTAAAGGTTTTTTAGTAGCTAGTGCATTAATAGGTTGTATAATTGGCGGACTATTTGGTGGACTTATTAGCAAGAAATTAGGGCGTAAAAAGGGGTTGATTCTTGTTGCAGTTCTTTTCCTAATTTCAGCATTAGGTTCTGCTATGCCAGAAATGTTAATAGCACCTATTGGTGAGTTAGACCATACGTTTTCTACCATATTTATTATGTACAGAATTATAGGTGGTATTGGTGTTGGTTTAGCTTCTATGTTATCTCCTTTATACATTGCAGAAATTGCACCTGCAAATAGTAGAGGAAGATTGGTATCTTTTAATCAACTTGCCATTGTTGGTGGTTTTATGGTGGTTTATTTTGTAAACTACTTTATTTCTAGAGGTGGTGGTTCTGATGCCTGGTTAAATGAAGTTGGTTGGAGATGGATGTTTGCATCAGAAGTGATACCTGCAGGATTGTTTTTAGGGTTATTATTCTTCGTACCAGCATACACCTCGTTCTTTAATGTTAAAAAACAAACCAGAAGAAGCTTTAGATGTTTTAATTAAAGTTAATGGAAAACAAGAAGGTAAAAGAGTGCTATCTGAAATAGAAAACTCTGTTACAGAAACTTCGGAAAACTATTATCTTATGGTTGGGCTGTAATTATAATAGGTGTTCTTCTTTCAGTTTTTCAACAATTTGTAGGAATTAATGTAGTGTTATATTATGCCCCGTAAATTTTTAAATCTATAGACCCAGATACTGATGGGGCCTTATTACTTACCATAATTGTAGGAATTGTAAACTTCTTATTTACAATTATCGCAGTAAAAACGGTAGATAAAAAAGGTAGAAAACCATTAATGTTAATTGGTGCTTTTGGTATGGCAGTAGCTATGTTAGCTCTAGGATTTGTATTTTTCTCTGGCGCAACAGGTTATTTAGCGCTTGGATGTATGATGTTATATGTTGCTAGTTTTGCACTTAGTTGGGGTCCAGTTACTTGGGTGCTTTTATCAGAAATATTTCCAAATAAAATTAGAGGAAAAGCAATGGCAATTGCTGTTGCAGCGCAATGGGTATCTAATTATTTAGTTTCACTTACATTTCCTATGATGAATGATAATACTGCACTTACAGAGCAATTTAATCACGGTTTTGCATATTGGGTATATGGCGTTATGTCTTTAATAGCCATGTGGTTTGTTTGGAAATATATTCCGAAACTAAAGGAAAAACGTTAGAAGAAATGGAAAGTATTTGGAAAAATAAAAAAACTGTTGTGCATTTAATAAATTCTATAAATGCACAACAGTTCTTTTTAATTGCTCTTATTTATTTTAAATCTGCAATGTTAACTTGAATAGATTTACTAGGCACATAACCAATTCTATGGGCTTTCACTAATAAATTTTCTTTAGATTCTATACTAAAAGGCTTAGAATATACACTCCAACTCTTCTCTTTTGGGTTTGTTTTATAACCTATTGATGCTCCTTCTGTATCGCAACTAATTTTTACTTTATTATTTTCAAACTGAACAACTGGATCCTCAGTAACTGGTTTTGTTTTTTTACCATTCCATAGTTTAGTTACCAATTCTTTTTCCGGTAAGTTTGGGATGTCTTTAATTTCTAATAACCATCTGTCCATTTCATTAGATAGCTCTGTCAGTTTTTCTTGGTATTTTGGATTCTCTGCTAAATTGTTCAGCTCAAAAGGGTCATTTAAACAATCAAATAACTCTTCTTTGGGTTTAGATTCTCTAAACCATTGCATTTGAAATTCATTTAATTTACCTTCATTTTTTAAGATTAACAGGTTTTCCATTGTTGGTATTTTTTCTCTGTAAGTAATAGGAAGATAATACGCTTGCTCTCGCCTGTAATTTCTTATATATTTAAATTGCTTGTCTTTTACCGCTCTAATTGCATCAGTAAAACCATCAAAACGATCTGCAGCTGCATGAATATAATTTCGTTCTTTTGCTTTAAAATCTCCCAAAAATGCTTGTCCTTGCATGTATTCTTTTGGCTCTTGGTTTGTTAAAGAAAGTAAAGTAGGTGCAAAATCTACAAAACTTAACAATTGTCCATCTTTGATTCCTGCATTTTTTTTATCAGGAAAACGAATAATCATTGGTGTTTTTAAACCGTAATCGTAAATCAGTCTTTTTTCTCTTGGCATTGGTCCGCCATGGTCTCCATAAAAGAAAATAATCGTATTGTCTAATAATCCATCTTCTTCTAATTGTTTTAAAACAGCACCAACTTGTTTGTCCATTTCTGCAATATTATTGTACAATTTCCATAAATCTCTTTGAGAAACTTCATTGTCTTGCAAATAAGGTGGTATTTTAAATTTAGTATTTTTTGATACATGCACAGGAGTTTCAGCCTCTGTCATTCTGTTTTTAGCATGCGATTTTCCAAAACCTTTCCATTTATAAGTTCTATCACCCGCATAATAATGTCTAGTTTCTATTTCTCTAAAACCATAAGGTTCAAACAAACCAGATTCGTGAGTTTCAGTAAAATTAAACACTGCAAAAAACGGTTGATTTTTGCCTCTATTTCTCCAATGTGCGTAAGGACTACTTTCATCCCAAGCTGTAACTGGTGGTTTAAATTGGTAATCTGTTTTGTAATTATTAGAACAATAATAGCCTTGTTTACGAAGTAGTTCGCTTATCATTTTTACTTCTGCTGGCGGAACAGCGCCGTATTTAGGAATACCAATAACATCATTATAAGAAGTTGTTCGCATATGATTTGCGCCAATACTAGAAGGGTACATACCTGTTGCAATTGCAGCTCTACTAGGTGCACAAACACCGAAGTTGAATGTAAATTCGGATAAACTACACCTTCTTTAGCTAATTTACTTAAGTGCGGAGTAACGATTGTAGAATCTCCAAAAGATGGTATATAATGCCCCATATCTTCTGTTACTAACCAAAGAATATTGGGTGGTTTATTTGCAAGTTTTTCTTGTTTACAACTAGTTATAAAGAAAACTGTAATTAGAATTAAAAAAATATATTGTTTCATATTCTATAGGTTTATTGTATTATGTTCTTTTGCAAATTAGTTATTAAGTAATTCTTATGTATCTTGTAGTGTACCGATTGTTAAGTTATTATTTGTAGAAACATCTTCTATGACAGGATACTACAGGGTATTTATATAATAAGATGATATTATTTTTAAACATCTAAATAAACAATACGATGAAAAAAATGTTTTAATTACATTTTCAATATTATTTTCTTTCTATCAAATTACAGCACAAACCATCAATCCTCCAAAAGGAAGAATTGCTATTGTTGCTGATGGAAATTCTCCTGATCCTGATGACTTAGGTGGAACCGCCATAACAATTGCTTTGTTAAAATCTGCTGGTTTAGAAGATAGATTGGTACATTATTCTCATAGTTGTGATTTGGTTAGGGATGATCGTATTTCTGAAAAAGCAGAAAAAGAACGTCATCATTTAATGCAAATAGCTTGTGATATGACAGCAAGACGTTGGACAGGTTTTGAACACTTAACCTTTTTTGATGCTATTTGGCAAAAACAAGAAACTATTAACGATTTAGCATGGGCAATAAATGCGTCTACAAAAAATGATCCTTTATGGATTATTGAAGCTGGCGAACCAGATATTATAGGACTTGCTTTGCAAAAAACACCTAAAGAAAAACACAAATTTGTAAAAGTAATTACGCATCATCCTGCAAATGATAATGCTGGTGATTTTTATACATGGCAACAAATTTTAGATTTTGGAATAGAAGAAGTAAGAATTCCTGATCAAAATATAAAATTAAAAGTACCTATTGCACAATGGAATTGGGCTAAAAACCATTCTGATTCGCGTATTCAATTAATTTGGACACTTGGTAAATTGGCAGAAGTAGATGATGTTGTTCGATTTCAAAAAGGAAAATGGGATTGCTCTGATGCTGGAATGATTTTATATTGGATTACTGGAGCCAACAAAAACAATGGTCTAAAACAAGGAACTGTTGATGATGTAAAAAAATATTATTAGATTTTATTGCAAAAAAACATGAACCTAAAAGAGGTCCTAAAAAGAAAAATTAATCTTTTGTAATTTTACTTTTCCACCAGTTAGCATTGGGCTTAAAATCTTTAGAAAGTATTTCTAATCTATTTTTTTCTAAAGATTTTAATTTTTGGTTGATCATATTAAAATCTCTTTTTGCGTCTTTTATACTGTCATATTCTGTGTCTTTTTTAGGAAATTTAGCATCTACTTTTTGCAACCAATTCATCAATTTATTGTGAAGTTGTTTTGCCAATTTTGGGTGTTTTGCAACTACGTTCAGTTCGTCTTTTTCAGTTGATGGCAACTTGAATAATTCCAAACGATTATCTTCCCAATAATGAATTAATTTCCAACCATTCTGTTGAATTATAGAAGATGGCTCTCCTCCTTGATTTCCATAATGAGGATAATGCCAAAATAAAGGTCTGTTTATTTTTAACTCTTTACCTTCCAATAAAGGCTTTAGACTGATGCCATCTTTATGTTGTTCTGGTTTTAATGGAATATTTGCTAAATCTAATAAAGTAGGATAAAAATCAGTACTAACAACTGGAAAATCTGTTTCTGTTACTTTACTTTCTAACCAAGGTACTTTTATAAAAAAAGGTTCTCTAATTCCACCTTCCCATTGGTAGCCTTTTCCGCCTCTTAAAGGTAAATTACTTGTAGAAAAATTATCTCCGAAGCGACTCCTCCATTATCAGAAGTAAAAACAACAATCGTATTTTTATCTAAACCATTATCTTTTAAAGTTTTTAAAACAATACCCACAGCAGCATCCATAGTTGCTACCAAACCACCATAAATAGGATTGTCTTGCACTTGACGAATTGGTAAAACACGTTCCATTTTATAACCTGAATTAGCAATGCCTAAACTATCTGCTTTATCTCTGTATTTTTTCCATTTTACTTCTGTAGTCTGAATAGGTGCATGCACTGCATAGAAAGATAAAAAAGCAAAAAAGGTTGAATCTTTATTTTGTTGGATAAAATTGGCAGTTTCTTTAGCTAAACGTATGGTAAGATTTTCTCCTTTTTGTTTGTTTTCTAGTTTCGGGTTTTGCCAAGGACTAAAAAACCACCTGCAGGACCTCCTCTATGAAAACCTCCTTTATTAATTTCAAAACCATGATCTTCCGGATACGAACCTTTATTACCTAAGTGCCATTTACCAGCAAAAAAGTTTTGTAACCATTGTTTTTTAAAGTTTCTGCAATAGTAATATCGTCTTTTGGTAAATTCTGAACATAATTTGCTGGCAATAATTTGTCATACCTTTTTCTACTGCGCCAATTTGTACCGGTTTTTGCGCCAATCCAATCTGTAATTCCATGACGTGCAGTAAATTTACCAGTCATTATACTGGCTCTAGAAGGACTACAAACTCTACTTGCTGCATAACCTTGTGTAAAAATTACACTTTGATTTGCAAGTTGATCTACATTTGGTGTTTCGTAAAATTTACTTCCTGTAACACTTAGATCATGATATCCTAAATCATCAACAAGAATAAAAAGAATATTAGGCTTTTTGTGTTTTTGTTTTTCTTCTTTATTACAGCTAAAAAGAAGAGCTATACATAGCAGAAAAACGTAAACCTGAGCTTTTATCAACTTAAATTTTAATAATTTTTTTGTGAAACTATTATTTTTATCATCATTAGAAATAAAATAAACACCACTATTTAAATCACTCATATCAATAATTTCTGAAGATTTTTTTGTTTCTATTTTTTTGATGATAGCTCCAAAAATATTAGAAATTGTAAGTTTTGAATTGTTTGGAATATTTTTTATCTCTATTTTTCCTTTAGTTGGATTTGGATAAATTTTTAATTCTTTTTTTAATAGCATTGGTAGATAATGATGCATTATAACACGTAGATTCAGGATTGTTTAAATTAAAAGCAGTTGCACTAGAAACACTATTTCTATGTAACACCATTTTATCAATAAATAAATAAGAAGATCTAGCATCTATAGTAATTGTATACTCTTTAGCCTCATTAAAAGTAACAAAAACTCGATGAGAATCTCCATCATTGGTATTGGTTACAAAACCATAATCTAAACGATTACCAAATGCTTTGATAAAATTCTCTGTAGAACTTCCTTCTGCACAATGTAAATCTGCACTTGAATTACAATATGGTTTTGGATAAACTTTGGCACCGTTTTTTATTCCATAAAAATCTTCTCCATCTATCTTTAACCAAGCATCATTATGCTCTCCTTTACTTGTACCTTTACCAACTCTCATTCTCCATGCAAATCTGTATGTACCAGGATTATTAATTTTTATTTTATAAACAATTGGCGCGCCAGAAAGTGCATTAAAAGACTCATTTCCTGTCCAATGCAAATAGGTTACTTCTTCTCCTTCAAATGTTTCTGTTGCTATTTTCCATCTGTCATCGTTTAGTATTCCGGATTCCATTTCTATTGTTAACAAACCATCTTTTTCTTCAAAGGGTAATGTACCATCGCAAGTAGCTGTTT
Source organism: Polaribacter sp. HA6-7 (assembly GCF_055693625.1). NCBI lineage: Bacteria > Pseudomonadati > Bacteroidota > Flavobacteriia > Flavobacteriales > Flavobacteriaceae > Polaribacter > Polaribacter sp. HA6-7. The sequence goes on from NZ_CM146338.1 coordinate 2,947,033, forward strand.
GTGCAAACAATTGAATTGAAACGAAGGATAAGGTAAAAAGTAAAAAAATTTATTCATAATTCTTCTGTATAAAGTCAAAAATAAGTTTTGCTTATTTTAAAAGCATCCTGTTGTATAATGCTTTACTTTGACGATTTTTGATATTTTATTTTATAGGTTCCAGAACCTAAAAGTATATTTGTTGCATCTGCAATGACAACTTCATTTTTATCTTTAAAAGCATCAAAAGATGTATCATTTATTTTTAAAGATTCAAACTCTTTTTTATCTAAAATGATTTTAGCCTCAGTATTAAAAGGCACTTCCAAATTCATTGTTAAGAAACCATCTTCAGAAGTCCAACTATTTTTGATATTTCCAAACGGAGTAGGTACAGATACTTTAGTACTTAAAATCTGACCTGAAAATTCGGATTTACGATAAATTGTTTAAATCCTGCTTTTTCTGTTGATGATTGAATACCACCTAAAGACTCGTAAAAATACGCAGCAAAACCACTATGCATTGGATGGTTTAAAGAGTTTGATGGCCCTTCCATTTCTTCCCAAATAAACTGACGCTCTGGCCATGTTGTGAAACCTGAATTCATTACATAAGTTTGACTTGGAAAATCTGGTGTTGTTAAAATTTGATACGCTAAATCTGCTTTTCCGTATTTAGACAACACTGTATAAATGTATCTGTTACCATGAATACCTGTAGAGTGATGGCCTCCTTTTACCTCAACAATATTGTGTACTAAACCATTTACAACAGTTTCTATTTCTGCTGCTGGAACCATATTAAATTGTAAAGCTTGTACAGTTGCTGTCTGACTTTGATACCATTTGTGTTTTGTGTTTGGAATATCAACTAAAAACTGTTGATTGAAGGCTTTTAACAACGCTTCTTTTTCTTTTTTCATTTTCGCTTCATAAACAGCATCATTATTCATTTTTGCAAATTTCTCCATAATTCCTAAAACATCATAAAAATAGGCATTTGCAGAAATAATAGGATCACATTCCATTGCACTTGGGTTTTTTCTTCTATCCCAAAGTGGCGGACACCAATCTCCCATTCCATCTTGCATAATTCCGTTTTCTCCTTTAAAGTTCAGGTAAAAATCGGTCAATCCTTTCATTGGTTCATAATAGTCTTTTACGATTTCATCATCACCGTAAAACTTATAATTATACCAAGGCAAATACATGGTTGCAACACCCCAATCTATTTTTGCATACGTAGAAGTTCTTTTACCTGGTGCAATCATTGTAGGCACTTGAAACTTTAATTCAGGATTGTTATGTCCTTTTGTTGGTCGCATTTGTGTTTTAATGTCTTCCATGTATTTTTTATAAAAATCATACATATCATAATTGTATAAAGCATATTCACAAAATGCGTGTGCATCACCTAACCAACCACATTTTTCTCTATGAGGACAATCTTCTGGAATTCCGTGTACATTATCTACAATTGTCCATTTACTAATGTCATGCATTTTGTTTAGCAACTCATCAGAAGACGAAAAACTACCTGTTTCTTGAATATCTGTAGCTACCAAAACTGCTTTAATCATATCTGCATCCGGCTTTCTAGAAATTCCTTTAATTTTAGCATATCTAAATCCGTGATAACTAAATTTTGGTTCCCAAGATTCTAAATCATTTCCTTTACAAATGTATTTGTAAACTTGTGTCATTCCATTTGCACCACCACCTGTAGAGCCTTTAAAAATATCTTTTCCGTTTGTTAAAAGTGCTTCTGTAGTAATAATATCTATCAGTTGTCCTTTTTTTTCTTCTACATTAATTTTTACCCAACCAGCAATGTTTTGCCCAAAATCTACAATCCATTCTCCATCTGTACCTTTAAAAACCCTTGTAGGTGCTAACTCTTTTAACTTTTTAATGGCTGGCATTTGTTGAGCACTAATTGTTCTTAATTTGGGTGATGCTATTTTTGCATTTCCCCAAGTAGTATCATTAAAACCAACAGAAGTCCAATTCCCTAATTCGAAATTGGCATCGTAAGTATCTCCTCCATAAATATTATTGAAGACTATAGGACCTGTAGCTTCTTTCCACTGTTCATCCGTATAAAAATCTGATGACGTGCCATCAGTATATTGCAGTTTTACCAAACATTTTACGGTTGGCGGGCCATAAGCCATATCTTTTTCTGATTCTGGATCTCTTTTCCAAGAAATATTTTGACCATAAAAACCATTTCCTAAAATAATTCCGAATGCATTTTTACCCGATTGTAATTGTTTTGTAATATCATAATTTACATAATACGCCTGCTTATTATAATTAGAAGGTGCAGGATCTAAAACGTGATCACCCACCTTTTCTCCATTTAAAAACAACTCGTAATATCCTAATCCGCAGATATACACTTGGGCATTTTCTATTTTTTTATCAATCTTAAGTTCATTTCTAAAATAACTAGCCGCAAAACCTTTTACCTTTTTTGCAGGCTGATTTTTCATTCTGCCTGTTTTATAATCTCTAAATTGATAAGCAGAAGTTCTGTATCTTTATTTAAAGTAATCCATTTAGAGTCGCCCCAGTTTTTGTTATCCATCAAACCCATTTCAAACTCCTGAACAGCAGACCAATTTGATGCAGCTCCTTTTTCATCCCAAATCTTTACTTTCCAAAAATAATGCTGCAAGGCTTTTAAAGGCTTTCCTTGGTATTTTACAAACGTTGATTTAATACTTTTTACTTTATCAGAATTCCAAACATCAGCATCATTTTCATTTAATTTTTCTTTGGATGTTGCTACTAAAATATGATATGCAGATTGTGATTTATTATAACCTTCTGCAACTACAGTCCAAGAAAATAAAGGCTGTTTACTTTCTATTGTTGATGGATTTTGTTGCGTATTTACCAATAACTTGTCAAAAACAATAGAACTAGAAGTTGAAGGTTTATTGCACGAAAAACAAATAAAGACTAAGAATATAATTGATAATAACGTTTGATTTTTTATCATTTGGTAAATTTTATTTTGTTGATTTTAGTAAAGTAGTTTTACAAAAAAATTGTTGATTTTTAGAATATAAATACCCTTGGCTTTAGTAGAAATATCAATAATATTTCCTTTCCCTTCAATTATTTTTTTCCTGTGATAGAATAAACTTGCCAACTTTTAGGTGTTTGATTTTTTATTTGAAACACACCATCACTACTAGGGTTTGGAAAAACGACTATCTTTTCTAAATTATTTTTTTCTACTGATAATTGACCATTAGAAAATATGGCTTTTATATTTAAATCTGATGTTACTGTTATTGCTAATGGATTATCTGTACTTGTAATATCTCCTTCCCAACCTTCAAACGTCCAACCTTCATTGGCAACAGCAATTAAACTCAATTCTTGCCCATTGATTGCAGTACCACTGCCATAATTTAAAAGACCCTGACCTTCTTTACTAAGGGTTACAGTATGTGTAGTTGCATTTATAGGAATAAATTCTATCTTATCAAAAACAATACTTCCGAACTAAAATTATTATAAAATTTAAATTCATTGATTGTACCTGTCCATAATCCCCAATTTGTTAAATCAAAATCTAAAGTATGCCATTGGTTATCATTAGGTACTGTTTCTTTTTTCTTCCGAGACACAAAACTTGTACCTGGTGCATTTGGTGCCATTTGAAGATCTGGTTTGTCTGTACTATTTTTAGCTACAATTCTTAAAGTACTATACAAATTCGCATTGATGTTAACATCTGTTACGGCTAACATTGGCCAAGAAACATCAGAAGAAAAATTCACACTTAATTTATCATTATCTCTATTTATAGTCATTCCATTTTTAACTGCAGACCAAGCAGAAAAATCATCAGTAGTAGTCCAAGAATAAGTTGTTGGAGTAATGGCTTCAACAAAATTAGCTTCGGTCTAAATTCAAATTTCTCAAAAGCAAAAGAACCTATTTCAGTTGACATCACTACTTCAGAACCAGATTTACCATCATTTCTTGCTTTAGTAGCAATACTTTTCCATTCTGTAAATTGATGAGGATTTGGATTTTCATAATTTTGATATGCAGTATAACCTGCCTCTGTTAAGGTGCGATCTGGAGCTCCTTTCGAATCAAAACCATTCATTACATAGTTTGGATTATTGATTAAAAAATTTTGGAGTTTGTTATTTTCTTTTCCATAAGATTTGCTTCTGTAGTATAATTTTGTGCCTACTGGTAAATCTGTAGAAAATGAAATCTCTACAGTTTCATTCGTTTTATAAACTATGGAACTACTATTGTAATTATATATTAATACGTCATATTCATCTTTTGCTTCATTTTTTGCAAAAATAGCATCCAACTCGTTTGTGGATGTATTAGGGTTTCCTGAAATACTAGTTTCGTATCGAACTAAACCTTGCATTGCATCTAATTCTTTTATTCCATCCGGATTTTCACTACCTGTTCTATTTCCCCATCTATAAATAAATTCTAAACCATTGTCTTTATTTTTATAAAAGGTATTCGAAAAAATCAATTCTACGATTTCTCTATGTGAAGTTTCACAAGTTATATATCCTTTTCCATCAGTACCCTTCATAGTTGTAACAGTAGAATACTCCATAATATCTATTGTTGTTTCAGGATTCCATTTAGGGTTATTAATTAATGGTTCAAAATTTTTGGTGTATTTTCCATTTATATCTCTAAGAGCACTATTATCTATAATAATGTAATCTGATAATCCCCAAAAATCACATTTTATATTATTAGCATCGTTATACTCTATAAGATCGTCTATAAAAGAAGCATAAGGCTCTCCTTTATAGTTTAAAATAGTTCCATTTTTATATAAAAACCCAGGATTTCTAGTATGCAATCCAACCTTAGCATTAGGTAAAATAGCTCTTACTGCACTTTCTGTATTTGCAAAATGTTCTATAAAATCTTGTTTGGTACCAAACCAATGATCTGGTGTTTCAATTTCTGAACCTACTCTAAAACGCCATTTTAAGACTTGTTCTTCTCCATAGGTTTCTACCAATTTTATCATCAACGCTTTTATAAAATCGTGATAGGCTTGTTTATCTGCAGGAGGTAAAGAATTTCCATAAATGGATGTTTTTTCATTTTCACGAAAGTTGATATTATCTCTTGTACCTTCGGAATAAAAGTATATCCATGTTGAAAAGCCCAAGGTGGTTGATCTAAAGCGATTTGTAAAATTTCGGTTTGCGAGTTTACAACCTTATTAAGTCTTTCTATTAAAGGATCCCATCTATACACATATTTATTATTGATAGAATCGTATAAACAAGGATCAAAATCTAAATCTTTTACATTTTCACCATTTACTTTTTTATTAATTCCTCCAACCATTCTAACAATATTCATCTTTAATCCTGGACGAATATTAGATCCATTTCTTGGACTTATTCTATTTGCTGTATTCCAAACATTGTGAATAGGAAGTTTTTTATCGTTTTCACTTGTAAAATCAGTAGATAATTTTACTTGAGCTTGCGTAAAGGCTACAAAAGTAAAACTCAGTAAAATAAGGAGATTATGCTTTAAAAACTTTTGGTTTTTCATCATTACATTTATGGGTATCAAACTTCTCAAAACTAACCGTTTAAAATTTTGATTATATCCTGTAGTCTCCTGATGTATTATGATTACTTATTTTTATATAGAATTTCCAATACCCACCAAAACAACGGATAAAATAATCACAACAATTCCTGATGTTATGGTCCATTTTGTTTTTTGGGTAACACCTTGCCATTCTTTGCGATAAATTCCCCAAAGGTTGGCAGTTAAAATAATAGTAGACATATGTAAAATCCAAGAACTTGCTCCATTTCCTAATTTACTTTCACCCATTCCATAAAAGAAAAATTGTAAAAACCGGATGGTTCCTGCTAATGCAGAGAATAAAATATTATTACGGATTGGTGTACTTTTATTTGTAAAATCTTTGTACGATTTATTTCTGATACTCAAAATGGTAGTCCAAACTAAATTCGTAGCTAGACCACCCCAAAGAATCACCACAAAAGTTACATTATTAGCAAACAAGTGGTCATATCCTGCTGCAACAGCAGCATCTGCTAAAGGCTTTCCTGCTTCTATACCAAAGCTAAAAAAGAACTTAAAATTCCTGATAAGATTGCAACAATTAATCCTTTTACCAAATTGAACTCTGAAACACTCTTTTTCTTTTCTTCTTCTGATAATTCCTTTTCTTTTAGCATTCCTGCTTTTCCGAGAAAGCGCAATCCCTAAAAGGCAAACCAAAACTCCGAGTAAAACAACTTGTCCGCCAGTAGAAGATATCATTTCTGTAAACGAAGTTTTACCTTCTTGAGGATTAAAATTATAATAAACAGATGGTACAATAGCACCAAAAGCAGCGCAAAATCCTAAAACTACGGAGTTTCCTAAAGACATTCCTAAATAACGCACTCCTAAACCATAAGACAAACCTCCTATACCCCAAAGTAATCCCATTAAAAAGGTAATTCCTAAAATTGTATTGGAGCTTGATGCAATAATTTCTACAAAACCTGGTACTGTTAAATAAGCTGCAATGGGTGGCACAATTAACCAAGACATAATACCTCCAACCATCCAGTAGGTTTCCCAAGACCAACCTTTTACTTTATTGTATGGCATATAAAAACTACCTGCTGCAACGCCTCCTAATGAATGAAATAAAACACCTAAAATTGCTTGCATAATTTTGTTATTAGTTTTTGGTTGATAGTTCTTAACAAATACGAACCACGCGTAAATTTAAAATATTCCCTAATTTTTCGATTTTATTAGCAATATGACCTACACCAATAGCACAGTGATGAGATGGACCTTGTTTTGACCACTCGTTCATAAATGCTCCGGCACCTATTGAAAAACGATAACGACTATTTGTATTTCCAATCTGTAACACAGGTCCTTCTACAGATTCGCCTTCTGCTACTAATAAAAACACATCATCTTTACCTTCAACAACCGACAATAAGGTTACTGGCCCGTGCTTTACTGTCATTTGAATAGACAAACCTTTTCCTGGCTTTCCATGATATACAGGTAAAGGCACCAACTGTACATTACCTTCTGCTATCGCGAAATGCGCGGGTCCATCATGACCTAGCATAACAATATCATCGTTAAAATCCATCGCATAAAATTCAGAAAATGAACCTCCAACTCCAAAAGCATCCATTATTTTCATGGCTTGGGCATTCTTCACTTCATACTCGCCTGCTACAGGTACATTTTTCCCTGTTAACAATGTGTTTCCTGCAATGACAGAGGTTACAATATTTTCGTATTCATTAGCAGTTTCACCTTCGTAATAATAGGCTAAAGAACCTAAATTATGATTTGCTACTAGCTTATCTAAAGCTATTGATGTTTTTGCAGCGCGAATCAACTCTTCATCTTCGCAGGTATCAATGACTTCAAATACGTTATTAAATTCTATTATTTTTTCTTCTATTTCTGATGCTGTAACAGCATCTCTATATTTTTTTACTTCACACATCTCCACAATTTCTATGTGAGTACCAAAGGCGGAAGATTGTTTGGTTAAATCAGAATACACATCTAACATACCAGCATAATAATGCCCTAAAACACCTAATCTGTTATTTTGCATTATAAAAGCTACTTTCGTCGCATCAATCCAATCCTCAATTTCGTCCCAAACAAATTGTTCGCCTAAATATCCCGTTATAAATTCATAATCAATTCCTGCACGATTAAAAACATTCGCAAATTCGGCACCGAACAAGCTTGACAATGCGCCAACCATTCTCCTGTCATTTTTCCGCGATCACCTAACGCATTAAAACTTTCATAGTCTATGGCTGCAACAGGCTGTATGTTTAAAATAACTACAGGACATTTTACCTTTTGCACAACAGGTAATACTGTTGATGATAAGGCATACGTTGAGATATATAAAAACAAGATGTCTACATCTTCTTTTTTAAGCACCTCCGCTTTTTCTCTAGCAACTACAGGAGAATCTACTAAACCAACATTAACCACCTCAGCACCAAAACTTTCCATTTTAGTAGCGATTTGTTGTTGATAACCTTCTAAACGTTCTAATAGTCCTTCAAACTGTGGCCAATAGGTATCTAAACCTATTCCAAATAACCCTACTTTTATCATTTTGACTTATATTTTATTTACTATACTTCTAGGTATAATTCACTTACTTTTTTTAATTGATGGGTATCTATTTCTAAACCAAATCCTGGTGCTGATTTAAATGAGTAATATCCATTGGATTCCTTTTTTGTAGCTGCGCTTTGCAAACATTCTAAATAGTTTTTAGAATCTTCTTTTTTCTCAATGGCTTCTACCCAAGTGGCTCCAACGCCAATCGCTATTTGTTGCCACGCAGAACAAGCAGGCCCTACCAAACTATCATCGCCTATCATTACTTTTGCACCTATTTCCTTTACTTTATGCGCTAATTTTGCTGTATGGGTTAAACTTCCCATTGTAGAGGGATGCAAATTATAAATGTGTCCCATTCCTTTTTGTATTGTTTTAATTCCTTTCCAAGCAGGACGCATTGGCGCATCAGGAATTAAAGTTAAATCACCCACCATTTCTTGCAATTGAATCCATTGCTTTGTTTTTAAATGTGCAGGATCTTCAATAGCATTTAGTCCATTTGCACTAAAACGATCTAAAATTTCTTTTAATTCGTCTAAAGATTTCCACTTTTTGTAGCCTTTATTCACGTCTGAAATCACAACAGCTTCATCGCCTAAAACCTCTCTGATGGTTTTGAGTAACTTCATATCCACTTTTTCATCACCATACATTTTGAATTTCAGATGATGTGCAAGATTCTGTTCTATACTTTTTTCGGCTTCTTCTGTAACTTTTTTCTCGTCTTTGTCTAGTATGCAATACAAACCCGGAACTGGATTTGTTCCTGTTAAACCTAATAATTCAACAGCAGATTTATTTTGCAATCGGCCTGATACATCTAAAAGTGCCATATCTAAAGACTCTAGCATTTTTAGAGAGCGTTTTGAACCTAATACTTGTTCTGATGCTAATAGTTTTTGAGCTTCACCTAAAGTTAAACCTTTAAATTCTTCTAGATATTTAACCCAAGCTGTTGGTTTAAAATCTGGATTATTTTTTGATGCGGGTGTTTCTGTCCAACCATAGAAATCTCCAGCAGATATTTTTATAAATAAATGCTGACGATTGTGCCAAGTTCCCCAAGAAAAATAACGAGGTATATTAATATCGTATCGAAATATTTCGATTTTTGAAATCTTTTCTTTTAAATAATCATTTCCATTTTTACTTGCACAAGCAGATAACAAAGGATAGGTTGCACCTAGAATTCCAAGTGCAGACATACTTTTTATAAAGTCGCGTCTATTTGTTTTCAAAAGTGATTTATTTTAAACTAATTGTAAGTGGCATTAACTTCCCAAATACCAGATTGAACTTTAAATTTTAGAAACTTTTCGTTTTCACCATCATGAGTTAAACCTTTAAGAGACTTCTTGTTTTTACCTTTTCTCCGGACCAACTTACCATTAACAAAGACTTCCTTAATTTCCCTATCTTGTTTAGGAATCCCTATAATTGCTGTAGAATTTTCTGGAGATTCCAACTCTAATACATATTGCTTAGCCGTTACTTCTAAATCAATTGTTACGTTTCCTTTTACTGTTGGAATCACTTTTTTAAATTGCTTAAAATGTACCAAATTAGGTAATATTTGAAATTCACTCCACCCTACTTTAGTTGGTTCAACTCCTGCTATATATTTTGATAGAATTTTGTTTGACCCATTCCAAGCGTGATTATAACTTCCGCCTTTTGGAAACATTTCATACAAGGTAGACATCGATTTTTTATCTACCTGACTTTGGTACTGTTCTTTCATTCTAGCTAATGAGGCTTTATACCTTCCAGCAATGCACATAGCCTCTTCTGCAAGCCATTCGAAGTGAGGACTAGAATAATGATTTGGAATTAAAACGTTGTCTACAATTTGATTGTGAAATTTTGAATTTGCAATTCCTGAAACAATTGCAATAGCATTAGCTCTATCGTCTTTTAATTTTGCCGCATTTGAACTGTAAAAACCGTCTTTCCAGTATGCTTTTTCAAAGGCGGGTTTCATGGTTTTCATGCGTTTTTCATACCATTTGGCGTGTGTTTCTTCACCTAAAACATGTGCCATTTCTTTGGCTTTATTTAAAGCCAAGTAATAAAATGCCATTTGTATCGGTTCTTTATCAGCTGTATTTTTAACACCCCAATCTACCCAATCCCAAGAATCTGGACTTTTCCTTTTACGATATTCGGCAATCCGTTTTCTTGCATTGGAAATAATGCTAAATACTCATATACAAATGGATACACCTTTTGTAAGGTTTCTTTGTCGCCCGTATTTAAGTAATAAGGCCAAATACTTTGTGCAATAAATTGTAAACTTTGTGCAACCAACTCACGAACTCTTAAAGGACCTAACGCACCTATTACACCATCTTGACTAAAAGACATCGTTTGTAGAATCGCTTTTTTAAGTAGTTGGCGTCCTGCATTATCCATAGAATAAAATAGGTAACCTGTTTGGTCGGCTACATCTCCAATCCAAAGTGCACGTTCTCTATCTGGGCAATCCATAAAATTATCTCGAGCACAAACAAATAAGGTATTATTTCCCATCCACCATAAACGATTATAAAATGGATCATCAATTTCAAATTTACCAACCATTTCTCCTACACTCATCCACCTGTACTTTAATGCTTTTACTTTAACACCTTTTGGAATGGTATAACGTATTTCATTACCATTCATCCAAGAAAAACTTTCAAACTTCTGAGTTCCTGCTCCGGTGATGTAAGTAGCTGTAATTTTATTAAGTCGATTGTCTGTTGTTACAAAAATTGTATCGCCAGCTTTTGCTTCGACTTCTAAATAAGGTGTAATTTGTTTATTAAAAGGAAGTTTGCATTTTATAATTTGACCACTGCTTATAAATGGAAATTGTAGATCATTATGATTTTTATAATTTTCTAAACCATGGTTTATTAACTGAGATACAATATTGGGCTCTAGATTATACCAAGGCGCAATACCTGCATTTCCTTTTTCTAAGGATTTTGGCCAATTACTATCATCAAAATTAGAAGTATACCAAGCATTTTTAGACCAATCTCCCATAGATTTTTTAGCATCAAACTGCACAGGATACTGAACTAAAGCTTTACTCGCTGGTGGTATACCATTGCTATAAGCAGGATGTTGTATGGCTTTCCAAGATGCATTAGAAACTAATTTTTGATTTCCAATTTGTGCAGAAAACAAAAGACCTCCTTTTCCACTATCAATATGGGTGCCTTTATGTGTTTCTCTTCCCCAAAACCAAACTAATATTGCAATAGTATTGTTACCTTTTTTTAAATAAGGTTGAATATTAATCGTTTCGTACCAAGAGTTTGTAGGTGTTATTTTTTTCTTTCTATTCCAGTCTCCTGCTTGACTTGGGCCTCTTGACAAACCTCCTTCAAAAATTACCATTTCTCCGTTTATCCATAACCAAAACTTGCTATCTACAGCAATATGTGCTTCAACTATTTTCGGAATTTCTTCTACTGCAATTGTTTTTCTAAAACTCATCCATGTGTTAGATGGACCATCTTCTTCTTGCCAAATCCATTGAGCGCCTTCCCAATTTGGCGACGTAGCTGCAAAATTTACTAAGGTTGTAAAAAGAATCGTAAGTAGAAATAAGACTTCTTTTTTATGATTTGATTTGAGCATATTTAATTAATTTTTATCAAAAATTTTAATTTCTTTAATTGAAGGTGGTTGTTTTGCATCAACAATGAAAACCCTAACTTTTGTGGTTTTAATTTGATCAAATTGATGCGTTTTGATTGCACCACAACTGATTCCTTTTACAATATCTTTCCATTTACCATTTTCTAAATATTGAAGTTTATAAGAAGTGATATTATTTTTATGTTCATCAACAATAATCTGATTAAACGTCTGTGGTTTTACCCATTCTACTTCTAAATATTGATTTTTGGTTTCTGTTGCTAACCAACGTGTTTCTTCATCTTCATCATTTACTCTAAAGGCTTCAAAAACGGGTAGTTTTTCTGTTTTAATAAACATTGACGAAGCATTCATTCTTCCTAGTTTAGCTAAGTTTTTTGAATCTGCTAAAGGTTCTGAAATTGGATTTTAGGCATTTCATCCACCTTAAAATTGTATACCCCGAAGTAACATTATAAACTACATAATTACCAACAGCTTTACTTTTTTCTGCTCCAACGTAAGTGATATTATCCGATTTCTCTGCTAAAAGACCACTTTCACTTATTCCGTCTTTACTTGTTGCTGGTAAATAAACTTTAGCCCTTGTATTTACAGGAATTTCAATGTGAAATGTAGCGGCATTATCTTCTTTTTTCCAGTTTACAACTACGTTTCCATACATCGATTCATAGCTTGTGTTTGCAAAAGTTAAATCGCCAACAGGTACAGGTTTTACAATCATATTTTGCATTCCTAATTCTTCAGGATTTGGGCGAATTCCGCCAAAACCTTTGACAAAATATCCGCCAATTCCTGTATAACACGTATGTATTTGACTGTTTCCAACTGCAGACCAACGTTACGGCCATACTGTTTTTCCTTGCTCTAAAAAATAGCCATAACTAGGGTGATGCTTGTCTCTTAACAACTCGTAAATTAAATCCATACGTTCTCCATACTCTGTAAAATAACGCGTATAAAGTGCCTGACCGAGCTTCCTGTATCGTAATACGGAAATTTATACAAGACATTATCTGCCAAATTTGCTGCTACTTTTTCTTTTTCTGATGCTGGTGTTACGCCGGATATTAAGGCAAAAGCTTGATCTACTTGATAGCCTTTTACATATTTACCCGTTTCTGGATTATAGGATAATTTATGTGTCGCTTCTTGTTGAACTTTCAGTCTATCTTTATAAGTTTTAGCATCTTCTGTTTTTCCTAAAACGTCTGCAATATTCATTGCATTTTCTAACATAAACGCATACAAACAGTTGTTAAAATGAATGGCTTCGGCGAGTTACTACTTGTCCGAAGTTACCTCTTGGTGTACACCAATCTCCCAATCCTGGGAATTCTCTTAAGCCCTGTTTACCAGCTTTTATGGCTCCTTTTGTTTCGTAATTTGAATTTTTATACAACCAAGTCATCCATTTTTGCATAGACTTGTAATTATCTTTCAACACTTTTTTATCACCCAACATTCTATACGTTTCCCAAACAGTTAGTGGATTGTTGGCCTTCCACATTAAAAACGGACGATCTTCTTCATTAATCACAGCACGTGTTTTTCCATCGGGCAATTGTGCATCTCTTGTATATTGTAAATACTGATCCATATAAGCGCCACTTTCAAAATTTGGCAAAGCATCACCATACATAGCAGCTACTGTTACTTCTCCCCAACCTCGTCGTTCACGATGAGGACAATCAACCAAAATACCATCCATAGTATTGGCTAAATAAGTGTTTAAGTTTACTTGATAAATCTGATTTAATTGCTTACTTGAAGATTTAAAACTACTAATCTGTTTACGATTGTTTGTAACAACATAACCTGTTGCATCTTCTATTTTAGGTTGATATTTTAATCCGTGAATGGTAATCCAACGTCCACCTGCGACATTAAATCGATTTTCAAATTTCCCTTTACCTGATTTTCCAAAAATATATTTACTTTTTTGTTTCCAATTCGATTGTACTTCTGTTCTGTCGCTAATTTCAAATAAAATAGAATCGCCTTCTTGCCCTTGATACAAATCCATTTCGAAAAAACCAGTATAGTTTTCTCCCATATCAATTCTGTAAGTTCCATCATCATTTTTATCAACTCCAATCGCCTTTATTTCTTTAAATTTTACTTGAGGCTCTACCATTTGTGCACTCAATTTTGCTTTAATTGGACTGTAAATTGCTCTTACTTCTCTATTTTTCCTGCTATTTAATGCAAAACTGATGTTATTTCCTTCAGGAATTTTCGCATTCAGTTCTTCGTGATTATACACACTGGCATTCATCCAATTGCTATCATCATATTTTGGTGTATTCCAATCATCTTCTCGTTTTCTATCATCAATGGTTTCTCCTCCAAAACGTAAAATATCCCAATCTCCATAATATTCTGTGTGGCTTTTTTTAGTTTTCCAAGAAGTATCTGTTTTTAAAGTAATTTGTTTACCACCTGCTACAATTTCGGCTTGTGCTTTAAATACAAAAGGGATATTTCTATATTCTCTAATTCTTCGCCAACGAGACCAACCTGCAGCGTGCCAAATGGCAATAACATTGTCTCCTTTTTTTAGTTTATCAGAAATATCATAGGTTAAATAAGCAATCCTTTTTTTCATGTAAGTTGATACAGGATTCATTACATTTTGGGTTATTTTCTCTCCATTTACATACAATTCATGATACCCAAAAGACCCAACAAACACAAATGCTGATGAAGCTTTATCTGAAAGTGTTACGTTTTTTCTGTACCAATTATGGTCTGTTTTTTTCTGATTCGGTTTTAGAATCCAATCACCTTTCCAATCCGATTGTTTGAGTAATCCCATAGAAAACTTTCCTGAATCACTCCAATTAGAAACATTTCCATCTTTATCCCAAACTTTTACTTTCCAATAATACTGCTTTGCAGATACTAGTTCATTACCTTGATAAGGTACATTTACTGACTGATTAGAATCTACCTTACCGAATCCCAAATATCTGCAATATTTTTATCAAGGTTCTCTAAACTACTAGCTACAAAAATTTGATAAGCAGTTTGTTTTTGTCCTCTAGTTTGATTCGTTTCAAAAAGTTTCCAACTTAAACGAGGTTTTGTATTCTCGATTCCTAATGGATTCTTGCGATATTCACATTTTAAATCGTTTACTTTTATTACTGATGAGGATTCGCATCCATAAAAAACAGCTACAAGAAAAATTAATATGAATGGATACCTTTTAATCATTTGTAAATTTTTAGACAGGTTTTAAATTTCTGTGATTATTGCATAAATTGTAATAAAATAGAATCAGAAAAAATTAACTTACGGTTATTGATATTTCTAATTCTTTACTTCCTTTTTCAAAAAACACTTCTAATGGTAAGGCTTCTACTCCTGGAACCATGTTAAAAGTTCTTTTTCCTTCCATTTCTTTTGTCTTAATTGATGCTGTTGCCTTAATAGTTACCAATCCTTCGGTTTTTGAATGGTAATTTCGTTCTCACTAATTTTTGAAACAACTTCACTTGAAGGAGAAACAATTGGCAATACAAAAGCAGTTTGTACTTTGATATCTTGTTGTGTAGTTACTGTAATTCCTGTTTTATCAACAGAACAATTGTACCTAATATCGAATGTAGCAGCAGTACCTTCAACTTCTTTTCTATCTACATTTTTTAATTTTACGTCTGCTATTAATTCAATAGTTCCGTTTGTATCTTTAGTTGCTACTGTTGCTGGTAAATCGTATAAATTTGTGTACCAAACATCATCTTTAAATATTTCAATTCTTGGCGTTAAACAAATATCTTTACCTGGTTGTGGTTGCTGATTGTTTTTTTCTACTAAATGATATTCTGCCATACTTGCAGCACATAAAAGTCCGACTTTGTTGTGATATAAAACTCCTAAAGCTCCACCAGATGCTTGTCTAAAATCGTATTTGTAATGATATTCTGCATCGTAAGCACTTACGGTACCTCTCCAATCTCCTCTTGCAAAAAGATAAACATCTAAATCTTTAAAGTGTTTTACACCATCTGCGGTTGCTCTAGGCAAACTAGCATTTGCATTTATTTCTGGTAAATGATCCCAATGATCTAATAAAGCCGCTAAAGGTTTGGCATGTGTAAATGTATGATGCACACACGCTGGAATTCCTGCTTCAATAAAACCAGGACCTCCATGAATTAATCCATCTGCAGTACATCTTTGTAATAGTTCTGTATTTTTTACGGCTGCTGTTCCAAATGCTGGATTGATATTTGCCATCATTGCGAATGCTGGTTGACTACCATCACAAGTTCTACTTCCCCAATAACTCCATTTATACATTCTGTTACCCCAACTATTATCCCAAGCACCATCTGGCAACATAAACTCTAAATGACTGTTTAATGATTTGGTTAAGATTTGTAGTAATTCATCATCTTTCTCTTTTATTGCATACATTACTAAACTATTCAGCGTTTCTTCTACATTATAACCTAAATCAACTCCATGTAATCCTTTTTCACTTAACTTATTTGAGCTTTTTTTACATTCTCCAAATAATAAACCTTCATTTTCTGTAAAATAAGCTTTTACTTGAGTCGCTAAAGTTTTACTCTTCGCTTTAAAATCATCTCTTTTTACAACATTCCCAATTAAATTTAAACCATAAACTGCTGTTCCAGGATAATTGATATTGGTAAAATCTATTGTAAAAGTATTGTGGATATATTGACCTGCTTTTTCTAAACGAATTGTCCATGCTTTGCGAGTTTCTTCATCTAAAACATGCCCATGATAATGTAATGCTTCTGCTAAAGCTATCGCTCCAAATATGGTAATTCCTTTCCAAGATTTTGGGTTTTTAATTACGGTCCAAGCACCATTTTCTTGAGACACATTATTTTCTGCCCAAGTCATTACTAATTTTGCGCCTTCTACATATTTTTGATCACCAGTTTTATCTGCCATGTATAAAAACGGATAGACAGCATCCATACATCGTCCATGAATATGAGAACAAGATGGGCAACCTAATGCACCATGAACATCTAAATTAGATGGATTATTGATTTGAACTTTCAACATACCATCACTCCAATCTTTTAATAAACCTGTGATTAAGTTTTTAAATTCTAAAGAATGTTCTAGTTGATTAGAACAGCCATTTAATATTCCTGACATTGGTAATGATAAACCTACACCTGCAAATGCAGAGAGTTGTAGAAAGTTACGTCTTTTCATTTTAAATATATTTTATGAATTATGAAATTATGAAGATTAAGTTTAATCTGTATCCTGTTTTATCCTGATTAATTTAAAATAAAAAAAGCCGGAAGAATATTCTTCTGGCTTTTTTATTAAGATAAAATTATAAATTACTTAATTATAAGTTTTTTACGATACACTTTATTGTTGTCTTTTGTAGTAACTTTTACAAAATAGACCCCTTGCTTAAATCTATTATAGTTGTTTATTTGAATTTTCTTTTCATTTACTTCTTTAGTTAAGATAAGTTTTCCTATGAGGTTAAAAATTTCAACTTTTGAACTGTTTAAATTGCTAATTTCTATGGTGAAATTTTCTTTAGCCGGATTTGGATATACTTTTATTGATTTTGACAACAACTCTTCATTACTTATACTTAATGATTGACTTGTAGGAATCGCTTCCCAAAAACTTCTTTGGTCACTATCAGAAGCAGCAATATTAGAAACGCTACCATCTTCTTCATGATATAAAAACCTTCCATTGTTTCTAGCTTCAAATCTAAATACATTCTCAGTTCCAGTGTCTCGTATAGTCCATACTTTATCGCTATCAGAAGCAGGTGCAGCTTTAGATGTACTAACTACTCCTCCTGTTCCTAAAGCTCTTATTATTCCAAAACTTTCACTATCTATATTAAAATAATCTCCAGATTTCACAAAAGTCCAATGAGTATTCGTTGCATCTCCAGAATCTGTCATTGTAACTGGTGTTGCACTAGAACCGGCATCTGTTAAAAATTTGCCTGTTGCTACATTTCTTAATCTAAAAATATCATCAGAAGGTTCTGCTACATTGCTATCTTCTTTTTCTACTTTTTGATATGTAGTGTTTGCCCATCTAAACTGAGCTCTACCTCCTTTAACTCGATACGCACCATATCTTATCCCCGATTCTAAACCTCTTTCAGGTTCTCGAATGTTATAATTAAAAGCTTCTCCTCCAATTATAGCATCACAATAATGTATTTTTTTTGCTGGATCATTTGGATCTGCTCTAAAACCAACTTCTAATTGAAAATCAACTTCTTCATTTTTATTTACTCTTTTTAGAAAAACAACTTCTCTTCCACTGCCTTCTCCTCCTCTTTCTAAAATACGTTCTGCATATATATTAAAAGCTACTTGTTTGTCTGCATTAATACCAGTGCCATAAACAGCTTTTGCTAAATACAAGCAAATTGCTGGGTCATTAGAACCGCCACCGCCGAATGTTTTCCTTTTGCTTGTGCTAAATAACTTCCATCTTGGCTACCAGTTCCATTACCTGATAATTCACCTACTTCTAGAATTCTAAAAGTTCCGTTAAATCTTGCAAAACTACCCACGCCAGTTTCTCCAGATCTTGGCATAGAACGCTCTATTCTTGGTTGTAATGTAGCGCCATCCCAATGGTTAGAACCAGCAGTAATATTGTAAACACCCCACGTTTTATTGTTTACAGTACTTTCTGAATAATCAGAATAACAACTTCTATCATCTGCAGTTCCTACATTTACAGGATTAGATATATCTACATTTCTAGTACTATTATTTTCAAATTCTCCGGAGGATGGACAATTAAGATCTGTACTTGTATCTTCGTCTGAAGCTGCTTCTACGGCAACTTCTACGAAAGGAATTAGTTTCCAATTACTTCTGTTATCTGTATCTGCAGCAATAGTATGAGTTACAGTACCATTTTCTTCATGATACAAAAACCTACCTGATGTTCTAGAGCCAAATCTATAAGTATCATCTGTTTGATTACGAAATATAGTCCATGTTTTATCTGTATCTGAAGCCGGTGAACTTTTAGTTGTACTAACAACTACATAAGCACCTCCAGGACCACCCGCACCAGGAGCACGAAGTATTCCTAAAACTTCACTATCTATATTATAAAATGAGCCACTTTGTACAAATTTAAAATGGGTACTTACATTTTCTCCTGAATCTGACATCGTTACAGCAGATGCACTTGAACCTGCATCTGTTAAATATTTTCCTGTTGCTACATTTTGTAACCTAAAAACACCATCAGAAGGTGGCGCATCTTGTGCAAAAGCACAAAACGTAAATAAAACAATAACAAAAAATAGTATTGATTTGAAAGTATTATTCTGAATTCCTTTTATTAACATAAGTTTTATAAATCGTTATTAGTATGGTAAAGATTCGTAAAAAATTTTAATTTACCATCCTGACCTATCCTGACCTCAAAGTATTTATTAAATTAAAGCGTCAAATATTTAAACTACTTACATACTGTTATATAATTTAATTTTTACTTTTTGATATATCATATTTCATAATAAACTCTAAATATGCCTTACCATCTATATCTCCCTTAATTTTTTTATCTAAAAACTGAAGTTCTTTACCATCACCTAAATACATGTAAACATTAGTTTTATTTGCCTTAATTAAAGTTCTAACAATCGCAAATCTACCCGTAAAAACAATATTAAATTTGGGTAATTTTAAAGTTGTTGTATCGTTATCATTTGACAATATAATATCTTGAATTTCTTGTCCATCTACCTTAGAAATAACTTTTACTCCAATAACTTTGTTATCAATAATAATGTTTTCTGTTCTTTTTACTGTTGGCTTATTACTTTTAGAGGGTTCGTAAATCGCAATAAAAGGTTTATTCCAAGCTTCACCGTATTTACGCATTATAAAAACCTGAGTGTCTTTTTTATCATATCCGTTACTTACTTCTTGTGTTGGTGGTGCAAGTACAGCACTATATTCTTTGGTAACACCTCCAGGAATACTCATGTGTAAATAATCTTTTGTAACCTGTAAATCAAATCTTGTAGTAACAGGATCGCTGGTTAATAAAGATGTTTTAGCATCAGAAAACCACCTCCAACCTGGTTGTTTTCTTGCATCTCCTGTATCATTTTGAAATCTGTTTGGAGTATCTACCATAAACAAATTATTATTTTTCGATTTTATTTGCATTTTATCTCCTAAACCATGAAATAAATAATCGTGAAAATTATTTTTAGTCGTTGAAACTGATCTAAAAATATCGACATAATAACCTGAAGTTGCGCTAGTTCTTACAATGCTATTAGTACGTTGCTGATTTACATTATTAATAACATCACCTAAAAACTGCGTAGAAAAACTAAAATTTTGTGCAATAGCATTTACATACGGTTTTGGCTCTGAAGCTTTTAAAACCACAGGATTTACAATATTTTGCCATGTACTATTCCCATTTGTTTTAGAGCCTCTACCGAAGTACCATTTACAATAATTGTATTATGTGCTGCATAAGAAACAGCGTATTGTTCATGAAGTTCAGATCCATAACCACTAGCAGATCCTCCGTAATCTGGTCCAATAACATATCCTGATCCGTACAACTCCATATCTAAGCCTGATGCGTGCGCATGAACATAAGTACCGCCACCAGTGTAATACATTAAACCATTCTGTTTATCATCTTTACCATAATAATTACGTTGCATTACAATACCTGCGTGAGTTGCTTTTACAGTTCTATATTTAGGCTCACCAGCATCACTTACTAAAGTATCAATATTTACACCCCACAATAACTGTAATGGATTGTTCCATTCTAATCTTTGATTTTTTATTATTGGATTATAGCCACCTTCTTCTTTATAAATTTTTTGCAATACAGTAGCTGCTCTATTTTTTAACGCCGTATATCCTTTTCTTTCTGCAATTTTTAAAACATTTCTATAAATATGAGCATGATTGATAAAACTTCTACCAATGTCTCCGTAAGCCATAGTTGCACCGTTTGGATATAAAAAGTTTTCATAAATAAAAACACTTTCTAAAATGTCTTTATGATTATCTATAATCTTTAAATTTGGTTGATACCTATCAATAATATTCATTAACTGAATAAATAAAGCATGAGTAAACTTACCATAACCTGCAGATTCGGCCATAAGCGATCTTCTATACTAAATCTATTTAACATCCAATTAATTCCTGGTTGCCTAGACCTTGCCAATCCATTTAAAATTTTATCAAAATAACGATCTCGTGCTATTTTATTATCCATGCAAATTATAGCGTACAAAGCACCCGGAAGTTCTAAAACAGGATGATTGGAATTATTACCACCCAATTTTATTACATTATTTGCCATCACTTCAAAAGCTTTTTGGGCTATTTTAAAATTAAAACGCACTTTATTTTTAGTACTTATATCATAAACTTTTGTACTTGGCTTAGTTAAATAGGGCTGTACAAAATCGTATATCATTGCAACTCTCGGAAAATGTTCTCTTGTTTGTATTAAATGATTAAACTTTTTATGGTAGAACTTTAGTTTTAAAGGATCTTTAATACTTATCATTTTTACATATTGATATACTATATCTGATGCTATTTGGGCATATTTTTCATCTTCTGTTAAATAATAAAGTATTGCACATTCTACACCATCATTTAATATTGTTCTATGTATTTTTCTATCTCCTGGTAAACTAGGTATTAAATTTATTTCTTCTGATGGATTTTTCGCATGATTTAAATATTTAGAAGATTGATTTTTTTCAATTGACTAAACAAACTATTGGCCCAAGTATATTTTAAAATATTATCTAAAATACCTTTTCTATCTTTTGGTGAAACCCAAATACGAGGATGTTTTAAAGTGTCTAATAACACTCCTTTTTCTGTTGAATGAGCAATCATATTTACATTTATACTCGAAAAATTAGAACTCTTAGCTAACACAGCACTTGAAAAACATAAAATTATAAACGAAAAAATTAGCTTTTTAAACATTTTAAAACATATTTATTTAATACCTAAAGTTAACCTATATAAACAATAAATTAATCCTGCAGAGTCTTGGGGCTTAAACATAAAAAAACCTCTTATAAATAAAATTATAAAAGGCTTTTTTTGAATTAAATAGAGTTTCTATTTTACTGTTAATATCGATTTATGTAAATCTTTTTCTAAGGATGATGCACCAACTGAAATGGTAAATGTACCTGGTTCTACCACTTTTTTCATTTGTTGATTTAAAATATTTAATTCATCAAAACCTAAGGTAAAAGTTACGGTTTTAGTTTCTCCTGGTTCAAGCGAAATACGTTCAAAACCTTTTAGCATTTTGTTGTAACGCCCAACAGAAGCATAATCGTCTCTAACATACATTTGTACCACTTCATCTCCAGCTCTTTTTCCTGTATTGGTTACATCGACAGAAACTGTTGTGCTTTCATCTTTAGAAATTAAAGCATTTTTAAATTTTGGTTTACTGTATGTAAACGTTGTGTAGCTTAACCCATATCCAAAAGGAAACAACGGAGATTTGTCGGCATCTTTAAACAACCCTTTACCAGATCCAATAAAATCTGGTCTTTGTAAATAAGTAACGGGAACTTGACCTACAGACCTCGGAAAAGAAACTGTTAATTTTCCTCCTGGATTCACATCGCCAAAAATAGCATCTGCGATGGCATCTCCGAACGCATACCTAAATACCAAGTTTCTAAAATTGATGGAATATTTTCTGCAACATAGTTAATTGACAATGGTCTTCCATTAATTAAAACGGCCACAATTGGCTTACCTGTTTTATGAATTGCTTTTACCAATTCTTTTTGCACACCATACAAATCTAAATTAGCTCTATCTACACCTTCGCCGCCAGTTTTTCTAGAACCACCAATAACCAAAATAACAGCATCAGATTTTTTTGCAGCTGCAATTGCTTTTGGAAAACCTGCTTTAGAATTGCTTAATAAATCACAACCTTTGGCATAATTAATTTTTACTTTATCGCCAACTTTAGCTCTTATTCCGTCTAAAGCAGAAACATAAAATGGAGGTAAGCCGAATAACCTCCTAATAAAGAATACGTTCCTTTTTTTGGTTTTTCTTCATGAGCATTTGGCCCAATTACAGCTAACGATTTTATTTTAGACATGTCTAAAGGCAATGTATTATTATCATTTTTTAATAAAATAATTGCTTTTTTAGCCATTTCATAAGAAAATTCTTGATGTTCTTTTCTACCTGCGTTAATCGTTTTTGTGTCAATCTCTTTTGGTTCAGAATCAAATAAACCCAATTGATATTTTGCTTTTAAAATACGAGATGTTGCTTTGTCTATATACTTTTCTAAATCAGGATTCTTAGTTATCGTATCTTTTAAAACTTTGGTATTATATGCTGCTAACTTCTCATTCTTTCCAATAACCAAGTCCATATCAACACCAGCTTTTAAACCTAAAATAGCCGATTCTGTTCTAGTTTCTGCAATAAAATGCATGGTTCCTAAACGGGCAACATCATTATTGTCAGAAACAATAAAACCATCAAAACCTAATTCATCACGTAAAATATCCTTTAGCAACCAAGTGTTCATGTGGTTTGGAACGCCATTATAATCTTGATGCCCAGGCATAACAGCACCAACTTTTGCTTCTTTTATTGCAGCCTCAAAAGGTGGTAAATAAACCTCTCTTAATCTTCGCTCAGACATATCACTAAAACCACCGTTAATTCCACGTCTGTTTTCTCGGATAGCCAATAAAATGCTTTGCAGTTGCAATTACATGATTTTCATCAAATCTTTCCTCACCCATTCCTTGTAAACCTTGTATAAATGCAACACCCATTCTAGATACTAAATAAGGATCTTCTCCGTAAGATTCTTCTACACGACCATATCTTGGATCACCGGAAATTACATCTAAGTTAGGTGAATAGGTGTGTGTAACGCCTAAAGTTCTAGCTTCTAAAGCGGTTTGTGAAGCCATTTTTTTAACCAACTCCGGCTGCCATGTAGAAGCAGCAGCAATTGCCTGTGGATACACGGTTGTATTACCATAATAATCTAAAACAAGCCAAACACCATGTAATGCTTCTGCATATTTCATATACGGAATTCCCAATCTTTCGTTTGCAGGAGCATCTTGGGTCATTTCTGCAATTTTTTCTTCTAAAGTCATTTGACTTAATAAGTCGTTCACCTTACTAGTAATTTCATCATCTTCTTTGCTATTAGAACTATTAGCTTCAGTAGATGTACATGCATTAAATAGATTTAATAGGAATACTAAAAGAACTAATTTGATAGCAGTTATATTTTTCATCATCTTTTTTGTTGATTGATTTATTAAATTCTAAATTATATAGTAAGTTATTATATTCTATAAATTTACTTTTATACAAAGTAATATCTATCCTGTGTAGTCCTGATTTACTTTTACAAATAACAATATTAAAATACTTAACACAGTTTATTTAACACAAAAAAATCGAGGATTTTACCCTCGATTTTAATATTTTTTTGAAATTATTTACTTCAACTTTAATATTTCACTACCAGCCAATAAATACGCACCAGTACCAAAATTTTGCCAACTATCTGCAGATGCAGGTTCGGAAAAGCACCAATATTTTGTACCCAACCTACTCTACCATCTTCGTGTTGGCAAGCAGCTAAACCAATCCATGCTTTTTTTACTGCAGAAGTATGTTTTTTGTCTAATAAACCATTGTTAATACCCCAAGCTAATGCAAATGTGTAAAAACCACTTCCGCTTACTTCTCCATGATTATAAGATTCTGGACTTAACAAACTTGTTCTCCATAAACCATCTTCTGGTTGAATTTCTAAGATTTTAGCTGCCATTTCTTTATAAAGGCTTACATAAAAACCTCTGTGTTCGTAATCTTTTGGCATATCATCTAAAAGTAACGCTAAACCACCAATTACCCATCCATTTCCTCTAGACCAAAATACTTTTTTACCATTTGGTTCTTTTCTATCCTCTTTTGTTCCTTTCCAAACAAAACGCATATCTCTTGCAAATAAGTTTTCTTCTTTATCATACAATCTATTATAAGCTTCCATATAATATTTATGCATTGCTTCTAAGTATTTAGGTTGCTTTGTATGTTTTGCATATAAATTAACTACTGGAGGAGCCATAAATAAAGCATCACACCACCACCATAAAATAGTTTTGTCTTCTTTACTTTTGTTTGTACCTGCTTTCCAGTTATTATCTTCAAATAAATGCGTGTCTAAAAACTTTTTTGTAGGTTCTAAATCTGCAAAATTTCTTCTTTTTTCGTTTCTAGCAACATATAAATAGCTGTACGAAATTGCTACATCATCTGCATGGTGTAAGCGATCGTAAGTTTGCCACTTATTCCAATATGCTTGGTTTTTAAGTGCAGCCATATACATCATGTTTTTGGTAGTTTTGTGTGCTCTTGCAACACCTGTATAGTAGGCTCCTGCTGTCCAATCTGTAGGTGCAATTGCAAAAATAGGATGCGCCTCTTGCCATTCTAGGGCTTTTATCATCGATTTTTTTATTGCTGTATGATCTAAATTAGCACTTTTTTCAGCAACTGCTGTTTGCGATTTAGAGCAACTAATAAGCGTTAAAACACTTAATAAAACTACTATTGATTTTTTCATTATCGACTATTTTTTTAATTTGAATTTTGCTTCTAAATATTCATTTGAAGAAGTACCTATTTTAACAGTATAATCTCCAGCTTCTAATACTTTTTGCATAGAAATGCCTGTAAATTCTAACATTTTAGGTGTAATTTTAAAAGATATCGTTTTACTTTCGCCTGCAGCAAATTCAATCTTCTGAAATCCTTTTAATTCTTTATCTGGTCTTGTTACAGATCCAATTTCATCTTTAAGATACATTTGTATTACTTCCTTAGCTTTTACTTTGCTGTTGTTAGTAACTGTTACACTTGCAGTAATTTCTGTATTTGGTGTAATTTCTGAACTTGATAATTTAATATCTGAATATTCAAATTTCCCATAACTTAAACCATGTCCAAAAGGATAAATTGGTCCTTTTTCTAAGAATAAATATTCTTTTTTATAGTTGATTTCTTTCATGCTATAATGATAAGGTAACTGACCTATTGATCTTGGAATGGTTACGGGAGATTTTCCTGAAGGGGAAACATCACCAAAAATAATTTTAGCAGTAGAATGATCTCCAAATTCACTTAAATCCCAAGTATCTAAAACAGCATCCGCTTCTTTTGCAATTGTGTTTATAGATAATGTTCTTCTGTGTTTTAAAACGACGATTACCTTTTTACCTAAAGCTGTAATTTTTTCTACCAATTCATCTTGTGGGCCAACAGGATCTATAGTTGCTCTGTCTCCTAGAGTACTATTGCTAAAATATGCTTCTTTCGCTGTAAATTTATCGCCTCCTAAAAACAACACAACCACATCAGATCGTTTTGCAATATTTACCAATTTAGCAATCGCTTTTGGATCTCTATCTAATAATTCTGGAGCACCACCTTTTTCGTTAGTTAAATTAAAACCTTTTTCTGCGGTGAATTTCACATTGCTATTTCCAACAGCAGACTCAAACATTTCTTTGGTATTCTCTTTTAATAAAGGACCTAAAAGAGCAACTTTTGTTGATTTATTTTTATTTAAAGGCAACGTATTTTCTTCGTTCTTTAATAAAATGATAGATTCTAAATCAGATTCTTTTGCCAATTCTAAAGAAGATGCTGCACGAACTCCTTTTTTAGTTTCTTCTAAATCTATGTAAGGATTATCAAACAAACCTAAGATAAACTTTGTTCTTAAAACACGTTTAACAGATCGGTCAATCAACTTCATTAATTCAGGATTTTTTTCTACCATTTTTGGTAAATAAGAATACGAATCTTCTGCATATAAATCGATATCTATACCTGCTTCTAGCCCCATTTGTGCAGCAGCTTCTGGAGATTCTGCAACACCCATAAAGTAAAATAAACGTGCAATATCATTAGAATCTGAAACCACATAACCTTCAAAACCCCAATCATCTCTTAAAACTCCTGTTAACAATTCTGGATTTCCATGACTTGCAACTCCATTTAAATCTCCATGAGAAGCCATAATTCCTAATGTTTTTGCTTCTTTTACAGCCGCTTCAAAAGGTGGATAAATTTCGTCTATTAATGTTCTTTCAGAAATTTCTATTGCAGCAAAATTAGAACCTCCTAACACTTGGCCATAACCTGCAAAATGTTTTGCAACAGCACCAATATGTGTTCCTGCGCCTAAACCTTTGTAATTTCCTTGCACACCAATAATGGCATTTTTAACCATTTGAGTTGTTAAATAAGTATCTTCTCCAAAGGCTTCACTCATTCTACCAAAACGAGGATCTCTAACAATATCTGCTTCTGGTGAGTGGCACATGTGCATACCTCTTAAACGTGCTTCTCTACCAACAACATCCCATTGTCTTTGCACCAATTCTCGATTAAAAGATGCTGCAGACGTCATTGGACGACCAAACAAAGTACAACCATCAGCATCTACACCATTGTAAGATTCTGTAACAAATAAAGCAGGTATGCCCCATCTGTTATTCTCTATAATATACTTTTGCAGCTCGTTATTCATTTTGGCTGCAGCCACAGGATCTATATGTTCTCCCGGATTTTTTATTCCAGCAATACCTAATTTTAGTTTTTTAATTACTCTTTTAGATAATTTTAAATTTCCATTTTCGTCTCGGTTTTGCACCAATATTGGCATGAAAAATTCGCATTTGTGCTACTTTTTCTTCTGTAGACATTAACGGAAGTAGTGCGTCAACTCTTTCATCTATTGATAAAGATTTATCTTTATAATCTTTTTCTTTTGATGATGAATCTCCACATGCATAAAAGAGAACTGCGATTAAAGATAAAATTAGTAATTTCTTCATGTATTGTTTTATTTTGAAATTGAATTGATTCGTATTTGATTTTTTATTAATCCTTCTAAAGAAAAATAAAAATAATTTTTATACTAAAAAAAGGTATCCTGTACTATAATGGTATTTAAAGTACAAGAAACCTTAACTTTTTCTTTCCAAAAATTATAATATAATCGATTCGTTATTTTTTTACTTTTTTTCCAATTACAAAATACATTCTTGTATTTTCAGGAACATCACCATCACTATTACCTGCCATAATTATACTTTCTCCTTTTTTTGCTATTCTTTTAAAAAGTGACATTTTAACACCTCCTAAATTAACATCATCTCCTGTATCTTTATAGTCTTTGGTTAAAAATACGGGTCTTTCTACACGATCATCATGACCAACATAAATAATCATGTCTTTACCTGCAATAAATTGTAATTGATCTCTTGCCCAATACTTACCATCAGAATTCGGAACTCTAATGTATTCTGAACCTACCAAATATCTAGGAATTACAGTATAATTATGTTCCATATCTGTATACGCTTTTTTACCCCAATGTACATTTTTTCTGAGTGCTGCTTTTCCATTTCCTGTGTAACTAAACTTGGTAAACAAATCGCTTTTGTTAACTCTTGCAGGGTTGTAAGGTTCAGTTTTTGGTGTGTAAATTGGCAAAGGTTCTTCAAAATTAGGATCAACTTTAAATTCTTGAGGTAATAATTTTGACAATCCGTTATCAATTGCTACAGATTTAGATGTAATAGTAATCGTATCTGATTTTAAACCTTCTGCACTAGCAGTAATGGTTACAGCTCCAGATTGTAACATAGAACGAATTGCCACACGATTGATTCCTGCTTCTGCATCTAAAAATAAATTGTTTGTGGTATTTGCTTTTCCACTATTGTAACCACCTCTCCAAATTCCAGGACCAGAAATAGTAAAATCAACTTTATTTCTGCCTAAAGGATTTCTATGACCTTCTTTATCTACAATTTCAAAATCAACTAAAGCGATATCAGATCCATCTGCTAACCATCCTTCTGGACCCACAGTTGATGATAATTTAATTGCAACTGATTCTCCAACCGTTTTTTTAGTTTGAGAAACCAATAATTTGTCATTTAAATAACCTTCTACTTTAATTTCTCCTTCTTGGAATTCAACTTTAGGGAATTTATACAAATACCCACTATCAGCTTTGTCATTTATTGCTATTAATTTATTGTTGATGTATAATTTTACTTTTGTACAGTTAGAAACTACATACATTGTTTTTTTGTACCTGCTTCGTAATTCCAATGACCAACTACATGAATTTGAGCTTCTGGTCTCCACATTGCTTTTGTGGTGTAAAAGCTTCTTTTTTTAATCTTACAGCATCTACCTCGCCACTTGCTCCGGTAACTTCTGTTGGATTTCTTCCACCATGAGTACCATCTGAAAACACCCAATTAGCACCTCCACTATGATACGATTTCTTTCCCATTTTATCCCACCAATCTTCTACTTGACGAATCGCAAAAATTTCTGAACCAATTTTATACACATTTCTTGAGATGTTAGGATGGGTCCAAAAATTGTCATCAGGAGTAAATTTATCCCAAACGCGTCTTGCACCTTCGTCTCTTAAATATTCACTTTCAATTAGCGGTAAATGCGCATATTCTCTTTGCCAACCTTCTGTACCAATTTCAATAGAAATATATGGTTCTGAATCTTCTTTTACATCTGCTCTTCTATTTCCCATTAAACGTTTTCCGTGAGGATCATAAGTCTTAATAATATTTAAAATTTCTTTATAATGTGCTTCGGTTTCTGCCCAGTTACCACCTTCCCAAATAAAAATAGATGGGTGATTTCTGTAATACACAATCATGTCTCTAAAAGCATTAATTCTAATATCCCAAGTTTCACCTTCATCTTGAGATTCTCCACTAACTCCTGGCATTAAAGTTACAAAACCATATTTGTCTCCCATTGCAATTTCTGCTGGAGAACCTGCACAATGTCCCCAACGTATAAAATTACCACCAGCTTCATCCATTAAACGATAGGTAAATTCTTTTAACCAATCTGGTTGTGCAGCTCCTAAACCTGCCCAACCTGCAGTAGGTTTCTGTCCCCAACCATGTAGCTTAGCATACTCACCATTATTATGAAAACCTGTGTCTTTATCAAACTTAAAAGTTCTAATTCCTAAAGGCGTTGTGTAAGAGTCTAATTCTATTTCACCTTCTTTTAATGTAGTAACAACTTTATACATGTATGGTTTACGAGTGTACCATAAATTTGGTTTTTTTACTTTATTTTTTGTTGAAAAGGTAAAAGTTTCTCCTGATTGTAATACTTTTTTATTCTTTGAAGTAGTTACTATTTTTCCATCAGCATCAATAATTTTAGCTTCAAAAGTGATTGTTTTTTCTATTGATGATTCATTGATTGCTTCTGCAGAAACATAAATATCTGCTTTCTTTTTCGATATGTTTTCTGCGTGAACATAAGTACCTACTGTTTTTAAATTATCATATAAAGGCAAAGTAATATGAACAGGATTCATAACATGTAAAAATACATTTCTATAGATTCCTCCATGATTAGGGTGCCAATGTTCATGATGCCAAACTAAAGGAAAATTTTCTCTAAAATGTTCTCCTCTATCATTGTTTACTTTTACTGCTATGATATTCTCTTTATCTCCATAATTTAGGTATTGAGATATGTCATATCCAAAAGGAATAAAACCTGTTTTATTGGTTCCTAGATGTTTTCCATTAATGTAGACATCCGCTATTTGACGAACAGATTCAAATTCTATGTAGATTTTTTTACCGAATCTGTTTTTGGCACTTTAAAATGTTTTCTATACCAAACTGTTCCTCTAAATTGATTTTTCTCTCCTATATGTTTACCAATACTTAAATCATCAAAAGTATCTGTATCATTAAAAGTATGAGGCGTGCTTATTGTAGACCAACTTGCATCATCATAATCTACAGCTTGTGCATTTGTAGGATTTGCTTTTATAAACTTCCAATCTGGATTAAAATTGTATTTTGTTCTACTCTGTTGCGCATTTAATTGCAACACATAACATATAAATGCAAGTACAATTATTGATTTTTTAATCATTTTTATTATTGAATTTTAAAAATTTCTTTAGCTTTTTGATTGTTAAATTTTGCTGTGTTATAAAGAAGTATATAATCGACACTAAATCGTTTTGATCTTCCTGAAAGCGTTATTGTATATTTTTCTCCTTTTATAAGTTTGTAAATAAACTTGTTATAAACATGTCTGTCTTTTTCTGCAGTAGATGCCCAATGCCATTGTAATTCGGAGTTTCATCATTACCATCTTGTAAAATTTTGATGTTTTTTTGCAATACTTGCTTTGATAATTTTGATCCGGATTCATAATTTCCAGAAAGTCGAACAAAGGCATCATTACACCAATCGCTTTTTACACCTTCTAATCTTTTACTAGACATTAGCATTAATTGAAAATCTACTGTTTTAGGTGCAGTAAACTGATAAATTAAAGGAGAATTGGGTTTTCCGGTAATGGGTTTATTTCCCATAAATTCTAAATAAGCATCTCCGAAGCTCTTTCTATATAATTTTGGTCACCTTTTTTAACCAATTGCCATTTTTGTAAATCTGATGCTGTTTTTTCTGCCTCGATAAAAACATAGTCTTTGGTATTAATATTATTTCTTAAAAATTGATTGGTTTTACATCCTAAAAATGTAAAAATTGTCAATAAAAATATTGTGATTAGTTTATTTATTTTCATCTATTACTACTTATCAAAAGTAAATTTAGAAATAGTAAAACAAAACTTTATCCTGTTGTGTTTGGCCAAAAAAACACCAACTTAAAATTAGTTGGTGTTTTTATTTGAATTAGTTTTAACATTAAAATCCTACTCCAGGTGCTTCGGACTTTGAGCTTGAGATTTTTGAGGATTTAATATCATATAGGTTCCTAAAGCAGTTAATGCTGCATATTTACCATAATTACCTATTTTTTTTATAGCTTCTTTACGTGTAATGTCTTGCTCTTTATTTTGGGTGTTTTTTATGTTTTTATTCATGGTGTTTTGTTTTTGACGTTAATTAATAATCGATTATTCTAAAACTATCTTCTTGTTCAGTTTTCCAGTTTCAGTTTCTAATTGAACAACATAAACACCTTTAGACAATTTTGGCAAAGAAATTTCTTTAACACCATTAGCACTAAAAGAGTGACTTAGCACTTGTTTCCCCAAAACATTGTATAATTTTAAATTAATTTTTCCTTGAGATAAACCAACAATTTTTAAAGTTGTATTACTAGATTTATATAAACTAATGCTATTTAATAATTCTGATTCTGTACTTAAAACATTTTTAGCAGAAGTATGTATGTAAAAACGTCCGTCTGTTATCTTTTCTGATACTGTAGTAGTATATTTAGCATCCGCTTCATCTAATCTTGTAAACGTATTTTTTAATTTATCTTCTAAAAACACTTTGTAACCAGTTGGTACATTTAAAGTTTCTGCAGTAAAAGAAATTTCTGAATTTACTGCTGCAGAAATTCCTACAGGTACAATCATATCTTCTAAATTATTATTAGGTAAAGATTGAATTGCTAATTTTTTACTCGTGTTATCATCTAAAAGATGTGTATAAACTTCTAAAGTAGAAGAATAACCACCAAATGTTGAGCTATCAAAACCATTATCAAAAGAAGTAGTTGTGTTCTCTAAATAATTAACTAAAGTGCTTGTAGTTCTTCCTTCATTTTCTATAGATAAATCGATAGAAAAATTGCTGCTAGAAGATTTTAAAAATGTATCACTATTAGATGTGTGTGTCTGCATTGCCTCGGTGAAACTAAAAGACGTAGATGCTGCATTTGTTTTAACAAAGAATCCTTGAAGAGGACTGATATGATATGCGCCACTAGACTGATTCTTTGTAATCCATGTTTCATTATCAGAATCCCAAAACCATAAGGTAGGTTCTGTTAATTTATCAGCATTTACAGTTAATACATTATTGGTTGCTTCTACGGTATCATCGTTTCCATATAAATAAGTTGGGTAAGGATTTCCTACCAAATTGAAACCTGCATTAGCTAGAGAAACAGGAACATCTGCAGAGTGTAAATCTCCTTGAAAAACCACATCGTGCTTACTATCTGAAGTATTAGCTGGGTCTTCATCTGATTTTGTAGCCCAACCTATTCCACTACCCCAAGTAGGTCCTGTACCATAACCATCATTAACGTATACGTATTTACCAGTTGTGCCTGCTGGTGCCGCCGCATCAAATGCAGGTCTAGAATCATCATAAGAACCAAAAGCATGTTTAGTGCCCACTTTAACTGTGTAATTTCTACTATCATCTAATGTTTTAAATTGTTTTGAATTATTTAAACCTGATGAAACTAAAGTCCATTTATCTTCTGATAATCTTTTGATAATAGTTGTTTTCTTACCAGAGAGATAAGACCCACCAAAAGTTACCGTAGAAAAGTTACCGTTTTGGGCGTACAAAATCATTCCATCATTAGACTTATCAAAAGAAATATCATCAGTAACTGTTAAAGTATTATTTTGTCTTAAAATTAATTGCCCACCTTGACCAGCTGCACATGTAATTGATTTTGCTTCTGCGACTCCCATACCAGATGGTATTGTTATTATATGCGCACCTATTACAACGTCATACTCTGCGGTTGGTGTTGTACTTGGTGTAGTTGCAGCTGTTCCGGACACGGTCCATGTCGAAGCTTCATTCCAATTTCCTGTTCCATTAGATGTCATTGTTGGCGGAATAGCAGCAGATGAAGCAGTTACTATAATATTATCTAAATTAAGAATTGCTGATGCAGCATTTGTTATTGTAATATAATTTATACCTGTAGTTAAAGCAACACCTGTAACTGTTTGTGTGCCATAACTACTAGTTGTAGCTGTATTGTTTCCGAAGCATCGTTTCTAATTAAAGTAAATGAAGCCAATGTGGTAGAGTTGCCTCCAGTGGCATCTGTAGAATTTATTGTTATTGTATTGTCGTTTGAATTTTTGAAATACGTGAATGTAAAATCATAATTCCCATCTGCTGTAACTGTTACATTATTAATTATAGTACCGTTTACACCAGCACCACTTTCACCATCTCCATCAACCGCTTCGGTACGGGTTTTTCTAAATCCTAATACTATATTATTTGTTCCTCCATTTCCAGACCCTACAATATTTCGCTCAAAATGGTTGTTATTTTGTGAAAGATCACCATTCTCAACCTCAATGGTTCCAGGTAATGTAGTTTGGCTATAAAATGCAGAACAATTTATAACAAGTACAGCAAAAAATAATTTTTGTAAAATTTTTCTCATAATTGTGTTTATTAAACCTAATAACATTGGAGGGAAATGAATTATTAGGTAAGATTAGTATTGTTAATTAACACAATTTTAACAATTTAGAAACATAGTAGTGTCCTGTACTATTATGTTTTAGGGATAATATTGTAAATATTTAGGTTAAAATATCACATATTCTAATTGAAAGTATGTTACCAAATGTATTAGTAATTAATGTTTACGGGAAGAAAAATTATCGTTTATAAAAAAAGCAACCTTTAAGTTTTTACACTTTAAGGTTGCTTTTTAAAAGTTTATATTTTAATTTTTTAAAACGAGTTAATCTTTAATTGAATTGTGTGTTTACCTGGTGTTAACCTTACTACTTTAAATGCAGAAGGAACACTTTTTCCGTTATGAATAAATTCTTTTCCTTCTGAACCATTTAAAGAAAACTCTGCTACCATATTACCTGGAATTTCAATTTCGTAGGTTTGCAACCTCTTACCATTATAAGTATAGTTTGCTTTTATTGTTCCTCTAACGGTAGGCACTTCTATAGAGCTCTTTTTTAACTTACTCATTTGAGGTTTAATAGTAGCAACACCAAAACCAGCTGTTTTTGGTTTTATACCCCATAAACCTCTAGGAATTACATTTGCAGGTACTGCACCCCAAGCATGGTTCCAATCTAAGTTATTTTTATATTGATTATCCCAAGCTTCTAAAGTAATTGTTGAACCAATTTTAATCATATTATACCAACTTCTAGATGAAGTATCTGTTAATAAGTCTAAAGCATAATCTTCTTCACCTGCATTGTATAATCCATCCATTAGAAATTGAGCTCCGTAAACACTACAAGCCATTCCTCTAGATTTTACAAAATTCACTACAGACTCGTAATGTTCTTCTGGCACTAAACCAAATGCTAAAGGCATCATGTTTGCATGTAAAGAAGCGTGATCTGTGCCTATTCCATCAACATAAATTCCTCGTTTTTTATCAAACATTTGTTCGTTTACTGCTTTTTTAGCTTTAATTGCTCTGTATTCAAAATCTAAAGCCTCTTGAGTTTTTCCTAAGATTTTAGCGAATTCAGCCATAATCTTCATGTTTTCATAGAAAAATGAGTTAATTACTGTACTGTAAGGTTTAAATACAAACCCATCACGCTCTCCTTTTGTTTTACTTCTGTTAAAGTTTTTACCTGGCCAATCTACAATATCTGTTAAAGGTTTTTTATATCCATCAGGAAAACCTAACTTTTTCATAAATGCCTTATCAACTTTAGTCGAAGTAATTAAACCGTCTTCATTAGATAATTCATACAAAGATTTGTGTTTTAATGCATCATAATAACGCTCTACCAACTCCGTATTTCCTGTGTACATATAATCTGCATAGATTAATAACGGAACATGTTGTTGCCATTCTGTTGGCCATGTTGGATGTTGCATAAAATACTCGATAGTTCTTCTTGCCATAGCAAATTCTCTATCTGTTGTATAATGACTTAATTGATTTAAGTATGCATCTGCTTCATAAGGAATACGTTCTCTGTCTCCATCTACATACAACCCATTAAAAGTTGTTGCTTTGATTGAGTATTTACATAAATCCCAAACTTGATCTAAAATAGTATTATTACTCTTAAAGCTACTTGCATCTTCATCCCAATAGGTATGAAAGGCTAATTGCGTAAAATCTTCTGCTTTTAATTCTCCTTGAAAACCTTCTATTTCTGCATATCTGTAAGGAACTAAAGGAGGAAAACCTTTTGGTAAAGGTATTGCCTTATTAGGCCTTGTATTTCTTTCATCCGTTTGTACTTGAATCTGATATTGAGTTTTTCCTGGTTTTACATCTACCTTTAATTCTTGATAACGAATATTACTAACTTTTGGAGGCGTTCTATTTACACTTCCATTATCATTAACCATTTCTCCAACTCTTACAGTAAGTGTATGCGGTGTTTTTGCATTGTAGTTAAAATTAAGTGTAGCAAAAGCTGCTTTTCCAAAATCCATAACATATAAATTCCCTAATTTTTTAAACTTTTTAGGTTTTATTTTAGCAGTAATAAATTTATTTTCTGTCGATATAATATAGCTACTGCTTTTACCCGTAGTAAATTTCTGAGGTGCTGCATAATCTACCAGTCTGTTTGCTTCGTCCCAAATTCTAACTTTCCGAAATACGTTTTTCCTATTTCTAAATCTTTACCTTCATATTCTACATCTGTAGATTTTGATGATGCGACTCTTTTACTATCCCAAACATCTCCGTTATTAGCGTCGATAATTTCTTTGCTAGAAGCCACTAAAATTTGATATGCTCCTTGGTATTTTGCACCTAACGGAACTGTCCAACCAAATTCCGGTTTTAAATCAAAAATTTCTACATCAGTTTCTGGAGCTCTTATCAACTCTACTGTTAAATCTGTAGGTGCTGCTCTAAAATGGTTGCTATTTTTTTGATTAACTCCTCTGTTTTAGCTCTTAAATTTGCTAAAACCTTTCTGTATTTTCTTTTTCCTTCTAAATTTTTAATCTCTTGTGGATCTTTTTCTAAATTATATAGTTCTTCGATAGTCTTATCATTAACATATCTAAAGTATTTCCATTTTTTAGTACGAACACCCTCACTTGGCGGAATGTTATCAAAATCCCAAATATGTTCTATTAAAATTGTATCTCTTTCTATAGATTTTTTTCTTGTCTAACAATTGGCATAAGACTTTTACCTTGCCATGTATTCGGTGCTTTAATACCTGCTAAATCTGCAATGGTTTTAGTAACATCTATATTTAAAACCATATCATCTATATCTTGATGCTTGTTTTCTCTAGGATCAAAAACAATTAATGGCACTCTTATAGAATTGTCATACATTAACCATTTTCCTGCGAACTGACGTTCTCCTAAAAAATATCCGTTATCACCCATTAAAATAATGACTGTGTTTTTATCTTGACCTGTTTCTTTAAGTTTAGCACGTATTTTTTTATTTCTAAATCGATACCGAGAAATCATTCTATAGTACCCTTTTAAACTATGCTGATATTTTTCTGGCGTATCATATCTCCAAGTCCAACGTAATCTGTTAAATCCATCTCTTACAATCTTAGGTTGTGCTAAAAAATATTTATCTTCTGCTAATTCAGGTTCTGGTATCGTTGTACCACTTAACATCGCATCTAATGGTTCTTGCCAAAAATATTGCTTAGGCGCACCATCGTGCGCATGAGGTGCACTAAAACTTATAGATAAACAAAACGGTTTCTTGTTACTTGCATTTTTATCTATAAAATCTATTGCTTTTTGACCTGTATATCTAGTTAGGTGAACAGTATCTTTATCTATAGTTTTATAATAATAACCTCTTCTATCTTTAAAACGATTATTTCTATCGTAAGATTCATATTCATCAAATTGTTTGTCTAAATGATTATACCTTGTACCGTATTTACCATAAAAACCGGTATAATAACCGCTATCTTTAAGTAATCTTGGATAAGAGTTATCCATATACTCATCTCTTACATTACCTGTTTGAAAATTAAAATTATGCGCTCTTTCATGTAAACCGGTTAAAATACTTGTTCTACTTGCTGCACAAATTGGTGTAGTAACAATAGCCGAGTTAAAATAAGTACCAGATTTTGCTAAATCGTCCATTTCTCGAGTTTCAACAAATTTATTACCAGCGTAACCAATTGCATCAAAACGTTGATCATCAGTTAATATAAAAATAATATTAGGTTTTTCTGAATTAGAATTGCTTTGTGCGTTTATTAAGCTATAGAAACTTAAAAAAAGTAATAAAAAACTGTGCTTTAACATATGGTCTTATCTTAATTAAATCTTATTAATTTCTGAATATTGTTTATGGATAAAAATATATCTAGTACTTTTAAATTGCATCCTGCCCTGTCCTGAAAAAAATCAAGTATAATACTAATTATCTTGGTTCAATATAAAAATTAATTTAGCACTATTTTTTAGATATAAATGATGATTTCATTCTAAAACTAACATAAAAAAACCCTCTATAAAATAGAGGGTTTTATTAAATTTTATTTTAAATATATATTTACATCTCTGGATTTAACAATACTTTATCGATAGCATGTATAACACCACCAGCAGATTGTATGTCTATAAAATCTAAATCAAAATTAGCAACTCTACCTCTAGAGTCTGTTAATGTTAAATTATCAGGATCGATATCAATAGTATTTCCTCTTAAGGTTTCTACTGTTTCTAACTCTAAATCTTCTGAATTTATAAATTTACCATTTACAATATGCATAGCTAATACAGCAACTAAAGTTTCGGCTCTATTTCTTGTATAGAAGCTACACCTAATTCTGATAATAAGCTTGAAAAAGCAGCATTGTTAGGTATAAATAAAGTTAGTTTTCTGTCTAAGTTTCTTAATAAATTTTCTAATTCTGGCGAGTTTCCTTCTTCATTTACAAAAGTATCTGCTCTAGTTAATGCTTCTAAAAAGCTAGAGAAATCTGGATTTTGTTCTATTAAAGTTACGTTACTAGGAAGACCAATTACAGTATCTACAATATGTAATACACCATTATTTGCTTCTACATCTGCAGTTGTAACTTTAGATTCTCCGTTTAAAACAACACCATTAGAAACCTCTACATACATACTTAAATTTTGGTCTGTATCTTCTCTAAAAGCTCTAGTAGAAACATATCCGGAAGATAAACTACTAGATAAAAATTTACCAGTAACAATATGATTTAAAACTACACTTTCTAGATCTTCATAAGGTAAATCTTCAATTTCATCAATTCCGTTTTTAGTAAAGAATTGTTGAAAAGCATCATCTGTTGGTGCAAAAACTGTTGTACCACCAGGAATATTTAATTCTGATAACAGTTTAACATCACCTTCTTCTTCCATAATTCGCATTGCAGATTCAAAAATGCTTAAATCATCTCTAAAGATTATAAACTGTGTAATTGTCTCTGGGTTTTCTACCAACTCTGGCTCAAACGGTATGTAAACAGCATCGTCTTCAGGCAAGTTACAAGAAACAAGCAATAAAGAAGCTAGCAAACCTGTAAAAAGAAATTTTATGATTTTATTATTTTTCATTTTTTATATTTTTTTAAGCTAGATTAATTAATTAAATACTCTTAAATTATTTTAATCTACGTTGTAATTTTCGTAAAAAGGAATCGGATGATATCTAACAGGATCGTTTAAATAGTGACCTATACCATTATTAAAAACATAGTTATGTGATCTTACTTTTTCATTAAACCCAGGACCAACTGCTGTTGATATTAATGGAGACGAAATTGGATTTACTTCCATTTTCCATTCTATATTTCTTCTAAAAACTATTTCTGCGCTACTGTTAGACAAGCCTGTTGGCAAACCATTTACATCTAATGTTAACGCAGGTAATATCGTTTTAAAAACAAAGTTTTTATCAAAAATTGTAAGCTTAGGTACTTGCGCAACTTTTTCTGTAACTATATGATATTTTAATACTGCTTTTAACATATTAAGTTGTTCTTCTGATGTAATAGCAGCCATTACTTCGTCTGCATCTACTCTAGCAGCAGGACTTTGTGTTCTTCCTGTAATAACTCTTAATATATCTCTATCTCTATTACCACCTGTAAAGGCATTATTGTTTAATAAAAGATAGGTTCTTTCTGTTGATGTTTGATTATATAAATCTTCATAACCTACACGCTTTATTGCTGCAATCATGTAATCTAATTCTTCACCATCTAATCGTTTTCTACCTTGATCATCAACTAAACCTCCAGAAGTTCTTGTTTGAATATGCTCCCAAGCTGTCATATTTTGAAAAGGGTCTGCAAACGTGTTTTCCGGTTGAAAATCGAAAGGTTCTTGTAATTCTAAAGTACATGAGTTAAATATAACTGCTATTAAAGCAACTCCTATAATTTTTAAATATGTTTTCATATTGTCTTAAATTTTTAAAATTAATTTAACCACCCCGGATTTTGGTTTAACAAAGGATTTTCTCTTAAATGATCAATAAAAATTGGCCATATTATTCTATCGCTAGTAAGAGGAGTTACTTCTCTCTCTTCTAGTATTGGGTTCATAACATCGATAGCTCTGTCATTTCTTACTAAATCCCACCATCTTTTACCTTCACCAAACAACTCTAATTGTCTTTCTACCAATAAAAAGTCTAATTGTGCATCAAAATTGTCTCCAAATTCTTCATCCGTAGCTAAAGGCAATTGTCTTGCTGTTCTAACTTGATTTATTAACTCTAAACACTTAGGCGCATTTTGCAATTTTAATTCTGCTTCTGCTAATAATAAAATCATATCAGCATAACGATATACTGGTAAATTAGTATCATCGTCATTAGGATTTAAGTGAGATCTATTTTTTACCCATTTAGCACATCTTGCTTCACCAAACTCATCACTTCCTAAACCATCTTCAAAATCTCCACCAAATCTAGTTGCAAACTGTCTCCAATCTCCATAAATCGGTTCGATTATTGTAGAACCGTCATCTAATTCTATCTCTCTTGTAAATACTGGCAATCTTCTATTTGTAGCTGTATACTTATCTGCCCAACCAAGAGAGTCTATTGGAAACCTTTCTGCCCATTTAGTCTCTGCTTCTTCAGACATTACACTAATTGCTGCACCTGCCATGTAAGCTCTTGCAACACCAGAAGTTGTTTCTTCTAAAGCGTAATGAACAGAAAATATTAATTCTGGACCTGCTTGAACTTTTCCAGGTCCTTGAGGAAACTCTGCTGTACTTGGTTGATTTATAAATAAATCTTGCCAAGCCTCCGGTGTTTGTACCAAACTATGAGATCCTAAAGCTATTAAATTCTCTATTGCATCTTTTGCCAAACCTTCTTCTTTAATCCACATATAAACTTCTGCTTGTAATGCAAATACACTGGCTTGAGAAAATCTAAATTCTCTTGAAGGTGTTGTTATTAATTCTTCTGCCTTTTTCATATCAGGAATTACAACAGTATTCATAACATCTTCATAAGAAGTTTGTGGTTTTTGCGTTTCGCTTATCGCTGTAATTGATTGTAAAAATACAGGTACATCTCCCCAAACTCTTGCCAAATCAAAATATATTTTAGCTCTCATTGCATAAGCTTCACCTAATAAATCTTTATCTACACCATCAATATTAGGTCCTGCATTAATAACTCTGTTTACTCTATCTATTACAGTATAAAGATTAGCCCATCTTAACAAACCTTCTCCTGGATCTATTGTACTATTATGTAAAGAGTTTCTAGAAGTATTGTTTCCATTTGGTTGAAAGTTGTCTGATCTAAATTCACCAACATTAAGGTAAAATTGACTATATGCAACTTGTAAACCATCATAGGCACCTATTATACCTGATTCTAATTCTGCGTTATTAGAATAAAACCCATCAGGAGATATTTCACTTACAGGAAGTTCTTGAACGAAATCGTCACAAGAATAAAGTAATCCTATAGCAGCACAAAGCATTAGTGCTTGTTTTATTTTATTTGATATATTATTTATATTCATAACTTTTATTTGATTAAAATTGTGCTTTTAAAGTAAGTAAAAACTCTCTATCATTAGGATATCTTAACGCATCTTCACTTGGTGTTAAAGGGTTTCCTCTACTACCAAACTCCGGGTTATAACCTTCATAGTTAGTCCAAGTTAAAAGATTGTTTACCGCAAAATTGAAACTTAAACCAGTAATACCTATATCTATCTGCTTTAATACATCTTTAGGAAATTTATATCCTAGACGTACATACCTCCATCTAATAAAACTTCCGTCTGAAACGTATGTACTATTCGCTGTACTATTTGTAAAATCAAATCTATTTTGGTTTCTAGCTCTACCAGCTTGTAATATTGGATATTGAGCAATATCACCTTGATTTTGCCAAGCGTTATCTAATCTATCAGGAGATACTGTTAATACTGTTGCTCTTAAACTATTTCTATCATGGTCATATCTTCTGTAGATTTCGTTACCATAACTATAATCAAATAAGGTACCTAAAGTCCAATTTTTATAAGTTAAATCATGGCTAAATCCTCCGTAAGTTGTTGGTAAACCATTACCTAAAACTTGCTCATCATCACTATTAATTACAAAATCTCCATTGGCATCATCCCAAATATAATCTCCACCTTTCAAAATATTTCTAGTAGAACCGTGAACTAATTGTTTTATCTCACCATCTAAAGGATATTGCTCACCGTTAGCCATATTATAAGTTCCTAAGAAAAATCCGTTAGAATCAAAGTTTGGAAATAATCTATCTCCTGATGGAGTAAATGCATTCGACTCATCATATTGAAAAACTCCATGATTTTTATAACCCCAAATATTTCCTATTGGAGATCCTTCTTCTGTTATAAAACGACCTGTACGAATTGGAACATCAAGCTCTTGAACTGTATTTTCTAATAAACCAATGTTAAACCCGGATCTCCAAGAGAAATCTTTTGTTTTAAGTATAGTTCCACTAATTTCAAAATCTATACCTTGATTTCTAACAACACCTCTATTTTCTCTAATGTTATTAAATCCAGATTCTTCCGGTATTTCTGTATTTACCAACAAACCATCTGTTACTTTTCTCCAAAATGCTAAAGAAAAGTTTAATCTTCTACCTTTAAACATACTCATGTCTAACTGCAGGTTTGTAGATTCTGTTTCTTCCCATCTTAAGTCTGCATTACCTAATCTACTAGGTGCAAAACCTGTTTCACCATTATAATCTGAACCTGGCACAAGAGAACTAGTAAAGTTATAATTTGGTATTCTATCATTACCTACAATACCGTAACTTGCTTTAACTAATAAATTTTTAATTACAGAATTTCCTCTTAAGAAATTTTCTTTACTAACTCTCCATCCTGCTGTAACAGATGGAAAAATACCATACTTATTATTTGCTCCAAATTTTGAAGAACCATCTCTACGGATTGTTGCCCCTAATAAGTACTTGTTTTTATAATCATAATCAAACCCTGCGTATAAAGAAAATAAACCTGTAGATTCTTTTTGAGTTGCATCTCCTCCAGCTGTATCAACTAAAAGAAACTCTGGATCTGCGTTATTAAACGTTTCTATTAAATCATTAGAAAATCTAGAATCAATTTTTAAATTGTCAGAAACTATTTTTTGTATTTGCATACCTGCAAAAACACCTAAATCATGATCACCCCATTGCTGGTTAAAGTTTAAAGTGTTATCTTGTTGTATTCTTGTTGTTAATTGATGTCTTTCGCTACCTGTAGGGTTACCATCTGCAAAGTTTCTAGGATC
The DNA here is from genome assembly GCF_055693625.1 of Polaribacter sp. HA6-7. Lineage (NCBI taxonomy): Bacteria > Pseudomonadati > Bacteroidota > Flavobacteriia > Flavobacteriales > Flavobacteriaceae > Polaribacter > Polaribacter sp. HA6-7. The sequence continues at coordinate 2,990,463 of NZ_CM146338.1, forward strand.
TAAAATAGAAGGAACAAAACCCTCTCTCTTATCGTAAAAGAAATCAGCACCAACAGTTGATCTTATAGACAAAGAAGGTAATACTTTATATTGAGCATAAGTATATAAATTAGCTCTGTATCTTTTTCTGTCATTTTTTCTTAAAACAGCATTTTGTATAGGATTTAAACTAAATTTACGAGGAGAACCTGGAGTAAAACTTCCATCCGGTTCAAATAACGGTAAATATGCAACTCTATTTAAAAGGTGACCTAAAACAGGACCTGAAGTAGTACTATTTGTAAATTCATAAGATAAATTAATTAAAGTACCTGTTTTAAATTTTTCATTTGGTGTTAAATCTAATTTTAAACGAGTATTTACTCTTTTATGACCACTATTTATTATGATACCAGATTCATTAAAGAACCCTGTATTCCAATAAAACTTTACCTTCTCAGAACCACCACTTAATGCAACGTTTACCTGGTTTCTTAAGGCAGGTCTTGTAACTAGTTTTTGTATGTCCGGAGAATTTCTACCAACTAAACTTAAAGAATCTCTACCTGCGCCAATAAAACTACCACCTAAGTTCATTCTTCTTTCCTGCTCTATTCTTTGGGCCGCATTAGGAGCTGGTAAATTTCCAATAAGCTTATTTACCCCTGTAACATTTGTAATACTTAATTGTATTTTACCAGATTTACCTGTTTTTGTTTTTACAATTACCACACCATTTGCACCTTGCGCACCATAAATTGCTGTAGTTGCACCATCTTTTAAAACCTCTAAAGATTCTATATCATTTGGATCTATGTTATCAATATTAAAAGTTTGCTGACCATCTACAACATATAACGGTCCTGTGTTACCCGCAGTAAAAGTAGAGACACCTCTAATTCTAATATCAAAACCTTCACCAGGTCCATTGTTAGAAACAATTTGAACACCAGACATCTTACCTTGAATACCTTGTAAAGGATCTACCGGTGCTGCTTGCTGAATAGATTCTGCTTTAACAGTAGAAACTCCTCCCAATATTTTATCTCTTTTTACTTCTCTAAAACCAATTACAACAATTTCTTCTAAAGATTCTGATGAGTCTTCTAAAACCACATTAATCGTAGTATTAGTCCCAACAGAAACCTCTTTTTGTTTATAACCTAAATAAGAAAAAACTAGTGTCTTCTGTCCTTTTTGAAGCGTAATAGAATAATTACCATCAAAATCTGTACTTGCACCATTTCTTGTTCCTTTTTGTAAAATATTTACACCTGGTAAAATATTTCCACTATTATCTGACACTGAACCCGTAATTCTTTCTTGGGCTTCTAGGTTTAAAGTTGTAAAACCCGAAAACAAGAGAAATAATACCGAATTATCCTCAATGATGGATTTCGCTTTTTAAAAGTTTGTTTCATGTTTAAAATTAGTTTTAATAAATTGTAAATAATAACTATACCATAATGTTAATTAACACAATTTTACAAACTATGGACTAAATCAGTATCCTGTACTATACTGAAATATATATTATTTTAACTTATTTATATTCAATATTAATTTCTATTGATAGTTAGCTAAAAGATTTTTTGACATTACCTTTGTACACTTCAAAGATTACAGATAAATAAAAATAACTATGAACACTTTTTTAACCAAGAACTTTTTACTTAAAAACGATTTTGCAGAAAAATTATATCACAATTTTGCTAAGAAAAACCCGATTATAGATTATCACAATCACTTGCCTCCAGATCAAATTGCAAATGATAAACAATTCGAAAATATTACACAAGTTTGGCTATATGGCGATCATTATAAATGGCGTGCAATGCGAGCTTTTGGTATAGATGAAAAATATATTACGGGTAATGCTACAGACAAAGAAAAGTTCTTAAAATGGGCAGAAGTTGTTCCTTACACTATCAAAAACCCACTTTTTCATTGGACAGCTTTAGAATTGAAAGCATATTTTGATATTGATGAAATTCTGTGTCCTGAAAACGCTGAGGAAATTTATGAAAAAACTTCTAAAATTTTACAGCAAAAATCTCACTCTGCAAACGGTTTGCTAAAAATGCAAAATGTAGAAAGTTTGTGTACAACAGATGATCCTGCAGATTCTTTAGAATATCATATTGCAATTCAAAAAGATGCTTCAAAAGTTCAGACATTTCCTACTTTTAGACCGAGATAATTCTCTTGCTGTTGAAAATACCAAAACCTATAATCAGTATTTATCTAAACTTGAAAAAATATCGAAAGTTAACATAAATAATTATGATGATTTATTAAAGGCTTTAGAAAGTAGGATTAACTTTTTTAATGATAATGGAGGTAGATTATCTGATCATGGTTTTGAGCAGTTAAACTTTTTTGAAAAAGAAATTTATGATGTACATTCCTTGTTTGGTAAAGTAAAAAACAATGAATCTCTGACAGATAATGAAATTGCCTTCTTTAAATTTAAAACAGTTATTGAGTTATGCAAAATGTATCATAAAGTTGGTTGGACACAACAATTTCACCTAGGTGCAATCAGAAATAATAATAAAAGATTACTTGATCAACTTGGGCGAGATACTGGCTTTGATTCTATTGGAGATTTTTCGCAAGCTCGTGCTTTAAGTGGTGTCTTAAATAAATTAGATAGTACAAACCAATTAGCAAAAACAATTGTATATAATTTAAATCCAGCAGATAGTGAAGTTTTTGCAACCATGGTTGGAAATTTTAATGATGGTACCATAAAGGGTAAAATGCAATACGGTGCTGCTTGGTGGTTTTTAGATCAAAAAGATGGTATGGAAAAACAAATTAATGCATTATCTAATTTAGGATTATTGTCTTGTTTTGTAGGTATGTTAACAGACTCTAGAAGCTTTCTATCTTTTCCAAGACACGAATACTTTAGAAGAATTTTATGCAATATCATTGGTACTGATGTTGAAAACGGTGAGTTACCTGCAGATGAAGAATTTCTTGGTAAAATTATAAGTGATATTTGTTATCATAATGCAAAAAACTATTTTAATTTTAAATAAAATGGATACTATTAAATGGGGAATTATTGGCTGTGGTGATGTTGCAGAAATAAAAAGTGGCCCTGCTTTTCAAAAGGTAGCAAATTCTGAATTGGTTGCAGTAATGAGAAGAAATAAAGCTAAATCTAAAGATTTCGCCAAAAGACATAATGTACCTTTTTTTATGATTCTATAGACGATATTATTAATCATCCTGATATCAATGCACTTTACATTGCTACACCTCCCTCTAGTCATCTAGAAATTGCAAAACAATGTTTAAATGCTGGTAAATTTGTTTACTTAGAAAAACCAATGACTATGAATGCTGATGAAGCCATAGAATTGGAAAAGATAATTTCTGATAATAATAAAATAGTAATTGCACACTATAGAAGAAACTTGCCAGCTTTTCAAAAAGTTAAAGAGCTTTTAAACACAAACAGCATTGGTAAAATACATTTTGCTGATATTATTATTTTACAATCTACAACAAACAACATAATTGCAAAAACAGAAGATAACTGGCGCCTAAAGCCGGAAACTTCGGAGGTGGGTATTTTCATGATATTGCACCGCATCAAATCGATTTAATGCTTCATTACTTCGGAAAAATTAAAAATGTACAAGGTTTTGCTACCGCAACAAAAAACAATAAAGTTGCAGATATTGTAAACGGAATTATAAACTTTGAAAACGGTGTACAATTTAGAGGAATTTGGAATTTTATTGCATCAGAAAATGATGTAAAAGATCAATGTATAATTTATGGTGAAAAAGGTTCTATCACTTTCTCTTTTTACGGTAAAAAAGTGATTTTAGATACTACCAACAAAAAAGAAGTTTTTTCTTTTGAAAACCCCGTACATGTGCAACAACCTTTAATAGAAGAAACGGTAAAATACTTTTTAGGAAAAGCGAAAAACCCTTGTACTGTAAAAGATGGTGTTGTTGTTATGAAAATCTTAGATAGATTTACTACTCAAGAATAAACTAATAATATCCTTTCTTATAAGTTATAAATCTATCTAAACTCTAATTGACAAAATATATTTTTTGCCAAACCAATAATATTATATCAAATCAAAAGCTCTTGGCAACCAAAGTGTCAAATCTGGAAAATAGGTAATTAACAACAATACGCCAATCATTACTAAAAATAAAGGTAATAATGGTCGTATTACTTGTTGTATTTTTAAATCGGCAACACTACAGCCTACAAAGAGCACAGAACCCACAGGCGGAGTACATAATCCGATACATAAATTCATAATCATTATAATTCCGAAGTGAATAGGATCCATACCTAAACCTGTTACTATTGGTAAAAAAATTGGAGTAAAAATTAAAACTGCAGGTGTCATATCCATAAATATTCCAACAAATAGTAAAATCAAATTAATAATAATTAATATAACAATCGGATTATCACTTATTGATAATAATGAATTACTAATTTCTTGCGGTATATTTTCATAACTCATTACCCAAGACATGGCAATAGAAGTTGAAACTAACAATAAAACAATTGCAGATGTTTTTACTGTTTCTAATAAGATTGGGGAAACATCTTTAAATGTAATTTCCTTATAAACAAAACCTAAAACTAATGTATAGATTACAGCAATAGCAGATGCTTCTGTTGCTGTAAAAATTCCGGCAACTATACCACCAATAACAACAACTAATAGCATTAAACTAGGAAAAGCGTCTACAAATCTTTTAAAAAACTCTTTAAAACCTACTAATTTATCTGTAGGATATTTTTTTATGATAGAGTATATTAAGGCAACAATCATTAAAGCTAAACCTATTAATAAGCCGGGTATATAACCTGCAATAAATAAAGCAGCTATAGATACACCTCCACTTGCTAAAGAATAAACAATAAGTACGTTACTTGGTGGAATAATTAATCCTGTTGTAGCACTTGTAATATTAACCGCGGCACTAAAAGATTTGTCGTAACCATCTTTTTCCATCATTGGATTCATAAAACCACCAATAGCAGAAGCTGCTGCAACAGCAGAACCAGATATTGCACCAAACAACATACAAGAAATAATGTTTACAAATGCCAAACCACCCGGAAGTGGACCAACAATTGCTTTGGCAAAATTTATGAGTCGCACCGCAATACCTCCTCTATTCATAATTTGACCTGCTAGTATAAAAAACGGAATTGCAGATAATGTAAAACTATCTAATGAAGTTGCCATTCTTTGCGCTAATGTTGTTACAGATGGTAAAAAAGGCATAGCACTTAATAATGTAAACAAAGCTGCTAAACCAATAGCAAAAGCGATAGGAACTCTTAAAGATAAAAAAATTAAAAAGCTAACAACTAAAATAAGGACTTCAACTAAATTCATAATTTATGCTTTGTTTAATTTTCGTAAATTTAAAAGTGTATCTATACTATAGTAACATATTAACATACCGAAAATAGGTACTATCATGTAAATTATTCCAAGAGGGATTTCTAAAGTGGCAGAAGTTTGACCAAATTGAAAACTTAATTGTACAAGCCTTATGCCACCAATTATCATTACTGTAAAAGCAAAAAGAGCTATAGATATAAAAACAACTCCGTTAAAAAAACCTTGTTTTCTTTTTACTAAATCTTCTGATATTAAATCGATTGCTAAGTGAAGGTTTTTGCCTGCAGCGTAAGCAGCACCTAACAAACCTAACCAAATTAATGAAAAACTTGATATTTCGTCTGTAATTGTGCTGGGTGCTCTTAAAACGAATCTAGAAAAGACTTGCCAAACAACACTAACTAACATTAGTAATAATATAAAAAGAACTAACTTTTCTAAAACGCTATCTATTTTTGCTCTCATTATTGTTTATTTTTTATAGAACTTATTAATGTTTTCATTTCTTTATTTTCATCAAATAAGCTCAAAATCCCCTTAGTTTGCTCTTCGAAAGGCTTTTTTTCGGGTAAAAAATCTGCACGCCAGCAGCTTTTACAGCAGCTAAAGATTCTTTTTCTGATGCTGCCCATAATTTTCTTTGAGCTATAGTGCTAACCTTAATTGCCTTACTAACCCACTCTTTTTCTTGATTGCTTAAGCGTTTCCAAGTATCTGTACCAATTAATAACACATCTGGTACAGATGTATGCTCATCTAAAGAATAAAACTTACAAACCTCGTAATGTTTAGAAGTATAAAAACTAGGTGGATTATTTTCAGCACCATCTACAACTCCTTGCTGCAATGCTGTGTATAATTCTCCCCATGAAATAGGTGTAGGCGAACCTCCTAAATCATTTATCATAGCAACTGCCATATTACTTTTTTGGACTCTAATTTTTTTACCATTTAAGTCTACAGGCATTTTTACTGGTGCTTCTTTCATATAGAAGCTTCTACTTCCAGCATCATAAAAGGTTAAACCACGTAATCTAAACCTTTCTCCTTTAAGCAATAAATTTTCACCAATTTCGCTATCAAAAACACTAAACGTATGTGCTTTATCTCTAAACATATAAGGAATACTAAATACTTTATATTCTGGAATAAAGTTTTCTAGAACAGCTGCAGATACTTTAGTAATATCTAAACTACCTATTTGCAACAGTTCTAAACACTCTCTTTCTCCTCCTAATTGCCCACTAGGATAGATGTTTACCTTAATTTTTCCGTTAGATAGTTTATCTAATTCTTCGCCGAAAATTACCATAGCTTTATGCACAGGATGCTGCACATCTAAAGTATGTCCTAATCTTAATGTTTTTGAAGATCTTTCTGATTTACAACCTAAAAAAAGTATCGTTAAAGTCAAAAAAAATATGAATTGAAAGAAGTGTTGTTTCCTCATTATGAATGTTTAAAATGAATTAGTAGTTACCAGTAGCGGAGTGTTTATTTTTTTGAATAATCAGTCAAATAGTTTTCCCAATCTTCTTTCGTAGAAAATTGTTTGCTTTTTTCCATCCAAAACCACTGTAAAAAATTACTTTTCCATCAACAACATTTAAATGTAGAAAATGATTGCTTTCATCTTTTTTTGAAGTAACATATTTCTCTGAATCTGAGAAATAAGTTTTTGTCGTTACAATTCCTGTTCCTACTTCAGAATCATCTAAAGCTTCCCAATGGCTAACCCAAAAGTTTGCATCATTTTGATTTGTAACGCCTTTTTTATTGTGTAATGTTATTCCGAAGAAATGGTTTCAGTTCCTTTCACATCAATTTCAAAACGTGTTAAGTTTTGACCATAATCTAAAGAAATGTGTTTGGTTTCATCAATTTGTTTTCCGTTAGCATTCCAAGTTGCATAGGTTAACACAAAACTTGTTCTTAAAGGACCAGTTGTAATTGTTTTATATGAAGTAAAGTTTTTTGAAAAATAGTAAGAAGTATCTACCTTTACAGCAGTACCACCAATACCTCTGCTTACACCTACATGAAAATTATCTAAACCTTCCCCGTGATCTTTATGATATGCACCTTTTTTAACATCATTCCTTTTATACCAAGTATTAATAATAGGATATTCTACACGTTTTAACCAAGCATCAATTCCGCTAGACAATGTACCTCCTTTTACACCATCTTCTACCATTTTTTGTGCTACTGGCCCAAAAGTTCTAAAAGCAACTCTATTGTTTTCCCAAGTATAATCATCTGTTCTCTCTGGTACAAAACGTGAATAGCAGTAATTAATTACTGAGTCTTGTTTTTTATCAGAAATTGATAACGTATATGTTTTTGTAGCATTTGCTTTAATTGATGGTTGAAACAAAATAACATCATTTATACCGTCTAAATCTGTGTCTACTATTTGCGATGTTAATTGTGTGTTTTCTTCATCTAAAACAATCAAATCGGCAACTTTTTCTTGTGCAATTTCAGAAATATCAATTTCTACAGTTTCAAATTCTCTATCAATATTTAAAGTATTTTTTACTTCGATTGTAGAAATTAGTTCTGTTTTTTTCACAATTGCTAAAAATACTCGCTAGAAAACAGCAAATAATTATTCGTTTCATACTATATATTAAAATATCCACAAGGCGTTAAAACCTTGTAGAATAAGGTTATTCTTCATTTGATGGTTTACCTATCGTTGCTAAAATTCCGCCATCAACATACAAAATATGACCATTTACAAAGTCACTTGCTTTTGAAGACAAGAACACTGCTGCTCCTGCTAAATCATTAGGATCTCCCCATTTTTTTGCAGGTGTTCTGTTTACAATAAAGTCGTTAAAAGGATGACCGTCAACACGAATAGGTGCTGTTTGAGAAGTTGCAAAATATCCAGGTCCAATTCCGTTTACTTGAACACCAAAACGTGCCCATTCTGTAGCCATATTCTTGGTTAGCATTACCAAACCACCTTTTGCAGCAGCATACGCTCCAACAGTATTTCTACCTAATTCGCTCATCATAGAACAAATGTTGATAATTTTTCCTGCTTTACGCTTCATCATTCCTTTGATAACGTGTTTAGAAACAATAAAAGGACTCACTAAATCAATATCTATAACTTGCTTAAAGTCTTCAACTTCCATTTCTGCAAGAGGCGTTCTTTTAATGATTCCTGCATTGTTTACCAAAATATCTATGCTACCAACTTCAGCTTCAATTTTGTTGATGCTTTCTATGACTTGAGCTTCATCAGCAACATTAAATTTATAACCAACAGCGTTTATACCTTCTGCTTTGTACAATGCAACTGCCTTGTCTATTTTTTCTTGTGATGAATTTCCGTTTACAACAATTGTAGCTCCTGCTTTACCCAATCCCATAGCCATAGACATTCCCAATCCATGAGTAGATCCTGTAACTAAAGCTACTTTTCCTGTTATATCAAATAATGTTTGAGACATATTATTATCTTAAATCTGTAATTTTTGCAACATCCATATCATTGTAATCAAGATTTTCTCCTGCCATACCCCAAATAAAAGTATAATTAGAAGTACCAGAACCTGAGTGAATAGACCAAGGCGGAGAAATTACTGCTTCGTGATTTTGCATCCAAATATGACGTGTTTCTTGTGGTTCTCCCATAAAATGACAAACCGCTTGCTCTTCCATTATATCCATGTAATAATAGATTTCCATTCTTCTATCGTGAACATGAGCTGGCATTGTATTCCAAACAGAACCTTTTTTTAATTCTGTCATTCCCATTTGAAGTTGACACGTTTTTACAATTCCCCCAATAATCATTTGGTTTACTGTTCTGTGATTTGCTGTTTCTAAACTACCCAATTCAATTTTATTCGCATCCTTTTTAGTAACCTGTACAGTAGGGAATGATGTGTGTGCTGGTGCTGAGTTCATGTAAAATTTAGCAGGGTTTTTAGCGTCTACACTTTTAAAAACTACATCTCTTACTTTAGAACCAATATATAATGCATCTTTATGGCTAAGTTTATATGTTTCGCCATCTACATAAATAATTCCGTCTCCACCTACATTAATTATACCTATTTCTCTACGCTCTAAAAAAACTCTGATTTTAATGGATCGATAGTTTTTAACTTTAAATTTGAATCTGTAGGTACCGCACCACCTGCCATATAACGATCGTAATGAGTGTAAACCCATTTAACCTTACCTGGTTGCATTAAATGCTGGAACTAAAAATTCATCTCTTAATTCTTGTGTATCGTATTTTTTTACTGCTTGCGGACTCGAAGCATATCTTGTTTCGAAAGTTGTTGCCATTTTATTTTTTTAATTGTACTTAAATTTTATAACGAACGTCTAATACCTAGTTCTAAGCCTCTTAATTCAGCCAAACCTCGTAAACGACCGATACCTGAATACCCAGGATTGGTTTTCTTTTTTAAATCATCTAACATTTTATGACCATGATCTGGTCTAAAAGGCATTCTTAAGTCTTCTCTTCCTGCTGTAATTCTTTTTTGTTGCTCTAAAATCAACGCTTTCATAACAGCATACATATCTACATCTCCTTCTAAATGATCTGCTTCATGAAAATTACCTTCTGCATCTCGTTTTGTTGCGCGTAAATGAATAAAGTGAATTCGATCTCCTAAACGCTCTACCATACCTGCTAAATCATTATCATCTCTAACACCAAAAGAACCTGTACAAAATGTCAATCCGTTATTTGGTGATTGTACGGCATTATATATATCTTCGATATCTTGTTCTGTTGAAACGACTCTTGGTAAACCTAAAATTGGAAATGGTGGATCATCTGGGTGAATACACATTAACACGCCTGCTTGTTCTGCTGCTGGAATAATTTCTGATAAAAACGAGAATAAATTCGCTTTCAATTCTTTTGGACCAATATTTTTATAGGTTGCTAAAATTTGATTAAACTCTTCTAAAGAATATCCTTCTTCAGCACCTGGTAAACCAGCAATAATATTTCTGATTAGTTTTGTTTGTTCTTCTTCTGATGAATTTTTGATAAACTTAGCCGCTTTTTGCTTTTGAGCATCAGAATATTCATTTTCTGCACCTGGTCTTTTTAATAAATACAATTCGAAAGCAGCAAAAGCAGCAGCTTCAAAACGTAATGCTGTAGATTGATCAGATACTTCGTAATCTAAATTGGTACGCGTCCAGTCTAATACTGGCATAAAGTTATAACAAACGATATCAATACCACAAACCCCTAAATTTAAAAGTGTTTGTTTGTAGTTTTCTATATATTTTTGATAATCACCGGATTTGGTTTTAATGTTTTCGTGAATGGGTACAGATTCTACCACAGACCAAGTTAAACCAACATTTTCTATTGCTTGTTTTCTTTTAATAATTTCATCAACTTTCCAAACTTCTCCATTCGGAATGTGATGCAGTGCAGAAACAATCCCTGTTGCTCCTGATTGTTTTATGTCTGATAAAGAAACCGGATCGTTGGGCCCATACCATCGCCAAGTTTGTTCTAAATTTTGAATCATTTGTTATTTATAAAAGTTAAATTGTAGTTTGTTAAACTCCACTATATGCAGAAAAACCTCCATCAATAGGAATTACAATTCCGGTAACAAAAGAAGAAGCATCGTCACATAAATATAAAGTTGTGCTAATTAAATCTTCCGGCTTACCATAACGTTCCATAGGAGTTTGATCTATAATTTGTTGCCCTCTTTTGGTTAAGCTACCGTCTTCATTTGTTAATAAAGCACGATTTTGATCTGTTAAGAAAAACCCCGGAGCCAAAGCATTTACACGAACACCTACTTTAGAAAAATGTACCGCCAACCATTGTGTAAAATTAGAAATAGCCGCCTTTGCACCACTATATGCTGGTATTTTTGTTAAAGGTGTATAAGCATTCATTGAAGAAATATTTAACACAGAACAACCTGTTCTACCAACCATATCTACAGCAAAAACCTGAGTAGGTATTAATGTTCCTAAGAAATTTAAATTGAATGTAAATTCAATACCTTTTGGATCTAAATCAAAAAAAGATTTAAAACCTTCAACTGTATTTTCTAAATCTTCCATTGCAAAAAACGGGTTAGATGTTGTTCCTAAAGGATGGTTACCTCCTGCCCCATTTACTAAAATATCTACTTTACCAAAAGTGTTGTTTATTACTTCTTTAGCTTTTTGTAAAGAATCTTTTTCTAACACGTTAGCTGAAACACCTATTGCCTCGCCACCAGCATCTTCAATTTCTTTAGCAACTTTATTTGCTGCTTCTTCCCTTAAATCTAATACAGCTATTTTATTTCCTTGCTTTGCAAGTGCTTTTGCCATTGTGCTACAAAGAACACCTCCTGCTCCGGTTAATACAATTATTTTGCTCATTTATAAGTAAATCTTTTAATGAATTATTTTAATTAAGTAAAGTTAATTAAGTAAGATAATTAGTATATCCTGTACTATCTTGTATTGGTTCTTTTATCTTATTTTAATTATTTTTAGAAGAAATATCAATAAGAAAACCAACTAAATAAAAAACTATAAACCAAACCCATAAACTAAAAATAAAAAGTTTTTATTCTTTTTTTAAGATAACTTAGTCATTAAACTTTAAGCAAAAAAAACCTCAACTTTAAAAGTTGAGGTTTTTTTATGAAATTTTTCTCTTTAGATAAATATTATAAATGAGGCCTACTAATATTAAAAAGACTCCTAGCAAAGACCATAAATTGTAAACTTCATCAAACCATATACTACCAATAACTATCATTGCTATTACCTCTAAATATTTTAAAGGCGCTACAAGGTTTGTTTCGTTAGACTGAAAAGCTTTGGTCATATACAGTTGTCCGATATAACCAAAAACACCCGAACTAAGTAATAAAAGCCACTGTAAATTATTTGGCATAATCCAATTATCAATAGACATGACACCTCCAAATACAAAGGCCAAAATCATAAAATAATTTATAATTACTAAAGGGTTTTCTGAATTACCTATTTTACGAATTATTACAAAAATTAAACCTAAAAATATAGCTGATGTTATAATTAATAATAACCCAATTGTATTTACATCTACACCAAATCCTTTTATAATTAATACTCCTAAAAACGCAATAAAAAACAGTAACCATTGTATTTTTTTACTTTTTCTTTTAAAAATATTGCAGCAAATATTGCAGCAAAAATTGGCGATGTATATCTTAAAGAAACGGCAGTACCAACGGCTAAATAATTTAATGATTGAAAAAAACAAGTAATAGAAATAACACCAAAAAAAGCTCTTAAGAATAACAATTTTTTATTATTTCCTAAAAATGATGTTTTCTGTTTTAAAATTAAAGGTATTGTAAAACACAATGTACCTATTGATCTAAAAAAACTACCTGATATACATTAAATATTGTAAGATATTTTATAATAGCATTCATTATTGCAAATGCAATAACACTAAATATCATATAAGAAATTGCTGAGTTATTTTTCATAAAAAAAGAACCCTTCAATTTTAAATATTGAAGGGTTTATATTTAAAAGATTAAAAATACTATTATTTTCTTAGTTCTTTAATAATATCTAAGGCTCCTTTTGTTTTACTTTCTATTTTTTCATAATCAAAATTCCCATCTGCATCTTTTGCCATTAATTTAGAACCCATACCAACACAAGTTACACCTGCATTAAACCATCCTTCTAAATTTTCTTTTGTTGGAGACACTCCACCTGTTGGCATAACGCTCGTCCAAGGTTGTGGCCCTTTAATACCTTTAACAAATTGAGGTCCGTAGATATCACCTGGAAACAATTTTACTATTTCGCAACCTAATTCTTCTGCTTTAGCAATTTCTGATAATGTACCACAACCAGGAGACCATAATACTTTCTTTCTATTACAAGCAATTGCAATGTCTTCTCTTAAAACCGGTGTTACAATAAAGTTTGCACCCAAAGACATGTATAAAGAAGCTGCTGCACCATCGGTAACAGAACCTACTCCCATAATCATTCCTGGTAATTCTTTTATTGCATATTTTGTAAGTTCACCAAAAACTTCATGTGCAAAATCTCCTCTAGCAGTAAACTCCATTAATCGAGCACCACCATTATAACAAGCTTTTAAAACTTTTTTACTTACTTCTATGTCATTATGAAAAAATAAAGGAACCATACCTGTATCTTTCATTACTTGTGCCACTTCCAATCTTGTATATTGTGCCATTTTATTTCTTTTTTTAATTAAAATTGAGTTCCTAAAACTACTATCTCAAGAACTCAATTAAATTCAAATAATAATACTAATTTTTATCTAGCTACTCTACCAGATGCATCACCACCCATTAATTTTTCTACTTCGGCAACTGTTGCTAAGTTAGCATCTCCTTTAATTGTATGCTTTAAACAAGAAGCTGCAACGGCAAAATCTAATGCATTTTGATCATCTTCTGGATATTTTAATAATCCGTAGATTAACCCCCCATAAATGAATCTCCACCACCAACTCTATCTACTATATCTGTAATTTGGTATTGACGTGTTTGGTATAATGTTTTACCATCATATAAAACTCCTGCCCATGTATTATGAGATGCAGAAATTGAACCTCTTAAAGTTGTAATTACTTTTTTAGCTCTTGGAAACTTTTCCATCATTTGCTCACATACAGATAAAAAAGCTTCTGCTTTTACGTTATGTCCTTCTGTTTGTACAGAGATTCCTTCGGCTTAATACCAAAATGCATTTCTGCATCTTCTTCATTTCCTAAAACTATATCACAGTAAGAAGTTAACTCTGTCATAATTTTTTCTCTATGTGCATCATCACAAAATTTCCAAAGTTTTGCTCTGTAATTTAAATCTGTAGAAATCGTAATTCCTTTAGCGCTTGCAGCTTTTACAGCTTCTAAACAAACATCTGCAGAACCTTGCGAAATTGCTGGTGTAATACCTGTCCAATGAAACCACTCTACACCATCAAAAACAGCATCCCAATCGATCATACCAGATTCTATTTCTGCAATAGCAGAATGTGCTCTATCATAAACTACTTTAGATCCTCTTGATACTGCACCTGTTTCTAAAAAGTAAATTCCTAAACGGTCTCCACCCCAAACTATTTTATCAACATTTACACCACGTTTTCTCATCTCCATCATTGCACACTCACCAATATCATTTTTTGGTAAACGAGTTACAAAATCTACATCTACACCATAGTTTGCTAAAGAAACTGCTACGTTAGACTCACCACCTCCATAAACAACATCAAAATTATTTGCTTGTGAAAATCTTAAAAACCCTTGTGGAGCCAATCTTAACATAATTTCTCCGAAAGTTACTACCTTGCCCATTTTTACTGTAATTTTTTATTTAATTGTTAATTGCTTAAACGTTTAACCAATCTTTTAAAATAAAATCAAAATAGAGACTGCTAATAGTCTATTTTGATTATTAATATTATCGCTCTATATTTGCTTAAACGTTTAAGCAAATATAGATAAAATTTGAATAAAAAAAGAAAACTACTATAAAAGATATTGCTAACGTGCTTAATATCTCTGCAGCAGCAGTTTCTAAAGCACTACATAACGATTCTAGAATTAGCGAAAAAACTAAAAAGGCAGTAAGACAAGTTGCCGAAAATTTAAATTATCAACCAAATCATTTGGCAAGTGCATTAAGAAGCGGTAAATCAAATTTGGTTGGCGTTATTGTACCTAGAACAAATAGTAATTTTTTCTCTTCTGTTATTCAAAATATAGAACATGTTTTAAACAGTAAAGGCTATAATATAATAATAACCCAATCTAACGAATCTTATAAAAAAGAATGTGATAGTATAGATACACTTCTTTTTACACAAGTAGATGGTATTATTGCTTCTATGGCCAATGAAACTGTAGACTTACAGTATTATGAAAAGATTAAATCTAAAGGAATACCATTAATATTGTTTGATAGAGGTGAGAACGATTTAAATGTAGATTATATTGGTATTGATGATTATAATAGTAGCCATGTAATAGTAGAACACTTGTTAGCACAAGGATGCAAAAGAATTGCGCATATAGGTGGTTACAAAAGAACAAGAATTTATAACAACAGAATTAGAGGTTATATTGATGCATTAAAAAAACACAATTTACCTTTGGATGATGAGTTGTTGATTGAAACGAATCTCTCTATTGAAAATGGAAGAGAGAAAATGCAAGAACTCTTAAAATTAAAAAATAGACCAGATGCAGTTTATGTTGCTGGTGATTATGCCGCTTTGGGTGCATTACAAGTATTAAATGAACAAGGTATTAAAATGCCAGAAGAAATTGCATTGGTTGGTTTTGGAAATGAACCTTTTACAGACATGGTTACACCTAGCATAACAAGTGTTAACCAACACAGTGAACAAATAGGTAAATTAGCTGCAGAAACTTTTCTAAACTACACTCATAAAAAAACGATTAAACAAGAATTAAGAAAGCAAATTCTTGATGCAGAATTAATTATAAGAAAATCTTCTAATAAAGTATAAACCTCCCTAAAATAAATTTTAGAGAGGTTTAAACTCAAATTCAAAAAAATAATTTCTTAAATTCCTAAAGCTTGTCCACCACCAACTTGAATAGTTTCTGCTGTTAAGAAAGCTGAATCTTTACCTGCTAAGAAAGATACAACACCGGCAACATCTTCTGGTTGCCCTAATCTACCTAACATAATATTGTTTGCCCAAGAAGCAAAAACTTCGGTTTTGTTGATTTAATTTGTGCGTGAAAAGGAGTATCTATAGTTCCTGGAGAAACTGCATTTACTCTAATACCATATTCTGCTAAATCTTTTGCTAAAGCTCTTGTTATTGCGTGTACACCTGCTTTAGAAGTACCGTAAATACCTGCTCCTGGTCCACCGGCATTCCAACCTGCATTAGACGTATAGTTAATAATAGATGCATAATCACTTTTCTTTAAGAAAGGTATAGCTGCTCTAGAAGCATAAAAAGTAGAATCTAAGTTTAAAGCCATTACAAACTTATAAAACTCTGTAGTCATTTCTTCGAAACGAGATCTACCACCAAGACCACCTGCATTATTTACAAGTACATCAATTTTACCATACTTTTCTCCTATTGCAACAATATTAGAAGTTACTGCATTTTCATCAGTTACATCAAAACCATAATATTCTGCATTGATTCCTGCATCAGATAATTCTTTTAATCTTTGTGCACCAGCTTCATCATCAATTCCGTTTAAAATAACAGTAAAGCCATCTTGCCCTAATCTTTTTGCTACTTCGAAACCAATTCCTCCTGTAGCACCTGTGATTACCGCTACTTTTCCTTCTATTTTACTCATTTTATAATTGTTTAATTTTTGTTATTGTTTATTTAAATTTTAGAAACATTCCTCTCTACAGGTTCTATCTTTTTTATAAAGAAGAAAATTGATAATACACCTAGAACTACAGAAACACAAATTGCTATAAATGCTGGCGTGTATGAATTCGTTGTAATTTGACCAACAAACCAGTTCATGATCATTGGAGATACTGCTGCAACTGTACCTGCTAAACCAGCTAATGTACCTACAGATGACCCTCTTAATAAGTCACTAGAAATTGTTTGAATATTTCCTATTGCAAATTGAAACCCAAATAATGCTAAACCTGCAAAATATATGAACATCATAAAATCACCTTCTTTAACCAAAGTAATAATGCTTACAAATGCTATTAGAATTAATAATCCTCCTAAAGAGATTGTTATTTTTCTAGCTGTATCAACTGTATATTTTTTTATTAATTCTCCTGTAAAAAGTCCGCCAATAATACTACCTGCTGCTGCCATTAAGTAAGAAATCCACATAGTATTAGCGATTTGTTCTATACTTAAATCAAATTTATCATTTAGATAAATTGGCATCCAACCTGCAAAAAACCACCAAATTGGCTCTATAAAGAATCTACAAAGTAAAACACCCCAAGATTGTTTAAAACTTAAAATTTTACCTACGGATAAGCTTTTTTCTGTTTTTGTATTTGCGATTTCTACGTCATCAATTCTATCAGAAACAATTAAATCTCTTTCTTCTTGTGTAACCCAAGGATGCTTTTCTCGAGTCGATTTATTTAAAAATAACCACGGAATTACCCACAACATACCTACTGCTCCTAAAATTATATATGTTGTTTTCCAGCCGAATCTTGTATAAAGAAAAACAATTACAAAAGGTGCAATAACATTTCCTATAGACGCACCAGCATTAAAAATCCCTTGTGCTGTTGCTCTTTCTTTAATAGGAAACCATTCTCCGTTACTTTTAACGGCACCTGGCCAATTACCAGCCTCACCTAAACCTAAAAGACCTCTAAATATAGATAATGTAATTATACCTCTAGCAAAGGCATGAAAAGCAGAAGCCACAGACCAAACTATAATAGAAACTGTAAAACCAAGGCGAGTACCTATTTTATCGTATAATTTACCGAAGCAAATTTACCTACAGCATAACAGGCCATAAAAATATTTAACATTATGGCATAATCCTCTTTATCCATGCCAAGGTCTTCACCCATTTCTCGGCCATAAAAGAGCAAACGCAGTTCTATCTATATAATTAATAACAGTTGCTATAAAAATAAGTGTAATAATCCACCATCGTAAGCCTTTTATTTTCATTGTAATATTATTTAGTTATTCTATATTGTAACAATACACATAGAGTTCTTTAAAATGATCCTTCATTTTTTGTTTTGCTAATTGCGGATCTTCACTTTTAATAGCATCAAATATTGCTTGGTGATCTGCTATACCTCTTTGAGATAAATCTGAATCACAAACATGGTATTTTTCAAATTTTGTAATAATTTCTGGTGTAATAATTAACATAAAAGTATTCATGGTACTGTTACCACTTGCTTTTGCAATTGCTAAATGAAATAACAAATCTTCTTGTACAGCATCTTCACCATTTAAAACTTTTTCTTTGTATGCTTGTAAAGCTTGCTCCATTTTTTGAAGATCTTCTTCAGTTCTTCTTAATGCTGCTAACTTTACAGTTTTTAATTCTAACAAAATTCTAGTTTCTACTAAAGATTTGAAGTCTGGCTCATCTAAACGAGTTATGTCTTCTATCATACCGTTCATCGCTGTAACGCCAATGTTTGCTACAAACGTACCGCTTTGAGGTCTAGATTTTAATAACCCATAGAATTCTAATTTTTGAATTGCTTCTCTTACGTTACTTCTACTTACTTCAAACTTTTCTGAAAGCATTCTTTCTGAAGGCAACTTATCTCCAGGTTCTAAATTCTTATAATTTATAAGGTCTCTAATACCTTTTATTATAAAATTTTCGACCTTTTTGTTTTCGTTTTTAGTAAGTACTTCTAATTTCATATTCTATGATTTAAATTAAAAAACTGGTTAACCAATTAAGTGGTATAAATATATAAAAACTTACTACACTACCAAACATATTAAGTTACATCTATATGAAAGAATCAACTTCAATACTTTCAATACTATTACATCTTTTAAATTACTATTTATTGTTAACGAATTCACCTTAAAAAAGGTGAATTCGTTTTACTTTTTTAATCTTTAATTTTTCTTAATTTCTACTAAATCAAATCTAGTTTCTACATCACCTGCTGCCATAAAAAATCTAAGATTTTCTGTAGTTGCACCTGTTGTAAAAGTATAAGAAATTGGCTCGTAAGTAGAAGAGTTAGCACTTAAAGGAACATTCTCGTTTATAAATGCTGTATTATCATCTTTGTCTTCAATTAATAATTTACCAGCGTGTGTACCGGAAGATTTACTAACGTACCAAAATGAAACTACGTAACTAGTATTTGCAGAAACTAAAATTGTTTGATCTAAAAACTTAGATGTAGAATTTGCACTAATTTTAGCACCAGTTGTACCATCCGCAGGAGTTGGAGAACCAGAACCTGAATATGGACTAGATGCATTACCACCTCCCCAAACAGATCTATCATCACACTCGAAACTTGGACACTCAAAAACAGGAACTAAAACATCAACTACATCTACATCTAATATAATTTCGTCTGTTAAATCGTTTCCATCTTTAGAAATTAACTTAACTGAATAAGTTCCTTCTCCGGCAGCATAAGTATATTCTGGGTTTGCTTCTGTTGATGTTCCTCCATCACCAAAACTCCATGTAAAATCTGAAGAACTTTCAGATAAATTTGTAAATAAAATTGTTTTAAAATCTCCTGTAGAAGCTACATAAGAAAAGTTAGCAGAAGGAGGTGTTAAATCTGGAATAGAACCTGTTTCTGGTAATTCATTTTCTTCACAAGATATAAAAGCTATTGATGATACTAACATAATGAGTAAACTCATTACGTTAGTAAATTTGTATTTTTTATTGTTTAATCTAATCATGATTATTTCTTTTTAAATTTTAAAATTAATATCCAGGATTCTGAGATAAAAGACCGTTGCTTAAACCAATTTCTACTTGAGGAATTGGTAATAATAAATCTGTACCTGTAAAACCTAATCCATAAGCATTAGAGAAAGAACTTAACACATTTTGTGCTTCTCCCATTCTTACTAAATCAAAAAATCTGTGATTTTCAAAAGCTAACTCTACTCTTCTTTCGTCTAATAAATCTTGTTTAGTAATCGGAGTAGATGCATCAATTGTTGGCATATTAGCTCTTGCTCTAACTGCATTAAAAGAATCTTTTGCTTCTTGAGAAGATGTTTCTGAAGATCCAGCCATTATAGCTTCAACATGCATTAATAAAACATCTGCATATCTTAACACAATCCAATCGTTTCCTGCTGATGTAGGATCTTCTGAAGTTACAGGAATTCCTAAACTATCATCTCCGTTTGGTAAATATTTTACTACTTGGTATTGTCCTGCCTGACCAGAATCTTCTCTATAAGATAACGCTGTTCTATCACCACCCAATGCGTCTAAAGCTGCCTTTGCATCTAAAGTAACATAGTTTACACCACTTGTTCTACCTACGGCATTTAACCATTCTGCAGAAAAATTCTGACTGTCATCATTAGAACCTGGTAAGAAACCTATAGAAAAAATAGTTTCTTTATTTCCTTCGTTATAAAATACATCTTTAAAGTCTGATTCTAAACCAAATCCTCTAGATGGATTCATGATAGATTCTAATAAGCTTTGTGCTTCACCATATCTACCTAAAGTTAAGTATACTTTAGCTAACAAACCTTCTGCACCTGCTTTAGATGCTCTATCTTTAAAAGTATCATCTAAATTTGCTACTGCAGATTCTAAATCACTTACAATTAAATCGTAGATATTGCTTTGTGCTACTCTTGTAAAAGAAGTTTCTAAATCTAAAGGTGCAATTACTTTATCGATTAATGGAATGTCTCCAAATAAACGTACTAAGTTAAAGTAAGCATAACCTCTTACAAATTTAGCTTCTGCTTCGAACTGTGCGCTAGAGGCACCAGCAGCTTCTAAGTTTTCTAATACTAAGTTAGCTCTATAAATTACGTTATAGTAACTTCTATAATAATCTGCTACAATACCGTTTGTAGATTCTATTGTATAGAATTCAAATTGAGCCGCATCTCCTTCTTGACTCTTAGTTCTTGTATTATCACTTCTCATTTCTGTTACATAGAACTCTACTTGAACTCCATGGTTTAAACCGAACCTGTGTCTTTTAAGGCGTTAAAACCTTGTATACCATCGTACATATTTATTACAGCTGCTTCTACTTCTGCTTCTGTAGTAAAGTATGCTTCTGCACTAATACCTGTTTTTAAGTCTGGTGTTAAAAATGTGTCTTCACATGAAGAAACAAATACAGCTACTACAAGTACAATTAAAAATTTAATTTGTTTCATAATATTATCTTTTTTAAAATTCATTGTTTCTTAAAACTCTACATTTAAACCTAAAGTAACAGTACTAAACACTGGCGAACCTGCTCTTTGGTAACCATAAGTTGTTGCACTTGTAGTGTTTATAGACTCTGGATTGAAACCTGTATAATCGCTTGCAGTTAAGTACATAAGGTTTTGACCAGATAGGTAAACTCTCATCTTAGACATTTTAATTTTATCTAAAATACTTCTGTTAAAAGTATAACCAATGTTTACATTTCTTAAAGCGATATAAGAAGCATCTTGAATAATATCATTTGTAAATATTTTTTGCTTAATAAACCCTTGGTTTGGTGTAGTAGAGATAAAGTCTTGACCACTGTTAAAGTGATTTAAGATATATTGATCTCCCATGTTTCTAATTTCTGCACCATGACTTCCTTGAAACATAAAGCTAAAATCTACAGCTCCTACTTTAAACTCGTTAGATAAACTCCATACAAAATCTGGATAAGGATTACCTAAGATTGTCTTATCATCATCATCAATTAAACCATCTCCGTTTAAATCTTTTACGTAAACATCTTGCGCTTCTGCACCAATTGGATGAAAAGGATTGCTTAAGAATTCTCTAGGAATATCTCTTTCTACTACCCATCCATAAAAAGATGAAATTGGGTTTCCTTCTAAATTAATCCATTCTGCAGCTCTTTTACCATCTACATTTTGAATTTGCCCATTAGAATCTGCAAAATCATTTAAAGTATTTTTGTTTTTAGAACCTAAAAATGTAGAAGACCATTTAAAGTTTTCTTTAGAAATATTTCTAGTTCTTAACTCAACTTCGATACCACTATTTTCTACTTCACCTAAGTTAACTAATGCATTAGTAAAACCTGTAGTTGAAGATATTGGGTTGTATAATAATAACTGATCTGATGTTCTTGAATAATAATCTACAGAACCTGTAAGAAAATTATTAAATAAACTAAAATCTACACCTGGGTTAAATTCGATTTGTCTTTCCCACTTTAAATCCGGGTTTGCAATGTTTAAAGGATTTACAACTAAAGATGCATTTCCTTGAGAAACACCAGTTGTAGTATCATCTAAAATAGCTAAATAAGGATAGTTATCTACTAAACGGTTACCTGTTCTAAAATCGTTATTACCAGTTACACCGTAACTAACTCTTAATTTTAATCTATTTACAATTTTACTATCTTGTAAAAACTCTTCATTATGTACATTCCAACCACCAGATAATGCTACGAAGTTACCGTACTTATTGTTTGGTCCAAAAACAGAACTACCATCTCTTCTAAAACTTGCAGAAGCTAAATATCTATCATCAAAAACATAATTTACTCTTGTAAAGAAAGATAATAATGTGTTTTCATATTCATATTGATTTCTATCAGTTATACTTGCAGCAGCATTAATATAAGGTCTAGTATCATCTTCAAAAACAGAACCTTGTACACTTTCGAAATCTAACTTTGTTTTTTCTGCAGTAATACCAGCAACCGCACCTACTGTGTGTTTACCAATATCTTTATTGTAAGATAAAATATTATCTACAACAATATGATAAGACTTAATCATTGTGCTATCTAATCTAGATGCACTTGCACCGTTTCTATTAGATTCTACACCTTGATATCTAGATTGTCTTGTTCTTGAATAATCTCCAGAAACTGCTGTTCTAAAGTTTAAATCATCATTAATTTTATATTTAGCATATAAACTTCCGAATAATTTTAATTTAAAATCTCTTCTGTCTCTTTCTAAAATTTTTGCTGCTGGGTTTGTATTAGAAGTATTACTAATATCTGTACCACTACCAGTACTTGGAGCACCTGCAACTAAATCGTAATCATCAAACATACGTTGTATTGCATAATCACCAACTTGAGCATCTGCGTATTTACCATTATCTCTAAATCTGTTAACAAACTGAATGTTATCTTCATCTAAATATACTGGTAACCAAGATGGTTGTCTTAAAATATCGTGTGTAGAACCATCGAATCTTCTTCTTTCATTATAAGAAGGATTAAAACGAGCACCTACAGTTAATTTTTTAGTTACATCATATTCAATTTTACCATTAAAGTTATATTTCTTGTAATCATCTGTTAAAAGAACACCTTCATCATGCAAGTAATTTAAAGCAACACTAAATTTTAATCTGTCGTTTCCACCACGAACACTAAACGCATGGTTTGTAATAGAACCACCATCAAAAATAACATCTTGCCAATTAGTTTGGTTACCTAATAATAACTTGTATTTAGTTTTATCTGTTAAACCATAAGTATAGTTTAATTCTTCTTGAGCATTACCTGTTACAGAACTGTAGTAAGCATCACTTTGTCTAGCTGTTTTATAACCAGTAAAAGTACTGTAAGAGTATTTTGTTTTACCAGATTTACCACTTTTTGTAGTAATCATTATAACACCGTTACCACCTCTAGAACCATAAATTGCACCGAAGCTGCATCTTTTAACACCTCAAAAGATTCTACATCATTCATATCCATAGATCCTAAGAAATCTGAATCTACTACAATACCATCTACTACTACTAAAGGACCTGAATTACCAGTAATAGAACCCGTACCTCTAATTCTAATTGTTGGCGCAGAACCTGCTTCTCCTTCTGTAGCCTGAATATTTACACCGAAACTTGCCCAACTAAAGCATCATCTACCCTAGAAACTGCAATCTGATCTAATTTTTCATTTTTCACTTTAGAAATAGCACCTGTTAAATGACTTTTTCTTTGCGTACCATAACCTACAACTACAATTTCATCTAATGTACTTGCATCTTCTACTAATTGTACATTAATTGTTTTTTGATCTGTGAAAGTTACTTTCTTTGTAACAAACCCTAAATAAGAGAATTGAATTACATCTCCGCTTTTCACTTTAACTTGATAGTTTCCATCAAAATCGGTACTTGTTCCTGTTGTAGTCCCGAGAACAATAATGTTGGCACCAAGAATTGGCTCGCCATCTGTTTTGGACGTAACATTTCCTTTTACTGTAACACTCTGTTGCGCATAGTTAACCGCACTTAGTAAAAGCATTGCAATAAATACTAACTTAATTTTTAAGTTCATAGTTAATTGTATTTGAATTAATTTGTTTAATTAAATATTTCTTTTAGAGGTTTTGGTAATACATTTTAAGAATAAATACTGCTATATCTAATCATTAAAACTTGAAAATTATTACAGAATTTCCAAAAGAAATATTCTTGGTTTACCAAATTGGTTTACCAAATTGGTTTACCAAATATACCCTATTTTTTGAATTAAACAAAATTTTGTTAAAAATTTCACAAAAACCTCAATATTTAGGGCTGTTTTTTATCTATTTAGGATTCTTTATCACTAAAGTATGAAGGACCATCACCTGTTAAGAAGTCTTCTCTAACAGGACTAAACGTATCAATTAACTGTCCTTCTTCTAAACAAACTGCACTATGTAATAAATTTGGCTCAATGTAAACACCATCTCCAGCTTCAACTATTTGCTTTACACCATCAATTTCAAATTCGAACTTTCCCGACACACAATATGTAGCTTGTGTATGAAAATGTTGGTGTGGCGCACCTAAAGCTCCTTTTTCAAACTTCACACTTACCATCATAATTTGATTATCGTAACCTAAAAATTTTCTAGAAACTCCACCACCAAGTTTTTCCCACTCCATGTCTTTTGCTACGATGTACTTTTCGCTAAATCTTTTCATTTTTATTTGTATTTATTTTATTTAAAATAATAAGAACCTGTCCATTCATAGTTCTTACCGTTAATTGTTATACTATGTTTTGTGTTTTCTGAAGCATTTATATTTACCGTAACAAATACCTTTACATTACCTTTTGTATTAGTAATTTCGATAGCTGTATAATCTTCCGAATCTAAAAGTGTTTTTATTGATTTTATGCTACTTTTAGAATTTACTGCAGATTCTGACACCGCACTGTAGCTTCCGTGAGATTCTATTACAGAAACAAATGTTCTATTTTTAGCATTTTTAGTTCTTAACATTAAAGCCGGATCACTACGTAAATTAAATTCGGATCGTTAGCACCTATTCTAGTCAATAGTAATTCGTCTTTTGTATTCGTAATTGTAGTTAACGAATAAAATTTATTATTGTTAAACCATGAAAACCTAGTGTTTTCTTCTGATGCTTTTCCTGAGCCTTCTAAATATAAATGCTGATATCCATTTTTAGCACCTAATGGCTTCAATGTTTCAGGTGAATTATATTCAAAATTTGTTTGTAATACTTGCCCAAAATAATAAAAAGGAAAATCGTATTGATTCGCTGTAGCGGAAGTAACTTTCATGATATCAAGCACGTATGGCTTTTCAAAATCTTCGTCTTTAATAATAGCCATCGTGCGCAACATTGCAGTTCCTGGATACGCATTTTTTTCAATTGCACTTACTACTTGTACCGTTTCATTTTCTGAAGAAAAATAATTTAAATCGGAATGATGTAAACTTCCTATATCGTATTTGCCTTTAAAATGAGACGTTTCATTTTGAGTAACTGTATTATGTGCAATGGTTTGTTTTGCCCAAGTTTTATTTTCTTTTAGGTAATTACCACCTCCTTTTTGTTCGATATTTACAAAACGAGATAATCCATAATCTTGGATAACTTCTTCCCCATTTTCATATAATGAATACGATAATTTATCATAATGTCCGTGACTAGAACCTTGTGCTGCATATTTAAAAACCAATTCTAAATTTTCATTTCTCAAAATACCAACACCGCCTTGTTTTCCTTCAGGACCATCAGATAAATTAATAGATTTTTTAGAGAACGGTTTTTCTTTTCCATTTTTAATTCCAAGCGCAACTGCCAAACCAGAATCGTCTAACAAGACTTTATCTTGTTCTTTTGCAATTGATAACAAACCAGGATTTTGATTGCCAAAATGATAAGACACATCTACAGCTGTTACCAAAGCATTTGTGTAATAAGACATTCCTTTTTGACCATCGTTTAATGGAAAAAACTCACCATCTGCATCAGATAAATTTAAAAGTGCATTTATAGATTTTAGAAGTACACCTTCTTTATACTCAAAAATTTTAAGTTCTGGCTTTACATTATGTAATGCTTCTGCAAAAACCAAAAACGGATACATTGCATAACGTTGATAATAAGGCCCTTCGTTATAATAACCATCCGGCGAAAAAGGCTCTTCTATATTTGCTAAAAAACCTGCTTTTCCGTCTTTGTTTAAAAAACCACCATCGTCATCTTTTTTATTAGCATCTAATTTTAAATCTTTAATTCCGTATAAAGCTCGATTGATTAATTCTTCGTCATCCATAACCAAACCTATCATTCCAACAGCAGCATTTCCCCAAGTACTATGGTTGTGTACGCGTTGGTAAAACTGCGGACTATCCACAGAAATGTGATCTGCAAATGGTCTAAATAAATTTGTTTCTAATTTGTTTCGTTCTTCTTCCGTTAGGTAATTATAGATACAATCGTAAGCCTGACTTACATACACTAACCAATTAGAATCATTTAAACATTGCCAAAATAATTTTCCTCTTGCATAAGACCTAGTTTTTGGATGTAATGGCAAAGTTTTATACAACGCTTCATATTCCATTAGCATGTCTTTTACATACTTGGCATATTTTTCGTCATCTAAAATTTGATATAATAAACCTGCTTTTTGAAGTATAAACCAGTTTTTTTATGTCTTACATGCGTGTAACCTCCAGAATAATCTTTAGGAATTGGTACATCAATTCCTGCTTTAATTTGGGCATCAACTTCTATTTTTACCGCTTCTAAAGATTTATCGAAAATAGGAATAGTTCCTAACTGAGCTCTTATATCTTTAACACCTTGAGCAGTTAAAATAAGTTTAGGATGTTCTTGAGAGGATTCAGTTTTTGAAGAATTTTCGCCAACTGCATTCTTTTTATTGTTACAAGAAGTAAATCCGAAGATTAAAAGCGCTATAATTAAATGAAAATTAAAATATTTTTTCATGACAATATACTGGTTTACCAAATTGGTTTACCAATATATGAATAATATTTTAGTTACAAAAATAGCGCTCTCTAATTCTAATTTTACACCTTGTTGCTTTACATGTTATAAACACCACCGTTTATATCTAAAGTTGCGCCTGTAATAAAACCATCGTACTCAGAAGCCAAAAATAAAACGGCTCTTGCAACATCATCTGCATTACCAGCTCTTTCAATAGGAATACCAGCTATTGTAGCTGCTGCAGATTCTTTTGTAGTATGTGTATTATGAAATGAAGTTCCTAAAATTAAACCCGGAGCAACAGCATTTACTTTTGTTCCTTGAGCTCCAAACTCTGTTGCCAAAGCTCTTGTAAATGTTAATATTGCACCTTTACTTGTAGCGTATGCCAAAGACCCTGGATGACCACCTTTACGACCTGCAAGCGATGCTAAATTAACTATACTACTATTTGTGTTTTTAGCTAAATAGGGACCTGCTGCTCTTGTAACTAACATCATAGATGTCATGTTAATATCCATTACTTTATACCAAAAATCAGTTTTTAAATCTTCTAATAAATTACGTGCAACTAAAGACCCAGCATTGTTAATTAAAATATCCAAACCACCTAGAGCTTCTACAGTTTTACCAACTACCTTGTTAGCTTCTTGTTCTTTTGTTAAATCACCACTAACGGCTACAGCTTTTACGTTATTTTTTACAGCATAAGCTACCAATTTATTTGCAGTTTCTGAACTTGAAAAATAATGAATAGCAACGTTTGCACCGCTATCTATAAAATGTTTTGTAATCGCTTCTCCAATACCTTGTGCACCAGCAGTAACTAATACATTTTTTCCTTTTAATTTATTATTCATATTACTTTTTTTAATCGTTTTTAGTAAAATAACCTTCGTTAGAAACAGCAGTCTCACTTACTGAAATACTTGCTGATTTAAACCAAACCTCTGCATAATTTCCGTCTGCATATTGTTTTGCGACATCTCCGTTATGAGTTTCTGCACCGAACACCAATTTTTATTAACCTCTGGAGATTTACCGTTTGTTTGATTATATGCTCCTAATTTAAAAAAACAACCTTCACCTGTATAAGCATCTTTACGCTCAACACCATCTTGACCAATTGGTACAAAAAGTTTTTGAGTTTGTTCTGGAATATCTTTTTTTGTGGTGTACTCAGATTCAATCAAATTTTTTGTGAACGTTTTTGTTTCATGGCCTTTGCTTGTAAATGTCAATTTCATTATTCCGTCTTTTACCTCAACTTCATAACTAAACTCTTCACCCAATGCGATACCTTCTTTTGGTTCTTCCGGGTATGTATTTGCAGTTTCGCCAACTACAGAAAAATCATTTCCCCAAACTGCTGTAGAAAAATCCCATCTCCCAGCATTGTCTTCTCCGGCTGTATTAATTTCATAATGCCAAAAAACAGAACCTTTTGTATGACCAGGAAATTTTTTGTAAAAAATCTTAAGTGGTTCATTTTCGTGCTTGTCAGCACTATGAATTTGACCAACAACAACTGCATGCGAAGCCGCAACTCTAGCATCGCCAGTAGCAGAAACATTCATCACTTTTAAAGTTGCTGTTAATTTATCGTTTGCAGTTTTTGGATACCACTTTTTTGCTTGTGCCAACTCTGTTCTTGTGTTGTTTGATGTACCGTGAGTATCACCAGCATTTGGAGCTTTAAAAACTACCCAATCTGTACCATTTTCCTTTGTCGTATAAAAGAAGTCATTATTTTCAAAGTTATTTGCAAAACCAACATTAGAACCATCTCCTAAAATTAATTTCCAATGATCAAAAAACGGAATAACCTCACTTGCATATACCTTTTTTTGCACATCATTTACACTTTGTTTTTTAGTTTCTTTTTTACAACTATTTAATGTAAGTAGAAGTATACATGCAATTAAAGATCTTGTTATATTTTTTCTATTAAACATATTTTAAATTTTTTAAATTAAAAGTTACTTAGTTCCTATTAAAAATATTCTGTTAACGCTATAATTCCGTTATAAGAAATGATGCATGCGAAAAGTAGCGATGCAAACAAACCAATGTTAACAAACAAACTGGTTTTATAGTTTTTCATTATTTTTTTGTTATTCACCATAATGATGATTCCTAGAATTACAAGTGGTAATACGAAGACATTAAATACTTGCGATAAAATTTGAATTTCTATTGGATTTGCACCAAAAGCAGGACCAATTAAAGCAACCAAACAAGCAATAAAAGTTATAATTCTAAATTGTTTAGAATTGGTATCTAACTCACCTGATTGATAATCTGCAATTAATAATGGAGCAATTAATAAACAAGGAAATATTGAAGATAATCCAGCACTTAAGGCTCCAAAAAAGAAAATTGTAACAGCCCATTTACCTGCTACTGGTTCTAAAGTATTTGCCATATCTAAGACATGTGTTACTTCTTTACCTTCGTAAAATAAAGCACCTGCAGAAACAGCCATAATAACACCACTTATTATAAATATTAAAATAGCTGCTGTAATAGAATCCTTTTTTTGTTGATCTAAGTTATTAATCGTCCAACCTTTTCCTTTTACAAATAAGGGTCTTGATAAAAAAGTTGCCGAAGCCATAGTTGTACCAACAAAAGCTGCTACTAACATTTTTCCTCCTGGAACATCTGGTATTTTAGGGATTAAACCTTTAACAACATCTAATGGCAATGGTTGTACAAAACATAATGATAACACAAATGATAAACCCATTAAGGTTACAAAAATGACTAGTATTTTTTCGAAAAAAGTATACTTACCAACCAACATTAATAAGTAAAAAGTAATAATTATTACAATTGCTGTTATTAAAACGGTTTCATATTTATAACCACTTAATCCATCAAAATTGACTGCTAAAATCTCGTAGATAATATTAGATGAGATTCCTAAAATTCCCATTAAAGAATTCCATTGACCAAAGGTGATACCAACAATAATTAATATCGCTAATGCTTTACCAAATTTTAAATGTTTTTTGAATCCGTAAAGTGCAGTTTCACATGTTATTAATCCATAATTTCCGTAGGCAAACATCAAAATTCCGAGAAAACAAACAACTTAAAAATAATACCCAAAGTAAATCCATATTAAACTTACTTCCAGCAACAATCATAGACGTTACGCTACCTGTACCAATAGTATAACCAATAGCAAAAATACCAGGTCCAAAACCTAAAATAATAGCAATAATCTTTTTAAGAAATGATTTTTTTTGTGTGCTTTCGTCCATAATAGTAATGCGTTGGTTAGTTAATTTTGTTAGTTCCAGTTGGTATGATGTGGTGTTCCCGAATCATCATCCAATCTCAAATAAGTATGCGCACCAAAATAATCGCGTTGTGCCTGTATTACATTTGCCGAAGCGTAAGCTTTAGTAATTCCGTTAAAAAACTGAATAGCTTCACTTAAAGCTGGTGTTGTTAAATCATTTAATAAACATTCTGAAACTACTTTTTTAGCCGAAGGTTTCAATTGTTTCAATGAATTGATTAATTCTTCATTGGTTAAAATATTGTTTGTTTCTTTAAAAACAGTAACCAATTCTTCCATTAAAGTTGATCTAATAATGCAACCATTTGTCCAAATTCTTGCAATTTCACTTAAATTAAGATTCCATTGAAATTTGTTTGAAGCTTCTGCAATCAATTTAAAACCTTGATAATGGTTTATAATTCTTGCAAATTGATAGGCTTCTAAAAGCTGGTTAGTTGAAATATTTAATTCTGAAGTCCTTTCTGTTTTAAAAAATGAATTCAACTGAAGTCTTTCTTCTTTATAAAACGAAATATATCTTGAAAACAAGGCTGAACTAATTAATGTACTTGGCACACCAAGTTCTGCGGAAGCGATAGTAGTCCAATTACCTGTACCTTTATTTCCTGCTTTATCTAAAATCTTTTTCACCAACCAATCGTCACCTTCTTTCTTTTTGAAAATAGTAGTTGTAATTTCTAATAAGTAACTATTCGCATCGTTTTTAAAGGATTCTAAAGTATTAGAAATTTCATCAGGATTTTGACCTAAATTTCCTAAAATAGTGGTTACTTCTGCCAATAATTGCATCTCAACATACTCAACGCCATTATGCACCATTTTTATAAATTGTCCACTTCCTTCGGACCAACATAA
Organism: Polaribacter sp. HA6-7; assembly: GCF_055693625.1. Classification (NCBI taxonomy): domain Bacteria; kingdom Pseudomonadati; phylum Bacteroidota; class Flavobacteriia; order Flavobacteriales; family Flavobacteriaceae; genus Polaribacter; species Polaribacter sp. HA6-7. Next base: position 3,021,923 of record NZ_CM146338.1, read on the forward strand.
GTGCAACATGGCAATCCGTTTTTATCTTTTGCAGCAATAGTTTCTAAAAAAGGAGCGACTTTATTGTAAGCTTCTTTGTCTCCACTTGGCATAATTGAAGGTCCTTTTAAAGCGCCTTCTTCTCCACCAGAAACACCAGTTCCTATAAAATGAATGCCTTTAGATTTTAAATAATCGTAACGTTCTTTCGTTTTTTTATAGTTAGAATTTCCGCCATCAATAATAATATCATTTTTAGATAAATGAGGCAGTAAATCTCCAATCACATAATCAATAGTTTTACCAGCGTTTACCATTAACATAATGCGTCTTGGTTGCTGTAAAGAATTTACAAATGCAGAAATATCATCAAAAGCTTGCGCTTGCGATAATTCCGAATATTGTGCTTTAAAATTTTTCGCGACACCAACCTCAACATTATCAACATGTCTGTTAAACATCGAGATTTTAAATCCGTTATTGGCTAAATTTCTGCACAGGCTTTTTCCCATAACACCTAAACCAAACAATCCAAATTCTGATGTTTTCATTATATGCTGTTTTATCTTTTTAATAATTTGTTCGGTGTGAAACTAATATCAATAGAAATTGCATTTTCAGGATTTTCTAAAGTTTCAAATTGTGTTTTTAATAATACTGAAGGCATAAAATGATTTACCCTATTTTGCATTCTTTTATAAATCTGATCAAAGGTTCCTGTTAAATGAATCCATTTTGTTTGATTTTGAATCCCAAAACCTAATGTATCGCGATACTTTTGTTTTAACGCAGAACAGACAATTACACAACTATTGTTTTCGATTTGTTTTTTCGCCAAATCGTTTAAAGTCTCTAACCAACCTTGTCTATCCTCATCATTTAAAGCTTCTCCATTAGACATTTTTCTAATATTACTTTCCGGATGAAAATCGTCTCCATCAAAAAAAGGAATCTCTAATTCTTTAGCCAATAAGTTTCCAATAGTGCTTTTACCGCAACCAGAAACTCCCATTATAAATACAACTGTATTCAAAATGCTATTTATTTGGTGCTGTTGCTTCTCCTACAGTTGCAGTTTTAAACCAAACTTCGGCATAACTTCCGTTTTCGTATTGTTTAGCAATATCACCTCCATAAATTTCTGATTTTGTAGATTTATAGTTTGCTTGGTTATAAGCACCTTGTTTAAAGTAATTAATCTCGCCAGCATAAGCGATAGCTCTTTCAACACCTCCACCTTTTTCTCTATTTGCATAAACGCGTTTTACTTGTTCCGGCACAGCTTCTCTTGTTGCAAATTCCGATTTTATCAAACTTTTAGTAAATGTTACCGTTTCATGACCTTCACTTTTAAAAGTTAAATACATGATACCTTTATAGACGTTTACCTCGTAACTAAACTCTTCATTTAAAGCGATACCATTTTCTGGTTCTTCAGGATAACTAGTTGCATCTTTACCAACTACGGAGAAATCGTGTCCCCAAACTGCTGTAGAATAATCGAATCTTCCAATATTATCTCCTTCTGTATTGATTTCATAATTCCAAAACACAGAACCTTTTGTATGACCTGGAAATTTCTTGTAATAGATTTTTAAAGGTTCGTTTTCATGACCTTCGTCACTATGAATTTGCCCAACAACAACCGAATATGACGAAGCTGCTGTAGCATCTCCTGTAGTTGATACGTGTTTTACTTTTAAAGTTCCTGTTAGCTTTCCGCCTTCTTCTGGAATCCAATGTTTTTTTCACCTAACTCTGTTCTTGTATTGCTAGAAGTTCTAGAAGTTATACCGAATTTGGCGTTTTATAAACTACCCAATCCGTTTCATTTTCAGTTTCTACATAGAAAAAATCATCTTTTTGAAAACCTACTAAATCTTCAGATTTTGTTCCGTCACCTAAAAGGATTTTCCATTTATCCATAAACGGAATGACATCGCTTGGTGCTTTTTTAATAGTATTTGTAGTTGAAACAGCACTAGATTCTTGTTTCTTTTTTGATTCGTTTTTACATGCAACAATTGTTAAAATTGCTACAATTATAAGAGGTAGTTTTTTCATGAAAAATTATATAAAGTTGTGGTTAACGTATTTCTTAGCTTTCGCTACAATATCTTAATACATTAAGGTTTGTTTTAAGTTTTCTTCGGTTTTAATTTTCCCGAATTAATTAAAGTGTTGTTTGATTGTACATTGTTTTTTGCTCCCCAAAGAATTGAAACAAATTGTACTTTATTGTTTTTAAACGTGTTGTTATTGATGTTTACATTTACAATTCCTCTGTGATTTAACAGCATTCCGTTTTTTTCTTTAGCACCGGAATTAGTAAACGTACTGTTGGTAACTAACAGGTTTCCGCCAATTGTAGACTCATCATAACCACCACGATAATAATCGATAACGTTTTGTTTTACGTTTGCGAATTTGCAATTATCAACAGTTAAATATTCTGTGTTATAATCACCTCTGTCATTTGTTTCTTCGGATAATTCTAAACCGTTTTCACAGTCTGAAATTGAAGTATTTTTAAAGATGATTTCCTCAGAAAAAGATTGTTTGTATACTTTTAAAGCATAATTAAAATTACTGATTTCCGAATCTAATATTTCCAATCCAAAATGATTAGACATGTTCTTTTTTAAACTCGCGAATGCTTGCTGAGAACCTGTGCCTTTTAACTTGATGTTTTTTACAGTTAATTTCCCATAAGGATGTAATTCGACAGCTGGCGTATTTGCTGCACCTGCATAAACAATTTCAGCATTTCCTTTAGATTGAATTGTGATTGATTTATTTATAATTAAAGATTCTGAAATATTATAAATACCATCATTTAAACTTAAAATATCTCCACTTTCTGCTGCTTCAAGTTTGCTAACCAATTCCGAAGCATTTGCAACAGTATGTGTTGTTGCTTCTTTTGCTTCTACTTCGTTTGAAAACCAATCTGCACCATATTTAGATTTATCTAACAAATCTAAATTTATGTCTTCAGCTTTTGAAATTGCTCCGATTGTATTCGTTTTTCCTCTAGAATTTCCTAATAAATCATTCGTAATCGTTTCAAAATCGTAGCCTTTATAAACTTCTACATCATCGAATCCTGAAGTTGGTACAGATAAGTTTGAACCAATATCTGTTAAGGTTAAATCTTTAGTAATTAAACCATGATTGTTTTTAACTTCTACTTCGTTATTATCGATAATATTACTTGCAAATGTTACGCCATCGGCTTTATCGTGTTCAATAATTGGATTTGCATCACCTTCAGAATTATAAATAATATTATTTACAACTTCGGTTCTTAAAGGTCTTGCAGATCTAATTTCCGACTTTGGTAAAACATCTGCTTGCGCAATATTTGTTCCTACACCAAATTGCCATGGTGAGCTAGAATCTACAAATGTATTGTAGGCAACTACAACATCTGTAACTTGATTATAACGGTTTAATGGTGACTTCGGAATTCCGTTCATTATAGCAATCGGACTTCTAAAATTCTTACCTTTTATTTTGTAAAATAAGTTGTTGATTACCCAATGACCGGTATTTATTATTCTAATTCCGCCATATTGATCGTTTATGCCATCTCCAATAAAATAATTTCCGTCTATCGTAACGTAGTTTCCGTGACGTGTAACAACAGAACCTTCACTTTTATAAAACACGTTATTTTTAATAATATTGAAATTGGTTTTACTTGAAATGATTTCTACTTCACCATTACACTCTTCAAATAAATTATTTGCAATTAACGTGTTACTAGGACTCATTGATGTAAAACTACTTCCTAACTGAATCGTTTCACCTCTTGCACCACCTTTTCTTGGTCTTGGACCAAAGTGATTATTTATAATTTTATGATAATTTCTAATGCTTTGATTTCCTTTTAAATCTACTCTTAAAGTTGGACCACCATTTGTTTTACCGGCAAGATAAGAGTTGCTAAATTCGTTATGTTTACCATATAACTGCACCCAAAGATTATCTTGATCGCGCTCTAAATTATTAAAATCTAAAATTACACAGTTGGTAACTTTAGAGTGATTGGCAACTTCTTTAGGACTAGTTCTAAAAGCGATAACATTTATTTTTGGCGAATATCCGTTTCTAAAAACAAACCGCTTACTTCTATATAATTTCCACTAATTTCTAAGCTAGAAGCACCTTCTATAAAAACTTCTCCTGGCGTTTCTGCTTTTAGTTTAATTGGCTTATTTTCGGTTCCTTCTCCAATCAGCTTAATTTCTACATCTTTGTAAGTTCCTTTTTTTAATACTATTTCATCACCTGCTTTTAATTCTTTTACAGCATCTAATAATTCTGATGAATTGTTTACTAAAATACTATTGACTGATGTTTCATTGCAAGAAATGAATAAAAATAAAGTAGTGATTACTAAAATTAAATTCTTCATAAAATTTTTAAAATGTAGTTAATGTTTTGTTGCTAAAATGTACAATTTAGTAAGTAATTTCTGCTAAAATCACAATTGGTTTACCAAATTGGTAAACCAAATATAGGTTTTATATTTCAATTTTTGAAATATTTTGTGTTAATAAGAAATTAAGGTTAAAAAAGCATTGCTGAATTTACGATAATTTTTAACCGTTTTTAAAATGTATTTCACCTAAAAATTGTTAAAAAATTACAAGTATCTAATTCTTTTTAAATTAAATGTTTTTTCAATATTGATATTAACATTACTACACCCTTAAACCTGTAATAAGTTTTGAATACAATTTGTTAAAAACACTTTCTTCAAATCGTTTACTTTAATATGCGCATCAATATTTTAAAAATCGTGAGTAATAACAGCTATAATCCGAAGAAAAAAACAAATAGATACTTTTTTTCATTTTAGAAACTAGCTCTTATTTTAGTAAGCCAATGCGTTCTCTTTTATTATTTTTCTTTAATAATTCTGATTTCTCACTAGGAACAAATAATGCTTGATCTTCCCATTTAGGGTTCTTATAAATTAAATTTATCTTCTTCGCGTTTTTGCTAACTTTTACAAATCCGCTAGAAAAAATCAAACAATTAGACACAATATTATTACTCCCTTTTAAATCCAAAGGAACTTTAATGTTATAACTTTTCTCAAAAACAGAATTAGATATTGTTACTTTATGTATTCCGTTGGTCTTTAAAAATTGACCTTTCTCTTTATTGTTCACCTTGCTAAAAACACAGTTTTTAACAACCAAATTTCCACCAGGAATTTCCGGTGATGGTATTTTTCTGATATAATTTAACGCTTCACCTTCAATATTTTTAAAAACAGAATTTTGTAAAATGATATTATTCGCATTAATTTTCCCGAAGATATCTTTATCGTAAGATAAATTTAAACCTCTATAGTTATCTTCGAATTTAGAATTCTTAAAACTTAAAGTATCTGCTAACGTACCGTTGTAAGCTTTAAAAACACTACCGCCGTTTTTGTTTTTAAAATTTTTAAAAATCACATTGTTTACAAATACTTTGTACAAACCGCCTTCTTGTTTGTTGGGTGATACAATGGCGTATTTAGGTGATTTTGTTTCTCCGTTTAAAGTAACATTAGACAATTTAAACGTTGCACCTTCATTAACTCTAAAGATATAATCTAATTGATTTTCTACATCCTCGCTTACAGAGATTATAGAAGCTGCATTTTTAGCACCAATAATTGTTACATTTTTTGTAATCTTAATTTTTTCTTCAATAAAAATGCTCCTGCTTCTAATTTTAAAACAGTTCCTTTAACAGCATTTTTTACAGCTTTTTCTAAAGTTGCAACACCAGGTTTTACTAATATTTCTTGCGGTTTTACCTTTGATGCAACTATTTTTGGTTTCCAACCTGGACCAGCTCTTAAGCTTAAAGCAATCGGCAATCTGTTTGAACCTAAATTAAAAGCACCTGCATTTAATACTGATCTTAATTTTCTTGTAATATCTTTTACAGGACTAAAATTATTCTTAGTTACTTTAAGTAAATCTTGATTTTCTTTCGTCGGAATTGGATAATTTTTTAATTCTTTCCAATTGATTTTAGTTTTTAAAAATCCAACAACATCACCATCCATTGCATCGATATAATTTGTATTGAAACTAATACCGAAACTGCATCTACAAACTGTATATTATTAGCAGCTTTATTGTTAAAAATTAGGTTGTTAGAAAAATTAACGTTTTCTGGAGCTAAGGTTTTCTCATCATCTTTACCTGCACCAAAAACTAACGGACCGGAATTTATAATTGTATTATTTTGAATGTCTACATTTTTAACTTGATGATATCGATTTAAGGGCGAGTTTAAAACCCCATTCATTAACACAATAGAACCTCTGTAACCTTCTCCTTGTAATCCGATTAGTAAATTATTTTTGATTATATGACCACAATTAATTACTCTAATTCCGCCAGTTTTACTAACCCCGTTTCCTAAAAAAACATTTCTCTCTACTAAAGCATTGTTACCGTGTCTTAATGTTAAAGTTCCTTTGCTTCCAACAAACAAATTATCTCTAAAAATATTATCGCCTGATTTATTAGAAATAATTTCTATTTCTCCGTTACAACTTGCAAAAACATTTCTTTCTACGAGGGTTTTAGAAGATTTCATCGAATTTGTGCTGGTTCCTATTCTAATTGTTTCCCCGCCATTTTCACCAAGTTCTTCTCTAAAACCAAATAAATTATTATCAATTCTATGATTATTTTCTATATGCTCGTTTCCTTTTAACCAAACAACTAATGTTGTACCAGCACTTGTTTTTCCAGTAAAATTATTATGATCTACTCTATTATTTTTACCCCAAATATCTACCCAATGATCTTTTATACCTGGCGTAACTTTAAAATAAGAAATTGTAGAATTTGTTAAACGGCAATTATTGGCAAACAACTTGGTATTCTTTTTAAACTGAACAACAGATTTGTAAGTAGAATTTCCGTTTTTAAACCATAAACCACTAACAATAATAAATTCTCCATAGATATTTAAGGTAGAATTTCCTGTAATTATAACTTTACCGGCAGTTTCAGCTTTTATTACAATTGGCAACTCTTTAGTACCTTTACCATAAGCATTAATTTCGACATCTTTCCAAACACCATTTTTAAGAATAAGTACATCACCAGCTTTTGCTTTTTTAATTGCCTCGTTATATTCAGAAATACTAGCTACAAATTTTTCTTGAGCTTCAAAATCATGAGTATTAAAGAAAAGAATTACAATATAAATTAGAAGATATTTTTTCATCAAAGATTATTTTAAAAATAAAAAAAGTAATGCTAGCTTAAAAACAATGTTTTTATAGATTAGTTATATGATCTACAAACAACTAACCAATTAAAAACAAGCCAACAACACAAATATAACCATATTATTATTGGTAAACCAAACTGGTTTACCAATAATAATAGTTTCTAAAATAATTTAGAGTTGTTTTAAGTTTTTAATATCTTTGATTTTCCTCTAAATTCAACAAAAATGGACGATTTTATTTTATATTTTAAAATGGGTCTTAACCACGTGTTAGACTTTAATGCTTACGATCATATTTTATTTTTAATTGTTTTAGCTGTAGTATTCAGTTTTAACCAACTAAAAAAGTTTTATGGTTGGTTACACTTTTTACCATTGGTCATTCTATAACCTTAGCTTTATCTGCTTACGGCATTTTAAATATAGATATGAAACTGATAGAGTTTTTAATACCAGTTACTATTTTTATTACGGGTGTAATTAATGTTTTTACAGCTAAAAAATCATCTTATGGTAAAGAAAACACCAACTTAGTATTTGCTTTATTCTTTGGTTTAATTCACGGTTTAGGTTTTTCTAATTATTTTAAAATGATGATTGGTAAAGAAGATGATAAATTAATGCCATTATTAGAATTTGCTGTTGGTATAGAAGCTGCACAAATAATAATTGTTTTAGGAATTTTAATAATTGGTACTCTTTTACAAAACTTTTTTAAGGTAACAAGAAGAGATTGGATTTTAGTTTGTTCTTCTATCGTAATCGGTTTTTCTATACAAATGATGTTAGACAGAGTTTTTTGGTAACTATAAATTTTGACTAATAATTAACGTCTTAATTCTATTAATCTTTATACTTTCGTAAACTATGACAGAAAAGAAGCAATTAAAATACGACAAAGCTTACTTAAGAATGGCTTTAGAATGGGGCAAACTTTCTCATTGTAAACGCAAACAAGTAGGTGCTTTAATTGTAAAAGATAGAATGATTATTTCAGACGGATTTAACGGAACCCCAACGGGTTTTGACAACTGTTGTGAAGATGACAACGGAGACACAAAGTGGGAAGTTTTACACGCAGAAGCAAACGCAATTTTAAAAGTTGCAAGTTCTACTCAATCTGCAAAAGGCGCAACACTTTACATTACTTTATCTCCTTGCACGCAATGCAGTAAATTAATTCATCAAGCAGGTATTAAAAGAGTTGTTTATGCTAATGCATACAAAGATCTTTCTCGGTTTAAAATTTTTAGAAAAGGCTGGCGTAGAATTAATGAATTTACCTTATGAATAAAAAAACCTTCCATTATTTCTTGCAGTTGCTGTTGTTTTTGGAATTTTAATAGGATTATCTTTTGGCGGAAACTCTAGCAGTTTAATGTCTTTTTCGAAAAGCTCTTCTCAAGAACAAAAAATAAAAAAACTTATAAATTTTATAGAAAACGATTATGTAGACAAAGTCTCTACAGATAGTTTATTAGATGGTGCAATTACACAAATGTTGGGTAAACTAGACCCACATTCTGTTTATATTCCTAAAGAAAACTTACAAGCTGTTAAAGAAAACATGCAAGGTAATTTTGTTGGTATTGGTGTTCAATTTAGAATGATTTCAGACTCAATTACAGTAATTCAGCCTATAAAAGGAGGTCCAAGTATTAAAGCAGGTATTAAAGCCGGCGACAGAATCTTAATGGCAAACCAAGACACTTTATTTGGGCAAAATATGTTTAACAAGTTTGGTGTAAATGTTTTTGCTAACAAAGTGCGAGAATACTTAAAAGGAGAACCTGGTACCAAAGTAGAGCTTCAAATTTATAGAAAAAGTACAGATTCTATTTTTACAGTAGATGTTACTCGCGGTAAAGTAAACATCAAAAGTGTAGATTTATCTTACATGATTAACGACTCTATTGGCTATATAAAGCTAGATCGTTTTGCAAGAAACACGTATTCAGAATTTAAATCATCATTAAATAGTTTAATAGACGATGGTATGACAGATTTAGTTTTAGATCTTCGTGGCAATGGCGGTGGTTTTATAGACATTGCGAACAGTATTGTTGATGAGTTTTTAGAAGACGATAAATTAATTGTTTTTACAAAAGACAATAAAGGCGATATCGACGAATCTTTTGCAACATCTAAAGGAGATTTTGAAAAAGGTGGTTTATATGTTTTAATCGACGAAAACTCAGCATCAGCATCAGAAATTGTTGCCGGTGCTTTGCAAGACAACGACAAAGGAACCATAATTGGTAGACGTTCTTTTGGTAAAGGTTTGGTGCAAATAGAAATGGATTTAGGCGATGGTTCTGCAGTAAGATTAACTACTGCTCGTTATTACACACCAACCGGTAGATCTATTCAAAAACCATATTACGGTAACGGAAATAGCAACTATTATAAAGACTATCAAGAAAGAATAAATAGAGGAGAATTACTAAATAAAGACAGTATAAAAGTAGTAGATTCTTTAAGTTTTAAAACACCTAAAGGAAAAATAGTATATGGCGGTGGTGGTATTATTCCTGATGTTTTTGTTGCTGTAGACACAACTTCTTACATGAATAGATATTATTTTAACACAATTAACGATTTTGCTTTTGATTATGTAGATAATAATAGAAAAGAATTATCTACTTGGAATATCGAATCTTTTATAAATGATTTTGATACAGACGACAAAATATACAATACTTATTTATCAGAAATTAAAGACAAAATAAAACCTTCTTTTAGAACAAAACAAAGCATTAAGAGATACTTAAAAGCATCTATTGCAAACGTACTTTTTGGCGATGTTGGTTTTTATAGAATTATTCATAAAGACGACAAAATGCTTCAAAAAGTTTTAGAGTTGGAAACTAACAACGAATAGCTTTACTTTGTAGCAATGATTTCTATTACTACAGCCAATAACAAAAAAGTATATTTTGCTTCTGATCAACATCTAGGAGCACCAACTACAGAAGCTAGTTTTCCTAGAGAACAACGGTTTGTAAATTGGTTAAATACTATTAAAAAAGATGCTGAAGCTATTTTTTTATTAGGCGATTTATTCGACTTTTGGTTCGAATACAAAACAGTTGTACCTAAAGGATTTGTTAGAGTCTTAGGCAAACTTGCAGAAATTAAAGATGCTGGAACTCCTATTTATTTTTTCGTTGGAAACCATGATTTATGGATGAACGATTATTTTGAAAAGGAATTAAATATTCCGGTATTTCACAGTCCGCAAGAGTTTAAAATAAATAATAAAGTTTTTTTAATAGGACATGGTGATGGTTTAGGCCCAGGTGATAAAGGCTATAAACGCATGAAAAAAGTATTTACTTTTCCTTTATTTAAATGGATGTTTAGATGGCTTCATCCAGATTTAGGTATTAAATTAGGACAACATATGTCTGTAAAAAACAAAATGATTTATCGTGATGAAGACGCTAAGTTTTTAGGAGAAGATAACGAATGGCTAGTACAATATTGTAAAAGAAGCTAACACAAAAACACTACGATTATTTTGTTTTTGGGCACAGACACCTTCCTTTAGAAATAAAACTAAAAGAAAATTCTACTTACATAAACTTAGGAGATTGGATTCAGTATTTTACATTTGGTGAATTCGAAAACGAAACACTTTCTCTTAAAAAGGACTAATATTTCTTCAATATAAATATAAAAAAACGCTACTTTTTCAAGTAGCGTTTTTCAATTAATCAAATATAATTATTCTTTAGAACTGGTAGTTTAAAGATAAATTAAACATTGTACCTAACTGGCTAAAGTGGTAACCATCATACGTCATTTGAGAATAACGTTGGTTAAAAGTTATCAAGTTAGATTGATTTTTAATTGCTGCCGGATCATTAATAATTGCTGTTCCTGCTGCGTTTTCTGCTTTAAAGCTCCATTCTGGTAAAACATTAAATAAATTATTAACGTTTAAAGCTAAAGTTAACTTTTCTGTAGCGTTAAAGTTGATTCCTAAATCTGTAACAACTTTTGGTGTAAACTCTGTTCTTAAATTAGCATCTAAACCTTGTTGTTTAAATGTTGTTTTACCAAAATACGTGTTGTTTAAAGAGAATCCCCACTTATTAATATCATAAGTAGAACCTAAAATCCATTTTGTTTGTGGCCTTGAAGTAAAAAACAATGCTTCTTGAGTTGCATTAACAACAGACTGACCTGTAGCAGCTACAGAAGCAGGGTTTTTAACTTCGCCATCTCTCTCATTTTTGATCGTATAGTTACCCGATAAATTAAATCCTAATTTACCATCTCCTAATTCTATTTTATTATAACCAATTACAACATCTAAACCGAAGTTTTAGTGTCTAAAGCATTTACGAAAAAGCTTAAATCTGATAAACCATCAAATGCTGGTAAAGCTGGTGGTGTGATTTCTGTACTTAAAACAATTCTATCTTCTACATTAATACTATAATAATCTACTGTAAAACTTAGGTTTCTGTTTACTTTTCCTCCTAAACCTAAAGTAAAGTTTGTAGAAGTTTCTTCTTTTAATTTAGGTATTCCTAACAATCCTGCCTGAGAAGATACATTGTTAACCAAACCACCTACTTGAATACCTTGACCTGGCACAAAACTATATTGAGCTTTTTGTGTATAAATTTGATGTAATGTTGGCGCTCTAAATCCTGTAGATAAAGAACCTCTTAATGTATACTTATCATTTATTGTGTAAGCACCACTAGCTTTCCAAACAAAAGCATTTCCAAAATCTGAATAATTTTCACTTCTAATTGTACCATCTAAAGTTAAATTCTCTGTAGGATTCCAGTTTAAAGAAGCATAACCACCAAAGTTATAACGTGTAAATTGACCTGAATTTTCGGGCTATTTCCTGCGAAAGAATCTGCTCCTCCACCATCATAAGAACCTAATTCACCTTCTATAATTTCAAAAGTTTCATATCTAAATTCTGTACCAAAAGCAACACTTAAATTATCAGAAAGAATCTTAGAAACATCAATATTACCTACATTATGAGAAAAAGAAGTTCCTCCTGGATCAAAAGATTTTTTACTGTTTTCTCTATATAATTGAGAACCTTCTGTAACTTCACCATCATCAATTGTTCCGTTGTTATTAGCATCTACCCAAGTAGAAGGAGAATACACAAAGTTTCTATTATGAGAGTTGTTTACTTTATAAGTTTGCGAGTTTCCACCGGTTGTAAAACTTGCATCAACATTCCAATCGTTAATTACAGATTTAAAACCAACTGTAGCATTGTAATCATTTAAATCTCCTTCAAAAGTTGGTACATAACCATCATAACCTCCTGCTGTATTTGGGTTGTCTCCTGGAAAGAAATCTGCTAAATAAGGGAAATCTGTAACGGTTCTCCAATACGGAGTTCTATAGTTTGCAAAAGAATTTACTTTCTTGTTTACAAATGCAGCATTAAAATATAAGTTAGACTGCTCACTTAATTTATAAGAACCATTAATTAAAAATTTAGCAGCAGCAGTTTCTGGCGCTCCGTTAATGTTTCCTGCATCCGGTCTTCTAGATAAAAACTCTTGAACATCTGCAATATTTGCTCCAAAATCTGCAGCTTCTCCAGCAGCATCTACTGTTCCTGGTCTATTTGATAAACTTGTTTTAGAAAAATCTACTGTATAATTAATAAAACCTTTGTCATCACCAATTGTAGATCCATTATTTACACTTACACCAAACATTTCTCCATCTCCTTCAGAAGTAATTCCTGTTCTTAAAGTTGCAGAACCTGCATTTGGACTATCTTTTAATATAATATTTATTACACCTGCAATTGCATCAGAACCATATTGCGCAGAAGCACCATCTCTTAAAACCTCTACAGATTTAATTGCATCTGTTGGTATACCGGAAATATCTGAACCTGTTTCTCCTCTACCTGGAGAAGTTTGTGTATACAATAATGCACTTAAATTTTTACGTTTACCGTTTATAAGAATTAACGTTCTACTTGGTCCCATATTTCTAATTTCATAAGGATCTAATAAAGATGTTGCATCGTTAACAGGAGTTTGTACCGTATTAAAAGAAGGTATTTTGTACTGTAATGCTTTATCAAAAGTTGTTTGTCCTGTAGAAACTAAATCTTTAGACGAAACGATATCTATTGGTAACGGACTTTTTGTATTACTACGAGCAGGTGCTCTAGAACCCGTAATTACAATTTCATTTAAAGACTCATCTCCTTCTTCTATTGTAATGTTTAGAAAAGAAGTATCTGTAACATTAATTTGTTTTGTTTTGTAGCCTATAGAAGACACTACTAATGTAGCTGGTAAACTTTTAACGTTAAGGCTAAACTCTCCAGAATCACTTGTAGTTGTTCCTATAGAAGTTCCTTTAACCAAAACATTCATAAAAGGTAATGCACTACCAGATTTGTCTGTAATTTTCCCTTTTATAGTTTGTGCCATAAACCCAAGCGGCAGCATAAACATAAAAGCAACTGTAAATAGTTTTAATAAATACTTTTGTCTCATAAATAAATTATTAGTTAGTAAATGTGTTTAAATTGAACTATCCATTTTAACAAAATGAAATGCTCGATTTATTACATAAGACAAAAAAATAAAAGTATACTCTTTTTAAATTGACTTTTTTCAATAAAAATCAAAAAACTTAAATGAATCGTCAGTATTTATAATTTTATATTCAATTTTGTGTAGTAAAAAGAACCATTTGTTCCCATTTGCGTAGCATCCCACAAACCTCCGCTATCAGTAAAGCTTTCTTGTTTTGTAGGGTAAATATTAAAAAGATTATTTGCACCAATTTGCAAATTTATTAGTTTATTAAATTGATAACTAAAATGTAAATCTGTTGTTAATTTTGGCTGATAAATATCTATAGAAGCATCTAACCTTTCTGCTTCTGAATTATTAAAATTAGCTAAATCTTGACTAATTTGCCAATCGATTAGTTTAACGCTACTAAATCTTGTAAAATTTAAAGCCGTTTTAAGTTTCTTATACTGATAATTTACACCCAAACTAAATTTGTTATTTGGTGCAGAAGCTAGTAAATATTGTTGTTCTCTTTTGCCAAAAAAAGTTTCTTCATCTAACTCTTTATTATTAATATCTGTAATTATCATGTGATTGATATTTCCAGAAAAGTCTAATGAAAGCTTGCTGTTTTCAAAATTCTTATACCAATTTAAAACAACATCTATACCAGTTGTTTTTGTACTAACTCCGTTTGCAAAAAACTGTACATTTTCGATGCCTAAACCCAAATCTGACGCATCAAAATTACCGCTTAAAATTATTCTGTCTTTAACTGCAACGTAATAAGCATCAAAGGTTGCATTAAAAGACTTATTAAATTTTGTAGCAAAACCTAAACTAAAGTTTTTGGCTTTTTCTTCTTTTAATTTTTCGATATTAAACCTTCTAGCTATAGGACTATTATTGGGCACTAAAAAAGACTCCGACGGCTTGCTGCCAATAAAATTAGTAAACGTTAAGTTGAAATATATTTGTGCTAAAGAAGGCGCTCTAAAACCGGTGCTATAAGAACCTCTTAAATTAAATTTATCTGAAATTTTGTATCGAGAAGCAAACTTAAAATTTAATGTGCTACCAAAATCACTGTAATACTCGTATCTAACAGCAGAACCAATCATAAATTTTTTAGAAAAATCTACTTCTGTATCTAAATAAAAACTAAAATTAGAGCGACTTTTATCTAACTCATTTTCTGGAGAATACCCAGGAAAACCTTGTGATCCTCCAGGTCTTATTTTACCATTAAACGTTTTATAATCTTCTAAAGAAGTATCAGAATTTACTAAATTATCATTTACATCGTAAGCAGCATAAGAGGCTTCTTCACCGAAAAAATTTTATATTTATCTAAACGATGCTCTAAACCAAGTGCCACATTAAATCCGTAAGTTTTTTCATTAAAATATTTTGAAAAATCGACACTTGTTGTATTCTGAATCAATTGATGCCCGCCTGCATCAAACTCTGTTGGCGAATTTTCTACCAAAGTTGCATTTAAGGTGTTTTTAATAAAGTAATGAAAGTTATTTCTTCCGAAAGTATTATTTAAATCAACACTCCAATCTTTATAAGTTGTTAGCAAACCAACCGAAAAAGAATTGTCAATTATTTTTGAGGTGATTAAAGGATTGAATCCTGTTGGATAAATTTCTAGAACATTTCGTTCGCTTTGCGGTTTTCTTGTAAACGCAAAAGCTTCTGTATTTTTATAATTTACGCCTCCGTTAAAGTAAAGTTTTGTCGATTTATAAATAGGAATTTCTGAATTTAAAAAAAACTTACTCCCTTTATCTCTGCTTGCCCGTATTTTTCTCTCGCTTCTGTTGCTGGTCTTGTGGTGTTTTCTAAAGAAATTGCTTCTGCAGAAAAATTAAAAAATCCATTTTTACTTATTTTTGTTCCGTAGTTTAAACCCAATTTAGTAGTAAAACCATCTGTTCTTTTCGGAAAAAAACGATTAGGGTCTGCATTGTAAAAACCAAAAGTAGACTTAACATCTAGTGAATTATCATTGTCTTTTAGAACAATGTTTAACACACCCGCAATTGCATCTGAACCATATTGAGCAGAAGCGCCATCTCTTAAAAGTTCTATTCTTTTAATGGCTGAAATAGGAATTGCATTTAAATCTGTACCGAATTACCTCTACCGCGGGTACCATAAAGGTTAATTAAAGAAGCTTGATGCCTTCTTTTACCGTTAATTAAAACTAGAGTTTGATCTCGCCCCAAGCCTCTAATAGTTGCGGGATCTATATGATCTGCGCCATCTGCACCAGATTGTTTGGTAGCATTAAATGAAGGAATTGCATATTGCAAAAACTGATTTACTTCTACTTGACTACTTTTTGTAGCTGTTTTTTCGATATCTATAAAATCTATTGCAACAGGCGTATCGCTTGCAACTCTGTTTTTATTTCTAGAACCAACCACTTGTACTTCATCTAAATCTTGTCCTGATGCTAATATTATGGTATGAAATTTATTTGGATACAATTGTAATATTCTAGAATTATGACCAATAAAACTAACAATAATACTGTTGTTAGATAAAACCTCGAATTCAAATGTACCATCTGCATTTGTGGTTGTGCCTACTAAAGTTTTTTCTTCTTGCAATGTTGCACCGCTTAAAGGAATATTTTCTGAACTTAAAACAATACCTTTAACTGTAATTTTTTTATTCAAAAATGCGCTATCAACAACAATATCCTTCTTAAAAACGGTATTTCCTCTAGCGTGAATTTTTCGTTTATTAGACTCTTTCTTTTGTAAATAACGTAATAACTATTTCCTAAATCGTCAAATAAAAAGGGTGTAATTTTTTCTAATAAAGAAATAGATTCTTTTAAAGATAAGTTTACAAAACTTTCTTCTTGCACAAACTTATTCGCTAGTAAATTAGCGTTATATGTAAAGAAAATCTTGTGTTCGTTACTAATTTTATCTAGTAAAACAGCTAAAGGAACTTTTTCTTTTTTATAATTTTGAGAAAGTGTAGGTAAGGTGATAAATGCAACAAAAACAAGTAATAAAAATTTTAAAAATACTATTTTCGAAAACATCTATAAATTTAAAATTACACTTATTTTTTGCTAATTACTAAAGAGTTGTCTTCTTTAACAATTGCTACATTTACAGATTTTTCTATAGCTTGTAAACAAATATCTATGTTGGTAATTGGTACAGCACCTGTAATTGATAATTTTTTGCTCTCTTCATCTTTAAAAATTATAGAAAACCCGTAAGATTCTTTTATTTTTTCCATTGCATCTTCTAAAGATAAGTTATCGAACAATAAAGAACCGTTTTTCCATGAAGTTTTTATTCTAGCATTAAAAATGTTTTTATCTTCTAATACTTTATTTTTTTCTGATGAATACGAAATATAGTTCCCCGGAATCATCTTTTTATCTTGACCGTTTTTAAGTTTTAGCCAAATATTTCCTTCTTCTAAAAACACATCTGTTTTCTTTCTTTTTGTACTTACATTAAAAGATGTTCCGTAGACTTCTACAGACAAATCATCTGTTAACACCCAAAACTTAGCATTGGTTGCTATTTTTTTATCAACCTGAAAAAAGGCTTCACCTTTTAACCAAACTTTTCTACTTTCATTTTTATAATACGATAAACTAGAATTAGAGTTTAGTGTAACATCACTACCATCTTTAAGTTTAATCGTTAAAATTTCTCCGTAATTTGTTTTGTGCGTAATTCTAGTATTTCTATTGATAAAATACACACTTAAAACCACCAATAGAAGAATTGATGCAACTGCACCATATTTATGTAAATGTCTTAATTTTCTTTTTGGTTGTTTTTGTTTTGCTTTAATTTTAGCTTCTAATTTTTGCCATTCGAAAGCAACTTTTTCTTTACCAACTTGTTTTTTATTAAAAGAAACACCAATAACAAGATCTTTAGCTTCATTAACTAAATCTTGTTTATCAGGATTATTAGCTATCCAAAAATCCCAAAAACCCACATCGGTTCCGTTGTTTTGAAAAACCCAATTTTTAAATGAATTATCATCTAAAAAATCGTTTATGCTATCGTAATTTTTCTTACTCATTATCTATTAAATGTATAGAATCTATTTGTATAAGGTATTTATTGCTTTTTTATACCCTTATTTTTTACTAAAACTTAAATAATTTAATAATCGAAATTTCTTCCTTTAAGTTTTTAATTGCTTTATGTAAAGTATTTACGACACTTTGGTAGTTAATACCCATTATTTCAGAAATTTCTTTCGCTTTTAAACCGCTGTAATATTTTAAGTAAACTGCCTCTTTTTGTCTTTTTGGTAATTTATTTAAAAGCTGTGTTAAGTTTTTATTTTTAAAGCTTTCAACTTCTTGGTTTGTTATCAACTCCTCTGCCGTAAATTGAATGTCTACAAAATTTTCATTTGAAAAATCTGTTGGTTTTACTTTTTCATTTTTCTTAATTACTTTTAATAAAAATCGTTTGTAAGATGTAAAAAGGTAAGGTGCAATTGTATCTAAATCGCTTAAATTTTCTCTATGTTCATAAACGTACATAAAAAAGTCTTGCAAAGTATCTTCTGTTAGCGCTTCATCTTTACATATTTTTAAACCGTAACTATGTAAATTAGAATAATAAGTTTCAAAAAGAACAGAAAACGCTTTTAAATCACCTTCTTTTAAAGATTTCCATAAATATTTGTCTGTTAATTTTTCCATTTATATTTTTAAGGGCTAATAATTTTTAAAAATAACAAAAATATATCAATCATCTTTAACCTACTTTTAACAAAAAC
Organism: Polaribacter sp. HA6-7; assembly: GCF_055693625.1. NCBI lineage: Bacteria > Pseudomonadati > Bacteroidota > Flavobacteriia > Flavobacteriales > Flavobacteriaceae > Polaribacter > Polaribacter sp. HA6-7. Next base: position 3,040,483 of record NZ_CM146338.1, read on the forward strand.
AAATATGTTAAAATTGTAGTTTTGTTACTATAAGATTATTACGAGATATATAACGCCTAATATAAAATACAATGGATATAGATGTAAGAGCTATTAATGAAAAAATTGAGAGAGAAAGTGCTTTTATAGACATTCTTACTTTAGAGATGAACAAAGTTATTGTAGGTCAAAAGCAAATGATAGAAAGTTTGCTAATTGGTTTACTTGGTAATGGTCATATTTTACTAGAAGGTGTGCCTGGTTTGGCAAAAACCCTAGCAATTAACACGCTATCTAAAGCGGTACAAGGTAGTTTTAGTAGAGTACAATTTACACCAGATTTACTACCTGCAGATGTTGTTGGAACCATGATTTACAACATGAAAGAAAACGACTTTGCAATTAAAAAAGGACCAATTTTTGCAAACTTTGTTTTAGCAGATGAGATTAACAGAGCACCAGCAAAAGTACAATCTGCGCTACTAGAAGCAATGCAAGAACGTCAAATCACCATTGGCGACACAACTTTTAAATTAGACGAACCTTTCTTAGTAATGGCAACTCAAAACCCTGTAGAACAAGAAGGTACTTACCCATTACCAGAAGCACAGGTAGATAGATTTATGCTAAAAGTTGTAATAGATTATCCTAAGTTACAAGACGAGCAAGTAATTATGCGTCAAAATTTAACTGGCGGATTCGCAAAAGTAAATCCGGTAATTTCTGTAGACCAAATTATTAAAGCAAGAGAAGTTGCTAATGAAGTTTATATGGATGAAAAAATAGAAAAATACATTCTAGACATCATTTTTGCGACACGTTATCCAGAAAAATACAACTTACCACAATTAAAAGATTTAATAAATTTTGGTGCATCACCTCGTGGAAGCATCAATTTAGCCAAAGCAGCTAAATGTTATGCTTTTATAAAACGAAGAGGTTATGTAATACCAGAAGACGTTAGAGCTGTTGTAAAAGATGTTTTACGTCACAGAATTGGTATTACTTATGAAGCAGAAGCAGAAAATGTAACATCTGTAAACATTATCAATTCTATTATTAACGAAGTAGAAGTGCCATAGAAGCTATTAGCAATTTGCCTTTAGCCTTTCGCTAAAAGCTAACTCACTAAAAGCCAAAAGCAAAAAATGGATACAAAAGAAATACTTAAAAAAGTTCGTAAAATAGAAATTAAGACAAAGCGTTTGTCTAATGATATTTTTGGCGGAGAATACCATTCTTCTTTCAAAGGGCGTGGTATGACTTTTTCTGAAGTTCGCCAATATCAATTTGGTGATGATGTTAGAGCAATTGATTGGAATGTAACTGCAAGATACAACGAACCGTATATTAAAGTTTTTGAAGAAGAAAGAGAACTAACCATGATGCTTTTAGTAGACGTATCCGGGTCAGAACTTTTTGGTACTTCAACACAATTTAAAAAAGACACAGTTACAGAAATTGCAGCAACACTTGCATTTTCTGCAACTCAAAACAACGATAAAGTTGGTTTAATTTTATTTTCTGATGATATAGAACTCTTCATTCCACCTAAAAAAGGAAAAAGTCATGTTTTACGAATTATTAGAGAATTAATCGAGTATCAACCTAAAAGTAAAAAAACTAATATTGCAGCGGCATTAAAGTTTTTATCTAGTGTGCTTAAAAAAAGAGCTATTGTTTTTATGTTATCAGATTTTATGGATGATGATTATGAAAAAACACTAAAAATAGCTGCAAAAAAGCACGATTTAACTGGTATTCGAGTTTTTGACAAACACGATGAAGAAATTCCTAATCTAGGAATGGTGCCAATGTTAGATGCAGAAACAGGTAACGTTTTAACTATAAATACCGCATCAAAATCTGTAAGAACCAATTATAAAGCAAATGCTTTAAGACTAACAGATTATTACTTAAACATGTTTAAAAGAAGTGGTGCAGGTGCCGTAAATACTAGAGTAGACGAAAATTATGTAAAAAAATTATTAGGATATTTTAAGCATAAAGGAAAGTAAATTAACAAAATATCAGTTCGGGTGAATTTTGAGAAGAATGAACAAATTAGTATCGAGAGCTAAAATGATGAAAAAACAGATATTCTATATATTATTTCTTATTTCGACCATAAGTTTTGCACAAAACCCAATGGTAAAAGCAGAAATTGATACAACCAACATTAGAATTGGAGAACAGTTTCAATTAAAAATTTCTGTAGATGAAACAAAGAATGTAATTATTCCGAAGATAAAATTAAAAGGTTTAGAAATTGTAGATTCTACAAAAGTAGATACTCTTAAAAATAGTTTGATTAGAAAGTACATTTTAACAGGTTTTGATAGCGGTGCATTTTACATTCCGCAACAACAAATCTTTGTAAAAAACCAAGCTTATTTAACAGATTCTTTATTGGTAAATGTTGCTACAATTACTGTAGATACTACAAAAGTCAAGAAATTTCCAATTAAAGCTATAAAAGCAGAACCATATACTTTCGACGATTTTAAAATCTACATTTATATTGCTTTGGCTATTTTGGCAATTATTGGTTTTTGGATTTATTGGTTCGTAATCAGAAAAAGAAAAGAGGAAGAAGAAGTGCCAACTTACAGAACTTTGCCTCCTTACGAAGAAGCTATTTTTAAATTAAATGAATTAGACGAAAAACTATTGTGGCAAAACAATAAAGTAAAAGAATATTATTCTGAACTAACAGAAATTGTTAGAGGTTACATCGAAAGAGAATTAAATGTACCTGCTTTAGAAAACACCACAGATGAAGTTTTAGAAATGATTAACGATTTTAAAAAGTCTGATACAATAGAAACTTCTAAAGAAACAATTGCCAAGTTAAAAGATTTACTACGTGAGGCAGATTTAGTAAAATTTGCGAAATCGAAACCATTAGCAATAGAGATAGAAGACGATAGAAAAGACGCAGAATTTATTATAGGAAATTTAAAACCTAAACAAATAACAGCACAAGAAGATGAACTGGAGTAATTTCGAATTTTTAAATATTGAGTTTCTCTCGGCTATTAATATTAATTCCGTTATTAGCTGTTTGGCATTTTTTTATGCGAAAAAAGATACAGCAGTTTTAACAATGCCAAGTATAAAAGGTTTTAAAGCAGAAACATCTATTCTAGCAAAGTTAAAACCTATACTTTACGTTTTAAGATTACTAGCTTTAGCCGCAATTATTGTAGCATTGGCAAGACCAAGAAATGTTTCTGTTAGCAAAAAAACAAAAACAAATAAAGGAATCGATATTGTAATGGCAATCGATATTTCTGCCAGTATGCTTGCAAGAGATTTAAAACCAAACAGACTAGAAGCACTTAAAAAAGTTGCTGTAAATTTTATAGATAGAAGGCCAAACGATAGAATTGGTATTGTTGTTTACGCAGGTGAAAGTTTTACGAAAACACCTATAACTAGTGATAAAGGCATTGTAAAAAGGTCCATTTCTGAATTAAAATGGGGGCAATTAGAAAACGGAACTGCTATAGGAATGGGTTTAGGTTCGGAGTTAACAGGCTTAAAGAAAGTAAAGCTAAAAGTAAAGTAATTATTTTACTAACAGATGGTGTAAATAACTCTGGTAATATCGACCCGAGAACAGCAACAGAGTTAGCAAAAGAATTAAAGATTAAAGTGTATACTATTGGTATAGGTACAAATGGTATGGCAGATTTTCCTTGGAGTAGAGACCCTAGAACAGGTAAATTAAATTTTAGAAAACAACAAGTAACAATAGACGAAAAACTTTTAGAAGAAATTGCTGCAGAAACAGAAGGGAAATATTTTAGAGCTACAGATAATGAATCTTTAAAAGAGATTTATGATGAAATTGACAAGCTAGAAAAAACTAAAATAGAAGAGTTTAAGTATTACAATTATCAAGAAAAATTTAGAATTTTTGTCTTTTTAGGTCTAGGCCTATTAGTTTTAGAATTTATTTTAAGAAACACATTATTTAAGAGTTTTATATAAATGTACAGAATAGAAGAACCAATTTATTTTTATTTACTTACAATCATTCCGGTAATGGTTGTTATTTTCTTGTTGGTTTTTTGGTGGAAAAAAAGAACACAACGCAAGTTTTCTAATGTTCTTTTGTTAAAAAAATTAGCACCAAATTCATCAGCTTTTAAAACTACTTTAAAATTAGTTTTTCTACTGTTAGGAATTAGCTTTTTAATTATTTCTCTAACAAACCCTAAAATGGGTACAAAGCTAAAAACTGTAAAAAGAGAAGGTGTAGATATTGTTTTTGCTTTAGATGTTTCTAAAAGTATGCTTGCAGAAGATATTGCACCAAATAGACTAGAAAAAGCAAAACAAATTATCTCTAAAACAATAGATAAATTAGGTTCTGATAGAGTTGGTATTATTGTTTATGCAGGTAATTCTTATCCGTTATTACCCATAACTACAGATCATGGTGCCGCAAATATGTTTTTACAAAACGCCAATCCAGATATGGTTTCTAGCCAAGGTACAGATATTAATGGCGCTTTAGAACTAGCAAAAACGTATTATAATAACGACGATCAAACAAATCGTTTTTTAATTATTCTTTCTGATGGTGAAGATCATCAAGAAGAAACAAAACAAGTTGCACAAAACTTAGCCAACGAAGGTGTAAAAATTTATACTGTTGGTGTTGGAACAGAAAAAGGAGGACCAATACCAATGCGTTTAAATGGCTCTATGATTGGTTATAAAAAAGACAATAAAGGCGAAACTGTAATTACAAAACGTAAACCAGAAGTTTTAAAAGGAATTGCAGATGTAGCTGATGGCGCTTATATTGATGGTAATATCACAGAGAAGCCTGTAAATGCTATGGCAGAGATAATTGCCAATGCAGAAAAAAACGAATTCGAAACCAAGCAATTTTCTGATTATAAAGATCAGTTTCAATGGTTTTTGGCATTAGGTTTGCTATTTCTAGTGATAGATGTATTCTTATTTGATAAGAAAACAAAATGGCTAAGAAAAGTAGATTTATTTAATGAAGAAAAGAATCTAAAAAAATAGTAGAACACAGCTTCTATTAATACTTATTATAACCAAGTATTTTGAAGTAAAAAACAAAACAGATAATGAAATTTACATACATAGTAGTTGTCTTTTTAATGCTATTTTCAACAAAAGAAATAGTAGCGCAAAAAGATACTGTAGCACAACAAAGAGTTGCACGTAAAATGTTACGTCAAGGTAACGAGCTTTATAACAAACAACAATTTACAGATGCTTCTGTGGCTTATCAAAAAGCATTAGGCAACAATTCTAATTACGATAAAGCTACTTATAATTTAGGCAATGCTTTTTATCAGAATAAAAATTTTAAAGAAGCAATTCCTCAATACGAATTAACAGCAAAAACTGCAACAAACAAGTTTACAAGAGCAGAAGCTTACCATAATATTGGTAATGCCATGATGGAGTCTAAAAACTACCAAGGTGCTGTAGATGCTTTTAAAAATTCTTTAAGAAATAATCCAAAAGATGATGAAACTCGTTACAATTTAGCCGTTGCTCAAAAGCTTTTAGAAAAAGAAAAGCAAGACAATAAAGACGACAAAAACAAAGACAAGGATAAAGATAAAAAAGACCAAAAGGACAAAGATAAAGACGACAAGAATAAAGATAAGAACGAGGACAATAAAGACCAAAAAGACAAAGATAAAAAAGACGAGAATAAAGACGGTGATGGTGACAAGGATAAAGACAAAAAGCAAGATCCTAAAAAAGACAATAAAAAAGATCAGCAAAAACCAAAACCACAACAGGGTAAAATGACTCCGCAGCAAGTTAAACAATTGCTAGAAAGTTTAAATAACGAAGAGAAAAAACCCAAAAGAAAATGAATGCCAAAAAAGCAAAGGGTAAAAAAGTAAAACAAGAAAAAGATTGGTAAATTAGCCGTTTACAGAAAAAGAAGATGAAGTCGAAAGTTTACATATCCATAATTATTTGCTTATTAAGTTTTTCTTTTGTTGCACAAGAGGCAACATTAAAAACGAAAGTCAGCAAAAACAAACTAGGTGTTAATCAGCGTTTAAGAGTTGTTTTTTCTATTGACAAACAAGGCGGAGATAATTTTACTCCTCCTAATTTTACTAATTTTAAAATTGTTGGTGGGCCAAGTCAATCTGTTAGCCAAAGTATCAGTTCTACACCAAGTGGTAGAAAAGTTACATTTTCGCAATCTTATACATACATCATTCAGCCAAAAAGAAAAGGAGAACTTTCTATAGGAAGCGCATCTGTTACTTTTAATGGAAAAACAATAAAATCAGATCCTGTAAAAATTATTGTTTTAGATGCTGTAGAAATTCCAAAAGACCCTAACGACCCAAATTATATTGCACAACAAAACATACACCTAGTTGCAGAAATTTCTAAATCTAGACCTTATGTTGGCGAAGGTGTTTATGTAGAATACAGATTATATGTAAGTGAAAATGTAAGCGTTTACGATACAAACGTTACCGAAGCACCAAAATATAATGGTTTACGGAATCAGAACATTAAAATTAACGGTTTTCCTGTAAAAATGGGAAAATACAATGGTGAAAATTATAGATATATTGTACTTCAGAAAGCCTTATTAATTCCTACAAAAACAGGTAAACTTTCGATAGATCCCATGAAAATGGATATCGTAATTGGTGTACCTTACGGCAGAACAGATTTCTTTGGAAACGCAATTACAAAAAATGTTAGAAGAGAATTTGCTTCTGCTAAAAAAATCATCAACCCAAGAGCATTACCTTTAGAAGGAAAACCTGCTAACTTTAACGGCGCCGTTGGTCAGTTTAAATTTGATGTTGCGCTTAGTAAAGAGGTATTAAAAGCAAACGAAAGTAGCCAAGTAAAAGTAAAAGTTTCGGTAATGGTAATTTAAACTTATTTGAGTTGCCCGAAGTAGAAACTCCGGCAGAATTAGAAATGTATCAGCCAGAACGCAAAGAAAGCAAACGTGTTGGCGCTAACGGAATTTCTCGGTTACATTGCAGATAATTACACTTTAGTTCCTCAATACAAAGGAAAATATAAAATACCAAGTATTTCGTTTTCTTTCTTTAATCCGAAAGAGAAAAAATACAAAACTATTGCTACAGAAGATTTATTTGTAGATGTTTTAGAAGGCAAAGAATTGGTAACTGTAGACACAACTCTTGTAAGAAAACAAAATGTTGTTACAACAGGTAATAATTTTAGATACATTGCAATAAAAACAGATTTTATTACAACTCTACAAAAAGACTTTTTTAAGTCTACCTTGTTCTATATTCTTTTAATTTTACCATTTATAGCAATACCAATTATTTTATTTTTAGCTAGAAAAGCAGAAGAAAGAAATAACGACGTTATTGGTAATAAAACTAGAAAAGCAAACAAACTAGTTAAAAAATATTTATCTGAAGCTAAAAAACAGTTAGGTAAAAAAGAAGCTTTTACGAAGCCTTAGAAAGGGCTTTGCACAATTACTTAAAAGCTAAATTAGGAATAGAAACTTCTGATATTAGTAAAGAAAAGATAACAGAAATATTAGAAAACAAAGGTGTAGATAAAGATGCTATTTTAAAATTTATTGATGTTTTAAAAAGTTCTGATTTTGCTAGATACACTCCATTTACAGCTACTGAAATGAAAGAAGAGTTTGAAAGAGCAAAAGAAGTTATTGTTCAATTAGATAAACAGTTATAAGATGAAGAAATTTTTATTTTTATTGTTGCTAATTGCAAACAGTTTAGCAGCACAGAATATTGATAGCTTATTTAATTCTGCAAACGAATTATATAGAAACGGCAACTACGATAAAGCAATAGAAAGTTATAAACAAATATTAGAACAAGATGCTATTTCTGATGAGTTATTTTATAATTTAGGAAATTCTTATTATAAACTTAATAAAGTTGGGCCTTCAATATTTTACTATGAAAAGGCCTTACAATTAAACCCTTTAAACCAAGATGTAAAAAACAATCTGGTTTTTGCAAAACGTTTAGCTTTAGATAATATCGAAGAAGTACCAAAAACTTTTTACAAAAATTTAATGCAAATTACCTTCAAAAGTTGTCTTATAATGAATGGGCTGTTGTAACAATTGTATTTGTGTTGTTAAGCGCAGTCTTGTTTTTATTGTTCTATTTTGCTTATACTCCAACTAAAAAAAGATTCTTTTTTACATTAGCTATTATTAGTTTTATATTATTTGTTGCAGCAATTAGCATTACCTATAATCAATATAATTTTTCTAAAAACACAAAAAAAGCCATTGTATTTGCAGCCAAAACAGAAGTTAGAAATGCACCTACTTTAAACTCAGAAGAAGTTTTTACTTTACACGAGGGTACAAAAGTAATTGTTTTAGATGCGGTAGATAATTGGAAAAAGATTAAATTAGCAGACGGGAAGATAGGTTGGATAATTTCTGATGAAATAAAAATGTTAGATAATAACTAAACCAACTTATACCTTTACAACAAAATTTAAGATAATTTGAAAATTAAGATTGCCATTTTTTTACCTTTCTATTTGTGGGGCTAATATCTGCACCAACAATAATTACACTGGTAGACAAAAATCAAGATATTTCAATTTACTTAAACTTGAGTGAAGAAGAGGAAGAAAATAGCTGGAAAAATCCGGTAAAAGAATTAAAAGTGAATGTAAATTCAAACTCAAGTATTTCTTTTACTAAAATTCAGAAAAAAGAATCGTACAATTTACTTCTAAAAGTTACGTTTCTCCTTATCCAAAAATTATTACCCAACCACCGAATTTGTACTTTAATTTCTCGAAGTACAAGTAAAAATCTATTATTAAATTTAATTAAAAACTTTATTCTAAAAAGAGTAAAGAATAAAATATTTATATATGTTTAAATATATTAAAAACGATATTCCTGCTAGTATAGTTGTGTTTTTCGTAGCATTACCATTATGTTTAGGTATTGCATTGGCAAGTGGTGCTCCTTTATTTTCTGGTTTAATTGCTGGTATTATTGGTGGTATTATTGTAGGTGGTTTAAGTGGTTCTAAAATCGGGGTAAGTGGTCCGGCTGCAGGTTTAGCTGCAATTGTTTTAACTGCCATAGGAACTTTAGGAGGTTATGAAAACTTTTTAGTTGCTGTAGTTTTAGGTGGTGTAATTCAGTTAATTTTTGGTTTTTTAAAGGCAGGAATTATTGGTTATTATTTTCCTTCATCAGTAATTAAAGGTATGTTAACTGGTATTGGTATTATCATTATACTAAAACAAATACCACACTTTTTTGGCTATGATGCAGATCCAGAAGGTGACTTTGCATTCTTTCAAGTAGATGGTCAAAATACATTTTCAGAAATTATAAATTCTATAAATAACATTAGTTTAGGTTCTACAATTATTGGTATTATTGGATTGGCTATTTTAATACTTTGGAGCAATGTTTTATCTAAAAAAGGTAAGTTTTTTCAAATTATTCAAGGCCCATTAGTAGCAGTAGTTGCTGGTATTGTTTATTATTTTGTAACTAGTGAAAACTCTAAATACGGAATCAATTCAGAACATTTAGTAAGTGTACCTGTACCGGATAGTATCGATTCTTTCTTAGGACAGTTTAGTTTTCCTAATTTTAGTGCACTTTCTAATCCGCAGGTTTGGGTTACAGGTTTTACTATTGCTTTAGTGGCAAGTTTAGAAACCTTATTATGTGTAGAAGCTACAGATAAATTAGATCCTCATAAAAATGTAACACCAACAAACAGAGAGTTATTAGCGCAAGGTACTGGTAATATTGTATCTGGTCTAATTGGTGGTTTACCAATTACACAAGTAATTGTTAGAAGTTCTGCAAACATACAATCTGGTGGTAGAACAAAGTTATCTGCAATTATTCATGGTTTTTTATTATTAATCTCGGTACTTTTAATTCCTACTTTATTAAATAAAATTCCGTTATCTGTATTAGCTGCTGTATTATTAATTGTTGGTTACAAGCTAGCAAAACCATCGGTTTTTAAAGAAATGGTTAAGTTAGGATGGAAACAATGGTTACCATTTACAGTAACTGTAGTAGGTATTGTATTTACAGATTTACTTGTAGGTATTGCTTTAGGTTTAGCTGTAGGTATTGTTGTAATTTTAATCAAAAGTTTTCAAAATTCTCACTTTTTACACATTGAAGATAAAAGCAATGGTAAAAACAGAATTAAAATGACACTAGCAGAAGAAGTTACGTTTTTTAACAAAGGAGCAATTTTAAAAGAGTTAGATAGCTTACCAGAAAATACGTACTTAGAAATTGATGTTCGTAAAACAAGGTATTTAGATAATGATATTATCGAAATTTTAGAAGATTTTGCTTTTAAAGCTAAAGAAAGAAATATCGATATACAATTAATTTCTGAAAGAGGAATTGTAGAAAACCCACCAAGTTATATTGAGTTTTTTAATTTAAGACCTAAAAAAACAGCCTAAAACATTAGATCCATGTCAGAAAAACATAAAATTCTTGTACTATCAGATTTAAATTCTGCTACAGAAGCAATTGTTACCAATGCAACTAATTTAGCAAGAATTATAAATGCTGATGTATCTCTTTTTGTGTAAAAAAAGCAACAGAAGTTGTTTCAAAAGAGAGTCAGTTATCTGCAATGCGATCTATAAATCAAACATTTATAGCTACAGACAATAGCCTAAAAACTATTATTAATAAAGTAGCTATAGATGATGATGATGTTCATATTAAACATAACGTTGCATTTGGTAATTTAAAAGAAAATGTTAGCAAACAAATAGCTGCAGTTAAGCCAAGTGTAATTGTACTTGGTAAAAGTAAATCCAAAACAATGTCTTTTCTTGGAGATAAATTAACAGCGTTTATCTTAAAAGAATTTGATGGCACTATTATGATTTCTTCGGAAGACAAAACCCTTGCAGCAAATGACAAACTAGATATTGGTTTTATTGATACTATTGATTTAGAAAACAATCGTATTAAAGAACAATTGGTTGCATTTTCTAAAAAACCGATAAAACTTTTGCAAACAAGCGCTACTTCAGATTCTTTAAACAGTAAAATTAGCAACATCGAAAAAGTTGTGTTAACCCAAAAATCAAATATAATTGCAAGTGTAAATAACTACGTAAGTAATTCATCTTTGCAATTGTTGTTTTTAAATAGAAACAAAAATAAAACGCTAGAAATTAATTCTAAAATAAGTTCAATTGCTAAAAACTTAAACTGTTCTCTGCTAATTACTAATAAAATATAACCGCGAGAAAGTAAAGTTTAAACGAATTGATAAATATAGAATTTAAAAGAATAAACCAATGAAAAACATATTTTCTAACATAAAAGGAGATCTTTTTGGCGGAATTACAGCTGGTATTGTTGCACTACCTTTAGCTTTAGCTTTTGGAGTTTCATCTGGTTTAGGACCAAGTGCAGGATTGTATGGTGCAATTTTTATTAGTTTTTTTGCTGCTTTATTTGGTGGTACAAATACACAAATATCTCGGTCCAACAGCTCCAATGACAGCCGTAAGTATGGTAGTTATTGCTGGTATTATTGCGGCAAACGATGGTGATATTACAAAGGCAATGCCCGCTATTTTAACGGTGTTTATTTTAGCTGGTTTGTTTCAAATTATTTTAGGTGTTGTAGGTTTGGGTAAATACATTAGGTACATACCCTATCCTGTTGTATCTCGGTTTTATGACAGCAATTGGGGTTATTATTTTACTTACTCAAATACTTCCTTCTGTTGGTTATTATCCAAAGGAAGATGTAGAGTTTGTAAATACCTTTAAACCCGAAGCTCAAGAAATAATTTTAGAAAACATTTTAAAAGAACAAGTTGGTGAAGGCACATTAGTTTTAGATAATTTTAAAGAAACTATTAATAATGCGCAAAATATCAGTTTAGAAGATGTTACTAGAGAGTCTAAAACATTGGCAGCAAAAGAAGCTTCGGTGCATTAGGTGCTTTAAAAGTTTTACCAAGAGCACTAAAAAACATCAATTTGTTAGAGTTGTTGTTGGCTTTAGGAACCATTGTAATTATATATGGTTTTAAGAGAATTACATTAAAAATACCAAGTACACTTGTTGCTTTAATTGTAATGTCTGGTATAGCGGTTGGTTTTAATTTAGATTATAGAACTATTCAAGAAATACCAAGCGGAATTCCAATTCCGAAATGGGAAATCTTTACAGATTTTAGTTTAACCAACGTAACACCTTACATATTTACAGCGCTTACCTTATCATTATTAGGTGCTATAGATTCTTTGTTAACAAGTGTTGTAGCAGATAACATGACAAAAACCAAACACAAACCCAATAAAGAACTTGTTGGGCAAGGTATTGGTAACACTATTGCTGCTATTTTTGGTGGAATTCCGGGTGCTGGTGCAACAATTAGAACTGTAGTAAATATTAATGCCGGTGGAAAAACGAAAATTTACGGTATGATTGCAGGTATTATGTTACTTGTAATTATGCTAGGTTTAGGACCTATAGCTTCTAAAATACCTGCAGGAGTATTAGCCGGAATTTTAATTACTGTAGGAATTGGTGTGATGGACTATAAAGGTTTAAAGGCAATACCACACTTACCAAAGGACATAAAAATAGGTCCGATAAAATTGAGTTCTGAAGTATTAATTATGATGGTGGTTTTACTACTATCTACTTTCCGGAACTTGGTTTATGCCGTAGGAATTGGTTTGGTAATCGCCTCTTTAATGTTCATGAAAAAAATTGGAGATTTAACTGCAAAAAGATCCGACGTAAAATCTTTAAAAGAAGAAGTTTGGTCTGATGAGATTAATTTTCCGAGAAAATTTAAAAGAAGAAGTATTTATCAAACACCTAAAAGGACCTTTGTTTTTTGGTTCTACTAGCGAGTTTCAAGCATTGTCGCAACAAATACCAGAAACTGCCAAAACCGTTATTATGCGTTTAGGCAAAATGCAATATTTAGACCAATCTGGTTTATATGCGATGGAAGATATGCTGTTAGATTTAAAGAAAAGAAATATAGAAGTCTTGTTTGTAGATTTATTAGAGCAACCAAGATATATGATGGAAAGAATAGACATCATACCCGATTTTATTCCTTTAGAACACATTTTTAAAAACTTTGATACTTGTGTTTTATGGGTTAAAGAAAATATTAAAGACGAATTTTAAAAAATTAAAAAAATGAGAAAATTAGCAATAAATAAAGTAGCACAAGATGCATTAACACCAGATGATGTTTTAAACAATCTTTTAGACGGAAACAAAAGGTTTATGAACAACTCTTTAGAAGCTGTAGATTACAAATCTTTGGTAAAAGAAACTGTGGGTGGTCAATATCCAAAAGCTGTTGTATTATCTTGTATAGATTCTAGAGTACCTGTAGAACAAGTTTTTGATCAAACAATTGGAGACATTTTTGTTTCAAGAGTGGCAGGAAACTTCGAAAATACAGACATTTTAGGAAGTTTAGAATATTCTTGTGCAGTCGCTGGAAGTAAAGTTGTATTAGTTTTAGGACACCAAAGTTGTGGTGCTGTAAAAGCAGCTTGTGATGGTGTAGAGCTTGGTAACATAACTGCAATGTTAAACAATATTATGCCAGCTGTAAAAAAATCATCAGAAGAAGTTGAAGGTGAAGCAAACTCAAGCAACCCGGAGTTTGTAGCTAAAACGGTAGAGAACAATGTACTTTTAACGGTAGAAAGAATTAGAGAAAAAAGTCCTATTTTAAAAGATATGGAAGAAAATGGTGAAATTAAAATATTAGGAGGTATTTACTCTTTAGAAACAGGTAAAGTTACTATGTTATAAATTACATTAGATTTCAAAAAAAATCCAGCTTTTAAAAAAGCTGGATTTTTTTTATTTTTTATTTACTTTAGTCATTCGCCACTCCCAACTTCTACCACCTAGTTTTGCCGTATAATATACTTTCTTTCCTTTTACTCTATCTATTTTAATACGCATCGTGGTACCTGTTTTAAAAGGGAAATTAGGTAAAGTAGATTCTTGAATAATTAATTTATATTCACATTCTGTTAACCATTCGATATCAGATTTTATAAAATATTTTTTGTTTTCGTGATATTCGATATATTCATCTTCACCAAACTGAACTAAAACATCTTTACTACCAACTTTATACTTGAATGCGTTATTTTTTAAAATATTGCAATCAGCTAATTTTGAAGAACTTAAAACTACAGCTCCTGCAAACGCGATTAAAAAGTATAATTTTTTCATGGCTAATTATTATAAATATAAAACTACAAAAAAATAGTTTAATTAAATGTTTATAACAGGGGTTTTTTCCTCTTTTTCATCTTTAATGATGGAAGGAAATATTGTAGGGGCAATTTTCTTTACAGGAGTGTATAAAATTGAATTTTCTAAAGTTTCTTTTTCAATAAATGGAATAGTATCATTCATTTTTCCGAAGAAAATAAAAACTACACTTAAGATTAAACCTATTTTTAATGCGCCAAAAACGCCTCCTAAAATTTTATTTATAATACCTAAAGATGCAAAATCTGCCAATTTAGTTAGCAATTTACCAATTAAGGCTATAGTTACTATAATTATAATAAAAGTTGCAGCAAAAGCTGCTAAAGAAATGTATTCTTTGCTCCAAGATACGGATTTTTTTAAGAAATCACCTACAAAAAACGAAAAATGTATTGCGCCATAAACACCACCAATTAAAGCAACTAAAGACGCTATTTCTACAAAAAGCCCTTTCATTACACCTCTTACAAAACCAAACAGTAGCAATGCTGCAATAACTATATCAAAAACATTCATTAAATTAATTTCTTCAAACCTACACCTTTTTTTAAAAATTAAAAATGGGCATTGTATCTTTGTAGTCTTAAATTTTAAGCATGGAAAAAGTAGTAAACCTTAAAGAAAAATGGAATTTGTTAGTAGATAAACTTACTAAACAATTTGCTGATGGTGATGAGTTAAATATGGATGGAATTATCTATTTAATTGGCGTACAAGAATTGGGTACTGGGCAAACTAGCTTTAAAAAAGGTGAAAAAGTAAACTTAATGCATATTGCTATTTGTAAACTTTTAGAACCTTATGGTTATTATGAATTTGATTATTTTGATGATGATAGCTGGCCTCATTATAAAATAATTACAGAATTACCAAACTTAAAACCAGGTGAACAAACAGTTTTAATGAAAGAGGCAATTGTAAATTATTTTGATAATTTAAAATATTTAGAAGATTAAGTTACACTCATTTTTCTAACTAAAACAGAAAATAATCTTGGTATAAATCTTTTTACATAAACGCCTAATTTTTCTTTAAAACCAGCAATATAAACTTCTTCTTTATTTTTATTTATAGCCTTTAGCATTCGTTTTGCACAAAGTTCTGCAGACATGCCGTTACCAGTAGCTGCATCCATAATTCCCTGTGGTTTACCGCTACCGGTTAAAGCGTTTTTAGAAACATTTGTATTTATAAATCCAGGACAAATTAGAGTTACTTTTAAATTTTTCTGATGAACTTCTGCTCGAAAACTATCAAAAAAACCATGTAAAGCATGTTTACTTGCAGCGTAACTAGATCTTAATGGTGTTCCTATTTTACCAACAATACTTGTAGTTACCGCAAAATGACCATTCTTATTTTCTAAAAAATGAGGTAAAATAGCTTTTGTTAAGGCAACTGTGCCCAAGTAATTGATATCCATAATTCTTTTATCAACAGTAATTTCTGTTTCTTCTACTAAAGAGCGTTGACTAATTCCGCCATTATTTATTAGTACATCTACACGTCCAAAAGCAGCTATAGCTTCAGTAGCTTTTTCTTCTAAACTTATATAATCTTCTAAATCTAATGCTAAGATTTTAATATTATTAGCATTTTCACATACTTGCTTAACCAAATTTAATGCCTCTAAATTTCTAGAAGATATAATAAGTTTTGCATTTTGCTTAGAGAGTTCTATTGCTAAAGCTTTACCAATACCAGAAGATGCACCAGTTACCCAAACTACTTTATTAGAAAAAGACATATTGTTAAATTTTGGTTTACAATATACCTAATTTGTTAGAGAAATAGTATTTTTGGTACACTTCTTGAAAATAGTATTTCGAGAAATAAAATCCGAAGAAAAAAATGAAAAAAGTACTTGTTTTAATATTTTTAATATCATCATTTGCACAAGCACAATTTAGTATTAATGGTACTTTAACTAATGATATAAAAACAGATTGGGCAATTTTATATAGAATAGAAGGCGCAAAACAAAAATTTGTTACCAATACAACAATAAAAAAAGACACTATTGCTATTGAAGGTAAGAAGCAAACTATCGGTACTTTTCAGTTTGATTTACCAGCAGATGCCAAAATTGGATCTTATAGAATTACCTATAGAACAGAAGCACCAGGTTTTGTAGATTTTATCTTCAACAAAGAAACTGTAAGCTTTACTTTTCACCCAGATTATCCTGAGCAAACTACTTTATTTTCTAATTCTGATGAAAATATTATTTACAAAAACTACTTAAGCGAAGTTTCTGTTGCACAACAAAAACTAGATTCTTTACAAATTACAGCTTTAAGAAACCCGGAAGTAGATTTAAAAACGAATTACAAAACTACTTTAGCAACAATTAATGCGATACAACAAAAATATTTAGAGAGTTCAAACGGAATGTACGTTCAGCCTTTTATTAAGGCAACTTCTAGATCAAATCCATCAGAAATAAAAACCAATGCAAAAGAGTATATGCAAAATATAAATGCTACTTTTTTTGATAATATGGATTTTTCTAGCAAAACATTAATAAATTCTTCTTTTTTAATTGACAGAATATCCGACTACATCTTTTACATTAATTACTCAGAAGATTTAGAACAACAACAAATACTTTACAAAAATGCTGTAAGTAAGGTTTTTACAAAGGTAAAAGAAGTGGTGTTTAGAAAAAACGTTATAGAGCTTTTGATCAATCAATTTGAGCAAAGTAAAAATTTAGAAATGGTAGATTATCTTTTTGACAATTACTACAACAAATTGCCTAAATCTTTACAAAATGAAAAATATAAAAACGAAAAACTATCTTTATTAGCGTCTGAAGTTGGTAGAATTGCACCCGATTTTTCTTGGAAAGAAAACGGCAAAAACTATAAATTATCTACTTTAAATGATGCTAAAAATTATGTTTTAATATTCGGAGTACTAGTTGTTCTCATTGTTTAAGAGAAATACCACAATTGCATAAATTTTTGGCAAATAAAAACGAATTAAAAGCAGTCGCTTTTTCTCTAGAAAATGATGAATTTGGTTGGAATAACATGAAAACCACACTACCAAATTGGCATCATGTTTTAGGTCTAAACAAATGGGAAAACAAGATTGCTAGAACATACAACATTAATTCTACACCAACTTATTTTGTGTTAGATAGTAATAAGAAAATTATAGCAAAACCCCAAGATTTAGAAAAATTAAAAGCTTATTTAAACAATTTAGAAATGTAGAAAAGCATCTTCTAAGTGCTTAATTTTTGTTGATTTATGTTGCTGTACAATTGCAATAATATCAAATCTTACATCTACATCTAAGTCGTTTTCTGTAACGTAATAATCTATTGCAGAAAGAAGTAATTTAATCTTTTTAGGGTTTACAAACTCTTCTGGATTACCAAAATAATCTGTAGAGCGCGTTTTAACTTCTATTACAGCCAATGTGTTTTCTATTTTGGCTATGATGTCTACTTCTGCTTTTAAATAGCGGTAATTTTTCTCTAAAATAGTATACCCTTTTTCTAATAAAAAATCTATTGCTATTTTTTCTCCTTTTTCGCCAAGTTCATTGTGTGCAGCCATTTTTAATTTTTAGAAAAATCTAACAAACAATTCTCCATATCTACTTCTAAAGTTACATTTCTACCAAAAATTAATGCTCGATTGTCGGCTTCGTGACCCGCAGGAAAATCAAATACAACAGGTATATCTTGTGGTATCACATCTAAAATTAGCTGTTCTATAGAACTTCCCCATTTTGTAGAATTCTTTTTTATTAAAGACATATCTCCTACTATTACAGCTTTTACTTTTCTAAAATAACCTGCTCTTTTTAAGCTTTGCAACATTCTATCAATAGAATATTTATACTCGCCAATTTCTTCAATAAAAAGTATTATTCCTTCTGTATTTAATTGACTTTTAGAACCTAACATAGATGCTAATATTGCTAAGTTTCCACCAATTAATTGTCCTTTTAATTCAGAAATATTTAATCTATTTTTTCTATTCAACTCATTATCAGCAAACACATACTTTACATCTTCACCAAAAAGTGCTTTTTTAAAACTAGCAATTGTTTCTATAATTTCTTCCGGCTTTTCTTCTAGACTTGTTGCCATCATTCCGTGTATCGTTTCTACGCCTAAATTATGAATATGATTATGAAACGCAGTAATATCAGAATAACCAATTATCCACTTCGGATTTTTTTGAATTTATTAAAATCTAATTTATCTAAAATTCTAACAGAACCATAACCACCTCTAGCAGCCCAAATTGCTTTAATATTTGGATTATCTAATGCATCTTGAAAATCTTGACAACGCTCATTATCAGTTCCTGCAAAATGGTTGTTTTGGTTGAACATATTTTTACCCAAAACCACTTTTAAACCCCAACTTTCTGCTAATTTTTTAGCTTTATCTACTGTTGCTTTTCTTCCTCTTAAAATTCCTGCAGGCGCAACAATTGCAATCGTATCTCCTTGTTTTAAATATGGTGGTGTAACTAAATTATTGCTTTTTTCTTGTGCATTTATAGTTGAAAAAACAACTAATAAAATTGTAATAAGTACTTGTGTTTTCTTCAAAATGAATCTTTTTTTAGCATTTAATAGCATAAATAACTAGCGAATGTAAATGTATCTATTTTCGTTGACTTTTAAAACCGTGTTTTTTGTACTTTTGCACTTCTAAAATTAACACAAAGAACACATGAGTGCTCCAAAAAGATATACAATTACAGCAGCTTTACCTTATACTAATGGTCCTATTCATATTGGGCATTTAGCAGGTGTTTACGTGCCAGCAGATATTTACGCACGTTATTTACGTTTAACTGGTAAAGATGTTGCATACATCTGTGGTTCTGATGAACATGGTGTTGCAATACCAATGAGAGCAAAAAAAGAAGGTGTTTCTCCGCAAGATATTATCGATAAATACCACGGTATTATTAAAAAATCTTTTGCAGATTTTGGTATTTCTTTTGATAATTATTCTAGAACTTCATCAGAAACTCATCATAAAACTGCATCAGAATTTTTTACAAAATTGTATGAAAACGGAGATTTTGTAGAAGAAGTTTCTGAACAATTATATGACGCAGAAGCAAACCAATTTTTAGCAGATAGGTTTGTAATTGGTACTTGCCCAAAATGTGGTTTCGAAGAAAGTTATGGTGATCAATGTGAAAATTGTGGTACATCTCATAACGCAACAGATTTAATCAATCCTAAATCTGCAATAACTGGTAATATGCCTTCTTTAAAAGAAACAAAACACTGGTTTTTACCTTTAGATAAGCACGAAGAATTTTTACGTGAATGGATCTTAAAAGGACATAAAAAAGATTGGAAACCTAATGTTTATGGTCAAGTAAAAAGTTGGGTAGACGATGGTTTAAGACCAAGAGCAGTAACTAGAGATTTAGATTGGGGAATTCCGGTACCTGTAGAAGGTGCAGATGGTAAAGTCTTATACGTTTGGTTCGACGCACCCATTGGTTATATTTCTTCTACCAAAGAATGGGCCGCAAGAGAAGGCAAAAACTGGGAAGATTATTGGAAAAAAGACGACACCAAGTTGGTGCACTTTATTGGTAAAGATAATATTGTTTTTCACTGTATTATTTTTCCGAGTATGTTAAAAGCACACGGAGATTTCATTTTACCGGACAACGTACCAGCAAATGAATTTTTAAATTTAGAAGGAAATAAATTATCGACGTCTAAAAATTGGGCAGTTTGGTTACACGAATATTTAGAAGAATTTCCAGATCAACAAGATGTTTTACGTTATACATTAACGGCAAACGCGCCAGAAAGTAAAGACAATGATTTTACTTGGAAAGATTTTCAGGCTAAAAATAATAGCGAATTAGTTGCCATATTTGGTAACTTTATAAACAGAGTTGTTGTTTTAACTAATAAATATTACCAAGGGCAAGTGCCACTTGCAGGGAATTATACAGAAGTTGACGAAGATGTTTTAGCTGCTGTAAAAGAGTTTCCTAATATTATTGGCAAATCTATAGAAAGATATAGGTTTAGAGAAGCTAGTCAAGAATTAATGAACTTAGCAAGACTTGGAAACAAGTATTTAGCCGATGAAGAGCCATGGAAAGTTATAAAGGTTGATGCAGAACGCGTGCAAACAATTATGTATGTGGCATTGCAAATTTCTGCAGCTTTAGCAGTTGTTTCAGAACCATTTTTACCTTTTACATCAACAAAATTAAAAGGTATTTTAAATCTTGATTTAAACCTTTCTTGGGAAGATATTACAGCAAAAGATGTTTTATTACCTGCCGAACATCAAATAAACAAAGCAGAGTTATTGTTTTCTAAAATTGAAGACAAAACAATTGAAGCTCAAGTAGCAAAGCTAGAAGCAACAAAAATTGCCAACGAACAAGAAAATAAAGTTGTAGAACCGCAAAAGGAAACCATAGAGTTTGATGATTTTACAAAATTAGATATTCGAATTGGTACCATTTTAGAAGCAGAAAAAGTTGCAAAAACTAAAAAACTTTTAAAACTTAAAGTTGATGTTGGTATAGACACAAGAACTATCGTTTCGGTATTGCAGAAAGTTTTTCTCCGGAAGATATTATTGGTCAACAAGTTTCTGTATTAGTAAACTTAGCTCCTAGAAAAATTAGAGGAGTAGAAAGCCAAGGAATGATTTTAATGACAGACACACCAGAAGGAAAACTAGCTTTTGTTGAACCTGAAAAGGCCGTGAAAAACGGACAACAAGTGAGTTAAATAAATACAATAAATTAACTAAAAAGTCGCTTTTTAGCGGCTTTTTTTATTTAAAGCATTAGAAACATTCTAAATATTCGGCATAATTTTTGATATATTTATAAAAAAATATGCTATGAAAAAACACTACCTTATTAAAATTTGCTGCCTATTGTTTACAGTAGCAAGCATCAACCTTAACCTGCAAGCCCAAAAAAACAATCGATAGACTCTCTTTTTTTAAACAATAGTTCACACTTTAAAGAAGTAGTCTATGCACACTTAAACAAATCTATATACATCAAAGGAGAAAATATTGGCTTTACGGCTTATAGTTTTGATAAATACAAAAATAATCTCTCTGAAAGTACTTCTAATTTGTACTGCCTAATTTATGATAGCAATAAAAAACTTGTTAAAAAACAATTGCTAAAAGTAGAAAATGGTATTGCCAACGGTGTCTTTGATGTAGATAAAGACTTTAAAACTGGAACCTACACTTTTAAGGCATACACAAATTGGATGCTTAACTTCTCTAAGGAAAGCTTTTTTACAGATTCCTTTGACGTTATTGATCCTCAAGAAACAAAAGTTGTTGCTAAAACTAAAAAAAGCGATAAAATAGATCTTCAAATTTTACCAGTAAAGTGGCCATCTACTTACTGGTGTTATTAATACGCTAGGCGTTGTTGCCAAAGATAGTTTAGGTTACGGTATTTCTAATTTAAAAGGGAGTGTGCTTGATCAACAAAACAACTTTATCACTTCTTTTAAATTAAACGAACTAGGCATTGGGCGTTTTTCTATGAAACCAATTAAAAATAAAACGTATAAAGTTCAATTAGAAAATGCCAAAAATTTTATTACCAATTTTGGTACTAACTCAAAAAATAACGGAATTATAATACAGCTTAATAGCAATGAAAACGAAGTTATAATTTCTTGTGTTACAAACAAAGGTACTTTGCCATTCTTAAAAGGAAAAACCTATACACTTGCTTATCAAAACAGAGCGAAATTAACCAAAATTGAAATACAGTTTGACAAAGAAAATGTTATCAGTAAAAAAATTGCGCTAAAAAACTTAAAATCAGGTGTTACTATTTTTACACTATTTGATGAGCAAAACAACCCCATTGCAGAAAGATTATTTTTTAATTACAAAAATATTAATATTAATACAATCGAAAATGCTTCTGTAAACAATTCTAAAGACACCCTACACAACTTTAGTTTCAACTTTAAAAATGGCTTTAAAGATTTTAACAACGTTAGTATTTCGATATTGCCGTAAAACACAAAATCGTACAATAAAAATTCTAATATTATCTCTAATATTTTAATTAAACCTTACATAAAAGGATACCTACAAAACGGTGGATATTATTTTACAGATATCAACAATCAAAAAAATATGATTTAGACAATTTGCTTATCACCCAAGGCTGGAGTAGCTTTAATTGGAGAAAATTATTCTCTCAAAAAAACAACTTTGCACATTCTTTTGAGAAAGGAATTACAGTAAGGTTTAATATTCAAGATGATAAAAATAGTCAAAAACAATTTTTAATTCATGCCTTGTCTAATAACCCACCACAATTTATCTCTTTAAATGATGATTCTAAGAGTGCTTTTGTGTTGAATAATTATTACCCAACTAATAACGAGAAAGCATATATTTCTTCAATTAGAAAAAAAGACGGAAAGTTATTTAAAACACCAATGTATCCACAATTTTCTCCAAATAGTATACCTCAGACAAACAAAAGCGCAATGCATTTAACGACAAACAATAATTTTTATGCAGTAGAAAACACTTTTGAGCTAACCACTTTTAATAGTTTAAATACAGGTGATTTTTTAGATGAAGTTATAATTAAAACAAACTTAGAAGAAAAGCGTATTTTAGAAATTAAAAAAGAAAGTTTTGCAAAAGTAAAATTTACAACATTACAAGATAGTTACCTAACCTTAGAAGAATTTATAAACATTTACGGTCTAAGTTTTAATGCTCGTAAAAACTATATAACTGGAACTTTAGACATAGGCTTAAGTAGTAGTATTCGCTATCAAAGTCCATATAGTGAGGGTAACCTAGGAGGTACTATTATCTATTTAGACGGGCAAAGGCTGTTAGACAACAGTATATTGTTTAATTTGTCAATGAGTATAGTGGATTATGTTGAATTTAATCGAAGTTCATTTGGAGAAGGTTTTACAAATAATGATGGGGTAATACGTATTGTAACCAACCCTATGAAATTTTACCAACCAATAAAAAGACAAACAACCACAGAAATAAAATTTCCTATTACATTTTCTAAAGCAAAAAAATTCTATATACCTAAATACAATTCATATACAGACAATTTTTATAAAAAATACGGAGTAGTAGATTGGCTTCCTATGAATAAAATTGATGAAAATGGAAACTTAAATTTAGATGTTAAAAATATTAAAACTGATAAAATCACCTTGTTCTTTGAAGGTGTATCTGCTGATGGTGAGTTTATTTTTGATAAAAAGACAATTAGTCTTAAGGACTATAAATTCTATTAAAATAAATTTAAAAACTCGACAAAAGGTAAATTATAAGTATAATTTAAAACCACTCTTAGAAGTGGTTTTTTTTATTTAATAGATTAGCTTGTAAATTCAGTTCATCGACACTTAAGCGTATTCTAGCATACCTTTATATCGAATAATAGATTTAATTTAAAAAGAAACAAACAACTATGTATTTTTGTTTACCCCTCAATATAACATTGAGATTATACATTTTAAACCGTTAGAAGATTCCCTAGCCTTATAGCTAATTTAAATTATAATCACTTCGAATCGTTAATTCCTTTATTGGTTTTAGCGATTTTTTTACACAATTAATTTTTAGTTTTTAAAGTTAATCTATAATAAATGGTTATTCATCTAACCTTTACAATTAATTAATAGAAAATATAAAAACTCAAATTTAAAACAGTTGTAAATTTGTAATGCGTTAGCATCCCCCTAATTATGCAAACGCTGTGAAAAAAATCACTTTGTTAATATCCCTATAAATTAACAATGAAAATTAATCGTTAATACCTTGACTGGTTTTAACGATTTTTTTTGCTGAAAAAATTAAAACCCAAATTATCATCTAATCTACAGTAATTTACCTTTTATCTATACACAATCTTCAATTAATAGAATAAGTACATAAAAATGTGTATTGAGGTTGTAATTTTACAATCAGTTAGCGCCCCCTAAAATTGCTAACTAGAAAAACTAGTTGTTAAAATCCCTAAAATTAACAATCAAAATTAATCGCTAATACCTTGACTGGTTTTAGCGATTTTTTTGCTAGAAACATTAAAACCCTAATTATCATCTAATCTACAGTAATTTACTTTTTATCTATACACAATCTTCAATTAGTAGAATAAGTACATAAAAATGTGTATTGAGGTTGTAAATTTGCAATCAGTTAGCGCCCCCTAAAATTGCTAATCAAAGAAAAATCCCCCAATCTAATTTAATCATGTATATGATTAATTTAATAGTCTTTAAAATCATACTTTCTTGATTTTAACGACTTTTTGCTTTTAAATGAATTCATATTATTTTCTTTTGAGTTAAGCCATCAACCATCATGTTTGTTAATTTGTATCAGAATAAATAAAATATCTCATGAAAAAATTATTAATACTATTATTTATAACCTCTTTGGTTTCTTGCGGAGCATCTAAAACTGTTAGAAGTAAAGAAAAAACCATAAAAGGAAACTGGACTTTAAATAATATTACATACAGCAAAACAGGCGATTATAATGTTACTCTTTTTAACGATGCTACAAAAGAATGTTTAGAAGGAAGTTCTTGGAAATTTGTACCAAATAACAATTCGGTATTTATACAATAAACAATTCGAGTTGTGAATCAGGTGATAGAGAATTCATTTTTATAATTCAAGAAATTGATGAAACATCAGGTTATTATGACTTTTTATTAAAACCAAAAAATAACGAAAACAATATTGGTTTTAGGTTAGAATTATCTAATCTTTCTGAAACAAACATGACCTGGAAACAAAACTTAATGGTAAACGGAACTCCGTTTATTATAAACATGAACTTTACAAAACAATAACAATTATGAAAAATATATTGAACAAAATTTCTGCATTTGCAGTAGCAATAGCATTAACAGCAAGTTTAACAAGTTGCGAAGCAACTAAAAATACAAACAACAAACAAAAAGGTGCTGTAATAGGAACCACAACAGGTGCTTTAATTGGTGCCATTATTGGTAATAACGTTGGTAGCGGAAAAAATAGTAAACTAGGAGCTGTAATTGGTGGAGTTGTTGGTGGTGGTGCCGGAATACTAATTGGTAAAAAAATGGATAATCAAGCAAAACAAATTGAAACAGAGATTCCTGGAGCGGAAGTAGAAAGAGTAGATAATGGTATTGTTGTTACTTTTGATGAAAACAGTGGTGTTTATTTTGATACTAACAAAGATGATATCAATGCAAAATCGCAAGAAACTTTAAACAAATTATCTAGTGTTTTTGCAGAGTTTCCGGATACAAACATCTTAGTTGTTGGGCACACAGATAGCTGCAGTAGAGACAGCTACAATATGACATTATCTGAAAAAAGAGCAAAATCTGTAACTAATTATTTAATAGCAAAAGGATTACAAAGAGGTAGATTTACAACACAATGGTTCGGTGAAACGCAACCAAAGTATGATAACACAACTGCAGAAGGTAGAGCCAAAAACAGAAGAGTAAATGTTGCTATTTTACCTAACGAAAAGATGGTAGAAGAAGCTAAAGAAGAAGTAGGACAATAACTTCTGATATTTTATATATTCATAAAAAAAGCCGCAAAAAAGCGGCTTTTTTTTATGAATAAACTTTATAACTATTTATTTTTTTCTTTAACTCTTTAGATGCGGTTGTATAACCGCCTTCTGTACCATCTACAAAGTGAATATGTTTTTCATCTCTATCTTCTATATAACAAGACATTATAGAGGCGTATGTAGCATGAATTCCGTAAATTATTTTTTGCTGAGATTCTAATGAATCCAACAAAAGCCTCAACTTACTAATTTGTTTTTCTGTACCGGAAAAACAGTGTTTATAGAACCATCTAACATAATCGTATCAGATAATTGAGAAACCTTATATAAATACGCTTTGCCATCCTTAAAAAACCTAAAATAATATTTACCAAAGTTTGTAATTAACCAGTTTTTTATAAGATAACTTAAATCAAACTTACCCAAACGAGCATACATTTCCGTTTTAATTTTATCAAAAGATGTATTTAAAGCTAGTTTTAAAGTTGTTATTGGTGTTCTTTCAGATAGACTTCCAAAAATATAATCTATCTCATCCATAATCGTTGTGTAAACTTCTGCTTGTTTTTCTTCGTTATTACACATAACAAGTAAGCAGATTACCTTTTTCTTCGCTATTGGGCTTAATTTCATTCCAACGACACTCCATACCTTCTAAATCAATAGAAATATCATCAATTTTATTATCAATATTTTCTACAAACTGCTCTTTAATTAGGTTTTCTGCAAGTTTTAAACCGTTACCAATAATTACCGGAGTTACTAAAAAAGAGTTTAATTTTAATTTAGCGATTCTTAAAGTAGCGCCAGTTTCATAAATGTCTTCTACACGCATTTGCCCTACTCTTAGTTTTAAATTAAAGTTTTTTTCTACGTGATCACTATAATTTTCTAAAGCTGTATAAACAGGTTCTAGAATTTCTTTTGCAACAATAAAAGTTGCGCCGTCACCTCCAAAAAATATGGAATCGTAATTTTTTTATTGATCTTCTTAATTTTATTTAAAACAGTAATTATACTACCTGTAGCAACTAAATTAACATCGTTATGACCTCCGTTTTTTATCGCTTTTGTAGAATTTACAATATCTGTTACTATAACTACCCAATTGCTTGGTACAGCATTAAATAAATTTTCATTTTTAAGAAGTTCTCTAATAGGAATGTTATTGTAACTTAATTTTTTGTAAAACCCTGTGTTGTTAATCATTATCTATAAATTATATCAATACAATTTCTTTTTTAAATGTCTAAATAAAATAATTGTAATATATCTATTATATTAGCAAAATAACACGCTATACATGAAAATATTTATAAAATTTGATTTTACTGCAGTTTGTAATAAACTTATTGAAGAAAAGTTAAATGAATTAGATGTTAAACATAAAGTTCTAGGTTTTGGTGAAATAGAGTTTTTAGAAAAAATTACAGAAGACCAACTATCGCAATTAAACGATAGTTTACAAGAATATGGTAGTGAAGTTATTGAAAACCAAAAAAGTATTTTAGTTCAAAAAATAAAAGATACTATTACAGATATGGTTTTTAATGATGATGAAAATATAAATGTTAAAAGTTCTGTGTATTTATCAGAAAAACTAGATCATAGTTACGGGTATTTGTCTAATTTATTTTCTGAAGTTACCTATACATCCATAGAAAACTTTATCATACTACAAAAAATTGAATACACAAAGCAATTAATTATCAATACAGATTTAAAAATTACCGATATTGCATATAAATTAAATTACTCTAGTGTAGCACATTTAAGTACGCAATTTAAAAATACAACAGGTATAACACCTTCTGCTTTTCAAAGAATAATAACAAAGAGAAGAGAGCTAAATAACCCTAAAAAACAAGAATAAATGCAACATAAAGATGTTTTTATAATTTTAGCAGATGATGATGAAGACGACAGACTTTTCTTTGAAGATGCTTTTGACGAGTTAAAAATTAACACAAAAGTAAGCACTTTTAAAGACGGTTTAGAGTTAATGAACTACTTGAACCAAGAAGATAGTATTCTGCCAAAAATACTTTTTTAGATTTAAACATGCCAAAAAAATCGGGTATAGAGTGTTTAACAGAAATTAAAAAAGTAGATAGACTTAAAGATATTGCTATTGTAATTTATTCTACTTCTGCATCAGAAGAAGACATAGAAAACACCTTTGTTTTAGGTGCTAACGTTTACATTAAAAAACCAAACGACTTTAAAAAATTAAAGAAAGTGCTTTCTAATGTAGTTACTATGAATTGGCAATATCAAACAAGTGGCCTTAACAAAGACAACTTTTTATTAAGATTATAAAGTGAATATAAAATCGATATTTAAATCTACACGTTTCTTAAAGATTACCTTTGGTATAAGTCTTTTTGTAATACTATGCATGGGTGGTTTGGCATACAAACACCTGCAAACATTAATTAAATCTTTTGATTTAGTAGAGCATACGTATGAAGTAAATATCGAATTAGAACAAATACTTTCTTACCTAAAAGATAGCGAAACTGGCCAAAGAGGTTATTTAATTTCTGAAGATACTCGGTTTTTAGAATCATTTTTTTCTGGTAGAGAAAAAACAAATAACAGTTTTGCGCGTTTAAAAGAATTAACAAAAAAAGACGAAAGACAACAACAAAAGCTTAGAGATTTAACAATATTAATTGATAAAAACTTAAATTATTTTGATGAGACTTTTAAGTTTTCTAAAAACGATAATTTAGATTCTAAAGAGTTTGATGCACTACTTCTTGCAGGTAAAAAAACCATGGACAACATTCGATTAGAAATTAATCAAATGATTACTCATAACAACAATCTTTTAAGAATTAGAAAATTAGATAACGAAAGAAGTATAACAAACACACCTATTATTATTTATTCGGTTTTAATAATTGCCCTTCTTTTACTACTTTTTACTTATTCGAAAATTAAT
Organism: Polaribacter sp. HA6-7; assembly: GCF_055693625.1. Taxonomy (NCBI): domain Bacteria; kingdom Pseudomonadati; phylum Bacteroidota; class Flavobacteriia; order Flavobacteriales; family Flavobacteriaceae; genus Polaribacter; species Polaribacter sp. HA6-7. Next base: position 3,069,311 of record NZ_CM146338.1, read on the forward strand.
AATGATATTAAAAATTTACAAACCAAAAACCTTCAATTAGAAATTTTTAAAGAATCTACAAATCAATCAGAAATTGTTAGTAAACATGGTACTTGGAACTGGTTTATAGAAGAAAATAAATTTAGTTATTCTGATAATTTATACAGATTATTAGGTGAGCAACCTCAGTCTTTTGAACCTACCTTAGAAAATTTTATGCAATTTGTACATCCGAGAGGATGTAGATAAATTGAAAAAACAAGTCGAAAAAATGATACAAACAGAAGATTTGCCATTCATTTACTATAGAATTGTTCAAAAAAATGGCAGCATAAGACACTTTAAAGCTTATGGTAAAGTGCTTACAGATAACGAAGAGAATAGAAGACTTATTGGTACAACTGCAGATATTACCGATGAGATAGAAAATTATAGATTACTCGAAGAAAGAAATTTCGAGTTAGAAAGAAACAATAAAGAATTATCTTCTTTTAATCATGTTGCAAGTCATGATTTACAAGAACCTCTTCGAAAAATACAGACTTTTATTTCTAGATTAGAAGAAAAAGAAGCTTCTAATTTATCTGAAAGAGGAAATTTATATTTAGAAAGAATAAAAACCTCTTCTACAAGAATGCGTTTATTAATAGACGATTTATTACAATTTTCTAGAACTAATAAATCTGAAGAAGTTTTTGAAGAAACTAACATGAATATCATTCTTGAGAATGCAAAACAAGAATTGGCAGAAACTATTTTAGAAAAAGATGCCATTATTACATCAGAAACAATACCTACATTAACAGTTATACCTTTTCAATTACAACAATTATTCATCAATTTAATTGGTAACTCATTAAAATACAGCAAAAAGGAAGTTTCACCAAATATTAAAATTTCCTATAATAAAGTTGATGCTAGCGATGTAAAAAATAAAGAACACCAAGTTTAATTTTTATCATAAAATTACTTTTGAAGACAATGGTATAGGTTTTGATGAAGAATACGCAGAAAAAATATTTGTGCTTTTTAGTAGGCTTCATAATAAAAACGAATATTCCGGTACAGGAATTGGTTTATCTATTTGTAAAAAAATTGTAGAAAATCATCAAGGATATATTTTTGCTACTGGTAAGCCAAATATTGGTTCAATTTTCGAAGTTTATCTTCCTTTTAACTAAAAAACACCCTCATTTTTTCTAGCTATACCTACAATTTATGGAAATTGTATAAATTCTCTTATTAATTCTGTAACAAAAAATCCTATCCTTTTTTCGACCTTTGTATTCCAATAACAAAAGTGAGAATAAATGAAACGTACTAAAAAAATACTAGCTAGTCTTCTTTTTACTGCATTTCTATTTTTGATGTTTTCTTGTGATAAAAAAACCACTACAAAAGAAAAAGAAGACAAAATATTAAGCAGTCAAACAGACGCTAAATTATTAGTAGAAGCTACAAAAAACTACATTTATATAATTAATTATAACAATTACATAAAAGAAAAAGACTCTGTTACCCTGAAACAAAACAGATTTTAAACTCTATAAATAAAGGAGTTAAAGAACGTTTAGGCTCTATTAAAGACATTTCTAGAAAAGAAATGATTTTAATACCTAATGTAAATGATGTATTGTTTTTAGAAAAAAAACCATTTGTTGTAAATAAAAAAGAATCTAACGAGAAAGCTTATTTATTAACCTTAAATAAAATTATAGATAAGCAAGTTGCGGTAATGAGTGATTTTGCAAAAATAACTAACAACGAATCTATGAATGTACTCGCAAATGAATCTGAGTATTTCTTAGAAGAGAAAAAAGAAAATATAGAGAATCTTTTAAATGAAGAGTAAATGAAAAACTTTCTATACATCACATTTATTTTAATAATTATAGCATGGGCTGTAAGCTATTTTGTATTTGCAATAGAAAGTCCGGTAATTCATTTATTACTCTTAGCATCTTTTATTCTAGGTATAATTTGGTACAAAATTAAAGACACATAAAACTTATATTAAAAGCTTTAAAGTAAAATTACTTTAAAGCTTTTTTTTGTTTTTAATCTAAAAATTTCATCTTCAAAATTTAACCTAATTTATTTGGAAAAAAATTTCATCTCAGTAATTTATTCACTTCTTCTACTTTAGTATTTTTTATAAAAATTAAATTATCATTATAAATTTTAATTTATAATTTTAAGTTGATATAAACTATTAAATAGTAAATTTTACTACAAATTTCTTCTTGTAAAAAATTATCAGAAATAATTATATAATTACAGTTTGTTGTTACATAATTTCAGTAAAAAATTATTTAATTATTTGAAAATCAATTTATTAACACCAAAAAATAGAAATCATATAACAAAAAAAATCGTGTAACGAAAAAACTTGAGTTCGGTTGTTACTTTGCAGTATAATTTTAAATAAAGAATTTATACTTCCTTATTTAATTTTAAGATCAAATAAAATTAGTAACAATCAAAAAAACTCAACCAATTATGATTACTGTAAATTCAAAATTAAGAGGCTTAAATTTATTCTTTAACAAATTACAAAAGAAGATTGGGGAACGTTAAAAGTGACTTCTAATGAGCAATTTCTTAAAATTAATAACAACATAGGTAAAGGTACTATTAGATCTATTAATTTAGACGGTGGTATTAGTTTATTAGAATTTAATATTACACCTAAAGAAGACCTTAAAATAGCTGTAGATGCTAAAGCAGGTACGCATATTAACTTTGTATACTGTTCTAAAGGTAAGATTTCTCATTCTTTCGAAAATAACGCAACTAAAAACACCGTAGAAACTTTTCAAACAAGTATAGTTTCTAATATTGTATCAGAAGAAAACACAATTACACTTTATAAAGGTATAGAAACTAGTTCTACCATTATATCTGTAAATACTGCGGATGATAATAGCCAACAAACAGACATTAATAATCTTTTAAAAGACGCTTTTATTGCAGGTAAAACGAAAGATTATATATACTTAGGTTCTTATAATCTTAAAATTGCAGAACATATTAAGCAATTAAAATCTATTGAAAACAAAGGAGTTGTTAGAGCTTTATTAACTAAAGGTATTGTAAACTTAATTTTAGGTTTAGAAATCGAACAACACAAAAAAGACATAAATAGTAATGCTAATTCTAACGGTTCTTTAACTCAGAACGAAATGGAACTGATTAAGGAATTAACAGATTACGTAAACAACTATCCAGATTTAGATCATAAAATAAATGTTTTAACAAGAAAAATTGGTTTAACTGCAGCTAAAATTCAAGAAGGATTCAAGTTAATGCACGGTTTAACTGTATGTGAATACATTAGATCTGTACGTTTAAAAAAATCTGAAGAATTAATTATAAATACTGATTTAAGTATTTCTGAAATTGTGTACAGTTTAGGTTTTTCTAGTAGAAGTTATTTTTCTAAAAGATTCAGAGAAAAATATAACTGTTCTCCTAGAGATTATAAAAAGAAAAACAAGTTAGCTATGACAGCATAATATATTTGAATTTGAATTAATGATAAAAACCTCAAGAATAAAATCTTGAGGTTTTTTTTATTTTAATTAACTAAGAATTTTACTCTTTTCAAATTCATTAATAAATGGTTGTGAATATAATCTTTTACTTAAAGCAGCATTAATTGCATTTGCAACAGCACCACCTGCAGGCGGTAAACCTGGTTCTCCTAAACCTGTAGGAGATTTATTACTATCAACAAAAAAGACATCTACCTTTGGGGTTTCATTCATTCTTATCAATCTGTAAGAATCGAAGTTTTTAGATTGAGGAACTCCTTCTTTAAATGAAAAACCAGCATACATTGCATGTCCAATTCCGTCTAAAACACCACCTTCAACCTGGTTTCTAGCACCAGTAGGGTTTACAACTATACCGCAATCTGCAGCAACCGTAACCTTTTTTACTACCGGATAACCCTCAACTAATTCTATATCTGCCACCTCTGCAACATGTGTATTATGACTATAATACGCAGAAAAACCTTGGTAAACACCATTTTTAGCATTTCCCCAATTCGATTTTGTTCTTACAAGTTTAATGGTTTCTTCCATTCTTTCACCGGAATATTCGATACGTTTATCCGTAGTATTTTTTACATTTTGTAATAAATCTAAACGCAACTGAATTGGATCTATATTTAATTCTGATGCCAATTCATCAAAAAACTTTGCTCTGCAAAAGCTAAGAAATTTGTATAAGGCGCTCTCCAAGCACCGGTTGTGATATTACTTTTATAATTACCACTTTCTACTTTATAGTTTGGAATGCAACCTGCAGGAAAAAAGTTAGGAATTAAACCATACATATTTCCATTTACTGCCGCTTCTTTTAAATGATAACCAGTTACTTTACCGTCTTTTAAAGCTGCTTTAATTCTATATTTAATTGCTGGCCTATAAGTACCCGCAGTCATATCATCTTCTCTAGAAAAAACAACTTTTACAGGTTTTTTAACTAAACTAGAAATTTCTGCTGCTTCTAAAGCAAAATCTCCGTACAAACGTCTACCAAAACCACCACCCATACGAGTCATTTCGCATAAAATATCTTCTTCTTTTCTATTTAAAAGTTTAGAAACTCTATTAACCGTCCATTGTGGTGTTTGTATAGGACCAACCAAATGCACTTTTTCTCGGAGTAACATTTGCATAAAAATTCATCGGTTCTAAACAATTATGTGGTAAAAAAGGTGAATGATAAGTTTTCTCTACAACTTTATCTGCAGCACTAAAAGCCTTTTTTACATTGCCATCTTCTCTTCTAACATCTAAACCTTTACCATCTAAAATTTTGGTTAATAATTTATCATGTTCTTCTGTAGATTCTGCTTTAGAATCTGTTTTCCAATTAGCATTTATTGCTTTTTTACCTTTCATTGCAGCCCAAGTAGAACTTGCTAAAACTGCAATTTTATCTCCGAATTTTATAATCTCTTTTACACCGAAACATTTTTAGCCTTAGAATCATCAAAAGAAACTAATTTTTGCCCAAATGCTGGTGGTCTTAAAACAGCAGCAATCATCATGTTTTCTGCTTTGTAATCCAATCCAAATAAAGGTTTACCTGTTATAATTTTATCAATATCTACATTAACAATTTCTTGCCCGATAATTGTAAAATCTTTAGGGTCTTTTAACACAACATTTTCTCGGCACTTCTAATAGAGCTGCTTCTTTTACAACATCACCATAGGTTAGTTTTTCTCCTGAAGTATTTGTAATAATTCCCTTAGATGCTTTTAAAGAACTTGCATCTACTTGCCATTTTGCAGCAGCAGCATTTACCAACATTTGTTTTGCTGTTGCACCAGTTTGTCTTAACGCATCCCAACCCTGTCTAATAGATTGGCTTCCGCCGGCTACTTGCCTTGTATAATTTTTTGTATCTAAAATACCTTGTGCAACATTTACTTTATCCCAATCTACATCTAACTCTTCTGCTATAATCATTGGCATAGAAGTTTTTACCCCTTGACCGATTTCTCGGATTCGGAGAAAAAATAGTTACATAACCTTCATCAGAAATTTTTATAAATGCGTTAAAATCGTTAAAATTTAAACTTGCTATATCTACTGGCATTTTAGCTTCGGCTTACATGCTGTAAGTAAATTAAAACCAATTAACATACCGCCACTTGCCAATGCAGAGGTTTTTAAAAGTTTCTTCTACTAAAATTATCTTTTTTGTGTAGTTTCATTTTTATAAATTTTAGTGATTATTGCATTTTTTCTGAAGCAACTTTTACTGCTTTTTCTATTCTATTATAAGATGCACATCTACAAATATTACCATGCATTGCTTCTCTTATTTCTTTTTCTGATGGATTTTTATTTTCTGATAAAAAAGCAGAAGCTGTCATTATTTGTCCTGCTTGACAGTAACCACATTGTGGCACATCAATCTCTTTCCAAGCCTCTTGTACAGGATGTTTACCGTCTTTAGATAAACCTTCTATTGTAGTAATCTTTGTATCATCTAAAATAGAAACTTGCATTTGGCAACTTCTTGTTGCAACACCATCTATGTGAACTGTACAAGCACCGCATTGAGCAATACCACAGCCAAATTTTGTGCCTACTAAATTTAACTCATCTCGTAAAACCCAAAGTAAAGGCGTATCATCATCTGCAGTAACAGTAACATTTTTTCCGTTAACATTTAAATTGTAGTTTGGCATAGAAAGTAGATTTAAAATTATGGAGTGAAGTTACAAAAAATTGAGAATATAGAATTTTCTATTCTTAGGCGTATTTTATCCTAATTACGTTTTTCAAACTAAATTTATACCGTATTTTTTTGAATACTCTAAAGAATTAATATCGCAAAAAAAATCCCTTTTTAAAGGGATTTTTTAAGTTTATAAATAACATTTACTAGTTAAGTATTATTTACCTGTTATAAATTTTGGTTTTATGACTAACATTAACCACGCCCAATTTTGAGTGTTTGAAGCATTACTTTCTGTAATACCTTTTAACTCATACATACCATCAGATGCAAACATTTGAGAGTACCCTGCAACTAATGAAAACCCGTTAAATTTTTTCTTGTAGACTAAATCTATTTCAGTTCCTAAAGATTTCTCTCCGCTTGCCAAAGCCTGTTCTCCACTAAAATTTAAAACTTTCGCCATTAAACTTGAAGATTTATTCAATTTAATGTTTGCACTTGCATGAATGTCTATTAAACCAATAGTATTTATATGATTGGCAACATAAAAATAATCCATAAAACCATTAAACTTATGATTTGTACCAAAAGTTGGTAAAAAGGCTTCCGTTTTATCTGATGTAGTAGCATCATCACCACTAATTAATTCTATACCTGCACCAAAACTAACTTTATCTGTAGCCTTGTAATTTGCATCTAAACCTAAAAGATAAGCGCCTCCAACATCTGTACTTCCATTAAAAAATGTACCCGTTTGCAGAAAAGCATTACCTGCTAAACCAAATTTACCTTTCTTATAATTTAAATGAGTACCCGCTGTAATTAAGCTATTTACACCATCTGCATTTCCATTTAAATCATAATTTTGATGCCCATAATTTACTAGTAAAAGACTTGCATTAAATCCTTCCCAAGTTTTCTTTGCATACAAATGTTGCATAGATTTGTATTGAAATGGGTTGTTTGCAGGGTATGCTGTACCTACGTTTTGAAAACCAAATAATGGCCCTCCGGCGCCATCTAAATCTTGATTGAAAGCCAAACCTAAATCTAACATAAAGTTTTCTGTTCTATATTGAAACATCGCTAAATCGTGATTTCTACCTTGTTGTGCCCAATCTAGACCACCAAAAAAACGCTGATCGTCATAAGATAGTACCTGTCGTCCTAATTTAATGCCTGAATTATCTGTAAGTTTTAAACTTGCCCAAGCTTCAAAAACAGCAAAAGAATTGTTAGAATCTACAGGTATTATTTGCGGATTCTCTCCCCAAACTAAAAGGTCTTGGATGCTCAAATAAACTTTAAAAGCTTCTGTTTGATAACCAGCATTTAACCTTACTCTTGTATTGGTTGCAAAACCTGCATTTGCAGCATCTGGTATTAAAGACTGGTAACCGTTTCTGTATTCTGTTCTTGGTCTAAATTGCCCATCTAGAGTAAATTGTGCTGTTGCGAATTGAAAACACGCTAACATCAGTACTAAAATTAAGTAATGTTTTTTCATGTTGTTTAGTTTTTATTTTCTGTGATTTGTTGAATTATTATGTTTAATTTTTACCTGTTTACGTCTAAGGAATATGAAATTGCAACGTTTCATAATCCTAAGTTTTAAGTTCTAAAGATTTTTTATTTTGTTTATTTAGTGTTCTAAAAAGTCGATTAAATGTTTTCGATATGTATAGTAATTATCATGTTCTAGTACCGATTTTCTTGTTCGGGTCTTTTAAAATCAATATCTAAAACATCGCCAATCTTTGCTCTTGGCCCGCTAGTCATCATTACTACTCTATCGGCTAAAAATATTGCTTCATCAACATCATGAGTAATCATTACCGCTGTAATTTTTTCTTTGTTCCAGATTTCAATCAAGATATCTTGTAATTCTCCTCTTGTTAAAGAGTCTAACATTCCAAAAGGTTCATCTAGCAATAATACTTTTGGTTTTATGGCAAAAGCTCTTGCAATTCCCACACGTTGTTGCATCCCTTGAGATAATTCTGATGCTTTTTTATGAAACGCATCTTCTAAACCTACTTTTTGCAGATAATATTTGGCAATATCTGTTCTTTGTGCTTTGGTTCCGTGCGGAAAAACCTGCTTTACACCTAATAATACATTTTGTAAAGAAGTCATCCAAGGCATTAAACTTGGCGCTTGAAAAATAACACCTCTATCTGGACCAGGACCTTTAATTGGTTTTCCTAAAACAGCTATATCTCCACCGTAAATAGGGTTTAAACCAGCAATCATAGATAACATTGTTGTTTTTCCACAACCGTAATGCCCAATAATAGTAACAAATTCTTCTTTCATTATTTGAAGGTTTAGGTGTTCTAAAACCACATAATCTCCTTTTGGAGTTGGATATACTTTTTTTAAATCTTTTAAATCTAACATTACATTAGATGTATTTGTGATGTTTTTTTTATCCTCTTTTAAAATTATTTGTGCGCTCATCTTTTATTATTTTAAGAATAAGAAACAAAACTTTTTGGCTCTAATTCTGGTAATATAATTTGTTGCTTTGCTTCTGCTTTTCGAGCATCACCAATATCCATTAGATATTCAATAATTGCATTTCTAGTTTTTTTAAAACTTTCACTATCATTCATTGCAGTTTTATCTCTCGGACGATCTAAATCAATCTTAAACTCTGGTCCTAAAGTTGCATTTGGTCCAGGATGTAAAGGAATAATTCTATCTGCCATATAAATTCCCTCATCAACATCATTAGTAATTAGTAAAGCTGTACGTTTGTCTTTTTCCCAAATGTTTAAGATTTGATCTTGTAAATTACCTCTAGTTAAAGCATCTAAAGCCCCAAGAGGTTCATCCATAATAATCATATCTGGTTTCATAGCTAAAGCTCTAGCAACTGCTACTCTTTGACGCATTCCGCCTGATAATTCTTTTGGTAATTTATTAATAGCTGGCGTTAAACTTACCATCTCTATATAATATGCAGCTTTACGTTTCCGGACTGATTTATCTCGTTTTGGGAACGCCGCTTTTACAGCCATTATTACGTTTTGCTCTACTGTTAACCAAGGCAATAACGAGTAATTTTGAAAGATTACACCTCTTTCGTGACTTGTACCTTTTACCGGTTCTCCTTTAAATAAAAGAGATCCACTTGTTGGTTCTAGCAAACCATTTATTAAGTTTACCAACGTTGTTTTTCCGCTTCCGGTAAAACCAACAATAGCAACAAATTCTCCTTCTTCTATCTTTAGATTTATGTTAGACAATACCTGTGTTTCATTGTCTCCTTTACCGTAAGATTTATAAATATTTTTAAGCTCTAAATATGCCATTTCTTTAAATTTTATTTGGGCGTTACCTATAAGGTCGGGCTTTACGCTATATCTTTTTTATTTGTTCTCGAAACTTTTTGTTCATACTTCACAAAAAACTCGAACTAGCATAAAAAAGGATGCCGCTTCAATCCCTAACGCAATGGTTAAATCGATTTATATGGCATCTTGTTTATCAAAAGACACCCAATTTTGTATGGTTAACATTAATCTATCTAACAGAAAACCAATAATACCAATTGCAAACATGGCAACAATAATTTTGGCATTAGAGTCGTTTGCTCCGTTTTGAAATTCTTCCCAAACAAACAAACCTAAACCAGGACTTTGAGCCAATAATTCAATCGCAATTAAAACCATCCAAGCAACTGATAATGTTATCTTTAAACCTGTAAATATTAGTGGTAAAGAAGAGGGTAACACCACTTTAAATATTTTTTGAAACGTACCTAATTTTAAAACTTTTGCAACATTTATATAATCTTTATCAACTGTAGAAACACCCATTGCCGTATTTACTAAAGTTGCCCACATAGAACACAAACCAACACTAATAAATGAAATGGTAAATGAACTATCTTCTGTAGAACCTATTAATACAGTTTTTACAATCATAAAAACTAATAAATACCAAACTACCGGAGATACTGGTTTAAAAATTTGAATAAACCAATTAAATGCACTTTTTAATGTCGAACTTAAACCTATTAAAATACCCAAAGGAACAGCAATTAATAATGCTAAAAAGAAACCTGCAAAAACTGTTTGTAAACTTCTAAATATTTGATCTACAAAAGAAGGTCTACCCGTATACACAATGGCATCTTTACCCGCAGCAATTCTTGCTTTATTTAGAGCTGCAGTTTTTTCTATAAAGGCTGCTTTATCTGCACTAATAATATTATGATCTCTTAACAAAGATTGAAAAGATTCCCAAACCTGTGCAGGAGATGGTAATGTATTGGGTTGGCAACTAGATTCACCGAAGCAATACAAGCTGTTAATGCGTCTGCAGCTACTTTACCTTGATCTTCTAATGCTTTTTCGATTTTAAATTCGGCCTCGATACTAAATAATGTTTTGGCACCAATATGCCAAATCAAAATAAATAAAAATATAGAAGCAAGTGGCACTATTACTTTACGCAGAAACTTCTTTAGGTCTTCTTTTTCTAAATTTCCTGTAAATAAATTTCTTAAAGTCGTAAAAAAACCAAAACCTAAAAAGTGAGATACTTTTCCTAATGTTAAACTACTTGCTTTCATAATTTCTTATTTAATAATTTATGAGAATTACTTTTTGTCTTTATTTCCTATTTTAAAACTGTTGATGTATCCAATAGGATCCTTAGCATCATATGTTGTACCATCTATAAAGTCTGCTGTTGCTGGCTTGTAACCATCTGTTGCTGGAATATCTGTTGCTGGAATATTACCTTCTTCTACTAAAAGTGTTGCTGCTTTTTTCCGTGATATCCGGTCTGTAAATATCTTTTATAGTTGATGTGTACCAGTCTGCAGATTTAGCATCAGGAATTTGTCCCCATCTTCTCATTTGCGTTAAAAACCAAATTCCATCAGAATAAAAAGGATAGGTTGCATTGTATTTATAGAATACATTAAAGTCTTCCATTTCTCTTTTATCACCTTTTTCAAACTCGAAAGTACCTGTCATAGAATTTGCTAAAACAGCTTCGGTGCACCAACATATTGAGACATTGATAAAATTTTTACAGCTTCCTTTCTGTTTTCTGGTTTATCTAACCATTTACCTGCTCTAATTAATGCTTTAGTTACTGCAATAGCTGTATTTGGATTTTCTTTTACAAATTTCTCTGTCATAACAAATACTTTCTCTCGGGTTATTTTTCCGAGATATCATAGTTTGTTACCACAGGAACACCAATTCCTTTAAATACAGCTTGCTGATTCCATGGTTCACCTACACAATATCCATAAATTGTACCTGCTTCTAATGTTGCTGGCATTTGTGGTGGTGGCGTTACAGATAGTAAAACCTCTGCATCAATTTGTCCTTGTACATTTTCTTTGGTGTACATTCCTGGGTGAATTCCAGCTGCAGCTAACCAATATCTAATTTCGTAATTGTGTGTAGATACAGGAAATACCATTCCCATTTTAAATGCTTTTCCGTAGTTTTTGTATTCTGTAATAACTGGTTTTAAAGCATCTGCTTTAATTGGATGAATTGGTTTTCCAGCACCATCTTTTGGTACATTTGGTTTCATTTTAGACCAAACATCATTAGAAACTGTAATTCCATTTCCGTTTAAATCCATAGAAAAAGGAGTTACTAATTTTGCTTGACGCCCAAAACCTGCACCTGCAGCAATTGGTTGACCTGCTAACATATGAGAACCATCTAATTGACCATCAATAACTCTATCTAAAACGTTTTTCCAGTTAGATTGTGCTTCTACAGAAACAAACAAACCTTCATCTTCAAAAAACCCTTTTTCTTTTGCAATCGCCGGAGGTGCCATATCTGTTAACTTGATAAACCCAAATGTTAATTGTGGTTTTTCAATATTTAATTGTTTTGTTTTTGATGTTGTTTGAACAGCTGTTGTTGCTTTTTTAGTTTCTTTACCACCACAAGCAACTAATAAAAGTGCTGTAGATAAAACTAAAGTTGATTTTTTAATTAGCGATTTCATTTTGTTAGATTTTAATAAATTAAGTATTAATACTTATTTTTTTAACAAATATATAAGTAGTATTCTTATAGAATTATGAAATAAAACATGTTAAAACATTTTTTTACCACATATTTAATCCTGTTATTTCGCAGTTTAAAATCACAAATAGTTAATAAACAATAACTTAAAAACAAAACACAAGTACTTATCTATACGTAATTTTAGATTTTTAATAGAAAAAGCCTTTTAAGATTTTAAACTTAAAAGGCTTTTATTAAAAATAATTAATTCTTATTTACAAATCTAAATAGTAGTTATGTTCACTAATTTCATTTTTAAGCGATTGTAGGTTATTTATGGCTATTTTTTTACCTTTTGTAATAATTAATCTCTCTTTTTTTAGAGCTGAAAATACACGTATTACTTGCTCTTCTGTTGTACCAGCATAATCTGCATATTCTTTTCTACTAAGAGGTAGATTTAGAAAACCTCTTAAATCACCAAATTTTCTATATATGTATAAAAGAGAATCTATAACTCGTTCTCTAACTGTCATTTGTGATATCGACTTAACTTTGTTTTCGCTTCTATTTAGTTCATTGGCATAAAACAACATCATCTCGTAAGAAAACTTGGGGTTTTCTAGTAAAATTTTCTGTAAATATTCTTTAGAAAAATAATAGAGTTCTGTGTCTTGAATAGCAATAGCTCCAATAGAATAATATTCTTGTGTGCCAAAACCACGATGACCAATAATTTCGCAAGATTTAGCAAATCGCACTATTTGTTCTCGGCCATTTATACCTGTTCTAAATACTTTTACAGTACCTTTTTTTATAAAAAACAAGCCATTTACAGGTGCTCCTTCAATAATAAATTGTTGACTTCTTTTGCATTTTATAATGGTGCTTTGAGAAGTATTATTGTCTAAAAATGTTTCGTTTATTTTATGAATTAAGCAATTTTTACTATTACATAAATTGCAAACCCTTGCATTTGTATTATTTTGTGGTGCATTGATATGTGAATTAAAGGCAATCATTTAGTTTTTTTCTAATACTCTTTTTCAAAACTAGTTTTTGGAGCTTCACAAAGTGAACAAAGGTAACTTTCGGTAAATTTTGAAATGGGGTATTTTTAGGAATATTCTGAGTAACGTCTCCATAAACTTTATTATAAACTGTAAAACAATCTTTGCATTGATGTACTTCTTCAACTAAAACTTCTTTCTTTACAATAGCTCTTTTTTCTTCTTCTTTTTCTGATCCTAATTGATCAAAATACAATTGACTCAACTCCATCAATAACCCCGGTAACTCTACCTTATCTACATCTTGTACATGGGTAATATATGCTCTAGTATTTGGGTCGAAGTTTTTTGCATACAATAAATTATAAGTATCTCTTGTTTGAAAATTACCTATTAATTCCGGTTGTTTATTTTTTTCGATTACGATAGAGGTAAAATAGTAAGATGATTTGTTGTAATCTGTAATTCCAAATGTTAATCCGTAGGTACTAATATCATTTTGATCAAAATTAGCAACCAAGTATTTTTTTAGGTTTAATGCTTCTTTGTTAGCTACTGGTAAATGCCAGTTTAACTCTAACATAGAGTGACGTACATTAATACCTCTTTTGCCAAGAAATTTTTCCCAAACTAATTTAGATTCTCTTGGTATACCTTTAACAATAAAAGATTTCCAGGGTGTGATAGATATTTTACCAATTTTATTATCAAGACACAACTCGCACATTTCCTTTAAAAAAGAAACATCATATTTATTATTTCTCCAATATAAACCCAACCAATATTTATCCAATCCTATTTTATTCATTCCCTCGAAATAAGGAAAAGGATAAAATGGAACTTCTAAAGGTTTATCTACCGTTCTATTATTAGTATCTACAGCATCTGTAACTAATTCAAAAATGGTATCAATATCTTCTGGTTCTTCTTTTAGCAAACTTTCTATTGCAGCTTCAATCTTAAACAAATCCCAACTATAAACTAAAGCAGGATACATTTTTGTAACACTCCATTCGGCAATCTAATATACAAATACCAATAATCTTCATGCTCTGAAGCTATAAAGTTAATATGACCAGTAAATAACGGAACCAGTCTTTGTTTTGGATCTGTAATGTTAATTTTTAATGTTGATTTCTCTTTAAATTGTTCTAATATATAAAGATAACGATCTCCTGTTAACCAAGATGTAGAAGGAAAAATATCTGCACAAACGTAAGAAGAGACCATATTTTCGACTCCTATCTCATCAAACTCTACAATTTGTAACTTATCAAACTTAAGTAAATCTTCTGGTTGTACTTTTTTAGGCAATAAAATATCTTGTCTAGAACCAAATGAAATCGTTTTACACCCTAAACTTTCTACAGATTCACATATATATTTTAGTTCTCCAGGAGTTAGTACTCCTCCTTTAACAATAACTCTGTTTAATTGTTTCATATGCTTACTTTTGAGTTATTTAAGATTTCTCTTATTTCTGTCTTACAGCTTCCACAACCTAAGCCTGCACCTGTTTTATTACACAATTCTGTAAAGTTTACACAACCTTTTGTTATAGCAGTTTCTAGGTTTCCGAACCCACTTGGCTACAAGAACATACAAGTTTACCTAAAACGGGTTCTGCATTAGAAGAACCTCTTAATAATGCATCTCGTTTGTCTGACAGTTCGATTTTACTTTCTATCATTGTTTTAAACTCTGCAAACTCATTCTTATCACCCATTAAAACTGCACCAATTAGTAAATCATCTTTTACAATACATTTTTTATAATAACGTTTAGAAATATCAGTAAAAATAATTTCTTCGTAACTGTTATCATTTTCTCGGAACGGTAATATTACCAATGCTACATAGGTTTAAGTCGTTAAATTTTAAAATATTCATTAACACAGATCCTTTATAAGATTCGCTAATATCCCCAGCAATAAAATTTGCTAAAATTCCGGCTTGTTCTTCAGCTGCCGATGTAATTCCAAATAACTGGTTTTTAAATTCTGCAATTTCTCCGATAGCAAAAATATCCGGATGAGAAGATTGTAGATGTTGATTTACCTTAACACCTCTACCACAAAGAATGCCACCGCTTTTTGCTATTTCTATATTTGGTCTTGTACCAATAGCATACACAATTGCGTTTGCTGTAATGTATTTTCCGCTTTTAAGGTTGATATTTAATTCACCTGTTTCTTCCTCATCAAAAACAGTACTTACCTCGTTATCAAAATAAATTTGGATTCCTCTTTCTTGCACATCTAGTGATAATAGTTTACTAGAAATTTTATCTAATTGGCGCTCCATTAATCTAGAAGCTCTTTGAACAATGGTAATTTTTACATTTTTGTGTTTCATAGCTGCTGCTAATTCTAAGCCTAACAAACCACCACCAACAATAACTACATGTTGTTCTTCCGGCGGTAGACCTGTGTCTTCTAAGTATTTCTTAAAATTATCTGCATCTATCTTGTTACGCATTGTAAAACGTCCGGGTAATTCTATTTGAACATCTTTTGGTATAAAAGCACTACTTCCTGTAGCTAAAATTAATTTATCGAACGTATGTTTTTTACCTTCAGAATCTGTAACAATTTTGTTATTCTTATCGATATTATTTATTAGTGTTTTTGGATGTAAATGAACGTTTAACTCAGATAATTCTGCATTTTTTATTTTTAATAATTGTTCCCAAGATAATTCTTCTGTTACATATTCCGGCAATAAAACACGGTTGTAAAACAAGTTAGATTCCATAGAAAAAACATGAATTTCGTCTACGTCATTATAATCTCGATAATTTTGTAAAAAGCGAAATGCAGCGGCACCTGCACCCGCAATTATAATTTTTTCTTTAGGTTTTTTATATTTAGATACAGCAACTGTTGTGAATTTAAAATCGGGCTCTTTAGATATTGGATCTAAATGCGTGTTGGTTAAATTGTTTGCTCTATTTAAATTACTTTGCAAAACTTTACCCCAATGCATTGGTAAAAAAACAACACCTTCTTTAATTACATCTGTAACTTTTGCACGAACCCTTACAACACCGTTTGCACTTTTAATTTCAGTAATATCACCATCTTTTATGTTATTTAAATAAGCATCTACAGGATTTATTTCTAAAACTGGTTTTGGATAATGTGTTTTTAAACGAGATACTTTTCCTGTTTTTGTCATGGTATGCCACTGATCTCTAATACGACCAGTGGTTAAGATTAAAGGAAATTCATCTGAAGTTTCTATTGCTGTATTTTGTATTGATGAAGGCACATTAAAAATGGCTTTTTGAGAAGGTGTATAAAATTTCTTATCTTCAAAAAGGCGAGGAGTTCCTTTACTTCTGTATTTATTTACTGGCCATTGAAAAGTTCCTTCTAACTTTAATCTCTCGTAATTTAAAAATGAAACATCAATTTTAGTACCTTTAGTCATAGCAGTATATTCATCATAAATTTCTTCTGTGCTATTATAATTAAAACCCCTAAACCCCATTCTTTGTGCAAAATCACAAAAAATTTCTACATCTGGTCTTGCTTCTCCTGGCGCATCTATTTCTTTTGGCAAATAAGATATTCTACGTTCAGAATTGGTCATAGTTCCTTCTTTTTCTAACCAACCAGCTGCAGGTAAAACTAAATCTGCATAAGCTACAGTATCAGATTTATGTGATATTTCTTGCACGACTACAAACTTAGATTTTGCCATCGCTTTCTCAATTCTATGAGAATTTGGTAAACTTACTAACGGATTTGTACAAGCTATCCAAATTGCTTTTAATTTACCACTTTCTAAAGCATCAAACATTTCTGTGGCTGTTAGCCCTGGTTTAGCAGATATTTTATCAACACCCCAAAACTGAGCAACTTCTGCTCTATGTTCTTCATTATTTAAATCTTTGTGAACAGCCAATAAATTTGCCATTCCACCAACTTCACGACCACCCATTGCGTTAGGTTGCCCTGTTAATGAAAAAGGCCCTGAACCTGGTTTACCAACATGCCCTGTAATTAAAGATAAATTTAGCAGAGAAGTATTTTTATCTGTACCTATTACACTTTGATTTAAACCCATTGCCCACATACTTATAAAACCCTTTGAAAGCCCTATAATTTCTGCTGCTTTTTCGATATCGTCTTCTAGAACCCCACATATTTTAGAAGCTTTTTTAAGACTCGTTTCTAAAATAACTTTCTTATAATCTTGAAAACCTTGAGTGTAATTTTTAATAAAATCCTCATCAATTAAACCCCTTTTATATAGACGCCTTCCAATGGCATTATATAAAACGATATCGGTTCCTGGTTTTAATTGTAAATGTAAATCTGCAAAGTTTGCTGTATCTGTTTTCCTTGGATCTATTACAATAATTTTTACATTCGGATTTTTCTCTTTATGCTGCTCTATCCTTCTAAATAAAATTGGGTGACACCAAGCAGGATTTGCTCCTGTAATTAAAAAACAATCTGCCAACTCGATATCTGCATAAGAAATAGGCACACTATCTTCGCCAAATGTTTTCTTATAGCCAACAACAGCAGAACTCATACATAAACGTGAGTTTGTATCTATATTATTTGTACCTAAAAATCCTTTTGTAAGCTTATTTGCAATGTAATATTCTTCTGTTAAACTCGGCCGAAACATAGAATGCAACAGAGTCTGGACCGTGCTTTTTTATGACAGATTTAAAAACGCTTGCAGCCCTATCTAATGCATCATTCCATGAAACACGTTCTTTTGGATGAGATCGAGACCAACGCATTTCGGATATAAAATTCTATCTGAAGTATCATTGGCTACATAATGCAAGTTCATTCCTTTAGAACATAACATTCCTTTATTAACCGGATGTTCTTTATCTCCTTCAACAAAAATCTTGTTATTAATATCCTTTTTTACAACAATTCCACATCCTACTCCGCAGTATGAACAAGTTGTTTTTATTTCTTTTTTCATCATTTTAGACCAAGATTTTATACTAAATACGACATTAAAACTCTAGAAACCTAAGATTGATTTTATTATTCTGATTTTCTTAAAAAAGAATATCTTGAATTTATAAATCAATAAAAAAGAGTATAAATTTTAACTTTTTACATTTATAGGAATTAACTGAGGTATTATTTCTTCTGTATATTTTTTACTTTCTAGCTGTTCTTCTTCTTTAGAAAATTTAATAGATAATGCAACCAAACCTGTTAAAACAACAATAACACCAATTATTAAATAACCACTTGAAACTGCACTAGATGAAGCGATTGATTGCGCGTTCTTTATAACCTCTGCACCCAAACCTTCGTTAGCCGTAATTGCAGCTTTTTCTGCAAATGAAGATTTGGTTTTTAATAATATTGCAGCTAAAAATGCGCCTACATTTCCACCAGCACCCACAATACCAGACACAGCACCAATAGCTTTTTTGTTTATAAACGGCACTACAGAAAAGGTTGCTCCTTCTGCCATTTGAACACTTAAACTAAACATTATTAAAAAAACAACACCTACTATTAAGCTTGTTGCTCCGGAAAAAGAAATTAGCACAATTCCTTGAAGTGTTAAAATAAACGACAAAAACAAAACACGACCTCTTAAACCTCTTAGTTTCCCGAATTTATCTCCAAAAAAACCTCCTAATGTTACGGCAAAAATATTCATCAAAGCAAATGAAAGCACTAAATTACCAGCAGTTACTCTTTCTAATTGAAAAGTATTTTGCAAATAATCGTCCATAGTACCATAAACCGTTAATTCTATACCAAAACTAGCAGCATAAACTATAAATAAAATCCAAACTCTGTAATCTTTTAAAACTTCTAAAAAACCTATTTGATCTTTTTTAGTTATCACCATTTCTCCAGCAGCTTTTAAATCGCTATAATTTCCTTTAGGAGTATCTTTTGTGAAAAAGAAATAAATAATACCCATACAAAAACAAATAACACCAGCAATTATCATAGAATACCTCCAAGCTTCTGCTTCTGCAACACCAAGGCTTACAACCGCTGCTGCTATTAAAGGCATTCCTAGTCTGTTTGCTCCTCCTCCTAAATTACCCCAACCTGCAGAAGTAGCATTTGCTGTACCAACAATATTTGGCGCAAACATTAAAGATGTATGCACTTGTGTAATTACAAAAGATGCACCAATAAAACCTATAAATAACCTACAAATTAAAAACTGTGTTGGTGTTTGTACTAATCCGCAAAGAACTACAGGAATAGCACCCAACATTAATAAGTATGTATAGCAATATCTAGGACCGTATTTATCACATAACTTACCAATTAGTAAACGTGCAAAAACAGTTCCTGAAACTGCCAAAATAATTGAATTCCATTTTTGATCTGGAGTTAAGCCTAAGTCTTTAACAACATCTGGCATAAAAGGCACAATGCCAAACCATGCAAAAAAGCACATAAAAAATGATATGGAAGTAATCCAAAATGTTCTAGTAGAAACATTTTTAAAATCTAATAAACTTAATTTTGTTGATTTTTCTTGTGCTAAAATTGGCATGATACATATATTTACCCCACAAAACTAAGTATAAATACTTAATTTTAATGATAATTATACGTATATTTTAATTATTAGTAATTTAATAATTACACAAGAATGATTTTAAGAAAAATGTAAAATTTATATTAAAAAAACGATTGTAATATAAAAAGATGTCTAAAGAATTTATATTAATTGATATTCTTTAGCCTTAGCTGTAAGCTCCATTAAATTTTTAACCTCTAATTTTTTCATTAGATTAAAACGATGCACCTCTGCTGTTCTTTTGCTAATTTTAAGTTCTTCTGCAATATCTTTATTATTTTTTAACTCTAAAACCAAACTAAGTATTTGCTTTTCTCTTTTGGTTAACTTAAAAGGAAGTTCTTTTTGCATTTTTGTTTCTACTGCAGCACTCGTGTTTCCATTAACAAAATTATTCATAATAATAGAAGATACATCACCAGTAAAATATTTACCACCAGCTGCAATTTTTGTTAGCGCTTTTAAAAACTCCTCTTTACTTGCTCCTTTTAACAAATAACCATCGGCGCCAGCTTGTATAGATTTTACCACATACTCTTCAGAATCATGCATAGATAAAACTAATGTTTTAATTTCTTTATGGTTTTTGCTTATTTCTGCAACCACCTCTATACCATTCATTTCCGGCATTCGAATATCTACGATTAAAATATCTGGTTTATTAGTAGAAATTATACGTATTACTTCTTTACCATCAGAAGCCTCGTCAATAACAGTAATACCCGTTTCATCTTCTAATAATGCTTTAATACCATTTCTTACTAAAACATGGTCATCTGCCAAAACTACATTTATCATACCTAACTTTTTAGACCAACAAAAATACTATTTTTACGTAAAAATACGTACATCTAAATAGGTATATTTAACGTAATTCTTGTACCTTCATTTGGCTGAGAAGAAATAAAAAGTCTACCATCTATATACTTTATACGCTCTTTCATAAAGGTCATTCCCATTCCGCCATCTCCATCTTTAACTTTCTTAATCTTATTAGGCTCAAAACCTTTACCATCATCATCAATAACAATACTAAGTATTTTATTGCTATGCGACATTGTTACTAAAATATAAGATGATGCTGCATATTTTATCGCATTATTTACAGCTTCTTGTACAATTCTATAAAGATTTATTTCTGTTAAAGAATCTAACCTTAAATTAAAATCTGTCTTATTAAGAAATAAAATTTCTTTACCGGTTAACTTACTTAACTCTCTTGTTAGCTTGGTTATTGCTGGCACAATACCGTGGTCTGAAAGTTCTGGAGGTGTTAAATTAAAAGTGGCTGTTCTTACTCCTTTTATAATACTTGTAGTTAACAACTTAAGGTTTTCAATTTTCTCTCTAGACTTTTCAATATTATCTAAATTGATACTTTCTAAATTATATTTAAGACCAGTTAGCATTTGCCCAATGCCATCATGCACATCTTTTGCAATTCTATTTTGTTCTTTTTCTTGGTTCTCTATAATTTTACTTGAAATTATTTTTTGTTGATTCATTTTCTCATCAAAACTATCTTGCCAAAGTCTATCAATTTCTAATTGCGCTGCTTTTCGTTTTGTAATTTCTGAACCTATTATCAATAATTCTGATTTATCATCACTAACTCTATAAGGTATTATCGACATTTCTAACCAAACATCTTGATTGTCTTTTGTTGTTGCTTTAACCTCTCCTTGCCAACCCGTTTTGTTATGCTTATTAATTAAATCTTCTATATTTTGTTGTTCATTTTCATTGGTACTTAAAAATTTCCAAAACAAGATATCTTTCTTAAATCTTGATAGTTTAAACAATCTAGAAAACTTATTTCCAACATGAATAATATTGCCAAATTGAGATATTCGAGCAAACAAAAGAGTCTCATCCATCGCATGACTTAAAGCTCTTAATTCTTTTATTGACTTTTCTTTAGCAATACTTAATTGATCTGCTTCAAAAGCCATTCTTTTCGCTTTTTTTCTGCTGATAAAAGTTCTGACAAAATAGATTTAACGGATTTTGCAGTCGGCCAAAAAATAAATAAAAACTCGACTAAAAGAATTAACAAAGTTAATATCATCAAAAAAACTCGAACTTTCTTAACCAAGTAACTTTTATATCTGCTTCTTTATCATATTGATTTACAATATCATCCATAATCAATAAAAAATCACTTTCTTTCTTTGTAACTTTACTTATATCTACAGTTAATTCTTCAATAGAAATTATTGGTGATTTTTCTAATTTGGTTATAATCGATTTAGCTACTTTTTGAATAGTATCAAAAATAGGATTAAGCACTAAAAACTTTTCTTTTATGACGGTGCTATTTTTGGCAGGAAGTCCTAAAGAATCACTTCCTTTCTGTAAAGCATTATGCGATAAACTCCATAAAGCTAGTGTTTTTTTTATTTTGCTCTTAAGTTCTTTTCGTTTTTTTCTTCTAAAGAAACAGACAAAGAAACAATTTCTTTTGTTAGCTTTTGACTTAACATTCTTTGCCTACCAGCAACGTTTATAACTGTAGAATCACTTTCTTGATTATTTAAATGATCTCTTACAAAAAACTGACTTATAATTACAGAAAGAGCAATAGTACTTAATGCAATAATATATAAACGGCTTAGTTTAGAAAACGTACGCTGATCTAAAGAGTTTCCGCTATTTTTCATTGCAAAAATATCTATGAAATAGCTTTTTTAACCAAATTAAGACCTTTATCAGAAAAAGATAATTGCAACGCAGCTTCTCTACCTTTATCAGACATTTTTATCCAAGTTTTTTGTAAAATGTCAATTACTTTTTCATCGGAATGTTTTACGGCAAATTCATCAAAATAATAATCTAAAAAAACCAAACATATCACGTCTTCAATAGTTTGAGATTCATCATTCTTTTTAATCATTTTTTTAAGAATAATCTTTTCTACACGATTTATAAACTGCTCATCAAAACCTACTTTTTGTAAAATATCTACTGTAGTTTTTGCATGCATTTTTTTTAATGTTTCTCGCCATTTTAAATAACCAATCCTATCCATTGGAAATTCATTTCGTGGAATTATCCATCTACATATATGTTGTGCTCTAGCTGCTATTTGCAATGCTTTTGATGCATTAGAGTCGAATTGAAGAAGCTTTCTAGACATTCTTTGAGAATACAATAATTCTTTTGGGTAATCTAAACCAGAAACAGTATAAATATTAGGATCTTCTGCATTTTTTTTATCTATTAAGGCGATCGCAGTCTCAAATTTTGTTGGCTTCATTTTTTTCTTTTATTCTTGAAAGCCAATATACACATTTTCTGCCTCAATTTTTACAGGATACGTGGCAATAGCCTCTAAGTCTCCGTTTAAATTTTCTCCATTTTCTAAAGAAAATGTTTTTTTATGCAGTGGGCAAGCTACTTTTGGCAAGCCTTTATCATCACCAATCATACCTCTACTTAATACCATTTCCATTTTATGCGGACAAACATTTTGGCAAGCATACCATTTGTTTATTCTAGCAAAATTAAAAACTGCAATTTGTTTATCTTTATACTTAACGCAAGCCCCACCATCTGTTGGAAAATCTTTTACAGAGGCTGCTTTAAACCAAATTTTAACATCTTTATCTAATACTGATTTATAATTGTCTACTATTTCTTGCATAATTGTTATTTATTTTGGCGTTACCTAAAGGTCGGGCTTTACACTATATCTTTTATGTTTGTTCTAGATACTTTTTGTTCATTTCTTCACAAAAAACTCGAACTGACACAAAAAAGGATGTCGTTTCAATCCCTAACGCAACTATTTACCAACCTTTAGCTAAACTGATGCTTTGTTTCTTTTAATACACTTACAATGTTTTTGTAACATTTTGCAAATTTTTAAACCCAAGGCTGTGGCATTTTTTGATCTCTTAAAGATACAAATGCTATGTTATCATCCTCTTCATCGCTATTTACAAAGTGGTTAAAACGTTTCATTACTTCGGGTCGTTTACAGCTTGTGTCCACTCACATTCAAACTTATTTACTAAGGTTTGCATTTCTGTTTCTAAATCTTGTGCAATACCCAATTTATCGTCTATAATTACTTCTTTTAAATAGTCTAAACCGCCTTCTAAACGTTCTTGCCAAGCAGCAGTTCTTTGCAAAGGTTTTGCAGTACGCATGTAAAACATTAAATATCTATCTAAATATTTTACAACAGTTTCATTATCTATTTGTTCTGCAAATAATTCTGCATGACGTGGGTTTGCACCACCATTTCCTCCTAAATACAAATTCCAACCACCTTCTACAGCAATTAACCCAAAATCTTTACCTCTTGCCTCTGCACACTCTCTAATGCAACCTGAAACACCACCTTTAATTTTATGAGGCGCTCTAATTCCTCTATATCTGTTTTCTAATTCTATACCAAAACTTACACTTTCTGCCATACCATATCTACACCAAGTAGAACCTACACAGGTTTTTACAGTTCTTAAAGATTTACCATAGGCATGCCCACTTTCAAATCCATGTGCTATTAATTCTTTCCAAATTAATGGCAACTGATTTAAGGTTGCCCCAAATAAATCTATTCTTACACCACCAGTTACTTTGGTATATAAATCGTACTTTTTGGCAATTTGCCCTAAAGCAATTAATTTATCTGGTGTAATTTCTCCTCCAGGAACTCTAGGTACTACAGAATAGGTTCCATTTCTTTGAATGTTTGCCAAAAAACGATCGTTAGAATCTTGTATGGCATATTCTTTATTGGCAGTATCTGCATGAATTGTTGCCATTAAAGAAGCTATTAAAGGTTTACACAATTCACAACCATGACCTCCATTACCATGATTATCTAAAACTTCATTAAAAGTAGTATAGCCTTTTACTTCTATAATTTTATATAAATCTTGTCTGTTAAAATCAAAATGTTCGCAAACTGTATCTTTTACCGTGATTCCTAAAGATTTAAGAGTGGCTGTGGTTAAATCTGCCACCATAGGCTTACAGCCTCCACAACCTGTACCTGCTTTTGTACAAGAAACTACGTCTGCTAAATCTTTAGCTTCTCCATTTTCTATAACCCCACAAATTTGACCTTTAGTTACACTTTCGCAAGAACAAACTTGAGCATCGTCTGGTAAATCCATGACATCTCCTAAAGTTGCACCACCATCTGTAGCCGGTAAAATTAATTGTGCTGGGTTTTCCGGAATTTTCATTCCGTTTAAGAAAATTTGATGCAACATGCTATAATCTGAAGCATCTCCAACCATTATTCCTCCTAACAAAGAAGTACCTTCTTTATTTACAATAATACTTTTATAAACACCTTCAAATGCATTTTCGTACACAATTTCCAATCCATCATTATCATTTAAAGCATCTCCAAAACTAGCTACATCTATACCACTTAATTTTAATTTTGTAGACATGTCTATTGCAGTTGGCATTGTTGCTTCTTTATCTCCTAAAATTTGAACTACAGCAATTTCTGCCATATCGTAACCAGGAGCCACCAAACCATAAATCATGCTATTTAATAAGGCACATTCTCCAATTGCAAAAATGGCTTCATCTGAGGTTCTCATATCATTAGATACTAGAATACCTCCTCTTTTACCTACTTCTAAATTGCAGGTTTTAGCCAATTCATCTCTTGGTCTAATTCCTGCTGAAACCAATAACATATCAAAAGGAACAGTTTCCTCTTCAGAAAATTGCATTCCTGTTATAAATTTGCCTCCTGTTAATTGTTGTGTAGCTTTGCTTAGTAAAATTTCAATACCTAATGCTTCTAGTTTTTTTGAAGTGATTTACTGGCATCATTATTTAATTGTCTTGGCATTAATCTAGGCGCAAATTCTACAACAGCAGTTTCCAAACCCATATCTACTAAAGCCTTTGCAGCTTCTAAACCCAATAAACCACCTCCTAAAATAGCTGCTTTTTTCTGTGTTCCTGTAGATTTTAATTTGGCTACATAATTCATAGTGGCCTCTAAATCTTCGATTGTTCTATACACAAAAACACCCTCTTTTTCTATGCCTTTTATGGGTGGCACAAATGCAGAAGATCCTGTTGCCAATACTAAATAATCGTAAGTATATTTAGTATCATCAGTAGTAGTTATTGTTTTAGAATTCCTGCTGATATCTGTAACTCTAGTATTTGTAATTAAATCGATATTATTTTCTTCATACCAAGCAAGTGGAGCCATTTCTAAGGCTTTAGCATCTTTGTTTTCAAAATATTCGCTTAAATGAACCCTGTCGTATGCAGGTCTTGGTTCTTCACCAAAAACAATAATTTTAAATTCTTTGTTTTGAGATTGGTTTACAAATTTTTCACAAAACTTATAACCAACCATACCATTTCCTACAACAATTATTGTTTTCATAATTACGTATTTTAAAAACAAAACTAAGTATTTATACTTAATTTATAAATGTAGAATATTAATTATTTCACATAAGTGATTAATTTTTATGATTATAGAGAAAAAAAGAAGTATAAATGAATATTTAACAAAATTGCATTACAATAAATATGAAAGCCATATTACCATAACGGTAATTGATAGTTTTATACAAGTTACTATGCGTATTTTAATTTTCTAATAACACGCAAAGTTTCTTTATATTTTATATAAGTAGATTTATTTTCTAAACTTTTAATATAGCTTTTAGCTTTTTTTAAATTTTCTTCAGCATCTAGAAAACCATGTAAATAACAAATTAAATAATTAGTTGGCAATCTTAAAACATCTTCGTGTTCTGTAACAGATAACCGTCTATTTTCTGATAATTTTCTAACAATTAAATTGCAATTATTATAAATATGTATCATAACTTTATTATTAAAAACAGGTGGTTCAAACAAAAAGTCATTTACAATATCGTGTCTGCCATTTTCTTTAAAATGAATTATTGTTTTTTCTAACGGATAATATTTTTCTTGCTTTTCTAATCCTAGAAAAATAAATTCTGTTATAATAAATGAATTATTATTATACGTAATTTTAACATCATCTAAAGCAGAGAAAAACAACTGAACTTGCTCGTTAATTAATTCTATATCTACTCTAGAATAGTAAATTTCGTTATTAATTACTTTTTTCTCCTGCCCAACAAAGCACAAATTGTTCATTAAAAACTTTGTATTGAGGATTGTATTTAGATTTGTGATTGTTTATAAAATCGAAAACTCCATTTAAAGTTAACTCAATATTATTACTTGCATTTTTTTCTATAGCTGCAACAACATCTTTGTTTCTATTCCTTAATTCGAAATTTTCGCCAAGAAAAGGCATCGAAATACTTCCACTTCGATAAAAAATGGTTCCTTTATTATATTTCCATGTTTTTTTTGATAGAGAAGCTATTAAGTTATTTGGATAAATTGTAACCAAACCAATAACTTTATGTCGTGGTAAACTAGGAAAACGAACATTTTCATATGCAATTTTTGGTGGATTTGTTACATAAGCATTTACAAGATTTTGTATTTTACTGTCATCAAAAAAATCTACACCTAAAATCTTATTTTCTTCATCTTCTACCCCAATAACAATGTAAGAATTATTAAAAGGATTCGAATTAGAAAGTGCACATATATGTTTTAAAAATTTCGCTTTCCCGTCTTTTCTATTTAAAGATAATCTTTGCTTTTTATCATAAAAACTATTCTCATCATTATGAGAAAGTAAGTTTTTAATTAAAAGGCGTTTGTTTATCATTTTATGCCACTTCTTCTCCTTTACTAGCTTCTAATAATAAGAACCAATCTTGTAATTCTAACTCTATGCTTAAAGCTTTGTTTGCATTTAAAATTCGGTCTCTATTTGTTGTACCAATTACTGGCGAAATATTTGCAGGATGCTTTAAAATCCAAGCTAATAATAGAACATCTTCTGTTACATTATATTTTTCTGCTAACTGAGTTAAAACTTTTTTAATACGAGTTGTCTGTTCTGTGTGCTCTTTAAAAACAGTTCCCAAAGGACTCCAACACATTGGTTGAATGTCTTTTTGTAGCATTTGATCTAAACTACCATTATGCATTGCTGCATGTTGTGTTAAAGAAAATTCTACTTGATTTACAGAAACAGGAATTTTATCAGAAATTAAATTAATCTGAGAAGGTGTAAAATTTGATACTCCAAAATTGATAATTTTTCCGCTTTCTTTTAATTCAGTAATTGCTTCTGCAATTTCATTAGGATGCATTAACGGACTTGGTCTGTGCAATAAAAAAGTATCTAAATAATCTGTTTGTAAATTTTTTAAAGACTGTTCTGCACTCCAAACAATATATTCTTTGCTGTAATTATAATGTTTTAGTTTGTTATTTCTAGATTCTGTTACTAACTGAATTCCGCACTTAGAAATTAACTTTATATCTTTTCTATGAATTCCGCTTTCTTTAAAACCTTTACCAAACGCAGCTTCCGTAGTAAAATGACCGTAAATATCTGCATGGTCAAATGTAGAATTTCCGTTTTCTACACAAAATTGAATCATTTCTGATTGCTCTTTTGTCGAAAACTGTTTACCCCAAACTCCCCAAGACATGCAACCTATTATTATTTCTGATTTTGACATTTTTTATTCTTTATTTAAAATTGTAGCACTTGCTTGTGCTGTTGGGTATACTACTAAATCTTCTATATTAACATGATATGGTCTTGTTACAACAAAATGAATAATATCTGCAATATCTTCTGCTTGTAAAGCTTTGTAACCGCTATAAACTGCTGCTGCTTTTTTAGAATCTCCTTTAAAGCGAACTTCTGAAAATTCTGTCTCTACGGCTCCTGGATGAATTGCAGAAACACGAATATTGTGTTTATTCAAATCTATTCTCATAGATTTATTTAAAGCATTTACAGCATGTTTAGAGGCGCAATACACATTTCCGTTCGGATATACTTCTTTACCTGCAATTGAACCGATATTTACTATAAAACCATTGTTTCTTTCTATCATTTGCGGAAATATAGCTTTAGAAACATACAATAATCCTTTTACATTAATATCTAACATTGCATCCCAATCATCTAAACTACCTTCTTGTATTGTAGATAAACCATGTGCATTACCCGCATTATTAATTAAAATATCTATCTGCTTAAAATTTTTTGGAAGTGATGCAACTGCTTTTTCTACGGCAGCTCTATTAGAAACATCAAATTGTAAAATAGTAACATCTGTAATAATGCTTAATTCTTTTTGTAAAGATTCTAATCTATCTAATCTTCTACCACAAAGAATTAATCTAATATTATTTTTTGCAAAGATTTTTGCAGTTGCTTCGCCAATACCAGATGTTGCGCCAGTAATAAATGCTGTTAATTTCATGTTTTTTTATTTTAAGCTAAAACTTTGTATAAAATTATGAAATCTTTTTGGCTTAAAATTAAACGATAAAGATACTTTTTAGCAATTATTAACAAAGAAAAAACCGTCCTCCTCAGGACGGTTTCTCTTTCAATTGGTTATTAAGCAATAACCAACCAAAAATCAACTAACCAAACTTTATTTTAAATTTCTTCTAATTTTTGTTTTTCTTACTATTTTAGTACGTTTTCTATTCGAATTCCTTACAATAGATTTTGCACTTTTTTCTGATGCGTCTGTTTTTAAATATTGTACAAAACCTCTACCATTAAAAACATATGTTGTTTCAGATTCTATGTTGTAAAGACTAATCTTTCCATCATTTATAACGCTTAATTCAAACTCTTCTATATCTCCGCCATCATAATTAAGTGTTAATATTTTAAGATCTTCGAAACCGGTTACATCAAACACTTCATAATCTCCAACGTAACTCCAATTTATATTTGCAATTTGTGTGCCAAAGTTGTCTTGAGAACTATAAAAAGTAGTTGTGTTTTTCGGAGTAAATTGCAAGTAATTTTCTAAATCAAATGCATTAGGCACTCCGCCTGTTGTACTTGTTTTCTCCCAAGCTTGATACTCTTGTAAAAAATACTCTATGTTTTCATAGAACAACTTGTCATAATCAAAAGTATTTGTCTCGGTAACCAATTAGAAAATAAGTAACATTTTGTCTGTAATTATACAATCTAATTTCGTTGTTAGAAGTTATAGTTACTTCAAAATCATTTCTTCCGTCTAAATCGTGTCTTGTTTCTAAAAGACCTGTATACGTGTTATATGTACCAACATCTATACCTAAACCATTTCCTGTAAAACCAATATCTGCTATATTATTATTTGCATATAAAACGCCATCTAAAAATGATAAAGTAAAAGCTTTAGCCACAAACGGAATGTCTCCGTTACCAATAGTTCTGTGATAATCTACGTACCACAAATCGTAATTAGATACAACTTCTTCTAAAGAGATTTCATTCTCTATAAAATTGTCTTCGAAAACTGTGGTACATGAGCCTAAAAATGCTCCTGTTAAAATAAATGTAAAAAGTAGTTTTAAAGATTTCATAAGCTGTAGTTTTAAAGTTACAGTTAGAAATATTCAAATTGCGTGCCAAAAATTAATTTAAACACCAAACAACTAAAAACCAGTGTTTTAATTATTTTTTTGAGGCGTAGGAAAAGCGCGAGATTGAACTTCTTTTATATTCTTTACTTTGTAAAAAACAGATTTACCATCTTTATTAAAACTGATTATTGCCTCGTTTTTTTCTAATTGAAAAGGAAACTTTTTAGCAGTTGGCAAAGTATTTTCTAATTCTTTAGTAGGGTTTGAATCTAAAATAACATCCCTTTTTATATTTACATTTGAAGAAAAATGACCAATCAATTGTACTTTATTACCATTTACAACAACCTCTGCTTTCGCTATTTTATTTTGAAAATAAATCGAATCAAACTCTATTTCTAAAGCATTTTCTAATTGAATTTCGAGTTTTGTACCAGCAACACCTTTTTGACCGCCAACCCAGTTATTATAAAATGCTTTTTCTACTTTAAAAGCAGGATTTTTAATTATTGAACTACTACCACATTGAGAAAAACCAAATAATATGGTTAAGATTGTTAAGATTTTCATGACTTTCATTTTTTCTAGTTTAGTCTTAGTATGTCAAATGATATGCCAAGATAAAATAAAATCTACTCAAATTAAGTAGATTTTATTTTTTTCAATATTTTAATATCCTTTAAGAATTACTTCCTAACATCAATAATTCGCTTACTAAAATCTCTGTTACGTATCGTTTTTCTCCTGATTCTGTATTATAAGTTCTGTTGGTTAACTTACCTTCTACCGCAATTTCTTGCCCTTTGTTTATATAGTTTTCTACAACTTTTACAAGTCCGCCTTTAATAATAATGTTATGCCAATAAGCACGCTCTACTTTGTTACCTTCTTTGTCTTTATAACTATCATCTGTTGCCATAGAAAATTTTGCCATTTTGTTGCCATCTTTAAAAGTTACTATTTCCGGCTCTTGACCTAATCTACCAATTAACTGTACTTTGTTTCTTAACGTATTCATAAGATAAGTTTTGTGCATTTATTATGTAATGCAAGTTTATAATTTATTTTGTCTACTCGTTTAGACATTGCAAAATTGCGACAGTACCGCTTGCTTATTCGGTTTTAAAACAATTACTTTCGGTTGTAATTACTTGTAGTCGTTTGTAAACGGATAATTTTTAGTATATTTACTAAATGAAAATCTTATAGACATGAAATCGTACAGAAGTGAACAATGGAAGCTATTTGAAAAAGAAAATTATGATGTTGCTAGAGAAAAACTTTACGTTTCTAATTACGGAAGAGTAAAAAGAGAAATTGAAGAAGGTGTCTTCGAACTTCTTAGAATTGGTCAAATTAACAATTTTGAAACCTTTACATACCCCAAAATAGGTAGTAAGAGAAAAGCAAATGCTTATGTGCACAGAGTTGTTGGTTTATTATTTCTAAAAAAGAAGAAGATCAAAAATTTGTAATTCATTTAAACCACGATTTAAAAGATAATTACTATCAAAATTTAAAGTGGGTAAATCAAAAAGAATTAACAAAACACCAAATAACGAATCCTAAAAGAATTGCAAAATTTGGTATTAAACCTGGCGCAAAATTAACAGAAGGTAAAGTTAGAATTATTAAGAAAAAGTTGTTAGACCCTAACAGAAGAACTAGATTAAGAATTATTGCAAGTCAATTTGGTATTACAACAATGCAGTTAAGAAGAATTAAATCCGGCGAAAATTGGGGTGAAGTAAAAGTGTAATAAGATTGCTATTAATGGAAAAAAAGAGTGTTTAGAGTGTAACGAGCTACTAAAGGGCAGAATCGATAAAAAATTCTGTTCTGATTATTGTAGAAACTCCTACAATAACCGAATTAATAAAGACAGTAAAAATTTAATCAGAAATATTAATAATAGACTTCGAAAAAATTATAAAATACTTTCTGATTTAAATTCTACTGGTAAAACTAAAGTTAGTCGAACTAAATTGTATGATAAGGGTTTCGATTTTCAGTTTTTTACATCAATTTATAAAACAAAAACGGGCAACTTATACCATTACATTTACAATGAAGGTTATTTAGCTTTAGAAAATGAAACTTTTTTATTAATTAGAAAAGATAAATAACTTGAATGAACTTACATAAATTATTCTGTAAGTTTATTCATTCTAATACGTAAAAGATGTCTATTTTCATCTGTAAACATACTTCTACCATGAAGAGTTGTCTTATTATTTATAAATATTAAATCGCCTTCTTCTAAATAAAATGTTATCGTTTTAGTATTATTTAATACTACATTTTTTAGTGCTTTATAAGCATCAATTTGCTGCATGGTACAAAGAGAACTATCGCAGTTTATAGCTTTTTCGAAAGTATCTACTCGAAACCTAATTTCATTGTCTCTTAATATTGGTCCGAAATTAAATTCGTGGTTTTCAGATTTATTTTTTTTAAAAACATTTGGAACAATAAAGGGGAAATTTGTTTCTCTTAGTATTTTTTCTAATTCTTTACCATTATCTAAAGCTCTTAAATCGGTTAAAATATCTTCTAACTTTAATATATATGAAATTCCGCCACCACAATTTGCTTTTTTTAAAGTTAACAAACTAAAAAAATCTTCAGGATAATTACTATACTGACTATCTGTATGTAATTCTGCTTCATGGGAATGCTCTGAATACGTTTTTATAAAGCTTTTAGAAGTAGAATTAGACTTAATATCCCAAATTATTTTGTTATCTAAATCATGACCAACAGGATCTCCTATAAGTTTTGAAAGTTCTAAAAATTGTGATTTAGTTTCTTCTAAGTCTTTTAATATTTCATAACCCCTAACAACAACATAACCTACTAACTTTAAATCTAATAGAATTTTATCTACTAGTTTATTCCTTTTATTTGAATAATCCTTAAAAGGTATTATGTTTATTAATTTACTTAATTTAACTTCCATTTTCGATATTTTTAAAAATTACAGGGAAAAAATTTGAATCTCTATAATTAGGTTTACCAAAAGTATCTTTATTACAAATCTTATCGTAACCGATAACAACTAAATCTCCTTTATCATTGTAAACTTCTTGGTATTTATTATTGAAATCTTGTAAATGAACAGCCAGAGCTAGTCTATTTTTATTGCTAGTATTAGGAAAACTACTGTGTATTGTGTTACAATTATGAAAACTTACTTGACCTTTTTTTAAAGTCATCATTTTCTTAGAGTAATCTGGTTTTTCAGTCTTTAGATAGTTTTCAAATTTTGACAAATCTTGATTTTTAAAAGAAAAAAAGACTTTAACTTTTCTTCATCTTTCCATTTATGGCTATTATTTATATGAGTTAAAGGCCCCATATTTTCAGTACAATCTTGTAAAGGTATCCAAGCAGTAAGAAGGTTATTAGAGGTACATGTAGGCCAATATGCCTTGTCAGAATGCCATCCAACAACACCCTTATTTGTTGGTTTTTCCGAAGCTTATTTATTAAAGAGTCTGCAAACAACCTTACTTCTGATGTTCTTGCTAATAAAGATGAAATTGCTCCAATTAGAGGGTAAAATCCTAATTTTTGTAACTCTTTTTTTGTAACGTTACAAATTCATTGTTTCTAATTGCAGAAGATAAATCTAAATTATCATTTGCAATACCTAAATTATTTTTTAAGGTAAAATCTGTTATTCCTTTGTAAAATTCTTCAGCTCCTTTAATAGCATCGTCTAATACATCATCTCGGTATTATTTTTTTACTTATATACCATCCATTTTTTTCATAAAGCAAAATTTCTTCTTCAGTTGGTAACATTGCTTTTTGTTCTTCTGATAAATCTTCTAAATTAAATTTAAAACTCATAATTAATCAATAAAGTTATTTATAGCAACTGTATCTAACAATGTATTACTTGCTAAAATTAAGGAAGATGCTTTTCTGTGATCTACTTTATTTGTAACAGGATGAGATGATGTTCTAAAATCTCCCATACCAAAATAATTATCATCAAAAAACAATAATGTTCCCGTCACAAAATCTTCAAAATTTTCCTCGGAAATATTACCTGTAATAGTTTTTTGAGGAATCCATTTTTGTAAAATCATTTCTTTTCGTTCTGTTTCTGAAAACAGTTTTTCCCAAACATCGTTTTCTGTAACAATACCTGCATATATTTTTTGACTTTTCCCTAAAGCTCTATGTTTTAGAATCCATTTATCTTTTTGACTTTTCGCTTTTTCCCAAATTTCTCTTTCTTCGATAGATGTATATGTAGGTATGTAAAAATCTTTAAAAAATAAAATTTCATCTTTAGTTAAAACATTTTCTAGTAATTCTTTTTTTCCTAAAACAGAAAAAAACCTTTTATCATGAATTAAAAAAATAGTTCTAAAATCATTAATAATATTTAGCGGCATTAATTGTTCTATAGTTTGTAATGAAAATGAAGTAATTTCATCAAAAGCTAATTCGCTTATTACCAAACTACTTTTCATTGATCCAATAAACTTTTCTATTTCTTTGTAATTAACTTCAATAACTTTGTAACCCATTCTTATAAAGATGTCTATATAAATTTTGGATTCATTTCTTACATCATCTCCTTTTAAAATAAAAATTGATTCAATATCTTTTAAATATGATTCAAAATGGATGTAAATTGGTTCATATAAATTTACTATTTCAACATCCGCTAATTCTTTCTTTTGATAGTCTGATGCAACATCATTTATTAATTCTGCTAAAAACATTCCATTTAAAGAAAACCTACAAGTAATTTCGATGATTTTTACTTGATTATTTTTATCATAAACAAAGTCTGTTCTATAAGTTCCAGTTTTATATTCTTTTTTATTAAAAATTCTAATAATTTCTTCAACTTCAGAATTTACAGGCATTAAATGTTTGTACTTATTATAAGATGTAACAAACTCGCAAATTAGCTTATACATTACTTTCTGTAGCTTTATTAATTGATCATTATGATTTTTATTAATAATAATAGGTTGTTCAAACATCCATTGCTTATAATAATCCTTTTTATCTATAACAAATCTCTTCACCGATTCTTTTAAATTCATTCATTTAAGTTTAGATTAAGTTATATTCTTTTACGGTTTGTTTTGTTTGCTCTATGCCTGTATGCATTAACATATCTATAATAGATAAATGTTCGTTAAAAGAGTGATTAAATTGTTCGTATGAATAATCTTTAGTATTAACGAATAAAAGTTCTAATCCATTTTTTTTAAAATACTCTTTATCATAAAGTTCTGTCCCTCCGATTGGATTTATGTATGTTTTACTATTAAATTTTTTACAAAATTTAATAATCCTTTGAGACTTAATATCTTCTTTATTAATATTATTTTGATTTACTAACTCTTCTTCTACATCTTGATTTTTACTATTATCATATAATATATTAGTTCTTATATCTAACAACTTACATATTTTTATAATACAATTAGAGTTAAACAAATGTAAATTAATCTCAGGAGAATTAATTATATCTTCTAGAGGAGGGTAAATATCACTAAAGTAATTAGCTTTCTTATAATTAAAAAAATTAGATTTAATAGTTTCTCTTTCCAATTATTATCTCCATTTATTTCAATTTCTTTTATTAATTTTTTAGAACTTTTACCATTTACTGGTACATTAATAAAAAAAGGAGACCCTTTGCCTTTATCTAAAATTCTATTTCGGGTTATCCATGATTTTTTATTAAAAGAAACATTTTCATATAAGATAAACGTATCAACGCTTTCTATTAATTGAAAATATCCAATGTAAGGGAAAAAATAGGGTTGCATTATACCTAAATTCATTATTATATATAATTTATTAAAAGTATAGGTTTATATCTCTTTTGTAGATGCCTCTAGAAGCAAAACTTAAAATAAAATTGTAGCTTAGATTAATTAAATTTGTAAAATTTTGAAACTCTAAAATGTTAAAATTATAGCCCTAATTAATTGCAAGATCAAAATATTTTTTTAAAAAAATAAAGTTTTAATTTTGGGCAAAAAAGAAAATAAGTAAATAACCTGTACATGGGGTCTATATTTTAGTAAGTTATAATTGCGAAAATATAAAGTTCTTTATTAATTACAAATAAAAAATCAGTTTTTGAGCAAGAACATCAAAAATACGTTATAAAATAGGTATTTACACTACCATGTATTACCCTCTACACTAATGGCAGCTTGTAATACATCTTTTTGACTTAATTGCCCTATAAGTTTACCGTTTTCAATTACAGGAAATCTTCTTCTTCTAGATGAAATAAATTTAAATGCTGCATCAAAAATATTCATGTTTTTATCAATAGTATCTACATCTGTAACCATATATTTACCAACAGTATTATTTGTATCTGCAGGCATATTGTAGTACTTACTTTCAGAAATATGTTTTATACAATCCGTTTCAGAAATAATACCAACAAGCTCATTCTTTTCATTTACAACAGGTCCACCAGAAATTTTATTAGTAATCAACTGTTCTATCACATAATCTAAAGAATCTTCTGCTTTAAAGGTTACCAAATTTGTAGTCATATAATCCGACACTAAAATTTGTGTTTCTTCTTTAATTTGATTGGTTTCTCTTTTACCTTGAAAGCTCTTAATTCCCATAATATTAGATTTTTAGTTGTACTAAAGTTAGCAAAATTTTTAATCGGTTTTACTTTTGATGATAATTTTTTTAATTCACTACTTTTATAGAAATAAAATTTTAGCATGAATAAATTTTCTACGATTGTTTCTACCCTACTAATTTTAGGTGTAATTTTTTGGAGTTTTAGTAGTTTAAAACCCTCTATAAATACTTCTAAAAATACAAACGAAACATCTTTTTCTTTAGACAATGCCTTACATCATTTAAAAAACATTAGTACAAAAGCCCATTATGTTGGTTCTGATGAACATAAAAATGTACAGAATTACATTGTAACAGAATTGCAAAAAATGGGATTAGAACCACAAATTCAGACCCAAACTGCTATCAACAAAAAATGGTTTGCCGCTACTACTGCAGAAAATATTATCGCTAAAATTAAGGGCACAAATTCTGATAAAGCTTTACTTCTACTTACTCATTACGACGCAAACCCACACTCTTCTTTAGCTGCAAGTGATGCTGGCTCGGCGTAGTTACTATTTTAGAAGGAATTAGAGCTTTTTTAGCAAAAGGAACTACCCCAAAAAATGATATTATTATTTTAATTTCTGATGCAGAAGAATTAGGTTTATTAGGTGCGCAAGCATTCGTAGACCAACATTCTTGGGCTAAAAACGTTGGTTTAGTTTTAAATTTTGAAGCTAGAGGAAGTGGCGGACCAAGCTATATGCTAATGGAAACAAATGGTAAAAACAGCAAATTACTATCAGAGTTTTTGGCTACAAAACCCAATTTTCCGGCAGCAAATTCTTTAATGTATTCTATTTATAAAAAATTACCAAACGATACAGATTTAACTGTTTTTAGAGAAAGTGGAAATATTAACGGATTTAACTTTGCTTTTATTGGCGATCATTTTGATTACCATACAGCACAAGATTCTTATGAAAGATTAGACCGAGAAACCCTATTACATCAAGCAGATTATTTTACAACCTCTTTAAATTATTTTGCAAACGCAAGTCTATCAAATTTAAATTCTGAAGAAGATTTTGTGTATGTAAATTTTCCGTTTATTAAAATGCTAACATTTCCGTTTTCTTGGGTAAAACCATTAACAATAGGTTGTTTAATTGTTTTTATTGTTTTGCTTTTCTTCGGAATTTCACTTAATAAAATAGATGCAAAAGGAATTTTTAAAGGTTTTGTACCGTTTTTAGTTTCATTGGTTTTATGCGGATTAATTTCTTTCGGATTATGGCAATTATTACAAATTATACATCCGCAGTACAAAGATATTTTACACGGTTTTACTTACAATGGTTATCAATATATTACGGCCTTTGTATTTTTAAATCTTTGGCTATTATTTACAATCTATAAACGTAGCGCAAAAGAATTAAAACCTACAAACTTACTAGTAGCACCCTTATTTTTCTGGTTAATTATTAATTTAATTATTGCTTACACACTAAAAGGTGCTGGCTTTTTTATTATTCCGGTTATTAGTGCCTTACTAATTTTAGCAATTGCAATTTTCTTAGACTTAAAAGAAGGTTCTAAAAGAATATTATTTACCATTTTATCGATACCAACTCTTTATATTTTTGCTCCTTTGGTTAAAATGTTTCCTGTTGGTTTAGGTTTAAAAATAGTCTTTGTTAGCGCAATTTTTATTGTGTTGGTTTTTGGTTTGATGATTCTTAGTTTTCATCAAAAGAAAGCTTTTTTTAATCAGAAATTAAGTGGCATATTAGCTATTGTGTTTTTTGGTTTGGCAACGTATAATAGCGGATTTTCAACAGAAAACAAGAAACCTAACAGCATCGTTTACATTCAGAATTCTGATGATAAAACTGCTTATTACGGAACCTATAATACTGTTTTAGACACTTATACTAAACAAATTTTTAATACTGATTACTCTGAGGGCGGACTTGAAAATGCCGACACAAAAAGTAAATACAACACACGTTTTAAATTTGCTAAAAAAACTAGTTTTAAAAATATAGAAAGTGCAAATTTAATTACAGATTTAGATACAATTATTGGCTCAAAACGATTTTTAGAGTTAACCCTTTTACCTACAAGAAAAGTTAATAAGTTCGAATTTATAACCAAAAACAACATTAGTTTACATCAATTTAAAGTAAATGATGTGTTGGTTAATGATGGTAAAAAATACAAAGCAAAACCTGGTACATTTTTAATTTATCACTTTGGAAATAGTGACAAAGAATTAACAATTTCTTTTACTGTTGATGTGAACGAGAAATTAGATATTATTTTGAATGAAATTTCTTATGATTTGTTAACCAACAAAAACTTTAACATAAAATCAAGAACCCAAGAAATGATGCCAATGCCTTTTGTTACTAATGATGCTATTATTATCTCTAAAAAGCTTGTTTTTTAAAGTGATTTAGACTTCAGAAAATATAAATATTTTCAAAATAGCTTAGCCCAAATTAAGGCTGCTTTAATATTTTTTTATTGAATCGTTTAATACTTTCATCTAAAAAAGATTTTTGCGCTATTTTTAAAATAAGAAAAAACAGTAATAAAATTCTATAATAATTTTTAAAAACAAAAAAGCATTTCGATTTCTCAAAATGCTTTTCGTTTTCTTTAAAAGAATAGCTTTTTAGTCTATTTCTGATACTCTTAATGTATTTACCATACCTTTTGCTTCTACTGGCATAGAAGTAAGATTAATCATTAAATCGCCTTCTTTTACGTATCCTTTATCTTTAGATAGCTTGTTAATATCTACAACAGTGTCATCTGTACTTAAATTTTTATCGTAATAGAATGCTTTAACACCCCAAAGTAAGTTTAGTTTTCCTAAAATTCTTCTTTCTGATGAAAAGGCTAAAATTGACGATTGTGGTCTCCAAGCAGATATTTGAAACGCTGTATAACCACTATTTGTTAATGTAGAAATTGCGGCTGCATCGATATCATTTGCCATTAATGCTGCATGATGACAAACTGCTTTTGTAATAAATCTATTCGTTCTAATATGTGGTGCTTCGTGTGGCACTTTTATCATTCTAGAGTTTTCTACAGATTTAATAATTTCTGCCATTTTTTGAATAACTCTAATTGGATGTTTACCAACAGAAGTTTCTCCAGAAAGCATTACTGCATCTGCACCATCCATAATAGAATTTGCAACATCATTTACCTCTGCTCTTGTTGGTACAGAGTTATCGATCATTGTTTCCATCATTTGCGTTGCAATAATTACAGGTATTCTTGCTCTTTTAGCTCTTCTAACTAATTTCTTTTGAATTAACGGTACATCTTGCATAGGAATTTCTACTCCTAAATCTCCACGAGCTACCATTAAACCATCACAATAAGGTATTAATGCATCTATATTTGCAACAGCTTCGGCTTTTCTATTTTTGCAATTACAGGAACTCTATATTCTGAATGTTGATCGATTAAATCTCTTAACATCCTTAAATCTTCCGGCGTTCTAACAAAAGATAATGCCATCCAATCTACATTTAAACTTAATGCAAAAACTGCATCTTCTTTATCTTTTTCTGTTAAAGCTGGTAAAGAAATTGCTGTATTTGGTAAGTTTACTCCTTTTTTAGATTTTAAAGGACCACCAACTATCGTTTTAACAACTACTTCTTTATCTTTATCTGTAGATACTACTTCGAATAATAATTTACCATCGTCTACTAAAATTTGTTCTCCTACTTTTACATCTTTAGGAAAACGTTGATAGGTCATAAAAGCTTTTTCTTTAGTACCTGTACATTTTTCTGTAGTAAATGTAAATAGATCTCCGTCTTCTAAAACTACACCATCTTCCATAACACCTACTCGAAGTTTTGGTCCTTGTAAATCTGCAAGAATAGCTACGTTGAAATCATTTTCTTCGTTAATTTCTCTTATAGTCTTAACAGTCTTCTTTACATTTTCATATTCTGCATGAGAAAAATTAATTCTGAAGACGTTTACACCTTCTTTTGCTAAATTTGTTAAAATTTCTTTAGTACCTGTAGCGGGTCCTAACGTTGCAACGATTTTAGTTTTTTTATAATCTGTCATATTAAAATATTAAAAAGTCTTTAGACTTTAGTGTGTTTTTATCTATTGAATAAGATGTTATTACTTGCTCAATTTCTTTTATTTTTTTTACTGTATTTATAACATAAGCATCGCCTACTTCACCGAAATTTTAATAAAAAAATCTACTTTCTTCTTTTCCGGAATTAAGTAAGTTCTAGTTTCTGTAGTTAAAAGTAACTCGTTAGACTGTGTTTGGTTCTCATTTTTAAAGCTATTTGCAATTAAAAACCAATCGTAATCGTATTTTTTACTTGAAAAATTATAGATAGAAAATGATGCTAAATTATTATCTTTTTCGAACTCTAAATTTTTGGTCGATTTAGAAAATTTTATGCTTAAATTTTTATTTAGTAAATATGCAAGCCTGTAGTCTTCTAATGCTGTATGAATACCTATTAAAGAGTATTCTTCTTCACAAAAATCTTCTAAACCTAAAGCATGAATTTGCATATATCGTAAATTTACTTTTAGTATTTAATCTTGCTAAATTACTAATAGTTTACGAGTATTCTAAGTTATTTTAACGAAAACGTTATCGCTTTAATCTAGAGAAATTTGCTTTTGAAAAGCAAAATAGACTCTTTTAGATGCTTGCTCTTCTGCTTTTTTCTTTGATGTAGCCCTACCTTTGGCAACTTGCTCGCCATCTATACTTACTTTAACACTAAAATGTTTTACGGGGTCATTACGTGAATCTTCGTAAGTATCGAAGCTGTAAATTTTCTTTTGCTTTTGGCACCACTCTATTATCAAACCTTTGTAACTAGTAATTTTACCTTCTAGTTTTTCGATATCTACGTAAGGTACAATTACATTATGGTATATAAATTTCTGACAAAAATTATATCCTTTGTCTAAGTAAATAGCACCAATTAATGCTTCAAAAATATTACCATGAATATTATCGCCAACATTAGATTGATCGATATTACTTTTTACAAATCTTATTAAATTTAAGTCTTTACCCAACTCATTTAAATGCTCTCTACTAACAATTTTAGAGCGCATTTGTGTTAAATAACCTTCTGTACCTGTAGGAACTTTTTTATATAAATAAGCAGCAATTACAGATCCTAAGATAGAATCTCCTAAAAACTCTAATCTTTCGTAGTTTATAGGATTCCCTTTTCTGTCTAACATTTGAACAGATCTATGGGTAAATGCTTTTTTGTATTGATTTATTTTTCTTGGAGAAAAATTTAGTAGTTTTCTTAATTCGTTATGAAATTCTGCATCTTCTTTAGAATGCGGTTGAACTATTTTACGAATAAAACTATTCATAAACTACTCATCTAATTTCTTAAACGCTACACAAGCATTGTGACCACCAAAACCAAAAGTATTACTCATTGCAACTTTAATTTCTCTTTCTTGAGGTTTATTTATAGTTAAATTAAGTTCTTGGTTTATATTTTCATCTGCATTAGAATGATTAATTGTTGGCGGCACCAAACTATGTTTCATTGCTAAAATAGAAGCAATCGATTCTATAGCACCTGCTGCACCTAATAAGTGCCCAGTCATAGATTTTGTAGAATTGATATTGATATTCTTAGCGTGGTCTCCAAAAACTTCTGATATTGCTTTTAACTCTGCAACATCACCAAGTGGTGTAGATGTACCGTGTGTATTGATATGATCTACATCTTCTGGTTTAATACCGAATTTTCTAAACAATTTTTCATTACTGCAATTACACCCAAACCTTCCGGATGTGGCGCTGTCATATGATAAGCATCCGAAGACATACCGCCTCCAATTACTTCTGCATATATTTTTGCGCCTCTTGCTTTTGCATGCTCGTATTCTTCTAAAATAATTGCTCCTGCTCCTTCTCCTAAAACAAAACCATCTCTTTCTGCGTCAAAAGGTCTCGATGCAGATTCTCGAGATTCATTTCTAGTTGACAAAGCGTGCATTGCGTTAAAACCACCAACACCTGCATATGTTACAGCAGCTTCAGAACCACCTGTAACAATAACGTCGCAGTGGCCTAATCTAATGTAATTTAAAGCATCTATCATTGCGTTTGCAGAAGATGCACAGGCAGAAACTGTAGTATAATTTGGCCCCATAAATCCGTTTTTAATAGAAATATGTCCTGGCGCAATGTCTGCAATCATTTTTGGTATAAAGAAAGGGTTAAATCTTGGTGTACCGTCTCCAGCACCAAAATTTATAGCTTCATTTTGAAAAGTTTCTAAACCTCCAATACCAGCTCCCCAAATTACACCAACTCGTAATTTGTTAATGTTTTCTAGATCTAAATCTGCATCTGCAATTGCTTCATCCGAAGCTACCATTGCATATTGCGTAAATCGATCCATTCTACGGGCTTCTTTTCTGTCAATAAAATCATTAACCTTAAAGCCCTTAAGTTCACATGCGAAACGAGTTTTGAACTTGGCAGCATCAAAGTAAGTGATAGGTGCTGCTCCGCTAACTCCGTTAACTAAGGCGTTCCAATATTCTTCAATATTATTACCAATTGGCGTTAATGCGCCAAGTCCAGTGACTACAACTCGTTTTAATTGCATATAATTCTTACTTTTTGCTTCTTCTATATAACTAACCGCTTGACCTACAGTACCAATGTTTTCTGCTTGATCATCTGGAATTTGGATATCAAATTCTTTTTCGAATTCCATAATTAACTCAACAGTATCTAAAGAATCTGCTCCTAAATCATTTGTGAAGCTAGCTTCTGTTGTTACTTCGTTATCGTCAACGCCTAATTTGTCTACGATAATCGCTTTTACTCTTGATGCAATGTCTGACATAATTTTTTAATTTTAAATTTTAAATCGGGGCAAAAATACAAATCTTATTAATTATAACTAATTTTTGTCCCAAAAATGATTATTAAAAGTAAATAAAATAATTTAATCTTTACTCAAAACAATCAGTTTGTTAATAATTATTCTTTTTTTGTAGCTTAGATATATAGATATGAAGCGTATTGTTGTTTTTGCTTCGGTTCGGGTTCGAACGCAGAAAACATTATTAAGTTTTTTAATCATACTAAAACCGCTAAGGTTACTAAAGTGTTGTGTAACAATGAGCATGCCAAAGTTTTTGAACGATGTAAAAACTTAAATATTAATTGTTTACACTTTAATAGAAACGATTTTTCTAAAACAGATACGGTCTTAAATATTTTAAAAAACCAAGCAGATTATATAATTCTAGCTGGTTTTTTATGGAGAATTCCACAAAAAATAGTCGATGCTTTTCCTAAGAAAATCATCAATATTCACCCAGCATTATTACCAAAATATGGCGGAAAAGGAATGTACGGAATGCATGTTCATAAAGCCGTAAAAGATAATAACGAAACCGAAACAGGTATTACAATTCACTATGTAAATGAAAATTACGACGAAGGTGCCATCATTTTTCAATCAAAAACAGCTTTAAACGAGCAAGATACACCAGAAACGATTGCAGAAAAGATTCATTTATTAGAACAACGCTACTTTCCGAAGGTTATAGAAGAAGTTATTTTAGCTACAAATGAGTAAAAAAAGTTTTATGTGGTTTGGAACGGACGTAAAAAAGGAATTTATACGTCTTGGAATGTTTGTAAAAAACAAATAGACGGCTTTGAAGGTGCACAATACAAATCTTTTGCAAGCTTAGATGATGCTGAAGTTGCGTTTTCTAAAAATTTTACTGATTATATTGGTAAAAACACCAAAAAACCGACACTTTCTACTGCTGATAAAACAAAATACGGTAAACCAAATTTAGAGAGTATTTCTGTAGACGCTGCTTGTGCAGGAAACCCCGGTAAAATGGAATACAGAGGTGTTTTAACGCATAATAAACAAGAAATTTTTAGAAAAGGACCTTACGCTAAAGGAACCAATAATATTGGCGAGTTTTTAGCTTTGGTACATGGTATTGCACTTTTAAAAAGCAAAAACAAAGAAGATATTCCTATTTATTCTGATTCTAAAATTGCCATGAGTTGGA
Source organism: Polaribacter sp. HA6-7 (assembly GCF_055693625.1). Taxonomy (NCBI): domain Bacteria; kingdom Pseudomonadati; phylum Bacteroidota; class Flavobacteriia; order Flavobacteriales; family Flavobacteriaceae; genus Polaribacter; species Polaribacter sp. HA6-7. The sequence goes on from NZ_CM146338.1 coordinate 3,114,176, forward strand.
TTAAACAAAAAAGGTGTAAAACCAACATGCATTTTGATGCTTCTAACAAAGATATTTTAGAACTGATTAAAAGAGCAGAAAAATGGTTGAAAGAAAATACTTTTAAAAACCCAATTTTAAAATGGGAAACCAAAGCATGGGGAGAAATTCCTGCAGATTTTGGAAGGAAGTAAATGGTATTCAATAGCAATACACAGTTAACAATAATTTTATTGATAACTGAAATTACAAATTATACCCAATACTAAACATTATAATTCTTGGTAAAATAAAAGTTTTAGAATCTGAAACTACATAATCTGAAAAGCGATTCCTTTGTTTAAACTGAGCGTTAAACATATTTTGTGCACTAATTTTATAAGACCAAGCACTGTCTTCTTTTTTATAAGATAAGGTTGCATTTGCTATTTCATAGGTGTTTTTCTGACCCAAATCTTTATTTTCATAAATGCTTTTTCTATAATCAAAATTGAAAATAAAGCCGTCTAAAAAGTCGTAATCTACGGTTACAAAAGGTTCTGTGGTGATAAATTTAGAAGTGTTGTTACTAGAAAGAATAATTTAAACCAACAGTAAACTGTCTTGGCCGCAATGAAAATTTAGATTCAAAAACAAAATTTGAGCTATTTTGAACCGTCGAAAAGAACTTCTCATTAAGAATATTATTAAAAGATACTCTAAGAAATAACTTCTTAGATGGTTTGTAATAAAAAGATGCATTAAAAAGTGTGTTTCTATTATTTACTAAGCTTGATGAAAAACTTGTAAAAACTGATTCTGACTCGAAATTAATTCTTGTTTTTAATGATGTATAAAAGTCCAGTTCTAAATTATGTTTAAGAAATGTATTTGAGGTGTTAAAACCGTTAGACTTACTTTTCCCAAATCTTACTAAACCATTATACCTTAAACCATACCAAGTGTCATTATCTAAATTAACGCCAAAGTTTATAGAGTGGTTTATTAACTTTGTTTCTTGCTCTATATTATTAAAAATTTGATTAGACTTAATTTGATTAAATGTATATTTTAAATCTGTTTTTAAAATTCTAAAAAAACTTTTTGTGAAATTTGTTTTGTTCGTAAAACTAATCCTTCTGTTTGGCAACTTAATTGCTTCTGTTTGAATAAGTCCATTTAAATCTAAACTACTTGAAAGTATAAAATCAGAGTTTGATTCGACAATACTAGAACTATTACTAAAAAAAGCCTTTTAAAATATTAGTATACCCAATATTTAAAATTCCAAAAATATTTCGTGTTACGTTAATCTCTTCTGGATTTCTATAAAGATTACTATAATCTTTTAAAATAATACTATTAAATAATTCAGAAAAACGAGATACTGATGATACATAACTACCCACTGTAGAAATATTCCATTGATGATCAATTTTATATCTAATTGTTGCCCTTGGTTGAAAGAACAGATAATTTTTTCTCCTATTTAATACTGGAGAAAAACGTTCAACTTTATTTAAATGAATATATTTAAAAGAGGGTTTCAAAGTAATCATAAGATCCTTAAATTTTACAGTGCTTTTTAAATTAGATATAGATTCAAAAATATTTAATCTAAAATCTGAACGGAAAGGAAATATCAATTGTTCTTCCATAGTACCATCAAATTGAGCTAAATTACTAATTAAGGACTCTCTGCTCCAATTAACTCTTTGCTTTAATTGAGATTTTAACTTACCCATTTGAAAATTATAAGCACTATAGACTCCTAGAGAGAACTGCTTAACATTTATATTCTGATTGGTTTGTTCGGGTTTGTTATTACTCAAAATAACATCATTAAAAACACTAGGAGTTACATTTACACCTTCTTTACTTCTTATGTATTTTAATAACAGCCCACTATTTATAATTCGATTATTTATTTTTGTTTTAAATTCTGTTAAGTTTTTAATTGATTTTACATCATCTTTGTATAGGTAATTTAATAAGTTTCCATTTTGCAAAATTTTGGACCCCCTTTAGAGTTCTGTCCGTTAATCGTAATCCTATTCTTTAGGTATAATTTATCCTTATTAATTTCTTGTACTAAACCTAAATAATAATTCTTTTTTGTAATTTCATTTCTATTAACTTTATCTACTAACGTAGTATCTGTGTCAAAAAAACCTTTGTGTAGAGCTGCGGTTTAACCTATTATCATTGTAGCTATAATTTGCACCCGCTTTTAATATCAAGTCTCCACCACTTTTTATCAGAGCATCATTGGTAACCGAAAAAGAGTTGTTATCTAACCAATATTTATTAGATATAAATGTTCCGCTCGTATTTGGTGGGCTTAAAATATTAGGAGGGTTAATTTCCATTTCAATAAAATCACTATTTGTTAATGTTAGGCTCATACCATTATTTTCAAGAGAATTACCTATATTATTAGTTTTTCCACTTGCTATATCTTGAAAATTTTCTTTTAAATATATTGGTGTGACTTCTAAATTTCTTGCAAAGAAAGGGGTACCTATGTCTGCTTTAGCACTACCAAAAACTAAGCTATGGTCTTTTTTAATTTTTAAATTGAAAGCAACATCTTCAGAATCTGTAATACCTTTATCTATACGAGAATGATTATGATTTTTCATAATATCTATCTCTTTAACAGAGCTTGCTGGTATTCCTCTTGTTGCTATATTATACCTACCTTCTAATAAATCTACTCCATTAATATAAAAATGACTTATAATTCTATTGTTGTAACTTATTTGTCCATTCTCATTTATTTTGACACCTGGTATTCTATTAATAACCTCTTCTATTGTATAATCTTTTTCTTTTTGAATTCCTGTTACTTTATAGGTAATAGTGTCTCCTTTAATTTGAAGAACTTTCTTTGCTTTTAAAACCACCTCTTCAAGAAGATTAGTTTTTGATTTTAAAGCAACTTTCAAATCTTGTGAAATGTTTTTGTATTTACTTGTTTTGGCGCCATAAGAAAGATGCCTAAATGATATCCAAAACTCTTTATATGCAGAATCTTCTTTGAAATTCAACACAAAACTTCCGTCCTTTTTAGAGGTTGAATACGCTATAATATTTGTTTCATTCTTACTGTAGGATGCAACTATTGACGCTCTTGGTATAGGCTTAAAAATAGAGTCTGTTATTTTACCCTTGATAGTAATTTGTTGCCCAAAAACATTTACAACAAAAAGGAACAGATAAATGTAAAATAATTTTGAGAATATATTCAAAAACTAATTTTTATTAACGTTTATTATTTTTTATGATCAATTTCTATAAAATTGTTCTTTTTTGAACGATCTACGTTTCTTTCACTTTTAAAAGGATTATTATTATCTGAACCTGTAAACTCTAATACATTTGTAACACCTTGATTTTTGTTAAGCAAATTCATTCTATCTTGAAAACTTAAACTTTTATATTTAAAACGGATTTCATTATATTTAGATCTATCAACAACTATACGTTCACTTTCTTCTTTAAGGTGATAAAGTTTTTTTAAATGTAGATGTTTTTTAGTTTTTAAGCTATGTATAGAAAAAGTATATGAATTAGTTATGTCTGTCATTTTTATAATAAGACCTGGTAAACCTCTAAATTTATAAGGACCTACATTTAAAGGCAAGTCAATAGCATACCATGCTATCCAATCTCTTCCCCCATAAGATAATGTAGCTTTTTTACATTTATACCCTTTTATAGTTTTTGTTTCAGGTTTTAATACCCAATTAAAAGAAATTTTTTCTTCATATTGGTATTCATTATCCCCAAAATTGTCATAATATTTTAAAACATCTTTTTCGAATTCTATAGCATATTTTTCTCTAGAAAAATATCTGCTGAGATCTTCATTAGTTATTTTTCGTTTTGCTCTAACTGAATCTAATTGACTTTCATTATCCCATTGATAAATAGATTTGTCCTTATAAACATATAAACTGGCATAAGCTTCTTTGGGCTGTTTATAAGTTTTAAGTAACATTGATTTAGTTTGGTAAACAATTTTGTAGTAATCACTATTCTGTGACTGAATGTTAACTGAATTATAAAAAATAATAAAAACTAGCAGATATTTCATAAAAAATTTAAAAAAGGTTTTAACTGTTACAATAATCATCAAGAAATTCCTGAGCTATTTGAAATTCTGCAATTGTTGGTTTTCTTGGTCCTGCATTAGCGATATTTACATCTACTTCTAAAACACCTGTTAATCTTGGAACAACAGATACACATCCACTAAAACAGCTTGAAGAAATAGCTGATGCATTTGGTCCACAATTAAATACAACCTCATCAACACTTACTTCCTTCTCATAAGTAGTATTACTCTCTTCTAGCGAAGTAAAAGAAGACATTCCAAATACAATAGCTAAACCTAATATTATTTTTTTCATTTTAAAAAATTTGAAACCCTATTTTATGGGTTTGTTAATTATCTTTTTTGAAGATTTAAATGAATAAACAAGTTAAAAATTCTTCAAAAACTTGTAGAAAAAGCATTACTTTTGTAAGACTTCCTCTGATTGTTATTGTTTATTTACATAAGCATTTGTTTTAAGTGATACATTTATTTAGTAATTTTTATATTTCTTAAATCTGCAAGCAGAGGTTTTCTTTTTAATTCTATTTTCTTCAATAAAATAAACAGCATACTAAAGTCTGTTATCATCTCTTTTGTAATGAAATGATCTTTTTATTTTATGAATTTAAACGATAAAAGTTTATTTATTTAGGGTTTATAAATTGCCTAAAAAGGCTACCTAAAACTATATTGTAGAGAAACTTTTCTTTTTCACAGCATTTTTCTCTCATCCAAAGATGAAACTTATTTTTTAATAATCCTAAAAAACTACCCACCCGATTTGGACTAGCTGAATTCAGGGATACTAAAAACATACTGTTTTCAGCTAGTCCAATTTGGAAAGTTAAATACATTTTTTTCTTACTTTTGAAAAAAGAAAAAGACTAAAAAACAACTGTTTAGCCAAAAAACTAAATTAGAAAAACTAAAAAATGCTATAAAAATGAATGAAAACAGCTCACTGCAAAGTGTAGATCATCAGATTAATAATATTTTAAATATGATAATCTACAGAAGAAAAAAATTAGGTCTTACCCAAACCGATTTAGCAAATAAACTTGAAATAACTTTAAGTGGTTATTACAAAATAGAAAAAGGAAAAACAGATTTAAATTTTAGACGAATGCTAGAAATAGCTGAAATTTTAGATGTAGATCTTAACTACTTTTTTAAGTAATTGTAGTTTACACATATTATTGATTCATTTCTATTGCATATTATAAAAAAATGATTGAAAAAGATATAATTAATGCTACACACAGTAAAATTCTACGTAAAATAGTGACTTTAAGAAGTAATGCTGGCGTTTCTCAAGTAGAGTTAGCAGATGCTATCGGAATTTCTGAAAGTGGCTATTTTAAAGTCGAAAAAGGAAAAACAAAGCTAGATTTAGAACGGTTGCTAATTATCTTGCTAAAACTTAAAATTTCTCCAAAAGATTTTTTTAAAGATATAGAATTAAATTTCTAAAATAAAAACCCCAAAACTATTTAAATAGTTTTGGGGTTTTTAATTACAAAAAGCTTAATTTTTAAATATTTGCTTTCATCAATTCTCTATTCATTCTTGCAATGTTGTCTAAAGAAATTCCTTTAGGACACTCAACCTCACAAGCACCTGTATTTGTACAGTTTCCAAAACCTTCTAAATCCATTTGTGCAACCATGTTTTGCACACGATCTGCAGCTTCTACTTGCCCTTGTGGTAATAAAGCATATTGAGATACTTTAGCACCTACAAATAACATTGCAGAAGAGTTTTTACACGTTGCAACGCAAGCACCACAACCAATACAAGTTGCAGCATCCATAGCCTCATCTGCTGCATGCTTAGAGATAGGAATAGAGTTTGCATCTTGTGTATTACCGAGATGTATTTACAGAAATGTAACCACCTGCATGTTGTATTCTATCAAAAGAAGATCTGTCTACAACTAAATCTTTAACCACCGGAAAAGCAGCTGCTCTAAATGGCTCTATTGTTATAGTATCGCCGTCTTTAAACATACGCATGTGTAATTGACACGTGGTAACGCCTCTATCTGGCCCATGAGCTTCTCCGTTAATATACATAGAACACATACCACAGATACCTTCTCTACAATCATGATCAAAAGCAACTGGTTCTTCACCAGCATTTACTAATTGTTCATTTAAAACATCCATCATTTCTAAGAAAGACATATGTTCTGATATTTCAGTAACCTTATAATCTACCATTTGACCCTTTGTAGATGAGTCTTTCTGTCTCCAAATCTTAAGTGTTAAATTCATAATGTCTATCTTATTTATAACTTCTTTCTTTAACTTCTATGTTCTCGTAAACCAATTCTTCTTTATGCAATACTGCATCTTTTGGTTCTCCTTTATATTCCCAAGCAGAAACAAATTGAAATTCTTTTAATCTCTTTGCTTCTCCTTCTTCTGTTTGATGCTCTTCTCTAAAGTGACCACCAGCAGATTCTTCTCTTACTAAAGCATCTTTTGCAAATAATTCTCCTAATTCTAAGAAATCTGCAACTCTACCTGCTTTTGCTAATTGTTCGTTGTATTCTGTATCTGTTCCTGGTACAATTACGTTTTTCCGTAAATCTTTTCTTAATTCAGATATTTCTACAATAGCTTCTTCTAAACCAGCTTTATTTCTAGACATTCCACATTTTTCCCACATAATTTTACCTAATTTTTTGTGGTAATAATCTACAGAATGTGTTCCTTTATTGTTGATAAAGAATTTTATTCTATCTGCAACTTCTTTTTCTGCTGCTTCAAACTCTGGCGTATCTGTAGATATTTTTCCTGTTCTAATATCATCAGCTAAATAATCTCCAATAGTATAAGGTAACACAAAGTAACCATCTGCTAAACCTTGCATTAGTGCAGAAGCACCTAATCTATTTGCACCATGATCAGAGAAGTTTGCTTCTCCAATTGCGTAACAACCAGGTATCGTAGTCATTAAATTATAATCTACCCAAACACCACCCATTGTGTAGTGTACCGCTGGATATATCATCATTGGTGTTTCATATGGATTTTCATCAACGATTTTCTCGTACATCTGAAATAAGTTACCATATTTAGCCTCAACAATCTTTTGTCCTAATTCGTAAATCTTAGCATCAGAAGGATTGTTTATATTTTGAATTTTTGCTTGTTCTTTACCATAACGCGTTATTGCAGATGCAAAATCTAAATATACAGCTTCACCTGTTGCATTTACACCGTAACCAGCATCACAACGCTCTTTTGCTGCTCTAGAAGCAACATCACGTGGTACTAAGTTACCAAATGCAGGGTAACGTCTTTCTAAATAATAATCTCTTTCGTCTTCAGACAAATCGGTAGGTTTTTTACGACCTTCTCTAATTGCTAAAACATCTTCCATGTTTTTAGGAACCCAAATTCGTCCATCATTTCTTAAAGATTCAGACATCAATGTTAATTTAGACTGATAATCTCCTGATCTAGGAATACATGTTGGGTGAATTTGTGTATAACATGGGTTTGCAAAATATGCTCCTTTTTTATGTACTTTCCATCCGGCAGTAACATTAGAACCCATTGCATTAGTAGATAAGAAATATACATTACCATAACCACCGAAGCAATAACTACTGCGTGTGCAGAATGACGTTCTATTTCTCCTGTAACCAAGTTACGTGCAATAATTCCTCTTGCTTTACCATCTACAATAACAACATCTAACATTTCATGACGATTGAACATTTCAATCTTACCACGAGCAATTTGACGGTTCATTGCAGAATATGCACCTAATAGTAATTGTTGTCCTGTTTGTCCTTTTGCATAAAAAGTTCTAGAAACTAAAACTCCACCAAAAGAACGGTTGTCTAAAAGACCACCATAATCACGTGCAAAAGGAACTCCTTGTGCTACACATTGATCTATAATATTTGCAGAAACCTCTGCAAGTCTGTAAACGTTAGCTTCTCTAGAACGGTAATCTCCTCCTTTTACAGTATCGTAAAATAATCTGTAAGTAGAATCACCATCTCCTTGATAGTTTTTTGCTGCATTAATACCTCCTTGAGCCGCAATAGAGTGTGCTCTTCTTGGAGAATCTTGATATGCAAAAGATTTTACATTGTAGCCTAATTCTGCTAAAGTTGCAGAGGCAGAACCACCTGCTAAACCTGTACCAACAACAATAACATCGATGTGTCTTTTGTTTGCTGGGTTTACTAAGTTAATTTTGTTTTTATAATCTGTCCATTTATCTTTTAATGGACCTTGAGGTACTTTTGAATCTAAAGCCATAATTGTATTCGATTAATGGTTTAAGTGATGATAAAGTGCTACAAAAATAAAACCTGCTGGTATTAAAATTGAGTATACTTTACCGATAGTTTGTAATGTTTTCTTTCTTCCTGCTGTTCCTCCCATAGATTGAAATGCAGATGTAAAACCGTGTGCTAAATGTAATCCTAAGAAAACAAAAGCAACAACATAAGCAGCTACTCTAATTGGGTTTGCAAATTTGTGCACTAGTTCTTCGTAATAACGAAAACCTTCTACACCTTCCATCATACCGGACCAATCTCCTTGTATGTATTTTGTGTTGATTTCTGAAACCAAAAATCGATAAAGTGTAAAACAATAAATGCTAAAATTGTAATTCCACTCCAAATCATGTTTCTACTCATCCAAGATGAATTTGCAGCACCATTATTCTTTGCATAAGACACACCTTGCGCTTTTCTGTTTCTTAGTTCTAAGATAAAACCCATTACAAAGTGAAAAACAACTGCAAAAATTAATACTGGTTGTAATGCAAATTGTACCACTGGGTTTGTACCCATAAAGTGAGAAACTTCGTTAAAAGTATCTGGACTAAAAACTGATAAAACATTAATTGCTAAATGCTGAAGTAAGAAGAACATTAAGAAAAACGCCGATAGCGCCATTGCTACTTTTCTTCCAATTGAAGATTTAAAAAATCCGCTCATTGTATATGTTAGTTTAATTTATAATACAAAAATACGGCTTAACAAAACGTAGTACAAGAAAATTACAACGTTTTCGTTTGTATTTAGAATAATTATAAATAAAACTGTTTTGCTTTTAACAGAAAACAATGATTTTGTTATTTTCTGCTCTTTTTAGAATTAGAAGGCACCAAGCATTTGTTATTTTTCCATTTGCCTTTTAAAGATTCTTTAGAAATTATTTTTTGGTTGCACGTTAAAAAATTACCATTTGCATCTTTCTTAATAATTTTCATTTTGCCATTGTAAATTGCATTTACAATTCTATAAATTAAACTTCTTTTAGAAACAGTACTTCCTTTTGTTATCAACTTTAAACCTTCTTCGTTGTTGTGTAAATCCATATCTGTAGAAATTTCATCTGGCACAACACCATCTTCTAATTTAAGTTTTTTATAAGTAATATAGTTTTCTTTTTCATGCGCTTTACCTAACGACCTTGCTGCTCTTTCACCTATTTCTTGGCGTAATCTTGCCATCCAATACGCGTGCCTAAAAGCATCTACTTGCCCACCTGCAGCATCTTTATCTAACAAATTGGTTTTTCTAATAGAATCTGCAACTTTATTTGTTTCTTTTGAAATCTTTAGAGAAGTTTTTGCCTTAAAAGGATGAAATAAAACCCATCTTTTTATTGGACCAGATAGTTTTAAAAAACTTTTAAAATCTGATTGAGCAGTAGTAGAAAGTGTTAACGAAAAGAAGATTAAAAAGGTTATTTTTTTCATGCTTGAAATATACTAAAAAAACGATTTAAAAATCTCTTATAGACTTCTAAACCGTTTTTTTAAATTGAAAGAAATTAATTGATTATTTTATTTCAAATTCGCTTTTAGAAGTAGCGCTTTTTACAGTATATTTTCCTTTAGGCAAATATACAACTCCGTTTTTAGCTGCTTTTAAACTCGATTTTTTATTAACCTTTTCATAAGCTTTCTTTCCTTTTTTAGAAAAAGAAACATCAAAAATTGCTTCATTATAACCTTTTGTAGCATCAACAGTTATGGTGTTTACTTTAATATCATTTGTGTAAATATCTAAAGTAACTTTTTTATCTGAATTCGAATAAAAAGGAATTGTAATTTCTGGAGTAAAAGCGTCTCTCCACATACTCCAAGAACGCCCCCAAGAACCACTTTTTCTTACACTTTTAACATCGAAAATATGTGTAGCAGCAGACATTACACTTTTATCTATATTTTGCAATGCACTAACATCTGCTTTATATAAACTTCTACCATGCGTACCTACAATTAAGTGTTTAGCTGTTGGCTGAATCACTAAATCGTGCACTGCTACGTTTGGTAAATTATTTGCAAATGCTTCCCAAGAATTTCCTCTATCAAAAGAAATATACAAACCATTATCTGTACCAACGTATAAAATGTTTTCATTAGCCGGATCTTCTTTAATTACGTTTACAGAAGATGTTGGGATAGCGTTACCAATGTTTGTCCATGTTTGACCATAATTTTCTGAAACGAAAACATAAGGTGTAAAATCATCAGATCTATAGCCGTTTAAAGTTGCATAAACGCGTTCTTTTTTAAATTTTGATGCAATTACTCTTGTAACCCATAAATTTTGCGGCAAATTATTAGAAATTCTTGCCCAAGAACATCCACCATTTTTAGTTACATTAATATAACCATCATCAGAACCAACATATAAAAGTCCGAATTGAAAAGGACTTTCTGAAATAGACGTTAATGTACCGTAAGCAACATTTCCTTTTTTACCACCCGTAGTTAAATCTCCGTAAATTGTTTCCCAATTGTTACCTTGATCCAAAGATCTGTGTAATTTATTACCTCCTAAATATAAAATATCTTGGTTATGTTTTGATAAATGAATTGGTGTTTGCCAGTTAAATCTATACGGATTTTCACCTAAAGTATGTTTTGGCTGAATATATTTGCTTCTTCCAGTTTCTGTATCTATTCTAGAATAATTACCAAATTGATAACCTGTATAAACAATATTAGGATTTCTATCATCTACTTGCACTTGCATACCATCGCCACCCATAATAGACTTGTAAGGATTTTGACCAGATTGTTGCCAACCTTTATTAATTCTTGCATTATTACTAGCAACCCAAACACCATTATCTTGTAAACCACCGTAAACTTTGTAGTTTTTCTGATTATCTGCATATACAGAATAGAATTGACCAACTGCTGGATCGTTTAATTTAATCCAGTTTTCACCGTCATCATAAGACAAATTTAAACCACCATCATTTCCGTTTAAAATGTGTCCTGATTTTTTTGGATTTACCCACAAGGCTTGATGATCTGAATGCACATTTTCTTTACTGATAGAAGTAAAAGTTTTACCACCATCTTTAGATTTTATAATTGGAACACCTAATACGTAAATTCCGTTTTCATCTTGTAAGTCTACTCTAATTTCTCCGAAATAATATCCGTAAGAACTATAAACACCATCTAAGAAATTATTGTGAGTCTTTTTCCAAGACTTGCCACCATTTGTAGTTTTAAAAACCTCTGCACCTATTACCTGAGTATCAAATAACATAGAATTTGCGTCTTCTAAGTATTTTGCTAAATCTATTGGTTTTACAGAACCAACACGCACCATTTGTTTTACATTTTGTGCTCTGTATTTTTCTTGAAAACCATTATTTTTTAAATAAGTATTTAATTTTTTATCAGACAATTCTAAAAATGCTGCAGAAGACATTGTTTTAAAATCTTCTTTAGTTAACTCGTCTGATGGTTTTTTAGAAGTATCTTTTTTCTTCGGAATTGACTATCATGTAAAGCATATACTGTGTTTTCGTTAAAAACAGCCAAACCAATTCTACCAACTCCGTTTCCTGTAGGAAAACCAGATTTGTCTGAAATTTTGGTCCAAGAACTACCAGCATCTGTACTTTTATAGATTGCAGAATTACTTCCATCTCCGTCAAAATTCCATGCTTTACGTTCTCTTTCCCAAGAAGCAGCATACATTACATTAAAATTTTCTCGCGCCACAGCTACATCAATAACACCTGTATCGTTATTTATAAATAAAGATTTTGTCCATGTTTTACCGCCATCAACAGTTTTAAAAATCCCTCTTTCTTCATTAGGCGAATATAAATGCCCAATAACTCCAACAATTACCTCATTAGAATTCTCTCGGATTTATTAAAATTCTACTAATATGATGCGAATCTAACAACCCTACATTTTGCCAAGTTTTACCTTTATCCGTAGATTTTAACATTCCAATACCTGCATAACTAGATCGAGAAGAGTTTTTCTCTCCGGTTCCTACCCAAATAGTCCCGTTGTTCCAATCTACAGCAATATCACCAATATTTTGCGTAGGTGAATTGTCTAAAACTGGTGTAAAAGTTGTACCGTTATTGTTTGTGTACCAAAGTCCGCCGAAGCATAACCAACATAAAATTCTGTAGGATTTTTAGGATTAACAGAAACATCAGAAACACGACCACTCATAACTGTTGGCCCTATATTAGTAAATTTTACATTTTTAACTAGTGATGTTTTCATCATCTCTAATTTTTTGTCTAGGGATTTCTGAACAACATTTGCTTCTGTAGTATTCTGAGCAACAATACTTGCAGAAAAGCAAAGTAATAAAAGCTTAAAAATAGATTTCATAAGTAATAAGTTTGATTTGAATTGAGTTTGAAACGTTGAAATTACTATTTGTATAATCAATATCAAAAAAATTAACATAAAAACGATTTGTGCCAAACAAATTGCTTCCAGTTAAAACAACGTATCTTTGCGCCGGCAACAATTAAATAAAATTGTTGCTGTAAATTATTTTTATGACATTTTCAGATTTAGGTTTATCTCCAGCGTTGGTAAAGGCAGTTGAAGAAAAAGGATATACCAAACCATCTCCAATACAAGAAAAAGCGATTCCGCATATATTAGAAGGCAAAGATATTTTAGCTTCCGCACAAACAGGAACCGGTAAAACAGCTGGTTTTACATTGCCTGTTTTACAATATTTATCAGACACAAAACACCCAAAATACAGACCATTAAGAGCTTTAGTGCTAACGCCAACAAGAGAATTGGCTGCACAAGTTCACGACAATGTAAAAGAGTACAGCAAGTATGTTAATATAAAATCTGCAGTAGTTTTTGGTGGTGTAAATGCAAAACCTCAAATAGCAACTTTAAGAAGAGGTGTAGATATTTTAGTAGCAACACCAGGTAGATTGTTAGATTTACACGATCAAAAAGCAGTGTCGTTTAAAAGAATTGATGTTCTAATTTTAGATGAAGCAGATAGAATGTTAGACATGGGTTTTGTTAGAGACATTAACAAACTTATTAGTTTTATGCCTGCTAAGAGACAAAACTTATTGTTTTCTGCTACATTTTCTAAAGAGATTAAAAAATTGGCATCGGGTATTTTAGAAAATCCTGTTTCTGTAGAAACAGCACCACAAAATTCTACCGCCAAAAAAGTAACTCACAAGGTTTTTAAAGTTGATAAAAAAGAAAAACAGAGTTTACAATTAAGTTGATAAAAGACAATAATTGGAACCAAGTTTTAATTTTTACAAGAACAAAGCATGGTGCAAATAAGTTAACGCAAAAGTTAATTCAATCTAAAATTACTGCAGCAGCAATACATGGTAATAAAAGTCAAGGCGCAAGAACAAAAGCTTTAAAAAACTTTAAAGAAAACACCATAAAAGTTTTAGTTGCAACAGATATTGCTGCAAGAGGATTAGACATTCCGCTACTACCACACGTTATAAATTTCGAACTACCAAATGTACCCGAAGATTATGTACACAGAATCGGTAGAACTGGTAGAGCTGGTGCTGCCGGAGAAGCAATTTCTTTGGTTTGTAGCGAAGAAACAGAATATCAAAATGAAATTGAAAAACTTTTAAAAGAGAAGTTAAAATCTACTGTTGTAGAAGGTTTTGAACCAACAGATACTGCGCCACCTAAAAGAGCTGCTACACAAAGTAAAAGTTCTTTTGGTAAAAAGAAAAAACAAAGGCCTTCTAATGTAAATCCTGGAGGTTCTTCTGATCAAAAAAAACCAAAAAGAAAACCTCATTTTAAAAGCAACAAACCTGCAGGCGCAACTTCGGAAGAGGTAGAACTGGTGCACCGAAAAAAAACGATTTTAAATTAAGTTTGATTTAAAAATTACAATCCCATTTTCTTAATATAGAATTTGGGATTTTTTTATTCTAATTGGTCATTTTTTAAGTTCCTCTTTATTATTGCTACCTTTGTGTATCATTAAAAATCAATAGTATGAAATACGATAAAATAGACGCTAATTTATTTATTAAAAACCGTAAAAATTTTGCGGCTAATATGAAACCAAATAGTTTAGCTATTTTTAACTCTAACGATATTTACCCAATTGGTGCAGATAGCACAATGCCTTTCGAGCAACACAGAGATATTTTCTATTTAAGTGGTGTAGACCAAGAAGAAAGTGTTTTAATGTTGTTTCCAGATTGCCCTAATGAAAACCTAAGAGAAGTTTTATTTTTAACAGAAACAAATGATCATATTGCAGTTTGGGAAGGTGAAAAACTAACTAAAGAAGCAGCCTTATCAACCTCTGGTATTAAAACCGTTTATTGGTTACAAGACTTAGAAAAAGTTTTATTCGAAATGGCTTCTTATGCAGATACTTTTTACATTAACACAAACGAACATTATAGAGCAAATGTAGCAACAGAAACAAGAGAAGACCGTTTTACAAAATGGTTGTTAGCAAAATATCCTGCGCATTCTGTAGCAAAAAGCAATCCTATTTTACAAAGATTACGTTCTGTAAAAGATTCTATTGAACTAGATTTGATGCAGAAAGCTTGTAATATTACAGAAAAAGGATTTCGTAGAATTTTAGACTTTATAAAACCCGGAGTTTGGGAATATGAAATTGAAGCAGAATTGTTGCATGAATTTGTAAGAAATAGGTCTAAAGGTTTTGCTTACACACCAATTATTGCATCTGGTAACAACGCAAATGTTTTACATTATATAGAAAACAATCAGCAATGTAAAAGTGGCGATTTAATTTTGTTTGATATTGCCGCAGAATATGCAAATTATAAAAGTGATTTATCTAGAACTGTACCAGTTTCCGGTCGTTTTACCGATAGACAAAAAGCTGTTTACAATGCTGTAAATTATGTTAAAAAAGAGGCTACAAAACTTTTAGTACCGGGAACAATTTGGAAAGACTATCATGTTGAAGTAGGAGAAATTATGACTTCTGAATTACTTAAACTTGGTTTATTAGACAAGGCAGATGTACAGAATGAAGATAAAAATTGGCCTGCTTATAAAAAGTATTTTATGCATGGTACAAGTCATCATATTGGTTTAGACACGCATGATTATGGTTTATTACACGAGCCTATGCAAGCAAATAATGTGTTTACTGTAGAACCTGGTATTTATATTCCAGAAGAAGGTTTCGGAATTCGATTAGAAGATGATGTTGTAATTCAAGAAAAAGGAGAACCTTTTAATTTAATGGGTAATATACCTATTGAAGCAGATGAAATAGAAGATTTAATGAACTAAAGAAACACAAAAAAGGCGAGTTTTAACAACTCGCCTTTTTCTTTTATTATCAATTACCTTATCTATTTAATCTACCCGAAGTATTTCCTTCTAAAATAGAGATTACATCGCTTTCATTTGCATAATTTACATCACCCAAATAAGTGTGTTTTATCGCACAAGCTGCGGCACCAAATTCCATTGCTTTATAATCATCAAACTTTTGCAAGCCATGTATTAAACCTGCAGCAAAAGCATCACCGGTTCCTATTCTATCTACAACGTGTGTAATGTCTAAATCTTGTGTTTCTTTAAACTCAAAACCGTTCCACATTCTTGCTCTAATTTTGTGCCAAGAAGAATTTATAGAAGTTCTAATTTTATCAAACACCTTTTCTATATTCGGAAATTTTTCGATTAATAACTTACTCGCTTCTGTAAATTCGTCGTTAGAATACCCAAAACTAGTTCCTAAAACTTCATTTATTTCATTTACGCCGCCAATAAATATGGTAGAATATTGTAACAAATCTGTTAAGACATCTTTGGCCTCTTCGCCGTATTTCCACAAAGCACTTCTATATGTTGGGTCAGCAGAAATAATCATTCCTTTTTCTTTCGCTAAAATCAAACCTTCTTTTAAAGTTTCTTTAGCTCCTTTGCATAAAGCCGGCGTAATACCTGTCCAATGAAACCATTTACCTTGTTCTAAAGATTTTTCCCAGTTTACCATTTCTGGTAAAATTTCAGAAAAAGAAGAATGCGATCTGTTATAAGATATTTTACTTGGTCTCATAACTGCACCAACTTCTAAAAAGTAAACCCCTAAAGGTCTGCCGAGATCTAACAATTGCAGAGGTGTCTAAATCGAATTTATTTAAGTAAGAAATAGCTGTATCGCCAATAAAATCATTAGAAATACAACTTATGTGTTTTACATCTCCGCCAAAATTTGCTATCGAAATACCAACATTTACTTCTGTACCTCCAAAATAAAATTCTACATTGTTAGCTTGAATAAATTTTTTATTTCCTAAAGGAGAAATTCTCATTAAAACCTCACCAAACGTAATTATCTTATTCATAATAAATTCTTTTACAAAGCAAATATACTTCATAAAAAACAACTATAAATGTATTTTTTATTTAAAGATTATCTAATTTTTATAAAGATGTAATAAAATTAATTGTTTTTGTATTGAAAGTTTCTGGTTGGTCTACATTTACCACATGTCCGCAATTTTCTATCACATAAAGCGAAGAGCTTACATGTTTAGAAACAATGTTTTTTATGGAAGGTAAAAACAAATGATCTTCTGACCCCATTACATAAAGTGTAGGAATTTTAATTTCTTTAGCTCTAAAAAAGCGTAACAAAGGGTTAATTTCTGATGTTAATTTAAACCAACGTAAAAACTCTTTTTGATACAATTTTTTAGCTTCATTAACAAAAAGCAATCTCGATTTCTTATGATTCTTTTTTGGCATTATAATAAATGCAAATAACTTATAAAGAAGCATGTAAGGCACTACCGATTTAAAAATATTACCAACTTTCATTAGCACTTGCGAGCGAAAATTCATTTTAATAATAGCACCACCCATTATCATACTTTTTACCAAAGATGGTCTTTTTTCTGCAAGGTTTCTTATTAAAATTGTACCTAAAGAAATTCCTACAAAGTGCGACTTTTTTATCTTAAGAAAATCGATTACCTCTTCGATGTCTGCAGTTATAGAATCGAAAGTATATTTTGCTTTAAACGTATCTTTTAATTTTGGTTTGCTATTGCCATGACCACGTAAGTCTAAAATTAAAACATTAAAATGCTTTTTAAAATCTCTAATTTGTTTGTACCAAATAGAGCTACTTCCTCCTGCGCCATGCACAAAAGTTACCCATTCTTTAGAATTTTTATGAGGATATAAATAGTAGTTTAACAATCTAAAATCGATTTGAAATGCTAAATTAAAGCATTTTATAAAATTAAATAGCAAGTTTGGTACTTTTTAACGCTTAAAATTGGTAAAATAAAAAAGTCCAAATTATCTTTGTAGTAAATAATTTTCTTCTGAAAAAGACATTTTGCATATTATTATTTATCGCTTTTGCTTTTAGGCCAGCGTATCATCTTGCATATATTGGTTATTTTGAGCTGAATATAGATTATATAATAGAAAAATATTGTGTTAATAAAGATGCACCGAATTACAATGTAATGGTAAATGTCATTTAGCAAAAAAGATAGCACCACAAGTTAATTTAGAGAAAGATAATGTTGCTGGCTTACAAATTGTATCAGAGGCATTTTTTCCTGTTTATCATCAAGAAACAGAAAATTTTACAGCCAAATATTTAGATTTATATCAAAAAAAACTTCCTTCGAAAAAAATTCTTTACATACGTTTTTACTTATTAAAAACTTAGAGCAACCGCCAGATTTATATTTATAAATACTTGTTTTTGTGTCAATAACTTTTGATACATCTTTTTTAACGTTTACTTAAAAAGCACAAACCTGTGTTTTCTAAGTAAAATATTCACATAAATTATTTTAAAAATATCTTCCTTAAAATTCTAAGGAAGAAGAAACATCTATTATAAATGAAAATTTCAAAATATATTGCTGCATTCTTATTTGTAGCAACTTTAGCTGCATGCTCGTCTTCAGAAGAAGTTTTAACTGGCGAAGGAAACGTAACATTAGAGTTTGATAATGCATACAACAGTTCTGATTTACTTTTAGAAACCACTCCTTATTCTGCAAATGATACCGAAAAAATTAAGATTAACAAGGTTAAATATATTGTTAGCAACATTCGCTTAGAAACTGCAACCGGAACCATTTTTACTTATCCAAAAAATGAGTCTTATTTTATTGTTGATGAAAACACAAATTCATCTCAATTTATCACATTAAAAAATGTACCGAGAAGATGATTATACAAAAGTAACTTTTGGTATTGGTGTCGATCAAGAAAAGTATTTAGAAGGTGCAACAGGACAAGGAGATTTCTTAGCAAAAGCACAAGAAGCTGGCATGATGTGGAGCTGGCAAGCGGGCTATAAATTTATGGTTTTCGAAGGAACTTACACATCAGAAAACACAACTACAGAAACTGCATTTGCTTTTCATATGGGAAGCCATGGAACTGCGGTAGATAACTACAAGGAAGTTTCTTTAGATTTAACAAACTCTGCAAGAGTAAGAACAGACTTAACACCAGTAATACATGTTGTTTCTGATGTTTCTAATATTTTAGACGGTACCACAAAATTTTTGCTAGATGATGCTGCACAAATACACGTAGACGGTGTTAAATCGCCTCAAATAGCAATAAATGTAAATACTATGTTTGTTATAGATCATGTTCATAATTAAATCAATAAAACCGTTGTTAAGTAAAAATCTTAACAACGGTTTTCTATCAATTATGAAAAAATTTATACTATTATGTTTAGGTTTTATTACACTTTTTTCTTGTGCAAAAAACGAAGAAGAATATGTGCTAATTCCTAAAAAAGTTGAATTAAAAATTCCAAGTAATTTTCCTGGATTATTGTACGATTTAAGTCAAAACCCACTAACCGAAGAAGGTATCGCTCTTGGTAAAAAATTGTTTTATGAAGGACGATTGGCTTCCGACGGAGTAATTTCTTGCGGATTTTGTCACGAACAAGCTTCTGCTTTTACACATCATGGCCACACAGTTAGTCATGGCGTAGATGGTAAAGTTGGCTTTAGAAATGCACAACCCATTCAAAATTTAGCTTTTTTTAGCGAGTTTACTTGGGATGGCGCCGCAATTCATTTAGATCTACAACCAATTATACCAATTACTAGTGATGTAGAAATGAATGAAACCATACCATCTGTGCTTTCTAAATTGAACTCTTATCAAGAATATGAGGTTCTTTTTACAAATGCTTTTGGTGATAGAGAAGCTACATCAGAACGTATGTTAAAAGCTTTATCGCAATTTATGGTAACCATGATTTACGGAGATTCTAAATACGATAAAGTGATTAGAAACGAAGAAAACGCCACATTTACCGAACTAGAAAATAAAGGTTTAGAAATTTTTAATAACAAATGTGCAGCTTGCCATTACGGAGCTCTTTTTACAGACCAAAGTTATAGAAATAACGGATTACCAACTAACTATAAATTCCCTGAGGAAGAAGGAAGAAAAAGAGTTTACGGCCTAAAAGACGATTTTTACAAATTTAGAGTACCAAGCTTAAGAAATGTAACAAAATCTTTTCCGTACATGCACGATGGACGATTTGGAAATTTAGAAGCCGTATTAGATTTTTATTCTGATGGAATGACACAAAATGGTGGTGTTGTAGACACTTTACTAATAAAATCTAATGGCAATCTAGGTATCGATATATCATCCGAAGAAAAAACAGCTTTACTTGCTTTTTTAAACACATTAACAGATAACACCTTTTTAAATGATAAACGTTTTGCAGAATTTTAAGATAAAAAAACAATAATACTGTTAACATTTGTATTAATTACGATTGCTAGTTTTGCTAATTCAGGCAAAGAAATATGCAGCAAACACAACAACCATTCTTTCGAATATTATTTCTGTGATTTATGCGGTTGCTCTACAAGTAGCGGTAGTTTTGGTTTGGGTACTTTAAATAATGCGAGCTTTGTAGGTGTAAGATATATTTATCAAAAATTTCAATCGAAAGATGGTATTTTTGATAACTCTCCAACAAGTACAGAGAACTTTCATACGTATCAATTATGGGGAAGGTTGCCCATAAATGAAAATTTATATGTGAGTGCAATTTTACCATATCAAGATTTAAATAGAGAATATACAGATAGAAACGAAAGTATAAACGGCTTTGGAGACGCAACAATAATGAGTTGGTACAAGTTTAAATTTTATAAAAAAGTAGATGAAGAAAAGTCTAAGTTATACACAAATGTTACCCGAGAACCTTCGGACATTCTTTAGAAATTGGTTTAGGAGCCAAATTACCAACAGGTAAATTTGAACAAGTTTTAACCGATAGAGTAAATCCTGGTTTTCAATTAGGAACTGGTAGTTTAGACGGTATTTTAGGACTTGCACACAGTTATGGTGCAAATAAATTTGGTGTAAACACTAGTTTAACTTACTATTTTAAAAACGAGAACAAAAACGAATACAAGTTCGGAAACCAGTTTAGTTACGCTTCTAACTTTTTTTATGCTATTTCTAAAGAAAAATATATGTTATTGCCTTTTGTAGGCTTTTCCGGTAATATTTATAATAAAATTAAACAGTATAAAGAAGAAGTACCAAATACAGATGGTAATGTTTTTAACGGAACTTTGGGTGCAGAAATAACTACTAAAGATTTTATTTTTGGTGCCAATTATACGCTTCCAATTTCACATAATTTATTTGGTGGTAACGTTACCCCAAAACAAGCAGTTTCTATCTATTTAAACTTTAATTTAAATAACTAAAAAACAAAAAAAGGCGAACATTTCTGTTCGCCTTTTTAACTAATTGAATTAAAAAACTACTCTACTATTAATGTGTATTGTGGCGTTGGGTTTAAAGGACAGAAATAAACGTATTCTCCTTTTTTAAGTGTCACTTTTTTAGAAGTTTCTTTGCTGTTATCTTTTACTTGTGCTGTTACATAAGCGTTTTTAATGTGTGCTTTTACATCTGCTTTTGGCGCTAAAACAAAACCTACATTGTGCCCTACGTTGTTGTTAGCTATTTCAAAAATATAAGTACCTTCAGATAACGTAATTTGTTTTTGTGTAAACTCTCCTTTTGTTTGTTCTAAAGAAACTGTTTTTACTTCTTGTGCATTTGTGTTAAATGCAAAACCTATTACTAATACTAAAATTGCGATTACTTTTTTCATGATTGTTGTTTATTAAAATTATTAAATTATTGTTTTACTATTTATAAAGCTTCTGCTAACGGAAAATCTACAGCTACATCTGTTGTTTTATGAAAATAATTTGTAATTGTAATTTCTCCAATTAAGATTATTGCATCTGCTAAATTTCCTTTTGTATACCCTTGTGCATATAAGTTTTCTACTGTTTCTGGTGTTGCAGCACCTCTGTTTTCTGCTGCACTTTTAGCAAAGTTTGCCAATGCATTTAATTTTGCATCAAAAGAGGCTTTACCTGCTCTTAATTCTAAAATTTGTGCTTCTGTAAAACCATTCATTTTACCGATGGCTGTGTGGGCAGACAAACAATAAAGACATTCGTTTACTTGACTTACGGCTAAGTTTATTACTTCTTTTTCTTTAGCAGAAAAGCTTGTTTTACCATTTCCTATTGCTAAAAAATTACCCAAAGCAGTTTCGCTATGTGCAAATGCTGCGTATAAGTTTGGTACAAAACCTAAACCTTTTTCTAATTGATTAAATATTGCTTGGTTGTTTTCTGATACTTCGTTTTTTGTTGGAACATTATATGTACTCATAATTTCTATTTTTAGATGATTTGTAATTTTTTTAAATAACTTATTTGCATTCGCAAAGTTGCTGGTTTTGATTTTGCTCGTCGTAAGTTTGGTAACCCCAACAGTTTGGACATTGTGTGTTTTCTATTGATTTCATATGTTTAATTTTTAGTTCTTATTGATTGACACTGCAAAGGTATCACCAACATTAAGCTCTAAAATTGGACAAAAGTTCTTACTGTTTGGACTTTGAAATAAAGCCAACAAAAATGCACGCGTGAAGGATTGAGAAATTTGTTTGAGCTCTTTTAAAGTTTGATAAAACTTTAAAAAGCGAGTTTCGAAAGCCTGACCTGAAAGGGCACTCCCAAAAAAATAATCTTAGTAGTCTTTTTTAAACTGAAGTGGAGATTTTGAAATTGCCTTTGTAAAGAATCGGGTAAAATATGCTGGATCGTTAAAACCTAACTCGAATGCAATTTCTTTTACGGTTTTATCGGTGTAAATTAACAAGCGTTTTGCTTCTAACAAAATTCTGTTTTTTATAAATTCTGATGGAGAAGTTGTACCTGCTTTTTGAAAATGCTTTGTGATTGATTTTGGCGAAAGACCTAGTCTTTTAGCATAATCTGTTACAGAATGAAGTGTTTTGTAATTTTGCTCTACCAACAAACTAAAGTCTTTAAAAAGGCGTGTTTCGACATCTTCTTTAACCACATGGTTTTCTTTTTTTACACGAACAGCAGAAATAATAAATTGCTTTAAATAGGCTTGTAACATATCGTACTGTGCTGTTTCGTTTTGCTGAAACTCTTCTAGTAAGCTTGTTAATATAAAGTCTAATTTATCGGTGTCTTTTTTACATGGTTTTACAAACGGAGTTTCATAAATATTGTTAAATAAAATTCCGTTACAAGCAACCTCTGCATCGTGCGTTTGTATGCAGTAAAAATCTTTTACAAAAGTAAGCTTGTAAGCGGTTTTTATTTGTTCTGAATCTACCGTAAAAACTTGTCCTGGAGATAAGAAAAAAAGTACATTATCATCAAATTGATATTGTTTAAAATCGATATTATACGTTCCGCTACCTTCTTGAATCCAATAAATTGCATAAGCATTTTGTTGTACCGAATGATCGATTGTACAAGCTTTGTCAAACCGAACTGTGCTTACAGAAAATATATCTTTAAAAGTATGCTTTACAATATCTTGAACTGCCATAATGTGTTGGTCGTATAAGTTTTAACAAACTTTCTATTTTAATTTAAACCGAACATTTTGAGGTAAAGGCTTACAAAGTTCTTTACTGACAATTTTTCTTCTCATTGAAGGCTTATCTTTAAAATGTCGAGAAATATTTTTTACCACATCCATATAATTATCTTTACCATCATCTCTTTGGTGATAATATATCTTTATTGATCTACAGTTTTCATGTTCGAAAATAGTATTTAACATTACTCTATCTGATAAACCACAAGAATGACCTAAAATGATAACTTGAAATTTTTCACTATCAATTGTACTTAAAAGTTGGTCATAATTGTTATTTTGAAAATACTGAAATGATTTAAAAAACCTTAAATACTCATTATCATCTATATTTTCTATCAGTTGATAATCTTCATCCATTTCATCTCCGAAGCCGAAAACCGGTTTAAAATCTTCTGAATCTATTTCTCCATGAATACTATTTATATTACTGTTTTCCATTGACATTTCATCTGTCTCATAAAAATAAGGAAAAGAACTATCTGTGTAGTTAAAATTTGCAATATATGAGTAACAAATTATTCTCTTATTTAAATTTTCTTTTTCATATATTTTTGAAATATGTTCAGAGTCTGACAAGGAAGAAAACTCTCTAGTGTTCCATTCATTTTCATTTAAAGATGAATTTGGTTTAAAAATTTTATACATTTCTAAAAACTCCTCTTTTGTTGTAATTTTTTCAACATCAAATTTATCAAGAACTTTTTCTTTTAAGTATTTCATTAAAAGATTTTTCACTTCTTCAAATTCTTTATTAAGTTTAATAAGCTCTTTTTTTCTTGCATTGATTAATTCATCACCTTTATAATTTCCGAAATTTAATTTAGTTATTCTCTTTAACTGCAAGTAATATTCATTTTCAATATCAACCCAATTTTCAATTGAATTTTTCAAGTTTATTATCTTAAAGAAATCGTTTTTAAACTTAAAAATATTCTTCAATTTATCCCTAGCTTGAAAAAAATCATCATCAAAAATAAAACCATAATCGTTACAATAATTTTTAAGGTTAGATGATAAATCATCAAAACTTTCAATCCTGTTATTAGCATAATTAAAGTAACCATTATATGAGTAATCTATTTGAATTATTTCTTTAACTAAATAACTGTAAAGATTATTTTCAAAATCACTCCAAAAATCATTCAAAAAATCTCTATAAGAAGTAGGTAACCCATGGGCTAAATCAAAGCCATTTCCAACAAGTATCAGTTTATTCATTTGTAGTTTTCTTTTTCACTACTAAGTTAATGAAAATAAAAACCAAAATAGCGGGCAAAACCCAACCCAAACTGTGTTCTGCTAAAGGAATGATACTTTTAATACCCGTTAAGTTTTCTCGAGGAATTATAAAGCCTAAAAAATGCGGAATACTAAATATAAATGTTACCAAGATAACCGCTCTAAAAACTATTTTAGATGCATATTTTTCCAGCACAACATTTAATAAAATTAACATAATAGTTATAGGGTATAAAAACATTAATGCTGGCACAGCAACATCTATAATAAAACCTACATTATAGCTACCAACTATAATACCAATTACAGAACATATTGCTGCTGTTGCTACATATGCTGCTTTAGAATTATTACAAATTCCTTTTATATAATCTGCGGTACCGGTAACTATACCAACAGCCGTTGTAAAACATGCTAGAGCAACCAAAATACTTAAAAAAGTGGTACCAAAGCTACCTAAAGTTTGTGTACTTAAACCCGATAAAACATCTATTCTAGAGGCATTTTCTGCAAAAGAACTTGCAAATAATGCACCGCTTAAAATTAAACCTCCGTAGATTAATAACAATCCAATACCTGCTATTAACCCTGCTTTTCTTATCAACCTTTTTCTTTCACCAAAACTGTTATGATTACTGTAATCTAAAGAGATAATAATAACTGCACCAACAACTACACCTGCAATAGCATCAAAAGTTTGATATCCTTCTAAAACGCCATCAATAAAAGGGTTTTTAAATGAGGTAACTTCTAAAGTTCCTGAAGACACAAAAAAAGAAATGCCAATAATTACCAATAAAATTATAACAATTATTGGTGTTAAAAATTTACCTATTAAACCAATTATTCTAGATCTATTTACAGAAAATAAAAACACTAAAACAAAGTAAATAATACTTGTTAGTATTGCTGGCGAATCGAAAAATGGCTGAATTGCCATTTCATGCGTTACGGCAGCTGTTCTTGGCGATGGTATTGCAATGGCAATAATGTATATTAAAAAACAAAAAAGTGTACTAAAAACTGGCGATACTTTTTTACCAAAATCATACAACGTTCCTTGTAATTTTGCATGTGAAAAAATTGCCAAAATAGGAATTATAATAGCTGTAGCTATAAAACCCAAAACAACAATCCACCAATCTTCACCAGCCTTTACACCTAAATTTGGCGGTAAAATTAAGTTTCCGGCTCCGAAAAAAGCGAAAAAAGTGCAAACCCTGCAATCCAAATTTCTTTTGTTTTGTTCATGGTAATTATTGTCTTAGCGAGCGAAATATACATATTTTTGCGAGATGCAAGATTCTATTCAATTTAAAAAGGCAAACATTTCTTTTTCTGATACCGGTACAGGAACTGCAATTGTTTTATTACACGGCTTTTTAGAAAATGCTAAAATGTGGAAAACCATTACTGATGAGTTATCTAAAAAAACAGAATTATTACTATTGATTTACCAGGTCATGGTAATTCTGATTGCTTAGGTTATGTGCATTCTATGGATTTGTTTGCAGAAACAATTCATGCTGTTTTAAAACATTTAAGAATTAGAAAATACTTTATTATTGGTCATTCTTTAGGTGGTTATGTTGCTTTGGCAATGGCAAAAGAGAAAACAATAAATGTAAAGGGTATTTGTTTGATGAACTCTACAACTGCTGATGATTCTGAAGAACGAAAAAAATTAAGAATAAGAGCCAATAAAATGGTGCAACAAAATTTTGAAAACATGATAAAAATGTCTGTTTCTAATTTATTTCATCAAGAAAACACATTAAAATTTAAAGAGGAAATTAACCAAGTTAAAACCGAAGCGTTACAAACTTCTTTGCAAGGATATATTGCTGCAAACGAAGGAATGAAAAACAGACCAAATTCTTTAGAATTCTTAAAAGAAAGTACTTTTAAAAAGTTGATGATTATTGGTGAAAATGATCGGATTTTAAATGTTGATACATTAATTGAAGAGGCTAAAAAAACGAATTCAGAATATGTGGTTTTACCTTCGGACATATGAGTTATATAGAAAACACAACCGAATTAATTGCTGCTTTAAAAGACTTTGTAAGAATCTAATAACCTAATTTTTGATTATATTTGAAATTATGAATTATGATTCCATAATTAGTTTTTTAGCAGTTATAATAGTTATTTTATTTTTACTTTTTTCTGTTTTTTTACTTTCTGTAAAATCAGAAAAAAATTAAGCAACCAACTTTTAGCAGCATTTTTAATTGTTACGGCAATAGATATTAGTGCGTTTTTTTATCATCAATTTATCGAAATACCTTACACGTTAGAAATATTAAGAAACAAAATTTCATTATTTAAAAATCCGCTTTTATTCTTATACATTTTATCGGTAATTTACTCAAACTTTAGGCTAAAGTGGAAACATTTAATCCATTTACTACCTTGGTTTCTTACTATTTTAGTGCTTTTACCTAATTTTTTTAGCTAATGAAATAGAAAAAGCTGCCTTTATAAATAATTATTCTAATAATACAGAAGTACAATTTCTTAGTTATTTTGGCGATGTATTATCAATTGCATATTTATCTGCAGAGATCTATTATATTTTACGTTATAGAAAACTGTTGCTAGAAAATTACACTGATAAGAATGCTTTTAAAAACTTTAATTGGTTAAAACAATTATCTATTTTACTATTTATAGGGCAAGTTTTAACGTTTATTAAAAGTTATATTCGAGCAAATTGTAATGACAATTCTATAGACATCATAAGAACTATTGTTTTACTTTTCGGCGTCTTTTTTATCTGTTGGTTATTTTTAAAAGCGGTTAATTCTCCTAGATTATTTAAAGGAATAAATGTAGATTTAAAAACATCTAAAGAAATTAAAAACACAAGAGAAGAAGTTTCTATCAATCCTAAAATTGCTCTTTTAAAAGATTTTATGTTGACAGAAAAACCTTATTTAAATCCGTCTTTAACAATTAGAGATTTGGCTGAATTGATAAAAATGAATTCGAGAGAATTGTCGGTTTTAATCAATCAACATTTAAATCAGCATTTTTTCGATTTTGTAAACGAATATAGAATTGAGGAAGCGAAAGAGATTTTAAAAAATCCGAAGGAAAAAGAACTTACAGTCCTAGAAATTTTATATCAAGTTGGTTTTAATTCAAAATCTTCTTTTAATACTGCTTTTAAAAAACATACAAGTTTAACGCCTACACAATTTAGAAAAAATACTTAAAATCAAACACTTAACGTAAAGTCGAACGTTTTTAAAATAAAGTCGAACCAATTTCTTATCTAGAAATTAGTTCGACTTTGTGTTTTCGGTCGCACAAAATTGTTTTCAATCGCACATTTGTATCATCAAAAATAAATACCATGAAAACAAAAACGTTACAAATTTTAATTGCATTATTTTTTACAGGAATCTTAACTGCACAAACTATTACAGGTAAAGTAGCAGACAATTTAGATGTTATTCCGTTTGCTAACGTAATTTTAAAAGATAATCAGCAAAAAATAATAACTGGTGCAACCACAAAAAACGATGGAACTTTCGAGTTAAAAACAAACCAAGGAAATTATATTTTAGAAATTAGCATTCTAGGATATAAAACGTTTTCAAAAACAATAAATATTAAAGGCAATCTTAACTTAGGAACAATAATATTAAGAGAAAACGCACAAGCACTAAATGAAATTGTGGTAAAAACAGAAAAAAGGATTTTAGAAAGAAAAATAGATAGGCTTGTTTTTAATGTTGAAAAAAGTATTGCTGCAACTGGTGGAAATGGTGTTGATGTTTTAAGGATAACTCCCGGTGTACAATTACAAAACAACACCTTATCTATTTTAGGTAAAGGTGCTACTCAGATACTAATTAACGGAAGGTTGTCTCCCTTGGCAGGCGATGAATTGGTGGCCTTTTTAAGCGGATTATCTGCTAGTGATATTGTAAAAATTGAAGTAATTACAAATCCGCCAGCAAAATACGATGCCTCTGGTAATGGTGGTTTAATCAATATTATTTTAAAAAAGGGCACTCAAAATTCTTGGAAAAATGCAACAACCATTTCCTACATTCAAAACAAATATAATTTTACAACAGTTACTAATAATTTTTTCTACAACAAAAACAAGGTTTCATTATCAGCAAGTATCAATGCAAACAAAGGTTATTTTGAAAATTTAGAAGGGATAGTTATAGAATACCCAACCAATCTTTGGGATATTGATATTGCTGGAAAACAACAAACAGACCAACTTTCGGACGCTTTTTATTGGATTATGCCTTGTCTGAGAAGACAACTTTAGGCGTACAATATTTAAGAAATACAACGGAACCAAATATAGATGCTGTAACTAGTTCTAATATTTTTGATACCGATAATAATTTAGAAAAAAGTTTAAAAAACGTAGCGCAAAATGAGGTGGATAACAATAATCATTCTGTTAATTTTCATTTGATTTCAAAACTAGACACTTTAGGCAAGCAACTTTCTTTTGATGCAGATTATTTTACATTTACTTCGGATAGAAATCTAGATTTTACCACAGAACAGTTTGATGTTAGAGGTAATTCTAATGGCATAAGTTCATCTGCCTTAAATATTTCTAATCAAAAAATAGAAAACTTTAGTTCTCAATTAGATATAGATTTACCACTTAAAAAAGTAAATCTTTCTTACGGATTTAAAGCAAGTTTTACCAATACAAATAGTGGTATTTTATTTTTCGACACACTTTCTGGGTCGCCGGTTTTAGACTCTAACCAATCTACCAGTTTTAAATATAAAGAAAATGTTTTAGCTGCTTATTTTTCTGGAAACACAAAACTAAATGATAAACTTACTCTACAATTTGGGCTGCGTTTTGAAGACACAAAAACAACTGGAATAAGTGATGATTTAAATCAAGAAAACAAAAACAATTACAGTAAGTTTTTTCCAACCTTATTTTTATCGTATGCTAAAAACGACAATAATAATTTCAATTTTTCTTACGGAAAAAGAATCAACAGACCCAATTTTAGAGATTTAAATCCTTTTCGTTTTTACATTAATGACAATAGTTACAGTGTTGGTAATCCGTTTTTACAACCTTCTTTTTCAGATAATTTTGAAATTTCTCACCTATACAAAAACAAATGGAATACAGGTTTTTCTGTGAATATTACTACAGATGGTTTTGGCGTGTTTTTTAACACAGACATTTCCAATCAAGATCAAATTGTAACAAGAGAAAATTATTTTAAAAAGTACACGTATCAGTTACAAGAAAGTTTTTCTTTAAGCCCTATTTCTTGGTGGAAAACCCAAAATGATGTTAGACTTTTGGCACACATTACAGAATTAACCAAAAATATTGATGCTGATGTAAATGATGGAATTCAATTTTACGCTGCGTCTAACCATACTTTTTCATTGAGTAAAAACACAAAATTACAAGCCAATGCTTGGTATAGTTCTTTTCATAATGATGGTTTGTTTAGTCTTGGGCAGCAGTTTCATTTATCACTTGGGTTGCAACACAGCTTTAAAAACAACATCAAATTATCAATGTTATTTAGCGATGTTTTAAACACAGGTAGTTTAAGAGATTACAATTCTACTGTAAATAATATCGATCAAAGTTACCGTCAAAATGCGAGTTCTAGAAATTTTAGAATCTCTCTTTCGTATAACTTCGGAAACAAGAAAATAAACGTAAAAAACAGAATTTTTAGTAATAATGATGAGCAAAGAAGAAGTAATTAAAACAAAAAAGGCGCAAATTTAAAATTTGCGCCTTTTTTGTTTATAAAATATTTTTATTCTCCTTTTAAAGGATTCCAGCCTTGGGCTTTTAATTCAATTTCTTGATTTGCTCTTGTTACAAGATTTAAACCTTGATTTTCTGCAATGATATGACCAACAATAGAAAAATTAGGATTTCCTTTTATCTTATCAAAATCTGCAATTGGTACTGTAAAAAGCAGCTCATAATCTTCACCTCCACTTAAAGCAACCATTGTAGAATCTAGTTCAAATTCTTCGCAAGCAGAAATAACTTGTGGATCTAAAGGTAATTTGTCTTCATAAATCTTACATCCAACTTTAGACTGTGAACAAATGTGCATAATTTCAGATGAAAGTCCATCAGAAATATCGATCATAGCAGTAGGTTTTACCTCTAATTCTTTTAAGATACTAGCAACATCTTTACGTGCTTCGGTTTTAATTGTCTTTCAATTAAATAGGTATAATTATCTAAATCTGGTTGATTATTTGGATCTACTTTAAAAACCTGTTTTTCTCTTTCTAAAACTTGCAAACCTAAATATGCAGCACCTAAATCGCCGGAAACTACTATTAAATCGGTTTCTTTTGCGCCATTTCTATACACAACTTCTTCTTTTGTTGCTTTACCAATTGCTGTTACAGAAATTAAAATTCCTTTGGTAGAAGATGTAGTGTCGCCACCAATTAAATCTACTTTATAAGTATCACATGCAAGCTGAATACCTGCATACAACTCTTCTATTGCCTCTAAAGGAAAACGGTTAGAAACTGCGATAGAAACTGTTACTTGCTCTGCAACACCATTCATTGCATACACATCAGATAAATTAACCATAATTGCCTTATAACCTAAGTGTTTAAGAGGCATATAACTTAAATCGAAATGCACACCTTCTATCAACAAATCTGTAGTAACTAAAGTTTGTTTTTCTGATGCATCTAAAACAGCAGCATCGTCTCCGATTGCTTTTACTGTTGTGGCGTTTTCTACTTTAAAATATTTTGTAATATGGTTTATTAAACCAAACTCACCAAGTTCGGCTAATGATGTTTTTTGGGTATTTTTATCTTCTAACATGCTGCAAAGATACTTACATTCTTAAAAATTACAGAGTTCCTTTAACAGAGAAGTAAAAATAAAAGCACTATTTTTGATTTTATACTTTTTATGTACTAAAAAATAATAATTACGTTATACTAATTAAAGCAGGTTTTTACTTGATAAATATTTAAAAATGATAAAAAAACTTTTTTCATATTCGTTTTAATTATAGTTAGTTGTTCTAAAAAAGAGGTTGTAAATCAAGTTAAACAAACTATTATAAATCCTATTGCAAAATGTGAAGACGGTTTTGCGGGCGAGTTTCCTTGCAACGATTACGATTTACTTACACACATTACTTTAGATGAAATTGCAGGCGAAAACACACAAGGTAACGACTCTTGGGGTTGGGTAGATCCTGTAACAAACAACGAATATGCTATTGTTTGTACAAATAAAGGAACTTCGTTTATAGATATTACCAATCCGGCAGATGCAAAAATTATTGGTTTTTTAAAAACTAGAACAGAAAACAGTCTTTGG
The DNA here is from genome assembly GCF_055693625.1 of Polaribacter sp. HA6-7. Lineage (NCBI taxonomy): Bacteria > Pseudomonadati > Bacteroidota > Flavobacteriia > Flavobacteriales > Flavobacteriaceae > Polaribacter > Polaribacter sp. HA6-7. Next base: position 3,146,095 of record NZ_CM146338.1, read on the forward strand.
CGAGATGTAAAAGTTTATAACGATTTTGCATTTATTGTTAGTGAAGCAGACAATCACGGAATGCAAATCTTTAACCTAAATAACCTAAGAGGTTTGGTTAACATTCCGGTAGAATTTACAGCAGACAGAGATTTTACCTCTTTTGGTAGCGCACATAATATTGTTATTAATGAAGATACGGGTTATGCATATCCTGTTGGTACTTCTAGAAGTGCAACATATAAAGGTGGCCCTTTGTTTATCAATATTAACAATCCTTTTAAGCCAGTAAACGAAGGTGGTTTCGAAGATTATGCTCACGATGCTCAAGCCGTAACCTATAACGGCCCGGATTCTGATTATTCCGGAAGAGAAATATTAATAGGAAGTAACGAAACTGAAGTTGTAATTGCAGATGTTACAGACAAACAGAAACCTGTTAAAATATCTTCTATTAGTTATTCTAATATTGGGTACACACACCAAGGTTGGTTTACAGAAGACTTTAGATATTTTATTTTAGGAGACGAGCTAGATGAAAGAGATAAAGGCTTAAATACAAGAACTATTGTTTTCGATTTTACAGATTTAGACAACCCAAAGCATCATTTCGATTATTCTCGTCCAACAGCTGCTATAGATCACAACGGTTATGTAAAAGACAATTTATTTTTTCAAGCAAGTTATACCGCAGGTGTTAGAATGATAGATATTTCTAATATCGATGCAAAAAGCTTTACAGAAGTCGGTTTTTTTGATACCTATCCAGAAAACGACAATACTGCATTTAATGGAGCCTGGAACGTGTATCCGTATTTACCATCCGGCAACATCATTATTAGCGATATTAACAGAGGTTTATTTGTTATCAGAAAAAGTAAAACTTAAATGAAAAAAATCTGTCTATTATATTGCTTTTTACTTCTTTTAAATTGCTCTGAAAAAGACGGACTATTTATAAACGATAATATTGTTGTAAACAACACAAGCATTACCACAATTGGCGGTACAAATAACGACGCTTTTACTACTGTAGAAAAAACAGCTGATGGTGGTTTTATTGCCGCAGGTTATACGCAAAGTAATAATCTAGATATTACAGATAAATCTAACACTTCATTCGATTTTTTTATCTCTAAATTTTCTTCGGATAATAAACTAGAATGGCAAAAAACATTTGGTGGTTCTGATGATGATAGAGCTGCCGATATTATAGAAACAAAAAACGGAGAATTTGCTATTCTAGGTTATTCTAAAAGTAACGATTTTGATGTTTCTACAAACGCTGGTTCTCAAGATTTTTGGTTTATAAAACTATCAAGTTCGGCATTTTAATATCAGAAAAAAGCTTTGGATATTTAGGTTTAGATTATGGCACAACTCTGTTAGAAACAAAAGATAACGGATTCTTAATTACTGGTGTTTTAGACGTAACAGCGTCTAACGGACAAGGAAATGCAAAAACCACCGCTGTAAAGCATGCTGGCGGAGATTATTGGGCAATTAAAACAGATAATTCGGTAATTTACTTTGGAGCAGATATTTTGGTGGTAGCTTTACAGATACTCCGTTAGGAGTTGTCGAAACCGATGCTAATAATTTTATAATTGTTGGGTCTAGCGATAGCAATGATTTTAATATTTCTGATAACAAAGGAACTTATGATTTTTGGGTTGTTAAAATATCTAATTACGGCAATCTTATTTGGGAAAAAAGTTTTGGAGGCTCAGAAATAGATGAAGCAAGAGCAATCACTACAACCAATGATGGCAATTTTATAATTGTTGGAGACACTAGAAGTAACGACAAAAATGTTTCTACAAATAACGGTGCAGCAGATATTTGGGTTCTTAAAATTTCTACAGATGGTAATCTTATTTGGGAAAAAACAATTGGCGCAACAAATTTTGATGTAGCAAGAGCAATTACCAAAACCAAAGACAACGGTTTTTTAATTGCAGGAAGCTCTAGAAGTTTAGACAACGGTTTTGAAAACAAAGGGCAAAATGATGCGCTAATTATAAAAATAAATAATACCGGCGAATTACTTTGGCAACAAACCTTTGGCGGTTCTAAAATCGATTTTTTATACGATATTACAGTATTAAATAATACTAGTATTATTGCTGTTGGCGAGTCGAATAGCTTTGATAAAGATATACCGAGAAAACAAAGGTTTTACAGACGCACTTATAATTAAATTATGATAAAAAGAATTACTTATTTAGTACTAGTTTTTGTACTATTTTTAACAAGTTGTAAAGACGAAAAAGATTGTTGTGTTTTTCCTGAAGAGATAATAACAACCCTAAACTTTACACATAACTGGAACGGTAAAGAAATTACAAATCAGGAATTAAACGAACTTAAATTTACTACAGAAAACGGAGAAAAAATAAGTATCGAAAGGCTGCGTTATTTAATTTCAAATCTAAGTTTAGTTGGTGGCGATAATCAGTTTTTAATAGACTTTGGCGAAAATTCGGCACAAATATTTCTTTAACAGATATTTCACCTGGTACTTACAATCTTAAATTTACATTTGGCTTAAAAGACATAGACAATAAAGATGGTGAACATCAACTATTAAATTCTGTAAACTTTAATGTTCCGGCAATGCTTGGTGGTGGTTATCATTACATGCAATTTGATGGTAAATTTTTAAATAATAATGATGAAGAAACTGGTTTTAATTTTCATGCAATAAGAGCTGTTGACAGAACAAACCCAAACGATTTAAAATTTGAAGACACTTCTTTTGAAGTAGATTTGGGCACTGTAGAAATTGTAAAAAACACTATTATAGAAATTAAAATGGATGTTTCAGAATGGTTTAAAACCCCAAATACATGGAATTTAAATGAACTACACACCGTTTTAATGCCAAATTTTGAAGCTCAAAAAATGATAAGCGAAAATGGTAAATCTGTGTTTACTTTAGGCAAAATAAATTAACAAAATGAAAACCTATTTCGTGTACTTTTTTCTTTTTACTTTTGATGAATTGCGCATCCAAAGAAGAAGATTTATATACACCAATTGCGTATAATTTAGAAATACCAGAGCTTTTTTCTGATAAATTAATTGCTCCTATAATTCCTGTAGACAATCCCTTAACAATAGAAGGTATAGCTTTAGGTAAAAGACTTTTTTTGATAAGATACTTTCAAGAGATAATTCACAATCTTGTGCTACTTGCCATAACGCAGCAAAAGCTTTTACAGATAACAAACAATTTAGTAAAGGTGTAAGCGGTAATTTTGGCAAAAGAAACACAATGCCGTTATTTAATTTGGCATGGAATTTTGATGAACTTTTTGCCTGGGATGGTAAAGAATTTGGCTTAGAAACTCAAGCTTTAGAACCAGTTACAAACCCTATAGAAATGCACGCTAACTGGGTTAATATTGCAGAAAAATTGAATCAAAACGAAACCTATAGAAATTTGTTTTTGCAAGCTTTTGGTTCAGAAAAAATAGATTCTACTCTTGTTACCAAAGCAATTGCTCAATTTGAAAGAACATTGATTTCGGCAATTCTAAATTTGATAAATACTTAAAAAGTGAAGCCACATTAACAGAAAGCGAAACAAATGGTTTTAATGTTTTTATGGATGAAGAAAGAGGTGATTGTTTTCATTGCCACGGTAGTAACAACAACCCGCTATGGACAGATAATAAATTCCATAACAATGGTTTAGATACAAATTTTACTGATTTAGGCTTAGGTAAAATCTCCGGAGATCCTAATGATAACGGTAAATTTAAATCTCCGTCTATCAGAAACTTAGCATTTACCGCACCTTATATGCACGATGGTAGATTTACAACTTTAGACGAAGTTATCAATCACTATTCAGAAGGGTTAAAAAGATCTTCTACAATAGATCCATTAATGAAAAAAATTAACCAAGGTGGCGTTAATTTAACAGCAAAAGACAAAGCAGACTTAAAGGCTTTTTTACTTACATTAACAGACTACGAATTTGTTAACAATCCTGCCTTTCAAAAATAATCAATAAAACCAATTGGTTTATTAGGTTTCATAATACAACTTCTTCGTTTTTCTTCTAGTTATATTGTATATTTGCAGACAGTTTAGATTTAATCTATTTAAAATTATGATAAAAGTTTCAGACTCAGCAAAAAAGAAAGTCGTAGAACTAATGGCAGACGACGGCTTTAATGCAGCAACAGACTATATAAGAGTTGGTGTAAAAAGTGGTGGTTGTTCGGGTTTATCTTACGATTTAACTTTTGATAATAAAAAAGAAGAAAACGATAAAGTTTTTGAAGAGAATGACGTTAAAATTATTGTCGACAAAAAAAGCTTTTTATATTTAGTAGGAACTACTCTAGAATATTCTGGTGGTTTAAACGGAAAAGGGTTTGTTTTTAACAATCCTAACGCAAATAGAACTTGCGGTTGTGGAGAAAGTTTTTCACTTTAAAATTTAGAAAAAGATGTCAAAGTATACCGAAGAAGATTTAGAACAAGAATTAAAAACCCAAGAATATAAGTATGGGTTTTATACAGATATAGAAAGCGATACATTTCCGGTTGGTTTAAATGAAGATGTTGTTCGTGCAATCTCAAAAAAGAAAAATGAGCCGTAATGGATGACCGAATGGCGATTAGAAGCTTTTAGAGTTTGGGAACAAATGGAAGAACCAGAATGGGCCAATGTAAATTACGAAAAACCAAATTTTCAAGACATTGCATACTATTCTGCACCAAAAAAGAAACCAAAATTAAATTCTTTAGACGAGGTTGACCCGGAGTTGTTAGACACTTTTAAGCGTTTAGGAATCTCTTTAGATGAACAAAAGAAACTAGCAAACGTTGCAGTAGATATTGTAATGGATTCTGTTTCTGTTGCTACAACCTTTAAAGAAACTCTTGCAGAAAAAGGAATTATTTTTATGCCAATTTCTGAAGCAATACAAGAGCATCCAGAATTAGTTAAAAAATATTTAGGTACTGTTGTACCAACTAAAGATAATTTTTACGCAGCATTAAATTCGGCTGTTTTTTCTGATGGATCTTTCTGCTACATTCCTAAAGGTGTAAAATGCCCTATGGAATTGTCTACGTATTTTAGAATTAACGAAGGCGGAACAGGACAATTTGAAAGAACCTTAGTTGTTGCAGATGCTGGTAGTTATGTTTCTTACTTGGAAGGATGTACAGCACCAAGTAGAGATGAAAACCAATTACATGCAGCTGTTGTAGAATTAATTGCAATGGACGATGCAGAAATTAAATACTCTACAGTGCAAAACTGGTATCCTGGTAATAAAGAAGGTAAAGGTGGTGTTTACAATTTTGTAACCAAAAGAGGTTTGTGTGAAACAAATGCAAAAATCTCTTGGACACAAGTAGAAACTGGTTCTGCAGTTACTTGGAAATATCCTTCTTGTGTATTAAAAGGAAACAATTCTGTAGGCGAATTTTATTCGATTGCAGTAACAAACAACCATCAACAAGCAGATACTGGTACAAAAATGATTCACTTAGGTAAAAACACTAAGTCTACAATTATTTCTAAAGGTATTTCTGCAGGAAAATCTCAAAACTCTTATAGAGGTTTAGTACAGATAAATTCTAGAGCAGAAAACGCTCGTAACTTCTCTCAGTGCGATTCTTTATTAATGGGTAACGAATGTGGTGCACACACTTTTCCTTATATAGAAACTAAAAACAAATCTGCACAAATAGAACACGAGGCTACAACTAGTAAAATTGGTGAAGATCAACTATTTTACTGTAACCAACGTGGTATCGATACAGAAAAAGCAATTGCTTTAATTGTAAACGGATTTAGTAAAGAGGTTTTAAATAAGTTACCAATGGAGTTTGCTGTTGAAGCTCAAAAATTACTAGAAATTTCTTTAGAAGGAAGTGTTGGTTAATCAATAATAACCAATCACAAAATATATAATTATAAAAATAATGCCGATAGCATAAAGCTAAAAGCCAATAGCATAAATAAGATGTTAAAAATAGAAAATTTACAAGCAAGTATAGACGATAAATCAATTTTAAAAGGATTGAATTTAGAAGTAAAAGCAGGAGAAGTTCATGCAATTATGGGACCAAACGGTGCAGGAAAAAGTACTTTGGCTAATATTATTGCAGGTAAAGAAGACTATGAAGTTACTAATGGTTCTATCGAATTAGATGGTGAAGATATTAGTGAACTTGCACCAGAAGAAAGAGCACATAATGGTGTGTTTTTATCTTTTCAATATCCAGTAGAAATTCCTGGTGTTTCTGTTACAAACTTTATAAAAACAGCTATTAACGAAACAAGAAAAGCAAAAGGTTTAGAAGACATGCCCGCAAAAGACATGTTAAAAATGATTCGTGAGAAATCTGAATTATTAGAAATAGATCGTAAATTTTTATCTCGTTCTTTAAACGAAGGTTTTTCCGGTGGAGAAAAGAAACGTAACGAAATCTTTCAAATGGCAATGTTAGAGCCAAAATTAGCCATCTTAGATGAAACAGATTCTGGTTTAGATATTGATGCTTTGCGTATTGTTGCTAACGGTGTAAATAAATTAAAATCTAAAGATAACGCGGTAATTGTTATTACACACTACCAACGTTTATTAGATTATATCGTACCAGATTTTGTACACGTTTTACACGACGGTAAAATTGTAAAAAGTGGCGATGCTTCTTTAGCGTTAGAGCTAGAAGCAAAAGGTTACGATTGGATTAAACAAGAATTGGTGTAAATAAGTTTACAGTAGCAGTATACAGTTTAAAAATTGCATACTGAAACTAAAAACTGAAAACTGAAAAAATGGAATTAAAAGATAAATTATTATCATCGTATGTAGCTTTTGAAAATAAAGTTGATACAGATTCAGATATTCATGATATTAGGTCTAAAGCGCTTCAAACATTCGAAGAGTTAGGTTTTCCTACAAAAAAACTAGAAGCTTGGAAATATACTTCTTTAAACTCTGTTTTAAAGCAAGATTACAGCTTGTTTCCTAATAAAGATAATGCAATTCAATTAGCTGATGTTAAGAAGTATTTTATTCACGATATAGATGCTTACAAACTTGTTTTTATCGACGGTAAATACAGTTCTTTTTTATCTGAAACTACACACGATACTTTTGATGTTTGTTTAATGTCTGCGGCTTTAAATAAACCAAAATACAAAACTGTAATAGATAATTATTTTAACAAAATTGCAAAAGAAGACAATTTAACTTCTTTAAATACTGCTTTTGCTAACGAAGGTGCTTACATCTATATTCCTAAAAATGTAGAAGTAGAAAAACCTATTCAAATTATAAATTTTACAACAGGTACAGAAGCTGCTACCATGCTACAACCAAGAAATTTAATTGTAGCAGAGCAAAATGCACATGTTCAAATTATAGAGCGTCATCAAAGTTTAACTTCTAACCCAGTTTTAACAAATTCTGTTACAGAAGTTTACGCAGCAAAAGATGCAACTGTAGATATTTATAAAATTCAGAATGATGATTTAAACGCATCTTTAGTAGACAATTCTTACATAGAACAAAAATCTAATTCTGTTGTTTCTGTTCATACATTTTCTTTTGGTGGAAATATTACTAGAAATAACTTAAACTTTTTCCAAAGAGGAGAACATATAGATTCTATCTTAAAAGGAATTACTATTTTAGAAGGTAAACAACACGTAGATCATCATACTTTAGTACATCATATAGAACCTAATTGCGAGTCTCATCAAGATTACAAAGGTATTTACGATGAAAGATCTACAGGAGTTTTCAACGGAAAAGTAATTGTTAATAAAGAAGCTCAAAAAACAAATGCTTACCAACAAAATAATAATGTTTTAGTAAGTGATAAAGCAACAATTAACGCCAAGCCTCAGCTAGAAATTTTTGCAGATGATGTTAAGTGTTCTCATGGTTGTACAATTGGTCAATTAGATGACGAGGCTTTATTTTACATGCAACAACGTGGTATTCCTAAAAAAGAAGGAAAAGCATTATTGATGTTTGCATTTGCAAATACGGTTTTAGAAAGTGTTAAAATACCGAAGTTAAACAACGTATTGCAAAATTAATTGCAAATAAATTAAACGTAAAAATAGGTTTCGATTTATAGTATATAAGTCAAACACTGTATCGTTTGCATTCATAATAACTTAAGTTAGTTTGTAATTTTGTTACAGACTAATCACTAAAAATTATTATTATGAATAAAAGTATTAAAACAGTATTGCTAATTGTTGGGCTTATTTTAACTATTTACGGAATTTACACAATGATTCAGCCAGAAACACAAGTTTCTATTGGAGATTTAGATTTAGTAGAAGCACAAGACAACACAAGTTCTTATATTACTATTGCTATTGGTATTGTTGCCTTGGCGGTAGGATTAATTTCAGGAAAAAAGTAAAATTTTTTTACAAAACAGATATAAAACCACTTAGAAATAAGTGGTTTTTTTATTTTACTGCGGATATAATTTCGCTTAAAAATTTATTTTCTTGAAATCCTGATAACCCAAAACGAACAACTACCAATTCTTCATCCGGTAAAATATAAACTCTTTGCCCTTGATAACCATCTGCATAATACATGTTTTTTGGTACATCTTTGTAACCACCATTTGTGTTTAACCAAAATTGAGCACCATAAATTCCGTTTGATGTTGGCGTTGGTGTAGTAGCATAATCTACCCAATCTTTAGTAAACAATTCTTCTCCGTTCCAATTTCCATTTTTAAGGTATAAAAGCCCGAATTTTGCCCAATCTCTTGCTGTTGCCCAGGCGTATGAAGAAGCTACGTAATTTCCGGCTAAATCTGTTTCCACAATCATAGAATTCATACCAATTTTATCTATAAAATTTGTATACCAAAAATCTAAATATTCTTGATGTGTATTAAATTGCTTTCTTAAAATATTAGATAATAAATTAGACGTTCCGGAAGAATAATTCCAAGTTGCATTTGGTTTCCCTGCAAAAGGTTTTTCTTCTTGCATTTTTGTCATGTCTCTTTCTAAAAATAACATTTTTGTTGCATCAGAAATTTCATCATAATTCTCGTCCCATTCTAAACCGGAATTCATTTGTAATAAATTATGAATCGTAATGTCTTTTCTAGCGTCTTTTTGCCAAGAATCTATTGGTGCTTTGTCTTGTATATCTATTTTATTTTGATGCTGTAAAATACCGTAAACAGTGCTCATAATACTCTTTGTCATAGACCAACCTAAAATTCTTGAATCTTTTGTAAAACCATTAGCGTATTTTTCTGCTATTATTTGATCTTTATAAACAACAACCACGGCTCTAGAATTATCGTTTTTTCCGAAGATATTATTTACAGCATTTGTTACTTTATCATAATTTACATTTTCAAAAACAGTATCTTTTTGCTCTGCATTACCATAAGGAAATGCAGTTGTATTATCAGGTTTTAAACGAACCGGTTTTAAATAAGTAGCAGTTTCATCCTCTCTATTTAATGTTAAAACGGCACCTAAACCTTCTCTATAAATTGCTTTTCTAGTTAATAAACCAAAAGCAGATGACGAAGCAGATTTTAAAGATGGATCTACTTTATCTGTAGCCAAATTTACAGGAGAAAAATTATTATCTGTTTTATCTGTAAACTCTAAAGTTCTATCACCAAGATATACAGAAGATGCAGTATTTTTTGCAGAATAACCTGCCAAAATATTCAACTTCGGATAATTATAAATTACCGCTATAATTAGTATTACTGATAATAAAAGTAGAGTTCGTTTAAGAAATTTCATAAAAAAATAAGTTTGATAACGTAAAAATAAGCATTAAAAACACATCATTTTTAGTTCGAGTATAAATACCTGAAAATAAAAAAAGGGTTTACTACTAAAATATAACTAATTGATTTTATTAGTTTTAACTCAAATTTATGAACACATAAAATGACCACAACAGCCAACATCAGTAAGACAAAAATTACAGAAATAACATCAGAAAAAGCAGAAACCCCAATAAAAAAATTAAATCCAGGGATTTCTGAAACGGTTATTAGCGAGTTAAGTAGCGAGATAAATAATATGTTGTCTTTTGCTATTTATAACGGAATTACTGTAAACACAGAAGTAAATGCATTGATACAAAATAGCAATGTAGACGATTTAATAAATGCACACAATTTACTTTGTAAAAACGTAGCTCCGGCAACACCAAAATCTATTGGATATACAAGAAAATTAAATAAAAGCGGAAATGGAAATTCTATATTTAGAGAGTTTCCTCTACTAAGAAATTTAGTTGTATTAGCAATAGTTTTTTTAGTTACTTATATAGCTACTGGTATGTCTGCAGAAGTAAACAACGATTCTTTAGACAAAGGAATGATGAACAATAGTGGCATTCCGCTACTATTAAATATTGCTTATTTAAGTTCTATAGCAGGTTTGGGCGTTTTGTTTTTTTATTAAAAGAAGTAAGTATTTCTTTAAAAAAAGGAACCTTAATCCCAGAAAATGCAATTGGGTATTTATCACAAATAATATTAGGAATAATCTCCGGTCTAATCATGTCAGAAATTATAGCATTTTATACTACAGATCCTAAACAAATCAATTTATTTAATAAAAGTATTCTTGCCTTAATTGGTGGGTTTTCTTCGGATACAATCTTTAGCATTTTACAAGGAATTATAAATAAAATCAAAAACATTTTTACTACTTAAAACACCAAAATCTAATGTTTAAAAAAATACTATTATTACTAATTACAAGCATTCTAATATCGTGTGCTAGTTTACCAGATGCAACTGCAACATTAACAAAAGATGTTATTAATGAAGGCGATGCAATGCATCAATTAAATATTTCTTTGGTAAATGAGTTGTTCAACGAAAAAAAGCGCGATTAAATACATTTATCACAAATAAATATACGCCGAAATTATAAAAAAATTTCAAAAACTACTACCACAAGATGTAGATTACAAAAAAGAATTACCAAATATAATAGAAGCAATTATACCTGTAATTAATAGAAAAAGAGATTCTTTACAAGATTTATTATCTAACCAACAACAACAAATTGTTACTGGCTTAAATGCAAATTTCATTTCTTATTCTAAAGCAACTTCATCTTTACAAAATTTAATTAATTCTGCAGTGAAAGAAAACAAAGCAGAACAAAGTGCTTTGTCAGAAATTAACCAACTTACCGGAAACAAACTTAACTTTAAGCAAGTAGAGAATAAATTAGATAGCTTATTAAATAAAACAGGTTTAGGTATGGAAAAGTTATTAAAACTAGAAAAACTAATAAAATAAAAATTATGAGCGATATAGATTGGAGTAGTTTAGCAGAAAAAGCGGTTTCACAAACAGACACAGAGTTTCACAACCAATTAGCTAGTTTAACTAGTTTAAAAACATCAGAAATTGATACATTTATTTCTGAGAGTAAAATAACAAACAACAATGCTTTGTCTGTTTTAAAAGAAATTAATAATGCTTCTTTATCAAATAACGAAAAAGCAAATGCTATTTCAAATATTGAAAACGGAGTAGGTTTTTTGGTGAAATTGGTTTCTAAAGTAGTATAATAAGAAAATCTTATTCGCTTTATTACAAGTTTAAAAAATCATGCTTTATCTTTGTAGTAAATATATTTTCTATGATAAATGTTGATAAAATTCGAGAAGACTTTCCAATTCTTAAAAGAACAGTACACGGAAAACCCTTAGTATATTTTGATAATGCAGCTACTTCACAAACACCAAAAGTTGTTATAGATACTATTGTAGATTATTATAGTAATTACAACGCAAATATTCATAGAGGAGTACATACTTTAAGTCAAGAAGCTACCGACAAATATGAAGAAGCTAGAATTAAAGTTCAGCAACATTTTAATGCAAAAAACACTTACGAGATAATATTAACTTCGGAACAACACACAGTATTAATATGATTGCTTCGGATTTTCTGCATTGTTAGAAAAAGATGATGAAATTATCGTTTCTGCTTTAGAACATCATTCTAATATTGTGCCATGGCAAATGTTATGCGAAAAAACTGGTGCTATTTTAAAGGTGATTCCAATGTTAGAAGACGGTTCTTTAGATATGGAAGTTTACCATTCTTTAGTGAATCAGAAAACAAAATTGGTGTTTTGCAACCATGTTTCGAATGCTTTAGGTACTGTAAATCCTATTGAAGAAATTATTGCAAAAGCACATCAATTTAATGCTGCCGTTTTAATTGATGGTGCACAAGCTACACCGCATATAAAACCAGATGTTCAAGCATTAGATGTAGATTTTTATGTAGCTTCTGCTCATAAACTTTGTGGTCCAACAGGTGTTGGTATGTTGTATGGTAAAGAAGAATGGTTACATAAATTACCACCGTATCAAGGTGGCGGAGAAATGATTGCGACTGTTTCTTTTGAAAAAACTACATATGCCGGTTTACCTCATAAATTTGAAGCCGGAACACCAAATATCTGTGGCGGAATTGCTTTTGGAGCTGCCATAGATTATATGAATTCTGTAGGTTTTAACAATATAGCAAATTATGAAGATGAATTGTTAAAATACGGAACAGATGAATTGTTAAAGATAGAAGGTTTAAAAATTTATGGAAACACTTCAAAAAAGACCGCTGTAATCTCTTTTAACGTAAAAGAAATACATCCTTATGATATTGGTGCAATTTTAGATAAACTTGGCATAGCGGTAAGAACAGGGCATCATTGTGCACAACCGATCATGGATTTCTATAAAATTCCAGGTACAGTTAGAGCTTCGTTTTCTTTTTACAATACAAAAGAAGAAATAGATGTTTTTGTTAATGGAGTAAAAAGAGCTGTAAGAATGCTTTCTTAAAAAATTATATTAATTAAAAATTAAAAAAGGCTGAGAATTAAAATTCTCAGCCTTTTTTTATATTATCTATTCTGCTATTTATTTTAAAGCAGGAGAATAGTTTGTTGGAAAATCATCTGCTTTTGCTAAACCATCTGTAGCAACAGTAAAGTTACTACCGTAAGCAACATCAATTGCAGCTAAGATTTTATTTGCCATTAAAGCATAACCTCTACCAGTTAAATGAATACCATCTAAACTAACTAAACCACCTGTAACTAAATCTGGTGTTAATGTGTATCTATCAAACTTAATACCGCCAGCAGCTTCACTTAAAATAGCGTTTAAGTCTACTAAACCTAAACCTTTAGCACTTGCAACACTTGTAATTGTAGCATTGTAACCATCTGTAGCTGTTTTTATTTCTAATTGTTCTTGCGGAGTTAACACCCATTGATCACCTAAAGGAAGTGTAACACCTTCTGCAGAAAATTGACCTGCTAAAGTAGCTGGTAATAATCCACCACTTTGAACAATTAAAGCTCCAGCTGCAGTCATGTTTACAGTACCGATTACAGCACTACTTGGTAAAACAAATAAATCTGCAGAAGTTGCAGCTCTTGCTTGTCCGTATTGCTGTCCTAATAAAGAAGCAACTAAAGGCGCTGCTTGCTCTGGTAAACCTAAAGATTGTACAAAAGGCACAAAAGTTGGGCTAGCAGCTAAAGTAGCTGTAATTGCAGCAGATAAATCTGTTGCATCTTCATCAAAAATTACAACTGCGTTTGTTTCTGTTTCAGAAAACACAATTGCACGTTCTGGTTCTCCTGCACCAACATAAATTTGGTTAACTGCACCATAAACAGAGTTTAATAAAGGAATTTGAGCCTTTAAGGTAGCATCCGAAGGATCTAAAGGATTGTAAGGAACTGTTGTAAAGTGGGGTAATAAAGTAATATCTGGTACCGTTGCTAAAACACCTTTAGCTCCGTTTGCTGTTAAAGCATTTACCATTCCGTTAAAAGAAGCATCAAAAGTAGCCGCTGGTGTAATCATATCCGATCCATCACCACCGGAAGTTGCATAACCTAAAACATCATTTCCTCCAACTTCAGATAGTGTAAAAAATGTTGGATTTGCAGCAACTGCATCACTTAAAACAGAAGCTGAAGCGCTAGAAGCCATTCTTCCAAAATATGGATTTGCAGCACCATAACCAGGAAAAGTTAAATGAAAACTTTTTGCACCAGGAATTCCGAAATTATGAAATGAAGTTCCGTTTGCTCTAACACCTAAACTAGTTGTTGGTGTATCTGTTAATCTTGTTGGTCCTACACCGTTAAAATATAATCTTGGTGGTTGTACCGCAGTTCCTCCTAAAACAAAACCTCCAATATTATCTTCCATTAATGGTTGGTTAAAATCACCACCACCAACTACACTAAATTTTGAGGCTAATGTATTCGGAAATGAATTTTCTTGTGCTTTTATAAAAAGTGCACCGTCTGTAAAACCTGCAGTAAAAGAAGCTCCTACTGCTACATAGTTAGAAAAATCTACACCATTAGCATCAATTTGCACAACTGGTCCTGTTTCTTCTACAATTGGATCTAAATCGTTATTTACATCACAAGATGTAATACCAATTGATAAAAGTAATAATCCTATATATTTATAATTCTTCATATAATATCGTATTTTTTATTAGTTATTAATTGTCCAAGAAATGTAGTATTGAGAACCGATGGCTCCAACTCCTGGCGCACTAAAATATTCTTTACCACCTAAGTTAGCACCACCTAACTTAAATACAGATTTAATACTTGGTACAGAATAGTTAATTTGAGCATCTATTAAAGTTCTAGACTCGATAGTAGCATCTAAAAAAGTAGATTCCCATAAGTAATCTCCTTGCCATCTTGCATTAATATTAAAACCAAAGTTTTCAAATAAATTTGGATTTCCAAACTGTAATTTTACTTTATGCTCTGGTGTATTAAAACCTGCCTCGAAATCTGGATCTGAAGATTGATCAAAATCGAACTTAGCATAAGTATAATTTACACCTAAATCGAAACCATTTAAAATTTTTGTATTTAACCCTAAAGAAGCACCATAAGAACTAATATCTGCTGTTGTATTTGTATATACTTGAAAAGCTTTAAAATCTCCGTTTTGAAGCGCTAATAAAGACAAACTGTTATCTCCTACTGTACCGTAAAAAGGAACTAAAACATTTTTACCGAGAGATAAAATTATTATAACTGTTGTAGTATGCACTTAAATCTACAGTAATTCTAGATTCGCCAGTATTTACTAAACCTCTATATCCTAATTCGAAAGCAGTAACTTCTTCTGGCTTTACTAATGGCGCTGCAGAAGCTGCAGGTGCCCCATTTTGAACTGAACTAGCAGAAAAAGAATTTTCGTATGCTAATCTACCGGAAAGTGTAGTTGTAGAACCACCAACTAATGGTTGTCCTGCAGTACTTACATTTAAAGGAGAACTTGTATATCTATCTAAATTATCTGGTGCAGAACCTACTAAAATTGCAGCACCTGCATCTAAACCAATATATTGATCTTGAGTTGTTGGATTTCTAAATCCTTTTTGAAAAGAAGCTCTAAAGTTATCATTCTTATTCTCTCCGGCAGCATATGCTAAAGATATTCTTGGAGAAAAGTTTCCGTCGAAGTTTTGTGCTTTATCATAACGAATAGAAGCTGTAAACTTTAAACGATCTTCTTCTAAAAACTTTTTCTGCATTTGAGTGTAAACACCAAATTCATCATAATCTATAGCACCATCATAATCTGTAAAAATACTACCATTAGAATTTAAAGAATATCTTCTGTAAGAACCACCAACTTGAAATTCTGCCCAATCGATTAGATCTTGAAAATTGTAGTTTAAATCACTGTGGTATAATTTAGTTTGATCTTGAAATCTAGCACCTGTAACTAAGTTAGGATCTGCAGTAACTTGGTCGAATGCAGATTGAAACTCGCTAGTACCAGGAATTAAACGCCCAGTATCTGCCGCTGCTCTTGCTGCTGCATGAGAACCTGTTACTAAATAAGTACCTGCATATTGTGTAAACCAATCTTGATCTGATTTCCATTTTCTGTTAACGTTAATTGCAGCAAAACGAGAATCGTAAGAGTTACCTGCGTCTTCTGTTGTTACATAACCTCTCACAAAAAAGTTCTTCCCTTTTAACTCTAATTTTTGTTGCGCTAAATAAAAGTCTCTAATATTATATCTGTTTGCTCCTTGATAAATTGTGTTACCTACACCAAACTTAGAGTTAAAAATTAATTCTAATCTATCATCTCCAAAAGGACGGTAATGTAAAGCTGTATTTAATTTAACACTTTTTGCTTCATAATCTTTCATTAAATCTACTTCTTGGTAACCCGTTCTACTAACTCTACCAACAGCACCACCTAAATCAATAGCAACCTCGTCACCATAAATATTTAAACCATCATAATCGTTAATAGATCTATCTCCTACAGCGTATTTACCGTTTGCTGTATTTCTATAATCTGTTGCATACCATTCTGTTCCTTTTAAATAAGAAAGAGACGCTTTTGCTGCCAATTTATCAGAAAAAGCATACGCCATTCTAATACTTACATCATGAAAACTATTGTCTCCTGCTGCTTTTTGGCTTGTTAAACCGTATTTATAAGAAAAACTGATTCCTTGGTCGTTAAAAGGGCTTCTACTTGTCATGAACATAATACCGTTAAATGCATTTGCACCATATAATGCAGAAGAAGCTCCAGGTAATAATTCAACTGTATTTACGTCTAACTCAGACATTCCTAAAAGGTTACCAATTGCAAAGTTTAATGCTGGCGAAGAATTATCCATACCATCTACTAATTGCATAAAACGTGTATTTGCAAATGTTGCAAAACCTCTAGTGTTTACAGATTTAAATGTTAAACTGTTTGTATTAACATCTACACCTTTTAAGTTTTCTAACCCATCGTAAAAAGATGGTGCAGAAGTATTTTTAATAGCTCTTGCGTCTAGTCTTTCTACAGTAACAGGAGACTCCATAATACGTTCTGGAGTTCTAGAAGCAGACACTACAATTTCATCTAAAGATGTTTCATTTTCTGTTAAAGAAACATTAACCTTTTGATTGTTTTTTGTTACCTCTATCTTTTCCATTTTGTAACCTAATACAGAAACTTCTAAAGTAAACGGCGGATTATCTGAAACTTTTAGTACAAAATTTCCATCAAAATCTGTATTAGTACCTACAGCTTTATTTTCAATTTTAATATTTGCACCTGGAAGTGTCTCTCCTGTTTTTGCATCTTTAACTGTACCAGTTACTGTGGTTTGTGCAACCATAGTAATACTGCTAAAAGCTATAAATGCAATTAGTAAAATCTTTTTTATCATAATTTGAATTAATTTGTTAACTAATATGCAAAATACAATTTTTTTGAATTATTTATTATTTGGGTGTCAATTTTATCTAATCAATAAAAAATAGGCATAAAAATAAGGTATCTAACATTCGAAAAAATTATTTTTCTATGAATTTAAACATTCAGAAATTGTACATTTGTTACTATTAAAATTAGATCCGCTTGAAGGTAGTTAATGATATTGCAAATTTCTCTACAAACGAAAAAACTTTTGTAACAATTGGTACTTTTGATGGTGTTCATTTTGGGCATCAGAAAATATTAGAAAAACTAGTATCTGAAGCAAAAAATGCTGGAAAAAAATCTGTTTTACTTACTTTTTTCCGCATCCAAGAATGGTTTTACAAAAAGATGCAACCATAGAGTTGATAAATACTATTGACGAACGCGCAAAATTATTAGAAAAAACAGGTTTAGACTACTTAATTATTCATCCTTTTAGTAAAAAATTTTCTAGAACTACTGCTTTAGAGTTTGTAAGAGATATTTTAGTGAACAGTTTTAATATTTCTAAATTAATTATTGGCTACGATCATCATTTTGGTAAAAATAGAGAAGGTAATATAGAACAATTAACAGAATATAGCCATTTATATGATTTTACGGTAGAAGAAATTCCGGCTCAAGATATAGATGATGTTTCTGTAAGTTCTACAAAAATTAGACGCGCTTTACATGCTGGTAATTTAAAAACAGCCAATAACTATTTAGGTTATAATTTTTTATTGAATGGTAAAGTTGTAAATGGCAAAAAACTGGGTGGTAAAATTGGTTTTCCTACGGCAAATTTAGACGTTAAAGAGACGTATAAATTAATACCAAAAACAGGTGTTTACGTTGTAAAGTCAATTATAAACTCTAAAACAATTTTTGGTATGATGAATATCGGTAACAGGCCAACTGTTAACGGAAATCATCAAACAATCGAAGTACATTTTTTTGATTTTAACGAAGATTTGTATGATAAGAATTTAACAGTAGCCTTGATTTATTTTCTAAGAGATGAACACAAATTCGATTCGATAGAAAACTTAATTCTTCAACTAAAAAAAGACGAAGAAACTGCCCGAGATTACATCAAAAATAATTGTGAATTGTAGTAATTATCAATTTATTTATTCTAAAATAATTCTCCTTTTTAAGCTTACTTATTTATTTACGAATTCGTGGTAAAACTACAGCACAAATTATATATTTGCATTTCATAATTCATAGAAAATATGTTACAAGTACAATTTATTAGAGACAACAAAGAAACTGTTTTAAAGGGTTTAGCAAAACGTAATTTTGCAAACGCAGAAACAATTGTAGAACAAGTTTTATCGGCAGATGAAAACAGAAGAGCAGCGCAAGTTTCTCTTGATAACACTTTGGCCGAATCTAATAAATTATCCAAAGAAATCGGTGGTCTTTTTAAGTCTCGGTGAAGTTGATAAAGCAAATGTTTTAAAAGAAAAAACTAGTCAGTTAAAAGAACAATCTAAAGAATTAACAGAAAAATTAGCTACTTTTTCTGATGAATTACAAGGTTTGTTATATCAAATACCAAACGTACCTCACGCTTCTGTAAAAGCAGGAAATTCTGAAGAAGACAATGAAAATATTTTTAGCGAAGGCACAATACCAAATTTAGGCGAAAATGCTTTACCACATTGGGAGTTAGCTAAAAAATATGATATTATAGATTTTGAATTAGGAACTAAAATTGCTGGTGCTGGTTTTCCTGTTTACAAAGGTAAAGGGGCAAGATTACAGCGTGCTTTAATTAACTATTTTTTAGACAAAAATGTTAAAGCGGGTTATAAAGAAGTACAAGTACCACATTTGGTAAATACAGATTCTGCAACTGCAACTGGGCAATTACCAGATAAAGACGGACAAATGTATCATTCTACAGTTGATGATTTATATTTAATACCAACTGCAGAAGTGCCAATTACCAATATGTTTCGTGGTAATTTATTACAAGAAACAGATTTTCCTATAACTGTAACAGGGTATACACCTTGTTTTAGAAGAGAAGCTGGTAGTTATGGCGCACATGTACGTGGTTTAAACAGATTGCACCAATTTGATAAAGTAGAAATTGTACGCATAGAACATCCAGAGAATTCTTACAATGCTTTAAACGGAATGGTAGAGCATATTAAAGATATTTTAAGAGAACTAAAATTACCTTACAGAATCTTACGCTTGTGTGGTGGCGATACAGGTTTTACATCTGCATTAACTTTTGATTTTGAATTGTTTTCTACAGCACAAGACCGTTGGTTAGAAATTAGTTCTGCTTCTAATTTCGAAACTTTTCAAGCAAATAGATTAAAGCTACGTTTTAAAAATAAAGAAGGTAAAAGCGAATTAGCACACACTCTTAACGGTAGTTCTTTAGCTTTACCTAGAGTTTTAGCAGGTATTTTAGAAAATTACCAAACTGCAGACGGAATTAAAATACCAGATGTTTTAGTACCTTATTGTGGTTTTGATATGATAAATTAATTTTAATACAACGTATTCAGTTTCGGTTTGCAGTTCTTAATCATCTTTAGATAAAATTTAACTGTAAACTGATACTGAAAACGAACCTAGTTAGCAATAACAGCTACCATTAGTCTTTTATATTTATTCATTTCTACTAAGGCATTTAAGTAAGCACTTATTTGTCCTTTTTGCATAAACTCTATAGAGTTTCTTTTTGCAGCTTCGTATTGGGTAGAAAAAGTTTTCATAATTTTAAGTTTTAATTAGTTATTATATCCTATAGACAAGTTTTGTGCCAAAATGTTACAAAGAAGATGTAAAATACGTTTGGTTTAATAAAAAATTAACATAAATCTTAAGTATCTTTGATTTTGATGAAGAGAATATTTCTACTTATTTTTCTAGCAATTAATACCTTAGCAGTGTCACAAAACAAAGTGCAAACAAATGCTAAAAATAATTACCTCTTAGCAGAAAATTATTATCGAGAAGGTGCTTATGAAAAAGCTACACAAATTTATAAGAAACTTTATACTTCTAGCCCTTTTAATACAACGTATTTAAGTAGATTAATTTCTTGTTACCAAGAAACAGATCAATTTATTTTAGCTGAAAACTTATTAAAAAGCAGAATTAAAGCGAACAAAAGTCAAGCATATTTATATGTTTATTTAGGCTACAATTATCAAAGACAACAACAAGTAGAAAAAGCTTCAGAAAATTATAAACTAGCGTTAAATTCTTTGGATAAAATGCCTTCTTATGGCGGAATAATAGGACGCTTGTTTAAAGATTATAATCTACTTGATAATGCAATTTTGGCATATGAGAAAGCCATGGAAGCTAACAAAAACGCAAATTATAATTTTCAAATAGCTCAAATTTATGGTGAAAAAGGCGATTTTAAAAAAATGTTTGAATCGTACATAGATTTGGTTGATAAAAATGAACAATATTTCGACCTTGTACAAAGATATACTAGTAAATACATTACAGATGATGCAGAAAATGAGGCAAACATTTTATTTAGAAAAACACTTTTAAGAAAATCTGCTAGTAACCCAAAAGATGTTTGGAATGTTTTGTTAAGTTGGCTTTTTACACAACAAAAAGATTATAACAAAGCCTTTATACAAGAAAATGCGCTTTACCAAAGAAATACGCAAGATCTTGGGGCAATTTTTACCTTAGGTAAAATTGCTTTCGAAAATAACTCTTTTGAAGCTGCTAAACAGTGTTTCGATTTTATTGTAGAAAAATCATCTACCAAAAGCGAAACTATTAATGCACATTTATTTTTGATGAAAATTGCCATTGAAACTAAGAATCCAGAAACAGAAAACCTTTTCAAAAAGTTGTTTTTAGTTTTTGGCAAAAACAGTTCAACTATAAAATTACAAGTTGCTTATGCAGATTATTTAACGTTTTCAAAAAACGAACCTCAGCAAGCAAATACAGTTTTAGAAGAAGCTTTAAGTTATGCAAACTCAAAATTTGATAAAGCAAGAATTAAACTAAAACTTGGCGACGTTCTTGTGTTTACTAACAAATTTAATAAAGCACTAATTTATTTTTCTCAGATTCAAACACAACTAAAAAATCACGAATTAGCACAAGAAGCAAGGTTTAAAGTAGCACAAACTAGCTATTTTAAAGGCGATTTCGAATGGGCAAAAGCACAATTAAAAGTTTTAAAAGGTTCTACAACACAATTAATTGCCAATGATGCCGTAAACCTATTTTTAAAAATATCAGACAATGAACCTGTAGATTCTATTCCGTCCGGATTAAAGCAATTGGCAAAAGCAGAATTACTTGCTTTTCAAAATAAAGACAAAGCCGCATTATCAGAATTAAACTCGTTATTTACAAGAAAAGATATTTTTATAAATGGATTTATTCCTAGCGAAGTAATCTATGATGATGTACTGTTTTTTAAGGCAAAACTTCTTATCAAACAAAAAAATATGAAGAAGCAATAACAGCTTTAAATAAAATTATAGCAGCAGATAATCAAGGTTTTTTAACAGATGATGTTTATTTTATGATGGCAGAAACCTATAACAATCATCTTAAAAACTCAGAAAAAGCACAAGAATATTATCAAAAAATAATTTTCGATCACACCTCTAGTATCTATTTAGTAGATTCCGAGAAGAAGTTTAGAAAATTAAGAGGCGATAATGTTTCGCAATAAAAAATCAATAACAATAAAAAGTTTAAAATGTATATATATAACGTAACAGTAAACATAGATAACACTGTACATAAAGAGTGGTTAACTTGGATAGAATCTCATGTCGTAAAAGTTTTAGACACGGGTAAATTTACATCAGCAAAACTTACAGAAGTTTTAATAGAAGAAGAAATGGGCGGTAAAACATATTCTATACAATATACTGCAGCGTCTAGAGAAGATTTAGAATCTTATTATAAAGAAGATGCCGATAGTTTACGTTTAGAAGCTTTAAGAAAGTTTGCAGATAAAATGTTAGCTTTTAGAACAGAATTAAAGATTGTAAAAGAGTTTTTTCCAACAAGTGTAAGCAATTAGATGAATTTATTTTTTTATAATAACAGAAAAAAGATACGAGCTTTTAGTATTTTATTATTGCTATTAGGCGCAATTCTTGCTTTTCTAAATTGGGGTATAGAACCAGAAGAGACTATTGCTGGTTTTCTAGTTGGTTTAGGTTTTGGTATACTTCTACTTTCTTTCAATCTTAAAAAAGAATAAAACAAGTATTATTTAAAGCGAAAAGAGCGTTTGTATAATTTTATAACTATATAAAAATTACGCCTTTTAAACTGTACCTTTGCCTTAGAAAGATAAAAACAAAGATTGTGTCTGTAAAAGCAAAAAAACATTTAGGTCAACATTTTTTAACGGATGAAAGTATCGCAAAAGATATTGCTGATGCTTTAACAGAAAACGGTTATGACGATGTCTTAGAAATAGGACCAGGAATGGGTGTTTTAACCAAGTATTTATTAGAAAAGAAAGCAAAAGTTACTGTAATGGAATTAGACAGAGAATCTGTTGCATATTTACACGACACTTTTCCTTTAGAGCATATAAACTTAGACACATCTAAAGAGCATTTTTCTATAATCGAAGGCGATTTTTTAAAGAAAAATATTCAAGAAATATTTCAAAAAAAGCAAGTAGCAATTATTGGAAACTTCCCGTACAATATTTCTACCCAAATTGTTTTTAAAGCAATAGAAAATAAAGAATTCGTACCGGAATTTGCAGGTATGTTTCAAAAAGAAGTTGCTATGAGGGTGGCAGAAAAAGAAGGAAGTAAAATTTACGGAATCCTATCTGTTTTAACGCAAGCTTTTTTTGATGTAGAATACTTATTTACGGTACCGCCAACAGTATTTAATCCGCCACCAAAAGTAGATTCTGGCGTTATAAGGTTAATCAGAAAAAAGATTATTCTTTACCTGTAGACGAAAAAATATTTTTTAGAGTTGTAAAAACAGCTTTTAATCAACGTAGAAAAATGTTGCGCTCTAGTTTAAAGTCTTTTCAACTTTCGGATTCTTTAAAAGAAGACTCTATATTTGCGAAACGACCAGAACAATTATCTGTTAAAGACTTTATTTCTCTAACACAAAAATTAATAGAAAATGGCATTTGAAATTACTGATGAATTTCTAGAGAATTTAATTGGCTTAATCTATAAAAATGATGATACTGCAATTAAAGTACTTTTTGAAGAGGTGCATTTTGCAGATATTGCAGAGGTTTTAGATGAAGTAAATTTTGATGAAGCTATTTATATTATAAAACTTTTAGATAGCGAAAAAACATCAGAAATTCTTACTGAGTTAGATGAAGATACCGAGAGAAAAGATTTTAGAAAACTTATCTGCTAAAGAAATTGCAGATGAAGTTGGAGAAATGGATTCTGATGACGCCGCAGATATTATTGGTGAACTATCAGAAGAACGCCAAGAACGCGTAATAGATGCTTTAGAAGACGATGAATTAGCTGCAGATATTAAAGAACTTTTATCTTACGAAGACAATACTGCAGGTGCTTTAATGGCTAAAGAATTGGTAAAGGTTTATGAAACTTGGACGGTTGCTGGTTGTATGCGTAGAATTAGAGGACAAGCAAAAGAAGTAACCGGAGTACACTCTATTTACGTTGTAGACAAACAAGATAAACTAGTTGGTAGATTGTCTTTAAAAGACTTAATAATTGCCAAAGCAGAACAAAAAATTGCCGAAATTTCTAAAACAAAAGTAGACGCTGTAAACGTTAACGAAAATGATGAGGAAGTTGCTAAAATTATGGCAAAATACGATTTAGAAGCCATACCTGTTGTAGACGACAATAATGTATTATTAGGTAGAATTACAATTGATGATATTGTAGATGTTTTAAAAGAAGAAGCAGATAAAGATTATCAAATGGCTGCTGGTTTAACGCAAGATGTAGATTCTGATGACAGTATTTTCGAACTAACCAAAGCTCGTTTACCTTGGTTATTTTTGGGTTTAGTGGGTGGAGTTGGAGCATTTATTATTATGGAAGGTTTTCATGATATATTTTCTAAATACGGTACACTTTTCTTTTTTACACCATTAATTGCCGCCATGGCTGGTAATGTTGGTGTACAATCATCAGCAATTATTGTACAAGGTTTAGCTAACGATGATGTAAAAGGAAGTATTTATGGCAGATTACTTAAAGAAATGCTTTTAGCGGCTTTAAATGGTGTTATTTTGGCCTTATTTCTATTTATTTTTGTTTGGATTTATAAAGGAGAAGTGAATCTTTCTCTTGCAATTTCTGTATCTCTAGTAGTTGTAATTATTATTGCTGGACTTATAGGAACATTTGTACCATTATTTCTACATAAAAGAGGTATCGATCCGGCAATTGCAACAGGTCCGTTTATTACTACGAGTAACGATATATTTGGAATCTTAATTTATTTTATGATTGCAAAAATGATTTTAGGTATTTAAAAAGCCTTCCTGAATTAACAGAAAGGCTTTCTCCTTTTTCTTCATAATTGTTTAAAAATAAGCCCCTAATCTTATTCTTCGCAATTAATCCCATTCTTTATAGATGATTGAGTTATAATTATCTACAAGACAAATATAATATTAGTAAAAAAACTAACATTGTGGAAATCCGTAATTTGAAATGTTATTTTCCGCAAAAGCAATATTTAGTCGATTACACCTAACTCTTTCGCTTTTAAAATTAAGTCTGTATTGTTATTTGCGTTTAAATCTGTTCTAAGATTTGCCAATTTTGTTTCTATAGATCTCAATTTTACAATAGAACCATCGTTCTTTTTAATAACACCTTCTAAATTGCTTATTTTAGGCTGATTTGGCAACTCTTTTAAGACTTGTATAGCAATATCATCCATTTGTATTTGAACGATGTTTCTACGCATTATTTTCTGATGAATTTCATGCGTATAATAGTAATCATTGGCTAACATTTTAGTTAGCGCAAAACTAATTTCTGATGCATCACATTTACTTTTTAATAAATATGCGTTCGGGTTTAAATTACTAATAACATTATACACTCTATTTGTTTCTGTATGCCCAGTTATTACTGCAATTTTTATGTTAAAATCGTTATTTCTTATGGCTTTAATTAATTCTTCTCCGCCATCTAAATTAGTATCTTCGGTTGTGTTATCGAAACTTAAATCGGTAAATAAAAGCTGAAAAGGTTGGGTGTCTTGATTTTGTTTTATCAGCAAAAGCTTCATCACAACTATTAGTTGTTACCACTTCAAAATCTCCTATTTCTTTTAACGAACATAGAATTCCTTGAATAACCAATTGATGATCATCAACAACTAAAATTTTTATTTTATTTTCCATTTTTGAAACATCAATTTTAATGGTTGTTCCTTTTTCTAGCTCGCTATCAATACTAAAAACACCGTTTAAATCTTCTACTCTTTCTCTAATATTTTTTAAACCTATTCCGGTTTTCTTAACTTCAGCATCAAAACCTATTCCATTATCAGAAATTTCTAAAGTTATTGTTTTTTTATTTTCAGAAAACCTAACAATTAATTTTGTTGCTTCTGCGTATTTCTTGGCATTCTGTATACTTTCTCTAACAGCTAAAAACAAAGTTCTTTTGATAGAATTGTTAATTTCTGTCCAAGAAATAGTATTAATATTTTCTACTTTAATTTTAAAATCAGGTTCAAAGTAATCTGATACTAAGTTTATAATTTGGTCTTTAAATGATACTTTATTAAAGCTCTCGCTACTTAATTGGTGCGATAAATTACGAACGTTCTCTTTAATAATATGTAAGCTTTTTGCTTCTTCTAATTGGTTAGACTTTTCTAGTTTTAAATGCAACATTCTAATATCGCCAGCAACCTCATCATGAAGAGATTTAGCAATTTGTTGCCTTTCTTTTTCTCTAGCTTCTACTTGAGCTAATTTAGCTTCAAAAAGTATTTTTTTCTTCTACTAGCAACTATGTTTGCACCAAAACCAATAAAAAGAATACCAGCACCTGCAATTAAAAAACCAATCGTTTTTTGTTGTTTTTCACTTTTTATGAGTAATTCTTTACGTTGATTTTCTAATTTTAAACTGGTGTTTTCTTTTTCTTTTTTTCTGTTTCGTAAATAACCTTTGCAAATTGATTTTTTCGAGTTCTTTCTCTAGTAAATAAACTGTCTTTTAACTGAACATATTCTTTAAAATGCTTTTTGGCTGTTTCTCCAAAAGTTAGCTCAGTTAAAAATTGCAAACAATCTAAAACTTGCTCGTTATTTCTTGTTTTTTTACCCAACTCTAAACCAATATAAGCATGTTTTTTTGCCAAATTATATTGTTTATTTTTCATGTAAGCTTCTGCTAATAAACTATGAGAAACACTTTCAGCATAAACAAATTTAGATTTTTTTCTACCTTCTAAAACTGTTTTGTAACCAGAAATTGCTTTATCTATTTTACCTTGTCTAAAATATGCAGAAGATAAGCTACCTAATAAGTTTTGGTATTGTCTTGGGTATTTTATCGCAATACTATCAAAACGTAAACCTTCTTTAAATAAAGTAATTGCTTTATCAAAATTACCTTCATCTACATAAGTTGCACCAATATTATTGTATAAGTTTAGGTAATTTACTTCTCGTCTAGAAGTTACCGTATTAAATTTTGCCAGCTCTCTTGCCTTAAGATAATAAGCTCTAGATTCTTTAGGTCTATTTAAATGTCCTAAAGCATTTCCTAAGGTTTGATATAAAGAAATTAGAGTTCTATATTCTTTATCTTGAGCAGGTTCTATATATTTTAAACCTTCTACAGCAGTTGTTTCGCAACCTAAATAATCGAGTTCTTTAACTTGTAGGATTGCCATAGAAAGCAATCTTCGTCCGGTTTCTACAGAATCTTTTAAGCCAATAAAAATTTTTTTAGATTCTTGATAATAATAAAAACTACTGTCTAAATTATTTTTTATTTTATGATTTAAAGCGGCAAAATGGTATGCCTTAGCTAAAGAAAAAGAATCTTTACTGCGTTTAAAATGATTTTGTAATTTATTCTTAGAAAAAGTTAAGCCTAAAGTATCTTTTGCAAAATAACTTTCTTTGGCATATTCTATGCTTGTTTGTTGTATTAAAGAATCTATTTTTAAATCTTCTAATAACGTAATTGCTTTTTTAAGATATTTAACTTTATTAGATCCTTTAGCATTGTCTAAATAAAAATTTAGTGAGTCTTTTGGTGTTTGTGTAAATGCATTAAAAACTGCAAATACCGTAAATAAAAGTATTAGAGAATTCTCTTTTTTCATAGTTCAAAAAGAAGTGTTTACTTCTTAAATTTATAGCACCATAAAATTAGTCCTTTCATTTATAATAAAAAAGTTTCTATTGTAATTTCTGAAACAAATCCCAAATAACAACACCTGTAGTAACCGAAATATTTAGCGAATGTTTGGTGCCTAATTGCGGAATTTCGATACACATATCGGAAGCATTTACAACTTCTTGTTGTACACCTTTTACCTCGTTACCCATTACAATTGCGTACTTTTCTGTTTTCTTCGGATGAAAAGCATCTAGTTTTGTTGAGTTTTCTGCTTGTTCTATCGCTAAAACTTTTACATTTTCTGTTTTTAGTTTTTCAACTAAAGTTAACGTATCTTCTACATATTCCCAATCAACAGATTCTGTTGCACCTAAAGCCGTTTTATGAATTTCTTTATTTGGTGGTGTAGCACAAATACCACACAAATATATTTTTTCAACTAAAAAAGCATCGCTAGTTCTAAACACAGAACCAATATTATTTAAGCTTCTAATATTATCTAAAATTACAATAATTGGCGTTTTTTTTACTGTTTTAAACTCATCAACAGTTATTCTACCTAATTCGTTATTTTTTAATTTCCTCATGTTTTAAACTTTTAGCTTTTAGCTTTCTACTTTTAGCTAGTTTGGTATGAAAACTAATGGCTAAGAGCTAAAGGCTAAAGACTTTTTTCTATCTTCGCAAAACTAACAGAAAATTTCTAAAACTTGGCAAAATCAAAAGCTAAAAAGGTTACCCCTTTAATGAAACAATACAATGCAATCAAGAATAAATATCCTGATGCGATGTTGCTTTT
The DNA here is from genome assembly GCF_055693625.1 of Polaribacter sp. HA6-7. Lineage (NCBI taxonomy): Bacteria > Pseudomonadati > Bacteroidota > Flavobacteriia > Flavobacteriales > Flavobacteriaceae > Polaribacter > Polaribacter sp. HA6-7. The sequence continues at coordinate 3,174,482 of NZ_CM146338.1, forward strand.
TAGAGTTGGCGATTTTTACGAAACTTTTGGTGAAGATGCTAAAAAGGCTGCAGAAGTTTTAGGAATTACGTTGACTAAACGTGGTGCTGGTTCAGATTCTGAAACGGCTTTGGCTGGTTTTCCGCATCATTCTTTAAATACCTATTTACCAAAATTGGTAAAAGCGGGTATGCGTGTTGCTATTTGCGATCAATTAGAAGATCCTAAAATGACCAAAACCATTGTAAAACGTGGTGTTACAGAGTTGGTTACACCTGGAGTTTCTTTAAATGATGTAGTTTTACAAACCAAAACAAATAACTTTTTAGCTGCGGTTCATTTTGATAAAAAACAACTCGGAATTTCATTTTTAGATGTTTCTACAGGTGAATATTTGGTGGCCCAAGGAACTGCAGAATACATTGATAAATTGTTGCAAAACTTTAATCCGAGTGAAGTTTTAGTTCAAAAACAAAACAAACAACAATTTTTAGAACTTTTTGAAAACCGATATTATACTTTTTATTTAGATGATTGGGTTTTTCAAAAGGAATATGCCAACGAAACTTTACAAAATCATTTTGAGGTAAAAAGCTTAAAAGGTTTTGGTGTACAAGATGTTAAAAACGGAATTATTGCTGCTGGTGCAGTGTTGTATTATCTATCGGAAACACAACACAATCAGTTAAAACATATTCAACATATCAGCAGAATTGCAGAGGATAATTATGTTTGGATGGACCGATTTACTGTTCGAAATTTAGAATTGTACAATCCTAACTCTATAAATGCAGTAACACTTTTAGATGTAATAGATAAAACTATTTCGCCAATGGGCGGACGTTTGTTAAAACGTTGGTTGGCACTTCCTTTAAAAAATATCGACGAGATTAAAAATCGTCATGAATTGGTAAAGTTTTTTATAGATTCTGATGATTTTTCTCAGACTGTAACGTATCAATTAAAACAAGTTTCTGATATAGAACGTTTAATTTCTAAAGTTGCAACTGGCAAAGCATCGCCAAGAGAAATTGTACTTTTAAAAGATTCTTTAAAAGCAATTTTACCGATAAAATCATCCGCAGAAAGCAGCAAAAACAACGCTGTAAAATCTTTAGGAAATCAGTTACATACTTGCCAAGATTTAATTGATAAAATTTCTGAAACCTTGTTTGATGAAGCTCCGGTAAACATCAATAAAGGAAATGCGATTGCTAACGGAGTACATCAAGAATTAGATGATTTACGTGCAATTTCGAACTCGGTAAAGAGTATTTAGATAATATGTTGGCGCGTGAAACCGAGCGTACCGGAATTACAAGTTTAAAAATTGCGTTTAACAACGTGTTTGGGTATTATATTGAAGTTAGAAATACGCATAAAGATAAAGTGCCGGAAGAATGGATTCGAAAACAAACCTTAGTTTCGGCAGAAAGATATATTACTGAAGAGTTAAAAGAATACGAAACTAAAATTTTAGGTGCTGAAGAAAAAATAGCAAAATTAGAACAAGATATTTTTTCTAAATTACTGCAATACATCATTCAATATGTACAAATTGTGCAAGAAAATGCACAAATTATTGCAAAAATAGATTGTTTATTGTCATTCTCTGTTTTAGCAATTGATAATAATTATGTGCGCCCAATTATGGATGAAAGCACAGATTTAGAGATAAAAAATGGTCGTCATCCGGTTATTGAGAAACAATTGCCAATAGACCAAACCTATATTGCAAACGATGTTGTTTTAAACAGAAATCAGCAACAAATTATTATGATTACCGGACCAAACATGTCTGGTAAGTCGGCTATTTTAAGACAAACAGCACTCATTGTTTTATTAGCACAAATGGGAAGTTATGTTCCTGCTCAAAACGCAAAAATAGGTATTGTAGATAAAATTTTTACAAGAGTTGGCGCAAGTGATAATATTTCTATGGGCGAATCTACGTTTATGGTTGAAATGAACGAAACTGCATCGATCTTAAATAACGTTTCTGAGCGTAGTTTAATTTTATTAGATGAAATTGGTAGAGGAACTTCTACTTATGACGGAATTTCGATTGCTTGGGCCATTTCTGAGTTCTTACACGAACACCCAACCAAAGCAAAAACACTTTTTGCTACGCATTACCACGAACTGAATGAAATGACCACAACATTCGAGCGTATAAAAAACTTTAATGTGTCTGTAAAAGAGTTGGAAGACAACATTATTTTCTTACGTAAATTGGTTTCTGGTGGCTCTAATCATAGTTTTGGTATTCATGTTGCTAAACTTGCTGGAATGCCAAATATGGTGATTCATAGAGCCAATAAAATTCTAGAAAAATTAGAAAAAAACAACAAGAATTCTGAAGTAAAAGACGTTTTAAAACAAACCCAAGAAGAAGAAATGCAATTGAGTTTCTTTCAACTAGATGATCCTTTATTAGAAAATATTAAAGAAGAAATTTTAGCTACTAATATAGATGCTCTAACGCCTATTGAAGCTTTAATGAAGTTGAATGAGATTAAGCGAATGTTGGTTAAGAAATAATCAATTTCTTTAGTTTCTAAAATTAAAATAGCAATTAAGTACAAAATTTAAAATTTTGTACTTAATTGCTATTTTTTATATATCTGGTTGTGGTTTGTATTATTTTTCAACCTTTATTGTATCTTTTGAAAGATAAATATTCAATTTTTTAAAAGTTAAAATTCCTTTTGAATAATAGCCAAAAGTTTGATTTTTTTTATATTATTGATGTAATAACTTATTTTGAAAATTCCATCGCTTTTTATATTTTTTGAGTTTGTAATAAATTTGAAATTAACCGAAGAGTCAATGGGTATATTATTTCTATAATATTCTCCAAAATCACTAGAAATTATAAAATTACTAATTAAATGTTTAGACTTGTTATGAATGACAATAACAGATTCATCGCTACAATTAACGAATAACAAAATAATGAAAATTAAAAAAAATGATTTCATAACTATTTATTTGTAGGAGTTAATGTGGTACTATTAGTAATGCCATGAGTAAATCTAAAATTAGGGTCATTGAGGTTAATTGGCTTGAGGTATCTTAGACTTCCATCATTAATTTTTTTTGAACTTCTGATGATAAATCTGAATTAGAAATGCTCCTATTATGAGAAAAAACAAAGTTCAGACCAATTTTATTGTTGTGAATATCCATTTCTTTTTCTTTAACCCATCTAGTTGGAGTCTCACTTTCATGAGCATCTGAAAATTTTTCAGCCATAAAACGACCCACTTTAAATGCGTTTTTTGCATTAAAAAAACAATGACGGAAAGCATCAGATTTGTCATTTAGCCCATTTCTTCCATATCTTTTTCTTGTTTCTTGTTCAGCAATTGGCCTATTTTTAAATATTTGGTAAGCTTCGGTTGGAAAAGATTTAATTAAGCTTTTTTCTTCTTCACTTAATCTTTTCCAAACATTATATGGGTCTTGTATAAATATATTTAATTTGAATAAGTTTTCATAATTACTACTGACTTTAGCATTGATGACTTCGATAACAAAATTTTCAGCTTCAATAGAATTATTTTCTAACAAAAAAGTTTCTAAATCTAAAATGAAATTTTCATCTTGTTCAATTAACCATAATCTTTCGTTTTCAGTTAAGTTAAGCTTGCTTGCTATTTTATTAGCAGTTCTAGTACATCCATGGATTGGGTCTCCACAAGGATAATTCAGCGCAGAAGTTATAATATCTATCTCTTCATCCGGGTCTGTAGGCCCACTACCTGAACCTCCTCCTCCAGTAGAACCACCTCCACTGTAACCATCATTATCCCAGTCACTTACATCAATTGTAATACAATTTGATTGTGTAAGAGAAAACCTATTTGATTCTCCATACTCAAGGCAATCAGGGGTTGCTACATGTGTACCATAATGATAATAACCTGAATAATTGTCATATCCTGTTAAAGTACAATATACTACTTCAGTACTATAACAAACCATTTTAGCAGAAAGATTTAATCTATCATAATCTATTCTATTAACTTCTATGTTGCCTTGAAAATTAAAAGAATTATGTTCCTTAAAGAATTTTATTTTTTTATTGGTTTATATTTAATTATAAATGCTTTTGGTTCTTCATTTTTATTAAACTCTACAACTAGATTTTCAAAAAATTTAGAATCTACTTTATCTCTTTTAACAAAAAAAGTATAGCTAGTTATACTATCTTTTTCAATTTTTCTAATTTTTGAGGAATCTATAGTAAAATTGTAAATATCAATCCCTTTTTTAGATTGAAACTTTATGTTTTTTTTGGTTTTAGAATCATTAATAATTCTTATAGCTTTATTAAATTTAATCTCATTATTTAACTCAAAGTAATTTCTGTCTATAATTTCAATTTTTTCATTTTTTTTATCTTCTAGTGGAAGAAAATCATCTTTTTCACAATTCCATAGTAATAACGAAATTCCAAAGAATAGAATTCCAGTTTTTAAAAGTTTAATTAATTTGTTTTTTTCTTTTTCATAGTATTTAATTTTAGCACTTTTTTCATCAAACATAAAAGATAAAAACCTACTTGTCAATCCCTGAAAATGGTATAAATTTCATATCCCTGAATTCAGGGATAAAAAATATAACACCTTAATTTAAAGGTTTTTATATTTTAAAAGTAAATGAATATTTATTTTCATTTAAATTTAAAAAAACTTAAAAAAATAAATTTTAACTAAATTAATTTACTTTTATGCCCAATAAATAAAACAAATCCTCTTAAAAAATAATGGTAAACAATTTAGAACAAGGTTTTTTCGGTATCGGAATTCAGAATGGAAAAACACCAGAAAACTTAGGTGTTCTTTGGCGTTCTGCACAAAATATGGGCGCAAGTTTTATTTTTACAATTGGCAATAGATATGCAAAACAAGCTTGCGATACACATAAAGCTGTGGGTGCCATGCCTTATTTTCATTATGAAACTTTTGATGATTTTTTTAAAAACCTACCAAAAGGAGCAATGTTAGTTGGTGTAGAATTAGATAAAAAAGCAGTGCAATTAGAAACCTTTAAACACCCTAAACGTTGTGTCTATTTATTGGGCGCAGAAGATCACGGAATGTCTAAAATTGCGATAGAGAAATCGCATCATTTGGTAAAATTTAAATCGGAATTGAGTTTGAATGTTTCTGTTGCCGGAAGTATTATTATGTACGATAGACAAGCAAAATTAAACTTCAAATAATCTTTAAGCAGATTTTACCTTATTTTTAGTAGCGTAGTAATTAATTATACATGCAATTGCGCCTAAAAACGGAACAAACAAAATAATTGCACCCCAAATTAAAAAACGTAAATTACTTTCACTTTTTGCAGCAAGTACAAGTGCTGTAATAACCAAAATTAATAAAAGACCAACAATAACTGTTACACCAAAAGAAGTAATAAAAAGCATCTTTTTTTAGTAAAAATACAGAATTATGTGGTTATTTGATATAGAAAACCGAGAAAATTGCGTTAAACAATTATAGTTTATTCTTTTTATAAAAATAACTGATTATCTTTGTACTATGAATACAGTATTCTTATTTATTAGTGGTCCGGAAATTATGGTGATTATGTTAATCGTTGTAATGGTTTTTGGTGCAGATAAAATACCCGAAATTGCTAGAGGTTTGGGTAAAGGTATTAGGCAAGTAAAAGATGCCACCAATGATATTAAAAGAGAAATTAAAGACAGTTCAGAAAAAACTGGTTTAGATACAAATATCGCTAAAGACATTAATAAAGAAATTAATGCAGTTAAGGATGATATAGACGATTTTACGGGCCCTATCAAAAGGCAATTTTAACTTTTATTTTACTCTACTTATTGTTAAACCATCTCGTATTGGCAACAATACAGTTTCTATTCTTTCATCTTCATTTAACAACCTATTATATTCTAAAAGCACTTTAGTGTCTTTGTCTTTTGGATCTAATTCTTCGACAACTTTACCACTCCAAAGTACATTATCAGACAAAATTATTCCGCCGAATTCATTTTATCGATAATTAAATGAAAGTAATTTATGTAGTTAGATTTGTCTGCATCTATAAACACCAAATCGAATTTTTTATCTAAAGTTGGTATAATTTCTATTGCGTTACCAACATGTTGCGTAATTTTATTTCGAAATCCAGATTTTTCGAAATATTTATTTTGAAGTGTTTCTAATTCTTCATTTTTGTCTAAAGTGATTATCTCACCATCTTTATGCAAACCTTCTGCCAAACACAAAGCAGAATAACCTGTGTAAGTTCCAATTTCTAAGATAGATTTTGGCTGAATCAATTTTGTAATCATCGATAATATTCTACCCTGAAAAGCACCACTTAACATTCTAGGATTTAAAACTTTTTGCCAAGTTTCTTTAGTAAGTTCTTGTAAAATTTTAGGTTCTATTTGCGAATGTGCAACAACGTAATTGTCTAATTTTTCTGGTAAAAAGTGCATTTTATAACGATTAAGAAAGTTCAAAAATACAAAAAAACGGAACTCATAAATTATAAGTTCCGTTTTTTAATATTGTTATTTGTTTTATTGTTTGCTTTCTTCTAAAGCATTTTTTAAAGCGTCTTTTTCTTCGGATGACAAACAATGTTTTATACTCTTACAATTTTTAGAATAGCCTTTGTAAAGTTTACTTAAAGCCATGTTTTGTTTGGTATATTTTGCACAAATTCTACATTTAATAAAGTGAATATTTAACTTTATTAGCTCTTTAATAGAAGCTTCGCCATATTGGTTTTTATCACAAATTGCTGTGGCTTCGTCGCAGGTAATTTTTAAACTCTTAAACATTTCTTAATTATTAAACCAGTTATCTTCCATACATTTTCTAAGCTGAGTTCTAGCTCTGTGTATAATAACCCATAAGTTTGACGCTGTAATATCTAACTCCTTACAAATTTCTTCCGTTTCAAATTCTTGCACAGTTTTCATTCTAAAAACCATTGCATATTTTTCTGCAAATTGTCTATACAAGCTTCTAATTGGTCTTTTAATTCTTCATTTTCTATAGAAGTTTCAGAAGTATTATCCCACTTTTGTGGTACTCTTTCTTCTAACCAATCTCCTTCATTTTCGCCATCATTATAAAAATTCATTCGAACTTCTGCCTGTCCTTTTTTAGAATTTATTTTTCTATAATGATCTATAATTTTTCTTTTTAAAATAGAAACCAACCAAGTTCTTTCAGAAGCTTTTCCTTTAAAATTCTTTGCAGATTTTAATCCTGCAAAAAAAGTTTCTTGCACAAGATCTTTGGCCAAATCACTGTTATTAACACGAGAAATAGCGTAATTATACAAATAATCGGCATAATTATCTATCCATTTATTTGTATTTATTGTGTGTATTTTTTCTGCCATTGATAATTTAAAGCCTCAAAGATAACGTTAATTTTTTCTTTTAAATAGTTACAATCTTCTCTTCGTCTCATATCAACTAAATAAATAATTTTCCAGGTTCCGTTATCATTAAACAACTGAAAAGAGTTTGCACCACAATGACTAAACTTCTCATTAAAATAAAACTCATAAGGTGTCCAAACAGAAGCTAAGTTTCCATCAATCTTAATTGTGTAAGACAGTAATTTTTCTAAATAAACATGCTCCGAATTTTTATTAGCAATACTTGTTAATAATTGATTTCTAGTTTCTGTTTTTAGAATAGGTAAACCTTTTTTATTTGTACTTGTGGTTTGTATTTTAATATTTTTATGCAAAGTCTTTTTCATAATTGTACTATCACCTTTGTGTAATCCTTCAAAAAAAGTATGAATAACATTTTTAATTGCTATTTCTTCTGATTTATTTTGAGCAAATAACACATTAGATCCTAAAACTAAAATAATAAAAACGAACTTTTGTAACATACTGTTTTGATTTTAAAAAACATAAAACTACTAATTTTAAAATAATAATTTTTTATCACTAGAATTTTAAATACCAAAATATCTATTGATATTCCTTACTTTTACAACCTAATAAAATGATAAAAATATGTCTGTAGCTAAGAAGCAATATAAACGTGTTACCGTAAAATCTTTGGTAGAAATGAAAGCAAATGGAGAAAAAATATCCATGTTAACTGCTTACGATTTTACAATGGCAAAAATTTTAGATGGTTCTGGAATCGATGTTTTACTTGTAGGAGATTCTGCATCTAACGTTATGGCGGGTCACGAAACAACATTGCCAATTACTTTAGATCAAATGATTTATCATGCAAGTTCTGTAGTTAGAGCAATAGAACGTTGTTTGGTTGTGGTAGATTTACCTTTTGGTAGTTATCAATCTGACCCAAAAGAAGCACTACGTTCTGCTATTAGAATTATGAAAGAATCTGGCGGACATTCTATAAAATTAGAAGGTGGTAAAGAGGTTAAAGAATCTATAAAAAGAATATTAAATGCTGGTATTCCGGTAATGGGGCACTTGGGTTTAACACCACAATCTATCTATAAATTTGGTACGTATACCGTAAGAGCAAAAGAAGAAGAAGAAGCAGAAAAATTAATGGAAGATGCATTAATGTTAGAGAGAATTGGTTGTTTTGCATTGGTTCTAGAAAAAGTACCGGCTTCTTTAGCTAAAAAAGTAGCAGATGCATTAACAATTCCGGTAATTGGTATTGGTGCTGGTAATGGCGTAGACGGTCAAGTTTTGGTTACGCATGATATGATTGGAATGACACATGAATTTAACCCTCGTTTTTTACGTAGATATTTAGATTTATACAAAGACATGACAGGTGCTTTCGAGAATTATATTTCTGATGTTAAAAGCGGAGATTTCCCAAGCGAAAAAGAACAATACTAATAAAAATTATAACTTATAATTTAATATTAAGGCAGAAATCTAGAGACATTTTTTAGATTTCTGCCTTTATTTTTATCCAATAAATTAAAGTAAAAAACATGAAAATTTTACATTTAGATTCTAACCATCCATTGTTAATAAATCAATTAAATGCTTTAGGTTTTTCTAATGATGAAGATTATACTTCTTCAAAAAAACTGTCGAAGAAAAAATTCATTTGTATGATGGTTTTATCATTAGAAGTCGTTTTTCTATTGATAAAGCATTCTTAGATAAAGCCAAAAATTTAAAATTTATTGGTAGAGTTGGCGCTGGTTTAGAAAATATAGATTGTGATTATGCCGAAAGCAAAGGAATAACTCTAATTGCTGCACCAGAAGGCAATAGAAATGCTGTAGGCGAACATTCTTTAGCAATGCTACTTTCGTTGTTTAACAAGCTAAATAAAGCCGATAAAGAGGTTAGAAACGGCAAATGGCTTCGAGAAGATAATAGAGGCATAGAATTAGACGGTAGAACAGTAGGTTTAATTGGTTATGGTAACATGGGAAAATCTTTTGCTAAAAAATTACGCGGTTTTGATGTAGAAGTACTTTGTTATGATTTAAAACCAAATGTTGGCGACAAAAACTGCAAGCAAGTTTCTTTAAAAGAATTGCAAGAAAAAGCAGATGTTTTAAGTTTACATACACCACAAACACCTTTAACTAAAAATATGATTAATGCAGCGTTTATAAATAATTTTAAAAAGAATTTTTGGTTGATAAATACCGCACGTGGAACATCTGTAGTTACTAAAGATTTGGTTGAAGCTCTAAAATTTGGTAAAATTTTAGGCGCAGGTTTGGATGTTTTAGAATACGAAAAATCATCTTTCGAAAACCTATTTTCAGATAATAAAATGCCAGAAGCTTTCGAATATTTAATAAATTCTGATAGAGTTATCTTATCACCTCATGTTGCCGGATGGACAATTGAAAGCAAAGAAAGATTAGCTCAAACTATTGTAAATAAAATTAAATCTAAATTTTGTTAACTTGTTAGCACTAAATTTATACAAATGCAATACAAGGCAAATTCACCGAAGATTATATAAATCAGGTTCCGAAAGAGCGACAAGAAACGCTTAAAAAACTGCGTAAAACTATCAAAGAAAATCTACCAAAAGGATTTGAAGAAGGTATTCAATACAATTTTATTAGCTTTTATGTACCACATTCAATTTATCCAAACGGTTATCATTGCAATCCAAAAGAACCATTGCCTTTTATGAGTTTTGCATCACAAAAAAACTCTATAAATTTATATCATAGCGGTATTTATGCAGATGAAAAATTGAAGAATTGGTTTGTAAATGAATATCCAAAACATTGCAAAAGAAAATTAGATATGGGTAAAAGTTGTATCCGATTCAAAAAAATAGAAGAAATTCCGTTTGAGTTAATTGCAGCATTGTGTAAAAAAGTAACTGTAGAAGATTGGATTTCTTTGTATGAATCTTCAATTAATAACAAATAGATGAAAAAAGGAAAAGTAATAGGAATTGGTGGTGTATTTTTTAAATCTGATAATCCACAAAATGCAAAAGATTGGTATCAAAAACATTTAGGTTTTAATACAGACGATTGGGGTGCTACTTTTTGGTGGAAAGATAAAGACGGTAAAGACGCTACCACACAATGGAGTCCTTTTAGCAGCGATACAGATTATTTTGAACCTTCTAAAAAAGACTTTATGTTTAATTATAGGGTAGAAAATTTAGTTGAATTATTAGCACAACTAAAAGAAGAAGGTGTAACTGTTGTTGGTGAAATTCAGGAATTTGAATATGGTAAATTTGGATGGATTTTAGACAACGAAAATAATAAAATAGAACTTTGGGAGCCAGTAGATGAAGCTTTTAAATAGATAAAACACTGATAAACAAATAATTAATAAAATATGAATAAAGATTTGACACCAAATAAAAGTGTAAAAAACACTGATAAAAATGCTTTAGAAAATATAAAACAACAAACAAAAGAGCTTAAAAATGAGGTAAAAGATAAAGCAACAGAGTTAAAAGAAGAATCTAAAGAAGCTTTTGAAACAGTAAAAGAAAAAATGAATGAAACTTTTTCTGAAGAAAATATTGACAAAGTAAAAGATAAGTTAGATGAATATACAGATGATGCTAAAGAAGCTTTAGAAGATGTCTCTGAAAAAGCCTCTGAAATAGCAAGTGATGCAGTAGAAAATTTAGCAGATTTAGCAGAAGATGCTAAAGAAGGAATAGAAGAAGCTACAACTAAAACAAAAGGATTTTTTAAACGATTATTCGGAAAATAAAAACATGAAATTATTATCTAATTATCCTGCAGAAATTTTAATTCTTTTCTTTTTAATAATTACTTATGTACAATCTAGCATAGATAAAATAACAGACTGGAAAGGAAATATTGCATTTATAAAAGATCATTTTAAAAACTCTCCATTAAAAAATTACGTTCCGGTTTTACTTGCTGTAGTTTTAGTTGTAGAAATTTTCGCATCAATATTAATGATTATTGGAGTTTATGAAATTTACACATCAGAAGCCAAAGAAATTGCTTTGTTAGGAATTGAGCTCTCTGCGATTACTTTACTTTTTTATTAGTTGGTCAACGTCTTGCAAAAGATTATGCAGGAGCGATGTCTTTAACCGTCTATTTTATCTTAACAGTAATTGGTGTTTATCTTCTAAATAATTAAAAACTATTAAATGTAAATTTAAAATAATTAAAAACTATTAAAAAAGGTCTTAAAACTTGCGTTTTAAGACCTTTTTTAATTATTAGATAGTATTTATACATTTAAGCAATTAAAATACAATTAAAACCTTTAAAAATCTGTTTTTAGTAGTTTTTAAGAACATAAATCAGTGAGGAATACTCAGAAGTTGATCTTGCTTTAAAATTTGATACAAAACCAACGTAACTTGCTTTTAAAGGGTTCGATTTACCTGATTTGTATTTTTCGCTTAATAACGAAACATAATAACTATCAAATTTCATAGGTAAAGTATTTTCTACTATCATTTCTACTTCAGAAAATAATTTATGAATAGAACATTGACTAAAATGCCAAAGATGTCTTGGTACATCATAAGCAGCCCAATATTCTTTATAATACTTTGCATCGTAACTTTTATAATTAGGTACAGCAACCACTACCCTACCATTTGGCTTTAATAATTTTTTTAAAGTTTTAATAGTTTTCTTTAAACTCTCTACATGTTCTAAAACATGCCAAAGAGTAATAACATCAAATTTCTTATTTGAAATTTCAAACAAATCACTTTCTAAAAAGATACCTTTAGTTTCAGCAATTTTTTTAGCATCTAAACTTGGTTCTATTCCAAAAGTTTCCCAACTATTATTTTTACAAACTTTTAAAAAATCTCCTGTTCCTGCACCAACATCTAAAACAGATTTAGTTTCTGTTTTAAAAGAATTAAGTAAACTTAACTTTTGTTTTAAAGTATGGTTTTTTACTTTTTGATAAACTTTATCGAACAGTGATTTTTTACTATCTGTATGTGAAATGTAGTTTTCACTTTTATAGTAGTTTTCTAAATCTGCTGGCACAGGAGACGTAACCAGCATTTCATAATCTTGGTTCTGCATTACTTCAAAAGTATCACCAGAAACAGTATAATCTTTACAATTTAAAAGAGGGATTAAATTTGTATAGAGTTCTTTTTCATTCTCCATATTACTCAATTTTTAAATTTGTTCCACGAGGAACATTTGCAATTTTTCTTTTTTTATCTTCCCATATAAACCAAAAGCACAGAAATATCACTAGGTGATACACCGCTAATTCTACTTGCTTGCGAAATAGATACTGGTTTAATTTTATTTAATTTTTCTCTAGCTTCAAAAGAAAGAGATTTTACTTTTTCATATTTAAAATTAGAAGGTATTACAACATTTTCTAACCTATTTAATTTATCTGCATTGTTCTTTTCTTTATCAATATATCCCGAATATTTTAAATGAATTTCAGCTTGCTCTATCACATCTTGTTGAATGTTATTTACAATTATAAAATCATTTAATTTTTTTATAGATTTAAAATCATCAAAAGACAATTGAGGTCTTGCAGCAATTTTAAACAATTTCATAGATTGATTCACTAATGCTAAATTTTTAGCCTCTAAAATAGGATTTACCTCTTCTTGTTTTACACTAGTTTTATGCAAAAACTGAATCAACATTTCTGTCTTTTCTTGCTTTTCTAAAACACGATCCATACGTTCTTTAGATGCTAAACCAATTTCAAAACCTCTTGGTGTTAATCTTAGATCTGCATTATCTTGTCTTAACAAAGTTCTATATTCTGCACGAGAAGTAAACATTCTATATGGTTCTTCTGTACCCTTAGTGATTAAATCATCAATTAAAACACCAATATAAGCTTCATTCCTTTTTAAAATAAAAGGTTCTTTATCTTGTACTTTTAAAGCAGCATTTACACCAGCCATTAGACCTTGCGAAGCAGCTTCTTCATAACCAGTTGTTCCGTTAATTTGACCAGCAAAATATAAGTTCTCTATTAACTTTGTTTCTAAAGTATGTGTTAATTGTGTAGGCGGAAAATAATCATACTCTATCGCATAACCATATCTTAAAAACTTTACGTTTTCAAAACCATCTATAGAACGTATTGCTTTATCTTGAATATCTTCTCGGCAAAGAAGTAGAAAAACCATTAACATACATTTCTACCGTAGACCAACCTTCTGGTTCAACAAAAATTTGATGTCTATCTTTTGTTGCAAAACGATCTATTTTATCTTCTATCGAAGGACAATATCTCGGACCCGTAGATTGTATTCTACCATTAAACATTGGCGAACGATCAAAACCTTCACGAAGTAAATCATGAACATCAAGATTTGTATAAGTTAACCAACAAGAACGTTGTTTTTGTAATGCATTTGTGGTTGGCAAATAAGAAAACTTTTCTGTAATTTCATCACCAGGTTGTTCTAACATTTTAGAATAATCTAAAGACCTTCCATCAACTCTTGGCGGAGTTCCAGTTTTCATTCTTCCAGCTTCAAAACCTTTCGCAACCAAATCTTCTGTAATTCCTTTTGACGCTCCTTCACCTGCTCTACCACCACCAAAACTTTTATCACCAATATGAATCAATCCGTTTAAAAAAGTACCAGCCGTAACAATAACAGTTTTAGATTTTATCTCTAAACCTAAAGCGGTTTTTACACCAACAATTTTATCACCATAAAACAATAAACCATTTACAGAATCTTGATAAAAATCTAAATTATCTGTTTGCTCTAGCATCGTTCTCCAACATTCTGCAAATTGCATTCTATCAGATTGTGCTCTTGGACTCCACATTGCAGGTCCTTTAGATTTATTAAGCATTTTAAATTGTATTGCTGTTTTATCAGTCACAATTCCGCTATAACCACCTAACGCATCAATCTCTCTTACTATCTGTCCTTTTGCAATACCACCCATTGCAGGATTACAACTCATTTGCGCAATATTTTGCAAATTCATTGTAATTAACAATGTGTGTGCACCCATATTTGCGCTCGCAGCTGCTGCTTCACTTCCTGCGTGACCACCACCAACTACTATAACATCAAATGTTGTTGAAAATAAACTCATTTTTTATAGTTCCACGTGAAACGTGTAAATTAACTTATTGATTTTTAATATTTTAACTCTTTTAAAGCAAGGTTTTCTTGTAAAGTCATCTCATTTTGATCAGCTTCAGTTTTATCTTTATAACCAATGTAATGTAAAACGCCGTGAATAATTACTCTATGCAATTCTTCAGTAAATGAAACTTTAAAATCTTTGGCGTTATCCTCTACCCTTTCAATAGAAATATATATATCACCATTTATAAGTTTACCAAGTGAATTATCGAAACTAATAATATCTGTAAGTGTATCGTGTTGTAAAAATTGAACATTTAATTTATGAAGATAATTATCATCACAAAAAATATAATTAATTTCACCTAACTCACAGTTATGTTTATCAATAATAGTTTGAATCCAATTTTCTGTTGAACTCTCATTATCTAATTTAAAATTGGTTTCGTAATTAAACGTAATCATTTTGCTTTATTCTTAGGTAGAGAAAAATATTCTCTAACCTTTAATTTATAATTTAGTTGCAAAGGTAATGATTGTCTGTTTAATATTTCTATTTGATTGTAAAACTGCTTTTTAAATTCTAAAGCTTTAATAGTATTACGTTTATTAAGTAAATTATTAGTATTAGATTTACGCTTACTATCTTTTCCTTGTTCTAAAGCTGCTTTATCTAATTTTAATAATTCGTAATTAAGGCGCTGCATTTTCTGAACTGTACCAGCTTTAAAACCTTTTTCTAATATTTCGTTTTCTAACTGCTCCATAGTTTTTAAAACCTTTTTTGCATTAGAATTGTTTCCGAACCTGATTCACCAGATTCTTTTATAGCATCTTGAAGCTGTTGTCTAAGTTGGGTTTGTTCTTTATAAATTTCATAAAGTTCTCCATCTAAATCATAGTTATCAGAATTACCTTGTCCATTATTTTTTCCATTTCCACCCTCACTATTTCCTTCACCATTACCTTTTTTATTTCCTTTTCCGTCTTTACCGTCTTTTCCATCTTTTCCAGATTGACCTTTTTCTCCTTTTTGATTTCCTGGTTTCTTACCTTCTTTACCACCCATTTTACTTTCTCCGGGTTTCGATCCTTTTTTCATTCCTTGCTGCATCTTCTCTGAAAGTTCACCCTGTTTTTTAATGATATCAGGTAAACTGAATCCATTACCTTTACCCTTTCCTTTTCCTTTACCCATTTTCATTGAAGCATTTTTCATACTATTTAACATATTACTTAAGTAATCTGCTAAATTATTTGTAGCTGTCATGACATAACGTTGATTAGAAACACCGTTATTAAACCTATTTTCTGAAAAATTTTCTAAAGACTGTTCTAAATTATAATGTGCAGATGATAAGTCGTCTTGTATTTTAGCCGAAATTTTAGGAAGACGCATAGAAAGTACATATAAACTATCATCTATATGTTCAAAATAAGTTCTTATGTCATTTTGCTTTTTTAAATCTTTACCAAAATCTGGATGTGTAGTAGAAATCTCACTAAACTTATTCATTAAATTTTCTTGTTTGAAAGAAAAAGTGACTAAATTTTCTAAAATTTTACGAAGATCATCCATATTTTCTTCTATGGATTCTCCTTCCATCTCCATCATCGCTTGCTGCATTTTAGAACTCATTTCTTTCATCTTAGCAGCACTTTTTTCTGAGAATCTTTAGCAGATTTTTGATCTTTTTTTGGATATCTTCTTCAGACTTTTTTAAAGTTGAATCTATAGCCTCTTTTTCATCCTCAACATCCGGCAATTCCATTGGCTCTTTTAATTTTTCATTGTCCTTAGCCAATTCATCTAATTCTTCTTTTAATTCGTTAAACTCTTTGTTAATTTGTTTTTGGGAATTTAAATCTAATGAATCTTGCTTTACTAAATCTTCCTGTTTTTTTGATAATTGATCTAACTTATTAGCAATTTGCATGGTTTTTTGCTCAACGTAAAAACGCTTTGTTAATTCTAACATACGTTCTAAACTTCTTTGTTGTTGTTTATTTTGTTGTGCTAATTGTTTAGCCTTTTTAACCAAGTCTTCTTTGTTTAACTTTTCTGCAAGTTTTGCAATTTCATCTAAGAGTTTTTGTTGCTTATCGGTTTTCTTTAATTCTTCGATGCGCTTTTTTAATTCTTCTTTTTTATTCTGTAAATCTTCAGATTGTTCTTTCTTTTCATCTAAATTTTCTTGCAACATATCAGTTTGACGTTGCATCATATTTTTATATTGTTCTTGTCTTTTTATAAAACTCTCAACCTTCTTTTTATCATTCCAACCTAACTTTTTCTTATTCTGAAGTTGTTCTTTTATTTGATCTAAGTCTTTCTGTTGCTTTTGTTGTTTCTGAATAGAGTTTTCTAAACTATTAATTGTATTACGTTGTTCTTGCAAAAGCTCCTCTTCTACTTCATCATTTGTTTTTTGACGATATTTAAAAACTTTAGTACGCGCTTTCTTACTTCCGTTTACAGCATCATTATCAAAAACTTCAAAAAATAATTCATAATTGATACCTTTTTGTAAGTTTAAATTATTTGGAAATTCATAAAAAAAAGTTTGAACATTTGTACTAGAAATTTTTAGTTGATCTGTTTTAATCGCTTCAGGATTATTTTCATCATAATAAATTAATTGCAATTTCTTTAAACCATAATCGTCAGAAATCTGACCAGCAAAAAAAGCAGTACCTCTAGAAATGGAATCGATATTTGTTTTCACTTCAATTTCTGGTAATTCATCTTTTATAACATTTACAGAAAACTGTAAATTTTCATAATCTTGTAAATTAGCATTAGAAGAAGAAATTTCATAATTAACAGTATTTCTTATTCTTTTAGAAAATGTAAAATTATCTTGTCCTTCGTTTTTAAATTTTTCCCTTTTGTTATTATTGATAAAAAAACTTGGTTAGTATTTACTGCAGTAACTAACCAATTAATCTTTGTGCCTTCTGGTACAATTAAATTACCGTAATTATTTATAACTTCATTTTTTTGCCTGTGTAAAAAGGATATTTTAATTCTAAACTTATATTGTTAATAACTGGAGTTTTTACAATGTCTATTTTATAATTATTCGATAAAACTCCGTTGGATTCTAAATAGAAATCAACAGGATTTAAAACATCAGAAAAAGTGTAAGAAAAAGTACCATTATTGTTATTGTTAAGAAAATATTGCTCGTTATTAAAATGAATTTTTACTTCGGATGGATAAACTTCACCAATCGTTTTTACATCTATTGTAATAGAATTTCCTTGAATTACTTTTAAAGAAGTATTGGTAATATCAAAATAAAATGGTGCTGGCGGCGTATATGCAGTTCTATGGTTTACAACTCTATCTAAACTTTCAGAAAAAATTTGTTTATTATCTGTAAATAAGATAGTTACAAAAATTAAAATAGGGAAAATAGCATATTTTAAATACTTTTTATTCTGAGTAAAATCAATTGCTTTAACAAAAGGAATCGGTTGTAAATCATTAGATTTTTGATTGATACTTGCCAATAATAATTCTGATTGTAAAGACGATTCTTGTAACTGAATTACATTTAACAGTTTGTCTTTTACATCCGGAAAATGATTGCCAATTATTGCTGATGATTCTTTTAAAGAAATCCCTTTTCGTAGACCAAATAATTTAAAAATTGGAATAGCAATAAACTTAATTAATAGAAATAATTCTACTAAAATAAAAAGCCAAAACAAAAATGTTCTTGCCGTTGGTTTTAACCATAAAAAATACTCTAAAAAAAGAGTAAAAAAGAAATATAAACATCCTAAAGAAAGAAATAAAATTACTCCTTTAATTAATTCGTTTACGTAATATTTTCTTGTAAACTGATGTAGCTTTTGCTCAATTATTTTAAATGCGCTCATAATCAACTAATAAAAATAGTATTTTTGATAGGATTTACAATGAAATTAAATGTTAAAAGCTTTTTGTAAGTTTTTAAAAAAGTTTGCAACTAAATTTAAATAAAAAAAAGATCATGAAAAATAGCCTTAAAATAGTATTTTTTATAGCAAGTTTATCAGCATTTTCTCAAAGTCCGTGGACAAAAGAAAAGAAAAATTTGTTTCTAAATCTATCTTACACTTCTATAGCAAATTACAACGAATTATTTGGCGATCCAGATTATAAAACCGAGAAAAATATTACAGATAAAACGTATCAAATTTACGGTGAATATGGGTTAACAAATAAAACAGTATTTGTTTTTAATATCCCTTTAAAATCTATAAAAACAGAAGATACTAACAATTTAATATCTAGCTTAGATTCCGGTTCTAAAACTGCTTTTGGTAATATATCTTTGGGTTTAAAACATCAATTTTATAATAAAAATTGGGTTATTTACGGGCAATTGGTTACAGAATTAAATACAAGTTCTTTTGATGAAAATACAAAAATTAGAACTGGCTACGATGCTTTTACCTTTACACCTCAATTGCTAATTGGTAAAAGTTTTGGTAAAACATTTTTACAAACACAAATTGGTGCAGATATAAGAACAAACGATTACAGTAACAATTTTAAAATTGGTGGAGAATTTGGTGGTAAAATATCAAAAAATATTTGGTTAATTGGCTTTGTAGATATTGTAAAGAATTTAGATAATGGTGTATACAAACCAGGTGAAATTAATCCGCAAACATTAACACCAAGAAATGGTTTGTATGTAACAGATCAAGAATATGGTGCTTACGGATTAAAAGGAATTTTACAGTTGTGCGATTTAGGTATTACAACAAGTTTTGGTAATGCTTTTTTGGTAATAATGTTCCTAAAAAAACAGCTTTTTCAATCGGAATTTTTAATACATTTTAAGCCAAATTATTATTAAATAATACAGACTTTAGAAAATAATATTCTAAAGTCTTTTTTTGTCTCTAATTTCTATTTTCTCTTTTAAAAACTATCTTTGCAGCATTAAAAAACAGAAAAAAATGGAATCTAATGTTCGTGTGCGTTTTGCACCAAGTCCTACAGGACCTTTACATATTGGTGGTGTAAGAACAGCTTTATATAATTATTTATTTGCAAAAAAATACAACGGTACTTTTGTATTACGTATAGAAGATACAGACCAAACTCGTTACGTTGCAAATGCCGAACAATATATTATAGACGCTTTAGAATGGTGTAATATTCCTTTTGATGAAGGACCAAATAAAAATGAAAAATTTGGACCATACAGACAATCTGAACGTAAAAATCTTTATAAAGAATACGCAGATATTTTAATAAAAACTGGTTGGGCTTATTATGCTTTTGATACATCAGAACAATTAGATGCACATAGAAAAGGACACGAAGCAGAAGGAAAAACGTTTATTTACAATTGGCATAATAGAGAAAAAGGCAAATTGGTAAATTCTTTGGTATTAACTGATGATGAAGTGCAAGCAAAAATAAATGCTGGCGAAAATTATGTAATCCGTTTTAAAACTCCGCAAGACGAACTTTTAAGAATGGAAGACGAAATTCGTGGAAATATTAAAATTGATACCAATACTTTAGATGATAAAATTTTATTTAAAGGAGATGGTATGCCAACTTATCATTTAGCAAATATTGTTGATGATCATTTAATGGAAATTACGCATGTAATTCGTGGTGAAGAGTGGTTACCGTCTATGCCATTGCACGTTTTATTATATAAAGCATTTGGTTGGGAAGCACCAAAATTTGCTCATTTACCATTAATTTTAAAACCAGTTGGTAAAGGTAAATTAAGTAAAAGAGACGGTGATAAATTAGGATTTCCTGTATTTCCGTTAGAATATACCAACGAAAAAACTGGTGATGTTTCACGTGGTTATAAAGAAGATGGATATTTTAATGATGCTTTTATAAACATGTTAGCTTTCTTAGGATGGAATCCTGGTACAGAACAAGAAATCTTCTCTTTAGAAGAATTAATTGCAGCTTTCGATTTAAAAAGAGTTAGTAAATCTGGTGCTAAATTTAGTCCGAGATAAAACAAAGTGGTTCAATCAGCAATACATGCAAACAAAGTCTGATACTGAATTAACAGAACTATTTTTACCAATTTTAGCAGATAAGGGAATCACAAAAGACAAAGAATACGTTTTAAAAGTTGTTTCTGCTATTAAAGAAAGAGCTGTTTTTGTAAATGATTTTTGGGATTTATCTAATTTCTTTTTTGAAACACCAACAGAATACGATGCCAAAGCTTCTAAGAAAAACTGGAAAGAAGGAACTGCTGATTTAATGAATGAATTAATTACCGTAATTTCATCAATCGAAGATTTTTCATCAGAAAATACAGAAAAAGAAATAAAAGAATGGATAACTGCGAAAGAAGTTGGTTTTGGTAAAGTTATGCAACCATTAAGATTAAGTTTGGTTGGTAAATTAGCTGGCCCACATTTGTTTGATATTATTGCTATGATTGGTAAAGAAGAAACTTTATTAAGACTTAAAAACGCCATAGAAAAATTATAATTATTACAACTAAATAAAAAGCCTCTCGTTAATTTCGAGAGGTTTTTTTATTTTAAAATGTAACATTATAAACAAATCTGCGTCAAATAATTAAATGCTTAAAAGAAGTATATTTACAATTCAACTATTTATTAACTATTAAAAACCTTGTTATGATATCACCACCATTTATTATTTTTATTGTTATAATCGGATTAATAATTTTTGCATCATTTTTTATTGTAAAACAGCAAAGCGCAGCTATTATAGAACGTTTCGGAAAATTTCAAAGCATAAGACAATCTGGTCTTCAATTTAAAATACCTTTAATAGATAAAGTTTACGGTAAGTTAAGTTTAAAAATTCAGCAGTTAGATGTAATTATAGAAACAAAAACTTTAGATGATGTATTTGTAAAATTAAAAGTTTCTGTACAATACAAAGTTATAAGAGATAAAGTTTATGATGCGTTTTATAAATTAGATTATCCTCACGATCAAATTACTTCTTTTGTTTTTGATGTTGTAAGAGCAGAAGTACCAAAAATGAAATTAGATGACGTTTTTGTTAAAAAAGATGATATTGCAATTGCAGTAAAAAGAGAATTACAAGAATACATGACAGATTATGGTTATGATATTATTAAAACTTTAGTAACAGATATAGATCCAGATGCCCAAGTAAAAGCTGCCATGAATAGAATTAACGCTGCAGATAGAGAAAAAACAGCAGCACAATTTGAAGGAGATGCACAACGTATTTTAATTGTAGAAAGAGCTAAAGCAGAAGCAGAAAGCAAGCGTTTACAAGGACAAGGTATTGCAGACCAAAGAAGAGAAATTGCACGTGGTTTAGAAGAATCTGTAGAAGTTTTAAACAAAGTTGGTATCAACTCGCAAGAAGCATCTGCTTTAATTGTTGTAACACAACATTATGATACTTTACAATCTATAGGACAAGAAACAAATAGTAATTTAATTTTATTACCAAACTCGCCACAAGCAGGTAGCCAAATGCTAAACGATATGGTTGCAAGTTTTACAGCAAGTAACCAAATTGGCGAAGCAATGAAAAATGCTAAAACTAAAAAATTAGAAGAATAATTAATTGTTCTCGATAACAAAACTAAAAAGACAGTAATATAAATTACTGTCTTTTTTTATTAATTTTTTTATTTTTACTAAAAAATATTAATGAAAGCTATTTTTTCATGGTTAAATAAACCGTATTATTTTAATCCTAAACCTCTGTATAAGTTAAAGATAAGTATTTATCATGGTTTATTTATTTTTCTTTTTTTATATATTTTTAGACCTTTTTATCTACACGAATTTGACGAAATTATATTACCATATACCATAGGTATTGGTATTACAGCTTTTGTTGCCACTTTTTTAATTTTATACTTACCAGCACTTATTTTTAAAGATTATTTTAGTGAAGATAATTGGACTATAGGCAGAAATTTATTATTAATGTTTGTTGGTGTAACCTTTATAGGAGTTGCTTTATGGTATTTTGGTGAAATTTATAAAGAACCCTATAACCTAAGAAAAATAAATCTTTTACAATTCTTATCATATACTTTTTTGGTAAGCCTTATACCCTTAATATTTTTTGTATTTCTAAATGAAAAAAATATAAGATTACGAAGAGAAAAAAGGTTAAAGAAATTAGAGAATTAAAAAAAGTACAAGAACTAAATAACACAGAAAAATTAATTAAAGAAGTTAGTATAACATCAGAAAATGGTAAAGAGAAAATTAGTTTTTGTATCGACAATTTAGTGTATGTAACTTCGCAAGGAAATTATGCAAGTTTTTTTATTAAAAAAGATGACAAAATTAATGAGAAAATATTACGAGTTACACTTGCAAAAATTATTGCAAAATTAGAAAAATATCCTACTATTATTAGATGTCATAAAAGTTATATTGTAAACACCAATTATATTACAGATATTTTCGAAATGCAAGAGGTTATTTATTAAAATCTAAGGTTATTGAAATAGATATACCTGTATCTAGAAGTTTTTCTAAGCAATCATTATTAAGATTAATTAGTTAAACGTTCCCATTTATCCCAAAAACCCAATAAATCTTCCTTTTTACAACAAATAAGTTAAAGATATTATAATGAAAACTATATTTGTCTCGAAGAAATTTAGATTAAATATTTGGGGGAATATTTTAATTTGATAACTAAAAAGCTCAACTTGTATTTATACAAATTGAGCTTTATTATTTTGTTAAAAAAGTAATTAATATCTACTTTTTTCTTCTAGTTTTTCTTCTGGATTTTCTTCTTTAGAAGCGTTTTTAAATTCCTTAATTCCGCTACCTAAACCTTTCATTAATTCCGGTATTTTTTTCCACCAAATAATAATAAAACAACTACAAGTATAATTGCAATTTGAGGTCCGCTAACAAATCCAAAAAATAGATAAATTATTCATCATTATATAATTTTATAAGTTACAAAGATACAAAAAAGGTTGTTAAAGCAATCTAATCTGTTTCTGTATTAATTTCTTTTCTCGATAATACCACCAATAACCTTTTTGTCTTTTACAACTTCTGGGTTTCCTTTATAAAATATTGTACCACCAAAACTTACTTTAGCATTTAAAGTTTCGCCAGCATTTATTTCTGCTTTTGCACCTGTACCTGCTTTAACATTAGAGTTACCTGTAGATTTTAAATTAAAACCATGGTAAATACCATACAAATCTAAATCTACTTCTTGGTTTTTAGATGCACCGTAAACTTTAATAATACCGCCGAAGTTGCTCTAATACTTAAATACTTTGTTTTTGTAGTTAAGTTAATAAAACCTCTTTCTTGTGCATTTAAAGATACTTTATCTTGGTTAAAATCTTTACTAGTAATAGTTGCACCTTCATTTACATCAATTAAATCTATATTTTTATTGTAATATAATTTAATAAGTATTTTACCTTCTGCAGAATTATCTGATGGTTTTAAAGAAAAAGGTAAAGAAAGTTTTAATGTATTATTTACATTTTTGATTTTTACAAGATTTGCCTTCTCACCTGTAATTTCTATTTTTTGATTAGAAGCTTTAATCAATTCTAATTCTATACCATTATATACTTTAAGCGTGTTAAAGTCTCCTAGATCTTGTTTAATTGTATTTTGTGCGTATGTTGATAAACCAACAATAAAAGCACATACTAAGATTAAATTTTTCATTTTTATAAGTTTGATATTTAATATAAAACAACAATTATACCATTATAATAAAGGAAAATTATTA
Source organism: Polaribacter sp. HA6-7 (assembly GCF_055693625.1). Classification (NCBI taxonomy): domain Bacteria; kingdom Pseudomonadati; phylum Bacteroidota; class Flavobacteriia; order Flavobacteriales; family Flavobacteriaceae; genus Polaribacter; species Polaribacter sp. HA6-7. The sequence goes on from NZ_CM146338.1 coordinate 3,198,703, forward strand.
AAAATATTATAAATCTATACGTGTTTATTTTACTTTAACAGCTGTACCAGTGATAGAAACCAATAATGTAGACGAGTTTGCAAGCGGTTCTACATCTAATTGTATACCAACAACTGCATTTGCACCTAACTTTGTCGCATTGTCTTTTAAATTCTGAAATGCTTTTTCTTTAATACCTTCTAATGCTAAACTATATTTTTCGTAATATTTAGACATACTAAACATATCTTTAAAAGATAGTTTAGATCCGTTAGCAGAATAACTAGAATCGTAAGCTGTACCGGTTACAATACCTAAATAATCTACTATTTTAAAATTTTCTATGTTGTTTGTAGTTGTTAAAATCATTATAAGTAATCTTCAATTAAATTAAAATCTAAATGTTTACGCTCTAAATCTGTTTTTTTAACTTGTACTTTTACATCATCACCTAATTGATACATGTTTTTTGTAGATTGCCCAACAATAGCATATTGTTTTTCATCAAAAATATAATAATCGCTTTTTATATCTCTAATTCTTACCATTCCTTCGCATTTATTAGTAGAAATTTCTACATAAATACCCCATTCTGTTACACCTGTAATTACACCATCAAAAACTTCATCTTTGTGATCTTGCATGTATTTTACCTGCATGTATTTTATAGAATCTCTTTCTGCTTTTGATGCTAATTCTTCTCTTTTAGAAGAATGTTTACATTTTTCTTCGTACAATTCTGCTTTTGGCGATTTTCCGCCATCTAAATAATGTTGCAGTAATCTATGTGTCATTACATCAGGATAACGTCTTATAGGCGATGTAAAGTGACTGTAATAATCGAAAGCTAAACCATAATGACCAATATTTTGTGTAGTATAAACTGCTTTAGACATCGATCTGATTGCCAAAGTTTCTATCATATTAGATTCTGCTTTACCATTTACATCATTTAATAACTGATTTAAAGTTGCAGATGTACTTTCTTTAGTTTCTGTATTTATCTTGTAACCAAATTTACTAATGATGTTTTGTAAAGAGGCTAATTTTTCTAAATCGGCTCATCATGAACTCTGTAAATAAAGGTATCGTTAGAAGGTTTTCCTTTTTTACGACCAATAAATTCTGCTACTTTTCTGTTTGCTAATAACATAAATTCTTCAATTAATTTATTAGCATCTTTAGATTTTTTAAAGAAAACACCAACTGGGTTTGCTTCTTCATCTAAATTAAACTTCACTTCTACTCTATCAAAAGAAATTGCACCTTGTTTCATTCTCTTTTTACGCAATACTTTTGCTAATTTGTCTAGCTGTAAAGTTGCTTCTACAATTTCTGGTGTAACTTCGTATTCTTTGTCTATGATAGAAGTTTCTAATGGCATTGTATAAGGTTGTACATCATCAGATAATTCGCAATTTTCTATAATAGATTGTGCTTCTTCATAAGCAAAACGTTGGTCTGAATATGTTACAGTTCTACCAAACCACTCACCTACTACTTGTGCTTTTTGATTAATTTCGAAAACTGCAGAAAACGTTAATTTTTCTTCGTGTGGTCTTAAAGAACAAACACCATTACTTAACATTTCGGTAACATTGGCACTACTCTATCTACCAAATAAACAGATGTTGCTCTGTCATAAGCCTCATCATCTAAAATAGTTTTTGGTTGTAAATAATGCGAAACATCTGCAATATGAATTCCTACTTCGTAATTCCCATTTTCTAATTTTACAAAAGACAAAGCATCATCAAAATCTTTAGCATCTTTAGGATCTATGGTAAACGTTAAATCTTTACGCATATCTCTACGTTTAGAAATTTCTTCTTCAGTAATTTCTAACGGTAAACTTTCTGCATCTTCTTCTACTTCTTTTGGAAACTCGTATGGTAAATCATATTCTAGTAAAATAGAATGCATTTCTGTATTATGATCTCCTGGTTTACCTAGTACTTTGGTTATTTTACCAAACGGGTTTTTAGAGTTTTGTGGCCAATCAGAAATTTTAGCTTGTACTTTATCTCCGTGTTCGGCACCATTCATTTTGTTTTCAGAAATAAAAATATCAGCATACATTTTATTACTGTCTGGTAAGACAAAACCAAAGTTTTTACTTTTTTGTAAAACACCAACAAATTCTGTTTTAGCACGTTCTAAAATTTCTACAACATCTGCTTCTAACTTTTTACCGCTTCGTTTTTTGTACACATAAGCTTTTACAATATCGTTGTGTAAACCTTTACCTAAATTTACATTTGGTATAAAAATATCATCTTCATAATCTTCTGTAACAAAGTAACCATTACCGTTAGATGTAATATCTAAAGTACCTACAGAGTATTTTCTATCTGCATTTATTTTAAATTTACCTCTATCTACTTCTACAATTTTTTTTGTTGATGCTAATTCTGCCAACTTTTTAATTACTTGGTTTTTACCATCGGTATCTACAATACTTAATTTTGCAGCAATTTGTTTGTAATTGTAAAACTTATCGCTGTCTTCATTTAAAATTCTGAATATATTTTTAGTTAAATTTTTTACGACTTTACCTTTCTTTTTATATATTTTTTTCTTTTTTTTGTCATTTATACTTCTGTTTTAGCGTTAATTCTTTCTGTTTTTTTGATAAAAATTAACGTACTCTGCAAATTACAATTATAAGTTTAATAAAGCATTAAAAAACTGTTATGAATCTATTTTGTAATTTGGCTTGTTTATAATAATTTATTTATGTCTACTATTGATAAAATCAATACTAATTCTTGGTTTATAATTGCAAACCCAGCTTCGGAAATAAAAATTTTTCTAAAATTTGGAAAAAAATTGAGCAATTACTTAAAAACAAGAATTTAGACTATTCTTTTACTTTTACTCAGTTTTCTAAACACGAAATAGATTTGGTACAAAACGCTATTAAAAAGGGTTATAGAAACATTATATCTGTGGGCGGAGACGGAACATTACATAATGTTGTAAACGGAGTAATGCTGCAAAGGTATGTAAAAACTTCTAATATAACTATTGGCGTATTACCTTTAGGAACTGGCAACGATTGGATTAAAACCTACAAACAAACTAATTCTATAGAAAAAGCTTTAGAAATTATATCAAAAAAAACTACAATTTTACAAGATATTGGTGTTATTACTACTGATAAAAATACTATTTATTATAATAATGTAACCGGTATTGGTTATGACGGATATATTGTTAATAAACTAAAATATCTTAAAAAATTTGGTGCTTTATCTTATTTATTAGCAGGTATTTATGGTTTAATTTTTTATAAAAAAAGTGCATATAAGATACTTATAAACAATAAAGAATTAAAAGAAAAATGTTTAATGGTTGTATGCGGAATTTGTAAATACTCTGGTGGCGGAATGCAGTTTACAAAAGATGTTAATACTACAGATGGCTTATTAGACATAACAATTGCTAAAAACTTAAATTTTTTAGATTTAATAATTAATCTACCTAAACTTTACTCTGGTGCAATTGTAAATCATAAAAAAGTAAATACTTACAAAACATCAAAAATTACGGTAACGCCTATAAATGCTAAACCTTTTATACAAGCAGATGGCGAGTTATTAACTTCGGTAAACTTCAAATTAGCATTATACCTAAAGCAATTAATTTTGTAATTAATTAGTTATCAAGTATAAAAGTTAAAAAAATCTTAATTTTTTTGTAACGAATCTTAAAAAGAAGCGTCTTTATAGAAAGAGACTTTTAAATTAAGATGAAAAATCTACGTAAAATTATCGGCTTATTTCTAATTATTTTTGTTGCAGGCATCTTTGTAACCATTATAACGGTAAACAAATCTCTTAACAAAATAGATCCGCAAGAAAAAAGCGTAGAAATTCAAAAAGACACCACTTACCTACTAAAAGCAGAAAAGAAAACAGTTTAATATTTTTTTCAAAAATTTTCTCTTTCTAATTTCAATTTTTTTTTCGAGTTTTTCACAGTTATAAACATTCTATATTATAATTATTTTTCTTTTATAAAATTTTAAAAAAACTATGATGGTTATAATAGTGTGTGAATAGCTACTATAAATTTTATAATATTTATTTTAATATTTGAGTTATTAAAAAACGTTTACATGTTATTAGTAGTTTAAAAGCTTTAAAATCAATTAAAAAGTAGAGTTATTAACAATAGTTATAAACAGGTTTTAACTAAATATTCTGAATAACTATATTGTATTTCTATGTAAACAAATTGTAAATTTTATGTTGATAAACTTTTATCAAAAACTCATAAAAAAAGTTGCATATGTTAAACTACTCGCTGTATTGTAATAAATATTGAATTCACCAAAAATACTTTTCAGTTTTTCATTGCAACTTCTTAACATTCTATTAAAATGCTAAAAACTTAAAAACTAAAGAGTTATTAAAAAAGCTATTTTTTTGATTGTTTATAACTGTTGATAACCGTTAGTTTCTGTATTTTTGTAGTACACAACTTAATTAAAATCAATTTATTATGACAATTGCAATTGGTAACGATCACGCTGGTACAGAATACAAGTTCGAAATTATAAAACATTTAGAAGAGAAAGGATATAATGTTATTAATTTTGGAACAGATTCTAATGCGTCTATGGATTACCCAGATGCTATTCATCCAACGGCAGAAGCAGTAGAAACTGGTAAAGCTACATTAGGAGTTATTTTATGCGGTTCTCGGTAACGGCGCACAAATGACAGCAAATAAACACCAAGGTATAAGAGCTGCTTTGTGTTGGAACAATGAGTTAGTTGCATTAACAAGACAACATAACGATGCAAATATTCTTACAATTCCGGCACGTTTTGTTTCTTTACAACAAGCTATAGGTTTTGTAGATATTTTTCTTTCTACAGAATTTGAAGGCGGTAGACATGCTAATAGAGTAAGTAAAATTTCTTGTGCAGGATAATCTTTAAAATAAATCACTCAAACTGTTTTAAAATTTAGTTTGAGTGATTTTTTTAATATCTAGTAGTTTATATTAATTATGAATATCAAAGTAAAATCTTTTAACGAATTAACGGTAAACGAATTGTATGCAATTTTACAATTACGATCGGAAGTTTTTGTAGTAGAACAAAATTGTGTGTATCAAGATATAGACTTTAAAGATCAAAAATCTTTACACGTAATTGGTTTTAAAGATGATAAAATTATTGCTTACACACGTGTTTTTAAACCTGGTGATTATTTTAAAAATGCTAGCATTGGTAGAGTAGTAGTAGCAGCTTTAGAAAGAAAACATAGTTACGGGCACGATTTAATGAAAGCTTCTATAAACGTAATTAAAGAAAACTTTAATAGCGATACAATTACCATTTCTGCTCAAAAATATTTACAAAAATTTTATGAATCTCATAATTTTACAAAAGTAGGAGAGGAGTACTTAGAAGATGGTATTCCGCATATAAGAATGGATAGAAATTAGAACTAAAAACGTACTCTAAAACTTAAATTAGGTGTAAAAGGCAACGAGTAATTATCTATTCTTCTCACATTACTTTCTTGCGATTCATCTACAATATAGTAAGAGTCTATGGTGTTTTTTCTATCTGTAATGTTAGTAAAACCAAGTCTAATTGTGGCTTTTATAGCTTCAGAAAATGTAAAATTATAACTTCCAGAAACATCAATTCTAAAAAAATTGTCTAAATTTTCTGTATTAGGGTTATCATAATTTACAATTGTTTTATCACCATTTTGTAAGGTTTCGTTACCATCTACAGGTTTTGTATAAGGCCTACCGGAACGTAAAATTCCGCCAATAGATGCTTTTAAATTTTTGGTGAAATTATAATTAAAAGCAGTACTTAAAGAGTGTGTAATATCTAAGCTATTTGCAAATTTCTTTGGATTAAAAACACCAAATGTGTAGTTATTTTCTGCCAACGTATAACTTAACCAAGTACTAATTGTATTAGTTTGTTTGTTAATTAAAAATTCAATTCCTTTAGTTTTATAATTACCAATAGAACTAAAATTCTGAGTGTTGTTGTAAAAACCTTGATTTGCAGTAGAAATACCGTTAACTACTTTATAAAAACCTGTAATATCTGCGTATAATTTATTTTTGGTATAAGAAATACCAAAAGAAGCTTGTTTGCTTGTTATTATTGGCGTTCTATCATTATCAGATAAAATCCATCTACGTTTTTCGATACCTAAAAAATTATCTTCAAAATCTATTTTTTGAGCTGTTGTTTGATTTTTAAACTCTCCTTCTAACTTTAAAGAATACGTTTCATTTAGTTTTTGTCTTATGTTTATTCTAGGTTCGAAAATAAATTTTTGAAACTTATCAAAATAATTAGCTCTAAAACCAACTCTAGCGTACGTATTGTTTTTCTTATATTCAATTTCTGAATAAAAAGCACTTTTTAACAACACTTCTTTTATTGTTTTAGAAAAAGTTGGTGCGTTAATACTTGTGGTATTTTTTACGCCTATTTCGTTAAAAACAAAACCGTTTGTTAAATAAAAAAATCAGAAAATTCATACACAGTATTTAGTTTTACCGCTGTTTCTAAAACATTGTTAAATTGTGTTTGAAACTGATCTGTATCTTTATTATAATCTGAAGAATTTATCCTATAATCAGAAATAAATGCCGAAAGATTGGTTGTAAATTTAGAGTTCCAGTTGGCTTCCCAATTAATTTTGGCACCTAAATTTTCTTGTTTTAAATTACTGTTTTCTTCAATAGAATTGTTATTGTTTGTGTATTGTTCTAGATAATCTAAATTATTTTTTATGTGAATAAAGTTGGCTCTAATTGCATGATTGTAATTAAGATCGTATAAAACTTTAAACGAATAATCGTAGAAGAAAAACTTAGATTCTGCGTTGTTAACACTGTTAGAAGCAATAGAATTATCTTGAAAACTTCTATTAAAATAATTGGTATAAGTTGGTGTGTTTAAAAAATCTGTAAAAGATCTTCTACCGAAACATGCAATTCTAAATTATCTTTAATTGGTATTTGTACAAAAGCATCTGCACTTATCAAATTAAAACCTGCGCCGCCGTGAAAATTTATTCGTTATTCTATTCGAGGTTTCCATATTAATTGTTGATGAAACTCCATCGGAAAAAACACTACTTGTACCATTTTTAGTAACCGTAACTTTTTTTGTTAAATACGGATTGTAAGCAGAAATTAAACCAAAAAATGACCTGCATGGTACATTTTAATTCCGTCCCAAAGCATTAAATTCGGTCGTTTGTACCACCTCTAACATTTATATTAGAAATACTTTCGTTTACACTTTCTACGCCTGGTAAAATTTTAATAGTTTTTAAAATATCGGGTTCTATTAATCCTGGTAAAATTCCGAATTTTTCTGTGTTTAAAATTGTGCTTCCATCGGCACTTTTTTGCAAGCCAGAAGTTAAAAACTTTTGCATTGTAATTTCTGATAAAATTTCTGAAGATTCTTCTAAATACAATTGTTTACAATTAGCATTTAGAAATAATTCTTTAGCAGAAATTTCTAAGTTTTTAAAACCGATATATGATATATTTATTACAGATTTTACCGGCACATTTTGCAAATAAAAAGATCCGTTTGTATTTGATGTTGTTCCTAAATTATAACCATTTACTTTTATAGATGCTAAAGCTAAAGGCATAAGATTTTGACTTTCTAATACGTTTCCGCAGATATTTATAGTTTTATTTAAAAACGAAACTGTTACATATCTGTTGTCTAATGTTTTAAATTGTAAATAAGTTTTATCGTTTAGATAACTTAAAAGAGATTCTAAAGAAATACCTGTTTGTGGTGCTATAATTTTTATGTTTTCGATGTCATCATCAGAATAAGAAAACTTAATATCGTATGTTTTTTCTAAGGAAATTAGCAAAGAAGAAAGCCCAACTTTAGAAGACGATTTCTGAGCATAATTTATACTTGTAGTAAGTAAAAAACCTAATAAAATTATAGCTATTTTATTGATCATATGTAAAGATCGTAATTGTTTTACCATCAATCTTATAAGACAACTGCAACGGTATTGTTACCGATTGTAATGCAACATTAATATCTAAATGTGTAAAGCCACCAGAATATAAAGTTTCTAAATTAATGTTGTTAGTTGTAATTGTATAACCAAATTGATTTTCTATTTCTTTAAGTACAAATTTTAACTGTGTACTTTTAAAATTAGATTCTTTTTGTAACCAAGATTTTTCTGTTGTATCAAAAGTAGTATTAGTATCTATAATACCGTTTACAACTTTAAAAATTGTTCCTTTAGGTAATTTTACAAGTGTGTCTTTATAAGCTACGCTTACCAAACCTTCGTATGTTTTTACTTCGAAATAATTGGCTCTTTCTTTAACATTAAATTGCGTACCAAGAACGGTAACATTACCTATTTCTGTATTTACAGTAAATTTCTCACCTTTTTGTACTTTAAAAAATGCTTCTCCGTCTAGGGTTAAATTTCTATTATTTTCCCACTCTTTTTTAACATAAGAAACGTTAGAATTTGCATTTAAAATAACTTCTGAATTATCGGGTAAATTAAAGGTTTTAGTTTCTGCGAATTCTGTAGTATAATTGGTATCGTTACTATAAAGTAAAAAGTAACTAGTTGTTAACAATACTGCAATAACTGCCGCGTATTTAAAGACTTTATTAAAACTAAAAGCAATAACTTTTTGTTTTTTGGTTTTGTTTTGAGTTTTTAATTTTAAGTCTGCCAATGCATTTTCTACATTAACTTTAGGTGTTTCTATTTGCGATGTGTAATGCGCAATTTTTTCTAAAGTATCAAAACCTTCATTTTCTTTTAAACGCAGTAATTCTTCATCAGAAATATCTCTGTTTAGCCATTTTAATATGTCTTTGTTATTTTCCATTTTTTAGACTTCTATATATATAACAACTAAATGTTTATTTACCCTACTTTTAAATTCCATCTATTTTACTTCTTAATTTTTTAAGGGCAGAAGACATTCTTTTTTCAACTGCTTTTTGTGATATTTCTAGCATTTCTGCTATTTCTCTGTATTTTTTGCCGTCTATTCTATTCATCAGAAAAACTTCTCTTTCACCTTCGGTTAAGTTTTCTATGGCATTTTTAAGTTTATTTTTAAATTCTTCTTCTTCTAATAAATACTCCGGACTTTGATTGTTAACATCTAAATACGGACTATTTTTTGCATACTCGAAAACAACCTTTTCGTGCTTAACTTTATTTAAAAAAAGATTGTTAACAACTGTAAATAAGTAAGATTTAGCTTTAGAAAAATCTATTTTTGCACAATTTTCCCATATTTTTATAAAAGCTTCTTGCGCTAAATCTAAAGACGTATTTTTATTGCCGGATTTGTAGTAAGCAAAGTTACTAGCAGACTGTATATGAGATGTGTAAAACTCATTAAAATAAATTTCGTCGCAAAGAGATTTATTAGTCATTGTAGGGTTTTAGATTATAAAAATAAAAAAATAGAATACAAAGGTAGGGTAAATAAATGTTTAGTTGTTTAACTAACAGAAGGGCAAAAAAATAGTCTTTCAAAAAAAGTAGGGTAAAATAAAATTGAGTTGTCTTACTAACAGAAACAATAAACATTTATTATTAAAACGTATTAAAATGAAAACATTAAAATTAATTACAGTATTTGCATTAACAGCAGTTTTAGGATTTACATCTTGTCAATCAGAAGAAAATACAGAAGTTGGTTCTAATCCAAACGCAAACTCTTCTACATCGCCAACCGCTTCTAATTTTGAAAGAGCTTCTATGAACGATGGTTCTGATGATGATTTTTTAGATGGTAATGCGTGTACAGAGTTGTTATTTCCTTTAACAGCAACAGTAAACGGACAAAATATTTCAATAATATCTGAATTAGATTTTTCTGCAGTTTTAGAAATTTTTGCAGAATTTAATGATGATGCAGATAATGTTACATTTAACTTTCCTATAAAAGTAAGAACTAGTAATTACACAGAAGTAACAGTTAATAATCAAGAAGAATTAGACGCTTTAAATGCAGAATGTGAAAGTGCAGAAGCAGAAGGTAGAGACGCTATTTCTTGTATAGATTTTAATTTTCCTATTACAATGTTAACGTACGATATTGCTTTAGAGCAAACAGGTACAGTTGTTTTACAATCTGAAAAGCAATTATATACTTTTATGACTGGTTTACAAGCAGATGAATTTTTTACAGTTAATTATCCTGTAAGTGCAACATTAAGCAATGGTACAACTGTTCAATTAAATTCTGATGCAGAGTTTAGAGATTCAATTTCAGATTGTGTTCAATTTGAAGAAGAAGAAGATGAGGCTGCAACAATGGCTGCAGAAGTAGAAGCAACTTTAACAAACACACAATTTAAAGTACAAAGTTTTGTAAACGCAGGTGTTAATACTGCAGCAGATTTTGCAGATTGGTCGATAGAGTTCACAAACGATCTTAAATTAGTTGCTAAAAATAATGTAAACGCTACATTATCAGAAATAGAAGGTACCTATGCTGTAAGTTCAGATACATCAGTATTTTTAAACGTTGCATTTGGTAGCAATAATACTGTTAGTGCTTTAAATAACGATTGGGTTATTGCTTCTTACAGCGATACAATGGTTGCTTTACAAAGTAAAACAGATGCTAGCATTACATTAACTTTTCAGAAACTTTAATAGTAAAAAAATAATAGAATTACTTTACAATTGTTATGTAATTAATAGCAATTGTAAAGTTTTAAAGAACAATCAATAATGATAAAATTTTTATTAAAAGTATTTTTAGTTTGTTTAATAATTACATCTTGTTCATCAGAAACAGATATAATTACAGAATCAGAAACACCTATAAATGTTAATTTAAATAGACAACAAACAGGTTCTTCTGCTAACGATTTACTTTCTGCTTCTGCTTTTAAAAAAATGATTGTTGAAGTTGCTTATATAGAAGGTTTTAAACCAACAGAAACAGCTTTAAATAACTTTAAAAATTTTATAAACGATAGAACTTTTAAACCGAAGGTGTAACTTTTGTAGAAAAATCAATAGAAAATACAGGTAAAACAACTTATACTTTAGATGAGGTTGTAGAAATTGAAAAAGTAAACAGAACACAATACAACACAAATAATACAATTGCAGTTTGGGTGTTATTTATTGATGGTAAATCATCTAAAGACACCAACCAAGGTGCAATTTTAGGAACCGCTTATTGGAACACTTCTTTTGTTATTTACGAAGAAACAATACAAGGTTTAAGCGATAGCACATTCGAGCCAAATAGAAGCCTTTTAGAAAGCTCTGTTATTCATCACGAATTTGGTCATATTTTAGGTTTAACAAATCTAGGAACCGATCTACAAAGTGATCATGAAGATGAAGAACATCCAAAACATTGCATCGAACAAGATTGTTTAATGTATTGGGCCGCAGAATCTAGCCAAGGAATTGGCAATATGGTTTCTGGCGGAAGTTTACCAACTTTAGATGCACAATGTTTAGCAGATTTAAGGGCAAATGGCGGTAAATAATTTAAAATTTTAAAAAATGAAAACATTATATTTTACAATAGCTTTAATGTTTATTACAAGTATAACATTATACGCACAAGACAGAAAAAACTCAGCTTCGGCTGGTATTAAAGGTGGTTACAATTTATCTTCTGTAAGTTTCGACGGAACATCTGAAACTTCTAATTTACACGGATTTCATATTGGTATTTATGGTGAATCTTACATTGGTAAACACATTGCAATTCAGCCAGAGATTTTATACTCACAACAAGGTTATAAAATAATTGATGATAACCGTACTTACACACAAAAATTAGAATACATAAACGTGCCTTTAATGTTAAAAATGTATCCAGTTAAAAGCTTTTTTATAGAAGCTGGTCCGCAAATAGGATTTTCGATTTCACACAAAGAAACTTTTGATGCTGGTTTTGTTTTATATGATACAGAACAAGAGTTTGAACCAAGTAATTTTGATTGGGGTGTAAATGTTGGTGCTGGTTTTAAAAGTGATGCAGGTGTTAGTTTAGGTGCCGGATATCATATTGGTCAAAGTGATATTTATGACCAAGACAAACCAAAAAATAGAGTAGTACAAATCTATTTAGGATTTGAATTTTAGTTAGAGCTAAAAATAAAAAAGAGAAGTAATTTTACTTCTCTTTTTCTATTAAATTAGTTATTTCTTTAACGCCGCCCACTTCTAAATCTCCTAAAAGTATATCGCCAATTCTTACTCTAATTAAGCGCAAAGTTGGTAACCCAACAGCAGCAGTCATTTTTCTAACTTGCCTAAATTTACCTTCTCTAATTATTATAGAAACCCAACTTGTTGGGCCATGTCTTTCATCTCTTATTTTCTGACTTCTTAACGGAAATTTAGGATCATCAATTATAAAAGCTTTTCCGGGTTTTGTGGTATATTTCTTACCATTAAAACCTATTTCTACACCATTTCTTAATTGCTCAACTTCCTTTTCAGTTATAACACCATCTACTTGTACATAATATTCTTTTTCGTATTTTCTAGATCTAATTTCTGCGGATACTTTACCATCTGTAGTTAAAAGTAATAAACCTTCAGAAGGCACATCTAGACGACCAATAGCCATTGTTCCTTCAGGAAAATCGTACAAATCTCCTAATAATTTTTTCCGCTTCGCGGGATTTATAAACTGAGAAATCATTCCCCAAGGTTTATGAATCATAAAATGATGATGATTTTCCGGCAAACTATAATACATTTAAAATTACAGAAAATTCATTTTTACCCTTAGACAAACTCATGTTTTCTTCCGAAAATTTTTGATTTGTATAAGAAGTATATTGCGTTATTGGTTCTATACAAAGCATGTTGTCAACTTCTGTCCTCAGCATAAAGTTATTAAAACCAATTGTGGTAATTTCTAAGTCGTTTTTATTGATGTTTTTTAACGTAATTTTTTCTGTACCTAATACCGGAAAAGCGTTTGAGCCAGCTTTATAAACATCTTTTAATGTAATTTTTTCTTTACCTGCTTCTAAAATTTCTTTACCAGTATTAGACAATAAAAAAGCAGGATGATAGCCTAACATAAACGGCATTCCTTCTTCAGAATGTATAATAAAATCTATTTTTAAAATATCATTTTCTAAAGTAAAATGTTTTTCAAACGTAAAATTAAAAGGCCAATTAAGGTGTTCTTCTTTTGATTTAACAGGAAACTTACTATTTGTAACTAAAGTATTTTTAATGTATTCTTTTTTAAATTTTGCAGAAGTTTCATCCGAAGAAATTAAATTATAATCTAATTCTCGTAACAAACCATGCTGATCTAAAATAGCGTCGCCATTTTTTGTATGTACTCTAAAATTATTTTTAACCGTAGGACCAATTACCGGAAACATTTCATCATCAGAATTTCGCCAACCTTTATTTCCTTTTTGATGTATAAATTCTTGGTTGTTTTTTATAAAACTGATTAACTCTCCTTTTTCTATTATAACAGTAGAAAAATTGTTTTGTAAGATTACCTTGGTTTTCATTTGCATAAATAATTTGTGTAAAAATAGTATAAATTTGACTCTTTTTTTTAGTGAATTCATCTTAGTTTTTTGTAACTTGTGGCACTTATTTAAAAATAAAACAAGCAAGATTTATGGCGGCAGATAAAGAAAAAGCAGCAAAACTTAAAGCACTTCAACTTACTCTAGATAAGCTAGATAAGACATATGGTAAAGGTTCTGTAATGAAATTAGGTGATGTAGTTACAGAAGATATAGATGCAATTTCATCTCGGTTCTTTAGGTTTAGATTTGGCTTTAGGCGTAGGTGGTTATCCAAGAGGTAGAGTTATAGAAATTTACGGACCGAATCTTACGGTAAAACAACTTTAACGTTACACGCAATTGCAGAAGCACAAAAAGCTGGTGGTATTGCAGCTTTTATTGATGCAGAACATGCATTCGATAAATTTTATGCAGAAAACTTAGGTGTAGATATAGATAATTTAATAATTTCTCAACCAGACCATGGTGAGCAAGCATTAGAAATTGCAGAAAACTTAATTCGTTACGGTGCAATTGATATTGTTGTTATTGATTCTGTAGCAGCATTAACACCAAAATCTGAAATAGAAGGAGAAATGGGAGATTCTAAAATGGGTCTTCATGCACGTTTAATGTCGCAAGCATTACGTAAATTAACAGGTACTATTTCTAAAACAAAATGTACAGTTATATTTATTAACCAATTAAGAGAAAAAATTGGTGTAATGTTTGGTAACCCGAAACAACAACGGGTGGTAATGCATTAAAGTTTTATGCTTCTGTTAGATTAGATATTAGAAGAAGAACACAAATTAAAGACGGAGACCGAGTTATTGGTAACAGTACAAAGGTTAAAATTGTTAAAAATAAAGTTGCACCACCTTTTCAAATTACAGAGTTTGATATTATGTATGGGCAAGGAATATCTAAAGTTGGTGAAATTTTAGATATTGGTGTAGATTTAGGTATTGTTAAGAAAAGTGGATCTTGGTTTAGTTACGGAGAGACAAAATTAGGTCAAGGTAGAGATGCCGTTAAAGGTTTAATTAAAGACAACCCTGAATTGGCAGAAGAACTTGAAGGTAAAATAAAAGCTGCTATCGAAAATCAAGAATAAGTTTATTTAAAAGTTCTAACTATTATAAACTGCCATAGAATTAATCAATCTATGGCAGTTTTTTATTATATTTAATTAGTTATGATTAAAATTACAGAAGATCTTACATTAAGAAATATTTTACTTTCTGATGCAGAGGTTTTATATACCTTAATGAAAACAGTATATCTGTCTGCATACAGTCATTTTTGGAAAGATAAAGGAGATTGGTATTTTAACTATCAATATTCTAAAGAAAACCTAGAACAAGAGCTTTTACAAGAGAATTCTTCTTATTACTTTATCTGTTGTAAGAATGAAGTAGTTGGTAATATCAGAATTATTTGGGATGAAAACTTAGAAGGTTTATCCGAAGAAAAACAATTAAAATTACATAGATTATATCTTCATAAAAAAACTCAAGGCAAAGGTTTTGGTAAAAAAATAGTAAATTGGTTAGAAAATTTAGCAAAACAAAAAGATTATAGTGTTTTATGGCTAGACGCTATGAATATGCAAGAACAAGCATTTCAGTTTTATAAAAAATTAGATTATAAATACCATTCACATACTTTTTTACCTTTCGAATTATTACACGACGAGGTAAGAAAAATGAGCCAAGTTTATAAGCTTTTATAATCTTAATTTATTCTTTAGAAAGAATTTTTACCAACCATAAAATAAAGTAAGCACCAATACCTAAACCTGCAAATAAAACAAGAAGTACAAATAGAATTCTAATGTTTTTTGCTGAAAATTGCGTTTTTGTACTTAACCATTCGCATACACCTAAAATCATAATTTAAATTTATTTAGTTTATTTATTATCCTTTAAAAGGAGGGATTTCTCGAACTAATCGTTCTATTTCTTTAACAATTTCAATTCTACTTTTAGATTTTAATTCGAAATGTAAATTTTCCCAATCTGCATCAAAAGAAACTTCTTTAGATTTAGAGTTGATGATTTCTTTTAAATTAAGAACTCTTAAATAAAAGTATCCGTTTACATCATTTTCCGGCCTATAATCTAAATTTATAGCACGCTTTAAACTGTAATTATTTAGATGTAATAAAGAGCTAGAATCTAGGTAATGCATGGTTTCTATAGAAGGATCAATTTCATAAAATAAATTCCACTCTACATGCCAACTATTTGTAATTCTTAAAGGCTGTAAATCTATTTCATCCATTTTAAACGCCTGTGCTTCCAAAACCTCCAGAACCTCTTTCTGTTTCGCTAAGTATATCTACTTCTTGCCAAACAACTCTTTCATGTTTTGCAATTAATAATTGAGCAATTCTTTCACCATCATTTACAATAAAATCTTCATTAGAAAGATTTACTAAAATTACACCGATTTCTCCCCTGTAATCTGCATCTACAGTACCAGGAGAATTTAATACGGTAATTCCTTTTTTTGCAGCCAAACCACTTCTAGGTCTAACTTGTGCTTCAAAACCGATTGGTAAGGCTATAAATAAGCCCGTTTTAATAATGGCTCTTTCTAAAGGTTTTAGTGTTATTGCTTCTTCTATATTAGCTTTTAAATCCATACCAGCAGCACCATTTGTTTCGTAATTTGGTGTAGCGTGTTTAGATTTGTTTATAATTTGTACGTTCATTTTTATTTATAAATTGAATAAGTAAGTTATTGTTTCTAAAAATTCTGATTTCCAAAAGGATTCTGTATGCGCACCGTTTGCAGCAACCTTAGTTTTTATATTATTTTGATTAAAACCATTATCTATTAATCTTTCGGCCATATTTTCTGTATCTGGCACCATAGAACCACCTTCTTTATCGCCAACTAATAAATACAATTTTGTGTTTTTTAGGTTTGCGTGTTGTTCTGCAAAAGAATTTACTTTGTTAGAAAACCAAAAGAAGTAGAAAGTGCACCAATTTTACCAAATACTTTTGGATGTTTTAAACCGGCATAAAAAGAAATTAAACCGCCTAAAGAACTACCAATAATAGCAGTGTTTTCTGCAGTGGTTTTAGTTTTATAATTTTTATCTATGTATGGTTTTAAGGTGTTTACCAAGAAATCTGAATAAACGTGTCCTTTACCGCCACCATATTTTGTGTTAGACCAAGGTGTGTATTCTTCAATTCTTTTTTCTCCGCCATTTTCTACACCCACAACAATAAAACCCTTTTTAGTTTTATTATATAAATTATCTAAAGTTTCATCAACTTCCCACTCGCCAGCAAAAGAGGTTTTTGCATCAAATAGATTTTGAGCATCGTGCATGTAAATTACTGGATATTTATTTTTTGAAGTTGTATAATTTGGGGGTAAATACACCCAAACTTTATGTGAAATTGTATTTAGATTTTTAATAACAAATTCTTTCTCTAAAATAGAAACAGTACCTTTTGTTTCTGTTTGTTTTATAATTTTAACGTTAGATTTTTCTTTGGATTGTGATGCAACTTTACAAGATGTTATCAATAAAAAAACACTAAAAAGAATAGAGATTTGTATTTTCATAATAAAGTTTGAAGTCTTACAAATATAATAATTCATACTAGCATTCATCATTAGATAGTAAATTTCTTACTTTTGGGGCATAAAATTTATAAATAAATGAATAATCAGAAAAAAATAGCGGTTATAGGTGGAGGAAGTTGGGCAACTGCAATTGTGAAGATGCTTTCAGAAAATTTAGAAACTGTTGGTTGGTATATGCGAAGCAAATCTGCCATAGATCATATAAAAAAGAACAATCATAATCCTAATTATTTAAGATCTGCAGATGTATATGCAAGTCAGTTAGATTTATCTAGCGATATTAATAAAATGGTAGAAAACTACGATGTTTTAATTTTCGCTATTCCGTCTGCATTTTTAGTTGGTGAGTTAGAAAAATTGAAGAAATCGTTAAAAGGAAAAATAATTTTTTCTGCAATAAAAGGTATCGTTCCAGAGACTGGTTTAATTGTTGGCGAGCATTTTCATAATGTTTATGATATTCCTTATGAAAAAATTGGAGTTATTACAGGGCCTTGTCACGCAGAAGAAGTTGCTATGGAACGCTTGTCTTACTTAACAATTGCATGTCAAAACCAAGAAAATGCGAAGTTAATGAGCAAATCTCTTAAAAGTTGGTATATAAAAACTAAAATTTCTGATGACATTATTGGTACAGAATATGCCGCAATGTTAAAGAATATTTATGCAGTTGCTGCTGGTATTGCACATGGTTTGGGTTACGGAGACAACTTTCAATCTGTGTTAATGAGTAATGCGATTAGAGAAATGAAACGCTTTATTAAAAAAGTTCATAAAATGAAGCGAAACATTAATAACTCTGCTTATTTAGGTGATTTATTAGTTACAGGTTATTCTGTTTTTAGTAGAAACAGACAATTTGGTAATATGGTTGGTAAAGGTTACACTGTAAAATCTGCACAAATGGAAATGAGTATGGTTGCAGAGGGTTTTTATGCTACAAAAAGTGCTTTTAAAATGACAGCGCAAAACGGAGCAAACACACCAATTATTAATGCGGTTTACAACGTTTTATACAATAATAAAGACGCTAAAAAAGAATTTAAAAAGTTAACCAATAAATTAGATTAAATGTTTAATTTTGAACATTAGTATGTTATATTAAACAATAAGTATGAAAACAATACAAGAAGTTGTAGAAAGTACCATTAGAAAAACACCATTTATTGAAGAGGCGTTGCATGAAAAATTAATAAATGTTTCTTCTTTGGCTAGAATTATTTTACCGAAGTATCTACTTTACTAAAAAAAGATGTTAAGGTTGGTGCAGTAATGATGGCAATTAACAGGCTTTCTCCTGCTAGCGAACTTCGTATTAGAAAGAATATAAAAAAGTTAGCTTTAGATTTGGGTGATGTAATTGTAAGATCAGATTTATGTGATTTTACTTTTAAAAACACACCATCTCTTTTAAAAGAAATTGCAAAAATTCTAACGAAATCATCAGAAAATTCTGATTACTTCTTAACCGTTTCTCAAGGAATTTTCGAGACAAATATTGTTACAAGTAAAAATTTACAACCATTTGTAAACGAAATATTCGAAAAAGAAACGTTAATATCTAACGTATTAGATTTGGCTTCTATTACAATAAAGTTGCCAAAAGAAAACTTAGAACAATCGGGTATTTATTACTTTATTTTAAAACAATTAGCTTGGGCAGATATTCCGTTACAAGAAATTATTTCTACTACTAATGAAATGACAATTGTTGTAAAAGAGCAAGATATTAATCAAACTTTTGCCATTTTAATGGACATGAAATTGAACTAAAAAAAGGCTTAAAGTGTAAACTTTAAGCCTTTTTTTATATTTTTTCTTTCTTTCTATTGTTCGTTAGAAGTAACCAAAACATCCGGTCTTTGGTAAGAATTATTTGCTGGCATAATGTTATAAATTCTTTTCACCTTCATAGTCTCACCAGTAGGCACTCCGTTATCAAATAACATTACATCTACCCACTTGTAAAAAATTGTAAATCTATCTCCAATTAATCCTTCGTCAAATAAACTAATTTTACTTGGTGATGATTTCGCTTCATCGTGAAATACAATTGCTTCTCCGTTATTAAATTCAAATTTAAAGTTATCACTAACGTTTAAACCTTTAAAAGTAGCAGTTAAAGTTTTCTCGTTACTTGTTTTTGTAGTTTCTTGTGCATTTGTACTTTGTGCATTAAAAGATAAAATGGCAACAAATAAAAAGGCAACTGTTTGAGTAAATAATTTTTTCATAATTTCTAATATTTTAAAGTTTTTATTGATTGATGACAATTTTAATTATTGTCTTTCTTTATAGATTAAGGTTTTAAAATGTATCCTTTACTTCTGATACAAAGTAACGGCCTAATTATATTTTAGATTAACCCATATGTAAAAAACGTTAACCCAAAAAGAAAATTCATTCAACAATTTTAACAGATTATACAACTGTATATCAGTATTTAAAAATGTTATCTTTTAAATGAGCACAAAAAAACCAGCATAAAGCCGGCTTTTCATAATTAATTGAAAATAGTTCTAATTCTTATAATTATAGTAAACTATAATTAAAAATTCTCTTAACTTTCATGGTTTTTCCTGTAGCTATACCTTGTTCATTAAATAAATGTACATCTACCCATTTATAAGAAACTTTAATTCTTTTGCCTATTAAACCTTCATCCCAAAGGGTAATAGAACTTTTAAAAGATTGATCTTCATCATGAAAAACAATAGGATTTCCCTTGCTGTCTTCAAACTTAAAATTATCTGAAACCGTCATTCCTTTATAAATTGCAGTTATCGATTTTTCGTTTGATTGTGCATTAGAGCTCATACTAAATAAGCTTGTAATAATAAATACTATTAATAATGTAATTTTTTTCATCTGTATATTTTTTAAGGTTGATGTCATTCTTGTTCATTAATAAGACAACTCTATTTAGAATTACCCTACTTTTGTTTTTAAATAATTTTTAGTTGAAAACAAAAAGAACTCGAAAGACTTACGATTTTAATTAAGAAAAGGTTTTTTAAAAGTTCAATATTTAAATTTTTTTAAAATGAAAAAGCTCGATCCATACGCAGCATTAAGAATTAGAGAATTTAATATTTTCTTATTTGTACGTTTTTTATTGGTTTTTGGTTGGTCTATGCAGTTTATTGTAATCGAATGGCAAGTATATTCGATTACAAAAGATCCGTTATCTTTGGGTATTATTGGTTTAATGGAAATTATACCGGCATTTACAATGGCATTATTTGCGGGTCATATTGTAGATCAAAAAGAAAAAAGAAATCTATTAGCCTTATGTACAGCAGCATTTTCTTTAATTAGTTTAGGGTTATTTTTACTAACTACAGACAGTGTAATAAATAGTTGGTCTACCAATGCAATACTATATTCTATATATGGTTTGGTTTTTTTGGTGGATTTTTAAGATCTTTTTTCGGACCAACAATATTTTCTTTAGTAGCCTTACTTGTTCCTAAAAATATTTACCATAATGCAGCAACCTGGAGCACAAGTACCTGGAAAACTGCTTCCGTTTCCGGTGCTTTAGCCGCAGGATTTTTAATAAGTTGGATTGGTGTAGACAAAACTCTTTGCTTAGTTTTTATTTTAGTAATTTTATCTTTAATTTTTACCTTTTTAATTAAAAAGAAACCGATTTTAAATAAAAAAATAGGTGAACCAATGAAAGAAAGTTTAAAGGCAGGAATTAGTTTTGTCTTTAAAAACAAAGCAATTTTAGGCGTTTTAACTCTAGACATGATTGCTGTTTTATTTGGAGGTACAGTTGCTATTTTATCTGTATTTGCACAAGATGTTTTAAAAGTTGGTCCAGAAGGTTTTGGTATTTTAAATGCTTCTATTTCTATGGGAAGTATCGTAACAATGTTTTTAACAACATATATTCCCATTAATAAAAATACAGGTAAAAAAATGTTAGTATCTGTCTTTATTTTTGGACTTAGTATAATTGCCTTCGGATTATCTTCTATATTTTGGGTAAGTATTACGGCGTTGTTTATAAGTGGTGCTGCAGACGGAATATCGATGGTTATTAGACAAACCATTTTACAGTTAAAAACACCAGACGATATGCGAGGTAGAGTTTCTTCTGTAAACTCTATGTTTGTTGGTTCATCGAACGAATTAGGTGCTTTTGAGAGTGGTTTAGCTGCAAAACTTATTGGCCCAGTGGCGGCCGTAGTTTTTGGTGGAACAATGACTTTATTAACTGTTGGTGTAACCGCTTTAAAAAACCCAGTTTTAAGAGATTTAGATTTATCAGAAGAAATAGAAAACAATCAAAAAGAAGTTTAAAAAAAGCCTTCTATTTACTAAAATAGAAGGCTTTTTTCTAAAAATAAATATTGGTAAACTAGTTAGGAATTTTTCTGAAATTACCTAAACTTAATGTCCAATCGTAATTATTAAATTCTAATTTTTTAGGTTTTTCTGATGTAATCTTGTAATCGGCTAAAATTTGTCTTGCGCCACACAAACCACCAAAATCTGCTCTAAACCAAGAGAACAAAGAAACTGATTTGGCTGTTCTTGTATCTTTATTATAGGTAGTTTGTTCTTTTAAGTATTCCGTTGTCATAAAATCGAACTCTTTATCTAAACCTTCTGCTGTAAACTTTGCTACTGGCGGACAACTTTTAGCACCACAATTTAGAGCAAAATGAATTCTCCAATCAATATTTTTTACACGTAATTTACGTTCCCATTTTGGTCTAAAATACTTTCTTAAATAACCCCAACTTAGTTTTATTCTAGATCTTCTTAAAATATCGTGTTCTATATCATCAAAAGATAAAATTTCACCAGCAATTTTTACACGTTCTTTTTTAAAATATGCGCCTCTATCTTCGTATTCTTTAGGGTTTTCTGTTAAAGATATTTGAATAAAAGAATTGTAAACATTAACCCAAAAAGCAATTTTATGCTTGTCGGTTTTTAATTGTGTCACCAAATTTTCTAAAGTACTTTCTTCTAAGATTTTAACTTCTTTTGCATACGATTTTCCATCCATAATATTTTGTAATAAATCTTGAGAAACCTCATTATAATTTATGTTATCTTGTGCAACAAGGTTAAAACTAAAAGCAAAAGCAAGTATTAAAAAAACTGTTTCATATAAATTTACGTACGTTTAAATATGTTATTAAGTATTATTATTCCGGTATATAATGAGAAAGAAAACCTTCTAAAGAGGTTGTCGTTTTTATGTGAACAAGCTAACAAATTTCCTTTAGAAATTATTGTTTCTAACTCTCGAGAAACTACAGATGAAAGTCCGGAAGTTTGTAAAACTTTTTCTAAAGTTACATATTTTACAAGCGATAAAAAAGGAAGAGCAGCACAAATGAATTTTGGCGCAAAAAAGGCAAACGGTGATATTTTACTTTTTTTACATGCAGATGTTGCATTACCAACTAATTTTTATTCAGAAATAATTACAGCAGTAAACCAAGGAAATAAAGCAGGTTTTTTTGCTTATAAATTTGATAAAGATTCTGCATTTTTAAACTTTAACAGCAAGTTTACAACCAAAGATGGCTTATTTGCGGGTGGCGGAGATCAATGCCAATTTTTTACCAAAGAAACATTTCATAATCTAAATGGTTTTAACGAACAGTTTTGTATTATGGAAGATTTTGAAATGATTGGTAGAGTTCGAAAACAAAAAATAAAATTTAAAATTATACAATCTAAGGCTACGGTTAGCGCTAGAAAATACGAACATAACTCTTGGTTAAAAGTAAATTTAATAAACGGTTATGTGTTTTTACAATATAAGTTAGGTGTATCACCTGTAAAGCTTCGAAAAACGTATAAAAGCCTTTTAAGAGAAAATGTATAAAAAAACCGCTTATTTGTAAAGCGGTTTCTATTTTAAATTAGTTTACTAAAGTAAGTGAAGTTATCGATTTTACTTTCTTTTTTTCTCCGGTTAAATCTCCTTCTTCGTCCATTAATTCGATTTCTTTTTCTACCCAAGTAATTGTAAATTTCTTGTTTAGATTTTCATCATCATATAAACTTATTTCTACTTCTTCGATTACATCATAAAAAAGGATTTCTTTTTTATCAGCATCTATAAATTTAAAAAAATCATCGTTTGTAATTTCAATAAATGTAGCAGTTATTGTATTTTGAATATCAGAAAATTTAGTTGTAAAAGATAAAGCCGTAGCTATAAATAGCACGAATGCTACACTGTGTATTTTTTTCATTTTTATAAAATTTAAGGTTGTTCTTATTATTAATATAGTAGCTGTTCTTTTTTCTTAAAAGAACCTGCTTTTGCTGAGGTATAACTAACTATATGTTCATAAGCCTTAAAAATTAAATTTTTCTATAACAAATATATCTTTTTTATTAATTGAAATTTAAAATTGATGTTAATTTTTCATCTAATTCTTTGCTACTTTTTTCTTTCTGATTTTCTGTCCAATTAAATTGATTTTCAAATAGTTGAATTACTAAATCTTTGTGTGTATAAACACTATTAGCATCAAAAAATAAACGACCCGTTCTACGCATAAAAAAGTCTGTTGGTGTGCAAGCCATTTCGTAATTTATAGCAAACCAAACTTCTGCTTTTATCATTTTTTCTTGCATATTATCGTGCATTAAATCGTCAAATTTTTGCAAGATAATATCTGTTTGTTTTCCGTAATTATGCACTAAATATTCAGCATCTTTTTGGTTAAAATCTACTTCTGCGATTCTGTTATAAATTGCATCTGTATAACTTTGTACTTCGCTAGAATCTTTAAAATCGCCACCATTAAGAACAATCTCTTTGGTTTTAATTTCATCAAACTCTTTATCATATCTTCTTTTGTATTTTTTGGCAACTAAATCTACAATACGTTCTGCCATTTTTCTGTAACCAGTTAATTTACCACCAGCAATAGAAATTAGTTCTGTATCAGAAACAAAAATTTCATCTTTTCTAGACAATTCTGATGCAGATTTTCCTTCTTCATGAATTAAAGGTCTTAAACCAGCCCAAGAAGATTGTATATCTTCTAAAGAAATATCTATATCTGGAAACATATTATTTACCGCAGAGATTAAATAAGTTGCATCTACTAAACTTGTTTCTACGTTGTCTTTATCTTCTTGATAATTAGTATCTGTGGTGCCAAAATAAGTTACTTTACCTCTTGGAATAGCAAACATCATTCTGCCATCTGGCACATCAAAATAAACAGATTGTTTTACTGGTAATTTATCATGAGCAACAACTAAATGTACGCCCTTTGTTAAGTGCAAGCGTTTGCCTGTTTTAGAATGGTTGGTTTGTCTTAAAGTATCTACCCAAGGTCCTGTTGCATTTACTACATATTTTGCTTTAATTTCGTAATCTTCATTGGTGAAAATATCTTTTACTTTTGCGCCAACAACTTTATCGTCTTTATATATAAACTCTGTCGCTTCTGTATAATTAACAATTTTTGCATTGTAATTTAGAGCTGTTTTTAAGACTTCTAAAGTTAAACGAGCGTCGTCGGTTCTGTATTCTGCATAATAACCAGCACCATTTAATATACTTTCTGGTAAAAGAGGTTCTTTTTCTAAAGCTTCTTCTTTATCGAGCATTTTACGTTTGTCTTCACCTTCTACAGAAGCTAAAATATCGTAAACTTTTAATCCGATAGAAGTTAACCAAGAACCATAAGTGCCGCCATCTATTAAAGGTAAAATCATTTTTTCTGGTACAACTAAATGTGGTGCTAGTTTGTGCACAATTGCACGTTCTGTACCCACTTCTTTTACCAACCAAAAATCAAATTGCTTTAAGTAACGTAAGCCACCATGAATAAGTTTGGTAGATTTACTACTTGTACCAGAGGCAAAGTCGTTTTTTTCTATTAAAGCAACTTTCATTCCTCTAGAAGCTGCATCTAAAGCAATTCCTGCACCTGTAATTCCGCCGCCAATTATCAAAATATCAAATTCAGTTTCTTTTAATTCTTTGATATTATTATTTCTGTTTAAGTAAGAAAAATTGGTCATAACTAAAGTTAAGTTTTAGATTAAAATTTAATAACGATATGATACAGCAAAATACGAAAAAGCGATTCATTAGATTTATGTTTTAGCTTTTTTTAATAGTCTTTTTACTTGTTTTTATTTATTTTTATAGAAAAAATTAAATGGCAATATCAGATTTATATTCTAGCGGACAACACAAACAAGAAATTGGTCATTTTGCTAATATTGTAAAAATTGCAAGAGCAGATGGTAAAATTACAGACGGAGAAAAAGAGTTGTTAATAAGAGCAGGAAAAAACTTAAATATAACTTTAGAAGAGTTTTCTTTAATTTTAAACAACCTGAGAAAAATATCCGATAAATCCGCCAATTAATTACGATGAAAGAATAGAGCGTTTGTATCGTTTAACAAAAATGATTTTGATTGATGGTGAAGCTAAATTGATAGAAGTTGCATTAATGCGAAAAATAGCTGTTGGTCTACATTTTTCAATAAAAAGAGCAGAAAAAATTTGTGATGAAGCAATACATTTAGTTGCCAATAACAATAACCTAAACGATTTTATTAACGCTATTAAAAAAGTAGATAAAGATTAAAAATTAATCTAGTAGATGTGTTGGTAAGCCGTCTATACTTGTTTGATTTTTTCTTTCCAGTATTTAGAAATTCCTTCTTTACCTTGTTCAGCTGCCCAATCATTTAACTCATTTCTTTCGCTTTTATATTCAAAAAACGGAATTGACATACCGCAAGAAGTTTGAGCAGATTCTACAGTAATATCAAATATCTGACGCGTTCCTGGAGTTTCGGAAATAGATTAATTAAATCATTCCAAGAAGTATCTCCTTCTTTAATTTCTTTTCCTTTTCCGTATAAACGTAAAATATTTGGTGCGCCTTCAAAAGCACAAAACATAATAGTAATTCTATTGTTTTCTAATAAATGTGCAGCAGTTTCGTTACCGCTTCCGGTAACATTTAACCATAATACTCTATTTTCAGATACAACTCTAAAAGAATCCATACCTTTTGGAGATAAGTTAATTCTGCCGAAGTTGGCGCAGTTGCTACAAAGAATATTTTTTGAGCTTCAATAAATTTTTGAAGTCTAGAGGTGATTTTTGTATAGAATTTTGACATAATTATGAGTTAAAAAATTCGAGAAAAGCTTTCTTATATTTCACCCCTAAAGGTATTTTATTTGAATTAATAATTACTAAATTTCCCTCAATATAATTGATTTTCTTTTTATTGATGATAAACGATTTATGCACTTGTATAAAGCTAGATTTTGGCAATTCGCTATACATTTTAGTCAACGTTTTGTAAGTAACTAAAGTTGTATTTTCTAAATGAACTTTTATATAATCTCCTAAACTTTCTACAAAATAAATATCATCAATTTTTATTTGATGCAACTTTTTATCTGCTTTTACAATAATGTTTTCTGTTGGATGATCGTTTAATTTTTTTAATTTAGAAACTGCTTTTACAAAACGTTCAAAAGAAAAAGGTTTTAATAAATAGTCTGTAGCATCTAAGTTAAAACCATCTAAAGCGTATTCTGAATAAGCGGTTGTAAAGATAACTTTTGGTGGATTTTGTAACGATTTATAAAACGAAACTCCAGAAAGTTGTGGCATATTTATATCTAAAAAAAGCAAATCTACAGTGTTATTTTTTAAATACGCTAAAGCTTCAATGGCATTGTTACAAACGTGCAGTAAATCTAAATAATCAATCTTATTTATAAATGATTTTAATACGTTTTGAGACGAAGGTTCATCATCAATAATTAAACAACTTATATTCATTTTTCTAAATCTACAGTTAGGTGTATTGTAAAGATATTTTCTTTATTTTTTATTGTAAAGTGGTGTTTTTCTGGATAAATAATTGCTAAATTTTCTTTGATGTTTTGTAAACCAATTCCTTTCTTTTCTTTAAAAACATTGTTTGTAATTTCTTTAAAATTATTAGCAATTATAAACTCTAATTTTTTGTTTTTGGTTGATAAATGAACATCAATATACGGATTTTTTACGTCACTTTTTAATCCATGTTTAAAACTGTTTTCTAACAAAGGAAGTAGCAACATCGGGTAAATTTTTAAGCCATTATCAACTTTGTGTTGAAAAGAAATTTTAGCATTTTTAATATGTCTATTTTTTTCGAAATTGATGTAATTTTTAATCAAATTAATTTCTTTCTCGAGAGAAATTGTATCTGTTTTTTCATTGTAAATTACATATCTTAAAATATCTGATAATTGTAGAATGGCATTGGTTATTTCTTTTTTCATCAATAGCAAGTGCATATAAAACGTTTAAAGAATTGAATAAAAAATGTGGATTTATTTGTGCTTTTAAGGTTGATAATTGGTTTTCTATTTGTTGCTTTTCTGCTTTTAAGGTTTCTTTTTCTAGTTGATTTAAATAGCTCCATTCTTCGGCTAATTTTATTAAGATGGTTAGTAAGAAGAAGACAAAAAAGATAAAATAAATTTCTAATGAATTGTGATAAGAAATAAAGAAATAATCATTAAAAAATATATTGATAAGATTATCAAAAAACCACATATTTATTTGAGCAAACAAAATAAGATTTACAATTATAAATACATAAAAAAGTAGGTGCTTTCCTTTTTTTAGAAAAGTAGGAAGCAACCAATAAATATTGATACAAACCGGAATTATCAATGTAAAAATAAAACTAGATGTATAAATATAATCAATTTTTGATGGTGATGAATTTCCAGAAAACAGAAACAAAAGTATAATAAAAGAACAACCCCATAATAATGTGTTAAACACCCAAATATTATGCGGTTTTTTTCTTTTGATAAGAGATTTATTCTTTTGCATCTGTTTTACTTAATGTAAATTTTGTTGAGGCTTCCCATTTTTCGGTATCGTTAGAAGCCATGTACTTTTTAATAAATTTTTGTAGTTCTTTAGAGCTTGCAGTTAACAAATATTTATCGTTTAAAACGCCAAATGTTTCGTGTTTAATTTTTATTTTTTTCTGTTTAAAAAGGTCTTCAATTTTGCCTTCATCTAACCATCTTATTTCAATTTCGCCATTTTTTAAAACATCATATTTAACCAAACTGTGCGTATAAATGGAATGACTTTCTAATAAATTATCGATGTTTTCTTGACGACCAAAAGGAAAAAATCTAAATACCTTTGGTTATTTATTACAAACGGAGTTGCAATAAACAAAACCTCTTTGTCTTTGTAATCTCTTTTAATGTAATAACTGTTTTTAAACTCTTTATACAATTGTAAATCCTCACTTTTCATTTTTTCTATAGGATTTTCTTTTAGTATTTCTTCTTTAAAAGAAACAATGGTCCAAGTTCCTTTTTTAGAATCTTGCCAATTTCCAATAAAACCTTTATCAAAAGAAATTGTTTCCTTTGTATAAAAAGGATGCAAGGATTTTACCACACAAGAGCTTAAAAATAGTAAACAAGTTGCTAAAAATAGGTTTCTAATTTTCATGTTTTTAAATTTAAAGATTATGAAACAAATGAAGAAGTAAGTTGAATAAAATAAAATTATTTTAGATAAACACGTCAATTTTCTCGTTAAACACGTCAATTTTTGTTTTAATTATTACCTTTAGCAATCTTAAACACTTTTATATGGAATATGGATTTTTATCAGTAATACCGCCAATTGTAGCCATTATTTTGGCTTTAAGAACCAAGCAAGTTTACATTGCTTTGTTATTTGGTATTTGGTTTTCTTGGTTGATAATAGAAGGTTTTAATCCATTAAAAGGAACGCTATCAATGATAGAAGGCATGGTAAACGTTTTTCAATCTAAAGGAAATACAAGAACCATAATATTTAGTGCTTTGGTTGGCGCATTGCTAATATTTATTCAATATTCTAGAGGAGTAGAAGGGTTTATAAATATTATCAACAGAAAACTTACCAAATTAGAAACTAAAAAAACAGGATACAGTAGAGTAATGGTGCAACTTTTAGCAACATTTACAGGTTTGTTGTTATTTGTAGAAACTAGTATTAGCTCTTTAACGGTTGGTACTTTGTACAGACCAATTTTTGATAAATTAAAAATCCCTGGAGAAAAATTAGCTTACATCGCAGACTCTAGTTCTGCGCCGTCATCAATATTAATTCCTTTTAATGCTTGGGGAGCTTTTATAATGGGTTTGTTATTAACACAAGGAATCGATAAACCCTTTTCTGTAATGATTGCTGCAATTAAGTATAACTTCTATCCGTTATTAGCAATCGTTATTTTGATTTTTACCATTTTATCAAAAAAAGATATTGGTTTGATGAAAAAAGCAGAACAAAGAACCAAAGAAACAGGTAAATTAATGAACGAAGGTTCTAAACCAATGGTTTCTGATGAGGTAACTTCTTTTCCGCCAAAAGAAGGAATTCAAGCAAAGGCATATAATATGATTGTGCCACTTTTGGTAATGGTTTTTATGATGCCAATTAACCTAATTTACACTGGTTGGGATGCAGTAAAAGAATCTACATCATTTTTAAATCATGCTTCACAAGCAATCGGAGAAGGTTCTCGGTTCTTCTTCTGTTTTATATGCAGTAATTACGGCTCTTTTAGTAGCAATTGTAATGTATATGATTCAAGGATTTTTAAAACCAAAAGAAGCAGTAAACTTAACTTTAAAAGGAATAAGTGAGCTAATGCCTTTGGCTTTATTAATGCTATTAGCATTTGCAATTGGTGATGCTTGTAAAGAATTAGAAACCGGAGTTTACGTAGCAAATGCCACTAAAGATTGGTTGTCTCGAATTATTACCTGCAGTAGTTTTTATTATAAGTTCTTTTATTGCATTTTCTACAGGAACCTCTTGGGGAACGTTTGCAATTATGTTGGCTATTTCTATACCAATGGCAAATATTCATGGTGCAGATATTACAATTGTTGTTGCTGCAACTTTAGGAGGAGGAATTTTTGGAGACCATTGTTCGCCAATTTCCGATACATCTATCATTTCTTCGATGTCGTCTGCAAGTGATCATATAGACCATGTAAAAACACAATTACCTTATGCGTTAATTGGTGGTGTAATAACCGTTTTATTGTATTTAGCAATTGGGTTTTTAGGATAGATTTACTGTCCTTACAAGGAAGAATGACGAAGTAATCAGTTTTTAGAAGAGATTACTTCGTAAACTCGCAATAACAAAATTCTTTCTAAAAATAGAAACTAATTCGCTAAAATACCACGTTTTTTAATTTCGTCTATCATACGCAAAGCACCTTCTTTAATAGTGTTTTCTTTAAAGATAAACGTTTTTTCGTACAAAGTGTTTCCTTCAAAAAAGTAACCTGAAAACGGTTGTTTAACTTAAATAATTCCGGTTGAATAAACTCGATCTTAGCAAAAGAATTTGCAGGAAGTTTTTCTAATTTTTTACGTAATAAAGAAGTTGTTTTTGTATCAGAAAAACCTTGAGACACAATCACCATCATTTCTAAATCTACATTTTTATTATTGATAATATAAATGTTCCAATCATTGGTGTTGTAAATATCATTAAATTCATAAACTACAGCCATTTCTACACCTGTAACTTCCGGTATTTGAATGTCTTTTTTCATGAAATCTAAAAGTTTATTGTGCCAATTAAGACCAAACTTTGTAAAAGTCTTCTTTTGTAATTTCTTCTCCGTCGCAATCATCAATAGTTAATGCGCCTTCGCACAAACCACCAAATTTATCTTCTATATTATCTTCACTATATTTTACAAGTTTACCATTGTCATAAATAGTAACTTGTTTTATTACTTGGTCTGCATCATTCGTTTCAAAATACCAAACAGAGTTACCCCAATCTGCATATTCATCATCTCTGTTTTCATCCCAAACCTGTGTAAAATAATTCATTAAATAATAGATTTAAATTGTTCTAAGAAACGTTTATCATTTTCGTAAAACATTCTAATATCTCGGTATTTGATATAATAACATTGCAATACGCTCTATACCCATACCAAATGCGTAACTGCGAATATTTAGTTGGATCGATATTTGCGTTTTTAAGAACATTAGGATCTACCATACCACAACCCATAATTTCTAACCAACCAGTACCTTTTGTTATTCTGTAATCAGTTTCAGTTTCTAATCCCCAATAAATATCTACTTCTGCACTTGGCTCTGTAAACGGAAAATAAGAAGGTCTTAATCTAATTTTAGATTTACCAAACATCTCTTTTGTAAAGTATAAAAGGGTTTGTTTTAAATCTGCAAACGAAACATCAGTATCAATATACAAACCTTCTACTTGATGAAAAATACAGTGCGCTCTTGCAGAAATATCTTCGTTTCTAAAAACTCTACCAGGAGAAATTGTTCTAATTGGCGGTTCGTTTTCTTCCATATAACGCACTTGTACAGAAGAAGTGTGTGTTCTTAATAAAATATCTGGATCTTGTTCAATAAAAAACGTGTCTTGCATATCTCTTGCCGGATGATATTCTGGCAAGTTTAAGGCAGTAAAATTATGCCAATCGTCTTCTATTTCTGGTCCTTCAGAAACAGTAAAACCAATTCTATTAAAAACTTCTATAATTTGATTTCTGACTAAAGAAATAGGATGTCTAGAACCTAATTCTATTGGTTCTGACGGTCTTGTTAAATCTCCATAAAAAGATTTTTCTGTTGTATTGCTTTCTAAGGCATCTGTTAATTCTGCAACTTTACCTTCTGCAGATTTTTTTAAATTATTTAGAGCTTGCCCAAAATCTTTACGTAATTCTGCATCTACATTTTTAAATTCGGCAAAAAGGTCTTTTAGTAAACCTTTGCTTCCTAAATATTTAATTCTAAAAGTTTCTACTTCATCTTTGGTTGTAGCTTTAAACGCTTGTACCTCGCCAATAAGTTCTTTTACTTTGTCTAACATTTCTTGCGTAAAATTATGCGACAAATTTAGTGTTTTTTATAGAGTTTTATCAATCTAAAGTTAAGAAAACAACAAGAGCTTTCGAAATCGATTGAAATAAGGATATCTTAGAAATAAATAAAAATACTTTTTTTATTTGCGAATTCAGAAATTAACTATCTTTGTCCCATTAAATTTTTATTAAATTCATAAAAAATTATGGCTGAAAGTATAGAGTTAAAAATAAATGAGTTTATGGAAATGGTTAAAACAAGAAATAACCATGAGCCGAATTCTTACAAGCTGTACAAGAAGTTGCAGAAACTGTAATACCGTATATTATTAATCATGATATTTACCATGGTAAAAACATTCTATTAAGAATGGTAGAGCCAGAAAGATTGATCTCTTTTAGAGTTTCTTGGGTAGATGATAATGGAGAAATTCAAGTAAACAGAGGTTATAGAGTTCAAATGAATTCTGCAATTGGGCCTTATAAAGGTGGTTTACGTTTTCACCCAACTGTAAATGCAAGCATTTTAAAGTTTTTAGCTTTTGAGCAAGTATTTAAAAACTCTTTAACAACTTTACCAATGGGTGGAGGTAAAGGAGGTTCTGATTTTGATCCTAAAGGAAAATCAGACAATGAAATTATGCGTTTCTGTCATGCATTTATGAGCGAATTATTTAGACACATTGGTTCTAATACAGATGTACCTGCAGGAGATATTGGTGTTGGTGCTAGAGAGATTGGTTTTATGTTTGGTATGTATAAAAAACTAAACAACGAATTTACAGGTGTTTTAACCGGTAAAGGACAATCTTGGGGTGGTTCTTTAATTAGACCGAAGCTACAGGTTACGGTAACGTATACTTTGCAGACAATATGTTAAAACGTAAAGGAGATTCTTTTGAAGGTAAAAAAGTAGTTATTTCTGGTTCACGGTAACGTTGCACAATATGCAGCAGAAAAAGCATTAGAATTAGGTGCTACAATTTTAACTTTATCAGATTCTGGAGGATATATTTTAGACGAAGAAGGTATAGATACAGAAAAGTTACAACACGTTATGTACATTAAAAACGAAAAACGTGGTAGAATTAGCGAATACTTAGAGAAATATCCGAATGCAAAATATGTTGCAGGAGAAAGACCTTGGTCTGTTAAATGTGATGTAGCTTTACCATGTGCAACTCAAAATGAGTTAAACGGAGAAGAAGCAAAAACATTAATAGCAAACGGTTGTATGTGTGTTTCTGAAGGAGCAAATATGCCTTCTACACCGAAGCAATTCACGAGTTTCAAAAAGGGAAAATCTTATTTGCGCCAGGTAAAGCATCTAACGCAGGTGGTGTAGCAACTTCTGGACTAGAAATGAGCCAAAACTCGTTACGTTTAAGCTGGTCTCGTAAAGAAGTAGACGAAAGATTGAAAGATATTATGGAAGATATTCATGATTCTTGTGTAGAATATGGTAAAAACGACGATGGATCTATAGACTATATAAAAGGAGCAAATATTGCTGGTTTTGTAAAAGTTGCAGATGCAATGTTAGCACAAGGGGTTGTGTAATAGAACTCTTTTAAGTTATTATAAAATTGAAACGCGTTAATTATTTAACGCGTTTTTTTGTTTTTTTGCAGATATAAAATATAAATATGAACTTCTTTATCTGTGTAATCTTAGGTTTTGTAATTGCTGCATCCGGTAGTATTACGCCAAGTTTTTTAAATTTAACTGTTGTAAAGTTTAGCCTTAGAAACGGAAAAAAAGCAGCTTTTTATCTTATTGGTGGTTATGCAACCGTATTATTTTTTCAAGCAAATATTGGTGCATATTTGTCTAGTATTTTAATGAAAAACTCAGAATATATAACCTTACTTCAAAAAATAGGAACAGGTCTTTTATTCTTATTATCGATTAATTTTTTCCGATTACACTTTTCATCAAAAGAGAAAAAAGTAAAAGAAGAAATACCAAAATCGAAAGCTTATTTACACGGAATAATAATGTCTTCTTTAAACACAATTGCAATTCCGTTTTACTTTACTACAATTTCACTTTTAATTGGTTTAAATTATTTTGAATATTCTTATTTAACCGGATTTTATTTTTCAATTGGTTCTACAATTGGTTCTTTTACCTTGTATTCTTTATATGCAATAGTTGCAAAAAATATAGAACACAAGTTAACATATATAGCTACAAAAATGGATTTTATTTTAGGTGCATTAACAGGCGTTGTTGCACTAGGAAATCTATTATATTTGTTATATAAATAAAATATGTGAAACTTTTATTTCTATTTTTCTTTGGGTTTTTATTCTCTTTTGCTGGTTCTATTACACCTAGCTTATTAAATATGACAGCCTTAAAAGTTAGTTTAACTAACGGAAAGAAAGCAGCGTACAAATATGCTTTTGCAGTAGCGGTTATAGTTATACCTCAAATAATTATTGCAGTTACTTTAACCAAGTTTTTAGCAGATAACCCTTCTATTTTAGCAACTCTAGAAAAAATTGCAACAGTTATTTTTATATTTTTAAGTTACTATTACTATAAAGAATCTCAAAAAAGTAAAATTAAAATAGCTAAAATGAAAACCAAAAAAGAAAACCCGTTTTTAACAGGTATAATTCTTTCTATTTTAAACATGTTTTCTATACCATTTTACTGTGGCGTAATCATTTTATTAAATGCTTACGATATGTATAATTATTCAACTTTAGATACGTTTATTTTTATAATAAGTTCTGTTTTAGGAACCTTTTATATTCTCTTTGTCTACGGAAAATTTGCACAATTTATTCAACAAAAAACAGGAAAGCTTACAAAAGATATAAACTTAATTTTATCAATTTTAACTGGTTTTGTAGCGTTATTTTCGATAGTAAAATTGTTTTTTTAATTTAAAAAAGTAATTAATAAGTTTGTAAACCGACTGATTTCTTATACAAGATAGTGTTTATGTTTTCTTTATTTCTTTATGGTTTTTTAGGTTCTTTTTTAGGTTTTACGCTACCAAGCGTACTAAATATGACTGCTTTAAAAATTAGATTAAACGCTACCAAAATAGAATTTACAAAATTTACCTTAGGCGTTTTGCTGGTGGTTTTTATGCAGGTTTGCATTTCTGTTTACATTATAGAATATTTTTCAACGAACACAGTTTTAATAGCGTTTTTAGAAAAAACGGGTATTTTGGTTCTTGTATTGTTATCGATTTACTTTTATAAACAGCATAAAAAAGAACAAAAGAAAATTGAAATTAAAATACGAAATTCTTTTTTTACAGGCATAATTTTATCCTTGTTAAACATGTTTGCAATTCCGTTTTTCTGTACAATTGTAGCCATACTTATTGCATTTAATTCTTTTAATTTCGATATAATTTTTGTCTTGTTTTTTGTTTTAGGATCTGTACTTGGTACATATTCTATATTATTATTATACGGAAAATTTGCACTTGTAATTAAACAAAAAACAGGTAAATTTACCAATCATATCAACTTATTTTTATGTGTTTTAACTGCGATTTTTGCGTTATGTACACTTTTAAAATTTGTTCTTTAAAATTGTTTAAAATGAAAGTTATACAGAATATTCTAGTGCCAGGAAAACATAAAAAACCAATTGTAACAGATGTTTTTTATAAAGAGGATAAAACACCCAAAAAAGTAGTGATTTTTTGTCATGGTTATAAAGGTTTTAAAGATTGGGGCGCATGGAATATTATGGCAAATGCGTTTGCAAAAGCCGGTTTTTTCTTTATAAAATTTAATTTTTCGCATAACGGTGGTACAGCAGAACAACCAATAGATTTTCCAGATTTAGAGGCTTTTGGTAATAATAATTATACCAAAGAATTAGACGATTTAGAATGTGTATTAGATTGGGTTTCATCCGAAGAAAATTTTAAAAATGATGTTGATTTGAATCACATTACTTTAATTGGTCATAGTCGAGGTGGCGGAATCGTATTGCTTAAAGCTAATGAAGATTCGAGAATAAAAAAGGTAATTACATTGGCCGCGGTTTCAGATTTTGGTAGTAGAAGTTCTACAGTAGGCGATTTAGAAAACTGGCGAAAAAACGGTGTAAAATATGTTGTAAATGGACGAACAAAGCAAAATATGCCACATTTTTATCAATTTTACACCAATTTTAAAGAAAACGAAAATCGATTATTTATTGAAAATTCAGTAAAAAATTTAAAGATTCCGTTATTAATTATCCACGGAGATAATGATACATCAATTTCTTTAGATGAAGGAAAAAAATAGATTCTTGGTGTTCTAACAGTAAATTAGAAATTATAGAAAATGCCGATCATGTTTTTAATGTCTCGCATCCTTGGTTACAAGAAAGTTTATCAAAAGAGTTAGAAGAAGTTAAAAATTTATGTATTCATTTTTTAGATTAAAAGGTAGTTTTCTATTGAAATAATTAATGATATTCCTGTCTAACTTCGTAATTTAGACCTATGGAATTGCAACCGCCTTTTAGAAAAATAATTCATGTAGATATGGATGCCTTTTATGCATCTGTTGCAGAATTAGACAATCCAGAATTAAAAGGAAAAGCCATTGCTGTTGGTGGCGAAGGTAGAAGAGGTGTTATTTCTGCGGCAAGTTACGAGGCAAGAAAATTTGGTGTAAGATCTGCTATGAGCGGTAGTTTAGCAAGACAAAAATGCCCGCATTTAATATTTGTTAAATCAGATTTTCCGCGTTATAAAGAAATCTCTGCGAAAGTAAGAGAAATATTTTTTGAGTACACAGATTTAGTAGAACCTCTTTCTTTAGACGAGGCGTATTTAGACGTAACAGAAAATAAAAAAGGAAATCCGTCTGCAAATGAAATAGCAAGAGAAATTCGTCAAAAAATTTTCGAAGAAACAGGTTTAAGAGCATCCGCAGGAATTTCTATAAATAAATTTATTGCAAAAGTTGCTTCTGATATTAACAAACCAAACGGTCAAAAAACCGTGCATCCGGATGAGGTAATTCAGTTTTTAGAAGAATTACCGGTAAACGAATTTTATGGTGTTGGTAAAGTAACTGCTGCAAAAATGTACAATAACGGTATTTTTGTTGGTAACGATTTAAAAAAGAAATCTCTAGAAGAACTTGTAAAACTTTTTGGTAAATCTGGCGTGCATTATTTTAATATTGTTAGAGGTATTCATAACAGTGCGGTTAAGCCAAACAGAATTAGAAAATCGTTAGCTGCAGAAAGAACTTTTAGCGAAAACATTTCTTCGGAAATCTTTATGTTAGAACGTTTAGACAAAATTGCAGACGAGTTAGAAAAACGCATGCTAAAGGCAGACACCAAAGGCAAAACAATTACTTTAAAAATAAAATATTCTGATTTTACACAACAAACTAGAAGTAAAACAAAAGGCCATTTTATGCAGAAAAAGGAAGAATTTTTTCCTGTGGTAAAAGAGTTGTTATTTCAAGATGAATTGCCAAACTCAGTTAGATTATTGGGGTTGTCATTTGGTAATTTAAACACCGAAATTAAAGAACCAGTTTGGGTGCAATTAAAGTTAAAATTTAAAGAGTCAGATTTTTTTAACGCAGAAGAATAGTAGCATGAATATAGAAATTTTTAGAACCAATGCAACACATCCAGATTTTAAGATTTTAGTAAAAGAATTAGACGCATTTCTTAAAATTACAGACCAAGATGAGCATGATTTTTACAATCAATTTAATCATATTGATGTAATAAAGCATGTAGTTATATTGTATGTTGATAAAATTGCGGTAGGTTGTGGCGCTATTAAAAAGTTTGACAATTCTACTATGGAAATTAAAAGGATGTATGTTTCTAGCAATTATAGAAGCAAAGGTTTAGCACAAAAAATAATAGAAGAATTAGAAATCTGGACAAAAGAATTGGGTTTTTCTAAATGTATTTTAGAAACTGGCAAAAGACAAAAAGCAGCAGTAAAATTTTATAAAAAAAGTAAGTATAATATTATTGACAATTACGGACAATATATTGGAATGAAAAATAGTATTTGTTTCGAAAAAAACGTGTAAATGAATTACAGTTATTGGGAGTTAAAAGAATGGTTTACCAACATAGATTTTACTATTGTTGGTAGCGGAATTGTAGGTTTAAATTGTGCTTTACAATTAAAAAAACAACACCCAAAAGCAAAGGTTTTAATTTTAGAAAAAGGAATGCTACCACAAGGCGCAAGTACTAAAAATGCAGGTTTTGCTTGTTTTGGAAGTTTATCTGAAATTATAGACGATTTAAATACTCATACAACAGAAGAGGTTTTCAATTTAGTTAACAAGCGTTGGGAAGGTTTACAATTATTAAGAAATAATTTAGGAGATAAAAATA